>NZ_CP125669.1 GCF_030053775.1 Acinetobacter corruptisaponis
ATGTTTAGAACCAATAAAAGCGGTGAAAATATTCATCCACTGAGTGAGATGTTCAACCGTCATTATTGGTTGCAAATTGGCTTGATTGCGCTGTCGATTATTATCGGTATTGCATGCAGTGCTTGGGTCATTAAAGGCTCACTGCTCAAAACAGCGCTTGAGCAAGAAATGGAACATTATTGGATGCGAGTTGATCGTAATCCCAATGCTGATTTACCTGATACAAAAAATTTATATGGCTATCGCTGGCTAAGTAAAGATCCACCTTTAGTGTTTAAAAATCAAACTTTAAAGCAGGGCGTTCATCGGGTCTTCGTCGATGGTAAAGATCGAATGACTGTTTATGGTGAAAGAAATGGACAACATGTCCTTCTTGTTTTTGGTGAAAGTAATGTCAACAAAATTGTGTGGATGTTTGGTTTAGCACCGTTAATGTTCAGCCTAATTGTACTGTATAGCATCTTATGGTTTTCAAATCGGAGAGCTAAACGTTATTTTTCACCAATTACACGGTTAGCAAACGCTTTAGATCATATTGATTGGGCACATCAAAATAAAGAAGCTTCTCCCTTTCAAGGGATTAGTACTAACGGCAATCTGGAAGCTGAATATTTAAAGCAGGCATTAGAAAAGTATCATCAAGTTTTAAACGATTTCATCAACCGAGAACGTGAGTTTACAGGGGATGTTAGTCATGAATTACGCACACCACTCACAATTTTAAAAGGTAGTGTACAGCTTTGTCAGGTTAAATATGGGGAAGATAAAGCACTGCATCGTATTTCCAATACCATTGAGGATATGCAACTGCTTGTCGAAACGCTATTGGCGATCGCACGCAATACCACCAATAACTTAACTGCTGAGCAAACTCGATTATCCAATATAATTAGTGATTTGCTAAAGGATCTAGAGCCTGTAAGTCAAAGCAAAGGTGTTCAAGTTTTTGTTCATTATGACCCTCAAGAGTTTCCTCGACTCATTTATCCCTCAATGACTAAAATGGTGCTGAGTAACATTCTGCGCAATGCATTGAATTATTCTCAAGGATCTAATATCCATATTATTCAACGCCAAAATAGTATTGTGATTGCTGATAATGGGATTGGGATTGAGATGCCGAATGATTGTAAAGTCCAGGAGTTAAGTTCTCAATTTCAACTGACAGCCAAAGGTCATGGGATTGGTTTACAACTGGTTAGAAAGTTATGCACTCAGTTGGGATGGAGAGTTGAGTTATTTGACCGCCAATATTATTTAAGCACTCATCCACATTTACAATTAGAAAATACAACTGGCTTAATTGTTGTGGTGTATATGAATTAATGTGAACTCTGATCAAACGAAACTTTCAAACCGACACCTGAAATGGTATGGATCAACTTCTCTTGAAAAGGCTTATCGATCATTTTTCTTAAGTTGTAGATATGACTGCGTAATGCATCACTTTCAGGTTCTTCATCACCCCATAGTTCGATAACAATTTCTTGTTTGGTAATGACTTTGGGAGAGTTTCTCATCAAAATTTTAAGTAATTTAAATTGGATACGGGGCAGCTCAATCGACTGACCTGCACGTGTTACAGTTTGGGTCGAACTGTCTAAAATCAGGTCATGAATTTTGATTTTACTTGTTGATACTTCGCCAAGAGAGCGCTTAATAAGTGCCCGAATTCGCATCACCAATTCATTAAAATCAAAAGGTTTGATTAAATAATCATCAGTTCCTGCGGTGAAACCCTTTAGTTTATCATCCAATGTGTCTCTGGCCGTTAACATCAGAATTGGAATATCTTTGCCTTGATCAGTTCTCAGCCATTCACATAAATCATAGCCTGAACCATCGGGTAAATTAATGTCGAGTAAAAGTAAATGATAAGGGTTCGTTTTTAAAAAATTGCGTGCAGCATCTAAATTACGGGCATGATCAATGACAAAGCCATGTTGTTCTAGAAACTCACAGACTGTTGCAGCAAGCTCGAAGTGATCTTCTACCATAAGAATAAATTGATTGTTCATAATAATTCGATCAAGTTATAGATTTAGTAATTGTTGCTTTAATTTAGCATTAAATGGTGAGTTCCCAAACCATATTTTAAAGTATTGATTCGCTTGAGAATCAGTAATTGCACCTAAGCGCTTTTGGTTCAGAGACAAGCTTAACTGTTTGCTCGTTTGGTCATAATTTAAAGTATAGAGATCGCCCCTTTTTACGGGGTGATATAATGCAGTAATTCTGTTTAAAACTGATTCGTCTGAAAAATTAGTCACATTTTTCTTAAGGTAGTAAGTCGCCGCTTTTTTAAATGCCCATTCTCGAATATTTTGGTTATAAGAAAAATCTAATCTAATATTTTGATTTTCCCAGTTTTGACTGCAATTATTGGCGTAATAGCTAACTGATCCTACATTTTTTGATGTGACGATGAGGGGAGCTGTATTACATAGTTGTGTATTTGCATGTACTAAGCTTAAAGGCGTGATAAGACATGTGACACTGAGTCCAATTTTTCTTAAATAATTAAGCATTTCGCACCTCTACTTTTATATTTAATTCAACAATCTATAGCTGTTCATGAAGCTTATTCACTAGGCCGAATTTAAACTATTTTTTAAATGGTAAAAGCAAAGAATAAGCATTTCCTACATAGGGCAGAGAACGATATAAACCATTAGCAGGGTCCCAATAATCTTGCTGAAAAATGATCAAACCCTTGTCATTAATTTTGATTTGGCTAACTCCATATGAGGACATAGTTTTCATACGGCCAAACATTTTGAAGTCATACACCATATGCCAATGAATATAGGCCGAATCATCTGTGTGCGTTGCACTCATTAATTTTACAGTAACATTGCTGACACGCTTGTTCATTCCTTCAAAATGTTTAACGAGCTCATTTTTAGTAGAAAATTGAGAAAGAGTATCATTGATGTATAAATGATCTGCATAGAGTTGACTTGTGTTTTTAACAAAATCAACAGTTCCCATTGTATTAAATGCAGCTACAAAGCGCTGCCCGACAAGCTGAGCTTGTTGATCATTCAACATAATTCCTGAGATGTGCTTATTTGCTTTATCAAAGTCAGTGCTATAACTTGGTATACTTTTACAACTAACCAATGAAAGTAATGCCAGTGTTGAAACTGTTACACTTCTTAGAAATGTCATTTTGCTAAACTCACATCATTTTAAAGTTAGCTTAAAAGAGCAAGCGTGAATAGGATGTGAAATGCAATATAGATGGTTTTAGCTAAAGCAACTTCTTCCAAATGAATCTATGATAAGAACAGAATTGGTTTACCTTCGAATTGACCCATCTTCAGAGCAGTCTGAAAGGTAAAGGGTCTAGATTGGGTAAATTTAAGTTTTATAGAAATAAAATATATATAAAACATGGTTTTATTGATTTAGTTCAACTGACGCCATCTCCACCAAATTTTTTGTTATAAAATGCATTGCTTAAAAAAAGGCATTGTCACAAAATTTGGCACAAATTATAAAATCTATAAGATTCTATTAGATTTTAATTATTTGATAAATAATGGATTAAACCTAGATAGAATCTATTAAAAGGTTATTTAGAGAGTTTGAATCTCACCGCTTCTGCCAAATATCTAAATAAGCCCTTGTTTTTACAGGAGCTTGTTTTTTTGTCTATGGTATTTTGTTTTTTATTATGTTTGTTATAGCGTCAAACGTTTTGTCTTCATCGGGATATTGTGAGAAATAAGCCAAGACTTTAGCATTAAAAGGCCTACCAGCTATGGTGGTTAGGTGTGTATTGAATATGGCCCACCATACTGTCGAAGCGATTAGTATTCTCAAACGTATTCCAGTGCATATGATACATAGTATTACTTTGCTGGATCGAACAGGCGACTGGGCAGCCGTTTGACTACCTGAAGTGGTGCATCAACGCGCGATAACTAATTTATGATATGTCGATCTTGGGGATTGGTATTACGTGGTGCTGTACTGATTGATGTATATACCTAATATCAGGGGAGAACTCTATCTTTGTGATGTGTGTCAATTACTGTATCCTATTTAAGGCATAACACAAGTGTAATGCTCTGTTACAAATAATCGGCGACACCATATAAGCACCAATTGATATTAAGTATATGATTTTTATTTGGAAATAATACGTTGACATCGTAGAGGTCTCCAGTTCGAGTCTGGATATCCTACCAAGATTAGCTTTTAAATCAGTAGCTTAGAAAACCGCCGTAATTGGCGGTTTTTTCGTTTCGGGGATTTTAGGGGTATTTTCGGGGAACTAAATAGTGCTCTAGGTCTAATTAAGTATCAATTCAAACCACTTGACCATCTACTGAATTGGTGATAATTTAGACTATAAGGAAGTCATATACTATTTTAGGATTTAAGAGATATCTTGCCTAAATGAACAAAGATATGATGACCCGAATACACAGCTAACAACGAACGAAACGGTTCAGATCGTTTTTAAAAATGTTCAAGGTTGTAGAAAAGCCCGTTAATCGGGCTTTTTTAATGCCTATAATTTTTAAAGCGAATTTGGGGTATAGTCTATAAAAATTGGATTAACAACAGGGGATTGTTATGCTGATATTGATTATCGTACTTTTAGCAATTGGCTTTGTCCTGTTTACATTTTTCGCAAAAAGGACAGATTCCACTTCAGACTCTCTTGATCATTCACCACATTATTACTCAAATATTTCCCCATGTGAATCATCCAGAAATGATGATTCAGGATATTCTGATCATTGTCATTCAAATGATGACTCCAGTTCAGATTCAAGTGGTTGTGATAGTAGCAGCAATGATTAAAAAGCTCGTACCCCTAGGAGAAGAGGTATGAGTTAAACGGATGATTAAGGTAGGTCAAACCAGATCATTTGGCTATCCTGCGATGCAGTAACGGTCGCGGTCTCATCAAATAATAATGCATCACCCGCTTTAACCAGGTGATCAGCAATCATCACTTCACCAGAAATCACATGAACATAGTTCACTTTTTTCTTTGCAGTAATCTCCAAGTGTTGATCTTTCTCAATCACCGCCGTTTTCACCTCAGCATTTTGACGGATCAGCATTGGTGCGGATTCATCACCTGCGATCAAATGCCATTGGTTTGGGTGATCTTTCGGATTCAGCTGAATTTGCTGATAAGTCGGTTCAGCATCCTGTACATTGGGTTGAATCCAGATCTGTAATAGATGCACTGCCTTGTCATGCTTGTTCATTTCACTATGGGTGACACCTGTACCCGCACTCATCAACTGCCATTCACCCGCATTGATTTGTCCCTCATTGCCCATGCTGTCCTTATGGGAAATGGTGCCATCAAGCACACAGGTCAGGATCTCCATATTGTCATGGGGATGTGTGCCGAAACCGTTATGGGCGGCAACCGTATCATCATTGATCACGCGGAGTGCACTGACACCCATATATTTCGGGTTGTACCAGCTACCAAATGAAAAGCTGTGGTAGGTATCTAACCAGCCTGCTTTGACATGACCACGGTTTTCACTACGATGTAGATAAGCATTCATCTTTCATCTCCCAGTTATTATGTTCTGCTTGATTGTTATATTATCGATTCATAATGGTGATAAATAGTCTTTTATTGCGACATATTGTTCTATAAATGGAATGGTTTGTTGTTCTGGGTTTTTCTTGGTCAATAAAAAGGCTGAATATTTGATTCAGCCTTTTCAGGTGAGACAATTAAATGATCAAACGCTTATTTTGATTTATTTTCCAATTGTGGAATGGCAGAGCCTTGACCTACAGAAAGCAAACCCGTTTCAGTATAGATACCGAGTTTTGCACGCGTATCAGTAATGTCGAGGTTACGCATGGTGAGCTGACCAATACGATCCATAGGTGTAAACATAGAATCACCTTTCTCCATGGTCAAACGCTCAGCCTCATAGGTGAGGTTTGGAGATTCAGTGTTCATGATGGTGTAATCATTACCACGACGTAATTCTAAAGTCACAGTGCCTGTAATCGCTTTAGCTACCCAACGTTGTGCTGTTTCACGTAACATAAGTGCTTGTGAATCAAACCAACGGCCTTGGTAAAGTAGGCGACCTAAACGTAAACCGTTAATGCGGTATTGCTCAATGGTATCTTCGTTATGGATACCTGTTACCAAACGCTCATAGGCGATGTGTAACAATGCCATGCCTGGTGCTTCATAAATACCACGAGATTTCGCTTCGATAATACGGTTTTCGATCTGGTCAGACATACCTAAACCATGACGACCGCCGATACGGTTTGCTTCTAGAATGAATTCCACTGGATCTTCAATACGTTGGCCATTTAACGCAACAGGGAAGCCTTCCTCAAAGGTGATCGATACTTCTTCAGCATCAATTTTTACATCTTCTTTCCAGAATGCAACGCCCATGATTGGCTCAACGATTTTAATACCTGCATTGAGGTATTCCAGATCTTTCGCCTCGTGGGTTGCGCCCAACATATTTGAGTCAGTCGAGTAGGCTTTTTCTTTTGACATTTTGTAGTCAAAACCATTGTCGATCAGGAACTGCGACATTTCGGCACGACCACCCAACTCATCAATAAAGGTTTGGTCTAACCAAGGCTTATAGATTTTAAGGGCAGGGTTGGTCAATAAACCATAACGATAGAAACGTTCAATATCGTTACCTTTATAGGTAGAGCCGTCACCCCAGATGTTAACATCATCTTCTTTCATTGCAGTCACAAGCATGGTACCTGTTACTGCACGACCTAGTGGTGTGGTGTTGAAATAAGGAACACCACCAGTGCTAATGTGGAAAGCGCCACATTGAATTGCAGCAATACCTTCAAGCGCAAGTTGTAAACGACAATCGATTAATCGAGCTTTGACTGCGCCGTATTGTTCAGCTTTCTTTGGAATCGCATCATAGTCATCCTCATCAGGTTGACCCAGATTCGCTGTATAGGCATAAGGTTGTGCACCTTTCTGCTTCATCCACAATAAAGCTGCTGAAGTATCGAGACCACCAGAAAAGGCAATCCCAACTTTTTTGCCTACAGGTACGTGCTGCAAGATAGTTGCATTATCAGTCATTGCTTGTCCTAACTTTTATGAGTAAAGACCCCGAACAGGTAGTCTTGGAGAATCAAAAATCGGAAGCATTGTAACACTTTTCATTAAGCTTGTTTTCTTCAAAGAAAAACTATCCAGAAAATTTATGCTCTAATGGGTTCAGTTTTTTAGTTTTAAGATTGAAAACATGATTGTTACAAGTGTTTTGACTTTAGTGTCAGCACTTTCTCAAAAAAAGCCATAAACACGCATAAAAATTCAGTTAGAGTATTATGCAACAAGTTGCAAAGCCAAAAATATAGAAGGAATATCATGACTAGCTATGCAAATATTTTAAAGCCATTACATCTCGGATTTACGACCATTAAAAACCGTGTGGTCATGGGGTCGATGCATTCAGGCTTGGAGGATCGTTTTTTTAATTATCCTAAACTTGCTGCTTATTTTGGTGAGCGTGCCAAAGGTGGAGTTGGCTTAATCATCACGGGTGGGATTTCACCAAACCGTCAAGGCTGGTTATTACCTGCGGGCGGTACCATGAACAGTCTGGCAGATATTCCTCATCACCGTCTGGTCACACATGCTGTGCATAAGCATGGCGCAAAAATCCTGATGCAAATTCTGCATTCAGGTCGTTATGGTTATCATCCATTTTCGGTTTCTTCTTCGCCAATTCAGGCACCAATTAATCCTTTTAAACCACGTCAAATGTCGGATAGCCAGATTTTGGCCACCATTGAAGATTATGCCCGTTGTGCAAGCCTGGCAAAAAAGGCAGGCTACGATGGTGTGGAAATCATGGGTTCTGAGGGTTATTTAATCAATCAGTTCCTGAGCAACCATGTCAATAAGCGCACAGACCGTTGGGGTGGCGATATTGAAAACCGTATGCGTTTTCCCGTGGAAATCGTCAAGGCGATTCGTGCCAAAGTCGGTGAAAAATTCATTATTTGTTTCCGCCTGTCCATGCTTGATTTAGTGCATGATGGCAACACCATGCAGGAAGTAATCGTTATTGCCAAAGCATTGGAAAAAGCGGGAATCACACTTCTAAATACAGGGATTGGTTGGCATGAGGCGCGTATCCCAACCATTGTAACATCAGTCCCACGAGCTGCATTTGTTGAATATACCGCTGTGGTTAAACAGCATATTTCAGTGCCTGTCATTGCCTCAAACCGTATCAATATGCCAGATGTTGCCGAAGAGATTGTTGCTTCAGGACAGGCGGATATGGTGCAAATGGCACGACCATTTCTGGCCGATCCGTATTGGGTCAATAAAACGGCCACCAACCGTGTAGATGAAATCAATACCTGTATCGCCTGTAACCAAGCCTGTTTAGACCATGCTTTTAAAAATCAACGGGTCAGCTGTCTGGTTAATCCGCAAGCCTGTTTTGAAACGGAACTGGTATATATCAAAACCAAGAAACCAAAACGTGTTGCGGTTGTCGGGGGCGGTGTGGCAGGGATGTCGGCTGCAACAGTTGCTGCCAGCCGTGGCCATGCTGTGACATTATTCGAAGCAAATAATGATGTGGGTGGTCAGTTTAATTTAGCGAAAGTTGTTCCTGGAAAAGAAGAGTTCCATGAAACTATTCGTTATTTTAAAGTCCAATTAAAGCAGACAGGTGTGGATGTTCGCTTAAATACCAAGGTCAATCGTGAACAGTTGGAACGTGAGGGTTTTGATGAGGTTGTGATTGCAACAGGTGTGGTGCCACGTGCCCTAAAAATTCAGGGTAGTGATGCACCACAAGTCCTGTCTTATGCAGAAGTGCTAAAAGGCGCTAAGGTTGGACATAAGGTTGCTGTGATAGGGGCGGGTGGTATTGGTTTTGATGTGTCAGAGTTTTTGCTAAAACCACCACATCAACCACAGCCACAACCATTGGCAGAATGGCAACGCGAATGGGGTGTTGATCCAAACCCTAACTATATTTCCGAAGGTGGTACGCAACGTCCAGAGGTTGAAATGCCAGTACGTCAGATTTATTTATTGCAACGTAAAACAACGCCGTTGGGTATTGGCTTGGGTAAAACTTCAGGCTGGGTGCATCGTGCACAGTTGAAAAAGCATGCTGTGCGTATGTTGCGTGGCGTACAGTACAAGGCTGTAACTGACGAAGGCCTATGGGTTGAGCATAATGGCCATGACCAGTTATTGCGTGTGGATACCATTGTTGTGTGTGCAGGCCAGGAGTCTGTAAAAGATTTAGTACCACGTGAAAATGAAACTACATTGGCAAAATATCATGTGATTGGCGGGGCAAAGTTAGCAGGTGAGCTGGATGCCAAGCGTGCGATCCGTGAAGGTGCTGAACTGGCGGCTAAACTTTAACAATTGATGAAACAATATGCATTTGAATACATTGCAGTTAAATTTTTCTTGAATAAAGGAAACAAGCTTTGTATTCTTAGGCACATGGAAGCGTGGCAGAGCGGTTTAATGCACCGGTCTTGAAAACCGACGAGGGTGTGAGTCCTCCGTGAGTTCGAATCTCACCGCTTCCGCCAAATATTTAAATAAGCCCTTGTTTTTACAAGGGCTTATTTTTTGTTTATGGTTTTATCCCACATTGCAACCCACATTAAAATTCTGATTAGATCAATTGTAACTGGATGAAATCGGTAGCCTTTGGATAGTTGCTTAAAGTTCTGAGTTCTTCATCGTACTTCAAAATAAAAATAATTTTCCCATTCCCATAAAATTTTGACCCTTTCGAAAGTTGTGATCTGGTCTAACTATCTTGCTCAAGATATGTAATCAGATATTGAGTCATTGAGCCTGATCTAACAGACAATCAACTTCTGTTATCCATATCTAACTATATATTTTCTGATCTATATTCGCATGATGGTTAGACTAAATTTTGCTGGTAAATAAGAATATAGGCTTGGAATTAATGTCAAAATATCCGAGAATTGAAAGGAAAATAAATGAGAATTAATGGTTTGCTGACTGGGAATTGTTATCGTAATTTTAGTTGGTTAGCCATGACCCTTGCGAGCATAATGTAATGGATGACGAAAACATAATACAAACTGATGCACCTGAGATGGATAAGGATGGTGCAAGTAGTGACTTAAATAGTACCCCATTTAAATCAGTTAGCCAATCTATTGATGATGTTGCTGAGGCAATCATTGAGCAATTATTAGGGGATGAACGCCTAAAAAAGTTGTTCAATCGACCTCAGAACAATGATCAACGAAGAAACCGACGAATGTTCGGAAGGCAAAAAAATAAGGAACAGCAACATTTATTACTAGAGGACTTAGTTGCCCAAGATAATAATGGTCTAGCATTGAGTATCAAGACTGACCAATTTGCGAAAGAATATTTACAGGTTGTCGATATTTTATATCGGGAACTTGAAGCAGAGTATGATGATTTTCCAGTTAAACATCATAAAACAAATCCTTATCTACAACGGCTTCTAGTGGGTGATAGCTGGAACTTGCAGACTTTAATGCGGATAGAAGTTTTTATGCTGACTTTATTACAGCAAAGTACGCCTGCATTTTTATATTCTAAAGAGCAAATGCCACAGATAAAGCTTGAAAGTTCCAAACAGTTAGAACAAAGAGTGACTCGTTTAGGTCGAGAGTTTTTATTTCTTTGGAGCGAAATGGACTTTATAAAACAATTGAACGGAGGTTACTTTACCCGCAATGTGCAGCTTCTTGCAGATTTCTTTTGGCACCAAGATCCTTCAATCAAAAAATTTAGTGGATTTAAAATCATAAAAAGGGACGCAAATCCCGAGTCATTAGAAGAGTTAAGTAATCTGTTCATTAAGCTTGTAGAGTTTGCTCGAAGAGGTAAGTTTCAACCTAATATAATGGATAACCGTCCAAGAGCTGGAGTCGTTGAACCTGTTGCTGAAATCGTCAAACCAAGCTCTATTGCGATGACTAAAGACTGGATTAAACGGTCACAACAACTGCGGGAGGCTATTGACTATTTCAGAAGGTATAAACAAAAAAATATTGTTCTATATCGTTTTCAAATACAGTTAGAACTTAAAAATAGTAAAGTGCCTTATGAGCAATTCCAGAAGTTTTTTGGCATAGTAAATAAGAAAGCAGTTAGACCACAGGGGTTCAAAGGGTATTTGGATTTCTTGTACTTTTGGAAAGAAAATTTTATTACCCAAGACCTTATACAGGATATGATTATTATTCTTGATGCTAGTTCTCTCATAGATATACCTGAACAAGATGATCAAAAAGCAAAGCTTCGGGACATTCCTGCTGAATTCTTTGAATACATGCGAATGACTCTAAATGAGAATTCCGTAATTTTTGGAGATCAGAAACCTGTTTTAGAGCTTTATCCTATTCCTGTTATGCAAGGTAAGGTTTGGAATATGCCAGCAGAACTCATGATCGAAACAGGTGATAAGGAAAAAAGGGCATTTTTTGAGAATCATATTTTGCCTTACTTCGTGTATATGGAAATATTTGATGTAGATTATTCTGATGACATTAAAAATCGTTTTAAGCGAGGGCAGAAGAGTTAAGCTGTTCATGGGATTTGATAGGATAAGGCAAAGTTTATGTAGTGACTGCATACAATAGGTATGCTGGTTTAAATTTACCAAGGAAACCGTAACTCTCACTTGCATTTCAGCTTAAATTGTAGTGCAGGAATAATATCATCGAATGGGTTCAAAGCCTTATAGCATAAGCCTTTTCCAGTCTATGTCATCAGTCATTTTCCATACTCATGATCTGAAGATTTTGCTAGGATTATAATTTAATTAATTATTATTAGATTACTCATAAATCAATTACTTATAAAAAATCTATCTAATAAATTCCTTACTTAAAAAGTATATCAATCGAACAATCATAAGAGTGTAACCATAAAATATTCATTCATAAAAACTTTACTATCCAAAAATTTAACGATTGAAATTTAAGAATTTTCATAACTGATTCATCATGCCTTTGGGTAATTTATTACAGAGTCATCTTTCCTATGGTTCTAACCCATAGGAGATACATACATGAACCGTAATGAAATCCTGATTCAGATTGAAGACTTGATGCTGGATGTTTGTTCAGGAAAATATCATTGGCAAGAAGCTGAATACGAGCTTGAGGATTATCGGGAAGTTGCTACTGATATTTATGATCCTGACCTTGAATATTCACCCATGCTCCAAGGCTACTTTGATTTGATGTCGATTAGCCGTTCATTAGATTTACATGGCAGAACAAAAAGAGATAGTTCGTTATTCCGTTCAAGGACTGATTTTATAGATTTCTGTGATGGCTTGCTGGATGAGCATGATCATTTTATCAGTAGGCATAAGCGACAACGCAAACGCAATTTCAAGGTATTAAAGAAGAATTTTGAGGACTTATTGGATCAGCATTGCAAACTGTTATTGGTACGTGTGGATGTGAGTTATTTATATGATGCTAATAAGGATATTCGCCAGTTTGATGCTGACCTGCATACTTTCCGTCGTCTTATTCATCTTCGGCAGGATTACTTTGAGCATGTACTGGATTATTCATGGGCAATTGAACAGGGACGGAACAAAGGCTATCACTGTCATTTTCTTTTTATTTATAACGGTTCAAAACACATGCGTGATGGATACTTTGCTGAACAGATAAGTAAAACTTGGTTAGATGTTACCGATGATGATGGCTGTTACTTTAGTTGTAATCGCAAAAGCCACAAGGACAATTATCTCAGACAAGGCACTTTGGGTATTGGCACGATTCAACGTAAGGACGTGGAAAAAGCCTTGAATGCTATTGGTTACTTGGCAAGTGCGGATAAGGAAGATCAGCATTTACGAGCAAAAATTAAGGGAATGCGTTGCTTTGGATAAATGTTGATTCCAAAAAATCAAAGCCACACACTATAAACATGAATGTTTATTTCATATATTCATTTTTTGGCTTGAGTCATGTGGGGATGTTGGGTCAATTCATCTCATGGGTTGCAGTAAAAAAATACGG
Source organism: Acinetobacter corruptisaponis (assembly GCF_030053775.1). Lineage (GTDB taxonomy): Bacteria > Pseudomonadota > Gammaproteobacteria > Pseudomonadales > Moraxellaceae > Acinetobacter > Acinetobacter corruptisaponis. The sequence goes on from NZ_CP125669.1 coordinate 13,048, forward strand.
TATGCCGATTTGTATTGAGGAAGACCCCTCTCAACTACATTACTGGGAGTACCCACATGACCAATCTCGTTGAATACCAATATCGTATCCTGAACATCAAAGCAGTGATTGAGATTACTGCACTGAGTCGTTCAACCATCTATGAAATGATCAATCCGAAATCGAACTATTACGATGCCAATTTTCCCAAGCCGATTCATTTAACCCAGAATCGGGTTGGCTGGGTATCGCAGGAAATCTATGATTGGCTTGAATCAAAAATCGCCCAACGATCAGAGGCACACTGATCCACCCTGATACGGCTACATGGTTGAATCGCAACGAACTGGCATGATCCCAAAAAATCACAGATATACATCATTAACATGAAGATTGAATGTTTTCTTTTTCCCTTACATTCAAAAACATAGGCTTGCCGATTGGTAAGCCTTTTTTCATTTAATGAGGATTATCCTATGAATATTACATGCCCATATTGCTATTCAGCCAATGTTAGCCGTGCAACTACACAGCCATCAGGCAATAACAGTTTTTCTTCAATGGCAGGTGCAGGAATTGGTGCAAGCCTTGCCAAAAGTTTGCCTACACCATTTTCACCATTACTGGGTGGGCTAGCTGGTGCAGTGGTGGGTGGCTTGATTGATAGTTTGGTTCAACCATCCCAACCACAGCAGCCTACCGCTTATTTCCATTGCAACAATTGCCAGCACAATTTCAACTAGGGACAGGAGGAAATCATCATGGCACATCAACTTGAACAAATGGCGTATGTCGGTGAAACTCCGTGGCATGGTCTGGGTAATCAACTCAGTCCACATCAACCGATTGAAGTCTGGGCACAGCAGGCAGGCATGGATTGGCGTATTGAATCATCCAATGTCAGTTACATGGCAAAGAATGATCGGGGACAAAGCATCATCCTGCCGTATGAGGAACAACGTGTCTTATACCGTTCTGATACCCATGCACCTTTATCGGTGGTCAGCCAACGCTTTCAGGAAGTTCAACCCAAAGAAATCCTTGAATTCTATCGTGATCTGACCGAGCAATCAGGCTTTGAACTGGAAACCGCAGGGGTACTCAAAGGTGGTAAAAAGTTCTGGGCTTTGGCACGTACAGGACAAAGTACAGCGCTCAAGGGAAAGGATGTCAGCAATGGCTATATTCTTCTCGCTACAGCCTGTGATGGTACGCTTGCCACAACGGCACAATTTACTTCAATCCGTGTGGTGTGTAACAACACTTTGGCAATCGCCTTACGCAATGGCAGTACCAGTGCAGGGGTGGTGAAAGTTCCACACAGTACCCGATTTGATGCGGAAAAGGTCAAACAGCAACTGGGTATTTCCGTTCGTGCATGGGATGAGCATATGTATGAAATGAAACAACTGAGTCAGCGTAAAGTCACCCAACAGGAAGCGGCTGCTTACTTTGATGCGGTGTTTAATAATACCAGTCTAAGCATTGCTGAACAGGATGACAGCATTATCCAGTTCTACCGCAATGTGGCAAATGAAGCCAATGCAACCAATAAAACTGAACCGAATGGACGAGCCATGTCGAAAGTCATGGATATGTTTAATGGTCAGGGACGGGGTGCAGAACTCAGTTCAGCCCAAGGTACAGCCTATGGCTTGCTGTGTAGCATCACAGAGTTTGTCGATCACGAACGTCGAGCCATGAGTACCGATCACCGACTGGATTCAGCATGGTTTGGTACAGGTGCAGCCATGAAACAGCGAGGTCTGGAACAGGCACTCAGAATGGTGGTCTAACTTTGGTTGGATTTGAGCTAATCAAATTAGCCTAAGGAATATACCCATTGCTTAAATCCTATATTTCCCTCTACCCAAAACTCCCTTTTGCCACATCGCCCTGATGTGGCTTTTTTTATGCCGCAATTTTAATTTTTACAGACATGGAGTATCTCATGAACCATATCGTTGAACCACAAAGCAGTAAATCCATACCACATTTACCGTTAGCTAAACCTAATCCCAGTCGTGCCAAACGGCTTGCTAAAACCAAAGGTATGAGCCGTGAACAATGGCTACAAGTCAGAAAACAGGGGATTGGTAGTAGTGATGCCGCAGCAGCCTGTGGGCTTAATCCGAACATGAGCATGCTGGAACTATGGATGATTAAAACAGGACGGATGCAGAACCAACCAGATCAACCAACTCAAAACAGTTATTCACCCTTATATTGGGGCAATCAGCTTGAACCCCTGATTGCCAATTATTACCAGCACAAGACAGGTCATAAGGTACGTAAGGTCAATGCGGTGTTACAGCATCCTGATCCTGACAAGCACTTTATGTTGGCCAATCTGGACTATGCCGTTGTGGGCTGTGATGAAGTACAGATATTGGAATGTAAATCTGTCGGTGAATGGGGAACCAAACTGTGGCGTGATGGTGTGCCTTTATACGTGATTATTCAGGTACAGCACCAACTGGCAGTCACAGGCAAACAGGCAGCACATATCTGTGCCTTGATCTGTGGACATGAAGCCAAGATTTTTAAGGTGGAACGCAATGAAATTGTGATCAATCGAATCATAGCTTCTGAACGGATATTCTGGAACTGTGTAGAAAATGACACGCCACCGAGTGTTGATGCCAGTGAATCGGCAGCCAAAGCCTTGCAACTACTTTACCCACAACACATCCCTTTACAGACCGTTGATTTTTCTACACTAGAGGGTGTCGATCAACTGTTTACCGACCTACTGCATGAGGAAAAACAACTGGCACAGCACCAGACCAAATATGACTATCTCAAGCATCGGATTCAGGCATTAATGAAAGATGCCGAGAAAGCCATATTCACTCAAGGCACTGTGACATGGAAGAAGTCGAAAGACAGTGTGGTACTGGATCAAAAAGCATTGTTACAGGCACAGCCTGAACTACTGCAACAGTACCCACAACCCCGACAAGGCAGCAGACGATTTAATGTTTATCCTGCAACAACCTAAATCACCTGACTAAACCGTTTTAGACCTATTTCCATCACACACCACATCAACCCATTTTATTTCCCTAAATTTAAAATTTGTGCAAAGCCACCCCGTTTGCCCTTTCTCCAGTGATGAAGAAAGGGCGGTGGAGCAGCTTTGCATGAAACACTTGAACATCGCACTACAGTTTCTCCCATGACCGAATATTCAACAGGTTTTTTTATTTCATCAATTTTGAGGTGAGGGAGCGGTGCATTCAATGGATTTGGGGAATCCGTAAATAAATGCAATAAAGGATAATCACCATGATTAAAGGTTTAGCAATTACCCCACCTGTATTGGGGCGTATCAGTATTGGCAAGATCGTTGAAAAGAATGGCAAGCGTCTGCCTGAAAAGGATGACCAGTTTACCATCACTAGCCAAATCCAGACTAAGGATGGTTGGGTGAAACATCCACTGGATGAGCAGCTTCGGGCAAAGGCACAAAACCAAAAATTGAGAACCATTCCAGTGCGGATGATTTTTAATGAACCTGAACTGAATCTGAGAGCAGAATATAGCTTGTTTGACCGCCAGACTGGGCGACCAGTGTGTACAGGCAATGGTGAAACCTGTCAGCGTCTTGGACAGAACGGCATTGAACAACATCCATGCCCATCACCTGATTTATGCCCACTCGCACAAGGTGGGCTGTGTAAACCTTATGGCAGATTGTATGTCAATCTGGATGAATCGGATGAGTTTGGCACATTCATTTTTAGAACCACAGGTTTTAACAGTATTCGGACGCTGGCAGCACGGCTGAGTTACTACTATGCGGCATCGGGTAACTTATTGTCCTGTTTACCATTACAGCTTACTTTACGAGGGAAAAGCACCACACAAAGCTATCGTACTCCAATCTACTACGTGGACTTAACTTTACGTGATGGCGTGAATTTACAGGATGCGATTACCTCAGCTAAGCAGATAGATGAACAAAGCAAGGCAGTAGGATTTTATCAGGAGGCACTGGACTTTGTGGCAAGACAAGGCTATGGCAATGCCAGCTTTGAGGTGGGTGGTGATGAGGGAATGGATATTGTGGAGGAGTTTTATACAGAGGAAGCGAAATCTGAGCAACATCAGCAAAGGCATGATTTAACTCATGTTCAGGATATCCAGAAAGGCTTGCAGCAGTCAGTGCAGGCATTAAATTAAATATAGTTGGAGGCTACAAGCCTCCAACTATATTCATATTACTCTTTTTTTTCTATAAGTTTTGTTGCTTAATTCCTTTTCTACGCCAAGTGTTCATTTGTGTCGCTGCAACAGATGGAAACGAGTTTGCAAGTTTAGCCAAAATACCACGCATTTGTGGAAGTATAATTTCTAAAGTTTTTTTTACCAAAGCGACATTTACAATCGCATCTACTACTTCATCAACCGTTAATGCACGACGACCTGAAAAGGTTAATGCAGCTTGTACTTTATCTTTCTGCTGATCTAATATTGGAGTCTGCACGGCATCTGGACAAATTGCAGTGACAGATATCCCTAATTCAGCCAACTCCATTCCTGCTGCTATTGAGTAACTACGCACTGCAAATTTACTGGCGCTATATAAAGATAATCCTGGCACAGGCGATAAAGCTGCTAGAGATACAATATTTATAATATGTCCGCTACCTTGGGCTTTCATCGTTTGTAGAACAGATTGAGTACCCAATATTGTACCTTTAAGATTAATATCAAAGTGTAAATCGACTTCTTGTGGCGAGCTATCAATAACCCAATTTTCTTTTAAGACACCCGCCACATTGCATAAAACATCAAGTTTGTTCCATTTCATTAGAACTTGATTGATAGTTTTTTGCCAATTATCGAAATCACGAACATCTAACTTCTGTATTAATATCTGCTTGGAACTATAACTTTTATACAAATTGCGTAAGCTTTCAAAATTAATATCGCAGACGCATACTTGATGCCCATTTTGTAAAAGACGATGGCTTAAAGCTAGCCCAATCCCTGAAGCTGCACCTGTAATAGGAAATACCGTACTCATTTGATCATCCTTTTTTATTATCTTTTCGGAAGAGTTAAGTGACCAAACTCTAAACTACAGGACATTCATATTGTGATGCGAAGACTGCGAGTGAACATGCAGCACTTGCTGCACATAGTAGCGGTGAAATAGGATGTAGTATTATTCGTCCAGGGGATGTGTACGGACCAGGTTCGAGACCTTGTGTCACTATCCCGCTTTCACTTATTAAAAAAAAATCAATTTATTTTACCTGCAAAAGGTCAGGGGATTTTTAGCCCTGTATATATCGATAATTTATTGGATGGTATTTTTGGAGTAGCGACACAGTCTCATACATCAGGGCAAATTTATAATATTACTGATGGGATAGATGTGAGCTGTTTGGATTTCTTTAGCCATCATTGGCGGTGGGCAGGAAAAAAAGAAAACCAGTTTTATTGGAAACGGGCTTAGCTAAAAGATTAACCAAAAGCAGTGAATGGCTATTATCAAATATACTGAAACAAAACACAGAAATTAGTAGCAGTTCTCTTGCGATGTTAACGATAAACAGCGGCTATTCAATTGATAAAATTCGAACTCAGGTGGGTTATGAACCCAAAATTAATCTTGTTGAGGGAATGCTTTTAACTGAAAAATGGTTACGAGATACTAAATTATTATTTATAACCTGAATCACGGATAAGCCATAGACTTGAAAAAGAGAAGGACTAGAGCCATCAGTTAGTTACCACACAAAACTTACGACTCTAGTCCTTATGTTCGATAGTACCCAATTATTCTGTATAATTGATGATTTCTTTCTAAAATTTGAATCAGTTTACTGGAAATTCTTAAAGCAAAATCTTAAATGCCTAAGAATTCGCCCTGCACAGCTCAGTATTTCTGAAATTGTCTTTATTGCAATTTGGTATAAACATTCACATTTCAATAACTTTAAAGCATTCTTTACGGCACTGAGACATAACTATCTTCATTTATTCAAAAGCCTGCCTTGTTACCAACGTATGATTTACCTGATCAATACTCATCAACTGGCTTTACATGCCTTACATTTCGCCCTGATGAAAGATCAGCAAAGTTCTTATTTATGGATCGATTCAACGACATTGGCTGTCTGTAAAAATCAGCGAATAAAAAGACATAAATCGCTAGCAGCAATTGCAACTCGTGGTAAAAGTTCTATGGGTTGGTTCTTTGGTTGTAAGTTGCATGTACTTATGAATCAGTCAGGTGAAATACTCAGCACAGCTTTATCAAATGGGCATACAGCAGATATAAAAATGGTTGAACAGTTAGTCAAAGGAATGACTGCTAAATTGTATGCTGATCGTGGCTATATTAGTCATGAATTAAAGAGTAAATTAAGAGTACAAGATATTGATTTAATTACCTATCACCGAAAGAACATGAAATCTATACAGTTATCAAAAGCAGATGAATACCATCTGAAACAACGCAATAAAATAGAAACTTTATTCAGTTTGCTGAAGGGGGCGTACAATCTAGTGACGACTAGAGCGAGAAGTGTTGCAGGCTATTTAGCTGGTATTTATGCATCTTTATGTGCTTATCAAATATGTCATCAAAACAAGCCGATGATTCGTATTATGGAAATATCGGCTTAAACAAGATTCGGGTTATTTATAATAATGATTTAATATGAGTTGTTAAATATAGTTTCAATAAGGGCTTTTAAATTAACTGAAGTATATGACCATAACACTTTAAGCAAAGTGACACCTCAACCGCGTTTTCCCAACGTGGTTTTTTTATGCTCGAAATTTATTTATAAATTTATGGTTACTCATTGCTCTTTAATTGTTCATTTCATGCAGCTGAATTCTACCTTAAAGGTTTGGCAAAGTTATTCATATCTGATCATCAGAATGGATGTTATAAAGTATTAATGAATCTTTTATAATGCTTTGCTGCTATCTTAGGACATTCAAGCATTGGCATATGGCCAGTATTAGGTAATTTCACTGAATGGGCATGTGGAATAATCTCAACAAAATGCTCTAACATATCTACATCAAGTAATTTGTCTTCTTCACCCCAAATTACAAGTGTTGACATCTTAAAGGCATCTTTACTTTTCTCTGCGCAATTAAACTCAGTTATTTCCTGAATTACTTGTAAAGATAATTTAAACAAGCGCTCTCGTCGATCAGCTAACTGCTTAGCAAGCATTAATCTTACAGAATAGGGCATCCATTGCTGCTTTGATGCAGCTAATGATAATAAGTCATTAAATTCTGAAACTGAATTTACAATAAATGGATTTTTAGCTCCATGAAATGCTGCTTCCAATACACTGTGAGTTCTTGGTTTTAAACCCGCAGAATTTAAAAGTCCTAAGCTAGCTATTCGATGAGACCATTTGTGAGCCATGAAAATACTTATAAAACCTCCCATTGAATTTCCAAGTACGTGAACTTGATTTATACCTAAATGATCCAATAACTCGATCATTCGTCGAGCTTGTCTCTCCACACTGTAATCAGCATTTGATAAATAGCCAGTCTGACCATGTGCAGGTAAATCAGGAATGATGACATGATAGTCCTTAGCAAGATAACGCGCGAATCGCACCCAATGTGATTTATCCGCACTTAATCCATGAATTAACAATATTGATCCCTTTGATTTCTTATTTTTTTATTACTTAACCAATGTACTTGGAAGCCATCAATTTGATGATGGTGAAGTTTAAATCCATATAGCCGACTTTCATTATATAAGGTTTGTCGATACAAAAGCTTACCAGCAAATATCTGTAAAGGTTCGAATCTACCTGTTGAACGCCAAGGAGTTGATACTCCCCATCGTTGATATAATTCTTTAACATCAATAATGGGCTGATTCAAAACAGTTTCTAATTCATTTTTACTCATCGTTTTGTTGCCTCCAATTTATTTTGACTAAATTAATTACTTCTCGTGTATGTAGTTAAATAACCAAATTATGATTTGAATATGTAACATATAGGAAATATGGTTTTGAATTAATTCAATAAGATAGCTTGCTACAAAAAATCCTATCTCAAGTTATTAAAGTGATTAAATAAAGTCAATGGCAATTTGAATCACTAAACTTGCTAATATGACCATTATTAAATTCATGTTTGGTTATTAGTAAAATCAAAATATCACGGCAAGTTATCAAACGCTGCTTTACTAGCGGGATTCAACATTATGTTGTTAGACTAACTTGCAAGAAGCAATTGTCTGCGCAAAACAGATAGATGAATAAAGCAAGGCAGCAGGCTTTTATCAGGAGGCACTGGACTTTGTGGCACGGCAGGGCTATGGCAATGCCAGCTTTGAGGTGGGTGGCGATGAGGGGCTGGATATTGTGGAGGAGTTTTATAATGACCAGCAAAATGCGGTTGATGCACCGCCTGAATCAGTATCTGTTCATCAGGTGATGGAAGATGCCGCAGGCATAAAACTGGGGCTTAGACAAATTGTGCGGGCTGTAAATTAGATCGAGTTATTGAAAAATGAGGGAATCCAATGCCCTTATTTTTTTGTCCTAAGTGCATCTAAAATAAAGCTGGTGGTTTTTCCTACCTCAGTGGTGGCCACGATAGAGGTATTCCTAAAGCTCGCGTCGGGTGTCAGGCGACCTCCAGCACCATCTATAGAAAGCCCTTGGTGTCCTGCCGAGAAAAGTTTGCTGGTTTACCGTATGAGTCACCCATTGGCAGGGCAGATTATTGATGCCTGTAAAGCCCAGCAGTTGCCCGTATCGCACTTGGTATTTGATTACCAGACCTCGCCCAAAAAAATCAGTATTCTTGAGCCACTGCTGGGGCAATCGGGTTGGTTGTTGGCAACCTCACTCACCGTATCCAGTTTTGAGGCCGAAGACCATGTGCTATTTGCCCTCGTGACCGATCATGGGACGCTGTTAGAGCCTGAGCTGAGTGCTGAGGTAGGTTCACGGCTGTTTTCCCTGCCCGCAATGGCACAGCCATTGCAAAGTGCAGCTTTCAATCATACGCTACAGACGCAATTGCACACGGCCATTGCCGCGCAACGCGCCCGTTTGGTCAATCATACCAGTGAGCGTAACGGCGTATTTTTTGATCAGGAGTTAGAAAAGCTCGATCATTGGGGCGAAGACCGCCGAAGTTCGCTCAAAATCAATCTCAAGGATCTGGATGATCAGATTAAAGAGTTGAAAAAACAGGCTCGCAGTGCGCCAAACTTGCCCGAAAAGCTCAAGTTGGAAAAAGTGCGGAAGAAATGTGAGTCTGAGCGCGACCAAGCGTGGCGCGAATATGATCAGGCCGCCAAAGAGATTGAGCAAGCCAAAGACCTAGCGAAAAGGAAAAAATCCAGTGTGGGCAGGCGCATTTTGATGCGCTAGGCGTGGATTTTGAAGTTGTAATAGATGCAACAAGCATTTAATCATTTTTACTAGATGAAATAGAGGTCGAAGCCAATGCAAATATTTATCGGCCTAAGCAGCAAGTCAAGGCACTCAAAAGATCAGAGCGTGATCAATACATCGTTAAGTATATTTCTACTATTTTTAAATAGTTGTTGAAAAATATACTATGTTAACAATGCGGTCCTGATAATAGCTGTTAAATAGGTATTATTTCCTACTGATCGTGACAGGTGATTGATTCTGCTTACCTGAATGATCAGATAGGAAATATATGGATACTCTTGATCAGTAATTACAGCCCTGATTATATTCAGCATCTTCATAGGTGAATGTAATGCTGTAGACAGGATCAGTTTTTCCCTCGGCTTCAAAGACTGCATTATATTCACCCTCTGCTCCAATTCGAGTCGAGAAAGTATATTGGTCTGCATAGCGCAGTTCCTGAATATCAGTACAGCCACGTTTGAGCTTTGCTTTCACATTATTAAATGTGTCTTTTTTGAGTTGAATGCGTTTGTCATTAACTACAGCAACCAAACTGGATGTATTGCCTGTGGTCATGGCACTCAGTTTTTGCAAACCGTACTGGTTATAGGCTGCATAAACTTGAGTGCTACCCAATTTCCATTCATTGTATCCCTTGCCATTGGAAGAGGGTTTACCTAGCTTTTGGGTTAAAGTGCTACGTGTATCTTCCATCGTAATCTTCTTACCATTAATGAGCATGTGGTCAATGGCAAAGGCAGAGCTTGTAGATGCGGTGAGTAAAGCAGTGATGATTAATTTTTTCATGAGTCTTTCCTTGAATATAAATGGTTGAATTATTTGGAACGCAATACCAGTGCACCAATAATGGCCAGTATTAAAACGCCACCAATAAATTTACCTACGGATGGGAACATCACCGCAGGCCAGACGATTCCCCGACCAATGTGATAGGCGAATGACTTGTAGCTGTATTGACCCCAGAAGTTCTGGTAAACCGTAAAAAAGAAGCCAATAATAAAATAGCCACCGATTACCCACGCCTTAATGTTTTCTTTCATTATTTATCTCCCCCTGTTGCAAAGTTCACCAGTAGCATGAACAGCCCCAGTAAAATCATAAATCCAATAAAGGGTAAGCCCAGAAACGCAATAGCAATGATGACAACGATAATTCCTGCAATTGCTCGCATGGCTTACTCCTGCATACATTGCATGCCATACCGTACAATCTCATCCTGAAATTCGGCTGTTTGGCTAATGATGTAAAATTTCTCTTCCAGTCGATCTGCGCCATATTTATCTTCAATTTTTTCATAGACACATTCACAGGTAGAGCTATCAGCACCACCCATTTTGCAGCCCTTAACGAATTCACGTTCAGATTTGCTGGCACAGCCTGATATCGCCCCAGTAAGGAAGAGGATAGATAGGATTGTTAAATAAGTTTTCATGATGACCCCCGTCATTTAATTTTTTGAAATCATTCTTGTTGTTATATTCAGCGTGAGCTAAGCCATAGAAAAACAGGCAAAAGTAACCCTTGATACGCTTGGGTATCCTAGAAATATTCAGGCTGAATAATTCAACAATTAAGCCGAAGGAAATGGCTGAATCGAAATGAAATGTCTTGGGGGCAAGAGTGGGGGTGAGAATAGATTTGTCATGATTGACTCCTTTTGTATTAAAGAGAGCCTTACCAATATACTGTCAAATAATGGTGGCAAGACTAGAAGGGTTGACAGACTGATACAAAAGGAAATCAGCGCACGCAAGCGTGCCCCTCCTAGCCTCACCATAAAGGTGTGACTTAGGAGAACGCACAAAACCATAATTGCGTTGTTGTGCGGCCTTTTGTAACGGTCTGTCAAAACCGACTGACCATGAGGGTCAGCAGGGAAAGGATAATTGGGAGATGGGGGTTAGTCAATTGAAAAAATAGAATTAATTCTTGAAAAAGATAGGCATGTGATGTGTAATATTTGGGTTTATAAGTAAAATTTTTAAAGAAAGTTCAAAAAATTCATAGTTATAGGTTATGATTGATCAAATTCTTGAAACTCTTAAATATGGCTTTTTTAATGAATGGCCTTACGATTTGAATATTGTTATTATCACCTTAAAGCTAATAAATGTATTGGTTGTTATAATTTTTTAAGTTGAAATAATCAATAGAATATTAATTTTTATATAATTTTCTGGTGGGTTTTATGGATGTTAAATTTTGGCAGGGTGGCTTACAACCTTATGAAATTACTGCAATTCAAAGATTACAAAAGGTTTTTCAACAAACAACTGTGAATCAAAAACAGAACCCAAAATTTAAGTCATACACAGAATCAAATATTTTTCCTTGGAAAGGTTATGCTGGTTTTAGGTTTAGTGATACAAGTAGAGATGGTGAATTTGATTTAATCATTATTACACATAAAATCATCGTAATAGTAGAACTCAAACATTGGTATGGCAAGATTACCCAATGCGATGGGACATGGTATCAAAATGGTGAAGATAGAGGACGAAGTGCTGTTGTTAATACGCAAGAAAAAGTTTATCTATTGATGAAAAAATTGGAAAAAGTGAAAGATATTTTTCTGAATAAAAAAGTACCTTTTATTCAATTTAAAGTGGTTTTTACGGCTCAATGTGATTTTAGTGAATTACCTGAAGATGAAAAAAATCATGTAATACATATAGATGACTTTGTAAAAGTTACCAATTCTAATGTGTTTAATAAAGTTTTTTCACAAGAACCATGGAGAAAAGCAGGTTTAAATAATTGTATTCCTGAATTTGATAAATTCATGAATAAAGGAAATATTAAACCTAAAGAACACATAGTTGATGGTTATATTGCAAGAGATGAAATATTTAGACATCCAACAGAAATATATCGAGAGTATGAAGCAGAAAGTAGGTATAACAAAGATGATAAGGCTCTATTACGAAATTGGGATTTCTCGAAGTTAGAAGCAAAAGATAATGCTTTATTAAATCCCGAGGGACGATATAAAATTATCTCACGAGAAAAGGATGTTATTGTTCATCTGAAATCATTAAATGAATCATTAAGTGAAAATTGTTTAGGTGCCATGAGTAATCCTGACCCTAAATCTATTATGCAGCAATATGCGCAACTTTTTGTTTTGCCAATGGGGTATTCTCGTCTTAATGAATTTATTAATAGATATATTGTAAGTTATGAATTAGAAGATAGAGTAAATTTTGTTAAAATACTTTTTAAACAATTTTCTGATCTTCATAATTTACAAGTAGCTCATAGGGATATAGGTGATCATAGTATTTGGTTTTCACCTCAGTTAAAAATACGTTTATCTAACTTTATTGCAGCTTATTATCAACCTAAAGGAACAGTAGGGAAATTAAGAGATAATTTAAGTATTTCGGCAATTCAGTTGCCAAAAGATCTAAACAAAAAACTTCAAGGTACACCTTTCACACGGGATGTTTTTGCATTGGGTGTTGTTGGATGGCATATCTTAAATGGTCAATCTTTACCACTTTTCCTAACTCTAGAATATATAAAAAATATTCGATCCAAATTAGCTGAATATCATAATTGGTATGATGGGGTTTTAGAAAAGTGTTTAAGTGATAATCCTCAAGATAGGTTTAATACAGCATCACAGCTTCTAGATAGATTAAATGATACAGTACCAAAGTCAGAAATAAATTTTGAATTTGATCAAGTTCGATTAAATGTTTATCGTCATGATAAAATTGTTGATAGAGTATATCCTTGGGTAAGGGATTTATTACCATCTAAAAAACATAAGGAGATTTATTTATCATCTGAAAATTTATGTGTAAAAACATGGGTAGTTGATAATTTGTATGACTTAAATCAGTCTTATAGGTTATATCAGTTTTTTGAAAAAATTCAATTGTTAAAAGATTTGGACTATAATTTTATACCTAAAATTGAAGATTTTGGGCTAGATAAACGTAATACACCATTTTTAGTACAAAGATTTATTGAGGCAGAAACATGGGATAAGATAAATCTTCTTTCTTTTGAAGATGCCATTAAGTTATCTATAAGCTTATTTCAGATACTTCAAAATTTACATGAGCAAAATATTTTTCATGGTGATTTGCATCCAGAAAATATTTTAATTATGAAGAGTGATAGAATAGAAGACTATGAGATATATTTGCTTGATATCGTAGATATAGATGCCTCAGGAACAGAGAGTTTTAACCATAAGTATAGTCCATTATTTGATAATCCAACACTCAATCAACGAGATAATTATGCAGCACTTAGGTTAAGTTTTGATTTGCTTGGGTATGATGTTAATAATATAAATTCAATTAAAAATGATGTTATTAAAAAAGCTTTTAATATAGAAAATTTAAGTGAAAGTAAATATATTTCTTTAGATAGAATACAAGATAGTTACAAGGGTATCTTGTCACCTGTGCAAGATATAAAAGTTATTAATATTGGTTTTCCAGATTTTTTAAATCTTAGTAATTATGAAATTTTTCCTGATAATGGTAAAATATATTTGGATATAAATTATAATAAAGATATTTTTGTAAGTTTTTATGGTATAGGTGGAAGTTTTAGTTGTATTTATGATGAAAGTACAAAGAAACTATTGAAAACTCAAAATATTAGACAGCAAGAATATGTTAATAATAGGATTGTGAGAGATGCTGTTTTAGAACTAGATAATATTTCATTTAAATTAATAAAACAAAAATATTCAAATTTAGATGACTTGAATTTATATTTGCATGAAAGTGAGGATTTTTTAAATTTAATTAAACAGTTTGTTAATAGTATTAAAGAAGATAATTCTTTTAAGGAAGTGGAGGAAACATCTATTTATACTATAAATGATGTAGAAATTTCTATAAATGAAGAAATAAGTATTATTGAAAGTAGTGAAAAAAATAATTTAGCACAAAATAATTTTTATAAAAAATATTCCATATCAAAAATATGGAAGTCAATATTGGATACAGAACTAGAGGCTTTGCCTATACTTGAGTTAAGTGATGATAAAGTCATAAAAGATGGTAATTTGCATAAATTGAAGTATATTTCAGAAACAGCTTTATTAGAAAATTTTGGGAATGATGATGATGTTAGATTTGGAATAATTGTAGGTGATAGGTTTACTTCCTTAGGTAAAGTAAATTTACAAAGGAGCACAGCAGAAATTCTTGTATTGGAGTATTTCAATGAGACCAACAAAAATAGAATAAAGTTAGACCAAGAGTATACATTACAAAGTAAAAAGAATAAGTCATCATTTATTCGTAGAAAAAATGCAATGGATAGAATTTTAGAGGGACAGTCAGTTATCTCTAATCTTTTAGATTACTTTGATAGAGGATGCAATTTAAAACCAACTTACTATAATATTAATGTTACAGAAGAAGATTTTAAAGTTTATGAAAATGAATCAAGAGGTTATGGATTAAATGATGCACAAAAAGAAGCTTTTTGTAAGCTTTTAAATTATGGTCCAATTGGATTTTTACAAGGGCCACCAGGGACAGGTAAGACAGAGTTTATAGGTGCATTTACACATTTTCTAATTTCAAAACTTGGTGTTAAGAATATCTTACTGACTAGTCAATCACATGAAGCAGTGAATACTGCATCAGAGCGTATTCGTGAATTATGTCGTAAAAATAATATTGATTTGGATATGGTAAGGTTTAGTAATAGGGAGCAGGTTGTTTCAGATAGTTTGTTAGATGTGTATTCAGGAACTTTACTGACAAAGCAATATCAAACATTTGAAGCTGAATATAAAAATCGTATTATTCAGCTCTCTGCATCTATTGGTGTATCAAAAGAATTTTTAAAAGATCTTGTATATCTAGATCAAACACTTGCTTTATTTATTAAAAAATTACGCAGAATAAATAAGGATTTGCAAGATCAAAATAATAATGATTTAAGAAAAGAGTTGGTTAAACAGAAAAAAGATTTATCTGATATTATTGATGATGAATGTAAAAAATACGAATTGGTATTTAATATACATTTATTTGATAATATTATTCAACAAGCACAATATTATTTAGCGAATAAGCATGGTGTAAATCCTCATCAATTAAAGAAATCAGTTTCTATCATCGAAATATCCAATGATTTTACACCAAGATTAAGTAGTAGTTATTCAAATTTTGATGAATTTCTAATGCGTTCTCGCACAGTTGTATGTGGTACTTGTGTTGGTTTGGGGTTGAATCATATAGGTTTATCAAATAATCGATTCGATTGGGTGATTATTGATGAGGCTGCACGTTCATCGCCAACAGAACTTGCTATTGCTATGCAGGTAGGTAAACGAGTATTACTGGTTGGCGATCATCATCAATTACCACCAACATATCAAGAAGAACATTTGCAAGCGATTGCTCGAAGTTTAGGAGTTTTCCATAAATCATCTGAATTTGAGCAAATTATGCAAAGCGATTTTGAACGTGGTTATACAAGTCCTTATGGTGAGCAAGTTCATGCCATGTTATCAACACAATATAGGATGCAAGCCCCTATTGGTAATTTAGTGTCAGATGTTTTTTATCCCAAAAAACTTTTCACAGGTAAAAGGGAAACTCCTGATTATTTTGACTATATTCCTGACAAAATTAAATCTATTGTAACATGGGTAGATACTAGTAAAAAGAAACAGAATATGGAATTAGAAAAGATTGGTAATAAGTTTTCTAATGCTTGTGAAGCACAAGAAGTCATCAATCTTTTAAAAAATATTAGCGAAAATGAAACCTTTATACAATCATTGTTAGATGAATATGAAAGGGATTCTGTCCCTTTAATTGGTATTATTTGCATGTATGCTGAGCAAAAAAAATTAATTTTGCAGAAATTTAATGCTTTAAACTGGTCTGAAGATCTAAAAAAATTAGTAAAAATTGATACTGTTGATAGTTATCAAGGGAAAGAGAATAGGATTATTATTGTTTCTTTAGTTAGATCAAATGAAGAAAATAAGGTTGGTTTTTTATTTAAACCAAATCGGATTAATGTTGCTTTATCCCGTGCTAAAGATCGTTTAGTAATTATTGGGAATAAAACAATGTGGGAAAATGAAAAAAATATAAATTTACCCCTTGGACAGGTATTAAGATATATTAAAAATCCTCAAAATAATAAATCTGAATATAGCATCATTACTGTTGAGGGATAGAATTATGTCAAATCATCAAACAATCCAATTTTTTGAATTAAATATCAATATTCCTGCACAGGAGTTTAGAATTGAATATACATTAATAGAAAATGCAGGACTTCCATTTGTTCCAGAGTTTATTTTACGATTATTAAATGTTTGTCCTTTTTATCCAAAAGATTTAGCACAATATTTTAATTTTAGTAAAAAAGACTTAAAAGTCGCAATAGAACCTCTTATGGAGGCAGGCTTTATAGAGACAGATTCAAATAATATGTTTATTTTGACAACTAAAGGAAAAGGTTTATTTATTGATACACAGGATAGCCCAAACTCTAAAAATAAAATCGAATATAGAAAAAATTATATTTTTGATTTAATAAACTTTATGTGTCATGGTAGTCGAGCTACTATGCATAAAATGAATCAAAGTATAGTATTAGATGTGGGGTTAGAAGCTCGTTCAAAATCTATAGAAAAAGCCAAGTCATCTTTCCAAAGAGATTATCGAGATAAAATATATCAACAATGGGATAGTAGTGATAAACAACAAGATAGTGATACAAAGCCAGAATTATATAAAATTTCTGACATAGAGAAAAGACGGGATATTTATCTTGGTATTACAGAGCAAGTTGTAGTAGATATATCTAATAATCATATTTACTTTAAGAAATCAGAAGATGATATCTTGGGGAAATTAATTGATTCATCTAATTATTTAGAAAAAAGAGATATGAAACTTGGTGATATTGTAAAAATAAATAATCAAGTTGAAATTGTAAAATTTGCTACTGATATACAAGATGATGGAGTTGTTGAATTTGTAGAAAATAATCTGAATTTTAATAAATTTATTAATAAAGATAATTATTTCTTGGGTTCTCTAGTATTAAAAGATAATTGGAAAAATTTTTATAATAGATTATTGAAAGTTATAGGATCTAAGAAAGAGGTTGAGTTAAATTGGATTTTTCCATCAAATCATGATCTTTGGTTGAAATCTGACAGTTTTTATAATTCTTTAAATGATTTGATGAATTTATTAAAGCAAGATAAAAAATTATCTATAAATTTTTTTATTCCTATTGCTAATAAAAATCATCATAGGACTAAAGATAATTTTACTAAAATTTTTCAAGATTATTCTTTAGAAAAAGATATAAAATTCTTTATAGAATCTGATGAAATGAAATCATTTGAATGTATTATTGTTGATAGTAATCTTTGTATTGGTACTTACCATATCACAGACCCGAATAAATTTTTGATTCCTATTCCTGTTTCATTTTTAAAAGAAAATGAAAATTCTATTAATATAATAAACAGGAAAATTTTTGGTATTTTTAATCAGATAATAGAAGATAGCCAAAGATTGTTAAACTAGAAGACTTTATGTGAAAATTAAATATTTTCAGTTCAATAATTGCAGCAGGAAAATATTGAAATAGCTATTTATGTAAGGTCAGGAGTATATTTTTAATGATTCGTTATCCGACTGGAAACTTACTGGATGCCCCAGTAGAAGCATTGGTGAATACTGTAAATACAGTATGATGTGTGCTGGCAATGGTGGATTAAACTGGCAAGATGTAAAACCAAAAATAGAATTTGCTTTGTCAGATTTACAGGATGTGGAAATTCTAATTTTTGAACCAATTTTTACAGTCTGAGAGATGCTCAGTGGTTCTGAAAAATTACGTCCAAAAATCTCTTATCTATAAATAGTTAGTCCCGAATGATCACTTTAGTCCGCTTCAATGCCTGTAAATGTTTTGTAGGAGATAAGTTGATCAACTCTAACATAAGGTAGTAAAGCATGGAGAGTATGCTATATTAATAAACAATCAACAAAATTTTGTTTGAAAGGCGTTTCTATGCTGCTTTACATCCGTTTTAATAACTTCTACTCATTTGCAGAACAGGCAGAGTTATCTTTCAAAGTGGGAAAACAAGCAGCTCCCTCCTTGTATGACATTCATCTAAAAACAGCTCAGGATGAGTTACGTTTAAATAAAGTGGCGGCAGTTCTAGGAGCGAATGGGTCTGGTAAAACACAATTATTAAAAGTTATTCCATTTATAAGCTGGTTTATTGTTAGTTCTGCACGGACTCTAAGTGCAGATGACGAAATTTACTTTGAGGCATTTACAACAAAAGAAAACCAATCCTCTAATTTTGAAGTTGGTTTTACTCTAAAAAATGAACAAGGTATTGATGAAGAATTTCGTTATGAAGTTACGATGACTTCTAAAGTCGTACAGCGTGAAGCCTTATATCAGAAAACAAGCCGTAGTTTTAGTTATATTTTTGAACGAACTCATCAAGATGAGCTAAAAAATTATAAGCATCGGTCTTTCCTTGCTCCAGCGTTGGCTGATGACGTGAACGATAATGTCTCATTACTTGCTTATGCTTTTTTACTAGACAATCCAATTGCGGTTCGTATTATTCAATTTTTCAGTCAAATGACATTTAATCTACATACGGCTGGTCGTAGAGAGAGTTCCGATACTGACCTTTATAGAATGGCTGAATTATTTTCAAAGCGTGCATCCTTAAAGCAGCAGGCTGAACAAATTTTATGTCAGTTTGATACGGGAATTTCCAAGATTAATTTTGCACCTGTCATCATGGTAGATGAGAATAAAAAACAGAAAGAAGTCTTAATGCCAATGGGTGTGCATCAACATGACGGTGAGTCTTTAGAGTTCTTATTTACTGATGAATCCAATGGTACACGTTCAGCTTTTATTTTATTAGGTATGATTTTACCAGTATTAGAAAGTGGAGGAATGGCAATCATTGATGAAATTGACAATGATCTACATCCACATCTTTTACCACATTTAATTGATCTATTTAAATTTGAGCATACCAATCCACACCAAGCACAACTTATATTTAGTTGCCATACTCCTGAAGTCCTGAATATTCTAAAGAAACATCAAATTTATTTAGTGCAGAAAGAGAATCAGGAATCGGAAGCATGGCGTTTAGATGAGGTAGTTGGTGTACGAGCAGATGATAATCTATATGCGAAGTACATGGCTGGTGCATTTGATGCTGTTCCAAATGTGTGAGGTTGTCGATCATGGCTAAAACTCGTCACATTAAAAAAACCACACTCATCATTGTTGCAGAGGGGGCACACGATAAAGCCTTTTTAGACCACATGAAAAGTCTTTATGACCATCGGGATTCTGGTCAAAAAGTTACGATTAATTCAGCAGATGGTGGTTCACCTCATGATGTAATTAAGACAGCAATTAAAAAGACCAGCCATGCCGCCTACGATCAAAAATACATTTTTATGGATAGTGATGTTGCTATAAAGCAGCAAGATTTAAGTTTGGCAAAGAAAAATAATATTATTGTTTTACTATCCGAACCTTTATGTTTAGAAGGTATGCTGCTTGATATTTTAGGGCAAAGAATTCCTGAAAATTCAGAATTATGTAAAAGAGCTTTACACCCTCAGTTGGCAGGACAGCCAACTGAGGCTAGGAGCTATATTGTACTTTTTCCACAGTCTGTTCTTGATGTTACTACAAAACAGGCGATTGTTGATTTAAGGACTCTTCTTATCAATCAAGTAAAGAAAATTAAAAAAGCATGAGGGTAAAATAATCAATGAGAGTATATTCAGTATAGTTTGGCTAAATTGTAGACGTTTATTCATCGAGTAAAAATTTGTTGAATGAGACTTACAAATATTAGTTTATTGTTCTTATGTGTCATTACTATAAGCCTTGAAATTAGGAAGATTGTTAAAGTATTGCAGAAGCTGGAGACTTAAAATGATAGAGATATATAATTGTAACAATATAATTTTATCAGTACTAACCCTTGTTTTTGAAAATACTGCCATCATTTCAGAATGAAATTTAATAAATTTAATAGGTCATATATGGGTTTAGTTAGAGTTGATGCTGTAAGCAATAAGTCAAAAGAAGAGATAATTTCATCGTGGAAATCAACACTAGCTATTCATGAAACAGACCTAAGGCTACCCCAAAAGTCGGCACTTTTTAAATGTTTAGACTATGATCTAAATGATGAAGAAAAGCCAGTCATAATTAATATGCCTACAGGGACAGGAAAGACGGGAGTTATTGCATCATTACTATTTAAAACAATCTTCAAGAGGACACTAATCGTTGTTCCATCAGATTCTCTGCGAAAACAAATAGGTGATGATCTAGTTGATCTGAAAAAATATATTGATTGGAAAGTTATTCCAGAAAACAGTGAGCAACCTATTATTTCAAGACTAGAACCACAAGATATTGATAGAATTTCTGAGCATGACTTAAAAAAACAATTTATTGTAGTTGCAACATCACAAATTTTTAATTCATTTCAAGATGAAAAATTAGAAGTTTTTCTAAACCAATTTGATAGATTGATTTTTGATGAGGCTCATCATAGTGAAGCTCCAACATGGAAAAAACTTCGTAATAATTTTATTCAAAGAAAGAAAAAAATATTTCAATTTACTGCAACTCCTTATAGAGGAGATGGTAAAAAATTAGAAGGAAAACTCATATATCAATATTCAATTGCAAAAGCTTTTGGTGAAGGAATATTTGAGAAAATTCAATTTGAAGCGGTAAGTGAATATTATGATGATAAATCTGATGAAGTTGTTGCAAGGAGAGCCTTAGAAGTATTGCAAAAAGATAGCTTAGCAGGGTTGGAACATGTTCTGATGGTAAAGACTTCTACTATTAAACATGCCAGAGAGTTAAAAAAAATATATACATCATTATTAAAAGAATACTTTCCTAAAAAAATGGAAGTCTTATTAGCAACTAGCCGTGATGGGATAGATGAAGAGGACAAGGATAAGTTAAAGAAAGGAAAAACAAAAATAGTAGTGTGTGTTGATATGTTTGGAGAGGGTTATGATTTACCTAATCTAAAAATATTAGCTTTACATAAAAAATGTAAAAGCTTACCAATATTTATGCAATTAGTTGGTCGTTTCACAAGGGTCAATAATACAAAAAAATTGGGTCAGGCAACAATCATTTCGAATGTTGTTGCAGATGATATTTGTGAACAGTTTCAAGAGCTTTATCAGGCTGATGCAGATTGGAATTTATTAATTGGAAATTTAAGTAAAGAAAAAATGGTTGAGGAGTTTTTTAGCTCTTCTATTGATGGTGAGTATAATCATGAGCTTATAAGAAAGTTGTTTTCATCAAATTCATTCTATATTAAAAATAGTGCTACAATTTATAAAGAAATTGATGTTGATATTAATGATATTTTCGAAAAAAACAATCTTAAAAAATTTTTCAATAAGTTATCTGATAAATATATTTCTGCAATTTTTAAGGATGAAAATTTAGGAATTATATTGTCAAGAAAGAAAGTAACCCCAATGTGGGTATCTAGTGATGAGCTACAATTCGATTTGTACGATATATTCATATTTTTGAAAAAAGATGCTGACTTATTTATTCATGGTAGTAATAAGGATTTAGTCCAGAATTTAGCAAAAGAGTTGGGTTTTGTTAATTATGGTTTTCCTGATTTATTTAGAATATTTTATAATTTAGAGCGTTCCGCTTTTGCGAATTTAGGTATGTTATCAACATCTAGAAATATAAGATTTAGAATGTTTACTGGTACAGATGTCTATAAAGAATTAACACAACAAGATTTAAATAATAATGCGCTATCAAACTTATTTGGTCATGGTTACATAGATGGTAAGAAAGCTAGTTTAGGATGCTCGAGAAAAGGTATTACATGGTCAATGTCTAGTGCTAATATATATCAATGGGTCAAATGGTGTGAATCTTTATCTGAAAAAATTCATAATGAAAAGATTCCTCTTAATTCATTTATTAATAATATGCTTGAACCATTTAGTGTTGATGATTTGGCTAACTTTAATATTCTTGCCATTTCACCAGTAGATTTAATATCTAAGGCTGTTAATTTGATTCGGATTAGAGGGGAGTTGGGGTTAAAGGTATTAAGCTTTAGTTTTTATGAAATTGTAAATATTAAGCAAGATAAAGAAAAAATAAATTTTTCTATAAAAATTTATTTTGAGGATGATTATTTTTGTACATTTGATTATTTGTATGATTTAGCTGTTGGATTTACTTTGATTTCTGAGAGTTATAATGGAATAAAGTTAAATTGTGAGGTGGATTTTATAAAAGAGTTACCTTTAAAACTTGGACTTGTTGCTTGGACTTCAAGTTTTGAGGTAATTAGTCTAAATGAAAAAACAGGTTATAAGACTAAATATTCTTATACATTAGTTAAAGATAAAGTAACAGAATTGGATTGGACTGGGGTCGAAACAAATAAAGAAAGTTGGAATTTTGGAAAAGTTAGTAATTCTGTTCAAGGAAAAATTATTGATTTAGTTCAATCTCAAGAGAATAAACCCAATATCTTGTTTTATGATGACGGTAGTAATGAACTAGCTGATTTAATAGGTTTTTGGGTTGATGAAGAGCAGAAAAAAGTATGTATGCGTTTATATCATTGTAAATATGCTATTGGTGAAAAATCTTCAATTGGAGCTGTGAATGAATTGGTTCAACAAACTCTTTCGACTTGTGACAAATTGTCTGATGCAATAAAAGCATTAAAACAATTAAAAATTAGAGAGAATAATACTTATAAAAAAACAAAAAAATCTAGATTCATATTAGGTGAAATGCCTGATTTAGATGCTCTCATTAAAAAGTATAGAACTTATGATATTACTATAACCCGAATCTTGTTTAAGCCGATATTTCCATAATACGAATCATCGGCTTGTTTTGATGACATATTTGATAAGCACATAAAGATGCATAAATACCAGCTAAATAGCCTGCAACACTTCTCGCTCTAGTCGTCACTAGATTGTACGCCCCCTTCAGCAAACTGAATAAAGTTTCTATTTTATTGCGTTGTTTCAGATGGTATTCATCTGCTTTTGATAACTGTATAGATTTCATGTTCTTTCGGTGATAGGTAATTAAATCAATATCTTGTACTCTTAATTTACTCTTTAATTCATGACTAATATAGCCACGATCAGCATACAATTTAGCAGTCATTCCTTTGACTAACTGTTCAACCATTTTTATATCTGCTGTATGCCCATTTGATAAAGCTGTGCTGAGTATTTCACCTGACTGATTCATAAGTACATGCAACTTACAACCAAAGAACCAACCCATAGAACTTTTACCACGAGTTGCAATTGCTGCTAGCGATTTATGTCTTTTTATTCGCTGATTTTTACAGACAGCCAATGTCGTTGAATCGATCCATAAATAAGAACTTTGCTGATCTTTCATCAGGGCGAAATGTAAGGCATGTAAAGCCAGTTGATGAGTATTGATCAGGTAAATCATACGTTGGTAACAAGGCAGGCTTTTGAATAAATGAAGATAGTTATGTCTCAGTGCCGTAAAGAATGCTTTAAAGTTATTGAAATGTGAATGTTTATACCAAATTGCAATAAAGACAATTTCAGAAATACTGAGCTGTGCAGGGCGAATTCTTAGGCATTTAAGATTTTGCTTTAAGAATTTCCAGTAAACTGATTCAAATTTTAGAAAGAAATCATCAATTATACAGAATAATTGGGTACTATCGAACATAAGGACTAGAGTCGTAAGTTTTGTGTGGTAACTAACTGATGGCTCTAGTCCTTCTCTTTTTCAAGTCTATGGCTTATCCGTGATTCAGGTTACTATAGAAATGGTATTAGTTCAGCCAAGTCTAGACTACTCTGCACTTAATTCTCGGGTCGAATCTGTATTGGGTCAGTTAGCATGTATTATAAAGCAAACTTTACATGCTGAAACTTATTATATTATTAAGTGATTTTCATACCCCATCAAATTTGATGGGGTATCTTATAATAAATAGGAACTCCAAACTTAACTCTAAACATCATTTTACTTTTCTAGTCGCCACTTTTTATATCACAGAAAATATTAAAATGAATTGTAGATACAATGTTTTGGTCAATCCTCCATTAGACTTTTCCTTTTTTCCAGATAAGCCCCTTGTAAATAAGCAGCTTCAACTTCATCAGGTAGCTTATGTACCAACACATGCTCACAGACTTTTCTAGGGTAATAAGTTTTATCAGTAGACCAGTCATGGAGTGTGGAACAGAAATTATGTGTAACCACGCAATTTTGTTTTGGATCAATATCGCCTGAGAGGTATTGTAGGTGCTGTGATAGGAACAGTGCTGAATAGCCTTTTCGATTCACCTCAACCTATACCAGTACTGATCAGTTGTCTTTCTGTCAGAGTCGGTAGTGAAGTTTACTGTAAATAATTAAGCATAAAAAGCTGATTATAACTAGTTAGTCTTTTACGCGTCATTTCATGGCGTACTCTAGTTGACTATATTGAGTTAACTTTATAGTTTTAATTGATTAGTATAATTTTTAGTAGAAAGTATATGACAAGAGGCCTCTATAATTCGATACAGGAAATGCCTGAGTATAATGATGCTGAGAAAAGTTGGCACATTACAATAGACTCATCATACTTTCTTTGGTACGACTTGATTATTGATCCGCCATTTGATGAAGCTAAAAATGAGCTTAAAGAAATACTGAATAATTTTAAAGAGTATGTTGAATGCACTAATGAAAAAAGATTTATCTATTTTGTCACTTCACGAAAGAAAGTTCGTTTCGATGTAAAAAAGCAACCGAAATTTTCATTCTTCGATAGACGAAAGTTAACTATTTATTTATTAATAGGAAATAAAGATAAAACGAAAATTGAAATTTATTTCCCAAATGAAATTCCAACTAACATAACTGTAGATGAAAAGTTTATTTATTTTTACAGTGAAGTTTTTGAATCTTTAGCTTATCCCATTCATTATTTCCTAAGAGAGTTTGGGATCAATTTGGGGATTGCAAGTGAAGTACATTATGTTGGTATAACTGAAGATCCTGTAGAGCGAGCATTGGGCTTGAAACACAGAGGCTTGACAGAGATACTTTATAAAGTACCTACATCAGAAAATGATATTTTTTTAACAGTTAATACATTCAAAGTTGGATCATTTACTAAAATTGAAGAGAGAAACATAGATATAATATCAACTAACTCAATGATTTATGACATCCCTTTAGACAAGGAAGGTTTAGTTATTGAAAAAGCATTAATTTATTATTTCAATTCTAAAGTTCAAGAGGTTGATAAGAAAGCTTGGGGTGAGTTTCGAAATCTTCTGGCAATGATGAAAAAGAAGAAAAATATTAGTTCAGTATCCTTTCATTTGGAAATTAACGACCCAAATGAATATGACATAATGGGCTCTAAAGATGTTGAAGCAAATGTATCCCATTCATTTTTATGGAAATTAGGAGAGATAGAACCTGAATTAAAGAAATTTAATTCAGAAATAGATCTTTTGGAGTATACGAAAGTTTTTAACAGAGATTTGGGTTCTATTTATATAGATGATATTGAGTGACTTCTCTCCAAAAGGTGAGAAGTCACACTTTATATCTTTGATAGAAATAAGTATTTGTCATATGAGCTAAAGAGTACAAAAATTAGCCCAATCACTCATTAGGCTTTTACGTTTCTCAAGATAAGCCCCACGTAAATAAGCAGCTTCAACTTCATCAGGAAGTTTGTGGGCTAGAACATGCTCACAGACTTCTCTAGAATAATCTGTCTTATCGGCTGACCAATCACGGAACGTAGAGCGAAAACCGTGTGTGGTAATGATACGATTTTGTTTAGGATCAATGTAGCCTAATTGATTTTCTTTTAGTTTCTGTTCATGCATTCGTTTGATTAATGTTGTTAAGGACATATCAGAAAGCATTTCACCAGTACGTGGGGCAGGGAAAATGAAATCTTGTGCTTGAGTATGATCTTGGATTGATTCAAGCAAATTAATTGCCTGTTGAGACAATGGTACACGATGTTCCTTTTCTGCTTTCATCCGCTCTTTGGGAATGATCCAAACCCTATTCTTAAAATCAATTTCCTGCCATTTAGCTCCGAAAATTTCACCAGAACGACAAGCAGTTAAAATTGCAAATTCCAGAGCTTTAGGCGAAATCCCTTTTTTCTGCCTCAAGTGCTGGATAAATCCAGTAACCTGTTCATAAGGTAAAGATGGGTGAGGGCGTGATTCCTGTTTTAAGTTACCAAGTATAGGTTCAAGATTACCTTTCCATTCAGCAGGGTTGTCACCCTCAAAATAAGCCATAGCCTTAGCATAATCAAAAATGGTTTCTATCCGACCACGAATACGTTTGGCGGTTTCATTTTTTTCAATCCAGATTGGTTCAAGAACTGTAGCAATATCTACTTTGGTAATTGTTCCAACAATTAAGTCCCCTAGAGTGGGATAGATATAAGTTTCAAGGGTTGATGACCATTGCCCAATATGCTTCTGATTTTTGAGTTCAAGTGTTTTCTTGGCAATAACGACTTCTGCACATTCACGGAATGTTTTGGCACGCTGTTTCTGTATTTTTAAAGCATTAAGACGTTCCTGTTTTTCTTGTAGTGGATCAATCCCATCTCGAATTTTTTTCTTTAATTCACGAGCTTTTTCTCGTGCTTCTGATAATGAAACCTCTGGAAAAGACCCAAGCCCAATATCTCTACGATGAATTTTAACTTCGCCTTGATCATTAATTCTGTTACCGACAGCAACTCGAAGTACCCACGCACGAGAACCATCTACGATACGCAAATGTAAGCCATCAACACCGCCAACAGCATGTCTACCATTTTCTTTGATTTTTGCTACACTAAGAGCAGATAGCTCTTTTGCTTTCTTGGGCATAGATATATTGTCCCACATTAAAACCCACATAAAGTTGCAGATTAGACTCTATCCTATCCAACAGTATCAGACAAGTATTTTTGTAATCTATTGATAATAATAAAATTAAAATATTGTGTTGGACGGTATAGGATGCCTGTTAGACGGACACCGCTTCCGCCAAATATCTTAAAGGGAATCAAATACATAGTTTGATTCCCTTTTTATTTGGCACAATTTTGGCACTATTCGAAATTTTAGCGATCTCTTTGAATAGCCACCAAAATTCTAGACACATATAACCATCTTTTGATGGGTCTTTTCATAATCTAATGGAGAACGTTGACCATTAGAACCATGTCTTCGTTTTGAATTATAGAACATCTCAATATATTCAAAGATATCGGATCGTGCTTCAGCTCTAGATGAATAAATTTTCTTCTTGATCTTCTCTCGCTTTAGTAGTTGAAAGAAGCTCTCGGCAACAGCATTATCATGACAATTTCCTCGTCTGCTCATACTGCTTTCAAGATTATGATGTTCGAGAAATGTCCGCCATTCATAGCTAGTGTATTGGCTACCTTGATCAGAATGAATCAGCACTTTGTTCTCTGGTTTTCTTCACCACAAAGCCATCAATAATGCATCTAAAACTAGTTCTGTAGTCATTCTTGATTTCATAGACCAGCCAACCACAAGGCGTGAGAATAAATCAATCACTACCGCAAGATATAACCATCCCTCATGAGTACGAATATAAGTAATATCAGTAACCCATAAACGGTTGGGATGAGCTGGGTTAAACTGCCGATCTAACGTATTTGCAGCAACGACAGATGGAATACCTGCATGAACTCTAGGTTTACGATAACCACGCTGTGATTTTAGGCCATTCGCTTTCATGAGTCGGTGTACTCGATTAATTCCGCAACTTTCACCAACATCTTTCAAATCACAGTAAATCTTACGATAACCATAAACTCCACCAGATTCCAACCAAAACTGTTTAATGAGACCTACAAGCTGTTCCTGTCTCTTAGAAGTCTTACTATAGGGACGCTTCAACCAAGCGTAATAGCCGCTGTGATGGACATCTAAAGTTGAACATAAGCGACGGATCGACCAGATACGCTGGTTGTCCTGAATAAAGGCGTACCTCATTTGGAGTGGCTTGCGAAGTACACCGCGGCCTTTTTTAGAATGTCCCTTTCTTCGGTAACTCGTTGCAGTTCTTTTTTTAGCTTTGCTAGTTCTACACTTGGATCATTAGATTCTGTGATATTAGGCTGCTGCGGATCATAACGCTTAATCCAAGCATATAGGCTATGCGTGGTTGTACCTAAACGTGAGGCAACTTCAGCCACACTATGACCTTTCTCAGTCACTTGTTTTACTGCTTCAATTTTGAATTCTTCAGGGTATCGTTTGCTACTGCTCATAAGCACCTCGTTTATTAGCCATTTTATCTAACTAAAAGGTGTCTACAAAATTAGTGGCTATTCAAATAGACGATATTTGTCTAGGAGAGTGGTGGCAGTCCACTCATATAGTGAAACAAGTGATTCAACTGCAAATCAAAATCGTACTAGATATGATAAAGATATTGATGTTAAAAAGTTGAGAGAAGATACTATAAGTGATCCAGATATAATGTATTCTGATATTAGAAGTCGAGCAACAATTTACAAGAAGGAGTATGATTTTCCAATTAGTTCAGAAATTAATGATTCTAAAACGTCGCCAACTTCTAAGAAATCAAACACTAATGTAGTTATGGTAAACCGATAACCAGAACTTCGCTCCCTCGTTTTCAGCCATCCATAGCCCAAGCAAATCTTTCTGACCATCAGTATTTACACCCAAAAAATACAGCCTTGTTGATGACTGTGTTGTTATGTCGCACCTTGTAAACACCTGTGTTGCCCTCAACAGCGTTGAGGGGTAGTTTAAGCGTTTACACAGTTTTATTTACAGTCTCGTCGGTGCAGACTTTGAACTAATTTAGATGGATTATAATTTATTTCCTTTAAATATATTTATGGATCGAATAAGATTCAATCCATAAATAACAAGATTATTTTTTCTTATTTGATGCGATACCAAGTCTGACTTCTACCAAGTGCAGAAATACCGATATAACCGCGACCACTAAGCTTGTTACCATCAGGAGATAAGGTCGCATTAAAGCTATAGGTTTTACCTGTCTTAGGATCTAAAATTGAGCCATTTGAATATTTTTTTTCACCTGAACTTTTTAGATTTTTGACGATAGTCAGACCAACTAATGATTTGTTTTGATAGGTTCCTACACACTTAGTACATTTATTTGCTTCACTAGAAACGAGAATTTTTTCAATCGTTGCTGATAGGGCACCATTTTTATCTTCATTAAATCTTACAAGAGCTCTTGGTTGGTTGGTTTCATCATCAATTGTTTTCCAAACAGTACCATTTAATTGATCTGATGCAAATGAATGAATAGAGTAAGAACCGAGTAGAAGCAAAAAGAAAAACTTTTTCATCACTATAAATTTCCTGCTGAAAAATGATTAATTAAATTGGTTGAAATTGGGTTGACGCTTTTGAGAAAAAGCAGCTAAAGCTTCCCTAAATTCAGGTGACTGCAAACGCTGCAAAAAAAATTCTCCCTCTTTGTCAATACAATCAAGCACAGAGTAACGTTCTGATTGCTTAAGCATGGCTTTGGTAATTTGCAATGATGTATTCGGTAGAGAGGCAAGCTTGTTTGCTTTTTGCAATGCATAGTCATAAACATCCGTGATCACAACATCATTCACTAGACCAATATCTTTAGCGAATACAGCATCAAACGGTGTCGCCATCATTAAAAGTTCAGATGCACGCAAGTATCCAATTTGTCTTGGTAACAGTAGACTTGAAGCACCCTCTGGGCTTAAGCCCAGACTGGTAAATGGAAGCTGAAAATGGGAAGTTGGATCACAATAAACAAGGTCTGCGTGTAATAAGATTGTAGTTCCAATACCAATTGCTACACCTTTTACAGCCATAATCAATGGTTTTTTAAATTGATGTGCAGCCCTAAGCAGCTTAAAAGCAGGGGCTTCTAAACCGAGTTTTACAATCTTATCAAAGTCTTGTAAATCGTTGCCTGCTGTAAAGTCTTTATCAATGCCTCTAAGAATGACAACCTTAACTTCTGAAATTTGATCTGCTTGAATAAGTGCTGTTTCAAGTGCTAAATAGAGACTACTATGAAGCGCATTTTTGCGTTTAGGTCTGTTGATCATCAGGCTAAGAACGCCATTCCTGAAATTAACATCAAGTTCAGGATGAATGTGTTTTAAATTGGCTAAGCTCATATAAAATCCAGTAAAAAGTGAATTTATTCAATGTTAAGAAATGCGATGTCGCTGATAGCCTAAATTGATCTTGCCATCAGCACTAAAAATATGAGATTCGACCTGATCACCAATTTTTAGATATTGGGAACGTCTGGATTGGCTTTTATTAAACAAATGCCATTTCAATTTTTCAGGTAAAAGACCCGTCATTTTAATCAGAGTAGCGGAGGGTAATCCTAATGCACATCCTGATGGCGTACCCGTCATGAGGATATCACCCACTTCAAAATTGGTAATCTGGGAAAATTCAGTCAATGTTTCAGCAGGCTTAAACACCAGATTCTCGGTTGAATCTTGCTGACGGATTTCACCATTGACTTTTAGGCAAAGCTGTAACTTATTGAGATAATGCATTTCAGCTTGATTCAGTAAACACAAAATGGGTCCAAGCGGGCAGAAAGTGCGGTAGCTTTTGCCTTTATAAAACTGCATTTGTGGAATCTGGATATCACGTGCTGAAACATCATTACCAATACAGATACCTGCAATATATTCATGTAGGTTTTCTGTGGTGACACTGACACAGCCTTGCGTTTTTTTGCCTAATACCAGTGTCAATTCAATTTCATAATCCAATAACTCAACATGGCTTGGTTTTTCAATCCATCCTGTGGGTTCATGCAGGGATGCCAATGATTTGGTAAAAAACATATTAAATGACTGGGTATCAGGATTGATGCCCGAATCAAGCATATGCTGGCGGTAATTGGCACCCTGACAGAGTATCTGCGATGGATGGGTGATAGGGCTAAGAAGTTCAACTTGATCAATTAAGTATTTTTCTTTACTTTCAGTCACCAGTTTTGCCAGTTGCAACATGCCATATTTAATGATTTCTTGAGTATTTTCAAAATTATGCTGAAAGGCAGTAATTTGATCGTCCTGAATGAGTCCCCAACGTTTTTTGTGTTGAGGATCAATAAAATGAACAATATGTAAAGCCATAGCAAATGCCCCCCAATTCTATTGCGAACGTTTCTTTTCTGCGATGGCAATAATCGGCTGGGTCATCCAGCGTTTAAATTTATTGCCAAAAGATTCCTGTTGATAAATTGGGCGAGGGCTGACTTCTTCATTGGCTTTTTTGTACTGTGGGAATAAACTCAGCGCATTGCCTCTTTGAATTTTATAGTGATCGGTTTCATTAAAAATGCTCAGTTTTCCAAGAGACTGTACTTGCATATAGGAGGCAGGCGCAGGTGCAAATGGAAAATCACTGCCAAATAAAATTCTTTCTGTACCAACAAGCTCTTTTAATGCTGACATGGCATAAGGAGAGGGCGATAAAGCGGTATCAAAATAAAAACGCTTGATATAGGTCATGATGCCTTGAGGCGCATTTTTATTCATGTCAGACATCAGGTTGCCGAGCGAAACTCGCCATGCAATATAAGGCAGGAAACCGCCCGCATGTGCTAAAATAAACTGGATATCTGGGAAACGTTCCATCACACCAGAGGTAATTAGATTGACTGCTGCACGTGTGGTATCGGGTAAAAATTCCAGAATAAATCCAGGTGTGCTGAGACCTAAATTTTCACTAGTCTGATGCAAATTTGGATGAATAAACACAATGGCTTTACGTTTGTTAAGCTCAAACATGAGTTCTTCAAAACGACTGTCTCCAAGAAAAATACCATTGGTACTGCCCAATAACACAATCCCATCCGCTTTAAGCACCTCTAAAGCATAGATGGCTTCTTTGCAGGCTTCAGCTGTTAATGGCATCGGTAGCACAGCAAAGAAACCAAATCTGTTTGGAAAGTTTTGACGCATTTCAGCCGTATATTCATTGCATTGACGTGCTAAACCGCATGCTTCCTGCACATCGCCAAAATAAACGCCTGGCGCAGATAAGGAGACAATCGCAGTTTCTGTACCGATCTGATCCATAATGTCAATCGATTGAGCGGGTGTCCAGACAGGCAATGGTGCACCAGCAACTTTATCAATGCCTTTGTTAAGCATGGCTTCTCTAAAAACTGGAGGAACAATGTGATGATGTACGTCAATTCTTCCTTGTTGAAATACTGTGTTGGTCATAATTGATCCTCAAAAAGAGCCTTAAATTTTTTGCTTGGTCGCTAGTATTTCTAGACAACAAATTTCAATATGCTTATATTAGATCAATAGTGATTAAAATTGAACATATGTGTTTAATTTATTTTTGTAATATTTTAATTGCTTACTTTTTACAGACAATTTTTAACTTTCAGGGAGAAATAAGATTATGAAATCAATGAGTATTATTTTTATCTATATTGTTCTATCCAATTTATTCATTTCAAAAACTTGGGCTCAAGATATTACAGGGATGTGGAAAGTAATTGATGACAAGAGTGGCTATGCTAGAGCGAAAGTCAATATTTATAAAAGCAATGATGGTAGTTATGAGGGCAAAATTGAGGAGGTTTATCCTTTGCCTGGGCAAAGTGCACCATTTTCAAATAAATGTTTTCGATGTAAAGGTGAGTTAAAGGATACACCTGTAATCGGGATGAGAATCCTTTATGGTCTTAAAAGAAATATCGATAAACCTGAGGAATATAGTGGAGGTAATGTCATTGATCCTATTAGCGGCAATATTTATAAGGGTAAAATTAAAACTAATGCCAGTGTCACAAGAATTAATTTACGTGGCTATATCGGCACGTCCGCATTAGGCCGAACACAGGTCTGGATGAGAATGGACTAGGATTTAATTGATAAAGAGAAAACCCGCATTATTTTATGCGGGTTTATGTTATTAAAATTTATAATTTAATTGCAGTGAAACGATATCGCCTTTTGTGTCAAAAGACCCTTTTAGGGTTTGCATAGTTGGCTTACCCGTCACCACTGTTGGACTTTCTATGCTTGCCTCATTGGCAAAGATATGTGAATAACCCACATCCATACTTAGGTTTTGCGTCACTTGAAAGCCTGCACCCAAAGAAAGCCAGATTCGGTCGGTATCTGGAAAACGAACCGTTCGATCAGCGGATGACTCAACCACAGATTTATCATAAGCCATACCGAAGCGAAGCTGTGTCGCAGGGGTGATTTGGTAGAGCGCACCAATACTCGATCTTAGACCATCTTTAAAATTGAGTTGTTCTTCATAGACAACCGCATTAGTCTCAGAGTTGATGGCACTAAATTCTGGCAAGACTGACCAATCATACCAAGTGAATTCTGCAAGACCGGTCAATTTTGGGGTCAAACGATAAGCACCAGCCAAACTTGCACTTTGCGGCATTTTCACCTCTACTGTTGCAGGCGTATTGAGCTTTGCAACTGGCGTGGTGACGGTCAGTGCACCATCCAGCTTGAGACGTGTTTCAGAACGATAGGTCAAACCTAGATCCAGATTGTCTGTAGGCCTTAGAAATACGCCAATATTTCCCGCCCAGCCATCGCCATCACCTTTGAGCTCACCTTGTGCATCGCCCAGATAAGCGGGTGGATTAGTATTGATCAGGGGAGCGGCTTTTCTGGTGAGGGTGGCATCAAAATCGAGATAATTAAGTCCTAATCCAATCATGACCTGAGGATTGATTTCATACGCCAGTGAGGTATTTACATTCACCCCAGTCACTTCGGTTTTTAGTCCTTTATAACGTCCAACAAAGTCCTCATCCCATTCGCCTTTATTACCATAAAGCGGAGAGACACTCATCCCCACGGCAAATGGTTGCTCACTACGATAGACATATTGAGCACTTGGAGTGGCAAATTTTCGATCAATACTGGCTTCTATGCTACCTGTTGGAACAATGGGAGAAATAGATGAATTATTTTCGCCTTTGAAGTCAGTTTTAGCCTCCACGTAGGAAACTGAACCTGATAGATGATGACCTGAACTCAAGCCCATCATGGCGGCAGGGTTATAGGCGACCACACTGGCATTTTGGGCAAGCGCTGATGAACCTGCAAAGGCATAGCCAACCCCAGCAGCAGTCTGCGTATCGACAAAAACGCCAGATGCATAGGTTAAAGAGGCAGGACTGAGTAGTGCAATATATATTTTTGATTTAAGTGATCCAATCACGATAACATCCTTGAAATTTACATGAATATAAAATATTAAACAAATATGTTCAAAATGCAATTTATTTGTAAAATTTATATTTTGCCATGCTCTATTTGAATATTTTTTTATAAAAAATTTATCCCTTTGAAATCTATAGATTTTAAAAACATGAACACATATTGATTAATTTGAACAGTTATGTTCAAATTGATGCTATGACGTATTTGAGAAAGACAACATGACAAACGCTAATACATTGACATCCCAAGTGGTTAAATTTGGTCAAAGACAGATTTTTTTAAGTGAACAGGGTGAGGGCTTTCCGATCCTGATGTTACATGGTGGTGGTCCAGGTGCTTCTGGCTTATCGAATTACTCCAAAAATATTGACGCACTGGCAAAAAAATATCGTGTGCTGATTCCTGATATGCAGGGTTATGGGCAATCTTCAAAAGGGGTAAATCGTGATGATCCATTTGGTGATTTGGCGGATGCCATGCTGGGTTTACTGGATGCTTTAAAAATTAAGCAAGTCCATATCATTGGCAATTCATTGGGCGGTGCATGTGGTTTACGCATGGCATTAGAACAGCCACAACGAGTTGCAAGTCTGGTGCTTATGGGACCAGGCGGCATCAATACTACTAAAGGTCTACCGACTAAAGGTCTGAACTGCCTATTAAATTACTACGGTGGCAAAGGTCCAAGTATGGATAAGCTCAGAACATTTATCCGTGAATATCTGGTCTTTGATGGTAGTCAGGTGCCTGAAAGTGTCATTCGTGAACGTTTCCAAGCCAGTCTTGATCCAGAGGTTGTTGCAGCGCCACCATTAAGACGACCTACGGGATTAAAAGGGGCGATTCGCATGGACTTCACCCGTGATTCCCGACTTAAGAAATGCAAAGTCCCGACTTTGGTGGTTTGGGGAGCGAATGATTTGGTTAATCGTCCAAGTGGCGCACTCACTTTACAGAAAATCATGCCGAATTGTGACGTGTATTTATTTGCCAATACAGGTCACTGGGTGCAGTGGGAAAGAGCGGACGAATTTAACCAGTTGAGTCTAAATTTCTTTGCCAGACAGAGCAATGTTTGAAAAGGTGAGCATATGAATAGCACCACAGTAGATCAGGATATTTTTGGTTCAGTACGCATGGGTTATGCGGTGATTGAATCTAATAAATTACAAGAATGGAAAACTTTTCTGCAACAAGGGCTGGGACTGCATTTCAATGCGGACGAAAAGTTAATCAATGAACTCAGCTTTCGCATGGATGATCATGCTAAACGTTTGATGGTGCAAAAAGGAAGTTCGGAAGATTTTATTGCACTGGGTTGGCAGGTTAAGGATCAAAACACGCTAGATATTATTCTTGGTCGCTTGGCTGAACGTGATATTGCCGTTGAGAAAAGTACGCTGGCTGAGGCCGAGCAAAGAGGCGTTAAACAGTTTTGGCGTATTATTGGTCCTAAAAAACAGAATATTGAGCTATTTGTTGAAGCCAATCTGAGTGATGAACCCCTGAATATGTTGTCGAGTGGTTTTGTCACAGGTGCTGGGGGGATGGGGCATGTGGCAATTACCTCACGCAAGCCTGTAAAAATGCAGCGTTTCTGGCAGGAAATTTTTGATGCCCGTGTCAGTGATTATATTGAGCAAGTCATTAGTGGTGTAACACTGGATGTAACTTTCTTGCGCCTAAATGAACGTCACCATTCCGTTGCGATTGCCACCACACGTGAAGTTAATCTTGACCCGATTCGTACTAAAGTACAGCACATGAATTTACAGGGTGCGTCTTTAGATGATTTATCCAATGCATTTCAGCGTTGTAAGCAACTTGGCTATGAAATGGCGCATGAGATTGGGCAGCATCCAAATGACAAGGAATTGTCTTTTTATGTGATTGGCCCATCAGGTTTTGAAATTGAGTTGGGTTGGGCACCGTTGGTGGTCGATGAAAAAACATGGCAAATCACGAAATATTTTGCCATCAGTTCATGGGGACATAAACCTGAGAATCCGAGCAAAATTTATATGCTCTCGACCAATTTAGGTAATTTAAAGCAGGGAATCTCTACCGTGATTCATCCTGAATATTCTCCCATCTAGCTTTAGAGGTTCTAAACATGACAGGTCAGAAAACAAAAAAATCAACATCAGAAAATGTAGATGTGGTGATTGCAGGACTAGGACCAACTGGATTGGTATTGGCACATATTTTAGGCAAACGTGGACATCAGGTGTTGGTGTTGGAACGTGAGCCAGTGTTTTATGGTAATGCTCGCGCGGTATATACCGATGATGAGTGTATGCGTATTTTCCAGTCGATTGATATGGCAGAAGAACTGCAAAAAGATATGCTGTTGGATACACCTGTGCAATTAGTGCGCCCAGATGGCACCGTGATTGCACAATACAAACCCCTAAAACGTCCATTCGGTTGGTCGGTGGTGAATTTCTATTATCAGCCGTATTTAGAGACCTCTTTAACCAATGCCTTAGCCAAATATCCAAACGTTAAAATTTTGCGTGGACGTGAACTGATTAATTTTAGTCAGGATGCAGACAGCGTAACGGTGATTCATCAAGCCACACAAATTTATCGTTTTAGTGATGAGTCTGATGTCAAAACCGAAGCACAGGGTGATAGCGATATTCAGCAAGTCACCGCTCGTTATTTGGTCGGCTCAGATGGTGGACGTAGTACCGTTCGTGCCAAGCTTGGTATTGAAATGTCAGGGAAAAACTTCCCAGAACCGTGGCTGGTGGTGGATTTAAAGCAAAAAGACCGCAATAAAGGCTTACGTCACTTACCTTATTTTAATTTTGTGGTAGACCCCGATTTGCCTGTGGTGAGTTGTGTGCAGCCTGATGGTTTCCATCGCTTTGAGTTTATGCTGAAAAAAGGTCAAACCAAAGAATATATGGAACAACCTGAAACAGTGCGCATGTTGTTATCCAAATTCGTCAATCCTGATGATTTTGAGGTAAAGCGTAAACTGGTCTATACCTTTAATGCTTTGGTTGCCAATCAATGGCGTGATAAACGTGTGCTTTTAGCAGGTGATGCCGCACATATGACCCCACAATTTATGGGGCAAGGCGCAAGTTCAGGCATTCGTGATGCAGGCAATTTAGGTTGGAAGCTCAGTGCGGTACTGAATGGTCAGGCAGGCGATAAACTACTGGATAGTTATGAAAGTGAACGCCGTGACCATGCCAAAGCCATGATTCAGGGTTCAGTGTTATTAAAAGACCTTGTTTCAATGACCAATCCAGTGGTTGGAAAAATCCGTGATGGCGTAATTAAAGGGGTGCTTGCAACGCCTAAACTCAAAGAATGGGGACAAGAGGGCGGTTTTAAGCCAAAACCTGTCTATACCAAAGGTCAGTATTTTGGTTTACCACGTCAGTATCGTTCTAGCCCAGAGGGCAGTCTATCCCCACAGCCAAAGGTCAGAGGCTTTGATGGCAAACAAATCTTACTGGATTCTTTGTTAGGAGATGGCTATGCCCTCATTGGTCTGGGTGTAGATCCAAGCCAAGCCTTGTCTCAGACCTCTAAACAATTGCTTAAACAGTTGGGTTGTCAATTTATTACGCTGTATCCGTATGCGGAACGTCCACAAAACCATACTTCAGCCAGCCTAAACCCTGATGTGCTGGAAGTGGAAGATATTGAGGGCAATATGGTCAATTGGTTACGCAAAACAGGTCACAATCAACCAGTCGCTTTATTACGTCCAGACCGATTTACCTTTGCTGTTGCCAATCAGGCAGAAATAAATGCGGTGATTCAACAATTACAACAGCAATTAGAATTTAGTCATCAGACTACGCAATACAAAGAGGTGATCGTATGAGCATAAATTTAAATGCCGCAGCCGAAGCACTGAGACAGGCACGTCAATCTAGACAAACGATTGCCCCGATCACCAAGACTTATCAAGTCTCTGGTTTGGATGAAGCCTATGCTGTGGCACAAATCAACACGGAATATAAAGTCAGTCAGGGTGCAAGAATCATTGGTAAAAAAGTCGGTCTGACCTCAAAAGCAGTGCAACAGCAGCTAGGCGTAGATCAGCCAGATTTTGGGATTTTGTTCGATGATATGGAATATCTGGACGGTGATGCCGTTCCAGTCAGCCAACTCATGCAGCCTAAAATCGAAGCAGAAATTGCCTTTATTCTCGGTAAAGATTTATCAGGTCAAGCCCCATCTTGGGGAGAGTTTCTGGCTGCCTTAGCTTATGCAGTACCTGCACTTGAAATTGTGGATAGTGCTATTCAGGACTGGAAAATTACCCTAGAAGATACCGTTGCAGATAATGCTTCTTGTGGGCTGTATCTGCTCGGAAGCCAGCCTGTGGCGATTGGTTCAGTGAATTTTGCTGAAACAGGTATGCAGCTTGATGTTAATGGTGAAACACGTTCTGTGGGTTCGGGGGCAGCCTGTCTGGGGCATCCGCTCAAGGCAGCATGGTGGTTAGCCAAAACCATGGCAGAACGGGGCATCTCCTTAAAATCGGGTGAGGTCATTCTATCAGGTGCGTTGGGCCCAATGGTGAATGTGAAAGCAGGTGATCTTGTGAGCGCACGTATTGGCAGTTTAGGCACAATCAGTTGCCAGTTGGTATAGGAAGCAGTGATGAGTACTCCAAAAATAAAAGCAGCCATTATCGGTAGTGGCAATATTGGCAGTGATTTAATGATCAAAATGATGCGTTACGGGCAACATCTTGAAATTGCGGCCATGGTCGGGATTGACCCTGAATCGGACGGTTTAGCTCGTGCCAAACGTATGAATGTCGCTACCACCCATCAGGGCGTACAGGGACTGATTGATTTACCTGAATTTAAAGACATTGATATTGTATTTGATGCAACCTCTGCTGGGGCGCATATTAAAAATGATGCCTTATTACGACAACATAAGCCGAATATCCGTATGGTGGATTTAACCCCTGCGGCAATTGGTCCTTATTGCGTACCTGTGGTGAATCTGGAACAACACATTGATCAGCTTAATGTCAATATGGTGACGTGTGGTGGACAGGCGACTATTCCAATGGTTGCGGCAGTCTCGAAAGTTGCCAAAGTTCATTATGCTGAAATTGTGGCGTCTATTTCCAGTAAATCGGCAGGTCCGGGAACAAGGGCAAACATTGATGAATTTACCGAAACCACATCAAAGGCACTAGAAACTGTGGGCGGTGCAGCAAAAGGCAAGGCGATGATTGTACTGAATCCAGCCGAACCACCATTATTGATGCGTGATACGGTGTATGTGCTATCTGAAGCTGCGGATCAGGCTGCGGTTGAAGCCTCAATTGAGCAAATGGTGGCTGAGGTTCAAAAATAT
Source organism: Acinetobacter corruptisaponis (assembly GCF_030053775.1). Lineage (GTDB taxonomy): Bacteria > Pseudomonadota > Gammaproteobacteria > Pseudomonadales > Moraxellaceae > Acinetobacter > Acinetobacter corruptisaponis. Next base: position 53,157 of record NZ_CP125669.1, read on the forward strand.
GTGGCTGGCTATCGCTTAAAACAAAAAGTCCAGTTTGAGGTAATTCCAGAATCTGCCCCACTCAATATTGCAGGATTAGGGAAATTTTCTGGGCTAAAAACCAGTGTGTTTTTAGAAGTTGAGGGTGCAGCACATTATTTACCTGCCTATGCTGGTAATCTGGATATTATGACTTCGGCAGCGTTGGCAACAGGCGAGAAAATGGCGGCATCACTCCAATCACAACGTGCATCGGTTGAGGGCTAAGCGATGGATAAGATCAAAAAATTATATATTTCCGATGTGACTTTACGTGATGGCAGTCATGCAGTTCGTCATCAGTACTCCATCCAAAATGTACAGGACATTGCCAAAGCCTTAGATGAAGCAAAAGTAGACAGTATCGAAATTGCGCACGGTGATGGATTGCAAGGTTCAAGCTTTAACTATGGCTTTGGCGCACATACTGATCTGGAATGGATTGAAGCAGCCGCTGATGTGCTGACGCATTCCCAAATTGCGACTTTGTTGTTGCCGGGTATTGGCACCATTCACGACCTCAAGGCGGCTTATAATGCTGGTGCTCGAGTTGTTCGTGTGGCAACGCATTGTACCGAAGCTGACATTTCCAAACAGCATATCGAATATGCCAGAGAATTGGGCATGGATACAGTGGGCTTCCTGATGATGAGCCACATGACCACACCTGAGGCATTGGCACAACAGGGTAAGTTAATGGAATCCTACGGTGCCGAATGTATCTATGTGGTGGATTCAGGCGGTGCGATGTCGATGAATGATATTCGTGACCGCTTCCGTGCCATGAAAGATGTACTTAAACCCGAAACACAGACAGGGATTCATGCACACCATAATTTAAGTTTGGGTGTTGCAAACTCCATCGTGGCTGTGGAAGAGGGCTGTGACCGTATTGATGCGAGTTTGGCAGGTATGGGCGCAGGCGCAGGCAATGCACCGTTGGAAGTCTTTATTGCGGCTGCGGAACGCTTGGGTTGGCATCATGGTACAGACTTATTTACCCTCATGAATGCTGCTGATGAACTGGTTCGACCATTACAAGACCGTCCTGTGCGTGTAGATCGTGAAACACTGGCACTCGGTTATGCAGGTGTTTATTCAAGTTTCCTGCGTCATGCCGAAATTGCCTCTAAACGTTATGGTTTAAGCACGGTTGATATTTTAGTGGAATTGGGTCGTCGTCGTATGGTCGGTGGACAGGAAGATATGATTGTCGATGTCGCTTTAGACCTATTAAAACAGCAACACGCAGGATAACAGCATGTCCCAATTTAAATTAAATGGCAAAGTGGCGTTAGTGACGGGTGCAAATTCAGGGATTGGTGCAGTGACCGCAAAAGAATTGGCATTACAAGGCTACCATGTATTCTTGGCATGTCGCTCGCAGCAAAAGGCGCAACTTGTCATTCAGGAAATTCAAAGCCTCAGTCATGGTCAGGCAAAGGCAGAATTTATTGAGATGGATTTAGCGGATTTAGATTCTGTGCGTCAATGTGCAACGCAGTTTCTTTCCCGAAATTTGCCTTTGAATTTACTGATTGCCAATGCAGGTTTAGCTGGGCAGAAAGGCATGACCACTTCAGGATTTGAACTGACCTTTGGTGTCTGCCATGTGGGACATTTCCTTTTAACACAGTTATTGACTGAAAAACTAATTGAGTCCAAACCTGCACGGGTGGTGGTGGTGTCAAGTAAAGCGCATCGCCATGCTCAGGACATTGATTTTAATGCTGTATTGAAATCGACCAAAAGTTTTGGTGGCTTAAAAGAATATGCCGTTGCTAAACTCGCCAATATTCTATTTGCAAAAGAAATGGGGCGTCGTTTATATGGTACAGGTGTGACCACTTATGCAGTACATCCTGGGGTGGTGTCTACCAATGTATGGCGGAGTTTGCCAAAACCTTTGGTCAAGCTTATGGGACGTTTTATGATTAGTCCTGAAGATGGCGCAAAAACCACACTGTATTGTGCTACCCAACCACAGCTTGCTGGCGATACAGGTTTCTATTATGAAGACTGTAAAGTGAAAGTATCCTCTCATGCTGCTCAAAATATCAATTTAGCCAATGCGCTATGGGAAAAAAGCCTCACTTGGGTCAAACAGTAGGGGCTGTTGATATTTTATCCATGCCTTGCGTTACAGGCTAAAACAACATAAATCTAAAATTTAAGATACAAGGACGTATCTTAATTTAAAGAGGAGAATAAGATGGATAACTTTGTACCCCCAGAAGAAAACTACGGTAAGTGGGGACGTGATTTAGAACGTTGGTATTTTAATCCCGTGTTTTTAAACTCGGATCAACTCAATATGTCCAAACCCGCTTTATTTGTTGGCAATCATACGCTGTATGGTTTGTTGGATGTGCCGTTGATTCTGGAACATTTACGAGATCAACATGGTGTTCACTTGCGTTCATTGGGTGATCGTATGCATTTTCATATTCCAGTATGGAAAGATATACTCACAAAAGGTGGTATGGTATTGGGATCGCCAGAAAACTGTCATGCACTGATGTCGAGTGGTCAGTCCATCATGGTGTTTCCTGGTGGTGCAAGAGAAGTCATGCGCCGTAAAGGTGAAAAATATCAACTCATCTGGAAAAAGCGTACTGGTTTTGCCCGCCTTGCAATAGAACATGGCTATGACATTATTCCTTTTGCTTCTGTCGGGGCAGATGATTGCTTTGATATTGTGATCGATGCCAATGATATTCAGCAAAATAACACTGCGCAAAAACTCCTAAACACATTGAAACTCAGTGATAAACTGAGAGATGGGGATATATTGCCGCCTATACCCGCTGGAGTGGGCTACTTACCGATTCCCAAACCGCAACGGTTTTACTTTAGTTTTGGGGAACGAATCTCTACAGCGCAGGTGGAAAATAACGAACAAGAGATCTGGGATATACGTGAACGGGTGGCACAGTCGATTGAAAAACAGATTCTAGACCTGAAACAGTATCGAGAGTCCGATAAGGATCAGAACTGGGGCTGGTTGCGTAAGAAACTCACAAAAGGTTTTGATGAATAGTATAATTTGTATAATAATAGTTGAAATTGTTCAAATACTGCATTCTTGTTCAAAAGGTTTAAATTGTGCGTTTATCTTCATCACAGCAAAGAATTCATAAGACAGCATTAAAACTTTTTGCTGAAAAAGGTTCGACTAATATTAGTATCAGTGAATTGGCTTCAGCTTCTGGTGTGGCTCGTGGCACAATTTATAATAATCAGCTAGATCCTGATACATTATTTGAAGACATCGCATCTCAGCTCGCGGAAGAAATGAATGCACGTGTTATTAAAACACTCGGGGATGAACCAGATTCGGCTATTCGCCTTGCTACTGGCGTTCGTATGTATATTCGTAGAGCCCATGAAGAGTCGGATTGGGGACGATTTATATGCCGTTTTGCTTTCAGTTCAAAATCATTAATGGCCTTATGGTCAAGCCATGATTCACCACTGCCAGATGTAATGGCTGGTTTAGACAGCAAGCGATATACATTCCGTGAGGACCAACTGCTTTCCATCATGTCTTTGATTGCGGGCTCTGTTTTGACATCTATTTTTCTCGTATTAGAGGGGCATAAAACTTGGAGAGATGCAGGTACTGAAATTGCTGAGTTATTGCTATATGCAATGGGCATAGATCGTGATGAAGCCTACGGGATTGCAAGAAGAGAATTACCACCTTTATTAGAGTTATAAAGAATATCTAAAAAAGCCTGAAATTTTATTTCAGGCTTTTTTATCTGAAAAAATTTCTATTTATTTAAACTAATATATTGAAAGATATTCAGAAAGGGTTGCAGCAGTCAGTTCAGGCTTTGAATTAAAAAACGTCCCATTATGTCTTAAGCACATTGGGACGTATTAAGTTAGGCTAATTTTTGATATGGTTCATATTGAAGATCCGCAATTTGCTTATCCCAGAATTGTTGCCATAAATCACAATATTCAAAACTTATTTTAGCAATCAGTTCATAGTCATTTTCAGTACATGCCTGAGCCAGAACGAACCACAAGTCATCTTCATGATCATCATCTGCTGCTTCAGCAGTTTCATCATGAGAAACCCCATGAACATAGTAATAGCCACTATCCACATCAAAGCCAACAGCATGTGTTGCCTGACGTAAAGCTGGACTAAACAAAATAACCTCTTCCTCTGCCACGGCTAGAAGTGCTGCAACAGCCTTGTAATCACTAAATGAATTTTCTAGATATGTTCGTACTTTCTCTGCAATTAAGGATGGCTGGTAGGTATTACGCTCAGTTTCACTAATTCCAAAGTCATTTAACACATCTTCAAACAAAGGATAGTGAGCGTATTCAGGGTTGCCTGAATAATAACCATCCTGATCCAAACCAGGGCGGAAACCAAACTCATCCAGAATGTTTAACGTCAACAGGAAACGGGGAAACATTTTGGAACCAGATTCAAGACGGGGTTCAAGCTGTCTGGTCTGGAATTGTGCCATGAGTAGGGCATCAGTAAACACCTGCACAATGGCATGGCGATATTCCAAATGAATCTTCTGTAATGATTCCTTATCAATCACGCCATCATTGAGCATTTGAATTGCAGGATGCCTAGACACGGGATGACTGGAAATATCAGCTCTTAGCTTATTTAAAAAGGCGATGTTTTTTTCCCAGACTTCAGTCGAAATACTGCTTTTCATTCCGTCTAAAGCATTTTTTCTTGGGTCATTAAAGTTTTCGAATTTTATTGCCATGATATATATCCTTTTAATTTATATTATTGCTATATCCTGATTGCTTCTAGATTGGCTTTTATTTGCATCTTGCTATAACCAGAAGCTAATTTTTTTGGATTGATAGAATATAAAATCTTTTTTTGCTTAAATCAATTTTTTAATAGTACTAAATAAATTTAATTTTAATTTAAACGTGGTTAATATTTATGTGTAGTTTGATTTAATAATTAATTTAATTTAAATTTTTGTTAAATTAATTTTAACAGTTATGTTTTCTACTTAAGTATCAAGATATTTTATAGTAGTTGTTTTGTTGCATGAGTTGAATTAGCATGGAGTGAATATGGAAACATAAAAAAATATGGCTGCCAGACTCGTTCCAGCTCTGCCATAAAAATATATTAGAAATTTTAAAGGAAAATAAAGATGTCAAAAAAAGAAGATATTATTAAAACGGCTTTAAATCTATTCAATCTTCATAGTTATGGTTCCGTTGGGGTGGATCGAATCATTCTTGAGTCTGGTGTGGCAAAAATGACTTTCTATAAATATTTTCCGTCCAAGGAAAAACTGATAGAGGTTTGTTTAGAAAGAAGAAATGAGAATATCCAAGCTGAGATCCTAGCGACTTTAGACAAAAAAAGAGAGGATGACTACTTAGGTAGAATCAAGGCCATTTATTTATGGTATCTAGACTGGTTTAAGTCGGATGACTTTAATGGCTGCATGTTCCAAAAAGCAACGGTTGAAATCTTAAAGCAATATCCCTCTGTGGCCCGTCCTATAGAGGAATATCGCCAATGGCTGAGCCAGCTTTCAGAAGATTTATTTACTAAGGTTAAGGTAGCTGAACCCCATGTTTTAGCTTCAATGTTTATTAATATTTTAGATGGAATGACGGTTTATGCTAAAATGAGTCAGGACTATCTACAAATAGAACAGTCATGGAGTTATATAGAAAGACTAGTAATAATGGATCAATCTAATAATGTTTTACCTGAAGCGAGTTAGAGTAGGATGTTGGTTTTATTCTAGGAGTGGTTTAATGATGGTGGTAGGATGCTATATGTAAATAATGGTATCTATTTTAAAATTCAATAGGGATAATGTATATGAAAATTAATTATTTTTAGTGGTTTAAACTATTAAATACTGACCACTCATATTGCCATTTTAGTTTATAGGATAGGCAATAAGATTGTAATCATTGAGTCAAGCAGTTTAACTTCTATATATCGAACAAATATTTAGCAAATTAATAATAGCCTTAGTTCATCCTCCTTTTCAGTAGGAGCTCTATGAACACAGGGCAAGACTTTTTGCGTTGGATGATCTACTGCCAGACGCCAAAGATGCCCTGAGCCTAAATTTATGGAGTGTGCATTGGCTTTAGGTTGATAATGCAAATCAAAAAAATAGTCTTCCAGAAAATTTTCAAATTCAGCCTCTGGACCATCATGTAATTTTTTGAGTTTTCCCCTGATTTCTGGAATCAAAATTTTCTGTTCAACCTGATCATTGGGCAGGATTTCACTTGCAGAACCATGATAGGTACATAGAAAAGTATCCGTTTCGATAGGTGAGCGATCAACATGGTAGGAATAGACATCTGTTGAAATGAAATCGAGCTCTTCGTCGCGTTCATAATTTTTAATTAAGTTAAGAGATGGGGATGCTCCAAAATCAGCTAATAGCTGTATATCCTCCAAGATAATTTTTCTTGCCAAATCGCCTTTTTCTGAAAGTTGCAGTGCTAAAAGATCTTTAACGGAGACTTCTGTGATGCTTTCTTTTAACTCAAGTTTGGCCACAATCTCCGTAAAGTCGCCAACCAAATTTCTATACCAGCAAATGGCATTCATATCTCCTTGAAAATTTCTGTTTATAAGTTCAGAAAAAGTAGAAACCACACCAATTTGATTACTATTAGAAAATTTACTCTTCATATCAGGGTCAAACTATAGATCGCACCTCATTATATACCTGGCTTTATAGAAATATTGTGTTTCGATCTAAAATGGTTTTAATTATGACAGTTCAAATTATAAGATCTGATTGCTTTAGCCAAGTAAATCAATCAAAGAACAAGGCAATAGGGCTTTCAGGAGGCTTTGGATTATTAGTCCGCGCAGCAATGCAGTACCAGTTTTAAGGTGTGATAGGAAAGGGGTTTAGCTATTCAGTAAATGTTGCAATAGTCAGCCTAGGCATTGAATTAAAAAATATTCTTTAAAAGAAACAGGGACTAAGCTTATTAACCCCTGTTTAATTAAAATCATTTAAATCTTGAGTTTTTTTAACCCACGACTTACACCATTTTGCAGAGCTGCTTTAACGATTGGCCCAATAAAAGGAAGTCTACCCTTGAACGTAATAGTGTAGTCTAAACGGGTACGGTTATTTCCCAAATCAGTAAACTTCATCACACCTCGGTGGTTTTTTATCGGTGTAATACCGCTGGTAATGGCGTACTCAATCAGTTCATTTTCTTGATAGACCAGATTGGTCTCAACAAATGATGGTGACAGTGGAATTGACATTTTACGGGCAGAGCCGACACCATTACGTGTATCCTCGCCATTCGCTATACGGGTAACTTTAGCTGGCGTAAAGATTTTGCTTAGGTTTTCGTGTTCACTCAAGATGGCAAAGACCTTTTCTACAGGTGCATTAAATTCTTGTATGATTTTGACTTGTTGTGTTTTTAACATTGAGCATTCCCTCTGAATAAACTTGACATGGATAATTGTCAGATTGATGATGTTAGCACCCTTTAATTTTTTAGGGAATTGTAGTCTGTCGGAGTTTTTCTCAATTAGGTTTATTCATCATCCATTGCATTGCTATAAAACTTCACACTAATCTTAATGCGGTCACGACCATTGTTCATGCGCCATCGATTGGTATCGCTGAGTGAATATCTTAGTAATTTGGATCAGTCCAAAAGATGAATAAGCTGATATTTTCTCAGCCTAAGATGAAGTCTTTTCATTTTCCGATGCTGAACACCACAGAATACGTCATCATGAATTTTATTCACTTTTTTGTGAAATTAACTCGTTTTTATTCATGTGATGCTTTCGGTATAAATCACATCATTCAAGTTTTATCGTAGAATTTAGAGTGGTGAATCACAATGAGCAAAGCGTTTACATTTACGATTAAGCGTATTCGTTTCGATGAAAACTATCGTCCCTCAGACAATACACGTATCACAACCAACTTTGCGAATTTAGCCAGAGGCGAGCGTCGTGAGGAGAACTTGCGCAACACGCTGAAAATGATTGACAATCGTTTCAATGCCTTGGCACATTGGGATAATTCTAAAGCAGACCGTTATTCCGTTGAGCTTGACATCATCTCGGTTGATATTGATGTGGAAGGCAATGGTGAGACTTTCCCGACCATTGAAATATTGAAAACCAATATTGTCGATCATAAAACCAATAAACGTATTGAAGGCATTGTTGGCAACAATTTTTCTTCTTATGTACGCGATTATGACTTTAGTGTCTTACTGCCAGAACATAACAAGGATCAAGCCAAGTTTAGCCTGCCAGAAAACTATGGCGAGCTTCATGGGAAAATCTTTAAGTCTTTTTTAAATTCAAAATCTTATAAAGATAATTTCAGTAAATCACCTGTGATCTGTCTGAGTGTTTCAACCACCAAGACTTATCATCGCACTGCCAATCAACATCCTGTACTTGGTGTGGAATATCAGCAGGATGATTATTCCTTAACCGATGAGTATTTTGCAAAAATGGGCTTAAAGGTTCGCTATTTCATGCCACCAAACAGTGTTGCACCTTTGGCATTTTATCATCATGGTGATTTGTTGAGTGACTACACTTACCTTGAATTGATTGGCACGATTAGCACCATGGAAACTTTCCAGAAGATTTATCGCCCTGAAATTTACAATGCCAATTCGGTGGCAGCGCAATGCTATCAACCAAGTTTGAACTATCAGGATTTTTCACTGACTCAAATTGTCTATGATCGTGAAGAACGTAGCCGACTGGCGATTGAGCAAGGCAAATGGACTGAAGAACATTTTATCAAGCCATACCAAAATATTCTTGAGCAATGGGCTGCGAGCTACACCGATAAAACTGAAGCCGCTTAAATTCACCAATTTATAGAAAAGATGATTGATCATGACGAAAATATTATTACCGACTTCAACTGCGGGTAGCTTGCCGAAGCCATCTTGGATTGCAGAACCTGAGAAACTTTGGTCGCCTTGGAAATTAGAGGGCGATGACCTGATTCAAGGCAAACGTGATGCGTTGCTGGTATCCTTGCAGGAACAACTCCATGCAGGCATTGATATTGTCAGTGATGGTGAGCAGACCCGCCAGCATTTTGTCACCACCTTTATTGAACATCTGCATGGCGTTGATTTTGAAAAACGTGAAACGGTCAGAATCCGCAATCGTTATGATGCCAGTGTCCCGACTGTATTTGATGCGGTTTCTCGTCAAAAGCCAGTTTTCGTGGAAGATGCCAAGTTTTTACGTCAGCACACCACACAACCAATTAAATGGGCATTGCCAGGTCCAATGACCATGATTGATACGCTGTATGATGCGCATTATAAAAGCCGTGAAAAACTAGCTTGGGAATTTGCCAAAATCCTCAATGAAGAAGCCAAAGAGTTAGAAGCGGCAGGTGTGGATATTATCCAGTTTGATGAGCCTGCATTTAATGTGTTCTTTGATGAAGTGAATGACTGGGGTGTTACCACTTTAGAACGGGCCATTGAAGGACTGAAATGTGAAACGGCTGTGCATATTTGCTACGGCTACGGCATCAAGGCCAATACTGACTGGAAAAAGACGCTCGGTTCAGAATGGCGACAATATGAAGAAGCTTTTCCAAAGCTGCAACAGTCTAAAATTGATATTGTTTCACTGGAATGTCATAACTCACGTGTACCAATGGATTTGATTGAACTGATTCGTGGTAAAAAAGTCATGGTTGGTGCGATTGACGTGGCAATCAACACCATTGAAACACCTGAAGAAGTTGCAGATACCTTGCGTAAGGCACTGCAATTTGTGGATGCGGATAAACTTTATCCATCTACTAACTGTGGTATGACTCCATTATCTCGTGATGTTGCTAGAGGCAAGTTACATGCGTTAAGCGCAGGTGCGGAAATCGTCCGTAAAGAAATCTTGGGCAAATAATTGAGCATTGAAAGCATAATGTAAAAGTGACCTGTTTAATGGGTGTTTAGGATTAAACAGGTTATTTTTATTGGGAATAAAATGATGATTGAAGCAATAGACTTTAGAAATGCAATGTCGTTGTTAAGCAGTGCGGTCAATGTGGTGACCACAGCAGGGGCATCAGGTCGTTATGGCTTTACAGCATCTGCAGTGTGTGGTGTGTCGGATAGTCCTGCGACTTTATTGGTGTGTATGAATAGAGCTGCGAGTTCGCATATTCATTTTATCGAAAATAAAATCCTAAGTGTCAATGTGTTGGCTGAACATCAGCAACATCTTTCTAATGCATTTTCCTCTAAAATCAGTCCAGAAGAGCGCTTTAAACAAGCCATTTGGACAGAACTGGAAACAGGTTCACCGATTTTAACAGATGCTTTAGTTAGCTTTGATTGTGAGATTGAGCAAATTCAGGAAGTGGGCACACATAGTATTTTTATCTGCCGTATTGTTGCAATTCAACAAAGTCAGCAAGAACAAGGCTTGGTTCATTTTAATCGTGCTTATTATCATGTCGGGCATCATGTGTCAGGCAAAACTCGTTCAATCTAACGCTGTATTTAACCTCCAATTTTTAAGCAAGTATCTCTATCGTGGAATTAATCATTTTTTTTGCAATCGGCGCATTGGCTGGATTTGCCGCTGGGCTGTTTGGTGTGGGTGGTGGAACAATTATTGTTCCGATTCTATATATCGTGTTTACCCAAATGGGTTATGACCCTGAAGTGATCATGCACTTGGCTTTAGGGACATCGTTGGCAACCATTATCGTCACCTCGATCAGTTCATTGATGGCACACAATAAAAATGGTGCGGTCATCTGGTCAGTCTTTAAAAATCTAACGCCTGGCATGGCGGTTGGATCTTTTTTTGGAGCGGGGATTGCAGGATTATTGTCTGGCGCACATTTGCAACTGATCATTGGCATTTTTGTGATCTGGGTTGCCTATACCATGTTTATGGGGGCAAAAAAGGTCATTGATCAGACGAAACAGCTTCCATCCACTCCTAAACAAGTTGTTGCAGGGACAGGAATTGGTGTGGCTTCTGCAATTTTTGGGATTGGAGGAGGCAGTTTAACTGTACCTTATCTCAATCATTATGGCGTAGTGATGCAGAAAGCGGTGGGGACATCAGCCGCATGTGGTTTACCGATTGCTATCGCTGGCGCTTTGGGATTCATGTTTTTTGGAATGAAAGAGCATATCAATGTGCCGAATAGTATTGGCTATGTGCATATTTATGCGTTCTTGGGCATTAGTATCATGAGTTTCTTTACCGCAAAGCTGGGTGCAAAAGCGGCACATGCCTTATCACCAGCCGTGTTGAAAAAATGTTTTGCTGTCATGTTGTGTATCGTGGGGTGTTTCTTCATTTTTAAGGGATTACATTGAGATAGAGGGAGGTTGATTTCCTCTGATGAAAAGTCCACTCAGTAATCTGCACCCTTTAAATCTAATTTAAAGGGTGATTTGCTATGGCTAAATATTCCCATAATTTTTGATACATTCGATGAATAAACTCACCGTCGTATTTATTCCCGCCACCAGCGTGTGTTTGCCTGTGGGGCTTCAAGATTCAGCATTTCGCCCATTTGTGGTGTACACACGACCACATCTTGATGCTCAGCCAATGCCACAATGCGTTCAAATGGATCATCCCAGACATGCAGTGCCAGATCAAAAGTTCCATTATGTATAGGCAAAAGATTTTTGCCTTTTAAGTCCAGATGGGCTTGTAGAGTTTGTTCAGGGTGCATGTGGACATCAGGCCAATCCTGACCATAAGCCCCTGTTTCAATCAACGTCATATCAAAAGGACCATAGTGTTCCCCAATTTCTTTAAAGCCATTAAAGTAGCCTGTGTCTCCACTAAAGAATATACGCAGGTCATTATCAATAATGACCCATGATGCCCATAAGGTGGCATTGCTATCAGATATGCCACGACCTGAGAAATGATGTGCGGGTGTCGCAACTAAATGTAGGCCGTGAATGTGGGTGTCTTGCCACCAGTCCAGTTGCTGGACTTTGTCCGCAGGTACGCCCCATTTGATCAAGGTATCTCCAACACCAAGCGGGGTGATGAAGTGTTCCACCTTATCCATCAGTTGCATGATTGCATCATGGTCAAGATGATCATAATGGTTATGCGACAAGATTACCCCTTTGATGGGTGGTAGCTCGGCAATGTTGATTGGTGGTAGGTGAAAGCGTTTTGGCCCGATCCATTGAAAGGGTGAGGCACGTTTGGAAAATACGGGATCTGTCAGCCAAAATTCACCACGCAACTTTAATAACATAGTTGAATGTCCAAGCCGAAACAGGGAGCGATCAGGTGCGGCAAGTAATTGCTGCTGTGTGAGGGTTATTACAGGAATGGGCTTATTGGGTACAGTGCCAGCAGGTTTATTAAATGCAAAGCGCCACATAAGTTGCAGGGTTTTCCACAAAGTCGTTTTATGTAGGTTGGGGCTTAGATTCCAGAAGCGTCCATTACGTTTTTGAGAGGATAGTGGAGGTTTATTAATACCCTCTATGTTTTTATAGATCATATTCATCATATTTTACCTTTAACGGGATTGGGGTGGTTGATTTATAAAACTCATCACAGTAGGCAAAAGAGTAAACAGGATGAGATAAATCAGTGATTAATTAAATGAGTAATTAATCACTCATTAATTGGGTTTTAAAAATAAAGACATATGTCTTTATTTAAAGAGATAACTACATTATTGCTACGGCATGCCAAAATGCTTCAAAACCTGACTCACGATAGCTTTCAGCAGACATTGGGTCTTGCACCATAAAATTTATACTCACTTCAGCCATTGCGCCAAATATTGAACCGATAAAAAGCGGGGGATAGTCACGTAAACATCCCTTATCAACTTGATTCTGGATGGATTGGGTTAAGTCGCAAAACGATTGCATCCCAATTTGTTTGCTTTGTTCAGTAATTTGTTCAGATGTTGACAGTTGTGCCATAACCTTACGTTTCTGGGGAGCACTGATTCCCCAGTTCAAATAGCTTTGCCAGACATGGTGCATTTGTGCTTTAAGATCGGTATCTGTAGGGTAACCCAACATCATGACGTGGCGTAGCTCAGCTTTTAAAGAAAGATAAAGCTGATTCAGCAGTTCTTCCTTACTGTTAAAATAGGTAAACAAGGTGCCCTCTGCAACACCTGCAAGCTTGGCGATCTTTGATGTTGGGGCACGTTCGCCCATCTCAGCGAGCACTTCAACAGCCGCATTTAAGATAGCATCACGTTTATCATTACTGCGAGGGCGAGCCATAATTTAAAAACATAAATGAGTGATTGATCAATCATAGCTGAAATTAGATAAAGATCAAGAATATTTTGTAAGGATATTTGGGTTGAGGGGGTAATATAATATTTATATTTCCTATTCAATCCCAGTATTTAGGTTTTGGCGGAGGTGTGGTCACGTCCGATTTGGTATAAAGATGATGGGATAACAATGAGCTCCATAACTTAATATAGCGGTTAAAGAACTCAGTTGTTTTGGCTGTATGGGAAGTAATGTGCATATCTTCAACCATGCCGCGTAAAACCCATTGTGTTAAAATAATCAGGTCTCCGACATTATCTATGTCAGATTTTGAGGCCAGATAATGTTCTGCCGCATCTCTGGTGGTTTTGTAGGAAATAATCCATAAATGCTGTAACTTTGCAGCAAGTTCAGGTTCATGTCTGCTGGCAACCAATAATTCCAGTAATGCAGAAGCTTCAGGAGTTTTTAACAAACTTGCCCCCGCCATAATCAGACTTTCAAGGCGATCTTCCGAGTTCTCCATTTTTTTGATGATTTTACCCAAAGAAATATAGATTTTTTTGATCAACTGTTCCGCAGTTGCCTCCATCAATGCCGCTTTGGAGGGAAAATGATGAATGGGTGCGCCTCTTGAAACTTTAGCGGTACTAATGATTTTACTAATCGTGGTGCCCGTATAGCCATCATTGACCAAACATTCTAGCGTTGCCTCAATTAAGCGTTCTCGCATGGCTTCACTACGTTCATGCTGGGTAAGTCTGGGAGCGGTTGATTTCACTGGGTTACACATTTTCAATTGGTTTTTTCGACTATAGCAAATGAATAAATAGCCTGACAATATTGGCTTGACGACTTTAATATAGCATGTTAAAAACATACCGTACGTACGTATTGTAAATAAAAAGAAAGGCGTACCATTATTCTTTTAAATGATCTATGGAACTGAACAAAAATGAATACCATGTTGAATGCCGTGCATGTACCTGAACCGCTTAGCCCAATGATTCCCCGTACCTTATTTAGTGCGGAGCATGAGGCTTTCCGCACTACAGCCCGTCGTTTCTTTGAAACCGAAATTGCGCCATTCCATGAAAAATGGGCAGAGCAGCAACATATTGATCGACAACTCTGGAATCGGGCAGGTGAACTGGGTTTATTGTGCTGCACCATGCCAGAACAATATGGTGGTTCAGGGGTTGACCGTCTTTATTCGATGATCTTGATTGAGGAACAGGCACGGGTGGGTGATTCTGCATCTGGTTTTGCACTACATTCTGACATTGTGGCGAACTACATCAATAATTTTGGCAATGAAGAACAAAAACAGGCTTGGTTGCCGAAGATGGCAACTGGTGAAGTGGTTACAGCAATTGCCATGACTGAACCAGGAACTGGATCAGATTTACAGGCCATTCGTACGACTGCAATTGAAGATGGCGATGATTATATTGTCAATGGTTCCAAAATCTTTATTACCAATGGCTATCTGTGTGATATGGCTGTAGTCGCGGTTAAAACAGGAACCAGCGAGAGTGGTGCGCAAAATGTCTCTCTCATGATTATTGAGGCAGACCGTGAGGGATTTAGTAAAGGTAAGCCACTTAAAAAGGTGGGTATGCACGGTCAGGATACCTGTGAACTGTTCTTTAATGATATGCGTGTACCAAAGTCCAATTTGCTAGGTGTGGAGGGCATGGGCTTCTTTATGCTGATGAAAGAGTTGGCATGGGAACGCATGATGATTGGCATTATCTGTGCGGCAAGTGCAGAGGGGGCATTGGCAAGCACGGTTGAATATGTGAAATCCCGTAAAGCCTTTGGTAAATCTGTTGCGACTTTCCAAAACACCCGTTTCAAACTAGCGGAACTCCGTTCAGAAACACAGATTGCCCGTGTATTTGTAGATCGCTGTATGGAACAGATTTTAAAAAATGAATTATCGGTAGAAGCTGCCTGTGCCGCCAAATATTGGGTATCCGATTTAGCCAGCAAGGTTGTGGATGAGTGCG
The DNA here is from genome assembly GCF_030053775.1 of Acinetobacter corruptisaponis. Classification (GTDB taxonomy): domain Bacteria; phylum Pseudomonadota; class Gammaproteobacteria; order Pseudomonadales; family Moraxellaceae; genus Acinetobacter; species Acinetobacter corruptisaponis. The sequence continues at coordinate 68,450 of NZ_CP125669.1, forward strand.
TGCAGTTGCATGGTGGTTATGGCTATATGCTGGAATATCCAATTGCCCGTGCCTATCTGGATATCCGTCCGAACCGAATTTATGGTGGCACCAATGAAATCATGAAAGAGTTGATTTCACGCACCATTTAAAACATGAATTGATTTAAAAATATAGGAAGAAAAATAACAATGTCGGAATTACGTTTTGATGGACGAGTGGCAATTGTCACAGGTGCGGGTGGTGGTTTAGGGCGACAACATGCGCTGACACTGGCAGCACGAGGCTGTAAGGTGGTGGTCAATGATTTGGGCGGTAGCGCTCATGGAGCTGGTCATTCCTCATTGGCTGCGGATCAGGTGGTGGAGGAAATCCGTGCGATGGGCGGTGAAGCGGTTGCCAATTACGATTCCGTGGAAAATGGCGAGGCAATCGTACAAACTGCCCTCGACCATTTTGGCACCGTGGATATTGTCATCAATAATGCGGGGATTCTGCGTGATGTCAGTTTTGCCAAAATGACTGAGCAGGACTGGGATTTAGTCATGCGGGTACATCTCAACGGCAGTAAAAGTGTTTCCCATGCTGCTTGGCCCATCATGCGTGAAAAAGGCTATGGTCGAATTATCATGACCACGTCTGCGGCAGGTATCTACGGCAATTTTGGTCAGGCCAATTATTGTGCGGCTAAACTGGGAATTTTAGGTCTAGCCAACTGTCTGGCAGAAGAGGGCCGCAGTAAAAATATTTTCGTCAATACCATTGCACCTTTGGCAGCATCACGTTTGACTGAAACGGTGATGCCTCCTGAGTTACTGGCATTGCTGAAACCCGAAGCGGTCAGTCCTCTGGTGGCATGGTTATGCCATGAAAACTGTAAAGAGACTAAAGGATTGTTTGAAGTCGGTGCAGGCTTTATCGCCAAATTACGCTGGGAACGTACGCTGGGTCATTCGTTTCCCAATAATCGTGAATTTAATATAGATGACGTGGTGGCACGCTGGAATAAAATCACTGACTTTAATGAATCAACCCATCCAGACAGCACCACCGAATCCTTTACCCCAATTTTAGATGGGATCAACCACCCAAGTTTGGGCGGTAATGAATTTATTGATTTGGATGAGGCAGCTAAGGCGGAACTGGTGCTGGAGTCATCTTACGATGAAAGGGACCTGTCCCTGTATGCACTGGGAATTGGTGCAGCACGTGATCCACTGGACAAGTCCGAGTTGAAATATGTGTATGAACTGGGTGAGTTTGCGGCCATTCCAACCTATGGTGCGATGCCACAACTGAATGCCATGCTGGCTGCTGCCAAAACAGGAATCTTTAGTTTACCTGGCATGAACTTTGGTTTTGATCGCCTGCTGCATGGTGAGCAGTATATGGAGATCAAGCGTCCATTACCTCCACATGCCAAATTGCGCCACGTATTCAGGTTTAAGGAAGCATTTGATAAAGCACCAAATGCTGTAGTCACTTTTGCGATTTCCACTCAGGATGAGTCGGGTGAGGAAATTGCCTACAACGAAATGACTTCATTTGTACGAGGTGCAGGTGGGTGGGGCGGTGACCGTGGTCCATCAGGGGAGGTGAATACACCACCAGACCGTGAACCAGATGTGATTATTGAAGAAAAAACTGATGCCAACCAGACCTTGTTGTATCGCCTGTCAGGGGACTGGAATCCGCTGCATGCCGATCCTGACTTTGCAAAAGCTTTCGGTTTTGAAAAACCGATCCTGCATGGCATGTGTACTTTCGGCTATTGTGGCCGTCATGTGATCAAGGCGTTTTGTAATAATGATGAGCGTTATTTCAAGAGCATCAAGGTACGTTTTGCCAAGAGTGTATTTCCTGGTGATACGCTGGTCACTAAAATGTGGAAAGAGTCGGATAACCGCATTATCTTTGAAACCAGTGTCAAAGAACGCAATGAGGTTGTGATTAAGAATGCTGTGGTTGAACTGTATTCCGAGATTCCAAAAGCGGCAGCGAAGCCAAAAGTGGTGAATCAACAGACCGAAGTGGTTAGCCAAAGCACTGAACCAGACCGTTTAATTGCCAGTGATGTGTTTAAAGTGGTTGCAGATTATGTGGCGCAACATCCTGAACTGGTGGATAAAACCAAAACAGTATTTCTGTTTAAGCTGAAAAATCCTGAATCCGTGTGGACGCTGGACCTGAAAAATGGAAAGGGTGGATGCCAAAAAGGTGAAACTGAAAAAGCTGACGTGACACTGGAAATGAACGAGGAGCATCTGGAAACCGTGGTCACCAGTTCATTGGCTGATGTGCAAAAACTGTTTTTTGGTGGTCAGTTAAAAATTGGCGGTAATGTCATGGCTTCCAATAAACTGACTGTGCTACAGGACATCAATGCAGCACGTTATCAGGAAGTGAAACAGCAACGTCTTGCCAGTGCAGGTGCTACTACAACATCGAATGAACAAGCTGAAACTGCCCAAAATACTGAAATTACATTGGCTGATGTCTTTAACGCTGTGAATGACTATCTCAATGAAAAAGGTGATTTGGCAGAAAAAACCAAAACCACTTTCCAGTTCCATATCCATAACCCAGATTCAAACTGGTTTATTGACCTGAAAAATGGCAAAGGTGGTGCAGGGGCAGGCGATATTGATAAACCTGACGTGACTTTGGATATGGATGAGCAACATATTCCAACCGTGTTTGGTGGTTCACTGGCTGATGTGCAAAAACTGTTCTTTGGCGGTCAGCTCAAGATTGCGGGCAATGTCATGGCATCAAATAAATTGACCATGCTACAGGACATGGGACAGCAGCGTGTTGAGGCAGCACGGGATAAGCGTATTGCTTCAGGCACAGTTTCTCAGGCAATAACAGCGAATAGCCCAGAACCTAAAAAACCGATGGATGCAAATGCTGTACTGATTTTTGCAGCATTACAAAAGCAAATTGAACAGATTCCAGTCAAGACAGGACGCATTCAATTTAATATCACTGAACCCACAGCACAATGGACGGTTGATTTTGCACAGGCCACTGTCATGCAAGGTGAGGCTGACCAAGCCGATGTAACTTTTAGTCTAAGTGATAGCCATTTACTTGAGATTGTACAAGGTAAACGAGATAGCCGTGACCTGTATCAGCATGGTGAGTTACGTGTCGATGGTGACATTAAGCTGACCCAGCAACTACAAAACCTGATTGGCTTAATTTAAAAGGATAACAACATGAAACGTAGTGTAAATGTCATTGGGGTCGGGATGACCAAATTCGCCAAGCCAGGTTCAAGCCCAGAATATTATGAAATGGCGCGTGAAGCGGGACAGCTTGCCCTAAAAGATGCAGGCATCAGCTATAACGAAGTCGAACAGGCCTTTGCAGGCTATGTCTATGGCGACTCAACCTGTGGGCAACGTGCTGTGTATGAGTTGGGACTGACAGGGATTCCTGTGGTTAATGTCAATAACAACTGTTCAACTGGTTCAAGTGCTTTGTTCTTGGCACGTCAGGCGATTGAGGGTGGTTTGGCAGAGTGCGTGATTGCCATTGGCTTTGAAAAAATGGAAAAAGGGGCATTGGGTGCAAAATTCAATGACCGTGAAACTCCGATGGGGCAACATGCTCAGGTAATGCTCGATGTGCAGGGTTTTAATTCTGCTCCGCCAGCCGCACAAATGTTTGGTGGTGCTGGGCGTGAATATCGCTGGTTGCATGGCACCAAAAAGGAAACTTTCGGCAAAATCGCTGAAAAAGCCCGTAAACATGCCAGCAACAATCCGTATGCCTTATTTGGTCAGGTATTGTCACTGGAACAAATCATGGCCTCCGATGAGGTGTTTGATCCATTGACCCGTTTCCAGTGCTGTCCACCGACCTGTGGCGCAGGGGCTGCGATTCTCTGTTCAGATGAATTTGCCAGAAAACATGGGATTAGTAATCCTGTATATATTGCTGCCCAAGCCATGACTACCGATTATGCCAGCAGTTTTGATGAAAAGAGCATGATTAAAATGGTCGGTTATGACATGACCAAAAAAGCTGCTCAGCAGGTCTATGAAATGGCAGGGATTGGGGCAGAAGATGTCGATGTGATTGAGTTGCATGACTGTTTCACTGCCAATGAATTGCTGACTTATGAGGGCTTGGGACTATGTGCCGAGGGTACGGCAGAACAGTTTATCTGGGATGGTGACAATACCTATGGTGGCAAATATGTCACCAACCCATCAGGTGGTTTGCTGTCCAAGGGACATCCGCTTGGTGCAACAGGCTTGGCACAGTGTACCGAACTGGTGTGGCAACTACGCGGTACAGCCGAAAAACGTCAGGTTGAGAATGCCCGAATTGCCTTGCAGCACAATCTGGGCTTGGGCGGAGCATGCGTGGTGACGATGTATCGTCGGGATTAACAGGTTGCAAGGGCGTTTTATATCTCGGATCGAAAGGGATATAAAACGCTGCGCATTGTAGATAAGGATATTGTCATGGGAATATTGCATAAAAAATGGTTGAAAAAAAACGCCTATCCCGTGTTATTGCCGACACGGCGGGACATTCAATTTAACTTGCCAGCCGATAAAATCATGAATTGGCATACGGATGCTGGAGATATCTTTACGGCCTTGCTCAATACCTTTTCGATTGTGCTGCCCGTTGGCGAACGTTTCTTTATTGATGCAGTTCGGGCCCATCGAGAAATGATTACCGACCCTGACCTAAAAAAGGCCGTGACCGCATTTATTGGTCAGGAGGCGATGCATGGACGGGAACATGAAGCCTACAATGCGGCATTGTTTGCCCGTAGTCCGATTGCGCCTAAGTTTGAACAACTGGTCAGTGATATTTTTGTGCTGCTAAAAAAATACCTGCCACCCCATATGTGGCTGAGTGGCACGATAGCACTTGAGCATTTTACCGCTTTACTGGCGGATAGTTTATTAACAGAACCACGCCTTTTTGAGGGGGCTGATCCTGATTTTGAGGCAATTTGGCGTTGGCATGCCCTGGAGGAAACCGAACATAAGGCAGTTGCGTTTGATGTCTGGGATACAGTGAAAGGACGGGGTTTAGTGGCGTATGGTGAGCGTAGTCTAGGCTTGGTGATTGCAACAGTGTTATTTTGGGGATTGGTGATTCCCACTTTTTTGATCATGCTCAAGGATGAAAGAAAACTCACTGATTTAAAAGGCTGGCGTAAATTTTACCGCTATACCTTTGGTGATATTGGTGCGTTGCGGATTCAGTTCATAAATTATACTGATTATTTTCGCCCTAATTTTCATCCTTGGGATCATGACAATCGCAGGTGTCTTGAACAGATCAATAACCTATATAAATAATAAATTTTCAACAAGTCATTAAATGAGGAGAATGCCTAAACATTTTTATGAATGCTTGGGCTATCAAATTATTGGGCAATCCACTTACATGAACGTGGATATCTCCACACTCAGGAAAGCTGCAATAACCATACAGCAAAGGCTTCACTAAAACAGAATTCGTTCAGCCTAAAATAACAACAGGGCAACCAAGATAGCACCGATTACCAGTTTTCAGGTTCATGCAACATTTAATATTTATCCCGCAGTGCCACTTTTGTTCAAAAGACCATATTAGCCATAGTAAATTATTGGTGCCTAAAATAAGACTATTACTGGATTTTTTGGGTACAGCAACTGCCCGATAAATTTTAAGGACAGGTCGAAGTGGAGGTTTCTATAAAATTCACATGAAAAAAACTCATGGGTGATATACTTTTTCTCACTTTTTATTATTTCCTGTTTATGACATTTTATTCAGACTAGGAATACCAACCAGTTTACTTGGATAACATGAACACTGCTGAGGAGCATAGTGAAACTCAATATATGATCTTATTTCATCATTATTTTTTATGAGATTTTGAGTAATTCTTAGATATGGAAGTATGGGACAAATTAGGAGTGTCCATGAGAATCAAACCACTGCCACCCATGAATAGCCTGATTGTATTTGAGGCAGCCGCACGCCACCTCAGCTTTACCCAGGCTGCAAATGAACTCAATGTTACCCAAGGCGCGATTAGTCGCCAGATTCGACAGTTGGAAGAATATTTGGGCAAAGAGCTGTTTGTTAGGGCAAATCGCAACATTTCTTTAACGCCTGCTGGCTTGCAGTATTATCACACGATCTATAGTGCCTTGCTGGACGTGGCTCAAGCGACTGCTGAAATAAAGAAATGGCAAGGTGAACATCAGGTTACTATTGTGACAACCAATGCCATGGCTGCACTTTGGCTGTTACCTAAGGTGGCTACCTTTCAGCAAAATGAAGGAATTGATTTAAGAATATTAACGACAGAGAATATTCTTGATTTGCAAAAAATGGACTGTGATTTGGCCTTATTTTACTGCAAGGTTCCTCCTGTCGGTATGAAAGTTACTCCTTTATTTCCTGAAGAAGTTTTTCCAGTATGCAGTCCAGCTTATCTTGCCCAATTTCAGGAAAAAACGATTGATAATATTTTTGGAAAAAGTCTGCTGTCTCTGGATGAGTCTCAAAAGGATTGGATTAACTGGGCAGAGTGGTTTGCACTGGTGGATTATCCAATCTTTAAACCGAGGAACAGGGTCAATATTAATAATTACCCTTTGTTAATACAGGCTGCCATTAACGGTCAGGGCGTGGCTTTGGCATGGAGTTCTTTGGTTGATGATTATTTACAGAGTGGAGCATTAGTCCGCCCTGTAGAAACGATATTATGTAGTCAGGCAAACTTTTGTATGTTGGAACCATCTGACAGAGGGGTGATTCCTTCAAGCGTAAAACAATTCCGTAGCTGGTTAATGGATCAGTTACCAGGACAGGTGGGGCAAAAAGGTTTGGGATAATTTAAAACATTCATCCATCAAAGGAAATAAAAAACAGGAATCTTTAAGATTCCTGTTTTTGGTTAACAGTTATTTTTTATTCAGTTTTTGGTGCTATCCACTGATTCCTTTACGGTCTTGAACTCATCAGGGCGTAAATGTTCAGGCATCATTACCCATGCTTGAGGATCTTGGCGTAAACTTTTAATAAGTGAGGCGCACATCACCATCAACAAAATTGAGATGGGGAAGCCTGCAATCACGCATGCGGTTTTAATGGCAGACAGTCCGCCTGCCAATAATAAGCCACCGCTAATGAGTGGAATAATGACAGCCCAAGTCAAACGTATGCCTACAGATGGATTGGTTGAACCATTGGTATCTAGAAAACACAATACTAGTGCCCCTGAGTTGGCGATGGTAATAATGTGGATCGACAGTAACAAGCATAGTAAGGCACTTAAAAAAAGTGTTGTGGTGTGGTTCGATGAAAGATGGTCGAAGAACACAAATACGGCACGGGCAGGGTCTTCTTTCGTTGCTTCAGCAATGGTAACTTCATGTGTGGTTTTCCCTGCTGATGGAGTGGAGGATTGAGTTGTTTTAACAACCACCTCTTGAGCAATAGGTTGCTGATGGTTGGCTTTTTCAATTTTAAGGGCAGCGCCACCAAATGCGGCAATCCAGATAAAGGTCAGTAAGGTTGGGGCGGCAAGTGAACCGAGAATAACCTCACGAATGGTACGCCCCCTTGAAATGCGCGCAATGAATAATCCAACAAAAGGTGCCCATGTCATCCACCATGGCCAATAATATGCTGTCCACCAACTTTGCCATGCTGTGTCTTTTTGAGCGTCACTCCATAAACTCATACCCACAATGTTTTGTAGATAGTCGCCTAAACCCTCAAAGAAAGCATTAAAAATATAACGGGTTGAGCCAATTAAAATGACGGCAATCACCAGAAAATAAGAGAGAACCATATTTCCTTCAGCGATCATTTTAAAACCCTTACTAATTGCGGAGAGTAAAGATAAGGTTGCAAAAACACCTAAAATAAGCACAAGGACCAATTGGATTTTAACGTCAATATTAATGCCAAAACTATGGTTCAAACCCACATTGAGTTCCAAAATACCCATACTAATGGCTTGGGAGACTCCAAAAGCAGTTAAGACAATTGTCGTAATATCAACAATATTACCAATTGTTCCATAAATTTTATCACCAATAAAAGGATGTAAAACTGAACGGCAAGCCAAAGGTAAATCTTTACGATAGGCAAAATAACCTAAAGCCACGGCAGACAATGAGAATAGTGCCCAGGGATGCAAACCCCAGTGGAAAAAGGTCAGTTGCATTGCCATTCGGGCGGACTCATCAGAGAAGTCCTTGGTAAATGGGTTGTTGGCATAATGGCTAATGGGTTCAGCCACTGACCAGAACATTAGTCCAATCCCCATACCACATGAAAATAACATACAGATCCAGGCGATATTACTATATTCAGGCTTTTCATTATCCTTACCTAAACGAATATGCCCAAAACGACTCATACATAAATAAATAAGGAAACCGACTAGAAATGTTGCCAAAAAAAGTAAATACCATTTTGCATTGGTTAATAAGGCATTGGAAATCATTCCAAAATATTCACCTGCCTGTTTTTCATAAAAAATACAAAATGCAATGAATAGAAAAAGTAATACCTTTGAAACAATCGTAACCGTTGGATTTAGTCCAGATAGAACTTTTGTTGTTGTACGCATAACTCCTCCTTGGATGCGTTACAAACAGCTAAAACCTTTAGCTGTTGGATGCGATAATACAGAGTAGTAATGAGTACGAAGATCCCTCAACTGATTTATTCTCATTCACCAGTGAGTTTTAATCATGCACATATTGTTTTTAGGCATTTAACTCATCCAATAAAGCATTTTCAGGCTACATGATAAAAACTCATAGATACCTAGCCAAAAAGTCGTTTGTCACTTTGAATCGTGTTTAACACAATCTTTATCAAGCAGCACATGATGCCAACGCATAGTTAATAGCAACGCAGGGAGTTCTGCGTTATTCAAAATAAATGGAGATTATCAGATGAATAGTCAAGTTAGCCAGCAACTGATTACGGTTCAGCAAATCGACAATGTATTAAACCCTATTACTGAATCCAATGGTATGCCAAATATGGCGTATACCAGCGATGCATACTTTAATTTTGAGCGTGACAATATCTTAAGCAAAACCTGGGTATGTGTCGGTTTTGCTTCTGATTTACCTAAAAATAATTATGTGAAACCTGTGGATTTCATGGGCATGCCATTGGTGATGATGCGCAACCGTGATGGTTTGGTTCAGGTTTTCCACAATGTCTGTAGCCATCGTGGCATGCAGCTTGTGCATGATGAGGGAGCCATTGAGGGGGTGATTCGTTGTCCATATCACTCTTGGAGTTATGACCTAAATGGTAACCTGAAAGGCACACCGCATGTTGGCGGAATTGGTCAGCATAAAGATGAACGCTTTAAATGTGAAAAACATGGCCTAAAGGCACTCCGTTCGGCAATCTGGATGGACATGGTTTTTGTCAATATTTCAGGTGATGCAGCATCATTTGAAGAACATATTGCGCCATTGGTGCAGCGCTGGAAACCTTTCCTCGGAGAAAATGGTTTAGACCTGATTCATAGCAGTAAAATTGGTTCACATTTTGAACTTCCAGTAAAAAGTAACTGGAAACTCACGGTCGAAAACTATTGTGAGGCCTATCACTTGCCGTGGGTACATCCTGCATTAAACAGCTATTCAAAACTTGAAGACCACTACAACATCATGTTCGAAGATCGTTTTGCAGGACAGGGCAGTTATAAATACAACCTGTCTGCAACCGCAGGAACGCATTTGCCAAAATTCCCAAGCTGGCCAGAAGACCAGTTACGCCATGCTGAATATGTGGCGGTATTTCCAAATGTACTGTTAGGTATTCAGGCAGATCATGCCTTTGCCATGATGATTGACCCGATTGCACCCGAAAAAACCATTGAAAAACTGCGTTTGTACTATGTTGGCGATGAATCACTAGACCCTAAATATGATGCATGCCGTGCAGCAACGCTGGAATCATGGAAAGTGGTATTTGCTGAAGATGTTTTTGCAGTTGAGACCATGCAAAAAGGCCGTCATTCTCCTGGTTTTGGTGGTGGTGTGTTCTCACCTGAAATGGACTTGCCCACACATTTCTTCCAACAGTGGTTGGCAACCCAAGCTAAAAAGGCATTGGAGGCATAATATGCAGCATTACCTCAATTATGTTGGTGGCCAATGGCTGGATAGTTCCCGCCAATTGCAAGTCATCAACCCTGCGACAGCAGAAGTGTTTGCAACAGTTGCCCAGGCAGGTATTGACGATGCCGATGCCGCTATGGCAGCCGCATGCCGTTGTACCAATAGTGGTGCATTAACCGATGTCCGTCCTGCACAACGCACTGCCTGGATGCTTAAAGCTGCCGCCGCAATCCGTGAATTTACCGAAGAGGGCGCTTTAATCCTTTGTCGTGAGAATGGCAAAAATCTGGATACTGCCCGTGAAGAGTTTGATGAGGCGGCACGTTATTTTGAATATTACGCAGGTATGGCAGATAAGGTCGAAGGTATTTCTGTTCCTTTGGGTAAGGATTACGTTGATTTTACCTCCTATATTCCAATGGGTGTTTCGGTTCAGATCGTACCGTGGAATTTCCCCGTTTCAATTTGTGCCCGTTCACTTGCGCCCGCTTTGGCGGCAGGAAACGCCGTTGTGGTGAAATCGCCAGAAGTCTCACCGTTGGGTATGGTGCTGTTGTTTAGGGCACTTGAAAAAGCTGGCTTTCCACAAGGTGCGATTAACCTGTTGTGCGGTAAAGGTTCAGAAGTCGGTACCCATCTGGTTAAACATCAGTATACCAATCAAATTGTATTTACAGGTTCAGTCCCCACAGGCCAGCGTATTTTAAAAGATGCAGCAGAACGTGCTACGCCATCCGTGATGGAACTGGGTGGAAAATCAGCCGCAATCGCCTTTGCTGATGTTGATTTAGAGCAGTTATTACGCAGTGTCAAAGTGGGTATTTTCTATAACTCTGGACAGGTCTGTTCAGCCATGTCGCGTTTGTTGGTACATCGCAGCCGTTATGACGAGGTGAAAAATGCTGTGGTGGCACTGGCGGAAAGCCTGAGTATTGGGATTGGTGAAGACAATGCTGAACTGACTCCAGTGGTGTCTAAAGATCAGCAGCAGCAAATACTGGCAATGATCGAGAAAGCACGCCTAGAGGGAGCCAATATTTTAACAGGTGGTACAGCTCCTGAGTTGGCAGGCTATTTTGTTTTACCAACAATTGTTGAGGCAACACCAAATCTATCAATTGCACAGCAGGAAGTGTTTGGGCCTGTCATGGTGATCATGCCATTTGATGATGAAGATGAAGCCGTTGCGATAGCCAATGGCACGGACTTTGGTTTGGTGGCAGGCGTTTTTGGTGAAAATCTTAACCAGACATTACGTGTTGCAAACCGTTTGATTGCAGGTCAGGTATTTATCAATGAATGGTTTGCAGGTGGGATTGAAACCCCATTTGGGGGTGTTGGCCTATCGGGTTTTGGTCGTGAGAAAGGGCAGGAAGCCATCTACAGTTATGTGCAGACCCGCAATATTGGGATTCGTCTGAAACATAACGCATAAATTGGGATATAAGGGAATAGACACGATGAGAAAGTGGTTATGTATTGTCTGTGGCTGGATCTATGACGAAGTAAAAGGCTGGCCAGAAGATGGGATTGCTCCAGGCACAAAATGGGAAGATGTCCCAGAAGACTGGCTGTGTCCTGATTGTCAGGTCGGCAAAGCTGATTTTGAAATGCTGGATATTACTGATACTGATATTGAGATAGAAGAACCACAGGTGATCAGTGTGGTTGAGCCTATCGTGATCATTGGCAGTGGACATGCAGGTTATCAACTGGCTTTGGCATTACGCAAGCAATCTCAGGATGTGTCTATTACCGTATTTACCGCAGATGATGGGGCGATTTATAGCAAGCCTGCCTTATCCAATGCCTTGGCTTTGGGTAAGGATGGGGACAGTCTGGTTCGTGAAACAGCTTTGAGCTGGGAAAAACATCTCAATGTACGTGTCTATCCCCATACCAAAGTTACCCAGATTGACCGTGCCAATAAAAAAATCCAGACCTCAATTGGTGAATATCCATATGGTCGTCTGGTATTGGCAACGGGTGCCACCCCAATTGTGGTGCCAATTCAGGGCGATACCTCAGCCGTTCTGAGTGTCAATGATTTGGCTGATTATCGTCATTTCCGTCAGCAACTGACAGGTAAACAGCATGTCACCGTTTTGGGTGATGGCCTGATTGGATGTGAATTTGCCAATGATCTGGCCGTTCATGGTATTCAGGTTTCCGTGGTTGGATTGGGTCAGTGGGCAATGCAGCGTTTGATTCCACAACCTTTAGGCAATGCCTTGCAACAGGCACTGAGCCAGCTGGGGGTGGAGTGGAAACTGCAAAATAGTATCCATTCAATTCTGGCGGTCAATAATCGTTATCAGGTGACATTGCAGGGTGGACAACAGTTTGAAACCGACCTTATTGTCAGTGCTGTGGGCTTACGTCCAAATATTGCTTTAGCCCAGACAGCGGGTCTGGATACCGCACGGGGTATTTTGACAGGCTTGGATCACCGTACCAGTGATGCATCTATTTTTGCGCTGGGTGACTGTGCCGAGGTGAATGGGCAGTGGACACCCTATATCGCGCCAATTAACCAGGCGATTCCAGCCCTGACTGATAATTTGCTTGGCAAGAACCAAACCACGCAATTACAGGACAGCCCTGTCATTGTCAAAACCCCAGTTTTACCGCTATCGCTTCTCCCTGCGATGAGTGAGGGGGAGTGGCGTATTGAACAACAGAATGATGAATGGGCAGCAGGTTTTTATGATGCAACGGGCAAGTTGACAGGCTTTGCGTTACTTGGCCGCCAATTGCAGCAACACCGTAGCCAATGGCTTGCCAAACTCAATACCCATCCAGCTACAGTTTAAGGACGAACGAAATGATCGCTTTACCAAATGATGATAAAAGTTGTGGTTGGTATGATGTTTTGCCAATGAGGACTAAGCCTGTTCAAAAGCTTACAGGTACACAACAAGCGGACTATGCCATTATTGGTGCAGGTTTTGCGGGCTTGGCGGCAGCCCGCAGGCTCTCTGAACTAAAACCCAATGCCCGTATTATTTTGGTTGACGCACAATGTGTTGCCGAGGGGGCATCTGGCCGTAATTCGGGTTTTGTGATTGATTTACCGCATAAATTTTCTTTAGAACATCCCGACCCAGCATTAAAGCAAAAGTTATTGAGCCTGAATCGTTCAGCGATTGCTCAGCTACAGGGTTTGGTGGATAAGTTCCATATAGACTGTCAGTGGTCGGCGGCAGGCAAATATCAGGGAGCTGTTGGAGAGCTTGGAGAAACGCATCTCGCCCATTTTGAACACTTGATGAAAGACTTGGGTGAAGAATATCGTTGGGTGGAAAAGGCTGAACTGAAAAAGGTAATAGGGACAGACTACTATAGTCGAGCGATTTTTACACCAAATTCATATTTGATGCAACCAGCAGCCTTGGTTCGTGGCATGGGTGAAAATCTGCCAGAAAATGTCGAATTGCTGGAACAGTCTCCAATTCGCAGCCTACAAAAGCAAAATGGGCAATGGCTATTACAAGGCGACAATGGCTCAATCATTAGCCCTAAACTATTGCTGGGAACCAGTATCTTCACCAAAGAGTTTGGTTATCTGAAAAATCGTTTATTGCCTGTGATGACTTTCGCCAGCTGGACACGTCCACTGACTGATCAGGAAATGAAAGTCTATAACGGTGAACAGGATTGGGGGCTGACTCCTGCCCATCACGCAGGTACAACCTTACGCATGACGGCAGACCGCCGTATCCTGATCCGCAATACCTATAAGCATGTACCGAAGTATGGTGCGAACGTCAGTGATTATGCCCGACAACAAATTCATAACGAACATCGTAAGGCATTCTTAAACCGATATCCTGATTTGGCAGATGTACCGTTTACCCATACATGGGGTGGCGTTTATGCCATTTCACGTAACTTTACCAATTTCTTTGGTGAGCTGGATGAGGGGGTTTATGCCAGTGCCTGTGACAATGGTGTTGGTGCAGCATGGGGAACAATCTCAGGCACATTACTTGCCGATCTAGTGGTTGGGGCCGATTCCCAAGCCTTGAGAGATATTCGCTATGTCACAGGAATGCCAAGTTTAAATCCACCAGAACCATTTTTGGGCATGGGAGTGAAATTCCGTATCGCCTTGGCGAAGTGGCAAAGCAAGAGTGAGCTATAAAAGGATATCAGCATGAAAGAAGTTCGTTTAGTCGATAGTAAAGAGCTTGATTTTAATCTGCGTGGGGAGACGCCAACAGGCACAGCCTATGTGGCACGTGCATTGGGCGCAGATGTATCTCCTAATATAGGCATTGGTTTTGCCTGTTGGGAGGGGGCGGAAGTCTCCTGGAAACTACTCTATGACGAAGTGATTTTTGTAATTGAAGGCTGCTTTGAACTGACTGCCAATGGTCAGAAATATGAGGTTCGCCCTGGACAAATGCTCTGGATACCAGAGGGTACTGACCTGGTTTATGGCGGTCATGCGACCTTTGGCTATGTGGTACATCCAGGTAACTGGAAAGAGCTACATGGCTTAACCTAAAGCTTTAAATCTATTTTTGACATTCTTTTTAAAGTGACTTGAAAACAGGTTGCTCTTATAGATTCCACCTGAATTTAAAAACTTTTAAAGCTCAATTTTAGGGAATGGTTTACCTGAAAGGGGTTTTTATTGTCAAAAAAGTGAAATAGGAAACAGGATCAAGTTTCTTGGTACACACATCTAAACAAGGATTTTTAAATGAATACAATAATTTATCGTAATTTTGGAATGGGCTTATTTGTATTTGGGATGGCATTGTCGACCTTTGCTGGCATTACAATAGGTGATCCAAAAGCTGATACGGGTGCCTTTACGGTTTCAGGTACTCTACGTGCCAAATACAACTACAAAGACTATGGTCATGATGTTGACCTAGATAATAGTGTTCAGTTTGATGCTGCAATTATCAACTTAGGGTATGAGTCACCAAATGTATTTGCCAATGCGCAATGGCGTTGTTATCAGTGGAATGATCTATGTGATTTCTCAACCTTGGTTTCTGCATACGCTGGCTATCGCCTAAATGAGACGGATAACGTTACCCTTGGTTTACAGCCCGTTCCTTTTGGTCCAGGTCGTTATTGGGACAGCAGCTTTTATGCGGGTCTCAACTATACAATGGGGCTTCAGGATGTGCTCAATCTAGGCTTGAATTATCATGCGGAGTTGCCATCAGCGACCAAGGTTGATTTGGCTTATTTTGTGAGAGATGGAGGCAACTATACAGGAACAGCGGATAATGATACTGCCCGTTACTCGGCCAATATAGTCAAAACAGACAACCCAACCATGACCAGCCTCAAAGAAAAGAATATGGTGGTGGCACGTGTGAGCCAGGACCTCAGCTTTTTAAATCATGATGACTTAAAAATGGCAGTTGGTGGAAGCTATTGGTATTCGCAGCTTGATAACAAGCGTAATGGTGAAGAGGGTAATCGTAAGGCATGGTCTTTATTTAATACCATTCATTACCAGAATTTCGGCTTAACGCTTACGGGTGGACAGATTGAAATAGATAACAAGGATCCAATTTCCAGTTATTCAACTTTTGGTTCATTTGACGCCGAATACAATATTGCAAATAAGGGAACTTTTTATTCAGTTGACATGAATTATACATTTAAGAATGTAAAGGATAATCTGAATGTTACGCCTTATATCGTCCTGAGTGGATTCAATAAGGAGGAAAATGGCTTTCAAGATTCACAACGCAATATCATTGGTGCAGCCTGGAACCATAAAAATATTTCCCTTTATACAGAATATGTTATGAGTAAAAATGATGTATTCATTGGTGGAAATACTGATTCATTTGCAGCAGGCGATGATGGTAAATGGAAAAAGTTGGTGAATCTCATGTTTATGTATAGTTTTTAAAGATAGGTTGAAAAATATGGGCGCTCCTAGCGCCCATATTTTTTTGATTTTATTTAATCCATTAAACGTTTTTTAGATAAAGTGATTATCATCACCCCAATAATATTAAATATGCAGCCTAGCCATTGAACCATATTTAAGTGCTCATTTAAAAATAGCACAGCTAATAAAATAGTCAGAATCGGACTGATTGCAGAAATCATGGCTGACTGTGATGATCCTAAGTATTCGATACTCAGAACCAGTAAGATGGTTGGTAGAACAGTCACAAATAAGCCAAGTATAATGCCATAACCATAAATACTGAGGGGTAACTCACTCAATAGGATAAATGGTTGAGGTGTGGTCATAAAAAAATGGATTAAAGTACCGATACATGCGGCAGAGAGGGATAATCCAGTCAAATTCCATGAACCAAACTTCTGGATTAAGGGTGGAGTGAGTAATAGATAACAGGCAAAGGTGATGGCACTGGTAAAAACCAGACTTGCCCCCAACCAAAAATTCCCCTGTTCTGGCATGGCTTGTTGTTCCTGCAACATCACCAATAAGGTTCCACCATAGCTGAGTATCAAGGCAAAAATGACTTTCGGATGTAGTTTTTGTTTAAATATAAATCTGGATAAAACCACGGTTAAAGTAGGATAAAGAAATAAAATAATTCGTTCTAAAGTGGCACTAATAAACATTAGACCAAAAAAATCAAACCAACTGGAGATATAATAACCGAGCATAGCGACAAAGATTAAATATAACCATGTTCTTAAACCTACTTTTGGAGTTTTTTTACGAAAGAACCAGCAGATCAATAAGAAAAATGGTAAGGCACTCAGCATCCGAATGGCCATTAAGGTAATGGCTTCAAGATTGGGAGTGATCGCATAGGCTTGTTTAATAAAAATGGCTTTACTACTGAAGAGTAGTGCAGAGATGAGAGCAAACAATGCACCGAGTTGAAGAGATAACCCTGTTTTTTTCATTATCTACTCTTTTATAGATTTCTTGCGGATGGATAGCCAGCATAATAATGAACCCAGCGTGACAGTAACTGTGCCATACCAAAAGTTTATGGAAAGATGCGAGCTGAGCATTAGAGCTGAAAATATAGAGGAAAGAATGGGGGTGAAATAGGCCAGCATAATTAGAATAGATAAATTACCCTTAATAATGCCCACATTCCAGGCCAAATAACCCATTGAAAAGAAAAATGCATTAATTGCAATAATAAGATACGCACTGAAGCTACTGACATTGGGTAATACAAAACCTTGGGTTAAAAAGGTGAGTATCCACAAGGCAATCGCTGTAAGAATAAAGTACAGAGAAACAGCATTGACCCCATTACTCTGTTTTTTTACATAGATGGAATATCCAGCCCAAAGCATGGCAGATAGAAAGATAAGAGAATAACTTAATGGATCTTTGGTAAGGCTATCAATGAAATTAATTTCTGGGTGATAGTTAATAAGTATAACCCCGAAGAAACTAATCAAAATTCCAATAATACTAAAAAAATTAACTTTTTCCTCTTTTAAAAAAGCAAGCATTATGATTGATAATGTTGGCCAAGTATTGAATAGGATATACATTTCAATCGATTTTTCTGAGGAACTTGCAAATGTAATGGAAAAAGCAAAACATAGTTCAAAAATTACAAAAAGTAGGCTGGAAATAATCAGGAATTTTCTGGAGACTTTTTTAAAGTCAGGCAGGCCATAAAGTGAAAATAGAATGATGGCACTCAACGTATAAACATAAGTAACAGTATAGATTGGTCCAAAATTCTCTTTTGAAAGACGTAATAATCCAACCAAATTTGCCCAAAGAACTAAAGCTAAAATACCAATCAATGTGGAAATATTACTATTCATGGTGACTTCCCTGTCTAATAACATGATATTAATTTTTAATAGACTTATTTAGAAGAGAGGTTCATACGATGAATTAGCATGGGTTCATGATTTTTTATCATGCAAAAATTGATGGCTATATTAAAAAATTTAATAATTGTCTGGATGTAAATATTTTTTTAAATATGAGGCATCATATTCAGCTTTTTTGTAGGCTTCATAAGATGCTTTACTGATAATCACTGCAGGTTCTTTACCTTTACGTGTGATTTCCACAGGATGACCTGCTGATGCTTGATCCATCAGCATGGAAAGCTGAGCTCTGGCATTAGAATAATTCCAACTGATCATTTTTAAATTCCATTCATTATTTTATAGATAGGGCTAAAAGATAAGAAAGAGTGCAAGGTGGCTCAATCGATTTATTCTCAATCTCTAATGATTTTTTGTCATGAATGGAATCAATAGATATAATCTTAATCTGGCAGTGGAAACTTTATTAATTTAAAGGCACTAAACTTTTAGTTGATACCTTTTATTCACTTGACAGTTTTAAATTTTCTATTTGATACTTTCCGCCATTAGAAAATCAAAAGAGACAAATGGATTGGTCAAGCCTCTACATCAGAGAATAATTCCAGAAACCTACGTACAGCTTCTGTTTGAATATCTGGAAAAACAGGGGCATGACCCCGAAAGCGTACTGGGTGAAGTTTGGCCCATCCCAAATCCGAATGGCCTTGGTGGAGTGGGGGTTGGGCATTGGCAAAGTCTTTTGGAAACAGCCAGAAGCTATTTAAATGATCCCCTGATTGGTCTGCATGTGGGCCAAACCATTACGGCCCGTCATCTCGGGGTTTTGGGAGCAGTACTTTCAGCATGTGATAATTTTTTCACAGCAATGCAGCGTTTTGAACGTTATCAGCGGCTGATCTTTGATGTGGTGCCAGCCAATATCAAGATTCTTGATGACTATGTGGAACTCACTTGGGATATTGAAGAGTATCAGGCGGGTGGTTTGGTTGATGAAACGGGCCGCACTGTGATGGTCCAGTTCGGTCGTAGTCTGATTCGGGGTAAAGATAGCTTACGGGCGGTACACTTTATCCACCAGCAGCCAGAAGATATTAAACCTTATGAAGATTATTTTGGTTGTCCCGTGCTTTTTGAGCAGCCCGTTCCACTGATTCGTTTTGGTCTGGAAATGCTAAGTCTTCCATTAAAAACACCTGATGCAACACTGATGGCCATATTGGATAAACATGCTGACCAGTTGATTGCAAGCCTGCCTTATGTGGATGAGATGATTGAGCAGGTGCGCAAACATATTGCCCATTTGCTGCATCAGGGTGAACCAGATATCGATCAACTTTTGGATCATCTGCATTATTCCCGCCGTACCTTGCAGCGACGCTTGACAGAAGCGGGCACCAGCTTTCGTAAGGAACTGAATTTTGTGCGTTATGAAATGGCAAAATCTTACTTGAAAGACCACAGGTTACAGATTGTGGAAATTGCATTGTTACTAGGGTATTCAGAACATAGCGCCTTTACCCGAGCCTATAAGGAATGGTCAGGTAAAACACCGCAACAGGAACAACTTACGAGAGTTTTAAACAAACAATGAGAAAAGCAAGGGGAGATATACCCCTTACCTTAGGATTAGACAATGACGTAAATCCTCTCATTCATCAACCATAATTACCAATCATATTTTAAACCCACTCTAAAGTTGGTTGGTGCACCATAATAACTATTGGTGGTAGCTAAATGATATTTTTCATTGAATAGGTTATTAAGATTGAAATTCAATATCAACTGATCATTGATTTTATAACGTGCCATTAAATCGACCAAAGCATAGCTACCCTGAGTAAATCGACCTGTATTAGACACGGTATTTTTTTCATAAATTTCACTTTGCCAACGAACACCGCCACCTACAGTGATCGCTTCATCAAGATAAGGTAAGGTATAGGTGGTAAACAGTTTAGCTGTGTTGTCTGGTACGTTGGTGTTTAATCTTTTATCCTGATTATCTGTAGACAGATTACGTGTAAAGCTGGTTGAAATTTGCCATACATCCGTAATTTTACCTGTTGCCTCAATTTCAAAACCGCGACTTTCTGTTCCAGACTCAGCCCGATATGCTTGAGAACCATCTGGAGCTAATACTCCAGTAATTGCCACGGCTTTGTTGTCTTCTTTAGTCTGATAAATTGCGGCACCGATATTTAATTGATTATCAAAGAATTCACCCTTAATTCCCAATTCGGTACTTTTGCCTACCAATGGTTCTATATAACTTCCTGTAACGGTTTTTCTATCTTGTGGTGAAAAAATATTGGTATAGCTGGCATAGCCTGTCCAATGTTCAGTGAAATCATAAGTTACCCCAATATAAGGAATGACCTCACCATTTTCTTCCCGCTTAAGATAGCTTGTGCTGTTGTCAGCATTTGAATGGTCACCTGTGATTCTTTGCCAATCTTCAACACGAGTTCCCAGAATAACAGCCAGATCATCCGTTGCCTTTAAACGAATAGCACCAAAAATAGATTTGCTACGATCATCACCACTATACCAACCATCGATTTGAGTTGCAGGTCTGCTTGGAGTATCGCCATTCCATGTAAAAATATTATCCAGATTGCCATCCCATGACATATCGTTGTTCCATCCAGAATAGGTTGGGCGTTTGTTTTTACTTTGAGTATAAGTAGTGCCCAAAACCACATCATGGGTTTGATTCAATAAATCAAATGAACCGTTCAAGGTTAAGTTAAATAAATCCTGAGTTGGGCGATAATCCCAGCGGGTTGCATAAAGCATTGCACCGCTGCCTGTGGCTTTATCAATCCCTTTGCTTGAAAAGGTATAGCCAACAACCTCATCGGAATCTGTAATGGTTCGTGACACAATGCCTTTTAACTTCCATCGATCATTGAGTTGATGCTCAAGATCTGCAAAGAAAGCAGTTGTTGTACGGTCTGAGCCTGTCCAGCTCGCAGCCGCTGAATCTGAACGTGACCAATCAATCAAGGAACCATCAGTATAAAAGCTTGGTAAACCACCTCGTGCAACACCAGACAGGTCCATCTGTTGATAACTGACACCCAGACTCCCTTTGGTTTTTTCACTAAGGTCTGCTTCTACCACAGCATAAGCAATTTTGCGCTCTTCATTGTAGCGATCAATATAGGAATCTGAATTTTGATAGGCAAATAGAGTACGTCCGCGGACAGTACCTGATGCATTTAATGGACTGGAAATATCAATGTCGGTACGATAATAATTCCAGGAACCCAAATCAGCACTGACTGAGGCCTTAAAATCTTGTAGGGGTTTTTTACGAACCATATTGATACTGGCACTTGCTGTACCCGAACCTGTCATTAAACCATTGGCGCCACGAACAACCTCAACACGGTCAAATAAGGCCATATCTTGGCTTTGGAAAATACTTGAATATGAACTCATTAGTTTGACACCATCCAGTAGATAGTTATCGACCTGCTGACCTCGCGCGTAAATAGGGGAGTTGTCACTACCGATATTTCCCCCTTGTTTAATTGACAGCCCAGCCGCTTGACTTACCACATCGGTTAATTGGGTTAAGTTCTGGTCTTTCATTTGTTGGTTGGTAATAATACTCACCAACTGTGGTGTTTCCTTAAGGGTTAAGGCTAAGCCAGTTGAAGCTGTTGACGCTTTCGCTGTATATGATCCAGAACCCTCTGTGGTTAGGTTATTGGCTTTATCCGCACTCAAATGAATGGTTGCTAATTGCACAGCGCCTGTTTTGTTATTGGTGGAATTCGCTTCTGTTCCATTTGCTTTTGTATGAATAGGCGCCAGTTGAACCACTTTAGGTTCGGCAACTGCCGTAGCTGATTTTGCCTGAATGCTATATCCCGCATTCGTCACTTTAATAGCCTCAAATGGATGTGCTTTGAGTAATTGTTCTAAAGCTTCATCTACAGCGTAATTTCCTTTCAGTGAAACACTCTTGATCTTTGCAAGGGCAGTGGTGTCGTAACTAATCGTCGTAGCTGTTTGAATGGCCAACTGCTTGAGTGCCTGATCAAGTGTGGTTTGCGCAATGGAAATACTATAAACATTTGCGGCATACACAGAACTGGTGCTGATACTGGTGACAATAACGGGTATACCCCATAATACTGCACGTATTGCCAAAGCCAATCTACTTTTTGCCTGATCATCTTTCATGTGGTTTTCTCGACTGGGAGTATATTTCTCTATAAGTCGGATCAGCCCAGAAAAAGGATCAAGTTTTTATCTTTTTTTTATTTTTAATAGATAAGGACTGTAGTAGCTCAGCTCAAGCTGATGGGTATATGCCAGTGTTTCCAGGCTTTGCTGGGTGTTTTGCAGTGAAAATACTCCAGAAATATGGATATCTTTTAGCTCAGGATCAATGAAGTAAGTACCTTTCTTATAACGATAAAGTTCATCAAGAACTTTTTGCAATGGCCATTGTTCTACCACTAAAAGCTGCTGTGTCCAATAGGGTTTGTCATTTTCAAGGGCAATTGGTTTTGAAATATGACTGCTATCGAAAAAAGTACGTTGACCCTGTTGCAGAATCTGACGTTGGGAAGAGACCTGCGGCTGGATGGCAACAGCATGTTGATACACTTTCACTTTTGTTTGTTCGCGATGTTCCTGACGAACTGTAAACTGGGTACCCAATGCTTCGACAGAGCCATTCTGGGTTTCAACCATAAATGGGCGATTTTGAGGGTCTTTCGCAGTCTGAATATAAATTTCACCTTCAATCAGTTTAATCTGCCGAATCTGCTGGGAAAAATTCACCTGAATATAACTATCACTTGCCAAAATTAACTGTGAACCATCTTTTAAAGGAATGGTTTTAATTTCACCAATTTCAGTATGATAGTCAGATTGCCATTTTGCCCAAGGCATCAAATACATCGCTAAACCCAGTGCAAATAGTCCTGAAAGGCTGAACAGCATATTCCGTTTTGTCGTCTGGTTAAATTTTTGATTGGACTGAACTAAAGATTCAGAGGGAAAGTTATTTGCAAGTCCTGTTAAGCCTTGGGTGAATTTTTCAATCTGTTGAATCGCTAAAGCATGTTGTTTTTTTTCTGCTTTCCATTGTTCAAATTGTTGCTGCTGGATTTCTGTCATTTCTCCTGAATGTAATAGAACTAGCCAGTCTGCGGCTGCGTCCAAGACATGAGGTGGAATTTTAGAGAAATGAGACATAGCGGCAATAATTGATGCGTTTAACTTGTCTGATTATAAAGGCTTATGCAGGCCAGAAAAGCCTGTTTCATATCTCTTTTTACAGTTGCTTCGGAAATATTCATTTTTTCGCTAATGGCTTGATAGGTCATTCCATCCAGTTGCGACATTAAAAAAACCTGGGCTGTACGGGTTGGAAGTTTTTCCAGCATTAAATGAACCTGATACAAGGTTTCCCTGATACACACCTCATGTTCAGCCGTTGGAGAATATTCTTCGGGCAGTTGTGCCAGGGCATCCAGATAAAGATGTTCCACATGCTGGCGTCGCCAATGGTCAATAATCACATGCTTGGCGATTCCCATCAGCCATGCCTGAGGTTCCTTAATTTTTTCAAAGCAATATTCACTTTTTAAGGCACGATAAAAAACTTCCTGACTCAGGTCTTCTGATTGATGGTGATGCTGGAGCTTATGTTTAAACCATGCCAGCAAGGTGGTTTGTTGAGACCGATAAATTTCACTAAACCATAACTGTTTTTCTACATTCAGGTTCATAGCAGGAAGTCCACAAATTGGCTGGAAGATGTGCAATTAAAGGAGAATTTAAAAATGTTTTTAAATAATAATGATAATTGTTCTTAATATCAATAGAATTGTATACAAACTTTTACATAAAGAAATGATCTGGTTTGGTGTGTTATTCGACTAATCCAATAGAGGGACTTTTTGTTTCCCTGATCTTCCACCTGATGAATGCTTTTTAGTTTGACCAAGTAGAGAATGTAATGAGTAAGCAACCTCTTGATTTAACAACACAACCACATTCTCAGCAGAATAAAATCAAATGGCTGATAGGACTTATCCTTTTAATGTTCCTGATATTGTGGGGCTGGAATTTCTGGAAAAAATCTCAAGCTGAAAAACAGGACTCGTTTAGCCAATGGAGTAAACCTGTCCCTGTACGTGTGGTGGGGGTGCAGCGGGGTGACCTGCAACTTGAGATTAAAGCGATTGGTACAGTTGTGCCTGCCAGTACGGTCAATGTACAAAGTCAGGTTTCAGGTGTATTGCAAAAAATCTATTTTCAAGAGGGACAATACATTCAGAAAGGGCAGTTACTGGCACAGATTGACCCTACGCCATTTCAGGTCGCATTGGCTCAGGCTCAAGGTACACAGCAACAAAACTTGGCTCAGTTACACAATGCACAGAGCGAATTGGCACGTTATCAATTGCTATATAAACAGGACTCGATTGCCAGGCAACAGGTTGATCAACAACAAGCCTTGGTGAATCAGCTTAAGGGGCAAATACAGGCCAATCAGGCACAGGTCGATGCAGCCAAACTGCAACTGTCTTATACCAAAATTTATGCGCCGATTGATGGTCGGGTCGGGTTTCGCCTGAAAGATGCTGGCAATTTGATACAGGCCAATGAAGCAACAGGCCTATTGAGCATTACTCAGGTTCATCCCATCTATGTCCAGTTCGCCGTGGCTGAAAACTATCTAGATATTGTTCGTGAGGCTTCCAAAAATAAACAAAGTATTCGCGTAAGTGCTTGGGATCGTGCAGAACAAAAACAGTTGGCTACAGGTTCGGTACAAGCATTGGATAATCAAATTGATCTCAATACAGGCACCCTTAAAGTTAAAGCCGTCTTTGCCAATACTGATGATGCTTTATTTCCTAATCAATTCGTCAATGTCCGCTTAAATGCCAAGACACTGCATAATGTTGTGCATTTGCCAAGTGATGCTATTCAGCATGGGGCAAAAGGAACCTATGTCTATATTATCAATAAAGAAAATAAAGCCGAAGTTCGGATGCTCAAGCTTGGCATGGTTTCTCAAGGACAAACGGAAATTGTCGAGGGCTTACAAGGCAATGAGCGTGTTGTCTTAGAAGGGATTGACCGACTTTCAGAAGGGCAAGACGTTCAGGTGGTTCAGGATGATCATGCACATCCAGCGCAAGCAAAAACTGTGGCTGGATAATGAAATGAATATCTCAAGATTCTTTATCCTGCGACCCGTAGCAACTACATTATTGATGTTGGCACTGTTTTTCAGTGGCTTACTGGTCTGGCGTTTATTACCTGTGTCTGCCTTGCCGCAGGTCGATTATCCCATTATTCAGATTTATACCTTTCAACCTGGGGCAAATCCAGACACTGTCCAGCGCACCATCACTTCGCCTTTAGAACGGGAAATGGGCAAGATTGCTGGCTTAAAACAAATGTCATCCAGTAGTTCAGTCGGTGCATCGGTGATCACCCTGCAATTTGAACTGAGTGCTGAATTGGGAATCGTTGAGCAAGAAGTGCAATCGGCTTTAAGTACCGCCAGCAGCAAATTGCCAAATGATTTACCGACACCGCCGATTTATCGAAAGGTCAATCCTGCCGATGTGCCTGTCATTACACTGGCGATTAGTTCAGATACCTTGCCATTAACCACGGTCTACGACATGGTTGATACCCGCGTCGCACAAAAGTTGTCACAGCTTTCAGGTGTGGGCATGGTCAGTTTGGCTGGTGGGCAGCGTCCAGCGATTCGGGTACAGATGAATCCGAGTGCATTGGCCGCATTTAAACTGAGTGCAGAAGATGTCCGCGCTGCGATTTCGGCAGCCAATGCCAATCAACCCAAAGGTAGTTTTGATGGGCCGTATCGTTCTACCATGCTCGATGCCAATGATCAAATGCGTTCCGTTGCAGACTATGAGAATTTAATTTTACGTTGGAATAATGGCGCGCCAATTCGCTTAAAAGATGTTGCACAAGTCATCGAGGGCAGTGAAGATCGTTATATGGCGGCATGGGCAGATAGCCAATCTGCGATTTTAGTCAATATACAGCGCCAGCCGAATGCCAATGTGATCGAAGTGGCTGATCAAATCAAAAAAATATTACCAGAGTTGCAACAAAACCTCCCAGATAATGTGCATATCCGTGTGCTGACAGATCGCACTGAAAGCATTCGTAGCTCAATTAAAGATGTACAAAAAGAATTGGTTTTCGCCGTTTGTTTGGTGGTGCTGGTTACATTCTTATTCTTGCGCAATTTTGCCGCGACCCTGATTCCAAGTGTTGCCGTGCCACTGTCGATTATCGGCACATTTGTGCTGATGTATTTTCTTGGTTTCTCGGTCAATAATTTGACTTTAATGGCGCTGACCATTGCCACAGGCTTTGTTGTGGATGATGCGATTGTGATGCTAGAGAACATTGCACGGCATCGGGAGTCTGGGGAAAGTATGTTACAGGCGGCTTTAAAAGGCTCCAAGGAAATTGGTTTTACCCTGATTTCACTCACGGTTTCGCTGATCGCAGTTTTGATTCCTTTGCTGTTTATGGGGGATGTGGTTGGACGTTTATTCCATGAATTTGCGGTGACATTGGCTGCTGCGATTGCAATTTCTCTGGTGGTTTCACTGACACTTACCCCAATGATGTGTGCCTATCTACTCAAAGACTCAGCACAGCATACAGAGAAAACGAGTCGATGGAATCTTGATAGTGTGATTGGGCATTATGCAAAATTACTGCAATGTGTGCTGCGACATCAAACCTTGACCCTAATGGTGATGTTTGCAACGGTGGTTTTGGCAGGACTTCTATATTGGTTTATCCCCAAAGGCTTTTTCCCTGTTCAGGACAATGGTGTGATTCAAGTGGTGACTGAAGCACCAGATCAGATTTCTTTTCAGGCGATGAGTGAACGTCAACATGCGTTGGCAAACGTCATTCTAAAAGATCCTGCGGTGGCCAGTTTGTCATCATTTATTGGTGTAGATGCCAATAATCCCAAGTTAAGTAATGGAGGTATTCTGATCAATTTAAAACCGCATGCTGAACGTGATCAAGCCGCTGAAGTGATTGCTCGGTTACGTGAAGACTTTATTCAAGTTCAGGGAATCAAAGGTTGGATGCAACCTGTACAAGAGTTGAGTATTGAAGACAAAATTAGCCGTACCCAATATCAACTGAGTTTGACTGCACCGAAAGCCCAGCTATTAGAGCAGTGGACACCTAAACTGGTACAGGCATTGGCACAACATGCTGCCTTTGTAGAGGTCACCAGTGAAGATTCGGGGCAGGGTTTACAAGCCTATATTGAGGTCAATCGTGATGCAGCAGCACGTTTAGGGCTAAGCGTTGAAGATATTAGTTTGGCTTTGCAAAATTTATTTGCGCAACGCCAAATAGCGACTTTATATACTCAGTCAAATCAATATCGAATTGTATTGGAACTCGACCCGAAATTAACCCAAGGCATTGAAGCGCTTAATCAAACTTATATTCATAACAGCATTGGGCAAGCGATTTTATTAAGCTCTGTTGCAACGATTGTGCAAAAACATGCACCGATTATTTTACAGCACCAGTCTCAATTTCCTGCGGTTGGAATTTCGTTTAATTTGGCAAAGGATGTCTCCTTAGGTGAAGCAATTGAAGCGATTGAGCAGGTTCAGCAAAGTCTTGATTTGCCTCCTGAGCTAGATTTGCAATTACAAGGCGCGGCAGCAGCGTTTAAAAACTCTCAGCAACATACCTTGTGGTTAGTGATTGCCGCCATTGTGACCATGTACATTGTTTTGGGAATGCTTTACGAGAGTTTTATTCACCCGATTACCATTCTTTCTACTTTGCCCTCAGCGGCGATTGGTGCCTTGTTGGCACTGTTTATGGTCAATCAACCGCTGGATATGATTGCCCTGATTGGGATTATTTTATTGATTGGTCTGGTCAAGAAGAATGGCATCATGATGGTTGATTTTGCTTTAGCTGCACAACGCAATCAGGGCTTATCTGCTGAACAGGCGATTTATCAGGCTGCGTTATTACGCTTTCGTCCCATCTTGATGACCACACTGGCCGCATTGGTTGGTGCAATTCCGCTGATGCTCGCTTCAGGTTCAGGCGCAGAGTTACGTCAGCCTTTAGGGATTGTGATGGTGGGCGGCTTATTGCTTAGTCAGGTTTTAACCTTATTTACCACACCTGTGGTGTACCTGTTCTTTGATGGACTAAAGCAGAATCAAGATGAACCTGTCGTATCAGATCAGGCAGGAACATGCGAATGAACCTGCTGTCTACTTTTATTCATCGTCCTGTAGCCAGTATTTTGCTTGCAACTGCAATTGTCCTGCTTGGGATATTGGCTTATTGGCGCTTGCCTGTGGCGGCATTACCACAGGCAGATATTCCAACCATTGTGGTACGTGCTAATTTGCCAGGCGCAAGCCCCGAAAGTATGTCCGCAACGGTGGCGACCCCTTTGGAACGCGCCATGATGGGCGTGTCTGGGGTAAAGGCAATTAACTCATCCAGTAATCAAAGCTCGACACAGGTGGTTTTACATTTTGATTTAAATACCGATATCAATGAGGCGGCACGTGAGGTTCAGGCCGCGATTAATGTGGCAATGTCACAGTTACCCTCAGGTATGCCAAGCCCACCCGAATATTTCAAGATTAATCCCAGCCAAAGCCCCATTTTCTATTTGGCGCTGAGTTCACCACAGCTTTCAGCAGGCAAGCTGTATGAGATTGCATCCAATCAATTACAGCCCAATCTGGCACAAATCAGTGGTGTTGGTGAAGTGGAGATTGATGGTGCATCCATGCCCGCCGTGCGCATAACCATTAATCCAAATGCACTGATTTCTATGGGCGTTTCATTAGAACAGGTGCGACAGGCAGTTGCGAACAGTAATGTGGTGCAAGCATTGGGTGTGGTTGAGCAACAACAATTGCGTTGGCAAGTGGCGCTCTCAACCCAGTTAAAAACAGCGCAGGATTTTGCCAATCTGGTGATTAAGCAAACTGATGCTGGCATGGTACGTTTAAAAGATATTGCGGAAGTGATGGACTCAGTTGAAAACCGTTATGTCAGTGGTTTTCATAATGGTCAACCTGCGGTTATTTTAAAAATCAGTCGTCAACCGAATGCCAATACCATTGCCACGATTGACCAGATTCAGGCCAGATTGCCTGCTTTAAGTCGATTAATCCCAAGTGATGCGAAATTAACCGTGGTAATGGATGGCTCGAATATTGTTCGCGCCAGTTTAAGTGAAGCACGGGATACCTTGATTTTCTCCATGTTGTTGGTTGTGATCGTGGTGGTATTGATGCTAGGCCGATTGCAAAGTGCCGTGATTCCAGCCATGGCATTGCTGGTCACATTGGTTGGTGTTTGTAGTCTGATTTATCTGGCTGGTTTTTCTCTCAATAATCTTTCGATTATGGCGATGATTGTCGCGATTAGCTTGGTCGTGGATGATGCCATTGTGGTGTTAGAAAATATTGAGCGATATATCGAACAGGGATGTGCTCCACTCCAAGCGGCTGTAAAAGGTATTCAGGAAGTTGGCTTTACCTTGATCGCCATGAACTTGGCATTGATGGTGATTTTCCTTTCTGTTTTGTTTATGGGGGGCGTGATTGAACGTCTGTTTAGAGAGTTTTCGCTGACCTTGGTCTTTGTGATTGTGCTCTCTGTATTTGTTTCTCTTGTTTTAACCCCAAGCTTATCGGCACGTTGTTTAAAGCCTTTGAGCAAGCATAAGCCGCAGAAACTTTATCGTTATAGTCATGATTTTATTCAAACGTTAACCCAATCTTATATTGGTTCTTTAAGGTGGGTGTTAAAGCATGGCTATCTCATCGTGGTGCTGTGGCTAGGTGCAATCATTGCCTCGGTCTATTTATATGATTTACTGCCTAAACGTGTGTTGCCAGAACAAGATACAGGGCGTGTTGGGGCATTCATTCGGGGCGATGATGGTTTCTCTTTTCAAATTATGCAGCCCAAAATCGCTGCTTTTACCCAAGCCCTGATTGCTGACCCTGCGGTTCAGGATGTGGTGGGTACTTCGGGTGGCGGTGGTGGGATGACCAATTCATTTCTGATGGTGAGTCTTAAACCGAAAGCCGAACGAGATGGATTAAGCTCCAAAGAGGTGGTTGAACGGTTAAAGCGCAATGCGCCTTGGCAGGCAGGTGCCGTTTTTTCTGCCAGTGTAGAGCAGGATTTACAGTTGGATGATCCTTTTGCCAGTAGCAATGCTCAGGAATATTTACTCTTGCTGCAATCGGATAATGTGAGCTTGCTGCGTGAATGGGCGCCTAAAGTTGCCGAAGCCATGAAAAAACTGCCTGAGTTAGACGAAGTCGAGACACAAGGTGATGAGGGGGCACAGCATGTTACGCTGGATATTGATCGTGAAGCAGCAAAGCGCTTGGGTGTTGATATTGACGGTATTGCCAGTGTGCTGAATAACTCCTTTTCACAGCGCCAGATTTCCACCATTTATGATCAGAATGATCAGTTCCATGTGGTGATGGAGGTAGATCGTCGTTTTACCGAACATCCTGAAGCTTTGGCAGATGTCAAAGTACCCAATCAGCAAGGTGAGTCTGTGCCTTTAAGCAATTTCGCCACATGGTCTTATGGGATTAGTAATGACCGTATTTATCGTCGTAATCAATATGCAGCAATGGGTGTTGGCTATGTGGTGAAGAATGGCTATAGCTATGAACAGGCTGATGCTGCGATTCGAAGTGTGTTACCCACAATCATGTTGCCTAAAGAAATTTTTATAACCACAGATCGAGATGTGGAAAGTGAAAGCCTACAGGCAGGGCTGAGTACACCTGCTTTGATTGTTGCGGTGATCATGCTGATTTTTATTGTTCTTGGTGTGACTTATGAAAGTATTGTGCATCCATTTACGATTCTATCGACCATTCCAACGGCTGCTTTGGGGGCTTTATTCAGCTTATGGCTGTTTAACATTCCGTTTAGTCTGATTGCCTTATTAGGCCTGTTTTTACTGATCGGGATTGTGGTGAAGAATGCCATATTGTTGATTGATTTTACTATTCAACAACGCCGTCAAGGTCATACAGCGATGGATGCTGTCATTGCGGCAGCGACGTTACGTTTTCGCCCTATTCTAATGACCAACACGGCTGCTTTATTGGGGGCAATTCCACTGGCATTGGGTTGGGGCGAGGGTGCTGAAATGCGTCAGCCTTTAGGTGTTGCCATTGTCGGTGGACTGGCTTTGGGACAACTTTTAACTTTGTATACCACACCTGTGATGTATTTAATTTTGGAAAATATTGCTCAGTTGTTTAAGAACTTGATGATGAAATTTAATGTTTTTCATTGCAGCAAATAGGAAGTCTTTTATGAAAAAAACAGTATTCACACTTTCTATGAGCTTGAGTTGTGTCATGTTCTTGACGGCTTGTCATTCAACACTCAGGCCTGCGACCTATGAAAAGCCAATGATTCAGAGTGCGGAGCAATATAAATATGCAGGTTTGAAATGGGTTGAAGTATCAACACTCTCAACCGAAAAACAGGCTTGGTGGGAAATTTACCATGACCCGATCCTGTCAGGATTGATACAGCAACTCAATCATCAGAATCTAACTGTACAACAAGCTGAAGCACGATATCGACATGCCATCGCGTTGGTGGATGAACAAGGTGCAGCTTATTCGCCAACGTTGAATTTGGCGGCTGGTGCAAATCGTGGTGAAACTAAAAATCTAGGGAAAAATCGCCAGTTTAGTAGCAATTTAACCGCCAGTTGGATACCTGATCTGTGGGGACGTGTTGCCAAAGCCGTCGAGGGGCAACAGGCCAATATGCAGGCTTCGGCTGCGGATGTGGCTGCAATAAAACTGAGCCAACAGTTACTAGCAGCGGATAGTTATTGGAACATTCGCCTGTACGATGCAAAACTTGATGTACTTAAACAGACGCAACAGAGTTATGAACGTTCGGTACGTATTTTACAGCAACAATATCAAGCTGGACTGATTGCACGTGCCGATGTGATTCAGGCAGAAACTCAATTGAAGCAAGTTCTGACTCAGCAATTGGAAGCACAGCGTAACCGCTACTTACAAGAAAATATCTTGGCTGTTTTACTTGGGCAAAGTGTGGCTGACTTTAATTTGCATAAAGCTGCTTATCAATTTAATACGCCGAAAATCCCAATGCAGATTCCAAGTCGTCTCTTGAGCCAACGCCCTGATGTGATTCGTAGTGAACGGGAACTCGCTTTGACCCATGCTCAACTAGGATTAGCCCAAACTGCATGGTTGCCTGATATTAGCATTGGTCTGGATACTGCACTGAATAGTCAGGTATTTAGTACGCTATTTCAGTCGCCTCAGTCGGTCTGGTCGATTGGTATAAAAGCCATGGGTACGATATATGATGGTGGCAAACGTAACGCAGCGCTTAAACAGGCACAAGCCAATTATGAGGAAAAACTTGCAGCCTATAAACATGCTGTTTTGACTGGCTGGAAAGAAGTTGAAGATGGATTGATTCAGGCAACGAACTTTCAATTACAGCTTGAGGAACAACAGCAGCTTTTAAAGCTTTCAGTTGAAAATGAACGGGTTGCAGCCCAACGTTATAAAGCGGGTTTAGTCAGCTATCTGGAAGTGGCAACTGCACAGAATTTGCGATTAGGTGCAGAAGAGCGTCTATTGGAACTACAACAATCTCATATAAAAAACTCTGCTCAGTTGGTGGCTGCATTGGGGGGAGGAATATTTATTCCTGAATAACATTAATCATGATTAAACATTTGAACTGATAGACAGAACAATGTTTTTTACCAGAAGTTCTAAATCTATGTGGAACAATTATGACTAAATGGTAGAATTTTTATGTAAAATTAATAATAATGATTATCATTTATATTGTTATTTTATTTATTTAATGTATGATTTATGAAAATTTTTAAGCAATTTTTAAGGTCGATGTAATGATCAATAAAAACCTCTCTCTCATTCCTCCTACTTTCTTAAGAACGAAACTTTATATTTCTGTTGTAGGGGTTATTTTTTCATCCATGGCATGTGCCCAGGATGCCCAGCAAGGCACGGCAACATTACCAACAATTGCTGTGACCGCAGGCAAGGAAGAAGTTGCCTATAAGTCTGGCAATATGGATATTCCCCGTACAGAAAATGATGTGCAGGCATATACCATGATTACCCAGGAAGAACTGGAACGATCAGGTGCAACCACTGTCACCGAAGCGATTGCCAAGTTACTACCCATGGCAACTTCAACCAACAATTCAAGTTATTTCACCGCAACCTCCAGCCAAATTAACTTACGGGGCTTGGGGGCAAGCCAGACTTTGGTCTTGATTAATGGCCGCCGTAGCGCAGGTACAGGTAACCGTGGTACAGCAGAGTCAACCCAGCAACCCAACTTAAATAATATTCCTTTGGCAGCGATTGAGCGTATTGAAGTATTACCTACCTCAGCAGCAGCGATTTATGGAAGTGGAGCTGTAGGTGGGGTGATTAATGTCATTCTGCGCAAGGATTATGTGGGTACTGATATTGATTTGCGCTATGCGGATACGACGGATAACAAGCAACCTGTTAAGTCATTGAATGTGGTTTCAGGTTTTTCCCTGGAAGATGGTCGTACCCATGTCATGTTGACAGCCTCTAAAAAAGATCAGGATGGGTTATTGGTTAGGGAGCGTCCTTATAAAAATAAAGAGCGTCAGAATATTTTAAAAAATAATCCAGATGTGATTTATGGGACAACAAAAGACAATAAAGGCAATACTGTGGCCAATAATCCTCCTCCTGGAAATCTAACCAACATTCGTACAAAGGATGGGTCAGAGTTGATGTCTGGATGGGGATCTTCCATTGCCCATATTCCAGCGGGTTGGGATGGAAATGTAAATCACTTGGGTCAGGGTTATGCATTGGGATTAGGGTCGGGAGTAACAGCGTGGTCTGGAAATTCACCAATCCTATATGATACTGATACAGAATCTGTGGGGCTTTCCATCAATCGTGATTTTACTGATCGCTTAAATGTCTTTCTTGAAGCAGGTTATGAGCGAGAAAAGGGTTGGGGCTATAATGATGCACCACATGGCTATGGTGTGGTCACGGTCAGTAAAAATAGTCCACACAATCCCTTTGGCAAGGATATTCTGGTGAACTATGTTCTTGGTGCAGATAGTTTTGGCGCATGGTCTAAAGATACTTTCCAGACAACACAGAAGAAAGCTGCCACGGGTTTTACTTTTGATTTAACGCCTGAATGGCTACTGTCTGCGGATTATGCGTGGAGTAAATCTGATATTCGCCAACGTTATATCCGCAAAGGAACAACAAATCCAAAAGCGGTGCAGTGGAACAAGGATACCGCAAGTAATTCAATTGACTTTATTGAAGACTATACAAACAAGTCAACAGACCTGATCCAGAAATATTGGCATTACACCAAAAACAATACCCAGCAAACCCTCAATGATATGTCAATTCGTGCAACAGGCCCAATTGCCACTTGGTACGCGGGGGATATTCAACTGGCAACAGGGATTGAACACCGTCGTTATGAAAGCGAGGGTTTTGCTGACCATCAATATGTAGACAATCCATGGGTTAAACCAACAGAGCGAAAAACCCAGACATCAAGTGTTTATGCAGAATTTAATGTGCCATTGATTTCACCTGAACAAAATATTCCTTTTGCCAAGTCGCTTGAGATGCAATTGGCAACACGCTATGAAGATTTCAAAGTTTCGGCAAAAGTACCTCAATACGATTCTAAAGCTGACTCCACCACAGGTTATAAGTCTAACTTATTGGGTTATAGCGACTCTGGCACAGCTAAGTTTGATGCGATTACACCAACCCTTGGTTTTAAGTTTGTACCAAATGATCAAGTCATGTTCCGTGCATCATATAGTGAGGGTTTTGTAACACCCACGGTTGGTCAATTAGCCTTGCCAACAATTGCTGAAAATACCAGTACCTCTTTAAAAGACCCTGTTACAGGTAAGATGCTGGGTACAGACACCGATATTATTTCTGGTGGGAATCCGAATATCACGCCAGAAAAATCAAAAAGTTATAATTTTGGTATGGTCTTAACCCCTGAAATGATTGAGAACCTGCGTTTATCTGTAGACTACTATCAAATTAAAAAAACCAACAATATTACTTCGGTTGCAGCCCAATACATTTTGGATAATCAGGGGAAGTACGCTGATCGGGTAAAGCGTGATGCCAATGGTAATGTTGAATCGATTGATACTACTTCATTTAATGCTTTAGGTTTAAAGACCAAGGGGATTGATACCAATCTCAATTATGCTTTTGATAGTCTAATTGGGAATACCTCGTTGAATCTTGGGTATACCTATGTAAAAGAATATCTACAACAGGATTCAGTCACCTCCCCTATAACTGATTTTGTGTCTATTGGCAGCAATAGTGCAGACTATCCGTTAAAACATCGTGCCAATGCTTCAATCTATTTACAGCCAAATGATACATGGGGCTTTGGTTGGGCTGCTCAGTATTATGGTGCTTACACCATTGAGAATGCCTCAGCGATTCTGAATCAGACAGGCCAGAATGCAACTGAATTAAAGATCAAGGATCAGATTTACCATGATGTGTTTGCAAAAGCAAAATTACCTTTATCAAAACGAAACATGGTTAAAGCGGCAGAAGTAGGTTTTGGTATCCAAAACTTGTTTAATGACTACACCGTGGATATGTCCAGTTCATCTGGATATATCAGCAAATATAGCGATCCACGTGGTCGTCAATACTATCTGAATCTTAAATTCTCTTTCTAATCAGTGAATAAATGAAATGACTATTATCGTTCGAATAGTAGTCATTTTTTATTTTTGGAATCTTTTTTATGACTACTGATCTGATCGCTCCCGTGGAACAGCCTGTTCCAACCAAAATATCTTCCAAAAAAGTAAAAACGAATAAGAAGTCAATCATTCGCTATCGCGTCATGATTTTCTTCCGATTTATTTTGGCTCTCTTTGGTGGTTATTATTTTGCAGCAATTGCAGCCATGTTGATGGGCCAGTTTTTTCATACCGAACCTTTAAAAGCCAATGCAGTGATGAGTGCCACCATGCTGGCTTTTATCCTGCATTGTGGTGTGTTCATTTGGGTGTTTATGGTCAGCTCGACTTTAAAGGCATGGTTGGGTGTTATTTTGCCCAGTGTATTGATGACCGTGGTTTACTGGCTGATCAAGGGATAAGTGTATTATGCGTACTGATGGTAAGAACGAGGGCGCACGCCAGTCGATGTCATGGCTGCATACATGGATCAGCCTGTTGCTTGGCTGGCTGCTTTATGCCGTATTTTTAACAGGAACCCTGAGTTTTTTCCAGAATGAAATCACGGTCTGGATGAAACCTGAACTGCATCAATCAATCAATAATACCTCACAGCAACAGCAACTCAGTTATGCTTTGCAATACCTGAATGAAAGGGGACAAAAAGCTGAAAGCTGGAATATCCGATTTGCCAATGAACGCCAACCCGCCATTACTTTAAATATTCGCAAGGCAGGGGAAAGCCGCCGCCGTAATGGGGAAATTTATCTGGATGCCGCAACAGGACAGGAAATCAAGGCAAGGGAAACACGGGGTGGAGGTTTTCTCTATCGTTTCCATTTTGAATTGTATGGCATGGACCGCATTTGGGGACGCTGGATTGTGGGGATCGCCACAATGTTTATGTTTGTTGCCATTATCAGTGGCATTATTACCCATAAAAAGATTTTTAAGGATTTCTTTACTTTTCGTCCCGCAAAGGGACAGCGTTCCTGGCTAGATGCCCATAATGCAACTGCCGTGTTTGCATTGCCTTTTCATATCATGATTACCTTTAGTGGCCTTTTATTATTGATGTATTTATTCATGCCGTGGTCAATGAAGAGTAACTATGGCGATGGACAGGCATTTTACCAGGTCATCAATGAACCAGTGGCCAAAACACCTGAGCAGGCACGTTTATTGGCTGAGCAGAAACGTAAAGAGGCCCAGGAACGCGGTGGTCGAGGTGAGCGAGGGGGCAGAGGTGATGATCAAGCCAAAAAGCCTGAGCTTAGCCCAGCCCCCATGGTTGATATTCTTGCATTGAATCATTCAGTTCAGCAGCAATGGAAAGATAATCCAATCGCCTATATTCGAGTGAATAAACCGAATACGGTAGAATCAGACATTGAATTCAATGCGACACGCACGACCACATTACTTGACCGTGAAAGTATCCCAACGCTTAAGTTTAATGGAGTAACAGGGCGGGTGATTGATGAAGCCCAACCTGTAAACTCGACACCAAAAGCAATTTATACCTTGGTGACATGGCTGCATATGGCGCATGGCGTGGATGCAGTATTACGCTGGCTACTGTTTTTGTCAGGTGTGCTTGGCACAATGATGGTGGCAACAGGGCTAATACTATGGACAGTTAAACGGGCACCTGATGTACAGAAACTCGGTTATAAACCATTTGGACATCGCTTCGTTGAGGTGATGAACGTCGCGGCGATTATTGGATTGCCTATTGCCTGC
Source organism: Acinetobacter corruptisaponis (assembly GCF_030053775.1). Classification (GTDB taxonomy): domain Bacteria; phylum Pseudomonadota; class Gammaproteobacteria; order Pseudomonadales; family Moraxellaceae; genus Acinetobacter; species Acinetobacter corruptisaponis. The sequence continues at coordinate 105,944 of NZ_CP125669.1, forward strand.
GCAGCATATTTCTGGTCAAACCGTTTCATTTCAGTACAAATTGCTGAGCGTTCACCTATTGAGATCAAGGTATTTTTCTATACATGGTTAGCCACTTTAATTTATGCGATTGTCCGTCAGCATCGTCAGGCATGGCTTGAGTTATTGGCTTTGGCGGCAGCAATGTATCTCATTACCCCAATCCTGAATATTGCTACAGGTGGTCGCGCTCTATGGAGCAGCATTTATCATGGGCAATGGATGGTGGCAAGTTTTGACCTTATATGCCTGATTCTAGGTATGCTGTTTGCCTATAGCTATTATAAGTTAAAACGTTATCAAGGCCTGCCTGTCAAAGCGAAGAAAGTGGCAAAGAAAGAGGAGCAAGCCTAATGTCTGCATGGATTTTATGGTGTATCTCAGTTTTTGCTTTCAGTAGTCTGGCATGTGGTATGAACAAGCATCAGCGAGATATTTTTACAGCTAAGGTGACTGAACAGAAAACCCGTTTATTTCAAATTGTTGGCTGGGTTGTCCTTGCTGTTTCAGCAGTGCTTGTACTGTTTTGGAAAGGTGCTTCTATTGGTATGACCGAATGGCTGGGTTGTTTGACTTTTGCTGCCTTGGCAGTAGGTTTAACGCTGACCTATTTCCCTAAAAAACTATTTCAGTTAAATGGGGTGGTTGCAGGTCTGTTCGTTATTTTGTTGATTGTATTTCTGATTTAAAGTGATTTATTTGCTACTATTGTTAGTAAATGTCCCCACATTCTTTTTCAACGGTGTGGGGATGACTGTAAATTTAGTCTGGCGATAATATATGATCGCGAAATACATTTCCAAATAGAATTAGATAGATTCAACAAAAGTTAATACTTAACTTGCCTAAACCTTATGCATGTAGGCTCTGGGAGAGCTAGAGTAAATTCATCTGATAAAAATTCCAGAATAAATTTAGATGGTTGAAATTTGAATACAAATATATTTTTTCAGGATTTAGAGAATAATCCTAAAAGATGATACAGATTAAAAATCATCTTTGACGGCTCTCCAGGCGTTTGAGCACCAGTTTATAGATCGAATCCAGATAATCATTTAATGGTGTCAAAACCTGACCAGATTTACTTCGCACATACTTAAAATAAGGTGTGAGAGGATAGAGATTACTCTCACAGACAATTACTTTCTGGAATTTATCCTTATCAAACTGGTCTGCGGTAATATCAATGATGATGCCATTCACAATCAGGTAACAGTGCGATATTTCTGGCATTCTAGACGTTACCTGAACCTTGCCTTCCCGATAGTCAGGTTTAATTTGATGAACAGTTAATAAGTAGTATTGCAATAGTTCACAGGCATCTGCACCACATTCCTTGGGGAACTTACTAAATATTCCAGTGATAAAGCCATTCGTAACATGATCTAAAGCATCACGAAACTCATTCGCAATACTGGTCAGTTTTTCGACCTCATTTTGATAAGCCATATAATTTTCTTTCTTTAAGTCATTTGCCTTAGTTATTATTAAAACTGATTAATTGTGAAATTGAATTAATTTTAACAGTTAAATTGTTAATAATATAATGAGTTGTAGTTTTTTATTACTTAACCTGAATCACGGATAAGCCATAGACTTGAAAAAGAGAAGGACTAGAGCCATCAGTTAGTTACCACACAAAACTTACGACTCTAGTCCTTATGTTCGATAGTACCCAATTATTCTGTATAATTGATGATTTCTTTCTAAAATTTGAATCAGTTTACTGGAAATTCTTAAAGCAAAATCTTAAATGCCTAAGAATTCGCCCTGCACAGCTCAGTATTTCTGAAATTGTCTTTATTGCAATTTGGTATAAACATTCACATTTCAATAACTTTAAAGCATTCTTTACGGCACTGAGACATAACTATCTTCATTTATTCAAAAGCCTGCCTTGTTACCAACGTATGATTTACCTGATCAATACTCATCAACTGGCTTTACATGCCTTACATTTCGCCCTGATGAAAGATCAGCAAAGTTCTTATTTATGGATCGATTCAACGACATTGGCTGTCTGTAAAAATCAGCGAATAAAAAGACATAAATCGCTAGCAGCAATTGCAACTCGTGGTAAAAGTTCTATGGGTTGGTTCTTTGGTTGTAAGTTGCATGTACTTATGAATCAGTCAGGTGAAATACTCAGCACAGCTTTATCAAATGGGCATACAGCAGATATAAAAATGGTTGAACAGTTAGTCAAAGGAATGACTGCTAAATTGTATGCTGATCGTGGCTATATTAGTCATGAATTAAAGAGTAAATTAAGAGTACAAGATATTGATTTAATTACCTATCACCGAAAGAACATGAAATCTATACAGTTATCAAAAGCAGATGAATACCATCTGAAACAACGCAATAAAATAGAAACTTTATTCAGTTTGCTGAAGGGGGCGTACAATCTAGTGACGACTAGAGCGAGAAGTGTTGCAGGCTATTTAGCTGGTATTTATGCATCTTTATGTGCTTATCAAATATGTCATCAAAACAAGCCGATGATTCGTATTATGGAAATATCGGCTTAAACAAGATTCGGGTTACTTACTAAATTTAGTTTTTTAACGGTTATCGAACTGGGTGTGCTTTGTAATTTTTTTAATAATTATCATTGTGTTGTATAAAAAGATGTTTAGATTTGTATGACTTAACTTTAAAGAATAATTTTTTGTATTATAAAAGGAGTAGAGCTGACTTACAGGGGGATTAAAAATGTTAAAAATTATGAAGCTTGAAGAGAAAATTACTCAACTCGGGATAGGTGAGTTCTTGTTTGTCGGCCGTGATTTTAATATTAATGAAATGCAAAGCATACTTCACTATCTTAGAAATCTTGAAACAAAAAGGGTATTGGAAATTGTATATACCCATAAGGAGTCTGAAACAGGCACTTATTTAATTGATTTGATAAAAATACAAAAGATTCAAAGGTAGAGAGTAAAAAATGTTCAATTAGTATTTTAAAATATAGTACTGAGAATATTTAAAAGCCTTTTGTTTTTAGTCTATGATATTGATTTAAATGTTTATTTATTCCTGGAAAATTAAATGTTTAAAATAAACAACAAAATGAATGTTTGACCTCATCCTTAATAAGGAGTATAACGCTAACTCCCTAATGCGGGGTGGAGCAGTCTGGTAGCTCGTCGGGCTCATAACCCGAAGGTCGTTGGTTCAAATCCAACCCCCGCATCCAATATTTTTTGCTCTGTGATGTTTGTAAGGTCATTATTATTCAATGGATAATTGACCAGATTAGCTTAAATAACCCTAAATAAAGCTAAAAATTATTAAATTCTAGAAATGTCGTTCTATTTCCTCATCTATCTAGTGTTGTAGTAAATCCAAATAAATCGCTTGAGCTCAGTAATGAGTGATTTTGTTTTGAAAATTATTAATGAATGGTATGTTGCAAAAGCCTGTAATGGCAATGAAATTAGTGTGCAAATTATCCCCCTAAAACGCCAGCAGAGCACCATCAATGGCTTTAAATGGGTGGAAGTTGGAAAGAAAGTGCTTTTATCCTCTGGACAGGAGGTTGAGCTTAATCTGGATGGTCGAAGTTTTTATACCTCTGTAAATAATCTGTATCATTTGACTTAATTTTAAATAAAGATTGCAAATGGTAGATAAGGGCGTATAGTGAATTAAGACGATAGGAAAATATTTTTGTCTCATTAAAATTCTTATTATGCAGTTTTAATTTTTATCTTTGCTTATTTGATATTTTAGTTTCAAAGTCTATTATTTTAAAGTTAAAAATCTTATTAATATATTCTCTAAAAGAGAAAGGATATAGTTATGTCTAGTTATATGAATGGTACAGTAAAGTGGTTTAATGAAACCAAAGGTTTTGGTTTTATCCAGTCGGATAATGGTCAGGATGTTTTCGCCCATTATAGTGAAATTGCAAATAATGGCTTTAAGACCCTGTTTGAGGGGCAACGTGTTAAGTTTGACGTAATGCAAGGCAAGAAAGGGCTTCAGGCAAGCAATATTACGGTGATGCCTTTAAGCTCTTAATTGCAGACATGGTTTTGATCGAATCCGTAGGCGATACGGTATATTTGAGCAGTAAAGAGAATAAGCGTATTCCTTGAATTGGTCTATGTCAGACTATAACTGATAGGTTCAAATTATAACGCAAAGCATGAGATCGCATCATGCCGATCAAAAACCCACTTTTTACTAGAGTGGGTTTTTTACTCATCATTATTTTAAATTCTGGTAAATACATGATTAGAATGCAATGAAAATAAATATTTTTATTCCAGTTGTCATGATTTTATCAATCTAGGGGTGTCAAAAAGAAACAGATAATATTTACAGTACACTTGAGTTTAATCATGTTAATAAGAAAATATTATATTATTTAAATGTTTTAGATAGCATATATTTTTCTAAAGAAGAAAAAGTAAAAATACTATGTACAAGTTATCCTCACCTATATAGATATGAATATATACCTGCCTTATTAAAAGTTGTTCCAGACAAATATAACAAAGAAAATTTATTGAATGAGCTTGATTTCACCATGCAGTATTACCAAGGTAAGCTTGAAATTGAGTGTCATCATTTGATTGTGAATAAAGCCATAACTTCTTAAAGATAACAATTGATGTTTTGAAAGATGGATAGGGCTAAAAGGATATACTCCTAATGAGAACTTTGCTGATAGCATAAACTTGAAAGTGGTTCCAATGGTAGTCTTCGTTGCAGTCAGTAGCAAGCGTGTTCGATCATGATTGATAAACATGGCACTCATATGAAACTCTAGATTTTTTATATAGTAGGGGTAAGCGTTCCAGAACTCTTTGTTATCAATGACGTAACAAAAGATTAATTTTTATCATTAAAGCTATATAAAAGACATAATGAATAAGAATCATTACAATTTGAAATAATCCTGCTGTCATAATTTAAGAAAACAACTGCGGGAAATAATAATGCCTCAATATTTAAGAATAGCTGAAAATGTGTACAGGAACTTTCAGGAAAATGATAAGTTTGTGGCTGATAAACAGGAATGTTTAAACCTAATTATCAAACAGATTCGTAGGGAGTTGGTCGATACGGATTTGAAGCTGCTCTATAACTATATTGATTTCGCTGATGGATTTAACAGGCCTGTAACAGATGGGAAAATCAGTCTGGATATTAGTCTAATCCCAAGCTATAAGCATAAGGATGAGTTTGTTCTATGGCTTGCAGGGTTTATTGAAAAAATTACTGAGGGCGGGGTCAAGCGGTTGCCGCCGCTACATCAGGACATACCACCAGAATTTACCTTTCAAAGTGATCCAAATGTGATTTTAGATATACGAAATGAACACAGTGGTGAACGCATTATTTCCTATTTTAGAAGTGATGATTTTGCTGAGGAAATTAAGAATATTTAATTTCCAAGGAGATAGAGATTTTTTATGGTTTGAAGCAGAAAATCATATTTATAAAAAGAGAGAATCTGGAGTCTTTCTTTCTATAAATATTTTTGGGATCAACCCAGACTTTCCACAATACTGATCATCACCTCAGCGCAACCTTGGCGGGCAGCTCTGGCCTTGCTGTATTCTTCTGAATGATAACAAGCCTGCGCTGTTGCTAGGTCAAAAAACTCGATAATGACATGGCGTTGATATTCTGGCCCCTCCATACAGACGGACTCACCACCGCGGGCAAGGAATTTAGCCCCATATTTTTCAAAGGCCAAGGGTGCCAGAGCCATATATTGTTTATATTGTTCCAGATCGTGAATGGTTACGTGGGCAATCCAGTAGGCAGACATTGATTTTCTTCCTTGATTTTAAAGTTTTGATAATCTTCTGTATCTCATACAAAAAATTAGCCATTATTTAAGATGTTTTTAGCAACGGTTGCCGCTTCCGCGATATGTTCAGCCACAGCCTGTTTGGCTTTTTCAGGGTCTTTATATAAATAGATCGCTTCACACATATTCTTAATGCGTTGATAGCCTGAAATTTCACGTTTGGTGGATTTCATGGTCATGGCACGCAGGCGGCTGATCCGTCCATTTAAACGTTGTACCACTTCCCAGGCAATCTGGTGCTTGGCTGTGGTAAAAATGGTTTCGTACAGTTTAGCTGATGTTGAAATAATTAAATTAATATCATCATGAGCAAAGGCCTGTTCAAGTTCTGACAATAATTCCTTAAGGGTGTCACTGGTTTGTTCCGTGAGGTTTTTTGTACAGTCCGCAACTGCACTTTGCTCCAATAAAAGACGAATCTCGTAGATTTGCGATGCAATCTCCCAATTTAGCAGGGAAACAATAGGGCCTTTATTTGGCAGGATTTCCACCAGGCCCTCTGCCTCTAAATAGCGAATCACTTCGCGTACCACAGAACGGCTAACCCCCAGCTCTTCACACAGGGTTCTTTCAACCAGCCTTTTACCTGAAGGAAAGTAGCCCGTAATAATGGCGTTGCGGACTTTTCCTAAACATAGCTCTCGCAGGGTTACAGGTGGATTTTCAATTTTAAGATTCATAGATGACCAATCGTTCCCAATTTCATTATGCAAATTTTGTTACATCTGTCTTGTCTAAAAACAGCATAGCAAACTCTTGCTTTTTTTTCATTATGTATTATGGTATACCATAATACAAGTTAAAAGATAAATTCACTCGCAAGGAAATGCCATGAATCTAATCCGTAAAACAGTACTTCACGTTGAAACGACCTATGTCGATGGCGGTAAAGAGGCAGCAACACCATTAAAGATGGTGGCGGCTGCGGCTGTGATTAAAAATCCGTGGGCAGGGCAAGGCTATGTTGAAAACCTGACACCTGAAATTCGTCGTATTGCACCTATTTTAAGTGAGCACCTCACCAAGCTGATTATTGATGAGGTTGGTTCAGGTGAAGCTGTGGAGGCATTTGGTAAAAGTGCGGTAGTGGGGCTGGATGGCGAGCTTGAACATGCATCCGCGCTTATCCATACCTTACATTTTGGTAACACTTACCGTGGTGCGGTTGGCGCAAAATCTTATCTAGCCTTTAACAACACACGCGGTCCAGCCAATGCACCAATCCTGATTCCCATGATGGATAAAAATGATGAGGGTCGCCGTTCACACTATTTGACCCTACAGTTTGCCATTCCAGATGCACCCGCGGCTGGTGAGTTGGTGGTTGTGATTGGTGCGGCTACAGGGGGTCGTCCACATCATCGTATTGGCGACCGTTATCAGGATTTAAAGGAATTAGGTCATGATCTCGAAAATCCAGCAGCTGTCAAATAACCGTGTTGCTCATTATTTTGAGCAGGGTGAGGGAGAACCACTGGTTCTGATTCATGGCGTGGGAATGCAGGCGGCAGCATGGACTCCACAAATTGAGTATTTCTCAAAATATTACCGAGTGATTTCTGTGGATATGCCAGGTCATGGACAAAGCACCAAGTTGGCGGATGATGCGTCGTTGCAGGACTTTGTAAACTGGACCATCGAGTTTATTACCGCATTAGGTTTAGGTGCGGTGAATCTGGCGGGCCATTCAATGGGTTCGCTGATTACCACAGGTGTAAGTGCCACCCGTCCAGATTTGGTAAAACGGATGGCGGTGCTGAACGGGGTGTATAAACGTACCCCAGAGGCAAAGGATGCAGTGATCCAGCGGGCGGAAGAATTAAAGACAGGCCATATTGACATTGAGACACCATTGCAGCGCTGGTTTGGCGATAGTGAAATTGAGCAGCAGGCTGCACGCAAGGTGAAATCATGGTTGGAGGATGTTGATATGTCTGGCTATGCAACGGCCTATTCAGCCTTTGCACGAGGTGATGCGGTATATGCGGATCAATGGTCAAACATTCACTGTCCAGCCCTGATTTTAACAGGCACGGGTGATCCCAACTCAACTGCGGAAATGGCAATCCAGATGGCCAGTCAGGCAAAAAATGGCAAGGCGGTTGTGATTGAGAATGAACGCCATATGGTGAACCTGACCGCACCAGACAAAGTGAACAATGCAATGCAGGCATGGTTGGAAACCAGCGTCTAGATTGCCACACATCAATGAAGGAATATGACAATGAGTGAAATGGAAACTGTCAATAAAATACGTGAGCTTCGTGATGCCTTTGGATCATTTATGACGGGCGTGACAGTGGTGACCACCTGTAAAGAGGATGGAACACCATTAGGCTTTACCGCAAACTCCTTTGCTTCGGTGTCTCTGGACCCAGCGCTGCTTTTGGTGAGCATTGCCAAGACATCCAGCAACTACCATAACTTTGCCAGCGCATCACACTTTGCTATCAATATCCTGTCGGAAGAGCAAAAGGATGTGTCCAATACCTTTGCTCGCCCAAGTGATGACCGTTTTGCCAATTTTGCATGGTCAACAAGTGAAAATCAGAATCCATTGATTGATGGTGTGAGTGCATGGTTTGACTGCACCACGTATCAAATTGTTGATGCTGGCGATCATGCCATCCTGATTGGTCAGGTTGAGAATTTCGCCTCAGCAGGCTTTGCGGGCCTTGGTTATTACCGTGGTGCATATTTCACCCCAGCCAAATCATCTACCGATGTGATTTCAGGCATGAAAGTGATGATGATGGCGTTAATTGGGCATGAAAACCAGATTCTGCTTGAACAAACGGCTGACAATAAATGGACATTGCCGCATTTGCTGGTGGATAAGGATGGGGCGGAAAAAGCACTGGAAAAAATCTTTGCAGCCTACCAGCCAGAGGCATCACCGAGTTTTATCTACTCTGTCTATGATGATGTGACCACGCAGCAGCAATATATCGCTTTCCTTTGTAATACCCCTGTACCGACGGCGCATAAAGGTCAATTTGTGGACCTGAATGAGCTTGAACAGCTAACTTTTGTGGACAGCGCGTTGCAGAGCATGTTGATGCGCTATCGCAAGGAAAATCATCTGAAAACCTATGGCGTTTATTACGGTAATCAAACCAGTGGAACGGTTCGTCAAATTGTTAAAGAGGAAGTTTAACCATGCGCTTTTCATTATTTGTACACATGGAACGTGTTTCTGACCAACAAACGCAAAAGCAGCTTTATGATGAAATGATCGAGCTGTGCCAGATTGCCGACCGTGGTGGCATGCATGCCATCTGGACAGGTGAACACCATGCCATGAACTTTACCATTGCGCCAAACCCGTTTATCAACCTGGCTGACCTTGCCAACAAAACCCAGCATGTGCGTTTGGGTACGGGAACGGTGGTTGCGCCATTCTGGCATCCGATTAAGCTGGCGGGTGAGGCTGCCATGACCGACATTATCACCAATGGCCGTCTGGATATCGGGATTGCGCGTGGAGCCTACTCATTTGAATATGAACGCATGGTGCCAGGCATGGATGCATGGAGCGCGGGTCAGCGTTTACGTGAAATGATCCCAGCAATTAAAAACTTGTGGAAAGGCGACTACGAACATAATGGCGAGTTTTGGCAGTTCCCTAAAACTACATCTGCACCACAACCATTGCAGCAGCCACATCCACCCATCTGGGTGGCGGCGCGTGATCCCAACAGCCATGAATTTGCGGTACAGAACGGCTGTAATGTGCAGGTGACACCGTTGCATTTCGGTGATGATGAAGTTGAGAAATTGATGGGTCATTTCAATGCGGCCTGTGAGAAGTTTGCCGATGTGCCACGCCCTGAAATCATGCTGCTGCGTCATACCTATGTGGCGGACAGTGAACAGGACGCGCAGTTGGCGGCGGATGAAATCAACAGCTTCTATAATTATTTTGGTGCATGGTTTAAAAATGAGCGTGAAATTACCCAAGGCTTGATCGCGCCGATTAGTAAGGAAGAAATGGCACAACATCCATTCTATACACCAGAAGCCATGCGTAAAAATAACGTGATTGGTCAGGCACAGGAAGTGATTGACCGCTTAAAAGCGTATGAGGCAATGGGTTATAACGAATATTCATTCTGGATTGATACGGGCATGAGCTTTGAACGTAAGAAAGCCTCACTGGAACGTATGATCAATGAAGTGATGCCTGCATTTGCATAGGAGAGAAGACATGACTTCTCAATTCCAGTTGTACATTAATGGTCAGTTTGAGGATGGTGCTGCGCAGTTTGACAGCATCAATCCAGCGACAGGTCAGGTCTGGGCAAAAATGCCTGAGGCACGTAGTGATGAAGTCAACCGTGCGGTTGCTGCGGCATCACAGGCCTTGCAGGATAGTGCGTGGGCGGGCCTGACCGCATCACAGCGTGGCAAGTTGCTGTATAAACTTGCCGACCTGATTGAAAAGTCTGCACCACAACTGGCGCAGTATGAAACCAGTGACACAGGCAAGATCATTCGTGAAACTTCCAGCCAGATTGCCTATGTGGCGGAATACTACCGCTACTATGCAGGGATTGCGGACAAGCTTGAGGGCAGTTATCTACCCATCGACAAGCAGGATATGCAGGCCTGGACCATCCGCGAGCCTGTCGGGGTGGTGGCTGCGATTGTTCCCTGGAACAGCCAGCTATTTCTGTCAGCGGTTAAAGTTGGCCCAGCCCTGGCTGCGGGATGTACAGTTGTACTGAAAGCCTCGGAGGAGGGACCCGCACCGTTACTTGCCTTTGCCCGTCTGGTTCATGAAGCAGGATTTCCAGCAGGTGTGGTCAATGTCATTACGGGCTTTGGTCCTGAATGTGGTGCGGTACTGAGTAGCCATCCAGATGTGGCGCATGTGGCATTTACGGGCGGCCCCGAAACCGCACGCCATATTGTGCGTAATTCGGCTGAAAACCTTGCCAAAGTGTCCCTTGAGCTGGGTGGAAAGTCTCCATTTATCGTGTTCGCAGATGCAGACCTACAAAGCGCAGTCAATGCACAGGTGGCCGCAATCTTTGCCGCTACTGGACAAAGCTGTGTCGCAGGTTCCCGTTTACTGGTTGAGGAAAGCATCAAGGATGAGTTTGTGCAGCGTTTGGTTGAACGTGTGCAAAGTATCAAAATTGGTTTGCCTGATGATATGGCAACTGAATATGGCCCTTTATGTACCTTACGCCAGCGCCATAAGATTGAGCAGGTGGTGGCAAGTTCCATTCAGCAAGGTGCGAAACTGTTGACAGGTGGTAAATCACTGGATCGTGAGGGCTATTATTATCCGCCAACAATTTTAGATTGTAGTGATGTGCCACAGGCGGACTGTGTCATGACTGAACTGTTTGGCCCTGTATTGTCTGTGGTCAGTTTTAGCACTGAAGCAGAAGCTATCCATAAAGCCAACAACACGCCTTATGGGCTTGCCGCAGGTGTATTTACCAATCATTTAAGCCGTGCCCACCGTATGACCAAGGCACTTCAGTCAGGCATTGTCTGGTTGAATACCTACCGTGCTGTATCACCGCTTGCACCTTTTGGTGGTCATGGCCTGTCTGGTCACGGGCGTGAAGGTGGTTCCGATGCGGTGCTGGATTACACCACCACTAAAACCGTGTGGCTGCGTACTTCAGACCAGCCGATTGATGATCCCTTTGTGATGCGATAGCACTGTAAAGAGAGAGGAAAGGATGTTGAGTTTCAGGGATGAATCTATGCAGATATTGAATTTCAGAATCCTATAAACCGAATCGTGGTTTAAAAAGATTGTTGTTGTTGGGCCTTAAAACGCATCAACCGTGTTCACTTGATCTTTTTTTGCCATTTATTCCTCAAAACTGCTGAAAACCAGTGTGTAACAACGACAGAAATAGAGGTCAGGTCATCTGGATATGGCACTGACCAGGCAGGTTGTGAAACCTAAGTTTACTCTCACAAATAGATTGATATTGAGGAAAATGAGTTCCTCAAAGAGAGATTAAGGATATGAGCCAAAATGAAAAAAATGCTTTCGCGATAGAAAGCCATTCAATTGATTACGTCGATCCATCAGAACGCAACGGCAAGGTTCGCGATCTGTTCACCCTATGGTTCTGTACCAACATTGCACCTTTGGCGGTTATTACGGGTGCGATGTCAATGTTAACCTTTAATTTAAGCCTGATCAGTGCCTTGGTGGCGATTTGCTGTGGGCACTTTTTTGGCGCCGCGATTCTGGCACTGACCTCTGCACAGGGACCACAGGTCGGTATTCCACAAATGATTCAAAGCCGTGCGCAGTTTGGGCGTTATGGTGCTTTGCTGGTGGTGCTGTTCACCACCCTGATTTATCTTGGTTTCTTCATTTCCAACATTATCCTGTCTGGAAAAACCCTGCATACCGTTGTTCCAGCCATTCCTGTTCCAACTGCCACCGTGATTGGGGCAATTGCCGCCACCACCATTGGCATTGTGGGCTATCACCTCATTCATAAATTTAACAAGATTGGCACCTGGTTTATGGGTGGATCATTACTGATTGGCTTGATGATCATGATTCCGCATATCAATGCCGATGTATTGGCAAAAGGCGCTTTCAACATGAAAGGCTGGTTTGCCATGTTTGGCCTGTGTGCGGTTTGGCAAATCAGTTTCTCACCATACACTTCAGACTATTCAAGATATTTACCTAAAAGTATCGGGATTTATAAACCTTTTATCTATACCTATCTCGGTGCGTCACTGGGAACAATTTTTGCGATGGGCTTTGGTACGGTTGCGGTCAGCATCGGTTCAGGTACGGATGCGATGGAGGCGGTCAAGTCAGGCACAGGCATATTCGGTTATGTACTGATGATTTTGTTCCTCTGCAACATCATCGGCCATAACGCCATGAACCTGTATGGCGCGGTTCTGTCCTGTATCACTTCAATCCAGACCTTTGCAGGGCAATGGATACCCAGTAAAAATGTCCGTATCGCGCTGTCCATTGTTGTACTTATTCTTGCCACATTCACCGCATTGTGGGCTTCAAGCAACTTCATCAGTTTCTTCCTGAATGTGATTTTTGCCTTGCTATTTATTCTGGTGCCTTGGGTGGCGATTAACCTGCTGGATTTCTATGTCATCAACAGGAAATCCTATGATATTCAATCTATCTTTGCACAGGACGGTGGCGTTTACGGCAAGTTTAATGCCAAAGCCCTCACTGCCTATTTTATTGGTATCGTGGTTCAAATTCCTTTCCTGACCAATGCGTTTTTCACAGGACCATTTGCCAACCTGATTCCCGATGTGGATGTGTCGTGGGTGATTGGTTTGGTGGTCACTTTTGTTGTGTATTACCTGTTTAATCTGGGAAAGATTAAATGCGCAAGTCCAGCATTCAACGCCAAGGCACAACACTGAACATGAAATGAAAGGAATCTAAAACATGAAAAGAACTTATTTACAGCTTGCATTGGCCTCTGCGCTAACCGCAATGATTACACCAGGTTATGCAGGCATCAGCTTTGGTGATGCTAATAGTGAAACAGGTAAACTCACCGTTGCTGGTTATATACGTGGCAATTACCAGCTCAAGCACTATGGTGAAGATGCTGATGACCAGAAACTTCGTTTTGACGCAGCGCAACTGAAACTGGATTATGAACGTGGTGACCTGTTTGGCCATGCGGAATACCGTTGTTATCAATATGAACGCCTCTGTGATTTTTCCACCATGATTGATGCCTATGTGGGCTACCACCTTAATCAAACCGACCAGCTTGTGGTGGGAATGCAGCCGATTCCATTTGGTGCGGGGCGCTTTTGGGGCAACAGTTTATATGGCAGCATCAACACCACCGCAGGGCTGGAAGATGTACACAATGTCGGTGTGAACTATCATGCTGAGTTGCCAACAGCAACCAAGTTTGATGTGGGGTATTTTGCCATTGATGGTGGTCATTACTCAGGCCAGTACACCCCTGATTCGGGACGCTATACCTCAAATTATGTCCATTCTGATGATCCGACCCAAACCGATCTACAGGAAAAAAATATGTGGATTGCACGCATCAACCAGGATATTGCATTGGGGATTGATGGCTTGGGTACACAGGTGGGAGCGTCCTACTGGAGATCCGACATTAACAATAACAGCACGGATCAGACAGGTCGCCGTGAGGCTTGGGCAGTCTTTGGCAAGGTCAATTATGGCAATTTGGGTGTGACCCTGACAGGGGGCAAAAATGATGTGAGCAATAAGGACCTTGTCCAACCAGATGCATCATTGATGGGTTCTTATGACAGTGAATATCAGGTTGCCAATAAAGCCAGCTATTACACCGTAGATGCAGGTTATAGTTTTAAGAATGTAGGCAAGATTGGTCATATTACCCCATATGTCATGCATAGCCGATATGACAAGGATATGGATGCAGCCAAGGATTCCATCCGTAATATTATTGGCGTGACTATCGATCATAAACAACTGTCATTGGTGGCAGAATATATTATGGGCAAGAATGACCCGTTTATTGGTGGAACCGCAAGCTCATTGGCGCAGGGCGATGACAATAAATGGAATAAGTTGCTGAATTTGACTTTATTCTATTATTTCTAAGGCAATGCAATACGTCGGGCAACCGAAAAAATTTTTCAAGATTTTTATGGTATGCCATAATACAAAAACTTTTAACCATTTTCCCATTTAACGAAAATGCTTAAATGGGATAAGAAATTAGTCCTGAAATTAGAAAGAATCAGCAGGCTTAATTATTATTGATGCTGTTCTTAAACTGATTGATGGACACTGTATGGAAAGGTGATTTATGCAACTCGATCAAATGCCCCTGTTTCACCAGCAAGCCTTTGTTGCTGGGCAATGGTGTGATGCTGACAGCCAGCAGACCACAGACATCTATAATCCTGCGACACAGGAAATTATTGGGACTGTGCCGAATATGGGTAAGGCCGAGGCGGAACGGGCAATTCAGGCTGCGATGAATGGCTGGACAGCATGGAAAAATAAAACTGCCAAAGACCGTTCCATCATTTTAAAAAAATGGTTTGACTTGATGGTGCAGCACGCGGATGAGTTGGCATTTATCCTCACCAGTGAACAGGGTAAACCGCTTGCCGAGGCAAGGGGGGAAATCCTCTACGCCGCCAGTTTTATTGAATGGTTTGCTGAAGAAGCCAAACGTGTTTATGGCGATGTGATTCCGAGTCCTTATTCAGATGCCCGTATCGTTGTCAGTAAACAGCCGATTGGTCTGGTTGCCGCCATTACACCGTGGAATTTTCCTGCGGCCATGATTACCCGTAAGGTGGGACCTGCATTGGCGGCGGGTTGTCCGTGTATTGTCAAACCTGCACCTGAAACGCCGTTTACCGCATTGGCCTTGGTTGATCTGGCGCTGCAGGCAGGTGTTCCTGCGGAGATTTTTACGGTCATCACGGGAGATGCGGTCACTATTGGCGATGCGATTTTTGAAAGTGACGATGTGCGTAAATTTACTTTTACGGGTTCAACACCAGTGGGTAAATTGCTGTATCAACGTTCAGCACAAACCCTGAAAAAGGTGTCCCTGGAATTGGGTGGTAATGCGCCATTTATCGTGTTTGATGATGCTGATCTGGATGCTGCAATTGAAGGGGCACTCATTGCCAAATACCGCAATGCAGGACAGACCTGTGTCTGCGTCAACCGTTTTCTGGTTCAGGCAGGTATTTACGAGAAATTTATTGCCGCATTGAAAGAAAAAGTGGCAGCCTTTGCAATCGGTAATGGCTTGCAGCAGGGCAATGAGATTGGCCCACTAATCAATGAAAATGCGGTGAAAAAAGTCGAGGCGCATGTGGCGGATGCGTTGGCAAAATCAGCCCGTTTAATTGCAGGCGGTCAACGTCATGGTGCAGGTGAACTGTTCTATCAACCCACCATTATTGCTGATGTTACAAGTGAAATGGATGTTGCGACGCAGGAAACCTTTGGTCCTTTGGCCGCCATCTTTAAATTTGAGACTGAACAGCAGGCGCTTGAAATGGCGAATGCCACTGAGTTTGGTTTGGCCGCCTATTGCTATACGCAGGATTTGGGACGAGCCTGGCGTATGAGTGAGCAGCTTGAATATGGAATGGTCGGGATTAACAAGGGCCTGATCTCCAATGAAGTTGCGCCGTTTGGTGGGGTTAAGTCCTCAGGCTTGGGGCGTGAAGGCTCAAAATATGGTATGGATGACTATCTGGAAATTAAATATACCTTGTTTGGAGGTATTTAAATGAGTAATGAAAAGTTTGAAAAAGGTCTGGCAATTCGTAAACAGGTTTTGGGTGAGGAATATGTCAATAATTCCATCAATAATGCCGATGATTTTAATTTGCCCTTGCAGGAGTTGGTGACGGAATATTGCTGGGGTGCGGTCTGGGGACGTGAGGAACTGAGTAAGCCTGAACGCAGCCTGATTAATCTGGCGATGATTTCTGCACTGAATCGCCCGCATGAACTGAAACTACATGTCAAGGGCGCATTGCGCAATGGCGTGCCGAAAGAAAAAATCCGTGAAGTACTGTTACAAGTCGCCATCTATTGTGGTGTGCCTGCGGCAGTGGATAGCTTCCGTATCGCCAAGGAAGCGATCAAGGAATATGAGCAGGAAAATAGCTGATTAAATTATTGGGCAGAGATCATACTTGAATAAATGTGAGATTTGCCCAAGGACATGGTTTAGAAATCTACAAATGCAAAAAGAATTTACATCATTCACTATGATTTAAACTGAAATCATGATTATGCTGATAGATCATTTATTTTCTAAATAGTGAATGGCTTGGTATATAGGCATGTATATGCAGTCTTGGGCAGTAATGGTGTAAATTATTGCCCAGCCAAAGTTCTTTGTAGCGGGTCTGTTTGAATATTAAAAGCCTGCGGAACTTAAGTAAATAAAATTTGATATGTGACGGAACATTTAAAGAGTACGGTATGTTTGTGAATTCTGGTAAAACTAAAAAACCTTTGTATATTCCTTATGCTGGAAATGCTCTTTTAGAACTTCCTTTATTAAATAAGGGGTCTGCCTTTTCTGAAGAGGAACGGGAAAATTTCAATTTACATGGCTTGGTTCCCTACAACATTGAAAGCATTGAGGAACAAACACAACGTTCCTATCAGCAGTACCTTTCATTCGACAACGACCTAAACAGGCATATTTATCTAAGAAATATACAGGACACCAACGAAACCCTTTTCTATCGCCTGCTCGGCCAGCATCTGGATGAAATGCTGCCGATCATCTATACCCCAACAGTGGGTGAGGCCTGCCAGCGATTCTCAGATATTTATCGCCGTCATCGTGGCATTTTCATTTCATATCCTGAACGCCAATACATTGACCAGATTATTCATAATGTGAATAAGAAAAATGTAAAGGTCATCGTGATCACGGATGGCGAACGTATTCTTGGCCTAGGTGATCAGGGCATTGGCGGGATGGGAATCCCAATTGGAAAGTTATCGCTCTATACAGCATGTGGTGGCATCAGCCCAGCCTATACCTTGCCAATCACTATTGATGTGGGCACCAATAATCAGGAATTACTCAACGATCCAATTTATATGGGCTGGAAGCAACCGCGTATTCGGGGTGAGCAATATTACCAGTTTGTTGAAGAAATTATTGCTGCGGTGCGTGCACGCTGGCCAAATGTTCTGATCCAGTTTGAAGATTTTGCCCAACAAAATGCCATGCCGTTACTCACCCAGTATCGGGATAAAATTTGCTGTTTTAATGATGATATACAGGGTACGGCTGCGGTGACGGTTGCGACACTCATTGCAGCATCACGGGCACAGGGCAAACAACTCAAGGACCAAACCATTACCTTTGTGGGTGCAGGCTCGGCAGGTTGTGGAATTGCTGAACATATTGTAAGGCAAATGATTGATGAGGGTCTAAGCGACCATGAGGCCCGTTCACGCATCTTTATGGTGGACCGTTTTGGCTTGATGACAGATCAGCAGCCAAACCTGTTGGATTTCCAGCAAAAACTTGCCACACCAGTTCATGCAATTACAGGATGGGAACATTCAGGGGAACTGGTTTCGCTTCTGGATGTGGTGAAAAACGCCAAACCAAGTATCCTGATTGGTGTCTCTGGACAGGCTGGATTATTTAGCGAAGAGGTGATCAAGACCTTGGCTAAATATTATAAGCACCCAATTATACTGCCACTATCCAACCCAACCTCCCAAGTGGAAGCACAGCCTAAAGATATTATTGAGTGGACACAAGGTGCAGCAATTGTGGCGACAGGCAGCCCATTTGCACCTGTCTATTTTCAGGAAAAATATTATTCAATTGCCCAGTGCAACAACTCCTATATTTTTCCTGGCATAGGGCTGGGTGTCATTGCATGTGGAGCAAGCCATATCAGCGATGCAATGTTGATGGCTGCAAGTACCGCCTTGGCGGACTGTTCACCACGCTTGAAGAATGCGGCAGCTGATTTATTGCCAAATATCAATGATATTCAGCAAGTTTCCAGGTTCATTGCATTTAAGGTGGCAAAAGCTGCAATGGCGGATGGTTTGGCCGTACCCATGAGCAATGATGCGCTGGCACTGGCAATAGAAAACAATTTCTGGACACCTGAGTATCGAAATTATCGTCGGGTGGTGTTTTAGCTCAAAACAGTTAGCTAAGATACTGATGCGCAAAGTCAGCAATTTCCCGTATAGATTGGTTGGCTTCTTTTAAAATTCCTGCATGAAACTGGAAAACATGACCCACGCCATTGTAGACCTTAGATTGAACAGTTACGCCATCTTTCTCTAGTTTTTGTGCGATGCGTTTGGCATCGTCCAAAAGCAGTTCTTCGGTACCCACATGAATTAAGGTGGGTGCTAAACCGTTTAAATCGGCATAAAGTGGAGAGCAGGATGGAGAGGTTACTTGTTGTTTGCCAGAATAATTTTTTGCACACCATTGCAACCATTCTGGACTCAGCATTGCGTCACGGGCAATATGAGTCTTTAAACTTTCCCCTGATAAGCTTAAATCGACCCATGGCGAAAGCAGCACCAGTGCAGCAGGCTGTGGCAGTCCAGCTTCACGAATCGCTATTGCCATTAATAGGTTTAAACCACCGCCAGCAGAGTCCCCAGCAATGATTAATTTATTTGGGTCTTGCCCACTGGCTAACAGGGTTTTATACACAAACAAGGCATCTTCCATTGCGGCAGGGCTTGGATGTTCTGGAGCCAAACGGTATTCAGGAAGCCAGACCTTAGCTTGAATGGCATGACCAAGATGTGCTGCCAGTTTGATATGACTTTTGGCACTGCCAACCACATAGCCACCACCATGCAAATATAAAACACCATAACCCTCTAATGTGGTTTTAGGCCGAATTTCGAGGGTGGGAATCTGACCAATCATTTGTTTTTGCGTTTTATAGCCAGACGGACCCATTAAGATGGTGCTTGCCAGATCACTGCATAAACGTTGAATCTTCAGTGGAACTTTAGGCGATAAGGCAGGGCGCAAGGTATGGCTGATGGTCCAGGCGAGAACTTGCTTCATAAATAATGACTCATATCTGCTATTAAAAAAAGATTGACCATCTATGGATGGTCAATAAAAAAAGTGATCTTAAAATTATTTAAGAAAACGTGCCTGCAAAGCGGTCGCTGTTGCAAATATTTTCTGATATCCCTGTGGCATAAGGCGTTGAAGAATATCCACGGCTTTGGCATTGGCACCAATCAGTAAACGGCGGCTATTTTTTTGTACAGCTTTTAAAATAAGCGCTGCGGCTTCTTCAGCAGGAGTGCGCAATATTTTGTCAAACGCATCCTGACTTTTTGCAGGGTCCATGCCTAAACTTGTTACACTGTTATTAATCCGTGCTGCCTTGGCAATATTGGTACGGATACCGCCAGGATGAACACAAGTTGCACTAACGCCCAACTTTTCTATATCCAGTTCCTGACCCAATGCTTCGGTAAAACCGCGCACTGCAAACTTACTGGCATTATAGGCACTTTGGGTCGGTTGGGCAGTCAAGCCAAACATACTTGAAATATTGATGATATGTCCGTCGCCACTCTGTTTTAGGTAGGGTAGAAACTCTTTGGTGCCATAAACCACACCCCAAAAATTAATGCCAATCAGCCATTCAAGGTCTTCGTAACTCACACCCTTGGCAGTACTACCAATCGCAACACCCGCGTTGTTAAAAATAAGATTGACCTGTTGATGTTGATCAACCACAGATTTTGCCCAGCTTGCCATTTCCTCACGTTTTGCCACATCCACCACCTGTCTGGTGACCTTAACTGGATAAGCCTGTAATAAGGTAACGGTATTGGCCAAGCCATTTTCATTAACATCGGACAAGGCAAGGTTGCATCCCTGTTTGGCCAATGCGATGGCAAGTGCCTGACCGATGCCCGAGCCTGCGCCTGTGATAGCGGCAACTTTATTGTTAAAGCTTTTCATCTAAGTTTCCCTATATTATTGAATCAAACAAATATCATTAATGATTAAGATTGCCTTGGTGTTAGCGCATAATTTTCAATATCAAAACGGCGGGTGCGTTGACGATATTCAAAGGTAAAACCAGGCCAGTTATTGGTATTTTTTCCTGTGGCGGTTTGATACCAACTGTTACAGCCTTGTGACCACATGGTGCTTTTCATTCTTTCCTGAATTTCCTGATTAAATTTTTGCTGGCTTTCAGGTTTTAGATTGGCAAAGCGTAAATTTTTCTTTAGATAAACCTGAATTGCATCAAGAATATAGTTCACCTGACTCTCAATCATATACACAATTGAATTATGTCCAAGATTGGTGTTTGGTCCATACAGCATAAAGAAATTAGGAAAGCCACTGACGGTTAAACCTAAATAAGCTTCCGCGCCATCTTGCCATACCTCTTTTAAGCTTATGCCATTCAGACCTTTAATCTGCATCGGTGCCATGAAGTCGGTTGCGGTAAAGCCTGTGCCATAAATGATGGTGTCAACTTCACGTAAGTTCCCATCCTGATCTACAATGCCATTTTCAGTGACTTCCTGAATGGCAGTATTGATGACCTCAACATTCGTGCGAACCAGACTGCGATACCAGTGATTGGAAATCAGGATACGTTTACAGCCAATTGGATAGTCAGGCATTAAACGGTGACGGAAATGAGGGTCCTTGATTTCCTCTCGGATATGACGCTGGAAAATATATTCTGCCAACGGCATTTCATTTAGAGTTGTGGTAAAGCTTTTTAGGCGAATCTCGTTATAACTGTATTGAAAGATACGATCGAGGCTTTGCAGCACAGGAAGTTTTTGGAATGCCTTGCGCTCAATGGGTGAATAGAGACGATCAGGTTTTGGAATGACATAGGGCGCAGAGCGTTGATAAATATCCAGATGCGCCACCTGCTTGGCAATTTCAGGAACAAACTGGATGGCGCTTGCACCAGTGCCAATAACGGCTACACGCTTATTGTTTAAGTCGTAGTCATGATCCCAACGGGCTGAATGAAATGTTTTACCCTTGAAATTTTCCAGACCTTTAATTTTTGGATAGGCAGGACGATTCAGTTGACCTACTGCCGCAATTAAAAATTCAGCCTCAAACTTTTCGCCTGTTGTACTTTGAATATGCCAAATGCCTTGAGTTGCATCAAAATTGGCGCTGGCAATTTCTGTATTAAACTGAATATGTGGATAAAGCTGATATTTCTCAGTGCAGTGGCGTAGATATTGATGAATTTCCTGTGATGAGCCATAACGGTTTTTCCAGCCAAGATCCTGCTCAAAGGAGAAAGAATAGAGATGAGAGGGCACATCACAGGCAGCGCCAGGATAAGTATTGTCACGCCAGACCCCGCCAACATCATTGGCCTTTTCAAATAAGGTAAATTGCTGAAATCCAGCCTGTTTGAGACGAATTGCAAGTCCCAATCCACCAAATCCAGTTCCTATAATTGCGATACGAATATTTTTATTTGAATGTGATCCCTGTTTAAACATAACCTGCTCTGGATAAAATATAGATTCCTGAGTGCAGAATAGTCGTTTCACCTGTTGATTTAGAGGATGGATGCGGACAAAATATTGTGATTAGAGGACAAAGGGACATGCACATTGAAGTACTTATGGACGTATGAGCGCAGCATCCATAGTGTTCGGCTGATGGTAGATTTTGCGGCGGAACACGGGGTCTGCCATGAATTGATCCTAAAAGGAACTGGTCTGCAACAACAGCAACTGCTCGACCCCAACATGACAGTTTCTGCCCAGCAGGAATTACAACTGGTTCGTAACCTCGTTGAACAATGTGTAGATCGGCCTTTTCTGGGGTTGGAAGTGGGGACACGTTATCATTTCACCACTTTTGGTTCACTTGGTCTGGCCCTGATCAGTAGTGCCAACATCCGTGAAGCACTGAATTTTGCACTGACCTACTTTCCATTAACGTTTGCCTTTACCCAGTTTATTGTTTCAGAACAGGAAAATGCAATTCAAATTGATCTTGAGGTCGATGAGGCAATTCCCCATACGCTTTGGCAGTTTATTATTGAACGGGATGCCGCCGCCTTGCTGACAGTTCAAAGAGATTTAATCCAGGATAACTTTTGCCAGGAATTGGCGTTTTCATTTCAGCCTCAAGGCGATATACAACCGTATATCGATTTATTTGGAGTGGTTCCAGAATTTGGCGCCCCAAAAAATTATGTGGTATTGAATGGGGAGAAAATCGACCAAAAACTAAGAATGGCAAATGAGCTGGTTTTACATTCCGCTGAAGAACAATGCCGTCAAATATTGGATAAACGGCAGTCTCAAAAAAAATATGCCCATCAGGTACGACAGGCATTAATGAATGCCAAAGGAGAAATTCCCTCAATGGAAAATGTGGCTGATCATCTCCATCTTAATTCCCGAACCTTGCGCCGTCATCTGGCTCAGGAAGATACGACCTTTCTTAAAATCAGGGAAGAGGTGCGACAGATTCTTGCAGACTATTATTTGTCTGTTTCACAGGCCTCAGTTGAGCAAATTGCCGAATGGCTTGGATATGCAGAACCCTCAAGTTTTATTCATGCCTATAAGCGCTGGTATGGGAAAACACCTCATGCCGCTCGGTTAAATAGGAAATAATTTTTTAAGGATTTAATTATATTAAAATTTTATTTTTAGCTAAAATATACATACTTAAATGTTATCTATTACTTTGTTGGAATATAAGAATTGATTTATTTTTAGTGAATGTATTTTATTTGAAAACTAAATAAAAATAAGACCATACTATTTATAAATAATTTAGTGAATGATTTTGTATATAATCTAAAAGTATATTTTTGTAACTAAAAAATGTTGTTGCAGAATATCTGTTTTTAATATGTTGTTATGGGAAATTAAACAAAGAAATTAGTATTTCAATATGTTTCTTCTGTTACTAAACACTATAAATTTTAACTTTTAAGAAAATATTAGGCCTGTTTTTTAACAAAATCCTATTTTAGTGTGGAATAGACAATTTAAACATCACTGAAGATTTTATTAAGAATGTAACTCTTACGGTGATTTATCCATTTTAAGGAGAATAGAAATGACACATGCAGATGATTTTGATCGTGAGCAAATTAAGAATGCTCCAGATGAGGTTAAAAAAGAGTTAAATGCCGATCCAATTACTGGAGAGCCTGGTTCGCATCCCGTAGGAACAGGCGTGGGTGCTGTAGGTGGAGCGGCGGCAGGAGCTGCTGTAGGTAGTGTTGGTGGGCCATTGGGTACATTGGTTGGTGGAGCAGTTGGGGCTGTCGTGGGTGGTTTGGCAGGTAGTGCGGTTGGTGAAGCAATTGATCCAACGGTTGAAGATGCCTATTGGCGTGAAAACTACATCAATCAGCCTTATTATGGTACAAGCAAGGCGAATTATCCAGACCTGAATTATGAACGGGATTACCAGCAGGCGTATCGTTTAGGTTATGACAATGACGCAATTTATGATCCTGATGTGGCATTTGAAGAGATTGAGCCAGAGCTAAAAGTCAATTGGGAAAAATCAAGAGCTGAATCGCGCTTGTCTTGGGATGAGGCAAAACTTGCTTCCCGTGATGCCTGGAATCGTAATCGTAAATAATCAGATTAACTTAGTTTGAAAAAAGAAAAGCCTTTTATTAAGGCTTTTCTTTTTTATATTTTTTTACAAAATATTGAGACAGTATAATAATTATAAGCCTTGTTACAAACAATAGGTCGACAAATCTATGGAAAAATAACATATTTATTTTAAATAAATTTTTAGGATACATGATATGGATAAGATTACTGTGATCGTCAAGGATCAGGAAGAAAATGAATCTATAGTTGTTGCAAAGTTAAATGACTTGGAAGACAACGATATTCCTTTTTTTAAGAGAGTTGAATATATTGAGGTGGAGGGAAAAACTATTTTTCCAAATATAGACCTATTATTTGAGGATGAAGCCGATGGTAAGGTCTATAAATTGGTTTCACCTGTTAATGATAAAAGATTTAATCTGTAATCAGTTTTAATTTCAAGTTATTTCATTAAATCTATATTAATTGTTAAAAGAAAACCGCCCCGTACAGGCGGTTGCTGAACTAATTCAGCAAAATAATAGAAGTGCGAACGGTCAGGAGCACACTTCTATCATTACAAACTAATGCCCCTTATTAAAGGCAGTTATAAATTCTTCAGACTTGAAATAGGAGTTAATCTGTTCTCCTGTCTGTGAATATTCATTTCGACTAGTGACTGGTTTTTTTAATTCTTTTTGGGTGCTAAATGTGAAATCAGGTGGAATATCTTTTCTTAAGGGAGGAAGTTTTCTTTTACCGTCTGTTGTAATTTTCTCTATAAAGCCCGCAAGCCAAAGTATAAATTCGCCCTCATTCTTGATGCTCGGAATGAGACTAATATCGAGTTTTACCTTACAATCATGGTTTGGTTTGTTTAAACATTCTTCAAAATCAATAAAATTGTAGAGTACCTTTAGTTTTGTACCCTTGATTTCTTGACGTATCTCAACAATCAGTTTATTGAGATTCTCTATAGGATCATTGCTAAATTCTTTATTCTCATTGAGTTTTTTATATATTTTTTCAGCTATGCGTAATATCTGTGGCATTTTTTCCTCCTATGGAATCCTTATCTTTTAGAAATTATGCAGGATTTTATGTTTCTAAATGTATTCATTGTGAACATTCATGTGAGTAATAAGACTTTTATGAAACAAGTATTGTTTAGGAATACTAATGAATTTTGATTTCTTATATTATTATTTTTAAATTTGTTATAAATTCCAAATAGATAAAATAAAACTTAATAAATACTAAATAGGAACTGGGAGAAATAAAAATATTCAAAATATCTGGCTTTTAAGATAAAAACTTAAATTTACTTTATATATAGTCATATACAATCGGGGCACTAATCCTATATGAGTTTTCATTATTGATATAGCAATGGCTAATTTGCTTTATATTGATTTTATTGTGGTGATGAGAAAGCTCTTCTCTTAACTATTCATTGATTTTATTTTCCATTTCTTCAGTGGAATTGGATTCAAAGGACTTGATCTTAGCCATATTATTTTCCTGATTTAATCAGTAGGATAATTATACTCCAGATTTTTTATAGGTTTTGTCAAGATAATTTAAAATTTTTAATTCTTATATCTTTATCCCATTGGTTTGTTTCAAAATATTCTATTTTTTATGCTGATCTGATAATCTATTGAATTATAGGGTTTTTTGTGATTTGTGTCTTTACATGAATTTTCTTTTTTAAAATGAAAATAGAAAAATGACTCATTAAATTAACAAAAAAAATGCTATCTATAGAAATGTTCTCATTTTTGAAGAGGTGTACCATGTTAAAAACCATTATTACTTTAGGAACAGGTGTGGCTTTAGGCTGTTATTATAAATCTCATAAGGATAAAACTAGACTCTCTGATGATAAGCATCATGGTAATGATCATTTATCCCATGATACCAAAGAGAAAAAGGATATTAAGTAAATACCTGAATTAATCTATTAAAGTAAAAAAGAAGCTTAAATTTAAGCTTCTTTTTTATTGGTAAGCTATTTTGGACCAGATTCTATAATTTAATGTAAGAATATATTGTTGTGTTTGTTTTTGTAAATTTTTTGTTTTCTTATAAATAAAAAGTAAAAATATTATTTTTTATAAATATAAATTTAATTGAAAACAATAATTTATTGTGTGATTGTGTACGTTGATAAAGAAAGATACATGATAAAGGTTTTTTTATGGATCTATGAAATATATTTTATACAGGTTATCTAATATTTAAAGGTTATGCCTCATGAATAAAGGGAAATACAAATGAAGATTAAATGTAATTCACAGCAGATTGCAAAAGATATTTACGGTTCAGTAACAAGCTTGGATAGAAGTATTCACTTGGAGGAATTGGAAATGATGCTTGATGAAAATCATAAATCTAATTCCAAATATACTAAAGAATACGATCAAGGAAATGATAAAGAATTTATTGGACGACGTAAAAATAAATTGGCCAGTGAAAGAAAAAAAAGAAATGCTCGATTTGCAGATGAGTATATCTAAAATTTACTTGAATTTTTATGGATTAATTTTATGAAACAGTGAGGTACACCATGTTGAAAAAACTAATGTTAACAAGCCTAGCTCTAACTTTTATACTTGGTTTAGCTGGATGCGATAGAAACAGGGATGCAGATATGATGAAACAGGATGAGGCAAATACCTCTCCTCATTCCATGGAAAGTCGCCCTACGAATACAGACGAGCTAAATAGTGATCAGTTAAATAATGATCAATTACATGATGATTATAATAATGGTGCTTCAACCCCAGCATTCATCGAAAATGATGCATCAGGAGTTGTACCTGAAAATTCAGGTTCGAGTTTATCCAGTAGAACTCGCCCTGATTAAATCAAGATTATTTAAATGACCAAATATAGTGGTTAACTCTTTAGGAATAATAGTTAGCCACTATTAAAAATAGATTCTATTGTTTCAATATAATTTCTTCTTAAATATGACTTAAAGAAGAAATGGTAAATTTATATAATTATTGTGACTTGTATCACATGGAATTTTTGTTTTGTTGTTTGATTCAAGTATTGTGTAATTTTTATGTTGTTAAAAATCATAATTATTTCACAATTCAAAATAAGATTAACAATTAATTACATTAAATTAGATAAAATTCCAGTAAGAAAAATTACAGGAATAAAGTCATGCCACAATTTTTGAAACTTGCAGAAAAAATATACTTTAAGGTAAAGACATCGAAAGGTTTCACTGATGAGCCTGTAGAGGATCTTAATAACTTAATGATAGAGTTGAGAAAGGAAATTAAGAAAACGGATTTTAAGCTTTTATACAACTATATTAACTTTGAAGAGTTATTGATGAATTCAGGTCGGTTATCAATAAACTTTGATTTAAGTATTCTGCCGAAAAGTAAAAACTCCGATGAATATATACTCTGGCTTGCTGGGTTTATTCAGAAAATTACTTATTACGATAAAAAAGACATGACTTGTCAGAAAAGCAAGGTGGTTTTACCAACCTATTATTATGATGATTCAGGTAATATTGTGAATAAATCTGATAATAAGGGAGAGGAGATTGTTGAGTATTTTAAAAGTCAAGAAGCCATTCCCTAAATAAGCTGAGCAAATAATCATTCTCAAATGACGATTTCTTAAAAGGAGTTTTATATGTCTAAACGATATATGTTGAAAGAAGTTGATGCGAGTAGTGAAACAGGAGACAGGATCATTGTCGAACAGATTTTTGAAAAGACATTGAATCCAAATTTAATCAATACTGGAATGTTATGGGCGCCTTTATTCAAGGTGGTGATCACGGACAAGGTGATTCCCTTGAATGATGATTTTACCTTTGTACACCCAAGAACAGGCAAGTTGTTCAAGCTGATGAGCTAAACAGACAGGGGGTACCTCAACAATAACAATATTGTTGAGGTGGTTATCTAGGGGTATCTGAATCAGGCAGGGCATTACTATAGTTTAAAAAAAAGCTTTTCAGGATATCCAATCTATAAACCTTTGTCTGACACATAACTTTACGATGCAACTGTTATCAGGTGACCAACAAGATCTTCCACGTTTAATGTTAATGAATATAGGGAACAGACAAGGATTCAGTCCAGTCCTTATTATGGCAACGAGGACACTCCTGTTCCAGATGAAGTAAATGCTGGGTCATTCCACAGTACATGCAGGAATAGTAATTCTCAGTATTTAAGTGAACTGACTTTTGGTAGGCTTTGGGAAATAGTGGGAGCCCCCATTTGGTTTCCTGCTCAGTGTAAAACAGGATACTTAAACAGCCATCCGTTTCAAGCAAAGCCACCCTGACTTGTCCTAGATGTTCCACACTTTGCTGACGCATTTCAGCAAAAAACTCATCGTGGGAATATTTTTCTTTCTTCATATCCTGAATCACCATCATGCCATCTTCAACAATATAAAGGGGTTTACCTTCCACCCATAATTCAATTTTTTCACTTTTCATCATGGCCCAGGTGACTAGCCGATAGAGAATGATGATGGTACTCATGACCACGAATGCCTGGACAATCGGTACATCATCAATAATCATGGGATCGCCAGCCGCAGTTCCCAGGCTCAGAATAATGGCCACTTCGAATATGGAAAGCTGTCGAATACCCCGTTTGCCTGAAAGTCTTAGAAAGATAAGAATAAGGAAAAACATGACAAAGCAACGGATCATGATTTCAAATATAAAACCCCAGGTTGTGTCATAGAGAAAAATATCAATTATATTCATGGATAAATTACTCTTTTTATAATGGATAAAATTATACTTTATAAATAAAATGAGCTTATTTATTCAATAAGCTCATTTTATTTATGGGGAAAGGCATTTTATAATCTGTCCCAGGCATCTTTAATTGCCTCTTTGGCCTGTTCCCATTTTAATCTTGATTCGGCTTTGAGTTCTTCCCAAGATTCTTTCAAGCCTCTCTCAACATCCTCAAATTGAGTGTTGCGATCATGTTCAGTTCGTGCACGACTGCCTAGCTCATAGGCTTTGGAAAAATCACGATCATAATCCAGGTCAGGCGTGTCAAGTTGAGCTTCCTGATAATAGGGACGGGTAAGGTAGCTTTCGCGCCAGTAATCATCAGGGTTAACATTGACATTGGACCCTTGATTACCTGAATTGGCATTATTGGTATCAGTCATTGGAATTCTCCAGCCAAAAATAATTCTTATATAAAATTTAGGAGAATATTTTCATTATTCTCCTAAATATGCTTGGACCTTAAAATAACCAGAAATTACTTCTGTTGGTTATTTTGGTTTGATCCTTGGTTGTTAGAATCTTTTTGATTAGATCCTTGTTGCTGACGGTTGTCATTTTGCTGCTGGTGCTGCTGTTGACGGTTGTCATCATTCTGTTGTTGCTGATTATTACGTTGGTTATTTGCATTACTCATGATGGTATTCCTCATTTTATTAGCTATGGATATTATCTGAGTAAATCAGATGGTTTGATTAAAACATAAATTTTGATTGTGATAAGACTTTGCATGTTTCCCAATATTTAAATGTAACGTCTAAATAAAGTAAATTTTATGTATTTATAAAGAGTTAAAGAATAACAGTGGTTTTAAATAAAAACACTTTTAATAGTTCTTTATATTTAACTTACATGATGAAACAAAAACAAAAGTTTTCTAGCACTTTTCTTCTTCTATAATTTTCATAAGCTTATTACATATATCATTGAGTAGGCTTTCCAGTTTTTTCTTGGGTTGACCTGAATATACAGTTCGAAACTCATAAATACTGCCTTTATAATATATGCAGTAAAAGAATGTTCCCACAGGCTTTTCCTTGGTTTCAGAACCACCTCGCTTTAATAATCCAGTACATGACACGTAAATATCTGATTGAAACAGTTTCTTTCCTTTCTTAATCATTTCCCTGGTTACTTGCATAGATTCAGCAGTATGCTTCTTGATAAATGATGGAGAAATCTTCAAAACTTTTTCTTTTACTTTTAAGTCGTAACAGACCAGGCTACCAATTAGAATATTGCCAGAAAAGGGACTTAATGAGAATTGATAGGAAAGATAGCCTGCGGAAGCACTTTCAAGAAAAGAAATCGTGAGTTTTTTCTCAGCCAATCGCTCACAGGATTTTTTGAACATAGGAACTCCATTGTATAAGTACAATCAAAATAAATTATTGTTTATTCATATGGATAACGTGAAAGATAAATAATTCAAAATGTTAAACTGTAAAAATATGCAAAAACAACTCATTGAATAAAAAGAAATTTTATTTTCATATGTTTTTTTTATAACTTCTTTTAACAAAAAGTTGATGGGAATAAAGCGCCAGCCACGTAATGTATTTTTATATTTTCAATTCGGAGAATGAAAATGCCAGTTTTAGTAAAAAAAAGATTGCTTGACTTATTACAGGATGATCAAAAAAATTATTATGAGCTTGTTGCTTTCTTTATGGATGGAGATATTTCCAACTTTGAAAAAGAAAAAAAAGCGGTCAGCCTATTGAATAAGGAATTTGAAAAGGTCTGTTTAAACAAGGTTGATCTACCAAAGAAAATCAGCGACATGAAAGATTGGTATTTCACTGAAAACCAGAAAGTGGGTCAAATCTATCAGGATTATATCAAACGCCGCCAGTCAGGTGGAGAACGGGAATATTTTAAAAATCTGGGACAGGCTTTTGAGTTTCTAATCAAGGTCGCTCCAATAAAAAAAGTGGATGGTTCGTGGTTATACAGTATTGTCAATTATTGGAATGATCCTACTTTTCATGACCTGATTTTGATTTACCTGGAAGAGTTGGGTTTGGGGCAGGCGAAATCAAACCATGTATGTATTTATGATGACTTATTATGTGCTTTAGGTTTGGATGATTTTGAGCTGTTCCTTGATGATGAATATTATCATCATGCCGCAATTCAGCTGGCCTTGGGTTATGCACCGCCTGAGTTTATTCCAGAGATTATTGGATTTAATCTGGGTTATGAGCAATTACCATTACATTTACTCATTACCAACTATGAACTGGCCGAGTTGGGAATAGATTCAAAATATTTTAACCTGCATATTACCATTGATAATCTGGACAATGGCCATGCACATAAATCAATAAAAGCCCTGGAAAATATTTATAAAAAATATAAGGACAAAGAACTGTTTCTTGATAAGTTGAAGCGTGGCTACGCTTTAAATCAGCATGGTATTGGCTCACGTCAAATTATTGATAACCTTGATCTGGAAAAGTTTGTCCATAAAATTCTAAAACGCAAGGCCTTGGTTGGGCAGTTGGTTCACAATGAGAAACATCAGATTGAATGTAAAACAGTTAACCAATGGCTTGCAAATCCCCATGAAATTGGCAGCTTCATACGCCAGCTAACGGAAAATAAATGGATTAAGCTGAATACTGATCCTGAGGAAAGTCTGTTCTGGCGCTTGATCAGCCATGAAGATGGGAAAATGTATGGCGTATTTAATTCCACAGAAAAACAGATTATTCACGACTGGATTGCAGGTGAGCAATATTCATCAAGTTATCTGCCTTATAAACCCAACATAGATAATGAGCAGCATATTCACCAGTATTTATTTAGCTATATTTCTGATGGTGAACTGGAAAGCTTACAGACACGGGTAAACCAGACCCAGAACCTTGCACTGAAACTTTGCAAACTTATCCCATTTTTGGCTCCAGACTCACATCATAAAAGTATAGGTCTATGGAGTACACAAAAATATGTGGAGCTGTTGTTTCCCTATTTAAGCAGCTCGCAAAGCCGATAAAATTTAAATAAAACCATTATTTTTCTAGCCATCCATCAGTAGGTAGCCAAATGAACGACAATACCAATGACCAGAACAAAATAAAAAGTGCATTAGCTGGCGACACTCCAGACAAGCAGAATGTTACGGCAAAAACAGCCCAGTTGGATCAGGTTCGACGTGATGCCACCAATGAAGCCCTAACCACCAATCAGGGCGTCAAGATTGCAGATAACCAGAACAGTTTAAAGGCAGGGGTTCGGGGTTCCACCTTACTTGAAGATTTTATTCTACGGGAAAAAATTACCCATTTTGACCATGAACGGATTCCTGAACGAATTGTTCATGCGCGCGGTGTGGGGGCGCATGGTTATTTTCAGGCCTATGAGGGCAATGAACAGTTTACCAAAGCGGGCTTTTTAACGGACCCAACCATTCAAACCCCGATTTTTGTTAGGTTTTCTACAGTGCAGGGGCCGCGTGGTTCCGCCGATACTGTACGGGACATTCGTGGCTTTGCCATCAAGTTCTATACGCAGGAAGGCAATTTTGACTTGGTGGGTAATAATGCACCAGTTTTCTTCGTTCAGGATGGAATCAAGTTCCCTGATTTTGTTCATGCCGTAAAACCTGAACCGCATAATGAAATGCCAACAGGTGCCACAGCACATGATACCTTTTGGGATTTTGTGTCACTGGTTCCTGAGTCCGCCCATACCGTGATGTGGGCGATGTCTGATCGGGCAATTCCACGTAGCCTCCGTTCCATACAGGGCTTTGGGGTACATACTTTCCGTTTTATTAATGCCCATGAAAAAGCCTGTTTTATCAAGTTCCATTGGACACCCAAACAGGGATTGCAGGCACTGGTCTGGGATGAGGCACAAAAGCTGGCAGGTAAAGACCCAGATTTCCATCGTAGGGATTTGTATGAGGCGATTGAGCAGGGCATTTATCCAGAGTGGGAGTTGGGTGTGCAGATCGTGGAGGAAGAGGATGAGATGAGTTTTGATTTTGACCTGCTTGATCCCACCAAGATTATTCCTGAAGAACTGGTTCCCGTCACACCGATAGGCAAATTTGTACTGAACCGCAATGTGGACAATTTTTTTGCTGAAACCGAGCAGATTGCATTCTGTCCTGGACATATTGTGCCAGGTATCGATTTTAGCAATGACCCATTGTTACAGGCACGTTTATTCTCCTATACCGATACCCAGCTAAGCCGTCTGGGGGGACCAAATTTCCACCAGATTCCAATCAACAAGCCAGTCTGTCCTTATCATAACCACCAGCGTGACGGTTTGCACCAGCATGAAATCCACAAAGGGCAGGCATCCTATCAGCCTAACTCCATCGACAACAACTGGCCGATTGAAATACCGCCAGCCGCCCAGAATGGGGGCTTTGAAAGTTATAAGGAACGGATTGATGGGCACAAGATTCGTGAGCGCAGTGAATCTTTCTCTGACCATTTTTCACAGGCCCGCCTGTACTATAGAAGTTTGGCACCACATGAACAGAAACATGTGGTGGATGCCTATACCTTTGAATTAAGCAAGGTGCAGCGTCAGCATATTCGTGAGCGGGAAGTTCAGGAAATCCTTGCCAATATTGATACAGATCTGGCCCGTCAAGTGGGTGACAATCTAGGTATAACCGTGCCTGATCTGGAAGAAAACTTCAAACATGCCATGATTGAAAAGTCAGGAAAACTTTCCATGCAGGTCTTTATTCCTGAAGATATTCAGGGAAAGAAAATAGCCGTGCTGATTCATAACAATGTTAATGCTGAAAGTTTATATACCATCCAGAACTGGGTGATTAAGGAAAATGCCATCGTTCATTTGCTTACACCAACACCAGCGCCCGTAAAAGGAATCAGGGGGGAACAGGCAACCTCTGATGGCATGCAAAAGGCTGAGCCATCCATTGCCTATGATGCGGTGATTATTGCCGATGGCGATAACCTTGAGGAGGTATTGCAGGATGGTGTTGCAAAGCATTATCTGCTTGAGGCCTATAAACATTTAAAGCCGATTGTGTTTTTAGGTAATAAATCTGAGCTACTGGAGCAATTGGGACTGTCTGCTGATGAGGGCACCCTGATTGGAGATGACTTTAAATATGTGGCGGAGAAGTTTAAGCAACTGTTGCGCCATCATCGGATCTGGTCAAGGGAAGCAGTGATTGAATCCATTCCAGCCTAAGCCAAAACAGCAAAAGCCCTTAAACAAGGGCTTTTCTTATATCAGCAGGTTTTAAATGGCGCTGAGCTTGACCAGAACCACGGCAATCCTTTCGATATGCTGATAGGCGGGCTGATCCAGTTCCTCACCAAACACATCGGGATCAATTTCCTCATAGTTACATTTAAATGTTGGGTAATTTTTTATCCAGCTTTGCACTGCCTCCAAAAATTTATTGCCCTGATGACTTATGGCAATGCCTGTATATAAAAATAGGCTTCCGCTTGGTGTAAGTCTTTTGATACCCTCCTTTAAAATATTAAAGGACAGGTCAGTTCCATCCAGTTTATTGCCCCCATGACGGTACTGGCGTTCATGGATATCCATTAAGTAAGGCGGATTGGCAAAGATTAGGTCAAAATTGCCCTCCAGATTTGAAAATAGGTCACTTTCGATTGGGTAGACATTGTTTAGCCCCACAAACTTTTTATTCACCTGACTATAAAACAGTGCTTTAGGATTAATATCGACACTAAACACTTCGGATACGGCGGGAAAAGACTTGGCAATGGCCAGCGCGACAGGGGAAGCCCCACAGCATAATTCCACGCTACGCTGCAACGGTTGGGGATGGGTCAATAAATGCTGCTTCAGGTGATAATAAAAACGGTAGGTATCTGGCCCAAAAAAGACCGCATCATTTTCCAGGGTTGGAAAGGCCGAGTGAATAAAGAGTTCATCTTCCAGTGAGGCTACCCGTATATTGCTGATCCACTGGTTATTTTCAATACGGATCAGGTGGGCTTTTTTTAGGGGATTAAACAGCTGTGTATCCAAATCCTCTGGGTGGAATGGTAGATTCCATCCAAAAATATCCTTGAGACTTCTTAAATTGGTTGATTGATTTTTCTTGCGCATAATGATGCGTTCATGGCTAAGAGGTGTAATCACGGTAAAGCGGTAATGTCTTTCTTTTAGAAAATTTAATAAAAATAGCAAGGCATGTTGCTGTAACAGTTGCATGTCAAAATATTGGTTCATGGATGGCCCCTTTAAATGTTAAAAAACCTCCTTTGAGGGAGGCTTTTTCAGCTTAACCGTTGACGATTTCCCCGCCATTTACATGGATGACCTGTCCTGTAATATAGCTGGCATCATCCGAGGCCAAAAACAGGTAGGCGGGGGCGACCTCACTGGGCTGTCCCATTCTTCCCATTGGGGTATCCTTGCCGAACTTGGCGACTGTTTCTGCATCAAAACTACTTGGAATCAGCGGTGTCCAGATTGGTCCAGGTGCCACGCCATTGACCCGAATGCCCTTTTTTTGTTTCATCAGGTTATTGGATAGGCTTCGGGTAAAGGTGGTGATGGCACCCTTGGTACTGGCATAGTCAATTAAGGCGTCATGACCATGATAGCTGGTAATGCTGGTGGTATTGATAATGCTGTCTCCCTCCTGTAAGTGGGGAAGCACAGCCTTGGTCAAATAAAACATGGAAAAAATATTGGTTTTAAAGGTTTTTTCCAGTTGTTCATTGCTGATGTTCACAATGTCATGCTGCTGGAACTGTACACCCGCATTGTTGATTAAGATATTGATCTTGCCAAAGACTTTTAAAACCTCTGCCACACATTGATCGGCAACACTTGGGTCGGTAATATCTTCTCTGAATAAAAGGCAATGTTGTCCCTCAGCTTCCACAAGCTGTTTGGTTTTTTCAGCATCTTCCTGTTCTTCCAAATAAATAATTGCGACATCCGCACCCTCACGGGCAAATAAAACCGCAATCGAGCGCCCAATACCACTATCTCCACCAGTAATCAGCGCAACCTTGTTTTTAAGCTTGGAACTTCCCTGATGGGTTGATTTAATAATCTCTGGTTCAGGATGCATAATCTCCTGTTCCCCAGGCTGGTGTTGCTGCTCCTGAGCGGGGGCAGAAGTTGGATAATGTTCTGTGGTCTGGTTCATCTTCAGCGTCCTTAACAGTTAGTTTATTTTTTTATGATCTTTTAAAAAGATGTTCTTTTTGGTGGGGTCTATGTTTATATTGGTTTGATTTGTACTTTTTAGGTATAAGGTGGTAAATAAATATAAACCTATATAATCAACAGAATCTTGAGATGGTTTTCTACAACCCTGCATTGCCATTCAGCATCATGTCGCATCCAGTCATTAGGGTTGAGGTCAATACTGGAAAAACAGGATTTCTGGTACAGGCACTATCATATAGTTCACGTTGACCTCGGTTGTTGCTGGCATCTTTTTAATATTCATTTTAAAAATCCCATCTTTAATTAAAGCAATATGCAATAAGAAAATGATTGTCCAATATTGAAGTGTTTACTTGAACGTGATTTTTGTTTACTTTTAATTAATAAGATTGTTTTTATATTCTCATTGTAAGGTAATATTTATTTGTTATTTTTAATGGTGCTTTATTTTTTAGATTATTTTTAAAGTAAATATTAAAGAATTATTTTTTAAACCTCTTATTAAAAAATTTATTTATAACAAGTAGGTGTAAAATTATTTTCCTCGCTATTTTACTACATTTAAAAAGATTGAAACATTGCCAGGTTAGTCGAATAAGTTTTTATCTCTTATGGTGAATGGTGCCAATCAATAAATGGCAATTCATATAATTTTAATAGAGGAAGAGATAATCATGGCTAATCAAGATTCAAGACGCGACGATCAGGATAATAACTCAGGTACCTCAAACCGTGGATTTGCAAGTATGGATCCAGACAGATTACGGGAAATTGCAAGCAAGGGTGGACGTGCTGCCCATGCAAGTGGAAATGCACATGAATTTACTTCAGAAGAAGCACGTGAAGCTGGAAGAATTGCCCATGAACGGGGCAACGCACATGAATTTACCTCGGAGGAAGCCCGTGAGGCAGGTTCATTAAGCCACAGAAATGATAACCGTGGCGAAAGTCGTTCCAGTGGTCGCGGTCGTGATGATAACGATGATTATGACAACCGTGGTGGCAACCGCTCAGGTGGCCGAGGTCGTAGCCGTAATGACGATGATGACTATGATGATCGTGGCGGCAACCGTTCAGGTGGTCATGGCCGCAGTCGCAATGATGACGACGATGACTATGACAACCGCGGTGGCAACCGTTCAGGTGGCCGAGGTCGCAGCCGTAATGACGATGATGACGATTACGACAACCGTAGTGGCAACCGCTCAGGTGGTCGTGGCCGCAGTCGCAATGATGACGACGATGACTATGACAACCGCGGTGGCAACCGTTCAGGTGGTCGTGGCCGTAGCCGTAATGATGACGACGATGACTATGACAACCGCGGTGGTAATCGTTCAGGCGGCCGCGGTCGTAGCCGTAATGACGATGATGACTATGATGATCGTGGCGGCAACCGTTCAGGTGGTCATGGCCGTAGCCGTAATGATGACGACGATGACTATGACAACCGCGGTGGCAACCGTTCAGGTGGTCGCGGTCGTAGCCGTAATGATGATGACGATTACGACAACCGTAGTGGCAACCGCTCAGGTGGTCGCGGTCGTAGCCGCAATGATGATGACGATGATTATGACAACCGCGGTGGCAATCGCTCAGGTGGCCGAGGTCGCAGCCGCAATGACGATGATGATTATGACAACCGTTCAGGTGGCCGAGGTCGTAGCCGTAATGATGACGACGATGATTATGATAATCGTGGCGGCAACCGCTCAGGTGGCAGAGGTCGCAGCCGTAATGACGATGATGACTACGATGATCGTGGCAGCAACCGCTCAGGTGGCCGAGGCCGTAGCCGTAATGACGACGATTACGATGATCGTGGTGGCAACCGTTCAGGTGGACGTAGTCGTAGCCGTAATGACGATGATGACTACGATGATCGTGGCGGCAACCGTTCAGGTGGCCGAGGTCGCAGCCGTAATGACGATGATGACTACGATGATCGGGGTGGCAATCGCTCTGGCGGCCGAGGCCGTAGCCGTAATGATGACGATGATTATGACAATCGTTCGGGTGGTCGAGGCCGTGGTAATGGCAATCAAAAACGTGATGAATATGGACGTTTTACATCTTAATGAAACTTCATTTAAGATCTCGCATGCTTAAATATATGCCGCTTTAAATGATTTGTCTCATTTAAAACTGGAAGATACTGAATGGAATTCTATTCAGTATCTTTTTTATATCAGCAGTTAAAGGGAGAGGGTCATCCTTTGAACAGCAACGGAGGGTAGTTTTTACTTCCAAAAAAATTCAACTATGGGTTTTTAAAATTCCTAAAATAATCAGAATATTGCACTGTCTCAGACAATATGGAAATTTAACAAAACAACTTAAATGTGATTTTTATCACATTTTTACGATGATTTACCTAATTTTTAGACCAAGGGTTTTGATTATTTAATTTACTGTTTTTTATATAAAAATTATAAGTGCTACATTTTTCGTTACAACCCTTTAGTCGACAAGTCTTGTTTTTATTTGCCATAGTCCGTTTGCGTAATTCAGCAAAGGTATTGCTGGATTGGTAATTTATAACCTACAACTGCTTTTATTTTAACTTTTTTGCTATGCCGCTTGCTTTATCGGCAACCACATCATTCCAATTTTATCGCAGTTGTGTTTTTTATTTAAAAGGGAGTTATTCAATGAACAATATAAAAATCAAAGTGAAAGATCAGTTTGAGGACGAGAATATAGCTGTTGCCCTGATTCGCAAGGCCAATGATCAGAATATCCCATTATTCAAGCGCATAGAGCATATCGAAATCGCGGGGGACATTATTTTACCGAATATGGAGTTGCTCTACGAGAATCCCAAAGATGGCCGCATCTACCGATTTATAGAAGTAGTGAACTAGACTTTTTCTTTAATCTTTCATTACTTCACAACATCCCATAACTCTCAGTTATGGGATTTTTTATGGTGAATAGGAAATATTTAAATGAATGATCTTCATGTTGCCTGATTAGAATAAATCATTTTATACATGACCTATTATGCGTTACGCTCAAATACTTCAAAAAAAAATCTAATAATTGAAAATCAATGTTATGGATGAATATAAAAATTCAACACCTGATTTTCCAGAATGATAGAGCCAAGTAATGAAACAACTCGATTTTGCGATTATTGATCCCCATCTTCACCAATGGGACCCATACCATACACCACACTCAGCGGCATTACTGGTCAAGGCTTTAGGGCAATATCCCACAGTGATGGATAAAGTCATACGTTTAGTCAAACCAAGGGCGCTGTTAGATAGCTTGGGAGTCACACAGTATGCACTCAGTCCCTATTTGCCAGAACATTACAAGGCTGATGTAGGCCATTTTTCTGTGGAAAGTGTGGTGCATGTTGAAGCCAATTGGCATCACCATAAAGGTCTTGGCGTGGTTGAGGAAACCCAGTGGATCAGCCAGTTAAAATTTAGCGAACAGGGAATCAAACTGGGGGCGATTGTGGGAACTGCTGACCCACG
This sequence comes from Acinetobacter corruptisaponis, assembly GCF_030053775.1. Classification (GTDB taxonomy): domain Bacteria; phylum Pseudomonadota; class Gammaproteobacteria; order Pseudomonadales; family Moraxellaceae; genus Acinetobacter; species Acinetobacter corruptisaponis. The sequence continues at coordinate 145,321 of NZ_CP125669.1, forward strand.
AGACCGAAAGTTTAAAAAGATACTTAAGGCACATCAACAGGCCAGTCCCTTGTTTTGCGGTATTCGTAAAATGGCTGCCTGGCATGAGGATGAGGGCATTTATCGCTGGTGTGACAAGCCACATTTATATGGCTCTAAAAAATTCTTAAAAGGTTTTGAGCAACTGGCAAAAATGGATTTGACTTTTGATGCCTGGGGCTATTCAACCCAGCTAAATGAAATAACTGCTCTGGCAAAGGCTTTTCCAAATACGCGTATTGTTGTGGATCATCTTGCAACACCTGCTGGCCTGTTTGGCGCGGTAGGTAAAAGAACAGGAAAGACTGCCTCACAACGGGCAGACATCTTTAAGCAATGGCAACATGATTTGGGCCTTTTGGCAGAGCAGAAAAATGTCTATGCCAAGATTTCTGGCCTGATGATGCCTGTACTGGGGCATCATTTCTATAGGCAGCATAGAACAGCAACAGTCGATGAAATGGTGAATTTATTAACGCCACTGATACAGCATGCGATTGCTGTGTTTGGGGTGGATCGAGTTATGTATGCTTCTAATTTTCCCATGGACAAAGCCAATGCTGCCTTGAGTGACATGATTCAGGCCTATCTTCAAATCATTGCACCTTATGGTGAGCAGGCACTGTATTCAGTGTTTAGACAAAATGCAGCCAATTTCTATCGTCTGGATTAGAAGTCTAATCCACAGGCTTTAGAATTATTTTACTTGGCTTTAAAAGTTTAATGTTCATTTAAGCTAGCTTGATTAACTTAAGGATACGGCATCACCGTATATGCAGTACACCTTTCGCCACATTCTCCAGATGTGGCTTTTTTTATGCCTCAACAATTTTGGACCAGCTTAAAGTGTTTTAAGCAATTGCCTTGAATTAAATCACGTGACGTAAATCACGGGCAGTTTCCTGTAACAACGGTAAAATATGGGCGATTAAATAATCCTTTGTGGTGCGCATGGCGGGGGACACAATATTCAATGCGGCAACCACACTGGCATTGGAATCATAGATTGGAACAGCTACGGCATGGACTCCCAGCTCATGTTCCTCACTTGAATAACACCAGTCCTGTTCCTTAATGTCATGTAGCAATGTTAAAAATTCATTACTGTCTGTATGCGTATATTTGGTCAAGCGTTTTAAGGGATATTTCTCCAACCATTGCTTTTGTTCTTCTTTACTCAAGTGTGCAAGTAGAATTTTTCCAGCAGAAGTGGCATGGGCGGGGAGACGATTCCCCAAATGCAAACCATATGGATTCACACGGTCAGTTTGCTGATGTGCGGCACTACGGGCAATGGTAATCGCTTCATAGCCATCTAAAACCATCACGGAATAAATCAGTGAAGTTTGGTTGGTGAGCAGGTTTAGCAATGGCTGGCAAATTTTAGGGAGCGGAGAGCCATCCAGATAGGCACCTGAGAACTTAAGAATTTTTGGGGTCAGATAATAATAGTGTCCATCAAACTCTAAATAGCCTAAGTATTCCAAAGTCAGTAAATGGCGTCGGGCAGCGGCACGGGTCATGCCTGTTTTTTCCGCAGCCGTACTCATATTCAGGCGATGCCGTTCAGGTCCAAAACATTCCAGAATGGCCAGACCTTTGGCGATTCCTGCAATAAAGTCCTCATGTCGAATGGTTTTTTTATTTTCAATATGGTGAATCAACCGTGGATTCTTGTCCTGATCTTGTTCCATCATTTTAATGCTCTATCCCAAATCAATGCCTATTTATTATTCTAATGGAAACATGACTATTTTACTTGGATAATGTTCGATGATCGAACATAAAAAATAATCATCGAACAAAATACATATTCAAGCCTAGAAGTCAGCAAAAAATTTATCAAGAATGAATAGAAGAAATCCGAACAAAACACTCAACTTCGTTTTATCGGTTTTATAGGATGAAACAATGAGTGATAAATCGTACAGGAAGTAGTCAGATGATTGATAAGAGTGCCACCTCATTAACCGAAGCGCTATCCCAGATCAGGGATGGTTCGACCATCATGATTGGTGGTTTCGGTACCGCAGGACAACCCGCAGAACTCATTGATGGACTGATTGAACTTGGCATGAAGGACTTGGTGATTGTCAATAATAACGCAGGTAACGGTGATTATGGCCTTGCCAAATTATTAAAAACAGGTGCGGTTCGTAAAATCATCTGTTCTTTTCCACGCCAGTCCGACTCATGGGTATTTGATGAACTTTATCATGCAGGCAAGATTGAACTTGAACTCGTTCCGCAGGGTAATCTCGCCTGCCGTATTCAGGCGGCAGGAATGGGCTTGGGCGCAGTATTTACCCCAACTGGTTTTGGAACATTATTGGCTGAGGGTAAAGAAACCCGTCATATTGAGGGTAAGGACTACGTCCTTGAATATCCCATCAAGGCCGACTTTGCACTGATCAAGGCCTATAAGGGCGATCGTTGGGGCAATCTGGTTTTTAATAAATCTGCCCGTAACTTTGGACCAATCATGGCGATGGCTGCGGATGTCACCATTGCGCAGGTTGCTGAAGTAGTGGAACTGGGTGAGCTTGATCCTGAACACATCATTACCCCAGGAATTTTTGTTCAGCATGTGGTTGCTGTTGATGCGAAAAATGGTGCAGGAGAATAATCATGAGCTATCAAAAATTAAGTCGTGACCAGATTGCTGAACGCGTTGCACAGGACATTCCAGATGGTGCCTATGTCAATCTGGGCATAGGTTTACCAACCAAAATTTCAAAATATCTCCCTGCCGATAAAGATGTGTTTCTACATTCTGAAAATGGCTTGTTGGCTTTTGGCCCGCCGCCAGCCAAGGGTGAAGAAGACCCTGAGCTGATTAATGCGGGCAAGGAATACGTGACCATGCTTACAGGCGGCTGTTTTTTCCATCACGGTGATTCCTTTGCCATGATGCGTGGCGGGCATCTGGATATTGCGGTACTTGGTGCATTTCAGGTTGCAGCCAATGGTGATCTCGCCAACTGGCATACAGGTGCTCAAGATGCGATTCCTGCGGTGGGTGGTGCGATGGACCTAGCGGTGGGTGCCAAGAAAGTCTTTATCACCACCGACCATACCACCAAGCAGGGTGAACCCAAGATTGTAGAAGAACTGACTTATCCAGCAACAGGTTTGAAGTGTGTGGATCGTATCTATACCGACCTGTGTGTGATTGATGTGACCAAGGATGGTTTAAAAGTCATTGAAAAAGTGGATGGCCTGAGCTTTGAGGAATTGCAGTCCTTAACAGGTGCAAAACTAACTGATGCAACACAGGCTTAAGGATGAGTAACATGAATATGACTTTAAAAAATGCCTACATTATTGATGCAATCCGTACCCCATTTGGACGTTATGCAGGTGGTCTAGCGCCAGTACGTGCTGATGACTTGGGAGCAGTTCCAATTCAAGCCTTGATGCAACGTAATTCAAATGTTGACTGGGAGCAGGTGGACGATGTGATCTATGGCTGTGCCAATCAGGCAGGTGAGGACAACCGTAATGTAGGACGTATGTCAGCATTATTGGCAGGCCTGCCCGTCGAAGTACCTGCCACCACGGTCAATCGTTTATGTGGTTCATCATTGGATGCCATTGCGATGGCAGCCCGTGCCATTAAGGCAGGCGAAGCCAATTTAATTATTGCTGGTGGTGTGGAAAGCATGAGCCGTGCGCCGTATGTGATGGGCAAGTCTGACAGTGCATTTGGCCGCAGCCATAAGATTGAAGACACCACTATGGGCTGGCGTTTTATCAATCCAAAACTGAAACAAATGTATGGTGTGGATACCATGCCACAAACCGCAGAAAACGTGGCGGAGCAGTTCAATATCAACCGTGCCGATCAGGACCAGTTTGCCTTGGTGAGCCAACAACGTACAGCAGCAGCGCAAGCCAACGGCTTTTTTACCCATGAAATTGTATCAGTAACCATTCCACAGCGTAAGGGTGATGCCATTGTCATTGATACCGATGAACATCCACGTGCATCCACAAATATTGGAGCACTATCTAAACTCAAGGGCGTTGTGAAAGCAGAGGGTACAGTCACCGCAGGTAATGCATCGGGCATTAATGATGGTGCGGCAGCACTGCTAATTGCATCCGATGATGCCATTGAACAATACAAGCTAAAACCACGTGCCAAGATCATTGCCGCTACCACAGTGGGTGTTGAACCACGAATTATGGGTTTTGCACCTGCGCCTGCAATCAAGAAACTGCTCAAACAAGCCAACATGACTTTGGATCAGATGGATGTGATTGAGTTGAATGAGGCTTTCGCTGCTCAGGCTTTAGCAGTGACGCGTGATTTAGGCTTAGCCGATGATGATGCTCGTATCAATCCGAATGGCGGTGCGATTGCCCTAGGTCATCCATTGGGTGCATCAGGTGCGCGTTTGGTGACAACAGCATTAAACCAGCTTGAGCAAGCAGGCGGAACGTATGCCTTGTGTTCAATGTGTATTGGTGTAGGTCAGGGCATTGCCCTGATTATCCAGCGAGTTGAGTGAGGTGTACCATGAGCCAGCTATACGCCAGCCTATTTTATCAGCCTGATGTCACTGCCATATTTAGTGATCAAGCTTTATTAAGTTATATGATTCAAGCCGAAGTGGCTTTGGCTAAAGCACAGGCTCAGGTCAGTGTCATTCCTGCATCTGCGGCAACGCTCATCGAACAGATTGGGCAATCTGCTTTAGCAAAAATTGATGTGGATGCTTTAGCAATTGCGACAGGATTGGCTGGAAATATTGCGATTCCATTTGTAAAGCAATTTACAGCCATCGTGAAGCAACAGGATGAAGATGCATCCCGTTATGTTCACTGGGGTGCAACCAGTCAGGACATTATTGATACAGCAACGATTCTGCAATGTCGTGATGCGCTGGCTTTAATTGAAAAGCAATTGCAATCTGCCTATGACATTTCACTACAACAAGCTGAGCGTTACCGTGACCAGGTCATGATCGGGCGCACATGGTTGCAGCAGGCTTTGCCGATTACGTTGGGACATAAGTTTGCACGTTATGCAGCCGCATTACAGCGTGATCTTGAGCGTCTGCAAGCGATGAAAGACCGTGTATTGACAGCTCAACTTGGCGGGGCAGTGGGCTCATTGGCATCTTTAAAAGATCAAGGTTCTGCTGTGGTTGAGGCCTTTGCGGCGGAATTGAAACTCACAGCACCTGAATGTACCTGGCATGGGGAACGTGACCGTATGGTTGAGATTGCCAGTGTACTTGCGATCATTGTCGGCAATGCTGGCAAGATGGCAAAAGACTGGTCGCTGCTCATGCAAACCGAAATTGCTGAGGTTTTTGAACCCACTGCCAAAGGTCGTGGTGGTTCATCCACCATGCCACATAAACGTAATCCCGTTGCGGCAGCCTCAATTCTTGCAGCAGCCAATCGTGTTCCTGCATTGATGTCAAGTATCTATCAAAGCATGGTACAGGATCATGAGCGTGCCCTAGGTGCATGGCATGCCGAATGGCTGGCAATTCCTGAAATTTTTCAGTTATGTGCAGGTGTACTGGAGCGCAGCAATGAAGTATTGCAGGGCATTGAGGTCAATGCTGATGCCATGCAACGAAATCTTGACTGTACGCATGGCCTGATCATGGCGGAAGCGGTGATGATGGCGCTCGCGCCAAAAATTGGGCGTTTAAATGCCCATCATTTGGTGGAGCAGGCCTGTCAGCAAGCCGTGGCACAGCAGAGACATTTAAAAGATATTCTGGCGCAAATGGATGAGATAACAGCCCAGTTTTCTGTCCAGCAGTTGGATGAGATTTTTCAGCCAGCATCTTATTTGGGCAATATTCAGCAACAAATTGATGCGGTATTGCAGGCAGCACAAGGAGCGTCGAAATGATGATCAAGGTAAATAATCGTCAGGGGCATCAACTTGCAGTGCAGGTACACGGTTTAAAAGATGCGCCTGTGATGATGTTTTCCAATTCACTTGGAACAGATCATGGCATGTGGCAGGCACAGGTTGCCGCATTGGCAGAAAATTATCAGGTGGTTACTTATGACACGCGTGGTCATGGTGACAGTGCAGTGATTGCCCATACCACTTTGCAGAATCTTGCAGAGGATGTAGTGGATATTCTCGATGCTCTGGCGATTGAGAAAGCACATTTTTGTGGGATTTCCATGGGTGGCATCACCGCATTGTATTTAGCAATTCATCATGCAGACCGTTTTCACAGTATTACGGTTGCAAACTCTGCTGCAAAAATCTGGACAACAGAGGGTTGGAATAGCAGGGCTGAAAGTGTGGAACAACATGGTTTGGCTGAACTTGTGAAAACCACCCATACACGCTGGTTTAGCGAACATTTTGACTATGCCCACGATGTGTTGGCACAGAAAACCATTCAAAGTCTGGCAATTAGCTCAGCTCAAGGTTATGCCAACAGTTGTCGGGCTTTGGCAGATGCCGATCTGCGGGATCAACTTAAGCAGATTCAAATCCCGACTTTAATTATTGCAGGTCAATATGACCCTGTAACGACGGTTCAGGATGCAGAGTTGATGCATCAGTCTATTCCACATAGCCAGCTTGAGGTTTTGCCCGCTTCACATTTATCCAATATTGAGCAAGCGCAGGCATTTACTCAGGAACTGACAAAGTTTATCAAAAAAATATAAACGGTTCGTTTAAAAAAGGATTTCGCCTTAAGGAGGCAGATATGGCGTCTCAGGACTATGCCGCTCAAAACAATAGTGCTGCAAAAAATAACAGCATGGATGCACAGGCACTGATTGACAATGCACCAGTCAGTAAATATCAATGGATGATCGCAATTGTTTGTTTTCTCATTGTTTTTGTTGACGGTATTGATACCGCGGCAATGGGTTTTATCGCACCAGCCCTGACACAAGACTGGGGCATTGACCGTTCCCAGCTTGGCCCTGTAATGAGTGCTGCACTGGGTGGCATGATTATTGGGGCATTGGTGTCAGGCCCAACCGCAGACCGCTTCGGACGTAAGATTGTACTTGCGTTTTCCATGCTGATCTTTGGTGGCTTTACCCTTGCGTCTGCCTATGCACAGAATTTAGATCAATTGGTGGTGTTGCGCTTCCTGACAGGTATTGGTTTAGGCGCAGCCATGCCAAACGCAACCACCTTGTTCTCTGAATATTGCCCAACACGGGTACGCTCGTTGATGGTGACCTGTATGTTCTGTGGTTACAACCTGGGCATGGCAACAGGTGGCTTTATCAGTAGCTGGCTGATTCCTGCCTTTGGTTGGCATAGCCTGTTCTTATTGGGTGGCTGGTCACCGTTGATCTTGATGCTTCTAGTGATTTTCTGCTTACCTGAATCTTATCGCTTCCTGATCGTCAAAGGCAGAAATCCTGAGAAAGTTCGCAAAATTTTAACGCATATTGCACCGACTCAAATTCAGGGCGCAACAGCATTTCATATTCCCGAAGAACAATCCAAAGCGGCAGAAAAGAAAAACGTATTCAGTATCTTGTTCTCAAAACAATATGCCAAAGGTACGGTTTTACTCTGGTCAACCTATTTTATGGGGTTGGTGGTGATCTACCTGTTGACCAGTTGGTTACCAACCCTGATGCGTGAAACAGGCGCAACCCTGGAACGTGCCGCATTTATCGGTGGATTGTTCCAGTTCGGCGGTGTGCTGAGTGCCTTATTCATTGGCTGGGCAATGGACCGTTTCAATCCGAACCGCATTATTGCAGGGTTCTACTTTGCCGCTGGATTGTTTGCAATCGCAGTGGGGCAGAGTCTCGGAAATTCAACCTTACTTGCTGTTTTAGTGTTGTGTGCAGGGATTGCCATCAACGGTGCACAGTCTTCCATGCCAGCTTTAAGTGCCCGTTTCTACCCAACCCAATGCCGTGCCACAGGCATTGCATGGATGACAGGGATTGGTCGTTTCGGTGCGGTGTTTGGTGCATGGATCGGTGCGGTGTTACTGGGGAATAACTGGTCATTCACCATGATTCTCAGCATGTTGTTTATTCCCGCAACAGCCGCCGCCGTTGCCATCTTTGTGAAATCTATTGTTGCACATACCGATGCAACTTAATTGAGGAAAAAGTCAATGAATGATGAACAACGTTATCAGCAAGGACTTGAGGTTCGTACCGCAGTATTAGGCGAAGCGCATGTGGGACGTTCACTGCAAAACCTCAATGATTTTAATCAGGATTTTCAGAATTTTATTAGCCGTTATGCGTGGGGTGAGGTGTGGTCCCGTGAGGGGCTGCCACGCCACACCCGTAGTCTGGTCACCATTGCGATTCTATTGGCATTGGGACGTGAGGACGAGCTGCGGATGCATTTAAAAGCCTGTTTTAACAACGGCGTGACCAAAGATGAATTAAAAGAGCTGATTTTACATAGCTCACTCTATGCAGGTTTACCTGCTGCCAATGCTGCCATGCACATGGCGGAAGATGTGTTTAAGGAACTCGGAATTGAGGTACAGCCTGTTGCAGCGAAAGAACAGGATTAAGGAGATAACCATGTTAAAACATACTTTAGGTGCCTATGCACAACGGAATACAGACGATCATCCACCTGCGTATGCACTAGGTTATAAAACCAGTGTGTTGCGTTCACCAAAAAATGCACTGATTTCAATTGCTGAAACACTGACAGAAGTGACTGCACCGCATTTTGCACCGAGTATTTTTGGTGAAAAAGACAATGACCTCATCCTGAACTACGCCACAGAGGGTTTACCTGTGGGCGAACGTATCATTGTGCATGGTTATGTGCGTGACCAGTTTGGCCGTCCTGTTAAAAATGCCTTGCTAGAAGTGTGGCAAGCCAATGCTTCAGGTCGTTACCGTCATCCAAATGACAAGTTTATTGGTGCAATGGACCCTAACTTTGGCGGTTGTGGCCGTACCCTGACCGATGAAAATGGCTTCTATATTTTCCGTACCATTAAACCAGGTCCTTATCCGTGGCGTAACCGTATCAATGAATGGCGACCTGCCCATATCCATTTCTCCCTAATCGCTGATGGTTGGGCGCAACGCCTGATTTCACAGTTTTATTTTGAGGGTGATACGCTGATTGATTCATGCCCGATCATTAAAACCATTCCGTCGGAACAGCAACGCCGTGCCTTAATTGCCCTGGAAGATAAAAACAACTTTATCGAGTCAGATAGCCGTTGCTACCGCTTTGACATCACCCTGCGTGGTCGCCGTGCAACCTACTTTGAAAATGATTTGACCTGATTGGGAGTAAGACAATGAACACATGGAATTTTCAGGAATTGAAAGAAACCCCATCACAGACAGGTGGGCCGTATGTACATATTGGCTTATTACCGCAACAGGCCAATATTGAGGTGTTTGCACATAATTTTGATAACCAGTTAGTGAATGACAAAACTCAGGGCGAACGTATCCGAATCGAGGGGCAAGTCTTTGATGGACTGGGTTTGCCATTAAGAGATGTATTACTGGAAATCTGGCAGGCCGATGCCAATGGCGCCTATCTAAGTCAGGCCGATACTCAGGGCAAAACTGCCGATCCAAACTTTTTAGGTTGGGGGCGTACAGGTGCGGACTTTGAAACAGGTTTTTGGCACTTTAACACCATTAAGCCTGCTGCTGTGGCAGGGCGCAAAGGGTCAACGCAGGCACCACATATTGCTGTCGCTGTCTTTGCTCGTGGCATCAATATTGGTTTGCACACCCGCATCTATTTTGAGGATGAAACCGAAGCCAATGCCAATGATCCTGTTTTAAACAGCATTGAATGGGCAACCCGTCGTCAGACACTCATCGCTAAACGTAGTGAAGTCGATGGGGAAATTGTCTATCGCTTTGATATTCGTATTCAGGGCGAAGATGAAACAGTATTTTTTGATATTTAAGTTTTAAAGACCTCCCTCTTGCGGAACTACAATCGTTCCTCATCCCTCCTACAAGGAGGGAGACTTCCACAAGTCAAACGCTAGGGATATTCCCTCTCCTTTTAGGAGAGGGTTAGGGAGAGGTTAAGAGATAGTGAGCCAAAACATTTAACAACTACGAAATCAGGATGATGACAATGAAATTACAAAAATTAGCAGCAATATTACTGGCAATGAGTTCATTGCTTGCGGTTCAAATGGCACAGGCACAAGACAATGCACAAAAACAGGTGGAGTTGGCTGAACTTGCCAAACTTCCTGTAAAAACCATTGTGCCGATTACTGCTAAAACCAGGGAACAGGCACTTGAACAGGCAAAAGTAATCGCTGCCAATCCCGATGCTGATCTTGCTGAATTTCGCATTGATTTACTGGATTTTGCCAATGACACGAAACAGGTGATTGCACTTGGTCAGGAGCTTCGCCAGATTTTAGCTACAAAGCCAATCATTGCAACCATTCGTACCCATAACGAGGGTGGAAAGTTGACCATTAGTGATGCTGACTATGGCAAGACCTATCAAGCCTACTTAAGTCAACCACAACCATTCATGGATATGCTGGATGTGGAAATGTTCCGTGATCAGCAGGTGGTGAAAAATACGGTCAAACTGGCGCATGACAAAAAAGTGCTGATCGTGATGTCAAACCATGATTTCCAAAAGACACCGAGCGAAGACGAAATTGTTAAACGCCTACTCAAGCAGGATGAACTGGGTGCGGATATTTTAAAAATTGCGGTGATGCCACAAAGCAAACAGGATGTTTTCACCTTAATGAATGCGACTTTAAAAGTCAGCCAGCAATCTAAAAAACCATTACTCACCATGTCGATGGGCAAACTTGGCACCATTTCACGGATTGCCACTGCCAATATGGGCGGTAGCTTTAGCTTCGGCATGATTGGCGAGGCATCTGCGCCAGGTCAGATTGATGTGACCCAACTCAAGCAGTTCTTAAAAATGGTTCAACCGACACAATAATTGAAAGGAATATCAAAATGAAACTAATCTCATTACGTCTCAGCACATTGGCAGTCGGTTTGGCAATTTCAGGCATGGCAGCAGCGGAAACCTATATTGTTGACCGTTATCAGGATGATTCTGAAAAAGGTTCATTCCGTTGGGCGATTGAACAGGCCAACAGCAAACCAACAGAAGCCAGTGAAATTCAGGTTCAGGCGGTGGGTAAGGCACCTTATGTCATTCAAGTCAAAAGTCCACTTCCTGAAATTAAGGCACCTGTCAAAATTATTGGGACACAGTGGGCAAAAACAGGTGAATTTATTGCCATTGATGGATCAAGCTATATCAAGGGCACAGGTGTGGAAGCCTGTCCAGGTGCGGTTGAGGGGCAGTTTGGAACCAATGTGCGTACGACCACTTTACCTGGCATTGTATTGCGTGACATTAATGGTGTGACCATTCAAGGTCTGGAAATTCGCCATTTCTGTATTGGTATCCTGATGAATCGTGCCAGCAATAACCTGATTCAGCATAACCGTATTATGCACAACTATGGTGGTGCAGGTGTGATGTTGACAGGTGATGATGGCAAGGGTAACCCAACTGCAACCACCACCAATAACAACAAGGTGATCGACAACTATTTTCAGGACAATGGCGATGGGTTGGAGCTGACCCGTGGTGCAGCATTTAACTTGGTTGCCAATAACCAGTTTATTTCAACCTCTGCCAATCCTGAGCCATCACAAGGGATCGAAATTCTTTGGGGTAATGACAACGCTGTTGTTGGCAACAAGTTTGAAAACTACTCAGATGGTTTGCAGATCAACTGGGGCAAACGTAACTATATCGCTTATAACGAGCTGACCAATAACTCCAATGGCTTTAACCTGACGGGTGATGGCAATATCTTTGACAGCAATAAGGTACATGGCAACCGAGTGGGGATTGCGATTCGTTCTGAAAAAGATGCCAATGCACGAATTACGCTGACCAAAAACCAAATCTGGAATAACGGCAAAGACATCAAGCGCTGTGAGGCAGGCGGAAGTTGTGTACCGAACCAGCGTTTAGGTGCAATTATTTTTGACATTCCAGGCTTGGAACATGCTCACTTTGTCGGTTCTCGTGGTCATGGTGTCAAGATTGACCCTGCAAACCTACAAAAAACCTGTCAGCAGCCAAATGAACAGGGCTGTAACCAACAACCGAATCAGGGTATTCAGGCGCCTAAACTCAGCCTATCTAAAGGTCAGGTTGCGGTTGAAGTGAAAGGACAACCAAACCAGCGTTATCAGGTTGAGTTCTTTGGTAATTCATCAGCCAATTCAGGCGAGGCTGAGTTTTATCTAGGTTCAACCGTTGCGGTGACCAATGCGCAAGGTGTTGCTACAGTTACATGGAAACCAACCACGAAAGCCTCCTCTCTGACTGCAAATGTTACAGATCAATTCGGTGCAACTTCTGAACTGAGTTCAGCAGTAAAATTGAAATAAGGCTAGGGAGATTTTGACATGAATACACATTCTTTACTCCTGAAAATGAGCTGTCTAGCGATTGCCATCTGTACGGCGCAAAGCAGTTTTGCCGATCAGCCGTGGTCTCAAGACCGTCAATGGTTATTGGGTGACTGGAATGGACAACGCCAACAACTCGAAAAAGATGGTTATAAATTTACCGCAGCGATGATGAGTCAATCAGCAACCAATCTGGATGGTGGCTATAACGATGACAATGCCTTTAAAAATGCGGCTCAACTGGCTTTGGGCGCGAATTTTGATCTGGAGAAAATTGCGGGCTGGAAAAATACCACAGCCAATATTTTAATTACCAAGCGTGATGGCAATGCTCTGACCCTTGATCGAATTAAAGATCCGCGTTCCAGTGCATTAGGCAATTCACAGGAAATTTATGGGCGCGGCAAAATCTGGCGTTTAACTCAGGCATGGGTGAAAACAGGATTCGCTGACAATACTGTTCAATTCAAGATTGGACGCATGGGCATGTCTGATGACTTTAATGGTTCGCAGTGTGAATTCCAGAACCTACTGTTATGTGGTGGGCAACTTGGAAAATCCATTGGTTCGATTTGGTACAACCTCCCTGTAGGACTATGGGGAACCAATATCAAATATCAATTTGCACCTGAATGGACACTCGGTGTTGGTGTTTATGAGATCAATCCTGACAATACCAAAACTGACAAAGACAGTGATGGTTTTAACTTGGATATGGATCATGTCAAAGGCGCAACCATTCCAGTAGAACTGGCATGGCGACCAAAGTTGGCAGCCTTTAATGGGTTGGCAGGTGAATATAAGGTTGGTGCGCTATATTCCACTGCTGAAGCCAATGACATTGCCACAGCAGGCAAAATCCATGATGGCAAACACAGCTTTTGGTTGAATACCCAGCAACAGCTTACACAAAAAGATGGCGATCCAAAACGTGGCTTATTCGCCAGTTTTAATGCTGTGATCAATGATAAGGCCACCACGGCTGTGCAAAGCACCCAACAGCTTGCGTTCTGGTACAGAGGTGCATTTGATAGCCGTCCCAATGATTCCATCGGTTTGGGTGTTGCCAATTATCTGGTCAATGATCGTTACAAAGACCGTCAAATTGCAACCAATACCAGTCGTGGTTATGACCAATATGATGCGCTTGCAGCCGACTATGTACCTGTTCAGCGTGATGAACTCAATGTTGAGTTGAACTATACCTATCAATGGTCACCTGCGGTGATGCTCAGACCAAACCTGCAATACATTCATCAACCTGCTGGTGTTAAAGAGGTGGATGATGCGTGGGTTGCAGGTTTAAGTATGCGTGTGAATTTCTAAAAAGGAGTATGAAGTATGTCTGAATCTACAGGCTCACATACCATACTGAAAATATGGTGTTTTATTCTGGGACTGGCTTTGTTGCTGACTGGACTGTTTTTTACAGTCGGTGGCTTTAAGCTGGTGACACTCGGAGGATCATGGTATTTCGTGATCTCTGGTTTATTAACCCTTGCCTCGGCATTTTTCATTTTTAAGAAAAATGCACTTGGGGTATGGTTATTCAGTCTGGTTTTTGTTGGAACAATTGTTTGGTCCTTGTTTGATGCAGGCTGGGAGTTCTGGCCTTTATTCTCAAGATTGATGTTCCCCGCAGGTGTTTTTGCTGCACTGATGTTTACCTTGCCTGCCATTCGCCGTTATCAGTTTCAACCGAGTGCGGATTTACCCGCCTATGGCTTAGGTGTGTTGACTGTTTTGGGAATGGTGATTGGACTTTATCAAATGTTCCAGCCACATCCAACTGTTGCGGCATCGGGTGAGAAATTACCCTTGGTTCCTGTCAAGACAGACATGAAGCAAACCAACTGGGAACATTATGGGCAGGATTCAGGTGGTAGCCGCTTTGCCGCATTGGACCAAATTACCCGTGACAATGTACATCAGTTAAAAGAAGCCTGGCGTTTCCGTACGGGTGATTTCACTACGGGTACAGGTAATGGGGCGGAAGACCAGATGACCCCGTTACAGGTCGGCAACAAGCTGTTTTTGTGTACGCCACATAACAATATTTTTGCTCTGGAAGCCGATTCAGGTAAGCAGCTTTGGAAAGCTGAGGTCAACTCCAAGTCGGATGCATGGGAGCGTTGTCGTGGTGTTGCCTATTTTGACTCAACTCAGCCGTTGCTACAGCCAACATTGGCAGGCGCAACCCCTGTAAAAGCAGTGGCAAACAATACTTCATGTTTACGTCGTGTATATACCAATACGCCAGATGGTCGCTTAATTGCGGTGAATGCTGATACAGGTGAACGCTGTAAAGACTTTGGTGTCGATGGAACAGTGGACTTGCTCAAGGGCTTGGGTGAGGGAACAACTGCACCACGTTTTGAAGTCACTTCTGCGCCAACCATTGCAGGTAGTGTGATTGTGGTGGGTAGCCGTATTGCCGATAACTTTGCCGCAGACATGCCAGGCGGTGTCATTCGTGCCTACGATGTCATTACAGGTGAATTACGTTGGGCGTTTGATCCACGCAATCCTGATCCAAACTACGTGTTAAAAGAGGGTGAAACCTATAAGCGTAGTTCGGCAAACTCATGGGCAGCAATGTCTTATGATCCGCAAATGAACACCGTATTCCTGCCAATGGGTAGCTCATCTGTGGATGTATGGGGCGGTAACCGTCAACCATTGGACCATAAATACAACTCATCCGTTCTTGCTTTAGATGCGACTACAGGAAAGGAAAAGTGGGTTTATCAAACTGTTCATAATGATCTTTGGGACTTTGACTTGCCAATGCAGCCAAGTCTGGTCGATTTTCCAATGAAAGATGGTAGCAACAAACCTGCTGTGGTGATTGGAACCAAATCAGGCCAGTTCTTTGTACTGGATCGAGTCACAGGCCAGCCATTAACCAAAGTGGTTGAGCAGCCTGTAAAACCTGCCGATATCAAAGGTGAACAATACAGCCCAACACAACCTCGTTCAGTTGAAATGCCGCAAATTGGCAACCAAACCTTGACTGAGTCGGATATGTGGGGTGCAACGCCATTTGATCAACTGATGTGCCGTATCAACTTTAAATCTATGCGCTATGAGGGCTTGTTTACCGCACCAGGCACAGATGTTTCGCTCAGCTTCCCAGGTTCTTTGGGTGGCATGAACTGGGGCAGTATCGCCTTTGATCCAAGCCATCAATATATGTTTGTCAATGACATGCGTTTAGGGTTATGGATTCAGTTGATTGAACAAACCCCAGAAGACTTGGCTGTTCAGGCCAATGGTGGTGAAAAAGTCAACACAGGTATGGGTGCCGTGCCAATGAAAGGCACACCATACAAGGTGAATAAAGACCGTTTCTGGTCGAAGCTGATGATTCCATGTCAAAAACCGCCGTATGGCACCATGACTGCAATTGATATGAAAACCCGTCAGGTTGCATGGCAAGTACCAATGGGAACAGTGCAGGATACGGGTCCAATGGGAATTAAGATGGGCTTGCCTGTGCCGATTGGCATGCCAACCATTGGTGGTCCAATGGCAACACAGGGGGGGCTGGTATTCTTTGCCGCAACTCAAGACTATTACCTACGCGCCTTGGATTCATCTTCAGGCAAGGAGCTTTGGAAAGCACGCTTACCTGTGGGTAGCCAAGGTACACCGATCAGCTATGTTTCACCTAAAAATGGAAAACAGTATGTGATGATCACTGCAGGCGGCGCTCGTCAATCCCCTGATCATGGCGATTATGTGATTGCTTATAGCCTGAACTAAACCTTGAATTATTAAGCAACATAAAACGGCAATCATGAGTGATTGCCGTTTTTTATTTCAGGAAATTAAGTGGTAGCAGTCAGAACAGGCATCTGTGTTGCGTCAGAGATCACTGCAAACTGTGGTTGGGCATTTTGCCCCAGTTGATAATCTGAAAAATTCACCTGCCAGAAACCCAGACTTGCAGTTGTGGCAATATAGAACACCTGATTATCATGATCACGGACAATTTCCCATTGGGTATAGTCACCCTTGATATTGTCAGCTTGCTCTATACATTGTTCACGGGTGACATAAATGCCCTTAATCACATTCATCGCATGTGCAATTGCAGCGGTATTACTTGGACGTTTAGCCTGATTCAACCACGGAATTGAATAGTTCAAGGTCATGGTTGTGCGTAGAAAACGGTCAGAGGGTAACGCTGATGAGGACAGCCCAATTGAACCACCGCCATTGCCTGCTCGGTTAACATTCATGCCTATGATGGTTTTACTGGCTGTTTCGACATTGGTTACGCCGAGATAGTTTTCCAGATTGGTACGATGCCATTCAATAAATGGGGTATTGGTCATGACACCAATATCGGTGTTATCGGTAATGGATAATTGCCCATCCCTAAATTCAAGTACCAGACTTGCTCCAGTTTTATCATGGAACTGGAAATGGATGGGAATGAGGTTTTTAAGCTCATCAGTTTTATTTAATTCACTTTGTTCAGAAAATTGTAGTGGATCCCAGAAATATAATACCTCACCTAATGAAGTGGGTTTACCTTGCTGAATTGCATATAAATCATTTTTTAAAGTTTCAACCGAGGAATAGTTGGAGGCTGCCCAGCCACAAATATCCAGTGCGGAAATCAGCTTGGCATTTTGCGGAGCATCAGCCTTTTTGGGATAACGGGAGGGTGGTAACCATAGTGCGGCAGCAGAAAACCCCTCGGTATTCATGGCATCGCATAATTTGGTATCCAGTATATTCAGTGGCAGTTTTATACCAATCCCCATAAATCCATATTTCGCCTGCCATTGATAGGCAGGGGCAGATGGGCTGAGGGTATCAATCGCCTTTAAGGAAGTTGTCAGTGGAATAGCTGCCAATTGCCATGTAAAGGTGGCGGCAAAATCCATGGTGCGTCCAGAAATGCGGTAACCTGTGGTTTGGGGTAGGATAAACTCGGTACACATATTATTTTCTCTTTTGATTATTGGAATGAGCCATTGTTATTTGTTGGCTTTATTATCTAATCTTATTATATAGATTTTCTAAAAACTAATAAGATTAGTTGAGTCTGAAAACTAACAGATGATATTTTTAAAGTCAATTCATTGATTTTTAATAAATCATTTTAGATTTTATTTAAAATAATTTTTTTATTATTTTAATTAACCTGAATCACGGATAAGCCATAGACTTGAAAAAGAGAAGGACTAGAGCCATCAGTTAGTTACCACACAAAACTTACGACTCTAGTCCTTATGTTCGATAGTACCCAATTATTCTGTATAATTGATGATTTCTTTCTAAAATTTGAATCAGTTTACTGGAAATTCTTAAAGCAAAATCTTAAATGCCTAAGAATTCGCCCTGCACAGCTCAGTATTTCTGAAATTGTCTTTATTGCAATTTGGTATAAACATTCACATTTCAATAACTTTAAAGCATTCTTTACGGCACTGAGACATAACTATCTTCATTTATTCAAAAGCCTGCCTTGTTACCAACGTATGATTTACCTGATCAATACTCATCAACTGGCTTTACATGCCTTACATTTCGCCCTGATGAAAGATCAGCAAAGTTCTTATTTATGGATCGATTCAACGACATTGGCTGTCTGTAAAAATCAGCGAATAAAAAGACATAAATCGCTAGCAGCAATTGCAACTCGTGGTAAAAGTTCTATGGGTTGGTTCTTTGGTTGTAAGTTGCATGTACTTATGAATCAGTCAGGTGAAATACTCAGCACAGCTTTATCAAATGGGCATACAGCAGATATAAAAATGGTTGAACAGTTAGTCAAAGGAATGACTGCTAAATTGTATGCTGATCGTGGCTATATTAGTCATGAATTAAAGAGTAAATTAAGAGTACAAGATATTGATTTAATTACCTATCACCGAAAGAACATGAAATCTATACAGTTATCAAAAGCAGATGAATACCATCTGAAACAACGCAATAAAATAGAAACTTTATTCAGTTTGCTGAAGGGGGCGTACAATCTAGTGACGACTAGAGCGAGAAGTGTTGCAGGCTATTTAGCTGGTATTTATGCATCTTTATGTGCTTATCAAATATGTCATCAAAACAAGCCGATGATTCGTATTATGGAAATATCGGCTTAAACAAGATTCGGGTTAATTAATATGTGTTTTAAGCTGATTATTGTTCTTATGTTTTAAGATAATAAGTAGTGTAAAATTTTTATTTTAAATATAAAAAATCCCCCTTATGTATCAAAGGGGGATTGAATATGATCCTAACGTATTTTAGCGAGGAAACGGCCTAAACGGTTAATTGCCTCACGTAACTCATTTTCCGCAGGTAAAAATACCACACGGAAATGGTCAGGCGTTGGCCAGTTAAAGCCCGTGCCCTGAACCAGTAAAACTTTTTCAGCCTTTAATAAATCCAGCATGAATTTTTCGTCATCTTCAACTGGATAAATTTCTGGGTCAAGTTTAGGGAAACAGTACATGGCACCATCAGGTTTAACACAACTCACACCAGGAATTTCATTCAACATTTCCCATGCAATATTGCGTTGCTCATATAAACGCCCACCTGGACGGATTAGGTCATTAATGGACTGATAACCACCCAACGCAGTCTGAATGGCATATTGCGCCTGATGGTTGGCACACAGACGCATGGAAGCCAGCATGTCCAGACCCTCAATATAGTCTGCCGCACGCGCTTTGTCACCTGTAATCGCCATCCATCCAGCACGATAACCCGCAATACGATATGCTTTGGATAAACCATTAAACGAAATACATAACTGGTCGCCTGCCAGTGCCGCCAATGCGACATGCTCGATTCCGTCATAAATGATTTTGTCGTAAATTTCATCGGCAAACAGAATCAGGTCATGTTTTTTTGCCAGGGCAACAATCTGTTCCAATACATGGCGAGGGTAGACTGAGCCTGTCGGGTTGTTTGGATTAATCACCACAATCCCACGCGTATTTGGCGTGATCTTGCTTTCCATATCCGCAATGTCGGGATACCAGTAGTTCTCTTCATCACATTTATAGTGAACTGCCGTACCCCCTGAAAGGTTGACTGCCGCTGTCCACAATGGATAGTCAGGCATTGGCACCAGCATTTCATCGCCGTCATCCAGCAACCCCTGCATCGCCATCACGATCAGTTCAGACACACCATTGCCAACATACACATCATTGACATGCATATCAAAAATGCCTTTCTGCTGGTAATACTGGCAGATTGCCTTACGCGCAGGGAAAATACCTTTGGAATCAGTGTAGCCAATCGCATTTGGCAGGTTTAAGGCAACGTCGTTGATAATCTCTTGTGGCGCTTCAAAACCAAAAGGCGCAGGATTGCCGATATTCAGCTTGATGATCTTATGTCCTTGCTCTTCCATTTCATTGGCGGCGCGTAATACTGGTCCACGAATGTCGTAACAAACATGCTCAAGCTTAGAGGATTTCCTGATTTCTCTAGTGGTTTGAGTTGAGTTGGGAATAGCAGTATTTTTAGACATAGCTGGATTCACTTTTGCATATCGGTATAAATAACTTTTAAAGGTTTCAACGGTAACCAGATCAAGATCATGCTGATCTCTCAGTAATTCAACAATTTTTTCATGGGTAAAACCCGATTGTTGATATTGTCTGATGGTTGGCAATAGGTTTTGAAAAACCACACTTTTCTTTTGCGACATTTTTTGTCCTGTACAACAGACAGCGGTGTGGTATCAGCATAGCATCATCTTTGCTTACTTGAAAGATAAACCTATAAATAAAATGCTCACCATAAAACCTATTTTGCTTACTATTTGCTATTTGTGCGGTAAATGTTTAATTTGTTATAAATTTTGCAGCGATAGACTAGAGTTTTTATTGGGAATCGCGTAAATATAAAAACTGATCACCAAATACTTTTAAAATACAGAATAAAAGGAGCAGGTCATGGGAAAAGTCAATAAAACTGACCGAGAATGGCAAAGAGAACTGTCACCAGAAGAATATCGGATTACCCGTCAAAAAGGCACAGAGCCTGCTTTCACTGGACAATACTGGAACACTAAGCAGCATGGAACCTATGTGTGCCGTTGCTGTGGTGCGGAACTATTTTCCTCGGACACCAAATATGACAGTGGGTGTGGCTGGCCGAGCTTTTTTCGACCACTTGACAGCACTGCAATAGAAGAACACGAAGATTTGTCGCATGGTATGGTCAGAACGGAAATTGTCTGCCATGATTGTGACGCGCATTTGGGGCATGTATTTGAGGATGGCCCGCAGCCGACAGGATTGCGCTATTGCGTTAATTCGGCATCACTACAACTTAAAACACAAGAAAAGAACGACGAGGAAACATATCCATGAGTAACATTTATCAGTTTGAAGCTGAATTGTTAGAGGGAGATATAAAGGCGCTCGCCGACTATAAAGGCAAGGTCATGCTGATTGTAAACACTGCAAGCAAGTGTGGTTTTACCCCGCAGTTTGCAGGACTTGAAAAACTCTATGAAAAATATAAACCACAGGGTCTGGAAATTTTGGGGTTTCCATGTAACCAGTTTGGTGGGCAGGATCCAGGAACAAATAAAGAAATAGGGGCGTTCTGCCAACGTAACTATGGGGTCAATTTTCCAATGTTTGCCAAGGTTGATGTAAAAGGGCCTGAAGCACATGCCATTTTTCGTTTTTTAACCCGAGAGGCGAAAGGTATTTTGGGAAGCCAGAACATTAAATGGAATTTCACCAAATTTCTGGTGGGGCGTAATGGTGAGGTTTTAGGACGTTACGCACCGACGACCAAACCCGAGGCTTTGGAAGCGGATATTGAGAAAGCATTGGCAAGCAAATAAGAGACAATAAAAAATGGGCGGTTTATTAACCGCCCATTTTTTATGGATGTTTTTATTCAATGGTTTTAGGTTTTCTAAACCCATGAAGCTTACGGTTAATATCATCAATAAAAGTATAGACCACAGGAATCACCAGTAAAGACAGGAATGTACTGGTAATCAGTCCACCAATCACTGAAATTGCCATTGGTGCACGGAAGCTTGGATCAGTTCCAATACCTAATGCAATCGGTAACATCCCAGCACCCATTGCCAGCGTAGTCATGATAATCGGGCGGGCACGTTTATGGCAGGCATCAAGCAAGGCATTGAAACGTGAATAGTCTCGTTCTTTTCTGGCAATAATGGCGTAATCCACCAAGAGAATTGAGTTTTTACTTGCGATTCCCATTAGCATGATTAAACCGATTAAGCTTGGCATTGAAAAGCTACTTTTTGCCAAAAGTAACAGCACGAAAGCGCCACCCAAAGACAGCGGTAATGCAACCAAGATGGTGATCGGTTGTAAAAAGTCCTTAAATAAAAGCACCAGCACCACATAAATACACAGTACACCCGTCAGCATTGCCAAGCCAAAGCTTGAGAATAATTCCTGCATCACTTCAGCATCACCAATATTGGTACGTTTTACTGTCGGTGGTAGATTTTTCATGGTTGGTAATTGATCAACTTTCGCTGCAACATCACCCAAAGGCTGGTTGTTGAGCTCAATATTAAAGTTGATATTACGCAGACGGTTGAAGCGGTCAATCTGTGATGGTCCACTTTCAATATTTACATCGGCAATCGTTCCCAGCATGACAGGACCATGACTGCCCTTGATCATGAGGCGTTTAATCAGTTCCTGATCCTGACGGGCGGCAAGAGGTAATTTAATCACCACAGGCACCTGACGCTGTGAAAGATTGAGTTTTGCCAGATTTTGGTCAAAGTCACCCGCAGTTGCGATACGTAAAGTCTCGGCAATATCGTAAGTGGTCACTCCTAAATCTGCGGCTTTGGCAAAGTCAGGGCGAATCACCAGTTCAGGACGAATCAGGGCCGCACTTGAAGTAATACTACCAATGTTTGGAATGGTGCGTAATTCACGTTCCAGTGCGCGGGCTGTTGACATCAAGGCTTCAGGGTCATCACCTGAAAGTGCCAGTTGATATTGGCTATTATTGCCCGCCAGACCGACCTGAATCCTAGCGCCTGGCAATGGTGCCAAACGTTGACGAATCTGGTCTTCAATGTCTTGTAGGCTGGCACTGCGGTCAGCACGTTCAGTGGTTTGAATGGTCAGAGTCGCTTTACGAGGTTCACTGGATGCACCACCAGCAAAGGGGTCACTTCCTGCCGCTCCACCACCAATGGTGGTATAGATGCTTTTAATTTCAGGATGATCCTTAATTAAGCTTCGTGCATATTCTGCCGTTTTTAAGGTATCGGCAAATTGTGAACCTGGAGTCAATTCCAGACGTACCTGCGTTTGTCCAGTGTCTGGTGGTGGTACAAATCCAGTTGGCAATAACGGAATCAGCATAACTGAACCAATAAAAAAGGCGATTGCACCAAACAGCGTGATCCAGCGATGGTTTAAACACCACGTCACCAGACGCATATAGCCACGCATAACTTTGCCATCTTTGGCACGGTCTTTCGCTAAAGTCGCTGTACCTTGATCATTGGCAGGTTGGTCAGTATCTTCATGGGGTTCAACTTTGCCTATCCAAGGTTTAAGGATATAGGCAGACATCATTGGCGTAAGCAGACGTGCCACGAGCAAGGAGGCAAAAATTGCCAATGCTGCTGTCCAGCCAAACTGCACAAAGAATTTACCTGCAATACCACTCATAAACGCGGTCGGTAAGAATACGGCAATCAGGGTGAATGTGGTGGCAATCACGGCAAGCCCAATTTCATCGGCAGCTTCCATTGCCGCTTCATACGGTGTTTTACCCATCCTGAGATGTCGAATGATATTCTCAATCTCAACAATCGCATCATCGACCAGAATCCCGACCACCAGCGACATTGCCAGCAAGGTAACGGTATTGAGGGTGAAACCAAAAAAGTACATCCCAATCAAGGCTGGTAAAATCGACAATGGTAGGGCAGTTGCGGCAATAATGGTTGCACGCCAATCACGTAGGAACAGCCACACCACCAAGATGGCTAAAATGGCACCCTCATAAAGCAGGGACATCGAACCTTCATAGTTGTCAGCAACAGGTTTAACAAAGTTAAATGCTTCTGTAATCTTAATGTCTGGATGTGCAGCCTTGAGTTTATCCAGTGCCTCGACCACGCCCTTTTCAACATCAACCTCACTGGCACCCTTACTACGGGTAATTTCAAAGCCAATCACAGGCTGTCCATTCAGCAATGCAGCAGAACGGCGTTCGGCAATACCATCATGAATGGTTGCGACCTGATCAAGACGGATATGACGGCCATCACTGAGTGCAATATCCATTGCCCCAATTTCTTCGGCTGTTTTTACCGTTGCAATGGTGCGAATGGACTGTTCACTGCCGCCAATCTTGGTTTGACCGCCAGATGCATCTTGCTGGATTAAGCGCAGTTGTCGGGTAATGTCAGTTGCTGTTGCATTCAGTGCCAATAATTTTTCAGGGTCAAGTTCAACCTCAACTTGACGGGTAACACCGCCCACACGAGCGACTGCACCCACACCCTTAACCTGTAGCATGGCGCGGGCAATATCATAGTCCACAAACCATGACAGAGCCTCCTCATCCATTTTTGGCGACTGGATGGTATAGGTTAGAATAGGTGAACCTGATAAATTGATTTTACTGACAATGGGGTCACGTAAATCGGCAGGCAAGTCTGAACGCACTTGAGAAACTGCGTTACGAACGTCATCAACCGCTTCTTGCAGCGGTTTTTCCAGTTGGAACTCGGCTGTAACCGTGACAACACCATCCTGAATATTGGTGTACTGATTCCTTAAACCTTGCAGGGTGGCAATCGAGTTTTCAATTTTACGAGCAACTTCAGTTTCCAGTTGTGGTGGCGCAGCACCTGGCAGGGCTGCGGTCACAGTCACCATTGGCAACTCAATATCTGGAAATTGCTGGATCTTCATCCATTTAAAACACATTAAACCCGTCAATCCCAGCATAATAAACAATAAAATGGCTGGAATAGGATTACGGATTGACCAGGCAGAGAAATTCATTTTAATTCCCCTGTGTGGTCACAAGTTGTTTGGTCAATGGCGTATCAGGAATGTCTTTTGCGACAGTCACTAAATCACCATCGGTGAGGAAACCTGTACCAGACGCAACCAGTTTTACATTTGCAGGCAAGTCCAGAATCTCAACACGATCAGCCAAACGTCGCCCAACAGTCACTTTTTGCTGTGCCACACGATTGTTGTTACCCACGATAAACACATAGGCAAAACCATCACGTAACAACAAGGCAGTTTGTGGAATGGTCAGTGCTTGTTTCTCCCCTAAATCAAATTCACCTTTTACAAACATGCCCATACGGACCGCCTGAGTGGCTGGCAAGTCGACATAGACTAATCCATAGCGGGTTTGAGGATCGATCACAGGGGCAATCATCCGAACCTTACCAGTAATGGCAGGCTGGGCAGGGTCAGGCGAGAAAATACGTGCATTCATCCCTTGCTTGAGTTTATACAAATCCGAAGTGGTGACTTCCGCACGCCATTCCAGACGATGATCCCGAATCAGGCGGAACAGTTCCTGTCCAGTTTGAGCCAAAGAACCAACAGTTGCGGTACGGGCTGAAATCACGCCATTGTCAGGTGAGATCACCTGAGTTTGTGCCAAACGTAGTTGATTGCTTTCAATCTGTGCTTTGGCTGCATCAAGTCTAGCTTGGGCAGTGGCTTGCGAGGTTTGATATTGAGTCGATTCCTGAGCCGAGATTGCACCTGTATTCCTGAGCTGCTGAATCCGTTTATTGTTGGTCACGGCATCAGCCAGTACAGCCTGTGCTTCGGCATAGCTGGCTTTGGCCGCCGCCAAATCGGCACGGATGGTATCGCTGTTAATCTCTGCCAAAACCTGTCCGCGTTTAACCTCATCACCGACATTGACATTGACACGCGTGAGGCGCTGACCAGACAATTCGCTGCCAATGACGACTTCTTGCCAAGCTGCAATATTGCCATTTGCGGTGAATGTTTGCTTCCAGTTTTGCTGTTCAGGTTGAACAACAGTTACGGTCAAAGCAGCTTTGGGTGCGGTTGTTGCGGTATTTTTTGGTTGTGTTGTTGCAATGGTTTTGCTTGAGCTTGCTTTCCATAGCAGAAGTGCAACAAATAGCAATATGATCACGATTGCCAAAATGAACCAAACTTTTTTCTTTGTTTTCAGGGGAGTTTGAGAAGTCATCTTTCTATAGTCAATTTAAATTGATGGCTAAGTATAGACGAAGATTTCAACCGATGGTTAAAACAGAAAGATGAATATTAGTTTTGAATCTGTATTTTATCTTTTATGTAAAAAATACAAAATCTAATGCTTGCCCAAAGCGTTTGATTTATAAACTATAGAGTATATACTAAATGTATATAGCAGATTGGAGAAGTGGAATGATTACATCTATATTCATGAATAATCGTACACAGGCGGTTCGATTACCAAGTGTCTACCGTTTTTCGGAACAGACACAAAAAGTGTTTGTTCGTCAAATGGGAGTTGAGCGTGTAATTAGCCAAGTAGATCAGGTTTGGGATAGTTTTTTTGATAATCCAGACTTAACTGTGTCTGACGATTTTGAGCGTGGAGAACAGCTCAATAGCGAGCGTGAGTCTTTTTAAATGCTGAAATATATGCTTGATACCAATATCGTTATTTATGTCATAAAACAAAAACCGCCGCAGGTACGAACCAAATTTAATAGCGTTGCCACACAGCTTTGTGTAAGTAGTGTGACTGTTGCCGAATTGATTTATGGTGCTGAAAACAGCCAATACCCTGAAAAGAATCTATACATCGTTGAGAATTTTCTTTCACGGTTGCAGATATTGGATTATGGTCTGGAAGCTGCGATTCAGTATGGAAATATCAAGGCTATTCTTAGAAAAACTGGGCAGCTCATCAGTGATAATGATTTACATATTGCTGCCCACGCGCGAAGTAAAGGTTTGATATTGGTGACCAACAATACGAAAGAGTTTGAACGTGTGCCTGCATTACAGTTAGAAAACTGGGTCGGATGATAAAAATCCCCAAAATATCAAATGAATTTTGGGAATTTTATTTATAAAATCGCTTTCAACCGCTTCACGACTTCTTCGCATTGTGCTAAATCAGCGACAAGTGCCATCCGTACATGATTTTCGCCTGGATTACCCTGTTCGGTATCACGGGAGAGGTAACGGCCTGGCAATACCTTGATATGCGCTTTTTCCATCAACATTTTGGCAAAAGCTTCATCATTATCAACTTTAAGCCAATAATAGAAACCTGCATCTGGTTTTTGTAAGGGCAGTAAATGACCCAGTTCGGACTGGAATAAATCAAACTTGGCACGATATTGCTGACGGTTTTCTTCTACATGCGTTTCATCATTCCACGCTGCAATCGAAGCCAATTGGTGTTGTACAGGCATTGCTGCACCGTGATAGGTACGATATTGCAAATAAGGTTTTAACAGTGCAGCATCACCAGCCACAAAACCTGAGCGCATTCCTGGCAAGTTTGAACGCTTAGACAATGAGTGGAACACGATACAGTTTTTATAGTCGTCACGTCCCAATTCAGCACAAACTTCCAATAGCCCAATTGGTGCCTGATCAAACCACAGTTCTGAATAACATTCATCAGATGCAATCACAAAACCATATTGGTCAGAAAGCGCAATCAGCTTTTTAAACTGTTCTTTTGACAGTACTGTACCTGTTGGATTACCTGGGGTACACACGAATAATAATGCGGTTTTTTCCCAAACTTCGGCAGGCACGGCATCAAAATCGCCGAGATAGCCATTTTCTTCAGTGCAGTTGATAAAATAAGGCTTTGCACCTGCCAACAGCGCAGCACCTTCATAAATCTGGTAAAACGGGTTCGGCATCACGATATAAGGTGCATCTTCACGTTTAATCAATGCCTGAACAAAAGAGAAGATTCCTTCCCGTGTTCCAGAAACAGGCAAAATATGATCTTCCGCACTGATTTGGTTCAGCTTGAAACGATTGCTCAGCCATTGTGCAATACTCTGGCGCAGCTCAGGCAAGCCTTTACTATTTGGATAGGTTGATAAATGCCCAAAATTATCAATAATCGCTTGTTTAACGAACTCAGGTGCTGGATGTTTAGGTTCACCAATTGAAAGTGGAATCAACGGTAAATCGGCAGGTTGTAGCCCTTTAAAAAGCTGGTTTAACTTTTCAAAAGGATAAGGATGCAATAAAGATAAACTTGAGTTCATTGAAACAATTACCAAACTGTAGGGGCGTATTGCCTACGCCCAATGCATTGATGAAAATTGGAATTACGATGGGTTAAAAACCTGATTTGACACTTCATCCAAAGCCGCTTTTAGCGTTTCCGCAAAAGCCTTGACTTCTTCATCTGTAAGCAATACACCATTTTTCTTGGTGACAAAGAAAATATCCTCGGCACGTTCACCCAATGTTGCAATTTTTGCAGAGTGAATGTCCAGACCTTGCAGCATAAACAAGGCACCAATCCGTGCCAGTAAGCCTGGTTGATCCAGTGTCGAGATTTCAACCATATGTTGCTGTAAGGCTGGGTTCAGGACAATATCGACCGTATTCTGCACATCAAAGTGACGTAAATGACGCGGAATACGGCGCTGCATAATACCTGGATATTGGTCTGAATGGCTGAGAGCATCAACCAGCGCCGCTTTAACCTTACGTTCCCGATCAGGATCGGTGAGCAATGTCCCAAAACGGTCCAGCACCAAGTAAGTATCCAGGCTAAATGCAGTGCTTGCGGTGATAATTCGTGCATCCTGAACATCAAGGTTCATACGGTCCAGCACAGCCACAGTGGTTGCAAACAGGTTAGGCTGGTCACGGGTATAAATGAAGATTTGAACCGCATCATCTGCGGCATTACGATGTGCGCGTAATAAAACCAAAGGCTCTGGATTATCGCCGTGCTGTAGAATCGCCTGAGTGTGCCATGCAATCTCATTGGCAGACTCCTTGACAAAATATTCATCCCCCAGCTCTTGCCAGACTTTTTCTACTTCTGCGAGAGAGAAGTCATTGACCAGTAATTCACTGGCTGCAAACTTGGTGTCCTCAATCAGCATCTGATAATCAACTGGACGACCTAAGCCTGAGCGAATCACGTCACGGGCGTAGGTATAGAGCTGGCGCATCAGGGAGGCACGCCATGTATTCCAGAGCTTTGGATTGGTTGCATTAATATCTGCGACAGTCAATGTATAGAGATAATCCAGATGCTCCATGTCGCCGACTTTTTCAGCAAACTCTTTTACTTCGTCAGGATCGGAAATATCTTTTTTCTGTGCAGTCAGTGACATCAGGAGGTGGTTGTTAATCAACCATGCCACCAGTTTGCATTCGCGTTCGGTAAAACCATGTGTGCGGCAGAACTCAATCGCATCAATTGCCCCAAGTTCGCTATGGTCACCGCCACGACCTTTGGCGATGTCATGGAAAATTGCCGCCATATACACAATGTCATGGCGTGCAATACGCTGGAACACTGAGCTGACCACAGGGAAATCCTTGGCAAATTCAGGCTCTTTAAAACGGCTGAGATTACGCAGCAATAACAGGGTATGTGCATCAACCGTATAAATATGGAACAGGTCGTATTGCATCAATCCCATAATCTGCCCGAAAGCAGGAATGTAGTTGCCCAAAACGCCGTACCGTTTCATTGCCACCATCGTATTGTAGAGATGTGGTGAGCGAATGATCGACATAAACAGCGCTTGATGTTCTGGGTTGTCACGGAAACGCTGGTCAATCCGCTTGGCTGCAAGGACCAACAAACGCAAGGTGCGGGCACGGATGCCTGTAATCTCAGGACGGTTTGCCAATAAATAGAATAATTCTAGAATCGCACTGGGTTCTTCAGAGAAAACCTTATGGTGCTGTACTGCAAGCTTGCCATCCACAATTTTAAAACGGTCATTGATCTCTACGATCTGGCGTTCATAGTCAGGCAAACGTGGGGTAATCACCGACTCATTGAAATAGGCAAGTAGCATTTCATTGAGGGTGGAAACCTGTTGGGCAGTGCGGTAATACCGTTTCATGAACTGTTCAACGGCAAAATTGACGTGTTGACCCTCTTCACGAACATAGCCAAACTTTGCTGCAATATCGCGTTGATATTCAAACAATAAACGGTTTTCATCACGTTTTGCCAAGCGATGTAAATGGGTACGGATTTCCCATAGGAAACTTTCCGCTTCTTCAAGTACAGCAAGCTCAAATTCAGTGATAAAACCTAAATGTACAAGGTCATAGATACGGTTGACGCGGAAGTGGCGTTTAGCAATCCAGCCAATCTGGTTGATATCACGAATACCGCCTGGCGCATTTTTAATGTCGGGTTCCAGATTGCTTTCAGTGTTGTTGTGCTGGGCATAGCGCTTGGCTTGCTCAGCCATTTTCGCGTCATAGAACGTTTTATCAGTCCAGGTTTGCGCCACAATACGGCGTGGCCACTTGGCAAGCTGTTCATTGCCTGTGATCAAACGCGCTTCAATCAGGGTGGTGGCAACCGTCAGGTCATTGCTGGCTTGTTCGACGCAGTTTTGAATAGTTCGGACACTGGTGCCAGGCTTGAAATTACCGACATCCCAAAGTGAGGAAATGAAAGCGGAAATCAGCTTACCTTGTTCTTCGCTGATTTCATCCTCTGACAAAATCATGATGTCGGTATCAGAATAGGGTAGCATCTCATGGCGGCCATAACCACCAACCGCAAATAAACCCAACTCGGTCTGGTCTAAACCCGCATGATTCCAAAGAAAAATGAGTGCTTCATCAATGGAGTCAGATCGGGCACTAATCACATCACGAATCGGTTGCCCATTTTCATAACTCTCCTGTAATTGTTTTTCTACATCTGTACGCCATTGGTTAATGGCCTGAATATCATGAAGACTGGTGACGTAGTTTAACAATGGAGAGGTATTGATCATGAAAATGGTTCTTCTATCAAATTCCCTCTTTATAAAAGAGGGATTAAGGGAGATTTTAAGCGTTGGTTTCTACACTCACTTGGTCTGCTGCCTGTTGTGCCAGTTCACGCGCAAGGTCTGTAGTTTCAGCACGTGCAGTTGCAACACCCATACGACGGCGTTTGAAGCCCTCTGGTTTACCAAACAAGCGCAAGTCAGTGTTCGGGTTTGCCAAAGCAAGATTTAAGCCAGAGAAGCTCAGGTTGTTCGCATCAACACCTGCATAGATTACGGCACTGGCTGCCACACTATGACGTGCGGTATTCACAGGCAAACCTAAAATCGCACGGGCATGCAGCTCAAATTCACTCTGGAACTGTGATGCCAAGGTCACTAGACCTGTGTCATGCGGGCGAGGTGAGACCTCACTGAACCAGACCTTATCGCCTTTGATAAATAGCTCTACCCCAAAAATACCACAGCCACCCAAAGCGGTTGTGACTTTATTTGCAATACGTTTTGCTTCCTGCAAGGCCGCTGCCGTCATGGGTTGTGGCTGCCAGCTTTCAACATAGTCGCCTGCATCCTGACGGTGTCCAATTGGATCACAGTAATGGGTTTCGATTTCCCCTGTTTCTGGATTCTTGGCACGAACGGTAAGCAGGGTAATTTCAAAGTCAAAATCAATTTGTGATTCAATGATCACTGTACCCTGATTGACACGACCGCCTTGCATGGCATATTCCCAGGCCGCATCAACCTCATCAAACTTCTTAACACGGGACTGACCCTTGCCAGAAGAGGACATGACGGGTTTAACAAAGTTTGGATAACCAATGTCGTCACAGGCCGCACGGAAGCTTTCCAATGTGCTGGCAAAACGATAGGCTGAAGTTGGCAAGCCCAGTTCTTCCGCAGCCAAACGGCGAATGCCCTCACGGTTCATGGTGAGGTTGACGGCTTTTGCCGATGGAATCACAGTTGCAGTTTGGCTTTGCTCGATTTCAAGCAAAACCTCAGTCGCAATTGCCTCAATTTCAGGAACAATTAAATTCGGTTTAATTTTTTCAATCAGTTGTTTTAATTCAGTTGGATTTGCCATATTCAGGGTATAGGAATAATGGGCAACTTGCATGGCAGGTGCATGGTCATAACGATCAGCTGCATGAACTTCCACACCCAGGCGTTGTAAAGAAATCACCACTTCTTTACCCAGCTCTCCAGAACCTAACAGTAAAACCTTAAATGCAGAAGATTGAAGTGGAGTTCCAAGAGTAACGCTCATGCGAATAATCCTATCCTGATAAATTTGTGTTTAAGCATAGCAGAACTTTCTGCTGAATTAAGCTTAAATTGACACAAAAAACATGGTTTTTGTTAGACAAAAATCCTGCCTTGTATCGTTCTCGCTTATTTAGACATTGACCTGATAGTTCAGTCCCAATTCATCCGCATTTTTACCTCGTATTCCCCAGTTGCATTTCGGTGTTTCAAAAATCGTGATTTCAATATCCTGAGCCGAAATGCCACATTGTTGTTGAATATTGGCAAAGATTGCCTGCACAAAACGCTTTTTGGTTTCTATGCTTCGACCCTCAAACATGGAAATTTCAATAATGATGTAGTTGTCACTACGGTCATCTGGATAGATAAAATCATCTTGTTCCAGGGCAATAAAACGCTGAAACTTCTTTTCCACAGGATAGCTCAGACTTTCAACCAAAGCCTGATGGATGGCCTGGGAAAGCTGATCTCTAAACTGATCTATTGTTTTGCGATGCGCATAGATTTTTATTTGTGACATGAGTGGTTTTATCCATGATAAATAAGTAACAATGATTGAGAATTATTCCCAGATTGACTAGCATAATGCCGAAATATTTCATTGGCGACTTGATATGTCTAATCCAAAAACTCGTGTGGCAATAATCGTATTGTGTAGCACCTTTTTATTGACTGCATGTGGGCAGGGAGACAATCAACCTGAAAAAAAGGTTGAAATCAAACCTGCGCCAAAATTAAACAATGATGCAACCACTTATGCAAATGCGGCGTGGACATTGATTAATGAAATTGACCCAATTGTTTATAATAAACAAGTCTCTGAAATTGAAGAAAAAGTCAGAAAGCCTTTACGCCAGCTCAGCACGGATTGGCGGATCAATGTCAAAATGACCGACTCTGTGACAGAAGGCAAATATGCACTTTGCCGTAAGGCACTGACCAGTCTGGACACATGGGCGCGAGATGTAAAAGATCGTTCATCTAGCCCTGCGCAGAAGCAGGCAGACTATGAACGTGATAAAGCCCAATGTAAGGATGCAATTGATAATCCTGCACTGGGAAATACCTCTCCAAAATAAAATAAGCGGGAAGAAAAATCCCGCTTTGGTGGTTAAAGTCATCAATCAATTAGATCTAGGAGGGTTTGGCTGCTTTATTGGCTTCCGACTTGATTGAATGTGTCGCAGCATTGACCGCTTTATTTGTATTTGATGAGGCCTGCATGGTTTCATGTTTTAGTGTTTGCTTAGTCTGGGCGGTTTCTTTTTTAGCCTTTACAACATGAGCGGCAATACATTTTCCACCTTTGTGGTTGGGGCCTGTGCCACCTTGTAACTGAGTTCCTTTTGGGCAGGCAAATGCGCTGGCACTTAACACGCTAAATAAGCCTGCTGTGAGAAGAGTTGCGACTTTTTTCATAATGATAATCTGCATCGAGATAAGCAATAGTGCTTAGCTTTAATGTAGAACGCTGCCATTAAAAAAAGCAGAATGATTTTGTGAAATATTTTGAGTGCTAGGTGTTGTTTTATAGTGGGAGTTTATATTTTAATTTGCGCTTAAGTTTAGAACGATAATGCAGATATAGTACATTTTTAAATCTCTTAAAATGATAATTGGAATAAATCACGATTGATTTTTGTCATTCTTTTAAATAACCCATTGATGCCAACTTACGTAATTTTTCTAAATCAACCACCTCAATCTTTTTAAAGCCAAGCTGAATGACACCCTGTTTTTCAAATAGGTTCAACTCCTGATTTACGGTCTGTCTGGACACTGTCAGCATATTGGCAAGCTGATCTTGCGAGATTTGAATATTTAAATCCTGTATAAAGGAACGGTTGCCGTATCCCTCCAAAATAAATAACAGGCGTTGAGCTAAACGCTGGGTAATACTTTGGGTTTGAATGGCAATTTGCTCTAAAAACACATAGCGTAGTTTTTGGCTGGTGAGCAATGCAAAATAATACCAATAATAAGGGGAGTGCTCTAATAGTTCAGTGAGTTGCTGGGCAGGAATCTGTAAGACCACACTTTTCTTTAGAGCAATCGCATCATGAGAACGGGGTTGCTTGTCAATCAGAGAAATTTCACCAAACCACATGATGGGTTCTGCAATCGCCGCAATCGCTTCGTTACCATTGACATCAATATAGCCCAGACTAATTGAGCCCTCAAGTACACCATATACACCATCAAAAGGGTCTTGGGCGTTAAAGATAGCTGTATTCTTTTCAATAGTATGCTTTTTTCCATGCTGGATAATAAATTGCTGGAAAGGTTCAGCTAAATGATGAAACCAGGAATTTTGCTGTAACTGTATAATATAGGCTGCGTCTAACACTCAATTTCCTTTGCTAAAAATAAATCCATTTGTCAGCTATATGACAACTTCATTGTGATATTTCTTATAGATTAACAGCATAAACGAATTATATGAGGAATGAGAAATGACAAATCTGGAACGTCTACTCAGCCAATATGCTGCCTATCATTTAGATCGAAACAATATTGTGACCCATTTTGTGGGGATTCCCTTAATTGTTTTTTCAATTTTATGTTTAACCGCCCGTGCTGGGGTGGAAATATCAGGCTTTTCAGTGACACTGGCAATGGTTTTGATTGTCTTGAGTAGCATTTACTATATTTCGCTTGATAAGCTGTTTGGTGTACTCATGCTGATTTTATTTGCACTGGTCTATCCACTTGCAGTGAATATTGCCGCCTTACCAATGTGGAGCTGGTTGGGGGCAAGTATCGGTATTTTTGTGGTGGGTTGGGTATTTCAATTCGTTGGTCATTTCTTCGAAAAGAAAAAACCAGCTTTTGTGGATGACCTGATTGGTCTGGCGATTGGCCCGTTGTTTGTCTTGGCTGAGTTTGTATTCTTACTAGGTTTGCGTAAACCATTACATGAGCGTATTTTAAAGGAAGCACAAATGAAACGTGCGGAAATGGATATGAAAGCCCATACCGTTTCTTAAGGATCGGAATGGCATGAAAATAAAAAGTCGAAATCAATCTAGTTTCGGCTTTTTTATTGAAAAATTGAGTAGGATTGTTGCTCTGAAAATAGATCACTTAGAATTTAAAATAAATGACAGGAATTTATGAATATTGGTCATTGCCTCAACAGTTAGATGCTAAATGCCCAGATTGCCAGCACAAAGCAAGTTTTGAGTTTGCCAAATTGGTACACATTCAACTTAAAAAAGATGTGAGTTATTTTCAACAGCATCCAGCTTTTGAGTATCAGCGTTTTCAGGATAGTTGTGGAGGATACTGGAATGCTGCACTTTATTATCCAAATTTATCACGGAATCTAGAGCAAACTCAGGATTTACCTGAAAATTATGGTGAGAGCGTCTGGAGAACCCGATACTCCTCTATAACCAAAGGAGGTATTATTTGTGAAAGTTGTGGTTATAGGCAGAAGCATGAACTGAATTGGCCGAATGATGCCTATTATATAGTGATGTATAGACAACAACCTTTATGGGCATTTCATCGGGAAGCTGCGTCTGATCTTTATCATTATTTAAATGAAAACCTACGTGATCATAAAAAATATCGTTACTCCTTTTTTCTGTTGCATATTCCCACTATTTTTAAACAGAAAAAGGCAAGGGCTCATGTAACTAAACAATTGTTGAAATTGCTTACTCCTGAATGATCTAAAATCACTTTTTCCATTCCATCCAGATTTTGAACATTTATAGAGGGTTGGCTTGTTTGTCGCATACTCAACGTGAATAAAATTCACGAAGAATTAAATAAATATCAATCTGTGCAATGGCAAACTTCGTGCTACAATACGCACCAATCTTTAGCACGGCTTAAAAGCCCTAATTTATAGGACCCCCGCTAATGTTTGCCAATATCTCTATTGCTGAATTTGATCCAGAAATCGCTCAGGCAATTGCTTCGGAAGGTGAGCGTCAAGAAGCTCATATCGAACTTATTGCATCTGAAAACTATTGCTCTCCAGCAGTGATGGAAGCACAAGGATCAAAACTGACCAACAAATATGCAGAAGGCTATCCTGGCAAACGCTACTATGGCGGTTGTGAATATGTTGATGTCGTAGAACAGCTTGCTATTGATCGTGCCAAAGCATTGTTTGGTGCAGATTATGCAAACGTTCAGCCACATGCGGGTTCTCAGGCAAACTCTGCTGTTTATCTAGCGCTGCTTAACCCAGGCGATACCGTTTTGGGTATGAGCTTGGCACACGGTGGTCACTTGACTCACGGTGCGAAAGTCAGCTTTTCTGGTAAAACCTATAATGCAGTCCAGTATGGTTTAAACCCAGAAACGGGTGAAATTGATTATGAAGAAGTTGAACGTTTGGCTTTAGAGCACAAACCACGCATGATTGTTGCAGGTTTCTCTGCTTATAGCCGTGTTGTTGATTGGCAGCGTTTCCGTGATATCGCAGACAAAGTAGGTGCTTACCTGTTTGTTGATATGGCGCACGTTGCTGGTCTGGTTGCTGCTGGTGTTTACCCTAACCCAGTTCAAATTGCAGACGTTACGACCACGACGACACACAAAACACTTCGTGGTCCACGTTCTGGTTTAATCCTTGCTAAAGCAAACGAAGAAATCGAGAAAAAACTTCAATCAGCTGTTTTCCCTGGTAATCAGGGGGGGCCTTTAATGCATGCGATTGCGGCGAAAGCAATTTGCTTTAAAGAAGCCATGTCTGATGAGTTTAAGACTTATCAACAACAAGTGGTGAAGAATGCTCAGGCAATGGCGGAAGTCTTTATTTCACGTGGTTATGATGTTGTATCTGGTGGTACAGACAACCATCTATTCTTGTTGTCTTTGATCAAGCAAGAAGATGTGACAGGTAAAGATGCTGATGCATGGTTAGGTGCTGCGCATATCACGGTTAACAAAAATGCCGTACCAAATGATCCACGTTCTCCATTTGTGACTTCTGGTATCCGTATTGGTACACCAGCTGTGACCACTCGTGGTTTTGGTGAAGCAGAAGTTCGTGATCTTGCAGGTTGGATCGCTGACATTATCGATAGCAAAGGTAATGAACAAGTGATTGCTGATGTAAAAGCGAAAGTTGAAGCAGTGTGCGCTAAATTTCCAGTATATGCTGCATAATTTGTTTTACTAAGTAAAATTCTAAAAGCACCTCAAACTTCGGTTTGGGGTGTTTTTTTATGCCTGACAATTGATGAACTCATCAAATCCAATGAAGCATTTTATGGCAGTTTGCTTTAAAAAAGTGCCACTTAAACTATTGTTCTATTTCCTTGCCTTATTTTGTTGCCATTTTAGTAATACTTTTCTAAAAAATCGTATTACTAAAATGGCATGTCTTTTGCTTTTATTTAAATAGATTAAAAGTTGTCTAGGGTTCCGATGTGTTTAAGCGCACATGACTGGACCGAGAGAGAACGGTTCGACAGAACTACACGGAGGGATAAAAGCCCGGGAGGATCGGCATTTTGCCATAACGAGGTCAAATCATCCTTAAGGGGTTTTGTTATGCATCCATCTATTTATCATAATAATCAATTACTTTGGCAAGAAAAACTACTCGGTGGTCATCATTGGTCAGGTCGGATTCAGCGTGGGGCAGTGTTGCAACTTGAGGCACTGGGTGCAAATGCCAATGTCTCACTCTATTGTGTCAATGCCGAAGATAAGCTGGAACGCTTCAATATGCCTGATAGTTTAAAGGCACAACATACAGCATTTTTATCTACTGGACATGTGCTGTATTCCGATTTAGGGCGAGTAATGGCATCCATTGTTCAGGATGATCATGGCTGGAATGATGTATTTTGCAGTCCGAGTACGCCTGCACAGATTCAACAGCAATTTGGCATTCAAACTTTTCAGGATGCCCGCAATGACATGTATCAAAGTGGTCTGGATGGCTTGTTGGTTGAGTTTGCCAAGTTTGGTTTAAGACAGGCTGATTTAACCGCCTGCATCAATTTATTTTCCAAAGTTGTTCCTGATGAGAATGGCAAACTGTCCTATGTTCAGGAAGATAAAACCCAGCAAAGCATAGAGTTACGTTTCGAAATGGATTGTTTGCTATTTTTATCGGCTGCACCACATGCGCTGGATACATCTGAAAGTTATCAACCTGCCGATGTTCAACTTCGTTTATTCAAGGCCAATGCCTTAACTGAATCCGATGTATGCCGTGATTCATGTCCTCAAAATCAGCGTGGTTTTGCCAACAATGCCCGCTACTACGCTTTATCTGTTTAATTTTTGAGGAAGAAATCATGACCACATTACAATTTCAAAACACGGTTTTAGATGAAGTGTGTCCAGCAGGCGAAGCATGGATGTGCGAAGTCAAAAAAGGACAACTGTTTCGTATTGTTGATTTAGAGGGCAATCAGGCGGTGGATACCTTATTTATCAGCGCAGAAAATCCTGATGAACGTTATAGCGCAACCGATACCCTGACCCAAAACCAGCAAATTTATCTGGAGCAAGGTACGACTTTATATAGTAATTTTGCCCGTCCGATTGCCACCATTGTTGAGGATAATTGTGGGCGACACGATACTTTAGGCGGTGCGTGTTCCTGTGAAAGCAATACCGTGCGCTATGCCCACGATAAATATCCAATGCACAGTTGCCGTAACAATTTTATGTATGCAATTGCCAGACATCCGATTGCGCATAAACACCAACTGAATGTGCGCCATTTAGGACCCAATATTAATTTCTTTATGAATGTGCCTGTGACGCCAGCAGGGCATTTAATGTTTGATGATGGGGTTTCCGCAGCAGGAAAATATGTCGAGATTCGGGCGGAAATGGATTTAATTGTATTAATTTCCAATTGTCCGCAACTGAATAATCCATGTAATGCCTATAACCCAACGCCTATTCAACTGATTGTTCGTGAAGCGGAGGAGTTGAGCCATGTTTAATAAAGTTCTGATTGCCAATCGTGGTGCAATTGCCTGTCGTATCATTCGTACCCTGAAAAAATTAGGTATTCAATCGGTAGCTGTCTATTCCGAAGCGGATCGGGATTCCTTACATGTTACTTTAGCTGATGAAGCGGTATTTATTGGCGATTCTGCGGCACAGCAAAGCTATTTAAATATTGATAAAATTCTTGAGGTTGCCGAACAAACAGGTGCGCAGGCGATTCATCCAGGTTATGGTTTCCTTTCGGAAAATGCCGCTTTTTGTGATTTATGCGAGCAACAGGGCATTGTGTTTATTGGCCCAACATCGCAACAAATGCGGGATTTTGGTTTAAAACATACCGCCCGTGAATTAGCAATTCAAAACCATGTGCCATTATTGCCAGGTAGCCAACTGCTGAAAGATCAAGCGGAAGCTATCGCAGAAGCCTGTCGTATTGGCTATCCTGTGATGCTGAAAAGTACCGCAGGTGGTGGTGGGATCGGGATGCGTCTGGTCTGGAATGAAACAGAATTGCAGGAAGCCTATCAAACCGTTTCCTATCTGGCACAAGCCAACTTTAAAGATGCAGGCTTATATTTAGAAAAATTTGTACAAAATGCTCGCCATATTGAAGTACAGATTTTTGGCGATGGGCAGGGCAAGGTTCTTGCGTTAGGTGAACGTGATTGTTCAGTGCAACGCCGTAATCAGAAAGTGATTGAGGAAACGCCTGCGCCACATCTCAATGCTGAACAACGTAGCTATATTCAACAAGTTGCTATTCAACTGATGCAATCGGTGCACTACCGTTCTGCTGGAACAGTTGAATTTGTGATGGATACTGATACTCAGCAATTTTATTTCCTTGAGGTCAATACTCGGCTGCAAGTCGAGCATGGTGTGACGGAACAAGTCTTTGGCGTGGACTTGGTGGAATGGATGGTCACGCTGGCCAGTGGTGACTGGGTTGCACCAACTGAGCTTTTCGAGCCTAAAGGACATTCGATTCAGGTACGTCTATATGCCGAAGACCCGATCAAGAATTTCCAGCCAAGCGCAGGCTTGTTGACCAATGTCCAGTTTGATGCACATTCACGCGTAGAAACGTGGGTCGAAACAGGTTCAAATGTTTCTTCATTTTATGATCCGATGATTGCCAAGATTATCGTTACCGCAGATGACCGTGAATCAGCAATTACGGCCATGCAAAATAGCCTAAGCAATACGGAAATTGCAGGCATCGAAACCAATCTGGAATATTTACAGAATATTGTGAACTGTGACGTTTTTCATGCAGGCACACAAACCACTCGTTTCCTGAATACATTTGAATGGAAAACTGAAAAAATTGAAGTATTGCAGGCTGGGATTCAAACGGCTGTACAGGATGTCACAGGGCGTTTGGGCTATTGGGATGTCGGTGTACCGCCATCAGGGGCAATGGATGCGCTCAGCCTCAATGTTGCCAATCAACTGCTTGGCAACCCATTTAATACCGCAGGTCTGGAATGTACCCTGCAAGGGCCAACCCTGAAATTTCACTGTGACAGTCAAATTGCCTTAACAGGCGGTGACATGCAGGCAACGCTGGATGGTGTTGATGTTCCAATGTGGACAACGATTAATATCTGCAAAGGGCAAGTGCTGAAATGCGGGCGCATTATCACAGGATGTCGCAGCTATATTGGCATTAAAAATGGCCTAAAATTACCTGACTATCTGGGTAGCCAAGCCACCTTTACTTTGGGACAGTTTGGTGGACATGCAGGACGTAATCTGTTGATTGGTGATATGTTGCCGATTTCTGCTTACCACTCTACCGAAACTACCACATTAGAACCTACTCAAATTCCTGATTTTAGTCAGACATGGCAAATTGCGGTGATGTATGGCCCACATGGTGCGCCTGATTTCTTTACCGCTCAGGACATTTCTATGTTCTTTGCGCAAGAATGGGAAATTCATTTTAACTCCAGCCGTACAGGGATTCGCTTGGTCGGGCCAAAACCTGAATGGGCACGAATTGACGGTGGCGAAGCAGGACTACATCCATCCAATATCCATGACAATGCTTATGCGATTGGTGCGATTGATTTTACAGGCGATATGCCGATTATTCTGGGGCCAGATGGCCCAAGTTTAGGCGGTTTTGTCTGTCCTGCGGTGGTGATTCATTCTGAATTATGGAAACTCGGACAACTCAAGGCAGGTGACAAGGTTCAGTTTATTCCTGTTAGTTATCAGCAGGCACAGCTACTGGAACAACGTTATCAGGCTGCATTGCAGAGTGAAAACACTATTCAGGTTGATTTCTCGGTCAACATTCAAGCTGAACCCATCACCCTGAAAAATGCCGTATTGGCAATCTTGCAACAAGGTGCAGATAAACCAAGAGTGACTTATCGTCCAGCAGGTAACCAATATCTGTTGGTGGAATATGGTGATCTGGTACTGGATTTAAACCTGCGTTTCCGTATTCATGCCTTGATGCAATGGGTCAAATCGCAAAATATTCAGGGTATTATTGACCTGACACCAGGTATCCGTTCGCTCCAGATTCATTTTGATTCGACTGTTTTAGATCAACTGGATTTATTGCGTTTGTTGCAGGTGGCAGAAACCGAACTGCCTGATATTGAAAATATGCAGGTGCCATCCCGAACTGTGTATTTACCCCTCGCTTGGGAAGATTCGCAAACCCAATTGGCAACCGAAAAATACACCCAACTGGTACGACCTGATGCGCCGTGGTGTCCAGACAATATTGAATTTATTCGTCGTATCAATGGCTTGTCATCCAAGCAGGCGGTTAAGGATATTGTTTATAGTACTTCTTATCTAGTGATGGGTTTGGGTGATGTCTATCTTGGAGCACCTGTTGCCACACCGTTAGACCCACGACATCGTTTAGTCACGACCAAATATAACCCTGCACGGACATGGACACCTGAAAATGCTGTTGGTATCGGTGGTGCCTATATGTGTGTTTATGGTATGGAGGGACCAGGGGGGTATCAGTTTGTCGGGCGGACGACCCAAGTATGGAGTCGTTATCGCCAAAACCCGAATTTTGAGCAGCATAAGCCGTGGTTACTTCGATTCTTTGACCAGATCAAGTTTTATGAAGTGTCTGAATCGGAATTGATGGTAATGCGTGAGGATTTCAAGGCAGGACGCTTACAACTTAGAATTGAAGAGGGTGTGCTCAATCTCAAGGAATACAATGCTTTTCTTCAGGAGAATCAGGACAGCATTCAGGCATTTAAACAGGTACAGCAAAGCAATTTTGAAGCAGAACGGCAAAGATGGCATGAAGCAGGCTTGGCGGAGTACGTTTCTGAAGATCTGGATGTGATTGTTGATGATTCAGAAATTAACATACCGAATGGGGGCATGGTGGTGGAGTCGCACATGCCAGGTTCGGTCTGGAAAATTGAGTGTGCTGTGGGTGATGTCATTGAAGAGGGACAAACTTTGGCGGTGATTGAAGCCATGAAAATTGAAATCCCAATTGTCGCACCAGCAAAAATGCAGGTCGATCAGATTCTGATTGATAAAGCGCAAACGGTTAAAACAGGACAGGTATTATTTACTTTAGCTCCGATTGTATAAGAAGTTAACATTGCCCCATAAACTTTGAATAATCGAAAGCTTTTTGTATAGGCAATGCCTTACTTTTGACTGGGCAAAAGTAACAAAACCCCTTTGTTTGGCTGATGGTACTTCCCTGATACCACAGCCAAACGGGCGGCATCCATGCCGCCTCCACGATAGTAGATAAAGTTAAAAGTCCTTTATCGATTTAATTAGCGTGAGTTGAGTAAGAAATATGATACTCGGAAACGTCATCCGCAACTGTTCGAGACAGGATTTCATTAATAAAGTGCTGTTTCTGCGATTTATTAAACTAGCTGATGGTAGGCAACGAGTTTTGAGGTGAGCAGCGATAGCTGCGCAAGATGGTTGCCCTTGCGCAGCTTCGCTCCTCATCCCGAAAGAAAAGTAAGGCGAGCCTGAGCAAACCAAAGCGATTAAAGCTTTGGCGCAGCGCAAGACGTAGTGGCTGATTCAGAAATTTGGTGAGAACTCGGCAAGACTCCGTTTAGATAATTTAATAAAAAATTGGCATAGATACTGCATTAAATATTACGAATTAAAGAATGAGTAATACTGAGGTTGCCATGAAAAAACATCCAGTCATGAACCAGTACTTAAAAACGCTCCAGTTATTTTTAGTCAATCTGCTTACCGTAAGAGCAGGCTTATATATCAAGCAAACACCCAGCAATCTTAAGAAATAGTAGGTTGAGCATGAACAGTAAACCCAAGCTTTCACGTATCAGCATCACTGTTCCTGAAAATACAGTAGAAGCTTTAGACCAGAAGATCGTAGAAGAACACTATGAAAGCCGTTCACAGGCGATTGTAGACATGATCAATCATCACTTAATTGATCAGCATAGCTCAGATAATTCAGTGATGGTCGGGACACTGACATTGTTATACCAGCGTCGCACGGCAAATATCCGTCTACAGATTGGTGATCTGCAACATCAATATCTGGAACAGGTGATTAGCTCGCTGAGTGTACAGCTTGATGCGGAAAAGATTCTGGAAGTGATGTTATTGCAAGGCAAAAGCAATGATCTAAAACAGATCAGCCAGCAATTTATTGCACTGAAAGGTGTCATCAAGGGGCATCTGGAACTGATGGATGCTGTGATGCCACCGCTCCAGCAGAATGATTAGGGAGAAATACACACAGCAAGATGAAATACGCAATTTTAACGTTCAGGTTCTAAATCATCATCCATATCTGGATTGCATTCTATTCGGGGGTTCTGTAATGAAACATGCAATGACATCCTTATCTCTTTCTGTTCTATTGAGTTTTGCTGTAGCGGGTTGCGATAATTCAGCCAAAGTACCGACGGCCAGCCAGAAAGAAGAATCAAAAAATACTGCGACAACCACACCCATCACGATCGGTTATAGTGACTGGCCTGGTTTTGTCGCTTGGCAAGTGGCGATTGAAAAAGGTTGGCTCAAAGAGGCAGGGCTTAATGTTGAATTTAAATGGTTTGACTATTCGGCTTCACTGAATGCCTTTGCTGCCAATCAGCTCGATGCGGTACTGACCACCAATGGCGACAACCTTGTCACAGCATCAGGTGGCACCAAGGGTATGATGATTATGGTCACCGATTATTCCGCAGGTAATGACGTGATTATTGCCAAGCCAGGCATCAACTCAGTGACGGATTTAAAAGGTAAATCGGTGGCAACCGAAAAAGGTCTGGTGGATCATTTGCTTCTTTCGACTGCTTTGACCGATGCCAACATTCCATTAACAGACATTAAACTGGTCAATTCTGTCACCAATGAATTACCACAGGTGTTTGCCAGCCCAGAAGTATCTGCAATCGCTGTGTGGCAACCTGTGGCAAATCAAGCCTTAAAAGCAGTTGCAGGCTCAAAAATTATCTATAGTTCCAAAGATAAGCCAGGTCTGATCTATGATGGTGTATCTGTGAATATGAGCCACTTATCCGCGCATAAAGAGGAATGGAAAAAGCTGATTCAGGTCTGGGATAAAACGGTCAAATATATTAATGATCCTGCCACACATGCCGATGCGGTCAAGATCATGTCCAATCGGGTTGGGGTCGATCCTGCCCAGTATGAACAATTTGTGGGTGGCACTCATTTACTTGATCTGGCGGGCAATAAAAAAGCCTTTGTAAAAAATGATAGTTTTGATTCGGTCTAT
Source organism: Acinetobacter corruptisaponis (assembly GCF_030053775.1). GTDB lineage: Bacteria > Pseudomonadota > Gammaproteobacteria > Pseudomonadales > Moraxellaceae > Acinetobacter > Acinetobacter corruptisaponis. The sequence continues at coordinate 189,666 of NZ_CP125669.1, forward strand.
GGGTCTTCTTATCATGTAAATCAGTTTAATGTAAACAATGGCATCTATAAAACCGCCGTTGATGTGGATGGTCTGATTTATCCTGATTTGGTGAATGAATTGAAATAATCAAAGGACTGATATAAAAAATGCTTCAAGGATGAAGCATTTTTTATGCAAAAATTTATATAAAAATTTAAAGATGAGTACTTTTTGAAAAGACATTGATCACGATAATGCCTGCAATCATCATACTTAAACCAATAAATGCCGCCAGATCCAGAGACTGCTTGAAGAAAAACCAGCCAATACTGGAAATAAGAATAATCCCAGCACCCGACCAGATTGCATAGGCAATACCGACTGGAATAAATTTTAGGGTTAAGGATAAGAAATACAAGGAAATCGCATAGCCCACCGCTGTGATGAGTGAGGGCAGAGGAACGCTAAATCCATTTGAGGCTTTGAGTGCAGAAGTGGCGATCACTTCCGCAATAATTGCAATCATCAAATATAAATAGGGCAAATCAGGCTCCTTTATTCAACCACTTGAGCATTTTTAAGCAAATGATCCTGTTCCTGCTGTAACCAGTGATGGCTTGCATCAGAGGTGTTGGATTCACGTACAAACTGGAACTCAGGCTGGTACAGGTCAAGCTGAAAATAACAGCGGTAATCTTCCCCATGAATCTGGCGAATTTGTGTAATAATGCCCTGATCATTCAATTCAAAATCATTCAATTTTATAGATTCACCGACATGCTGGCTTTGCGTACTATATTGAATTTTCTGACTATTTAATGCCACAGAAACTTCATAGCTTTCAATTTCTGCTTCATTTATGACATTTTGTGCCAGTGCCTGATCAAGTCTGAAAAAGTTTGAAAGTATGTCTTGAATCTGTGGCAGTCGGGATTGTGCATAGGCAATATGTTCTCCTGCCATAATCAATCCACCATCCATTGCACACACTTCACCATTACCCAGATGTTGTACCTGATACAAGCGTAAACCGAGCAATGGCCCTGTATGCGACAATTGTCGCCAGTCTTCTACATAGGCATTGGAGGGTGAAAACTCCAATAGGCAATTACCTACCGCATGTAATGTGGCAGGTTCTGGCCACTGGATCCGTGGTTGGTAGCTTTGCTGAACCTCCCATGACAGCAATTGCTGTGCATGATCCCAAACCGTATCGCCAATCCAGCCTTGTCTTTCAGTGATGGGAGTAAAGCGTGCATCTGACAAGCGTAGATCAAGCGTAAATGTTCGGGACTGAAACCAGTAAACAATGGTGTGTTCGTCGGTCAGTCCATTATAAAAACTGATACTTTTACGCCTAAAACTACCGAGTAAATAATGGGGTAAACTGACTTGCTGTAGATCAGTGGGACTTAACTGCTGCAATAATTCATTTAAATCCATTATTTTTCTCCAGTTTCAGTCAAACCAAAAGAAGAGAGTGGCATGGCATTATTCAGTTGAATTTCGTTACGTGCGATACGTTGTTTTAAATAGCTAAAAGTCTGTGCAGTCTGATTAAATAAATGTTCACCGCCTTTTAGCGGTTGATATTTTGGCACTTCATTAGGCATGACAGGCTGGATCAGATAATCATAGTCACAGGAGAAAAATAAGGGGAATGAATAACGTTCTTCCTTGACCCGTTTGACCCGATGTTTGGTGGCGATATAATGCCCATTGGATAAAATTTCCATCATGTCACCGATATTCAGGATCATGGTATTTTCAACCAGAGGAATATCCGTCCATTCACCTTGTTTGTTGAGTACCTGCAAGCCAGGTGCAGTCGGAAATAACAGGGTAAAACATTCATAATCGGTATGTGCGCCAATGCCCATGGCATCTTCAGCATCAGGATTATAAGGATAATGAATCAGCCTGAGCTGACTGGGCGCATGTTGCAAATGTGCATCAAAAAATTGTTCTTCCAGCCCCAGAGCCAACGCAAAGGCATGAAAAAGTTGATGTCCGACATCCTTGATATGCTGATAATAGCTCAGGACATTTTGTTTAAATTCTGCATCATCGGGCCACTGCGTTGGGCCGACCAAGGGGCGACGATTTTCGCTTGCCAGATAATCATAATTGACATCGTAGGTTTCTTTTAAATCGTAAGTATTGCTTTTAAAACGTTCCTCACCAATCGGCACATAGCCACTATGATTCTCAGACAGGCCAATATAGTTTTGCATTTTTTTTGCTTCATCCTGAGCGAAATAGCGTTGTGCAGTTTGCACCAGTTGCTGAAAGAGCGCAGGTTGTAACTGATCACCGCGAATATATAAAAAACCGACTTCACGGCAGGCCTGATCCAGTTCCTGTGCGACCTGTAATCGTTCCTCAAGCTGTGGACTGGTCAATTTTGAAATATCGACCAAGGGTAAAACATAATCCTGTTTCATGCGTCACACCATTTAGCTGGTCGTCCAGCACATAAATAAAACGCTTTGGGTCGTCCCAAAGGTTATACAAAATCTTTATTCAGCATCGACCTGCGTCATACGGGGAATTTTTGGCAAATGGGTCAAGGCAGGATCAAGCTCATCTTCCTGAGCATGCACCAGTTGATCCACCTTGTTTCTCAGGCGTTGAAACTCAGGCGTATTCATCAGTTCCGTGCCGCGCGGACGGGGCAAATCCACTTCAATAATTTCCTTGATTTCGCCAGGATTGGCCTTGAGCGCCACAATACGATCAGCCAATAGAATCGCTTCATCCATGTCATGGGTGACAAAAATAATGGTGATATCAATGTTTTGCCATAAATCCATCAAATGTCGCTGCATCTTCTGGCGGGTATGCGGGTCAAGCGCACCAAACGGTTCATCCATCAATAAAATCTTGGGTTCATTAACCAAGGCACGGGCAATTGCAACCCGTTGTTTCATCCCGCCTGACAGTTGGTGCGGATACTGGTTTTCGTATTTTTCCAGCCCAATGATATTGATCCATTCCCGAGCCATTTCTTCGGCACGAGTGGTACTGATGCCTTTCATCAATGGCCCAAACATGACATTTTGCTTGACCGTTTTCCACGGAAACAGGGTATAGCCCTGAAACACCATGCCACGTTCTGGGCTGGTGCCTGTGATGGCTTGACCATCCACGAGAATCTCACCACTATGATAAGGGTCTAAACCAGCCACCACACGGCTCAAGGTGGATTTACCACAACCTGACGGGCCAATCACACAGACAAACTCACGTTTATGAATTTTTAAATCCAGTTGATTGAGAATGGTGCGTTGCTCTTTGCCATGATAAAAGACCTGTGTCAGTTTTTTTGCTTCCAGAATCACAGGACGAGCATAAATTTGTTCAAAATAAACATTCGCATCAAATTGAGTTTCCATTATTTTGCTCCTGCTTTCCATTTAAATAGACGTTCGCCTAATTTCATCAACATCACATCGGTGACCAAACCAATCACACCAATAATTAAGATAGCGGCATAGACATTCTCAAAATTCTGGTAACGGGCTTGTTGAGTGATAAACCATGTAATCCCCGAAGTGGCCCCGATCAATTCTGATACGATTAAATAAGTCCACGCCCAGCCCAATAACACGCGTAAATCACGGTAAATATCAGGCAGTGCCGCAGGAATCACCACATGGAACAGACTTTTGGCTTTATTGGTTCCCAGCGTATAACCCGCTTCAATCAAACCTCGATCCACCATGCGGGTGGTATTGGCAATAATCAGGATTTGCTGAAATAAAGTGCCGATCACGATAATGGCAATTTTAGGTGCATCATTAATGCCCAAAATGGCAACTGCCAATGCGCCAAATGCAGGCGCAGGTAGATAACGGAAAAACTCGACAAAGGGTTCATTCAATCGGGAAATCGTGGCAGAAAACCCAGACAAAATACCTAGTGGAATACCAATCAATGAGGAAATAAAGAAAGCGATAAAGACAATCTTGATACTATGCCACAGGCTTTGATGTAGCCACGGTGCATCAGGCTGTTGTGGTGGTGTGGTAAAGGAAGTAACCAGCGCTTTGGCTACCTCATGGGGCGCAGGCAGATAAATCGGATTGACCAAAATCCCATTAGGTGGTGTTTTGCCTGCATCGACTGCCTGCTGCGCTTCACGATAAAAGGCATTTTTTTCAATGCGTGTGCCGACCTGTAAATAAGACACACTGCCAGAATCGGTAATTTGTACCTGTGGATGCCAGATAAAGGGCAGGTAACTGACGCAACTCCAAATCAGGATGGGAATCAGGAAAGACCCCAAACTTAACAAAAGTTTTTTCTTTTTTGACAATACTGAATCATGCATAGGTTTGTACCTATCGAGTAATACGATTTCTTAAAAACGTAATACTTTAAGCAATTTTGATGCCATTCCTGAGACTAGGACGAAGTGGATGATTTAAAGGATGGCTGATAAGAAAGCTTCATCAATTTATTGAGATTTAATTATTTATCTATTTGATTTTTAATTAATTTAAAATTTAATCCGATAAGTGGAAAATTTTCATAGTGGAAACATCAACCTGATCATAAAGATATTTATATGACAAGTTATGGAGCAGGGTAGCTCAATTCTTTATCAACAACCCATACATGCACAGAAAAAAAGCACGTATGCTCCACCTGCAAACTTGGATGATGCACTCGGTGCTTATTGTATCTGTATAAAAAGAAACACTATGGAGTTGATTGAATGCATTAAAATCAAATGCTATTAGAAATTTTAATCGTAAAAAAGCGCCCAAAGGCGCTTTTCTAAAATATCAGTGATGACGATGCTTTCTTTTTTTCTTGTATTTTTTAGACTGGTAATTGTCATAGTCGCGGTCCTGACCAACTTTACGACCCAAAGCTGAACCACCTGCGGCACCTGCAGCAGCACCAATATAACCGCCCGTTGTACCACCTACATTTTTACCAACAGTATAGCCGCCTACGCCACCTAAACCGCCACCAATCGCGGCTTCCGTACGGGTATGTTTGCTACTTGCCGCAGCCGCCCCACCAGCACCGCCAAGTGCGGAACCAATCATGGCACCATTGTTGCCACCGATCTCTTTACCAATTGCAGTACCCACTACACTCCCTAGTGCAGACGTTGCAGCAACACGTGTAGCATTATCAGCATGGGCTGTGGTCACTAAAGTTGAGCTTGCTAAAATCGCACCCAATAACAAAATATTCGCTTTCATTTTGACTCCATGTTCCTAGTGATAGGACATCTTTTGTAATTGAGGCAAATGTAACAAAGTTTGAGAAGAAAATTGTGGAGATGGCTTCTGAAATTATTACGATTTGGTGTCTGGATTGTAGCGTTTTGTATCGGTGAATAAATTTAAATGAGAAATACTGATGATAAAACATAGTGATAGTAAATATCGTCACCGCATAAAGGACGCTCCCTGATTGAACTTCCTTAAGCTAAATTTAATCTTGCTGTTCATCTCTTGATGAGTCCTCTATTTTTAACTGGCGAGGGTTCAATTCAGTTTGCAGGCGCAGATAATTTAAGTCACGGATATTCTTTTGCGTGGCAACTACACCGAATAAACTCATCATAAAAGACATGATATAAAAGCCTTTTTCGCTCATCAGCATGTCAGCATTCCATAGGCTGATCAATAATAATACGATACACACCGCCATAGAGGCCCAGCACAGTCCATAATAAATGGCAGTCACAGGAATATCCTCCAGTTTATCACGTACTGTTTTCTGCAAAGATGCTGCCGAAAATAGTCCATATAGCAAGATAACAAAATAATAGCCTTTTTCGTGTAATGGTATATTGGCATTCCATAGCCCGATCATGAATCCGACTGCTCCAGCAAGTAAAGCAACCCAACTTGCCGCAATAAATGCGGAGGTTGGACGGTTAATAAAATTATTCATAAACATTATCCTGTTGTTTTATCTTTTTATTTGTCCCTAATTATTTATATCGGAGCATAAATCCGAGAACAAGTGTCCACAACCAAAACTGAACAATTTATGATGAAATGATGGCGAATGGGTAAGTTAGCCCGTTTCTCTATGTCTTTTAAGCACCAGAATCTGTACACTATGCGCAATTTTTTAATGTTAATTGTGCGGTATATGTTGCATTCGCACAAACCTGAATTTTGAGATATTTCGCCCATGAAAGCATCACTCCGCTTAAGACTGGATCAACTTTGTGATCGTCATGAAGAGCTGACTGCATTACTCGCTGATGTAGAAGTGATTTCGGACAATAAACGTTTTCGTAAACTGTCCCGTGAACATAATGACTTAACTGAAATCACTGAGGTTTGGGGTAAATATCGTCAGGCTGAGGAAGATATTGAAACAGCCGAGATGATGAAATCTGATCCAGATTTCAAGGATATGGCAGAAGAAGAAATCAAGGCCAATAAAGAGCTTCTGGTGGAACTGGAAGATCAACTGAATGTGTTGATGATTCCAAAAGATCCAAATGATGCCAATGCGGCGTACCTGGAAATTCGTGCGGGAACAGGCGGTGACGAAGCTGCGATTTTCTCAGGTGATTTGTTCCGTATGTATAGCAAATATGCCGAGAATCAAGGCTGGCGTATCGAAGTGCTTTCAGAAAATGAAGGTGAGCATGGTGGTTATAAGGAAGTGATCTGCCGTGTCGATGGTGAGGGTGTCTATGGTCGCCTGAAATTTGAAAGTGGTGCACACCGTGTACAGCGTGTGCCTGCAACCGAATCACAAGGTCGTGTGCATACTTCGGCATGTACAGTTGCCATTCTGCCAGAAGTTGATGTCGATACCACAGTAGAAATCAATCCTGCTGATTTACGTATTGATACCTACCGTGCATCGGGTGCGGGTGGTCAGCACATTAACAAAACTGATTCTGCGGTGCGTATTACCCACATTCCATCAGGTGTGGTGGTGGAGTGTCAGGAAGAACGTTCCCAGCATAAGAACAAAGCCAAAGCGATGGCGTTGTTAGTATCACGTTTAGAAAATGCAAAACGTGCGGCGGCTGATGCAGCAACCTCTGAAATGCGTCGTGATCTGGTAGGTTCGGGTGATCGTTCTGAGCGTATTCGTACTTATAACTATCCGCAAGGGCGGATGACCGATCACCGCATCAATTTAACCTTGTATAAATTGGATGCGATTATGGAAGGTGATTTAACTGAATTGCTCGACAGCCTGCATCGTGAATATCAGGCAGATCAGTTGGCAATGCTGGCACAGGAAAATGGCGGCTAATGAATATTGCTCAGGCTTTAGAGATGAAAGGCGAAATTGATAGCTATGAACGTCAGGAAGCTGCTTGGCTACTTGAGCATATTATAGGTGTCAGTGTTTTAGAGCTTAAATTTAGGCCTGAGCAGGAATTGACAGAAATTCAGCAGCAAACTTATTTGGATGGGCTGGCCCGAATTGAACAGGGTGAGCCTTTGGCCTATGTCACAGGCTCACAACCATTCTGGACGCTGGATTTAAAAGTCACCCATGACACTTTGGTGCCACGTCCTGATACTGAAATTCTGGTGGAAACGGTTTTAAATCTTCCGCTTGCTCAAGATGCCACTATTGTTGATCTAGGCACGGGCACAGGCGCAATTGCATTGGCACTTGCCAGTGAACGTCCTAAATGGCAAGTCACGGCAACTGATATCTATGAACCAACGCTGGATGTCGCCAAAGAAAATGCTTTAAAGCATGGATTATCTCAGGTCAAGTTTGCCTGTGGGGCTTGGTTTGAAGCTTTAGATCAAAAAAAGTTTGACCTGATTGTCTCCAATCCACCTTATATTGATCCTGATGATATCCACATGCAAAAGCTGAAATCTGAACCTGAACGGGCGTTGATTGCAGCCAATCATGGTCTGGCGGATATTGAAACGATTATTAGTCAAGGCAAAGACTGGTTAAAGCTACATGGCTGGATTGTGCTTGAACATGGTTATGATCAAGGTCAGGCGGTGCGTGACATCTTTGAGCAGTACGGTTTTAACCAAATACAGACCATCAAGGATTATGGTAGTAATGATCGGGTTACGCTTGCACAGTTATTATTCTTAATAGATTAAAAATCTATTTAAGGATTTTCAACAGGATTATAGGGAACCCATCACAGTTTTCTTGAGTGTCTTGGCACGATAAGCCCCTGGACTGACACCTGTCCATTTTTTAAAGGCGCGGTGAAAGGCACTTGGGTCATGAAAGCTGAGATCATCACTGATATTTTGAATGGAATCATTGGTTTTGCTTAAACGCTCAATGGCAATATCACAGCGAATATCATTTTTAAGTTGCTGGTAACTGACACCCTCCTGTTTTAGGCGGCGCTGAATGGTTGCGGTTGACATATTCAACTGCTGGGCAATATCTTTTAGCTCAGCCCAGTCAGACGGTGGTTGTAATAAAAGCTGACGACGAATTTGCAGGCTTAAGGAATTTTCATTCTTAAAACGGACGATCAGGTTATAAGGCGTATGCTTGAGAAAATCATTCAATGCCTGTTTATCTTTCTTAATTTTATGCTTGAGATAATGCGCATCAAACTCAATTGTGTTGAGTTCAGCATTAAACTGGATATTTTCACAAAAACGTACCCGATAATCCTGTATTTCTACAGGTTGATGGCATTTAAACGTCATTTTCTGAAAATGGATACGCTGGTCACTCAGCCAGCACATCAGGCTATGGACCAGCATTAAGAACGTGGCATAACTAAACATACGCTTTGGTTGTTCACGATCATGCAGGATTAAAAAAGCCTTTGAACCTTGTTGAACCAGTTCACCCTGAATATCATCTAAAACCAAAGCTAAAAATTTGAGGATTTCCTCAATCGCCTGTTGTAAGGTTTCAGCGTTGAACGCCAGTTTTGCCAAGAGCTTATAACTGCCGCGGCGCATGGGATGAGTATCCATTCCCAGAAACTCATCATTCATGCTTTCTGCAAGCTCAACCCATAATTGTGCGCACTGGGCCACAGGAACGCGTGCTTTGGTTGAGGTCAACAGTTCTGCTGAAATTCCAGCCTTATTTGCAATATGGACAATATTTAAACCCCGACTTGCGGCAACACTCAACGCTTCACGAATCAAGGCATTTGAGATCGTGTCTTTGGTAGAGTTATGGTCTGGATTTTGATTCTGGATCATACGCAAATGAAGTAGGGAAGAATAAATAGGATGAATGCTCAAAAGTCGCATCAAATTTGCTACTTTTTGGAATTGTATCGGAAAAAGCTTGCCTTTACTCTCACTTATAAAAATTTATCGTTCATTTAACAGGAAATTTACATGAAAATTCAAGGAAAACATTTTGTTATTACGGGTGGTGGCTCTGGTTTGGGAGCAGCAACCGCAGAATATTTAGTTGAAAAAGGAGCATCCGTTACGCTGGTTGATATGAATGTTGAGGCAGGTGAACAACAGGCACAGGCATTGGGTGAAAAAGCTGAGTTTGTAAAGCTGGATGTGACTGATGAACAGGCAGCGGAACAATTCTTTAAAGATGTCGTTGCCAAGCATGGCAGTTTACATGGTTTGGTCAACTGTGCAGGCATCGGCCCATCTGCAAAAGTCCTTGGTAAAGAAAGTGTGCATGATTTGGGAATGTTCTCTAAAACCTTGCAGATCAATGTAACTGGTACATTTAACATGCTACGTTTTGCTGCCGATGCCATGAGTAAAAATACCGTTGAGGCAGGCGATGAAGACCGTGGTGTGATTGTCAATACGGCCTCGGTTGCGGCTTTTGATGGTCAGATTGGTCAGGCTGCCTATTCAGCTTCAAAAGGTGCGGTGGTTGCCATGACTTTACCGATTGCCCGTGAATTGGCACGCCATGCAATCCGTATTATGGTCATCGCACCAGGTATCATGGAAACACCGATGCTTAAAGGTCTACCACAAAATGTACAAGATGCATTAGGTCAAATGGTTCCGTATCCATCGCGTTTAGGTCGTCCTGAAGAATTTGCGCGCTTGGTTGCACATATTGCTGAAAACTCATATTTAAATGGTGAAGTAATTCGCTTAGACGGCTCGATTCGTATGGCTGCAAAATAAAAATATCTTTATATAAATAAAAGCGATGATTGGTTCATCGCTTTTATGTTTTTAATAAGTAGTAAAATGTATCTTTGGTATATAGTTATTTGACCTGCTTTGGATTTGCTTATATTTTTGATAATGAAAATGATTATCAATTTATGGGATCTAATGATGCGGATGTTAAATAAAAGCCTATTTTCATTGATGTTATGTGCAGGATTAAGTGTGCCTGCCTATGCGGAGTTTAAGCAAGCACCATTACCTTATAAAAGTGATGCACTAGAACCTGCGATTGATCAAAAAACGATGGAAATACATTACGCAAAGCATCACAAAGCTTATGTTGATAATTTAAATGCTCAGATTAAATCCTATCCAGAGCTTGATAAATTAAGTATTGAACAAGTCCAAGCACAAATTTCTAAATATAATTCAGCAGTACGAAACAATGGTGGTGGGCATTTTAACCATGCTTTCTTTTGGGAAAGTTTAGCACCGACCAATAAAACTGGTAAGGTTAGTGCAAAGCTACTAAAACAAATCAATCAAGATTTCGGCTCATTTGAAGCCTTCCAAGATAAATTCAATCAGGCTGCAACAGGTCGTTTTGGCTCGGGTTGGGCATGGTTAATCTTGAATGATGCAGGTCAATTAGAGATTGTTTCAACGCCAAATCAAGATAATCCTTTAATGGATATTGCGGAGAAGAAAGGACAGCCACTTTTAGGTTTGGATGTTTGGGAACATGCTTATTATCTTAAATATCAAAATCGCAGAGCAGACTACACCAAAGCTTTTTGGTCTCTTGTAAACTGGAATACTGTAAATCAGCGTTATGATGCTGCAATTAAATAGTCTTTAAATTATTCATGTGAGAAGCGCTGCTAAGTGCATCGCTTCTGTGTTTGATTTACTCTGCTTTCACTTCTTCGCCAATTAAATAAAACGTACCACCAGCAATATAGTGTAGGCTTTTCAGGTTTTTATGCTCTTCCGAAAAATGCCAGTGACCATCGCGGAAAACACGCGTATCAGCCCAAGCAGCAATAACAGAGCCGATAAATAAATCATGGGTTTGCTGATTGTGTGCTTCTGGTATCAGCTTGCATATTAACCAACCAATACTTCCACTGACTAATGGTACAGAATAGTTTTCTTGATAAAAGACTTCAGTTTTACAGGTTTGTAATTTCTCAGGATCATCAAATTGACTGATGTTTCCAAGCTGATGAACCATGTTGAGTTGTTCATAACACGGAACCTGTAATGCAAAATAGCCACTTTTCTCCACGAGTTCTCTCGTCTTCGTAGTTTTGTCTAAAACCACAGTAACTTTTGCTGGAGAAAATTCTAAAGCACATGCCCATGCTGCTGCCATAACATTGACTTCATCATTATGCTGAGCAGAAACAAGTACAGTTGGACCATGATTAAGTAAGCGATAAGATTTAGATAACTCGACGGGTGCAATGTGTTGATTCATTACTTCATGTCCTAAAACAGCAATTCAAATGTATCTATATTTGATTTTAAGTGAAGGCTTATTCAAGCGCCCAGCGTTTAACTGCGCGATTAAAACTTGAAGTTGAAGCATAACCTAACTGTTTTGCGATTTGATCTTTTGAGGCGAAGGGACTTAACATCAATTTTTGTGCCTTTGTTTTGCGTACATCATCGTATAAGCTCTGAAAACTTACAGATTTTTCTTGAAGCATTCGTTGTAAAGTTCTTTTGGTAAGGTTTAATTTTTGAGCAACTTGATCAATTCCAAGTAAGCCCTCGATTGGATCATCGATTAGCTGTTTAACCCGATATAAAATATCCTGTGTGGCAACTAATTCATCGAGTTCTTTTTGACAAAGTTGTTTAAACTTTTCTGAAGTTAAAGGGTCCGAAAGACTTAACGGTGTGTATAGTTGCTCATTAGGTATAACTATTGCTGTCATTTTTTGTTCATATAAAACTTCACTAAATAATGAAGACAATAAATTTTCATATTTTGAAAAATAACCTGGCTTTTTACATTGTAAATAAAGCGTAGGTGCAAAATCAGGAATATATGATTTAAATACATTTACAAAACCTTGCACAAAAAATGAGATGCAAAATTCGTAATATACTAAGTCACTATTATTTTTCAAATCTAATACTGATTTTTCATAAGTTATATAATATGTGGCTGAATTGTCATCTATAATTAAATCAGGAATAACAAAAGTACAAATCATATTTATATATTTGTTGATGGTCTGAATAGCATCATGTAAGTTTTTAGAAATTATAAATGTAAATCCTAACAATCCATGTGAGCTAATTTTAAGATGCGAACCAGCATAGAAACCAATACCTTCTTCTTTAGTAAGTTCTATTAATCGTGAAATTAGTTTTTTAAATGACCTTAATGTTATTTGATAATCCAAACTACTAAGCTGATCTTTGTCTATACCGGTCCCCCAAAAAATTTCTGTGGGCGTAAAATTCCAATCCGCAGCGACTTCAGCTAATAGGTGTGCATACAAACCACTTATAAGGTGCTGATTATTTGCATAATCTCTTTTCATAACCTTACTTAAATCTACTACATACACGATTTTATATTATACCTTTTTTAAAATTAACGCTTATCATTTTTCCCTAACCAGTATAAAAAAATGTCGTCTGAAGTTGTTTGTTTGGCATCCATTGTTCAGCTAGTGAAATGCTATATTTTAATTTTGATTTTATAATACATAACGCACTCACTCTATATGTAGAGAGTTAAATAATCTTATTCTAATACGAAAAAGCAAGGAGCTAAACCATGGGGAAACAGTATTTTAGTTTGCTGATATTAATAGCAGGCTTGGTATCAAGTAGTTTTTGTACTTTACAAGCAAGTTTAATAAATTATCCAACAAATATCGCTTCATGGAAAAATTGTGATGTAAATTCATGTGAGTTTGGAGGAAGTACAAATGTCACTTCCAATTACGCAAAAACGAAGTATCCGATTTTATTAGCACATGGTATGGGAGGATTCTCAGCTATTGGTCCGCTTCAGTATTGGAATGGAATTACTGAAGATTTAGTCGCAAATGGAGCTAATGTTTTTGTAGCGCAACAGGCTTCATTAAATACATCAGAAATTAGAGGTGAGCAACTGTTAGTACAAGCTAAACTTGTATTAGCTATAACAGGTGCACAAAAAATTAACCTTATTGGTCATAGCCATGGATCTCAGTCAATAAGATATGTAGCTGGTATTATACCTAATCGAATTGCGTCAGTTACTGCAGTTGGTGGTCCAACAATGGGGACAGATATTGCCGATGCTGTAATCGATTTTACAGAATCTCCGACAGGTACTGTCCTATCTCCTGTTATGGCAACTGCATTTAATTCATTATTTAGTATTGTTGGGATAACATCAGGTAATTATTATGAACAAGACTTTCTGGAAGGTTTTAAATCTATTACATCCGAGGGTGCTGCTAAATTTAATAAAAAATTTCCTGCAGGTGTACCAACAACAGCATGTGGTAATGGTGCAGAGTTAGTTAATGGTATCAGGTATTTTTCATGGAGTGGAACTAGCGTTTTAACAAACGTGCTTGATCCATTTGATTATGCATTAGTTGCTACTTCTAAAATAATTGATGGTGAAAGTGATGGTTTAATTCCTCGTTGCTCTAGTCATTTGGGTACAGTAATTCGTGATAACTATGGGTTTAATCATCTAGATGAAATTAATCAAGTTTTAGGTTTAGTTGGATTTTTACAGAACCCAGTAACACCGTATCGAGTTCAAGCAAATCGTTTAAAAAATAAAGGTCTTTAAATTTAAGGGGGGAATGATCATTCATTCCTCCACATTTTTAATAATGTTTAGCAAGAGCATGGATGATGATTGGTAAACGTATAAATTCAAAACTATTAATCTTTTCTTTAATTAGCATTTTGTTGATCGTTCTAGGTTTGATTTATTGGTTTTTTAAACCCGAAGCAGGATTAGCACAATATAGAAATAGTGACAGTCAATCACAAAACGTCACACAAAATTATGCATTAGCAATGAGTGACTCAAAGAATACGACACTTCCTACATTAGCACCTTCCTTAAAAGGAACGGAGATAGACTGTCCTATACAAGTAGATGCTAATGGAAACTTGGTATTAACAGTAGGTATCCGTAGTTGTTTTGACTATTTTTTTTCAAGTTTAGGGGAGAAAACAGAAACAGAACTGATTGCAGATATACGACAATATTTGTCTGCGACGTTACCAGCTCCAGCAGCGAAATATGCAGCATATTTATTAGAGCAATATGTTGGATACATGCATACTTTACAAAATGCAAAACCTAGCGGAAATTTCAAAACGACTGATGTTGAAGAATTAGAAAAGATCATTAACCAAATGCATAAAATTCAACAGCAATTTTTTAATGCTAAAGAGATAGAAGCTTTGTTTGGTCATGAACGTAATTTAAATAAATTTAATATCGAGCAATTACGAATTCATGCAAATAAAAACTTATCTACTCAACAAAAGGCAATGGAGCTTGCTAAGTTAATCGGCCAACTTCCACCAACTTTAGCTGACGGAGTTAGAGTGTCTATGCAGTTTTCAGAATTGCAACAACTCACTCAAGAAATCAAAGACAAGGGTGGTTCTCCGCAAGAATTACGTAGTATGAGAGAAAGCTTATTGGGGCCAGAAGCTGCAGATCGTTTGGAAAAAGTTGATCAGGAGGAAGCTGTTTGGCAAAGTCAGGTAAATAATTATTTAATAAAACGTGATCAGATTCTAAAAAGCGAAATGACAGACTTAAATAAACAACAAGCGATTAATCAGTTACGTACAAGTTCGTTTCAAAATAAAGAAGAATTACTTCGTGCTCAATCCTATGAAATTATGCATGATCAGAAAAGATAGGATGAGTCGGGTAAATGAAAAGACTAGGTTTTCGTACAGCAATTACATAAGTTGATAGAGAAGGATCTCCGAATGTGGAATAGAGCAGAAGCAGGAACAGGCAAACCATTGGTTTTGTTACATGGGATTGGTATGTCTCATAAAGCATGGAGTCCCCTAATTCAGCAATTAAGTAAATCTAGACGAGTCATTGCATTTGATGTAGCTGGTTTTGGCGATAGTCCAAGTCTTGGTGCATCGGTTCAACCTACAATTCATAATTTAGTTAGTGCTTTAGAACGTGAGTTGAAAACTATAGGTATACATGAACCTGTAGATATTGTTGGAAATTCAATGGGGGGATGGATGGCACTAGAAGCTGCACGTGTTGGATTGGCAAGTTCCGTTGTCGCAATTTCACCCGCAGGTTTGTGGGATGAATCCCCAGCACATGTAAAGATGGTGTTTTTTAGTTTAAGAAATGCGATTAAATTCATGCCTAATATATCAAGACAGATGATGGGATTTGCACTGTTTCGAGAGTTGCTTTTAGCTATCCCGATAGGAACTGGAGGTCGAAACATTTCTAGAAAAGATGCTTTGAACTCGATTGATGATTTTTCCAAAGCCACAGATTTCGATAGAATATTCGCAAATGTCGGACGTTTTATCGGGGGCAAAGATATTCAAGTTCCTTTAACTATTGCCTTTGGTACAAAAGATTGGCTTTTGAGAAAGAAGGACTGTCAAAATAAATCTGAGCTGCCAGACCATGTGAATTGGCTAGAACCTAGAGATTGGGGACATGTCCCAATGTGGAAAGATCCACAAGGCGTAGCTGATTTGATTCTTAAGAATATAAGTGCTTAGACTAACCAAATTAATGGGCGGCATCTTTATTCAAAGTGTCATAAGCTATCTATGCGTTAGTGAACATTTCACGGTGGTACTGATCGATGCTCATTGATTTCTAAGCTACCTATGCGGTAGTAAACAATAAAATATAGCCAAAACTTTAAAATAAAACATAGAATTATTTCTAAAAAATTAGAATAACCAAAGTTTTACTCTCAATTGATAAGCAATTGATTTTATTAAGCTGTTAAAGAGTGCCTACATTATTGGGTTAAAACCTAGAGATAGTCAAAGCTAAAATGCATGCATGAAAAAAATTATCTTCCATTAGTACATTCATATACTTAAAATCTAAAGTCTTTAGAGCTAGCAAGAGAATCAGTGTGTCAATTCATCCAGAAAACGAATTTGAATTAACTAATGATGAAATGCATCTTTATAGTCGTCAAATCTTACTTGATGGTTGGGATATTGAAGCTCAAGAAAAATTAAAATTAGCAAATGTACTGATTATTGGAGCTGGTGGAATCGGCTGTACCAGTGCAGAATTGCTGGCACGGGCAGGTGTGGGTAAAATTACCATTGTTGATGCAGATGCCATAGAAATCAGTAACCTACAAAGGCAAATTGCATTTACTTCAAATGATTTAGGTCACTATAAGGCAGAGGTCTTAGCCAAACATCTTCAAAATATAAATCCTCATATACAGGTGAACTATCAAAATAGTCGTTTTGATGAAACGAATGCTGATGAATTGGTACAGCATCAAGATGTGGTTTTAGATGGTTGTGATAATTTTACAACGCGTTATTTGGTCAATGCTGTGTGCAAAAAACATCAAGTTCCCTTGATTAGTGCTTCGGCTATTGGCTTTGAGGGGCAACTATTTATGGTTGAGTCAGATTCGGCATGTTATGAGTGCCTGTTCCCAAAAGAGCAACATGCCAATGAAAATCTACGCTGTGCAGACTCTGGTGTTTTGGCAACCACACCTGCGACAATTGCAGCATTACAGGCCCATCACGCATTACTGTTTTTAGGGCTTGGTTTAACGCCACTCAGGCAAAAATTGTTACTTTGGAATGGTTTAAACCTTTCACAACGTATTCTACAGTTTGAAAAAGATGTAAATTGTCCGATTTGTCAGGCAACTTGATCAGTAAATTAAGCAAAATTTGCTAAACTAACGCCATCTATGAGGCAATGAAAGATTATGAAAAGAAATATTTTATTTGATGGACTGCGTTCCATTGGGCGTATAGGTGAAACCGTGATTGTTGCGGCACAGGCAGGTGTCAAATATGCAACAGAAAAACCAAGCAATGCTAAATTGATGCGTGAAACCTTTGAATCATTGGGTTCAACTTACATTAAGCTGGGACAATTTATTGCCAGTACCCCATCTTTATTTCCTCGTGAATACGTTGAGGAATTTCAAGGCTGCCTAGACCAGACTCCAACCTTGCCTTTCAGCTATATTCAGGGCGTATTGAATGAGGAGTTTGAGGGCAGGAACCTCAATGAAATTTTTAGTTTTATTGATGAAAAGCCGCTTGCTTCAGCATCAATCGCGCAGGTGCATGCCGCAAAACTGGTTACAGGCGAAGATGTGGTGCTCAAAGTGCAAAAGCCTGGTGTGGAAACCATTCTATATACCGACTTAAATGTGGTGCATTGGGCAACCAAATTGCTTGAGCGTGCTGTACCTAAAATCAAGTTTGCGTCACTTTCTGAGATCGTTGATGAGATTAAAACCCGTATGGTACGGGA
Organism: Acinetobacter corruptisaponis; assembly: GCF_030053775.1. Classification (GTDB taxonomy): domain Bacteria; phylum Pseudomonadota; class Gammaproteobacteria; order Pseudomonadales; family Moraxellaceae; genus Acinetobacter; species Acinetobacter corruptisaponis. The sequence goes on from NZ_CP125669.1 coordinate 207,204, forward strand.
AGTGGACTTTATTGAAGAAGCACAAAATCTGGATGACTTCATTCAATATCTGAATGTTTCGGGTAATCAGGCTGCCACAGCGCCAAAGGTTTATCATCAGTTTTCGACCCGCCGTGTGTTAACCATGCAACGTCTTTATGGTGTGTCATTAACCGACTTTGATGTGGTAAAAAAATATGCTAAAGACCCGACCCAAGTGCTGATTACCGCAATGAATACATGGTTTGGAAGTCTAATGTTGTGCAAGAGCTTCCATGCCGATTTACATGCTGGAAATCTGATGTTGCTTGAAGATGGCCGCATTGGTTTTATTGACTTCGGTATTGTGGGTCAGCTAAAGCCAGAAGTGTGGGGTGCATGTATGGCATTTATGGATGCGCTACAACATACCAACTATACGGCAATGGCTGAAAACATGCTGAAAATGGGCATGACTCACCAGAAAATTGACACGCAGGTGCTTGCCGATGACCTTGAACGCCTGTTTAGTGGTGTGCTCTTGGCAGACCCGCAGGAAATTCTAAGCTCTAATCCAGCAGACCTGAATGACATCATGATGGATATGATTGGCGTGGGTGAGCGTCACGGTATCAAGTTCCCGCGTGACTTTGCCTTGTTATTCAAGCAAATGTTATATTTTGATCGTTTCATGCGTGTTCTCGCACCATATACCGATATTTATGCTGACCAGCGTTTGAAAATGGTTCACAATATTGAACCCGCTTCATTGTTAAAGCATTAATCTTATTTATCGGTTTATTAAGGTCATTATGGATGCCATTATTATTGAGGGACTAAAGGTCGATACCGTAATCGGTTGTTTCAACTGGGAACGTCAGATCATCCAACCTTTAATGCTGGATTTAACCATTCATAATGACCTGACTCAGGCTGCATGTTCAGATGAGTTGGACGATACACTCAACTACGCCCAAATCTGTGAGCTTGCGGCACAAGTGATTCAGCAAGCCAAACCCAAACTGATTGAGCACGCTGCCCAATTAGTATTGAACTGTCTATTTTCTACATTTCCATCAATTGAATCGATTAGCATTACCATTCGTAAACCCGCCATTATTGCCCAAGCCAATGCAGTAGGAATTCGCCTTGAACGCAACAGAAACGATTTTTGCGCTCGCACTGGCGAGTAATGTTCAGCAGCAGCAAAATTTCACCTTTGCCTATGCTCAACTTGCAGAACTGGGGCATGTGGAGTTTTCCCCGATTTACCAGATTCCATGTCGGGACGGAATTGGAGCAGATTACTGGAATTCAGCCTGCCTATTACGAAGCACTTTATCGGTTGATGACATTATCGAGACTTTAAAATTATTAGAGACACAGTCGGGACGTGTTCGTCCATCGCATTATATTAGTCTGGATATTGATGTGATTGCATGGGGCACAAACTTAACGGATATGCAATTCAATCCAAAAAAGTTACCATTGGCTCTGGATGTCAAAATTCCACTCTATGATTTATGGCAGCAAGCTGATTTAATTTATGATCAGCAGATTCATTATCCTGTCATTACAATGTAATGTTTTGCTGTAAATAAACTGATAATAATAGGAATAGTTGTATGAAAATTATTTTACCACTTTCTATTTTGACGGTTTTGCTTTCTGGCTGTGCCGCCATGAGCGTTGAACAATGTAAAACTGCAAACTGGTTAAATGTCGGCGAAAAAGATGGTGCGGCTGGGCGGGAATCACGTTTGGACCAGTATTATTCCTCTTGCCAAAAAGCCAATATTATTCCAAATCAAAGCCTGTATGAAAAAGGCTATCAGAAAGGTTTAAGCTATTATTGCCGACCTGAAACTATTTTCAATGAGGCATTGGAGGGACGTGGTGATTTTCGGGTTTGTCCTTTGGAAAAGCGTGAGTCCTTGCGAAGTTATTATCAGGTTGCCAATGATTATTATCAGGCGAATTCAGAATTTAACCGTTCGCAAAGTGATTTAAATTACTATCTCAAAGAGTTAGAGCGTAAAGACTTATCTGTTAAAGATCGGGATGACTACAAAAAACGTCTCTATGATTTACGCTTAAACAGTAGTGGTGTGCAATCCCGTTATCAGGATGCGGTTAGGAATCTGGAACGGTTTAAGGCAGAGCATGGATTGAAATAAGTAAATCATTGTTTGAAAATATGTAGAAAAAAGACTTTTATGTTATGTTTGAAATGTAATTCAGCTAAATCTATTTAGAGGAGAGCGTGTATGTATGCTGTTCGCCAAACTTATGAACATGCACAAGAATCTATTCCTGTCCCTAAATCCATGCGTCATCAACGTATTGAAGTGATTTTTATGGTGCTGGATGAGGTAGAAATCTTAGATGAAAATCAAAAAGTAGTGGTTAAACGTAGTCCACCGAAACATCTCATCGGGTTGGGTGAAACGATGGGTGATCTTACCCAGCCTTTGGTCGATGAGCAGGCTTGGACATGCCTAAAATAATCTTATTAGATACACATATATGGTATTGGTGGATTCAGCAGGACACAGCACGGTATCCTATGCAGTGGAATGAATGGATTGCTCAGGCAGATGAAATTTATGTTTCTCCTGTATCATGTGTAGAGATTGCAATGGCAGTAAAGAAAGGACGTATTCAAATTCCCATTTTATCAATGGAATGGATTGAATCTGCTTTGGAGCCTGCTGGGATTAAACTTGCGCCATTGACTGCTAAAATTGCTGATCAATCAGTACAATTAACGAATATTCATCAAGATCCGTTTGATCGTATTATCATTGCGACAGCAATTGCTTCGCAAATGACTTTATTGAGTGTGGATAGTAATTTTAAGTTTTATCCTGAATTAGAAAGTTTGTTGATTAAAGCATAGAGAGGTGCTGACCTTTAACTAACCGATAGTCAGTCAGCACGTTATTTTGATTTAAAGATAATAACTGGTTTTTGTCATCAATTTTGAAATTGCGGTCATGGTGATTTTGACTGGTGCGGGTAAGTCCACACCGCCAGCCTGTAAGGCGGTATCACGATGATGCAGCTCATCTTCATTCATTTGCTCTAATATTTTGCGTGAACGTTCATCATGTTCAGGCAGTTGTTGCAAATGTTCCTGTAAATGCTGGCTGACTTGACGTTCCGTTTCAGCGACAAAGCCGAGACTATATTTGTCTCCAGCAATACCTGCAATGGCACCCATACCATAGGAGAGACCATACCAGATTGGATTGAGTACGCTGGTGTGGCTGTCTAGTTCTTTCAAACGATCTTCACACCATGCCAAATGATCCTGCTCTTCAATTGCCGCTTGCTGCATTTCTTCGCGAACATGAGGAAGCTTTGCTGTCAGTGCCTGACCATGATAAAGCGCCTGAGCACAAACCTCACCACTATGATTGACACGCATCAAACCAGCCACATGACGGGCATCACTGACACATAACTGTGATGGTTCATCGGCAGCAGGGTTTGTACGTTGGGAACTTGTCGCACCTGGAACCAAACTACGCAGTGCCTGGTCAAATGAGTTGATCAGTTTATCGAGACCCGTGTAATGACGCATAGATTAATCCTCTAAAGTATTCGACGTATCTGCCAGTAAGAGTTTAAGTCGTTTTAATAACCAGAATGAGAAAATCGCACTTAAAATGGCGGTGATGATAAACAAGATTTTAATATCAATTTTTAAAATGCTTAAGATTAAAATTGAGAAAATTGCAGAGGACACCATGAATACCGCATTTAAAATATTATTCGCTGCCACCACACGGGCACGGTGTGAACGTGGTGAATAGGCTTGCATCATGGCATAAAGTGGGACGATATAAAAACCCCCACTAATTCCCAGTAAGGTTACGGCAAGCATGACATGGTAATACACCATACCACCTGTAAACATATCTTTTAATGAAAGCAGTTCGCCTGTGCGTTCAGGCACAAAAGCAAGGCTTGCAGCCAGATAAAGCGCAAATAGGGTTAGGCCAATCGCACCATAAGGCACCATTTTAATATTAATTTCACGCCCACCAATCTTTCGGCATAGCAAGGAACCTACACCGATGCCGACGGAGAAAAAGGTAAGTAATAAGCTAACCACATTTTCAGACGCGTGTAGGTTTTGTTGGGTGAGTTGGGGAATCTGGGTGAGATAAGTCGCCCCATAAAACCAGTACCATGAATTGCCAAGCAGAATCATAAAAATCACAGGGATGCCTTTGACATATTTCAAGGTTTGGAAGCTGGTACGAAAAAAGTTCCAGTCAATTTTAAGGTTAGGCTCGGCCACTTTTTGCGGTAGAATGAAACGGCTGGATAAATAGCCTAAGCAGGCAATGGTTACCACTGTGATGCTAATCCACAGCAAATTACCTTCAGATGAGGCAATCACCGCACCGCCCAAAATCATACCCACCAAAATGGCGATTGATGTACCCGACTGGAACAACGCATTTCCCGACATCAATTCCTGTGGTTTAAGGATTTCAGGCAGAATGGCATACTTGATTGGCCCAAAACAGGTGGAATGTGTTCCCATCAGGAATAAGGCGAATAACAGTAGCCATAAATTACCCAGTAAGAAACCTGCGCTCCCAATCAGCATAATCACAATCTCAAGAATCTTGATAAAGCGGATCAGTTGGGAACGCTCGTATTTATCGGCAATCTGTCCTGCGGTGGCGGAGAAAAAAAAGTAGGGCAATATAAACAGTAAAGCGGCTAAATTGTTGAGTGTGCTGATGGGTGCAGACTGTTGTTGAATCCAGCCATAGGTAATCACCAAGAGGAGCGCCTGCTTATAAACATTGTCGTTGAGCGCACCAAAAAATTGAGTGAAAAACATCGGTGCAAACCGACGAGATGTCATTAAGCGGTCATCTTGTTTCATCATGTGTTCACTTCATTGTGTTTTATAAAAAAAATGTGAGGAACTGTAAAAATGCGCTGAAATGCATGTATGATATTTTTCAATGTTTGATTGGATGAAAATCAAAGATTTGAATAAATTTTTATCCACAAAAAACGACACATTAAAAAATAAGTTTAGAGTTCTACATGCCATCTCAAGCAAAGTTTAAACCGTCTGCACTGAGTCATTCTATGCATTTAATTTTTAAAATGCAGGGCTTTCCTAAACTTATTTGTGGTGGTTTTCTGATTAGTTCTTGTATATCAGTTGCTTATGCTCAGGAACAAATCACGGAGCTGGCTAAAAATGAAACAATAGAGCTTCAAGCAACTCAGCTTGAGGCAAAAACAGTTGCTGAAAACACACCACCTCAGCCACAACTGGACAGTGAACTTCAGACCGTTTCGGCACCAGAACAAGACAGTTTGGCTGCGTTAAAACAGCAGGAACAGGCCGCAAACCAGATTGAAGAATTAAAACCGATCCAACTGGAAGACAATCTGGAAGATTTGCCCAACATGACGGTTGATCAGGGCATGGCAGATGAAATTTTCCGTGTAGCTGAAGAGGCAAAAAACGAAGCCCAGAATTCCCGTGACAATGCGGCAAAAACGCCTGATGTGCTGGTCAATGATGTTTCACAAACTGAACTCACGGAAGTCACCAAGGCGCCTGTCAACATTGACAAACTGATGCAGGACATCCAGACCGACAGTAAAATTGTGGTTGAGGCCAATGAAGCAGGACGAACCCTGCCTGAGTTCCAGACTCAGCCTGACCCATCACAGGAAAAAGTCGGATTTTTTAGAAAGATATGGAATCGCTTCCATCCTGAAAACCTGCTTAATGCCGAAAAAACCCCACGTATCACTGCTGATGTGACGGGTGCACCTCCTGTACTTGCCACCAATATCAAGGCCAAACTATCCAGCTTTACTCAAGAGGCCTTTGAAGACTTCAATGTGGCTTTACCCCAGTTAAGGGCCCTGACCAATCAGGCTGCACAGGCGGTTGGTTATTATAATGCGGTATATAAGTTTGAACGGCTGAGTGACAGCAGGGTCAGGGTGATTGTCACACCAAATGAGCCTATCCTGATTAAAGAGCAAAATATTGAATTTTCGGGAGCGGGTGAAAGATTACCTCAACTGCAAGTGATTCGTTTGATTCCAGAACAGGATGAGGGCGATATCTTTAATCATGGCAAGTACGAAGAAACCAAAACAAAAATTGTCAGTGCAGCCAATGATAACGGTTTCTTTGATGCCTACTGGCGTTTGCATGATGTCAAGATTACGCAGCCTGATAAAACAGCAGAGATCAACCTGAAGTATGAGACGGGTGAGCGTTATAAGCTGAAAAAAGTCGAATACCGTATGAGTGACCCAAGCAAGCCACTGCCGCTGACCCAAAAAGTGCTTGATAGTTTGGCTCCGTGGAAAGAGGGTGATGACTATGCATTCTGGCGTGTCAATGCCTTGGCAAATAACCTGACCAATACCCGTTATTTCAATTACACCCTTGTTGACACCATCAAGCCAGACCCAATTCAACCTCCTTTGGAATTGGCTCCTGACTTACAGGCATTGGTGGACCAGCAGAAAATTCAGCAGTCGCAATTGATGAATAGCCAGCAAAAGGCTGATCTGGCACGCCAGAAAATTACCTCTGCACAGGAAGTCACACAAAATGTGGTCGATGAGACCGTATTCTCTGGTGGAGAGTCTGCACAGGCTTATTCACTTGCCCGCGCAGCACCGCTTTCACATGACCATGACGATGAAGATGAAGAACGCCAGAAGCTTGAAGAGCAAACCCGAATCGAGAAAAAAATTCCAATCGTGGTGACACTGAATGCCGATAAACTCAATAGTCTGGAAACGGGTGTTGGTTATGGTACTGATACAGGTGCACGTATTCGTAGCCAGTATCGTCGTGCCATTGTCAATAAATACGGACATTCTTTTGATGCCAACATTGAGTTGTCGCAGATTCGTCAGTCTATTGATGGACGCTACAGTATTCCCTACAAACATCCACTCAATGACTATTTTAACCTTGTGGGTGGTTATGAACGTGAAGAGCGTGATGATATTGGTCCAGGTGTGAACCTGCTGGTGGAGTCAGCGGTCATGGGGGGCGAACGGGTGATTAAAAATCCGTTGGGTGATTGGCAACATACCTTTGGCTTACGTTATCGTCTGGATCGCTTAACCAAAAAAGGCGATATTGATGTTGATGAACTTCCTGACGCGTTTAAGGTTTCAGGAATCGATTCCGAACAGGAATCCTTGCTGCTCGGTTATGAAGCGTCAAAAACCAATGCCAATTCACGTTTAAACCCAACCAAAGGCTTTAAACAGATTTACAAGGTTGAGCTGGGTACAGAATCATTATTGTCAGATGCCAACATGGCCATCCTGACGGGAGGCTGGCGTTTTATCTATTCAATGGGTGAAAATGACAACCACCAGTTTGTGGGGCGTGGCGACACCAGTTATATCTTTACCGATAACTTTAACAAGGTTCCCTATAATTTACGTTTCTTCACGGGTGGGGATCAGTCCTTACGCGGTTTTGACTACAAGAGTCTATCACCAGAAGAGGGTGGTTATAAAATTGGTGGACAGGCTCTGGCGGTGGGATCGCTTGAGTATAACTATCAATTTAAAGATGGCTGGCGTGCAGCGATATTTTCTGATTTTGGTAATGCCTATGATAAACAGTTTAGCAATCCAACCGAGTACAGTATTGGCGTGGGCATACGCTGGAGATCACCGATTGGGCCGATTCGCCTAGATGTTGCTTCAGGTATCTCGAATGACAACAACCCAATCCGACTCCATTTCTTTATTGGTCCACAGCTTTAATAACTTTTAAAAAAACCTTTAAAAGGTCAAACAATTCAGGTTGATTATGACGGAAGCACAACAGCAGTTACCTCCAACAAGACCAAGACAGCAACGGCGCATTCTTCGAAGCATTGCGCTGATTGTGCTGATCATTCTTTTATTGCTGGTCAGCTCGTTACTGGTGATGATGTCCACGGACAAGGGAAGCCGTTTCTTACTGGATCGTGTGCTGCAAAGCCAGAAAGTCATTAAATATGAATATGAAAGTGGAAACCTGCTTTCAGGGATTATCCTGAAAAATGTGTTGCTGCAAGTTAAGGCTGTGGATGTGTCGCTGGATCGGGCCGATGTGTCTTTAGGCTGGCGTGCCCTGTTAAACAAGGAACTGCATTTAAGCCACGCCGATGTGCGTAACTTAAGGATTGTGAATAAAAAACCACCATCAGGTAAACCATTTTCCTTTGATGCGATTAAACTGCCATTTGTATTAAGGGTGGATGAGGCGACTGTAGACCATCTCCAGATCAAGACTGCCACTTCCCAGGTTGATTTTAATGATATTTATTTAAAGGATGCCTTATGGTCGGGAACAAAGCTTAAGTTTGAAGACTCCCGCATGGATATGGGCTATCTGGCGCTCCAGCATGCAACAGGTGAAATGGATTTTATCGGTAAATACCCATTGAATCTCAAAACTGACCTGATTATTCCCTCATTAAAAAGTCTGGATATCCAGATTATCAAGGTTGCTGCCAAAGGAACGCTTGATACCCTAAAGGCAGGAATTGCAACCCGTACCCCTGATCTACTCACAGGTTGGGTTGTGGTTCATCCTGTACGTGACCATGTACCAATGAACGGTGAATTGTTCTTTAAAAATTATCATTTACCCTTGTTAAAAGAACAGAAATTATTTGCAAAAGATGGCGTGGCGCGGTTTAACGGTGACATTCAAAAGTTACTTCTGACACTGGATACCGACCTGAAAGGTGAGCAGATTCCTGAGGGAAAATATAATGCCCTGATGGATACTGACCTGAAAAACCAGCTCAATATCAATGATTTTAATGGTCAGTTGATGGGTGGTACGGTTGGTCTTAAAGGTATGGTGAATTGGCATAATCATGTGTCATGGGATATTAAGGGGCGTTTGGAAAAATTAAACCCGAAAGATAAAACTGTTCCGCAAGTGGCTCAGGATTTCTTGCCGCCCAATCTGGACGCAAACCTAAGTTCATCAGGTTCAATGGAAAAAGGGCTGTCCTTAAAAGCCAACCTTGACTTCGATAGATATGAAAGCTGGGCTATCAAGCTAAATCAGGCTGAGGCAAAAGATCACAAAGCTCAACCAATGTTGTTAAATGTTGCATGGCAAGGAATTGATCGGGCTGTACCCTATATTGGCTGGTTGAGTAGTGCCGAAGGGCATACCGATGTTACGCTGAAAGAGGGACAACAGGATATCTATGTGTCAACCAAGGTACGTCCGCATGAGAAAACACTGTTACCAACAGGACAGTATGATGCACGCTTTGACGTAAAAGGTGACCTTTTAGATGTGGAACGTTTCCATTATCAGGCTGAGAAAGGTAGCCTAACGGGTCAGGCCAAGGTGAAATTGCCAAATGAAAAGCAGCAGCTTGCATGGCAGGCACAGCTACAGGCAGAAAACTTTAATCCGCAGACTGTGGTTGCAACAGCACCCGTTAATCTACTTAATGGTCAGATTAAAGCGACTGGTTTTGCCAAACCCAACCAGCAGGTCATTCAACTTGACCAGATTGATCTCAAGGGACAACTGGCTCAGGCAGGTAAAACTGAAACGGTTGCCTTAAAAGGGAAAAGTACAGCGGCACTTATCTTCCATGATCAAAAAGCGGGTGGCGGCTTTAAAAGTTTTGCCGTGAATTATGATGGTTCACTCAATGCCTTAAATCAGGGAAATGGCTTATTAAAAATCAATATTGCGGGTACACCTGAATACATCAAGATCAATGAGCTAAAACATGATGGTGTGGCGGGTAAAGTCTATGCTACTGGTGCAGTCAATCTTAAGGATAAATTGGGCTGGGATCTGGATGCCTCACTGGTACGTTTTAAACCCCAATATTTCGTTTCCAGTGTTAAGGGTGAAGTGTCTGGTCATGTAAAAACACAGGGTGTCTGGTCTGAGCAGCTAAAACGTATTGATATCCGTCAACTGAATGCCGCTGGTTTTATTAATAACAAGCCAATCAGGGGACGCGGTAACCTCACGCTATTGCTGGATTCCAACCAGAAAGGCTTTTTACCGCAGCAGTTTGAAGCGAATGATTTATATTTTTCCTATGCACAAAATCAGTTACAGGCAACGGGTAATGCACAAAGCCTGAAAATCAAGCTCAATGCGCCTGCACTATATGAATTATATCCAGGCCTGCAAGGTCGTGCCTATGGCAGCTTGAATGTGCAGTCCCAGCCACGTTTAAAGGCAACCGCAAATATTGTCGTGGATAATTTCGCATTCAAGGATGTGGCAAGCGTTAAATCACTGCGTATTCAGGGTGAATTACCAACTTCAGAAACGACCCCAACGTTATTGGCCGCAAAAATTGATCATTTACGCAGTGGCAATCGTGAAATCGAGAATGCAACGGTCAATCTGGCTGGAACACGTAAGGCGCATGTCTTAAAGGTTGAAAGCAAAAATCGACAATCGAATTTCTATGTGCAGCTTGCAGGTGGCTTTAACTCAAACAACGATTGGCTAGGGCAACTGCAAAAAGGAAACTTTGCTTCGCAACGTATTAATCTTGTGCAAAATCAAAATGCGGCGATTGTGTATTCAACCCGATTATCTGAACTATATGTTGGGCAGCATTGCTGGCAGAGTGCACACAGCCAGTTATGTCTGGATCAGCCTGCACGTATTAGTCAGGCCAAGGGTAATGTGTCTGTCATCACCAAAAATATCGACTTAAATGACTTTACCGCTTTTATGCCAGAAGGATTGGCGGTTACGGGTCAGTTGAATGGTTATGCCAAGGCGTCATGGGTTCAGGGTAGCCGTCCAAAAATTGATGCCAGCCTGGTGACACGCAAGGGTGAGATTGGCTTGGCCGCGGATGATCCGCAGGACCCAGCCACCACCATGACTTATGATGAATTAAGCCTGATTGCCAAAAGTGTCAGCGACGGGTTGTTGTTCCGTGTAGACATGAAAACCCCAGATATTGGAACGGGTTATGCGAATGTGATTGTCAATCCATTTCAGGACAATATGCCAATGCGTGGCGAAGTGGCGTTTGATGATGTTCAATTAAAAGTCTTTAAACCATTTATCAAGGATGTCCGTTCAATGGCGGGCACGCTTGCACTTGCTGGCAAAGTGAATGGGACTTTAACTCAACCTCAATTCACAGGTGAAATGCGTCTGAAAAATGGTGCCATCAGCATGATTTCATTGCCTGTCAATCTCACCAATATCCAGTTGTATTCCTCAATCCGTCAGGATTCAGCCAGTATTGATGGTGCATTTAACAGTGGGCAAGGTGTGGGCCGCTTAAAGGGTAGCTTTGACTGGAAAGAAGAACCTCATCTGGCATTGACCTTAAAAGGTGATAACCTGTTGATTCGTCAGGCACCGATGATTACGGCAATTGTCCAGCCTGATTTAAGCCTTGATGTTTATCCATTTGATCAGCGCTTAAGCTTGAAAGGGTCAATTGATGTTCCTCGCGCGCGTATTTCAATGCCAGAAACCACGGCAACCGTGATTAACGTTTCGCCTGATGTGCGTGTTGTGCAGCAAGGACAGGATTTGTTGGCGACCTTAAAGTCAGCAAAACCGTGGGACATTCGTGCTGATATGACTTTGACATTAGGCAACCAGGTTATTTTCCAGGGTTTTGAAAGTAATATTCCACTCGTTGGACGTTTGCATCTATCCCAGCGTGGTCTCGAAACCGCAATGCGTGCCAATGGTGCGATTGGGGTGAGCCAGAAAGTGAAAATTGAGGCCTATGGTCAAAGTCTGGACTTGAACCGAGCCATTGCCCGTTTTAATGGACCATTGGCCAACCCAACACTGGATATTGATGCCAATAAACCTGTGCAAGGCAGTATGGTTGGGGTTCGGGTAACGGGTACGGCAACTGTGCCGAATGTTCAGGTCTATAATGATGCTGGCTTGTCAGAGCAAGAGGCACTCAATGCTTTGCTTACGGGACGTATCAATGAAGGTAGCAGTGGTTTAAGCAATACTGAGGGCTTTAAGTCAGACGTAAACAATACCATTGCAGCCGCTGGTATCAGTATGGGCTTGGGGGGGACACGGGCTTTAACCAACCAGATTGGTCGAACCTTTGGTCTGAGTGGTCTGGCATTGGATGCACAGGGTACGGGAGATGACACCCAGGTTAGCCTGACAGGATATATCACACCAGATTTATTTATCCGCTACGGTATAGGTGTGTTTACTCCTGTGAATAAACTCACCTTACGTTATCAAATGAACCGCCGTTTATATCTGGAAGCGAGCCAGTCTTTGGAACGCGCGATAGATATTTTCTATAACTGGCGTTTTTAGTATGTAAAAATAAAAACCTGTTTTACAATGATAAAACAGGTTTTTTTAATGACATTTATTTTAAATAAGGAAATATGCTAAAATTAAAATAAGTTATTGAAAATAAAATATTTATGATATTTTTGGGAGGAAAAGGATGAAATCTGTCACTTTTAGTCAGCTTTTGGCAATCATCAGCCTTGGGGTGCTGGGCTGTACATTTCAAGCAAATGCTAAAGAATACTATAAGTGGGTGGACGCACGTGGTGTAACAACATATTCAGCAACACCACCTCCAACTCAGAAACAGGAGCCTCAACTCGACCCTGCAAAGAGAAATCCCAATACCGCTACAACCCAGACAGCAACTCATCCAACAACACCTCCGCCAGTAGTAAACAAAGAAGCAAAAACAACTGTAGCGGTGACTAGTGCAAATGCGGTTAAGACCACCACCGCTTCTACAACAAATTCAGCTAAGCCAGCTGCTGGTGCGGCCACTTCCAGTCCATCTACAGCGGCGGCTGTAGAAGCCCTGATCCCTGTAAAAAACTGTAATGGTGTCAGATGCTGGGATTCAAAAGGCAGGCATTATAATCTGGTGGCAGGTAATACCTATCTTTCTGCAACAGGTAGTAAATGCCAAAAGAATGGCAATAATATGCAGTGCAGCAAATGATTTGTATGTTTTTATTGCGGACAGGGCGGTTTTAAATACTTCCTTTTGCAAAATAAACCAGTTTCAGTATGATGTGTGCATCAAATTAGTCGCAGTATGATGATGAATAAAGTTTTGTTGATTGCAATAGGTTTGGTTTTGGTCGGTTGTAGTAAAAAAGAGCCACTTACGCCTGAACAACAATGGCATGGCTATTGTGTAAGTGTCGGGAATGCCGCGCGTTCGATTACACTGGATCGTCAAAATGGAATTGAGCAAAAACAGGCAATAGAACATGCGGGTAAAATTGAGGATGAAACCACGCGTAAGTTTATTTTCGGTATTATTGAAAAAGTCTACGCAATCCCAGCCGAAGAACTTAAGGCTGATCCAGATGCATTACGTGAAAAACTGAAGCAACAATTTACTGAACAATGTTTGGCAACACCACATGAAAAGCTGCCGAACTATAAACTATTTTAATCTATTAACCGAAAAGACAACACTGTTGTCTTTTTTTGTGGAACTAAATGATTGTTTTACTGGATTTTGGCTTTATACCAAAGCGGTATTTCAAACTGATGGGCATTTCGCTATAAAATAATGGTCATCACGTAGAAATACGGTTGTTGCATTAACTTTTAACTCGAAGTCTAGTAAAATTTTGCTGTCCATATTGCTTGTAAAGCTTACAGAAAGCTGGAACTTACAGGTAATTTTTTAAAAAAGAGGAATAACACCGTGCTAGAAGCTTACCGCCAACACGTTGCAGAACGTGCCGCACTCGGAGTCCCACCGAAGCCACTTGATGATGCTCAAACTGCTGAACTTGTCGCATTATTAAAAAATCCACCAGCAGGTGAAGAAGCATATTTGGTTGATTTGCTTGAAAACCGTGTTCCAGCAGGTGTTGACCAAGCTGCTTATGTAAAAGCGGCTTTCCTCGCTGCAGTCGCAAAAGGCGAAGCAACTTCTCCACTTGTAACCAAAGAGCGTGCTGTTTACCTACTTGGTACAATGCTTGGTGGTTATAACGTAGCACCACTTGTTGAACTTCTTGACAATGCTGAATTAGCTAGCCTAGCTGCTGAAGCATTGAAAAAGACACTTCTTGTATTCGATGCATTCCATGATGTTGCTGACAAGGCAAAAGCGGGCAATCCCAATGCAAAAGCAGTTTTACAATCTTGGGCTGATGCTGAATGGTTCACAAGCCGTCCAGACGTTCCAGAAGAAATCAAGATCACTGTATTTAAAGTAACTGGCGAAACCAACACGGATGACTTGTCACCTGCACAAGACGCTTGGAGCCGCCCAGATATTCCATTGCACGCAACTGCAATGTTGAAAAACGAGCGTGATGGTATCAACCCTGAAAAACCAGGTGAAGTTGGTCCTACCACTCAAATCAACGAATTGATCGCAAAAGGCAATCAGGTTGCTTATGTGGGTGATGTTGTTGGTACAGGTTCAAGCCGTAAATCAGCGACTAACTCAGTGCTTTGGTTCTTCGGTGACGAAATTCCACACATTCCAAACAAAAAAGATGGCGGTGTGTGCTTAGGTTCTAAAATCGCTCCAATCTTCTTTAACACAATGGAAGATGCAGGCGCATTACCAGTTGAAATCGATGTTGCTGAAATGAACATGGGCGATGAAGTTGTTCTTAAAATCGACCATGCTGCTGCAAAAGTAACGGCGTTCAAAAATGGCGCTCAAATCGCTGAATCAGAACTTAAAACGCCTGTACTTTTAGACGAAGTACGTGCTGGTGGTCGTATCAACCTGATCATTGGTCGTGGCTTGACTGCTAAAGCACGTGAAGAATTAGGTCTTCCTGCTTCTGACTTGTTCCGTCAACCAAAACAACCTGCTGACACTGGTAAAGGCTTTACTCAAGCTCAGAAGATGGTCGGTCGTGCATGTGGCCTTGCTGAAGGTCAAGGTATCCGTCCAGGTACTTACTGTGAACCTAAGATGACCACTGTTGGTTCTCAGGATACTACTGGTCCTATGACTCGTGATGAGTTAAAAGACTTGGCATGCTTAGGCTTCTCTGCTGACCTTGTGATGCAGTCTTTCTGCCACACTGCTGCGTATCCAAAACCAGTTGACGTAACAACTCACCATACATTACCTGACTTCATCATGAACCGTGGTGGTGTATCTTTACGTCCAGGTGACGGTATTATCCACTCTTGGTTAAACCGTATGTTACTTCCAGATACTGTTGGTACTGGTGGTGACTCACATACTCGTTTCCCAATCGGTATTTCATTCCCAGCAGGTTCTGGTCTTGTTGCATTCGCAGCAGCGACTGGTGTTATGCCACTGGATATGCCTGAATCTGTACTTGTTAAGTTCAAGGGTAAAATGCAGCCTGGTATCACTTTACGTGACCTTGTACATGCGATTCCTTACTATGCGATTAAAGAGGGTGACTTGACTGTAGAGAAGAAAGGTAAGAAAAACATCTTCTCTGGTCGTATCCTTGAGATTGATTTATCAGAAATGGAAAATGACTTGACGGTTGAGCAAGCATTCGAACTTTCTGACGCATCTGCTGAACGTTCTGCTGCGGGCTGTTCAATCACGCTTTCTGAAGAGAAAGTAGCTGAATACCTACGTTCTAACATCACTATGTTGAAGTGGATGATTGCTGAAGGTTATGGCGATGCGCGTACAATGGCGCGCCGTGCTGAAAACATGCAGAAGTGGTTGGATAACCCAAGCCTGTTAAAAGCTGACCCAGATGCTGAATATACCAAAGTATACGAAATCGATCTTGCCGACATCAAAGAACCAATTCTTTGCTGCCCGAACGATCCAGATGACGCGAAACTTCTTTCTGACGTTCAAGGCGACAAAATTGATGAAGTGTTCATCGGTTCTTGTATGACCAACATTGGTCACTTCCGTGCTGCTGGTCAGTTGCTTGACAAAGTTCCTGGTGGTTCATTGTCTACTCGTTTATGGTTGGCTCCACCAACACGTATGGATGAGCACCAGTTGATGGAAGAAGGCTTGTACAACATCTATGGCCGTGCTGGTGCGCGTACTGAGATGCCAGGCTGTTCATTGTGTATGGGTAACCAGGCACGTGTAGCACCGAACACGACTTGTGTATCGACTTCTACACGTAACTTCCCGAACCGTTTAGGTCAAGGTGCAAATGTTTATCTGGCGTCTGCTGAGCTTGCATCTGTAGCTGCGGTACTTGGTAAATTACCAAGCCCAGAAGAATATCAACAGTACGCGTCGCAAATTGACAGCGCTTCTGCTGACATTTACAAATACTTGAACTTCGACAAGATGAGCGAATATACAAAAGAAGCTGATCAAGTTGATACCAAGAAAATCCAAGCGGCTCAGTTGACCTAATCGATTGTTTTTGCTAAAAATAAGGGCTGAGTAATCAGCCCTTATTTTTTGGAAAATTATAAATGTCGTTAGGTATTTGGGAAAACATAAATTTTAATTTAAATAATTTTAAATGCATTTTTAAAGGATTTTTAAGAGCAGATGAAGGAGACTTTCTATTATTTAGAGATGAAGAGGGAAGACTAAAATTAAAAGTTGAAGGTGTTATTTCCGATGATTTAGAATTGAACAGAAAATCTGGTTATATTGATAAAAATGAGTCTCTTATCATATTTGAACATAACTTTTTAAAACAAAAAATATTAATGTATGCTTTACCAATACAACAAACTCACTCTTTAGTGGGTGATAACCCTAAATATACTGATATATTTATTGTTGATGAAATTGTTTTTGAAGATAGTCATGAGCAAATAGGTGCTGAATATTTAATTGAATTTGTTGATAATTTTAAAATTAATCATATATTTCCTCATCTAATGAAGTGGAGTGAAAATCATGAAAGAATTTTTGAAATATATGGGACGGATTGTCAGCTAATACAAAAAATAGTAAATTTAGAGAACTCTAATAGGAATAGTATTGGATTTAGATTTGAAGGAAGTGAAGTTTATATAATTAAGATTAAAGATGGAGATAAAGGAATAATACTATACAAAAAGGATTTGGAGTTAGATAAAAGGGAGAAAATAAGGGGAATTATTTCTTATATATTGGGTTGTCCGTTAGTTTTTTATGGGTATACTTTTGTAAATAAATATATGACACCGTCTTATAGTTATTTAAGAAATATTCATGATAATGAGAGAGGACAATTGGCTATCAATGTTCAAGTACCTACACCCCTTAGTTTAAGTGCTTTAAATATTATAGAAGTTGATATTTTTGAAAATTTGATGCAAGAACTCTATGTTAAATATGAAGAATATGATCTAGGTAATATATTTTTTACATATTGGGTAGCAGTAAATTCTAATTCAATTACTGCCGCTGTTCACTATGGAGCACTTATTGAAAAGCTACAAGCTACATATATGAAAATTCATGAAGTTAGTTATAGTAAAATTTTAGATAAAGCAATTTTTAAAAAAATGCTGGAGCGATTACAACAACAACTGGAAGAGTTTGAGATAACCCCTGAGCAAAAGAAAATTTTTTTAGATAAAATAGGGAATTTGAATACTTATTCTCAAAAAAATAAGATGGATTTTTTTTGTAATGACATCTCATTGTCTTTATCTGATATTGAAAAAAAGCTTGGCAACAACGAAATGATGCTGCTCACGGAAATGATATAACTGATGTTAATCAAGCTTGGAAAAATACACTAATATTAAGAGAGTTGATTAATAAGTTTTTATTAAAGTTAGTTACAACTAATAAATATTATTTGTCATATTTAGATGGAAAACCAGAAATTAAAGCTTTATAAAACACTGTTAATGATTTAAAAGTTGATTCAAGTAAATGGCGAAACAATCCCGCTTCTTATGTATTGGTGGATTTCTTAACGGTTCAGCTGTGAAAGATCAAGGTGACAGTTTTATCTGTGTTGAAAATGGCAAACAAGTAAGCTACCACAAAAAGGAAATTTTCCATCAAGACTCGTGGCATCAAGATTACTATGTATGCGAAACGACAACAGAGCAACAAGCACGAAACTGGGTTTATGATATCAGGACAGATTAGTTAAGCTAATATGATTTTGTTTGGTGTGCGGGCTTTTCAAATACGTATACGAAAAAAGCCCTTTGAAAAGGGCTTTTTTCAACTTACCAATCCTACCAATAACCCAGCATTTTCCACCAAAGTCCGCCAATCACCACAAAGATGATGATATTGACGACACTCATGACAAAGTTCTCTTTCCACCATGCACTAAGAATGGTTTAGTAGGATACAAATCACTTATCAAATGCCTGAGCAACATGATACATTTTAGCTTGATTTATATAACGATAAATATGGTATGGCTCAATTTTCATGGCAACTGCTAAGACGGTTTGTTTATAACAATCTGCATGATGATGACTATAAAAGCAAGGTGAGTACCTGTGTAAACTATGTACTGATTTCCCTAATCATTGCCAATGTTGCAGCGGTGCTACTGGAGTCAGTGAATGACTTGTATAAGCTATATCAGCCTTATTTCGATATTTTTGAAAATCTCTCAATCCTTATTTTTAGTGGTGAATATTTATTAAGGCTATGGAGCATCGTTGAGAAAAATCCACAGGAACCAGCATGGAAGCAGCGGTTTCGCTGGATGAAAAGTGGCGGGGCGATTATTGACCTAATGGCGATTTTACCTGCCTATCTCAATTTCTTTGTCCATCTTGATTTACGTTTCCTACGGGTATTACGACTATTCCGATTACTCAAACTAACCCGTTATTTTGTGTCATTGCAGATACTTTTACGTGTTATCCAGCGAGAAAAAGGTTCATTTCAGGCGGTTATTTTCATTTTGGTCATTATGATTGTGATGACGGCATCCGCAATTTACGTGGTGGAAAATAAAGCCCAGCCTGAAGCATTTAGCTCAATTCCAAAAGCGATGTGGTGGGCGGTTGTTACATTGACAACAGTAGGCTATGGTGATGTAACACCTGTAACCAATTTGGGTCGTATCCTGGGTGCATTCATTACAATTCTGGGTGTCGGTATTGCAGCTTTGCCCGCAGGTATTTTAGCTTCAGGCCTTGCCAATGAATTAAACCAGCGCAATCAAAGACTGGAACAGGAGTTTCGTGAAGCCTTGCAAGCCAAAGGGCTGGACTTGTTGCATGACCAAATTGAAATTGAACGAATTCGGAAAAAAGTGGGTTTACCAAAAGAGCAGACCCATGAAATTATCATCCAACTGGTCAAGGAGAAGTTACTTGAAGATCAGGAACAGGAAAAAAAGAAGTATCATTACTGTCCACATTGTGGTGAAAAATTATCCGAATAAACCTCAAGTTTATTGTCAGATTCAATGAAAAACAGAGTTGAAGATCAATTTTAAGAATCGAGTCATGTTAAGACAAAATAATAAAAATTAGAGGAGTGGATATGAGTCAAAAACTGATGTTGTGTTGTGCAGCATTTATTCTTATGGTGATTTTAATCATTTCAGGTATTCATCCATTTGACCGTGGTACATGGGTGATGGAGGTTTTACCTGTCTTAATTGTCGTTCCGTTATTGATTTACACCTATAAAACATTTCCGCTCACCAATCTCTTGTATAGCTTAATTTTTTTGCATGCCATTGTTTTAATTGTAGGCGGTGCCTATACCTATGCACGTGTGCCTTTTGGTTTTGAAATAGGTGAATGGTTGGGAATGGATCGCAATCCTTATGACAAAATTGGACATTTTATGCAGGGCTTTGTTCCCGCAATTGCCGCCCGTGAAATCCTGCTTAGAAACCAGATTTTGACCCAAGGAAAAATGCTCACTTTTATTGTGATCTGTATTGTGTTGGCGATTAGTGCAAGCTATGAGCTGATTGAATGGGCTGCTGCTTTAGTAATGGGACAAGGTGCTGAAGAGTTTTTAGGAACTCAGGGATATGAATGGGATACCCAGTCCGATATGTTCTTTGCCTTAATTGGAGCAATGGCTGCCTTGTTATTGTTGTCCAAATGGCATGACCGACAAATTGCAAAGCTGATAAATTAATCTAAATCAACTCATGAATCTGCCATTAAGAAACGACAGATTCTTTTTGCTGTGAGTATTTTGCATACGCCAGTGCAATGAGCAGAATTGCCAATCCACCTAGGCTTAAAACAAAGCCTACCCAAATCGGTGCCAACCAGCCCATATTGTGACTGAGTACCCATCCACCCAAAAATGCCCCAAGCGCATTGGCAAGGTTAAATGCGGAATGGTTGAGCGAGGCTGCCAAAGTTTGTGCATCACCTGCAATATCCATTAGATGGGTTTGTAATGCGCCACCTAGTCCAATTACGGTAAAGCCAATCAGGAATAAAGCGGCAATCGCTGTATAGAGGTTTGTCATCATAAAACTGGCTGCAACAAAAGCGAGTGCAGAACTGATCAAAATACCAATAATGGTTTTAAATAAGTTCTTGTCTGCCAACCAGCCCGCAACTAAACCACCGATCACCATACCTGTTCCCCAGATTGCCAGGGCAATTGGAACCACACGAATATCTGCATGGGTATATTCAGTCAAAATTGGCGACACATAACTATATACCGAGAACATCCCGCCAAAACCAATTGCACCAACAGCCAGTGTTAACCACATATTGATATTTTTTAAGCCTGCTAATTCAGCCTTGATACTGGCAGATTTTTGTAGAGGCATATTCGGTACAAACAGGCTTACCCCAATCAGAGTAATGAATGCAATCGCCGCAGAAAATTCAAAACCTGCTTTCCAGCCGAACTGCTGGCCTAACCATGTAGCGATTGGGACTCCAATAACATTGGCAATGGTTAAGCCCATCATCACTTGTGCAATTGCGGTTGCGCGGCGTTGTTTGCCTGCTAGTTCGGCTGCAACCAATGCAGCAACGCCAAAGTAAGCACCATGTGGAAAACCTGCAATAAAGCGGGAAATCAGCATGGCTTCTGGCGTAGTGGCAAAGGCGGTCGCCGCATTTGCCAGACCATAAAAAAGCATTAACCCCAACAACAGGGTTTTACGTGGAATCTTTGCCCCTAAAATGGCAATAATTGGTGCACCCACCATCACGCCTAACGCATAGGCACTAATAAAATATCCTGCATGTGGAACACTTACATTTAAATCTGTCGCAATTTCCTGAATCAACCCCATTGCAACAAATTCAGTTGTACCAATACAGAAGCTGCCAATTGCCAATGAAAAAATGACAAAGAATAAGGAATATTTCTGTGGTTGAGGGGATGGTGTGATGGGGCTTGGCACAGACATAACAACTCTGGAATAAAGATACCAGTCTATTATATTCGAGTCGCTTTTATAAAAATGAAAGATAACGTAATTTTTATATCTATAGATATCTGTAAATGGTGATCTTATACAGAAAAATTCTATATTATAATGATAATTATTTTCATTTGTGTATAATCAGGCTTATAAAACTTGAGGCTAAACAATTCAGATTGGTTAATGCCTGTATTGAGCAAAATCAAAGGTGGGGGAAACTCGTGAAAAGATTATTGATAGCATCATTTGTATTGGTTTCAGGCTATAGTTTAGCACATGAACCTTATGTTGCTCCTATTGCCTATAAAACTGAGCAAACTCAGGTGACTGTGGTCTCTGGCTATGCGGAAGAGGCATTGAACAGTGAATATGCATTAAAAAATGCCAAGTTTGAAATTACTGCGCCAGACCAGAAAAAAACAACAATTGAAGCAGCATCCACATTAAGCTCCGCCACAGTATTTGACTTAAAACTACCAGAAGCGGGCACTTATAATATTCAAACCAAAGCATCTTACCCATTGAAATATGTACAAGATCAAAAGGAATGGAAGTTGTTCTTTGATATGGCAGCAGATAAGGCCCCAGCAAAAAGTGAACGTGACTACGTCATTCCAGCCGATTTAAAAGGTAAAAAGTTCACTCCTGTTGAAATTACCCGTGAATGGACCTTATTGACCTATGTGACAAAAGATAAGAGTTCACCCGTTCAGGTAAATTCTGCGCCGATTCAGGTTCAGTTTTCGATTCATCCAAACGAGTTAAAAGCCAATCAGGCTGTGAAAGTTAAGATATCTAAGGCCAACCAGACTTTGGCAAATGCCAGTGTGGTCATTCGTGCCAAGGGTGCAACGGATGAGCAGGCCAAAAGCTTAAAAACGGATGCAAATGGAAATGCGGAACTCGTTTTCCCAGCATCAGGTGAATATCTTGTTGAGGTGAGTGAAATTGTGGATGGCAAACAGAAGCCAGAAAATCAGTTCTATAGCATTATTAGTTTATTTGTAAACTAATAATGCTGAGAGTTGATCCAAGCTGGATTGACTCTCCCATACAAAATGATAGGGGAAATGACTATTAGGGTCGATATTTAAACTATCTGTAGGATTTGCATTTATGGTAGGCTTAAGAAAAAAGGATAAGCCTATGGATGCAATCGTCACAAAAGATTTTTTAGCGATCACAGGATACACCCAAGCCATTTTAGAAATGGATGAATGGATCAGAGATAAACCTTATTTTTATCTGGTTAAAGACCATTATTTGGTGGATGAGGCAATTCGTGTCGAGTACATTATCATCCAGTAAGAAAATGGAGCTATACTGAGTGCAAAGTAATTCTCAATCAAATGTCGTTACTTGTACATACACTGGTAAAATATACGCTATCTCCCCCAATAAAGCCTTGCAGCCTATATCTTTAATTAGTGGCATAAGCCCTGCAATATCATGATATTGTTCAGGCATCAGGCGAAACTTAATCAAATTAACAAGACTATCGACCAAAGCCAGTATTTTGGTGGTCATCCTGGCTCTGGACTTACCTATAACCTGTCTGTTAATCCCCATTCTTTAAACAAAACAGAATGTTAGATTAAGCCATTTTCTTTTGCCATATATATGATGTATATATCTTAAAAAAGCCAAATTGATGGAATAGACAGTTTGGTTTTATGTCATAAAATGGTCACAATCGCATAGCATAGTGCATACGGTTTCATAAGTTATTTATATCGAGAAGAGTCTAATGTCTTTAAGAGTTGGTGTTGCTGCTTTTGGGTTATTGTTAAGTACTTCAGTTTTTTCGGCAGTTACCATCACTGCACCTGAGGAAATTGTGATTCTTGCGGTGAATGGTCAGGAAGTCAATAATGGCTTGATTCCGTCCAGCAAAAATAACTATCAGATTGATCCAGGTAATTTGACACTGAATGTACGTTACCGTGAGTATTTTGAACATTTAAATGGCGAACATGACATTGTTAAATCAGGTGTTGTCACCATTCAGGCATCTGATTTACAGGACAACCAGTCTTATACTTTGGGGCTGGTAAATGCGCCTAAAAACTTTGATGCCGCAAAAAAATATGCTGAACAGCCTACTGTAGCCATCTATGATCAAAATAAGAAGTTAATCGTTCAACAAACAGGCGCAAACAATGAAGCGCAGCCTTGGTTTTCAGGTAATAGCTTATTAGGGCGTACTCTGGATTTGACACAGAAGAATAAGAACAATGTGGTGAATCAACCCGCGCCTGTATATGCTGCAACCACAACCTCTGCAACTGTAGCAGCACCCATAGCCATAACGACAACAACTGGAACAGCCAAAACCACAGACCAGCAGTTGGCTGAGTTATGGCAGAAAGCGTCCAAAGCTGAACGTCAAAAGTTTATGGCATGGTTAGCAGGTCAAACTAACTGATTCAGTCATTGATTTGATAAAGACCGATGTTATCATCGGTTTTTTATTCACTTTATGAAATAGAATGTCTTTAAATATTAGAAAAGTAGAAAATGATGATCTGGAACAGCTTGTTGAATTAATCAATGCTGCTTACCGAACACAGTCGGGACGAAGCTGGACAACTGAACAGGCATTTGTGGCAGGTGATCGAATCAATAAAACCCAGTTAATCAACCAACTTGGTCAAATCAATTTTGAATTATTTATTGGTGAAGCGCAATCAAAGCAACTGGTTGCCTGTATCGGACTGAGTTATCAACAAGATAGTGTTGAAATCGGTACGTTTGCCATTGATCCCTCTATCCAAAATTCAGGTTTTGGCAAAGAGATACTTGCCTATGCTGAACAGTTTGTTATGCAAAACCATCCATCAATTACGCATTTCCTCATGTATGTACTGGATGTGAGAACTGAACTGATGGCTTATTATCAACGTCGGGGCTACCAGCTTACAGGAAAAACAGAGGCTTATCCTGTTGCGGCCAATGTAGGGCAGCCTTTAGTGCCTATTCAACTGGTTGAAATGAGGAAAGACATTTTAAGACAGCAATAAAAATTGCCACAACTTAAATCAGTCATGGCATTTTCGTTCAAACTAAATTAAGCCTGATTTTCAGTCATTGAGACTGTTTCAACAGATTTTTGTATTGACCAGATTGAACCAATCGGTGCGGTTTGAGCACGATCATTGGCTTGTTGATAGAAACGCAGAAATACTAGAGCAAGACCAATCGCAATAATATCAATCCAGATCAGGTGACCTGTTGAATACCAAAGTCCTTGAATCGGAAAGATATAAGCGACAATTGATGTGAATGGAATTAATAACAGTACAATCGCAATCGCAAGGAAGAACTGTGGTAATGCACGGGCTGCACCAATGACAAAGCTATAAGTTAAACTTGAGATAAACACCAGATAATAACTATACATGAATACATGGTTATGACTTTGTAATTGTGGTGTAATGACATATCCCCAGCGTCCTACCAGCATACTGCTAAACACGGCCAACATACAGCCTAAACATGCACCAATGGTTAAGTTTGCAATAAACATCACATCTTTACGTTGTTGCGGTGGTGGTAAATTTGGATTCTTCTGTTTACGCAAACGCGTCTCGATCCAAAGAATGTTACCTGAATAGAACAAATAAGCACCACCCAATCCAAAAAATACATAAATCCAGCGAATAGAGTCACCCCCATAATTACCAAAATGCAAGGCAAACATGGAACGGATCAATGAAGATACATTACTTTCTTCTGTCGACAATGTCTCTGTTGAATAAGGTTTGGCTTGGTAGGGGTTAAAGCTCATGTAATCAAAATTATCGCCCCGCATCATACGGTCAGGATGATACAACGCCACAAAAGCCGAGGCTCGTTCAGGATTGTCCAGATTACCGAAACGAATGGCATCAATACGATATTCAGGTGCTGCCTTTTGAACCTTGGCAAAAATCTGTTCTACATTCAGCTCGGGCCGAGGTTCAGCAATTTGTGTAGGTGCAGGACGTTCAAAAATCGGTTTTTGAATCACTTTAGCCAGTGTACCGTATAAAATATCGTGGAATGCAAATACCACCACAGTCACACTGATAATGATATGAAATGGCAAGCTGGTAATTCCAATCACATTATGCGTATCCAGCCAGAAACGCTTTTTATTTTTCCCTTTGCGGACAGCAAAATAATCACTTACTAGTGTTGGCAGCAACACAACCAGGCCTGACATGATTGCAAGAAAATACAGGACTGCAACGACACCCATTACCATTACACCCGCAGTATGATGACCAATCATGCCAGGGATGCCTGCTGTTTCATGCAGTTGCTCAATTAGCCAACCAAGTTTGGAGACATTCTGTTCTTTCGCAATGAGTTGACCATTCTGATCCAGCGTTGCCATCATACTGGTCTGGGCAATATCGAGATGATGGTCATCTTCCTCTCCCTCATGTGCAGCTTCCCAGTAGATCGGCGAATTATGTGCTTCTGGTGAGTTAAAGCTAAGCGTAAAGGCTTTTTGCGTTTCAGGATATTTTGCCTGTGCCTGTGTGACCAACTGGTTATATTGATTGAGTTGAATTGGCGCCAGTTTTTGTAGGGGTGGTGATGCCCATTGACTTAAATGATGCTGAAACATGCTGAGGCCACCTGCAAAAAAGCAGATGAACAACAAGATGCCTGCACTGATTCCAACCCATGTATGTAGGTTTTTGCCATGTTTGATGATATCTGCGCGAACTTTCATTTTAACCTCTTAAGCAGAACAGCAGTGCATAAGCAATGATATTGGCAATGCTAAAGATCACCAGACTTTGCCAACCTTTGGGAATAAAATAGGCAATAAAGAATACGAATAACCAAACCCATGGAATGCTCCACATGGCAAGCTGGCCTGGCAGGGAACGTTCCACATGAGGCAGTGTCAGTAAAAATACCAGTGCGCCAATTGCAACGGCAAAACTTAATCCTAGAAATAAACCCACCAGTGTTTTTGTCCACCAGTCTGGTTGAATTTTTTGTTTTGAGATATTCATTGGGTGTTGCTCCTTTTGAATAAATTCAGGAAAGGAATAAATGACCAGACCAGTGTCATCACAGCAAGCCAGATCAGGACAGCGACTAATTTTGGAATGGAAAAGAATAAAATCAGCAGACCTGCAACCAACCCAGTTGCACCCAAATAAGTGAACGTTTTAGAAAGGCTGGATTTGAGTAAAATTTGATTGGGATGGCAGAGATAAAGGCTAATACAGCCCAGTAGGGTAAGTAGGATCCCCAATAGTTTAAAAAGCATAATTGCCCCAAATAGCATTAATGATAATAATTATTGTTTATATTAGTAAAAAATAAAAGCATTAAATATCTAGGCAAGATTGTATTTATTTGGACTATCAATCAAATAAGGATATTTAATGGAGAATTTGTTCGATAATGATAATAATATTGATAAATATTCTCATTTGTGTAAAATGTAAGTAATTGTTAACTTACTGAGGGGTAAAGATGAAACACCATAATTTATATACAGCCATGATGCTTGTTATGGTTGGGGGAACATCTGGAACAATTCACGCAGCGGAATCAGCAGAAAACACAACATTACCGACCATCCATCTTAAAGCCGAGCAAGAAGCGACTGGTTATACCATTCAAAAATCAAAATCAGCTACAAAACTGGATTTATTTCTTAAAGAAACGCCTCAGACTGTTAGTGTAATTACTGAACAGCAAATAAAAGATCAAAATCTAACAAGTGTATCTGGAGTTCTTGATCAGATTCCTGGGGTTTATCGTCAAAGTTATGGTGCCACATCAGCATGGGGAACAGGCGGTGAATACACGTCTTATTATTCTCGCGGCTCAAAAATCTTAAACTTTCAAATAGATGGTTTATTGTCGAGTCCTGCTATAGAAGGGCGTAACAACAATGCTCTTAGTAATATTGATACCGCCGTTTTTGAGAATGTGACTGTGGTCAAAGGGGCCACTGGACTATTAAATGGAAGTGGTTTACCAAGTGCCAGTGTGAATTTTAATCGTAAACATGCCACAGCAAATGCACGGTCGTCTGCCAAAGTAAGTTTTGGTTCGTGGAATACGTGGCGTAGTGAGATTGATGCCTCTCAGTCTTTAAATAACACAGGCTCTATTCGTGGACGTGTTGTTGCAGCCCATCAACAAGGTGACAGCTGGCAGAAATGGGGAGATTCTCAATCAACTATTTTATATGGTGTGGTAGATGCTGATCTGACAGATAAAACAACCGTAAGTGTTGGTACTTCTGTTAGCCGTAATGAAAGTGATGGGCAAAGCATTCATGCTTATGCAAATTTTGATGCCAAGAACATTCTGTCTTCAATGGGGCGTAAGGATAATGCTTCACCTCGTTGGGCATATACCCATACAGACAATATCAGTGCCTTTGCCCAACTCAAGCATGAGTTTGAAAATCATTGGCTATTTAATGCGAACTATAATTTTTCCACCACAGATACAGAAAGTATTTATGGAGTAATTGGGTCAAATACATCTGGCGTATATGAAGTTAAAGAGGGTAAGCGGGTTCAGGTGATTGGGCCAGATGGTAAGCCTTTATATTACACAAACTATGAAAATAACACTTCAACCGTTACAGCAGGTTATCAACACACCAAACCTGTAGAACATTCTGTTGAGTTGGGATTAACAGGCCCATATCAATTATTGGGCCGAGAACATGAACTCATGGTAGGTGCCAATTTTCAGGATGTGGATCAAAATGACCCATATTACAACCGTGTGATGGGCGCACCTGGAGTAATTAATATAAAAACATGGAATGGAAATGTTGCTCAACCAAATGGATTATATACACCTGTAAAAACTGGAAACTCAATTCTACAATTTAGACAGTATGGTGGATATTTGGCAACTCGCTTAAATCTTTTAGATAACTTGAAAATGATTGTTGGTGGTCGTGTTTCGAACTTTGACTATTATTCAGAATCAGGTAATCAGAAAAATGGGACTACAATTAAGGTTGATCATCAGTTCGCACCTTATGCTGGGCTGGTTTTTGATTTAAGTCCTAAATGGGCTGTCTATGGTAGCTATACCAGTATTTTTTCACCACAAGCAAACAAAGACTATCAAATGAAATTGCTTGATCCAAAAGAAGGTGATAGCTATGAAGTTGGGGTAAAGGGTGAACTATTTGATGGTCGTGTAAATACCAGTTTGGCACTATTCCAGTCTGCTTTAGATAATATTGCAGTTGAAGCTGGAAAATATGTAACGAATGAAGAGGTGCCAGGTGCTATTGCAGGGAATAGCTACTATCGCTCTGCTCAAGGGGCAAAGACCAAAGGTTTTGATATCGCAGTTTCTGGAGAAATCTTGCCTAATTTAAATCTTAATGGTGGATATACTTATTCAGAGACGAAAGAGAAAGGTGAGCGCATTAATACTGATATTCCAAAAGATCAGTTCAAATTATTTGCCACTTATAAACTTACAGGTGCACTGGAAAAGTTAACCGTTGGCACTGGCCTGACATGGCAGAACAAGATTTATAGCAGCTATGATATGGATGGCTTTGCTCGTGACACCAATGGTCAGAAGGCTTTTACATTGGTCGATGCAATGGCCAAGTATGAATTGAACCCTGACATAACGATTGGCCTAAACCTAAGCAATATTACGGATAAGACATATCGTCTAAATACCTCAAATCAAACTTTCGGCGCACCACGTAGTGTGACAGGTTCTGTTTCATTCAAGTTCTAATTCTTTGGTAGTCTAAGTAATGAAAAAAGAGGAAGCAAATCTGCTTCCTCTTTTTTATTTGATAGTTTGGAAATCAATTACCAATCCAAATAAAGTAACCTAAAATCATCAAAGGCCAGGCAATAAAAGGGCTAAATAACCATTTCCATAACCAGAATCTTGGTATAAATCCCACGCCATGAATAAAGCCACCAGAAATTCCAATCATAACCAACATCAGTTGGCTATGGTTATAATGTCCGTTGGCATCCAGCATCAATGCAGGATGTACCAGTAAAATGGCAGCAAGGGGCAATGCCAACAAAAACGAAACGGTCATTGCAAGCACTTGTGCCTTACTATTCTTCGGTGTTGTCATTGCTTGAGCCATTACTTATTCCTCATCTAAATCTTGATGGTGTTCAATGTAGAGTGCACTCAGCACACCCGCAAAACATGCCATCAAAATGCCTAGAATCCATGCAAAATACCACATTTCACATCTCCTCATTAGTACAAACTATGTGAGTTTTCTTCAATTTGTTTGTTGGTGATGACACCCCACATTTTGTAGTAAGACCAAGAGGTATAGATCAAAATGAGAGGAACAAAAATACATGCGGCAACGGTCATAACCCCTAGTGTTTTATGGCTGGATACCGCATCCCACATGGTCAGGCTTGAAGCTGGATTGATGCTTGATGGCAATAAGAATGGGAACAATGCAAAACCAGCGGTTAGGATTGCGCCCACAATCATCAGGCTTGTACCTGTAAAGCTTGCGGCAGCTTTTTGCTTGCCCGCGCTGATAATCACCAGCAATGCACCAAGAATCGCTGCAATCGGTGCGGCCATCGTGATTGGATAAGTACCATAGTTATTCATCCAGCCATGATTGGTATTGGTCACTACATCTTTTGCCAGTGGATTTAGTGCGGCATTGGTATTAACCGCAGTAGCGTAGGCATAACCCTCGATACTTCCAAAGTATAACCATGCACCCGCTGCAAGGAAGCAGACCAGAAACACGATTGCCATGATCTGCGTTGCCTTGGCGGAACGGTTATGTAAGGCACCATCCGTGCGTAACATTAACCATGCACCGCCGTGAGCGCATAACATTGATAAACTTACGATACCACAGACAAGCGCAAATGGATTCAATAAGGCAAAGAAGCTACCTGTATATTGTGAACGCAACGTATCATCCAGACTGAATGGAACACCTAGGAATAAGTTACCAAACGCGACACCAAACACCAATGCTGGAACTGCACCACCAATACATAGACCCCAGTCCCAAGAGTTACGCCATTGGGTATTTTCCAGCTTGGAACGATAGTCAAATCCGACAGGTCGCAGGAACAGGGCAAATAGGACCAATAGTAATGCCCAGTACATGCCTGAGAATGCGACGGCATAAACCATTGGCCAGGCGGCGAACAGGGCACCGCCCGCAGTAATGAACCATACCTGATTGCCATCCCAGTGCGGCGCAATGGTGTTGATGGCGGCACGGCGTTCCGAGTCGGTCTTGCCTACGAATGGCATCAGTGCCATTGAGCCCATGTCGAAACCATCTGTGAGGGCAAAGCCAATCAGTAAAACACCAACCAGTACCCACCAGATAATTTTGAGAAGTTCATATTCGATCATGATTGAGCCTCCCCAGTTTTTGCAGCCAGTTTCTCAAAGTGATATTTACCAGTATGTAAAGAACTTGGACCTAAACGAGCAAATTTGATCATTAAGTACATCTCAATGATAAGAAGTACGGTATAGAACGCTGCAAGTGCGATGATTGAACCCCACACATCACCCGTGCTTACGCTTGAAGCAGATAAATGTGTTGGCAGGATTTCACCGATTGACCAAGGTTGACGACCACCCTCAGCCACATACCAACCTGTTTGGGCCGCAATCCATGGGAGTGGGAGAGCAAACAAGGCATATTTAAGTAACCAGGGCTTGTTTTCTGCGTTGCGTTTTGCCACAGCCCAAGTTGCCAAAAGGAACAGCAATAGCATGAGGAAGCCAGAGGCAACCATGGCACGGAAAGAGAAGAACAATGCCGCTACATTAGGAATGGTGTCCTTTGTTGCTGCCTGAATGTGTTCTTCAGTTGCATCGACCACATTTGGAGAATATTTTTTCAATAAAAGGCCATAACCCAAGTCTTTCTGGTTTTTCTCAAATGAAGCAAGCAAGTCAGGAGATCGGTCTCCAGCACGAAGTTTTTCCAGCTCACTGTATGCAACCATACCATTACGGATACGGATTTCGTGTTCCTTCATCAAGTCATGGATACCAGTGACCTGTTTATCGGTAGAACGTGTGGCAATCAGTCCCATTACAAAAGGAATCTTGATTGCATAGTCGGTACGCATTTCTTTCTGGTTGGGAATACCAAACAGGGTAAATGCAGCTGGCGCAGGTTCTGTATGCCATTCAGCTTCAATTGCAGCAAGTTTGGTTTTTTGAACATCACCTAGCTCATAGCCCGATTCATCACCCAGTAAGATGACGCATAGGGTTGAGGCTAAACCGAAAATTGCGGCGATTGCGAAAGAGCGGCGTGCAAATGGTAAATCACGTTTCTTTAACAGGTAATAACTTGAGATCGCAAGTACAAAGATTGAACCTGTGACATAACCCGCAGAAACTGTGTGTACGAATTTAACCTGGGCAACAGGGTTGAAGATCAACGCGCCGAAGTCCACCAGTTCCATACGCATGGTTTCATAGTTAAATGCAGCACCAACGGGGTTCTGCATCCAGCCGTTGGCAATCAAAATCCACAGGGCAGACATATTGGAGCCAATTGCAACCAGCCACGTTACCCCTAAATGCTGCACTTTTGAGAGGCGATCCCAACCAAAGAAGAACAGGCCAATAAAGGTGGATTCAAGGAAGAAAGCCATCAGGCCTTCAATTGCGAGTGGCGCACCGAAGATGTCACCAACATAATGCGAGTAATACGCCCAGTTGGTACCAAACTGGAATTCCATGGTTAAGCCAGTGGTCACACCAAGGGCAAAGTTAATTCCGAAGAGTTTTCCCCAGAACTTGGTCATGTCTTTATAAATTTCTTTACCTGAAATCACATACGTGGTTTCCATAATGGCAAGAATAAACGCCAGACCTAGAGTGAGAGGAACGAAAAGAAAGTGATACATTGCGGTCATTGCGAATTGGAACCGCGAAAGATCGACCACGCTTTCAGAAATCATCAACGTGTCTCCTGATTGTTGGGCAGGTCACCAGCAATACGCTCGGCAACTTGATTGTTAAAATCTTTTGGAATGGTTGGGGCATCGAACCAGATATGTTTAATCAGCATAAGAATTGCAACTTTAATAATTAGAATAATTGCTATTTCCCAGATTAATCTTCGGTTTGGGTCTTGAGAACTTGTCTTCATTGAGCCAGCCTCATATTTTTAAAGATGTTACACATTATTAATTAAAATTCATTAAAAATAAACCTTTTGTATACTTTAAATAAATGTATATTGTTATGTTATATAAAACAATAACTTAAAATTTAATTTTGGTTTTTAATAAATTGTTTTCTGAAATTTTTATTTTATGAATTAATCCGATTAAAATAGTCATGTTTGTGAATTTAAATCCGATTAAAAAGATAGGGTTAATAATGAATTAAATAAAAATAAAACCAAGTAAAATGGTATGAATATAAAAACCATAATATTAACAAATGCTTGTGATTTTATTTACATAAAGAAATATTAACTACAATGAAATATCCATAAAACCTAGTGTATTAGTAGAGTTTTTGTTGAAAATGTAATGCATTTCTCTTTTATGTTTTGGTGTAAACTTGGATCAGGAATATGAGAAAAATGAAAGACTAAAGTTTTAAAATTTCAGCTATTTTTTTTGTAACAATTTGTAATATTGGCGATTAAATCCTTTTGATCTCATTGAGACTGTGAGGAAATCAACTTTTTATATGATTTAAGACAAGTCTAAGCTCAGTCTGGTGTGAATAACTTGTTGGAAATTGATATTTTTTTTGCCAGATAGTATGAGTTGGATTTTTGGCTAATGAGCAACACCTGGGATTGCAATTCCAGTTCACCATATTCAGGCTCAACCTGAACATAGTACAGTTGACCAAACTCATCACGTACACGTGCCTGGGCAGAGAATCCTGGTCGTGCGTTACCTGTGGAAATGGTTGCCAGACGCCCAACCAAATTGGTATGAGTATGCGTGACTTTAGGTTTAATCACCTGATCCAGACAGTGAATCATAAACACGGTAAAGAAAATATCGATGATCAATGCTGGGATAAAAAGGTAATAGGGTGAAATAAAGTAATGCTGCAAGGCAAAGAATGACAATTCCAGAAAATAGCCAGCAAAACTGAAATTGATGAGTAAAAAAACAAAGATGAGATACTTGGAAAATTTAACATCAAGTAGCGGTGAATGAAGTAACCATTCGGGTGTTAGCTTTTTAACCAGATGACTTGGGCGCAACCCAATAAAGATACCGATGGTTTCTGCAATGCTGAGCAAGACCAGTGCCACCACACTCATGTGAAATGGCATCAGGTAATAATTGAGAAAAAACTCAGTCATTGCAGAATTCATGATTTAGGCACTAATCAATATAAATACCACCATCGGAGTGGACTTCCAAATTTACTTTTTCAAGGAAGTCACCTAAGCATGGACCTGAAATACATTCGCCTGTTTCTACAGAGAACAAGGCACCATGTGTAGAACATTGAATATATTCACCGTCCTGGTCCAGAAATTGATTCTCCAGATATTCAAGCTCAGTTTGCAAATGCGGACAAAGATTATTGTAGGCATAAAATTGTCCGTCACGCTGGGTGATGAAGATAGTCTTTCCTTTCATGGTGTCATATGCACGTGCTTCACGTTCAGGGACTTCCTCAGTCATGCAAATCTTTTCCATGTTATGCACATTCCTGTTGTGTGGATTTGAATTGTTCAAATAGCTTGGCGTAGTTTTCGACAGCTAAACGTGGGCCGAATTGAGCAACAACCTCACTGGAAATTAAAATGGCAAGCTGGGCAGCCGATTCCAGACCGAGGCCTGCATTGATGGCATATAAAAATGCACCCGCAAAGGCATCACCCGCACCATTGGTATCCACAGCATCAACATGCCGTCCAGCCACATGGAACTGTTGGGCTGGATCAATAATCACCGCACCATTGGCGCCCTGTGTGATTACGATATGCTGATTGTTTAATTTTAATGCTGCAATGGCATCATCAAGATTCTCTGTATTGGTAAACATCAATGCTTCCTGTTCATTACAGAACAGTAAGTCAACGCCATCATCCAGTAATTCTTCCAAACCTTGACGGGCATATTGCACCATTGCTGGATCGGAAAGAGATAGGGCGATTTTCACCCCATGCGCTTTTGCAAGTTCACGGGTCTGTTTGACTGCAATACGCGCCGTATCACTGGTTGATAAGTAACCCTCGATATATAGCCATTTTGCTGTTTTTAATGGTTCAAAGTCGATTTGCTCAGCAGACAATTCAGCGGTAATCCCTAGATAGGTATGCATGGTACGTTCTGAATCAGGGCTGATCAGTACCATACAGGTTCCTGTTACGCCTTCGCTGATTGATCGGGTTGTGGTGTGGATACCCGCATCATTTAAACCATTCAGATAAATTGAACCAAGTTCGTCGTTACCGACACGGCATCCATAAAAAGCGGTTCCACCCAATGCGCTGAATGCAACGGTGGTATTTGCTGCTGAACCACCACTGGCTTGACCTTTATAAGTTTGTGTATCCTGTAGTTGCTGGTATAAAGCGGCCTGGGTGTCGCCATCAGTCAACTGCATTGTGCCTTTTTGCAAAGCCTGCTGTGTTAAAAACTCATAAGAAACTTTAAATTCCTGGTCAATGAGTGCATTTCCAATTGCAAAAAGATCAACAGTTGCCATGTTTGTCATCACAGTAAAAATCAAAAGCTAAAGTTTACACCAATGCTCAGGATTACAGTAGTTTGTTGAAAAAAATTCAAGTGATGTAGGGTTAATTCAAAGATTAAAGGGGTGAATGATGATGTTGGACAGCTTTAAAATTGAACGAGTTTTGGAATTACCCCCACAACTTGATGTACTGATTAAATATTCACAAAGTGAGAATTTCCGCTTCCTAAATAAACTAAAGCAGGATTTTCAAGCAGGTGAAAATTGCTTTGATCAGCATGGAGAGGCTTTATTTGCTGTCTATACCCCGAAAGATCAATTGATTGCTGTAGCTGGACTAAACCAAGATCCTTTTCACCATTCAGGGCAAGTCGGGCGTTTACGGCGTTTTTATATTCATCCTGATTATCGTCGACAAGGTGTTGGAGCTTACTTGCTCCAATATATTGAACAGTATGCACAGACTTATTTCCATGAACTGCATTTATTTACTGACACTGCAAATGCAGCCAGTTTTTATCAGAAAATGGGCTATGAACCCGTAGATTTACCAAACACTAATTTTAGGAAGATTTTTTGAACGGGTATGGATCACCACTCGCTGAATTTTTCTACAAAAACATACCAATTTACATGGATATCCGTGCATATTCTTCGGTAGACTCTCTATAATCAATAGCGTTAATTAAATAGATAAATTGGAGATCACATGACTGTCGATGTTTCTGAAAGCATTACTCAAACAATTCACCCTGCGTTTCAGCTATTACGTCAACACCATGTAGAAGCACTTGATATTCACGTTTCAGAATATAAACATAAAGTGACGGGTGCGGTTCACTATCATCTCGCGACCAACAATGATGAAAATGTGTTTCTGGTGGCGTTTAGAACGCAACCGATGGATTCAAAGGGAACCGCACATATTTTAGAGCATACCGCTTTATGTGGTTCTGAGAAGTTTCCAGTCCGCGATCCATTCTTTTTAATGATCCGCCGCTCATTGAATACCTTTATGAATGCCTTTACCGCGGCAGACTGGACCGCATATCCATTTGCAACGCAGAATAAGAAAGATTTTCAAAACCTGTTGTCGGTTTATTTAGATGCTGCCTTTGCCGCAAACCTGAATCCTCTGGACTTTGCCCAGGAGGGAATCCGTATTGAGCTAGAGAATGATCAGGCGGTTTATAAAGGTGTGGTGTTTAATGAAATGAAAGGGGCAATGAGTTCTCCTACAGACCAGCTTTATCATCAATTGGCCTATCATCTATTCCCTGAAACCACCTATCACTACAACTCTGGCGGTGATCCAAAAGACATTCCAGATTTGAGTTATGAACAGTTAGTTGAGTTCTACAAAACCCATTACCATCCAAGTAATGCGGTATTTATGACCTTTGGTAATCAAAGTGCATATGATCTGCAAGAACAGTTTGAAAAACTGGCCTTGCATAAATTCTCCAAAGGAACAACTTTATATTCTACACCTGAGAAGCGTTTAACCGCACCCATTGAGGTGACTGAATCCTACGCAGTGGATAGTGAAGACCTGAAAGATAAGACCTATCATGTGATGTCATGGTTATTGCCTGAAACCAGCGATATTAAGCTGCGTTTAGGTATGCGTCTGGTTGAGGGGATTTTACTGGAAAATTCAGCTTCACCATTGCGTCATTATCTGGAAACCTGTGGCTATGCACAGTCCACAGGGCCATTAATGGGGGTGGATGACAGCAATTTTGAAATGACATTTTATTGTGGCATACAAGGTTCAAATGCAGAATATGCTGAAAACTTTAAGAGTGGCGTATTAAACATTCTACAGGAAGTTGCATCCAAGCCTGTTGATACTGATTTGGTCGATGCAATTCTGCATCAGATTGAATTGCATCAACGTGAAATCAATGGTGATGGCACACCGTATGGCTTAAGCCTGATCCTGAATGGTTTAGGCAGTGCGATTCACCATAATGACCCGATTCATGTCTGGGATGTGGATTCTGCGATTGAACAGGTTAAGGAAGAATTAAAAGACCCAATGTGGTTATCCAAACTGATTCAAACGCATCTGCTGGATAATCCACACCGTGTACAAATGACTTTGGTTCCTGATGCAACTAAATCGGTGAAAGAGCAACAGGCTGAACAGGCTCGTTTGGCTGAGATTACGGCAAACCTGACTGAAGCCCAGAAAATCGCGATTCAGGAAAAAACTGAGGCACTAAAAAAACGTCAGGATACACCTGATGATCTTGAGCTATTGCCAAAAGTGGGACTGGAAGATGTTCCTGCTGATTTACATATTGTGCAAGGTCAGTTGCGTGAGATTATCTGTAATGGTCTGGATACACCATTAAATCTTTATCATGCAGGCACCAACGGTATTTATTACCAACAAGTGTTGATTCAGATTCCTGACGAAATTGTGCAGTCACCGTATTTCAACTTACTTTCGATTTTAATGGGAGAAGTCGGTGCGGGTGAATACGACTACCTTGAATTGCAGCAACTCCAGACCGCAGTCAGTGGTGGACTAGGTATGGGTGCATCTCTACGCAGCAAGGTGGATAATAGGGATCGGATCAGTGCATGGCTGACCCTCACCACCAAGTCATTAACGCAGAAGCTTGATGCCATTCAGTTATTAAAATTGGCATTTGAACAGCTTCGCTTTGATGAGAAAGACCGTATCATCGAACTATTGCAGCAACGGAAAACCCGTTGGCAATCACGTTTGTCTGGTTCAGGGCATAGCTATGCGATGCAGACTGCCTCACGTCAAATGAGTGCACTTGCTCGCCGTGACTATCACAATACAGGTTTGGGTGCGCTTAACTGGCTGAGTGATTTAGTCACTAAGATTGATCAGGACGAAGATACCTATAATGTATTAATTGCTGAATTACAGGCAATTCATCGTAAGCTATTGCAGGCTCCTAAACAGTTCCTATTGGTGTGTGAAGAGCATCAATCTGACCGTTTAGTGGAAGAAGTACAAAATGTCTGGGACAAGTTGCAAGTCAATAGAGAACCTGTCACTTTAACTCAAGTTGAACAAGTCAATACAAAAAATGATGAAGCATGGCTGATCCAGGCCAATGTGCAGTTCTGTGCTTCTGCCTATCAGGCGGTTGATGTTGCCCATGCTGATGCTGCACCGTTAATGGTATTGGCTGCCTACCTGCGTAATGGCTTTTTGCATAGTGCCATCCGTGAAAAAGGTGGAGCGTATGGTGGGGGAGCCAGTTATGATGGCAATGCCTGCTCATTCCGTTTTTATAGCTACCGTGATCCACGATTGGCGGAAACATTTAATGATTTTGAAGCCAGTGTGCAATGGTTGCTGAATACCGAACAGCAGTCGCATCAACTTGAAGAGGCGATTTTAGGTCTGGTTGCAGGTATGGATAAGCCTGGTTCACCTGCTGGTGAGGCAATTACAGCGTGTTATGCCCGTACACCGAAATTCCGTAAAATGCTACGTGAACGCCTGTTAAAGGTGACTCTGGATGATTTAAACCGTGTGGCAAAACAGTATTTGTTGCAACAGAAACCTGTGAAAGCAGTGGTTGCGCCATTTGCAAAACGTGAAGAACTACAGCAACTCGGATTTAGTATCCAACAGGTCAATTAAAATAAGAATCGGAGAAAATTATGGCGTTCAAATCTTTTGATCGGGGTCATTTGGAGTTTAGTGTGGTGGCTATACTAGGCTCTCTAACCACATCATTTACCCATGCGCAGACAACGGCGCCAGCCAGTCCCGCAACAGTTGAAGCCTGTGTGGCATTGGCTTCAAATGCTGAACGTCTGGCTTGTTATGATGGGCTTTTTAAGGCACCGACCATTATTCAGCCGCAGGCTCAGGTGGCTGAACCTGTGATTGCTGCCACATCTGTATCGGTTTCTGAAACCAATGAAAAAGCCAAGCCTGAATCTTTAAAGGATAAGGTGGTTCAAAAAGTCAGTGACCTACATTTGTTGGGTGCTGCGCCTAAGTTTGATCCGAATGTTTCCTTGTTGGATCGCCGTTGGGAGCTGTCAGAAGAAAGTAAGTTAGGCGTATGGAATATTCGTGCCTATCAACCTGTTTATTTACTGCCAGTGTTCTGGACCAGTGACAAGAATGAATTTCCAAGCAGTCCAAACCCACAAAATACCGTCAATGAGAAACAGGAATTAACCTCTAGTGAGGCAAAGTTCCAGATTTCCTTTAAGACCAAGGCGTGGGAAAACATTCTGGGTAATAATGGCGATTTATGGGTAGGTTATACTCAGTCTTCGCGTTGGCAGGTTTACAACTCTGAGGAATCACGTCCATTTCGTGAGACAAATTATGAACCTGAAGCAAGTTTAATGTTTAGAACCAATTATGAAATTTTAGGGCTAAACGCACGTTTGCTAGGTGTCACTTTAAACCATCAATCCAATGGACGTTCTGATCCATTGTCGCGTAGTTGGAATCGGATGATTTTTAATCTGGGTTTTGAAAAAGACAACTTTGCTTTGATGCTTCGCCCTTGGTATCGCATTGAGGAAGAAGCAAAGGATGATAATAACCCTGATATTAAGGATTATATTGGTCGTGGTGATTTAACCGCATTTTATCGCAAGGGAGAAAATGACTTTTCTCTTATGCTGCGTCATTCCCTTAAAGGTGGTGATAAATCACATGGCGCGGTGCAGTTTGACTGGGCATTTCCAATCAAGGGCAAACTGCGTGGTCATTTACAACTCTTTGATGGATATGGTGAAAGCCTGATTGACTATAACCACCGTGCAACCTATGCAGGTTTGGGTGTGTCGTTAATGAACTGGTATTAAATGACTTTAAATATTCCAGAAACATTATTGCAGCTTGAGGCAAATTGTGGGGTGTTTGCGGTCTGGCTGATTATAAAGCAATATCAAACCCATATTGATATTGCTGACCTTATTCAATTATGCCGCCATGATCAGGAAGAGGGAACATTTACCATTGCCTTGGCTGTGGCCTTGAAAAAATTGGGATTTGAAGTGTCGCTGTATACTGATCCTGACCCAAATATTGATGAGAAAGAACAGCAAAGTTATGTTGATGCACAACGCCTAAAGATTCCTATTCGGGCTGCCTTGACTTATGCAGAGATTCAACAGGCATTTGAAGCGGGTAAATTTGTGATTGTATTTTATGATAGCTTGCAGGGTGTTGGGAATCAGTCCTTGATCTATTCAGTTTATGAACAGGAAATCAGTTTTTGTGATCATTTTGAAGTCATGTCTAAAACTGAATTTGAACGACAGCGTCAAGCTGATGGAATTTGTCGGCAAGTCATTGTGGTTGAGCAGGGAAATATATCAGCTTTCTAGCTAGCCTCAATTTTTGGACGATTTACCCAATCTGAATGTTGGCAATGGCATGTTTTAAACGACTTTTCTTTGGCGTTGCAATTAAGTAGGCAAGGGTGAGTGGACCCAAACGGCCTGTATACATCAGTAAACTGAGAACAAATAAACTGCCATCATGCAGTTCACCTGTTGCGCCACGCGATAGGCCTACCGTACAGGCGGCGGAAACCACCTCAAACATCAGGTCAAGCGCATCCAGTTTAGGTTCTAGAAGCAACAGGATGAAGCAACCTGTAAATACTAGCATCCCTGTAATCGCGGTGACCGCGAGAGCTTTATAGGTGGTTTCCTGTGACACGGAATGGTTGAAAATACGGATTTCTTCATTGCGTCTTAAAAATGAAATCACACATAACACCAGAATAACGAAAGTGCCTACTTTAATGCCGCCTGCCGTACTCAGGGAACCACCACCAATAAACATGAGCAACATGGTCAGTAAGGCGGTACTATGTTCCATCGCACCTGTATCAATGGTATTGAAACCAGAAGAGCGGGGAACTGTGGCCTGAAACCAGGCATTCATGGCTTGTTCACCCAGACTCATAGAACCTAAAGTCAGTGGGTTATTGGATTCTAATAGCCATATTAAAACAAAAGCCACCAGATTCAGGATGGCGATTGTACTGAGAATCAGTTTGCTGTTCGGTGTGAGTTTGCTCCAGCGTTTATTCTGCTTGATGTCAATTAAAACCAGAAAGCCAATCCCACCCAAGGTATATAGTAAACTGATGGTGAGACAAATGAGGTAATGGCTCTGGAAGCTCATTAAATTATTGTCAAATAATGAGAACCCCGCGTTGTTAAACGCAGAAACACTGTAAAAAACTGCATAATATAGTCCACGTGCAAAGCCGTAGATGGGCGTGAATGAGGCAGTTAATATAATGACACCGATCAGTTCAAAAAATAGGGTATAAATCACCACACCTTTGGCGACAAAAGTCACTTTGGAGAGGCTGGTTTGTCCTAAACTGTCCTGTGCCATCATTTGCTGTTTCAGACCAAGTTTTGGGGCAAGGCTTAATGCCGCCAAAATTGCAAAGGTCATAAAACCCAAACCACCAGACTGGATCAGTAACAAGATAATAAACTGCCCAAAATGGTTGAACGATTCACTCAAGTTCACCACAGATAAACCTGTAATCGTTACCGCAGAAGTTGCGGTAAACAAGGCATCCATCCAACTGACATTACCATTATTGGCAAAAGGTAGTTTTAGTAATATTGTCCCGATCAGAATAAAACTAAGAAAACCAATTGCCAACAATGAGGGTGGGCTCAGGTTGAATATCTTTTGTGAATTTATTTTTATTGTCATTTATAGGAAACATCCTGAGAGTTTTTTAAGATGATGCAGTGAACCCTCTAAAATCAGGATGTCACCTGCCTGTAAAGTGAAATTGCTATCAGTTTCATAAATCACCTGTTGGTTCCGTTTCAATAACAATAATTTAATATGTGGTTCCTGTTGCAGAATGCCTGACAGGTTTACATTGTTGAGTTTATCCTGTACAGGCACCTTGACAATATAATGTTCGTCGCCTAAATCCATATAACGGCTGACCATAGGGTAATTTAATGCCTGTGCAACCCGAACCCCCATATCTTCTTCAGGATGAATAATTTTACTGACATGCAAATGCGACAAAATGGTGTGATGTGCCTTGGTCTTGGCCTTGACCAGAATTTTTTCCACACCCAAATTTTTTAAGTTTAAAACGCATAAAATACTGGCTTCAATATCTTCACCAATCGCGACCACCACAGCATCGCAATTTTGAATAT
Source organism: Acinetobacter corruptisaponis (assembly GCF_030053775.1). Lineage (GTDB taxonomy): Bacteria > Pseudomonadota > Gammaproteobacteria > Pseudomonadales > Moraxellaceae > Acinetobacter > Acinetobacter corruptisaponis. Next base: position 249,309 of record NZ_CP125669.1, read on the forward strand.
TCAGCTCATCCAAGACATGTTCATCGGTTGCATCCGCAATAACGGCATGGGTGATCTGATCCGATATATTTTCAACATTGCGCTTAATGGTATCAATGCCAATGACATCATGTTTTAGTCGGGTAAGTTCCAGTGCCACAGTTGCACCGAAACTTCCTAAACCAATCACTGCAAACTGTGCCATATCTGTCCTTAACTAAATGATAAAAATATCTTTTTATTTATTCTAAGTGTTCTAAATTGAATGATATGTAAGATTTTGTGAGTTAAGATGAGTGGATGAGATTATGAAATAAATTTGTATTATTCAGATTGATCGTTGTAGGGGCGAACTGCGTTCGCCCAAAAGGATAACAAGTGTAAAATTGATTTATATTTTACATAAGGCGAACACAGTTCGCCTCTACGTATTTATTTTAAGAAACGCTGATAACCAATATTGTTGCTGATTTCTGCATATGGATAGGTAATTTTTTCTAGTGTTTCAATCAGGCCATCAGGATTCTGTTTGGCATCAGTCGCCTGTAGTCCCACCAATACACGACCTTCAGCGGCACCGTGGTTACGATAGTGGAACAGGGTGATGTTATGTGTTGGACCTAAACGTTCAAGGAAAGTCAGCAAGGCACCAGGACGCTCTGGAAACTCAACACGGAATAAGCGTTCATTTTCAAGGTTGGCATGACCACCAATCAAGTAACGAATATGCAGCTTCGCAACTTCATCATCCGATAAGTCATCCACATCATATTGTTGCTTGAGTAATTCATGGATTTCGTGACGTTCAGTTTCACCACCTTTTAGGCTAATGCCGACAAAAACCTGTGCCTGATTGCTGTCACTGGCCCGATAGTTAAACTCGGTGATATTGCGTCCTTGCAGGGCGCGGCAGAATTGCAGGAAAGCCCCTTTCTGCTCTGGAATGGTAACCGCATAAATCGCTTCTTTACGCTCGCCCAATTCAGTTCGTTCTGCAATATAACGCAGACGATCAAAATTCATGTTGGCACCACAAACAATTGACACCATGTTTTTGTCTGTTAATTGATGTTCTGCCACATATTTCTTGATTCCAGCGAGTGCCATTGCGCCTGATGGCTCAACAATACAGCGGTTTTCATCATAGGTGTCTTTAATCGCCGCACAAATTTCATCCGTATCAACCGTGACAATAACAGGTTCAACAATTGGGCCTGAACTGTCTGATTTCATTAAGCGAATCATTTCAAATGGTAATTCACCAATCTGGGCCACCGCCGTACCATCTGCAAATAAACCCACATGCGGTAAAATCACACGTTCATTGCTTTCAAGTGCGGCCTTTAGGCAGGCAGATTCCTCATATTCAACCCCCACCACCTTGACATGAGGGGCAACCTCACCTAAATAGGCAGCCACACCTGCAATCAGTCCACCACCACCTACAGCAACAAAGACATATTCCACATCACGCCATTGACGGAGTAATTCATTGGCAATGGTGCCCTGACCAGCAATCACCAGTTCATCATCATAAGGAGGGATAAAGACCAGGCCCTCAGTTTCAGCACGTTGTTTGGCATATTTATTGGCAATATCAAAGCTGTCACCATGCAGGACAACCTGACCACCCAGATTTTTTACCGCTTGTACCTTAATGTCTGGCGTGGTGCTTGGCATAACAATAATGGCAGGGATGCCGAGTTTTTTTCCAGATAAGGCCACACCTTGCGCATGGTTACCCGCAGAGGCACAAATGACACCACGCGCTAATTGATCTTTGGGAAGTTGGCTGATACGGTTATACGCACCGCGTAGTTTGAACGAAAATACAGGCTGTAAATCTTCACGTTTAAATCGAATGTTATTGTTAATTTTTTGACTAATTCGTGGAGCTGCTTCAAGCGGTGTTTCAATCGCAACATCATAAACCGTTGCTTGTAAAATTTGTCGTACCACACGAGACAGCATGTTCATCTTCCCTATAACAGTTTAAAATAGGTGAACATTGTAGCAAACCCCTGTGCATTTGCGCTGTTTTCTTGCAGCAAATGTCAAAATAGTTGAGTGAAGTCATGAGTCTATATGCAACCCAAGATGAAAAGAAACAGGCTGCGGCAAAAGCGGCATTGAAACATTTGCCCAAAGGCGGCATCTTGGGCGTAGGAACAGGAAGTACCGTCAATTTTTTAATTGATTTGTTGCCTGAATTGCAGTTAGAGGCGGCAGTGGCAAGTTCCAATGCAACGGCTGAGCGCCTGAAAAAACTTGGGATTGAAGTGGTTGACATGAACTCGGTGGGTGGGCTAGATGCCTATGTAGATGGCGCAGACGAAATTGACCGTCATATGCACATGATCAAGGGTGGTGGCGCAGCCTTGACCCGTGAAAAAATTGTGGCTTCAATTGCCAAGAAATTTGTATGTATTGTGGATGACTCAAAATGGGTGGGGCAATTGGGGCGTAATTTTCCATTGCCTGTGGAAGTGATTCCCATGGCACGCTCTGCGGTTGCACGCAAGATCGTGGCGCTGGGGGGGGATCCAGCTTATCGTGAAGGCGTGGTGACTGACAATGGTAACGTGATTCTGGATGTTTTTAACCTCAATATCTTAAATGCCATTGAATTGGAAAAAACGCTCAACAATATTCCAGGTGTGGTGACCAATGGTATTTTTGCCTTAAATGCAGCAAGTATCGCCATTGTGGCGACTGATCATGGTATTGAAGAACGCACTGCCCAATAATGGCCCTGATTTCATTAAAAGCTCAATTACCTGAAATTAAAATGGTTCGACATGCCAGCGCGCGAAATTTGCGCCTGCGTGTTGAACCGACAGGTATTCGTTTAACAGTTCCTTTATTTTGTACTAAGAAACAGATTCAGCAGTTTTTAAATCAATCAGAGCAATGGCTGATTGAAACTTGGGATAAACAGCAAAAACAATTAAATTTAACAGCTGCTTTTCCAGAACAGATTAAATTATTTTATCATTTACAGCCATTCCAAATTATTCATCAGCAACAACGCAATATTTTTAAGTTCGACTGGGCACAACATGTTTTGTTCATTCGAAATGAACAACCTGAAAAGGCTTTACAGGCTGTAACACTTGCCTATGCAAAACAATTTTTACCTAAATATTTAACCCAAATTAGCCAGGAAATAGGTTTGCCCTATCAAAGTTGTACGATTCGAAGACCAAAAACACGGTGGGGAAGTTGTAGTTCAAGGCAGGATATTATGCTTCATGCGGCATTGGTGCTTATGCCTGAGCAGAATGTTCGCGCAGTATGTGTACATGAACTGGTTCATACACAGCATTTTGATCATAGCCCTGCATTTTGGCATCGAGTCAGTCAGCATGATCCAGATTATTTACAGCATCGCAGGCAATTGAAAAGTATCCAGTTGCCTGCATGGTGGTATGTCTAGCTAAAACTACATTGTGCCTGAGTTTCTTGTAACTGTTCATCAGGTGCTTTACGGCTGTCCAAACCTGCCTGTGCACTCAATACCTGATTGGCCTTAATGTGAACCTGTACAAATGTGTATTTTAAGGACTCATTGCTTGGTTCTGGGGAGCTGCTGTTCAGTAAATATTCAGAACTTGCTTTATCGACTTGTAATAAATTATCGGTACTATCCGCATCTAAAACTGAGCGGTACATTTTTGAATCCTTAATCAGTTCCAGTGCGCCATTGGCACGAATATTTAATTGGCAACCATTAGTTTTGTCTTCGTAATGACCAATGAGATATTCAATAGAGGGTAGATTGGCATTAACCAAGTTAATTCCAGTCACACCTTGTTTACATGAATATTTTGAACCATTACAACTTCCAGTTACATCTATGAAACCAACGGCACGACGATAGTCACCAGCACCAGCAATACGGAAAGAGGAGGTGGAATCAATCGTTGGTTCTCTATCTGAATAATCTTTTTGCTGTAATAATGCATAGCCAGTTGGGTTTAGGTTTTGTTGTTGATACATGTTGGCTAGCTCTAATACCGATTCTTTTAAAGAAGCAGCATATTGGTCTCGAGTACTTTTTTGATTAATCGTAATATTAAGCAATGTATTTTTAGCTGGATCAATATTTTCAGGAGCAGCAGTAATAAGCGATGTTAAGCTTGCATGATCTCCACGTATTTTTTTTGCATCAAGATAGCCATCCCGTAAATCTATAGCCAGATTTTTGGTAAATTCGGTAAAAGTATTATTTGGAAACTGATTTGCCCATTGTTTTAAATAGCCAAAACTTAAATATGTGGTTGTGTATAAATTGGCTTGTTGAGGCATATCCATTGTTTGAGGTGTGAAAGCATTTAATAAATAGGATGGATCAAGATTATGGATATTCATACCAAATGCATTTAATAAGGCAGAATTTATATCGGCAGTGGCCATTTTTAGATGTAATGAACTAATTCCTGTTGGGTCTTCTGGTTCATTGGGTAATTGTCCTGAGCGGATGAGTGAACGTTGGTAAATTGCTTCTGAACTTGGATTGATAAAAATATTTTGGGTTAGGTTACTGGTATCAACGTTGACAAGTGTATGTAATGTCATGGAAAAATCTTGATATTGGCCACTGATAAAATCATAAATCAGCGAATTCGGAAGAGTAGATAGTTCAACTCTATATAAATGGCTGCGGTTAAGCACTATTGGTAATGTAAGGCTCAAGTTTGTTGTTGTACTTAATGTCTGTTCAAGAACGATGGAGTTATCGGTATTGTCGAGAACTTTAACAACGACATTACGCATTTCTACAGGAACTTTAATGTCAAAATTCTTTGGTTTAGGCACTGAAACTACAGGAGTGTTGTCAATACGCGCCTTACTTTCACCACTACCACAACTAATGAGTACTGAACTTAATAAAACTGTGCCTAAGCCTAGACCAATATGACGATATGTTCTTTGTTTTACACTCAAAGAAGGCATTCCCGCTCTCCAAAATTTGCATCCATGAAATTTATTATTACCGCATGGTTTTTATTCTATGCGAATACTTCAATGATTCAATAGTATTTCTTGACCAGTGGTAAAATTGGTATCAGTAAAACGATTTAAAAATATCTTTTACACTGTTTTTTGCTGAATAGCGAATCTTTTACAATGATTAAATCCTGTATATGGTGATTCCATGAATTTCTGGATTCGTTGCATATAAAGCCATAAACATAAGAAACACTATATAAGTTATAGGGTTGTGGATTGTGAAAATCCCATCAAACTGCCATACTAGCGATACATATATCATTTGAGGTAGAGCACGTGATTTCTGTTGGAATTGTTGGGGGAACTGGATATACAGGCGTTGAATTATTGCGTCTATTATTAAGACATCCACAAGCTCAAGTGTGTGTTCTAACTTCCCGAACTGAGGCAGGAAAGCGTGTAGCGGATATGTTCCCAAGTTTACGTGGACATACTGATCTTGAGTTCTCCGATCTTAGTCTGGAGCTGCTCAAGCAATGTGATGTTGTGTTTTTTGCAACACCTCATGGGGTTGCAATGCAACATGCTGAGGAACTCATTGCTGCTGGTACAAAAGTGATTGATCTTGCCGCTGATTTCCGTTTACAGGATTTAGCTCAATTCGAGAAATGGTATGGCATGCAACATAGCTGCCCAACGGTATTGAAAGATTCAGTATATGGCTTGAGTGAACTTAATCGTGAAAAAATTAAAAACGCCAAGGTGATTGGTAATCCAGGTTGTTATCCAACCACAGTACAATTGGGTTTGGCGCCTTTGTTAAAAGCGCAAAATCAACTCATAAATACACAAAGCATTATTGTTGATGCAAAATCAGGCGTATCTGGTGCAGGTCGCAAAGCCAGCCTGGGCATGATCTATAGTGAAAATGCGGATAATTTCAAGGCTTATGGTGTTGCGGGCCATCGTCATCACCCTGAGATTGTTGAGGCCCTAGAGAATATTTCAGGTCAACAAGGCCAGTTTGACCAGCTTATTTTTGTACCTCATTTAGTGCCCATGATTCGTGGTATGCTCAGTACCATTTATGTAGACTTGACAGAGCAAGGCCAGCAAACCGATTTGCAGGAACTTTACCAAAATTTTTATCAAAATGAACGCTTTGTGGATGTGATGCCAGCCAATAGTTCGCCTGAGACCCGCAGTGTTCGTGGTGCTAATGAATTACGAATCGCTTTATATCGTCCTCAGCCAAATAAGTTGATTATCTTGGTTGCACAGGACAATTTGGTGAAAGGTGCCGCTGGCCAGGCAGTTCAAAATATGAACCTCATGTTTGGTTTTGATGAGGCTGCTGGTTTGAATGGTATCGGTTTATTACCATAAAAAACGCTTTTTTACTTCACACACATTTAAATATGGATTTAAATGTGTGCTTTGATGTAGTCCATAACGATAGAGATGATGATGGAAAACGCTGAACCGACCACTTTACCAGAGAGTTCCGTTAACAAAAATAAATTCCTCAAAACGAATTTACCTTTAGTCATTGCTGCAACTTTACTTATTGGCAGCAGTTTTATGCTTGGTTACACTGTCGGTCATCGTCAGGGATTAACCGTTGTTGGTTATGATGCGGACGCGGAACAACTTGTTGATGTTGTACAGAAGCAAAAAGTCGCTCTAGATTCTGTAAGCAAAAGTCTGAATGCAGCTGTGCAAGAACGAGATATGGCTGTTGGCAATGCAGATGAGTTATTCAAGGGAATTAATCAGGCCAATGCAGATAAAGCGCAATTTGCAAGCATGAATACCATTTATCGTGACATTCTTAGGCAGCGTGGTGGTGTAAGCTTAACGGTTCAGGATTTTGCGATTAAATCACTTCCTGAAAATGCTTTTGAATATCAGCTGGATTTGGTTCAGGTTAGCCCAAATAAACGCCGTGCAATGGGTACAGTTGAATTACGTTTGATTAAGGACACTGAAATACTGGATATACCGTTAGAGGATAAAAACTTTAATTTTGATGACTTTGAGCGCTTGACTGGTCGATGGACTATGCCAAAGGGCTTTACACCTCAATTTATCGAAGTGCGTTTATCAGGTTCAGGTACACCTGTAATTAAACGTTTTAGCTGGCAACGTGGTAAACCTGTTGATGTAAGTTCTGCTTTCGTGTCGGAAATCCCTCAAGCTGAGGCAAATGCCCAGTAAATTTTTAGATTAAGAACTTAATATGCGAAGATACAAACGTCAAATGAATTTAAGTGAAGTGAAAAATTCCTTTCATCAATCGGGTTATGTTGACTGGCACTTAAATCCGCGTTTAAGTGATTCGCAAGAGGATCATGAGGGTGAGGTGGTTGTGCAAACAGCCCCACCAGAATTGAAGCGACCACCTCTCTATGCCGTTGTTTTAATGAATGATGATTACACACCAATGGACTTCGTGATTGAGGTGTTGCAAAGCTATTTTGCAATGAGCTTCGAACAGGCAAATCAGGTGATGTTAACTGTTCATTACGAAGGTAAGGGTACTGCTGGTGTTTACCCAAGGGATATTGCCGAGACCAAAGCCAATCAGGTGAATAATTATGCACGTTCCCAAGGACATCCTTTGTTGTGCCAGATTGAACCTGAGCGAGGATAAAACAAAGCGAAGCTTTGTTCCGAGCACAAGACGAACAGCTATGCTGTGAGTGAAGGCGTTAAAAAAGCAACGCTTTTTAGCTGCGCAAGACCTTGCGCCATGTTATGGCTCATATGATCGAGTGGCAGCGTTGGGAAAGTGAGCTAAGGCGGGGTCTGTGCTCGAGTGGCGAGTTAAGGAAAGTGAAGTACTTGCGGAATATATTCCTCTTAGAGTAAGTTTATCAAAAGTTAACATTAATCAGTGATTCTTTAAATAAATAATAAATCTGCTGTCTTTTTGAACGATTAGATAAGTCTTATTCTCTTTGTAATTGAATTTTTACAACAATACGATGTTTTGAATCTTGACCAAGATACTCAACTAATGCTAACAGTAGATTATGAAGTCAAGAGCTTTGTAGGCATAGATGAAATGGCAATTACAGAAGCTCTGGCGGATCAGTTAATAATTCGCTTTTTCATTAAAAGAGAGGTCTTTTTTTGATGGAGCCCAAGATATAAGGGGGTTACATGCTCAGTCGTCAATTGGAAGTATCGTTACGTTTGGCTGTTAGCATGGCTCGTCAAAAGAGACATGAGTTTCTGACAGTTGAACATTTGTTGCTTGCCTTACTTGATAATGACTCGGCCGTAAATGCGTTAAAGGCATGTGGTGCTGATATCGTTACCTTGCGTAAGGAGTTAGAGGAATATGTAGAGCAACATACCCCGAAACTTGGTGACAACAGTGAACAGGCGCCTCATCCGACAGAGAGTTTTGATCGAATTCTGCAACGGGCTATTTTCCATGTTCAATCCAGTGGTGGAGACCGTACTGTAGAGGGCGCAGATGTTTTGGTTGCGATGTACTCAGAGCGAGACTCTTTTGCAGTTTATTTGCTTAAACGCCATCAAATCAATCGTTTGACCTTAACTCAGTATCTTTCTCATGGTACGCGTAAAGATGAGATTCAGGTTGAAGAAGAAGTTGAGGATATTGAGGGTGAAAATGCAGCTTCTGCCAATGCAGGCCCATTAGAGCAATATACGCTTAATTTAAATATCGAAGCGCAAAAGGGTAAAACTGATCCTCTGATTGGACGTGAAAAAGAAATTGAGCGTGCAGCACAAATCTTATGTCGCCGTCGTAAAAATAACCCACTGTTGGTGGGTGATCCTGGTGTGGGTAAAACCTCAATTGCAGAAGGTTTGGCTTGGTTAATTGTCAATGGTAAGGCACCAAAACCACTTGCTAATGCTGAAGTCTATAGTCTGGATATTGGCGCTTTGGTTGCAGGTACAAAATATCGTGGTGACTTTGAAAAGCGTTTAAAACAGTTGCTCAATGCATTAAAAAAGAATCCAAATGCGATTCTATTCATTGACGAGATTCATATGATCATTGGTGCTGGTTCTAGTATGGGCAGTACTATGGATGCATCAAACCTGATTAAACCTGCATTGGCAAATGGAACTTTACGTTGCATTGGATCAACTACATTTCAGGAATATCGTCAGGTTTTTGAGAAAGACCATGCCTTATCCCGTCGTTTCCAAAAGATTGATGTCAATGAACCAAGTGTGAATGAAACCATTGATATTTTGCGTGGATTAAAATCTAAATTTGAAGATTTCCACCATGTTGAATATGACGATAAAGCTTTAGTGGCTGCGGTTGAGCTCTCTTCTAAATTTATTCATGACCGTTTCTTGCCAGACAAAGCAATTGATGTGATTGATGAAGCAGGCGCACAACGTCGTTTAAAAGCTGAGGTTGATGGATCAATGATTTCTGTAGAAAACATTGAAGATATCGTTTCCAAGATTGCCCGTATTCCACCGAAAACTGTGTCGAAAGATGACAAGACTGTACTTGAGAATTTAGAGCGTGACCTAAAACGTGTCGTATTTGGTCAGGATGAGGCGATTACAGCGCTTGCATCAGCGATTAAATTGTCTCGTGCAGGCTTAAAGGCACCAGATAAACCAGTGGGAAGTTTTGTGTTTGCTGGTCCAACAGGCGTGGGTAAAACAGAAGTCACCAAGCAGCTTGCAAAATTGCTCGGTGTGGAACTGGTTCGTTTTGATATGTCTGAATATATGGAACGTCATGCGGTTTCTCGTCTGATCGGTGCGCCTCCAGGTTATGTTGGATATGATCAAGGTGGTTTATTGACTGATGCCATCCATAAAAATCCGCACTGTGTATTATTGCTGGATGAAATTGAAAAAGCACATCCAGATGTATTTAATTTGCTCTTGCAAGTGATGGATCATGGTGCCTTAACTGACAACAATGGTCGTAAGTCTGATTTTAGAAATGTGATTATTGTTTTGACCACCAATATTGGTGCAGAAAGTATTGTACGTTCAAGTATCGGTTTCACTGAGCAAGACCATAGTACGGATAATCAGGATGCCATGAAACGTGCATTCTCACCTGAATTCCGTAACCGTCTGGATGGCGTGATTCAATTTAAGGCGCTTCCAACCACAGTCATTGATTCAGTGGTAGATAAGTTCTTAACAGAATTACAGGCGCAACTGGATGACAAACAGGTGGTGCTTGAGGTTGATCAAAGCGCACGTGACTGGTTATCAACCAATGGTTATGACCGCCTCATGGGTGCTCGTCCAATGCAACGCCTGATTCAGGAGCATTTGAAAAAGCCGCTTGCTGAGATGATTTTATTTGGTGAGTTGGCAGAGCATGGCGGTAACGTTGCTGTTTCAGTGAAAACCGAAGATGGCAAAGAGGTAGGTTTAAAACTGGAAGTATTTGAAGATCATATCAATCCAAGTGCTGAACCTGCTTAAGTTTTAAATGATGTACTGAATAACCCAAATGCTTGAAGTGTTTGGGTTATTTTTATTTATAATACTGATAAAATTTCAGGTTTTCTAATCTATGTTTGAATTGTCTTTTTCAATTGGGCAAATTTTTAAAGTCTTTGGCTTATTCTTTATCACGGCAATTGCTGAAATCTTGGGATGTTATTTTCCTTACCTGATTTTAAATCAGGGAAAATCCCATTGGTTGTGGATTCCGACAGCATTCAGCCTAGCAGTCTTTGTATGGCTGCTGACATTGCATCCAGCGGCATCAGGGCGTATTTATGCAGCGTATGGCGGGATTTATATTTTCACGGCGTTGATGTGGTTGCGTTATGTAGATCAAGTGGCATTAACTCGCTGGGATTTATTTGGTGGCATGGTCGTTTTATGTGGTGCGGCATTGATTGTTTTGCAGCCGCAAGGTTTGGTTCGTTAGTTACAGTGAAACCGACATAAAATTACGACATATTATTATAATGGTCGAACACAGTTCGACCCTACAAATCAATAATATACGAGAAAGGTAGGGGCGAACTATGTTCGCCTGTGTATATAAAAACGTATGAGTTTCATACTTGTTTGACTATATGACTAAACTTCCCTATGAAACTCGATAAGTTATACCAATTTTCAGAATTAAATTAAATTTTAGCCCACTGCCGTTGGGTTAGGGATTTTATAGTATCGACAGCCTCACAAATGCCTTGCCACGCTTGGCAACACCCATCTAATATTGCTTCGATATTTGAATAGCAGCGATTAGATAAATACCGCTTCTTCATCATCAACCAAACTTGCTCCATAGGGTTAAGCTCAGGTGAATATGGAGGGAGCTTCAATATGCTTACATTTGGTAAATTTAAACTCTCCTGATGCCACAATGCGCCATCCATAACTACAACAGCATGTTTTCCTTGAGAAACATATTTACTTATTTCAGCCATATGTAGTTGCATTGTCACTTTATTTACTTGAGGTAAAATCAGCCCTGCACTTGTACCATGCTCAGGGCAAATTGCTCCAAATATATAACGACACAGAAATTGTTGTTGTCTGATCAACCGTGGGCGTTGCCCACAATAATGCCATATTCGACTTAATGAACCCTGTTGTCCTATACGTGTTTCATCCTGAAACCAAATTTCAACATCTTGAAGTGCAACATGTTCAGGTAATATTGACTCAACTAATGCACTGAAGTTTTTTAAAAATCTTCTTGTTTTGCTATATCTGCTTGTGGGTGTTGGCTGCGTGCAGAAATCCAGCTCATTCCTATACGTTTTAATACATGGTACATACCATTACGACTATAATCTACTTTGAAGTGTTCTTTTGCCAATTCCACAATATCATCACAGACCAAACTTCCTCTTTCTTTGTCTTCCTGTTCTTTTACAATCAATGTTTTAAAGGTATCTATATCTTGCTTGGCTAACTTGGGTTTGCGTCCTGAGCGTGGTTGGTCGTAGATACTGGATAATCCATATTTCCAATATTTTCGCCTTGTTTTCATGACAGTATGTTCTGAAATATACATGGATTCTGATATTTCAGGCGTGCTTTTACCGATTGAATATTGATGTAAAATCAATAGACGTGTTCTTGCCCGAGGGTCTTTTTCTCGTGTGGATAATTCCCCAAAATTGTATGCACTTAGGTCATGCTGAATCTGTTGATTTTTCATCTTATTAGTTTAACCCCAGTTACGGATAAGCCAAAGAATTAACCACATGAATTTGAGGCTTATTCTTCTGACAAAGCTGATAAGCACATAAAGAGGAAAATACACCTGATAAGAAACCCGCAATTGAACGATGTTTTCCTGTGACCAAATGGTATTTTTCTTTCAGTAAACCTATTAACGTTTCAATTCTTTTTCGTTGACGTAAGTGAAATTCATCAGAAAATGGTAATAGCATAACTTTCATATTCTTTCTAGGATAGGTAATTAAATCAATGCCTTGCTCTTTAAGAGTTTCTTTTAGTGCTTGGCTGATATATCCCCGATCACCATAGACTCTTGCTGATAATCCATCAACTAGTTTTTCTACCTTTCTAATATCAGCAATATGTCCATTCGAGATATCTGAATTTACAATCTCCCCTTGATGATTCATCAACAGGTGTAATTTACAACCATAAAACCACCCCATAGAACTTTTACCACGAGAAGCAATATCATCTAAAGCATGATGTTCTTTAGGAATTCTTTTATTTTTACATACAGGCAAAGGTGTCGAATCAATCCATAGATATGAATCTTCCTTATGCTGATTTAACGCATAATGCAAAGCATGAATCGCAAGCTGATGTTGATTGATAAGAGTAAGTATATTTTTATAACAAGGTAACTCTTTAAACAACCTGCTTTCATATTGACATAGAAGTTGGAAAAAAGCTTTAAAGTTATGCATTTGAGAAGCTTTATAGCAAATGGAGATCGTCACAATTTCAGACAAGGAGAGTGTGGCTTGTCGGATACGTTGACGTTTCTTCTCCTGTTTGGGGAATTGCCAATAGATAGGTTCAAACTTTTTGAAAAAATCATCAACACTACAAAAAATTTCTGTAAAATCGTACATGGTAGTTAGAGCTTTTAGGTTGTGTCGTAACTTTCTAAATTGTTCTAACTACTTTTTTTTCAAGTCAATTTCTTATCCGTAATTCAGGTTAGTTTAACTTATTTTTGGGGATTAGTATTAGTCGCCATTGTCTGCTTATGCCTTGTTTATCTTACGAAGATTTAATCACCCCTCATTCAGCCAATAACGCAATATATGGATGAAATGTCAACAGACTCTAATTTTCATGCTTCAATTAAAAACTACGCTAAAAGATAAAACTCTTTGATTCCACATTCTTCAACAAATTGATCATCGTGCGAAACAAGAATCACAGCACCATTAAAAGAATGAATGGCATGTGCCAAAAGTTCACGAGACTCAATATCAAGATGATTTTCAGGTTCATCCAAAAGTAATAGTTCTAACGATTGCAACTTTACTGCAAGCAATGCCGCCTTTAGGCGTTCGCCACCACTTAAGGCGGATAAAGACATAAGTGTCTTGTCCCGACGGATTTGCAAATTGCCTAATAAGGTTCGGCATTGTTGCTCAGAGAGTTCTGGATCAATACTCAATAAATAATCAACAGCAGAAAGATTTTCTTCCAGTAATGACAGGTTTTGATCAAGGTAGGCAGTATTTACTTTGCAATGAATTTCTCCAGAAAGTGGTTTGATGAAACCTTGAATGGTTTTAAGCAAAGTTGATTTACCAACACCATTTTCACCTTTTAAATGCAGTTTTTCTCCAGCAGAGATTGCAAGATTAATGGATACTGTATTTGCAAAAGCAAGTTTGATCTGGTGGCAACGTAAAATTTCTCCCGATTTACCTGTGAGTTGGGTAAATTCAAAAGATTGTGGTTTGAAATGCTCAAGTTGCACTTGCTTTTGCTGTAACTCATTTTTGGTATCAGCAAGTTGTTTGATTTGCTGTTTGCGTAGATGAGAAAGTGATTGTTCGGATTGCTCTTTTTGGGCATCCAGTAAGATCGGGGCTTGTGAACCTGAAGCCTTTAATTTTTCACCTGTTTTCTTGCGTTTTTGCGCTTTCATCTGGCTAAGATGTTGCTGCTCTTTAAGCTGTTTTAACTCACGTTTTTCTTGTTGAACGGCTTGTGATAAAGCTTCAACCTGTGATTGATGTTGTTGATAGTAGAGTGCATAATTTCCACCGTAATAATGCAAACCAAACTGATTTAATGCAAAAATACCCTGTACATGCGCCAACAATTCTCGATCATGGCTAATGATTAGTCCGCCCGTTGGATGTTGAGCCATCTGTTGAATTAGCCATTTTCGTCCTTGGGCATCTAAATGATTGCTCGGTTCATCTAGCAGAAAATAATGATCTTTAAGTAAAAACAAACGACACAGGGCAAGCTTAGTTTTTTGTCCCTCACTTAAATATTGAATTGGTGTACTTAAATCACTAGGTAACTTGGCACTTTCCAGTAGCTGTTGCCATTCGGTTGGTAAATGCCAAAAATTATCGACTTGATCATAATCTTTAAATGATGCGATGCTTTGTTGAATACGCTCAAAACATAAATATAAATCTTCAATTTCTAGGGCCTGAGCAATAGTATCTGTCTCAACATGCTGGAGTTGGGCTAAATGTTGATGTGGGCATTGCCATAAAATTTGACCTGAATAGGGTAGTTGACTATTTTGTTGATGATGCAAAATGGACATTAATACGGATTTACCTTGACCATTTCGCCCAATCAATCCTGAAAACTGCCGCAAAGGAAGTTGAAAGGATAGGCTGTCAAACAGCTTGTGCTGTGGTAATTCAAGAGATAAGTTTGAAATGATACATGCCTGTTGAGTCATAGAAACCTCATAAACAGGATATGCAAAATAGAGATAAATTAAGTTTTAGAATATAAATTGCTAAATGATAGACAAGTCTATTTTGCACATCAAAAAGAAAAATGGAATTTGATGACGAAAATAGAACTTACTTCATTGGCGTGATCTTAGATTGGTATATTTTTTCATAATTCTATGCAAGAAAAACATAAAGGTCAAATTTTAAGCTTTTGAAGTTTTCATTAAAAAAACATAAAAAATACTTGTCAAACGCTGAAATAGTGCGTAATTTAGAACTTAGGAATAGTTTTTAGATATTTTAAAGAAACATGTTAAAGCATACTGTAAACACCAACGCATATTTTTATTTCTGGCACTATTAATGGTTGCCTGATGTGTTTCGGGCAGCAAAAAGGTTGCCCAACCAGTTAATACCTGATCGGCAACCCCGATCAGGTTTTTTTATGCTTTAACATTGATTATTTTTGGAGTAATGCCATGTATACATTCAACGTTTCATATTTTAGCAAGACTTCTTGGTTCTACTTTGCAAAGAAATCACCATCGCTTCGTTCGCACTTGCTTAAATAAATGATGGGACTGAACAATAGTCCAAAGGAAATAAAAATGAATGCTTTAAATACTGCTTTGACAAAACCACAAACAGAAATCAGAGAATCCTTACTTAGCTTACCATCACAACTCAAAGCGCAGTATCCCTTGTCTGTAACTTTAGCGCAGCAAATTTCAAAACATCGTCAAACCATTCAAAATATCTTATCAGGTCAAGATCACCGTTTAATGGTGATTACAGGACCTTGCTCGATTCATGATCCTGTCGCAGTGCTGGAATATGCTGATCGCTTACAAAAATTACAAGAACAAGTTAAAGATCAAATATTCCTTGTGATGCGTGCCTACATCGAAAAACCTCGTACAACGGTGGGGTGGAAAGGTTTTTTATATGATCCAAATCTGGATGATTCTTCAGATTTGCAGTTAGGTTTAGAAAAATCCCGTGCGCTTTATTTACAACTGATTGAAAAAGGTTTGCCAATTGCCAGTGAAATTTTAAGTCCAATGGCAACGGGCTATTTCGATGATTTATTGGCTTGGGGTGCGATTGGCGCACGTACCAGCGAATCACAGATTCATCGTGAAATTTCCAGCCATATGCCGTATAGCATTGGCTTTAAAAATGGTACGGATGGTTCAATTCAAATTGCGCTGGATGCAATTCAATCGGCATTGAATCCTCATCAATTCTTGGGAATGACGCAACAGGGTTTGCCTGCCGTTTTGCATAGTACAGGTAATCCTTTGCCACACTTAATTTTGCGTGGTTCAAATCAGGGTACAAACTATGATTTAGCCTCAATTCAGGCGATGCATTTCAAGCATAAGCATTTACCTGCGTTAGTGATTGATTGTAGTCATGGCAATAGTGCTAAAGACCCATTACAGCAACCTCATGTTTTAAAGCAGATTATTGCAGAGCGTGCTGAATCTAAAGTTCGTGGGGTTATGCTTGAAAGTCATTTGATGGATGGCAATCAAAAGATTTCCTGTGAAATGACTTATGGTCAATCGGTGACAGATGGTTGTTTAGGTTGGGATAAAACTGAACAGTTATTGCTGAATGTTGCTGAGCAGATGAGAATTTAATTATCTCTAAGGCATAATAAAAAACCCATGATTTACATGGGTTTTTTATTTAAATCGTTTGACTTTGCTCTATATAAACATACAATTTATTTGCCAAGTATTTCAGCTTGGTAAAGCAAGTCAACAGCTTCCGTTGTTGATATAACGCTTGGAGATATACGATGCGACTTTTCACATTAACCATCGTTTTCATTCTCTTAGTTCTGTTAAGCCAAAAGCTATACTGATCTAAGTGAACTAGGTCGGGTGACGGCAATCACCTGACCGCCTCCAAGTTCCTAAACTATAAAATAAGCATGAAGTAAAAGTCAAGAGAAGAAAAAAGTAGGCAAAAAAGCAAAAGAATTTTGTGTTTCGAGATACACTTTTTTGATATACGAGCTAAATTTTTAGAGTATTAACCAACAACCGAAACAAGGGTGAAGATTCCCGACGACTTGGATAATACATATAGTAACCAGAATATTTCATATCCCAATTTTGTAATATCCTGATCAGATGACCTTTTTGTATTTCAGCTTTAACCATGACTTTGGGCAACCATACAATGCCTAATCCATCTATGCCTGCTTTTAACTGGAGTCTTGCATGACTCACCACCATTGAAAACTCAGGGTGAATCGTTTGAATGTCTGTATTATTGATTTGCTTAAATTCCCATGATTGAATCCGTTCATGACTCGGTAAACGCAGTCCAATACAGCGATGTTGATAGAGATTATCAGGCGTTTGGGGTGTGCCATAAGCTTGTAAATAATGAGGTGAGGCAACAGTCATCATTTCTAATTCATTGCTGACTTTAACTGAAATCATGTCTTTATGGACATTTTCTCCCAATCGAATACCAATGTCATAGCGGTCTTTAACAATATCTGCAAAAGCATAATCCATAGTCAATTCAAGCTGGATATTGGGATGATCATGAGAAAATTTGGATAATTTATCCCACAATAAAAAGTTAAGGCTGATTTCAGTGCCATTAATTCTTAATCGCCCACGAGGTGAATCTCTAAATTCGTTGAGGTTGTAAAGTTTCTGTTCAATGCCCGTAATCAGTGGTGCAATATCATTCAGAAGCTGTTCGCCCTCTTGAGTGGTAGAAACGCTTCGAGTGGTTCGACTAAGTAATTTAACCCCAAGACGTTGTTCTAGCATTTTGAGGGTATAGCTCAGGGCAGATTGTGAAACGCCTAACTGTCCTGCGGCTTTGGTAAAACTGCCAGTTTGGGCAACCACAATAAATGCTTTTAAGTCATTTAAGTTCTCAGACATCATTCACCTCAAAATGCGATTATTTTTGTTAATCAAATTTAATTAATCAAAAATCTATATAAATGTAATCGAAATTGCCTGACTAATATAGGGTGTATGGTCGGGGTATAGTGATTTTTTAATTATAAGATTGAACACTGATATAGGATTTTGAAGATGAAAATTTTACAAACCGTTTTAATGTCAGCAGCCATTACCACTTCAGGTGCGGGCTTTGCCGCAGATAAAAAAGACAATCCTTTTGGTTTGGTCTATGGCGGTGCGATGACTGAAAATGTCAAAGGTCAGGTCAATATTCACCCTGTTAGCTATAAACTGAATGGGCTGGATATTGTGGCCAATGTCTATACACCTGCCAATTATGACCCGAATAAAAAATATCCTGCGGTGGTGGCGCATCCGAATGGCGGTGTCAAGGAACAGGTGGCAGGCTTATATGCTCAGCATCTGGCTGAACAGGGATATATCACCATTACTGCCGATGCTGCCTATCAGGGTGGCAGTGGTGGACAGCCACGCAGTGTTGATAAACCTGCATTGAAGATGTGCATGGAATGGCGGATTTTATTACCCAATATGCAGGGGTAGACAACAACCGTTTAGGCTTACTTGGAATTTGTGGCGGTGGTGGTTATTCACTGGCTGCGGCAGAAACCGATAAACGTTTTAAAGTGGTAGCCACGCTAAGTATGTTTAATTCTGGACGGGTACGTCGTAATGGTTTTGAAGATTCACAACTGGATACCATTCAGCAGCGTTTAAAACAAGCCTCTGATGCCCGTGCGCAGGAAGCGGCAGGCGATAAAATTCTTTATGCAGGTGATGCTGATATGACCGATGAGCAAATTGCTGCATTGCCATTTGAGATGTACCGACAGGGGTATGAATACTATTGGCGTACCCATGCCCATCCAAATTCAACCTTTAAATATACCATGAGCAGCTTGCTTGACCTGATGCGTTGGGATGCAACCAATCAAATTGAATTGATTCAACAACCATTATTGATGATTGCAGGTGAAAAAGCTGACAGTCTTTACATGACCGAAGATGCCTTTGCCAAAGCCACAGGTACAAAAGACAAAACCTTATTTAAGATTCCAAATGCAACCCATATTGAAACCTATTGGAAACCTGAATATGTCAAACAGGCGATGGAGCAACTGACTGCATTTTATGGCAAATATCTCAAATAACGAATTGCTAGTCTGAATGATGGGCAATGATTGAATGACTTTTCTTGAATCATTGTCTTATTTTAAAGAGGGATGATAAGAATATGACGAGAAATCAAATTAATGCAGTTCTAATGATGAGTGCTATTTCTGGCGCAGTTTTGGCAGAAGATAAGATGCAACAGCAGATTACTCGGGCAGAACAGCTAGACACCCAATCTGCCCCATCCAGTAATTTCTCTGGCAAGGCAAACTTTGCCCGTTATCCTGTCATGCCCTCACAGGGAGATGTTGCACCTGCCATTGTCAATTTTGACGCAGGGACGATTACCAACTGGCATACCCATCCACACGGTCAATACTTGATTGTGACAGAGGGTGAGGGACGTACTCAGGAATGGGGCAAGCCCATCCAGACCATTCATAAGGGCGATACCATCTGGTGTCCACCGAATGTCAAACACTGGCATGGTGCAAGTGAGTATAGTGCGATGTCGCATATCGCCATTACCCCTGTGGCAACCGATGGCAAGAGCGTGACATGGCTGGAAAAAGTCGATTTACCTACACAAGTAAAACCTTTAAAAACACCTGCAAAGACTGAAATAGTACAGCTTAGCAGCAAACAATTAAGCCTCATCCCAATTGCTGCATTTACTGCAACAGGTGATTTGGAAAAACTAAAACCTGCTTTAATCAAGGGATTAGAAAATGGTTTAACGGTGAATGAAATCAAGGAAGTGTTTGCTCATCAATATGCCTATGCAGGTTTTCCTCGTGCCTTAAATGGCATGTTGACGTTTAAAAGTCTGCTCGAAGAACGCCAAAAACAAGGTATTAAGGATATACAGGGCGCACTACCAAGCACGTTACCAAGTGATACTGACTACTATCAAATGGGTATAGAACGACTTGCTTATCTCAATAAAACCTCTATCCAAGACAATAGCAAACCCCTGTTTGAAAATTTCTCACCCACGATGGACTATGCCTTAAAGGCACATTTGTTTGGTTATCTCTTTAGCCGAGATAACTTAGCACCTTTAGAGCGTGAAATTATTGTGGTGAGTACGCTTTCAGCATTAGGGGATGTCAATGCGCAACTGCGTTCGCATTTAAGAATTACCCAAAATCTTGGTGTGGATGCTGCCCAGATGCAAAAAATTATGACCGTTTTACAACAGGCTGTTGGACATGATCTGGCTGACAATGCGCAAAGTGTTTTAAAGCAACTACAATAATGGGAACTTAATAAAAATGATCAATATAAACTCGCTATTTGGCAAACTACTACTGACAATTGGTATTACTGGGTCAATGTCAGCCTGTTCAGTCAATCCACATCAATCATCGGCTATCAGTATAGTACAGCAAGGCAACTTTGCCGCAGGTGGTAAAGTCATTCAAAGTGCGGGACAGTTTGACGATAAACAATTATTTAAGCCGCAAGGTCAAACCCTACATGGTGACCATGCTTCGGTATTTTATCAAATTCCTGAACATGCCCGTCCTTATCCATTGGTATCCCTGTATGGTGCGGGACAATCTGCGAAAACATGGGGAACCACACCTGATGGTTGTGAGGGATTCCAGACACTTTTCCTGCGCCAGCATTTCCCTGTGTATGTGGTCGATCAACCACGTCGGGGACAGGCGGGACAATCGACTCTAGCCATAGAAGTACCAGCCACCACCAATGATCAGGCATGGTTCAATATGTTCCGTCTGGGGCAATATCCCAACTTTTTTAAGGGCGTACAGTTCTCACAAGATTCAACTGCTTTAAACCAGTATTTCCGTCAAATGACACCGAATACAGGGGTCTATGATGAGCAGGTGATTAGTGATGCAATGGTTGAGATCCTGAAAAAATCAGGCGATGCGGTACTGATTACCCATTCTCAGGGCGGAGGGCCAGGCTGGTGGACCGCAATAAAATCCAATCAGGTCAAAGGTATCGTTGCTTATGAACCTGGCAGTGGTTTTGTCTTTCCTGAAAATGAACTGCCTGAGCCTATGCCAAGTGCAACAGGGACATTGTCAGCAACACCAGTCAAAATGGCAGATTTTCAGAAGCTGACCAAAATCCCTATTATTGTTTATTATGGCGATAATATTCCTACTGAAAAAAATGCTTATGCAGGACAGCAAAATGCGGGACAGGACAACTGGCGTGTACGTCTGAAAATGACACAACTTTGGGTGGATAAAATTAATCAGCATGGTGGTCAAGCCCAGTTGGTGCATTTGCCTGATATTGGAATTTACGGTAATATCCATTTTCCTTTTTCTGATTTAAACAATCAGCAGATTGCAGAACTACTTTCGCAATGGTTGCATAAAAATAAATTGGACTAAATAATTGTTGCTCAATATGACTAAGCACATGGGATAAGATCTTGACTTTAATCATTCAATTTGTGAAGCAAGTTGGCTGATTTTGATTGAATCATTTATACTCAGCTATAAATTAATATATTGAGGGAGATGTTAATGAATACTTCTGTTGTATTTGAAAAATATTTTTCACAATTACCTGAATACGCTCAAAATGAACTCATTGATTTTGCTGAATTTTTATTAGAAAAACATCAACAGCAATTATCTGAAACTGTACAATTGCCACGTAAGGCAGGGCTTCATGTGGGGATGGTGAAAATTGCGGAGGATTTTGATGAACCATTAGATGAGGATTTTTGGTTAGGTCAATAATTTATGAAACTACTTTTGGATACACATACTTTTCTTTGGTGGGATAGTCAGCCTGAGCAATTGTCTACAACTATTTTGGAATTGTGTCAGAATCCAAAAAATAGTTTATTTCTTAGTGTTGTAAGCCTATGGGAAATGCAAATTAAATCCCAACTCAATAAATTAGAATTAAGGTTACCCTTACAACAATTATTTCAGGAACAATATTTACAAAATAGAATCATGCCACTGAATGTTTTACCTCATCATATTTTTGCAGTGGTAACATTAGCACAAGCACATAAAGACCCCTTTGATCGTTTACTGATTGCACAGGCAAAAACTGAAAAGATGATTTTGTTAAGCAAGGATCATGTGTTTAAGGACTATGATGTGGATGTGATTTGGTAAAATTGGTTTTTTCATCCATCTATTCCTAGAATATTCCAAATATCCTCGATGTTGTGAAGATGATGCTCAGGGCTGATATGATATTCATTTAACTGTTCTGGCTTGAATTTTCCAGTGCCAACCAAATATCCAGTTAAGCCTGCATTTTCTGCGCCTTGTATATCCGTTAATACATCATCACCCACTACGATTACTTCATTTTTGTTTAGTCCCATTGAGGCAACTGCAATATCAAACATTTCTGGAGCAGGTTTACCCGTAACCAATGCTTTTTGACTAGTGGCTTTTTCCAGTGCCAAAGTAAATGCGCCACTGTCTAGCCAAGTATTATTTTCACGAAAAAAATAGAGATTACGATGAAATGTAATCAGTTGAGTACCAGCTCTCATATAGTTAAAAACCTGATTTAAAATGGCATAGTCAAAAGCTTCATCTAAATCACCTAACACAACAAAGGCTGGATTGTCTTTTGTTTGCTTTATCTTGGTAAATTGAGGGGCAAGTGTTGCTGGAATGGCTAAAAATCCTGCCTGATCAGGGTAGTTTTTATCAATAAACTGGAGACATGCGGTGACTGAAGTCATGATTTCATTATCTTGAATATCAAAACCCAATGTTCTTAAGGATAAACCCAATTGCTCAGTAGTTTTGACTGTGGTATTGGTGATAAAGCGCAACAATATACCTGCTTTACGGAGCAGAGTAATAGTTTCAATTGCTCCAGAAAGTGGCTGACCATTTAAGATTAATGTGCCATCAATATCAAAAATGATGCCTTTTATTTTGTGATTGTTATTCATAAAAATATTCTTGGGTTTTGATAGAGAAGTGTGGCTTATAGAATTAAAAATAGCCTAAGTAATTAGGCTATCTAAAATCAATAGGACAATTTACAATCTTTGATTTTCTAAAAACTTGCCAATTTCCTGACTAAATTTTCTAGGCTCCGTAATCAATGGCGTATGTCCAGAACGTTCAAAATAAACGGCTTTGGCATTCGCCAGACTTTGAGCAATGATGGTTTGTCCAGTTTCAGGATAAAGTGTTGAGCTACGCCCAATAAAGAAAGTCGTCGGGCAATTTACTTGGCTAATCGCTTCTCTATAGTCTTCATCATGATTTAGATAATTTTCCACATACCAAAGCAGGTAATCTAAACGTTGGATGGGCATTAAATATTTTTGTAGAAAAGGGCGGTTGAGTGCCGCTTTAAATATTTTTGGGCTATAAGAATTACTACTTTGTAGCTCAAGAAAATTTCCCCAAGCCTTGACCAATTGATCACGGGCGGATGCAGCTAAATCTTCAAGTTTAATCGCCTGTCTGTTTTCTGAAAGGACATTTTGAATATCCAGTAGCAGCGATTTAAATTGGGAATGCTTTTGCCCAAATAAACCATATTGCCAGGAATCATCCACAGGAATTTTTGGTGTTTGGTCAATATGCAGATAGGCTTTTAGTTTTTGTGCCAGACCGCCATGTTTAAAGCCATGCATAGCTGTGGTTGCGCCCATTGAATAGCCAATCAGGATAAATTGGTCTAATTTGAGTTGCTTAATCAGTGTATCGACATCATTCCAGTGACTTGAAATCGCATCGGTTTCAGGAATGGCACAATCTTTTGAACCGCCAAAACCACGCCAGTCAGGAATGATAAATTCATATTTTTTACGGCTTGCAAATAAAAAGGGAAGCCATTGCCAGCTTTGCATGCCCAATCCTGAAAGGACAAGTACAGGTTTGCCCTCACCAACACGTCTGACAAACAATTTTTCCTGATCAGGCATGGTATAAAACGGCATGATTATTCTCCAGTTCCGTTGGCTTCTTCAAACTTTTTAAGTTGTGGAATCATTTGTTCCAACCATTTTATCCATTCATTTTCCTTAATGATACCAAGTTCAAGAATCATTTTATGGATAAACAAAACACGGTTGGTTGGTTCATTATTTTTAAAATCCTTATCATGAATGGCTTGATAAAGACCTAATTTTTCCTTGTGTAAGACCAAGTGGCGTTCCAGTTCAGGCAAGATATTGTTACCGCCAAGTTGTGCTTCGGCCCTTAATCTGACCATCAGGTCATCACGCAACTGGGCAGGTTCACTTTGTTGTTCAATCCATGTGGCAAGCTGTATTCTGCCAAGTTGCTCCACCTGATAGGTTTTTTTTCGGCTATTTGCAGCCTGTTCTTCTAATGTGGAAATCCAGCCTTTTTTAAGCATCCCATTGAGTTCACGATAGATTTGCTGATGTGTTGCATTCCAGAAGAAACCCATTGAACGGTCAAAGCGCCGAGCCAGTTCAAAGCCCGTACTTGGCTTTTCCAGTAAGCTGGTTAATAAAACATGGGCAAGTGACATAACCATCCAGAAATAAAAAATGACTGAGAAGATTATGCAATATGTTGCATAAAAATCAAATCTTGTTTATAACTTTATGCAACAAGTTGCATTAGCAAGCAGATTGCTAGCCAAAGGAGAAACAATGTCAGCTTATCCACATTTATTAGCCCCACTTGATTTGGGCTTTACCACATTAAAAAACCGTGTACTGATGGGATCAATGCACATTGGTCTGGAAGAAGCCCCACAAGGCTATGAGCGTATGGCGGCGTTTTATGCGGAACGTGCTCAAGGTGGGGTTGGCCTAATCGTAACAGGTGGTGTTTCTCCAAATGATGATGGTGTGGTTTTTTCGCATGGCACCAAACTGGATACCGTTGAAGAAGCTGAAAAACATAAAGTGATTACCCAAGCGGTACATGATGCGGGTGGTAAGATCGCCATGCAGATTTTACATACAGGTCGCTATTCCTATCAGGCAAATAATGTTGCGCCGTCAGCAATTCAGGCACCGATTAACCCAATTAAGCCTAAAGCATTAAGTTCAGCAGAAGTGCAGCAGACCATTGATGATTTTGCCAACTGTGCCAAGCTTGCCCAATATGCAGGCTATGATGGCGTTGAAATCATGGGGTCAGAGGGCTATCTAATCAATGAATTTATTGCAGCACGTACCAATCA
Organism: Acinetobacter corruptisaponis; assembly: GCF_030053775.1. Taxonomy (GTDB): domain Bacteria; phylum Pseudomonadota; class Gammaproteobacteria; order Pseudomonadales; family Moraxellaceae; genus Acinetobacter; species Acinetobacter corruptisaponis. The sequence continues at coordinate 274,327 of NZ_CP125669.1, forward strand.
CCGTGATGATGAATGGGGCGGTAGCTATGAAAACCGTATTCGTTTTCCGATTGAGATCGTAAAACGTACCCGTGCAAGTGTGGGTGAAAATTTTATTATCATTTACCGTCTCTCCATGCTGGATTTGGTTGAGGGCGGTTCAAGCCTTGAAGAAGTGATTCAGCTTGCCAAAGAAATCGAAAAAGCAGGCGCAACCATTATCAATACAGGCATTGGCTGGCATGAAGCCCGTATCCCGACTATTGCTACAAAAGTGCCTCGTGCAGCCTTTACTTGGGTCACAGAGAAGCTAAAAGGCAGTGTTTCAGTTCCATTAATTACCTCAAACCGTATTAATACGCCTGAAATGGCAGAGCATGTATTGGCATCTGGTCATGCCGATATGATCTCGATGGCTCGTCCAATGTTGGCGGATTCAGAGTTTGTCCTCAAGGCAAGCGAGGGACGTAGTGATGAAATCAATACTTGTATTGGTTGTAATCAAGCCTGTCTGGATCATATTTTCTCAATGAAAATCGCAACTTGTCTGGTCAATCCACGTGCCTGTTATGAAACTGAGCTGATCTTTAAAGAAACTAATGCCGTTAAAAATATTGCGGTGATTGGTGCAGGCCCAGCAGGTTTAAGCTTTGCCACTTATGCTGCAAATCGTGGTCATAAAGTTAAGATTTTTGATGCAGGCAATCAGATTGGCGGTCAGTTTAATATTGCCAAAACCATTCCAGGTAAAGAAGAATTCTACGAAACCTTGCGTTACTTTAAGCGTCAGATTGAGTTGCAACCCAATATTGAATTGGTTCTTAATCATACCGTGACTTATGAAGAACTGAGCCAAGCGGACTATGATGACATTGTGGTTGCGACAGGGGTAACACCACGCCAATTGCAGTTTGAGGGTTTTAATCATCCAAAAGTATTGAGTTATATCCAGGTACTCAAAGAGCGTGTGCCTGTGGGGCAACGTGTCGCGATTATTGGTGCAGGCGGTATCGGTTTTGATACGGCCGAATATTTAAGCCATGAGGGCGAAAGTGGCAGTTTAAATCCACAAAAATTCTATGATGAGTGGGGCATTGATACCACTTATGCGCATGTGGGTGGCTTAAAACAGCCAGAACTGGAACATTCTGAACGTGAAATTTACCTGTTACAACGTAAAACGGCTGCGGTGGGGGCAGGTTTAGGTAAGACGACTGGCTGGATTCACCGTACAGGCCTAAAACATCGTAATGTAAAGATGATTGCAGGCGCAAGCTATGACAAGGTGGATGATCAAGGTTTACATATCACCGTTGATGGACAAAGCACTGTGCTTGAAGTGGATCATGTGGTGATCTGTGCGGGCCAGGAATCCTACACCGCTATGTACGATCAACTTAAGGCTGATGGCAAAAATGTTCATCTCATTGGTGGTGCGAAAGAAGCAGGTGAGCTGGATGCAAAACGTGCCATTCGTCAGGGTGCTGAACTGGCAGCCGTTGTATAAATAAATGAATCGGACATTTTCTCTAGGAGGAAATGTCCCTCATTTCAACATTCAAGGGTGAAGGAAAATAAAATGACACTCGAAACAACAAAACAATCGCTAGAAAAATGGCATCACATGATTCAAACAGGTGATATGTCCTCTTTAAATGAATTATTGGCAGATGATGTGGTCTTCCGTTCGCCTGTGGCATATAAACCTTATGAGGGCAAGCACGTGGTATTTTTTATCCTGACTAATGTAATTCAGGTTTTTCAGGATTTTACCTATCACCGTGAATTCTATACTGAAGATGGTGAAAATGTGGTACTGGAATTTAGTGCCAATGTGAGCGGAAAATCATTAAAAGGTATTGATATGATTCGCTTTAATGAACAAGGCAAAATCATTGATTTTGAAGTCATGATTCGTCCAATGAGTGGCTTGGCGGCATTGGCTGAACAGATGGGCGCAAGATTTGCCAAATATCAACCAAATTAATTAATGTAAAATAGCCTAAGTAAAACTAAATTTTACTTTATAAAGTTTATTAAATTCAAGTTGGTATTTACTATCATGAGGGCGGCATGGATGCCGCCTGTTGGACTGCCTTGCGCTGCTTTCAAAGCATTGCTTTGAAATTGCTCAGGATGTGCCATCAGTTTATGAGCAGCGACTAAAGCTGCGAAAGATTTTTGCTTACTTTTCATCCGTGAAAAGTAAGAAAGCACCTATACAACAGACATTTGATAATCCCCAAAATTATGAGGTTGTGCTGATTTTTATTACTTTACAAATTGCTCTTAACTTGGTTTTGAAAATTGGTATAACTAATATGCAGAGTTCATAAAAATGTGGTTAAAACTTGCAACTTTCGGATTATTACCTGTATTGCTGATACAAGGCACAAAAGTTCGTAGGAATACACCACGTCTGCCAGAAGCAACTGGAGATCGTGAGGGCAGGATTGGACAGGGAAAACCCCTGTCACTTTTGGTTCTCGGTGATTCGGCAGCAGCAGGTGTGGGTGTGGAAACACAACAGGATGCCTTATCTGGTGCCATTACTGCTGAGTTACAAAGTGAATTCATGTTGCAGTGGAAGCTACATGCCAAAACAGGCGATACCACAAAACAGGTTTTGCAGGCGATCCATGATCTAGAACCGCAAAGCTATGACGTGGTGGTGACTTCCATAGGTGTGAATGATGTCACCAAACTCACTTCTGCCAAAACATGGATAAAACAACAAAAACAATTATTTACTCAAATACAAACCCGTTTCCAGCCAAAACTGATTATTGTGTCAGGTGTGCCACCGATGCAACATTTTCCAGCACTACCTCAGCCATTGGCTTGGCTGTTTGGAAAATATGCTGAACAAATGAATGACACATTACAACAATGGGTTGCAGCACAAACTCAATTTAGATTTATCCAATATGATATTGAAAGCTTTCAGGCAATGAATTTGCCGATGGCAAGTGATGGTTTTCATCCGAGTAAAGAAATTTATGCAATTTGGGGGCAACAGGTCGCAGCATTGGTGCGACAAACATTTAACGCATAGTCAGAGACGGTAATTGAAGATGGGCAGATCTGCTTTAAACAAGCTTAAAGTTTTAGCTTTGGACGTACTGGATTCAGTATCAGGTGCTGAACAACCCAAAATGTATTATGACCCACAAGGGAAAATTAAAGATGTTTTGGAAAGATTGCCGCAGTTAAAACAGAAATATCGCCCAACTTTTTGGCTCAGCAATAGCCATGTTCATCTTTTATATTTTGATTTAATCAAGAAGAAAACCATCAAGCTTGAGTATGATCGTATTGATCAGTTGACCATGCAGGATGGTGGGATTACTGCAATTGCATGGTATGGCTATGATTTACCCGCAGATACGCCAACTGTTGTGATCATGCACACCATTACAGGCACACCTGAAAGTATGCGGGAATTGGTTAAAGATTTACATGAATATACTGGATGGCGCATTGCCCTGTGTCTGCGTCGTGGACACGCAGGACTGCCGATGCCTGTACCACAAATTTCCCTGTTTGGTTCAACCAGTGACTTAAAAGAACAGCTTGGTCATATTCAAAAATTATTCCCAAACTCAGATTTATATGCGGTGGGTTCATCGGCTGGGACTGGATTATTGGTACGTTATCTAGGCGAACAAGGGGAAAGTACGCCGTTTAAAGCTGCTTTTGCCATGTGTCCTGGCTATAACACTGAAATTGGCTTTAAAAATGTGCATCCTTTTTATAGCAAAATGATGACCAAAAAATTATTTAAGTATTTTATTCATCCTTATCAAAATACATGGAGCAATGTTTCTTCTCTTAAAAAAGTGCTCACCACGACCAGTTTGGAAGAATTTGAAAAAGAATATTTTGAAATGGCAGGCTTTCAGGATTATCAAAGTTATTGCCAAGCCATTAACCCGATTTATGTGTTTGATAATGTCAAGATTCCACTGATGATTTTAAATGCGGAAGATGATCCTGTCTGTTCCATTAAAAATCTGGAACCTTATAAAGCGATAATCCAGCAAATGGAAAATATTGTGGTGGTCACCACTAAAAAAGGCAGTCATTGTGGTTTTTACGAAAGTCTGGCGGTGAAATCATGGGCATCACGGTTGATGGCAGACTTTTTTAGGCATTATTCATAAAATTCAGGTGATAAAAAAAGCCAGTTGAGTTCAACTGGCTGTTGATTGCAAACAATGAATTAATTGTTGAGGGCAGGAGTCGCGGCGGCAATTGCAGCAGCAACAGCATCATCTTCACTTTGGGCTGGTGTTGATGGCTTTGGTGCTTTTACAGGTTCAGTTTTTGGTTGTTCTGTTTTAGCAGGCTTTTGCTCAGCCTGAACCGCTGGTTTAGGCTGTTCAGTACGTGGCGTTTCAGGTTGAGTGCTTGTATCTGTAGAAGTCTGTGCTTGAGTAGGTCGTATTTCACGGCGAATTTCAGTGGTCGTATTCGGTGTTTCCTCACGGCTTGTTTCAATCACTGGCTGAGGTGCTGGTTCTGTACTTTCTAGAGACTCAAATTCCTGAATTTTTTCAGGTTCAGGTTGTGGCTGAGTTGTTTGGGTCTCAGTTGCCTGTTCTTGCTGCTCTTCTTTCGGTTCTTCTTTTTTCACACAAGCAGTTAATAAAAGACCAGTCGCAAGTGCTGCACAAATTAAAAGTTTTTTATTTGCCATTGCTAAAACAACATATTGAATAAGGACAGCACGGATTATAGCAATAAAATGGAGTGAAGAAATGCCTACAGTTTATCAGCTTTGTTGATATTTTATAAATGCTTGCTGGCAAAGAGCCATTTTAAAATAAAATGACAGTAAATCTGGGGGAAAAATTGTGATATTGGTTCATGCTATTGATCAGCCAAAAATCATCTATGGATGAAAAATCCACAAACCCCATAAATTTTTATCGAAAATGCTGATAGAATAGTCAGTTGTTTATAGTTCTTTGAATTGGTGCGGTTTGACTTTGCTTTCTAGGGGCAGAGTACAGTAAAATTGCCCAACATTGTAGGCCGATTTCGGCTCGATTGTACGAGAAACTCAATGACCCATTTTATTTTTGTCACTGGTGGTGTGGTTTCATCACTAGGTAAAGGTATTTCTGCTGCTTCTGTTGCCGCACTTTTGGAAGCTCGTGGCTTAAAAGTCACGATGGTAAAGATGGATCCATATATTAATGTCGATCCAGGTACCATGAGCCCATTCCAGCACGGTGAAGTTTTCGTCACAGAGGATGGTGCTGAAACTGACTTAGATTTGGGCTATTACGAACGTTTCCTGCGTCGTGCCAAAATGACCAAGCTGAACAACTTCACCAGTGGTCGTGTTTATCAGGACGTACTTAATAAAGAACGTCGTGGTGACTACTTGGGCGGTACAGTTCAGGTGATTCCACACATTACTGACAATATTAAGGAACGTGTACTTCGTGCAGGCGAGGGTTATGACGTTGCAATCGTTGAGATTGGCGGTACAGTGGGTGATATTGAATCACTTCCATTTATGGAATCGGTACGTCAGCTTATGGTTGAGCTGGGTCATAAACGTACCATGCTGATGCACTTAACCTTATTGCCATATATTAAGTCTGCGGCTGAACTCAAAACCAAGCCAACCCAGCACTCTGTTAAGGAACTGCTTTCGATTGGTATCCAGCCAGATATCCTGATCTGCCGTACTGAACATGAAGTTGATGCAGATACGATTCGTAAAATTGCACTATTTACCAATGTAGAAGCACGTGCAGTTATTGCATGTCCAGATGCAAAAACCATTTATCAAATTCCACGCAATTTCTATGAACAAAATGTCGATGATTTAATCTGTGAACGTTTTGGCTTTAACGATCTGCCAGAAGCCAATCTTGAAGACTGGGACAATGTGGTTGAAGCATTACTCAATCCAGAATACACCGTTCGCGTGGCAATGGTCGGTAAATATGTTGAGTTACCCGATGCCTATAAATCTGTAAATGAAGCACTTTTACATGCAGGTATTAAAAACCGCGTTAAAGTACAGATTGACTATGTTGATGCTGAATCTTTAGAGGGTCAGGATATTTCGGTACTTGAAACGGCTGACGCAATCCTTGTTCCAGGCGGTTTTGGCGAGCGTGGTACTGAGGGCAAAATGCGTGCGATTCAATATGCACGTGAAAACAAGGTTCCTTTCTTGGGTATTTGTTTAGGGATGCAATTGGCGGTGATTGAATATGCACGCCATGTTGCAGGGTTGCCTGAAGCAACTTCAACTGAATTTAACCGTTCCACCAAATATCCACTCATTGGCTTAATTACTGAATGGTTGGATGAGCGTGGCGAATTACAACACCGTAGTCTTGAGTCAGACTTAGGTGGTACCATGCGTTTGGGTGCACAAAAGTCTGAATTGGTTGATGGTGCAAAAATTCGTACAATTTATGGTCAATCAGAAATTATTGAACGTCATCGTCATCGTTATGAAATGAATGATCGCTTTATTGAGACCATAGAACAGGCAGGTATGAAGATTTCAGGCTATTCTTCAGTACAACATTTGGTTGAAACTGTAGAAATTCCTGAACATCCTTGGTTTATTGCGGTACAATTCCATCCAGAATTTACAAGCTCACCACGTGATGGTCATCCATTATTTGCCAGTTTTATTGATGCTGCAAAAAAACAGCATCAAAAGAGTAAATAATATAGACTTAGATAAACTGGGAAAGTTTAAATGTCACAATTAAAACCACAAGAAGTTGTACGTTTAGGCGATATACAAATGGCAAATCATTTGCCATTTGTATTATTTGGCGGAATGAATGTACTTGAATCAAAAGATTTAGCTTTTGAGATTGCTGAAACTTATATTGATATCTGTAAACGATTAAACATTCCTTATGTGTTTAAAGCGAGTTTTGACAAAGCCAACCGTTCCAGCCTGAACTCGTTTCGTGGACCTGGTCTGGAAAAAGGCATCGAATGGCTGGGGGAGATTAAAAAACAGTTTAATGTCCCAATCATTACCGATGTACATGAACCCTATCAGGCAGCACCTGTTGCCGAAGTTGCCGACATTATTCAGCTTCCCGCATTCCTCAGTCGCCAGACTGATCTAGTTGAGGCAATGGCAAAAACCCAAGCCATTATCAATATCAAAAAAGCACAGTTCCTCGCACCGCATGAAATGCGCCATATCCTGCATAAGTGTCTGGAAGCGGGAAATGACAAACTTATTCTTTGTGAACGTGGTTCAGCATTTGGCTATAACAACCTTGTGGTTGATATGCTAGGCTTTGACATCATGAAAGAAATGAATGTACCCGTATTCTTTGATGTGACCCACGCTTTACAAACACCAGGTGGACGTGCTGATTCCGCTGGTGGTCGCCGTGCCCAAATCACGACTTTAGCGCGTTCAGGTATGGCAACGGGCTTGGCAGGATTATTTCTTGAAGCACATCCAGACCCTGAACATGCAAAATGCGATGGACCATGTGCCTTGCGTTTATCACAGCTTGAGCCATTCTTGGCGCAATTAAAAGAATTGGATACTTTAGTTAAAGGATTCAAAAAGTTAGATACCCATTGATGCATTCATTTGCATCTTTTTATTCATTCAACAGAGGAATTGTTCATGAGCCAAATCGTTGACATCCGTGCACGTGAAATTTTGGACTCTCGTGGTAACCCAACCATCGAAGCAGACGTAATTTTGGAATCTGGGGTTGTTGGTCGTGCATGTGCACCATCTGGTGCTTCAACTGGTTCTCGTGAAGCTTTGGAACTTCGTGATGGTGACAAGTCACGTTACTTGGGTAAAGGCGTTCGTACAGCTGTTCAAAATGTAAATAGCTCAATTCATGAGTTACTTGTAGGTCAAAATGTATTTGAGCAAAAATTGCTTGATGACAAGATGATCGCATTGGACGGTACTGAAAACAAAGAAAAATTAGGTGCGAATGCAACTTTAGCGGTATCTTTGGCTGCGGCACGTGCTGCGGCAACTGAACAAAAACTTCCATTGTTCCAGTACATTGCTAACTTACGTGGTCAAACAACGTTGACTATGCCTGTACCAATGATGAACATCCTGAACGGTGGTGAGCATGCTGACAACACCGTTGATATTCAGGAATTCATGATTGAGCCAGTTGGCTTTACTTCATTTGCTGAAGCATTGCGTTCAGGCGCGGAAGTATTCCATGCGTTGAAATCTGTCTTGAAAAAGCAGGGTTTAAATACTGCTGTAGGTGATGAGGGTGGTTTTGCACCAAACTTACGCTCTAACGAAGAAGCTATTCAAGTGATCTTACAGGCGATTGAACTGACTGGCTATAAAGCAGGTTCAGACATGATGCTTGCACTGGACTGCGCGTCTTCAGAATTCTACAAAAATGGTCAGTACGTTTTAGAGGGTGAAGGTAACCGTGCATTTACCAGCCACCAGTTCGCTGATTACCTTGCTGGTCTTGCGAATCAATATCCAATCATCTCGATTGAAGATGGTCTGGATGAGTCTGACTGGGAAGGCTGGAGCTACCTGACTTCAATTCTTGGCGATAAAATCCAGTTGGTGGGTGATGATTTATTTGTAACCAATCCTAAGATTTTACAACGTGGTATTGATGAGAAAGTCGGTAACTCTATTCTGATCAAGTACAACCAGATCGGTACACTCAGTGAAACTCTGGATGCAATCTACCTTGCGAAAGCAAATGGTTACAGCACTGTAATCTCGCACCGTTCAGGTGAAACAGAAGATTCAACCATTGCTGACTTGGCAGTCGGTACAGCAGCGGGTCAAATCAAGACAGGTTCACTTTGCCGTTCTGACCGTGTTGCGAAATACAACCAATTGCTTCGTATTGAAGAATTAACCCATGCCGCTTATCGTGGTAAGGCTGAGTTCAAAGGTCTAAAATAAGGTCAAGCTTTAGTCATGTTAAAACTTCTTGAGAGCCTTTCTTTACAAAAGAGAAAAACTTCACGAATTCAGAATCCTATAGAATTTGTGACAGGTTTTCCTTTCAAGAGGGATGTGGGGAGTTTTTCATGCTAGATGTGTTTCGATCGACTTCGAGTAAATTGATTCTGTTGCTTGTGATTGCTTTGGTTGCAAGTTTACAGTATCAATTTTGGCTGGGTGAGGGAGGCTATTTCCCTCATCAGGCTTTAACCCAGCAAATTAAGCAGCAAGCAGAAATCAATACTGAGCTAAAGGAACGTAACCGTATTTTAGCGGCAGAGGTTTTTGACCTAAAAAATGGTTCTGAAGCCATTGAAGAACATGCACGTCTTGACTTGGGTTTAATTAAACCACATGAAACTTTTGTGCAAATGAGTACCATCAGTACCCATTACAAACCAATTTATATCGATCCAAATGCAAAAGTAGATGTCGCAACTAATGAAAACCCAGACTAGGCTATGGGCGGTTGTGCCAGCAGCAGGTTCGGGCAGTCGTTTTTCTAAAACTGAATTAAAACAATATCAATATATTCAAAATCATACTGTACTTGAGCACACCGTAAATCGGCTCAATACCCTGAATTTAGCTGGATGTATCCTTGCAATTGGCGAGCAGGATCATTTTGCTAAAACACTTTCTTTTCAGCATAAAGATAAATTGCATTTTTGCTCGGGTGGTGCAGAGCGTGTTCATTCTGTGCTGAATGCACTCATTTATTTATCTGAAATTGCCCATGAAGATGATTGGGTATTGGTGCATGATGCAGCACGTCCATGTGTGACGCAGGAAAATTTACAGCTATTGGTTAATACTGCAATAGTGCATAACCAAAGTGCAATTTTAGCAATCCCAGTTCGTGATACCTTAAAACAGGTACACACTGGAAATCAGATTGAGAAAACAGTTAGCCGTGAATTGTTGTGGCAGGCACAAACTCCGCAGATAGCAAAATTAAAGATATTAAAAAATGCGCTTAAAACAGCATTAGCTAATGACATCTTAATTACTGATGAGGCAAGTGCTTTGGAATATATCAATCAGCCTGTACAAGTGGTGCAAGGTCGTTCAGACAACATCAAAATTACCTATGCCGATGATCTGGAACTTGCCCGATTAATTCTGCAATCACAAAATTCTCACTAGTTTTAATCCGTTTTGCTTTACATCAATTATAGTTAAATAGCCTAAGTAAAATTAGTGGAATATTAATATTTTAACATCAATATAAATGACAACAATTTCACTATTTGTTAAATTTGAACCACATACTTTATAACGGATCAACAAATGAAAAAATTATTAATCGCGGGTCTTTTTACGTTTACATTAGTGGGTTGTGCATCTACACCACAGCAAACTCAAGATACGGCGCAGGAAACCATTCGTTATTCATCTAGCCCATGTTTTGGTGCCTGTCCAATTTACTCAGTGGAAATTTCTCCATCTGGAGCGGTGCATTTTGATGGGAAACAATATACAAAAGTAACGGGTACCCAAGATTTAACAGTAAGCCCATCTGTTTATAAGAAGCTTCAACAAGAATTACAAACTTATCGTCCTGAAACAGGAGCGAATGTAAAGACCACAGGATGCCAGGAAACCGCAACAGATCAGCCAAGTGCATATTTCTGGTGGAAACGTTCTGATGGTACGGTAACACGTTTAAGTCACTATACAGGCTGTATTTCACCAGCAAATACGGAGTTAAATAAGCTAATTGAAAAATTACCTAAATTAATTGGTATTGAGGATTTGGTTGGTTAACTGGTGCTGCGAAGTTAGACAAAATCCGCATTTATGTTAGTATAGCTATAAGCAGCAATCATGCGGAGGAGTCATCAATGACAGCTTTTACAATCATGCAAATGAGTATGCAAGAAGAAGATCATCTGCCTGACCTTGCTATACAAGCGTTCCGCAATGCCTTTAAGCAAGCAAGTGAATGTTCTGAAGTTGTTTATGTAAAAGATCGTCAATTGTTAAAGCGGTTTCCTAATGGTGAGATCAAAGTACTGCAAGATCTTTCAACATCGTATCAATCACTTGCAACTTCTCAACGTATCTTCAAACGTAAGAAAAAGTCTGTGACTGTTTAGAGATATGCGACAGCCCTGTATTCGTATATTTGCAGGACCAAATGGTTCTGGAAAAAGTACCATCAAGGACTATTTATTGCCCCGACATATCGGGGCATATTTAAATGCAGATGAGCTTGAAAAAGTTTTAAATCAAACACAAATTCTAGATTTGGATAGCTATCATCCTCAACTTGATTCATTAAAACTCATTGAGTTTTTAAAGCATAAAAAAAAGAAGATAAATCAAGAAAACCGTGCGTTGCTTATGATGGGCAGAAAGTGGCTTTCTTGGCTGAAATTGAATAGACAGAGATATTGAAACTTAATCAAGTTGTTACAGAATTTCTGATTTGGTTTGTAGATAAAGTGCCTGCAGAATCTGAGTGATTTATATCAAGGTGAATAAAAAGGGCTTTAATTATTATTTATTTTAATATATTATAAAAATATATAATATTATTTGGTGGGATGATGTCTAGTATTCTCTTAGCATTGATCGGTGGTGGAGTTTTGGGCATTGCCGTCGTGGGCTATTTATACATCAATGGTCGTATTGCAGGTATGAGTGGTTTGCTTGCTCAGTTATTACAACCAAAGTCTCTAAGTGGGAATCCAGCACTTTGGTTTTTACTGGGGTTATTTCTCACACCGTTTATTTACCAATTATTTGTAAAGCCTGAAATTATCATTGAATCCTCACCATTCACTTTAATTGAAGCAGGGCTTTTGGTTGGCTTTGGAACACGTTTAGGTTCAGGCTGTACCAGTGGGCATGGTATTTGTGGTATCAGCCGATTGTCTCTACGCTCAATTATTGCAACGGTGACATTCATGCTTGCAGGAATGATCACCGTCTATATTATGCGTCATGTCATAGGAGTCCATTCATGAAAAACCTGTTTGCTTTCCTGTTTGGTGGTTTATTTGCTTTAGGTTTAATGATCTCAGGCATGTCAAACCCTGCAAAAGTATTGGGTTTTCTGGATGTGCTTGGCGATTGGGATATTAGTCTGATGTTCGTAATGATTGGTGCAATTGCGGTGGCAATCATTCCATTTCAAAAAGCCATTCGACATCCTAAAACTTTATTGGGTGAAACGATGCTATTACCCAACAATAATCAAATTGACCAAAAACTGATGATTGGGGCTGTACTGTTCGGTATCGGCTGGGGAATTGCAGGTATTTGTCCAGCACCTGCAATTACTTTAATTGGACTGGGTTATTCACAAGCCTGGTATTTTATTGCTGCAATGATGTTTGGAATGTTTATACATCGCTTATGGGCTGAACGATAGGAGATATACTTATGCAACATCCTCAAGTCAAGGCTTTTTTTGATCAGGAGACTAATACGTTCAGCTATGTGGTCGCTGATTCAAGTACACAGGTTTGCGCAATCATTGACAGTGTGTTGAATTATGATGCGGCATCAGCCTCAACATTGACTCAGGGTGCAGATGAAATTATTCAATACATTGAAGAAAATCAGCTTAAGGTGGAGTGGATTTTAGAAACTCATGTTCATGCGGATCATTTAACCGCTTCGCAATATTTAAAAAGCAGGTTGGGTGGTAAAATTGCCATGAGTGAAAAGATCGTAATTGTGCAGGAAACTTTTAGTGCAATCTATCATATTGATCTTAAATGTTTTAATACCCATCAAACCTTTGATTACCTGTTCAAAGATCATGAGCATTTTAAGATTGGTGAGTTGGATGCCTACAATATTCCAACACCAGGTCATACGCCAGCCTGTCTAAGCTATGTGATTGGTGATGCAGTTTTTGTCGGTGATACGTTGTTTATGCCTGATTATGGGACAGCGCGCTGTGACTTTCCAAAGGGGAGTGCAGAAATCTTATATGATTCTGTGCAAAAACTTTATGATTTGCCTGAACAAACCCGCGTTTTTCTTTGCCATGATTATAAGCCTGATGGGAGAACTGAGTTTGTGTATGAAACCAGTATTCAAGCACAAAAGCAGAGCAATATTCATTTAAATGCCAAAACAGCCAGACAGGACTTTGTGCATATGCGTCAGGCGCGTGATGCAACATTAACAATGCCCAAATTGATTCTGCCCTCTATTCAAATCAATATGGATGCAGGACGTTTTCCTGAACCAGAATCCAATGGAGTTCGTTACCTGAAATTACCGTTAAATTATTTCAAGTCCTGAACCGAATCAGATTAAAAAGAAACCTTATTTTCACAATAAGATTTCTTTTAGTTCGATTATAAATAGCCTAAGTATATATAAGAAATTGAAGAAAAAATAACATCATATAAATTAATTTAATTTATAAAATTCAATTGATTATTAATGGAAATAAGGAAATAAAAAATGGCATATAAATCTATATGCCGTTTTTAAAAGCGAAATTAAAATTAGTTAGCTAAACTATCTTTAGAACCAAATCTAGTGATCATGATTCCAAAAATGGTCGCAAAGATATACATAAAAATAGAGTACACAGCAGCAGGAATCGCGATGGTTGTACTTGCCATAATGGTAAGTGCAATCGTCATGGCCAATGTACTGTTATGAATTCCAATTTCAAAAGCACATGCACGTGCCTGATAGGAGTTAATCCCCATGATTCGTGGTACAAAATAGCCAATTAACAGGCTGATTGCACAGAATAATGCTGTCGCCAAGCCAATTTGCCCAATATATTCAACCAGATTACTTCTTTCCTTAAAGATGGCACCAAGGATAATAATGAGTAAGAAAACCACTGCAAAAATTCGTACAGGACGATTCAGCTTTTCTGCAAGATGGGGCGCATAGTGTCGAATCAGCATACCGATCGCGACAGGCACCAAGATAATCAAAAAGACCTGTAAAACTTTCGAGAATTGTAGTCCGACATGCTGGCCCTCATTCATAAAATGCAGAATTGCAAAATTTACAATAAACGGTAGGAACACGGCTGCGATAATGGCATTAATGGCTGTCAATGTAATATTAAGGGCAATATCACCTTTGTATAAATAGCTAAATAGGTTTGCTGTGGTTCCTCCTGGTGAGGCTGCCAACAGCATCAGACCAACCGCTAAAAGAGGAGGTAAGGCTAATATTTTACAAATTAAAAATGCGATTCCTACCAATAGAATCAATTGGCAAAATAGAGCGATTAACACCGCTTTAGGATGCTTACTTACCCGTGCAAAATCCTTTAAAGTTAACTCCAGTCCCATTCCAGCCATAACAATTGCTAGGGCAATCGGTAAAAAAAGTGTGATCAATCCAGAATCCATAACCGTTTTTTCCTTTGATATGTTTTTGTCAAATTTTTTAGAAAGCGTTCTACTGTAACAATTCATCCCAGAAAAGTTATCATAATTTTCTCTAGTAAAAATAGCACTACTTAAACAATGACTTAAAAAACAAGCTTTAATGTTTAGACAATAGTGGAAAGGTATGCTAATAGCCACGTCTCTTGTAGATTTAATGATCTTATTTATTTTTCCAAGTTCAATTTGTCTGCTAGAAGACAAATTGGATTATTTAAAAGTGTTAATTTAGAAGATAAAGGCCGAATTATGTGAATAGTTACATTTCTATAAACATTTCTTATAATGAATTAAGATTTTAATAAATGTAATAAATAATCATTTATCTACTATTTTAAATGCTCAAACAAGACTTTTTTAGTCATTATTTAAATTTAATAATTTTAATATTAACAGTAATATAGCTATAAATAGATGCTGTGTCCTTACTGGAAAATTACAATAGTATTTATGGTTATTTAAAATGAGAAGAAATTTCCATTTTATATAAAGCATTGGCATGAATTGGAAAATAAGATGTAAAAATAGTCAATGACACTTTGTGACAGTGAGAATGATAATTTGTGTCACTTTGGAATATGTAACTATTTATTTAGACAGCTAAATAAAAGTTATATGTTTACCCAAATTAATTGGGGTCAAAATAAAAAATTTTATATTAGAAAGAATGGAAAAATATGGAAGCCTTGGTTCAGACGGAAACGGATATTAATTTCCACAGTCGTAAGAAAATAACCTGCACTGTTTTTACAGTGCTTATGTTATGCCTGATTCTCGGTATTATATATTATATTTTTGTATTTCGATTTTATCAGTCTACAGATAATGCCTATGTGCAGGCTGATGTGATCTGGGTAATGCCTAAAATCTCAGGTGAGGTTATGGAGTTGATCATTAATGATAATCAAGTGGTCAAAAAAGGGGAAACTCTGGCGGTATTGGACCATCGGGATTATCAGGCCCGTTATGATCAGGCACGCTCGATGGTTACATTAAAACAGGCAGCGTTGGCAGTACAACAGCAAAATGAAAAATCAGCAAAATCGAGTATTAGTGAGGCAAATAGTGGCGTATTGGCTGCACAGGCTGATTTAAACCGTTTAAAAAAGGATTATTCCCGCTATCAGGATTTATTAAAAGATGGTGTGATTACCCGACAAAATTTTGATAACGTCCAGTCTCAATATCTGGCGGCTCAAGCCCAGTTAAATAAGGCACAGGCGACAGTCAATTCTGCCGAAGCCCAATTAGGCAGTTTACAGGCAAGTCGGGCACAACTTCTGGCAGATGTTCAAAATGCCAATGCAACTTTGGACCTTTATCGTATTGACCTGAATTCCTCAAAAATTATCAGTCCAGTGGATGGTAAGGTGGGAAGCCTTGCAATACAAAAAGGATCACGTGTTTCTCCACAAACTCGTTTGATGGCGATTATTCCTGAGAATAGTTTGTATGTTCAGGCAAACTTTAAAGAAACACAAATTGAAAAAATGCATATTGGTCAGAAAGTTGTCCTAAAAATGGATGCTTATCCAAGTCTAAGCTATACAGGGAAAATTGAGAGTTTTTCTCCAGCATCTGGTGCAACGTTCTCATTGATGCCACCAGATAACGCCACTGGCAACTTTAATAAAGTGGTGCAGCGTATACCTGTTCGGATTGCCCTTGATTCAAGTCCACATATCGACCTGATTAAACCTGGAATGTCCGTCAATGCCACAGTTGACCTAAGAACCTAATAATAAAAATATTTTAGGAATAACAATATGAATCAGCATTTGAATAATGAGTGGATTTTTGCACCCAAAATTGCATGGGTGATGTTCATTGCCATGATTTTTGGCAACTTTATGGCAATTCTTGATATTCAAATTGTTGCGAGTTCATTAAATGAAGTTCAGGCGGGCATGAGTGCAAGCCGATATGAAGTGACTTGGGTGCAGACGGTTTATTTAATTGCAGAAATCATTGCCATCCCGATGTCCAGCATTGTGTCCAGGGTTTTATCGACCCGTATTTATTACACAATTTGTGCGGTTGGATTCACGATCAGTTCATTGCTGTGTGCCTTGGCCTGGAATCTGGAAAGCTTACTGGTTTTTCGGGGTATACAGGGTTTTATGGGTGGTGGAATGATCCCAACCTCCATGACAGCATTGTATCTACTTTTTCCTGAAGCCAAGCGTTCCTTACCATTGGTGCTTTTTGGGATGGTCAGCACTTTGGGGCCTGCCATTGGTCCAACGATTGGGGGATGGCTAACCAATAACTTTTCATGGCACTGGATGTTCCTGATCAATATTATTCCGGGAATTATTATTGCCACGATTATTTTCTCAGGGCCAAATATTGATCGTGCCAATTACGCCTTAATCAAAACAATGGACTGGTTCAGCCTGATTGGTATGGCGATGTTTCTGGGTGGATTGGAGTACTTTCTGGATGAGGGCGCCCGCCATGACTGGTTTATGGATACGGGTGTCCGTATCGCATTTATCATCTGTGTTATTGGCGGCCTGATTTTCTTTTCCCGCAGTTTTACCCAACCAAAACCATTGCTGGATTTGAGTGTTTTTAAAAATAAAAACTTCACCCTAAGCTCAATCACCACCTTTGTAATTGGAATGGCACTTTATGGTTTGGGCTATATGATTCCCGTCTTTCTAGGTCAGGTTCGGGAAATGAACAGTAGCCAAATCGGTCATGTCATGATGGTGACAGGCATTGTCATGTTCTGTTTCGCACCGCTGCTGGCATGGTTAATTCCCAATTTTGATACCAGAAAAACAGTTTTTGTCGGCATGATCCTGGCTGGATTTGGCGTCTGGCTAAACTCACATTTAAGTATCCATAGTGACTACGACTTTATGTTCTGGCCACAAATTTATCGTGGTATTGGTTTGATGATTTGCCTGATTGTGGTGTCGCATTTAGCCATGAGCACTTTACCCATCAGCAAGGTGGCGGATGCAAGTGGCATTTATAACCTGATGCGAAATATTGGGGGGGCCGTGGGGTTGGCGCTCATCAATTCCTCACTCGACTGGCTGACCGCGTTACACGTCACCCAATTGAACCAATACATGACACCGCAAAACTGGGTGTTTATAGAACGGCTTGATCAGCTTACGGCGCAGTACCAGGAGCTTGGGGCAAACGCACAGCAAATCGCGCTCAGTGTTATTTATCGTGATATTCATTATCAGGCTTTAACCTCAAGTTTTAATGATTTATTGCGTATGCTCTCGATCATTATGTTTATTACCGCATTTCTTACAATTTTTATGGATAGGGCAAAAAAAATGGATATTTAGATGTGTAATCCCAGAGGGTAATTTTTCAGATCATGGAAAATTAGAATAGCGCATATTTATATATGCCTAAATAAAACAAAAATACTGATATGGGTTTTTATTTCCATTTTAGGGAAATAAGTGAACTCATGTCCAAATTTTAAAGGATGAAGTTATGATTATTAAGACTTATAAACTCATTTCAAAGTTGAACGGTAAAGAAACCACCTATGGTCAGTATATTGAAAAAGAGAAAATTGATATTGACCGATTAAAAGCCATGTATTCGATTTATGAACAGTATTATGAAAATACCAAGTTCTCAATTTTCGTTGAGGATTTTAAAAAGAAAAGTGGCGCCATATTAATTTTTCATTCAGAAACCCATGAGGTTGTTGGATTCTCCACCGTTGCTGTTCAGCATTTTTATTTAAATGGTAAGGATTATACGGTACTTTTTAGTGGGGATACTGTGATTTTGAAAGCATTTTGGGGAACCCGAACACTGCAAAGCACCATGTTTAAATTAATGGTCAAGCTAAGGATCAGATATCCTTTTAATGAGTTGTATTGGCTACTGATCTCAAAAGGTTATAAAACCTATTTGTTGCTTGCGAATAATTACTATGTTTACTACCCAAATATACAAGATGAAAACCAGCATTTAGCGACTGTGGTCGAACATTATTGCGAAAACTTTTTTAGCGAGTATTACGACAGGGAAGTTGGATTGTTAAATTTTGGTGATGACTATCAACCGTTAAAAGGTGAGGTGGCACCCATCACCGAGGAAATGAGGGAAAAGAATCCTAAAATCCATTTCTTTGAGCAGAAAAATCCCACCTGGACAACAGGGACAGAACTGCCATGTCTTGGCCGTTTAGGGTGGAAAGATCTTGCACGTTTTCCTGTAAAGTTAATGACCAAACCTGTGAGTAAGGGAAAATACGAAGCACTTGTGGTTAAGCAGGAAAATCGTCATGGAGTGATGCAATGAAATATAAATCATGGCTGACTTCAGGTTCGCATCTCATCTTAAAGCATTGGTGTGAGAATGCTGACCAAAAATTTAGAAATGGTTTCAACCACCAGTTGGAACAGGTTCAGCGTCAAGTACTGGATTCAATTTTACAGTCATCGACCTTAGCCAATGACAAAAAGGTGAAGAACTATGAGCAGTTTATCACAGCTTTTTCACCATCCCGTTATGGCACATGGCGAGAGCAGATACAGAAATATCGGCAACAAAAGCTTGCTCTTTCAAGCAGCAGGCTGGTCCGTTTTCAGCCAACCAGTGGTTCTAGTGAACAAATTAAATTTATTCCTTATACCCAACTGTTTCTGGATGAGTTGGATCATGCCATTGCACCGTGGTTGGCAAGCCTGTATCGAAAATGCCCTCAATTGCAGCAGGGCACACATTACTGGTCGGTATCATGGTTGCCTGAAAGCCAACGTGAGGTGCTGAAAGATAAAAACCTGAATGATGACAGTGCTTTATTGGGGATTGGTAAACGTATTCTATCCAAGTTTACCCAGGCGGTGCCAAGTAATGTGGCGTTTGCCGCCAATGCCGATGATGCCTTGTTCGCCACCATTTGTTATCTGGTTGCGAACCATAACTTAGCCATGATTTCTGTGTGGAGCCCAACCTTTGCCTTGCAATTGCTGGAACGGCTGGAATCTATGCGTAATGAAGTGGTTGAGGTATTGGCAAGTGGTTCATGGGGAAATCGTCAAACCTCTCTAAAAGAGGTCAAAACACCTTATAGCCCACAAAGTGCTGAGCGTTTGACTGCAAGTTATGCGGGTAACAGTATTGATTTTAAAATCTTATGGCCAAAGCTGAGTTTGGTCTCCAGTTGGGATACTGCAGGTTCAAAAGATTGGGCTGGAAAATTAAAAGAAAGACTTCCTTGGGTGCAGTTTGAGGGTAAGGGGCTATGGGCAACAGAGGGGGTAGTCACAATTCCTTACGATGGTCATTATCCTCTAGCCTATCAAAGCCATTTTTATGAGTTTGAATATTTACAGGGAGATCAGCAGGGACAAATCATTCCATCATGGCAACTCAAGCAGGGCGATGTGGTCAGTCCGATCATCAGTTCTGGTAATGGTTTACTGCGTTATTGTCTAGATGATTGTCTACGGGTAACAGGCTTTATGGGACAAATCCCGTGTTTTGAGTTTCAGGGACGGCGTTTTGGGGTTGATCTGGTGGGAGAAAAGCTGGCACCTGAAACAGCGCAGCAGTTGCTTTCACATTTAAATCAGGCAGATAGCAAGGCAGTTTCCTTGTTGGCAGTGGATACACAGCAACAGGCCAAGCCTTTTTATTGTGTGCTGTTTGAGGGCGAGATTCACCATAGCATTGATCATAGCTATATCGACAACTTATTGCGTGAAAATTTCCACTATGAGTTGGCGCGTAATTTGGGACAGCTTGACCAACCCCAGATTCGACAGGCAGATAATGGTTGGGATGCCTATAAAAAACTGGTGATGTTTGATGGCATTATTGAGGGGAATATCAAACCTGAACCCTTAAAGAAAATTACCCTGAATAGTCTGGAACAGCTATGAAGATCAGGGATAACTATTTGCAAAAGCAGGTTTCAATATACCAATTCGCCATCTACTTCAGTATTTTGCTGCTTTCAAGTTCAGTCAATGCCATGACTCTGGATGAGGCATTATCTGCAAGTTTAAAACATGAAAGTCAGTTGGAAATGAGCCGTTTAAGTGTCAACCAGTCAACCGCCATGCTTGAGCAGGCGCGACAGAGAGATGGGCTTAAGCTGAACCTGGTTGGGCAACTGGATTATGAACGGGTTGAAACACCCACAGGTGTGATGTTCCCGACTGAGGGCAACCGAAAAGGTCGAAGCCTGCAATTACAACTGGATTATCCTGTATATACCTCAGGTCGGCATCAATTGGGGATTGAGGTTGCCAAGAATCAGCTTTCTGCACAGTCTCAGGGTCTTTCAGACCGAAGATCAGAAACCATTTTAAACACGGTGATGGTGTATACGGATGTACTGAAAAAACAGGCGATTCTGGAGCTGAGAAAGAAAACACTGGCGAATTTACAACGTTCTTTATATGAATCACAACGGCGTTTTGATGTGGGCATGATTACCCGTGCAGATTTGGCGCAGGTTTTGGCTCAGGTGGCTCAGGGGCAGGCAGATGTGACACAGGCACAATCGAATCTTAGTGTGAGTGAGGCGCAGTTTTATCAAATTACAGGTGAACAGCCAGACCGTCTTGTGGCAATGACCAACTTACCTAAAATTTCCAGTCATTTAGATATCATTTTGACAAAAACCAAAAATCATCCAGCCTTGATGCAGGCCAAATATGAAAAACAGGCTGCCGAAAAGCAATATGCCTTGGTAAAACGGGAGCTGTGGCCAACAGTGATGTTGACCAGCCGCGCAGGCTCGCAGCATGAAGCGAGCTATATTGGTTCTGAAAGCAATAATTATATGGTTGGCGTGCAGTTGAATGTGCCACTGTATGACGATGGGCTGAACCGTGCCAACATTAAAAAAGCCCAGGCTGACGTGGATTTGGCCAAGCAGAAAATTAAAAGCCTGGAACTGGATTTAAATCAGCGTGCCCAAACCACTTACGCACAACTTCGTAGTATTCAAAAAAATAAGGATGCGCTGAAAAATGCAATTGATGCGGCATCAATTGCACTGGTTTATACCCGTAAAGAATTTGAGCTGGGCACCAAAACCACTTTTGACTTACTCAATACTGAACAAAAATTATTGGATGTACAGACACAGCAAACGGTAAATGAACAGGATGAAGTGGTGTTTGTTTATCAGCTATTAGATCAGATGGGTGATTTGAATGATCTGGTGTCGACTCAATATCAACAACAGGGGGGGGGCAATGACAACTAATCCAGCATTACCACAAATAGAAAACCCTCTAATCACCCGTGAAGCAACCTTGCAGGATGATCAGGCATTACGAGAGTTAATCGCTGTGCCAATGACAACCAAGGGTGTGAAAATCAGTTTTCAACGTGAACCGAGTTACTTTAAAGCCTCGGATATTCTGTATCGACAAAAATTGCATGTATTGATTGAGGATCAGGAAAAGCAGAAAAAAGTGGCATGTTATAGCAATGGGTATCGACCATGTTATGTCAATCAGAAAATCCAAAATTTTAGATATGCCAGTGATTTACGTGTTGATCACACTTATCGTGGCAAATCGCTGGTTAAAGCTTTGGGTGCCCATGTCAAACAGACCATGTATGCACCCAATTTTAGCCAGATCATTATCTTTAATGATAATTATGCTGCCCGCGCTGCAATGCAGACAGGCAAGACAGGTATGCCTGATTATTATGATGAGGGGCTGATTGAAACCTTAACCCTGACTGATCTAGGTTCAAAAAGAAAGGTCGTTAATTTTTTGAATCGAACGGTTCAGAATAACAGTATCAAGGATATTCAGCCTTGTATTGCACAGCCAGAACACATTCCAGCAATGAACAATTTTATTGCGGAAATGGCGCAGCATTATAATTTTATTCCCGCCTATCAATTTGAGGAGCTATTGCAGGAGCATCATTATTTTTCAGGCTTAAAGTTATCGGATTTTATACTGTATTTTCAAAATCAGAAGTTGGTGGGAATGTTTGGTTTATGGGACCAGCATCAAATTAAACAGACCAAGATTTTACATTACAGCCCTGTGATAGGTGTATTACGGCCATTTTATAATCTCTCTACCTTGATCACGAAGAGTATGCCATTGCCCAAACTTGGGGATTCAATGAAATATCATGTGCTGCATAGCTTATTATGTCATCCAGAGTCGTTGGCTTTACACCATCTTATGCTTGAGGATGCTTATACGATGTCCAAAAAACGTGACGTTGGTGTGGTGAGTTTCACCCTTTCCCATAAAGATCCGCGTTATCAATTGAATCAATTTTACAAAGGGGAACGCTTGACAGGTATGCACGGATTTATCAGTTTTGAGGTTGATCCTCGTCCAAATTTTGACAAGAATTTAATTCCTTATCTTGAAGTAGGGCGGATTTGATTGGCGAATGTAAACCATAAGCCGAATGGAAAAACTTATTCTACATTCCATTCGGTATCGGCCATGAATTGTTTATAACAGTTTAATCAAGATGATGATTACGAAAATGATAAAGGCACTGAGTGCAGGTCTTTCAAAGATAAAAGAAGATGCCTGTACTTGAGTTTCTGGTTGTGGAGCACTTTGTTCTTGCTGATCCTGAGCGATGTGGTATTCCAGCCATGTGATGACATTTTGGTAGCGAGGCGTGGCATACGGTGGCAATTTACCTTGTGCAATTAAAGTGGTCAGACGTTGTTGAGCCAAAGGATGACCTTTTTCTTTGGCGGTTTGTAGCAATGAACGGACATATTCTTTTTTAACCATGGCATGATCTAAAAAATCATCAATCAGTTTGTGTAAATAGGCATGGTGCTCAATATTGGATAACACCACTTGAGCTGTCTGTGATGTCACTTCCTGATACATGCGAGACCTGACTAGATCGGGGGCCACCAAGCCAATCTCCGCCTGAAGATATATTGCTCGCCAATCATTTATTGCAGCCAGGCCAATAAAGCGTTGGGCTATTTTGAGGTCCTGAGCTAAATACTGACCCTGTAAATAAAGATAAGCAAGGTATAACAGGGCAGTGGTTTCATGTTGGGGTTGGGAAACAGACTGATGCAGAAACGCGATTAAATAATTCAACTCAACCTGACTGAGTTTATGTTTTTTCAGCATTTCTGCGGCTTTAGGTAGTCCTTTTTGTTTTAATTGATCATTAAAATCCTGATTCTCAAGCTCAGCCAGTAAATAACTAAAATCATGTTGGTGGATCAGTTGTGCCTGCATTTGCTCTTTGACACGTTTGGCTTGTCCATCAGGTCGTTCTTTTGCCACTTTTTCATATATTTCTGGTTCATAACGTTGATAGTCGCTACAAATTTTTGCCTGACACATATGAACAAAATTCAGGCTCTTTTCATTTGTCCCACTGTAATGATTTGATGTAGAGGACTTGATTTGCATCAGTGCAGGTATATCGTGCTTTTGTGGATAGCACATTTCTGAAAATAATTGCCATAAATGTTGCTGTTGGCCTTGCGCAAATGCAGCCAATATTTCAACAGAATTTTCTGAATCTTGTTCTTCTGTTGAATTGTTTTCTGCCAACCATGATTGATACAAGGCTGTATCTTGCCAAAAATAAGCAGGCAGAACAGTGATAAATGGTGTTTTGTCGCTGATTAAAATAGGGAAAAATGGATAAGTTAGTTTGCCATTGGGTAAGTGTAAACGCCAAATAAAGCTGGTGGCTGATTTGAGTGGAATGGTGGTTATTGATTGTGGAGCATCACCAATAAAGCGGGTATGTTCGGCTTTTAAATGTCTGGCATACTGGGCAATATCCTGGTCATCACTATCATCAAATTCTTGTTGTTTTAATTCATAAAGTCGATGGGCAATGTTGCGTAAAGATAAATGATCAGTTTTGCCTGTTGGGTCATAGACAATTTCAGCAGGACAAGAGGCATATTCTTCATCTTTAAACAATAGGTTGTTGGCCTGTACAATCACGCCCCAAACGACGTGCCCCTCATTATAAAGGGTTTTTAATGCATCCATTTGCCCGATTAATTCATCACCCAGCATCCAAAAAGGGGGAATCATTTGTAAATAACTACTCAGGTCAAATGGGGCCTTGGCAATAATTTCAGGTAAATGATCCAGTAAATATGGGTTTGGTGTTTCTGCTAAAGGCGCATGTGGGTCTAAACTCGCAGGCAAAAAGCCTGTTACACTAAAGTGAACACTTTTTTCAGGGAGTTGATTAAATAAACGTTCACAAATTGCCACCAAAGGAAAATAAACATTTTTTTGTTGGTTGCTTTCATATTCTAAAACTAGAAAATTCTCAAAACAGGGTCCAATAATATTGCCCAAACCCCCAAATTCACTATTTTCTGCATTGAAATATTGTTCATATTCAGACCATGATGGACATATTTGCCATGCCCGCGCAATGATTTCTCCACAATAAAAACCAAGAAGTAATAACAGTGACTGTTTTGCGGTATCATCAATAAATTCAGATTGGCTTAAATAATTGTCCTGACGGAGCTGGTCTAAAAATGTATCTATTCGACGTAAGCTTTCAATACTAAAATCAAGATGAATTTGGCGTAATTTTTCTTCATAAGCCAGACCATTTTCCCATGATTGCTGTTGGAAAAATCGGTATAAATATGTTCGTGATAATGTTCCCAGTGTGCTCAGTTTATTTGCAGCAATAAAATCTGTTTTTTTCATGACAAGCCCCAAAAAATTGTGTTTATAAGTATGTTTGGCAATTTTATTAATCGCCGTAAGAATAGTGAGAATCTTTTTTAAAAACAAGTGCTTTCTATTTTCCGAATAATGATAAATTTCTTGTGTTTTTAGGTTTTATTTGTTCATATGCTTGATCGTAAGCGTATAATTTGCTCAATTAATTTTTTGTTTTTCCTCTAAAGTTGTTTAATAAATTTAATCTATGTGCGAATCCCTAACAATTCCAAATCATTTATGTATGCAGCTATTGGAAGCTGCCCAACCTATTGCTCTTGCAGAGCAAGTTGTAAATTATACATTGGAGTTGATGGATATCCCTCAGATTTGGCAACAGTATGATTTGGCTCGTCCTGACTATCTGCTTAACGCTGTTCCTAAACGTTTAAACGAGTTTTACGCAGGACGTATTCTTGCTCAAGCCATATTACAACAGCATTTTAGTTGTCTGGATTCAATCACGTCTATGTCAGAAAGACTCCCGATATGGCCAAAAGGGTTTAAGGGGAGTATCAGTCATTCCAACAATAAGTTGGTGGTTGCTGTTTCAGCACAGGCAGATTATTTGGGCATTGATATTGAACATATTGTCGATGAAAATTTCGCAAAAGACAGTGCTGCTTTGATTCTCACACAATCTGAACAAGCATTATGGCAAACAGGACAGATTCAGGGTTTAAGTTTTTGTGAATATTTGACGTTGATTTTTTCCCTGAAAGAAAGTTTATATAAGGCGGTATATCCAGTTGCCCAAAGTTATATTGATTTTCTGGAAGCGTTTGTAGAACAAATAGATATGGAAAATCAGTCTGTGCAGTTTTCATTTTGCCCGAAAGTCAGAGAAAAATATGGTTTGTTGGAACAACATCAAGGGTATTGGCAAATACAGGATAATACTGTGTTGACGTGGGTGTTTAAATAAATGAGTTTTTAAAATAGAAATAGAGGATATTAATTCTTCTATATTTATGTAAATTCTCATAAATAAATTAGGTTTTCAAACAGGCGAACACACTTCGCCTCTACAAATTAGATGTAATGTAGGGTCGAACTGTGTTCAACCCCTATGATTTAGTGTCTTAATCCTATGTGAGATTGATTCTTCGCATTACTTGCTAACTCTCCTGCAAATCAGGATCATTAAAATTGGCTTCCCTGATTTTTTCAGCACTCATTAAAAAGACCAAACCCAGTGCAAAACTCAGACCACTAAAGATAAAGATACTGCTTGAGATCGGTAAGAAGCGGGTAAGTGCACCCATAATTGTTGTTGCAATTGAATCCGATGCTGCATCCTGAGCCAACCAGATCGCATTGATTCGCCCTAAATATTCATCAGGGGTATGACCTTGTACAATGCTATATTGCAATAGATTGGCGATGGCAGAGAGATAGCCAAATACGCTTAGAATCATCAGTGTAAGGATAAACCAATGAGATAAGCCTACGAGGAACATACAGGCAAAAACCGCAAGACTGATATACAGCATCACCGTTCCTGGGCGAGTGAGTTGTGATGTCCAACCACTGAGTAAAGCCCCCAGTGTTGCCCCCAGTGGCACGGCTGAATACATTAAGCCCAATTCAAATGCACCGCCTCCAAATTGTTGATCGACAATTTGCGGAAATAAAATTCGAATTGCACTACTAAAACCAAGAATCGTTCCGATTAGAATGGTGCTACCGACAATCTTGTTTTGAAAGATGAATTTAAAGCCCTGTAATAATTGCTGAATTGGATGTTCATCCTCGTCATTGCCTTGTGGTTTGAGTTGAGGCAAGCCAATCAATAACAGCACTGTGACCAATGTACCAATGGTCGAAATCCAGTATGCCCAAGCGATATTACTGAGTGCAATCACAATTCCGCCAATCGCAGGTGATAGCACAGTGGCAAGACGTACTGACACCATACTGATGGCACGAGCCTGTACAATATTTTCCCGCCCCACAATGATTGGCATAATCGCCATCATGGCAGTCACGCCTAACGCCCCGAAAAAGCCATCCCATGCGCTGAGGAAATAAATCACATAGAGGGAGGGTGTATCCAGCATGGCATTGATCGCCAAGCCCATAAAACCCAGACCACAGACAAAACGAGCCAATAAAATCAGCTTTTTGCGGTCATAACGATCTGAAAGCACACCACCAAGCAGCAAGCCAATAAACATGGCAACCCCCTCAAATGCCATGACAATTGCGACTTGCAACACATCGCCAGTCATTTGATAGACTTGTTGTGGAATCGCCACAATCAACATGCCGATGGTAAGTAGTGAAACAGTGCGGGCAATAAACACATTGCGGAAATGTCGATTCGTTTTGAGCAGACTAAAATCAGTCAAGATATGTTTAAACTTCATGCTTGGCATCCTTTAATTGGTAGACTTGGCTGAGATAGTCATTCAGTAATGGTCCTAAAGTGGTGAGCTGTTCAGGCGACAATAAATTTTCATGACTGGCTTCAGGCAAACGAATCACTTCCAGTTCATTGACAAAAGGCTGCCAGTTTTCAAGCGGTTGGATATAGTCAGGTAAGGATTGATCAGCGACAAAGACATGGATTTTGCCTGCATAGCTTGAGGTTTGATGCTGACTGAGTAGGCGCACCGCATCCCGATAATTGGCAAAAATATAGTCCTGCAAACTGTCTTTTTCTTCATTCAGAACTTCATCCGCACCATCCAGAACCTGATTAAAGAACTGGATTTGTTCCTGTTCTGCTTCTTCGGTTACTGCATCGGCATTTTGCATATCCCAGTCATGGATTTCGGCTGGATAGGTATCGAGTAAGCCGACAAAGGCAACTTCATGTCCCAAACGTTGTAAGCGATCAGCCAACCCGTAGGCAATCGTACCACCCAATGAATAACCCAAGAATGTAAATGGTCCGTCAGACTGAATTTCAAGGACTTGTTTTAGTTGATGATCAATTAATTCATCCATCGTTTGGCTATACACCAATGCACCATTTGGACGAGGCGATTGCAACCCGATCAGGCTAATATCAGGATGTAGATAACGATTCAAAACGCTATATTGCCAAGCCAAGCCTGAACCTGGATAGATACAGAACACAGGTTTGGTTTTTGCCTGTCGAATAATAAAGGTGGTGTCAAAACCTGCATCATCACTGGCTTGGTTGATCAGGCTTTGCAGTTGTAACTGTTCCGCCAGTTTCTCAATATTTGCGCCAGTCATGATTTGATTCACAGCGAGACTTCGATCAAAGGCTTTTTTAATTTCAATTGTCAATTTCATTGCTAAGATTGAGTGACCACCTAAAGCAAAGAAATCTTCCTCGACTTTAATACGACGCTGTAGCGCTAAAATATTCTGGAAAATCTGTTCCAGTTTTAATTCAGCTTCACTGGATGGCAAACGACTATTTAAAGTATGCGATGTTTGCGGTTGCGGTAATGCCTTACGATCCAGTTTGCCATTATGACTAAGAGGGAATGTTTCCAATGTCATCAAGTGGTTTGGAATCATATAGGCAGGTAAATTTTTTGCCAGACGTTTTTTCAGGCTATTGGCATCCAAAGGCTGTGTAGTTTTAAGATAAGCCACCAATTGAATATCCGCAGCATTTTGATCATTCGCTACAGGATGAACCACCACTTCATCAATTTGGGTGATTAGACGTAGTTGCTGTTCAATTTCACCCAATTCAATGCGTTGCCCACGAATTTTCAATTGATCATCGGCACGTCCGACATATTGGATACTGCCATCGGCATTCCAACGAGCAATATCACCTGTGCGATACATCCGTTGCCCTGACAGGAATGGATTGGCAACAAAACGGGTGGCGGTGAGATCACTACGCTGTAAATAGCCAATCGCCAATTGATCACCTGCCAAATATAGCTCACCCTCAGCGCCAATCGGTTGCGGACGCAAGTATTGATCAAGAATATAAAGCTGCGTATTCCAGACAGGATAACCAATCGCAATACTGCTTTCGGGCATTGCTTGCGGCTGTCGGGCATCCATATAGCTAACATCCACCGCAGCTTCGGTTGGACCATAGAGGTTATGCAATTCACAACTAAAATGTTGGTTAAATGATTGTGCCAATGCGGTTGGCAAGGCTTCACCACTACAGAATACTCGTTTCAGCGGCAAGGCTTGACGTTGCTCATCAGTCAAAAATTCTATTGCTGCATTCTCAAATACCGCCAGCATCGACGGTACAAAGTGCAAGGTAGTAATATCATTTTGTTGAATCACATTGAGCAATGCCATTGGGTCACGATGCGCATCCACAGCTGCCATCACCAAACGAGCACCGACCAGATATGACCAGAAAAACTCCCACACCGACACATCAAAACTACAAGGGGTTTTTTGCAGGATTGTATCTTTATGATCCAGTGGATATTGATCTTGCATCCATAAAATACGATTGACAATCGCCTGATGCGAGACCATCACGCCTTTCGGTTGCCCTGTTGTGCCAGAGGTATAAATGACATAGGCAGGATGTTGTGGGCTAACCAAGCTAATTTTATAGTGGGTTAGGCTAATATCTTCCGCATCAAACAACGCATCAAAATCAAATCGTGGCGTTTCAATTTCGGGCAATACATCCTGTTCGCTAATGGTCAGACGAGGTTTGGCATCCTCCAACATATATTTGATACGTTCAACGGGATGCTGAATATCAATTGGTAGATAAGCTGCGCCTGCTTCAATCACCGCTAAAATCGCCAGACTGAGTTTAACGGAACGAGGCAGGGCAATCGCCACAATATCGCCCGCCTGTACCCCAGAACGCTGCAACACTTTGGCAAGCGCACAGACTTGCTGACGCACCTGAGCAAAAGTCAGTTGTTGCTGTTCATCACATAGGGCAATCAGATCAAGATTGCGCAATGCCTGCGTTCTTAATAATTGCTGTAATGTAGTCTGTGGCACATCATGGTTAGTTTGGTTGATCTGTTGAATAAATTGCTCTTCAGCATTCACTTGTAACAGATAGTGATGCAGTGCGGTTTCAGGCTGATTCAGGGCAATTTCAATCAATTGTTCAATGCGTTGCAGGAATTGTTCAGGTTGGGCAATCACGCCACGTTGTTCCAGTAACAGTTCAATTTGCTGATCAGGAATCACCAATAATGCCAGTGGATAATGGCTATAGCCCCGATTGGTCAGCTTTTCAATTTTGGCTGAACCTAAAGTTTGTTGTAGATATTGATGATCAGGATAATTTTCCACCACCAATAAGCTATCAAATAAACTGCCTAAGCCCAGTTGTTGCTGAATTTCATTTAATCCCAGACCATCATGCTCCAGATGGCGAATATGCAGTTGTTGCAAGTGCTGTAGCTGCTGCCACAGATTTTGCTGCATATTCAATTGCACCCGTACAGGAATGGTGTTCAGGAACAAGCCAATTTGTTGATCTAGCCCATTGATCGGGGCAGAACGCCCAGCCACAGGTGTCCCAAAAATGAGGTCTTCACGATGCGCATAAATCTGTAGGCACATTGCCCAGATCATTTGCATAAACACATTTAAGGTAATGCCTGTCTGGCGCAACTTTTGTTGCAGTGTTGCGCTCAGTGCTAGACTTAAATGATGTGCAGTTTCCTGTATGCTGTGTTGTTTGGCGTGTTCAAATAACACCAAAGGCTGCACATGGGCAAGGTCTTGCTGCCAAATTTGCTTGGAAAGGCTGTGGTCCTGTTGTACCAGTTGCAGAATGACATCGGCATAGCTATGTGCTGGAACAGTCAGGCTTTGTTCAGGTTTTTGATAAGCTTGAATAAAATCCTGCATAAATAGTGGAGTAGACCAGCCATCGGTTAGCAGATGATGCACCATCAAGATCAGTTCAGATTGCTGTGAATTGTGTTGAATTAGTACGGCACGAATCAATCCATAAGGCTGATCAAGTTGCATCGGTTGCTGTAAAACTTGTTCAATGGTGTGTTCTAATTGACCTGCTTGGCAATCGTATTGTTCAACCAGCCACATTTGCGTTGGGTTTGGCGAATACACAAAAATCGGTTCATCATGCAGATTGCTATCAAAACAGCCACCCAGTTGCGGATGTTTTCTCAGCACATTGGTCAGTGCCTGTTGCAATTGAATCAGATCAATTTCGCCATTTAAACTCAAACGGGTAAAGGCATTATAACTGGCATGTTGTTGCTCAATTTGCGAATGGAACAACATACCTTTATGTAGCGGCAATAAGGGTAAAACGATACTGTCCTGCGCATAGTGCTGTTGTACCTTTTCAATCAGCGCATCATCAAACACCTGTTGAATGTTGTTATCGTTTGATTTTATTTCCAGCGCTTCAAGTTGAGTCAACATTGCCGCAACGGTTTTAAGCTGAAACACATCACTGGGTTTAAGTCCGTAACCGTGTTGGCGTAACTGGGTACACAGCATAATTGCTGAAATACTGTCACCGCCTGTCATAAAGAAATCGTCATCAATCCCGATCTGCTCCAGTTTCAACACAGAGGCGGCAATCTGACACAGCAGTTTTTGCTCAGGCGTTTGTGCAACGCGGCTTTGGCTACGAATTTGCGGTTTTGGTAATGCTTTTTTATCGACTTTACCACTGACATTACGAGGAAATTCCTGCATGACAGTGAGTGCCGATGGCACCATATAATCAGGCAGGTTTTGGCGTAACAAACTCAGATAATGCTGGCTCAGTTGCTCACTTTTGGCTTCATCCAGTTGAATGTCTTTGACCACACAGTAGCCTAGCAGGCGATGACTGTTGTTAATCGGTTCAGCAATCACCACCACACTTTCAATATCTGGCAGGATGGATAGCGCATTTTCAACCTCACCAATTTCGACCCGATAACCCCGAATCTTGATCTGGTCATCACAGCGTCCCATAAATTCCAGTTTGCCTGCCATATTCCAGCGCACCAAATCACCTGTGCGGTACATGCGTTGACCCTGTTCAAATGGGTTGGCAACAAAACGAGTCGAGCTGAGATCGGCACGACCTAAATAGCCATTGGCAATGCCAAAACCTGAAATATATAACTCGCCAATCACCCCAATTGGGCAGCGTTGTAGATTTTGATCCAGTACATAGGCTTGGGTGTTACCAATCGGATTGGCAATCACAGGACGTTCGGTTAGTTTTAATTCGGCTCGAAAGGTATCCACTGTATATTCAGTTGGACCATATAGGTTATGCGCAAACAGGTTTGGTTGAGCATTGAGTTGTTGCCACAATGCCAATGGCGCAGCTTCACCGCCAATTAAAATCAGGCTTGGATGATGTTGATGTTCCGTAAATAAACCATTACTGATCATTTGCGCACAGAACGAGGGTGGCAAGTCCAGCGTATCAATTTTGCGTTGCTGAATTTCCTGTACCAAGCCATAGGCATCACGGCGCATATTTTCATCAAAGATATGCAGTTCCTGACCCCATAACAGCCAGAATACCTGTAACCATGACGAGTCAAAGGAGAATGAGTGGGTATGCGCAGCACGAAGTGGACGTTCAGGGAAACGTTGTTGCACTGCCTCAAGTACAGGGAAATAAATCGTATGTTGATGCGACAGGATCAGATTGAGTAATGAACCGTGCGTATTCATCACGCCTTTTGGTCGTCCTGTACTGCCTGATGTAAAGATCACATAGGCAACATCCTGAAAATCAAAACGTCGTTGCTCGGCAGTAATATCGCTTGGGTCTTGTTGCTGGATTTGTTCACGTACTGACGCATCATCTAGATAAATCTGTGTTAAGCCCTGTGGAAGCTGCTGTGTCAAAGCTTGTGTGGTCAATACAAATAGCGGATTGGCATCCTCACACATCATTTGCATCCGATCAGTCGGATAGTCCAGATCAAGCGGCAAGAAGCTTGCACCTGAATTCAGTACCGACAGCATCATCACCACTGATTCAGCCGAACGGGGAATTGCCCCTGCAATTACGGTATGCTTTTTTGCACCATTGGCTTGCAGGAATCGGGTCAGTTGGTTGATCTGGGTTTTTAATTCAGCAAAAGTCAGTTGATACAGCGAATCACGTTCACCGCTTAAAATCGCAATCCGTTCAGGATATTTTTGTGCCTGTTCATAGAAGATATCTAGCACATTGTTATAGCATTCAGGATGAGTAACTTTAATTCCTGTTCCTGCCTGAGTCAGTAACTGCTGTTCCTGTTTGGTGGTAATGCTAAAGGTAGCGCAGGCATGTTCTGGTTGTGCCAGACATTGTTCCAGTAGCAGCGTTAAACGTTGACTGTGCATCAACAATTCATCCTGACTATAACGTAAGGCATCCGCTCGTAGTTCAATAATCAGTTCCTGATTCTGTACAATAAATGAAAACTCAAAATCATCAATCGGGCCTGTGGAAATATGATGCGTTTTCACCACTTGATCATCAATCACTAAATCCTGATCAAAGGCTTTATAATTCAGGATTGTCCCATAAATTCGTTCATGCACATCAATCGAGTTTAGGTCACGTAAAATCTGTTCGGCATCATATTTTTGATGTGGGCGAATCTGGTTCAGTTGCGCTTGTACATGCTGCGCCAAGTCCAGCCAGCTTTGCTGTTGAGTGACACTAAACTTGACAGGTAAGACATTGACGGTAGGTAAGAGTGAACGAATGGCTTTAGACCCCAAACGACGCATAAAGGGAATACCCATTACCAATTCAGACTTATCAGTCATTCTGTGGAGGTAATGTAATGACAATGCCATCATTATGTCAGGCAAAGCCAGCTTGGCATGGGCAGCCAAAAGCTGAATTTGTGCCAAAATGCCTTGTGAAAAATGCAATTGATGTTTGATAAATTTAGCGGTAGTTTTAGCCGCTAAATGATGTGTGCTTAAGGTCACAGGCGTTGGTAAATCCTGACAATAGGATGTCCAAAAGTCCTGATCAACCTGAAACTGTGAGCTATTTTCATAAGCCTGACGTTCCGCAATCACCTCTGTCACAGTAATAAACGGTGATGCTTTCAGCTCAGTCTGCTGTTGCAATTGTTGATAAAGCCCCACAATACGTTTGGTCAGGTTAATGATACTAAAACCATCTAACATGATGTGATGGTAACGTTGATACCAATACACCTTGTCATGGCAGATAAACAACACCTGACGATAAAGATGGCTATCATTATTTTTTAATGACTTGGCATATTCCCGATCGGTGGGCATCCAGTCCCATAAGCGTTTTTGTGCTTGCGCAGGACTGAGATGACAAAAATCAAATTCTTCGATCTGAATTTGCGGATTGTGATTGAGCTGGAAAAATGGATGAGCGGGATCACAAGAATAGCGTGCTGTGACGGTATCTGCTTCACTCAAGCCCATTTCAATCGCTTGTTTAAAAGTTGTCAGATCAACACTTTTTGGCAATTCCAGACAATGCGCAATGGTATATAAATCTTCAATCGAACTGAGATGATCAGCAAGGAAAATCCCTTGTTGGGTCGAAAGCAGGTTTAGGCGAATTGGTTCTTGGGTAAATTCATGCTGTAGGGCTTGATTCATGGCAATTGCTCCATTAAGCCGATTGAAATGGATTAATCGACTTCCAATGTTTTTCTACATATTGGATACACGATGCACGGCTATCTGCACCGTGTTGAATATCCCAACCTGCGGGTACAGGATGAAATTCAGGCCATAAACTGAATTCACCTTGATGATTTTTAAGGACGAAAAATGATAAATTTTCATTGTCGAATGGGTTGAGATAGTTTTCTTGTAAAGTACTCATCATATTTTTCCTTTGAATCTAAACGGTTTTATGAGGAAAGCAGGATTTGCAGGCTAGCGATCAGGTCATGTCGCCAATTGACCGCATCATGTCCACCTGCAAAGGTGTGAATCTGGGTGTCTACAAATGGATTTAAATGAACATACAGTTGTTCACTGTCTTCACACATATCGGTTTCACACTGTCCAGTACGGATCAGGATGTTTCGATCTGTTGGAATACGCTGTAGATGTTGTGGAATAAGCTCTAAAAAACGCTGCTGCTGATCTTTTAAAAAATGACTTTGTGAATAATCCGACCACCAATAAGAACCTGATTGCAAAATCAGTTGATGCAGCGCATTGGGATAAAGCAGTAAGGTATGCAGCGCGCATAAGCCCCCTAAACTTTGACCGCATAAGCTGATTTTGGAGTTATCCAATCCAAACTGCTGTTTAAGATAGGGAATGAGTTCCTCAACCAACGCTTGGGAAAAAAGGTCACGGCAACCATAGTCGAAGCAGCGTTGTTCACTATTGATACTGTGGATAAAGGCATAGCAGGCTGGAATAATTTTGTTCTGATCGGTCAGGGTTTGAAGTTGTTGTAGAATCGGTAAATGTTGACTCCAGACTTGCCCATCCAGAAAAAGAATCAACGGTCGATTTGCCGAAAGTTCATCGCTTGTCTGGTAAAGATCAACAGGATAGGTGGTTTCTAGTAGGGTACTTTGCCATTGCAATGAACGATATTGAATCAGTAAATCCTGAGTATAATTTTCTTCTTTTTCAGTTAAATGCACTTGATTGACCCAGCGAGCCACCTGTGCAGGATAGGCAGGATAAGGATTTAAGGGATCAATTTGGGCATGTTGCTGTAACTGCTTTTGCCACCATTGTCGACGCACTGCGGCATCGGTAGTGTGAGGGGCAAGATCAGTTGTTGTGACCAGCACATAACTGCCTGACCAGTCATGCGGTAACTCAATTTCAAAAAAGGCAATATCGGTATTTTCAATCTGCTGAAACTGATTCCATTGCTGATAAATCGAGGGTGTTTGTGAATAAATATCAATAAAAATCTGTTCAGCCTGTGATTGACAACGCCATAGAAAGGTGCAATGCGTACGATGATTCTTTTTTAATATCAGTGGATTGCCAATATGCTGGACTTGATTCCACCAGTTTTTAGAACCCAGATCATTTTGCTGAAATAGGGGATGAGCTGAGGATGTCGTAGCGCAAGGGAGGGTGGTTGGCTTCATCTTGAGTCCCTAGAGTGACCAGAAAGCGGACTCACAATACTAAAATGATTCTTATTAGTAAATGAAAATAATTATCATTATAATCAATTAAAAAAAGCATGAATTTATCATTTATAGATAAAACAAAGATTTAAACCATGAAAAAGTATATTAAATATCCATAATTTTCTTATTTGATAAAAATAATAGTAATACGATACTTGATTATAACGATAATTATTTGCAATTATGCGCAGGAATTTATTGGTGCCCTGTCAAGGTTTGTGGCAGGAAAAATATTCAACTTAATGATTCCACGATCAGTTTGCGATGTTTGTTATGGAACTTTAATCGTTCCTCACATTTCATCTCTATTGGAGTATTGATATGCGCTCAACCGTCATTGTCACGGGAGCTGCCAGAGGAATTGGTGCAGCGATTTCATTGAAATTATTGCAGCAAGGTTTTTGTGTGGTTGGTTTAGACCAGCAGGCACAACCTGAACAATGGGAAATAACCCAAAACCTGACACCAGATTGCCATTCAGGTTGGCAAGGCATTTGTCAGGACATCACGATTGAAGACCAGACCCATGCCACAATTGCAGATATTTTAGAAAATCATCAAGTGGTTGGATTGGTTAATGCCGCAGGTATTCTGATTATGACCTCATTACTGGATGCCACATTGACCGACTGGCAGCGCATTCTGGCGGTGAATTTGTTGGCACCGATTGCGATTAGTCAGCAGGTTGCCCAACATTTTTGTATGAAAAAACATGGCAGTATCGTCACAGTCAGTTCAAATAGCGCACGTATGCCACGTATGCAGTTGGGTATGTATGCCACCACCAAAGCCGCACTCAGTCACTATTGTCGCAATTTGGCACTGGAAGTTGCATCGCATCAGGTGCGTGTCAATATTGTCTCGCCTGGCTCAACCCTAACCAGTATGCAAAAACAGCTCTGGACTGATGATCAGCCACCAGCCGCCGTAGTCGATGGTGACCTTGCTCAATACCGAACAGGTATTCCATTGCGCAAACTGGCTGAACCCGAAGATATTGCCAATAGCGTGATTTTTTTACTGTCTGAGCAAGCTTCACAAATTACCATGCAGGAAATCGTGGTCGATGGTGGTGCGACCTTAGGGGTTTAAAGCCCTTATTCCAAACTTAAAACTTTATAAAAAGATCAATCACTAAGGAGTAGTGCGATGTCAATTCAACATCCCTATTTTATCCAGAGAGAAAACTATACTGAGAGCCGAGTAGCATTAGCACATGAGATTTTTCAATGTGACCAAGCAGCAGCTTTCTATTTTACCACTCCAGATTATATTCTACAGAGTCAGCGAAAACTGCAAGACATACAGGTGAGTGAGCAGAGCCAATTGTCAGACTGGTTGCAACAGGCACGTTTGCAACTGAAACAGGTGATTGCCGATGGTCATTACCAAGCCAAAATTCTGGGTGGTATTCCATTTTGTACCTCACAAGACCTTAATCTGATGATTATGGATGAGGTCAAGTTTTATCAAAAGGCGATTTATACCCAGAACTATCAAGCCTTGCCTGAAGAAAGTATTCGAGAAGCCTGTTTTATTCCATCAGGACAACAATACCAACATCAGGTCGCTAATCTCATTCAGAAAATGCAACAAGGCAAACTCAATAAAGCGGTACTTGCTCGCATCTTGCAATTAGAACTGACAGATGAAATTGATGTAGCACAACTGTTTTATCAGTTATCCAAAGATAATCCAGAGGGTTATAACTATGCGGTGGCAAGACATGCACATCAGGAGGGTTGGTTTGTTGGTGCAAGTCCTGAATTGCTGGTTGCCAAACAAGCTGCGCAAGTCTGGAGTAAACCAGTCGCTGGTACTTTGGCACGAGATACCGACCCGATTCAGGATCAGGAAAATGCCAAATACTTGTTAAATTCTGCAAAAGATCAGCATGAACATGCGGTGGTGATTGAAATGATTGCTGATAAGCTTAGTCCATTCTGTAAAAAATTACATATTCCAAAACAACCATCCCTCATCCGCACAAAACGCTTATGGCATTTGGCAACACGGATTGAGGGCGAGCTTAAAGATCAAGATACTCATGTGTTTGATCTGGTGGAGAAACTCCATCCAACCCCTGCGATTTGTGGTCAACCAACAGCGGTTGCAAAAGATTTGATTGAACAGCTTGAACCGTTTAATCGTGAATTGTTTGCAGGAACAATGGGTTGGGCAGATGAACAAGGCAATGGTGAATGGTCAGTGACGGTACGCTGCGCCCGTATCCAACATAATATTGCTCGACTCTTTGCGGGGGCTGGCATCGTTGCGGCTTCCGATCCACATGCTGAACATGCCGAAACCGCTGCCAAGTTTAGAACGGTACTGGATGGGTTTGGTTTTAGTTCCGCACAAATTATGGACAAGGTGAAATAATATGCAGAATTATTTAGCAGGTGCAGTGCCTTATCCAGAACAATTTGCCAATTTATACCGCCAAAAAGGCTACTGGATTGGACAGAATCTGAGTGATTTTTTGCAGCAATCAGCAAGTCAGTATGCAGAAAATATTGCCATTTTCGATGCTGAAATAGAAATTAACTATCAGCAATTCAATCAATGGGTCAGCTATTGCGCCACACATTTATATCAGCATGGTTTACGTGCAGGTGATAAAGCAGTGGTGCAAATGCCGAATTGCTATCAATTTTATGTGGTGTTTTTTGCGCTGATTCGTTTGGGTGTGTTGCCAATTATGTCTTTGCCAGCCCATCGGCATGCAGAGTTGAATAGCTTCTTTCAACAAACAGGGGCGAAAGCCTATTTTTGTGCTGACTTTGGCGCACAGAAATTTGATTATCGGGAATTGGCACGTAAATGTCAGGCTGTCAATCCTGAGCTACAGCATATTTTTGTGTTGGGTGATCAAGCTGAATTTTCTAGTTTGGCTGATTTATTACAACAAACCGCTATTTTAGAACAAGCGATCAATCCAAGTTCTGCCGATCAAGTGGCTTTTTTACAGCTTTCAGGTGGCAGTACAGGGATTCCTAAACTCATTCCCCGTACCCATGATGACTATTTATATAGCGTGCGGGAAAGTGCCAACATCTGCCAGCTTGAGCAAAATTCACGTCTATTGATGGTGCTGCCTGCTGCACATAACTTTTCCATGAGTTCAGCAGGTGCATTAGGCATTTTTTATGTCGGTGGTGCAGTGGTATTGGGTACAGACCCGAGTCCTGAAACAGCATTTCACCTCATCCGCAAACATCAGGTCACGGATGCCTGTTTAGTGCCTGCTTTGGTTCGCCCGTGGATGGATAAGGCTCGTAAAGATCAGGATGATATTTTATCGACTTTACGCTGCTTACAGGTCGGTGGTGCACGTTTGCCTGATACGGTAGCAACCGCATTAATCCAAGAATTTAATGTGAAGTTGCAACAAGTATTTGGCATGGCTGAGGGCTTGGTTAATTACACTCGCTTTGATATGTCAGCCGAGCAAATCATTCATACACAAGGCATTAAAATTTCCGAAGATGATGAAATTCTGGTACTGGATGACAATGATCAACCTGTAGCAATTGGGCAGATTGGGCATTTACTGACAAGAGGACCTTATACGATTCGTGGCTATTATCAAGCCGCAGAACATAATGCCCGATCATTTACGCCCGATGGTTTTTACCGTACAGGCGATCTAGTTCGTATCCGTGAAGATGGCTGTATTGTGGTCGAGGGACGCTCCAAAGAACAGATTAATCGGGGTGGCGAAAAAATTGCCACTGAAGAAGTAGAACAAGCTTTAGTGACTCATCCGCAGGTGCGTTTGGCTGCATTGGTGGCGATGCCCGATGAAATGCTGGGTGAAAAAAGTTGTGCCTTTATTGCATGGCAAACACAGGACAATGAGCCAAGTGCGATTCGTCGTGGTATGCAATTACGCCAATACCTCAAAGACTATGGTTTAGCCACTTATAAGATTCCTGATCGAATTGAGTTTATCGAACAGTTTCCTTATACCGCCTTTGGAAAAATTGACAAAAAAGTGTTGCGTAAACAAGTTGAAGCTGAAGCAGTTTGAATTTTCCTAACCCCCCTTTTAAGCGTAGGGGCACCGAGTTCTCAGTTTTCACTTGATTTTGACCTCTCCCTAGCCCTCTCCTAGAAAGAGAGGGAATATCACGAATTTATTATATGGGTTATTAGATTCGTGGAAGTCTCCCTCCTTTTAGGAGGGAGATTTAGAGGGAGGTTTTATAGAAACTTAACAGCTCTCTGCCTTGTAGTAAAAAGGAAATTGGAATGGATTTTGTTTATGAAAATATTTTAAATCACAGAAATAATATACGAGAGACTTATATGACTATCCCTAAAATTGCCAGTTATGCCATGCCACAGGCAGATGAATTTAGCGCAAACAAAACCCATTGGCAGCTTGATGCTAAAAAGTCGGTTCTACTTGTACATGATATGCAGCAATATTTCTTAGACTTTTATGACCAGACCCAGCAGCCGATTCCTGAATTGCTGAGAAATACCCAAGCCTTGATTGCACAGGCACGCCAACTCAATATCCCTGTGGTGTATACCGCCCAACCAGGAGATCAAACGCCTGAGCATCGCCAGTTACTCACCGATTTTTGGGGTACAGGCTTAAAAGCAGATCCACAAATCACCCGTATTCATCCTGATGTGGCTGCAATTGAGCCTGATATTGTGATGACTAAATGGCGTTATAGCGCATTTAAATTTTCTGACTTTGAGCAACGCATGCAGCAATGGGGGCGTGATCAGTTGGTCATTTGTGGGGTCTATGCCCATATCGGTTGCTTAATGAGTGCAGCCGAAGCCTTTATGCTGAATATCAAGCCTTTTGTTTGTGGCGATGCAATGGCAGATTTTAGCCGTGAAGAACACGATATGGCATTGAAATATATCAGTACACGCTGTGGTCAGGTGATGAGTACGGATCAGGTTTTACGTTTATGGGAGTTAAAGGATATGGCAACTGCATTATCAAAAGAGGGAATTATTGCAGCAGTCAGCGAGCAGTTACAGATTCCTGTGACTGAAATTGAACTGCATGATGACTTGTTAATGCTGGGGCTGGACTCGGTACGTTTGATGACACTGGTTGGGAAATGGCAAGCACATGGAGCAAAAGTCAGTTTTGAAGATTTAGCTGAACAACCGACTTTGGAAATCTGGATTGAAAAATTGGTGGCTTAATTTTTCATAATTTATTTAACAAAAAAATGGCAGAGTTAATCTGCCATTTTTTACTCTGTTTAAAGTTAATCCTCTTTAACACGCCAATTTCTAACACGGACAAATATATCAAAATTACGCCATTGCATTTTTGGTACACCGACCCAGCTATGCACCAGCACAAACAGGAAAGCGGTAAATAGCGGAATCAAGATCGTCCCAAAAATCACACTGCCCAATACACTAATCCCGATTTCATAACGGCTTGCCGCACCTGCACCTGTGGCAAACACCAATGGAATAATTCCTGCGCCAAAGGCAAGTGAGGTCATAATAATCGGACGTAAACGCAAGGATAAGGCTTCATAGGCTGCTGCGTATTTATCTAAACCTTGTGTCAATGCAGTTGAGGCAAATTCCACAATTAAAATGGCATTTTTACACGACAGCCCGATCGCAGTTAATAGGGCAATCTGGAAATACACATCATTTGGTAAATCAAAGAACCATGCACACAAGATCGTACCTGTAATCCCTAGAGGCAAGCCCAATAAAATAATGAACGGAATTTTCCAGCTTTCATATAAAGCAGCTAAACACAGGAAAATAAACAGGATCGAAATCACATACAGATAAATTGCCTGATTGCTGGATTGTTGTTCCTGTAAAGACAAACCACTCCATGCCAGATCAACATCTGCCTGTTGATCAATTAAATCGGAAAGTTGTCCCATTGCCTGACCAGAACTAAAACCCTCACTGACACTGGCTTCAAGTTGAATGGCAGCCAAGCCCATAAAACGGTTTAACACTTCTGGACCGCCTGTCCATTCGGTTTGGGCAAAATGGGAAAGGGGCAGCATTTCACCAGACTGATTCCGTACATGCCAATAACGTAAATCTTCGGGTTTAGAACGGAATTCAGTATCGCCCTGCATAATGATTCGTTTGATACGTCCACGTTCTACGAAATCGTTGACATAACTGCCGCCCCAAGCAGTTGACAAGGTTGAACGAATTTCCTGCTGTTCAATACCGAGCATTTTGGCTTTATTTTGATCCAGTTGTACAAATAAAGCGGCTTTGTTATCACTCACCAATGGACTTAATTCAGTAAAAGCAGGGTAGTTTTTCGCTTGTGCTTCAATATCAGCAAACTGTTGTTGTAGATTTTCCCGACCTTTACCTGCGACATCACGCAACCATAACTCAATCGCATCAGACTGCCCTAGACCAGAGACACTGGCGGGCATACCGACCATGACACGGGCAGGCAGTAGATCAGAAAGCCCTTGTTGTAAACGGGCACGAATCGCAGGTGCAGTATTTTCTGCACCCTGACGCTCATCCCAATGCTTGAGTGACACGAATGCCATACCCAGATTTGGACCTTGACCAGAAAAGTTCTGTCCATTCACGATCAGTACGGTATTAATATTTTTGGCTTCTTGATGAAGTAAATAATCATTAACCTGTTTACCCACAGCCTGCGTTTGGCTCAGTGAAGCACTGTCCTGTAAGGCAAATTGTACCGCCAATAAACCCTGATCTTCATTGGGAATAAAACTGGTCGGTAAGGCACGATAAAACAGAATCAAAGCAAAAATGATCGCCAAGACACCCAGTCCAGCCAAAGCCTTAAAGCGTAGTAAAGACTGGGTAGATCGGATAAATAGCAACTTGATTCGATTAACGCCATTTTCCAGATATTGTCCCCAAACAGGTTTTTTATGTTCTTTTTTGAGTAATACAGCGCATAAGGCAGGGGTGATCATCATCGCTGCAATCAGCGAAAGCAGCATGGCAGCGAC
This sequence comes from Acinetobacter corruptisaponis, assembly GCF_030053775.1. Classification (GTDB taxonomy): domain Bacteria; phylum Pseudomonadota; class Gammaproteobacteria; order Pseudomonadales; family Moraxellaceae; genus Acinetobacter; species Acinetobacter corruptisaponis. Next base: position 317,332 of record NZ_CP125669.1, read on the forward strand.
CAGTGTAATGGAAAACTGACGGTAAATCATGCCTGTCGAACCACTAAAAAATGCCATTGGAATAAATACCGCAGTCAGTACCAATGTAATCCCAATCAATGCGCCACTAATTTCCTGCATGGATTCAAGACAGGCTTCACGGACTTCAAGCTGTTTTTCATGAATCAGACGCTCGACATTTTCCACCACCACGATGGTATCATCCACCAGCAGACCAATTGCCAAAACCAGAGCAAACAAGGTCAGCGTATTAATACTCATCCCAGCCAAGTACAGAATAATAAATGTTCCGCAAATCACAATTGGTACAGTAATGGTTGGAATCAGGGTCGCCCGCCAGTTTTGTAAAAATAAATACATCACCAGAACCACTAAAACTACCGCTTCCAGCAAGGTAAAAATCACCTGTTTGATGGATTCCTGAATAAATGGCGTATTGTCTCGTGGATAAACCACTTTATAACCCGCAGGCAAATGCTGACTCAGTTGGGCGACTTTTTCTTTAATTAATTTAGAGCTTTGAATGGCATTGGCATCTGGACTCAGATAAATGCCCAAACCTGCGGATGGAAAGCCATTCAGCCTATTTACACTTTCATAATTTTCTGCGCCCAGTTCAACCCGTGCCACATCTTTTAAATAGACCAAACTGCCATCAATATTGGCTTTCACCACCACCGACTTAAAATCTTCAATGGTTTTCAGACGTGAACCTGCGGTGACTTTGGCATAAATATTTTGATGATCTGCGGAGGGCATTGCACCAATCGAACCCGCAGCAATTTGGGTATTATAATCACTCAAAGCCTTTTCAATATCACTTGGCATCAACTTATAATTTCGAAGTTGATTTGGATTCAGCCAGATCCGCATGGCATAGGCTGAACCAAAAATATCCACTTCACCGACACCCTGAATCTGGGTCAATGGCTGCTCAAAATGAGTAATCAAATAATCAGATAAATCAATATTACTGGTTTTGCCTGTTTCGTCATAAATGCCCACGATCAGTGATAAATCACCTGTGGTTTTCCAGATATTGACTCCTTGACGTTGCACTTGTTCAGGCAATCGACTTAGCGCACTGTTCATTTGGTTCTGTACTTGAACCTGTGCCTTATCAATATCCGTTCCAATTTTAAAATGAATATCAATGCTGCTGCGACCAGAGGATTCACTGTTAGAGGTGTAATAGAGCAGATTGTCGATGCCCTTGATTTGTTGCTCTAGAATCTGGGTCACACTTTCTTCAACGGTTTCGGCGGATGCTCCACGATAAACCGCAGAGACACTGACACTTGGCGGGGCAAGGTTGGGATAACGTTCAACAGGCAGTGCTAAAATCGAAAAAAAGCCTAAAATCAGGATGATAATAGCAATGACTGATGCAAATATGGGGTGGTAAATAAAGAAGCGAGGCAACATTATTTTATCTACTTATGCATAAATTGGTAATGGAAGTTGGAGTATGGCGATATTCAAAAGGACGATTATAATTCAATTTTACATAAATAAGAATGATTATCAATTTCAAAATAAAAATAGTTATAACTATTGAATGATTATCAATAACTGGTTATGATGCGCAAAATTTACAAATGCTAACAATTATGACTTGAAAATTGTTATCAATACAGAGGAAATGAAAAGATGGTTTTAACTAAGAAAAAGTTAGTTATTGCGGTTGCCGCATTCGCACCATTCACAGTGATGGCAAATGAACAGGGCAGCTCAAATCAACAAGAACCTCAACGCCTTCAGACCATTGTGGTTTCAGCCGCATTAACAGAGCAAAACATAGACAAGGCACCTGCATCTATCAGCGTAATTACCAGTGAACAGATTGAAAGAAGTGCTGCCTTAAGCGTGGCAGACGTTTTGCAAAAAGAAGCGGGTGTTTATAACTATAACAGCGGACAAGATAAAATTGTGATCCGTGGTATGCAGGATACTTCTGGCAGCTATACATTAATCCTGCTGAATGGTAAACGCACTTCTTCTTCAGGTGCAATGTGGCGCGGCAATGACTTTGACTGGAGTTCAATTCCACTCAATAGTATTGAACGTATTGAAGTCATTCGTGGTCCAATGTCATCACTTTATGGTTCAGATGCCATGGGTGGTGTAATCAATATTATTACTAAAAAAGCAAAACCAGGTGAAATTCATGGTTCTGTTTTCACTCAGTTTAATAGAGTGGACAGTGGCAAAGGTAAAAACCAGTCACGTTATGGTTTTAATTTAAATGGTGGACTAACTGATGGTGTCCGTTTTAATCTTTCAGGCGATGCCTATAACCGAGATGCATGGTATAAGCAACAAACCGATGCTTCAGCTTACTTTGTTGAGAAAGAAACAACCAATTTAAACGGAACTTTGAACTGGGACATTAATGACCAGCAAGCACTCGATTTAGATGTGAATTATAATAAAGATAAAAGACCTTTAACCCAGGATACAAATTGGGGTTCTCAAGAAATGGAGATGGACCGTACCAATATCGGTTTAACTCACCGTGGTAATTGGGGATGGGGAAAAACAGAAGCCTATATCGGTAAAGAAACCGCAAAAATCGATGATTATGACACTGACTATGATGCACCACAAAAAAGACATTATAAACAGGATAATTTAATTGCTAGAGGGTTTACCAATTTTGATTGGTTGATGAACAACACGACTTTAGGTGCAGATTATAAAGACCAAAAAATCACTGACCCTATTTCATATACAACAGGCAGCTCGAAGCAAAAGAGTTATGGTGTATTTGTACAGAATGATACCCACATCACAGATGCTTTCACGGCTACGGTTGGGGGGCGTTATGACCATTTCGATAACTTTGACGGTAAGGCGACTGGTAAGGCTTATTTAGCCTATGAGCTTGCAGATGGGATTGTGCTAAAAGGGGGCTTTGGACAGGCTTACAAAGTACCTGGTCCATACCAGTTAGATGAAAATTACCGTCTGGTTTCTTGTGGCGGAAGCTGTTTCATTCGTGGTAACGCGAACTTAAAACCAGAAGAAAGTAATAACTACGAAGCATCCTTGATTGTGACACAACCAAACTGGAACTTTAACATCACGGCTTTCCAAAATGATGTTAAAAACCTGATTGAACGTATCAAAGATCCAGCACCAACAGATCCGAAGTTCCCAAACAAATGGGATAACGTTGCCAAAGCCGAGCTTAAAGGGGTTGAAGTAGCGGCAGGTTATGACTTCAGTGATGCTTTTGGTGTTAAGGGTAATGCGACCTATCTAGATGCAAAAAATAAAATCACTGATAAAGATTTGACTGAGCGTCCAGAATGGATGGCAAATGCCTTTATTACCTGGACACCTGTTGAAAATTATAAAATGAATTTTGGTGCGAGCTATATTGGGCAACAAATGTTGTCGGCTACAGAAGAGTTGCCATCATATACGACCTATGATGTAACCCTAACTTCAAATCTGACTCAAAACTTAACCCTAGACTACGGTGTTAAAAACCTGACTGATGTTGACTTGAAAGATAAGGATGAGGGCTTCAATACCAAACTTTATGGACGCAATTATTTTGTGAAAGCTACCTTTAGCTTCTAAGCTTAAGTTTACAACCTGCCATTTCAAAAAATGGTAGGTTTTTTTATTTTAGAAAAAATATAGCGATTTCTATAGGTTAAGGAGTGTTTATGTTTTCAGAACGATTGCTTAACACAGGATTAGGGGCAACAACTGCCAGACTGGCTGTTTTGGAAGTTATTGCAAATCATGGGGGACTAACAGCCGATGATATCTATATGATGGTCAATAAAAACAGGGAAGTAAAAATTGGCACAATTTATAGGGTTTTGGCTGATCTTGAAAAACATCAGTTGATCAAGAGAATACTGTTTGGACGAAATAAAAGTATCTATAAGTTACTGGAACAAAAAATAAATTGTAATGTCATGGATATGCAGAATGGCAAAATGCAGCCTTATCATAATGAAGAGATCAATCAATTACTGGAACAGGTTCTGCTTAAACTAGAGGACGACTTCTCTACCATTGACTTGATTCTATATAAATAACTTCATTCAGAAATCTGTATGATGCCAACCAAAAAAAAATAATACCTTTATTATTTTTAAATGAGTTAAACCTGTCATTAATTTCCAATAATTTAAAACGTGCTTAAAATGATTAAATTGCTTATATTATTTTAACAAAGTCTTGAATTGATTAAAAAACAAAATCACACTCAAGTTCAATTTATTTAAAAAATTAATTCTAAGCGGTACGATGATGGATATAGAAATAGAGACACATCCACTCACTCCTTTTTTGCCTGGCAATGCAAAACTGCTGATGCTGGGAAGCTTTCCACCGCCTCAGAATCGGTGGAAGATGAACTTTTATTATCCAAACTATCAAAATGATATGTGGAGAATCTTTGGCCTGATTTTTTTCAGTGATAAAAACCACTTTTTAGATTTACCCAATAAAAATTTTAAGGAAAGTCAAATCCGTGAGTTTTTGTCCCAAATTGGAATTGGGATATTTGATACGGCCTATCAAATTAAACGCTTGCAGGGCAATGCCTCAGACAAGTTCCTGGAAATTGTGACTCCAACCGATTTGTCAGCTTTGCTTGAGCAAATACCAATGTGTCATACCATTATGACAACGGGAGACAAGGCTACAGATACGCTGATGCAGCATTTTCCAGATCAACCTATTAAGCCCATGATCGGTCAATCGGTACAGGTGAATTATGAGAATCGTGAGCTAAGTTTATACCGCTTGCCCTCATCATCACGGGCCTATCCATTAGCACTGGAAAAAAAAGCGGATGTTTACAAACAGTTCTTTGAACAAATTGGTGTGGTTTAATTATAAAAGGAGGGGAAATGAATGAACGATGTCACCAGTCCAATCGACTTACGCAATTATGAGGATGCTGTGGAATGGCAAGACACGGCGAATGTGAAACGCCCGTGGAGAAAGGATTTCTTTGATTATTATGCCAATCTGATTAAGACGCATGCTTCTGATCAATGTCATATTCTGGAGTTGGGAGCAGGGCCAGGATTTTTAGCGCAACATTTATTGTCACAATTGCCCAATATTCAATATACCGCTTTCGATTTTTCTGGGGCTATGCATCAGCTTGCTCAACAGAAGTTAACCTCCTCTGAACGAGCAAGAGCCAACTATCTCATTGGAAACTTTAAGGAGCCCGATTGGCAAAATGCTCTAAATCAAAAATATGACTTTATTATCATTCATCAGGCATTGCATGAGCTTCGGCATAAAAAATATGCTGCCGATTTTCATAAAAAAGTAAAAACCTTACTAGAACCTCAAGGTTGTTACTTGGTTTGCGATCATCTATGTGCACCTCATGCCATGCAAAATGACCAGCTTTATATGAACAAACAGGAGCATATCGACGCTTTAAAAGCGGCAGCTTTTGAAAATATTAAGATGCCTTTAGAAATTGAGGGGCTGTGCCTGTTTGAAATGCGTTTAGATTAGATTTTCCATCATTCTTGGATATTTGATCCATCTAAAATCATTGATCTTGATGTCACGCACATGGGTAAATTCAGACCAGATCAGTTGACTGCCTTTTGTCCATTGCAGTGGTTTCACCCGTTGTTCCACTGCAAGTTTCTCTTGTTCAGTTGCTGGACGTAAATCTCCAATTTCCACATATAAACGAACGCCAGGATAATCACTAAAATTTCCCTGAATCAGTGAACTTAGCCAAAACAGCTTTCCGCTATTAACAGCTTGAATACAGGCTTTGGAATTTTGGCTAAGATTTTCACCCAATCTTTCTGTAAATGTATCAAAGAAATAAGCGGTTTGATTGTCATTTAAAAAGACAGTGCCGATAGGGGTAATATTGGGTTGACCATATTGATCGACTGTTGCAATTGAAGCATGTATTGATGCTTTTTGTGCAAGTTTAAAAATCCGTTGAATATTTTTCCAGTCTTTTTCTAAAATCATATATTTATCCTTGTTATTGTTTCTAAAGGTAATTTAGCACATAAAAAGTAAGATAATATTGCTATTTAATTTTCAATAAATTGTCAATTCGGCAAATAAGGTTCTGGTTTATGAGAACCTTATTGATCTAAATGATGATTCTATAAACCACCGCCAAGCGTTTTATACAGTTCAATCTGGTTATTCAATTTAGTCTGCTCAAGTATCAGTAGGCCTTGTTGCGCAGCATAGGCAGAACGTTGAGCATCCAAAACAGTCAGGTAACTGTCAATGCCAGCCCTAAAACGTGCAGTTGATAATGTATAGGTGGTATCTGTCGCTGACACCAAGCGTCGTTGTGCAGCTAAACGATCTTCAATATGTGCATAAGCAGCCAAGGCATCATTCACTTCACGAAAAGCGGATTGAATGGCATTTTCATATTCGGAAAGAGCAATTTTCTGATCTATCTCTGAAATCTTGATATTGGCTTTGCGAGTTCCCCAATCAAAAATGGGCAGATCGAGGCTCGGACCAATCGACCAGGAAAATCCACCAGATTTAAATAAATCTTTCAGTTCAGTTGAAGCATATCCTGTTGAACCTATCAAACTAATGCTAGGGAACATTCGTGCTTTTGCTGCACCAATATTTGCACCTGCTGCACGCAGTTGATATTCAGCAGCTTTTAAATCTGGACGGTTACTGAGTAAGTCACTACTGAGACCTGTTGCAAAAGTCGTCTCATTGCTTATATTTTTAACTATTTGATCAGGAAGCAGGCTTTGTGGAACAGCTTGCCCAGCCAATAAATCAAGTAAGTTTTTTGCCTGTAAGACTTGGGTTTTATAATTGGCAACATCGTTTCGTGCAGTTTCGACCGAAATTTGTGATTGACGTAGCGGAACTTCGCTATCTATCCCAGCATCAAAACGTTTCTTGTTCAGATTGTAGGAGTCAAGTTGTGCCTTTAGTGTTTGTTCTGCAAGGTTTAAGTTGGCTGTTGCAAAAGCGTAGTTTAACCAGGCTTGGGCAACTTGGCTCACTAGACTGATCTGTGTTGCCTGTCTGGCACTCTGTGTTGCAAGGTAATGATTCAATGTGGCATCTTTAAGGCTCCGAACACGTCCCCAAAAATCCAGCTCATAGGCAGTGAGTCCCAATCCGACTTGAAAAGTTGAATAGGGGTTATTGGGATGAGTGGATGGGTTGACCTGTCGTAGCGCATTTCCTGTTACGCCAATCGTTGGTAATTGGTCATATTCGGTAATTTGGTATTGCTGCTGGGCACGCTAAATATTCAAGGTGGCAGTGTGTAAATCACGGTTGTGATTTAAGCTGATTTCAATCACTTGTAATAAGCGGGGATCCGAAAAGAAAGTTTTATATCCTTGCTCTGCAATTGAAGTGCCTGTATGGGTTTGGGCAAACTGTTGTGGGATATCAGATTTAATGACAGGTTGAGGTGCTTGTAGATTCATACAGGCAGTAAGGCAAAACGACAATGTGGAGACAATAAAACCACGAGATAAGACAGCCAATTTAGACATGCTCTTCTCCAAACAATAGCAAATATTTAGGTATGGAAATTTCAAGGGAAATTTTTGACATTTCCCCTGATTGATCTGGTTTAGGATTTGATTTTTAGTTTTGGAGAAAACAGTTTTTCGACTGTACCCAATACAAAGATGAAAAATACGGGTACAAAGAAAATTGCCAGGATGGTTGCTGAAATCATGCCACCAAACACGCCCGTTCCCAAAGCGTGTTGGGTCTCAGAACTTGCACCTGATGCAATCACCAATGGAATCACACCACAGGTAAAGGCAAGGGAAGTCATGAGGATCGGACGCAAACGAAGTTTGGCTGCCGCAACAGTTGCCTCAATTAAACTCATGCCATCTTCTTTAAGCATCTTGGCAAATTCCACAATTAAAATTGCGTTTTTGGCAGATAGACCAATGATGGTAATTAAACCGACCTTAAAGAAAATATCATTCGGAATGCCACGTAATAACACTGCCAGTACTGCACCTATTAAACCCAATGGTACCACCAGCATGACCGAAAGTGGAATTGACCAGCTTTCATATAGCGCTGCAAGGACAAGGAATACAACCAACATGGACAGTGCCAATAAGAATACTGTTTGAGATTCAGATGCTTTTTCTTCCAAAGATTGTCCAGTCCATTCAAATCCAATACCTTTCGGTAATTGCGCCATTAAATGTTCCATTTCTGCCATCGCTTCGCCCGAAGACACACCTTGGGCAGCTCCGCCAGAAATACTGAGTGATGGGCGACCGTTATAACGGTTATATTGCTGTGGTGATTGTGTCCAATGTGCAGATACCACTTCGCTTAAACTGACCAATTGATTATTTGCACTTTTGACTTTCAGTGCCAAAATATCTTGAATATTCATACGTGATGTGGCATCAACCTGTACAATCACTTGCTGCATACGTCCTTGATTTGGAAAATCATTGACATAGGCTGAACCCATTGAGGTGGAAATTACATCATTAATATCACTAAAGTTGACACCTAAGGTGTTGGCTTTATTGCGGTCAATCTCAAGGCTGACACTGCTGCCAGCAGGCAAACCCTCAGGATAAACGCTATCCAGTTTTGGGCTTTGTGCTGCCAGTCCAAGCAATTGATTTTGAGCATCAATCAACTTTGCCATACCCAAATTGGCACGGTCCTGTAGGCGTAAACTAAAACCTGATGATGTGCCCAGCTCATCAATTGCAGGGGGTAACACAGACATGATCGTACCTTCACGGCTGCTTTGCATTGCAGTATTGACGTTATCAGACTCCATTTGTGTGGTGGATGATTGACGTTCATTAAAATCTTTTAGGTTGGTAAATGCCAATGCCATATTTTGTCCAGAACCAGCAAAACTAAAGCCCAAAATAGAAATATTGTCTTTAATATCAGGACGTGTTTTTAGATGTTGCTCAAACTCATTAACCACCTGTAAAGTCCGTTCTTGCGTTGCTTCGGACGGTAACTGAAATGAGGTCATAAACCAACCTTGATCTTCATCGGGTAAAAACGCCGTTGGTACGGCTTTAAATGCCCAAACAAGCCCACCAACCAACACAACAAATACCAACATTGCGGGCATGGTGAATTTGAGTAGTTTCAATAAAATACGTTCATAGCCTTGTCCCAGCCGTTCAAAGGCACGGTCAAACCACGCAAAAAATCCACGTTTTTGATGGTGAGCATCGATTGGTTTGAGTAAGGTGGCGCATAAGGCGGGAGTCAGGGTTAGGGCTAAAAATGCTGAAAATAAAATCGACACCGACATGGTGATGGTAAACTGTCGATAAATAATTCCAACCGAACCACTGGCAAATGCCATTGGTAAAAACACTGCTGCCAGTACCAAGGTAATACCAATAATTGGGCTGGAAATTTCAGTCATGGCCTTGGCGGTCGCTTCTTTCGGTGATAACCCTTCGCTTGCCATAATCCGTTCCACATTTTCGATGACGACAATGGCATCATCAACAATAATTCCGATTGCCAGCACCATACCAAACATGGTCAACACATTGATGGAGAAACCAGCAATCAGCATAATTGCAAAAGTACCGAGCAGGGCAATCGGTGCAACAATCGCAGGAATTAAAGTGTAGCGCACATTGTGTAGGAACACATACATGACGATAAATACCAGAATCATCGCCTCGATTAAGGTATGAATGACTTTTTCAATCGAGATTTTCACGAATGGTGCAGAGTCGTAAGGGAAAGAATATTGCATACCCGATGGCAGGCTTTGTTCCAGCTCCGTCACTTTTTGATGTACACCATCGGCTGTTTTTACTGCATTTGCACCTGGACTAAGTTGAATGGCGATTGCTGTAGCAGGCTTGCCATTTTCCAAAATTGCAAAATTATAAGTTTGTGAACCCAACTCGACACGTGCCACATCGGAGAGATGTACGCTTGCTCCAGAATTGTTACTTTTTAAAATGATATTTTTAAATTGTTCAACTGTTTCCAACTGACCTTTGGCGGTGAGCGGTACAGTCAGCATTTGTCCTTGAACTGCAGGCACATCACCAACCCGACCTGGAGAAATTGCTAAGTTTTGTCGTTGAATCGCGAGAGTGATATCGTTAATTGATAGGTTATATGCGACTAACTGGGTAGGATTAATCCAAATCCGCATCGCTTTTTCTGCACCGAAATTCTGAACTTTACCGACACCCTCAACACGTTTTAGTTCCTCGACCACATTGCGTACCATATAGTCGCTGAGATCTACCTCACTATATTCGTGATTTGGTGAGCTTAAACCAACCATCATCAAAAATCCTGATGATGCAGCTTCGACCATCAAGCCTTGTTGACGTACTGCCTGTGGTAAACGTGCTTCCACAGCCTTGATTTTATTTTGCACGTCAACCTGTGCCATTTCGACATCCGTACCAGGTTTAAAAGTTGCGGTAATTGTCGCAAAACCTGAAGTATCAGCACTGGAATTGTAATACAATAGATTTTTAACGCCAGATAATTCCTTTTCAATCAATGAAATAACACTATCATTCAATGTTTGGGGTGTTGCTCCTGGGTAGGTTGCTGTAATACTAACCTGAGGCGGCGCAACACTTGGAAAACGGGCGATCGGCAGTTTTGGAATACTCAGCAATCCAAACAAAATAATGAAAATCGCAATTACCCATGCAAACACGGGACGGCGAATGAAAAATTGTGACATCATCATTGTGCTCCCTGTGTGATCGGTGCTTTCCACATACTTATTTCAAGTTTTTGATTGGGTTGAATACGTTCAACACCCTCAACCACGATCTTGTCACCTGTTTGCAGTCCTTTATTGACAAGGTACGACTGCTCATATTGCTGTCCCAACTCAATTGGACGTATTTCGGCTGCGCCTTTTGCATTGATGACATAGGCTTGTGGATCACCATTGCTATTGCGTTGCACAGCCTGAGCAGGAATCAGCAAGGCTTGTGGAATGGATGCTCGGTCAATACTGACACGTACATACATGCCTGGCAGAAGTTTTCGTTCAGGGTTCTGCACTTCAATACGAACCGTGACATCACCTGTTTCTGGATCAACATTGATGCCTTCAAACAATATCTTTGCAGTGACCTTATACGGCTGTCCATGACTATTTAAAATACGAACGGTTTTTTCATTATTGGCAGATAATTCACCACTTTGTAATGCGGCTTGTAAACGCTCATATTCAGCAATGGATTGTTTGACATCGACATAAACCTTGTCGATTTGCTGTACGGTTGCCATTGTGGCGGTATCGCCTTGGTTGACCAGAGCACCCTCAGTGACAAAAGATTGTCCAATACGCCCTGAAATCGGTGCGCGTACAGTGGCATATTGCAGGTTTAAATTTTGTCGTGTCAGTAAGGCTTTCATTTGTGCAACATCAGCCAAAGCCTGACGATATGCAGCCTGAGCATTACTGACCTCCTGTTTGCTGATCGCATTGCTTGGCAGCAATTGCTCATAACGTTCTAACTGAACCTTTAAACGGGCAACTTCTGCTTCGGCTTTAGTCAGGGAGGCTTTATTACTATTTACATCTGCCTGAAAAGTCTCAGAATTGATTTTATAGAGTGCTTGTCCTGCTTTAACCTCACTACCTTGTGTAAACAATACCTTTTCAATAATACCGCCAACTTGTGGGCGAATTTCAGCAGTACGGAATGCCTGTACGCGCGCTGGTAAATTTTCGCTAAAACTAATGGATTGTGGCTGAATATTAAATACAGTGACTTTTGCAGGTGCCGCCTCAGCCTGAGTAACCTGTTCAGAACCACAGCCTTGCAGCACCAGTCCAATCGACAAAAATAATGGAAGTAAAAGATGCTTTTGCATACTGTCCAAACCTATGCAGTTTTTGATGCTGTCATTATTTTTCAGGAGTGTGGAATGATGATCCCTGAAATGTGGAAAAAGTGTGGAGATAAACAGATATTTCAGCGTATGATGGATTTAGACTGTAATAACTCAATTTTTATTTATGTTTGAAGCCTCATTTTCTTTTGATTGTCGTGATAAACAGATTCTCGTGGTTGAGGATGAATATGATATTGGTGATATTATTGAACATTATTTAAAACGTGAGGGAATGCATGTCATTCGTGCCATGAATGGCAAACAGGCAATTGAAATACACGCTTCCCAAGCGGTAGATTTAATCCTGCTTGATATAAAACTGCCTGAATTAAATGGCTGGGAAGTATTGGGTAAAATCCGTCAAAAAGCACAAACGCCTGTGATTATGTTGACCGCATTGGATCAGGATATTGATAAAGTCATGGCTTTAAGGATTGGTGCAGATGATTTTGTGGTGAAACCCTTTAATCCAAATGAAGTGGTGGCCCGTGTACAGGCGGTGTTAAGACGAGCACAGCAAAATACACAGCTTCAAAAGAAAAATCTGGTTTATAAAAATATTGAGATCAACACCGATATTCATAGTGTTTATATTAATCAACATGATAAGAAAGTTTTGCTCAACCTAACCCTGACTGAATATAAGATTCTACTGTTAATGATTGAGCATCCACATAAAGTGTTTACCCGCAGTGAATTAATGAGTCATTGCCTGCCTGATCGGGATGCGCTTGAGCGAACCGTGGACAGCCATGTCAGTAAACTTAGAAAAAAACTGGAAGAACAGGGACTTCAAAATATGTTGATCAATGTGCGTGGCGTTGGTTATCGGCTTGATCAGATTCAAGAGCAATAATTTTCATGAAATAAGCTGTTTTGAGACAAACTTATGAAAAATAAATTGGGTATTAACAAGCAGCTTTTTATTGCATTTAGCATGGTAAATCTGAGTATCACGCTATTTGCGGTTTTTGTTGGTTATTTCTTTTACAACTATGCCATAGAAAATGGCTGGATTTCACTGAGTTCATTACAGGAAGACTGGACAGATTTTCATCTGATTGACTGGATTTGGCTATTTACCGTGATTCTATGTGGTTCAGTTGTTTCCCTTGTGATTGGGATGCAACTCGCAAAACGTTTTATTGTGCCGATTAACTCTTTGGCGGAAGCTGCTAATAAAATCAGTCAGGGCGACCTTTCTGCACGAGCGAATGATAACCAGATTCACTCTACCGAAATTGCTGAACTTATGCATAATTTTAATGATATGGCAAAGAAACTGGAAAGTTCGGTTAAAAATGCACAGGTGTGGAATGCGGCAATCGCCCATGAATTGAGAACGCCGATCACCATTTTACAGGGGCGTTTACAGGGTATACTTGATGGTGTTTTTAAACCAGATGAGGTTTTGTTTAGCAGCCTGTTAAATCAGGTTGAGGGATTGTCCCATCTAGTCGAAGATTTACGCACATTAAGCTTAGTTGAAAATCAGCAGTTACGTTTAAATCTTGAGTGGGTCGATTTTAACGAACATATTGAAAAGATATTGCTGATGTTTAAAGAAAGGCTGGTACAGGCTCAGTTGAATATTCAGCTTGATTTAACAACTGAAAAAGTATGCTGTGATCATAGACGTATGCAACAGGTTTTGATTGCATTAATTGACAATACCATTCGCTACGCCCACCCAGGAACAATCAGAATTTCTTCAAAAATAATATTAAAAGATTGGATTCTACAAATTGAAGATCAAGGGCCTGGTATTGCTGAAGAATATCAAACAGATTTATTCAATCCATTTTTTCGCCTGGAGCAGTCCAGAAACAAGGAGTTTGGTGGAACAGGGCTGGGATTGGCTGTTGTCCATGCAATTGTGATAGCCCATCACGGTACAATCCGTTATGAAAATCCAGGAAACTATAGTGTTTTCACTATCACTATCCCACAGCCGCAATTGAATAGCTGATTTACATCATCCATTCCACTGGAAAATAAGACACAAAATGCATGGTAAATCGCTGGAATTTAGTGTTTTCAGGGTCATGATGATGTTCAACAACTTCACCATTTGGTTGATGCTCGTACCAAACGATATTGCCATTCTCATCCAGTTTGAGTTGGTAGGCGACTTGTAGCAAATGCTGGTCAAGCATCGCGGTAATCTGATCCTGTAAATGGTCGGATTCAACCACTAAACCGACCTCGGTATTTAAATGGGCAGAACGAGGGTCGAAGTTAAAAGAACCAATAAACACTTTCCCATCCACATCAAAAAATTTGGCATGCAGGCTTGAGCGATTTTTGCCCTTTTTAGGAATCACACTACCTGTAGCGATTTCATACCAAGTTCTTTTTGTTCTTTCAATATTGGGTTTGAACTCATAAAGTTGTACGCCGTTTTGCAAGAGAGGCTTACGGTATTGACTATAAAAGGAATGAACCACGGCAACATCATTGGCCACCAGACTATTGGTAAGTACCCGAACTTTAATCCCGTTTCTGGATAATTGATTTAAATAAGCGGTACCTTGCTTGGTGGGTACAAAATAGGCCGAAACCAGTTCCATATGTTGTTCAGGTTTGCCCATAATCTTTAGCACTTGAGAATATAGCAGATTGTCACCCTTTGCCTGTCCCAATGCCTTATTGGGATGATCAGCAACAAAATGAGCCTTTGCCCATTGGATGGGATAATTTTGTAATCTTAATTTTAAATAATCCTGTGCTGCTTCCAGTTTATCTTCCGTTGGGGTATTAACCTGATCTAAAGCTTTATAAGTATCTCTTAAACTTTCAAGTTGCTGTGGTGTTCCCGTCCCAATCAACTGCTCAGTTGAGTAACTGAGATCATTATTCCAGAACTCATCAAAAACTTGTTCAGCCCGATCAACCGCCTTGCCATAGAACAAAATATCCATATCGCTAAACTGGAACTGATCGCTTGCTTCAAAATACTCGCTGCTGATATTACGGCCACCTGTGACTGCAATTGACTGATCAGCAATCGTCAGCTTATTGTGCATACGATGGTTCACTTGTTTGAGCCGAAATATATAGTCAATAAATCGTAAATGTCTAAATTTATATGGATTGAAAATACGGATTTCAAAATTTTGGTGGTGGGCAAGGACCTTTAAGGTTTTATCGAGTTTTATTCCATTCTGATCGTCAATCAGTAAACGGATTTTTACGCCTCGGTCTGCTGCATTCAGTAATTCATGCAGCATCATGTTGCCAATGGCATCGTCATTCCAAATATAATATTGTAAATCAAGCTGATGTTTGGCATTTCGAATTAAGTGAATCCGTGAAGCAATGCTTAAAAAAGCATCATCCAAAGCTAAATATGCCGTTAAACCATGTTCAATATTGAGATCGGCTTGTGGATCATTCATCCACTTTGTTTTTATTTGCACAGAATTACTCCGATCATGATTCTGGTTGGGTGGTAAAGAACAGCCACTTATTCCTAACATGATAACAAGTGTCGTTATCTGAAGATGGTATGAGTTTTTTATCATTTTATTGTTCAAGCACGTGAATCCAACTTTAATTTATACAATATTGATTTTATTATCTAAAAACTTTTTATTTCCAAGGTGATAATGTAATTTCTAAGAAAAACAATAATTTATTATGGATGTGGTGGAGGCTTATACATTTTTAGTTGTTAAAAGAATTCACCGAGAACAGCAAAATCATATATGGGTTAATCAATTATTGAGCTTTGGTACTATACTGGTGTATAGTATATTTTTAGATTTAATGTGGTCGACATTATGCCTAAACAATTAGAGGATAAAAAAAAGATTCTCACACGTGTAAGACGAATCCAGGGGCAAGTACAGAGCGTTGAACGTGCTTTGGAAAATGACACGGAATGTGCTGATATTTTGCAGCAAATCTGTGCAGTTCGTGGTGCATTAAATGGTTTAATGACTGAACTTCTCGAAATTCATTTAAAGGATACCTTAGTGGTAGGTGAATCTTCAGAGCTGCAACGCAGTCAGGAGCTAACTCAAGTCAGTAAAATTCTTAAATCTTATTTAAAGTAAAAATTAAGGAGTGTCATTGTGATTAAATCTCGTGCAGCCGTAGCCTTTGCCGCAGGTGAGCCATTGCAAATTGTGGAACTGGATGTTGAACCACCAAAAGCGGGTGAAGTCCTGATTAAAATTACCCATACAGGTGTGTGCCATACCGATGCCTTTACCTTGTCTGGTGATGATCCTGAGGGTGTGTTCCCAGCAGTATTGGGACATGAGGGCGCTGGTGTGGTGGTTCAAGTCGGAAAGGGTGTGACTAGTGTTGCAGTCGGTGACCATGTGATTCCTCTTTATACCGCAGAATGTAAGGAATGTTTGTTCTGTAAATCGGGTAAAACCAATCTTTGTGTTGCGGTTCGCGCGACTCAGGGCAAGGGTGTGATGCCTGATGGTACAACGCGTTTTTCTTATAATGGTCAGCCAATTTATCACTATATGGGCTGCTCAACCTTTAGTGAATATACGGTTGTTGCCGAAGTGTCTTTGGCGAAAATTAATCCAGAAGCCAACCATGAGCAAGTTTGTTTGTTGGGTTGCGGTGTAACCACAGGAATCGGTGCGGTACATAACACGGCGAAAGTACAAGAGGGTGATAGTGTTGCGGTGTTTGGCTTAGGTGGAATTGGTCTGGCTGTGGTGCAAGGTGCGCGCCAAGCCAAAGCTGGACGGATTATTGTGATTGATACCAATCCTGATAAGTTTGAACTGGCAAAACAATTCGGTGCAACGGATTTCTTAAATCCAAAAGATTATGATCAACCAATTCAGCAAGTGATTGTGGAAATGACAGGCTGGGGCGTTGATCATTCTTTTGAATGTATTGGTAATGTCAATGTTATGCGTTCAGCCTTGGAATGTGCACATCGTGGTTGGGGACAATCAGTGATTATTGGTGTTGCTGGTGCTGGTCAGGAAATCTCAACCCGTCCATTCCAGTTGGTGACAGGGCGTAAATGGATGGGGACGGCTTTTGGTGGTGTGAAAGGTCGTTCGCAATTGCCAAAAATGGTGGAGGATGCCATGAAAGGTGAAATCCAGCTTGAACCATTTGTGACGCATACCATGCCGCTTGAAGACATTAATGAGGCTTTTGATTTAATGCATGAGGGCAAGTCGATTCGTACCGTGATTCATTTTTAATTGTTAAAATCTGGATTTGATGATGTGTTCTGCATCATCAAATCTTTGAGTATAAGTTGATGTCAAAACCACGTTTAAAACTACACGTCCGTATCTTGTCTGAGGAACAGATTGCTTTTGGTCCTGGTAAGGCTGGACTACTGGAAGCCATTCAACGTACAGGTTCGATTTCTCAAGCGGCTAAATCCATGAATATGAGTTACCGACGTGCATGGCAACTGGTGGATACTATGAATCAATGTTTTCAGTCTGCTTTGGTGGAAACACAAACAGGCGGAACACATGGTGGTGGAGCAGTGGTAACTGAATTTGGGCAAGTGATTCTCAAAAAATTTAGGGCAATGGAACAGCAGGCAGCCAAAGCACTTGAGCATGATTTTCAAGAATTATCCAGCTATCTAAAATCACCTCAATAATCTTATGCTGATTTATGGGGCATGGGCATTAAAATGAAGCCGTTTTGGCACCAAAGCTAAATCCACTCATCAAAAATCAATTAAATAAAATTATAAGATATTAATTTATAATATAAAAATATATCTGGCACACTTTCTGCATTTATTTATCCAAACTTGTATACAAGATGGGATTCATAACATGCATGAGATAAAAACTTTAGGCTGGACGATTTCAGAATGGCAAACCGCTTATCTAAATAAAGAGATTCAGCTCGATATTTTAAAGGATTTGGTTGCAGCAATTCATCCTCAAGATAATGCATGGATTTCGATTGCAACCTTAGATCAAGTTGAGCAACAAATTCATTCCCTAAATGAATTGGCGAAAGACGCTGAAAATTTACACAAGCAATTTCCATTGTATGGCATTCCGTTTGCAGTCAAAGACAATATTGATGTCGCAGGATTTGCAACAACGGTGGCCTGTAAGGCTTTAACTACCATTGTAGAAAAAGATGCGGAGACTGTTCGCTTATTAAAACAAGCGGGTGCAATTGTGATTGGTAAGACCAACCTTGATCAATTTGCGACAGGTTTGGTGGGGACGCGTTCACCATTTGGGGCAGTATCCAATACATTTAAACCTGAATATGTCAGTGGGGGGTCAAGCTCGGGTTCTGCCAGTGTCGTCGCTAGAGGCTTCGTTCCATTTGCACTCGGTACAGATACTGCGGGATCAGGTCGTGTTCCTGCTGCCTTTAATAATATTGTTGGATTGAAACCGACCAAAGGTCGTTTTTCCAATCGTGGTTTAGTGCCTGCCTGTAAAAGTCTGGATTGTATTTCCATTTTTGCATTGACCGTTGCCGATGCGGATTTGGTGGCAAATCTGTTGGAGGCTTATGATGCTTTAGACAGCTATTCACGCAAGCATCCTAAAAATGTTCCTGCACGTTTCTCAGGCAAACTCAAATTTGCTATTCCAGAACAGCCCAATTTCTTTGGCGATGAACAAGCCGAAAAAGCTTTTCAGCAAACAGTTCAGTTACTAGAAAGTTTAAATGCTGAAATCACCAAGATTGATTTTTCAGACTTTGAGCAACTGGCAGCGCAACTGTATCAAGGTTCATGGGTGGCAGAGCGCACCGCAACGGTTGAAGATTTACTCAAAACCAATACTGCAGATTTTGATCCAACCGTTTTAGAAATCATTAAACAGGGTGAACAATATTCTGCTGTAGATGCCTACAATGCGGAATATCTCAAGCAGGATTTAGCCCGAAAAATTCAACAAAAACTGGCTGAATTTGATGCCTTAATTGTGCCAACCACGCCAACCATTTACACCATTGAGCAAGTTCAGCAACATCCGTTTGAATATAACGCTCATTTTGGAACGTATACCAATTTCACCAATTTGGCTGATCTCAGCGCATTAGCATTGCCAGCAGGCTTTAGAGCCGATCATTTACCGTTTGGCATTACCTTAATTGCGCCTGCTTGGCACGATGCTGCATTGGTGCATTTTGGTAAGGCATGGCAAAACTATCTGGCACTTAAACTCGGTGCATTAGACAAGAATTTACCTTTAAGTTCTGCAACGCCTGTTTCACCACATCATATTCGTGTTGCGGTTGTAGGCGCACATTTGACAGGTATGCCACTGAATTTCCAGCTTACCACCCGTGATGCGGTACATATCGAAACTACAAAAACCTCAAAAAATTATGCGCTCTATGCCTTAAACGGCACGATTCCTCCAAAACCTGGACTGGCTCGTCAGCAAAATGGGGACAGCATCATTGTCGAACTTTGGGATGTACCGACAGCACGCTTCGGTGAGTTTGTGGCAGAAATTCCAACGCCTTTAGGTATGGGCAATGTAGAGCTGGAAGATGGTCGTTGGGTCAAAGGCTTTATTTGCGAGCCTTATGGCATAGATGATGCAGAGAATATTAGTCATTTTGGTGGCTGGAGAGCCTACATTCAGCATCGCAACAGTCAAGCAGCCAACACAACGAATTAATTTGGGGAAATCATCATGTTTAAAACTGTACTTATTGCAAACCGTGGTGAAATTGCTGTTCGAGCGATCCGCACCTTAAAAAAATTAGGCATTACCAGTGTTGCTGTTTATTCCGATAGTGACCGCTATGCACAGCATGTTGCCGATGCAGATATTGCGATTGCTTTGGATGGCTTAAAACCTGCCGATACTTATTTAAGTATTGAAAAATTGATTCAGGCAGCCAAACAAACGGGCGCAGAAGCGATTTTTCCAGGTTATGGTTTCCTGTCTGAAAGTGCGGATTTTTCCCGTGCCTGTGAAGAAAATAACATTGCTTTTATGGGTCCAACCGCAGAGCAAATTTTGGAATTTGGTTTAAAACATCGTGCCCGTGAATTGGCTGCTGCGGCCAATGTACCGATGACCCCAGGAACAGGCTTGCTGGATAGTCTGGACGAAGCACTGACCGCTGCGGATCGGATTGGCTATCCAATCATGCTGAAAAGTACCGCAGGCGGTGGTGGTATTGGTCTGACGCGTTGCGATACACCACAAGCCTTGACCGATGCCTATGAAAGTGTCAAACGCTTGGGTGAACAGTTCTTTAAGGATGCAGGCGTATTTATTGAATGCTTTATTGATAAGGCTCGCCATGTCGAAGTACAAATTTTTGGTGATGGTAAAGGACAAGTGGTTGCATTTGGTGAGCGTGATTGTTCACTGCAACGTCGTAACCAAAAAGTCGTAGAGGAAACCCCAGCGGCAAATCTGCCAGAAGCCACTCGTAAAAAACTACATCAGGCTGCGGTGGAACTCGGAAAATCGGTCAATTATCGCAGTGCTGGAACAGTTGAATTTATTTACGATGCCAATCGGGATGAATTTTACTTTCTTGAAGTGAATACTCGTTTACAGGTTGAACATCCTGTCACGGAAATGGTCACTGGCTTAGATGTCATTGAATGTATGCTCAAAGTGGCAGCAGGTGACGAACTGGACTGGGACTATTTAAGTAATATTCAGCCGAAGGGTGCAGCGATTGAAGTACGAGTCTATGCCGAAGATCCTGTGAAGAATTTCCAACCGAGTCCAGGTGTATTAACTGAAGTTAGTTTTCCAGAGGGAACTCGTGTCGATACTTGGGTCAACACAGGCACCGAAATTTCACAATACTTTGATCCGATGATTGCCAAGATCATTGTTCATGCTGATGATCGTGCGGCTGCGATTGAAAAACTCAAAACGGTATTGGCGGAAACTCGCTTGAATGGTATTAGCACCAATCTGGATTATGCCCGTGCGATTATTTCCGATCAGCGTTTTGATGATATGCAAATCTGGACACGGATGCTGGATGATTTCAACTACACGCCAAACGTGATTGAAGTGATTCAGGCTGGCACTCTCAGCTCGATTCAGGATTATCCAGGCCGTACAGGCTATTGGGATATTGGTGTGCCACCATCAGGGCCAATGGATGATTATGCTTTTCAATTGGCAAATCGCATTGTCGGCAATGATAGTAAAGCCGCAGGTTTTGAATTTACTTTGGTTGGGCCAACGTTGAAATTTCATGCAGATGCAACGATTGCCTTAGCTGGCGCAAGCTGTACTGCTTTGCTGGATGATCAGGAAATTGATTTCTGGCAACCTGTTGCAGTAAAAGCAGGACAAATTCTTAAAATCGGTCAGGTTGAGTCAGGCTGTCGAACTTATTTAGCAGTACGCAATGGTCTGGATGTGCCTGTATATTTGGGCAGCCGTGCTACTTTTGCACTAGGGAATTTTGGTGGTCATGCAGGGCGTACCTTGCGTGTGGGTGACATGATTAAAATGGTTGATCCTGCATTGGCCAGTGAGGAGTTGCCACTTGCAAGTGATGCACCTCAGGCTTTGTCTGCCGACTTGATTCCTGAATATGGCAATACATGGGACATTGCGGTGTTATATGGTCCACATGGCGCACCTGATTTTTTTAAACCTGAATATGTAGAAGAATTTTTTGCATCAGAATGGACGGTACACTTTAACTCCAACCGTTTAGGCGTGCGTCTGTCAGGGCCAACCCCAAGCTGGGCACGGGAAAATGGCGGTGAAGCAGGTTTACATCCATCCAATGTGCATGACTGTGAATATGCGATTGGCGCAATCAATTTTACAGGTGATTTCCCTGTGATTCTGGCAAAAGATGGTCCAAGTCTGGGTGGTTTCGTTTGTCCTGTGACCATTGCCAAAGCAGAACTCTGGAAAGTTGGTCAGTTGAAAGCCGACGATAAAATCCGTTTTTATCCAATCAGTGTTGAACAAGCTAATGAATTGGAACGTCAGCAAATTGACAATATTCAAAACTTTGCTGAAGCAGCTCAAATCATTGAAACAATTGAACCGATTCAAGCGGTTGTAACGACGATTTTGGCACAATGTGAACCAACCGAATTATCACCAAAAACCGTGTATCGTCAGGCAGGTGATAGCTATATTTTATTAGAATATGGAGAAAACGTTTTAGATTTGGCCTTACGTTTGCGTGTGCATCAACTCATTCAAATGATTCGTGATGCAAAAATTGCAGGCGTCTTGGAGTTGTCTCCAGGTGTACGTTCATTACAAATAAAATATGATGGTTTGCTGATTCCACAGTCACAACTGATTGCTGAATTGCTTAAACTTGAAGAAGAAATGGGCGATTTAAGCCAACTTAAAATTCCATCCCGTATCGTGCATTTACCAATGGCATTTGAAGATAGTGCCACGTTGGGCGCAGTGGAACGCTATCAGGAAAGTGTTTGTGCCAAAGCACCATGGTTGCCAAATAACGTTGATTTTATCCAACGGATTAATGGATTGGCGCATCGTGATGAAGTGAAAGATATTATCTTTGATGCCAATTATTTAATTTTGGGACTAGGTGATGTTTATCTCACTGCGCCATGTGCCGTGCCAATTGATCCACGCCATCGTTTACTCAGTTCCAAATACAATCCTGCACGTACCTTTACCGCAGAGGGAACGGTTGGCATTGGCGGCATGTATATGTGTATTTATGGCATGGATTCACCAGGTGGTTATCAGTTGATTGGGCGTACCTTGCCGATCTGGAATAAATTCAAGAAAAATAAACAGTTTGGTGATAAGCAATGGTTCTTACAATTCTTCGATCAAATCAAATACTTTGAAGTGTCTGAACAAGAACTGAATCAGTGGCGAGCTGATTTTGAAAATGGATGTGCGCAAATCGAGATTGAAGAAACTGAATTTGATTATGCCGACTATGTGAAATTTCTGGCAGATGAAGCAGACGATATTGCTGAATTTAAAGCCAAACAGCAACAGGCATTTAGCTCAGAAGTTGGTCGCTGGAAAGAAGAGTTTGCCACTCAGCCAGAAGAGCAAGTCGAACAAAACAACACGACAGATTACAGCCATCTGTCTTCATTGAATGCCTCGATGACAGGCAATATCTGGAAAATTTTTGTGGAGCATGGTCAGGAGGTTAAAAAAGGTGAAACTGTTGCTATTATTGAAGCAATGAAAATGGAATTGCCTGTGTATGCAGAGGAAGATGGCATTGTCAAAGCCATTATCTGTCGGGCAGGACAAACCGTACATAGCGGTGAACCACTGGTATATATGGAATAGGGTGGCATGAAAGAAACAAAAATAACAACAAAAGGCTCAGACAATTTGTCTGAGCTGGTTTACCAGCGCATCAAGAATGATATTTTTGATTTCAAGTTGATGCCAGGTGAACGTTTTACTGAGTCAGAAGTGGCAAAGGCTTATGATGTCAGTCGTACCCCAATCCGACAGGCACTCTATCGTTTGCAACAAGAGGGCTATGTGGATGTCAGTTTTCGCAGCGGTTGGCAGATTCGACCGCTCAATTTTCGTTATTATGAAGAACTGTACGATATCCGCATTGTGTTAGAAAAAGATTCAATCCGAAAACTTTGCCAAATTGATCATCAAAACTCAGTTGAACTATCCGTTTTAAAAGATTTATGGATGATTGAGCCGAATCAATATTTAAAAGATATTAAACAATTGTCACAGCAGGATGAAGATTTTCATTGTGCATTGGTTCGAGCTGCGGGCAATAATGAAATGGCACGAATTCACCGCGATTTAAGTGAAAGAATCCGTATTATTCGTCGTCTGGATTTTTCCAAGCAATATCGAGTGGAGGCAACCTATCAGGAACATCAAAAAATATTGGATTTTATCTTTGAGCGTCAGGTTGATCAGGCTTTAATTGCGATAGAAAGCCATATCATGCAAAGCCGTGATGAAGTCAAAAAGATCACCCTGCAAATGCTGGATTCCAGTCAGTTTTACTAAATTAAAAATTGCTTTAAGCAACTTTGGTCAAGCGTGTCATACTCATAATGAAGTACAACACGCCAGTATTAACTCATTAAGAATCAATGGATGAATTGATTTTCCTCATTTATTTACCAAAATGATAACGCAAACCCATTAAATAGGTACGCGGTGCAGCAGGGGTATAACCTACCTGATTGTTGCTAAAAGAGGTACTTTCAGCATAATGTACATCGGCTGCATTTAGAATTTGCCCATACACTTCATAGGCTTTACGACGATAATTGGCACGCAAGTTGAGAACAGTATGTCCATTATACTTTTCAGTATTGGCATCATTGATCCAGTAAGCACCTACATACACACCCTCAACTGAAAGTAACAGTTCAGGAATGGGCTTGATCTGGTATTCAACTGTACCAAATGTTTTTGGGGCACTTGGCATGGTATTGCCACTATAGTCGAGAATAGTGGATGGCTCAAATTCTCTATATTCATGTTTCGCCAAACTTCCAGACAGTTTTAAACGCTGGTCATAAACCTGATTGATTTTCCATGTCCCACCAACTTCAATGCCTTGGTGTCGTGTTTTTCCTGCGTTACGTGGCTCGCGGGTATTGTCGGCTTTGGTATAACTGATCAACTCATCTTTGCCTTGTAGACGATACAAGGTAATTTCACCATCAAGCTGATCATCTAATAGCTTGAAACGTAAACCAGCATCGACATTGTTAAATGTTGCTTCCTTTAGATTAGGTGTAACCAAATTTGCGCCATATAAACGACTGACTTCGGGCGGAACAAAACCCTGAGATCATTTGACTGGCAAGGGCAAAAACCTCCTGAGCATATTTGCTGAGCGGATGATGTTCAGCCACGTGTAAATGCTGCTGATACATTTCATTTTATGACTGGTTGCTTGAAGTAGCCAAAACAATAGGATTAAAGGGCGCAACCGTAAACAACGGCATCCAGAGTTTTGACCGTCAAGGCAAACCCCACTCAGCCCATTTTTTTGAACTTGCCGACCGTCCAGTACAAATTGAATTTATCGTGGATATTGAGCAGGAACAGTCTTTGTTCGCCACACTTTCCCAGGAAAACATTTCAATCTTTTATAGCAAAACATCAACCATGTTAGTCATTGTTGTTGAATTTGGCAGTGTAGGCAACAAGGAGAACAACAATGACTAACATGGTTGCTGGATTGAATATTCCTGATGATTTTTATAGCCTGATTGAAATCCTAGAAAACAACGCACCTGTAAAATATGAAATGAATAAAGAATACAATGCTTTATTCGTTGACCGTTTTCTAAGTACGGCAATGTCGTATCCTGCGAACTATGGCTATATTCCACAAACCTTGAGTGAAGATGGTGATCCGCTGGATGTATTGGTACTTGCGCCTTATCCTGTGGTGGCAGGTTCAGTGATTCGTAGCCGACCAGTCGGTGTAATGTATATGGAAGATGAGCATGGTATGGACGCAAAAATTATTGCCGTTCCACACAGTAAAATCTCACCTTTATATGACCATATCAAGGATATTGATGATATTCATCCGCTGATTCTAGCCCGAATCCAGCACTTTTTTGAACATTATAAGGATTTGGAAGAGGGTAAATGGGTTAAGTTTATAGGCTGGGAGAATGCCCAGAAAGCAAGGGATGAGATTATAAAATCGGTACAGGCTTATCCAGCACATGAAGAATAATGGATAAAGAAAGGCCCATAAAAATTATGGGCTTTTCTTTTGACTTAAGCAGTCTTAGCGATTTGCCAAAGCCTCTTTTAATGCCGCATCCATTTCCAGCAGGGCTTTTTCGGTGGTATCCCAGTCGATACAGCCATCTGTCACAGATTGACCATATACAAGGTCACACAGGTTTTCAGGAATATCCTGACGGCCACCTTTTAAATGGCTTTCCACCATGATTCCCACGATTGACTTATTGCCATCCAGAATCTGTTCGGTGATGTTCTTTAAAACCAAAGGTTGCAGGTACGGGTCTTTGTTTGAGTTGGCATGACTGGTGTCAATCATAATCTTGTTGCTGACTTTTGCTTTTGCCAAAGCAGCCTCAGCTTCGGCAACGGAAGTTGCATCATAGTTCGGTTTGCCATTACCGCCACGTAATACCACATGGGCATAAGGGTTGCCTTTGGTATTGATAATCGCAACCTGGCCATTTTCATTTAGGCCCAGAAAGCTGTGGCCATGCTTAACCGACTGCATTGCGTTGGTTGCAACAGTTAAGCCGCCGTCTGTACCGTTCTTAAAGCCAACTGGGGAAGACAGGCCTGAAGACATTTCACGATGCGTCTGGCTTTCAGTGGTACGTGCCCCAATCGCAGACCATGAAATCAGGTCTTGATAATATTGTGGTGAGTTCGGGTCAAGTGCCTCAGTGGCACATGGCAGACCTTTTTCATTAATATCAAGCAACAGCTGACGGCCAATATGCAAACCCTTTTCAATATTGAATGAATCATTCATGTCAGGGTCATTGATCAGACCTTTCCAGCCAACAGTGGTACGTGGTTTCTCAAAATAAACACGCATCACCAGATATAAAGTATCTTTGACTTTTTCACTCAATTCTTTTAAACGGTCGGCATATTCATGTGCCGCTTTTGGGTCGTGGATGGAACAAGGGCCAATTACCACAAACAGACGTTTGTCTTTACCATCTAAAATATTACGTACAGTTTCACGACCTTGCAGTACCGTTTGAGAGGCGATGTCAGACAAAGGCAGGTCGGTTTTGAGTTCCGCTGGAGTAATTAAGGTTTGAATGCTTTTAATATTAACGTCATTGATATCTGGCTGGGAAACTGGATTTGGCTGTAGAGTATTCATTGCTGTCACAAATTCAATCGAAAGAAGAGGTTATTTTGTCTACGAATATAGCATGAAAAGCCGATTGATTAACTAGCGAATCGCATGATTTGTGCAGAATCAATCGGCAATTGGGTTTTAAACGGGGCTTGTTTTTGAAATAGACTGCTGGATCACCACCGCCTGATGGGTTTCAACTGGTTTTGGCTTGGCTTTCACAGGGTTGATAATAAAGTTCACCCCCAGGGCAAACAAGGTAATACCCAGAATTCTACGAATTAGTCTTTCAGGCATATGCGAGCTGATTAAAGTACCGATAATAATGGCTGGAATAGAACCGACAAGTAACCACATCAACAGGGTGAAATCGACATTTCCAGAAGACATATGGCTTAAACCAGCAACTGCGGTCAGCAATACGGCATGAACCACGTCTGAACCAATAATACGAATCATGGGTAAGTTCGGGAACATAATCACCAAGGCCATGATACCGAAAGCACCCGCGCCTACAGAGGATAGGGTCACAAAAATACCTAACACCACGCCCATAATCAGGATGTAATGACGTTTATGTTGTAGCGCGTGCTGCTCGCTTTCCATATTGGCCTGTTCACGGTTACGGAAACGATCAAACAGTTTCTCAATTTGGGCACGGAAGACAATTGAAATCCCTGTTAAGGTCAACATAAAACCCAAAACCATGGTTAATACAGCTTTATAGTGTGTTGACTGGCTTAAGTAATGCTCCAGTATCCAGGAGGTTGCAAAAGAAGCGGGAATACTTCCCAATGCAAGCCACAGCACGATTGGCCATACAATATTCAGCTTTTTGGCGTGAACAACTGAACCACAGAATTTTGAGATTGAGGCATAAAGTAAATCTGTACCAATTGCGATATGGGGTTCAATTTTAAATAAACTGATAAGGATAGGGGTCATCAATGAACCTCCACCAACACCTGTAATTCCCACACAGAAGCCAACTAAAACACCAGCTAAAATGAACTCAATAGGACCAAACATCAACAATATGCCTAATTATGCTAAAACTCGCATATCTTATGCTTTTTTTAGATAACTCGTTGTGATGAATAGTGATTTACTTATGCAAAAAAAAGCTAAAGAATTTTAAAAATGCTTTAGCTTTATTTGATCATTCCAATATTTTTGTTGGGTTTCTTGCTTAGAATAGATGGCTATTGATGATGTTTTCAAATGACCCCGCTATGATTTTTTCTGCGGTTGTTTGGTGACATCATTCACCCATAAAACCAGTAAAAAAGTGATAGGGGTGGCGAAAATCCACCAGCTTATAAATCCAATTGAGCTGCCATATTTGAAGCACAGCAAACTGCCAGCAAACAGGAAACATAAAAATGCAGCAAGTCTGAGCTGTATTCTAAAACGATTTAAAAACTGTTGTTGTGTTGGCTTAGCTTTGGTGATTTGTTTGGCGCTGCATTTATATAAAATGAACATACCTATAAGTATCAGTAAAAGGCTAAAAATGATCATGCTTTCACCTCATTTTTTGCCAACTTGGCTTTAATTTTTTGCACGGACTTTGCCTGAATCGGCTGGATATTTCTAAAGATAAACACTGCAAATATCGCGCAAACAATCAGGAATAAATCGACTCTCAAGAATACCCAATAACTTTTCATATCTGAGATCAGTTGATGATTGAGCAGGTAAATCAGGTCATATAAAGGTATGAGGAGTGCAAGTAATCCAAACACAACAATTTGGGATTTCCATAAATATTGTTTTTTAGTGAATAGTGCAATGATAAAGCTTGAGCCCCAAACCGTGAAAAATGTATAAATTTCATAGTTTGGCGTAGCTTCGGTAATATGCACCAATCGGTTTGCCAACAGATAACTTAACATTGCGATTGGCAATCCAATCAATGCGGCAACATTTAAACGGTCAACCAGATAATATCCGACATGGAACTGATCCGATTTATTCTGGATTTGACGTTTTAAGCTCCATAGCAGCAAACCTGAGGCAATCATTAAACAGCCCAAAATACCCGAACAGAAGAATGCAAAACGAAGTGCAGGCTGTGCAAAGGTTGCCATATGCAAGCCATACACACCTGAGTGTAGTGTGGCGACAGCGCTATTGTTTCTGGTATTGCCTAGAATTTTACCTGTTCCATCAAAGCTAATCTCTGCCTGATTTAAGGTAATGGAACGGTCTTCTAGCTGCTTAAATGTAATGATGGCCTGGTCAGTATTTGGGTTTTTTACCTCAATTGAAGCTAAAGCCTGATCTCCCCATTGTTTTTTCACTTGCTCCAACAATGTGCCGATAGGCAGCATATTCGCTTTACTTGGCGGTGTAGTATTATTCGGTGTTTGACTCACCGTCCTGATTTCAGTGAAAAACTGAAAAGAATTGTCTGGATATAATTTCTTCATTCCCCATGGTAGATATAGGTAAAAGAAAATCGCCAGACCCGTAAAGGTAATGGTCAGGAAAAATGGTAGTGCCAGCACAGAGGAAACATTATGAAAATCCAGCCAGGAGCGCTGTGATTTAAAGGTTCTGAGGGTAAAGAAGTCAGTAATCATTTGTTTATGGGTGATAATGCCTGAAACCAATGCAATCAGCATAATAAAGGCAGCAAAGCAGACAATCAGTCGCCCGATGAGATAGGGAATACCATAAAGCTGATAATGAAAGCTGTAGAAAAAATCTCCGCCCTGAGTGGCTGATAACTTGAGTTCCTGTCCTGTATTTGCATCCAGCGTACGGCTTTCATAACCACCATCCGCTTTTTTCCAATACATTTGATTAACAGGCTGTTCATGGTTGGCAATGTTCAGATACCACGATTTTGCATTGGGCGCATTTTTTTCTAAATATTCAGTTGCTGTACGAATCGCGGTTTCCTGATTGACTTGGTACTGAGCAAGCTGTGGTTGCATCCAGAGATTAATATGGTGTCGATAGTAGGCACTGCTTCCTGTCAGAAAAATGGAAAACAACAGCCATCCAAAAATTAAGCCTGTCCATGCATGTAACCATGCCATTGATTGACGAATGCCTTTATGTTGCATTTTTAATTTAAACCTACAGATAAGCCAAATAATGTACCTGCCAAAATCAGGCTGACCAACGTGAGTTTCAACAATGAATGTGAACAAAAACTGATAATGATAAAGGTCAGATAAAACAGGATGGAAATAAATGCCGCAAGATAAATGCTTTCCGCTTTATCCATAAAGTGGATAAATAAAGCACCGAGACATAGGCTTAAATACACCATACATACATAACCCAGTATGAATGTGAAAACAAAACGATAAAAAATACTGAGTCGATAGACAAAAGTTGGGGTGGTGGATTTAGCCATAAATAGTCATAAAAACACTAAGGAGAGAAGAAACAAAAGATGAAAATGATTATTGTTAATAATATTATTTAACTAAAGTTCAAGCAATTGTTCCTTTATCGCAAATCCAGATGGTATTAGGATTATTTAATGCTATCTTAGATGAGAAGCAATTTTTACTGCACATCAACAAATTACATGATTTTTTATGATTCGGTGTAAAATCATTTTGTTAGAATACTTTTAAATACTGGCAAGGGGCGTAGGTCTTGTTAAAGCAAAAACTAAAAATTGGCATTGTTGTGGGTGAAGTCTCTGGAGATACTCTAGGGGTAAAGCTTATGCGTAGTTTTCGCGAACAAGGAATTGACGCTGAATTTGAGGGGATTGGTGGTCCACAAATGATTGCCGAGGGTTTCCATAGTTATTACCCAATGGAAATTCTATCCGTCATGGGGATTGTTGAAGTATTAAAGGACCTGAAAAAATTATTTGCAGTCCGCGATGGTCTGGTTGAGCGCTGGACTGAACATCCAGTCGATATTTTTATTGGCATTGATGCACCTGATTTTAATTTACGTTTATCCAAAACCATCAAGGAAAACAATCTACCCATTAAAACCGTTCAGTATGTCAGCCCATCTGTCTGGGCATGGCGGCAAGGGAGGGTACATGGTATTAAACGCAGTATTGACTTGGTATTGTGTTTATTTCCTTTTGAAAAAACCTTTTATCAAAACTATGATGTTCCTGCGGCATTTGTCGGGCATCCATTGGCAAAGCAATTGCCCTTAAAAAACCCAATTACCGAAGCAAAGCATCAGCTTGGACTGTCTGCCCATAAAACCCATATTGCCTTGCTCCCAGGTAGCCGTCGGGGTGAAATCGAGCGTTTACTGCCTTTATTAATCAGTACAGCCGAAATTTTGCATAAGAAATATCCTGATCTTGAGTTTTTAATCCCTGCAATTAATGACGCACGTAAGCAGCAGATTGAGCAAGGGATTCAGAATCTGGATACCGACCTAAGGGTAAAAATCCATATTCTGGAAAATACTGATGCAGAATCCAAAATTGGTCGTATGGTGATGAATGCCAGCGATATTGTGGCACTTGCCTCTGGTACGGCGACACTTGAGGCCATGTTGTTGCATCGTCCAATGGTGACGTTCTATAAACTGAACTGGCTGACTTATATTATTGCCAAGTTTCTGGTTAAAATTCCTTATTACTCATTGCCGAATATTATCGCAGGTAAAAAAGTGATTGAGGAACTGATTCAGGCAGATGCCACACCACAGCATTTGGCAGCAGAAATTGAACGATTGATGGATCACGAAACTGCACATATTCAAATGATGCAACACCTGAGTATGCATAAACAGTTAATCTCAGGAAATACGGAAGACCCAGTACAGGCAATTTTGAGTTGCTTAAAAACAGAGGAAGTATAAAAAAGGTGGCTTAAAATGCCACCTTTTTATTTACGCACGTAGGATTAATTCATAACCCGTATATTTACGAATATTGATCACCCCAATATCAAGTAATAAATACTGACCTTTAATTCCCTGCAAGACACCACGAATTGTGGGTGTTTTGTCCAGATTCAACGATTTAATCTTTTCTGGATATTGCTCAACTGGATAAATAAATTCCCTAGGCAATTCATTTTCCAGAAACTCCAGATTTTCATTAAACTCAAGGTTTTGGCTAAATTCATCACGAATAGTTTGAATTTTAGGGGCAAACTCCTCAAGAATCTGGTCGCGCTGTTCAATCAGGTTTAAAGGTTCAGCTTCACCTTTAAGCAATTTACGCCAGTCAGTCTTATCGGCAATCTGTGTACCAAACAAGGTTTCCAAATGTCCAGACAAACGGCGTGAACCCACTTTCAGGATTGGAAGTGCCTGCGTCGCGCCTTGGTCCAGCCAACGGGTTGGCATATTCACAATTCGGGTAATCCCGATTTTTAAGGCACTGGAATTGGCCAAATAAACAATATGAGGCTGAAAGCAAACGCTATGCGCGAACTCATCCTCACGGCATGTACCCAGATGGTAATGGCAGGTTTCAGGTTTCATAATGCACAAATCACATTCCGCCTTGGTTTTAAAACATTTAAAACAATGACCCTGTGAATATGACTTTGGGGTTTTGGCACCGCATGAGGTACAGAAAATATTACCTGTCCATTCAATCTCCAACTCTTGCCCTAAAACAAAGGGTAGGTCGATTTCTGAACGATCCAATATAAATTTATATTCAACATTTGCCTTGTGGATTGCCTGATCGGGTACACTATGCGTCTTGAGCGCTGCGTGCATTTTATGGCAAATGCCTTGTAGTTCCATCATCCTCTCTCTTTTCAACTTAGGTGGCTTATGGCTGGACAAAATGTCATCACTTCGATGCTAGACGATTTATCTAAGGAACAGCCCATTGCGACCGCACTGTGTATTGGCCAAAACATTGACCATAATGATTCGATTCAATGGCATTATTTTAACGTAACTGACTTTTTAAGTCTGCCATTTACACAGCGTTATGATTTAGGTTTTGTATTATTTGATACTGAAGAAATGCAGGACATCAATGAAACGCAAAAGGCACAGTTATTGGTGAAGTTGCGTGACCTCATGGCAAAACGAATTGTTGTGGTCAGTAAACTGGATGATGAAAAGTTATTGCGTTCGCTGGGTTTTACCCAGCTCATTGATAAGACCACACATGATAGTAATTTTGCTTTGTGGCAGTTTAATATTTTGACCTATAAGCATGTACCAGACTGGTTTAACTCCAAGTTCTGGGCCAATCCTGAAAACTGGAATAAATTCCGCTGGTAAATCTCAGCAATGATTTAATTTCTGTGGAACTTCAACCATTCAACAGGCAAGATTGAATAGAGATTTATCGCAAGCTCTTGCAAAATTTAACAATTCAATTTTGTTTTGTGTATTCAAAGCAGCGTATTCTTTTTGGATAAATAATTCCAAAAGGAACATATAAGTCATGACAGATTTAACCAACATTGTTGAAATTTTAGCAAAACAGGCTTTAGGCGGTCAGCAGAAATTAGGTCAGGGTGGTGGTTTAGGCGGAATTTTAGGTTCGGTATTGGGACAGCTTGGTGGACAACAGCAACAAAATACCCAAAACCAGCAACAAGGTGGTCTAGGCGGAATTCTGGGTTCTGTACTGGGTCAATTAGGTGGTGGTGGCAATACTTCAACACAAAGTAATGCAGCAGGTGGCAATACAGCACAAACATTGTTAATCGCCGTTTTGCCTTTAATTCTTGCATGGATTCAAAAACAGGGCGGTTTGCAAGGTGCATTGGATAAACTGAAAAATGCAGGCTTGGCAAATCAGGTACAAAGCTGGGTCGACCCACAACAGCAAAATGAACAAGATGTTCCAGCACAAAATATTCAAAATCTATTTGATGACCAGGATGTGGAACAGGTTGCCCAACAAACTCAAACACCAAAGTCAGCCATTTATGGCGCAATTGCTTCAGTCTTACCCCAAGTGATTGATTCCTTAACTCCACAAGGTGGAAACACTAATCCACAGGAAGCCAACAATGATATTCAACAGGTTTTAAACTTGGTGAGTGGTTTCTTAAAGAAATAAAATGGATAAAACAAAAGGGCATATCGCCCTTTTGTTTTTTATTTAGAACTGAACTTCAAATTAGAAGTTATATTCCATGCCTAAACCGATTGTGGTTTTTTTGTCGTTATCTTTCTGCCAATCGATTTTTTGCTGTCCTACTACACCATAAAAACGCGCTTGCTTATTGATTTGGTAATCCGCACCTACACCATACAAATCGTTTTTACGGTCTTCTTTACCATCAACTTCAGTTTTAGCAGAGATATATTCCGCTTTTAACTTAATTGGTGTTGATGGAATTGCATAAGCGCCCGTTACACCAAAAGCATTTTCTTTTAGGCCTTTAAAACCAGTCACAGTATCATCTGTTGGTTGAGCAGTTTGCCATAACCCACCAAGTACCAAACCATCAAGGCCTGCTGGTTTTAAGTCTAGTGAACCAGTTACACGAATTGCGTCAGTATAAACACCAGATAGGCTATAAGCATTATACTTTGATGCAACCGCAAAGTTACCCGCAACTGCTGCTGCTAAACCAAAATCTTTATTTTCATAAGTGATCGAGGTCGAGATACCATCACCAAAACCATTACGGCTACCTTTTTGACCAACTGCAGCATTGGTTAAAGGGATAGTGACATCTTTACCAGTCACAGGATCTTTGGTTGTTGCATTTTCATTTTGTTCGCCTTGCTGGAACATAATGTTAAATGCTAATCCACCCAGTAATTTTTTATCAGTTTCAAAACCAATGACGTTGCTTAAACGATCTTCACCAGCAAGAACCTTAGTCATATCCAGTTCAGTGTGATCGTTAAAAATATCTTGGTTGTTGCCCGCAGCAGTTTTTAAGTAAGAATCAAACTGACCGATCTTTAAAGTGGCAATCCCATCAGATTTAATACCAACAAAACGGTTACGCATACCCCAGTCAGCATCAGAACCAGCACCATCAGTTGAAACACCCCATTCCGCTAAATAAACTGCTGAAAGGCTATCAGTTAATTTTTCTTCACCCTTTACGCCAATACGAGAAGCATTTGAGTTTACTTTAGTTACGCTTTCGTCTTTAAAGCCATTTTTGTCAATTTGATCCAAAGTCACATTGAGCTTACCATACAATGTTGGTGCTGCTTGCGCTGCATTCATGGCTAAAGTTGCTACAGTAGCAGCAAGAAGCAATTTTTTCATTGAGATTTCTCCAAAACACTTTTTTGTAAATGGCAGTTGCCTTAGTTACTGTTATAAGCTTGCTTATGTACAAAAAGTTACACAGCTCACTGACATGTATGCAGTATCGGTAAACTTTGTGACAGAGAAGTGAAAGAAAAATGACAGTTTAATGACGATTTATATTTGGTAATAATTATATTTATCTTTTATTATTATGGGGTTATAAAATAAAAAACGGAGTAACAACTCCGTTTACGAAAAAATTATCAGTTACAGGGCGGCCTTAATCTTTTCAGCAAGCGCCTTAATCTTCTCCTGATCACCCATTTGAGCCGCATGACGACCTAGATGATGAATTGAGCTTGGAATCAAATGAAAGTGCACATGCGGCACAGTTTGACCAGCAGTTTCGCCAGAAAGTTGCATGAGTACAATACCCTTAACATCCAGTGCAGACTCAATCGCACGGGCAATCTTTTGAACAATCTGAATGGTGTAGGCGGCTGCATCGGCAGGTAGGTCTAACAATGTCACTGCTGGGGTCTTTGGAATCACTAAAGCGTGACCATCTGCCTGGGGCATAATATCCATAAAGGCAAGAACCTGATCATCTTCATAAATTTTAATCGCAGGCAATTCGCCACGAAGAATTCGGGCAAAAATATTTTGGTCATCGTAAGCCATGATGAGTCTCTTAATATGGATATGAATTAATTCAAGTTTCCTCTCCTAAAAACTAAAAAGGAGAGGACAAAATCTAGTAATCAGTTTCTATTTACAGTCCAGCTCTTTTTGGCGAGCTTTAATCTCATCCAGACGTTGTTGCTCTTTG
This sequence comes from Acinetobacter corruptisaponis, assembly GCF_030053775.1. GTDB lineage: Bacteria > Pseudomonadota > Gammaproteobacteria > Pseudomonadales > Moraxellaceae > Acinetobacter > Acinetobacter corruptisaponis. The sequence goes on from NZ_CP125669.1 coordinate 352,932, forward strand.
TCAGAAAACTTTGGCTTGGTGGTATGGCAGTTTTCATTGCCGTACTTGGCTTTAGCATCTGCATCCTTGAAACAGAAACCCTTAGACGCATAAATGAGGTTATAGTCATCCTGCAACTTTTTACATTCTTGTTCTGGTGCTGCGGCTTGAACACTAAACCCTGTAAGGGTTATTAATCCAGCAAAAACCGCAACTGTAAACTTCTTCATGAGGTGATCCTCTAATTTAAAGGGTATAAACCAAAAGTCTTGTGGAATAAAAGATTCTGCATGCTTTTGGTCGCAACGTTAGTACTAATATAAGGCGTATTAATGAAAATTCAATAGTGTATTGGAATATCTAATAAGCTTTTTTAAACTTGATCTTATGCAAGACAGGTACTATTTATACCTTAATTGTAATCAAAGTGTAAGCTAATCAATTAATATTCAAGGCTTATCATGATGGTAGGCTTTTTTTGCCAAGAATCTAAAGATGCTGAAATATATTAAAAACAACTTCCCTATTTTTACCCTTATCGCCATTGTCGTTGGTGGGTTGGGGTATTCCTTTTACTCAGGTAAATGGATTATGGCGCACAGGCTAGGGGAGATTGATAGCAAGTGTTATGGGGTAAATGTACCAAGCACCATTGAACATGGCAAAGTACTTCTATTTTGTTCGTGTATTCATACGGTGGGAATCGAAAATAAAGAAGAAAAATATAATTACTGTACCAATAGAATGAGTAAGTGATTCAACCTAAAGTTTCTTGAAAGGTGGACTTCTTAATTGTCCAAAATATATTAGAATGCGGGAATGAAAAGAACCCGCTTAAAACCTGAATTTCCCATTTCAAACTGGACTACAGACCAAGACTGTTTTCTGATTGAAAATAGTTCCCTGACTATTGCGGAGTTGATTTTGCATCTGCCTTTCTCTGAAGAAGAAATCAATGTGCGAAAATCGGTATTGGGACTTTATAGGCGTGAAAGGCAAATGAGAAACAAATGAATGACAGCCCTCTCACGAAGCGTTACACATCCTTGTGATATATATTTCTCCAATAATTAAGGAGATAAGTATGTTAGTCAAAATTGATTCTGAAAATTATTTGAATACGCATCACATTGTGGCGGTTTCTACTTTTACTTCACCAGATGGCAATGTAAAGATAACGATTGATACGGTTACCGCAGCAAGCGGTCATGGTTCATACGTGGTAAACAAGGGTAATGAGGAAGAAGCGTCCAGACTGGTCAATTTATTAATAGAATCATTCAAATAATTACATAAATGATGAATGTTCACTGTTGAATGTATCTGCCAATTATTTAAGCATGAAATGACATAACTTAAATAAGGGATAGAACGACATGATTGATGAGAATAAGCCTTTAAATTTTGAAGATGATGATGAACCGCTAGACTTTGAAGATGAGGAATTCATCGATGATAAGAAAGAGGATGAGTTATATAATAGCATTACCAAAGACGGTTCTAGTGTTGACCCAGCGGATGATGGTGAACGACACATTCGCCCAGAAGATGGTGATCCAATAGAAATTGAGGAATAAACAAGACCCGCTTTATTAAGCGGGCTTTTTTTAACGAGTCTAAAGAGTTAATTAACTACAACAGGTTTAAAAAAATTCGCATGATTTTTTGCGGCATTAACTTAATACAGCAGCCTTTGGCTTATCTTGTGCTATTTGTTCAAAGTACTGTACTGCGGGTGAGCGGGCCATATAGGCCAAAGCCTGTTCCGTATCACCCTCATGAATCGGATTAAACTTTGGAGACACCCAACGTAAAGTGGCTTTCCATAAGTATTTAATGGTTGGCAAGTTATCTGTTTTTGTTGCAGTTTTTTCAAATTCACGAATAAAAGTGAAAAATCCACGATGCATCAATTTCTGAATGTCCTGATGTTGTAAGTCCTGTTTACCCAGACTACGCGCGAAATCTGCAAGGAAATAAATAAACAGTGGGAAAATGGCCATCATAATGACTTGGCGAGAAATATAAAAACCAAGTTTGTTTGTTAACAGATGTTCAAATAGGTCATACGCCACACAACGATGTTCAACTTCTTCAGCAAGATGCCAACGAAATAAATCAGTCATTGCAGGATCTGCTGTATCCCAGGACTTGCTATCGAGTGTCCATTGTCCAATCGTACCTGTAAAGTGCTCAATGGCAGCAATTACACCTACTCGGAACAACAGCCAATATTCCTCAAGTTTTTCACCCTTGAGAAAAGGAATACCCAAAGGTTTATCACCCAACAGGACATTAAAAATAAGATGCGCACGGTTTAATGGGTCTTGTATATCGTAGCCATTTTCCCTTAGAAAATCTTGTGCTTTCTCATGTGCACGGGCATGGGCAGCTTCTTGACGGACAAAACCAATAACCTCTTCTTTTAATTTCTCATCTGTAATATAAGGAACGGCTTTATTGAATACTCGGCAGAACCAGAATTCACCTGCTGGCAAAAGCATATTGATGCCATTGGCGATATGTGAACACAGAGGATCATTCGGCATCCAACATACCGAAGACTCAGAAAAATCGAAATATACTTTTCTTGCTTTGATTTGATGATGTTCTGTGATCATATATGCCACCCAATGCGAAATTGCTAATTAAATTGAATAGACAATTTTTAGCATTGAGTAAAATAGATCACCATGTGCTTATAGGACAAAATTCTCTATAAAATGGTTTTAAAGATAAGACTAGGCTATAAGAAGTCTCTATTAGTCTTTATAACATTCTTCAATTGAAAAGAATCATCTTCTTATCTTTAAATAATAATCCTATTCCAACGTAATTTTACTCCATGATTCATACATTTTAACTGCTGCGGAGAAATCACTATTCGCTTCGGCAGTTAAACTTGCAGCCTGAATCAAGCTTTGGGTCAAGGCAAGTATAGGCGCTGGAAGCTTTGCATCATGTATTAGATCTAAGGCAATACCTGTATCTTTTGCCAATAAGGGCAAGGCAAAGGTGCATGGAAATTCACGACTCAATACACGTTGAGGGAAGATATTTTCCGTCACAAGGCTTTTGCCACTGGAAGCATTAATACAATTGAGTGCTGCATCTAGATTGACACCATGCGCCTTTAATGTGGTAAATCCTTCGGCAACTGACCATAAATTGACGGCAAGCAACATATTGTTGATGGCTTTTACTGCAAAGCCTGCACCTGAATCACCGACATGCTGAATCAATTTTCCAACGGCTGCCATTGCAGGATATGCACGTTCAAACGCATGAACATCGCCACCTACCATCACGGTTAAAGTCGCATTTTCTGCACCAATGGTTTGTCCACTAACAGGTGCATCGAGAAAATCCACGTTCTGTGCTTTTAGCTTTTCGGCCAGACGGCGAGCCGTCTCTGGCACGCCACTGGTACAGTCAACCCAGATTGCACCCGATTTAATCTCAGCACTATCAATCAAGGCCTCAACATCTGCACTGGTTGGCAGACATGAAAAGATAACATCTGCCTGTACTGCCTGAGCCAGTTCAACCGCTATAGTTCCATATTCTGTTGCATGCTGTTCAGCCTTACTAAAGTTTCGATTCCAGACATAAACTTTCTCGAAATGCTTTGGTAGATGGGCTGCCATACGATAGCCCATAGCGCCTAAACCAATAAATGCAACAGATTGACTCATAGTTTACCTTTTGATAGAAGTTGATCGTTCAGCTAACCAGTTTGTCAGCGTTGGCCAGAACTCAATAGAACTGTTTTGACTGGACATTAAACCTAAGTGCCCGCCAGGGATTAAAGTAAACGTGACATCCTGACTGCTTGTCAACTGGGTCAGTGGAAAAGCAGCATCAGATGTAACCAGTTGGTCACCTTTACCAGCACCTACCAATAAAGAACAATTGATATTCTTAAGTTCAATGGTCTTATTTTTGAGTTTGATTGCCCCATGCTTCAATGGATTTTGTAGCCATACATTAAACAGCATGTCCTGATTGATACCGCCTGGATAGTCAATCATGTTGTTCAGGAAGTGGCTGAGTGTGGCATCTTCCTGCACAAGTTTAAGATTATCGAGGTTTTTTAATAACTGGATATTGCCATCAATCCAGCCTTTAGGATCTAGTAATTTAAATCCAAGAGAATTTAAAAAGCCTGGGGAATGGATCATGAGTTTTGGCAAGCGGTTATAGATGTAATCTTTAACTTTTGCATTCCGTGTAGTGACATAAGCCAGTGTTTTATATAGTTTGCCAATATATCCCGATGCATAACTGTCAATTGGGCTACCTAGAACCACAAGATTTTTGACAGCATTAGGCTGATGGCGTGCAGTGTAAAGCGTTACGAAAATACCTGCCATACTCCAGCCATGCAGTGAAATTTTTTCAGACTGAGAATGTTCCTGGATGGCTTTAATACAACGCGGAATAAACTTATCAATAAATGACAGGAAGTTAACCTGATAGTTTTTATAGGTCAGTTTACCCCAGTCAATCAGGTAAACATCAAAACCACTGTCCTGAAAATGCTTGACCAGAGAACGATATGGATATAGGTCATAAATATCCATATTGATTGCAAGCGGCGCAACAAAGACCAGTGGCTCTTTAAAACGTTTGTGTTCTGAAGCGTAAAAACGAACACGTGTTTGTTTAAACTGGGCAATCACTTGATAGGGGGTTGATTGAGACAGCACCAGTTTATCTGCATCAAATATACGCATAGCGAGATGTTTAAAGTTTATTTTTTGTTGTTCCACAAGCGATTTCATCTTTGAAAGTCTCATCATGAGTCAAGATTGCATGAAGTCTAAGCGATAATTTCATCTTATGCCTTGACCTTAAATACCTTAGGCGCTCAAAATGTTGGCATATTGAAGCATGATGATCATAAGGCATACAAAACGATGAATCCAGGCGATGATTTAGAATATCAACTTGACACTTTGGCTATTCGCACAGGGCATGATCGTACCTTTGAGGGCGAACATAGTGAACCTATCTTTTTAACTTCATCGTTTGTTTGTGAAAGTGCAGCTGATGCTGCTGCAAAATTCTCTGGACAAATTGCGGGCAATACTTATTCACGTTATACCAATCCAACCGTTCAGGCTTTTGAAAAACGTTTGGCTGTGCTGGATGGTGCAGAGCGTGCGGTGGCGACCAGTTCAGGAATGGCGGCTGTACATGCAATCTGTCTAGCATATTTAAAAGCAGGCGATCATGTGATTTGTTCCCGTGCTGTATTTGGCTCCATTATTTCCTTATTTGAAAAGTACGTTGCCAAATTTGCTGTTGAAGTTACTTTTGTTGATTTGGGTGATCTTGAGGGATGGAAACAGGCAATTCGTCCAAATACACGACTATTGTTTATTGAAACACCTTCCAATCCACTGGCTCAGGTGGGCGATATGCAGGCAATTGCAGATATTGCCCACGCGCATGGCGCTTTATTTGCAGTGGATAACTGTTTCTGTACGCCTGTGTTACAGCAGCCGATTAAGTTTGGTGCCGATTTGGTTCTTTATTCAGCAACCAAATATATTGATGGCCAGGGACGTGCTTTGGGTGGTGCGGTCGTTGGCAAGAATGATTTGGTTGAAGAAATTAACGGTGTTGTGCGTACCCTTGGCAATTCAATGAGTCCATTCAATGCATGGATTTTCCTAAAGGGCTTGGAAACGCTCAGTATCCGTATGAAAGCGCACTGTGAAAATGCACAAAAACTGGCTGAATGGCTGCATCAACATGACAAGGTTGAAAAAGTGTATTATGCAGGTTTGCCTGACCATCCTGGGCATGAGCTTGCTAAAAAACAGCAAAAGGGTTTTGGTGGTGTGGTTTCATTTGTTGTAAGAGGTGAGCGTCAAGGCGCATGGACGGTGATTGACAGTACGCGTTTCCTGTCGATTACCAGTAATCTGGGCGATGTAAAATCAACAATTACCCATCCAGCAACCACCTCGCATGGTAGAATGTCTGCCGAAGCCAAACAAGCCGCAGGGATTGAAGAAGGATTGATCCGTGTCTCTGTTGGCTTGGAAGATATTAATGATATTATTCGCGACTTATCACGCGGTTTAGATTTAATTTAAGAGAGAGACCTATGAATATTAATATGCTTATGCAGCAAGCCCAGCGCATGCAAAAGGATATGGAATCCAATATTAAAAAAGCCAAAGAAGAGCTTGCAAAAACCGAAGTTCACGCTGAGGCGGGCGGTGGTTTGGTTAAAGTGACCATGACCTGCCGCAATGTTGTAAAGCGTATCGAAATTAGTCCAGAGCTGTTACAGGACGAAGCCGACATGATCGAGGACTTGATTGCTGCGGCAATCAATGACGCAGTACGTCAGGCTGAAGCAATTTCTGAAGAAAAACTGCAAGGTGCCAACTCAGGTATGGGCTTGCCACCAGGTTTATCTGGTTTATTCTAATTCAAGAAACTCTCCAGTCTTTTTATATAAAGACTGGAGAAGCTTTTCTAAAACAATCGAGTCTATTTGTGTTTAGTGAACGATTTGAACAATTGGTTCAGGCATTACGTATCTTACCCAGTGTTGGCCCAAAATCAGCACAACGTATGGCATTGCATTTGTTGATGAAAAACCGTGAAGGTGCATTCGCTTTATCGCACGCCTTACATGAGGCATCAAGCCATATCCATGAGTGCCGCATTTGTCACTCTTTAACTGAAAACGAAATTTGTGACATTTGTGCCTCTGTGGAGCGTGATGAACAACTTCTCTGTGTGGTTGAATCGCCTGCGGATGTGATGGCAATTGAACAAAGCGGCAGTTTTCGTGGTAAATACCATGTGCTCGGTGGACATTTGTCACCGTTGGATGGAATAGGCCCTGAGGAAATTGGAATTCCCTATCTGGTTCAACGCCTAAGTGAGGGGAAAATTGAAGAGGTTATTCTGGCCACCAATGCGACAGTTGAGGGGCAGGCAACGGCGCATTATCTGGTTGAGGCAACTAAACATTTGCCAATTCACATGACCCGAATTGCTCAAGGTGTACCACAGGGTGGTGAACTTGAGTATGTGGATAGCCATACACTCAGCCAGGCTGTACATAACCGCATGAAGATGAAATAGGATGTTTATCCATTATTATTTTATCTATTTTAAATTCATGCTGTTAATTTAAACAAATAATTAAGTTTTACATTTTGTCTAACATTATCGTTGATATATTTGCTGTAATTTGTGGCACTATGGGCAGGCGAAAAGGATTTTCGTTTTTTGATGATATGGAAAAAGGAGTAATTTCATGTATTGCATGTGGAATACTGATTAAATTTATTTTTGCATTTGATTTCGCTTGAGCAATGACTGCAATTTGGCAGTTCTATTGCTAATGGTTCTTTATTATTTTACTTGAGCAAATATGTTTCAGTTTATCCAGCAGCAACAAGATTTAGCTGTTCTCCTTACTCAAATGGAACAATGTTCCACCTATGCACTTGATACTGAGTTTATTAAGGTTGACACCTTATATCCAAAACTTGGGGTGTGCCAAATCAATTTAAATGGCCAGGTTTCCTTATTGGATGGAACTGCACTGGATTTGGAAAAATTCTGGCAAAAAATATTTGACGCACAACAGAATATCTTTCATGCCTGTGGGGAAGATATTGACCTGATTTATCATTATGCAGACCAGAAACCACTTGGCAATGTCTTTGATACCCAAGTGGCAATGGCGTTTTTGGGACATGGCCTACAAGTCAGCTACCAGAATGCCTTAAAAACTCGTTTGAATATTGATATAGAGAAAGACCAGACACGTTCAGACTGGCTGGCTAGACCGCTCACTCAGGAGCAGATCAGTTATGCCGCCAATGACGTGTTGCATTTAACCAAGCTTGCTGATGCATTGAAAAATGACCTGAAAGTGAAAGGGCTTTATCAATATGTATTGGAGGATTGTCAAAATCTCACCAAAGAAATTGCGATGGAAACCCCACTCGCAGCGCTTTATACGGATATTGGTAATTACCGCCACTCACGTAGGGAGTTAATGCAGTTACAGCAACTCAGTATCTGGCGAGAACAAATCACCAAGGCGCTGAATCAGCCACGCAGTTTTATCCTTAAAAATGCCACCATGATTGATTTGGTGGAGAAAAATCCACGTAATAATTTCCAGCTCGCTCAAGTTAAGGACATACGCCCAAATATTGTGCGTGAGCATGGTAAAACCATTTTGGACTTATTGAAGTTTCTACCGCCTGAAGATGAATGGCCATTAAGAATGGCTCGACCTATAAAAAGTAATTCCAAAGAAGTGGCGCCACAAATTGATATTTTAATAGAGCGTATGGTTCTTGAAACAGGAATTCCCAAAGAGGTATTGCTGCGGAAAAAATGGCTGAACGCAATTTATGAACATGTGGTGTTTCATCTGGATGAGCAGGAACTGCCCAGCTATTTATTGGGCTGGCGTTATGAAATCTTAACCAGACCACTGATTGAACTGCTGCGACAGGACATTGAATATCTCGCTACACAGATGAAGATTTCCCAGTAAAAAAAACACGACTGTTGCGTTACTTTCCTTAATGTACCTGTTATTTTTTTTCATGTATGCTGTTTTTGATTGATAAGAGTTGTGAGTAAATATGCACTGCGATATTTATAGATCGAGCAAAAAAGACGAAATGTATATGTATATTGCTCGTCCAAACTATCCTGATGACAAGGAACCAGAAAATCCATTTGATGGTATTCCTGAAGCCGTGTTGCAAGCATTTGGCAAGGCAACTTTTGTTATGCATCTGAAACTTCACAATGAGCGCAAGCTTGCCCGTGTAAATGTTCTTCATGTTTTGGACTCACTACACACTAAGGGCTTTTTTATCCAGATGCCACCTGAGGGATTAATTAATCCAAATGCGGTAGAACCAGAGGGTTTGCGCGGTGCTTGAGACTTTAACAGCAATCTGGTCCAACATTCTTTCAGTACTGGATCAGTTCCCTGAAGAAAATGTTGCAATCATTGTTTATGTAACAGGGACACTGATTGCATTGTGGTGCTGGTATCGCCTGATGTCGCGTTTACCCAATCCAATCGGTGGCATCCTATGGATTATTGTGTTTGCCATTCTGGCAACGCCAACAATTTCAGAAGGTCCAAACTCAGCTTTGGCCCCAGCAGTCTTTGGCTTGATTTTTGGTGTATTGACCAAAGAGCATATTTTAATCTGGTCAAACCTGTCATTGATCCTGTTTGTCATTGGTGTAGGTTTACTGGTTGGATTCTGCTGGTCAAAATACACTGCAAATAAAACTGCACATTCCGTTTAATATTCACACAAAGTTAAAGATAGAAAAATAAGGTTCTTTAAATGTCTGCTGATACACAACACTTTACTGGTACAGACCAATATATTGCAACTGAAAGCCTGAAACTTGCAGTGAAAGCTGCACGTGCTTTACAAAAACCACTTTTGGTCAAAGGTGAGCCTGGCACAGGTAAAACCTTGCTTGCAGAACAGGTGGCTGAAAGTCTGGGTTTAAAGTTGATTACCTGGCATATCAAGTCAACCACCAAAGCCCAGCAAGGCCTGTATGAATATGATGCTGTTTCACGTTTACGTGACAGTCAGTTGGGTGATGACCGTGTCTACGACATTAAGAACTATATTAAACCTGGTAAATTATGGGAAGCATTTACCAGTGAAGAACGCTGTGTACTGTTGATTGATGAAATTGACAAGGCCGATATTGAGTTTCCAAACGATTTGTTGCATGAACTGGATAAAATGTCGTTCTATGTCTATGAGACAGGTGAGACCATCACTGCGACCCAGCGTCCGATTGTGATCATTACCTCAAATAATGAAAAAGAACTGCCTGATGCATTTTTACGCCGTTGTTTCTTCCATTATATTGAGTTCCCTGATGAAGCTACCATGCGTGAAATCATTGCGGTTCATTTCCCAAATATCTCCAACACTTTGGTGAGTGAAGCCTTGCAGGTGTTCTTTAAGTTACGTGAAATTCCAAACTTGAAGAAACCCCCATCAACTTCTGAACTGATTGACTGGTTAAGCCTGCTTATGGCAGATGATATGCCTGAGGATGTCTTGCGTAACCATGATAAGTCAAAGGCGATTCCGCCACTGTATGGTGCCTTAATCAAGAATGAACAAGATGTGCAACTGCTTGAACGTTTAGCATTTATGTCACGCCGCTAAGAGTGTTTACCAATGTTTGTACGATTGTTTTACACCTTACGCAAATATGGCGTACCTGTAACAACTCGTGAGTTGATTGATCTCAATCAGGCTGTCGCTTCAGGTCTGGTTTTTGCGGATCAGGAACAATTCTATCAATTGGCTAAAACCATTCTAGTCAAGGATGAACGCTTCTTTGATAAGTTTGACCGTGCCATGAAAGATTACTTTGATGGCATCGAAACCTTTGATCTGGATGAACTGCTTAAACAGGTACACAAGTTACCCAAAGACTGGTTTGATCTTGAGCTTCTGGAAAAGCATCTCACACCTGAGCAACGTGCAGAACTGCAAAAGGCGGGTTCGCTCGAAGAACTGATGAAAATGCTGGAAGAACGCTTGCGTGAACAGCATAAAAAGCATCAGGGTGGCAATCGTATGATTGGCACAGGTGGAACCTCACCATTTGGAGCCTTTGGTGATCATCCAGAGGGAGTTCGTATTGGTGGGCCAGGGCGTAAACGTTCAGCTGTTAAAGTATGGGAGCAGCGTAAATACCAGAACCTTGATGATGATCAGGTATTGGGAACACGCCAGATGCAAATCGCATTGCGCCGTTTGCGTAAGTTTGCCCGTCAGGGGGCAGCCGAAGAACTGGATGTCGATGGTACGATTCGTGAAACAGCCAAGCAGGGCATTCTGGATGTGCAATTGGTGCCTGAGCGCCGTAACCGTATCAAGGTGTTGATGCTGTTTGATGTGGGCGGTTCGATGGATGCCTACATCGCTGAATGTGAGAAGCTGTTTAGCGCAGCCAAGTCAGAGTTTAAAACGCTGGAATATTTCTACTTCCATAACTGTCTTTATGACTATGTGTGGAAAGACAACCATCGCCGTAGCTCAACACGCATGAATACATGGGATTTATTTCACACTTATGGGCGTGATTACCGTGTGATTGTGGTGGGTGATGCCAGCATGGCACCGTATGAGTTAAAGTCTGCGGGTGGCTCAGTTGAATATATGAATGATGAGGCTGGGGAAGTGTGGTTAAGACGCTTGCGTCAGCATTATGATAAAACCGCTTGGCTCAACCCTGAACTAGAGGGCTATTGGCATTACACCCAAACCATTCAATGGATTAAGGAAATATTTGAACATCATATGTATCCAATGACTTTAAAAGGTATTGAGGATATGACCAAGTATTTATCTCGCTAGCAAAAAAAGGCTGATTCATGCTGGATCAGCCCAGTTTTCTATTGTTAAATCTGTAATACGATTAAATTCCTTACAATTGTTGGTCACCAAAATACATTTTTCGGCAAGTGCATGACTTGCAATCCATAAATCATTATTTCCAATCGGTGTTCCAGCTTGTTTGAGTAATAGCGCATGATGAGCGTAATGCTCACAGAGTTGTTGTTGAGTGCTATAAAGGACAGGGATTCGCAGAATTAAGTTTTCAAGCTGTTTTAAAACAACAGTCTTTCTTTGGCTACCATACGCTCCTTTTAATAATTCCGCATAACTGATAAATGACATACACAATTCATCATCCTGTGAGAGTTGATTGACTCGTTCAATTACACTCATTGGTTTATTCTTTATAAAATAGATCAGAATATTGGTATCCAGCATATATTTCATAAAACATCACGCTCTTGTATGTGGTTGTCCTCCAGGCGATTTTTTTCTAGAGTGTCAATAAAGTCATGATCAAATTCATTTAAGGCTTGCCATAATGCTTCACCTCGATTTTCGGTTAAATCAGACAGGGGATGAATAACTAGATCGCCATCTTGATTTAAATAAATTTCTACTCGCTTAGTATTTAAACGAAATTCTTGTGGAATACGAACGGCCTGACTATTGCCATTCATAAATACGCGAGATGTAATTGATGTGCTCATCATAACCCCCAATGTATGTACATATAGTGTGTACATTAAAACATGAAATTAGAATACTGACTAGTATTTAACCAATCTAATTGGTCTATTTTCTGTTTTCAGTGGATTAATGATTAAACATGAAAAAAATAGTTGAAAAACACGATAGAATAAGCTGTTTTGCAATCCTTGCCTGTGGAGACCTACGTGGATCGACCAACCATTTCCCCTGAACATTTACAAGAAGCGTCTGAGCATTTGTCAACAATTCGGGATTTTATCCGTTTTGGGGTAAGCGCATTACGCCAATACGATGCGCATTTGGGGCAAGGTACAGAAGATTATTTTGCAGAAAGCTCAGCGCTGGTTTTACAAACTCTCTCTCTGGAATGGTCTGCTGATGCAGAAATTCTGGATGCGAAGCTTTTGCCAAGTGAAAAAGCTGAATTTCTGAGTTTATTGGAACGTCGTATTAATGAACGTATCCCAACATCCTACTTACTCAATCTTTCCTATTTCTTTAACAAGCCATTTTACGTGGATGAACGCGTATTGATTCCACGTTCACCGATTGCAGAAGCGATAGAGCAGCGTTTTGCGCCATATTGTCTGGATGAAAATGGACAGATGCGTGAAGCCTTGAACAATTTACCTGCAAATCCAGCACCAAAAACCCCACAACGTATTCTGGATATGTGTACAGGTTCGGGATGTATTGCAGTGGCTCTGGCTTATGCTTTTCCTGACTCAGAAGTGGATGCAACCGATATTTCCAAGGAAGCCCTTGAGGTTGCGTCAATCAATGTAGAGCATCATAACAAGCAATATCAAATTGCGTTGCTTGAATCTGATCTGTTCGCAAAAATTCCTGCTGAAAACCAATATGACCTCATCGTCAGCAATCCACCCTATGTCGATGCCGAAGATATGGCAGATTTACCTGATGAATTCCTGCATGAGCCTGAGTTAGCTTTGGCTGCGGGTCAGGATGGTTTGGACTTGGTTCGCAAGATGTTGGCGCAGGCGGCTGACTATCTTACTGAGGATGGCCTGATTGTGATTGAAGTGGGTAACTCTGAATGGGCAATGCGTCAGAACTTTAATACAGTTGACTTCCATTGGTTGACATTCCAGAAAGGTGGTACAGGTATTTTTGCACTCACTGCTGAACAATGCCGCCGCTATAAAGATATATTCGAACAGTCAGTTATATAATAAAAGAGACAATACCATGTCAATAAAAGAGGCTTTAGTACACATCAAACCAGATTTGACTTCAACACAAGTTGAACAGTTTGAACAAGACATGATTTCACTCAAAAATAAATGGAATCAGGCAGATATTAACACAATTAATAGTGAAGATTTCCAAAAAAAGATAAATGATCAATTTGATCATTTACTGGTTCAATTAGGTTATGGGGCTTATGACCCTGATGATGCGGAGCGTTTAATTCATCAGCTTTATTTAATGTCAGGTTATAAAGGTTTGATGGAATATATTGTAATTGCATATCGACAATTTGGTGATGACTCTACATTAAGTTATACCTATGAATTGATGTTAGATGAAATGCGTAGCAGCTTTGATGAAGAATAGGATAGGCTAAAAATGGCAGGTAATAGTATTGGTCAACTTTTTCGGGTAACCACCTGTGGCGAATCGCACGGTGTCGGGTTAATGGCGATTGTTGATGGTGTACCACCAGGTTTGGAACTGTGTGAAGAGGATTTGCAAAAGGACTTAGACCGCCGTAAACCAGGAACCTCTAAATTTGCGACCCAGCGTAAAGAACCTGATCAGGTTGAAATTATTTCAGGTGTTTTTGAGGGTAAAACCACAGGTACACCAATTGGCTTGTTAATTCGCAATACAGATCAGAAATCTAAAGACTACGGTAATATCGCGCAGACATTCCGCCCTGGACATGCTGATTACACCTATACACAAAAATATGGCTTCCGTGACTATCGTGGTGGTGGTCGCTCAAGTGCGCGTGAAACGGCAATGCGAGTTGCCGCTGGTGCAATTGCCAAGAAATATCTTGCTGAAAAATTTGGTATTGATATTCGTGGCCATGTCACCCAAATTGGCAATGAAGTTGCTGAGAAACTGGATTGGTCAGAAGTACCGAACAACCCATTTTTCTGTGGTGATGTTGATGCCGTGCCACGCTTTGAGAAGCTTGTATCCTCATTGCGTGAACAGGGAACCAGTTGTGGTGCAAAACTGGAAATTCTTGCTGAAAAGGTTCCAGTGGGTTGGGGTGAGCCTGTTTTTGATCGTCTGGATGCTGATATTGCCCATGCCATGATGAGCATTAATGCAGTTAAAGGTGTGGAAATCGGTGATGGCTTTGCTGTTGCAGGGCAGTTTGGTCACGAAACCCGTGATGAACTGACCACAGATGGTTTCCTCGCCAATCATGCTGGCGGCATTTTAGGTGGGATTTCAAGTGGTCAAACCATTCGTGTTGCAATTGCACTAAAACCAACTGCAAGTATTACCACGCCAGGAAAAACCATTACCATTGAACGGGAAAATACGGATGTGTTAACCAAAGGTCGTCATGACCCATGTGTGGGTGTGCGTGCCACGCCAATTGCCGAAGCCATGCTGGCAATTGTGTTAATGGATCATTTCCTACGCCATCGCGCACAGAACGCAGATGTGATTTCACCATTTCAGCCAATCGAACCTTAATTTAATATAAGCTTATAATTAAGCCACACATAGAATGAATTATATGTGTGGCTTTAATAGTATTTTAAATATATATTTAAAACCTTTTTAAGTATTATTAAATCCAACAACAAAATTATAGTGCTTCAGAAATAACATTATCTGAAGTAGAAATATGATATTGATTTCTACCATTACTTTTGGCCACATATAATGCGTGGTCAGCCTGAGAAATAAATTCTGAAAGGCTGTCATTTAAATGAGGAATGACAGTTGCAACACCCACACTAATCGTAACATGCTTGGAAACATGACTTCTTGGATGAATAATCCCTATATTGCGAACCAGCTCCATTAACCGTTGTACCTGTATCACAGCCTGATCCTTATCTGTCATGGAAAATAACAATAGAAACTCCTCACCACCATAACGGGCAGCGAGATCGCCACTACGAGAGGCAATTGAACCCAATAAAATGGCAATCCGCCTTAAACACTGATCTCCCTGAATATGCCCCAAGGTATCGTTGTATAGTTTAAAGAAATCAATATCAATCATCATGATCGTAATAGGCATTTCATGGCGAATGGCTCGTTTCCATTCATTTTCAAGAACCTCATCCAGATAACGGCGGTTGGCCAAACCAGTTAAGGCATCCTGCTGGGACAGAATCGAAAGCTGCTGCGCCTGACGCATGAGCTCCAGCCGATTAAGTTCGATCATGCAATTCTGTAAATAGTTTTCCCGATGTTGCCTGTCTGTGGCATATGCCAATGCCATACCCAAAAAGCTACTAAAAGTATAGGTTCGGTTTAAAAAAGTCCAATCAATATCACCACTTAGCCATGTACTGGCGATCACACCTACAAGCCCACCACACCATCCAGCAAGAATGGCTGTGTAGAAACGCATTCCTACAAAGCCATAGATAATCACGACTGCATACATCATGGCAGCATGAAATAGCACATTATGCTGGCCTTGTTCCAATACGTTGATCAAGGTGAATGTAATTGCAACAGCGCCCATTGATCCCAGACAAACATAATGGTCAAACCATTTATTCATGATGGGAACAAAGGCTAGTAGCCAGGCGAGTAAAATGATAATACCAACCCAACCGTAATATGCGACCCATTCAAGACGCAAAACAGGGGGTAATACCTGATAGATACCGAAACTAAGAAATAAATATAAACCTAGAATGATGGGCGCACGATAACGAAACTCATGGGCAGCCTCATTTCTGTACTGATCTCGATAGATCACTTCTAATTCTTTAGGAAACCAAACTAAATTTAGCCCGCGAGAAATTAGTAAGTCGATTTGTTCTTGTCCCAATAGATTGGAAGCTTTCAACTTCATCTTATCTCTCACCACTCCCAAATATTGTTATAAATGTCAAATAGGGATTATTTTTTTACTACGTTACACTGATTTAAACAAAATGTGTATCATATTATAAAAAATTATTAATTTTTTAACTCAGTCATGTTTTATTATTCAGAGTTTATCATATTTCCAGCTTTCATCAGAAGTTCTCATAATGAACTAATATAATGTTTCAATTTAATAAAATCTTAAAGAAATAAAAAATGTTACAAATTAAACAGTAATGATTGTATATTTACTGTATTAGGATACAATTTAGACAAAAGCAACAATCATGGAATGTGATTGAATCAAGTCATACGAAATAGGATGCATCGCAATGACTGCTATGAATCAATATGCAACAAAACTAGAAATTACCCCTCATAATGAATGGGCTCAACGGTTCTGGGATGAACTTTTACCTGCAAAAGAAAGAGTGAGTAAACATCCTTTATTTTTAGACATGGCGAGTGGTTCATTAAGCCTTGAATGTTTTCGTTCGGCATTACTTAACTTTTACCCTTTAGTGGCTCATTTTCCTTCCTATATGGCAGGAGCATTGGCCAAGGCAACTTCTTTCTCATTGGATGGTGTAACTGAAACCAGGGATTGGCTTATTCAAAATATTAAGGTTGAAGAACGCCATTTAAACTGGTATCAGGATTGGGCAATGGGGTTTGGCCTCACACTGGAAATGCTGAATGAAGTAAGACCACCTGCCGCCATGAATGCAGTCAATCATTTTCTCTGGACAACCAATTATCGAGGAACTCTGGCCGAAAGCATTGCCGCAACAAATCTGGCAATTGAGTGGGCAACAGGGGACTGGACTATACAGGTTTATAAGGGAATTCAAACCTACACCCAACATCCAGAAGTCAATATTAATAAACGATCACTTGCCTGGTTAAGAGCACATGCACATTATGATGACCTACATCCTTATGAAGCTATGGAACTGATCAAGCGACTCTGTGACAAAGACCCAGTTTTGCAGAAAAAGGCTTTTTTAGCTGCCAAAGAAGGATTGGCCTATTATGAGCTTGCCCTTGATGAGTGTTATAAGTTGCAGCATAAAAATTAAAATCCATAAAATAGCTATTTAACCCGAATCTTGTTTAAGCCGATATTTCCATAATACGAATCATCGGCTTGTTTTGATGACATATTTGATAAGCACATAAAGATGCATAAATACCAGCTAAATAGCCTGCAACACTTCTCGCTCTAGTCGTCACTAGATTGTACGCCCCCTTCAGCAAACTGAATAAAGTTTCTATTTTATTGCGTTGTTTCAGATGGTATTCATCTGCTTTTGATAACTGTATAGATTTCATGTTCTTTCGGTGATAGGTAATTAAATCAATATCTTGTACTCTTAATTTACTCTTTAATTCATGACTAATATAGCCACGATCAGCATACAATTTAGCAGTCATTCCTTTGACTAACTGTTCAACCATTTTTATATCTGCTGTATGCCCATTTGATAAAGCTGTGCTGAGTATTTCACCTGACTGATTCATAAGTACATGCAACTTACAACCAAAGAACCAACCCATAGAACTTTTACCACGAGTTGCAATTGCTGCTAGCGATTTATGTCTTTTTATTCGCTGATTTTTACAGACAGCCAATGTCGTTGAATCGATCCATAAATAAGAACTTTGCTGATCTTTCATCAGGGCGAAATGTAAGGCATGTAAAGCCAGTTGATGAGTATTGATCAGGTAAATCATACGTTGGTAACAAGGCAGGCTTTTGAATAAATGAAGATAGTTATGTCTCAGTGCCGTAAAGAATGCTTTAAAGTTATTGAAATGTGAATGTTTATACCAAATTGCAATAAAGACAATTTCAGAAATACTGAGCTGTGCAGGGCGAATTCTTAGGCATTTAAGATTTTGCTTTAAGAATTTCCAGTAAACTGATTCAAATTTTAGAAAGAAATCATCAATTATACAGAATAATTGGGTACTATCGAACATAAGGACTAGAGTCGTAAGTTTTGTGTGGTAACTAACTGATGGCTCTAGTCCTTCTCTTTTTCAAGTCTATGGCTTATCCGTGATTCAGGTTATTTAGTTAATACTAAATAGCTGCCTGGTTTTTATATTTTGATCAATTTAATGGTTGCATTTTTTCATCAAAATTTTCTAGAACAGGAAATTTTAAAGGTTGCAATTCATCAAGATGCTTCAGATATTTTTCAAAATCCACAAGAATATCTTGTCGATCTTTCTGGCTGATATAGGGCACATGGTAGGCAATAAAAGGTGGCAATACCTCAAAACCTGCATAGGCCAGCGTTCCGCGTTGAATTGGAGATAAATACTGTTCAATCGGTCCATGAATGGAATTTTCACCAAACATATAATCACGACCGCCCAATGTAAAACACAGCATTGCCTTTTTACCAGCCATGCCGCCATGATTATAAAAACGCTTTCCACCATAGAAAAGTCCAGAGACAAACACACGGTCAATCCAGCCTTTCAATATTGCAGGAACAGAAGTCCAGTATAATGGAAAGGTGAAGATCACCAGATCAGCTCGTTTCACTTTTTCAATTTCGATTTCAATGTCCGCAGCTAAATGATTCTGTTTTAAGGCGTTACGCTGCTCAAGTGCGTAATTAAAATATTCAGGTTGATTCAATTCAGTAAAATCATCCTGTGAGGCTACAGGATTAAATTTCATCATATAAAGATCAGAAATCTCAACCTGATGTCCTTGCTGCTCAAAGCTCTGTTGTGCTGTGCTTTTTAATGCTGTAGTAAAAGATTGTGCTTCTGGATGTGCATGAACGATCAGAATATTCATAAATTAATCACCTGTAGCATAATAAATTTCTCAGATAACTTACTATGCAGGAAATGGCAAACATGGCATAGTTCATGAACCGCCAGTCTTTACCATTTTACGCCAATATGATGGATTTTCAAGAAACTACGATGAGTCCTGAACTACCAGGTACCTATGTCAATCTTTTGGTGCAAACGTTGCAGCAATGGAATGTTTCGGCAGAACAATTATTGGCTGGAACAGGTATTTCCACTCATCATTTAGAAGCGCCATTTTGGTACATAGATTTCAACATTTTTAATTACTTATTGGAAAGGGCGATTTTGCTGACGCATGAGCCAGCGATTAGCTTATATTTATCCCAAGAGATGAAAGTCTCATGTTATGGACATATTGGTGTTGCCGCGAAAGCTGCGGAGAATTTAGGGCAGGCAATAAAAATATTAGAACAATATATTGGTCTACATTGTCTGGTTTTTAAACCTAAATTAAACATAATTGGCGATAAGGCATATTTATATTTTTATCAGCCTTTACAGAAATTTAAATTTAATAATCATGGGGTTATGTTTCTAGTGTTAGGTTTTTCCAATATCTTAAAAGATTTGGCCAAAACTGATCTTAATATTCATATAGAGTTTAAACAGCCAGCACCGACTTTTTATGAAAATAATCATTTACTAAACTGTAGTTTTAATAAAAGCTATGATTGCCTGATTTTTGATAGAAAGCTACTAGATTTTCCTTTGGAAACAGCAGATTCAATGGTTCTACGGCTCATTCAGGAGCAGTGTAAACGAGACATTGAAAAACTTTCTTTAAAACAGGGAAAAATAAATTCTATTTATTCACAGGTTAAACAATTGGCATGTAATGAAGAGAATATTGGTTCTTTAACACTAAAACAGATAGCACAAAAACTACATACATCAGAAAGGACATTGCAGCGCCAACTTACTAATGAACAAACATCTTTTCAAAACATCATTGGCGAAATTCGCAGACAGCAAGCAGAAAACCTTTTAAGAGAAAATCAGTTATCAATTAAAGAAATTTCCGAACGTTTAGGTTATGCAGACATTTCTCATTTTTCACGTGCTTTTAAAAAATGGACAAGTGTTACGCCAAAATTTTATAGAGAAGCATCTTTGAAATAGCTTGGGGTAGAAATCAAATAAATTCATGTGAAATAGAAAGTTATTTATATAAGGATTTAAAATTTTATGTTTTAAAAATTATTTAGATATCAGTTTATTAAAATTAATTTATTTCGCATAATGTATATTATGTTAAATAAATAATTTGAATTATTGACGTGTTTTTTAGACTAACGTCACGCGACATATAAGTTGTCATTTGCGACAGATGTTACGTCATTCATATGTCTATGTTTTGCAAGCATTCAAATTTAAATTACAACTTGGGTATTACAAGGTTTACCTAATTTGATGAGCTTATTTAATATCGTTACACATGCATGTACTTCATTGACCTGACTCTTGAAACTTTTTAGGCCCAACTTTTTCCTATTTTTCATACTGTCCTACCTGAAGTCCCTAGCAATTCTTTAGCTCTAGAATGACCCTTTTTGTCTTTCGAATATATTTACGCTTATCAAGCTTCAATGATCTATCGTCAGCATCTATACCATTGTGAAGTTTACGCAGCTCGTTTAGTAGAATAAAGAATTTCAATTACTCTGATGAAATACTACTTGGCTACTGTTTTCTTAATAAAGCTTCTGAATATTTGATGTTTTTAAAAAGAATTTTCACGAAAATGTAATAAAATATTTCAATTCCTTAAAATACATTTATCCCTTTTTCCTATGCTTATTAAAATATATTCATGAAGCTTTAAAAGTATCGTTAGGTTTTAATTAAAAATCTATTTAAACTACTCCACCTTTATTAAGTATATAAAAGTCTTAGTAAATTAATCTTAGTTAAAACCCTAGCTATAAATTGATAATAAGTATTTTAAAAAATTAAACTTAGCTCTTAAACTCTTACATACATTTTTAGACTAGATATTAAAGAATATGACTTTCAAACTTACATATTTAGTTAATAAAAACAAAATCTTATGTATAATTCTGACTCTATTTTTTGATTTTTTATAGAAAATTTTGGTCTTAAACAAGAAATATAGAAAATTGTAGTTTTTATAAAATTACTATATTTTTATAAAAAATTTAGGAGCTTTCGAGATGAGTAAAAGTATCCAGCAAGTAAAAGAAGAATTTAATAGTTCTGGTATATCAATTGCGGAATGGTCAAGGGAAAATAATTTCCCTGCTCAATTGGTCTACCAAATATTGAATCACACACGCATTCCACAAAGAGGAAAAAGCCATCTAATCGCAGTGAAGTTAGGTATAAAGCAATAGAAATTTATTCTTATAGGTTTATATAAAAGAAAACGACTTATGTCTGCAAACATAAGTCGTTTGATTCCAATACAGAAATATTGAAACCTCTTAACCAAAGTATCTTCTGTATTGGGCAATTCGTCAAGCCCTACATTTTGTTTTTTACAAAGTGAATAAATAGACTCGTTTCTGAATAGCAGCCCTGCTGTTTTTTTCAAACGAGTTAAGGAAGGTACTAAACATGAAAAAATATAAAGATGATCCAAACTCAAATCTTCATGAGCAGATCGAACTAGCTTTTAATCGTGGCTCTGATATTGCTGGTGTCTTGCGCGGCATCAGGAAAATTCATCAAGGTAGCGTTGGTAAACGTACCTCGTTATTTCCTAGTAAGAAAAATGCTGGAATGATACCTGTTGAAAGTAATTTGGAATTAGCATATGCAATTGAATTAGAGAGAGATCTTTCTGTTGTTTCTTATCGGACACAAGCATTAAAAATCCAATTAAGTCAATGTGAATCAAATTATCCTGACTTTTTAGTTAAATACTCTGATGGCCGTGTTGAAGTCCATGAAGTAAAAGTAGATAAAATTAATTTGACAGAAAAAAAAGCTAAGAAACACCATCGAATTAAAAAAATAATAAATTACCATGACATACAATATAAGATAGTCGATAAAAATGATGTTGTGCTGGGATTTAACCAAAATGCATTATTATATTTTTATCAACGCTTAGGAATACAATCGTGGACAGATCAGCAGATAGATAAAGCAATAAAAGTCATTCCTACTCATGGTCGCTTATTATTCACTGAAATTCAAAAAATACTTGAAAACAATAGCTTGCCTGTTGATATAGCATATTACTTAATATTTTATAAATATATTCCTATGCCAGTATACATTGCAGCTCTAGTAGAAGTAGTCAGATCTCGGGGGCTACTATGAACTCACAGTTGTTAATTCCAAAGATAGGATTAAGATTTTTACTAACTGGAACACCTTATGAAGTCAGTTGGACAAGTCAAGGAATAGTACGTTACTCAGCAATCGCTGGAGGAAAAAACTACTCAATTAGTGTCGAAAAATTTACTGAAAAATATCACTCAGGTGAAATCACATTAAATGGAGATTTATCTGTCTCATTATTAAGTATGGAAAAAACTAGGGATCTATTGAGAAAACAAGAATATATTAAAACTGTGTTAAATTCAGTTAGTCATCCCTATTCACATTCTAATGTTTATAAGACAATTATGGATGTTTCAAAACGAATAAAGGACCATTCTCCCCCTTCATCCCGTTCCGTCATGAGATGGATAAAACTTTATTTAGATAATGATAAAGATCTCTATGCTTTAAATAAATTCAAGGTAGGAAATAAATTTCTTCGCTTCAATATTGACATTGAACAAATTATAACTCTTGCAATTAAAGAGTGCTATTTAGAGCCGAAAGAACGTCGAAGCAGCATTGATGTTGTTGCATTTATCAAAGCAAAAATGCTTGAGCAAGATATAAACGTTAATCAATGTCCATCATTACGTACTATCCAACGAAGAATTAAGCAGTTGGATCCTTATCTCGTACTACGTGCAAAAAAAGGGACAAGAATTGCAAATACAACATTTAAAGCTGCTGGAATAAAAAAAGAAAGCCAATTTGTAATGGCAATAGTCGAAATTGATACTCATTATTTAGATATATTTATTATCGATGAAGAATCAAAAGAAGTTATGGGGCGTCCTTTTCTAACTTGCGCTATTGATATCTTTACTCGTTGTATTGTTGGATGGTATCTAAGTATGTTACCAGTTAATGCTTCAAGTACTCTTGCAACCATTAAAGATATGTTAGACAGACCGCATCAGGGTCTTCCTGGTGGAATTCCCAGTTTGATTATCCCTGATAATGGGGTGGAATTTAAAAACAATACAATGAGCAAAATATGCTGTGAATTAGGTATTACTATCCAACCAGCTCAAAATAGAACCCCGGATGATAAAGCTAAAATTGAACGTTTTTTTGGGACAATAACTCATAATCTGATTCAAAAAATAAAGGGTACTACATTCTCAAATCCTCGAGAAAAAGCTGATTATGATCCAAAAAAAAATGCTAGCATTACTTTAGCCAATTTAAGATCCTATCTAACAGAATGGATCGACGAAATTTATCATAAAAGTATACACTCAAGTATAAGTCGAGCCCCCATACTTGCATGGAAAGATGCAGTTAAAATAAGCCCCCCTATTCTGCTCTCAAAATCTCAGATTGATGTCCTTACAAGGAAAACTTTTAAAAGAAATATAAATCATGGTCAGGTTAAATTTCTGTATTTAACTTATAAATCTCACGTACTCGCAACATTGTCAGCTCAAGGGATACATGAAGTTATCCTTATGGTGGATGAATCAAATCTAGAATATATTTATTTTCAAGATCCATTAGATAGTAGTAATTATATTCGAGCTGATTCAACTGATCCAAGCTATACAAGAGAGTTGACATTGTATGAACATGAGTTAGTTCTCGAAGAAAAAAAGAAAATATCAAAAGCAGATAAAGAAAAATTAGGTGAACATGTAACCGATTTTGCACGATGGGCTTTACATCAGCGTATTCAATCGGATGTTAAATTAAATAAAAAAGCGAAACAACTTAAGATTGAATTGCCAAATCATTTAAAAAATCTTTTGGATGACCCAATAGAATTTAATCTAGTTAAAGAAGAAGTATTTAGTTTCAGTAACTTACCGCTTATGACAGCACACACAGCAGACTTAGTTTCAGATAATCTATTCGATGAAATAGATAACTATTCAGATTTTTCAACTTGGGAGTTTGATAATGAATAGTGATCAAGTTATTTTAGATAAAATTAATAAAATCATGCAACTAGTTATAGTTTCATCTGAATTTAATACAGCTTATAAAGGGATTTTGCTTTGTGCAGAAAAAAATAAAACATACGCTCAGCCATTTGGTTGCTTATTATTAGCAAAAGGTGGCTTAGGAAAAACAACTCTCTGCCAAACTATTGTGAAAAAGCATCCCCCTACTTATCGGATTGAGGAGGGATTTAAGAAGTCCATAGTCCCTGTGTTTTATATAGAAGTACCCTCACCAGCTACTGTGAAATCTGTTGCAAGTTGTATGTTAAATGCTTTGCATGATCCTGCTCCTTTTTCAGGGAGCACAGCGCAGATGAATCACAAACTTGTAGCACTGTTAAAAGTATGTGAAACAAGGCTGATATTTATGGATGAATTTCATCATTTGTTTGATCTTCAAACTTCGACCAAACGAATGAATACAGTGGTATGTAATTGGATAAAAACCTTGGTGAATGAAACTGGTATTTGCTTTTGCCTAGTGGGTCTACCTGAGTTTGAGTCGTTATTGAAGATTGACAGTCAGCTTGCCCGAAGATTCTCACAAACCTTTAAGCTGAATCAGCTTAGAGTTACAAAAATAGATGAACCAGGGACATTACATTCTTTCCTTCATCAGATTTCATTAAATATCGAAAAATATTTACATATTAAATTTGAACCTTCTTTAACAAGTCAACTATTAGCTTTACAGATTTATATAGCTACAAATGGTCACCATGCCTACCTAATGCTTCTTTTAGAAAATTGTCTTTTTCAAGTGATGAAAAAAGATAACTATACAATAACGATTGAAGAGTTTATTAAAGCATGGGATGACGGTATTACTTCCTATGTAAGTAAAACTAAATCAAATCCATTTCGTCTAGATATGACTAGTATTTCCTCAAAAATAAGAAACATTTAGTTCTGATTATATACGTAAAACATACTTTCATTATGTGGAGTAGAAGTATTGTATAAGCCAAATTTTAATCGAAAATTTCTTGTCATCCCTATACCAGAAGCAGACGAATTTATTCTGAGTTTTTTAAACCGTATAAAAATGGCTAATGCTTATCCTTCACTAAATTCTGTCATAAAAACAATTTTTGAAAAAAAGATAAATATTATCAATATAGTCAAAGGGAATTTTGATAAGTCAGTTTTTTACAAATTTACAGATTTAGTAGAAGATGATATAAATAAATTGTGTCTAACTGACCAAAATAATTTCTATATAGTTAGTTGTCTCTTAATTTGTCCATATTGTATTAAGCAGCAAAATTATGTTTCACTTAATGGATACAGAAAAAATGTTATATGTCCTACTCATTCCATTCCATATATAAGTAGGTGTCCCCACTGTAATAAATTGTTAGATTGGGATGCCGAAAAAATTGAAATATGCAAATTCTGCAAGACTTATGTTTATTCAAATATTAGTGATTATATTATTGAATATGGTGAAAAAATAAGCCATAGTGATATATTTGTAATTTATAATGATTTTTTAAATTTAAAAGGTTTATCACCTAGCAGAAGTGAGCAGTATAGTTTAAATAATTTACATAAAGGATTAAAAAGGTCTATTGATTTTTTAATACAACCAGATCCATTTGTGATCAAAGAATTTAGAGAGTTATTTATAACAACCGATATTAGATTCCCTAATTATAAAACAGTTAGATATGAATTTTTCTTATTAGTGTTTAGAATAGTTGGATTGATAAATAGTATTTCTTTAGTTGGTGTGAAAATTAGAGAAAGTCTTTCTAATATTGTGGGATTTGAATTGGTTGACAATATTACCAATAATTACGATAAAGAGTTATATAAATTTTTAAATTATTACAATGGAAGTTATGGTCAAAGAGAAGTTGATTTAAATATTAAAAAAATATTGAACACAACTGATGATGTTTCAGATTTGGTAATTAATAAGTATTTTGAAAAATATGATAAAGATAATAATATTAAATTAGAGGATTTTATTCATTTTTGTAAAAGTTTATCTAAAAATTTAAGCTTTGAAGATGTTAAGGATGAATTTATTTTTCTTCATAATTTTCCACCAAGCAAGCAATTGGAGTTGCTTGATAAAATATTTTATGGACCTACTTTTTTATATAATTTTAATTATAAAGAAGTTTTGATGGGAGTTAAAATCAAAAAAAAAGATTTAAATTTAGTTGAAAAAAACTATTAGAATTCATGAATATATATTATCTAACTCTAATCTATATACAGTGTGCTTCCACGTTGATTGGGGTGCAGTTCAGTTTCTAATTTAATACGTTGCGTTTCACCACCAGATAGTTCAGTCGCTGGTTGCCCTAAACGTAAATAACCAAATCCAATTTCCTTTAACAATTGTAGTGAACGAGCAATCGAGATCTCTCCATCAAAAAAATCACGTGCTTCATTGACAGTCATTCCTAATACTTCAGCAATATTACGTCCATTCCAGCGAATTTTCAGAGTGTCATTATTGTATCGAGCACCATGACATGAATAGCCACTGATCCTATTTATATGGAATTTTCTTTAGATTAGCTAAAGCTTGTAAGTTACTTTAAACTCATATGACCAGTAATTATTGATAGAAAAATGATCACACCAAGGCATCCTATCATGCCCGTAATGAAGAAAATTGTTCTAAAAATAAAGCCATAAGTAATAATTTTATTGAAGAAAAGCTTATCTTTATTATCTCTTTCAAGATTAGCTTCTTCATTACAAAAAATTCCAATATCAATCGCAGAGTTTCTTTCTAACTTTTTAAAAACAGACTCAGACTGTTTTATTAGGAATGATGTACGTTGGTCTAGCTTCCAAAATATAATTGAAACAACAATCGACAATATACTTAGAAAAATTCCGACATAAGCAAAATTTTTAGATGTCTGTAAAATTACACCTATAGCTGTACCTAATCCAGCCATAATAAAAAGGTAATAATTAAACATTGTAATTCTTTGATTTGAGTGCAATTCAAAGTATTTCCATGCATGTTCAACAGCTTGTTCAGAGTTGATTTTGTTGGTCATATTATTTGTACCAGAAAAGAAGCATATTATAAACAGATTAATTAACTAAGAGTCTAATTTTATTGAATAAACTAATCTGAACAATTCAGCTTGGTATTGAGCATCATGTAAAGCATCATGGTCACCTTTCAAACTAGGCTGTACATATCTATCTATTGAACTTGACTTTGTGTCATACCAACAACATTTGGTAGCGCCCATGAAAAGAGCTTTTATATCTATGGCTGTAATACCAAATGGATTCCTATTAAGATATTTTAAGAAATAATAATTAATAAAAGACCAATCAAATGGTGCATTAAGCCCTACAAATACTGGTGTAGAATCTTCAGGGATATTTTTAATAATCCAATTTTCAAAATTAGACATTGCCTCAGTTGGAGGAAGTCCATCTTTACATGCTTGCTCTAAAGTTATACCCGAAACTTTTAAGGCTTCTTCAATTGCTTTATCACTAATTGGTTGGAGCATTATTGTAAACTCAACCTCAGGTTGATATACCAAACATGCTCCTATAGTGAGCATACTATGTTCACCAACAATTGGACCTGCTGTTTCAATATCAACAGAAATATAAATTTCTTTCTTGCTCATTTTATGCTCCTTCCAATTATAATTCTTTATCCCACCATTATTGGTGAAGGCTTAAGTTTGCTCAGCGCTTGATGAAAATGTGCAATTGTTAATTTTGAATCAGGAAAGGCTAAGGAAACTGCTGTTGGATACAAACGAGTCCGAATGTCTGAATAAGTCCAACCTGGTTCTTCTCCCTGAGGAGCAGTAGCATTTACTAATTCAGCAATATCATCTCCTGAAAACTCTACATCAAATAGATCTTTACTAAAAAGTTCATGGCGCTCTTGATTTGATGGACGAGTAAACTCTTCAACAATAGCAGCTCTACGTAAAACAGCAGCATCTAAAGCAGCTAATCTATTTGTACATAAAATCGCAAAAATACGTCCTCCATGTTTTCTTAAATCATCAATTGCTTGAATTAAGGTATTAACACCTACCTTATCTTCATGATGACTGTGCTCTTGACTCCGTGATGCCCCAAGAGAATCCCCCTCATCAATAATAAGAAAAGCTCGACCATTTCCACTTCCAATTGACCTAGTTATTTCATCAAATGCTTGTGAAATAAGGGTACCCATTTCACCAACCTTCCCAGTTCCTCTAACTTTATTACTTAGCTTAAATAGCAAAGCATCTTCAATTTTTGCATCACGAGCTAATCTGTTAGCAATAGCTTCGGCATTTGCAGTTTTACCTGTACCAACATCACCATAAAAAATGGCTAAAGGATACTGATCAGCAAGTAAATCAATAACCGCTAGTTTTTTTCCATGTTTTTCTTTACTCCAATGTTCTAACTCATCAGCTTGGAGCAAAAGTTGAACTTGTTTCTTGATACGTAAATATCTCGCCTCAAAACCTAATAAACTATTGCCTAAATCATCAAGTTGCTTAATTGGTAAATCTGCTTTAACTTCAAAAACTGTTGAATTACTCATGAGTAATCGCTCCTATTTGCCCCAAAACCATTGCTGCTATAACCCCGATTTCCAGATCCTGTTAGGTTACTATGAGTGGTACTTGCTGTAGTTGATACCCAATTTATTTCAAATGATAATTTAGAAACATTAGCTGATTCTTTAAAGTAAGAATCAGTATATGACAATATTATTCGTACCCATCCGTCTGGTGTGTGAGGCCACATCACTCCACCGGGTCTTTCTGTTCCAGATGCATCTTCAGTTTGAAATACGTATTGAACAGCTTTTTTTTCTGAACCATTAGAAGACATTAAGGTTACATCAACTTGAGATAAGTAGTTATTTTTTGCTAATAACTCAATATCATGAGCATATTGTTTAGCTTTATCTTCAGTCATCGCCCTTGTACTACTAGCGATCATAATTAAATCTGCTTTAATACTTCGTACGACTTTTTCAACATCAGCTACGGTATAAGTACTCGAATAAGTACTAGAGTATGATGAACTCATGCTTTAATCCTTAATTTTAAATTTATTACCAAAAATTTCTTTCCAAATGTCATTATCATCCTCTACTGATGCATAGTTAGCAGTTTCCCATGCTTGTAAGGCTATTCTGACGATTTGTTTTTTCTCTTCCGATGTTATTCGGGAGGCTACATTATTTTCATGATTCGCAGGATCAATAATAACCACAGGATCAGAAAAATATTTCTGTCCCTTAGCTGAGTTCTCAGGGAAATCAATTCGCTCATTTAATTCGCTTTGTGCTATGAACCCTAAGAACTCTCTAAAACGTTGTTCAATATTCTGTGTTGGCCCATCACGATCTTGTAAATAAGCTATTATCAACTCTAGATGAAAAGATTTGAGACCTGGAGGGCAGGCAAAATTTTTCCATCGTTTTGCCATACGAACTAAAGTACGGTAATGCTTATCTGAATTTTTTCTTTCACGTATAAATTGAATATGACAAGGAGCACATGTTAGATTTTTCTCTTTAGTTTTTAGATCATATTGCCAACCATGATTTGGTTCTTGAGCATCTTGAATTACAGGGACGACATCAACGCTTAAACCACTTTTAGCAAAAGTTACAGTGGCTGCTCTACGTTGAATCTCGAAATCTTCAACTGCTTTAGTTGGATAAATTTTTGTGAGCAATTTGAAAATTAAATCATTAAGATTATCTAATGTGGTGTCATCAACATTTTTATCACTTATATAGAAAACAACATCGACATCTATTGGGTCATCCACTGTTTTCTTTAAAATTGTATACTTAGCAAAGGAACCAGCCTTAACAACTTTTGCTATTTTTAAGTCAGAATTTTCGGTAATATGTTTACGTAATTCTGATATTAAATTATCTACTTGCGCATGATATTCTTTACGCTTATTGAATAGCCACCAAAATTCTAGACACATATAACCATCTTTTGATGGGTCTTTTCATAATCTAATGGAGAACGTTGACCATTAGAACCATGTCTTCGTTTTGAATTATAGAACATCTCAATATATTCAAAGATATCGGATCGTGCTTCAGCTCTAGATGAATAAATTTTCTTCTTGATCTTCTCTCGCTTTAGTAGTTGAAAGAAGCTCTCGGCAACAGCATTATCATGACAATTTCCTCGTCTGCTCATACTGCTTTCAAGATTATGTTGTTCGAGAAATGTCCGCCATTCATAGCTAGTGTATTGGCTACCTTGATCAGAATGAATCAGCACTTTGTTCTCTGGTTTTCTTCGCCACAAAGCCATCAATAATGCATCTAAAACTAGTTCTGTAGTCATTCTTGATTTCATAGACCAGCCAACCACAAGGCGTGAGAATAAATCAATCACTACCGCAAGATATAACCATCCCTCATGAGTACGAATATAAGTAATATCAGTAACCCATAAACGGTTGGGATGAGCTGGGTTAAACTGCCGATCTAACGTATTTGCAGCAACGACAGATGGAATACCTGCATGAACTCTAGGTTTACGATAACCACGCTGTGATTTTAGGCCATTCGCTTTCATGAGTCGGTGTACTCGATTAATTCCGCAACTTTCACCAACATCTTTCAAATCACAGTAAATCTTACGATAACCATAAACTCCACCAGATTCCAACCAAAACTGTTTAATGAGACCTACAAGCTGTTCCTGTCTCTTAGAAGTCTTACTATAGGGACGCTTCAACCAAGCGTAATAGCCGCTGTGATGGACATCTAAAGTTGAACATAAGCGACGGATCGACCAGATACGCTGGTTGTCCTGAATAAAGGCGTACCTCATTTGGACTGGCTTGCGAAGTACACCGCGGCCTTTTTTAGAATGTCCCTTTCTTCGGTAACTCGTTGCAGTTCTTTTTTTAGCTTTGCTAGTTCTACACTTGGATCATTAGATTCTGTGATATTAGGCTGCTGCGGATCATAACGCTTAATCCAAGCATATAGGCTATGCGTGGTTGTACCTAAACGTGAGGCAACTTCAGCCACACTATGACCTTTCTCAGTCACTTGTTTTACTGCTTCAATTTTGAATTCTTCAGGGTATCGTTTGCTACTGCTCATAAGCACCTCGTTTATTAGCCATTTTATCTAACTAAAAGGTGTCTACAAAATTAGTGGCTATTCATTTAGTTATACTAATGTGTCATAAGGAAGAAGAATTTATTTTGGGGCTGTAGTAGATTAGAAGTGTGATAGTCTACTTTTATGAAGATAGCTAGATGTAAATTAAGTAGAAAAACTCAAAAAATAACTATTTAAATTCTTCATATGGAATATTTAATGACCGATTTACTGTTTTATTGGACAAAATGCAGACTGATTTGCTGCGTTCTGTGAAATGAAAAACATGCCCTAGGCTTTCAAATGTCAGTGAAAATTTTCAACTCACATTTGAAAAATTCTGTAGCGTTAAAAAACTATGTCATTTCTCTAAATAACTAAAAAACCAAATAACATAACTATGGCAAATACTCTTAACTTTAAATTAACAATTGAAAGCTTCTTTGAAATATTGAAATCGGAGGCTTTCACGGTGAAAAGTTTCAGTTAGTTGATGAGTTTGAGAAAAGTGTACAAGAGTATATTCACTATTATAATAATGAGAGAATCAAGGTTAAGTTACAGGGATTGTCTCCTGTACAGTATAGAAATCAGTTTCTAAAAATCACTTAATTCACTGTATAACTTTATGGGGGGAGATCATCCTACCATAGAAAAAAAGGGATATGAGAGGATTCCCACACTCAATTTATATTCAAAAATATAAATGTCATGTTCTAGATGAATACGGTCTGCTAAAACCGACTGGCAATGTAGACCAGCGAGCCCATATTAATTTTATCCAGCGATTTAGTCAATTTTAGCAACACTAAAATCTGGACGATCAGTTTGGAATAAACGAATTTATTCTAAGTGGTTGATTTTTCCCATTAGACCCAATTAATCCAATCGATTGGCTTATTTTGATTTTATGGATGGGTCTAAAATGAATTTTTCTTCTTTAGTAAAAAAACAATAAAATAAATCAATAAATTTCCCAACCACACCTTTAAATATTCGGTCTAATCAAATTGACATAATCATGTGAACTATGATTCAGAATGGATTTCTTATTTTATAAACACATTCAATACAGCTTCTAGTGATATCCAATGATCCTAGCCAAATAATTAGACAGCGGTTCCCTCTAAATTTTTCAAATATTCTTTTTCAAAAGCTTCGGGACTAACCCAGCCATTTGCAGAATGTCGTCTGATTCGATTGTAATAAACCTCAATATATTCGAACAAGTCCTTATTTGCCTCTTTTCGCGTTTTAAATACACTGCCATGCACGATATGTACTTTTAATGTGTGAAAGAAGCTTTCAGTGACGGTATTATCCCAACAGTTGCCTCGTCGTGACATACTTTGAATGGCTCTATTGGCAGCTAACAAGTCTCTGTAGTCATGACTGCCGTACTGGCTGCCTTGATCAGAATGAACCATTACTCCACGAGGATAACCTTGACGCGCCATCGCATAATTAAACGCATCACAGACTAAGTGACGATCAATATGTTTGCTAGTCTGCCAACCAACGATGCGGCGACTAAATAGATCCAACATGACGCATAAATATAGCCAGCCATGCTGAGTCCAAATATAGGTGATATCGGTAGTCCATACCTTATTTGGTCTCGATACTTTAAACTGACGGTCCAATAAATTTGGTGCTGCTGATAAGCGATCTGCTGGGTCAATTTTATACTTGAATTTACGGGATATTTTACTGCGCAACCCCAGAGTACGTAACATTCTACCTACCGTTCTTTCACTCAAACAATAGCCCTTATCACGCATATCATGGACCAATGATGGGGCACCTAGACGTGCGTGATGCTGCCAATAAAGTAACTGTAAATCATTGAGTTGCTTCTCGCATCTAGGTGTTCGTTTCAACCACGCATAATAGCCCGATCGACTCACACCAATGCAATCACAAGCTGAAGCAACAGTAACCATTTCAGGCGCTATTCCTTTGATTAACGTGTACTTCTCTTGGCATCCTCGGTGAGAAAGTACACATGCGCTTTTTTTAGTATCTCATTCGCCTCACGGAGTCGCTTATTCTCTTTTTCAAGGTCTAGAATGCGCTGCTGCTCAGGTGTTAATTGACGTTTACTGGAGCCTGCTTCGCTAGATTGACGAATCCATTTATCTAGTGTTGAGTAACCGATACCAAGTTTATTGGCTAGTGCGGCTATCGATTCACTTGAGTTCGCTAAGGCGTAATCAATCGCTTGTTGTTTAAATTCCGGACTAAAGCGTTTAGCCATTTTTACATCTCCAAAGATTAAAATTAAACTATCTTTAGAGGGACCGATTGTCCAGTATCTTGGCTAGGATCAGTCCGATTATAGCGTTCAATATACGCATTCTGCTGTGGCTTACCCGGTTGAATATATTCAATACGAATACCGTGCTCAGTAGCCCAGCGCACAAATTCGTGACTGATAAATTCGGGACCATTATCGCATCGGATCACTAACGGTTTTTCTCTCCACTCCAGCAATTGATTCAACGTACGAATAACCCTGATTGTGGGCAATGAGAACCCTGCTTCAATGGCTTGTCATCGCTGAGTTTGGCTTGATAGCGGTAGCAGGTTTCACTAATGCCAAATGCTTTACAAGCCAAACGAATACTAATGGCATGCTAGGCAACTGCCTGTTGTGCCATCTTACGCCGGCAAGATGGCTTTACCACTTTTTTGCCATCGCTTCCTGGATGATTTCGGCCTTTAATCGCTCTTCCGCATACATCTTTTTAAGTCTGGTATTTTCGGCTTCTAGCTCTTTCAGTCGAGCCATTAATGATGTATCCATACCACCATATTTGGCACGCCATTTATAAAAGGTAGCATTACTCATGCCGTGTTTACGGCAAAGGGTCGCTACAGGTGTGCCAGATTCTGCCTGTTTCAAGATGGACATGATCTGACTGTCAGTAAATTTAGATGTTTTCATGCAGAATCTCCTGCTCGTATCTTAAGAGAAAATTCTACTTTTAGATCCTATTATTTTTAGGGGGGATTACCACACCAAATGATACGAAAATCACTTGCACACTTCATGATTTTAGTAATAAAGAGTATTTAATAATAGGCGACAGAAAAGACGAAATCGAAACCCAAATTGAAAACTTTAAAGAAAATATAGACAGTGATTTATTAAAGAGACGAGCACCCTTATATACTTTAGCTCAAGTAATTCATGAACATATTTTCTTACAATAGGTGGCTATCTTCAGTTAGTTAGATGTACAAAATTTGGTTGTAAAGTAATGGCCCTAATGAGAGAAGATAGTACAGCAACTTATATTGGTTATAAATTAAATAATTTTACTAACAATCAAATGGTAATCCCTAGTTATGGGAATTTTGCACTTAGCCCTTCAATCATGGTTTACCCTAATGAAAATGATGCTATGACGTACAGATAGAATTTATAAATTTAGGGGCTACTAGATAAACCTAAATATTTGTCCAAATGTGTAGTGTTTCTAACTATCCTTTTGGACTGCCATAGCTGTTAGGAGTAATTTTCCAGTTAATAATTTAAAAATGTATTGTTGTTTTGAAAATTCTATTTTTGCTAGTTCTTCATAAAGCATGTTGTTTTACCATTTTCTAAATTTATATAATTATGAATTACGTTATTTTTGTAGAGCTCTGCTTAGTATGAACTATTTGTTTTATGTACTAATATTCCGTTTTTTAATTTTATAAGTACCTGATCTAGCATTTTTTTTGGTTAGCTTAGGGTTGACTCCAAATATTTTTTAATTAAGACGGGAGGACTATTAGGAGCCTTGCTCCATATTGCATCATTCTCCACATAAAGTACTGTGTTGATACGTGCATTCTCAATAAAACTTTTACAAAGTTCCCTAACTGCTGCGGTAGCTATATCACTTTCATCCTCTAAGCTGTTAATTTTCATATCTAAAACCTTATTTTGATTAAATTTGGTTAGGCTGGCGAATAACATAATAGCTATTTTAGCCTAATGTCTTATAAAAATAGTGAATTAAATAAAAATCTTTTTGGATAAAAGTAGTTTTGAAGAATATATATGAGTGCTTAATTGATTTTTTGAAATATTTACTTCAAGTAATTGAATACATTGAGTATAAAAATGACAACTTATGTGTCGTTGATTGCTGACATTCTTTGTCATTTAAAGCCTTAAGCTATTGATTATTAGACTGCAGAAATGGCAACTTATATGCCGCATGACGACTAAGCTAAGCTATTCTAATATTCACATTTCCCTTATAGATTCTGCTATGACCTTGATTGCATTTCTTGATTTAGAAGTTGATCCAGAGACTCAAAGTATTTTGGATATCGGTTGTATCACCAGTAATCAAAATAAATTTCATAAGAATTCTAGCCATGAATTAGAAAATTTCATAAAAGATGCAAATTATGTGTGTGGGCATAATTTTATAGCACATGATTTTAAATATTTACAAGCAACACTTGCTAAGGTGTCGATCAATCAGCAGCAAGTTATTGACACCTTATTATTATCAGCATTGTTATTTCCTGCTCGACCATACCATGCATTAAATAAGGATTACAAAACTCAGTTTGAATCTTCTAATTCACCTTTAAATGATGCCATCATTACACGAGATTTATTTTACAGTGAAATACAGGTTTTCTCAGAGCTAGATATAGCTTTACAAAATATCTTTTATTTACTCCTTAAAAATCAATCTGGTTTTCAGGCATTTTTTAATTATTTAGTATTCAAACCAGTCAATGATGATCTTTTTGTCTTGATCTATGAACTTTTCTCTCAGGATATTTGTGAACAGAAAGTGGGTATTATGATCGCTTTAGAATGAATCCTGACCTGGATGAAGTGGCAAAAGACCCTGCTGCTGGCAATATTGATTTTTTCCGTAAGATTCCTAAAAAACTGGTTGAGTCGAGAGTGGGTAAGGTATGGGCACCCAATTTTTATTACCGTACAGCCAATGTTCAAGTCCTGATGCTGACTCCAATTGAACAGCTCAGGAAAAAACTGCCTGCACCACCCCAGCCCTACAGCATGTGAAATCTGAATCGCGTATGACTGAGGCCACCATGTTGCATCAGGTGGATGGTGTGTGGCACCAAACGCTGGTGCAGTCCAATGTGCTGTCATTTGCCCAGAAGCTGTTGCCAAGAAAAGTTAAACTGGTTCGTCATGGTGGGCCTTTAAGTCAGTTGCTGGATGAGCTTGGTGCCTCTACCATTCTTCGTCTAGATGTGATTCAGGATGCTCAGGTGGTACTGAATTTACCAAAACCCTTAAGAAAAAATCCATAAGTTTTCAAACTATGCCTCAACGCATATCACAAGGAAAATAATTTATGAAATGTATTACTTTTAACGGTGCTGGTCAGGAAAAAGTATGGCCCCTGATTTCCAAAGGGAAGCTAAAGCCTTTGCTATATAAATCATTTGAGCTTGAGGAAGCCCGTCAGGCACATGAATTTCTACAGAAAGGCGAGCATGTGGGTAAACTGGTCCTGATTGTTAAGAAATGACAGCTATTTATGATATGAGAAGTTAAGAAGTTTAATTCTAACTTCTCAAGGTTCAAGCTTCGTCATTACATTCGAATAATCGTCCAAACTTTTAGCACTTATTCTGAGTCAAAATATTAAATCCCATACGTGGTCCAAATGTAGCCAATGTTGGTATCAATCCTTTGATCGGTTTAGGCTGTTGACCGTGACCAATACGACGAAATTGAGCTGCATGCCAAGCCAATTGTAGATAAGCATCTATTGGCTTGTATCCAACCGTAGGAATGTTGACTGGTTCCTGTACCGATTTTCCTGCAAATAACTGTTTTGCCAAATCTGTTTGCAAAGCAAATGGGCGTGCCAAACCAATCAAGTCAACCGTTCCATCCGCAACAATACGGTTCATAAAATCAACATGGCGTAATCCACCTGTGAGCATCAGTGGTAATTTACTCATCTTACGCAATGCGGTTGCATAATCAACAAAATAAGCATCTCGTTGCGTCTGCCGCTCTGGTGCATAGCCCAACTGTGCAGGAGATTCATAATTACCACCAGATATTTCAAGTAAATCGATACTTTCCGCCTCTAATGCCAGTGCAACCTGCAATGACTCTTCCTGACTCAAGCCACCTTTTTGGAAATCAGCCGAGTTTAGTTTTACACTCAATATTTTGTTTTTTCCGATCGCTTGACGTACCGCACGGACAGTTTCAATTAAAAAGCGTCGGCGATTTTCTGGATTTCCACCCCACTGATCGGTACGAATATTTGATAAGGGAGATAAAAACTGTGATAACAGGTATCCATGTGCAGCATGAATTTGAACGCCGTCAAAACCAGCCTTTACAGCCAATCCAGCAGTATTTGCAAAACGTTGAACTTGTTCCAGAATTTCGGACTCACTCATGGCACGTGGCATACGAATTACACTCATCAGTGGCAAATCCAGCCCAACTGCTGAGGGTGCGATTGGTTTTTTTAGCAGCGGCAGTACAGCAACTCGACCTGGATGATTAATCTGCATAATAATCTTACCACCATTTAACCGAGCGGCTTGTGCCCATTCTGCATTTGCCTGCAAAAATTGTTCATCTTCCAACACGACATTTCTCGGTTCTACAAATGCACGATGGTCAACCATCACATTCCCCGTAATTAAAAGCCCTGCCCCGCCCCGCGCCCATGCAGCATAAAGTTTCTGTAAAGCAATTGTTGGAGATCCATGACGATCAGCCAATTGCTCACTCATTGCTGATTTCGCAATACGATTGGGAATGGTGATACCGCAAGGCAATTTCAGCGGTTGTTGCAAAGGACTTGCTAAACTGGTTTGTAATTTTTTCATTAGAAGATACCTATTTGCATAATGGTTTAAATTTAAATAATTTGAAATTTCAGCTTTAATTGTTTCATCATCACTCGATTGTCGTGCTGCCAGAGATGAAAGTTGGGTGCAAAAAAATCTAAATAATCCTGGCTGACTTGATGCACAAGACCCTTTATAAAACACGTGGATTAAACTGGCGCATCAGAAAAAGTGGTGTTCTCAAACGTGGAATTTGAATGGGTGGAATCAAGCCGCCAGACAAATCACAGCGGTGTAAACGTGCCTCTACAACCTTACCCAATCCCATTTCATGCAGTGGATCATTCTCTGTGCCTGTAAAGCGTAAATCCATCTCCACATGACGTACTTCAATAGGATGTTCTTTAGGGGTAAAACGGACCTCTCTTGGTAAGGTCAAGCCCAAACCACCTGTAATGTTACGGTGTGGCAATCCCAAAATAGGCGGTGCATCCTCAATAACATCGCCCAGTGTTGCATTCATTTCAATCAATACCGTTCCTCGACGAGAGGCTTTACTGGTAATGCGTGTGCCATCATTGTTCCAACTGATTTCGCCAGTTTTTTTAGGATAGCCGAGCAATTCACGCCCAATAATCATGGCGCGATCATCATCCAGAATCATCCACGGACAAAAAATGCCTGTTTTATTGCCCACCTGAATATGTACAAATAGGCCAGCCTCATGGTAGGTCCCTGTATATACATTCTCAGGGAAATAGGCACAAAACAGATCAGCCCTGGCTGGTTTTGCCAATTTCATGCCTGCTGGCAACCAGCGCACCATCTTCTTTTCATCCACCTCAAGTACAGCCGTTAGATAGTGCGCATTGTGATAAAGCTTATTGCCAAGGTTCGCCAAACCAATTGGGGTGCGCAAATCATAAATAAGTTGTCTCATGCTTTTAACCTTGAAAACACTTGTTTTAATATGGGTAGTAAAATGACTCTCGGTGTATATCGTCCTCCCAAGGTTTGTGCCTGTGCGACCAATCCTGGAATTACAATACGACGATTACATTCCATCCCCTGAATCGCTTCTTTGGCAACACGCTCTGCCGTTACCCACACAAAGTTGCCCCCCATACCATCAATTTTTGAGATACCTGCAACTTCATTGAAACCTGTTATGGTTGGACCTGGGGCCAACAAGGTACAGGTTACGCCTGTCCCATTCAGTTCACTGTGTAGTGATTCAGCAAATGAGTTTGCAAAAGCCTTTGTAGCTGCGTATGTCGCATTGGCTGGAGTTGGTTGATGACCTGATGTGGAACCTACAATTAAGATTGCTCCACTTTTACGCTGAATCATGTTAGGCAATACCGCTAAAGTCAGATCCTGTACCGCAACGACATTCACCTCCGTTTCTTCACGCTCCCGATCCGCATTTAGTTGGTGCAGCCGACCAAAGGTGGCAAAGCCAGCGTTATTACATAAAATAGAAATACTGATTTTTTCCAATTCCTTACGGAACCTGGTTCTTTCTTCACGATCTGCAAGATCACATGGACGTAGGCTGACTTCAACTTGATACTTTTCACTTAAGGTTGCAGCGAGAAGCTCCAGTTTATCGACACGCCGCGCAACCAAAATGAGTGAATAGCCGCGTGCCGCAAATTCTTTGGCAAGTGCTTCACCAATACCAGAAGATGCGCCAGTAATTACAACAGGAGATTCTTTTAACGGAGGTGGTAAACCCATCATCAATACTCATATCAACAGAATGATCTCAGTATTCAGGATGTAAAACTTGAGCGTGAGGTGGAGTTCAGACATACTACTAATCATTTTCGGCCAATATCATACAAAAATGAAAGATCCGTATGGGTTATCCAAAGCCAGTATTCCTATTTCCTATGCCCATTTATTATTGGAGATTATGGTTGAAAAGGGTTTTTCGGCATCCGAGATATTGCATCAAAGCAAAATACCTTTAACACTATTCAACCAGTTGGATGCCCGCATCACCCCCATACAATGGTCAAGACTGGCTTGGGTAAGTCTGACTTTGGCACAGGATTTGGGGTTGGGATATCAATATGGTTTAAAACTTCGGCTGACTGCCCATGGTCCAATGGGATATGCCTTAATGAGTAGTCCCTCATTGCGTTATGCGATTGAGCTGGCAACCCAATTTTTTAATATGCGGTTAAAAGATTATAAAATCGACTTTTATGAAGAAACACAGCGATCTATTATTGAAATAAAACAAACTCATCCTGTGATAAGCCAACATCATGAACAGGCAGAAACTCTAAGGCGCTTTTTCTATGAATGTTTGATGATAGGTGTTGTTCAAACTGCCCAATCCTTGGCTGAGCATGATTTTTCCAATGTCGAGCTGCAAGTTGACTGGCCTGAGCCACCCTATCATGAAAAATTTAGGCATCAATTGCCTAGGATTCTTTTTAATCAGGCCAAGAACCAGGTGTGCTATCCCTCTTCAATTATTGATTTACCCACTAAAATGGCAGATCAGACTGCTTTTCAGCAAGCTCTAGCCCAATGTGAAGCTGAACAAATTCGTTTCTCAGAACAAATTCAAGACATTATTTTAAGAGTGAAAACGGAATTGTTACTTGTACCACAAAAGGGTTATCCATCTTTGGAAACCGTTGCCCAACGGCTGCATATGTCAAGTCGTACGCTTAGAAGACATCTCAACCTAACTGGTGTTTCTTATTTGGCCCTATTGGATGAAATAAAATATCAAGAAGCGAAAAAACTGTTATTCAATAGTGATATGGAAATACAAGAGATTGCGCTTTACCTTGGCTATATCCAGCCTGCTAATTTTGCACGTGCCTTTAAAAAATGGAGTGGAATGACTCCAATTCAATTTCGTGAGAAAAAGCAAAAAATTTGAAATATATGTTTTTAGGACACTTGGGCAATATTTTCTATTACCCAAGGTATTCTGGTTTTATATTTGCCTGTTTAATATTCGTTCAAAACCACATTCAAAAAGGATATTGATTATTTAAAAGTTCATTGTCCAAGACAACTGCGCTGTACGTGGTGTACCAAGAAATAAGTAATCATCCCCAAAGAAGCTACCTGCATCACGCCAGTATTTTTTATTGAACACGTTGTCAACGTTGAATCGAAGCGTGTTTTCATAACCATAGGCACGGAAATTATAGGCTGCGCCTGCATCAAAGACAGTATAGGCTGGTACTTTTACCGTACCCGTTCTGTCAGCATATTTAGCACCGCTATACTGCATGCCTGCCAATAAACGTAATCCATCCATTTGTGGTACTTGATAAGACAGATGACTGGCAAAACGTACCGTTGGTACATTCTGAGTTTGATGGCCCTGATACTCAGGCACCTGTATATCACTTAATCGCGAACGGATCAGTGCTAAGGTAGAGCTTATATCCAGATGTTGACCTAAGCGCCCTTGCAAACCAAGTTCCAAACCAAGATTATGCTGTTCACCATCATTCACATAGTCGCTGGCAGAATTGGTATACTGATTGTCCTGTTTTAGGTCAAACAGTGCCGCCGTAAACAGTAATGTTTGCCACTGCTGCTTCATTCCCAATTCATACTGGGATGAATGCCTTGGTGCCAAGGTTGCAAATGCATTGTTGGCATACCAGGGTGCCTGCCCACCATCACTCAGGCCTTTGGCATAAGAGGCATATAAATGGGTATTTGTCCAAGGTTGATACATCAGGGCAAACTGGGGCAGAAAGCGATTAAAGCTGGTATCTCGGATATTATTGCGATCCGCATCATAGGCATTTTCATTTAAATGCAGCAGTTTCCCACCCACTAAGACTGACCAATCAGTATTAAAATCAATCTGGTCGAGTAGATTTAATGCTGTTTGCTGACTATCCAGTGATTTGTAGTGATGACCCAAAGCCGTATTGGATGGTGCATAGTCCACGCTATCCGTATAAATATTTCCTGTACCCACTAGCTCATTGATTGCGTCGTACTGTGCATGACGTTTATAGGTGTACGATAACTCTAAATTAAGGTGATGTTGCCAGGTCCCTGTGTTGAATTTACCGTTTAACCCTGTTTTAAATTGATTGGTCAGATAGCTGTCATCTGGGCTGCGGAAATCATAAATATCATAGTGACCATTTTGATCAAAGCTATTGCCCAAACCTGTGATCTGGCATTCATCACTGTAGCAACCCCAAGCAAATGCTGAATAATCATCAACCACGACACGGCTTTGTGAAGCACCCAAATTTACTGTCCAATCGTCATTGATCTGGTAATTATATTTTAAGCTGGCATTCAGGCTTTCATTGGTGACAGGTTTGCCCCAGCTTTGATAACCCAATAATCGATCCCATTCGACATTCGTTGGTACGGCTTTACCATCCAACAACTGATAACCTGGAACTCAACGCTGACGTTGGCGCTGCGACTCAATATCAAACTCTAGTTTTGAACGATCTGAAATTCTCCAGTCCAGAGCTAAAGAACCAAACAGGCGCTTACCATCAGCATGGTCAACATAGGGATGAATTTGTTCTGTAGCGAGATTTACCCTATAACCAAGCTGATGATTTTCACCGAGCAATCCACCGAGGTCGGTTGCCACACGATTGCCACCATGACTATCTGTTTCAACTGTAATGGACCGAACATCTTTCGGACGTTTGGTGACATAATTGACCACACCAGCAGGTGTTGACATCCCACTCTGGATTGCACTTATCCCTTTTAAAATCTCGACCTGTTCCTTGTTTTCCAGTGCCGCATTTTGCTCACCTCGCAACAGGTTGCCATTGAGCAAATAACTTGAACCTAGATTCAAGGCAAAGCCACGCATCATAAAGTTTGGGTAATAACCAATTGGTGCATAACCATCACCTACAGCAGCATCATTTTTAACAACATCGGTTAACGTTTTTGCATGTTGATCCGCTATGCGTTGTGCTGTGACTGTGCTGATGGATGCAGGAATTTCAGCAAGATTTTGTTGGGCGAAACCCGATAAATTCACCTTGGGTTGATCATAGATAGTTTGTGGTGTTTGCGCCGTTACTGTGATGGTTGCAAGCCGTGATATTTCATTCTTGTTTTCGGCATGTACCACTCCTGAGTTCAGGCCTAAACATGAAAATGAACCAACCGCCAGTAATGCCTTTTGTAAACGAGAAAATGGATACGTTTTCACAGTAATTGCACAACCCCAAAAGATAATTTTAAAACCTGAAATTTTCGGGCTTGAGTATTCACAATTTTGTTAAGTTGAACAAGCATTTCTAGGACATATTCAAGATTTTTTAATCATTATCTCAAGCTGTTTTTACACGTTAAGAAATATAGAAATAGGCAACCACAAATGTAATCAGTACATTCATTTCGATTAATTCAATACTTGCGCCAATGGTATCGCCCGTAACTCCGCCAATTCTTTTGATAAATAGTGAACGCAAATAAAAAAGTAACAGTAAAAAGCTAATAAGTACAGCTAAGCCATACCATTTGAATAGATAAAGCAATGATAATGTAATGACAAATACCATCCATGCAATAGTTTTTGGAAGAAAATCTGTCATTGAACGTCCCAAGCCTTTGTCTCGAACATAGGCTGTGGTCAAAAACAAAAATAAGGGAACACTACGCCCAAGCATAGGAACCAGAATCAAAAATGCATTCAAATGCTGTTCAATTAAAACGTAAAGTGCTGCAAATTTTAACAAACATACCATGATGAGGCTGAGCACACCAATTGGACCACATGCTGGGTCTTTCATAATCTTTAAGGTACGTTCTCGATCTCCAAAACCGCCTACCCATGCATCTGCGGTATCGGCAAGACCATCTAAATGTAGGCCACCAGTCAGCCAAATCCAGATGACCAAGACAATACTGGCTAACAGAATGGCGGGTAACTTGATCAGAGCAACAGATAATCCAAATAAAACCAACCCAATCAATAAACCAATCACGGGATAAAATAATAAGGATTGTGCATTTTGACTTGCTGTAGGGATTTGCTTTAATTGCACGGGAACAATGGTGAGAAATTGCAGGGCAATCCAAAATGGCAACATTACTCAACCCTTTCAAAAGCTAATTGTGCTGGTTGATGAGACAACCTAAAGGAATGTAATTGCCCAAGTTCAGCAGACATTTTGAGCAGGTCATCCAAACGCTGTTGTTGTGCCAAACAACTTAATAATTTAATCACACCGCCATGTGTCACTACCAATGCAGACTGATATTGATGTTGCTGCATATATTCAGCAATCTGCTGAAAAC
The DNA here is from genome assembly GCF_030053775.1 of Acinetobacter corruptisaponis. Lineage (GTDB taxonomy): Bacteria > Pseudomonadota > Gammaproteobacteria > Pseudomonadales > Moraxellaceae > Acinetobacter > Acinetobacter corruptisaponis. The sequence continues at coordinate 397,325 of NZ_CP125669.1, forward strand.
CATTTAAGACACGTTGATGAAACTCGGCTAAAGATTCCCCGTTTGGCGCATGATATTGGGTTGGAAATTGCCAGAAATTTGCCAATAACTCAGGTGATGTTTCATAGATGGTTTGAGTTGAAATGCCCTCCCAATCCCCAAAATTCATTTCCTGAATCTGTTCATTAATTAGTAATGGTCGTTGTAAATCATGTGCTAATTGTTCTGCAAATAATCGGCAACGTTGTAAGGATGAGCTAATAATCAAATCCCAGTTTTTTTCAGGATGATTTAAATTTTCCTGAACGGTCGCCTGCATCTGCAACCAGCCCTGTTCTGTCAGTTCGTCATCTAACCAGCCACGCAAGGTATGACCTAAAGTTGTCTCGCCGTGACGCAACAAGTCCAGCCGTAACCTAACCAACTTTATCACCTGAAACCGCCGCTTCTGCAAAGGTTGCCATTTGATTATGCAACGCACAGGCAAGCTGAAGCATGGATAGTGCTGCGCCTGCACCACTGCCTTCACCTAAACGCAGATTCATGTTTAAAATCGGTTGGGCATTTAAGTCTTTTAAAATACGTTGATGACCATACTCGGCTGATTGATGACCAAACAACATCCATTCCCTAACTTGGGGTTGAATACGAACCGCACATAAGGCAGCAACCGAGCTGATAAAACCATCAACAACGATTGGCAACCCCATTTGTGCGCAACGCAGATATGCTCCTGTCATGGCGGCAATTTCCAGCCCACCGACCGCTGCCAAAATTTTCAACGGATTATTGGTCACATCATTTTTATGTAATTTCACTGCCTGATCAATCACGTTAATCTTGTGTTGTAATTGCTCAGTATTAATCCCCGTGCCCACACCTGTAAGCTGTTGCGCTGATTCATCTAGCAGTAAACAGGCAAGTGCCGAAGCTGAACAGGTATTGCCTATGCCCATCTCACCCGCAATAAAAATATCAGCCCCTTTCGATTTTGCTAGGTCTACGCTGTTTTTACCCAATTGTAATGCGGCCTGACACTCTTGTTCAGTCATTGCAGCCTGTTTGGCAAAGTTTGCCGTACCTGCACGAATACAGTGGCGTTCAACGCCTGTATAATTGTAAGCATCACCCACCGTTCCACAATCAATCACCTGTAAATGGGCCTGATGATGCTTGGCAATCACACTGATCGCTGCACCACCTGATGCAAAATTTTGCAGCATTTGGCGGGTTACAGCTTGCGGATACGCCGAAATATTTTCTTCCACCACGCCATGATCACCTGCAAAAATGCTAATCCACGGTTTATTGATTTTTGGAAAAACCGTACCCTGTAAACTTGCCAAGGTAATTGCAATCTGTTCTAAATCACCCAGTGCACCTGTCGGTTTGGTCAGTTGTAATTGACGTTGCTCAGCCTGCAATTTTGCATCCAGATCAGGTTGCTTTACAGCTTTCATCCACCAATAAGCCTGCTCAGCCATATTATTTTTCACCTTTTAAAATCATTGGAAATCCTGCCACACAAAACACCACTTTATCCGCCAATTGACCTAATGCCTGATGTAAACGCCCTGCCTCATCTACAAAACATCGGCTGATTTCACCCATTGGCACAACACCAAGTCCTGTTTCATTACTCACTAAAACAATGTCTGATTTCAATTGAGGCAATACTTTCAGTAATTTTTCGGTTTGTTGCTGCTGTAATGCCGCATCTTCAGCCAATAATAAATTGGTCAGCCATAAGGTCAGGCAGTCTACCAAAATGAGTTGATTTTCCTGATCAAGTTGCAGCAATTGATCTGCCAGAAAAATTGTTTCTTCACAGAGTTGCCATCCCATTGGACGCTGTTGCTGATGATGTTGAATACGTTGCTGCATTTCCTCATCCAATGCCTGCGCCGTTGCGATATAGACAACCGCTAAACCACAGTCTTTAGCAATCTGTTCGGCCAGACGGCTTTTACCTGAACGTGCGCCACCTAAAATCAGTTGCAACATATTTAACCTAATTGAATTTGATGATAAGGATAAAGTAATCCTTGTAAAATCTGGGCTTTATAATAGCCGAAAGTGAGTTGGTTCACCTGAAATTTCATGTTTTTTAGTGGCAGTTTTTGAATACGTTGCAGAACTAAATCACTGGCCCAAGTATCACTATAAAGCCCCAATGTGATATGCGGACAATAATCAACTGCTGCAATCTCCGTTGAACTCTGTACAAGTTGCTTAGGGATTTTGCCTAGGATGTTGTTCTGATCATGGATATGCAGGAACAATGCACTGCTAAAGCTATCAATCTGGGTAATTTCCAGCTCAAAGGGCTTTAGCTGTAGTTGTTGAAGTAATTCAATCTGATGGTTTAAGGTCTTAATTTCAAAATCATCGTCAAAGTTAAGATGATGAGAAGTTAGAAAACCACAAACCAATAGTGTGATGTGATATTGGCGCTGGTTGGACTCGATCAGTAAATCTGAAAATTGTGCCCTGATACCATCTAAATAGCTGATGAGTTCAGGTTGGCAAATCTCAATATACCACACACCATAGTCAGAGCGTCCACGATGCCATTCAGGATAGTCTCGGATTTCAGTGGCGATCAGTTGACTGGATGATTGTAATAACACAACATTTAGAATGACTTTAAAGTTGTGCTATTCAAACATAATTTGCCAAAAAACTTAAGGCTGAATATTGAATTTAGACATATTCAGCCGAAGTCATCCAGGCTTTTTGAACATTGGAATAAAGTGGAGTTTTTTGAAGTTGTTGCTGAATTCCCTCATATAACAAGTTAAGCAAGGCCTGTTTCTGGGCATCTAAAATGTCCAGTTTTACAACATTTTCCTGTAGATGCTGCACGATTTCAATTTCATCCAATGCCAGTATAGTCAAGGCATATACATAACCCCCAATTGCACCTGTTAATAGGTTCCGATAAGGAAGCTGTTGCTGAATATGATTCTCAATACTGCCCAAAACCCGCTCATTCACATTCAGCTTGCATAAGGGATTTCTTGCAACACGTTCACAAGGGTCTTTATAAGCTGATCGACAAGAATTTAAAAAACTTTCCGCCATACGATCCAACTCTTTCGACTGGTTTGGCACAATACCTCCCAAACCTAGCTTAACCTCATCAACCAATTGAGTCATAAAGTTTTTAAGTTCTGAATCGGCTAAGGCAATACCGATGGTTTCATGTCCAGCTAGACTCGCCTGCCAAGCCAGCATGGCATGACAACCATTCCACAAACGGTTCTTGATGATCTGAATATCAGAAATATGATCAACCAAAATCATTTGGCGCATTTTGCTCAGCAACGGACTGCGATTTTCTACATAAATTGGCATATCCACTTCGCTATTGAACAAAATCAAGTCCATATTCTGTAAAAATTGCCCTGCCTGAAATTGTCCGCGCATATCCTCCAGACACACCGTGAGTTGCTGTTCCTGTTTTTCAGACAACACTGTTTCATCTGACAATTCTATGGTGTCCTGATTTAAATCATTCTGATACTGCTTAAATAAATGGTGCTTAATGTTCAACTGGCGATACAGTGCCTGATCGCTGAGCTTGGACACCATCCGATTAACCACGGTGTCACAGAAATAATGTTCACTTAAAATATGCTCAGCGATATCCTCATCCGTGATTTCAAGCAGTGCTTCACGAAGACATTTCAGAATCAGGAACTTGGCTCCAACCTTGTTCAACACGATCAGGAATGTAATTGGTTCATCGTTCTGTGTGTCCTGTGACATAAAACGTGTGAGTAAACCTTTGGCAATGATTTTTGCTTCAGATGCAATCGCCTGTTCAGGTAGACACAGTGCAATCAAACTGGATTGCATATACATATCCAACATCTGCTGTTCATTGTCAGCATTGATCACTGTTAGATTCTCAATCCGCTCATCGTAAGAACACTGGCCATAGCGGATGCTGTAGCTGGCAAAACTATTGACTGACTCAAGATATAAACGGTTTCGGGTCGATGCCAAAATTCGCTGTGGTCGGGTAAAACCATCCCAGTGAGATAAAATCTGGGCAATATATCCACCACCAATCGCGCCAAAACCATGAATCCCCACAATCAACTGGTTCAGGCTTTGTGGAAACGGTTCCTGTAGCTGTGGCATGCCCATTTCAGGAATATATTGATCCAAAGCATTCAGACACTCGTACATATCCTGATAATAAAACTTTGCCTTAGAGAGCATCTGATCATTGGGTTCTTTAATATCTTTAAATAACAGCGTAATACCACCTGCGTCACAGGCTGAACAAATTCCATTTTCAGAGTCTTCAAACATAAGGCATTGTTCAGGCTGTAAATTTAGTTTTTGTGCTGCCTGTATAAAAATTTCTGGATGTGGCTTGCCCCGTTCAACTTCATCACCACAGACCAATAGATCAAAAAATTTATAGACATTGGCGTTAATTAAATATTCTTCCGCAATTGCCCGACGGCTTGAAGTCGCCACAGCCATTCTTAAACCAGATTTTCTTAAGCGTTCCAGAACCTGCATCAACCCTTTCTTGACTGGAACACCATTTTGACGAATCAACTCAAGTTCCAAGGTATCGGCACGTTGACGAATCTCTTGATAGGAGATGTTGTCTCCATAATATTTTTTTGCAAGTTGTTCAGCAGTTTTGGCGCTTAAGCCCAGACACTGCATCAAATAATCATCTGAAAATTCCTGTCCAATGAGTTCCTGAGAGGCCTGTTTTAATGTCTGAAAGCGTAATCGCTCTGTATCAAACATTGTTCCATCCATATCAAAAATTGCCCCCTGGACAGGATAATCATGAAAAATCAGCATTGTTACTCCTTTGTTTTGTTATACGTTTTATAGGGTAACCAAAAAATAGGCTTAAAATTCAAATAGTAAATAAATGAAATAAATTTGAACAAAAAACAATCAAATGTGTTTTAATTTATACATAAATATCTATTTATTGATCAGAACAGTTGCATCATTCAAAAAAATATGATTCTTTTTTAATCATTCTAGCGTTAATTTATAGGAGAAAACTCTTCTATGATGGATTTTATTGATCATCTTATATCAACATTTTCAGTAATACCCAAGCATAAACAGCCCTAAAATTCTACCATTCCATATATCTACTGATCCAAAATATCTGAAAAAGTTGCGCCAAGCAGTTTTGCCAAATCTTGCGGGTCCAGACCTATATCCAATCCCCTTTTTCCGCCACTCACATAAATTTTGGTCAACACTTTCGCCGTTTCATCAATCACCGTTTTTAAACGTTTCTTCTGTCCCAATGGGCTGATTCCTCCCACCAGATAACCTGTCAAACGCTCCGCATCTTTTGGATTGGCCATCTGTAGTTTCTTGCATCCAACTGCTGTGGCAACTTTCTTTAAATTAAGTTGATGATTGACAGGTAAAATGGCAACGAAAAAGTTTTTTTCGTCAGTTACCAGTAAGGTTTTAAACACTTCCTCTACCTGAAGATTCAATTTTTCTGCCGCTTCAAGACCAAAGCTTTTAGCATTGCTATCATGTTCATACTCATGAATTGAAAATGGGATTTTATTCTTTTCTAATAACTTGCAAGCTGGTGTCATATTTTTCAGGTCAATTAAATCTGTGTTTAAAATGGGTGTAAGTGTAGCAAATTTGAATAGATAATTAAATTTTACTTAGGCTATTTTGATATAAATCCATATCTTGATAATTGGGCAATGAGCCTCATATATTCATTCAAGGTGAAATGCACAAGGCTCAAATCATTTATGAGTTACAAACATAATAATTTAATGGCAATGCGCCAGAATTATTGGGATGATGAATCTTCTACAATACAGGCTGAAAAGCAATTTCTGAGAGATATACTTATTGAAGAAGGTATTTTTAAGGATGCGACTTTAGACGATACCAAGTATTTTTTCTTCACCCTCCCCAGTATTATTATTGTCAAAGCCCATGCATTAGGCTTTCATCATAACCATGTGAAACGTATGCTCATCAAGCATATTCACACAAACAGAGTAGCTTTAATGCGAAAGTCATCATTAAAAATTCAGTTTAAGATTTAGGACAAATGTATATCAAAACCGATTTAAATATAAAAATCTTACTTAGGCTATTTTGATAATATTGATCTATTTCACAAATTTAGACTGATAATTCAAGCGATTGAACTATTTTAATACGTTCAAAAGTTGTAATATCCACTACAATTTAACTCTCGGCTTTCCTCCCCTCCGATTTCAGCATAGGATTTTTCTTTCATGTCAGATCAGAACGATAAGCTTAAGAACCTAAAAACCTCATCGGTGGATCGCCGCTTATCTATTGCAAAAGCCTCTTTACTTGCTGGAACACGTTGGGCAACTGCAAGTGCGACTTCCATTTTCTCCAGTGAAGAAGAAAAAGAGAAGAAACGTAAAAAAGCCATGGCTGAACAGGCACACTATTTAGTTTCTGAGATTGGGAAATTAAAAGGTTCAATCGTAAAGATTGGGCAAATGATGGCTTTATACGGCGAACATTTTCTTCCAGAAGAAATCACACAGGCGCTAAACACGCTAAATAACCAGACTGTTGCCCTCGCTTGGCCAGCAATTAAGGCACATTTGCAGGAACAGTTGGGTTCAAAACTAGATGAACTGACCATTGACCATGAACCTATCGGAACGGCCTCACTGGCTCAGGTACACCGCGCCACACGTAAATCAGATGGTTTGGAACTTGTCTTAAAGATTCAATACCCAGGTGTCGCTGAAGCAATTGACTCAGACATGAATCTTTTCAAAAACATGCTAAAACTCACCCGTATGGTGCCACAAACGCGTGAATTTGATCAGTGGTTTGATGAAGTCCGTGAAATGATGCATCGTGAAGTGGATTACGGGATTGAGGCAGCAACAACTCGCCGCTTTGCTGAACGCCTGAAAGATGACCCTCGCTATATCGTTCCTGAAATTGTCGATGAATTCTGCGCTGAAAAAGTGCTCTGCATGACATTTGAACGTGGTGTGCCTGTAAACAGCCCTGTGATGCTTTCTCTTCCACAGGAACGTCGTAACCAGCTTGGTGAAGCTTCTTTGGAAATTGCAGTACGAGAGCTGTTTGAATGGGGTGAAATGCAAACCGACCCAAACTTCGGTAATTACCTCGTTCGTTTGGGTAATGGCGATGATGTAAAGGACAAAATCGTTCTCCTCGACTTTGGTGCAATTCGCCAGTTTGATGACAATTTATTGACCGTCGCACGTAACCTGATCCATGCTGGTTATAACCATAACAAAGATGAAATGGTTAAAGCGATGACAGGGTACGAGTTTTTTGATGCAATGCCTGAAAGTATCAAACCAGGTATGGCGGATGTCTTCCTGATCGCAACAGAAGCTTTTAGCTGTCCAGCCAATAATCCAGATATGCCAGCAGGCGTTATGGATGAGCAGGATCGTTATGACTGGAAGAAAAGCCAACTGCATAGCCGTGTCATGCAGCAGGCTGCACAGTCTATGGCCTCTCGCTATTTCTCTGTTCCACCCAAGGAATTTATGTTCATTAGTCGTAAGTTTATTGGTGCCTATACATTTATGACAGTGATTGAAGCAAAGACCAATGTGCGTAAAATGATTCGTGAGTTTGCGTAAGCTACACCTTTGTATTGCAAATTATTCATATATGAATAATAATAGAACTGTAATAACGGAGATGTTATAAATAATCAGCCTAGAGCCATTGCGATAAATGCCGTTATGATCGTAAGCGTTCTGTAAGTTCGCCAATACTAGGTTACACACTTATCTTAAAGCCCATTTATTGGGCTTTTTGTCTTTTTGGGGTTTGGATGGTTGCAATCTATTTAGATGAAGTGGTGATTTAGGATGGACATTCACTGCACCTTATGGCAAAGGTGGTTGGTTCTAGTCGAATATTGACAATTGCCTGTGTACTCTGCCCTAAGGAAAAGACAAAACATCTCAATCGTATTGTGACAGGTTTTTATAAAGCCAGAAAACGTCCTTTTAGCAACGAGTTAAAATCCTACGATTTAAGCTCAAAAGAAAAGGAACAGTTCATCAAGCAACTCCTCAAGTTACATATTGATCATCCTGATATTAAGTTAATTTCAATCACTGTTAACAAGAAAAGAGTGAAAAGTAAACTCAGAAATGATCCAAACGCGCTATACAACTACATGGTTAAAACCATGCTGTTAGATCATTTATGCAGGTATAAACACATTGATTTTATGCCTGATTCCCGTTGTGAGAAAGTGAATGTTGGTTGGAATCTGGAAATATATCTAAAACAAATGCTCGCTGAATGTGCTCAGTTGAATGATATTGAAAATGAAAGCTTAAATATAAAGCCTTTTGACAGCCGAGCAACCAAAGAACTGCAATTCATAGATTTTTATGCAGGACTGATATGGAGTAAATATGAGTTTAAAGATACACGTATAGACCAGTATTTAGATATTGTCACGCCATCCAACGAATTACTATTTTTTGAATAATATTTATATTCAGCCAATTGACTTTGTCAGTTTGGTCAATTTTTTTAACGACTATTTTTTTAATATTTTTAAAAACAAATAAAAAACAAAAAGATAATTCGTTTAATCCCTCTATATTACCCTTTATCATTCTCAAATGAGCATGTCAAACAAGACATAGTTTTTTTAACCAGAGCATGTCAGCATAATTTTACAATCATCCCCTAGGATAAAGTCATGTCGAATATGATGAATACGGCTCAAGGTTTCGGGCTATCTTTAATCACAAAAATTGCAGGAAGCGAAGTACTTGACCAACTCAAATTAAGAAAGTTTGTAGAGAAATCACTGTATCAAGGTTCAAAAACAGGCTTTAAAGTTCTGACCAAAACACAGAAAGCGTTTAAGCCGCAACCGCTTGATAAGCAACGTCTCCCAAGTCAAGCCAACAAAAATCTATTTGATCTAAGCTTAACTGAAGAACAGCAAATGACTGTTGATGCAATGTCACAGTTTGCTCAGGAAGTTTTATATACCTTGGCCCATGATGCTGACCATAATGCACAGTTCCCAGAAGAACTTTGGCAGCATTTGGTTGATCTAGGCTTAAACTACTACGCACTTCCTGAAGCATTGGGCGGTGTTGCAGCAGAACAAAATATTGTCAGTAATATCCTGATCGCTGAAAGTTTGGCAAAAGGCGATTTCAGTTTAACGGCTGGCTTACTCAGCACATTTAGCGTGATTAATGCGATTACCCGTTGGGGCTCTACCCAAGTACAATCCATGTATTTGCCTGTATTTGCAGAAGATACTGATGTTACCGCGACATTTGCTTTTCAGGAAGCGACCCCTGCATTTAACCCATTCCAGTTAAAAACCAAAGCCACTGAACAAAATGGACAAATCACCATTACAGGTGAAAAGACTTTGGTGATTTTGGGTGATACAGCTGATGTATTCCTCGTCAGTGCCGAATTAAATGGACAGCCTGATATTTTCGTGGTGCAGTGTGATGAAAGCATTTCCATCAAAACCAATCCTGCAATGGGTTTAAAAGCGGCAGAAACAGCAACGTTACAATTCAACCATACCCCTGCCTTACGCCTAGGCGATGCAGATTTTGACTATACGGCTTTTGTTGATCTTGGCAATCTGATGTGGTGTGCAATGGCAATTGGAACTTGTGAAGCGATTAAAGCCTACTGTATCAAATATGCCAATGAGCGTACCGCCTTTGGTGAGCCAATCTCACATCGTCAAAGCGTGGCATTCATGATTTCAGACATGGCAATTGAGATTGATGCCATGCGTATGCTGGTACTCAATGCCGCAAGTCTGGCAGAAGCAGGCAAACCGTTCCATCGTGAAGCCTATCTGGCACGTTTACTCTGCGCTGAAAAATCCATGAAGATGGGTACAGACGGCGTTCAGATTCTAGGTGGGCATGGCTTTACCAAAGAACACCCTGTTGAACGCTGGTATCGTGACCTACGTGCAACCGCAATTTTACATTCTGGCCTACATGCTTAATTTTGGAGAATAATAATGAACTTACAAAATCCGAAAAAATTTAAAATGCTGGTTGATCAGGCTCATGAAACTGCAATCAATGTATTACGCCCGATTTCCCGTAAATATGATAAAGCTGAACATGCCTATCCAAAAGAATTGGACATGCTGGCTGCCCTATTGGATGGTATGAATGAAAGTGGTGAAGGTGTGGGCGCTGCCAATGCCAGTAAACGTGGTACAGCCAATCCAGATGCCATCGTAAACGGTGGTAATATGTCGGCTGCACTCGGCATTATTGAAATGTGCTACGGTGATACAGGCCTATTGCTTAGTATGCCACGTCAGGGGTTAGGTAACTCAGCCATCGCTGCGGTTGCCAATGATGAACAATTGGAACGCTTTAAGGGCACCTGGGCTGCTATGGCCATTACTGAACCAGGATGTGGTTCAGACTCAGCTGCAATCCGTACTACTGCCACCAAAGATGGTGATGACTATATCCTGAATGGTGAGAAAATCTTTGTCACTTCTGGTGAACGTGCTGATTCAGTGGTGGTTTGGGCAACTTTAGATAAAAAACTAGGACGTGCTGCAATTAAATCTTTCGTTGTACCTAAAGGTACAGCAGGTATGAAAGTTGAACGTCTGGAACATAAGCTCGGGATTAAAGCCTCAGATACAGCGGTGATTAGCTTTACGGATTGCCGTGTCCCTGCTGCCAATCTATTGGGTAATCCTGAAATTGATGTTGCCAAAGGCTTTGCTGGTGTAATGGAAACTTTTGACAATACCCGCCCATTGGTTGCGGCTATGGCGGTTGGTTGTGCCAAAGCTTCATTGGAGCGTATTAAGGAAATCTTTAAAGACCAGTTAGATGCTGAATACAAAACACCATATTTACAAACCTCCAATTTAGCCGCACAGATTTACCGTATGGAAGCTGAATGGGAAGCTGCCCGTTTATTGGTTCTCAAAGCAACATGGATGGCTGATAATAAAAAGCCAAACTCCAAAGAAGCTTCAATTGCCAAAGCCAAGGCTGGACGTGTTGGTAATGAAATTACACTGAAATGCGTCGAGCTTGCGGCAAGTGTTGGCTATGGTGAGGATGAACTACTGGAAAAATGGTCGCGTGATTCAAAAATTCTGGATATTTTCGAGGGTACACAGCAAATTCAGCAACTCATTATTGCCCGCCGTGAATTAGGCAAATCTTCAAGCGAATTGAAGTAGTCTAAATCTATAAAGGTATTCAGTTAGAAAAGGCTTTCGAGTCTTTTCTAATTATTCATATTCACAAAAAGCGAAGACACACGTTAAAATCTAGTTTAATATTAGGTTTAATCGTAAATTAAACTAGATTTCCAATGTATATCCCCCGTCATTTACAAAATACGCTTACCAAACTCATGCGGCAATTCCCTGCTGTATTGATTACTGGTCCAAGGCAAGTGGGGAAATCTACTCTTTTGCAGCATACAGCACGTGAGTATCGTTATGTCAGTTTCGATGATCCCTTATTACTCGACCAAGCCAAGCAAGAACCTAATCTATTTTTACTCAATTATCCAAATAATGTGATTTTGGATGAAGTGCAATATGCCCCTGAATTATTCTCTCTATTAAAACTCGCAATCGATAAACAAAAACAAAATGGCATGTTTCTACTTTCAGGTTCGCAAGCCTTTGAGTTGATGCACAATGTCAGTGAGTCCTTGGCAGGACGGATTGCAATTTTAAAATTATCAGGTTTATCATTACGAGAAATCCAAAAGATTACATTTGATCAAGCTTTTGTCCCAAGTCTAGACTACATCCAACAACGTGAATCTCATTTACAGGAAGTTGATGTATGGAAAACCATTCATCAAGGTTACTTGCCACGGCTGTATGAACAGGAAACAGATTGGGACATTTATTATGCTTCTTACGTTTCCACCTACATTGAACGAGATGTACGTCAACTGACCCATATCAGTAATATTACTGATTTCACGCGGTTCATGGTTGCAATTGCTGCACGAAGTGGTGAGTTGCTTAACTATAGCAGTGTGGCTCAAGATGTCGGGATTTCAGTCGATACGGTAAAACGTTGGGTGACGATTTTACAAACCTCAGGGATTGTTTATTTACTACAGCCCTATAGCAATAATCATCTTAAACGTGCCATTAAGACTCCAAAAATCTATATGTTAGATACTGGGTTGATGGCATGGCTAACCAAATGGTTAACCCCTGAAACCATTCAACAAGGGGCAAAAAATGGGCAATTCTTTGAAAGCTTTGTGGTGAGTGAAATTATTAAATCTTTCTATAATCAAGGTAAAGAACCACCAATTTACTTTTATCGAGATACCAATCAAAAGGAAATTGATTTACTGATTGAATATGACCAAACCTTATATCCCATAGAAATCAAGATGACTGCCAATCCCAATAAACGTATGGCACAGGCATTTGATATTTTGCGTAATCATTTACCTCACAATGAACTCACCATTGCCCATGGCACAATCATTAATCAATATCCACAAAAGCTATGGCTTGCCGAAAACTTACTCGCGTTACCTTTTAACTTTATTTAAATCCAGTTTAATTTACGATCCAATCGTAAATTAAACTGAGATTAGGCAGCTATCATTATCTCATCGTCACAAACTCTTCCGCAGAAGTTGGATGAATGGCAACGGTATTATCAAAATCTTTTTTGGTTGCACCCATTTTTAAAGCAACTGCAAAACCTTGTAAAATCTCATCCATCCCAAAACCAATCCCATGAATGCCTACAATTTTTTCATCATCACCCACACAAACCAGTTTCATTTTAGTCGGTTGCTTATGTTGCGTCACCGCACTAAACATAGATGTAAAAGATGAGTGATATACTTTTACAGATTGCTTTCCATATTTATAAACTGCTTGTTCTTCTGTAATACCTACCGTTCCTATTGGCGGATGACTGAATACTACTGTTGGGATATTGTCATAATCCAAATATTCATCAAGTTTATGATTAAACAATCGCTCAGACAGTTTTCGGCCTGCCGCCACAGCCACAGGTGTTAATTCCATTTTGCCCGTAATATCACCTACTGCATAGATTCCTGCCTGTGATGTATTCTGGAATTTATCCACTTGAATATAACCTCGTTCATCAAGCTGAATATTGGCTTTCTCCAAATTCAAACTTGCGGTATTCGGCTCTCGACCTGTTGCCCAGATTAAGCAATCAACAGTATGATTTTCACCATTTTCTAAATGCAGCACCACCGACCCATCAGCATTCTTTGTCACCTTTTTAGGCGTGGCTTGTGTATGTACCTTGATACCATCCGTTTGCATCACCTCAACCAACGTTTCACTGATGAACTGCTCAAAACGACGTACAGGCAAGTCCTTACGGATAAACAGCCCAACCTGAGAACCTAAAGCATTCAATACGCCAGCCAACTCAACGGCAATATAACCAGACCCAATCACTGCAACTGTTTTAGGTAAAACAGGTAGTTCAAAGAAACCATTAGAATCAATTCCATGCTCAACTCCCTCAATTTCAGGTAATGATGGCTGAGTCCCCGTGGCAATTAAGATATGATCAGCTGTTAATTTTTTCCCATTGACTTCAATGGTATTTTTATCGATAAAAGTTGCTGTGCCATATATAAGATCAACTTGATTCTTACTTAGGCTATTTAGATAGGATTGGTGAATACGCTCAATATAAGCCTGCCTATTTTTAATTAAGGTCTGCCAATCGAAAGATTCCAGCTTGCTATTGAACCCATAATCAGGACCATATTTTTGAATGATTTCAGCAACTTGTGCTGCATACCACATCACCTTTTTAGGCACACAGCCCACGTTGACACAGGTTCCGCCAATCTCAGCCTTTTCAATCAAGGCGCATTTCTTTCCATACATCGCAGCGCGATTTACAGATGCAATCCCACCACTTCCACCACCAATCGCAATATAGTCATAATGTTTTGTCATTATTGCCTCATAAATCAATTACAAGATTATTTTTAAGTTATACATAGATATACAGCAATAATATTTAAAATCTGTATTTGGTTAAGCTTTTTATACAAGAAACTAAAAAGGCACTGACGATTACTCATCAGTGCCCTGCTTTGGGAAAGCTTTTGGATTATTCAGTTGTTACAGCGTTAACCGAAGTTTGCTCTAAAGACTGATCCACCACACCAAATTTCTTAAAGATTTTTGCTCGGCGTTTTGGATAGATATTGGCCTTATTCAGGTCACCCTTGTAATGATCAAATACACGCTTATCCATCATTTTTGACCATAGTGGTGGAATTAACGCAGGCAACAGCATACTTGCATAACCACTTGGCAGTTCGGGTGCCTCGTCAAAGTGACGCAATGCCTGGAATGGACGTGTTGGATAAGCATGATGGTCAGAGTGGCGCTGTAACTGATACAGGAACAAGTTGGTCACGATATTGTTATTGTTCCAGCTATGCTCTGGCATAGTACGCTCATATTTACCATTCTTATCTTTCTGGCGTTTCAAACCATAGTGTTCAATATAGTTAATAATCTCGAACAGACTAATACCATAGAATGCCTGAGTGGCTAAATAAGGAATGACACCTTTACCGAACAGACCAATCATTGAGCCATGAAATGCGGCACTCATTCCCCAGCCTTGCAACAATTCATTTTCAGTAGACCAGAATTCCTTACCTTTACGTTTTAAACGATTGGTTTCAATCTCAACAGCAGATTTGAAAGAACCAATGACTGTACGTGGCCAGAACTCATAGAATGTTTCACCCATCTGAGAAGATGCTGGATCTTCTGGTGTCGCAGCACGTTTATGGTGACCATATGGATGCTCTACACGGAAATGGTTATATCCAGTAGGCACAAGTGCCAAATGAGACAGAATATGGTCGATACGGTCATGCTTATGGCTGAGTTCATGGGCGGTATTAATCGCAATACCATTCACTGCTCCCATTGAAATGCCAAGCAAAACTTTATCAATGAAAGATGTTTCTTTACGGCTTGATAGGTAGCATGCATACACATTCGCCGCATATTGCAACGGGATAAAGCTTTTAACTAGGCGAGAATAATATGGATCTTTCTCTAGCAGTTTAATGTCTTCATCTGTTGGATTGTTTGCATCTTTACCAATAAGAGTATCAATGGTTGGGATCACAATATGTAGAACGATTGGACCACCCAAAGCAAAAATCTTTTTGAATGGACGAGGAGCAAATTGATAACCTGCTAAAATACCAATGCCAATTGCAGGTAAGGCTGGGCTAATTGCCCATAAATAACGTTTACGATCCAATTCAGTTTTTGATTTTGGAATGCTTACTGGCGTAAGTTCTTGCTTCACATTTACTGGCGCATTCATCATCATATCCATGTCTTTGTATATATATGCATATTTTGAGGAATTATGGCTTTCATGACAGTTGCAAGCGTCCAAAAAACCTATGTCAAAGTCTTTGGCATCATCACCCCTGTTTTTGTCCTATAAACACATATTGTGTTCTTGCAGTAGCTCTCTATAATTTAAAATGAATACATAGTTTTAAAATCATATGGATGCTTTAAGTAAAATATTTGCTGATATACATTTAAATCACACTGAATATATCTATTTGAAAACTCAGGGAGAATGGAGTTTTATCTGTCAGGATCAAACGGCCCTGATTGTTTATATTGTTCTGGTGGGTTCCGTTTATATCCAGATTGACACACACAACAGCTTAACGGCCCAGGCAGGTGAAATTGTGGTGATTCCCTCTGGAAAAGCCCATACAGGTGCAGATAATACCGTGACCAAGCTGGTAAATGCGGTAGATATTTCAAAATTCTTTAATGGACATAAGGATGATGCTGTTGAATTTGGCACTGAATCGGCAGAAAAAAACCTGATTTTAGCGGTACGCTGCCAAATTGATACCATCATGGCACGTCCATTTATTCAGGCATTGCCATCGCTGATTCATATCCAGCACGGAGATACCACTGCACCTGAATGGCTACAGATCGGCCTGCACTTTCTTGCACTGGAAACGCAGAACATTCAGGCTGGACGGGACATTATCATTGACCATCTGGTGAATATCTTACTCATCAAGTGTATTCGGGATCATATCCAGCAAATCTCAACTCAACATGGCTGGCTGAGTGCCTTAAACCACCCCGAACTGAGCAATAGCTTGGCTGCAATTCACAACCATCCAGAAGATGGATGGACGGTTGAAACACTTGCTGAACAATGCTGCATGTCGCGCTCAAAGTTTGCCAGCTTGTTTCATGAAGTTATTGGTGAATCACCACTTGCCTATTTACAGCAACATCGTATGCGTCTGGCAAGTCAATACTTGCGTAAAAGTAATTATTCCATTCAGCAAATTGCCAATAAAGTAGGATATTCTTCAGAAACCGCGTTTAGTCAGGCATTTAAACGCACCTTTGAATTGTCTCCCAAACAATACCGACATCAGTTTGTTGAGGAAGAAAATTAAGTCAATAAAAAAAGACACCAAAGTGTCTTTTTTTATATTGAAATTAAGCCTAACGTACAATCCCACGTGTTGATTTTTCTAAGGAATCAATCAACAGTTGGGCTTCTGGCACATTATCTAAAATTTCATTACGAATCTGTTCAATTGCCTGTTCAGTGGTCAAACCTGATTTATAAATCAGTTTATAGGCTGTTCTTAAACCCTGAATCGTATCCCGTGACCAGCCCTTACGTCGCATCCCTTCAATGTTCAGACCATGTGCATGTGCTGGATTACCAGAAGCCAGTACATAAGCTGGCACATCTTTAAGAATGAGTGCAGCCCCACCAATCATACTATATGAATCAATACGGCAGAATTGATGAACGCCTGCATTCCCACCAACAATGACATGGTTACCGACATTCACATGCCCTGCAATACCGACATTATTGGCAAAAATATTATGGTCCCCAATCATACAGTCATGGGCGATGTGGGTATTCACCATCAACAGGTTGTGACTACCAATCTTGGTCAGGCTCTGATCCTGTACCGTACCCCGATGCAAGGTACAATGTTCACGAATGGAATTGTGATCGCCAATTTCCAACCAGGTTTCCTCACCCTTGTATTTTAAGTCCTGACAAATTTCCCCAATGCTGGAAAACTGGAAAATATCGTTGTTTTTACCAATTCGTGTAAAACCACCAATGACCACATGCGAATGTAACTTTGTACCAGTATCAATACTGACATTTGGCCCAACCACACAATATGGGCCAATCTGTACGTCAGAGGCAATTTTTGCAGACGGGTCAATGATTGCTGTAGGATGTATTAAATTTTGACTAGTCATGTCTGCTCAATTTTTTGGTGGGAAATCATGATCTCGGCTGTTGCAGCAACAATACCGTCAACACTGGCAGTACAATTGTACTTGTAAATACCACGTTTTTGCATCACAAGTTCAGATTTTAAGATAAGCTGGTCACCTGCAACAACCTGTTTCTTAAATCTTATTTTTTCCGCACCAGCAAAAAGAAACAAGGAACCCTCACTCGGCTTCTGATTGGTCAAAACAAAACCCAATATACCTGAAACCTGGGCAAGTGCTTCAATGATGAGTACACCTGGCATAATTGGGTAGGTTGGGAAATGTCCCTGCAAGAACTCTTCATTGATAGATACGTTTTTATAACCGACAATACTGTTCTCAGTGACTCCCGTAACTCGATCGACTAACAGGAAAGGATAACGATGCGGTAAATATTCACGAATGGTAAGAATATCCATCGGTAATTCAGGCATTGTGAATGCTGGAAATGTTGACTCGGTCATAATAAATTATTTACGTAACTTAAGGGTTGATTCAAGGGACTCTAATTGAGCTTGCATATGATCAAGCCTTTTGGTGATCTGGGTCAATGGCACATCTGCTAATTGTCTAAGGCGTACCACAGTTCTTTTCCAGTGACTATTTTCAAACAGTCCAATTCCCGAAGAAAAGGTTCCCGCCTCAGAAATACTTTTTGTGACCATTGACATTCCAGTAAGTGTCACATTATCCGCAATATTTAAATGCCCTGCAACGGCACTACCACCACCGATAATACAGTTTTTGCCAATTCGGACACTTCCAGCAATTGCCGTGTTTGCAGCGATGGCTGTATGTTGACCAATTTGAACGTTATGTGCGATTTGCACAAGGTTATCAATAATGACACCATCTTCCAGAATAGTGTCATCCAAGGCACCACGGTCAATGCTGCAATTTGAACCAACACGGACATCATTACCAATCTGAACCGAACCCAGTTGTGCAATGCGATGCCATTTTCCCTGATAAGGCGCAAAGCCAAACCCTTCTGCACCTATCGCTGTATTGGCATGGATACGGATACGATCCTTAAGCTTGGCAGCCCCTGTAATGGTGACATGTGCATCAATAAAACAGTCCTTGCCAATTTCAACCTGATCATCAATAAAGGCATGGGCCTGAATAATGGTATTGCTGCCCACCACACAGTTTTCACCAATCACCACATAATGACCAATATAGGCATCATCAGCAATGATGGCTGAGGGATGGATTTTAGCAGTACTTGAAATTCCCCTTTGGGTAATTTTCTTTTCAAATATATGGGTCAAAGTCGCAAACGCGAGATAAGGATTATCAACGACAATAAAGTTATTTTTTGAGGAAAGCTGTTGCTTGAGCGCTGCGGTGACAATGTAGGCACCTGCCTGGCTTGCTTCTGCTTGCGATAGGTATTTATCCCCATTCACAAAACAGATATGCTGATTTTGTGCCTGTTCTAAACTTGCTAAATTAAAAACCTGAAAATCTTTTTCACCGAAACACTCACCTTTGACAAGGTGAGCAATTTCTTCTAAACGATAACTACGTCTATTCATTGATTATTTCATTGCATTAACCTTTTGAATCATTTTATCAGTTAAATCATACTGAGCGTCAGAGGCAATCGTAGAATTTTTATTTAAAATAAAATCCAGGTTATTTTCTTTTCTTAATTGTTCAGCGGCCTGCTTCACACGATTCTCAAAATTTGTATTCATCGTTTGCAAAGTCGTCTGTACTTTGGTCTGTAGACCTTGTTGAGTCGTATTAAACTCATTGACCTTGGCCTGATACTGGCCACTTAATTTCTGTAAATCAGCCTGATTAGCGGACTGGGCTTTTTGCTGCAAACTTTCAATCTCTTTACCTAACTGTTCCAGTTTAGCTGAAGTCGGTTTAACTGATTGACCCAAGCTGTCATTTTGCTGTTTTAAATAGGTACTGCTCTCAACGACCTTAGCCAGGTCCACAACACCTATACCACCCGCGTTTGCGACTGCTGAAACCGTTAATCCTAAACCTAACATAAGCATTGTTAATGTTTTCATTATTACATCCCTTATCTGTTTTGCAGAGTTCAAACTGAGGTCGTACTTAGAATGTACGACCGATTTCAAATTGGATTGATTTGGTATCATCGCCTTTCTTGTCATTCAGTGGGAATGCATAACTCAACGATAATGGACCAATCATGGTAATCCATGTAAAGCCAACACCCACACTGTAGCGCATGTTGTCAAAATTAAAATTGTAGTTGTCCTTACAGTACTGCTTGATATCAACATTGCTACTGTTCACCAAAATGTTACCACTTGGCACATCACACTTGGTGTCAAATACCTGCGCACCCTCGGCAAACAATACTGGCCGAACCTGACGTGCCCAGTCACCTTTAAATGGTAATGGCAACGCCAACTCTGTACCAAACTGAACCAGTGCGTTACCACCCACTTCTTCAGGATCTGGATCGCTTTGGCCAGTTTCCTGGAAAATTACACTTGGATATTTAGGTCCCAGTGAGCTGTTATCATAACCACGAACCGATCCATAACCACCAGCATAGAAGTTCTTATAGAATGGCAAGTCATTACCATAGCCCAGCTTGCCATAACCGCGCAGTACAAATCCGCCCCATAATGGCATGAATGCCTGAGCATCATAAGTAAGTTTTTGGTAATCAACATCACTGCCTGGAATACCAACTTCAAGACCTACACGATGTGACATACCTGAGGTTGGGAAAATTGGTCTGTTCAAAGTATTGTATGACCAGCCCAAGTTTAAGGTATAGGTCAGGAACTCACCTTCAAAGGCATTATCGTAGGTAATTTCCCCGCCTGGATTACACTCACCTGTATATTTTCCATCAGCATCTTTCGCCCATTGGTCTTCAGGGCAATACGTCGCACTACCTGTCGCCTTACCGCCATTTGCTAAAAGATAATCACGAATATAGGTTGAAACGCTTGGACCCGTTCTTACCTTGGTCTGGTCAATACCAATAGACGCACTTAAACTTTGGTTTTCATCAATCGGGTAACCGAAACTCAAACTTCCACCAACACTGTCAGTGACATAGTTATTGACGTTATAGTCCTTGTTTAACTTGGTTTTACGATAATAAACGTTGTAGCCGCGGCTCACACCGTCGATGGTGAAGTATGGATCAGTCACACTGAGGTTATAGTAATCCTGTGTTTCTGAACGGGACAGGTCAATCGCAACACGATTACCAGTTCCCATAAAGTTGGTTTGACTGAGCCCAGCCTGGAATGTGACACCGCCATTTTGAGAATAACCAACCGCAAGTGTGGTTGTACCAGAATGTTGCTCCTCAACATTGACATTCAAGTCAACTTGGTCAGGTGAGTTTGGCACGCGAACAGGTTTGACATCAACCGTTTTAAAGAAGCCTGTACGTTCCAAACGCACTTTGGACAAGTCAATTTTTTCATTACTTGCCAATGCGCCTTCCATTTGACGCATTTCACGACGCAACACTTCATCGGCCGTTTTACTGTTGCCTGTAAAGTTGATACGACGTACAGTGACTTGCTGACCTGGGTTGATATAGTAATTGAGGTTGACAATACCTGTCTGGTTATTGATCTCAGGTACGATATTTACCTCAGCGTAGTAATAGCCTGCATTACCATACTTACGGAGCAACAGTTGCTTAACCGCGTTTACTTTTTCCTGTGAATAGGTTTCACCATCTTTATACAGCTTAAGCATCTGCAATTCTTCTGGCTTATATAGTGCATCGCCCAGAAACTTGGTTTCACCAAACTTAAACTGGCCACCTTCGTCAACCGAAACCTCAATGAAGATATGCTTTTTATCCTCACTGATATTAAGTTGAGAGTTAATAATATTAAAGTTGATATAACCCTTGTTTAGGTAGAGGGCACGTAAAGCCTCAAGACTTGCCGCCATTTTCTCACGCGCATAGCGGTCATTACGGGTTACAACAGAGGCCCAGCCACTTTCCTTAACGGCAAATACCTGTTTGATATCACTGTCACTAAAAACAGTATTACCAATAATATTAATGTCAAAAACTTTTGCAGCCGTACCTTCATTAAAGTTTAGCTTCAACTCAACGCGGTTGTTTGGACGAGCAACCGTTTCCACAGTCACATCGGCATCATAACGACCTTGCTGGGTATATTGCTGTTCCAGCTCCGTTTCGATGGTTTGCAGGGCTGACTTTTTAAAGACCTCACCCTCAGCAATACCCATCTTCTTTAAGCCTTGCTCCAAGGCTTCTTTCGGAATGAGTTTATTGCCCTTGAATTCAAGCTTGGAAATGACTGGACGTTCAACAACCTTAAAAACCAGAACGTCTTTTTCTTTATAAGCCTTGATATCATCAAACAAGCCTGACGCATATAGGGTACGGATTGCCTCAGCGATCATTGGATCACTTACTCTATCGCCACTATTTATTGGTAACATCGAATAAATACTTGCAGGTGTTAAACGCACTAGGCCATCAATTCGTATATCTCGTGCAAGAAACTCATCTGCTGCGTATGCTTGTTGTACCACTGCCATCGCACTAACCAGTGCCAAAGGCATTAATAAATGTGTGTGACGCATGCCCATATATTTTCCAGTAAGTTAAATTCCATTTGCGTTTTTATAAACGCATGAAGTCGTTAAATAAAGCCAAAAGCATCATGCTACCGAGCAGTACCATACCAACTTTTAGACCAAATATCTGTATTTGTTCAGAAACAGGTTTGCCACGAATGGCTTCAATAAAGTAATACACCAAATGACCACCATCCAGCATTGGGATTGGAAGCAAGTTGAGGATGCCCAGGCTGACACTCATCAAGGCCATAAATGAGATAAAGGTTTGCCACCCCATTTCAGCGCTTTGTCCAGCCACTTTGGCAATGGTGATTGGTCCTGACAAATTATCCAGTCCAATTAAGCCACGCACCATCTTGGTGATTGAGTTAAAGATCATGCCCGAAAGCTGTGTGGTTTTATCTACTGCAACACCCAATGCTTCGATTGGTGAATACTGAATGGTTTGCTTGTATTCAGCAGGAATGGTGATCTTGCCCGCGTCACTTTTCACCCCCAGCACGCCTGTGATATTGCCCATATTGTCACGCTGACCTTGTGGCATTACCTGCAAATGCACCAGTTGTCCCTGACGCATCACATCAATGTTTAAAAGTTTTTCAGGTGAATTCTGAACCACATCAACCACATCAAACCAGTCTTTCATGGCAACATTGTCAATTGCCACAATACGATCACCGACTTTCATTCCCTGACGTGAAGCGGCACCATCTGCACTCAACTCTTTCACGGTTGCAGGAATGACTGGACGATAAGGCAAGAAGCCCAATACATCCAAAGGTGATTGGTTTTGATCCTTAAGGAAATCCTTGATTGGTAAACTAAACTGCTTTTCAGTACCTGCACGCTCAACATTAATGGAAACTTGCCCTGTCTCTCCCACACGATTGACCAAGGTATAATTCAGTTTTTCCCATGTTGGCGTTGTTTGACCATCAACTGCCAGAATTTTGTCACCCACTTGCAAATCAACCTGCGCTGCGGGAGTATTGGGCATAATCTTGCCAATACGGGTATTCAACTGTTCCTGAGCAGGCAGGAATAGAACCCAGAACAACAACACTGCAAAAATCAGATTGATCAATGGACCCGCCGCAACAATCGCAATTCGTTTCCACGGAGACTGACGATTAAAGGCATAAGGCAAGTCCTTTTCAGCGACATTGCCCTCACGCTCATCCAGCATTTTGACATAGCCCCCTAAAGGCAATGCCGAAAGCTGATACTGGATTCCAGATTTTTTAGACTGCCATTTCAGCAAGGTTGGGCCAAAGCCAATCGAATACACCAGAACCTTGACACCAAGTTTACGCGCCACCCAATAATGGCCAAACTCATGAATTGCAATCAGTGGACCAAGTAATAAAATCGCTGCAACAATCATAAATAGTGCATTCATACGATTTAGCCTCCCATATCCACAATATACTTCTCTGCAACCTGTCTAGCGATCATATCAGTCTGTAAAATGATGTCTATGTCTTCTGCTTTGGCATTTTGTACAGCTTGCAAGGTGTTCTCGACAATTTGAGCAATCTCAGTAAAGCGAATTTTTTGCTGCAAAAATGCAGCTACCGCAATTTCATTTGCTGCATTTAATACTGTAGGCGCCAAACCACCTGCCCGCATCGCCTGACGAGCCAGCTCCAAAGCTGGAAACTTAACAATATCAGGTTGCTGAAAATTCAATTGAGCAGTCTCAAACAAGTTTAACGCAGGAACATCTGTTGCCAAGCGTTTTGGCCAGGCCAATGCATGTGCAATTGGTGTGCACATATCAGGGTTACCCATTTGTGCCAAAGTTGATCCATCCACATATTGCACCATGGAATGAATAATACTTTGTGGATGAACCACGACTGTAACAAAATGTTCTGATATTGAAAACAAATGACACGCTTCAATCAACTCCAGCCCTTTATTCATTAAAGTTGCAGAATCGACCGAGATTTTTTGTCCCATAGACCAGTTAGGATGTTTACATGCCTGTTGTGGCGTTACATCATGCAATTGTTCTAATGAATGATTGAGAAAAGGCCCACCCGATGCAGTCAGTAAAATACGGGAAACACCCAACTGGGGCTGTCCCGTTCTTTCTGCATTGAGGTAATCATGCGGCAAGGACTGGAAAATTGCATTATGCTCAGAATCAACAGGCAGTAACAGTGCATTATGTTCACGCGCTGCCTGCATCATGATGTCACCCGACATCACTAATGATTCTTTGTTGGCTAATAAAACACGCTTACCTGCTTTTACTGCCGCAAGTGTTGGTAACAAACCTGCTGCACCAACAATCGCAGCCATGACGATATCAACATCGGCATGCTCAGCGATGGTGATTAAGCCTGCTTCATCAGTCAGAATTTCAATATGTTTTAAATTTTCTTCATTTAGACGTTGTTGTAACTCAAATGCTTTTTCATTCGGCACCACAACAATTTTTGGATGATATTTTTTACAAATTTCCAAAAGCTCATCCAAACGACTATATGCAGAAACTGCAAATACAGTGTAATCGTCTGGATGCTGTTCCAATACTTTTAAAGTACTTTTTCCAATTGAACCCGTCACACCCAATATGCAAACAGCTTGAGTCATTTAAAGATCTACACCAATGAGTTTTAGAATATACATGCCCGTAGCAAAAATAGGTGCTGCCGCAAGCAGTGAATCAATACGATCCAGCACGCCACCATGACCTGGCAACACACGGCCAGAATCCTTAATCCCTGCACGACGCTTGATCATGGATTCAAACAGGTCACCCAGCACTGATGCAAACACGGTAATAACTGAAAGAATCAGGAATAAAATAAGCTGCAATGCAGTTAAATTTAAATAGGAATATTGTACAACCAGCATAATAATCACTGTTGTGGCGATACCACCGTATAAACCCTCAACAGATTTATTTGGACTGACTTTCGGGGCAAGTTTCTTTTTACCAAACTTACGGCCAACAAAGTAGGCACCGCTGTCAGCGCCCCAAACCAATAGGAATAAATACATCAGCCACCACGGTGAACTATGCCATACAGCATAAATTGCGGTAACAGCGGCTGAAATTAAAATAAATCCAATCAAGTGAAGTGAAATGTTGTACCAGTTATCTGAGTCAGGGAAGTTTTTAACCCAGTAAATGCTCACCAGCCAGGTAAGAATGGATGCAGCCCAAAGCAGTAAGGCAACATCATTAAAAAACAATGCCAGTGTTGATACCAGTGCAACACAACCACCATATATCCAGGCCTTAGGTTTTGAGACAGTCGCTGACGCCTGTGGCATCAATTTAAACCACTCGTAGCCTGCAACCCCTGCCGCTAAAATCATAAGCATAAACATTGGATAATGTGATTGCGTTGCGAACATGCAACTTAGAACAACTGCAACTAATACCAATGCGGTAATTATCCGCTCTAACATTATTAATTCTCTATTTTCGCTTGTTGAATCTGTTCGGATGTCTTGCCAAAACGTCGCTCACGCCCTGAGAAAATACGAAATGCATGATCCAACTCTTGAATGGTAAATTCTGGCCACAATGTATCGGTAAAATACAATTCAGCATAGGCCGCCTGCCAAAGCAGGAAATTAGACAAACGATAATCTCCCCCTGTACGGATCAACAAATCAACAGCAGGTAGATCATTTAGACTGACATATTTATCAAATAAATCAACATTTATCTGATCTATTTGGAGTTTTCCAGCAAGCGCATCCTGAGCAATCGTTTTTGCGGCATGGGCCATATCCCACATGCCACCATAACTGATCGCAATCGTTAACGTCATGGAATCAAAAGTTGCTGTTTTCTGTTCTGCATACTGCATTAAATCACGTAATTCACTGGAGAGTTTGGAACGGTCTCCAATGAAGCGAAGTGAAATGTTGAATTTCTCCATACGTGGCAATTGCTCGTGAATGGTTTCTTCCAACAATTTCATGAGTAAATCGACTTCGTACTGCGGACGCTTCCAGTTTTCACTTGAGAATGCAAACACAGTTAAGGCTTTTACACCGACGTGTTTACAGTGCTCAACAATGGGGTCAAGGATATTTTTTCCTTCACGGTGCCCATCGCCTTTTTGCATCTGATTTTTTTTGGCAAAACGGTTGTTGCCATCCATAATGATGGCAACATGCTGGGGAAGAAGTTGTTCTTCTTGTGAGGTCATATAATCAGACCTTCATCAATTCTGCTTCTTTGGCTGCAAGACGTTTGTCCACTTCCGCAACAAACTTGTCAGTGATTTTCTGGATATCCTCACCTGCACGGCGTTCGTCATCTTCAGAAATTTCTTTTTCTTTCAGTAGGGCCTTGATGTCACCCAGCACATCACGACGGATGTTACGGATGGCAACCTTGGCATTCTCCGCTTCTGAACGGGCAACTTTCTGCATGTCACGGCGGGTTTCTTCTGTTAAAGCAGCCAACGGCACACGAATAGAGTCGGTGGTAATCGGGTTTAAGCCCAAGTCACTTTCGCGGATTGCCTTGTCAATCGCAGACACCATATTACGTTCAAATGGCTGAACAATTAAGGTACGTGAATCTTCAACACCCACGTTCGCCACCTGATTCAGTGGAACATCCGAACCATAGTAAGGAACCATCACGCCATTTAAGATAGATGGGTGAGCACGTCCAGTACGAACTTTTGCAAAACCCTGTTCCAAAGACTCAAGGGTTTTCTGCATGCGCTGTTCGCCGTCTTTTTTGAGATCGTTAATCATATGATCTTCCTTACTTATTCCTGAGGTATTACAAAATATTTAACGTAGTATAAAGAGCTTTCTGGCTCACGTATATTAATTCGTAACGTGAGTCCCTTCTTTTTCACCCATCACAACAGAAAGCAATGCACCAGACTTGTTCATATCAAACACCTGCAACGGCACATTATGGTCACGGCATAGGCAAATTGCAGTTAAATCCATCACACCTAGCTTTTCATCCAAGACCTGATCGAAAGTTAAATTGTCATATTTAACCGCATCTTCATATTTACTCGGGTCTTTGTTATAAACACCATCAACCTTGGTTGCTTTCAGAATCAAGTTTGCTTCAATTTCGATACCACGTAAACAAGCTGCTGTATCCGTCGTAAAGAATGGATTACCTGTACCCGCAACAAACACACATACCTCACCCTGGCTTAAATGGCGAATCGCGTCACGGCTAGAATAGGATTCGACCACCGTACCAATTGACAATGCTGACATTAAACGGGTTTTGATATTACGGCGTACCAAGGCATCACGCATCGCTAAACCATTCATCACCGTCGCCAACATGCCCATTTGATCGCCTGTTACACGACCAACCAGACCATCTTTCTGCAACTGGCTACCACGGTATAAGTTACCACCACCGACAACGATACCCACCTGCACACCCAAGCCAACCAGATGGGCAATAGAAAGTGACATTTGGTCCAGTACCTGGGCATCAATACCCATATCTTTATTTCCAGCTAAAGCCTCACCAGAAAGCTTGAGCAAAATGCGTGCATAACGTGGATTCTTAGAAGCTGACATACCTTTACTCCAAACCGATCAATCTCAAAATTTTCTTTATATCTTGTGTTAAGCAGATTTAACCTGAATTAACCTTGCAAATAAATCGTATTCATCTGCATCAGTAATTTCGACTTCAAGTAGGTCACCTGCCTTAATCACGCTTTTATCAATATCTTCAACGAACACATTGCCATCAATTTCTGGTGCGTCCGCATAAGAACGGGCAACCGCAACTGGGAATTCTTCTTCCAGGCTATCCACCAAGACAGTCATGGTTTGGCCAATACGCTTTTGCAGTTTTGCCGCTGAAATTTCCTGCTGAACTTCCATGAAACGCTCATAGCGTTCTTGCTTGATTTCTTCAGGCACATGGTCTGGAAGATCATTGGCTGTCGCACCCTCTACAGGTGAATAGGTAAAGCAACCAACACGGTCAAGCTGTGCTTCTTTCAACCACTCCAACAATATTTGGAAGTCCTCTTCAGTTTCACCTGGGAAGCCAACCACGAATGTTGAACGAATCACCAATTCAGGGCATTTTTCACGCCACAATTTAAGGCGTTCCAAGGTGTTTTCACTATGGGCTGGTCGCTTCATCAATTTTAAGATGCGCGGACTGGCATGTTGAAAAGGGATATCCAAATAAGGCAGAATTTTACCTTGCGCCATCAGGTCAATGGCTGCATCGACATGCGGATAGGGATAGACATAGTGTAAGCGCACCCAAATTCCGAGCTGACCCAATGCTTCACACATATCATAGAACTTGGTTTTAACAGGCTGGCCGTTCCAGAAATCCAGCTTGTACTTGGTGTCGACACCATAAGCCGAGGTATCCTGGGAAATCACCAGAACTTCTTTTACACCCGCACGTTTTAATGCTGCCGCTTCATCCAGCACCTTTCCAACTGGGCGCGAAACAAGGTCTCCACGCATGCTTGGGATGATGCAGAATGTACAGCGGTGATTGCAGCCTTCTGATATTTTAAGATAGGCATAGTGCTTCGGTGTTAAACGCACACCCTGCTCTGGAACCAGGTCAATAAACGGGTTGTGCTTTGGTGGTGCAGGCACATATTCATGCACTGCCTCCATCACGTCCTGATAGGCCGCCGCACCTGTCACTTTCAGTACATTTGGGTGCATTTGGCGGATTTTATCTTCATCTTTGCCCAAACAGCCTGTGACAATCACACGGCCATTTTCACTCATGGCCTCACCAATCGCATCCAGCGACTCTTGTACCGCAGACTCAATAAAACCACAGGTATTAACAACAACCAGGTCCGCACCGTCATAATCTGATGCCACTTGATAACCTTCAGTTTTTAACTGGGTTAAAATTCGTTCAGAATCTACCAATGCCTTAGGACAACCTAAAGATACAAAACCGACTTTGGGGGTCTTCATGAATCTGCGCTCCACTTGAATCGGCGTATTGTATGACTTTTCGAGTGATAAAAACAGGTGGGGACTGCACAGTTTAATCAATGCACCAAAATACAACCAATATTTTAAATAAAATCCTACATTGCACCAATTTAGAACATTATAAAATCCAGATAAAACCGCATCTATGTGAAAAATACAGCATAAACGGCATATCTTTTAACTAAGTTATTGAAATTTAGCCTATCAAAAGTTGGCTTATATTTTGCATTACATAAACCTTAGACATGAATGGCTATTCATTTATACATATATTTATTGCGCCATTTTAATACAGGACGATTCACAAATGGATCAACACCACACTATCGACTATCGACTCCTAGTAGATAATTTAACGACTGCCATTTTACTGGTCGATAGTAAGCTTAATATTTTTTATTTAAACTCCGCTTGTGAAGCATTATTTGATGTCAGCTTACTACGTGCATCAGGTCAACCTGTCTTAAATTTACTGCATGCCCACGATGATACCTTTAATACCCACGAAGCTTTACTCAACACCTTAAAAAGTGGACAACATTACACACGTCGCGAAGCGGTAATCAATGTAAATTTCAAACCGATTCATGTGGACTATACAGTTTCACAGCTTAATACAGGAAAGAGCTACCATCCCCTGTTATTGATTGAGCTGAACCCAATTGATCGGATGCTAAAAATTTCCAAGGAAGAAAATCTGGTTCAGCAGCATCAGGTTGCCCGCCAACTTGTCCGTGGTGTGGCACATGAAATCAAGAACCCTTTGGCAGGGATACGTGGTGCAACACAGTTACTGGCACGTAGTTTAAGTGATGAAAGCTATCGGGAATTCACCGACATTATTATTAGTGAAGTGGATCGCTTAACCAATCTGGCAGACACCATGCTTGGTTCACGTCAGTTACCAAGCTATGAGCTGGTCAATGTGCATGAGCCACTGGAACGTGTTCGTTCACTTATCGTCAACCAGACCAAGAAAAAAATTAAGATTACCCGCGATTATGACCTTTCCCTGCCTGATGTCATGGCAGATCGTGATCAACTGATTCAGGTCATGCTGAATATCAGTGTCAATGCGGTACAGGCCATGACCGAAAATAAAAGTTTTTTTGTAGATTCAGAACCTGAATTGATCCTAAGAACACGTATTCAACGTTTAGTCACTATTAATGGCGTACTCAATCGCTCTACAGTTCGTGTTGATATTGAAGACAATGGGCCTGGTGTGCCAGAAAGTATCCTGGAGTCGGTATTTTACCCACTTGTGACTGGACGGGCAAAGGGCACGGGACTTGGCCTCAGTATCGCGCAAAACATCATGCATCAACATAACGGAATGATCGAATGTCAGTCCGTTCCAGGAAAAACCGTATTTAGCTTATATCTACCTTGGGAGTCAGACCGTGTCACGAAATAAAATTTGGGTAATCGATGACGATCGTGCCATGCGCTGGGTACTCGAAAAGACTTTTAAAGAAGAAGGTTTTGACGTTACCAATTTTGAAGAAGCACAAACAGCGCTGGAACGTTTACATGATGATGCTCCTGATGTCATTTTGACCGATATTCGTATGCCTGGAATTGATGGTTTAACTTTTCTATCCAAAGTGAAGAATACCCATCCAGACCTGCCTGTGATTATTATGACTGCCCACTCTGACTTGGAGTCAGCGGTATCAAGTTACCAGACTGGTGCTTTTGAGTACCTGCCAAAGCCTTTTGATATTGATGAGGCACTGGCACTGGTCAATCGTGCCATTTTGCATATCACCAAGCTTCAACAGCAGGAAGCCACCAAAGCGGCAGCGGCTGCACCATTACAATCCACTGAGATTATCGGTGAGTCACCTGCAATGCAGGAAGTGTTCCGTGCCATTGGTCGTTTATCACAATCGCATATCACTGTATTGATTAATGGTGAGTCAGGTACAGGTAAAGAGCTGGTTGCCCATGCATTGCATAAGCATTCACCACGCCGTGCCAAACCTTTTATTGCGCTGAATATGGCGGCAATTCCAAAAGACTTGATTGAAACCGAGTTGTTTGGTCACGAAAAAGGTGCATTTACAGGTGCAAACACCCAGCATCAAGGGCGTTTTGAGCAAGCCAATGGTGGCACATTATTCCTGGATGAAATTGGTGATATGCCATTTGAAACCCAGACACGCCTACTCCGTGTGCTTGCAGATGGCGAGTTCTATCGTGTTGGTGGTCACATTCCAGTAAAAGTCGATGTGCGTATTGTCGCAGCAACCCATCAGGACCTGGAAAAGCTGGTCAACGAAGGCCGTTTCCGTGAAGACTTGTATCATCGCCTCAACGTAATCCGTATTCACATTCCTAAACTTGCCCATCGTAGTGAAGACATTCCGATGCTGGCACAGCACTTTCTGGCGCGTGCAGGCAAGGAACTCGGCGTAAGTCCAAAAATCCTACGCACTGAAACAACGGATTATATGCAACAGCTACCGTGGCCAGGCAACGTTCGTCAGCTAGAAAATACCTGCCGCTGGTTGACAGTGATGATCACGGGTCGTGAGGTTTATCCTGAGGATTTACCTGCCGAGCTTAAACAGGTCTCGATCCAGAAAGCAACAAGTGATGCTGTGCTGCCAACAGCGGCCAGCCCAGCACTGTCTGAACGTATTGCAGTGCATCATTGGGATGAGTTGTTGGGGCAATGGGCCATTCAAAAGCTCAAAAATGGTGAAATGAAAATTCTGGATATTGCCACACCGATGTTTGAACGCACATTGATTAATGCCGCACTCCAGCAAACACGTGGACGTAAACGCCATGCCGCTGAGCTTTTGGGTTGGGGACGCAATACCCTGACACGTAAACTCAAGGAGCTTGGCATGGATTCATCTGAAGATGATGATGACGAGGAAGTTCGTTCAGCCTAACAACCCTAAGTCATTAAAAAAGCGAGCAAATCATGTCTCGCTTTTTTATTATCAAGAGGATTTGCAATACTCATCAACTTCATAGCCATACAATGTATATGGTTTTTGCTATAATACAGATCACCCAACCCACTTCTCTTGAAT
This sequence comes from Acinetobacter corruptisaponis, assembly GCF_030053775.1. Taxonomy (GTDB): domain Bacteria; phylum Pseudomonadota; class Gammaproteobacteria; order Pseudomonadales; family Moraxellaceae; genus Acinetobacter; species Acinetobacter corruptisaponis. The sequence goes on from NZ_CP125669.1 coordinate 429,278, forward strand.
ACAATGACTGATATTTGTTACCCAAGTTGTGAACAGCCTCAAACTCGCCGTGGACAGGAACGTCGTCTTGCCTTGCTCATTTGTGCAACCGATCTATTTCTGGAACGCGGTTATGATGCTGTTTCGCTGGATGATATTGTCAATCATGCGGGTGGATCAAAAACGTCGTCTATCTATAAATATTTCGGCAATAAAGAAGGCTTGTTTACCGCAATTTGTGATTATCGTCGAGAAGTTTTCTTCAAGGGGGTCTGTGTACCCTATATTCCAGAAAAGATTGATCTCAAGAACTATTTAAACCAGACCTTGATTCGTTTCTATCAACATATCATCCAACCTGAGAACATTGCTTTCATGCGCATGTTCACAGAGCAGTCACAGAAAGATATGCAACTGGCGCACTACTTCTATGATCAATGTGCTTTAAACATTCAAAATACCATTGCTTTTGCGCTTGAACATGCACATCAAAACCAGAGTATCTTTTGTAGCAATCCCCAATTTTCCGCCACAATGTACTTTGGCATTTTACGTGATGTTGAATGGCGTATTTTAATGGGCTTGAATATGCCAGCCAATGACACTGAGATATTTGATTATATTTATTATTCTGTAGATTTATTCCTAAAAGCTCACCAAAATCTAGGGCCTGTTGCCACTTTATAAATGAGTTGCGTTGTAGGCTAAAAATTCACCAGACAAGGCATGAAATGCAGGTAATCGCTATTCCCTTGCCAAGTTTCATAACGAAGTATGAGGGATTTTTAGCCACAACCCTTTGGGACAGGGACATTTTTTGCCGCTACTGCGTTATGTTTCTCTCATTTAGATCACTAAATTTCGCAAAACATGCCTTGTATCGTCTAAAAAATGTCCGCTGTCGCAACCATAGATAAAATGGCAACAGGCCCTTAATTCTTTTGCATTTTCCTGAGCGTATAGTATAGTAGTCAATTCCTTTTTATTCACCACTCGTCAAACAACAATTAATTATTGTTTTTATTCAATAATTATTGTGGGAGTAGCTATGGCGCTTCGGCATTTCCTAACTTTACGTGACCTATCCTCATTAGAACTGCAACGCATTTTAGATCGTGCGCAAGAACTCAAGCGTATGCAGCACAGCAATACGGTATATCAACCTTTTGTTGGTAAAGTTTTAGGAATGATTTTTGAAAAATCGAGTACACGTACCCGTATTTCTTTTGAAGCAGGTATCTGCCAGTTTGGGGGTAATGCGATTTTTCTTTCACCACGTGACACCCAGCTAGGTCGCGGTGAGCCAATTGAAGATTCTGCCCGCGTTATTTCGAGCATGCTTGATATTGTGATGATCCGTACTTTTGGGCATGACATCGTAGAACGTTTTGCTTCTTATTCTAAAGTACCTGTCATTAATGGCCTTACGGATGACCATCACCCTTGCCAGTTACTTGCTGATTTACAAACCTATCAGGAACATCGTGGCAGCATTGCAGGCAAGACAGTAGCCTGGATTGGTGACGGCAACAATATGTGTAACTCTTATGTTGAAGCGGCACATCTGATGGGTTTTAAACTCAAGATCGCCTCTCCTGAGGGTTATGAGCCAAAACCTGAGTTTCTCGCCGAGTTTGCGGACTGTGTGGAAGTGTTCAACAAGGCTGAAGATGCAGCGGTTAATGCAGACCTGATCGTAACAGATGTTTGGGCAAGCATGGGACAGGAAGAAGAACAAAAATTGCGTGAAAAAGCGTTTGCCGATTTTCAGGTCAATGAAAAGCTCATGGATTTAGCTCATCCTGACTGTTTATTTATGCATTGCTTACCAGCACACCGTGGTGAAGAAATTTCTGAACACATGCTGGATCATAAAAATGCAGTGGTCTGGGATGAAGCGGAAAACCGTTTGCATGCTCAAAAGGCATTAATGGAATTCCTGCTCAATGAGAATTTAAACAAAGACTAAATACAAAAAACAGCATCCAAGTGATGCTGTTTTTTTTAATGGTTTTGAGTAAATGGATTGAGTAACCTGATACCCATATCCTGAAAATCAGCAGTATTACGTGTCACCAATATAAGGTTATGCTGTATTGCAATTGCGGCGATCCAAGCATCATTTTCAGCTGCTTTGTCAGGCACATGTAAATTTGCACACAACCTTGCAGTTTCGTTATCAATAGTCAATATACGCTGTTGAAATGCTGATTTTACTGTATTTTCAAACCAGATTCGTAATATCTGCCCCTGTATTGGGTCTTTTCGCTCTAATCCCAGTACTCCACGTTCCAACTCCATCATTACCACAGTACATGTATAGAATACGTGTGTATTTACACTTTTTGCCCATGTGGTTAAACCTGCATCAGCCTTGCCCTTAGGTAAACGGCGCATTTCACTAATGATGTTGGTATCCAATAAATACATTTCAAAACTCTACAGGACGACGTTGTGCTGGATTGCGTTCTGGTATTTCCAGCTCAATATCAGCAACTTCTGAGTCCGCCTGAATAAACCAATCGGCCAAGTTTTGCGGTTGATTTTGAATAAGTTTCTGGTATTCCATATAGCTCATCAAAATATGGGTATATTCTCCTCTATTTGTGATGAATACAGGAGACTTTTCTGCTTCTTTTTTTGCCTCATTGGTATGTTGATTAAACTCTTTACTATTCATTATTTTCATATACTCACCCTCAATATGATCCAAGGTTGCAATGTTACTACCTCCATTATACTAAAAAATCTGAAATTAGGTATTTTTAATAAATTGAACACTGAAATAAAAACACTTATAGTAAAGCCATCATTTTAAAAATAAGTTTCTCATATCATGAGAACTTCAATCATTGTATAGCGAACCTTATGACTTCACTCGAACAAGCTTTATCTCAGATACCAGGTTTTTCTTTGGTGCATGAGCACCTGTTTAGCTCTGCCCAGCCCTCGGTTGAGCAGTTGCAGCAGATTAAAGAATATGGTTGTAGTACAGTCATTAACCTTGCGACGAGTAAGTCTGAAAATCACTTATCCCAACAGGATCAAATTTGTCTGGGTTTGGGGCTAAACTATATTCATATCCCCATTGACTGGGATATTCCCTGCTCAGAACAGTGTCTTTTTATTTTGGATTTAATTGACCATCTGGTTCAAAATGAAATTGTCTGGCTACATTGTGCCCAGAATATGCGTGTCAGTTGCTTGATGTATTTATATCGTCAGTTTTATATGAATATTGAATTGCCGATTGCCCAAGAGTTGCTTCATCAAATCTGGGAACCAAATGAAACATGGACAGGATTAATTCACAGCATTACTTTACAACTGCAAGGTCGTAAAGCAACACAGGAATTACAGCAGTCATTGATCAATGCCGATCATTTTGCATGATGGGAAACAAGCACTGTCGCCGTTGCCAGAATGCCTTCCTGACGGCCAGTAAAACCTAGTTTTTCAGTTGTGGTCGCCTTAATACTTATTTGTGTGACATCCACATCCATCACATCCGCGATGCTTTGACGCATCTCCAGATTATGCTTGGCAAGTTTTGGCCGTTCGCAAGCCACAGTAATGTCAGCATTGTTGAGATGATAACCACGATCTAAAATCAGCTGATATACATGCTTAAGCAATACCCGACTATCTGCACCCTTATATTCTGGGTCAGTGTCAGGGAAATGCTGCCCAATATCCCCTAAAGCCAATGCGCCCAGCAATGCATCACACAGTGCATGCAGCACCACATCTCCATCAGAATGGGCTTTTAAACCATGTGTGTGGGGAATCTGAATACCCGCCAAGGTAACAAAGCTGCCTTCTTCAAAAGCATGTACATCCATTCCCTGTCCAATACGAATGTGAGCAACCATATGATTTTCCTTTTACAATATACTGAACAAATCTTGTATTCTGGCTTTCTATTTCGCTATAGTACATTGAGCAAATTAGACTGAAAGTATGCGTCATTATGCTGTTGAATACGGTAAGAAATCAATTAAAGAACGTCGGTTATATCATCACATTGAGTTGTTTTTGCTCAACATTTACATTTGCGAAATCAATCGATTGCTCAGATCCTACACTTGACCTTAAAAAGATATGTTCCAAGCAATATGATGAACAGCGAGTTAAGCTTAACAATAAGTTTTTAACTGCTTATTTGGTGACCGATGCCCCCTTACAGCTATTACATGATACCCAGAAATTATGGTTAAAACAGTTACAGCAATGCAAATCTAAAACCTGCTATCAACAACAGTTTGAAATGCGTTTGGATGACCTGAATTTTTATACCTCCATGAACCAGACGCTGACCCAGCATTATCTGAAATATGAACAGGGAAAATTAGCCGCTCAACCCATTCATTTACAGATTCATCAACTGGATAAAGACAAGCTTAAAATTGAGGGTATTGCCTATCGCAACCCAAACAATCGACTGGAAACCCAAATACTGTCATTGCTTGCCTACAGTACACCTGAACAAAAAAACCAGATCACTGATAATGAAAAGAAATGCCAATACCAGTTTGATTTTCAAAAGGCCTTACTGATTGTCAAAACAGATCAAAAAGGCTGCGAACGTTTTACAGGCATCTACCGTTTATATGACTAAACTTGAATGATTGAATTTCAAAAGCCGATGTTTTTATACATCGGCTTTTATTCTTTAACATGGAAATTTTTGTGCAATTTCCTGGCTGATGATGACTGCTGTTGCGGCAGACAAAGTCCAGCCTAAGTGGCCATGGCCTGTGTTATAGAATACTCGCGAATGATTTCCCTGTTTCACGACTGGCATCATATTTGGCATCATGGGACGTAGGCCTGCCCAAGGAATAACATGCTCAGTTGAAATGTCAAAGTTTTGATTTACCCAGTTGATCAAAGGCTGGATTCGGTCAGCCCGAATATCACGGTTATAGCCATTAAACTCAGCCGTTCCTGCAACACGCAAACGATCTACCCCTAAACGTGAAGTAACGATTTTTGCACTTTCATCCAGCAAACTCACCCACGGCGCATTATTGATACTACGCTCATCTTTAAGTTGCACTGTAATCGAATAACCTTTTACTGGATAAACATTCACCCGATCTCCCAGCATATCCGCCAGTTGATAACTCCCAACGCCACCACACACCAGCACTGCATCTGCTTCGATTTCCACATATTCCTTAGCATCTGTATGCATGTTTTCTGAGCTATTTTTACAGTGGATGATCACCTTATCCTGCATATATTTCACATTGACCACATCCAGACCAAAACGATAGATCACACCATATTGCTGCGTTTTTTCTGCAAGCCCAACTGAGTATTTATGAATGTCACCTGTTGCATCACTTGAAGTGTAATAACCGCCAAAATACTGACCTGTCAAGGTCGGCTCGATTGCTTTCATTTCTTCAGGTGTAATTGCATAACGTTCCAGCTTTCCCTCAACCAGAACATCATTGACCTGCTTGGCAATTTGATAGTCTGCCTCAGTGTGGTACATATGCAAAATGCCACGTTTTTCCAGATCAAAAGAAATATTTTCCTTTTCGGCAATTTCAAATAAGCGTTGTCTTGCCAATAATGCCAACCGAACAGTTTCAATGGTGTTAGCTTTATAATTTTTGATATGGGTTAAAAACTCAACCAGCCAACGGTACTTATGCAGACTAAAAGATGGGTTGAGCAATAATGGTGCATCTTTTTTACTCATCCACTTGATACCCTTGAGTACCGTTGCTTTCTGATTCCAGACTTCAGCATTGCAGGCGGACAACTGCCCACCATTGGCAAAAGAAGTCTCCATTGCAGGAAAGAGATGTCTGTCAATCACCGTGACCTGATAACCCAGTTTTATTAATTCATAGGCAGAGGTAACGCCTGTAATTCCCGCACCGATCACAACAATATGAGGCATAGCAAACTCCTTGAAATGCAAGGCATTTCATAATAAGCAATATATATGCCGCGTGGTTCTATAAAGATGAGTCAATAAAAAAGCAGACCTAAGTCTGCTTACCCATCTTAAAACTTACATTGCAGAATTTGCTCTGAGAACAGACTTTTCCATTGTTCACGCAAAGTCGGCAAATAGAACTTCTCACCAATCATGACCAGTTCCGCATCAATCAAGGCATGAATTTCATGCATGAGTATATAATCCAAAACAATAAGTGAGAGTTCAGGATGTTTCTGGGAAATTTGCTTACGTCTAACTTGAGCTTTTTTTACCAATTCATTGGCAAAGTTTTTGTCTTTATAGGTGGTTATTGCACTTAAACGAAGTTCAATAATACCCCAGCCCTCTAATAATTTTTTAAAAACCTCAAAATCTTTGGTAGTTGCTTCCCATGTCACATTTTCCAGATTATTGTCTTCTGGCAACACAGGTAACAACAGGTCCGCCGTACTTGGAAAAATTTTCTTTAGATTCAACAAAAACTTGACAGGATTTTCATGAGACAGACCAGAATATTGAATATGAGTTTGAGTATCTGTCAAATAAATATTAAGCATAATAAAGCAATGGTCTAGTCAATCAAACGGATATTGTACGCACTTGTAGGCGAGAAGTACACTTCGCAAGGGCAACCATCCCATGCTTCTCAAAACAGTAGGGGCGTATACAATACGCCCCTACTATCCATACTTATTTACTACTCGGTGCAATCATCTGCTCAGGACGAACCACTTCATCAAATTGTTCAGCAGTTACCAAGCCCAGTTCAACCGCAACCTGTTTTAAGGTCTTGTTTTCCTTATACGCTGTTTTAGCGACTTTGGCAGAGTTTTCATAACCAATGACAGGGTTTAATGCAGTCACCAACATCAGTGAATTATGCAGGAAATAATCAATTTTCTCACGATTTGGTTCAATTCCTACCGCACAGTGATCGTTGAAACTATTACATGCATCACCGAGCAACTGGATTGATTGCAATAAGTTGTAGGCAATCACTGGCATAAACACGTTGAGCTCGAAGTTACCAGATGCACCAGCAACATTAATGGTGGTGTCATTGCCCAAAACCTGAGCCACCACCATGGTCATGGCTTCACTTTGTGTCGGATTCACCTTACCAGGCATGATACTTGAGCCTGGTTCATTTTCAGGAATACGGATTTCCCCAAAACCACAACGAGGACCACTTGCTAACCAGCGAATGTCATTGGCAATTTTATTTAAGCTTGCTGCCAAAGTTTTTAATGCACCAGATGCAAAAACTGCGGCATCACGTCCTGCTAAAGCCTCAAATTTATTGGGTGCCGTTACGAATGGTAAGCCTGTCAGCCCAGCTAACTGTTCTGCGGCTTTTACGGCATAATCAGGATGAGCATTAAGTCCTGTACCCACCGCCGTTCCGCCTAAAGGCAATTCATATAAACCTGCAAGCGCCTGATGTAGACGCTTTAAGCCATGATCCAGTTGTGACACATAACCGCTAAATTCCTGCCCTAGCGTTAATGGAGTCGCATCCTGTAAGTGGGTACGTCCAATTTTGACAATATCATCAAACTCTTCAGATTTACGTTGTAAAGTTTGTTTGAGTTTCTCAACCGCAGGGATCAGTAATTCATTGATTTGCAGACTTGCGGCAACATGGATTGCGGTTGGGAAAGAATCATTGGTGGATTGTGCACGGTTGACATGATCATTTGGATGAACAGGTTTTTGCGCGCCCAAAGCTTGCCCTAGTTTCTGGTTGGCAATATTGGCAATAACCTCATTACAGTTCATGTTGCTTTGCGTACCAGAACCTGTCTGCCATACCACCAATGGAAACTGAGCATCCCATTGCCCAGCAATCACTTCTTCAGCAGCACCCACAATATATTGACTTAATTCTTCAGGCAGTTGTTTAAGTTCTGCATTGGTGATGGCAGCAGCTTTTTTTACAAGACCCATTGCACGAATCATCGCACGGGGTAAGCGTTCCTGACCTATTTTAAAGTTTTGTAAACTTCTTTGCGTTTGCGCACCCCACAAGGCTTCATTTGGAACCTCAATTTCACCCATGGTATCGTGTTCAATTCGCATGTGCATAACAACCTCTGCTCTATCTTGGTAAGAATTTTCACGGGCTGAAGCAAATAGATGCCTTGGCTAGCTAATATTGATGTTCATCAAGGATATTCAACAAACCGCCTTATTATCCCCAAATGGCTTAAAAATGTAAATAATAATCATTATCCAAAATCTATTACCAGCTTTAATGGACTGTATTCGTAATCATAAAGCGACAGCAGACTTAGTTACCTTTTAGTGTATTTAGGTAAAAACGCCATTCATCTTCAATCATTTGTGTTAAGGATCGTTTCGGTGTCCATGCAAGCACCTTTTCTGCTTTATCAATGTTTGCCCCTAGTTGAGCCAATTCCTCATGTTGATAAACTGCGGGCTGAACCCGAATTTCGGACTGGGTTACTTTGGTAACTTCATCTAATAAACCTTGAATAGAGGTAGTTTTTGAGTGGGCGATATTAAAGGCCTCTAAACAACCAACTTGTGTTTCCAGCCACTTTAAGCCTGCCAATACAGCATCGCAGACATCCAGTACATGCAAGAAGCTTCGTTCAACCGTACCATCTTTAGTCTGTGCCTGATTTTGCAACTCAATGCAATCACGTTGCATTGCAGCCACCTGCAAAGCTAGAGGCACAATATTCTTCGGTAATTGAACGACATATTCACCCAATACCCCATGTTCAAAGGCACCGACAATATTGGACAACCGCAGGTTAATGATCTTCCATTCATGGTCAACCCTGTAGGTATCCGCAATAATATCCTCCACCATTTGCTGGGTACGAATATAGGGATTGGCATAGTGATAATTAAATTCAGTCTCCTCGGAAAGTTCCGAATCAGACTTTCCATAGACCGCCACGCTGGATAGGTTGATGAGCTGTCTCACCCCCATTCGTTGCATGGCACGCAATAAGCTCATGATACAACTGACATTATCATTATAATATTCAAGAGGTTTTAAAACCGATTCCTCCAGCGATTTAAAGCTTGCAGTATGAACCACCGCATCTATGGAATATTGTTCAAACACCTTATTTAAGGCAGGCGTGTTGCGTACATCCAGCTTTGCAAAAGGAATATACATGCCTGAGATATACTCCAGACGTTCCAGAGTCTGTAATGTTGAATTGGCCAGATTATCAACAATGACAATTTCGTGCCCACGAGCCAGTAAACTCAAAGCAATATGTGAACCGATAAAGCCTAAACCACCTGTCACCAAAATCATTGTATAATTACCTTCTTTTTAATATGTCCATCTTTATTTTTGCCTATGACCATAGTGAATGTTCCATGAGTACACTACTGTTAATTACCTCAGCACCTACTTCAATGATGGCCTGGCATGCATTTGGTTTAGCACAGGCATTACAAAATAAGCACGAGGAATTTCGTGTCTTCTTTTACCAGGACGGTGTTCAGGTTGCGAACGATTTACAGTGGTTTCCTGATGATCAGCGCAACCTAAAACTGGAATGGCAAAAGCTTGGCATTCGACTCCCTGTCTGTGTCAGTGCTGCCCTTGCTCGGGGAATCACTGACGCCAGCAATGCACAACGTCATTCACTTCAACAGCACAACCTGGCCCAGGGTTTTGAGCTGGTTGGGCTTGGAGAACTTGCCGATGCTGTACAAAGCTGTTCTCGTCTAATTCAATTCTAGATCAAGTTCTTTATATAGCGTGTTGCTTTTAAAAGGTAAATTGTGTGAAAACTGTACTCGTCATCCTAACGCAGCCCAATTTAACCAGTTTGCAGGTCAATGAAAGCTTGTCTGCAACTATGGTTTTAGCAACCTTTGGTATTTCTGTCAAAGTATTATTAAAGGATGCCGCACTGAGTTTATTGAACAATCAATTAGCATTCGACCAGTTCACGCAGGCCTTTAAAATTGCCGCCAATATGGTGGAAAGTTTTGAGTTTTACGATTTAACCCCAATTTTGGTTGAAAGCAAAAATCAACAATTGACTATCGTCAAAAATACAGATCAGGACATTGAATTTATTGATATTCATCCTGAATTTATTCAGTCATTTGATCATATACTGTATTGGTAAGGGATTCGCTCATGAAAAATCCAACCTTGTTTCTCGTCCAATCTCCTTATAACAATGTCAATAAAATTTTAGATGAGTTAGCACACATGGCAAAAGTGGATGACCATATTGTGATGATGGGTGATTCAGTGTTACAAGTCACAGATGCAGTTGTGGATACTTACCCGAATATCTATTGTCTAAGCAATGAACAAAGTTTATTGCAGGATAACCTGAAAGAGCGTGTAAACATTCTGGAATATGCTCAATTTGCAAATTTAGTATTACAGTTTCAGCGTTGTATTACGTTGAAATGAATATATCGTTAATTTAGTGATACCCATAAATTATTGGCGTATACAATACGCCCCTACTTAGGCTATTTTATGCATTTAGAGTTAGACCAAGATGGTCATTTGGTTGATTACACCATCTGGAATCAGCAAGTTGCTCAGGAACTTGCTAAATCTTTGGATTTAGAGCTGACAGAATGGCATTTTGATATTCTCAATGCTGTACGGCAGTTTTATCAGCAGTTTGGGCACTCACCTGCAACACGCCCCCTGATCAAATTTTTGATGAAGACGGTAGATCCTGAAATCAATAATGCTGAGCTACAGCAAAAGTTTAATACAGGTCTAGTCGCCCGACATTTAAGTCGCTTGGCTGGCGTTCCCAAACCTGCCAATTGTTTATAATTTTTGAATCTACGAATTAAGCGAATTTTTTGGCACAGGCAACGCAGGCAATTACGGTTATGGTGACCGCGAACATGGCTGGACTGACTTGCTCATGCAATAAAATGGCGGCAATCATCAAACCCAATATAGGCTGCAATAGTTGCAACTGCCCAACTGTCGCAATACCGCCTTGGGCCAAGCCTTTATACCAAAAGAAAAAACCAATCAGCATACTAAACAGCGAAACATAAGCCAGCCCAAGTTTTGATGAAAATGAAATTTGATCAAAATTAACTGGCATATATAGACATGAAATCAACAGCATCAATGGGAAAGTCATAATCAATGCCCAGCAAATGACTTGCCAACCGCCCAGATGCCTTGATAATTTTCCCCCCTCTGCATAGCCAAAGCCACAAAGCAGTATCGCAATTAGCATGAAAATATCACCATAGTTGAATGACCAGTTTCCTGCTTGAATCAACATATATCCAAAAACCAGTGAACTACCTAAAATAGCAAATAGCCAAAATACTAAACTTGGTTTCTCACCACTACGCAAGACACCAAAAATCGCCGTTGCCAAGGGTAATAAACCAATAAAAACAATGGAGTGTGCAGCACTCATATATTGAAGTGCCAAAGAGGTAAATAGTGGAAAGCCAACCACCACCCCAATTGCAACATAAAATAAAGCAAGCCAGTCTTTTTTCTCAGGCAATTTCTGTCGCGATAATAAAATCAGCACTAAACCCAGCATCCCTGCAATTGCAGCTCTGGCAGCTGTTAAAAATGTGGGGCTGAAATCCATCACAGCCACACGTGTAGCAGGCAATGTTCCAGAGAAGATAATGATCCCGATCAAACCATTTAACCAGCCCTGACTCGTATTCTTCATTTTCATTCTCCAAATTTGTATGGAGAATTTAAACTGTGATATGGTGAGTTCACCATACACAATACAGTACAATTTTAAATAACTGTATTGGTATATATACCCACACAGCTAGAATAGGCCAAGATGAAAACCACAAAAATTGATTTCGTTATCCAGCATATCAATGAACAAATCAAGAATCGCTCATTGATGCCAGGTTCTCGTCTTCCCTCGGTACGCGCTTTGGCTGGCTTGTTAAACCTGTCTATCTCCACCATTGTTGAAGCCTACGAACGGCTTGCAGCGCAAGGCTTGATTGAGGCAAAAACAGGTTCAGGTTTCTTTGTCGCTGGGCCAATTGCGCCTTTATCAATTTCTGAAATCCATCCCAAGATTGACCGAAGTATTGACCCGTTATGGATTTCAAGACAGGCTTTGGAAGCAAAACAAGATATTTTAAAACCTGGATGTGGCTGGTTACCTGATGACTGGATGCCGCATGAAAACATTCGTAAGGCGATTCGAAAAATATCCAAGGCCAATAATAGTATCTTGACTGATTACTCAACCCCGCTTGGACTTCCAGCTTTGCGTGAGTTACTGTCCCGTAGAATTCTGGCTAAAGGCATTGAGGTTGTTCCCAATCAAATCCTACTTACGGATTCAGGTACACAGGCCATTGATCTCATTTGTCGCTATTTCTTAAAACCAAATGATGTGGTTCTGGTTGATGACCCTTGTTATTTTAATTTCCATGCCTTACTTAAGGTTCATCAGGTTCAAATCATTGGTATTCCCTACACGCAAACAGGGCCAGATTTGACGGTATTTGCAGATGCGATTAAAAATTATAATCCGCGTTTATATATCACAAATTCAGGCATTCATAATCCAACGGGTGCGGTGCTGACTGCTTCAACGGCTTATCAGGTTTTAAAGCTTGTGGAGCAGTCTAATTTAATTGTGATTGAAGATGATATTTTTGCAGATCTGGAACGACATACCGCTCCACGACTCGCTGCACTGGATGGTTTATCTCGGGTTATTCATATTGGCAGTTTTTCCAAAACCTTATCAGGCTCAGTCCGTACAGGTTATATTGCGACAAAACCCGAATGGATTGAGGACCTAACCGATATCAAAATTGCAACCAGTTTTGGGGGCAATAATTTATCTGCTGAAATCTTGTTTGCTGCATTAACCGACAGTCATTACCGTAAGTATTTGGAAGAGTTGAAAATACGCTTGGCGAAAGCCATGGACTCGACCATCAAGCAGCTAGAAAAACTTGGCATCAACCTCTGGATTAAACCACAAGCAGGATTGTTTTTATGGTGTAAATTGCCTGAACATTCAGATACAGCGAGGATTGCCCAGACCTGCCTGGAGCAAGGTGTGATCTTGGCGCCTGGCAATGCCTTTAGCCAAAGCCAGAATTTTAAAAACTTTATTCGTTTTAACGTTGCACAATGCCAGGATTCAAGAATTTTTGAAGTTCTATCCCATGCCATTCAACAGGAGATAGAACAGTCAGAATGATGAATCAGGCGCTTTTTTGCTTTTGTTCAACAAATGCAAAATAACCTGGGCCAGCAGCCACCTTTACCTCTTTCACATCAATAGGTTCATTACATTCTGAACAAACAACCTTTGAGTTAAATTTATGACCACAGGTTTTATGGGTAAATTCAATCGGTTTACCCAAGCCCATATCCATCCATTTATCGGCCCATTGCACCATTGCCAGAATAATCGGGTACAAGTCCAAACCTTTATCGGTAAGCTGATATTCAAAACGTTCCTGACGCTCCACATAAGGAACTTTGGTTAAAATTCCATGCTCAACCAGACGCTTTAACCGTTCTGAAAGGACATGACGTGTGAGTCCCAAACTACGCTGGAAGTCATCAAAACGGCGTATACCCATAAATGCATTGCGCAAGATCAGCATGGTCCAGCGGTCACCCAATACTGAAAGCGTCCGCGCCACTGAACATGGTTGATCGCCAATCTCATCCCATTTCATTATTATCACCCATCATTTTTCAAACTTATAAGGTATGCAATCCACACCTTGAACCGTAACACTAAAAAGCGAATCAATATAAAATATACACTAATTTATCTTGGTCACCAGATACAAGTTGGCTTCAAGCTAAACACGATAAAATAGTCAATTTTGCATCAATCCATCAACAATTTAATTGTGAATAAACACACCTGAAACTTCTTGTCCAACTTCCAGTTTGATATTGGCTGGAATACGCACTAGACAGTTTGCCTGCATCAAATTGCTCAGCATATGTGATTGCTGTTTTGCCAGACTTTGTAGCTTGAGTTGACCCTGTTCAAAATAGGCATGCATTCTTAGAAAACGCTCACGCGCATCTGATTTTAAATCATGGGTGAGCAGTCCACTAAACCACGCTAAGGATTGACGCTGGTTTTGTAGTGCATCCAATAATGCCTTGCCATAAATCTGCATACAGACATAGACCGCCGCAGGATTACCTGGCAAACCCAGTAAATAGCAATGATGATGTTGTGCTGTATACTCAGCAAAAAATAATGGCTTACCTGGTTTCTGTTTCACTTTCCAGAAGATTTGTTCAAAACCTGTTTCAAAAGCACAGGGACGTACAAAATCATAATCTCCCACAGAAACACCACCTGTGGTAATGATCACATCATAGTGCTGTTTTAGACGTTCAAAGCATTGTGTGACTTGTTCTGCTTCATCTGCAATATGCAAAATATCCACATCAATCCCATAGTCTTGCAACCATGCTTTTAACAATGGACCATTGGCATCAAATACCTTACCCGCATGTAGATCTTCTGCTGTTTCCGCAACTTCATCACCTGTAATAACAACTGCAACTTTAGGCTCTCGAAATACCTCAAGGGCTTGTACACCAGCCATACTCAATGCTGCAAGTGCACCGATATTCACTTTTTGTCCAATTTCTGCAAGCTGTTGTCCTGCTTGTACCTCTTCACCAGTAAAACGAATATCAGCCTGCGGTTTAAGCTGTTCAACCAGTCGAATCTGGCTATCAGACTCAACTACGACAATTTCCTGTCGGGCCACATGCGTTGTTCTTTCAGGTATTTTTCCACCTGTAAAAATACGCATGGCTTGTCCATCTGCAAGTTGATGATTTAAACCACTGCCCGCCTTAATCTCACCCACCACATCAAAAACAGTATCTTGCAGATTTTCCAGTGAGCTATTAATGGCATAACCATCCACCGCACTTTGTGAAAAGCTAGGCAAATTTACATCTGAATAAACTGCCTTGGCTAAATAACGATGTAGCCCCTTTGCTAAAGGCAACATCTCAACCGCTAATGCTTTCACTTTGGTTTGGATCAGTGCTAGCGCTTCATCAATACTGATCAGACCTTTTTCAGCGCCACATCCTGACATTATTCATAGCCTCCTGGATGTGGTAAGTCACGACAGACATCAAAAATATGCACCAAAGCAGGTAAAATTGCTGCCATGGATTCGCTGGCACCACCACGACTGCCTGGCAAAGTCACCACCAAAGAACGATCAATAAAGCCTGCCACGCCACGAGACATGGCTGCATAAGGGGTACGTTTTTGCCCAAAGGAACGTGCCGCCTCCATCAAACCGTCCAGCTTTCTTTCCAATAACGGTTCCAATGTATCCACGGTAATATCTCGCTTACCAATGCCTGTACCACCGACCGTCATGATACATGCATAGGATTTGGTTAGCTCTAAAACCAAATCTTTCAGTTGATCAGCCTCATCCGCCATAATCTGATAATGAATCGGGTCAAAACCTGCTTCAGTTAATGTGTCTACCACAGATTTACCTGCGGTATCAGGCTTACGACCTGCTGCTACAGTATCAGATAACACAATCACGGCTGCTGAAACAGGTTGACGTAAAGTGCGCTTAAAGTGCGACTTGCCCCCTTTTTTCTTGAGCAATTTACATTGGTCTAAACACAGCTCTTCAGGTTCACAATGTGGTTTCAACATATCGTAAAGGGTTAAACCCGCCAGACTTGCCGCTGTCAATGCTTCCATTTCCACGCCTGTTGGCCCAATCGTTTCAACCGTTGTAAGAATCACCACATGGTCATCATGCAAATCATAGTTTACATCAGCCCGATAAATCGGTAATGGATGACAAAGTGGAATCAGTTCATCGGTTCGTTTTGCTGCCAGAATGCCTGCGATACGTGCTGTTTTTAAGGCATCACCTTTTTCAGTATTTCCATCACGAAGTAACTGGATACAATGTGTTGGTGCATGTAAGATCGCTTGCGCTTCTGCAACACGGTAACTCTCAGGTTTCATCCCAACATTTTTCATCTTAACTTCCTAAAACCTTATTCGTGTGTATGCTCATGTGTGCAGTGTTCATGCTGATGGTGCGTATGTTGCTGTGCCTTTGCTTGAGGCTCAGCAGTATCTTTACGGATACAACAGCCCTCAACGTATTGACTCGTTCCATCCATAAAGAACTCCTCTTTCCAAATTGGCACTTCATGTTTTACCCGCTCAACTGCTTCTTCACAGGCTTGAAAAGCTTCACGGCGATGTGCAGCATAGGCAATTGCAATAATGGCAGTTTCACTAACATCTAAATAACCAATGCGATGGATAACACGAACATAAGAGACCTGATATTTCTCTTTAATTTCCTGTTCGATTGCACGAATCATCTTTTCAGCAACAGGTGTATACGATGTATATTTCAGTGCCTTGACTGCTTTACTCTCGTGGTGATTTCGTACCGTACCAATAAAAATATCAATTCCACCACATTCAGGAAAATCCTGAATCGGGTCAAAGCTTTCTAAACTGAGCGCCTGATCTTGGACTCTGGCAAATTCACGCATCTCTATCCTCCTGCCACAGGTGACAACAGCACTAAAGTACATGACTGATTCAACGGTGTTTGACGTGTCACGATATCTTCACCAATGGCACAGACACACTTTTCCATTGCATGACTTGCATCTGGATAAAGTGTCACAATATGCGTCAATACATCGTTAACCATTCGATCCTCTACAAACTCAAATGCAAGTGCTTTGGGTAATAGCCGTTCTATCGCACCAAAAGCTTCTATTTTTATCTCAATGGTTTGCATATTTTCTCCAGACCACTTTTCACTCTAACCACCAAGCATGTGCATACTAATCTTACGTGCTTGCTGATGTTGTATCGCATGATAGCCTTTGGCTTTATGCCAAATATAAGGCTTAATCTGTTGGTCAAGCTGCAACAATGCTTGCTGTTTTAATTCAGTATTTTGTTTAATCACTTGTAGTAAATAAGGTTTTATATTTAAACCCTGTTGCGCGAACAGGCAATTATACAATTCACCTTGAGCCGTCAGCCGAATTCGGTCACAGTCTCCACAAAATGAATGGGTTATCGTTGAAATAATACCAAGATGATAGTGCCCATCAAGCTGATATAGACGTGCAGGCTCATGCTGCTGTTGTAGCAGTTGAATATCATAAAGAGGTTGCAGTTGTTCCAAGATTTCCGCTTCACTGACCACTGCCTGATCAGTCCAATGCTGATCGCCATCCAAAGGCATAAACTCGATAAAACGTAATGGAATGTTGTGCTGTTTTGCCCATTTCACCATCGGGATAATCTGGTCATCGTTTTGACCCTTGATCAGCACACAATTAATTTTAAACGGAAGACCTACTTTTTTTGCTGCTTCAATTCCATCCAGTACAGGGGCAAGTTCTTTCTTGGTCAATTGTTTAAATTGCATGGAATCAAGACTGTCCAGACTAATGTTTAAATCATCCAGACCTGCTTGTTTTAATTGCTCCGCATACTTGGCTAAATAGTGTGCATTGGTGGTGATCGAAATCCGCTTCAATCCCAAAGCTCTTAAACGCTGTAAATCACCAATAAAATGCACCACACCCTGACGCATGAGTGGTTCACCACCCGTAATACGGATATTCTCAATCCCCTGCCCAACCATATATCGACAAAAAACCAGCAAGGCTTCAAAGCTAAGCAGGTCTTGTTTTTTCATCCATTCAGGATGCTCTGGCATACAATAAATACATTTGAAATTACAGCGATCGGTTACAGAAATCCGTAACTTACGCTTAATCCGACCATACTGATCCTGTAGGATCGGTATCGCCGTTTCTTGTATTTCATGCTTCATCATACGCACTCATTTTGTGAATCTTTTGACTGGGTTTGGCACAGGTTCTGTGCATCCTTGCTTTACTCATCACAGAGAATTGTTTTTACAGCAATAATTATTCCAACTATAAACAAATATCTTGGCTTAAGGATATTCATATATTTAAGCAGGCAACCCTTTAAATCTACAAATAAAAATAGCACCTGTCTTGCATATTTTTGTTGAAATCATCTTGCACCATTTGCAATCACCTATTGTTTGCAATGAAAGAATTTGGTGCAAGTCAGCCATTCATTCAATACGGCCTATCATTTAAGTACTTAAACGTTCCAAACGTACTGGGACATACTTATGATATGGTGTCTTGGACAATGGATCACAATGCCGCGTGGAGGTTAAACGATTAATTTGCGGACCAATCGGTTCACTATTGCCATAACGCAGTCCATAACCATGTGGTAATGACACTACACCTTGACGCATGCCATCATCAAGTTCAACCGTGACCTGAATTGCGCCATGTTCAGAAATACATTGCAAGAGCTGACCTGTTTCCACACCGAGCTGTAAGGCATCCTCTGGATTAATCCTTAAACGTCCATCTGCATCGACTTTACGCCATGCAGGATCACGATAAATTTGATTGGCATTGTAACTACGGCGCTCACCTGCCAATAAGATAAAAGGATAATCCTCCTTTACAGTCAATGGCTGTTGTTTTAGTTGAGCAAGTTCAATAAACATTTCAGGAATGGCCAAACGGATTTTTTTGTCTTTGTATGCGATCAAGTTCCATACATCAGCATAGTCATGCTGTGACAATATGACACCTGAACGCTGTTTTAGAATCGCTAGGAACAGCTTCACACCAAGATTGAGACGATTGCCCTCGTAGCCTGCCTGTTTAACTGCCTGATAATGCTGGGTAGCATATTGCATGCATAATGGCAATAGTAAAGCCGTGGCAGCCGCATCATTTGGCAAAGTCTTGCCTAAAGTGCGATAGACAATTGAAGCAGCAAATGGAATAAGCTTCTTATTTTTCGCAAAACTAGCACCTAGAGCAGCAAAATACCCAAGATAAGCGGTATTTGCTGAATCTTTTTCCGCAATTTTACTCAGGATTGGAAATTTTTGAGGAATGGCTTTCATCGCCTCAAGCAAACGAGTATAAATTTCTGCTTCAGGTAAGGTATTACCTTGTGGTTGAAACAAGGGATGGCGTAAA
The DNA here is from genome assembly GCF_030053775.1 of Acinetobacter corruptisaponis. Lineage (GTDB taxonomy): Bacteria > Pseudomonadota > Gammaproteobacteria > Pseudomonadales > Moraxellaceae > Acinetobacter > Acinetobacter corruptisaponis. The sequence continues at coordinate 448,279 of NZ_CP125669.1, forward strand.
TGAAAGCCATTTTTAGGAAATTCCAGATTAAAACCCGTAAACTCCCATTTTTCAAACTGGCTATGTGCTGGCAAGATATAATGTGCCAAACGTGCTGTTTCAGTCATGGCAACATCAACCACTACCAATAGATCAAGCGATTGAAAAGCCTGTTCATAAGCAACCGTATCTGGATAGGTCAGTAGTGGATTACAGCTATCTACAAAGACTGCACGCACCCGTTTTTCACCCGCCTTTAAAATTTCATCTGGCAGAATATTCGGTGGAAAGAATCCTGAAATTGGGAACATTTTATGATGTACAGTACGGCGGTATTTAGGATTGCGCTCATCGGTATTGGTTAAGATTGGAATAAACATGGTATGCAGATTATTGCTTCCCTGTTTACCAAAATGCCCAGCCAATAAATAGAGCAGCTTTTCCAAATAACCGTTTAGCGTAGTATTTAAGGTGTGCTGTATACCTAAATCTATCCGCACACAACCTCGTTTTGCCTGAGCAAAATCACGTACAATTTGGTAGATCAATTCAACCGAAACATCAGCTTTCTGAATATACTCCTCGATTGGAACAGCAAGAAAAGCCTGTTTGACCTCATCAAAACCATGTGTATGCTGTTGAATAAACTGTTGATCATAGAGATTTTCACGCAGCATGATCGCGATCATGGCTGACATCAGATAAGCATCTGTACCTGGTTTGAGTTGCACATGAATATCAGCTTGCTTGGCAGTTTCGGTGACACGCGGATCAAACACTACCATGGTTCGATTGGGATCTTTTTTGATATGTTTTAAGGTGTCCCGTGCATTGGGAATACCATGCGCCTGAAAAGGATTGGTTCCAATAAACAACACATAATCAGCATGCTCCACATCTTCTGTGGTATGGCAGGCCTGACTGCCAAACAAACGACCATTGACCCAAAAATCGCCTGTTTTTTCCTGAGCCAACGAATTATAAGCATAGAAACTTTTCATGGCATAAAGTAACTGACGACCATAAGCTGCACCAAGGTGATTACCCTGTCCACCACCACCAACCGAAGCAAATGCAGTTCCACCATAATTATTGCGAATATACACAAGCTGATCAGCAATCTCTTGAATGGCCTGTTCCCAACTTACTTCCGTGAATGAACCATCGGCTTGACGTTTTAATGGTGAAGTCAAGCGATCAGCATGTTGCTGGTAATGCTGCAAACGAGCAGCCTTTTGACAAATGTAACCCTGAGAAAAGGGATGCTGATCATCACCTTTAATTTTCTTGAACTGGTTATTTTCAATTTCTACACTTAGACCACAATTTCGTGAACATAAAATACAAGCTGTCACATCCTGTCTTAAAGCTGAACTAGTCGTTGTCATTTGTTTTCACCTTATATTTTTATGAATAATGACCCATTAAACAAATTTGCCCTGCTGAACCAACAACACGAATAAACTTTTGATCGTGTTCAATTGCCAGCTCAACTTTATTGGCTTGCGATGGTAATTTTACAGGCTTTAAAAATCGGACATCTATTTGTTCGATAGGCTCAGGTAAAAACTCAAAACTACGTGCAAACACCCCAAAGCCATGGAGTACTTTTTGACCAAAACTAGAGAGTTTTGCCAAGAAACCAACCCAATGAATTGGATTAAAATCACCTGTCAGTAAGGCAAATTTAAAGCCATCATCTGATGTTGTTGACCATTCTCCCAAGCTTTGCCAGTTTTTATCATCGGTAGTTTCAGCACGTTTGGTTTTTTCAAAATGCGGCAAAATAAATGCCATATGCAACACCGCTTCGACTAGATTAGGTTGAGCAATTGTACCTGTGATGATTTGAACTGAAACACGTGCTAAACCATTGCGTTCATCAACGTGGGCAATCTTGGCTTGAATCAATAACTTTTCATTACGAGGAATCTTGCCATGAATCTTTAGGCTAACCCCTTGATTGATGACTTGGCTGAGTGGATAGCTGGTTTGTAAGAGCAAACGTGTTGCAAATGAAAGTCCCCATTGAGAGACCATGTGTGGGGGAATAGAATCCTGATATTTATGTGGTTGCGCACCACTCCACTGTACATAATGTTCCACCAACTCATGACTCGGTGCTTCAATCACTTCATTAATCGCCGCAAGCGCCCACCAATCGGCTTGATTTCCTTTTGTGTTTTTTAAGCTTCGTATTGCTATTTTCCCAAGTCCCGCCAAAGTTGCCTGATGCTCAAATAAAAATTGCAATGGAATTTGCTGATAACGCAATGCCAACATATATAGCTCCTGTTCCCTTTATTTTTCTAACCTTGTTTTCATTACATTGATGTTGTTTGAACATCTTCTCATAACACGATTGCTAGATTGCACATTTAATAAGTTCCAAAATAGAACTTAATTAAACAAAGGTCAAGAATGCTCATCAGAATCTTTAAAGAGAAAAGGCGTTAATTCGAAATAAATATTTGTCTAAATGCTTTCATTTGCTGGTATTGCTGTAATTCATCCATCGAATTGATACTATGACAAAATAAGCTTTGTTTCTGGAACGCAACTGTTTGCGCATGCAGTTGCTTAAAGCAGTCACGCAAACTTAATCGATTGGCTGCGATCTGTTGCTCCAGTACTGCCAAGCTTGCTCTTTTTAACAGACAAAATGGATATAAGGCATCTCCATTGATAGTGACATAGACGGCAGATGCCTGGGAATTTTTTTGTATTGTACGATGTAGCCTCGAAAGTACCTGAGCAGGAATATAGGTGACATCACATGGCACAAATAAAACATAATCTGATTGCACATGAGACCATGCGCTTTTCATGCCCATTAATGGTCCTAAAAAACCAGTTTGATCATCTGCATAACACTGGATATTCGGTTCAATACGTTTGTAGATGGAATTATCACGATGACTATTTACCCAAAGCTGTTGTACTTCTGGTTTGAAGCGTTGACAGATTTTGGAGAGTTGAATCTGGTCATCAAACTGTTGTAATAATTTATTCACACCATTCATACGGCGTGCTTGTCCTCCCGCCAAGATCACCAAATCTGTAGCGGGAAATTCTGTATTCATACTTCTGCCTCCAATTGACAGGTTTTGATCAGACCACGAATTTCTGGCAAACATGAACCACAGTTTCCACCTGCTTTTAAACATGCTGTGACCTGTTTCTCATGGGTCATTTTTTGCGTTTTAATCACTTCAACAATCTTGTTCTTACCTACTTTAAAGCAACTACACACCAAAGGTCCATCATTACTGACAGCCGACATTGGCATCCCCGCAAGCAAGGCTTTACGGTGCAAGGCGCTTAAACGCTCACGTTTAAACAAACTTGCCACCCAGTCCCGATCAGGCAATAAATCAGGCGGTGCAATGTATAAACTGGCGATCAAGATGCCGTCTTTTAAAATAATACTATGGCTCAGTTGCGATGAAATATCTTCCAGACTCAGCCATTCATAGGTTTCATCCACAAAAGGCAAAAAGTTTTTGAGGTTCTTTTGAGTTTGGTCAATACTTTGGCGGTCAGCAAGTTCATAACGCACAGCTTTGGCAGTTTTGATCTTGGTCCACCACGCACAGCTTTGCAACGATGCCTTGATCTGCTGCTCAAAACCCTCTCGAACATACAACACCCCTTGCCAAGTGGTATGGAACGGCTGAATCAAAACAGGGGTATGCTTAAACTCTGGTTCACCTGAAATCGCATCAACAATTGGATTCACGACTTTGCCAATTCGGGCATCCGAAGCCACTTGCTCGGTCCAGTGGATTGGGGCAAAAATTTGTCCACGACGAACACCCTGTGCCAGCGTGACCCGCAATACACAACTGCCCCAAACCGAACGAACCTCGACCAGTGCTTTATCACGGATACCAAACCTCAAGGCATCATTGGGATGAATTTCGCAAAACGGTTCAGCACGATGTGTGGTTAAGTTTGCAGATAAACCTGTACGGGTCATGGTATGCCATTGATCACGAATACGCCCTGTATTCAACACCAATGGATAATCTTCTGAAACTGAATGTACAGGATCAATAGCCACAGTTGGAATCAGTTTGGCCTTTTTGTTTTTATGGCTAAAACCACCTCGATCAAATAATTGCTCAACCGCAATACTTTGACCTTTCTCCCACACTGGCCACTGGATTGGACGTAAATGATTATATTCATCTACACTGAGATTCATTAAGCCTTTTAAGTTGAAATAACGGAAGTTTTCAACCTCTTCACGCTGATCGACACTGGCATTTTGATAAGCAGATAAAGCAGCATGTTCGTTAAAAATGTGACAGGCATTGTTAAAATCAAAACCATTAAACCCCAGTTTCTTTGCCACCTGACACACTGCCCACCAGTCTGCTTTCGCCTGTTTTGGTGCAGACAGGAAAGCCCGCTGGCGGGAAATACGGCGTTCTGAATTGGTGACGGTACCATCTTTTTCACCCCAGCCCAAAGCGGGTAACAACACATCAGCATAAGCGGTGGTATCGGTATCTGCGCAAATGTCTGATACCACCACAAACTCACATTTTTCCAGTGCCCGTTTGACTTGATCAGCATCGGGTAAACTCACCACCGGATTGGTCGCCATGATCCAGATGGCTTTAATTTTGCCACTTTCAACTGCCTGAAATAAATCAACTGCCTTTAGCCCCACTTGATTGGCAATCACAGGACTGTTCCAAAAACCCTGAACTAAATCCTGATGTGAGGGATTATCCAAGTCCAGATGTGCTGCCAACATATTGGCAAGCCCACCTACTTCACGCCCACCCATCGCATTGGGTTGCCCTGTCATTGAGAACGGCGCAGCACCCAATTTTCCAATTTTTCCAGTCAGTAAATGGCAGTTGATAATACTATTGGCTTTATTCACTCCTTGAGAGGATTGATTCACCCCCATTGAGAATAAGGTCATCACTTTTTCAGTACTGGCAAATTTATCAAAAAAAAGTTGTAATTTTTCTGCTGAAATTCCTGTGCGCTTCACCAATGCATTAAAATCTGCTTCTGTTTCACTCGCATCTAAAAGTGCTGCTAAACCCTCGGTATAGCTTTCAACAAAGTGATGATCTACACAATTATTTTTATATAAATGCTGAAATAAGCCGTTAAACAAAGCGACATCTTGCCCTGGTAAAATAGGTAAATGTAAATCAGCCTGTTCACAGGTACTGGTGAAACGTGGATCGACAACGACAACAAACAAGTCTGGATTTTTACTTTTGGCTTGCATAATCCGTTGATACAACACTGGATGGCACCATGCAGTATTTGAGCCAACCAAAACCACCATATCCGTATATTCAAAGTCCTCATAGCTTGCAGGAACAATATCCTCACCAAAGGCGCGTTTATGTGCAGCAACCGCAGAGGACATACATAGACGTGAATTGGTATCAATATTTGCAGTACCTAAATAGCCTTTAACAAATTTATTGACCACATAATAATCTTCGGTCAGCAATTGACCAGAAACATAAAAAGCCACACTGTCCCGTCCATATTGGTCAATACAGGCTTGAAACTGATCTGCAATTTTTTCAATTGCCACATCCCAAGTGGTGACTTTACGATGATTTTTTCGCCCAAACATCGGATTCAACACACGGGTTTCCAGCCCCAAGGTATCCGCCAGATTGCTACCCTTAATACACAGACGACCAAAATTTGATGGATGTACCGCATCTCCAGAGACCTTGATCGTTGTACCTTGTGCTTTATGTTGGACAGTGACATCCACACCGCATCCAACTCCACAATAGGGGCAAGTTGTTTTTGTAATGTGCATGAGGTTGTCCATATTCTTCATCATTGCTCCAAAATAGTGCTTTTTAGCATAACTAAGTCAATAATTTTAGGCTTTTCAGTTATTTGATAAAGATCATTTCAGTGCAAATAACAAAATTCAGGCCTACATATGCTAAAAACAAAAACCGCCTAAGACATCTTTCAGTCTTAGGCGGCGTTGCCTTGCGCTTATTTACGGTAAATTAGTTTGTGATCTGGCATCGTTGCCATACATACAATAGTGAAAGCAAATTTTGTGCCATTATGAAAAACAATATAGATAAAATAATACTTGACTTAAGGTAATTAATTTCCTATTTTCTGCATGTTCTCATCTATTTTTAATGTGCTTATTACAATAGAAATTCAATTATGGAATACATCTATTTATAAATTAGATTCATTCAAAAATGATTTAATCTTATATTTAGTGCAATCCACTCATTCTATTTCATTAAATTTTAATTCGTATTCTTAAATCTATGATGGAACATAACAATATTAACATTTTGTCATTAACTCTTATATGAGGAATTTCATCATGGATTATAATACAGCTTTAGAAGCTGTTGTTTCTTTATCTTATCGTGATAAATTGCGTTTAGCCCAGTTACTTATCCAATTAGCACGAAAAGAAGAGGAAGAACAATCTGTCAAATCTACACCTAAACAAGTGAAACCATCTTCTGTAAAAGAAGAGTCGCTTGACCTCAATTATATCAAAGAGCGTCTTTTAAAAAGTAAACCTAGCAAACTAAAGTCCTTAGAAAACTTTATTGATGCCATGTTTCAATTTAAGGGAAGTGTCTCTGAATCTAAACGTAACCAGATTATTGCTAACCTAAAAAAAGCAAAATTTCTTCGTGTGGAGAATAATAAGGTTACTTATCTCTAAAATATTTTTGTCTAATATTTATCTGATGTAATAAGCAAAATGCTTATTGCACGGTGAAATATTGCCTAAAAATTATTTTATAACTAGATTTAATATATGATTGAGGTCAAATATGTCAAAGAACCAACATTTACGATTACTTGAAAAATACAAAGAGTATGCGAATACAGAAGAATCTCGTGCTGTTATCTTTATCAAAGAACATCTTAGGAAAGCAGCAGGTCATTGGATTGACATTGATTATTGCGAATCTTATGAATTGTCAAAAAATAAATTCCATTTTAAACTAGTTCAAGGTGGACTTTATAAACGTAAGCTAAAACCTAAATATCCACCAAAATCTGAGTTTACTGTTAATGGTAAATTTGATGAAGAAAGATATGATCAGATTGTGCGTGCCATTACATGGGAAACAGCCCATCTGGATATAGAGCAGCAGAAAATGCAAAGCATAAAACCCATAAATTTTGAAGTTGCTGGTGTTCGCTATGATAAAAATCGCAACAGTGGAGAAAAACCAGAGTTTGTATATAAAATTAAATATATTCGTTTAAATTAATATACTAGCTAAGTCGTAAAATCTTTGTGATAAAGGTTTTACGACTAAAAATATGTTAAATGCCATAAAGTTTTTCAAATGAAATTGTTTGAATATGCGGTGTATTGAGTAACTTTTTATCTGATGTAATCAATGTACAATTACAAAACAACGAGGTTGCAGCCACAATACTATCAGGAAGTTTTAGACCTGTATTCTTCCTGAACCAGATTGCATGTTGTTTTATTTCTTGTGTTAATTCAACACAGTGAAAAAATGATAATATACCTCTTAATGTTACTTCATCCTGTAAAGTTAATTTAGAATATGACAATAATTCCATTTCAGTAATCACAGAAATAGAATGTAGATTCTTTTCAATATGCACACCTTTCATCAATGCATATAAAATCGCATTGGTGTCAAATACATAACTTTGTGTCATGATTTACCATACATCCCGAATTTCACGTTGCCATCCAACAGGATCTTGAATATCGGCAAATGCAGCAATTGAAATTTTAGACAGGTCTAAGGTTTCACTTGGTTGTGAAAGCTCAAATTCTTTATGATGTTTTATTTCTTGCATTAAAGACAAAATACGCAGTAAATCCTGCTCATCCAGTTCATGGGCAAGCTCAATCAGGCGTTGTTCAAGAATTGCATGATTCATCTACTTTTTCTCCCAATCTTTTGATTTAGTCTAGCAAATTATCTAGTGAGAAGAAATCTATTTAAGCTGCATTTACTTCACCCCTAAAAAAGATTCAGCATCATGCTGAATCTTTTTCCTTGTCTTGCTTAGCCTGCTTTTTTCATTGCAAAGTCTTTACCAAACAACAATTTATTTCTAAAGCTGACAATTGGGGTCTGATCTGCAATCAGCTCGGCATACCACATGCCATCTTCGGTATCACCAAACAACACCGCGCCAATCACTTTATCTTTCTGGATAATAATACGCTTGTAGATTTGGCGTTTTTCATCGTTCAGGATGATGTCTTCATAATCCTCTTTCGGCTCAAAGTTACCTGCCGAAAACACATCCACACCACTGACTTTTAACTGCGTTGGCACGGTTGGCGATTTAAAGGTTAGGCTGCCATGCTCAGCCAAATGGGTGGCACAAATAAAGGCTTGTCCCCAAAGTGGCTCAACTAGACCAAAGGTTTGCCCACGATGCTCAATACATTCACCCACTGCGTAAATACTTGGATCAAAAGTTTGCATGGTGTCATTGACCATAATGCCGCGGTTACAACGTAAGCCCGCACTTTGTGCCAAGGCAATATTTGGACGGATACCGACTGCAAACACAACCAGATCTGCATCCAGCACCGTACCATCTTTTAAGCGGACTTGAGATACATGACCTTTTTTACCAATCAAGGCTTCGGTATTCGCTTCAGTGATAATTTTGATGCCTTTTTGCTCAATGCTATGACGCAACATCTTACTGGCACGACTATCCAACTGACGTTCCATGATACGGTCCATCAAATGCAGTACCGTCACATTCATACCACGTTGTTTTAGGCCATAGGCAGCCTCTAAACCGAGCAAACCACCACCAATCACCACAGCATTTTTCTTGGTTTCACAGTACTTGATCATGGTATTGACATCATAAATGTCACGGAAACTAATCACGCCTTTTAAATCCGCACCCTGAACAGGTGGAATAAATGGGCTGGAACCTGTCGCAATAATCAGACGGTCATAATCAACTTTTTCACCTTTTTCGGTATAAACCACTTTACGTGGACGATCAATTTTAACGGCTAAATCATCCGCAATAAATTTAATGCCTTTATCGCTATACCATGCATGTGGGTGCAACATGATGTCATCAATGGTTTTTTCACCTGAAAGCACAGGTGACAACATAATACGGTTGTAGTTGCCCCAAGGCTCTTCACCAATCACAGTTACTTCGTAACGATCTGGCGCCATATCCAGCAAATCTTCAAGACAACGCATACCAGCCAAACCATTGCCAATCAGAACCAACTTTAATTTTTCTGGTGAAGCGCCATTGTTAGTGATGTAAGTTTTTTGTGGCACTGGGCTGACCCAGACTCGACCATCAACAATTTTGCTTGGAAATACCAACAGCTTTTGATCTTTGTCTTCCAGACAACGACCTGTTGACAAGCTAAAGTGCTGTTTATAAATTGGTGATGCAATGACACGCTCACCTTGCAGATCCCCAATGATGCCACGGCTCATGACGTTGGCTTGGCTAAATGGGTCTTTATTGCTCAGTGCATAGACACGCTTTTCATGTCCTACACGAAATAATGCCACGGCTTGATCACCCACCAATGCACCAACACCTGTGTTTGGGGTAATGTCATTCAGACTACAGACTTCAACCCATTCTTGTTCAGGAAGCATATTCATTTTTAAATTGGTCATGTTGATTCTCCTTATGCTTCAACCATTGGGATACGATCTACAGAACGTTCTGCATCATTTAAAGGACGGATTTGGTCACGAACCTGGGTAAATTGAATGTGCGGATCAGCTTGTTCATCAGCACTGGCATTGATATAGGTTTGGAAACGTTTACGGATTTCAGGATTTTCTACCGCAGTACGCCATTCATCCTGATAAGTGCCAATCACATAGCCCATACGATTTTCAAGTTCTTCGGCAAGTCCAAGAGAATCCTCAACAATCACTGCTTTTAGATAATCCAGACCGCCTTCCATATTGTCACGCCATACGCTGGTCCGTTGTAAACGATCTGCTGTTTGGATATAAAACATAAAGAAACGGTCGATGTAACGAATCAAGGTTTCGGTATCAAGGTCAGAAGCAAGTAACTCGGCATGACGTGGTTTCATCCCACCGTTACCGCAAACATAGAGATTCCAGCCTTTTTCTGTGGCAATTACACCAACATCTTTACCTTGTGCTTCGGCACATTCACGGGTACAACCAGAAACAGCCATTTTTAATTTATGCGGTGAACGTAAACCTTTATAACGATTTTCCAGTTCAATCGCCAAACCAACAGAATCATCCACTCCATAACGACACCATGTGCTACCGACACAGGATTTCACGGTACGCAACGATTTTCCGTAGGCATGACCAGATTCAAAACCTGCGGCATTCAGCTCTTCCCAAATGAACGGTAATTGATGAATTTGCGCACCAAATAAGTCAACACGTTGACCACCTGTGATTTTGGTATACAGATTATATTTCTTGGCAATTTGTCCCACTGCAATCAAGCCATCTGGGGTGACTTCACCACCTGCCATACGTGGCACAACTGAGTAAGAACCATCTTTTTGGATATTACCCAAGTAATAGTCATTACTGTCTTGCAAACCTGCATGGCTTGGCTCAAGCACAAAATCGTTCCAGCAAGATGCCAGAATATTGGCAGCCATCGGCTTACAAATATCACAGCCTAAACCATGACCATGTTGATGAATGAGGTCATCAAAGGTTTTAATTTCATTGACACGGACCAAATGATAAATCTCTTGGCGTGAGTATGGGAAATGTTCACAAACGTGGTTGTTGACCGTTACACCTTGACGTTGTAACTCAGATTTCAATACTTGAGTGACAAGTGGCGCACAACCACCACATGCCGTTGCCGCTTTGGTACATTTTTTCAAAGCACCCAGTGAGGTTGAACCCTCACAAATCGCTTGGCAAATATCGGCTTTGGATACGTTGTTACATGAACAGATGGTGGCGCTATCTGGTAGTAAATCTACACCACTACCGCCCGCTTTGGCACCTGAATCGGCAAAGCCTGGCATGATTAAACTTTCAGGAAGCTCAGGCACAGCCAAACCATTGAGCATCATTTGCAAAAGATCGTTATATTCTTTTGCATCGCCGACCAATACTGCACCAAGTAGTTTGGTTTTATCAGCATCCACCACGATTTTCTTATAAATCAAGGCATCTTCATCAGCATAGAAATAGCTGAGTGAATTTGGAGTCATACCATGTGCATCACCGACAGATGCCACATCCACACCCATCAATTTCAACTTGGTGCTCATGTCCGCACCCGCAAAGCAATGTGTTTCTTCTTCTAAAATATGCTTCGCTGCAATACGTGCCATGTCATAGCCAGGGGCAACCAGACCATAGATTTTATTGTCCCAAAGTGCACATTCACCAATCGCATATACATTTGTATCTGAAGTTTGGCAGTAGTCATTGATCTTGATCCCACCACGCTCACCAATGGCTAAACCACTTGAACGTGCCAACTCATCACGCGGGCGAATCCCTGCTGAGAATAAGATCACATCTGTTTCAAGCTCGCTACCATCAGCAAACTTCATTACATGGGTCGATTGATTGCCTGCTTCAATAGATGACGTTGCTTTTTGAGTGTGGACTTTCACCCCTAAGTTTTCAATTTTACGGCGGAGAACCTTACCACCCAAATCATCAATTTGCACCGCCATTAAGCGTGGTGCAAACTCAACCACATGCGTTTCCAAATCCAAGTCACGCAATGCTTTGGCTGCTTCCAGACCAAGCAAGCCGCCACCAATTACCACACCTGACTTGGCATTTAAGCTTGCCGCACGAATCGCATCCAGATCTTCAATGGTACGATAGACAAAACAGTTTTCACGGTCATTGCCCGAAATTGGCGGAACAAAAGCGTAGGAACCTGTCGCCAAGACCAGTTTGTCATAGCGAATCACATCGCCAAGGCTTGTGGTTACCGTTTGTGCTGCGGTATCAATCGCAATGGCTTTGGTATTGAGTCTTAAATCAATTCCGTAGGCATCAGCAAAGTCAAAACGTGCAAGCGATAGGTCTTTTGCAGATTTACCTGAAAAGTATTCAGTCAAATGTACACGGTCATATGCAATACGCGGCTCTTCGGCAAGAATCGTAATTTCCAGTTCATCATCAGCTTTCTCCAGGATGGCTTCGATGAATTTGTGCCCCACCATACCGTGACCAATCATCACTAATTTCATTGTGTCTCTCCTCAATTCTTCTCTATTTGTTCAGCTAGCGGTTGCTTGCGTTGCTGTTGTTGCTGATATATCTGGTATAAGGATTTGCAAAACCAAGGCAGAATTTATCTACACGCCATTGCTTGCATTTGTATGGCGTGTAATTCAGATAAGGGCTTGGAAATGTTTTGGGAAATTGAATAATGTGCAGCTGGCATCAGAACAGATAAAAAAGCGAGCCGCCCTGTTGAGCGAGCTCGCGACGCTGGAACTGAAATTTTAAGTAGGCTTACGATTACTTTATTTGTAGATAAAAAAGACATTGCCATCTCCCATACTGAACGTATATTGCTTTGCTGACACAATTCACTTGTGTAAACAAACCGATCAGATCGGACATCGTTGGCCGTCTTACAATTTTAAAAAGTCATCTTTGACTCACAGAATAATTAGCAAATGCTGTGCCAACTTTTACAACATATCTATATAATTACCATTACCCTTTGTTTTTTATAAATTTTATAGGTGTAAAATAAATATCGGGATATAGACCAATGGATTATAATACTGTCTTAGCAGGCACTGAGCTGTTTTAAAGCACAATTCGCCCTGCTTTAAAATAACTCTTTTTATGCACTAAAAACGAACACAAACTTATTTTCCATAGCTAAATGCAGATTTTCATTTCTTGAATAGAGAGGTAGCGATACAATAAAGCGCATAAACCATATAAGTTAGAGGGCAATTGCACCGAATAAGACAATTAAAAACATACTTTATGGCATTAATTTTGCTTCAAAAAATTATAGGATCTTTCATATTTCGTAGTTGAAATGCCCATAAGACCCACTCATAGCACGACCTAAAATGTGCAATTATCTACTGTTGACCCTGTACACTTATGCCGAAACTTAAAATTGCACTCATTGACGATGATCAGTCTCGGGCTGAGTACATCAAAACGTGTTTGATTGAACACGACTTCGATGTGGTTGCCTGCTTTACACTTGATCACTTGAATATTTTTAAACTCGAACATCTACAGGCAGATGTGATTCTGCTGGATATGGACCATCCCCATCGCGATGTGATTGAGAGTTGTGTCAGCAATTTTGACCTGCCTACTGTGCTGTTTACCAAGAACACCGATAAAGACACTATTAAACAGGCCATTGATGCAGGCATTACTGCCTATATTGTTGATGGTATTGATCCTAGCCGCCTGCATACCATTCTGGATATTTCAATTGAGCAATATAAAAAACATAAAAAACTGGAATGTGACCTTAAGGATGCCAAAACCAAACTTGCTGACCGCAAGGATATCGAAAAGGCCAAAGTATTGCTGATGCAGTTGCATGGCTTAACAGAAGATACCGCCTTTCAATTACTGCGCAAAAACGCCATGAGCCATCGCATGACTATTGGGGAAATGGCACGCCGTTTACTCGATGCACAACAACTTTTAAGCAATCAATTAAATAGCCAGCTAAAGGATGAATAGATGAGTCATTTAGTCGAATTAGAAAAAGTAGAAAAAACCGAATTACAGCTTGGCTATATTCCCTTGCTGGATTGTGTTGCACTGCTTTGGGCAAAACATCGTGGTTTCTTTGATGACGCTGGGCTAGATGTCACATTGGTCAGGGAAGCATCCTGGGCAAGTCTACGTGATCGCCTTGCCTTTGGACTTTTGGATGCAGCGCATTGTTTATCGGCAATGTTACCTGCTGCTGCGGTTGGTGCAGACCAAATTGGTATTCCCTTACAAACTCCTTTGGTATTGAGTGAAAATCGCGCTTTCATTAGTTTAAGCCAAAAGCTCTGTTATGAGCTTGATATTCAAAAACATGATTCCGCCGAGACATCTGCAAAAAAACTGCTCAGCCATATCAAACAAAATCATACTGTTTCCTTAGCCCATGTGTTTAAACATTCCATTCATCATTACTGTTTAAGGGAATGGCTGACACTGGCCGATCCTGAACTTGCACAATCCATTCAAATGAAAACACTGCCCCCACCGTATATGGTTGAAGCCTTGAGCAATCATCTGGTTGATGGTTTTTGTGTGGGAGAACCGTGGAATACACAAGCTGAGCTACAAGGACTAAGCCATATTGTCTGTTCAAGCCAGGATATTATTCCAAATGTGGCAGATAAGGTTTTAGCTGTAACCCAGGAATGGGCGCAACAGCATCCAAATACCCTCGTAGCATTAACAGGGGCCATTCTAAAGGCACAGCAGGAACTTCGGGAACTAGATGATTTTGCGCCCATATGGCAATTGCTGATTGAGTTTGATGTGATCCAGTTCAACTGCTCTACAGAAGTGCATGTCGAAAAATACTACACTATTCAAAATATTGTTCGGAATTTTGTCCAAGAGAATGCTGAACCCAAGCTCAGTGACTTTGAATGGCTGTTTCAACAAATGCAGAAATGGAATGGTTCTGATCAGGACGTGAAATTTGTTACTCATCAGGCTCAAAACTGTTTGTTGCCTGACATACATCACACCGCATTACAGACCATCAAACAATAGGAAAAAAAGCTGCCTTTAATTTTAAAGACAGCATTGAAAGACCCATAAGAGATTACGCCAATCAAAAGTAGTCTCTTAAGTACTCACCATCTTAATCAACAAGGGTTATCTTTTTCGGACATTTTTATGTCATTAGCAGCCATCCCGAAATGAAAAAATCATCATTTTTGCCAACTCTAAATTTTTTAAAGCTGTACAACGAACAATCACTTTTTAAAAACCTTTTGTGCCTGTTCCAAACCTAATACAGATGCTATCTATATAAATTAATCTAAAACAATATATTTCAACTAAAACAAATAAAAACAATAAATTAAAACAAAATTTAATCCTTATTGAATCAAAATCGTATATGCTAGTTGAAATTTATGATGAGTTTGCATGTAGTTAAAAAATCATCATTTGGCTAGCTTGACTATTGAGTTACACAAATCCCATGAACGAAAAGTGGCAATTCAGTTTAGAATAATGAAAAAGTAAAACACCCTAAAATTTGTCATATTTTAACATTGCCAATTCCTTGCAAAGTTTTCATTATATGCAGCATGCTTGGTATGCAACTTTCTTCATCGATTAAAATAAATTATAAAAAAATTGCAGAATTTTGTGCCATAATAAGCAAACTTTGCAGACATCTTGCAAAACATATTTGCAGTTTTAGAATTGGAGCAGGCTGAATGAGCTCAACCATTTTGGTGATTCATGGACCGAATTTAAACTTGCTAGGAAAGCGCGAACCAGAAGTCTATGGTTATCTCACCCTAGAGGATATTAACCAGCAACTCACTGCTCAGGCTAAAAATTCGTCATTGACACTGGATACCTTTCAAAGCAACTGGGAAGGCGCAATTGTGGATCGCATCCATCAGGCACAAAATGAAAATATAAAATTTATCATTATCAACCCTGCCGCCCTTACCCACACCTCTGTGGCCTTACGTGATGCCCTACTTGGTGTTGCCATCCCATTTATTGAGGTGCATTTGTCAAATGTTCACGCCCGTGAAACATTTCGTCATCACTCATACCTGTCAGATAAAGCCATTGGCGTAATCTGTGGACTAGGTGCCAGGGGTTATTCCTTTGCACTCGATTATGCCATCGAAAAAATTCAATCTTCTAACTAATTTACACATTTAGGAATGCTCACTCATGGATATCCGTAAAATCAAGAAACTCATCGACCTGATGATTGAATCTGACTTACAAGCGATAGAAGTTAAGGAAGGCGACCAATCCATTTCACTGACTCGTCCAACACCTGTATATGCAGCGGCTCCTGTTGCAGCACCAATCACCTCAGCACCAACAGCTCCCGCTGCAAAAACACCACGTGGTGCGGTTGAGAGCTCTCCAATGGTTGGCGTTTTCTATTCAGCACCAAGTCCAGGTGAACCACCATTTGTCAATGTGGGTCAAACAGTTTCTGCGGGTGAAACCCTGGGTATTATTGAAGCCATGAAAATCATGAATCCAATTGAGGCAACTCAAAGTGGTGTGATTGAAGAAATTCTGGTCAAGAATGGTGAAGTGATTCAGTTCGGTCAACCGCTTTTCCGCTACCGTGCCTAATGAGTCTGGGGATTCCTATGTTGCAAAAAGTACTCATTGCCAACCGTGGTGAAATCGCTTTACGAATTACGCGGGCTTGTAAAACTCTTGGCATAAAAACCGTTGGAATTTATTCCGATGCCGACAAGGATTTAATGCATCTACGCTTTGTTGATGAAGCGGTCTGCATTGGCCCAGGTGCAAGCAGTGAAAGCTACCTGAATATTCCTGCCATTATTACCGCCGCAGAAATTACAGGTGCGGATGCCATCCATCCTGGTTATGGTTTCCTGTCAGAAAATGCCGAGTTTGCTGAAATTGTTGAAAACTCTGGCTTTATTTTCATTGGTCCACGTCCTGAACATATCCGCCTGATGGGGAATAAGGTTTCAGCGATTATGGCAATGAAGAAATCTGGTGTTCCAACTGTACCAGGTTCCGCCCATGCAGTGACACCAAACAACGCGCTTGCGGAAGCCAAAGAAATTGGCTTTCCATTGATTGTCAAGGCTGCGGCTGGTGGTGGTGGTCGTGGTATGCGTATTGTCGAGCGTGTCGATACCCTGCTTGAATCGGTACAGGCTGCCCAGCGTGATGCAGAAATGTGGTTTGGCGATGATACCGTCTATATGGAACGTTTCCTGCAAAAACCCCGTCATGTGGAGGTTCAGATACTTGGCGATGGCAATGGCCATGCAATCCATTTGTATGACCGTGACTGTTCCCTACAACGCCGCCATCAAAAGGTACTGGAAGAGGCACCTGCACCAAACCTGCCAGAACAGGCGCGTGCAGATATTCTGGAAGCCTGTGTCAATGCCTGTAAATTGATGCAGTATCGTGGTGCTGGTACGTTCGAGTTTTTATTTGAAGAAGGTGAATTTTTCTTCATTGAAATGAATACACGGGTACAGGTTGAACATCCTGTCACTGAAATGGTCACGGGTGTGGACATTATTGAACAGCAGCTTCGTATTGCTGCGGGTTTAGGTTTAAACCTTGAACAGGATGAGATTGAGGTTAAAGGCCATGCCATTGAATGTCGTATCAATGCAGAAGACCCGACCACGTTCTTGCCATCCCCTGGAAAAATTGAAACTTTCTATGCACCAGGTGGCGCAGGTATCCGTCTAGACTCTCATATTTATCAGGGTTACAGCATTCCGCCTTACTATGATTCCATGATTGCCAAACTGATTGCACATGGCAAAGATCGTGAAACATCGTTAGCCCGTATGCGTCAGGCGCTGGATGAAATGATTTTGACAGGAATCAAGACCAATATTCCACTGCATAAAGACCTGATTTTGCAGGATGCCAATTTCTGTGAACAGGCAATGGATATCCATTATCTTGAGAAGCATTTATTAAAACAGTTGGCACAACAGGCTGAAACTGCTTAAACAAAAAAACCTCTTATAAAATTATAAGAGGTTTTTTATTGGCCTTAATTCTTTATGGTAAAACACGGCGTAAGGTTGCAAAGCACTTTTCGCCTTTTTCATTGGCACAAAAATCAATGGTATTATCATTCGCCCATTTCACAAAGTATTGTGAAACCTCACCCGTTTGATCCTGTTGTTGACCAGAACAGTCCATCTCATTATTGTCATACTTAATCTGTAAAATCAGTGCAGGCAAACGTTCCTTGTGATCTTCAGAGGGCTGGTAATCATACAGGCCATAAGACCATTCCTGACCACTTTTTATCACCACATCACTCATGCCACGGAAGTTATAATATTCGACACATTTCTTGTTATTGGTAATTTCCATTCCCCACAAACCCATAATTTCTGGGCGGCTGGTGACACGAATTGCATTTGCTTTTGCAATTTGCTGCGGTGTCACTGTTTTCGCATTCACAACCGTATCTGCCATAGTCCATGTTGAGCAAGCCCATAACAATCCAATAATATAAATATTTTTCATAGATTTAATTAAGTCGTAATCTAAACGTTGCATTGGCTTAACTTAGCATATTTTTAAAGAAAATCCCGCAATCATAACCATATAAACACAATATTTTTATTCTGCAATTTATTTGATTGTTCTGCATTTTTTTCAGGTATTCTTATCCCCAATAACGCTTAAAATTTTCCATTTATTAACGGTTTAGCTTTAGGGATAAAAGCCATGAAATTTTCTGAATACATTCAATATGACGGACTCGGTTTGGCCAAATTGGTCAAGGACAAGGAAATTCACCCATCTGAACTATTACAGGTGGCATTGGAACATACCCACAAAGCCAATCCAAAACTGAATGCAATCATTATCCCTATGTATGAACAGGCTAAACAACGTGTCCAGCAACCCCTTACGGGCGCATTTGCGGGTGTTCCCTTTTTGGTCAAGGACCTGTTTCAGGAATATCAAGGTGTACCCACATCCTATGGCAGCAATGCCCTTAAAAGAATCAATTACACACCTGACTTTAATGCAGAAATTGTCAATCGTTGGGAAAAAGCAGGAATTGTGACTTTTGGCCGTACCAATACACCTGAGTTTGGCATCAAGGGCATTACGGAACCAGATGCATGGGGTTCATGTCATAATCCTTGGAACTTAAAGCATAATAGTGGCGGTTCTTCGGGCGGGTCTGCCTCAGCAGTGGCTGGTGGTCTGGTTCCTGTTGCGGGAGCTGGCGATGGCGGTGGTTCAATCCGTATCCCTGCCTCCTATTGTGGGTTGTTTGGACTTAAACCGAGCCGTGGACGTACACCGTGGGGGCCGCAGTTTAGTGAAGCCATGCACGGCGCAGCCATGCAGCATGTACTCTGTAAAACCGTTCGGGATAGTGCCGCCATGCTGGATGCGGTTCAAGGTCCAGAACAGACCTCACTTTTTATCATTCAATCTCCAACCCAGAAATATCTGGATATTATCCAGCAGACTCCAAAAAAATTAACAATCGCATTTAATACCCAGTCACCGATTGGCACCAAAGTTTCCAAAGATGCGATTCAAGCGGTTCAGCAAACAGCCAAGCTTCTAGAGTCACTTGGACATATCGTGGTTGAAGACCGTCCGCAAATAAATGGTCTGGAACTCGCTAAAGACTTTATCACCACATGGTTTAGTCAGTTCTCCTACATGCAGGCGCAAATTAAACACATGTCAGGTGCGACCGATGAGGATTTTGAGCTTGACTCCAATGCCCTGGCAGCCTTTGGGGCGAAAACGACAGCAACAGATTATATTCATACCCTAAATCATTGGGGAATGCATAGCACGCAAATGAATATCTTCTTTGAAAAATATGATCTTTACCTAACCCCAACCACCGCGTCAGTTGCACCCAAAAATGGTGAAGTTGCAATGCCTAGCTGGCTAAAACCTATCCTAAAAGGCTTATTAAAAGTTGGAAAAGCCCATTATCTTGCACAAGGTAAACTGGTCGAGAAAATGGTACAAGAGAACTTGAGCTGGGTGCCTTTTACCCAATTGGCAAATGTCACAGGCTTACCTGCCATGTCTGTGCCTTTATACTGGAATAAAAATGGCTTGCCTTTGGGCAGTCAGTTTATTGCACCATTTGGGCGTGAAGACCGTTTACTTCAACTCGCTGCACAGCTTGAACAGGCACAACCGTGGATGCCGCAATATAAAAATATTCAGCTTTGATTTAACTTAGACGCTGTCGTTTCAATTTGATTCGGCAGCCAGATCACCAAAATCAAGCCTAAAAGAACAACCACACTGGCACATAAGAAAATGGTGGCACCTGATAAAATTTGCCAGTAATGCCCTGCCAATAAACTTCCCAATGCCACACCTAGTCCCCACATGGTGCTATAAAGTGCCTGCCCGCGACCTTGCTGTTCAGCAGAGAAATTCTGGAAGATGACTTTCATTGCAATCAGATGAAAAAGCCCAAAACTAAATGCATGCAGGCATTGTGCTAAAAGCTGTCCAATAAAATTTGTATTTAATATACCCACCAACAACCAGCGTAAACTGGTCAAGATCAAACAGGCAGCAACCAATGTTCTCCAGGAAAATCGGATAAAAAAGACTCTTTGCGCCACTGCAAACATCACAATCTCAGCAATCACACCTGTCGCCCATAAAGTTCCAATCTGCATGGTAGTAAAACCGATTTCTTTCAGGAAATTGCTATAGAAACTATAAAAAGGCGCCTGTGAAAACAGTAAAATAAACTCAATACAAAAAAAGGCGGCCACCATTGGCTTTTTTAAAATTGGCAATAAAGGTTCCAGCTTCTTTTGCGAGCTTGGCGCATGTTCAGGCTCCTTAATGCTAAATGACCATAAAAAGGCCAAAAATGAAACTGATAACAATAGAATAGGTAACATTGAAATTGGAATAATTTCCAATAATGCGCCTATGGCAAATACCCCAACAATAAAGCCGACTGAACCCCATTTCCGAACCTTGCCATATAACTCAGCCCGCTTTTCACCCAGCCAGAATAAAGTCACCCCCTCAAACTGTGCCAGAATCGCATTCTGGAAAAAGCTAAAAACCAGCATCAATAAAGCAATCGATTGAAAGCTATTCGGAATCACAAAAATTGCAAACCAGATACAGGCTTCCATCCAGGTCGCAATTCGTACCAGTAGCATCCGCTTGCCTGATTTATCTGCAATCCAGCCCCAAATCAAGGGGGCAAAAAAACGGGTAATAATTGCAATCGAAGATAGAATTCCAATTTGCTGATAATTAAATCCCTGATCTTGCAGATAGAGGTTCCAATAAGGCATGAATGTTCCCACTATGGAATAATAGAACAGGTAGAAACCACCCAAGCGGGTCTGGATATTCAGGGAATGCAACAATTTAAGGGCCTTATCAACAAATGTAGACTGAAAAAAATCGGAAAATTTATCCAGATAGGTTGAACTGAATTTTAGCTGATTTAAGAGAATAATTCTCAAGTCTAACAATTCATTACTTGTGGTTAAAGACGGTTCTTGGCATGGTTTGTGGATTGCTTAATTATAGGAATCTCCTGCCTATGGCTAGCCCTGCACAAGCTATAAGACATAAATTACTTAATACTTTCTTTTCAAGACATTCGGTTTGGTTCCTTTGTATCCTGATCACGCTGACCATTAGCTGGTTCAAGGTCATTTATACCCCGCATAGCATTTATTATTTTATTTCCGACACTTTATTGAATGGGCTTTGGCTCGTGACAAGCCTGCTCAGTGTGGTTGGCTTATATGACCTGCTCCAGAAAAAGCATGCGATTTTAAGAAACTATCCAATTCTGGGTCATTTCCGTTTTATTTTTGAAGATGTGCGCCCCGAAATCCGCCAGTATTTTATTGAAGCCGATCAGGATGCATTGCCCTTTTCCAGAATGCAACGCAGCCTGGTTTATCAACGTGCAAAAAATGAAAATGCAGACAAGCCCTTTGGTTCCATCATTGATGTCTATCAACCCAACTACCGTTTTATTGTGCATTCGATGGCACCCTGCCCACCTGCCGATCCATCCACTTTTCGTGTTCTGATTGGCAATGCGCAATGCAGCCAGCCTTATAGCGCCTCAATCATGAATATCTCGGCCATGAGCTTTGGCAGCCTAAGTGCCAATGCAATTCGGGCATTAAACAAGGGTGCCCAACTGGGCAACTTTTACCACGATACGGGTGAAGGTAGTTTAAGCCCTTACCATCTGGAAAATGGCGGCGACATTGTTTGGCAAATTGCCAGTGGTTATTTTGGTTGTCGTACACCTGAAGGATTATTTGATCCTGAGAAATTTACCCTACAGGCCCAAAACCCAAAAATTAAAATGATCGAGCTTAAGCTTTCACAGGGCGCCAAACCAGGTCATGGTGGCATTTTACCCAAACATAAAATCTCTGAGGAGATTGCCCGAATTCGCGGTGTTTCCAGAGACCACGACTGTATTTCCCCATCTCGTCATCCAAGCTTTAACACCCCCATTGAAATGATGCATTTCATTCAAAAACTGAGGGACTTGTCTGGTGGCAAACCTGTTGGCTTTAAACTTTGTATTGGGCAGCCCTGGCAATTTATGAGTATCGTCAAGGCAATGCTCGCAACTAGAATCATGCCTGATTTTGTGGTGGTCGATGGTTCCGAGGGTGGAACGGGCGCTGCACCAATTGAATTTAGCGACTACATTGGTACTCCCTTACGAGAGGGTTTACGTTTTGTCCATAACACTTTAGTGGGTGCAGGATTACGCGGTCAGGTCAAGATCGGCGCCAGTGGAAAGATTATCAGCGCGTTTGACATTGCCAGTACATTTGCACTTGGTGCAGACTGGGTCAATTCCGCACGGGGGTTTATGTTCGCTGTAGGTTGTATTCAGGCACAAAGTTGTCATACCAATCAATGCCCTGTTGGAGTTGCCACACAGGATAAAGACCGACAAAAAGCCATTGATGTACCCAGCAAGGCGGAACGTGTTTTTAATTTTCATAAAAATACACTGCATGCGCTTTCTGAAATGATCGCCGCCGCAGGTTTACGTCATCCCTCAGATATTAAGGCACATCATTTGGCCCAGCGTTTGAATGATCGTGAAATTAAAAATTATGCCCAGATTCATTTTTTCCTCAAGGAAAATGAATTACTGCAAAATAATTTAGATGATGATGAAAACTTTTATTATCGAATGTGGAAACTGGCGGATGCGGATCAGTTTTAATACAAAATTTAAATAAGAAATCACCACTAGTAATAGTGGTGATTTGGCTTCGCATGTAAAAAAGCAGGAATCAAACCTGTCAGTGCAGCACGTATATCAGCACGTTCATTGATCAATTGATGTGAACCCTCTTCCAGCATCAACAAAGTCTGCAACCTAAACTTACGGCGAATATATTCAATGTTATAGCGCCAATCGACTGTTTGATCGAGTGCACCTTGCGCCAACCAAACTGGAATACGACAGGCTGGACGCTGTTCCATTTCCAGCATCCATTTTGACATGGCCAAAATCCAGTCCATGCCCATCATACGGGGTTGTAATGGATCTTTTAAACGCACAAAACGCAAAAATTCAGGGTTATGGTTATTACGGCGAAAATGTCGTGGCACTTGGGTTTTAATGCGACGAATAATACCTAGGCCAACTGAGTTGTGCCACCAGGCGGTTTTAGCGGGACGAATCAACGGTGACAATAACAGAACCCGATCAACAATTGGATCTTCACGACGTTCTGCAAACTCCAGTAAATGATGCATCCAGATTGCACCACCTGTACTTTGACCAATGCCTAACCACGGTCTAGGCAACTGTTTGGCCCCACGAACCGCTTCATATACTGCATGTAAAACCTGTTGGTAATGGTCAAAATTCTGGATACTGGCAGGTGAACCATTACTTAGTCCGTGCCCAGGAAGATCATAGGTAATCACACTAAATCCCTGATCCAGGATTTCCTGGATAATCGGCTGATAGATTCCACTGTGTTCCAAATAGCCATGCAGCAGGCAGACTGTCCCCTGAATCTTTTGTTGTCTTGGCTGAAATACCTGCACATGCAAACGGAACAACGGCATTTCCACATAACCCTGCCAATGCTCACAGTCCAGCAAGTGTAAGCCATAAAGCTTACGATAGGCCTGTAAAGGTTTAGAGGGTTCAGTTGTGGTTGATAAATCCAGTGGCTCCAAAACCTGTGGTGTGGTTTCACGATTCGGAACAGGTAAATCCAGTTGTTTGAGTATTGTCGGATTTAAAAAAGGAATATTCGACATTATGGTATCTCCCGACAATCACTAGAGCCAAATAACATATCACGAACCGTAGCCAGCATTTCATAATTGGCACGGCGACTATGGTCATAATTTTGTTGGCTAGGGCGCCAACGGGTCAAGCTGGTTGGCATGGGTGCAAACACAGGAACGGTTTCAATGCCATTCAAGGCAAATAAACGGCGTGTCCGTGGCATATGATACTCATCGGTAATCAGGATCACGGTGGGCGCACCGCCTTTCTTTTGCAGGAGCAAAGAGCTGAATCTGGAATTCTCACAGGTATTCATGCTTCTATTTTCAAGCAGCTTGGCCTCAATACCACGTTGTTTTAACCATGCCTGCATATAGGGGGCTTCCACACCACTTAACACAATCGGCAAGTTATACTTTTTTTCCACACTCAAGGTCTTTTCCAGACGTAAGCGTGTGTAGTTGTTCACCACAATATCTTTACCATTTTCAGCAAGGGTCAATCCTCCACCGAGCACCACAATTGCATAAGGCTGTGAGGTATTTTTAGGCTCAAAACCATCATCTTTATTCTTTTTAAGTTCAACCAAGTCTTTATTGGTCTCGTCCTTTTCATCCTCATTCACAGGCAATGCAACAGGATAGGTTTCTAAAAATGCCAGATACTTACCCATGAGCGCCTGATTATCAGGTGTATTGCCTTGTAAGAAATCCGTTGGAGAACTGATCACAACGGCTGAACTGTCCTGATCCTGCTCTGCTTTTTGGTTTAGCAATGGAATGTTGTTTTTCTTCTCTTTTTGCTCTTCTTTTTCCTGTTCATCAATAATGGTTTGTTGCAGCAATTTATAGCGTGCCTGTATCAACCTTAAATCTTCAGGTTTTTCAGACTGAAAAGTTTTTTCCATCAGCTTTAAATAGGCCTGACGCGCAATCCATAAGTTGGAACCAGGTTCCAGATTCTCATGTTCACTTAAAGCCGCTGCTTTCTGGCTTTCAGCGGCCACCTCATTGACATCAACTGGTACAAAATAATTTAACCCTTTCACCACAAGCTGTGAATAAAACGGAGAATATAAAAAAAGCACAAAGCAGCCCAATAGCACAAATAGTATGGTGGCTATCCGCACTAAACTGACCATCCAATGTACTTGCGCCATATCACTCCTTATGCAGTATGGGGCTGAATCAAACCTTGCTCACTATATAACACAGGTTCAGGTTCAAGCTGAATACT
This sequence comes from Acinetobacter corruptisaponis, assembly GCF_030053775.1. Taxonomy (GTDB): domain Bacteria; phylum Pseudomonadota; class Gammaproteobacteria; order Pseudomonadales; family Moraxellaceae; genus Acinetobacter; species Acinetobacter corruptisaponis. The sequence goes on from NZ_CP125669.1 coordinate 473,467, forward strand.
AAACTTTTGTTTTACATCATTTTGTACAGCGCTATAGGTACTTTTCACATCTTCCAGCGTTGCATCGGCATAATTAACCAAAACCAGTGCCTGTTTATGGAACATGCCAACACAACCCAGTTGCCTGCCTTTCCAGCCCGCCTGATCAATCAACCATCCAGCAGCCACCTTAACATTGTCGTTGGCTTGGGGATAATGCGGAATGTTGGGAAAGTGTTGAGAAATTTTTTCAAATTCAGCCTGAGTCAGAACGGGATTTTTAAAGAAACTGCCCACATTCGGAAATGCTTTGGGATCAGGCAATTTACTTTGGCGAATCTGTATCACCTGATTTTGCAGGTTCTCAGCCGTTTGTTCATCCCCAACCGCCTGCTTTAAATCCCCATAACTCAGTTTTAAACTGGCATGTTTTAACAGCTTAAAGGTTACACTAATGATGATGTAACGATCAGGAAAGTCTTTAAAAATACTATGACGGTAAGCAAAATGACAATCCTGAGCTAAAATGAAGTCAAAGCATTTCAGTTTACGGTCATACACCTGTACCGACTCAATAAACTCACCCACCTCAACACCATAGGCACCAATATTCTGTACAGGTGATGCCCCAACCAACCCTGGGATTAGGGCCAGATTTTGCAGACCGAACCAGTTCTGCTGGGTACTGTATAAAACAAAATCATGCCAGACCTGTCCCGCACCTACTTTAACTGTGATGGTTTGGTCATCCTCAGCAACGACTTCAATGCCCTGAATATTTAAATGAATTGCCAGTGCCTGAATGCGCTGTGGCAACAACAGGTTGCTTCCACCCGATAAAATCATGACATTGAGCTGCTGCTGTTCAGCAAATGCCAATGCCTCAACCACATCATTAGGCTGATTGATCTGGACATAATGCGAAACAGTGGCATTTAAATTGAGCGTGTTTAAACTTTTGAGTTGAACCTGTTGTTGTACATGCATGTTGAATGAAATCCTATTGCCCTGCCTGCATTTGCTTTTTAAGAATATCGACCCATGCCTGACTGCTTGATTCACATTGATTCAGGACACGATCAAAGCCATCCGCCCCACCATAGTAAGGATCAGGAACTGCCTGCTGGTTAAAATAAGGATCATGCTCGCTCATCAATGCAATTTTGGCACGAATCTGTTCAGCACCAAACTGGCGTACCGCTTTCGACAGGAGTGACTGAATATCATCAAAATTCTCATGGTCCATTGCAAGAATCAGGTCAAACTCAATAAAATCCTCAAGACGAATTTGTCTGGCACGTAAGCCCGATAAATCATAACCACGCTGTAGCGCATGTTTTTGGCTTCGGGCATCGGGTGCCTTGTTTGGGTGATAATTGCTGGTCCCTGCCGAATCGACCCATACATTTAAACCATGCGCATCACAATAATGTCTGAGAATTGCTTCCGCTGTGGGTGAACGGCATATATTTCCTAAACAGACACATAACACCTTATAGGGCGTTGGGGATGGCATAATCACCTCAAAACTACACTTTTTAGAGCATGTTATGGTAATTTATTTATGCAGTGAAACCTATAGTTGCCTTATATAAAAATGTTGTATTTATTAGAATTTGTTGGCATTTTGTCTAGGATTGCGACATAGGTCAGGTATGGACAATGATTTATCAAAAGATAGAAATAAGGATGTATGCATGAACCAGTTTCAGTTCCAGACCGTTCCCAACATTATTGCGGGTTTAGGCTCAATACAAGAACTTAAAACCATCTTGTCACAACATGATTATAAAAAAGCGCTTCTGGTCACTGATGCAGGCATGATTCAGCACCAGCTTCATTTACCCATTCTGGAAATTCTGGATCAGGTGGGTCTCAAGCCTATCATTTATTCTGATATTCAGGCCGACCCACCTGAACATATTGTTTTAGAAGCGGTTGATTTCGCCAAACAGGAAAAAATTGATGTCATCATCGGTTTTGGCGGCGGTAGTTCCATGGATGTCGCCAAAATCATTGCCCTGCTTGCTCATCCTGAACAAAAACAAAATCTCAGTGAGATTTATGGGGTTAATCAGGCCAAGGCTCCTCGCTTACCTCTTATTCTGATTCCAACAACGGCTGGAACGGGTTCAGAAGTCACTCCAATTTCGATTGTCACCACTGGTGCAACCACCAAAATGGGCGTCGTTTCTCCTATCCTTTATGCCGATGTTGCCATTCTGGACGCGACATTTACGCAAGGCTTACCTGCGCATATCACTGCGGCAACGGGTATTGATGCAATGGTCCATGCAATTGAAGCCTACACCTCCAATATCAAAAAGAATTTTTATGCCGATATGCTGGCAAAAAATGCCTTGCAACTGCTCAACCATAACCTTGCCAAGGTATTAAAAAATGGTGCGGACTTAGAAGCTCGCCAAAATATGCTGGTCGGTTCAATGTTGGCCGGTCAGGCTTTTGCCAATGCACCTGTGGGTGCGGTTCATGCCTTGGCCTATCCACTCGGTGGACATTTCCATCTGTCACATGGGCATACCAATGCACTGGTGCTGGTTGAAGTGCTAAAATTCAATGCGCCGAAAGCTAAACAACACTATGCAGAGTTAATGCAGTTATTAGACCCTCGCAGCACAGGCTGTACCGATGGCCTATGTGATTTATTCATTGACCATATGCAAAACCATCTGGATCAAAGTGGTCTAACGCTAAAACTAAAGGATCTGGATATTGCCGAGGCAAAATTACCGCAGTTGGCTAAGGATGCCATGCTGCAAACCCGACTGTTGCAGAACAATCCAAGAGAAATGACCGAACAAGATGCTTTACAGATTTATCAGGCGATTTATGCATGAGTAAACCCACTTTAAAAACACGCGGACAGTTTAAATTCTTTTTTCCAATTCAGACCCGATGGGCGGATAATGACATTTACGGTCATGTCAACAATGTCACTTACTACAGCTATTTTGATACCGCAGCCAATTCGTTACTGATCCAAAAAACGGGATTTAACATTCACAACAGTGAGATAATTGGTTTGGTGGTGGATTCAGCCTGTAGTTTCTTACAGGAACTCTCCTTTCCTGAAATAGTTGAAGTTGGTGTAGCCATTGGAAAGATTGGCAACTCTTCACTGCGTTATGAGCTGGCAATTTTTAAGCAAGACCAAGCGCAAGCAGCGGCTCAAGGGCATTTTGTGCATGTGTTTGTGGATCGGGAAACTCGGAAAAGTACTGCGATTCCACAAAATATGCGCGACGTACTGACTGAATACTTATTAGTGGAATAAAAAAAATCAGCTCTTTTATTCCAACCGATTAGAGTTTCAGTTGAATATTCTGTAACTCGGCATCAAAGGTTTCAATTAAACTTTTAATGGTGGGTTCCTGCTGTAATAACTCAACAGCCCGATGAAACGCCTTTTCCTTACGCATGACCTGCATGGTAAAAGGTGTTATCGAATCAATATCTTGATATTGCACATTAAACTGTGTATTCGGCCACTGTAATTTAAGAGCATCTTCCAATGCCTGCCTTAGTTGTGACAACATGCCTTCGTATTTCTGCGGAATATGAAACACAGATGAACCATTAATATGCCCATGCATAATGCCATGCTGTGCCAATTCCTGAACGGCTGGCGAAAGTTCACTATTTCTAAACCAATATTCCCATTTATCCAGATTCCACTCGCCTTCCAAAACCTGTTCACGAAGTTTAAGAATATCTTGAGGCATGAGATTGGCTTGGTCTACCAAATGCATCGTTTCAACCTGTTGAACTACATCAACCACAGGCATGGCAAATTGGTTTTCAATTTGCTGTTCCGTAGCAATAAATGTTTCTTCAAACAATTCAGGTTCAGCCTTAACGTTTAGCTCAGGTGCTTGATTGATGATTTGTGTAACTTCAGTTTGTTCTTCTACTGGAAATATCAATACCTCATCTGATTCTGTGAAATGAGCATTTTGCTGGGTAGTTGAAACATCCAACCCAATCAGTTGCCCATCCGCTGCATCAAAAACCATGACATTTTCATCCTGAATTATACGTTCAGATTCAGATTCAGATTCAGGTTCAGGTTCAGGTTCAGGTTCAGGTTCAGGTTCAGGTTCAGGTTCAGGTTCAGGTTCAGGTTCAGGTTCAGGTTCAGGTTCAACACTAACAATTTCTTGCTGAACCACAAGCTGTTCTTCAACAATAGAAACTTGCTGCAATTGCTGAGTTTCTGCTGGACTTGGCTCAGTTGAAACGACTTGTGCATGAGAAACAGTAATATTTTGTGGACTTGTAGCGACAATAGTAACTTCACCAGTCGATAACGGCCTAAATGCGAGCAAACGCAATACGCACATTTCAAAACCTTGCTCTTGCGTGACTGCAAGTTGCAGATCAGATCGTCCCTTACATGCAATCTGATAGTAAAGCTGCAAATCCTGAGCAGAAATCAGTTTAGACAATTGCAGAATTTTTCGATTGATTTCTTCACTGTATTTCAAGGCAAGATCAGGCAGATACTGCAACAATGCCAACTCATGCAAGGTTGAAACCAACTGATCCAGAACCAGAGAAACATCTAGTGCCTGCTGTCTAAATTGCAACAACAACTGGCTGACATGCGCTTGCTGGTTATGATGAATTGCTAAAATCAGGTCATAAATAATGCTTCGGTCAATCAAGCCAAGCATGTCTTTGACATCTTGATGATGTACAGCTCCCTGACCATAGGCAATGGCCTGATCCGTTAAAGACAGTGCATCACGTAATGAACCCTGTGCCGATTCAGCAATTTGCCAAATCGCATCCTGATCAGCTTCGATATGTTCTTTATTTAAAATTGCAGTTAGATGCGTGGTAATCTCATCAACAGCCAAAGGACGCAAGGTAAACTGCAAACAACGGGAAATCACGGTAATCGGCAACTTCTGTGGATCGGTGGTTGCAAATAAAAACTTCACATGCTCTGGCGGTTCTTCCAGCGTTTTTAATAAAGCATTAAAAGAATGCGTTGAAAGCATGTGCACTTCGTCAATCAGGTAGACTTTGAAGCGACCCTGGGTTGGTGCATAAGGGACATTGTCCAGTAACTCACGGGTATCCTCAACTTTGGTACGTGACGCAGCATCAATCTCGATTAAATCAATGAAACGCCCTTCATTCACTGCCTTACAAGTCGCACAAACTTCACACGGCGTTGAGGTCACACCCGTTTCACAGTTCAGGCACTTGGCTAAAATACGGGCAATTGTGGTTTTGCCCACACCACGTGTCCCTGTAAATAAATAAGCATGATGCAATCGTCCACGCTCCAATGCGCTGGTCAACGCACGGGAAACATGATTCTGCCCTACTAACTCATTGAAATTACGTGGACGGTATTTTCTTGCCAATACTTGATACATGGACACTCCTTATAGCCGCTTTAGCATACTGTGTTTTTAAGAAGCTGTGAATGAATCCCGAACTGTTTGATCAAAATTAGGGTTTATTGGCTGTGATACAAGGCTTGCACCGCCTTTCAACTCAAGGGACAATACACGTTATTGATTTATTTTCGGCTTCTTCATCATGTCACAACTTTTAACGGTATTGGGCGGTATTACCGCAGAACAATTTTTAACTGAATACTGGCAAAAAAAACCACTGCTGGTACGTAATGCAATGCCCGAAATTGTTGGGTTGATTGAACCTGATGATGTTAAGGAACTGGCGCTAGAAGAGCATGTCAGCGCACGTTTAATTCGTCAAAAAAACAAGAATCCAAATGAATGGCATGTTAAATCCTCCCCCTTAAGCAAAAGTGATTTTCAAAAACTGCCAAACTTATGGACACTGCTAGTTCAGGCGATAGATCATTATTCTTTTGATATTTCAGAGCTATGGAAAAAGTTTCCTTTTATTCCACAATGGCGACGTGATGACATTATGGTGTCCTACGCACCCAAAGGCGGATCAGTTGGCAAACATTTTGACTTTTATGATGTTTTTCTGGTACAAGGACATGGTCATCGCCGCTGGCAGTTGGGTCAGATGTGTGATGAATCAACTGAGTTTGTGGCAGATCAACCCTTAAAATTATTGCCTGAAATGGATGTTCATTTTGATGAAGTTCTTGCACCAGGTGATTTACTCTATGTGCCACCTGGACTTTCCCATTACGGTGTTGCGGAAGATGAATGCCTGACGTTTTCATTTGGTTTCCGTATGCCAAACCTCGCAGAAATGATGGATCGAATCAGTGATCAGTTTGCGGAAAACACCTTACTGAAAAATCCATTGCTGGATATTCCCCGCCAACACACAACACCGATTGGTGAGATAAATGAGACAGAATTTGCCTATTTAAAAAGCCAGTTATTAGACTATCTTCATCAAGCACCCGAATTTGATGCGGCGATTATGGCATATATGAGCGAAGTCAAATATCCAGACAATATTCCTGAACCAGAAGAAATTGAGGCAAATGACCTGATTGAAATCGTGGCTACAGGCTATGTACTGATGCTTGAACCAGCGATGAGACTACTTTACAGAGAGCAAAATGGATCATTAGAATTTTGGGCAAATGGCGAGCCTGTTTGTGTTTCTAAAGCGTTTGAAAAACAACTACAGCAACTGGCCAATGGTGAAAGCCTGATATTTGATGAACAGTTGAATCATACTGAAATATTGGAAGATATTGCCCAGTTGCTGAATGATGCCATTTTAATGCTATTACCTCCCAATTAAACTGGAAAATCACAGCTATTCAATGAATCACTAAAAATGAGGGCTTGGAAAATATCAAAGGCCCTCATTAATCCAACATCAACCCAAAAACCTGTTTTTCTATAAGGACTACATTTTAATCCTTGAATTAAAAAATAAATTTTATAAACTCATTTATATACAAATTAAAACATGAACACTTTTATAACTATTTTTTATGACAACGGAGAATTTTAATGTTCAAAAAAACATTATTTTGTTCATTCATTGCATCTACAATATTTTTTCAAACGGTTCAGGCATGTACACGCGCAGTATATCTAGGCAACAATGATCATACTATTACTGCCCGCTCCATGGACTGGAAAGTGGATGTTGGAACCAATCTCTGGATCATGCCAAGTGGCGTCAACCGAGATAGCAATGCTGGACCGAAATCGCTGAAATGGAAAGCCAAATATGGTAGCGTCATCGCCACTGGCTATGACATCTCTACCACTGACGGAATGAATGAGGCAGGTCTGGTCGCAAACGTGCTATGGCTGGTGGAATCCCAATATCCTGATACCAAACAATCCAATAAACCACAGCTCAGTATTTCCGCTTGGGCACAATACGCTCTCGATAATTTCTCTACTGTTTCAGAAGCGGTCAGTGCACTGGAAAAAGAACCTTTTGATCTGATTACAGATAGCGTTCCAGGTGAACAGCGCCTAGCAACCTTACATTTATCACTCTCAGATAAAACAGGCGATAGCGCAATCATTGAATATATTAATGGCAAACAAGTCATCCACCATGATAAAAAATATCAGGTCATGACCAATTCCCCAACTTTTGACCAACAGCTTGCCCTTAACAGCTATTGGCAACAGATTGGCGGAACCGTTATGTTGCCTGGAACCAATAGAGCCGCTGACCGTTTTGCACGTGCCTCTTTTTATATCAATGCAATACCAAAAAATGACAACGCCAAGGAAGCGATTGCTTCCGTTTTTAGTGTGATTCGAAATGCATCTGTGCCATATGGATTAAATACTGCGGAGGAACCCAATATTTCCTCTACACGCTGGAGAACCGTAGCTGACCATAAACAGCAGCTGTATTTTTTTGAATCTGCGGTTTCACCCAATGTTTTCTGGGTTGACCTAAAGAAAATCAATTTTAAAAATGGTGTGACACGTAAACTTGATCTTGGAAAAGACCAGCAAAATAGTTTTGCAGGTGATGCGACAGATCAATTTAAAATAGCAAAGCCATTTGAATTTCTTGGTCCAGCACAGCATCATTAATCATTAAAATTTTTTATAAAACTGGGAATTAAATATGAAAAAAACACTCTGTTTGCTTAGTCTCTGTGTAATGATGAATGGTTGTAGCAGTATGCAAAACAACGCTACAACCTCAGGCGTTATAGATCACCTTGCCACCGCAGGTTCTTTAAACTGTAAGTCAAATGAACTGTGCCCCAATGTGGTTGTGGAGTGGGACAAACAGCAAAAAGATAAATTAAAGCTGGATGTTGTATTAAATAGCACCTATGAATATTACGACATGAAGGGGATAACGTTCTGGATTGATGGCAAATCTTTTAACTATGGTACGAGTGAAAAAACTGAACAAAAATATATTAATCGTTTAATTCCAAAACGTTCATCAAATGTTTTTGTAATTCCAAGTTTATTTCTTTATGAATTTAAAAATGCAAACAATGTTGACTTATCCATTGAAACAGATAAAGGTGTAATTAAACGTTCCGTCTATACCCCTACTCAAAAATCAACACTTTATCAAAACTTTTCCAGCCTGATCGCAGGGCTGCCTGACAAATAGGTTAAAATATTTTATAAGACTTTAAAAGTCAGTTACTTAGGTAGTTCTAAAAACTGACTTTTTAGTATTTATCAATATCGAACACATAAATGAAAATAATTATCAATAAATAAAATTATATTATTATTTTTCTTCAATATTTCATTTTTATGTCAGAAGTGTTCAGAAATCAAAGCCATCTCAAGCACCCATTTCATTTATTTACAACAGCATATAAATTTATTATTTTAATTAACCCTATAGATTCATGTTTTTATTTTTAACATATATTTAGTAAATTAAAACCAGAAAACCGTTAAATAAATAATGCTATTTTTCCCTATGATATTTTTTAAATACCATGTAAAATCGCTGCCAAAATTGCATAACGGGATGCAAACAATGCTCTAATGACAATGAGCAAATTTGAGGCTTTGTATGTCAAAAAAAGAAGATATTATTACCACTGCACTAAGACTTTTTAACTCGCATAGTTATAACTCGGTCGGGGTTGATCGAATCATCAGTGAGTCTGGCGTAGCCAAGATGACTTTTTATAAATATTTTCCATCCAAGGAAAAGCTTATTGAAGAATGTCTACTTCAGCGTAATACAGACCTCCAGACATCATTAAATACAGCCTTGGCCAAATGTGATCCAGCCGATCATTTAGCGCAAATCAGGGCGATTTTTAAATGGTACGATTCATGGTTTCATACTGATGACTTTAATGGTTGCATGTTCCAAAAAGCAGTGGAAGAAGTAATTAAGATCTATCCGTCTACATTAAAGCCAGCGACACAATATAAAGTCTGGTTGACAGCATTGGTCCAGAACCTGTTGTCTAATCTCGACATTCCCAACCCTACCCACCTTGCCACGCTGATTGTCAGTATTCTGGATGGCATGACCATTCAGGCACACGTCAATAAGGACTCAGTGCAAATAGATGAATACTGGTCACGTGTTGAGCATTTAATCAATTTTGAAAAAGAACTTGCCTGAGTAAACGAATCTTCTTCATTTCTGAAAGCAGAAATGGGGAAGATAAACTAATTTGAAGTAACAAACTGAGAATGGATAAGAAAAAATAAAGCGTGATTTATAATTATTTTTCTGGCTCACGCTTGCGTCTGAGTTATAAAGAATAATAAAATTATTACCCTCTGGCTGTTGTACATAACGTACTTTCCAGTTCCTTTTTATGCAGACAGATCGTTCTGTCTTAACTCTAATTATATATGCTTTTCTCTAAAGCGCAATCACTTTTTGAATTTTTTTTATATTTATTCTTTTTGCCAAAATTGAAGCATTCTCCCCTACTTTTTTCCTTTCTGTTGTACCAAGGATAAACGGCAAAATATAATCATGATTTTAGAAAATATTTTGGTGTTTTAACCTTTATCATTCCACAAATTCATATTCTATTGTTTAGTAAAATTAAATAATAGAGTTTACTCACATTCTGTAAAGTTATCCCAATGTTTTAAAAATAGATGAAATAAAAGGGAAAGTGATATATTCCTCGTTTTTTTAATAAAAAATAGTGCAATCTGCAAAAACAAGACAATATATCAATTTTACTTATATATATTTTCATTAAAAACCATTGCAATTATTCAGTTTTACTTCAATTTTTTGATTTACTCACCTTATACTAAGTTCGGTTGTAATGTCGTGAGAGTAATATGCAAAAGGATCTTGAGATCGAGGCAATGAGAGAGTCTGCCGACTCAATTGTAAATGTGCTGAAGTCTCTGGCAAATACGGATCGTTTAATCATCTTGTGCCACTTGGCCAAGCAGGAACTGAATGTTTCCCAGATTGAGGTGCTTACCCAGATCTTCCAACCAACGCTTTCCCAACAGTTAATGATGCTCAGAAAAAGTAAGGTTGTTACGACACGTCGTGAAGGCAAACAGATTTTTTACTCCATTAGCGATCCCAAGCTTCAAGTTGTTCTAAAGACCCTATACGAAAACTACTGTCCAAATATATAAACCTTTCGCTTAAATAAGCAATTGGTACTGAATCGCTTTAGCTTTTTTTATGAATAATATATATTTATATATAATATAAGTTATTTATACATAAAACGGTTCGACCTGAATATGTCCATCTTTCCTGCACTAAAATGGCTAAAGACTTATCACCCTACACACTTTAAGGCTGATGTAGTTGCTGCGTTAATTGTACTTGCAATGTTGGTTCCCCAAGGAATGGCCTATGCCATGCTTGCAGGGCTTCCACCAGTGATGGGTATCTATGCCAGTATTCTACCCATGATCATCTATGCCTTTACAGGCAGTAGCACCACCCTGTCGATTGGTCCTGTTGCCATCATCTCAATGATGGTTTGTTCAGCGCTTCAACCTCTTTTTGCCATTGGCTCTACCGCCTATATTGAGGCTGCCTGTCTACTGGCGATTCTGGTCGGAATTATTTCACTGATTTTAGGCCTGTTCCGTTTTGGCTTCCTGATCCAGCTCATTAGCCATCCCGTTATCAAAAGCTTTATTATTGCATCTGCATTGTTAATCGCTTTGGGACAGTTTAAGTTTCTGCTCGACATTCCATTACAGACCAACAATATTCCAGAATTTGTTGGAAGTTTGGTCAACAACTTCCATCAAATCAGTTTTCTAAGTGTGGGCGTGAGTTTGGCTGCAATCGCCATACTGGTTTTTCTACCTAAATGGGTGCGATCAGATTTCTTAAATAAGACCATTCCCCTGTTATTGGTTTTAAGCTCAATTATTGTTGTGTATCTATTAAGTCTGGATCAACATGGGCTGAAAACTGTTGGGATCATTCCAACAGGTCTACCTAGTTTCCATTTTCCGACATGGGATCTTGATCTGGTTCAGAAACTGCTTCCCAGCGCATTTATGATTGCCATGATTAGTTTTGTTGAGTCACTGGCGATTGCGCAGGCCACCGCATTGCAAAAGCGTGATGACCTCAATAGCAATCAGGAGCTTATTGCTCTAGGCTTGGCCAATATTACGGCAGGGATAAATACAGGATTTGCAGTTTCAGGAAGTTTGTCCCGTACGGTTGTCAATAGTGATGCAGGTGCAAAAACGCCTATGTCTGGGGTCATGTCTTCATTATTAATGATTGCGGTCAGCCTTTATTTCACCAGTTTTTTTCAAAACCTGCCTTTGACCATTTTGGCTGCCACCATTTTTGTTTCCATCTGGAAACTGGTCACATTCCTGCCCTTTTTTGAAACCTGGAAATATTCCAAGGCCGATGGGCTAGCCATGTGGGCCACATTCTTTGGTGTCACCTGTATTGATATTTCGACAGGCCTTGTGATCGGAATCATCCTTACATTTATTCTTTTATTATGGCGGATTAGCCGTCCACATATTGTCGTGATTGGTCTGGTTGAAGGAACACAGCATTTTAGGAATGTATCCCGCTATGATGTGCTTACCACGGAAGCCATTGCATCTTTCCGTATTGATGAGAACCTTAACTTCCTCAATGCGCATGTGCTAAAGGGCTATATCATCACGGAACTCAGCCATAATCCACAGATACAGCATGTGGTGATTAACTGTTCCAGCATCAGCAATATTGACCTGAGTGCCGTGGAAATGCTGGAAGACCTTAATGGGGAATTATTGCAACTGGGAATTCAGCTACATTTATCTGAAGTAAAGAGCCCAGTCATGGATCGGCTGAATTCATCTAGGTTAATCAATATGTTAAGTGGAAAAATATTTTTATCCCACTATCAGGCAGTACAAACGCTTTCACCTGAAATCCTGAACAAATAGTCTATATTTCAGGTCTTTTTTCATACAAAAAGATATGCTAGGTTTCTATAAAAGACTTTTAAAAACATTGCGTTATTTTTTACAATATTTTTAGCGTAATTAGGTTGCAAAAAAAAATTTATTATTCACGGTTCTTGGGTATAGAATACCGCGCTTGTTTAACCTTAAACCGTGTACTGGTTTATAAGGCCTTTATATGTTGAATGTATTGTCTCGCTTAAGTTTAGTCAGCAAAATTATTATCGCTATTTTTCTAGGGGTTGGCGTGGCATTGCTGTTCCCTGGCTTTACACCCTACCTAAGTTTATTAGGTGAATTGTTTATTAAAGCATTAAAGTCAGTTGCACCGATTTTAGTGTTTGTTCTGGTTCTTGCCTCAATCGCAAATTTCCAAGTGGGACAAAACGCAAATTTAAAACCTGTCCTGGTATTATATGTGGTTGGGATGTTGCTTGCCGCATTCAGTGCCGTAATTGCGAGCATCGTATTTCCAAGCCAGTTATTCCTGCATTTGGCAACCGAGACAACCTTGCAGGCACCTGGAAGCCTTACCGATATTTTAAAAAACCTGCTTTTAAGCTTTATTGCAAATCCAGTTCAGGCCATTAGCGAAGCGAACTTTATTGGTATTCTGGCATGGGCAATTGGTCTGGGACTGGCCCTCCGCCATAGTTCAGATTCAACCAAGCAAGTCTTGACCGATGTTGCTGATGCAGTCAATAAAATTATCCATACCGTCATTGGTTTTGCTCCTGTGGGTATTTTTGGCTTAGTGGCAGTCACCTTTGCCGATGCAGGTTTGGCAACCCTGTCCAGCTATGCACATTTGTTGATGGTTCTGATAGGGACTATGGCCTTTGTGGCATTGGTCATCAATCCAATCCTTGTTGCGATTACCATGAAAGCAAATCCCTATCCACTGGTGTTTAAATGCCTAAAAGAAAGTGGGATTACTGCATTCTTTACTCGTAGCTCAGCAGCCAATATTCCTGTCAATCTGGATCTTGCTGAACGTTTGGGCATCAATGAAGCCACTGCCAGCGTATCCATTCCACTTGGCGCAACCATCAATATGGCGGGTGCAGCCGTCACCATTACCGTACTCACACTCGCCGCCGTAAATACACTGGGTATCCATGTTGATTTAAGCATGATGCTGATTTTATCTATTGTTGCAACAGTCTCTGCCTGTGGCGCTTCAGGTGTTGCGGGGGGTTCTTTGTTACTGATCCCTGTTGCATGTAGCTTATTTGGTATATCATCAGAGATTGCAATGCAAGTCGTTGCAATTGGTATGATTATTAGTGTGTTGCAGGACTCGACTGAAACCGCGCTGAACTCATCAACCGATGTTTTGTTTACTGCTGCTGTAGATTTCCGAAACCGCCAAAATTAGTAGCTTGAGTTTGCTATGCCCTTACAACGTTTACCCAACTGGATTCAATTTGGTGCTTTCCTATTAGCATTAAATGCAGGGATGGTGAACGTTCTGGGTTTATTCACGGTTCTACACCAGTCCGTTTCACATATGACAGGCAATGTCAGCATGCTCGCAATGAGTCTACTTGACTGGCAGCCTGAGCATTTTATCTATTTGAGCCTTGTCATCCTTTGTTTTGTCATTGGCTCTTTTTACAGCGGCCTGATTCTTGGCAATGGTCACGTGACCTTTGGCAGGCATTATGGCGTGCCGCTTAGTCTGGTTGCCATTTTCCTGTTTCTTACCTGGCTACTGCTGCCATTTTTCCCACGTTATGGACTGCTGTGGGCATGTGTCGCAATGGGCATGCAGAATGCGATGGTCAGCCATTATAAGGGTGCAATTATCCGTACCACGCATTTATCTGGTGTCTTAACCGATATTGGCCTGACACTGGGATATAAGGCCCGTGGGTTAAAAGTTGAAAATCGCCGTATTTCCTTACATTTATTGATCTTTATTGGTTTTTTAATGGGTGGACTGATTGCCAGTTTGCTTTATCCTTATTTAAAATTACAAACCTTTCTCATACCCGCAGGTTTAAGCCTTGTCATGAGTATGACGTATTGGATCGTTTATTTTCGTTCTTCATCTCACCCGAATCTGGATTGAATTATGGTTAAAAATGCACTGCAAGCGCAATTATTAAAAGCAGGTTTAGTTGACAATAAAAAAGCAAAGAAACTGACCAAGCAAGCCCAGCATGAACAGCGCACTGGACAGAATGATGATGCGGCATTAAAAGCGGAAATTGACCGTGTCAATCAGGAGAAACTGGCAAAAGACCAGGCACTCAATCTGGAAAAACAGCGTGTATTGGAAGAAAAAGCCCTTAAGGCATCTATTATCCAGATGATTAAACAACATAAGGTTAATCAAACTGACGGTGATGCGGTCTACCAGTTTATTGATGACAGTAAGATCAAGAAAGTCTATATCTCACAGCAGGTTTATAATGCGCTGGTTTCAGGTTCGCTTGTGATTGCAAAGGATCAGGAGAGTTATGCCTATCTTCCTAAAGCATTGGCTGAGAAAATTGACCAGAAAATGCAGGGCTTTATCATTGTGAATAATAATGCACAGACCAATGATCAAACAACGGATGAGGAAGACCCATACGCAGCCTATGTGATTCCAGATGACCTGATGTGGTAATCCATTTTTAACAAATGTTAAAATTTCTTAAGAATCGTATATAAACTGTGACCAAATTATCATAGCAGCGTTTAACACCTTAAAATTCCACTTCAAGAATTTTAAGGTGTTTAGGTTTGGATTATTTAAATTTTATAGCTGATATTCGAAGTGAACTAAGCCACTATCCGTGGCTAGAAACCCTGCTTGCCTTGATTGTTCTCATCCTCTTTGCTGCATTAGCGAACTTTATTGCCAAAAGAGTGATTGTTCGAGGTATCCGCTATTTAGTCACCAAACTAAAATCAACCAATCAGTCCATCTTTGCGCAGCACAGTATCATTCGCAGATTCGCCAATGTTGTTCCTGCCATTGTGGTTATGAATGGAATTACCACCATTCCTCATCTTTCACCCAAAGTGATCATGTTTATTCAGATGGGTGCCCAGGCATTCATTTTCCTCACCATTGCACTGACCATCAGTGAAGCCCTGAATATCTTTAACCTGATTTATCAACGTAATCCAAAATCACGGAACAAGCCGATCAAGGGTTATCTACAGTTGATCAAGCTTATTTTGTTCGTTGTGTGTGGTCTGATGATTCTGGGTACTTTCCTGAAAAAAGATGTATTCACCTTGCTCGCTGGCTTTGGGGCCATGGCGGCAGTCCTGATGCTGGTGTTCCAGAACACCATTTTATCCTTGGTGGCGAGTGTACAGATCGCCTCTTATGACATGGTGCGGATTGGTGACTGGATTGAAATGCCCTCTTTAAATGCGGATGGTGATGTCATTGATATGTCATTACATACCGTGACCGTACAGAACTTTGATAAGACATTTACCACCATTCCAACCAATAAACTGGTGACGGATACCTTTAGAAACTGGCGTGGTATGAGTAATGCAGGTTGCCGTCGCATCAAGCGGTCACTTTTTCTTGATCAAAGCAGCGTACATTTTATGAGTGATGAAGAGCAGCAAAAGTTAAAAGAGTTCTTGTTATTGGATCAGTATCTGGATACCAAACAATCTGAAATTGAGGATTTCAACAAACACCTAAGTAACCAGTCTCGCTACAACCAACGGCGTTTAACCAATCTTGGCACATTCAGGGCATATGTTGAATTTTATCTGAGACAGCATCAGGGCATTGCCCAAAACCAGACATTATTGGTCCGTCAGTTGCAGCCGATCAGTGAAGGCTTGCCTTTGGAAATCTATGCATTTGCAAATACAACAGCATGGGCATCTTATGAAGCAATTCAGTCTGATATTTTTGATCACTTGATTGCGATTATTCCTGAGTTTGGATTGAGAATTTATCAGGCACCATCAGGTCATGACTTTCAAAACCTGAACACTGTGGTTACAAACCCCACTTCTCTTTCAGGTCTGAATGAGGGCTGAGATAACGTTCACCCCATTTCCAAATGAATAAGCCTCCCCTATGGGAGGCTTTATTTATAGCTCAAAACATTGAATCTACTTTCGATGATGAGATTATAGAACTGAGTATGAATAAGTAAAATTAAGATTTATCTTCAATTCAATGAACACTAAGTTCCTCATCTTTTGCAACGACCACCGCGGTCAGAATCGGGATACCAAGAATAACAGGAACAACAATAATCCATAAGTCAGTCGTTAAGGCACTCGAAAAGAAAAAGTGAATAACAATTGCGGCTAAAGCCAATACTGAAAACAAAACAGCCATGAATCGAATTGCAAATTTAACAAGCATCTTTTAGTCCTGTTTGGTTCTGGTGTTGTCTTTCAGTATACGCCTGTTTTAACCGATGTATTCGGTTTTTAATATCTCTGGTTAAAATATTTAGGCGGCCATTTTTCGACATTCAATTGCACATTGACGACATGCCTCCGCACACTGCTGGCAATGCTCAGCTTTATGTCGGGCACACTCCTTACCACAGGCATCACATATTTTTGCACATAACGTACAGAGTTCCATACTGAAAGATGATTTTCTCTGGTCAGCCCTGGCACATAAGACACAAATCTCTGAACACTCAATACATCTCTTGATACATTCACGCATCATGTCGATATCATTTTCCCTGAGACATAAGTCTGCACATGCTGTACAGGTCAACGAACAGGAAATACAGGCTTTGGCACATTCGGAAAAGCTGATTGAATCCATGTTATGCTCCAACTAAATAACAAAAAATGATTAATAAATAATCTATTTAGTTAAGCTGATATGAAACAGCAACATTGAGTTATGAAAAGTAAAAAGTGTTTTATTTCGTTAAATATAAAATATGGCTATTAAAGTTTAAAAATGCAAAAAATTACGATGAGTTGCCCTGCAAATCATTCAGACTCTGGATCGCAAGCTTTACACCGTAACTCCCCTCATCTTCTTCATCAAGCCAGCCACCATTGATAACCGCAGCAACATTTGTATCAATTATCTTGCCAGCAAGTTGCCTTGCATCCTCCTTGCTCAGATACCCCACAGTTAAGCCATTAATTTCAACCTTGATCGCATGTTTGTCAAACTGGTTCAATGGTTCAGAAAATACCCTTGCCATCACCTCGATAAATTTAGATTGTTTATTTTTTACTCCAGCAATCTTTCTTAGGTTTTCCTGATAGGCCTGTTCACCCACAATTTCAAATGTATACAGCACATTATCAGCAAAGGATTCATTCTCGGATGCAGAGGTGGACAAGGTTTGATTATGTTGATTTTTTTTGGCCAACAGGGTGATGACAATACCAACAATGATCGTAATGATGAAAATCCACATAAAAACATCCCTCTGTTTAGGAATATTTAAGCATGCTGGAATTACCTGAATATCCTGTTGTTTGTATGGCTATGGCACCTATTCTGCAATATTTGTTATGCTTCTTTGTTCATGGTATTGCAAAATGCTACTGACTTTTAAGATCAAATAACCAAATAGCAAGCCGTTCAATATTATTCCCAATCCAATCGCGACCATAACACCAGACCACACATACACAGTGTCATAACTGTCATTTTGGCTTTCTACCTGACCAAAAATTAAAATAAACACACTTCCTGCAATAAAGCTTAAGATGATGACCGCCCATCCTATAAAGGTATTGGTTGTGCTTTCTTTTAATTCATGTTTTTCACTCATATTTATCCTTAAATATGTACATAATTTCTCATTATTAACTAAATATACTAAATTTATCGCAAAGAAAAGCCCCATTTGGGGCTTTATTTTTTTCAATTTTTATCTGGCTTACTTACAGCTAATACCCAGCTTATCCGCATAATAGTCAGTTGAGACCTTTAGATCAGCCATTAGTTTTTCCTTGGTATAGTCTTTCGGTGCAAGCTTTAACAAGGTGGGTACATATTTAGATTCATACAGTTTTGGATAGTCCTTACACAACACCTGTGTCTGCTGCTCTTTTGGAGAGTCAGGATTGTCCAGAATATCCAGATACTCGGAAA
This sequence comes from Acinetobacter corruptisaponis, assembly GCF_030053775.1. Lineage (GTDB taxonomy): Bacteria > Pseudomonadota > Gammaproteobacteria > Pseudomonadales > Moraxellaceae > Acinetobacter > Acinetobacter corruptisaponis. The sequence goes on from NZ_CP125669.1 coordinate 491,836, forward strand.
TCTTGTTATCCGCGGCTTCAAAACTGTCTTGGGCTTTCTCATTTTTCACTTCTGGCTGTTTGTTACAACCAGTCAGCAAGACCAAAAGAAAGCTAAGGAATAAAATTTTGTTTTTCATAACAATGTACTTTAAAGCGTTGTATCCAATATAACCCAGATAAGCAATCTATACTGAAAAATCAGTGAAAGCGAATTCTTTCAGCCTCTTTTCCCCTATAGATAAATCTCTGGTGGATACGGCGTATTGTCAGTAATTGGGAAATGTAATGTATTTTCCATAAAGAATCCATCTGGAGCCTGTGCCATATCTATCGTGACTGAGTCCTGCATCACCTGCGGATATGCCCAGATAAACTGTTTCATCAGCCCCAGCGAATCATTATTTTTCATGTCACCAAAAATACGCTGCCAAATAGGTGTGCGATAAGGTTTGTTAGGGTCAAAACCATAAAGATGCGCAATGGATGAGTCTGGTACAAATCCAGATAAATACGCCACCTTGTCTGCGGGATAGTTCAGGCCCTGAGTGGGGATTTCTGCAACAGCCTGATGGACCAAATCTAGCCTCGCCTCTAAAAGCCAGTCATAGGCTTCAGTCATCATATAGTCAAAATTTGGATATGAATAATGTTCACTTGGATAATTGATATAGCTGGCAAGTGTCTCGATCTGTGTACGGATGGTTGGGAAAAAGATCAATGGGCAGACCTTTGCATCAGGATATTTTGCCTTAAGCACCGTCCTGATCTCCCGACAGGTTTGTCCCAGCCTGTTTCTTAGCCAGATTTTAAACTCATCATAAGGGGTTCCCACCTTATTCACAGCATCATAGATGGTTCCTAAATCTGGTGCATATAAACCTGTATCCGCATTAAATGCCAGCTTGGTGGGAAAATCATAAACACAAGGCAGGTTTGTACCCTGATTATACCACCACCACGGTTCACCAATCTGCATATTCACCTCACAGCCACCAACTGCCATGGTATCGGCAAACTCAACAAATGCTTTATGCAGGTATGCCAGCGCGTTCTGGTCACACAGACTAAAGAAATAGCTTGGGGGTTCATAGCCTGTACGACCAAGATTGCTGTTCCAGTCCCTTTGCGCCCAAAACTCGTTTGCACCCAGAGAATACATTTCAAAGCTAACGCCAAACACGGGCTGCATATCTGCATGATGTAGTGCCTGTGCAAAATGCTCATGCCATTTGCGGGTACAGGGATTCACCACCTCTTCACCTGTCGCAAGGGTATCTGGAATCTGCCATTTATGCAGATCATTTCGCCATGACATTTCAGGATATTTAGACATACCACAGTAGTGATTGATCAATCCATGATAGCCCAAGGCCTGCATATTATCCACCAGACGTTGGGGATTCAGGTCATAATGGTCGTCATAGCTCGTACAGATACCATAGGGATGCTGCGATACAGCCACCCGATTTAAGGTGAGTATTGCGTTTGGCCCTGTGGTAGTGGAATTGGTGACACGAATATAGCCATCCTCAGCTTGTGCCAATGGAACTGTTGCAGAATCCGCGTAGCTGGTGGTAAATCCTGAAAAGAAAATTCGATGAATATTGGTTACAGGAAAATGCTCTGTTGCAGAAAATCCTGCTTTCACGCTATCCCAATCAATATGGATATGTGCTGATCTTGAGGCTGGTTGGTCGGTATAGTTGAACAATACAATATAGGCAACCTTGTCTTCGCCATTGTCATGATATTGAACTGTTAAGGTGGGTGTCAGGGTCTCATTATTTAGGACTGGCATGGAAGCTGACAATTCAATGTCAAAATCCCAGATCACACCTGTGTAGTCATACTTGGTCTCATAGGCCAAATACTTGTGGTCTTTGGAATCATAGGAATCCCAGCTAATACCCGCAAGGTCTGTTGTGGTACGTGACCGAAAACATGCCTCAAAGCCATTCCCATAGGTTGTAATGGCAAAAGACATCGTTTGTGGACCATCAATCCTCCAATACTGAGGACTAAAGCGCTCAATGATGAGGGTTTCCACAGTCAGGTTAGGAATCTGTGTAAAGTTGTTGTGTTCATATTCAAGATTATTTGTCATTTCGTGATTCTCTAATATCAACATTCATGTCTAATATTAAAAGCTATTCTTTTTTTAACTGTTTGATTCAGTAATTTTTATTTAACAGCAAATGAGTTAAACATATTTTATGTAAAGTTTAAGGTTATAAAAATATATAGGCCAATAATTCTTAGCTTTCTACATCAGTCAGGATTTCTCATCATTACCAGATTATCAGGTTTATTAAAACAACATCACAGTGATGACATAAGAGATAATATCCATTAACTGCTTTACACAATATATGATGTTAATTTGATCATTAAATGGTTTTAAAAAGAGCTGTTAAATGGTCGATAATGTGGATAGCGCCACCCGCAGCAGAATAATGTCAAAAATTAAAAGCCGTGATACTCAACCTGAACTCATGGTTCGTCGTCTGCTGCATGCGGCAGGTTTTCGTTTCAGAATCCACCGCAAAGACCTGCCAGGAAAACCAGATATCGTATTACCCAAATATAAGGCAGTCATTTTTATTCATGGCTGTTTCTGGCATGGTCACACAGGTTGCAAGTTATTCAGGATACCAACTACCCGTACTGAATTTTGGGAAAACAAAATATGCAAGAATCAACTAAATGATACTAGGGCTTTACAGCTTCTACTGGATCAAGGTTGGAGAGTATGTAACATTTGGGAATGCGTCATTCGAAAATACAGAAAAGATCCTGAAAATATTCTGGATACGATCAGTAAATGGCTTCACAGTGGTGAACCGTTATTAGAGGTAAATGAGGAACTACTGGTATTCAATCAGTTAAAAAATAATAAGACCAGCTAGCTAGATTGTTAAGCCCAACCATGTTCCTAGCATCTATATTAAGGTTAAGAAAAAAGCCCATCTATAAGATGAGCTTTTAAAATTAAAATTCACAATACTTCTAGAAATTATATCTAACACCAGCTTTATAAGTGATGCCATCCATATCCAGGGCATCGGAAGCCTCTGTGGAACAGAAGTAGCCTGTGCATACATCTTTCATATTTTCAATATATAACCATTTATAACCAAGCCCGATATAACCTGCTATGTCTTTCTGGAAATAATGCCCTAATTCAAATTCTACAGGTAGAGTCAGGTAACGTAGCTTGACATTATAATCATCTGCCTTGAACCATGCGTAACCGACACCCAATGTGGCATTTGCATAGGTATTGTTCTGATTATAGAATATATAACCGCCTTTCACATTTATTTCTGTACTTTTCCACTCTGAATTTTTCTGGAAATTAATCCCTAGCGTAGTGTTAAAAGTATCCAGCGCGGTAAAGGTTATACCTGTCCCAATTCCATTAAGCTTTTCATCGTGGTCAAAATCATCGCCTCCCACCTTGGAACCATAATATTCCGCAAACACCGATGACTGAATGCCACTACTTGTTTCATTCCGATATTCTGGAGTTTGTGGTTGAGTTGTTTGCTCCCCTAACGCATATGGTGTGCCATAGTTGATTTGCAATGGTGTGTCACTCCATCCATTTACAGCGACCAAACTGATTGCACCCCCAATAATCCCTGCAAATATTTTTCTCATTAAATGCCCATTTTTATTTAAATTTAGGAGCTTTAAGCATAATTTATTTTAAGTTAAAAATAAAATTTTTTCTTTGACGGATTTTAAATACAATCTATAAAGTGCGGTTGTATTACTTTAGTATTATTAATAAATTGAACAAGGTTCTATATATTTTATCTCGCTCAGACAATAATTGACCTATCTTCCCGACGTTATAGCTTTAGAGCAATAAATATGATTCATCACCACTGATCAATCACCTAACCTTTAGGCTGGACAAATGTTTCATTTTTAGAGATACGCTTTTCTCATTTATCAAGATCAATTTTCTGCCATCCTACCCTGAGAGTTAAATCAGTAACTTTAGAATTAGAAGAAAAGTATAATGCTGCAATGGTTTGAATATTATTCAAATTATTTAAAAATCAAAAAGATACATAGTATAAATATTTTTATGACGTAGAATTTAGCGTAAAATTAAATTGTAAAATTTTTCAAACCATAAAAGAAAGACATTTTCTTCTTTGAAAGTTATTTAAAAGCCCTGCTTTCGCAAGGCTCCTTAACATTAATTTTTCGGAAAATACTGATCCTCAAACGACTCCCGATCGACATCAAACAGGTTTGCCCAGTTTTCAGCATGGCATCGGGCTACGTGTGCCAGACATTTAATATCACTGCATGGGTCAGCTTTTTCCTCAATGATTTTACACATCACATCAAGCTGCTCAGTAACGTCACTTGCCATACGAATCAGGTCAATCATCTGTTTTAGATGGCTTTGGGAAACGAGGATATGATCATGGACGGCTGTGTTCATGCTGCATCCCCCTGTTTGAGGAAATCCTCAGCGACTACAATCAAACGGGCTTGTGCAGCTTCCGCCAGTTGTAATAACTCTGTTAGATAATCAACATAATGATTTGATTGTTCAAATACGGTCATAAAAGCTTCTTCACCATCATCGCCACCTTGAATGATCTGCATCAATTCATCATAGGATTTGGTTAAAGTGATGAGAGCGATACGGCGCATCACACCAATATTATTGTGGTCATGCTGTTTTACTTGCTCAAAGGTCAGTGCAGCATCAAAGTTGATATTATTTTCTGTTTGTACCATACTATTCATCGTTAATATTCCTAATATTAGCAATCCAAAAGCCCTTTGATTCCTGCAAGTTTCTTGAGGGCTTTTTTATTGCCTGAATTAAACATTGTTGTTTCCTTAAAGCCATTCACCACGTTCAATTTCAAATCGGGTACATTCAGGATGTTTTTCTGAAATGACCTTAACTTGATTTAATGCTTCATCTAAAGTGTCGCATTGGAAAATGGTTTTACCCTTACTTACCCATTGTCTCGTAATAGTGTCACCATCATATCCAGCTAAAATATATCCCAGGACACGATAGCGTTTTGGTTTATCATTCATACGGGTTATGACAATCTGGACTCTCTAATGAGCTTAATTCAAAACAACCTTTTTTAGCTATTTGCTTGAACTTTAAAAATCCGATTGTTTGAGTATAATCACCCACAGGCACGTAAAATTCCTCACAATCTATATCAATATTTTCAAGATAGATTTGAGTCGAATTTATCTTGAGTCGGTTTTCAATTAAAACGATATTGTCTAATTTCATAAATCACCCATTAAATGATAAGGATTAATAATGATCTCAACAGCAGAAATAGTAGTAAAAACAATTGGTAAAGAATCTTTTTACGTTTTGGAAAAGTCAGGTACTGCAATTCATAAAGAAAGTGGCATAGATACTAATTTCGCAAAGGGACTTCTTCAAACCTACAAAGAACAACTTCAGACTCTAGAGGAAAAAGTTATATCAAGCCAAATAATTGATCATACTAATTTGGAGTATGAGTTCAAAACTTCCTATTATGCTATTGATAAACTTTTAAGCCTTTTAGGAAATATCAATTCAGAAAGCAATACACTTGAGGCAATGATTTTCCAAAGCCATATTCGCCATCAGGATGAGCATATTAGATTAGCTATTGAAGAAGTGTTAGCTGAATAAACAAAAGCACCCTAGGGTGCTTTTATATTTACGCAGTTAATTCACCAATGCTTTTAATGTATAAACCAATTGCCCTTTTTCAGTTGTGATTGAGACAACCTCAAATGAAATGCCAATTTCAAACAACACCCCCTGTCCAGCGTTAAGCTTTTCCAGATCAATACCTAACCCTTTGGCATTCTCCATCTTAATGACCACATCGGTATTGGATGCAGCCAACATCAATGGGGAATCCAAAGTGATTGTCTGGCCAACCTGCAATGAAGCCACGTAATTTAAAGATGATGCACCTGAAACAACCTTGGCCGTATTGGATGCCACCGCCTGAATCTGCGCCATGTCTGCCTTGATCCAACGGCGTAACACTTCCTCAGCCAAACTGATTGGTTGATTGCCCAGATATGCTGTAAGTGCTGCATCATTGCCCATCACATAATCAAGGAATGTTTTAATTGCGCTGGGCCTAATTGTTGGGTCAAGTGGAATAACAGTGTTGGCAATCGTGTCAAATAGGTCACGGCTCCTTTCATTCATCGGTGCCAGTAAATGCGCATGATCTGGATTAAATAGTTTGTGCTCTGGATTTAGAAATATTGTTTTAATCCATCGCCACAGTTCAGGTGCGGGTGCAAAATTTGGCGTGTCGAGTGCAAAAATCCATTCTGGTGGATATGGACGCTGCTGAATTACAAAACCGACTTCGTTCATAAATTTCACCCATTAAAAAACCCACTGAAGTGGGCATATTCTTTAACAATCAATTTCACTAGACTATTTGATTGTTGTTTCATTTGCTGTTGATATTTTTCTTCGAAATTACTTGTCCAATAAGTATAGTAAATCTCTATCATCTATTTCCCTTTTTCTATTTTGCTCCATATGCTGTTGATATTCTTCTTCTGAAATTACTCGTTTATTAGGTGTAGACTCAATGAGCTTTGAATAACTCTTATTATCTAAAGACCTATTTTGGCCAGAATATTGAGCTTTGTCATAAGCGCTCATACCCGATGTTTGAAATAGATCTTCAGAACTTCGTGTAGCTTGGTTATACTTTTGATTTGCCCATTTTATTTTTTGTTGCTTTGATAACTCAAAAAAATCCACATTCTCACTGCTGTTACTCTTATTATGAATCTCTTCTTCTTTAGCAATTAAGATAGATGGTTTTTTTTCGAAAAAATCATCGGCACTGTATACAGAGCTAATAACCCCTAAACTAATTAAAAATAATAATATTCTAACCATCAAATGCATGCGCTCATTACAAATCATTGAAATGCACAAATTTTATATAACTTTAGCAAAAAATCTACCACTCCATATCATATTCTTTTAGTGTTTCCTCAGCTTCCACATTCTTTTGTTTAGCCTTAGGCAACGACGTATTTCTAGGCTTTATTTTGTGCTGACGTTTTGGGGGATTTGAAAATATTTATCGGCTTCCGTGTAAATCGACTTGCCATATTATTATTTAATTCATAAAATCAATTATTTAATATTAAATGAGATAATAAATGACGCATAACTTACGTCGAATCCCAGATAACGGATTGCAGAAAGCTCTAAATGCTGTGCAACAGCATAACGCCAAGCAAGAATTACAGCGTTTTTATCACGAGAATCCAGTTGCAGCGATTAGAAAAACTTTTGAAGATCAGGTAAAAGAATTTGAAGAATCATTATCAGATGACTATGAGGTGGGTGCTTGGTTAGCATCCTTTGGTAATCAGATCCTAATCATCGTAGAGAAAATTCAATTTTCAGAACCAAATCTCATTATTTTTCATGGTAGAGATGATCAAGATAATAAACTTCAACTAATCCAGCACGCAACACAACTTAACTTATTGCTTAATGCGGTGAAAAAAACTACAGAAGAACCACGTAAACCAATTGGATTTGTTCACGATTAAAATATGAAAACCCCACTATACTTAATATTAAGTGGGGTTCTATTACATACCGTAATTAATTTAACGTGGACAAAACTGCATCCAATCATTCTTTAATCTCTGCAAATCTGGTCCATTCAATCGTTTGGTATAATAAATATGGAATGTGGTATCTGCATAGTTGTCAATGGTGTGACGATATAAAGTTTCACTAGAACAATATATCTTTTCTGGTGCAGACATTCCTTGTATTAATTTTTTGAACTCAAAATTATCATATTTATCTTTACTCGCTTGAAATAACTCTGCTCTTTTCATACTAAAACCTTACGAATATAGAATATACCCACACTACACGTAAGTAACATTTAAAATCAAATAGTGCGAGCAACAAAAAAGCCCACCTTTCGATGAGCTTTAATATCTGTGGTTTACTTACACTTCGACCACTATAAAGCAAAAATAGCACTTGCCTTGATCAAGGTCAAGACCCTAAATCACTGCCTTTGCAACTTCATAATGGGTTTTCTCTAATTTTCCCTGTTTAAATAACCAGGTTGCTACTTCTGGCCAAGAATACATTGCAGATTTCGAAGATAAACCATACATAGGGCGAGGGAAATTACCATCACCACGTTTATTCTGTGCATATAATGAAAGTGCCTGACGGCTCATCCCTGCTCGATCAGCCATTTCAGAAAGTACGGAGAAACCTTGTTCCTCTACAATCAAATCTGAAAATCCTAATAAGCGAATGTTATCCAAAGCTGATCTAATCGCTTGTGTTGCATTTTCAGCTTCTCGATCAAACTCTAGATACACAGTGTCGTTATAACTACAGATTAATGCATCATCACAACCTGCTTCAAAAAATTTATCTTCAAGATTGGCTAGGTCAGAACGAGCATCACGTACCACAATAGTAAAGTGATAAGTATTCATAGTTCATCTCCATTACATTGCTTAACTTTACGAAGGATTTGCTTTGCATGGGTTTCTGGGTCTCTTGGTGTACTCCAGACACTCATTTGATGCTCAGAATGACCAAGTACACATTTCAAACGGCAAAATGCGTGACCTGATTTTCCTGTTTCAACAACATCCCAACCGTTTTCAATTGCATATTCAATCGCCTCTCGAATATGTTTATTAGGATGCCTATTCATTCATAATCCTTTTACTATGGTTCAAATTATAATCTCTTGTTGTCAATTGTCAACACTAAGCATATCGCTCAGCAAACACCCTCACCTTGCTCAAATCATCCGATTTGTTAAATAGCAACGAGAACTTCATCAGATTTTCTTGTGTAAATAACCGATTACCACGTGTGCAAAACCGTTTTAACTCATCTAGGTTATGTTCGTAACCTCTCAGGTCTTTTATTAACTTCTTGAACAAATCATTTGGCATACCAGCAGGATTTCTTATTTCCCGATGCATACGCTCAAAATAAGCCTTTAACTTCTCTGCCTCGTGCCATGACAGCAACTGTAACGGTCTTGGTATCACGTACATACTGCTTTTTACCCCAACCCTGACTAAATTCTTCCTCGATTTCCTTTTCTTGCTCAGTCTTAAACTGCTCTTCAGTAATCGCGCCTTTCGATGTAACCTTAGCCTTGATAATTTGATTCATCCAGTAGTCAAAAGCCTCCGTTTCCAGAGTCGCTTCACTATCAGTGCCATTGATAATATCAAGCACTAAGCGTTGTACAGCTCTCGCCTCATCATCTGTGATCTGACACGACACTTTGTGGCGTACAGTTTGTTGTAGCTCCTGAGTGTCACAAAGATAGTAGGCAATCAGTTTGGCCCGATCTTTCTTCTTCAACCTGACTTTTGCCTTTTGCATCGCCATAGCAATTGGGTTGGCAGCCTGTTTCCCACCACTACAAGAACGTTGCCAGGCACCACACTGACGTAGCCAATCAGGTAAGTCATATTTGCGCCAATCCACCGTCTGCATAATGTGTACTGCTGTATTCATCTCATCACCTAAAACAATTCAAATTAAAATTTATGAGGTTTGTTGTTATTGATCTGTTTGCTCCTCAACACACTTAAATCGGCATGTATCTAAATAATCTCGAACACAGACATTTCCTTTCTTGCCATGGCGGTTTTTGACAACACATAACTGGGTCATCCCTAAAGGCGTTAGGTTGTCTTTATCAACCAATGGATTTACTAAAATGATCTGGTCAGCATCCTGCTCAATTTGCCCTGATTCCTTGATATCCGAAGCTTTAGGCTGTTTGCCTTTCTTGATCTAGCCATCAGAGTTTCTCCTTTGCCTTTAACCTGTCGATCACTGCCGTTTCAAAACGATTGATCAGGGCATATTTATCTCCGTTACGACGTGAATCCTCGACTGCCTCGGCTGCTAGCCAACTGGTTTTCTCAAAGTCACGGTCTACGCCCAGAGCCTGCTCTAATGCATTACGGGTATCTCGGTAGTGTTCCAGTGCATCGGCATAGTTGTCGTGGTCTATTTGCTCTTGTGAACGACCTTGCGGGTCATTTAAGTATTTGCCCCGTGGAGGGAATTTTGTTAGATTGTGCTCGTTCATATTTATTCTCGCTTAGCAAGTATGAATAAAAGGCCATAAACCGCTTCCCGCTGCTAAAACTGGAGGCGGTTTTTATTTGCCCTCAATACAGGTGTTGATTTGTTGTTCCAGCGTGGCAAGTAGTACGTGCATGTCGTGTATGACCTTTGCCATATCAATTGCCTCACCTCTGGTAATTCGCCCATCTGCCAGCATTTCCCTAAATAGTTCCGTTACGTCACCTTTCTTGATACCCAGATTTAAAAAGGTATCCATCAGGCAACTATCTCTATGGCTTTCTGGTATATCGGGTAAGTCGATTGCTGCCTTGCCATGTGCTGCACAGATCGCCTGGAGTATTCGGAAATCCCCCGTTATGCCCATTAGTTTTGTGGCTTCAAGCAAAGTCAGGTGATGTGTTTCCGTGTTTGGGTTGACCTTGCTGTTGAGTACCGCAGGGCTTCTGATACCCATGCGTAATGCAAGCGCATTTGCCCCGCCTTTAAAGTCGTGAACCGTGTGATAAACCGCATCTAATATGTTCATTGGCTGTCCTTTTGAACGTGTTTATTAGATGGCTACATGGGTAAGATTAGATTTATGGTTAGAACGCAATTCAATCCAAATATCCTGATATGTATTTGGAAATAGGTCCTTACGTGTACAGAGCCCTTTATCTTCAGCAATCACGGCTAAGCGAATTTTTCTATCCATAGGAATTGCTTTCCATCCACTTACAGATGCAGCAGTAATCCCCAAAAGCCTTGCAACAGCAGTTACACCGCCAAGAAGTTCAATAAATTGGTCATCATTCATGTTGGCCTCCTAATTTACGAACTCAATTATTAGGTATTCCTTAATTTTAATCAATAGGAATACCTTATTTTATTTATGTTAGGATTTCCTAATTGATTGGGTAAGATCATGAAAACATTAGCTGAACGTCTTAAATATGCAATGGAAGTTTTACCCCCTAAAAAAATTAAAGGGGTAGAACTTGCTCGTGTTGTTGGTGTAAAGCCCCCATCTGTTAGTGATTGGCTTTCAGGAAAGTCTAGATCTATGGAGGGTGAGAACTTATTAAAGGCAGCGAAGTTTCTAGGGGTCAATCCTGTTTGGCTTGCTACTGGTGCAGGAAAACCTCAATCAAATAAAGAAAGTGCTGATCTGATTTTGTTAGATCAACAACTTAATACTGTTGAGATAAAAAATAAGGAAATTCGCCAGTTAGTAGATTCATTGTTATTTCTAGAATCAAAAGGTCAACTTTCTAAAGAAATAATTAATGCTATTCAAGCTATAATAGATATTATAATTAATCCTATAAAGCATGATGGTAATTAAGATAATAGATTTTATGTATGAGGGTTTGTTGTAAATGGTGAAAAAATCTGATAAATATGATTGGGAAAATAATAACACCCCTAAAATTGACCCCCACAGCTTAATCAAACATAAAATACTTAAAGAATATATTGATGCTTATATACCTATATTATTATCAAATGCAAATATACCAAAACTTACTATTAATCTAGTTGATGGATTCTGTGGTGGTGGCACTTATTTAGATGCTAATGACAAAATTGTTGATGGTTCTCCAATTCACCTTATAGAGACTATCAATGAAGCAAGAATAAAAATTAATATTAATAGAGAAAAAATACGAGAAATTAATGCTCATTACTTTTTTTCCGACAAAAATATAAATGCTATTAACAATCTAAAAAACATTACAACTTTAAAATATAAAGATAATTTTCATTATATAGAAGATTATAAAAAATAAATTTCTATAACAATAGTTTTTCAAATGTACTACCAAGTATTATTAATAAAATCAAAGAAAATAAAGGCGGTGAAAGGTCTATTTTTTTCTTAGATCAGTATGGATATTCTGATGTAAAAATTAATGAAATTAATCGCATCTTAAAAGAATTGAAAAATTCTGAAATTATCTTAACATTTAATATTGACTCCATGTTCCCATATTTTTCTAAGGATAACCATTTTAGAAAAGCATTAATTAATTTAGAAATTGACAATTACATTGATTGGAATGTTGTAGCACAATTACCAAAAGATGGGCATTCATATAGAGTATATATTCAAAGACAAGTTGCCAAAGCATTACAGGAATTATCAAATGCAAAATTTATGACACTTTTCTTTATTAAACCTCAAGCTTCAAAAGAGTGGGGTTATTGGCTTGTTCATCTATGTAATGCCTATAAAGCACATGAGGTTATGAAATCATTACATTGGAATAATGCAACATATTTTGGTCATACATTAGAACCTGGTATATTTGAATTTGGTTATGAAGCAAATAGAGATTTAGAACTTATAGGGAATTCAGGATCCCTATTTGACTTTGATGAATTATCTAAACAAAAATGTATAGATGCTTTGCATATGGATTTTGGAAAAATATTATTTAATCAAGATGATAAAGTAGCTGTAGGGCACCTATTCCATTCGTTTGTAACAAATACACCTGCTTCCGAGGAAATATTACAGAGCTCTCTTAAACAACTTCATGAAGAAAAATCAGTAGAAATTTTAAATGCTGATGGGAAACCTAGGAAACCATCTAAGATCTACCATAAAACAGATATAATTGTTCCATCGAGACAATTCAGATTATTTTAAAGAATTTCTGGCATTTCATCCCATGTTCGTCCATGTAACTCCCGACCATTGACTTTTTTTGCACGTTTAACTCCATCAACACCCCATCCTCCCCACTGTTTAAAGAAAAATGCTACTTGTTCTCTTTCACATTGTTGACGAATAGATTCAACCCATTCTAATTTCATTGGACGCGCTTTTTTACCAGATTCCCCACCAACAATGACCCAATCAATATCAGTTAAATTAACCTTACCTATATCTTCTAATAAAGGTTCAACAGATAAAAATCTAATCGTTACATCCTTTATTCTTCTAAGATTATCTATTCGTGGAACACCATATTCTTGATCCTCTACAGAAACTCCCAACCAGACATTTATAGGTGGTTTTCTTTCAATAAAAAAAGATTCCATCCTATCTGCTCGTTTCGTTAAAATTTGAAATGTATGCCAAGATGCTTGTTCAATTGTATCAAAAACTTGATGTATAAAATCTTTAGGTACATTCTCATGAAACAAGTCAGACATAGAATTTACAAAATAAACTGTTGGTGTTTTTCTTTTTAAAGGCTCTCCTAAGCGATGTGCTAAAGTTCTTAATTTAAACCCATCTTCATATCCTGGTGTCCCCATAGCTTTTAACCTTACTGACATAGTCTCAGCATAGCAATGTTTACAGCCTGGTGAAATCTTTGTACACCCCTTGACTGGATTCCAAGTACGCTCTGTCCATTCTATTTTAGATTCAGAAGACATAATCTTTCTCCACTATATGACTATGACAGTGTTGAATAATACTTATTTTACTTAATATAAGTAACCTTTTAGGTGATTTTTTTTAAATGTAAGTAACCTTTTAGGTATTTTTTTTAAATGTAAATAACTTTTTAGATATTTTTTAAGTGTAAATGAATTAAAACTTCTTTTATTAAAATATTAGGCAAACCTATTGATAATAAAATTAGGAATACCTAATACATATCCCACAGACAACAAAAAGCCCCGAAACTTTGGACGGCGACGGGGCTTTGCATTAAAGCGAGATAAGTATGAAACAAAAGCCTATTCCTAGTCAAACGTCCCAACGTTTACACCAGCACCCTACTATTGACCAACAACGCCCTAGCCTCATGACTATGGCCAAGGTCAATGCTATCGAATTTTCCAAATTCTTAATTTTGTCTTTCATCCTTTGGGTGGTCATCATGGCCGTAGCTTTCTGGATGCTGCCACCAAAAACAACCGAATGGAAATCTACTGGTGTAACAATCGATTCAATAAACCAGAACATCAAACAAGAGAAACATCCAAAGTTTCAACAAGATATTTCACTAAATTTGCCCTTGATTGCATAGAAGCAACTCATTCTAAACAGATTTTTAAAGGAATTTCATTATGAACGCACAAGTACAATTACTGACCATTACGCCTGAACAGCTTAAGCAATTTGAGCAGAATAGAAAATATCTTACCTCAAGTGCTGAACGTACCATGTGGACGATTGGTCAATTAGGGACATTATTTAGAACAATCTCTGAAGCATCTAAAGCAGACGAGAATGAAGAACCTTTCAAGGACTTTGTAGTTGGTGATTTAGCTCTTATTGGCAGTCTTGTATGTGGAAAATTGTTTGAAGATGCTGAACATCTTAAAGAGCGTCTTGATGAACTTTCTCCACTCAATACTCCAAATACTTAACTCAAAACAAAAATAAGGAATATAGATATGAATGCAAAAGTAGATTTTGATGCCTTAACTCCAAAGCAAAAAGACAAAACAGCAGATGATTACTTATGGGATGCCCAATGCCGTTTGGAAGCCCTAGGGGGAATGTTACTACGCACTGTTGTTAGTTATGAACAGCGCAATCTGTCAGAGATGGGAACTAAAGTTTTATTTACTCTTAATACCTGTCTTGCTGAATACGCTGTAGAAGATATTGAGAGTGCAATGGGACTTTCCTCATCCCCTCACTTACAGAGAACTTATCAGAAAGCCCTTGGAATATTAACTGCACTTGTTGAGGCAAGTAATTTGGATTTAGCAAAGACATATACATGCACACTTCTGCACGGACTATTTACGATAACTGAACTTTTGAATGAAGAAATCGGGACAATAACCCTTTAAATCTTAAAAAATTATAGGATACTACCATGAACGCAAAAATTAACTTAGAAAACTTAACTCCTGCCCAACCACGTAGTGCATTTCCAAAAGAATATGATGCTGGTCATTTACATGATGCGTATGCATTAGCAGCTTCTGACCTAAATTGGGCATCTTACGCTTTAGCTGATCTGAGATGTAAACTCGATAACCTACAAAGTAATTTGCAAAAGGAGCATAAGATTCATGACCTATATTTTGAAGAATTAAAAACGTTCTTTGGAATGTATGAATATTTGATTGATGAACGTCATGCTATACAGTCAGATGAAGCTGAACGTTATGGAAAAGAATGGGAAGCCTTAAAAGCCAACGCTCAGAAGCAGACACCATAGGGGGCAATATGAACAACATCGTTGAATTTGTTAAGCCAAAACCTGTGGCACCTGAGCGTAGAATCACGTTCCAGTACAACCCGAATGATCCAAGTATTCGGGCAGACATGGCAAAGGCAGATCAACTGGTATCGTACGACATCAACACCATGAGTATTGATGAATTACGGGATCATGCCCGTTGCTCCATTGTCCTGGCACATCGTGAAAGAATGCGTTACCTGCAAGAGTGCAATACATTTAAAAGCATATTCCACTTACTGGGCGCATTTCTGGATCGTCGCTGCCGTGAAGAACTACAAAAGTATCGTGACTCTGACAAAACCGATATGGCAGCGGAAAACAAGGCACTGGCATTCCATGAGGCACATGAAACCTTACCCGATATCATTGGCTCAACCTATGCCCAGAAAATGCTATGAGCTATGCCCAGTCCTCTATCACTCGAACCTTAACGGTTTGGGGAAACCACATGACCTACATTTTCAGAATGTAGGTCTAAGTGACATTGAAAACCTTATGGCTATTGGGATCTGGAGAAAAAGATGACAGCAGTTCAACTAAGTATTGCTGAGATACTATTCGTCAAGTACAGATCAATGACACCCAATCTTATGGAGATTGTGAAAGACTATTACCCCCACTTAAGCAAGGCGGAAGCATTGAGAAAAGCGGGTGATCAGGCTTTCCCTTTTTCAGTATTCAAGCTAGATAAGAGTAAACGTGCGCCCTATCTGGTCCATATCAACGACCTGGCAAAAGCGATAGAAGATGAGTATGAAAAATCAGCCAGCGACCATACTAAGCTTCATCAATGAAGCTTAGTAAATCTTCCAGAGTAGGAACATATCTTCTCTTTTTAACAGAGACATATCTTTGTAAGGTGTTCCATGACTCATGCAGGCTGACCTGTTGAATCTGTGGAATCGTAAAGCCCTGCTCAGCCAAGCGTGTACACCCCTCATGCCTAAAATCATGAAAGCGAAGATCCTCAATCCCCAAAATCATACAGGCACGGGTAAATTCAGAAGCGATTGTTTTCGGGTTTAATGGCAATAAAAGGTCTTTATCCAGCCTAGTTTTATACATTCTTTTTCTTAATTCTGGTTCCATAAATAAATCAATCACCTTTTGGCAAGGCTCCAGAACTGTAAATTCCCTGTTATTCCCAAGTGAGCCTTTAGGATTTTTTAAATTCTTCACCAACCATGTTTGGTTATAACCATCAAAATTACTGAGGTGCATACGTGTCAGCTCAGATTCCCGTCGGCATGAAAAAATAGCCAGAAGAATGATGTAATGCATTGGGTATCTACTATGCTTCTGCTCATTCCATTTGCGTGCAAAGAACTGCAATAGTTTTTTTAGCTCATCACTGTCTGGTAGCCGATCTCTTTTATTGCTGGCTGATATCTGTCGCGTTTTTCTAAGTTGCGCTGTGGTTTTGTCAAAACTGTTAATATCAATATCCATTTCCCACATAATTGATGCATGTACCAAAACAACCCGAACTTGCACTAACTCATTTTGTATGGTGCTGGGAATAACACTGCTTAACTTTAGCTTTGGATATCCAGCTTTTCTCAGGTTCACATGATCTGAAATATCGACAGGCTTTATTTGTTTTAATGGCCTTTTTGATATGGGTAGTCGCTGCAACAACTTAAGTGTATTTATTTTTGATTTGCTATAAACCCCATCCACCTCATCAAGGTATTTTGCAATAGCCTGACCCAGTGTTAGATTTTGAGTATTATTTTTCCCCGATAATAATTCTGGGTTATCATTAAGCTCTTTCTCACGTTTATATAGCCAGTTTTCTGCTATTCTACGGGAGTTAAAGGTTTTACTTTCGTTGTACTCAGGATAGTCCTTACGATTGATTCTAATCTCCGCCCTGAACCGCAACGTACCATCTGTAAGGCTTCTTTGCCTGATTGACCCCATGATTTACGCCTTTTTGGTTTTTTTTATTATGGCGTAAACTTTGGCGTAATTTTAAAGTGATTAGCGCGTTTTCAAACAGGTTTACGCATGTTTAAACAGGAAACGTACCATAGCTTAAGTATATGTTTCTAAAACATTAGTCACTTATTTTTTGATAATCAACACCTTAAGCAAAAAGGAAAGAAACAATGCTGCAATGGTTTGAAAAACTAGTTGATCCATATCCAACGAAAGACTTAAACAAACCATTACCTACCACATTTTTTGCTTTCGTTTGGCAGGCCACCAAAGGCATTCGCCCTTTCCTATTTTTATTGATCGCCTGTACCGCAGCTGCAGCCTGTTTCGAGGCATTGTTCTTTTCCTATATTGGAAAGCTGGTTGACTGGCTCACTAAAAGCCAACCCAACACCTTTTTAGAGAGCAACCAACAAAACCTCACCATTCTGATTAGCATCCTGTTTGCCAATATTTTCTTTGTCAGCCTACAGTCTGTCATCAAACATCAGGTTTTGTTCAGTAATTTTCCAATGCGTATGCGTTGGCTTTTTCACAACTTACTGTTGCAACAAAGTCTGGATTTCTTCCATACTGATTTTGCTGGACGGCTTTCAGCCAAGGTGATGCAAACCGCGTTGGCCGTCCGTGAATTCTGGATGATCCTCGGTGATATGCTGGTTTATGTGCTGATCTACTTTATTACAATTAGTCTGGTACTTGGTTCAATCTCCCCTGTACTTATTATTCCTTTGATTTTATGGCTGGCCCTATTTATTGCGATTGCAAGTTATTTCATTCCACGTCTGGGCAAAGTCTCGCAGGAACAGGCTGATGCGCGCGCAGTGATGACAGGTCGTGTCACCGATGCCTATACCAATATTCAAACGGTGAAACTGTTTGCACACGCGGGTCGTGAAAGCCAGTATGCCAAAGAATCCATGCAGGAATTTATGGTCACGGTTTATAAGCAAATGCGTCTTGGTGTGAAATACCAAATCAGTATTCGCCTATTAAGTGCCTTTCTGTTTATTGGTGTAATTGGCACATCGGTCTGGCTGTGGACGCAGGGTCAGGCTGCGATTGGTGTGATTGCGGCAACCACAGCAATGGTGCTTAAACTGGATAGTCTTGCAGAATTCATTATGTGGCATGTCACCATGCTGTTTGAAAATGTCGGTACCATTCAGGATGGCATGAAAACCTTAGGTAAACCGATTCAGATTCAAGATAAACCACATGCAAAACAGTTAACCGTTCAGCGCGGTGAAATTCGTTTTGAAGATGTCAGTTTTGCCTACAACCAAAAGAATGTCATTGATCATTTCAACCTGACCATCAAACCAGGTGAGAAAATTGGGATTGTTGGTCGCTCTGGTGCGGGAAAATCCACCCTGATTCAACTGCTGTTGCATTTCTATAATATCAAGCAAGGCCGTATCCTGATTGATGGCCAAGATATTCAGGAAGTCACACAGGATAGTTTACGTGCCAACATTGCCCTCGTGACTCAAGACACCTCTCTACTGCATCGTACGGTTGCTGAAAATATTAAGTATGGTCGCCCCAATGCGACTGAGGCTGAAATTCAGCTGGCCGTTAAAAAGGCCAAGGCAGAAGAATTCATCCCCCAACTGACTGACCAGAAAGGTCGTGTTGGCTTTGATGCCTATGTTGGTGAGCGTGGTGTCAAACTTTCTGGTGGACAACGCCAACGTATTGCAATTTCAAGGGTTTTCCTAAAAGATGCACCTATTCTAATACTGGATGAAGCCACCAGTGCACTTGACTCAGAAGTCGAGGCAGCCATTCAAAGCAGTTTAAATGACTTGATGGTTGGCAAAACGGTTATTGCAATTGCACACCGTTTATCTACTATTGCCCAGATGGATCGTCTCATTGTGCTTGATCAGGGCAGAATCGCCGAGCAAGGTACACATGAACAGCTCATTACTCATGATGGCTTGTATGCTCAGCTATGGAAACGTCAAACGGGTGGTTTCCTGGTTGAACAGCAAGTGACTCAGGATACAGAATAATGTTGTATTTAGAAGACTTAAAGGTTGGAGATCATTTCATCAGCCGTGAATATGAAATGACACTTGATGAGGTGAAACAGTTTGCTGGACAATATGACCCACAACCCTTTCATCTGGATGAGGAAGCTGCCGCACAGCATCCTATCTTTCAGGGTTTGGCGGCGAGTGGATGGCATACCTCAGCAGTCACCATGCGTTTATGGACTGAATGTTTTCCTATCGCAGGTGGTTTGTTGGGGACAGAGTCCAGTTTACGCTGGCCCCGTCCAACACGTGTTGGCGATAAAATTCATGTTGAAATTGAAATTACGGCAATTGTGCCATCTAAAACCAAAATTGATCGTGGTATCGTCAGCTATGTCACTCAGGCTTTGAACCAACATGGGGATGTGCTATTAATATCTACAACCAAAATTATGGTTTTCAGAAAACCAACCTGATTTTTGAACGATTAGGTGACTCTTTTGTCCAACAATTTTTATGATTGATAATTTTATTTCATGTAAAGATGTTTAAGACTTATATGTTTAAAAGATATTGGCAAAATTGATGAGCGCCACGGAAAGCACATGAAAACAACCTCAACTCGTCAAGATCAAGGCATACCAGGCGTCTATGGCTTATTGCTATTGGATGTTGTTTCTCGTTGGGGATATAACGATGAAACCTTATTTGCTCCATTTCGTTTAACCAGTGAGCAACTGGCCGATCCAAATTATCGAATTCCAACACCGATTGCGAATGAACTGGTGAAGCATTCTTTGCGCCTAACGGGTGAAAGCACGCTTGGCTTTCATTTAGGTACGCAAATGCGAATTTCAATCCATGGCTTCATTGGCTATGCCATTATGACCGCGCATGACATTACCGATGCGATTGCGCTCGCCAGCCGCTTTATTCAGTTACGCTTGCCTTTTTTACAGCTCTATTTTTCTACGTTTGGACCTAAAGCCACCTTGCAGTTGCAGTGTGACATCGAAGTTGAACCTTTACGCACTGAAATTATTCTCGGCCTCACCATCGGTATTATGACCATGGCAAAGGCCCTGACTGGAATTGAGGATTTAAAAGGTGAAGTTGACCTAGATTTTCCTGAACCTGCAGGTTTTGACAAATATAGAGATAAATTAAGCAGCACCATTCGCTTTAACCAACCGCATCTCATTTCAAGTTTTGATAAAAAATATCTTGGCTTAAAGATGGTCAATGCTGACCCAATTGCCAGCCAGATTGCCATTAACCAGTGTGAAACTGAACTGTCTGCTTTAGGTGAACGTCGCCGTCTGGCCATGCGTGTCCGTGATATTTTGACCAATTCTGAACAGCATTATTTAAGCATTGAAAGTGTTGCTGAACGTCTGCACATGTCTGACCGCACCTTAAAGCGTCAGCTTGCAGCCGAGGGTACATCTTTTTCAACACTGGTGGATGAAGTGCGTTATCGTCATGCCACTTCTCTGCTGTCACGTACAGATTATAGTCTGGAACAAATTGCAGACGAATTGGGTTATTCTGATGTGGCAAACTTTAGCCGTGCCTTTAAGCGCTGGAGTGGTCGTAGCCCAAGTAACTGGCGTAAAGACCCTTATTTGTAATATTGCAAAGTGCTTCATTTTAAATACTTTTGTTTTGACCAAAAAACCTGTATAAAGCCAGACAAAAATGATGAGACAGATTGTTAAGGAGTTGTCATGAACCATCCAGCAGATTTGAAATATGCGCGTACGCATGAATGGGTAAGAATTGAGGGTGACCTGCTTGTTACGGGGATTAGTGACCATGCACAGGATGAGTTGGGCGATTTAGTCTATGTGGAAACACCAGAAGTAGGTAGCCATGTGACTGCAACTGAACAGGCGGGTATTGTTGAATCAGTCAAAACTGCTTCTGACATTCATGCCCCTGTTTCAGGTACAGTGGTTGAAGTAAACACTGCGCTTGAAGATGATCCTGATTTCGTCAATGAAGAACCGTATGGCAAAGGCTGGATTTACAAGATCAAGCCAGACAATATCGCTGATGTTGAAAAACTGCTTTCCAATGAAGAATACGAATCAGGTTTATAATCCTCTATAAACTTGAAGATAAAAAGCCCAGTCATATTGAACTGGGCTTTTTTAAAGATATGAATCGGGCAATCTAGGCGACATAGTCCACTGGAATACCATCAACCTCAGAGACTAGGTTCTCAAAAGAGAAAATCTCATCAAGTTGTTGCTGAGTCAATAAACCACGCTCCAAAACGATGGCCTGTATGGTTTTGTTCTCCGCAATACATTGCTTACCGATTTCATCACAGAGCGCATGACCCAATAATGGATCAAGCAAGGTAATAATCCCGACACTACGCATCACAGCATCATGACAAGCCTGTTCGTGTGCCCTGATTCCGCGTACACATTTTTCATCCAGACTTTGAATGGCATGTGTCAGTAATTCAATGGACTCATTCAATGAAATTGCAATTACAGGCTCCATCACATTGAGTTGTAACTGACCTGCTTCAGCGGCAAAGGTAATGGTCAAATCATTGCCAATCACCTTAAATGCAATTTGGTTCACCACTTCTGGAATGACTGGGTTGACTTTTGCAGGCATGATTGAAGAACCTGCCTGTAATTCAGGAAGCTGGATTTCACCCAAACCTGTACGTGGCCCAGAACTAAGCAAACGCAGGTCATTGCTGATTTTTGACAGTTTACAGGCCAGACGCTTTAGTGCACTGGATAAAATGATGAATACACCACAGTCACTGGTTGCCTCAACATAATCTTCCGCACCGACAAGCTTTAAACCTGTAATCTCTTTCAGGCAAGAAATTACTTTTAGCGCATAACCTTTTGGTGTATTGACCCCTGTACCAATTGCGGTTGCACCCAGGTTTACCTCAAGCAACAACTCACGGGTGCGCTTGATTAGCCGAACATCTTCTTTTAGCAAGGTTGCAAATGCATGGAACTCCTGTCCCAATGTCATCGGAACCGCATCCTGAAGCTGGGTACGCCCCATCTTTAACACATAGCGGAACTCAATGGCCTTGTTTTCAAATGAAGTGATCAACTTATCCATTTGTGTAAACAAGGCATCCAATGAACAATAGGTTGATAGACGAATTGCTGTTGGATATACATCATTGGTCGATTGTGATTTATTGACATGATCATTTGGATGGATCACATCATACTGGCCTTTTTGATGTCCCAGCGACTCAAGGGCAATATTGGCGATCACTTCATTGGTATTCATATTAATGGAAGTACCCGCTCCACCCTGATAAATATCAATCGGGAATGAGTCTTGCCACTTTTCGGTTTCCGTGATTAATGCATCACAGGCATGCTGAATTGCTAAACTTTGTGTTTCAGTCAATTTACCAAAACTTAGATTCGCCTGAGCTGATGCCTTTTTTACCTGTGCCAATGCACGAATGAAGTGGCTATTCTGGCCAACTTTTTGCGAAGAAATCTTAAAATTCTCAATTGCGCGTAAAGTATGAATTCCATAATAACATGCTGCTGGAACTTCTTTTGCGCCGAGCAAATCATGCTCTATTCTTATGGTCGCCGTTTGAACCGTGTTCACTTTTCATTTCTCTCAGAACATGCACTCTGTTGGTGCAAAGAAATAATATGAAATATTTCAAGTAAATTTTCATTAGCAAAATTGCTTAGCCTTACACTCTTTTTATAATAGAATTTCTCTAAACTGTTGCTTTTGTAACATCATGTGTCATATTTTTAAGCTTATTTTGAGGTATAAAAAGTATAATTTAAGAGAAAACTTTGCTCTTTGTAATTTTTCCAAATATATCGTTTATTTTTTGATGGGATAAAATAAGTTTTTATAAGAAAAAAAGTGATGATTTTTCCATTTAGAAATTAATATTCATGCACTTAATTTAAATTACACAAAATATACAAATAAATTACATAAAAATAACAGTATTTCAAAAAACATTCGTGCTTGAATCTCTGGCCTTATCAGTCTTATTAGAATAGTAAATCAATTTTTTGGCTATTCAGATTGGATTGCACAATTATGGATATGTAAGGACAGGCATCCATTATGAATTTTTCGAATCCCACTGTGGTTGTATTCGTGGTGTATATCATCGCCATGCTTGGCATTGGTTTCTACGCCTATTTTTCCACCAAAAACCTTGATGACTATATTCTTGGAGGACGAAGTCTAGGTAGTTTTGTCACCGCATTGTCGGCGGGTGCATCCGACATGAGTGGCTGGTTACTCATGGGTTTGCCTGGTGCAATTTACCTGTCAGGATTATCAGAGTCATGGATTGCCATTGGCCTGATCATTGGTGCATGGCTGAACTGGTATCTGGTTGCAGGTCGCCTACGTGTACATACCGAAGTGCAGAACAACGCCCTTACCCTGCCTGATTATTTTACGGGTCGTTTTGATGACCAGAAAAAAATCCTGCGCGTCACCTCTGCATTGATCATCCTGATTTTCTTTGCAATTTATTGTGCTTCTGGCATGGTGGCTGGCGCGCGCCTGTTTGAAACCCTATTCCACCTGCCTTATGGTACAGCCTTGTGGCTGGGTGCATTTGCAACCATTGGCTATGTGTGTATTGGTGGTTTTCTGGCAATCAGCTGGACGGACACCTTTCAGGCAGGTCTCATGATTTTTGCCCTGTTGTTGCTTCCAATTGTGACCTATATGTCTTTGGGTATAGGCGCAGAAGAATTTACCGCTCTCATTGAAACAGCACGTCCTCATGCTTATGATTTTGCTTCAAATTTAAGTTTTGTTGCGATACTCTCAGCAGCAGCCTGGGGCTTAGGCTATTTTGGTCAACCACATATCCTTGTACGTTTTATGGCAGCCGATTCAGTTAAATCTATTCCTAATGCCCGTCGTATCGGCATGGCCTGGATGATTTTGTGTCTGGGTGGGGCTGTCGGTTCTGGTTTTATCGGTATTGCCTATTTCCAGCAGCATCCTGAACTTGCGGCAGCGGTAAGTGCCAATCCAGAAACCGTGTTTATGGAACTCACCAAGATCTTATTTAATCCCTGGGTTGTGGGTGTGATTCTTGCCGCAATTCTGTCTGCAGTAATGAGTACCTTGAGTTGTCAGCTATTGGTCTGCTCAAGTGCTTTGACAGAGGATTTATACAAGGGCTTGATCCGTAAAAATGCCTCTCAAAAAGAGCTGGTCTGGATTGGACGTGCGATGGTATTGGCTGTTGCAATGCTGGCTCTTGCCCTCGCCCAGAATCCTGACAGTAAGGTGCTTGGCTTGGTGTCTTATGCATGGGCAGGTTTTGGTGCCGCATTTGGTCCATTGATTATCATGTCCCTGTTCTGGAAACGTATGACCCTAAACGGTGCCCTGGTGGGTATGGTGGTTGGTGCTCTCACCGTGATTGTATGGAAAAACTTATTTGCTGATACAGGGATTTATGAAATCATTCCTGGCTTTTTCTTTGCATTGATCAGTATTGTGGTGGTGAGCTTACTCGGTAAGGCGCCAAACGCTACAGTGACCAGCCGTTTTGAACAAGCGGATGAGATTTATACCCGTGAAATGAATTAATTACGGGAAAATTTAAGGGGCTTACCAGCCCCTTTTCTTTGGTCTAAAATTTTGTTTTTGACTTAATTTTTATTTTCGAACTGTCCTTAACCACCTGCATCACTGGGTAGCTGCGAGTTTCTTTCACTCCAGGCAGTTGCCACAAAATTTGTCCTGAAATACGGCGAAATTCCTCCATATTGCTACAACGTAGCTTGATCAGGAAATCAAAGCCACCACTCACCATATGACATTCCACAATTTCAGGATATTGCGTCACCGCATCAATAAAATCATCCAGAACGTTTGGTGTGGTTTTATCCAACAGCACTTCAACGAATACCAGGAAATTTGCATTGAGCTTGCCTGGATTGAGTTTTGCCTCATATCCCAGAATAAATTCATCTTTGGTAAGCTTCTGGACACGCGCCATCACCGCAGTGGGAGAAAGGTTCACTAATTCCGCCAATTTACTGTTGGAAATTCTCCCATCTGTTTGAAGAATATCCATAATTTTTAGATCAGTACGGTCTAAGCTATAAATAGGGCCATTCAACTGAATTTTCCTCTAAAAAATGGGTAAATTATAGTGAGTTACTCGGGTTTTATTCTGTAATCATAAATTATCTAAACCTCTCTACTCAATAGAGATAGATTGTTATCGGAATTTAGCATGAATACTTTGGATATCCCCGCAGAGATGGACACAACTCACAACAACGGTGGTTATATCACCGAATTTAAAGAAAAAAGTGAGTTTGAGCAACGCATTAACACCGCTTGGCGACGTGCAGAACCTGAAGCAGTCGCAGAGCTTGCTGAAGCAGCAAATATTTCGCCCGATCTTGATCAAAAAATTTATGAGTTGGCTTTTAGCCTGGCGCACAACTTACGTGAACGTAAAAGCTCAGCAGGTAAGGCAGGTATCGTTCAAGGTCTACTACAAGAGTTTTCTCTTTCCTCTCAGGAAGGTGTCGCTCTGATGTGTTTGGCAGAAGCCCTGCTTCGTATTCCAGATACAGCAACCCGTGATTTATTGATCCGTGACAAAATCAACCAAGGTAACTGGAAAGAACATGTTGGTCAAAGTAGCCTGATGTTCGTCAATGCTGCTGCATGGGGCTTAATGTTGACTGGTAAGCTGATGGAAACACCTAAGCAAACCAGCTTATCCAGTGTTTTGACGGGTCTTTTGGCGCGTAGTGGTCGCGGGATCATCCGTAAAGCAGTTGACGTTGCAATGCGTATGATGGGTGAGCAATTCGTTACTGGCGAAACCATCGAAGAAGCACTTGAACATGCAAAACCATTTGAACACAAAGGTTTCCGTTACTCATACGATATGTTGGGTGAAGCTGCACTGACTGAACATGATGCTGAACGTTACTATAACGACTACACTCAAGCGATCCATGCCATTGGTAAAGCATCAAATGGCCGTGGCGTTTATGATGGCCCTGGTATCTCAATCAAGCTCTCTGCTTTACACCCACGCTACCAACGTGCACAAATTGCGCGCGTTCATCACGAACTTTACAACAAAGTCTTCGAACTTGCGTGCTTGGCAAAACAATACAACATCGGTTTAAACATCGATGCTGAAGAATCTGAACGTTTAGAAATTTCGCTCGAGTTACTTGAGCGTTTATGCTTCGAGCCAAAACTTGCGGATTGGAAAGGTATTGGCTTCGTTATTCAGGCTTATCAAAAGCGTTGTTTCTACGTTGTTGATTACATCGTCGACCTTGCAAAACGCAGTAACAAACGCCTGATGATCCGTTTAGTGAAAGGTGCGTATTGGGACAGCGAAATCAAGAAAGCGCAAATTGATGGCATGACGGATTACCCTGTGTTTACCCGTAAAGTTCACACTGATTTGTCATACATTGCGTGTGCGAAAAAATTACTTGCTGCACCAGATCAAGTCTATCCGCAATTTGCGACACACAATGCGCAATCACTTGCAACGATCTATACCTTGGCTGATCCAAGCAAATACTACCCTGGTCAATACGAATTCCAATGCTTGCACGGTATGGGCGAACCATTGTATGAACAAGTGGTTGGTTCTAAAGAAGATGGCAAGTTAGGTGTTCCATGTCGTGTTTATGCACCTGTTGGTAACCATGAAACTTTATTGGCTTATTTAGTCCGTCGTTTACTTGAAAATGGTGCAAACACCTCATTCGTAAACCGTATAGCTGATAAGACTTTAAAAGTTGAAGACTTGATTCAGTCTCCAATCAAAGATATTCAAACTTCTGCGAAAGATGAAGGTCAGCTTGGCTTAAAACACCCTGCAATTCCACTTCCACATGATCTTTATCCATTACGTCCAAACTCAAATGGCTTTGATTTGAATAACGATCAACCATTAGCAGACTTGGATGCGACGGCACAGAAATTACGTAGCCAGATTTGGAAAAGTGCGCCATTACTTGGATTTGAATCAACAGTTCACGACGAAAGCAATGCACTTGCAATTACAAACCCAGCACAAAACAGTGAAATTGTCGGTTATGTAAACGAAGCAACCAGTGCGGATGTACAACTGGCGCTAGAAGCTGCGGTACAAGCTGAACAAAGCTGGGCTGCAACAGGTAAAGTTGAACGTGCAGCTTGCTTAAAACGCGCTGCAGATTTGATGGAAGCTCGCATTCAAGAGTTGATGGTATTGCTTTGCCGTGAAAGTGTTAAAACCTATGCCAATGCCATTGCAGAAGTTCGTGAAGCAGTCGATTTCTTGCGTTATTACGCGACACAAATCGAAAACTTGCCTGCAAATGCAGAAGTAAAACCACTGGGTACTGTATTGTGTATTAGCCCATGGAACTTCCCTCTTGCGATTTTCTCTGGTCAGATTGCAGCAGCATTGGTGAGTGGTAACTGTGTGATTGCCAAACCTGCTGAACAAACACCTTTAATTGCAGCTCAAGCAGTTCAAATGCTTTGGGAAGCTGGCGTGCCACACGGCGTTGTTCAGCTTCTTCCAGGTCGCGGTGAAACCGTTGGTGCTCAATTGAGCCAAGATGATCGTGTTCAAGGCATCATGTTCACTGGTTCGACTGAAGTTGCAAAAATTTTGCAAAAGACTGTCGCAAAACGCTTGTCTCCAAATGGTCAGCCAATTCCGTTAATCGCGGAAACGGGTGGTCAAAATGCAATGATCGTAGATTCTTCTGCACTTACTGAACAAGTCGTTCTCGATGTTGTCAGTTCTGCATTTGACAGTGCGGGTCAACGTTGTTCTGCACTTCGTATCTTATGTGTGCAAGAAGACAGCGCTGCAACAGTCATCAAAATGTTGAAAGGTGCAATGCAACAGTTGATCGTAGGCAACCCTGCAATCTTAAAAACTGACATTGGCCCAGTGATTGATACTGAAGCAAAACAAACCATCGATACGCATATTCAAAAGATGAAATCTAAGGGCTACCCTGTTCATCAATTGATGTTTAACGATGCAGTAAGCCAACAAGCGCTTGCACAAGGTACATTTGTTCCACCAACAGCGATTGAATTGCCAAACCTTGACGATCTAGAACGTGAAGTCTTTGGTCCTGTATTGCACATCATCACTTATAAATATGGTGAGCTTGAGCAATTGATCGACCGTATCAATGCCAAAGGCTATGGCTTAACCATGGGTCTACACACACGTATTGATGAAACCATTAATACAGTGATCCAACGTGCTGAGGTAGGTAACTTATATATCAACCGCAACATCGTTGGTGCAGTTGTAGGCGTGCAACCATTTGGTGGTGAAGGCTTATCGGGTACTGGTCCTAAAGCTGGTGGTCCGCTTTATATGTACCGTTTGATGGAGCATTGTTCAGAGAAAGTATTGGCAACCCCATTTGCGGTGAAAGCTGAAATCTCTAACTTTGATGCTGTATCGAATGTTGCTTATCAAAGCTTATTGGCTTGGGCAAACCAAAATATGCCTCAAGCAATTCCAACGATTCCAGCATTTGGTGTAGGTAAGTTCTACGAGTTGCAAGGCCCTACTGGTGAAAGCAACCAATACATTATCTTGCCTCGTCATCGTGTGCTTTCGATTGCGAATGATGAAGCAAGCCAGCTTCAACAATTACTTGCGATTTTCTCCGTCAGCAGTACTGCGGCTGTGTTGAAAGACAATGCATTCTTAGTAAAACACAAAGCGTCTTTACCAAAAGATGTCTTAGATGCAATCACAGTCATTTCTAGCATTGAAAAAGATGCTTTTGATGCTGTTTTACATCATGGTTCAGTTGATCAATTAACTGAACTACAAACTAAAATTGCGAACCGTTCTGGAGCAATCGTGGGCATTACTCATCTTAAGAAAGATGAGCAGGTTCCTTTAGAACGTCTAGTCATTGAACGCGCTATTAGCGTAAATACTGCTGCTGCCGGTGGTAATGCGAGTTTAATGACTTTATCTGAAGACTAATTTAATTCTCTTGCGGAACTTCAGTCGTTCCTCATCCCAGCCCGAATCATGTTTACATGGTTCGGGTTTTTTATTAATTCGAAAAATCAAATAGCTTTAATTCAATCTATCCACCAAGATAAGCCGATCAATAAGTGAATGTCATAATTTCCTGCACCTTACTACGCTTTTTTGATACCATTCCCGTTTAGATTTCACCTGTAGTTTTCTTTTTTATGACCATATCTTACCAACAGCAACTTCAAGAGAAAGTTGAACGTATTACTACACAGTTTGCATCGTTCAACCCACCAGCTTTAGAAGTGTTTCAATCGCCTGAACAACATTTCCGTATGCGTGCAGAATTTCGTATTTGGCATACCGAAGATGATTTGTTCTATGCCATGTTTGAACGTGCTGAAGATGGAAAACAAAAAGAAGTTATCCGCGTGGATGAGTTTCCGATTGCAGATCAAAGCATCAATGATTTGATGCCACGTTTATTAGATGAATTAAAAGCAGTTCCTATTTTATCGCAACGTGTTTTTGAAGCAGACTTTCTCTCAACCTTAAGTGGAGAGATGTTGGTCACCCTGATTTACCATCGTAAATTAGATGCTGAATGGGAAACCGCGGCTAAAGCACTAACTGAAAAACTGAATATTAAAATCATGGGCCGTAGCCGTGGCCAGAAAGTGATTATTGGCGATGACTATGTGGTTGAACAACTTAATGTTCACGGTCGTACTTTTAAATATAAACAAATTGAAAGCAGCTTTACTCAGCCAAACGCACAAGTATGCCAACACATGCTGGAATGGGCTTGTGATGCTGCGAATGGTGCGCAGAAAGACCTATTAGAACTGTATTGCGGCAATGGTAACTTTACTTTGCCACTGTCTTTAAAGTTTAAACGTGTACTGGCAACCGAACTGGCAAAATCATCGGTGTATGCAGCACAATGGAATATTGAGCAAAACCAGATTGATAACATTCAGGTGGCTCGTTTATCTGCGGAAGAATTTACTCAGGCTTATCAAGGTGAACGTGAATTTAGACGTTTACAAGAAGCCAATATCGACATTCAAAGCTACGATTTTGACTCGGTTTTTGTCGATCCTCCTCGTGCAGGAATTGATGATGAAACGCTCAGGCTATTACAAGGATTCGAGCGTATTATTTATATTTCGTGTAATCCAGATACCCTATATGACAATCTAAAAACACTGGCTCAAACCCATCGAATTGTGAAGTTTGCCCTATTCGATCAGTTTCCTTTTACCCATCATGTTGAGTCAGGCATTTTACTTGAGAAGATTTAAACAAATTATTGCAACGTAACAATAATTTATAAAGGGTTCCAGTAACCCTTTATTTTTACTCAAGGTATATTTATAAAAAAGGTATATTTTTCAAAGGTCAAGTCATTAGGCTGTCATAATTTCGTTAATTCAGGGAAAATTCATCGAAAAAATTGACGTTTGACTGCTGCTTTTATCACTTTAGTTGACTTGTATTTTATTTTAAATTGATTATATTTCGAGCTATGTTAGGTTAGTTATGAAGGCTCTATGAGTTTTTGGCAAAAATTGTTCAATGCGGATCATCAATATAACGAACACAAGAACCAGACTTCTTGCGTTGAAAATGATTATTCTTGCAAAACCAATGAACAACTACTGGATGCTTTGGTTAAAGCAACAGATGAAGATGTGATTAAAGGCATCAAAAAAGTATTGATTTCCCGAGGCTACAGTCGCAAGGAATTACTTGCACTCATCAAGCCACCAATCCAATAAAAATAAAATTCTCCCTAATCTTTTGAGTGGGATTAGGGACAATCTTTCCGACTCACTTGCCCAACAATTGGCCCTAAATTAAAGGTTTTATCATGGCGGTGAGTTTGTGCTGAGTACAGGCTTGAAATTGAACCATCCAGATATAAAGCATCATCTATGTTTAACTGTTGCTTAAAAAATTGTGCAAACTGATAGAAACTGACCCGTTGTTGCGAAATCACGAAATACAATTGATTATCCTTGATCCCCACACCATTCCTGATTTTTAAGGAATTTGAGTCAGGCAAGAACTGGCGATTCATTTTGCCATTATTTACCAGCATAGGCCCTGACTGAGTGGCAAACTGAGGCTTAAACCCATCATGTTTATAGTCCGTGGTTGTTTTAATCACCGCTTGTTTATCATTCCAGGCAACCACTCCATTCGGTTGCATAAAGAAGTTACCAAAACCTGTTTCTTCATTTAACTGATTTATTTCCTTTCCATTTTCAACATATAGCCCAACAGGTTGAAAGTCTGCATGATACATCCCTGCATTCATGGCAAAATTTAGCTGTGTACATTTTGGCAACTCCCGTTGAATATTAGAAAACTTCTGGTAATAACGATCTGTCTTAGGACTTTTTAGGAACAATTTAAGCTGTCTCAGATCCTCTATTTTGATGACCTCATATTGAACATGTTGTACGTTAAATGTTTGTTGCCGCATTGCGTAAGTTGCTGGAACAATTGCCAATCCCAATACAATTAAAAGATATTTTTTCATTAGGCTATTAAACTTTCTTTTGAATATGGCTTATTCTCACACAGTCAGGCAAAGCACAAAATAGTAGATACAAACTCTCCACATATTCACATGATTGATCTTATAAATCTGCTCGATTGGTTCTTATTTTTTTATTAAAATACAAATGTAAATACAATCAACTTTGTATCCACATGCAACAGAAACAACACTATCCACTTGGTGCCCATCTCATTGTTAAACATTTTGGTTATAGCCATCATGGTATTTATGTAGGCCGTGGGCGGGTGATTCACTATTCAGGCTTTGCCCATATTTTTAAGAAGCGGCCTATTGAAACAACCTCACTGCAACGTTTTGCACATGGAAAAACAATCCATATCAAGAATTATCCAGCCCCTCGCTACAAGGCCAAGGCTGTAGTGAAGCGTATGCGTTCACGTATGCATGAAAACCAGTATCATTTGATTATCAACAACTGTGAACATTTATGCACATGGGCAGTTACAGGTATTGAGTCCAGCACGCAGGTTGAGCGTATGCAACGCCGTCTTGCGACCATTGGTTATATCAGCTCAGTCATGAGCTATATGAACAGTATTATGCTGACGATTGCAACGGCGTGTTTTGCAATCGTCCTATATATCAAGATGATGCTGCGCACACAGACGAGAAAGTCTGTTCCCGCATATTTATTGCCAAAGGACAAACAAGCTAAGGACTAAAATGTGTAGGCGTAAATTCAGGTTATTGATTTATTCGGTCTGTAAATTTTGCCATAGGCTATATAAATCATGATCCTGTTTCGGCTTGACTTGTACAAAAGAAAGGCCCTCTTGGCTTTCAGGTGGCATTCTTAATATCTGGGCAATTTTTGCAGTGGATAAACCAAATGGTTCAGCCTCAATATTGGAAAATGCATAAACAACACGGTGAATCCCAGACATACGCATGGCAGCCAAACACATGGGACAAGGCTGCCCACTAGCATATACCACGCAATTTTCCAGATTAGGACTCGCCAAGGCTTTGCCTGCTTCACGCAATGCCGATAATTCTGCATGGGCCGTAGGATCATTGGTTAATTTAATCTGATTTACGCCAGTTGCAATCACATTGCCATCTTTTACAACCAATGCGGCAAAAGGCCGTCCACCTGACCGTGCATTTTCCAAAGCCAAATCAACTGCCTGTTGTATAAAATCCTGATCAACCATGTGTATGTCCTAAGCTAAAGAATAATGGATCGTTTAATCCTGATTATAAAATCAAATTCACACAATTATTCATCCTATCAAATTAAATACGAAAACCTAAGCTATGCTACTCCACAAAGCCATGATGGATGGATACCATGAAACAATGATTTATCGTTTATATTCATTCCATACATACATTGGGAAATTTTATTAGGACCAAACAAAACATGAACTTTCATATTCGAAATGAACAAACATCCGATATTCAGGCTATTTTTAATTTAACTGAAATCGCTTTTAAAGATCAGCAATATTCCAGCCATGCTGAACAATTTATAGTGAATGCACTGCGTAATTCAGGTCAATTAACCCTTTCACTGGTTGCTGAATATAACCATGAAGTGATTGGACACATTGCATTTTCTCCTGTTTCCATTTCAGATGGATCAACAGGTTGGTATGGTCTCGGGCCAGTTTCAGTTCTACCTAAGTATCAAGGACAAGGTGTTGGCTCGAAGTTAATCAATGATGGTTTAGCTGCATTGAAGAATTTGGGAGCAGCAGGATGTGTATTGCTTGGTGAACCTGAATATTATGGCAGGTTTGGCTTTAAAGCAGACTCAAGACTGGTTTTAGAAAATGTACCTGCTTAATATTTTCAAGTACTTGCTTTCTCTGAAACTATCCCGACAGGTAGCGTTGTTTATGCCGAAGCTTTTAACGCAACAGCATAATATTGAATCAATACACCAAATTCACACGCAAAATTAAAAGAAGCTCAGGGATTAGTTCCATGAGCTTTTTTATCAATCTAATGATTTGTTTGATATTACTTTGCAGCAGTTGCTTCAGTGGTAATATTGACAGTGATCTTGTCACCTACATTAGGCACATAGTTTCCGATGCCAAATGCAGAACGGTTAAATGATGTTGTCGCATTAAAACCAATCGCTGGCACTTTCGCCATTGGGTGCTCACCTTGTTTATTGAGCACAGCATCCAAGACTACAGGTTTGGTCACACCTTTTACAGTCAAATCACCTGTAATTTTAAAGTGCTTTTTGTCCTTAGTTTCGACTTTGGTACTTTTAAAAGTAATGTTTGGATATTTCGCAGCATTAAACCATGCTTCTTCCTGGAATTCTTTATCCAAGGCAGGCACATTGGTATTTACACTACTGATCGGGATAGTGACCTCAACAGATGAGTTTGCTGGCTTGGCATTATCAACCTTAATTACACCCTGAATATCAGTAAAGTTCGCGCTTGGTGTAGAGAAACCAAAATGGTTCCAGCTAAACACGGTGGCAGTATGGGTTGGATCAATTTTATAGTCAACTGGTGCAGCCAAAGCGACTGAACTTGCGATAGCAACAGCTAAACCGAGGCTTAATGTTTTAAACTGCATTTTTCGTATCCTTGTTTGATATGTTGTTTAGTTTATAGATCACATAATTTTATTCACCATTCTTTATAAAACGATATGTTTCACCAGTGCAACAATAAAAGCGTTACAGTTGTTATGTAAAACGAATATCATAAGACTATTCGGTACTATACATATTGTCGCTAAAACGACATCATCAATTGACATACTTTTATTCAGATTTTTAAAGATAAACAACAAGGTAGAATATGACACATACTGTTCAGGCCCAAAATACCCCAACTCCTTATCGTGTAACGCTTACAGATTCTTCTGGTCATACCTGGTATGGAGATGAACCAACAGACAAAGGGGGTCAAGACTCAGCCCCTAACCCAATCCAACTGCTACTTTCAGCTTTAGGTGCGTGCACAACCATTACACTGGAAATGTATGCAAACCACAAAGGAATTAAACTTGATCATGTGCAGGTTGATTTGGCCTTAAACCCAAATGGTGAACCAGAATCAGGCCAAAACAATATTGAGCGTAAAATTACGCTAAAAGGTGAATTTACTGAAGAACAGCATAAACGCTTATTAAAAGTTGCGGAAAGTTGTCCTGTTCATAAATTATTAACATCTAATATTTCGATTCAAACTACCTTAGATATGTGATATGTAAGGTCGATTTCAATGAGTCTCCCATGTATTGAGAGACTCTATTAATTCTCAATAAAGAACCACTGATCAGCAGTATAATTATCCGCTTCATCTTCTGGATCGATATAACGGATTTTTATCCCTCGTTCATACATATTCTCAGGAATTTGCAGGTTCCAACTTTTAGCTAGACTTAAATCATCTGCCAACACATATTGAGAATCATATCTATCTGCTGATAATGTATGTGCATTAAAATAATCTTCATCTAAATATAAGCAAATCTCACTAGAAAACATATTTGGCTGTTCAACCATACAGACCACTTTACATAATTTTAACCCTTGAGGTTTTGCTTCAATTAAATATTGGCAAGCATTGATCAGGTATTGCGCACATTCTGCCTTAATTTCTTGCTGTGCATGTTTACCCTCAACCAGATTCATTGGAACAGGTATTTTCCAGTTATAGTACCGATCATGATATTCAGTTAAATCAGGAAAGTTATTTTTAAATCGCTCACTCCAGTGTCTAAGATTTCTTAATTTACGCGGGATTCCGCGTTCTTTTTTATCTGATAATGCTAACCGTCTCATTTTTATATTCCATTTGATCAATACAAAAAAAGCGCTCCTAGTGGAACGCTTCTTGTAGTACTTAAATCATTAAGCAGTCAGTTCGTTAACCGCAGCAACAACTGCTTCAGTGGTGATACCAAAGAACTGGAATAAGTCTTTTGCAGGCGCAGACTCGCCATAGGTGGTCATACCGATCACTTTGCCATCTAAACCAACAAATTTCCACCAGTAGTCTACATGAGCCGCTTCAACTGCAACACGCGCACGAATATGTGCTGGTAATACCGCTTCACGATAAGCAGCATCTTGCTTCATAAACTCTTCTGCACATGGCATAGACACAACACGCACACCATCAAGTTGAGCATATGCTTCCATTGCCAATGAAACTTCTGAACCTGTCGCGATGATGATTGCTTTCAACTCACCTTTTTCTTCAGCAAGGATATAACCACCTTTTGCAACGTTTTGAATTTGTGCTTCATTACGTGCCTGGAATGGCAAGTTTTGACGAGAGAAAATGAGTGCAGATGGACCATCTTTACGCTCAAGCGCAGATTTCCAGGAAATTGCAGCTTCAACGGTATCACATGGACGCCATGTATTCAGGTTTGGTGTACCGCGTAACGATGCAATTTGTTCAATT
The DNA here is from genome assembly GCF_030053775.1 of Acinetobacter corruptisaponis. Taxonomy (GTDB): domain Bacteria; phylum Pseudomonadota; class Gammaproteobacteria; order Pseudomonadales; family Moraxellaceae; genus Acinetobacter; species Acinetobacter corruptisaponis. The sequence goes on from NZ_CP125669.1 coordinate 528,021, forward strand.
GGTTGGTGTGTTGGACCATCTTCACCTAAACCAATAGAGTCATGCGTATAGACATGAATCACACGTTGCTTCATCAATGCAGACATACGTACCGCATTACGTGCATATTCCATAAACATCAGGAATGTTGCAACATAAGGAACAAAACCACCGTGTAAAGCAATACCATTCGCAATTGCAGTCATACCAAATTCACGAACGCCATAGTAAATATAATTACCTGCTGGATTTTCCTGTACGCCTTCACAACCTTTCCAAAGCGTCAGGTTTGAACCCGCCAAGTCAGCAGAACCACCTAATAATTCAGGAAGTAATGGACCAAATGCCTGTAAGGTATTTTGGCTGGCTTTACGTGTTGCAATCGTTTCCGCTTTTGCATTTGTTTCAGCAATAAATGCGTCTGCTTGTGCAGCAAATTCAGCAGGTAAGTCACCATTGATGCGACGTAATAATTCAGCCGCTTCAGTTGGATATTTTGCCTGATATTGAGCAAACAATTCATTCCAAGCAGCTTCAGAAGTTTGACCTTTTGCTTTTGCATCCCAAGCCGCATACACATCTTCAGGAATTGCAAACGCTTCTTCGGTTGTCCAGCCAAGCGCCTGACGGGTTAATACGATTTCGTCTTTACCGAGTGGCGCACCGTGGCAATCTTCTTTACCTTGTTTGTTTGGTGAACCCAGACCAATAATCGTTTTACAGATAATAATTGTTGGCTTGTTAGTTTCAGCTTTTGCTTCAACAGTTGCCTGACGAATTGCAGCAGCATCATGGCCATCTACACGAAGCACTTGCCAGCCGTAGGCTTGGAAACGTTGTTCAGTATCATCGCTGAACCAGCCTTCAACTTCACCATCAATTGAGATACCATTGTCATCATAGTAAACAACAAGCTTACCAAGGCCTAAAGTACCTGCAAGTGAGCACACTTCATGAGAAATACCTTCCATCAGGCAACCATCACCCAGGAAACAATAAGTGAAATGATCAACAACATTTAAACTATCTTTGTTGAACTGGGCAGCCAACGTTTTTTCAGCCAAAGCGAAACCAACAGCATTGGCAATCCCCTGACCTAATGGACCAGTTGTGGTTTCAATACCAGGTGCATAACCATATTCAGGGTGGCCTGGTGTTCTAGAATGTAATTGACGGAACTGCTTTAAATCCTCAATAGATAGATCATAACCAGTTAAATGCAGTAATGCATATTGCAACATAGAACCATGACCATTCGATAATACAAAACGATCGCGGTTGGCCCATTGTGGATTGTCTGGATTATGATTTAAAAACTCACGCCAAACCACGTCAGCGATATCTGCCATCCCCATTGGCGCACCAGGATGCCCTGAGTTTGCCTGTTGCACAGCATCCATAGCCAAGACACGAATTGCATTTGCAATACGACGTTCATTTAAAGGGGTTGTCATAAGTCAGATCCAATCAAATCAATATGGTAAAAAGATGACAAGAAATCATCTATCAAAAATTTAGCCTATTGTCTTAAAAAAATGGCATGGGGTAAAGCTTAATACACGATATTTCTGTTTTTTTACTTATCTATAAACTTAGGTGACGCTTCATTTAAGAATCCAAGAAGTAAAAAGTGTAAAAATATCCCTATTCTTAAACATCTATATCAAGGATCAACTGCAAATATCAGTTTTACTGATGCTTATATCAATAAAAACACAATGAAAATGAAATAAATTCATGCTTTTTAGTCAGCTTGCGCTAGTCCTATACGCCAAGTCGATGTAACATACTCTGTCTTTTTGAAAATAACCATGATAGGACGTTCATGCGCGAGTACGCTGTTTTTACTTCAGAATCTGTAAGCGAGGGTCATCCAGACAAAATGGCTGACCAAATTAGTGATGCCATTTTAGATGCAATCCTAAAAGAAGACCCGTATGCGCGTGTCGCTTGTGAAACATTAGTAAAAACAGGTGCGGTTGTTCTTGCTGGTGAAATCACAACCACAGCAAATGTCGACTTTGAAGCGATTGTACGTCAAACCGTCAATGGAATTGGCTATCACCATTCTGATTTAGGTTTCGATGGTTCAACCTGTGCCGTGATTAATATGATCGGCAAACAGTCTCCTGAGATTGCGCAGGGTGTTGACCGCCAAAAACCTGAAGATCAAGGTGCGGGTGATCAGGGCTTAATGTTCGGTTATGCAAGCCATGAAACTGAATTTCTAATGCCTGCACCTATTTCTTATGCCCACCGCTTAATGGAACGTCAGGCTGAGTTACGTCGTTCAGGTGTTTTACCTTGGTTACGTCCAGATGCGAAAAGCCAGGTGACCTTTGCCTATGAAAATGGCATGCCTGTTCGGTTGGATGCGGTTGTGCTTTCAACTCAGCATGATCCTGAAATTAGCCAGGCTAATTTAAAAGAAGCAGTCATTGAGGAAATTGTTAAGCCGATCATTCCTGCTGAAATGTTCCATGCGGGTACAAAGTTTCACATCAACCCAACAGGTATGTTTGTGATTGGTGGACCTGTAGGTGACTGTGGTTTAACAGGCCGTAAGATTATTGTAGATACCTATGGCGGTATGGCCCGTCACGGTGGTGGTGCTTTCTCTGGTAAAGACCCATCGAAAGTTGACCGTTCTGCCGCGTATGCAGGCCGTTATGTTGCTAAAAATATTGTTGCTGCTGGATTAGCGGATAAATGTGAAATTCAGGTGAGTTATGCAATTGGTGTTGCAGAACCAACCTCCATTTCAATCAATACATTTAATACAGGCAAAGTGTCAGATGAGTTGATTATCCAGCTTGTTCGTGAACACTTCGACCTACGTCCATACGGTATTACCCGTATGTTAAACCTGATTCAGCCAATGTATAAGCAAACTGCTGCTTATGGTCACTTTGGTCGTGAGGGTTCAGACACTGCATTTACATGGGAAAAAACCGATAAGGTTGATGTGTTAAAAGATGCGGCTGGGCTGTAACACCTTACCTAATTTTAAAAGCTCGCTCATCGCGAGCTTTTTTATGCTCCTCAACTATCTGCTTGAGTCAGTATTGTCCTGTTTAAAGATTTCAAACAATGATGTCTTTTGTACAGGCTGTTCCTCTTGATGATGCTGTGAATATAAATGTGCAAGTTTTACAATGACCACAACCGCAAAACAGGCAGCCAAACAGAACATCCATAAACCATAAGGGCTTCGGATATGCTGAGAACCACAGTAAGGACACTCCTTATCTGTTGAGGCGACAACCTTGTCACAACATGCACAATGATATTGGTATAACATCATTCATTCCTCCTTTATTATTTTTTATTTTCTTTTCACAGCAACTTTTACCATCACAGTTTTATCCTATGAGAAAAAAAATGAGAATACAATCTAGTTTCTGAATCAGTTCTTTCAAATTAACAAAATTTTATGTCAGTTTTGTGAGTGCATTGTTCTAAAAAACGTATTAGAAACGATATTATTTTGATCTTGCACAGCATTTGCTAGAATACATTTTTAATCATTTCGGATACATGGTTATGACTCAATTGATCAACAAGGGTGGATTTCGCGAACGTGCAAACCGCACTCGTAAATACAAACAATCTGAAAATGAATTAACGACACTGGTTCCAAACCAATATCGTGCTGGTTTAAAAGAAACAGACCAACATACCCAGCCAGAGCAAAAAAAGGACAGTCCATCTAAAAATGGGGCATAAAAAAGCACACTGTTTGAAAGTGTGCCTTTATTAAAATCAACGCTAATTAATTCACATCTTTAAATTCAATTTTCTTCTGCTCAGGTTTCACTTCACGTGCTTCCCCGTCGATCACAGTTGAATCACGATATTGCCCGCCACCTTGCTGGTTTTGCATATCCTGCATTTGACGCATAAGATCAGCAAATGGATTCTGTCCACCAGCCGCACCGCCGCCCATTCCACCCATCATTTGATCCATCATGGCTTGCTGACGCTTCGCCATCGTTTTCATGAGTGCATTGCGGAAAGCAGTTTGAACGGCTGGAATAAGCACCAGTACAGCCAGTACATCGGAAATCAAACCTGGTAACATTAGCAGAAAACCAGACATTGCAATTGCCAGCTTCTTGGTTACTGCTGGATCACCCCCAAGCTGTCCAGTCATCTGCATTTGCTGTAATTGCGGCATAATGTTGGAGGTGCTTGAGCGAACAAGGTTCAGACCAATGAAAAATGCAATGATGAACCAGAAAAAGACATACCACATACTTCCAACGAGGTCGCCCACGCCAATCCATACTAAAACTTCAGCAATTGTGCCAAATACCACGATAAGAAGTAGATTCATGTCAAATCTCAAAATTAAAAACTTGTGCAAAATACTGGTCAATTAGGCTGACACAATACATAAAATGAATTCAATAAATAAGTTGATGGGTACTTTTTTCAATTTATCAAGTGCTGTTAGTGTGAGCTGCATAAAAAAGCTCCCAATTAAATCATCGCTAATTGAGAGCTTAGGCTTTCTTTAAAGATCAACCACAGCTTGCATTGCTGATCTTTTTAGTTTGTGGATCAATGGTCACCGTCACACGATTTTCCCGATAATCCATTGTGACTGGTTGGTTTGGCCCAACACTACGAACAATTTCAGATTTGGTTTTTTGCTTGATTTGTTCTTCACTTAAACCTGACTGACCAATCAATTTTCGTGCTTCATCCGCCAAGCATTTGGGTTGATTAGCACGGAAGAATTCCCATTCTTCAACAACCTGACCATTGGCCAACTTACAATAGCCAACCTGACCATTGGCTTCATTTCTGATCTCTAACTGGCCACCCTGCTCTACACAAAACTTGCTTGCTGGATTTGCCATACCAATTTTTGGTGGAGTGAACTCTTTATCTGGAGTAGATGAACACGCTGTAAGTGAAGTCAGGATTAAACCTAAAAATAAAAATTTTTTCATAAGTTTATATTCTTGCAAAAATGTAAAGATAACAAATAAATCAAATTATTATGTCTATTATTTGAAACAATAAGATATTGTTCAAACTGTTTTAATAATTTTTGGGGTTGTCGTAGGACATATCCTCATTACAGATTAGAGGAATTATTTTTAGAGACTTACGATATCTCTCAAAGTTATTTTTATTTCTATATTTTTCAATGGCACGAACACTTTTCTCACCGATGATATCTGGTAGCAAATTCAAGATACAATGCGGTTGCATGGTTGTACTGCCTAAAGAACAATAGAAATATTATGGAAGCCATCTTGGGTAAACTACATACAGGTACCACATGGCATGATATTCCTCAATCCTTGATACGCCTGCATCAGCATGCGAGTGGAGCTCGGCATGGTTTCGAACAGGCAATTGGGCGATCATGCGGTAGACGAACAACAAAAATACATCTTGCAACTGACGCGAATGGATTACTGATTGATTTTAAAATCACAGGAGGTGAAGTCCACGAGATTCAAGTTGTAAAACGATTGGTTATCAGAATATTTGCTAAGAACAAGAAACTTCCCTCTTTGTTGATCCGTATAGCCTTTATATTTATTTGGCGCAAAGCCAAATGAAAGCACATCTAGTACAGTCCCTTTTTAATACTTAATAATGTCCCGTCCTAAAATAAGTTTACACACTAAGAGACTTATTTTATGGAACATGAAAGAGAACAACGAGTTAAACGAACTCAACGAGATTACAGCTTTGCCTTTAAAATGATGGTTGTCCACGAAGTAGAAAAAGGACAAATCACTTATAGGCAAGCTCAGGCAAAATATGGTATTCAATGACGATCAACAGTGCTGACATGGCTACGCAAGCACGGACAACAAGATTGGACTTCTAAAGCTATGCCGACCTCATCAAAACGCCAACTGCCCCCACAACAACGAATTCGCCAACTGGAAAAACAGCTATTAGCGGAAAAGCTCAAAACTGAATTTATCCAGGATGTGATTTATCACATAGACAAAGAGTGTGGGAGTGATCTTGGAAAAAAGTATACCGAGCACGTTTCAAAGATTGGCAAAGCCAAAGAAGACTAAACGTCTCACGTTATTGTGAGTGGGTTGGAATCACCCGACAGGCTTACTATCAATCGGAGAAGCGTGCTCAAATTATAGCTCAGAAAATCCAGCAAGTACTTGAACTCGTCATGGAGTATCGGTATTTAATGCCAAGTATTGGTACACGTAAATTATATTGGCTGATCAAACCGAAATTGCTCGAACAGGGTTTGAAGTTTGGTCGAGATCAGTTATTTAAGATATTGAAAGAACGTAACTTACTAATTCAACCCAAGCGTCGTTATACCAAAACTACCGATAGTAAACACTGGATGAAGAAACATCCCAATTTATTAAAGGATTGCTCTCCAATACAGGCAAATGAGGTCTTTGTTAGTGACATTACCTATGTTGAGAGTGCTGAGGGCGTGCATTATCTATCTCTTGTCACAGATGCTTATACCCGACAAATTAAAGGTTATAGGTTATCAAGTGATATGCGGGCCGAGAATGTTGTACAAGCATTACATATGGCAATGAAGCATATTAAAGATAGAGCAACAACCCTGATTCATCATTCAGACAGGGGTTCTCAATACTGCTCTGAATTATATCAATCGGCATTACAGCATTACGATATAAGTCCCTCAATGACAGATGGAGGAGACTGTTACCAAAATGCCTTAGCAGAGCGAATCAATGGGATATTGAAACAGGAATTCTTAACTACACGATGTAAAACGATGAGGGAGTTAGATCATTTAATTGCGGAATCCATAGTGGTTTACAACTGTTATAGACCACATTTAAGTTTAGAGATGCTTACCCCCGATCAGATGTATCAGAAAGCGAAAACCGAGCTAATTGCTTAACTCGGTTTTCAATGAAATACTGTCAATCTATTTCAGGACGGGACATAATATAGAAAAAAGAGCACTAAAGTGCTCTTTTTCACTACTAGTCTCAAATCAATTAAAAACTTTAAAACGTGCAGCATCATCCATATAGGTTTTTTCACCTGCTGGCGCTTCAATAGAACCAAATACAAGCTGGGCACGTAATTTCCAGTTTGCTGGAATATCAAAAGTTTCAGCCACTTCTGTATCAATAATTGGGTTGTAGTGTTGTAATGATGCGCCTACACCAATTTCGGACAATGCAGTCCAGGTTGCAAACTGGGCAATTGCACTTGAATGCTCTGACCATACTGGGAAATTATCAGCATACAATGCAAATTGTTCCTGTAAACCTTTTACAACATCTTGATCTTCATAGAATAATGCAGTACCAAAACCTGCTGCAAAGCTATCAATTTTTGCACTTGTACTAGCAAATGCTTCTGCTGGCACCATTTTACGCAAAGTCTCGCGCACAATTTCCCAGAACTTTGTATGAGACTCACCATATAAAGTCACAACACGTGATGTTTGTGAGTTAAATGATGATGGGCTATGTTTTACAGCTTCACGAATGGTTTCTTCAATTGTTGCCTGGTCAACTGAAAGGTTTTTACCAATTGCATAAATGGTACGGCGTGCTTTAATGCTATTTAAGAAGTTACTCATGTTGTTATTCCTACTTGTGCCCTTTTGGCGTTATCTTGGATTGAATGTAGTGTATAACGACATATTTTTTTGGAATAGACTAAAAAACATGACAGATCGTTTTATTTTCGAAACAATCTTATTTTTTATTCAAAATAAAAAAACTCCACATTTGAACTGCACCCCGAAAGTTGGACACTCTTAGTCTAATTTGAAGGGTGCTTTTTAATGGCTAAATACAGCAAAGCATTAAAACTGAAAGTTGTTCAGCATTACTTATCAGGTTATGGTTATCCAACAACCTCTAAGTTTTTTAATATTGACCAAAGTCTCGTTCGCCAATGGGTAGCTCAATATAATAAAAACGGTGAAGCAGCTTTTTCTGAAAAACAAAGACATCGGGTACTTTCTCTTGAAATTAAACTGGCAGTGATAGAGTCGGTTCAAACAGATGGTTTATCCGCTCGGGAAGCAATGATTAAATTCGACCTTAAAAGCCCATCACAGGTATTTAATTGGTTGCGTCAATATCGAGAGCACGGTATAGATGGATTAAAACCGAAGCCTAAAGGACGAACCAGACTTATGCCTAAACCGATCAAACTCTCTAAGGCAGACCAAGATAAAACCCAAAAAGAGTTACTGGAAGAATTAGCATATTTACGTGCAGAGAATGCCTTTTTAAAAAAGCTGAAAGCCTTAAGGCTGGAACAGGAAGCAAAAGAAGCTGCCGAACAGCAGCGCTTGCAAGACTTATATCAGGATTAAGGCAGACCTACTCATTAAAGCATTTATTACATGCAGCCAAGATGTCACGCAGTACTTACTATTACCATGTGCAAATATATAAACATGAAGATCAAGATTATGATTTGAAAAAGAAAATCAGGGTAATCTATCATCAGCATAAAGGAAGATATGGTTATCGTAGGATTACCCTTGCCTTGAGGAATTTAGGTTTGGTGATCAACCATAAGTGTGTTCAACGGCTGATGCAGTCTATGCAACTTAAATCACGTGTCAGAGCCACGAAATATCGCCCTTACAAAGGACAAGTGGGCAAGATTGCAGACAATGTATTACAACGTCAATTTAAGGCAGAACAGCCCAACCAGAAATGGGTAACTGATGTGACTGAGTTCAATGTTCGAGGTGAGAAGCTTTATCCATCACCAGTCATGGATTTATTTAATGGCGAAATCATAGCCTTTCACATTCAACGCAGACCAGTATTTGGATTGGTGAAAGATATGCTCAAGAAGGCTATAGATAAACTAAAACCTGATGACAAACCGATGATCCATTCAGATCAGGGATGGCAATACCAAATGCATTATTATCAACAACAATTGAAACAGAATGGCTTAACACAAAGTATGTCACGTAAAGGAAATTGTTTAGATAATGCCTCTATGGAAAGCTTCTTTGGAATACTGAAATCAGAGTGTTTTTATGGAGAAGAATTTAAATCCATTGATGAACTGGAACAAGTCGTGAAAAAATACATCCACTATTACAACCATGATCGAATCAAGGTGAAACTAAAAGGACTGAGTCCTGTACAGTACAGAACTCAGTCCTTAGAAACCACTTAATCAAACTGTCCAACTTATTGGGGTCAGATCAATTTTCATGGAGTCTTTTTTAACACAATTTAATTACTTATCCGTCTCAAACAACGCAGCAACGAAAGATTTAGCGGAGAAAGGACGTAAGTCATCAATCTTCTCGCCCACACCAATATAACGAATTGGCACATGAGTACGGCTTGCGATATTGAATAACACACCACCTTTGGCTGTACCATCCAGCTTGGTAATGGTAATACCAGTTAAACCCACTGCTTCATCAAAGAGTTGAACCTGATTAATGGCATTTTGACCTGTACCCGCATCTACAATCAGCATGATCTCATGTGGTGCAGTTGCGTCAATCTTCTGCATAACACGTTTAACTTTTTTCAGCTCTTCCATTAGGTTGGCCTTATTTTGTAAACGCCCTGCAGTATCGGCAATCAGTACATCAATGCCTTTGGCACGCGCACTTTCAAATGCATCAAAAATTACTGAAGCACTGTCCGCACCATGTCCTTGAGCCACTACAGGAATGTCATTACGCTCACCCCATATCTGTAATTGCTCAGTCGCTGCTGCACGGAACGTATCGCCCGCAGCAAGCATGACTTTCTTGCCCTCACCCTGTAAACGCTTGGCAAGCTTACCAATGGTCGTGGTTTTACCCACACCGTTGACACCGACCATCAAAATCACATAAGGCGATTTATTCGGGTCAATATGTAGGGGCTTTACACGCGGCGCAAGTAAGGCAACCAGTTCTTCCTGTAGAGCTTTATACAGAGCATGTGAATAAATCAGGTCTCCACGTGCAGTTCTTTCCGTCAAATTGGCGATAATGGTTTTGGTCGCATCTACACCAATGTCTGCAACCAGTAACTGCTCTTCGACCTCTTCCAGCAGTTCATCATCAATTTCTTTACCGCCGATCAGAATATTGACCATACCATCGGTAAAGCTACGACGGGTTTTGGTCAGACCATCTTTCATGCGGCCAAAGAAACCCGTGGATTTTGTGTCATCTTCCTCAACGACTGATATTGATGGTTGTTCTACAGGAGTAGGTGCAGGTGTTTCAACTGTGGTTTTTACAACTGGCTCAATAATGGGAACATCGACAGCAGGTAAACTCGGCAATGTGACATCATCATCACCGATGTCAGCATCTATCAAGAATTTATTTTGCATATTCGATTGCTGTTGCATGTCGATTCCTTGAGAATAAAGCAGCTTTTTAAAAAGATTGACAGTCTAGCACAAATTGTTTTCTTTTTCCCGACTGGGCCAAATCATTCATTTATAAATAAAAATGAGTCGATTAAAACTTACTCATCCTCTTGTTTCATTGCTGGATATTGTTTAATACGGTTTGATTCAAATTGATAGGCATTCAAAAGCTTTAGGTAGTCTACGCGACGAATACTGGAATGTCTTAAAATAACTATCGCCATGTGCTGTGTTCTGGGATGGCTGGCTTGTTGTGAAAACTGAATAACCTGTTGATATTGCATTGTATTGACAGGGCGTTGCAAGGCATTATAGGCAACGATAAAAATTGAAAAAATTATTATCGCGACCAGAATATTACAAAATTGATCGACTTTTGTCCCAAACCGAGACTTTAAAACCTGATGTTTAGAAAATAAAGACAACATAACTTACCTCAAAGCTATGAAGTAGTGTATGTGTCTGGTTCATTAAGGACAAGCCTAACGTTCAATAAGTCACAATGAAACAACTTATTGAACGTCCAGAAACTTTATCAATAATTAACCAAGGTACGGACAAAAGCGAAATATAGAATAAAAGCAATGATCACTAAGGTAATAAAAATTGCAAATATCCCTACACCGCTCTCTGCATCGGCTGGGTGCAATTCATCATCATCGGCAATATTTCTTAGCTCGCCATCATAAATCTTGTAAAAGCGGTCCTTTTGTTCAGGACTTAAATGGCTGGCAAAATCATATACACGCTTGCGCTGAGCCAGACAATAATCACCGAGATGAATTTCCTGATGGAAAATGGCTTCATCCAGTAATTTACGGTGATGATGAGCCAAAGTGATAATCTGGCTCTCTAATGGTGGCACATCAATACTTACACCATCAATTACATTTGACATATTGTTCTCCTTTTCTCTTATTCTGACTTTGATTTTACTTAAAATTATTTGCGACAAATGTTTAATCGTGTAAGCTTTTATTTACGAAATGACACGCAATATATTTGACAATTCAATCAATTTTGTCATAATACTTTAACAATTCAAAGTTAAAGTAGCTTAAATTCAAAGTAGAGTTTCTTTGAATAGAATTTGCGGTAATCATAATTAAAATAAGGAGTTATTATATGATTCAACATTTTACACACCATGAACTAGAGCATGTATATGCCAATGCGGTAAATACAATTCAATCACAAAAAAACTTTCAGGATGCAGTGAAAGAGCTTGAAGAAGTAGCGAAAGCAGGTCACGGCAAAGCGGCATTATTTTTGGCAGAGTTGTATTATCAAGGCTTCCGAGTCGAACGTGATTCCCTGAAAGCACAGTATTGGCAGAAGATGGCAACCCTACAAGCATAAAGAAACGTCACTTAGGTGGCGTTTTTTAATGCCTGCGCAAAATCCGTTCCTATCTTTTTATCCTATGTCATCGTTCGCCACTCCACATTCCATTTATCTTACACACTTCAAAGTGTTAATCGCATCAAAGTATCAATCACTTTATCTTGCTTATTTTGCATTTTCTTAATACATACAATATTTGCTTACGATTTAGATGAATTGTTTAAACATAAATGACATCTAAATTTCTTATAATAAAACATAAGTTTAAATAAGATCAGTTTAATAATATGTATCGGTTTAACCACTTTCAACCAGTATCACGTGAGTTGATGATTAAGATTTCAATTCTAAAAACAATGATGTATTGCGGTGTTCTTTGGGGTTTATATCATCAAGGCTGGGCAATCAAATCTGATCAGGACGGTCATGTCTTTCCTTTCTGGCTGAATGGTGTTCAAGCGCATCGTTATGCCAAGGCGCATTGGAAAAATTACACACCACGAAAAATCACACCAAAAGATTTTCATGAATCTTTATTGCCAACCCTAACCCGCCTACAAGTTGAGCCTGCTTTATTTAACTCGTCACATCGCAAATTCAAGCTTTCAACACAGCAAATGCAGCATTTCTTTTTTATGCAGCATCAACCTGTAGCGACTGCCTAAAGTTTCCATTGTTACAGTGATGACTTTTTAAACATTCATGAGAAAAAGTTATCATTGTGGCTCAATTAGGACTTTGCAATTAAAACAAATACCGTTAAGTTAAATGAAAATGACAATACAACACAGGTGGATAAACAATGACAATCGTTGCTCAAGTCATCAAGAATAAAGCAGTACAATCAATTTTTACAATCTCACCAAATGCGACTGTACTTGAAGCAATTAAAATTATGGCGGACAAAGGTGTGGGTGCACTGGTGGTTGCAGAAGATGAAAAAGTGGTTGGAATTTTCTCTGAACGTGACTATACCCGTAAGATCGCCTTGATGGAACGTACATCGGAAAGCACCCTTGTCTCGGACATTATGACATCCAAGGTCATTTCAGTAGGCCTCAACCATACGGTAGAGGAATGTCTACAGCTCATGACTGATCGCCACTTACGTCATTTACCTGTGCTGGATCAAGAAAAGCTGGTGGGTTTTATCTCAATTGGTGACTTGGTTAAAGCGGCAATGGAAGATCAACGTATCCTGATTGAACAACTTCAACAATATATCTCTGGTTAATTGTTTAACCATAAAAAAACAGGGCAATTCACTGTCCTGTTTTTTTATTCTTAACAACCCAGAACTATGCTGTTAGAAAGTTCTGGATTGCAGGAACAAGACGTTGCAACAACTCATCTGCCTGAGCTTGAGTCATGTTGAGTGGCGGTAACAAACGAACCACGGAACCAGCCGTGACATTGATAATCAATTTATATTGATCACGGGCAATCGCAACCACTTCAGCACAGTCTTTTGGTAGTTGAATACCAATCATCATACCAAAACCACGCACCTGTACATTGCAGCCAGCCAATTGCTCTCTGAGTTGATCCACGATATAGGCACCGACAGTGGCAGCATTTGCAACCGCATTTTCTTTTTCAAGTGTATCCAGTACTGTATATACCACACGCGACCCCAACACTGTGCCACCATAGGTTGAACCGTGACTGCCTGCACCCAGTAAACCTACCGCTTTACCCTGAGTCATCACTGCCCCAATTGGGAAACCATTGCCTAAACCTTTGGCTGTGGTCATTACATCAGGAACAATATTGGTGTGTTGATAGGCAAAATATTTACCTGTACGCCCATTTCCAGTCTGGATTTCATCCAGCATCATCAACCAGTTATGCTGGTTACATAAAGCACGGACTTCTTCCAGATAGCTAAAGCCTTGTGGCGCAGTGTTAACGCCACCTTCACCCTGAATCGGTTCAATCAGGATTGCAACAATATCAGGATGATGGATTGCCGCTTCCTGAATCGCTTCAACATCACCAAATGGTACACGGATAAAACCCTGAACTAACGGCGCAAAACCCTCCTGAACCTTTTTATTGCCTGTCGCAGACAAGGTTGCCAAGGTACGACCATGAAAAGACTGTTCAGCAACCAAAATCTTTGGATTGACAATCCCTTGTTGTGCACCAAACTTACGGGCAATTTTAATTGCACCTTCATTTGACTCGGCACCGCTATTGGAGAAAAAAATCTCTTCCATCCCAGAAACTTCAGCCAATTTCTGTGCAGCGGCGGTTTGCCAAGGAATTTCAAATAAGTTACTGGTATGAATCAAGGTTGCGGCTTGTTCAGCAATCGCCTCCGCTATCACAGGATGAGCATGACCCAATCCACATACAGCAATCCCCGTCAAGGCATCTAAATATTCTGTCCCATCCGCCGTATATAGATACGCCCCTCGTCCTCGTACAAAGCTGATCGCCTGGCGGCCATAAGTTGCCATAAGGTGTGTTGGTTGATCAGGTTGTACAGGAGCAAGAGTGATATTAGTCATAACAAACTCAATCTATCATTAGTTGTAGTGGAAAAAAGTTATATAAGCAAAAACTTGCGTAGATTGAAAGCATAAACTCACATTTATATAAGAAAAATCTTTAACAATAGCTCGTAAACTGTTTTTCAGTATATAATTTGGCAAGATTAGTTGAGGATCTATCTATGACGGAACAAGCGCGTGATACAGTAGCTTTAATTCGTGATCAAATTGCGAAACACCCTGTTTTACTTTACATGAAAGGCACTCCCCAATTCCCGCAATGTGGTTTTTCTGCGCGTGCAGTAGAAGCACTTAGCCAAATTGGTCGTCCATTTGCCTATGTAAATATCTTGGAAAATCAAGATATTCGTGCAACTTTACCTCAAATTGCCAACTGGCCTACCTTCCCACAGTTATGGATCAATGGCGAGCTCATTGGCGGTAGCGACATCATGCTTGAAATGTTCCAGAATGGTGAGTTAAAGCCATTGGTTGAGCAGTACAGTCCAGCGCCTGAAGCCTAAGCTGTAAAAGCAGAAAGCCAATCAAATGATTGGCTTTTTTAATTGCTTAAACTTACTGTTTACTAAAACCAACATAGCGGAACATTCCCTCCACGCCCAAATCTGCCTTGTAGATTTTCATTTCAGGATAGTTTGCCTGCGTCACAGTCATAAAAACATTCATGTTTGGATCTTCATGAATTTCATCAACGGACTGTGTTAAAACATCCTCAAAACGGTCTGCAATAAATTCAAAACCCAAATCCATTGCCATAAATAAAGTATGTTCACAAGGCTGAATATATTGTTCCTGCTCCCAGTCCAAAACAGCATGCTGGCAATATGGACATAAAATATTCTGGGTAGCATCGACAATATTGATGAGTTGATATGACATAATAATAAAGCATAAAGGATTTCAATCAGTTTAAAAGAATATGACACGCTAATCTATCTTGAATAGGAGGATTTAGCTGATGGCAACCCTTGAACAAGCCATTGCATTTGCAGCAAAACAACACACAGGCCAAGTTGATAAAGCCAATGTACCCTATATTTTACATCCATTGAGAGTCATGCTAAATGTACCTAGCATTGAACATAAGATTATTGCTGTTCTACATGATGTCTTAGAAGATACTGAGACAAGCATCGAAGATTTACAAGCGCTGGGATTCCAACCACACATTATCGAAGCAATCGTTGCACTGACCAAACAAAAAGGTGAGTCACGGATACAAGCCGCGCAACGAACTGTACAAAACCCTTTAGCACGTGTTGTGAAATTGGCAGATATCAATGACAATATGGACTTGTCTCGGATTTCATCGCCAACAAGCAAAGACTTTGAGCGACTAAATGAGTATAAACAGGTTCGGGATATTTTATTAGGCCAAAATGTTTAATAATCACTTTTCTACCAAACTTAATGACAAGAAGCTGGAGTTCATAGCGTAATGCTGACTGATTTAGATGATTTTTATTGCTTTGCGCTTGTGGTTGAGCATGGCGGCTTTAGTGCTGCTGAACGTGCAACAGACATTCCTAAATCAAAACTCAGCCGTCGGGTCTACAACCTTGAAGAACAATTGGGTGTCCGTCTCATTCAACGTAGTTCACGCCATTTTGCTGTGACAGACATTGGCATGGATGTCTATCGTCATGCACAGGTGATGATGAATGCAGCACAAGCCGCCCATGATGTGGTGAACCATTTAAGCAGCCAGCCACGTGGTGTCATCAAGGTCAGTGTTCCTGTGGATATTGCGCAGAATCAAATGGCAAAAATATTGCCCGCTTTCCTAAAAAAATATCCAGAAGTCCGTGTGCAGATGATGGTGAGTAACCGCCGTGTGGATGTCATTAATGAGGGCATTGATTTGGCGTTACGTGTGCGTTCCAAACTGGACGATGACCCGAATCTGGTCTTAAGACAATTTGAAGCCATTGAACAACGACTTTTTGCCAGTCAGGCCTATTTAAATGAGTTTGGTCATTTAACTACACCTGAACAACTCACTGAACATCGTATTATCAGCATGGCTGAAGAGCATCTTGACCAGCATTTTTTACTGTCAGGCCCAGATCATCAGCAAAAAAAAATCAAGGTCAACCCTGTGATTATGGGTTCGAATTTGTTGATGTTGGCAGAATTAGCCAGTCAGAATTGTGGGATTGCTTTATTGCCCGACAGCATTGCTCAGGGTTTTATTAAAACGGGGCAATTAGTAAAAGTCTTACCTGAATGGACTGCTCCACATGGAATTTTCCATGCAGTTTATCCATCACGTCGCGGTTTACTGCCAGCGGTTCGTGTATTTATTGACTATCTGGTTGAACAACTTACCTTATGTTCTACGATAAAAAGACCCGATTAATATCGGGCCTTTGCTGTATTTATGAAATAGCAGGATAATGCCCAGTTCCCTCTGGCCAAGGGGTAAGTAATTCAAAACCATCCTCTGTCACAGCAACCATATGTTCCCATTGGGCAGAAAGAGATTTATCCTGTGTAACCACCGTCCAACCATCACTTAACTCTTTCACCTGTGCCCTACCTGCATTCACCATCGGTTCAATGGTAAAGACCATGCCTTTTCTCAATACCATGCCCTGGCCTTTCTGGCCATAATGCAGGATATTCGGTTGTTCGTGGTAAACACGTCCAATGCCATGCCCACAATATTCACGGACAATACTATACCCCTGAGCTTGGGCAACAGATTGAATCGCATAGCCAATATCGCCTAATGTTGCTCCAGGCTTAACCGTAAGAATACCTGCCAGCATTGCATCATAAGTCGTTTCAACTAATTTTTTGGCTTCAGGGCTTGGTTCACCCACAAAGTACATCCGACTGGTATCGCCAAAATAACCATCTTTAATCACTGCCACATCAATGTTTAGAATGTCGCCCTCCCGCAAAATCTTTTTGGGAGAAGGAATGGCATGGCATACTTCTTCATTGACAGAAATACAGGTTGTTTTGGTAAAACCGTGATAACCCACATTGGCAGGAATAACCTGTAAAGTATTGATGATATAATCATTACATATATCATCTAAATATTCAGTTGAAACACCAGCCTTTATATAAGGACCAATCATTTCCAGAACTTGTGCCGCCAAACGACCCGAGATACGCAATTTTTCAATATCTTGTTCCGTTTTAATGGTCACAGTAGAAGCTCTCATTCGAGATATTCCTTATGTAAAAATCAAATTAATTTCGCAATGCAGAGCCGTTTTTTATGCTGCATTCAATATTTCAATAGTTTTACGCCTCAGCCCTCAAATCTTCAATCTTTTTACGACTGAAAGACACTTTTTATTTTACATTTAATTTCGACCAGCATCATAGGAAAAAGGTATAAGAAGCAATATTCTTTACTTTTAAAAACCTTTTCAAATAATTAAGTTTACCAAAGCTAATCCCATGATTTTAATCATTTCTTTTTAGACAAAAATAAACTGTTTTTCACATAAAATTGGTTTCAAATGACAGCATTTTTATTCTAAAATCCGCACTTTTATTTTGTACCTCCCCTTTATGAACCAACTTCGTACAGGAGATATTATCGCCTTAGGGTTTATGACCTTTGCACTGTTTATTGGTGCAGGCAATATTATTTTCCCCCCTATTGTTGCCCAGCAGGCTGGTGAACACGTATGGCTCGCTGCATTTGGTTTCTTAATCACCGCAGTTGGTCTACCTGTAATGACCATCATGGCCTTGTCACGTATGCAGGGCTCAATTGAGGTCATCAGTTCCCCTCTAGGTCGTTTTGCCAGCTTATTATTGACCATAGTCTGTTACCTATCCGTAGGTCCATTATTTGCGACGCCACGTACTGCCACCGTTTCTTATGAAATTGGTTTCGCGCCATATTTTGGTACATCCAGCAGTAGCCTCCTGATCTACAGTGTGATTTATTTTGCCTTTGTCGCCGCAGTTTCTCTTTATCCCAATAAACTGCTTGATACCGTCGGACACGTACTGGCACCATTAAAAATTGTTGCACTTGCAGTACTGGGCATCGCAGCCTTTGCCATTCCGACAGGTTATATCTCTCCACCGATTAACCATTATGTCAACAGTCCAGTTTCCGAGGGCTTTGTCAGCGGTTATTTGACCATGGACACCTTAGGAGCGCTGGTATTTGGTATTGTGATTATTCAGGCCATTCAGTCCCGTGGAGTAACTGATTCCAAGTTGATAACCAAATATGCAATTATCGCCAGCTTGATTGCAGGTGTAGGTTTAACCCTTGTTTATATCAGTCTGTTTAAACTCGGTTTAGGTAGCCATGAAGTCGCGGCAAATGCGGATAATGGCGCAGTCATCCTACATGCGTATGTACAGCATGCCTTTGGTGATCTGGGTTCATTGTTCCTGACTGGATTAATTTTTCTGGCATGTATGGTTACTGCGATTGGCTTAACCTGCGCATGTGCAGAGTATTTTAATGAATTAACTAGTTTACCCTATAAGTTACTGGTTTTTATCCTGATCGGATTTTCACTGTTAATTTCCAATCTGGGTTTAACCAAACTGATTGCGTTCTCTGTTCCTGTATTAAGTGCAATTTATCCGCCAGCAATCGTGGTGATTATGCTTAGCTTTTTCTGGAAACACTGGAACAAGCCATCGCTAGTTGTAGGTTCAGTGACCGCCATCGCTTTCCTTTTCGGCATTGTAGAGGCAATTAAAGCGGCTGGTTTTACAAAAAAGTTACCACAATTTATTGATCACTTACCATTAAGTGAACAAAACCTTGCCTGGTTACTTCCATCATGTGCCGTTCTTATGGTTGCAATTGCAATTGACCTATTATCAGGTAGCAAGAATTAAAAAGATTTGTCGTTAAAACAATGTTTTATCCAAACATCATTTTAGCTATACAAAGAATGTTCCTTTATCCAATGTGCATTTTCTGTTTACGACAAATCTTTATTTTTTAAGATATGTTAAGTCTGTAAAAAAGTAAAATAGCAATATTATTCATCATGTTAAAATTCTAAATCTTTCAAAATGTAAAAAAACACCTCATCATTTCACCAAAAAATACTGCAAATTCACATTTAAAATACTTAAAAGTTATAAAAATCAATGCATTTAATAAATTTATTTAAAAATAGTAAGTTTAGCTATTGAAATACTAAAAAAATCGCAGTACAACTTAAAGAATAATTCTGACTAAAACACTTAAGTTTTGTCATCACCACAAGGAGGGATGGAGATGTTATCATTACATTTCAACAAGCAAGTCTTCATTAACACTCTGAAGACCAGAGATTCGAGTATCTATGCAATTACAACACTCGCCCTTATGGTGACGTTGTTGTTTCAAGGCACAATTATGGGTAATTTAAAACCTGAATATTTTGCCTATGCAATGGTCGTCTCTATGGCTTTCTGCATGTGGGGAATTATTGATCACAAGTGTCGATTAAGCACTAATCATCAAAAGAATTCTTTAGAGAAAATGGATGAGTAATCATCCATTTTTTATATCAGTTTAAAAATTTTGCAATTGTTCCAAATAATAAAATCGCAGTAGCACCCAGTTCAACAATAATTAAACTTATCATCATTAACGTCATGCACCAGGCTGGAATAGCCCACTGCCCTAATCGATGAGGCTGTTTAAACTGATTGGTGGTGTCTTTTAACAATCCATGAATGATATAGGTCAAGATGGACATCGCAAAAAAGAACAGGTTTGCAATCACACAAGCTAAAGTCCACATATCAGACAAAACTGTAAAATAGCTCAATGCAGCCAAGATTAAACTGGCTGCGGCATAAAGCAGGCTGCTTCGATGAGCAATATCTACATAGTAATGTGCCCGTGCAAGTTCCGTTTTTCTAATTTGGTAATATTTCCATACCCCTGTCAGCATTCCGACCCAAAGAAAAATTCCACTAAATATAATCGACAATTCAGTCGCTTGAGTTAAAGCAAACATCCGTTATCCTGCAAACTAGCTTCCTATTAGGCTTCTATATTACATAATAATTGACTTTTAAGTCATTTTTTACACGAGTTTCTTTTTGGAACTTGTGTAAAGTAGAAATGTACCAATAAAAGAGTATTCCGCTCATGAATAGCCCTGAATCATTTTGGATCAGTTGTAAAGATGGTTATCAACTTGCAGCTCAATTTTATCCTGCAAACAATAATAAACAACAATACCCTATTCTCATTTGTCCTGCGACAGGTATTACCAAAACCTTTTACCACGCTTTTGCAGAGTGGTTGAGCCAGCAAGGCTATGATGTTCTAAGTTTTGACTTTCGCGGTATTGGTCAATCCCTGCATGGGCCGCTTAAAGATTCGACAGCCAGTATCAATGATTGGGGACTACTTGATATTCCAGCAGCAATTGATGCTTTGCTGAACCGAACCCAGGCAGAAAAAGTCATTATTATTGGGCATAGTGCTGGTGGTCAGCTTCTTGGCATTAATCCCAACTATAGTAAAGTTGCCAAGGTTCTGGCAATTGCTGGCTCAACAGGCCATGTAAAAGGCTTAAAAGGCAAAACCAAGCTGCTCGCCCCTGTCATGTTTAATGTTATTTTTCCTATTTCCAGCTTTTTCAAAGGCTATGGTGCAACCCAGTTTATCGGTATGGGAGAAAACTTGCCAAAAAATGTGGCAAGGCAATGGGCAGAATTCTGTAGCAAACCTGGCTATGTGATGAATGCGATTGGGAAAAGCATTTTTGATGACTATCATCAGGAAATTCAATGCCCTATTACTTCTTTTTGGGCCTCAGATGATGAAATTGCGACACAGGCAAATGTTGAGGATTTACTGCGTCTTTACCCCAACGCAAAAACTAGGCTCATCGAACTTGACCCTCAACAACATGGCTATAAACAGATTGGGCATATGCTGATGTTTAAAAAATCCCATCAGAAACTATGGCCAGTTTTGGCAAATGAGTTAAAAAACTTGAATTAACAACACTCTTTATCTAAGCAATATATACGCTTTTACGCATCTAAACCTGTAATCCTGTTTAGATGCGTCTTTTTCTCTTTCACATAAAATTTCTTGCACATTCATAAACCAATTTCAAAACTATTTATTAGTTTTATTAAAAATTACATTTAATATTTTAATTTAACTACAGTTTTATTATTTTCTCAAAAATGAAAGCTTAAAAATTACCCGAAGAATGTGATAAAGAATGTATTTATTCAACTTTCATAGAGTCTTTTAAATGCTATATTTTAACCAAATGTTCAATTCAAATGATTGAATAAACACATTTTCCAATTATTATTTATTTTATAAATATATTGATTTCGTATATTTATGACATTTTAGACAGAAATTTTTGCAAAAAAGTCACGTTATAATTTGTATTTATTTTCTACAATACAACTGTTCTACAAATCAGCTAAATAGCAAAGTTGTAAAACACAATTGGAGCTAATGAGTAACTAAGGTCATCATTCATAACAGTTTAATACGATTTATATGATGTTTTACTTATTCATGATAAAGAGAGCTCAAAACTTTCTTTAGGAAGATTTGTTATAAATGGAATGATAGAAAGATCAGATTTCATGGTTTTTCTAACAGGTAAATTGTAGACATTTCATGGAATCTTGGAGTTATTCAATATAACTCAATGCAACAAGCATAGGAAATAAGTAATGCCTAAAAAATATGCGCGTTTTTTACCTACAGCCGACTCATTTAACTTGGAAGACTTCCCTTTTTACTGGATTTCTCAAGTAAATGCCCAATATGTCCAAAACATTGACAATGTACTTAAAAAGTATGGTTTAGATAATTCTCGCCGCCGCATTCTCATTGCATTACATGTAAAACCTCATGCCAGTGTGTCTGAGCTTTCAGACATGGTCATTTCTAAAATGTCGACGACAACAAAGATTGTCTACCGCTTAAAGGATGAGGGATTTATTGAGACTTATTCCTGTAAAGAAGATGGTCGAATTACCCGCGTTTATTTAACCGAAAAAGGTCAGGAAATGATCACCAAGATCAATGACCTCACTTCTGTTATTTTAGAGCAGTCCTTTGATGGCTTAACACCATTACAGATTGAGAAAACCATGGAAATTCTCAAACATATGTTTAAGAACTTGGCGCGCTAATTTCCTATAAAAAAGGCTTCTATAATGAAGCCTTTGTTCGATTCAAGATAGAAAATTTATATTAATCAAACATATTCAGTTGGGATGTAATTTTTTCTATCTTGGCTTTAGGTACATGGGAGCATTCAAACTCTTCCACTGGAAATCGCTGCATAAACTGGAACATTTGATTCGGCTGCTTCAAGCTTAGCCAATCATCCAGACCCTCATGTGGAATCACCACAACTGACCTTTTTACATCACCTGGTTCATGAAATTCTTTCATCATGGGATGATCTATTGCATCCATTGTCAGCATTGTTGCTGAACGAATCACTTCACTATTTATTTTGCAGATTTCATAAAGTGCAGCGATAAAGAAAACCTTGCCATCTCTACGGCGCACTCCCCATCGTTGGGGTTTATTCTCAATATATTTACTTTCATAAAACTCAGTAACAGGAATTACGCCAAACTTACATTTATAGGCGGCTTCCTGAAAGCTGGGCTTCTGAAAAATGGTTTCGTGTCGGGCATTATAAGTATGTTTTGAGATATTGATATCTTCTGCCCACTTTGGTACTAAACCAAATAAAACTTCTCGCCACTCCAGTCCATGCTCAGATTTAAACAATAAAGGAGCTTTATAACCTGGATAAACTTCATCCAGATATTCAAACGGAATTTGTGGTAAACCTAATTGTTGCGCTTGTGGACGAGTTAGAGGTTTAAAGTTGGCACACATAAATTACCAAATCCATTCTATATCATATTGATGGATACTTTCATCTGCTGTAATTAATGGTATGTTCTCATATTTTGCTGTTGCAATAATCAGTCGATCAAAAGGGTCTCGATGAATAAATGGTAAATCAAACACACCTAACATATATTCATCTTTAATTGGCAATATTTCAAAACCATTTTGTCGTACAAGTTGGCAAAAAGCAGAAAAGCCACCAACAAATTCATATTTACCAATATTCATTTTAATTGCAACTTCCCACAAAGAAGCAATACTGACTAAGTTTTGTCCAAAAATAATTCTGTCACGTAAATTAGGGGATAATTTTTCGCCATTCAGAAACCAAAGTACAATATGAGTATCAAGCAATTGCTTCATTCCATATAATCCTTTAATTCATCAAGCGGTTCATCAAAATCATCTGCAATACGCATTAGCCCTTTACCCGAACCATAGACAGGACGGGTTTCTACTTTTTCTGTTTCATACATGACAATAATACGTGCTTTTTTTGCTTTAATATTTTCAGGCAGTTGTACATGTATTTGATGATTAGAATCAATTTCTACAGGTAACTCAATTGCATGCATCAAATATTCTCCCTAAAGAGATCAAATACTTTCATTGAGCATAACATAATTTTTTCGTGATCACGAAAAACAAAAACCTTTCAAATTGAAAGGTCTTTGTTAGATTCAAATGACTAATTGAAATTAATCACCTGTATAATTTTTTAATTTTAAACGTGCAGCGTGTAACAATGGCTCTGTATAACCAGATGGTTGCTCTGCACCTTTGAAAATCAAGTCAGAAGCTGCTTGGAACGCGATACCATCAAAATTTGGTGCCATTGGTGTATAAAGTGGATCATTGGCATTTTGCTGATCGACAATCACTGCCATGCGCTTCAACACTTCTTCAACCTGTTCACGCGTTACAATCCCGTGACGCAACCAGTTCGCAACGTGTTGAGAGGAAATACGCAATGTTGCACGGTCTTCCATCAAACCAACGTTGTTGATGTCTGGAACCTTAGAACAACCTACGCCCAAGTCAACCCAACGAACGACATAACCCAAGATACCTTGACAGTTATTTTCAAGTTCATTATTCAACTCTTCAGCAGTCCAGTTAGTTTCTGGAGCAAATGGTGGTGTTAACAAATCATCCAGAGACAACATGTTTTCATTTGCCAACTCATCCTGACGTGCTTTCACGTTGATTTGATGGTAATGCAATGCATGAAGTACCGCACCTGTTGGAGATGGAACCCATGCACAAGAAGCACCCGCATTTGGATGTGCAGTTTTGGTCGCCAACATATCTTTCATGCTGTCTGGTTTTGGCCACATGCCTTTACCAATTTGCGCCTTACCTTGTAGGCCGCATGCCAAACCAATCGCAACGTTACGGTTTTCGTAAGATGCAATCCATTTTTGGGTCTTAACTGCTTCTTTACGAACCACTGGGGCAGCTTCCATAGAAGTATGGATTTCATCACCTGTACGGTCCATGAAGCCTGTGTTAATGAAAATCGTACGATCTTTTGCAGCAGCGATACAGTTTTTCAAGTTGACAGAGGTACGACGTTCTTCGTCCATAATCCCGATTTTAAGCGTCTTCGCTGACAAGCCAAGTGCCTGTTCTGCACGCTCAAACAATTCAACTGCAAATGCAACTTCTTCTGGGCCGTGCATTTTTGGCTTAACAATATACATAGAACCTTTACGAGAGTTGTGGTTCTCGTTTTGACCACGGATATCAGCAATTGTCAGTAACGGCGTTACCAACGCATCCATGATCCCCTCGAATACTTCCTCACCTTCTACAAGGATCGCTGGGTTAGTCATTAAATGACCAACGTTACGAAGAAGCATCAATGAACGACCATGTAAAGTTGTAGTGCCACCAATCAAGTTTTGAACAGTACGGTCTTTGTTCAAGGCACGCGTAATGGTTTTACCATTTTTCTCGATAGACTCTTGTAAGTCACCTTTCATCAAGCCCAACCAGTTACGGTAGCCTTCAACTTTCTCTTCTGCGTCAACAGCCGCAACAGAATCTTCCAAATCCTGAATGGTTGTGATTGCCGCTTCAAGGGTTAAATCTTTTACACCAGCAGCATCAGTTTTACCCACTGGGCTGTTTGCATCAATATCAATGATAACGTGCAGGCCGTTATTTAATAAAACGATTTCAGTTGGGTTTGCAGCTTCGCCATTGAAACCAACAAATTGAGCTTCATGCGCCAAAGAAGTGGTCGAACCATCTTTTAAAGTCACAACCAGACGATTGTGATCAACCGCATATTGAGTTGCATCAGCATGTGAACCTTGTGCCAACGGGAAAGTTTGGTTTAAGAAATCTTTAGCAAATGCAATAACCTTGTCACCACGAACTGGGTTATAGCCTTTACCTTTTTCCGCACCATTTTCTTCAGAAATTACATCTGTACCATAAAGCGCATCGTATAAAGAGCCCCAACGTGCATTGGCTGCATTTAAGCAATAACGCGCATTACGCACGGGTACAACTAGCTGTGGACCAGCCAACAATGCGATTTCTTCATCTACATTTTCAGTCGTCACCTGGAAATCCGCAACTTCTGGTTCCAGATAACCAATTTCAGTCAAGAATGCTTTATAGGCATTCAGTTCAAATTTATTATTGCGGTGCCATTCATCAATCTTGGCTTGTAATTCATCACGCTTAGCCAATAATGCCTTGTTTTTTGGGCTAAGATCGACAACGACTTGCTCGAAGTTTTTCCAGTAAGTTTCACTATCTAAACCAGATCCTGGTAAAGCTTCATTTTCGATGAAATCGTAAAGTTCTTTAGCAATCGCTAGCTTGCCTTGTTGAATACGTACAGTCATTGTCTTTCCTGATGGTGCTAACTTTTTATAACAAGATTCCTAGTATACCGATTTATACTAGCCTGAATAGTAATATCACATTCCTAAATAGTAAGCATTTTCTCTATAAGACGTATTGACAAGCGCAACTTTATCTCTTTATCAAAAAATCAAATTCTTGGGTACTTACAGTTTAGGCCTGCAATGTCCTCACATTTTTAAACGACTTTATTTATAGCAAAATTCAAACAAGAATAAAGCTTTCTCCCTCTAAATTTATAAAAAAAGACATTCCGAAGAATGTCTTTTTAATTTTATGAGGTTTTTGCAACCTGTATCTGTCGATGTTCAGAATGTAGGTAGTCATCCGACTGCATTTCCAGCAAGCGTGAACGTGTCCGTTCAATTTCAAATGCCAGTTTCTGGCCTTCATACAGTTCAATAATCGAGTCTTCAGAAGTCAGCAACAGCTTCACGCCACGGTCATAGAACTCATCGACCAGATAAATAAAGCGTCGTGTTCCTTCTGACAGGAAATCGGTCAAATGCGGAATATTGCTGACCAATACAGTATTGTAAATATTGGCAATTTCAATAAAGTCTGCTGGACTACGTGGCTTAAAGCATAATTCAGAGAACTCACACCACAATACATCTTCTGTATGCCCTAGAGTCTCAACCACACGATTATTAATCATGATGGGTGTATTAGACAACGTTTGAGTATGTGTAAGCGATTGAAAACGTTCAAACATCCATGATTGTGTATCATTGCTTAATGGATGTTTAAACAATTGTGCCTGTTTCAATACACGTAAGCGATAATCCACACCTGCATCAACGTTAAAAACCACACAGTTTTTTTGTACCAGTTCAATGGTTGGCATAAAACGGTCACGGTGAATCCCATTTTTGTATAAACCGTCTGGTGCAATATTAGAGGTTGCAACCAAGGTAATGCCGCGCTCAAATAGTTTCTGGAATAAATCACTGAGAATCATTGCATCTGTCACGTTCGATACAAAGAATTCATCAAAACAAATCACAACTGCATCTTTATAAATTTGATCAGCGACCAAATCCAACGGATTACGCTGGCCTGACAGCTTGTTTAATTCTTTATGAACGTGTTGCATAAAGTGATGAAAATGCATACGGGTTTTGCGACGGAATGGAACAGCATCATAGAACTGGTCCATTAACCATGTCTTGCCACGTCCTACGCCGCCCCACATATAAACCCCTCTCGGATAGGTTTGGCGACGGAAACGTCGAAACGCTTTCTTGGATGCTTTATAACGCGTGAGTAATTCTTTCCATACTCGATCCAACTCTTGCACTGCCTGAGCCTGAGCTTCATCAGGCATAAACTGACCTGACTCAAGTGCTTGAGTATAACGCTCGGCAGGTGATGTAGGAATAAATGCAGTGCTATGTGAGTCTGGTTTAGAATTTGACATAAGGACTTATTGCAATTTTAATTGGTGAAAATTATATCGAACATTCTGTTCAAAGGCATTAGATTTTAGGCTTAATTATCATGCTGTTTAAACATCATAATCTACCATTTTTAATTATTTAGCTATTTCGATGATATTGTCTAGGGCTTTGTCCAAACCATCTTTTAAAGGCATGATTAAACGCCGCAGGTTCAGAATATCCCAACATTTCGGCCACCTGTTCAATCGAATACGAACTATTTTCAATGAATTTTAATGCCTTTTGTTTGATCAGCCTTTCACGAATTTCCTTATAACTGGTCTGCATTTGCTGTAATTGATGCCTTAAGGTTCGCTCAGGCATGTTCAGTGCACAGGCCGTTTCCGCCATGGTTGGAATCACGCCATTCTGCATTTCCAGATAATTTTCAACATATTCGACAACAGTCAGTTTAAGACTCTCATTCTTCTCTAGCTTGGCCAGATCCTGTAGGCATTTTTCCTCATATACCCGATAGGTCAATGCATCCGCAGAGGGAACTTTAATTTGTAAAATATCAATATCATCTAAAATAAATGCAGCATGTTCACAGCCAAATTTGACATCTTGTCCATAGTAATCCTGATAGGCTGCGACCAATGCCAAGTCTTTCGGTCTTTTAAATGGCAATTCAATGTGGATATCTGGCGTTTCCAGCCCCATCATCTTAAAAATATCTTGTAAAAACTTATAAGTACCTGAGATTTCGCATTCAGCCCTGAGCTGCCCCAAGGGACTCATCAAGTCCATCGGCTGATAAGTTAAGCGAATCAAAGAGGCGTCTATTGTTAATTGTAATGAACCAAATAAATGGGTTAAGCGTTGAAATCGCACCCCGTTTTTTAAAGCGGAATGGAGTGTGTCACTGGTCACCAGCAACATTAAAAATGGACCATACCCTGCAAGCGCATAATGCTGTCCAATAAATAAGCCTTGTTCAGGAGAAATATCCTGGCTAATATGCTGCAAAATATCCCATTCAATTTCATCTGGTATAATTGAGCTCGGATCTAATGCATCGGCCTGTATGCCCATATTTGCCAGACGTGTATCCACATCAATACCGACATGACGCATGCCTTGAATTAAATACATTAATCCGAGGATAGATCTCTTCATAATTCCAAATGCAATTCTCAAAACTTTAATGTTGTACTATAAAAAAGCATGTAAATGAATTGCCGAAATGATCAAGTTCTGCGTCTATACAATCATATTTAATCTCGATAAAACCTTTAAACTTGCACGAAATTTAGCTGTGCAGGGCGTGGACTATGCGTGACGTAACCAAAAATGCGATTCAAAAAACTAAAGTTGCCATTATTGGTGCAGGTTTTGGTGGTTTGGCAATGGCAATCCGACTATTACAAAGCCAAATCAATGATTTTGTGATTTTGGAAAAGACCAATGATGTTGGTGGTACATGGCGAGAAAACCAATATCCAGGCGCAGCATGTGACGTTCAATCACATATGTATTCCCTTTCATTTGCACCTAAAACTGACTGGTCCAAGCGTTACGCAGAAGCAGATGAAATCTTTACTTATATTCAGGATATTACTGAGCAATACAAACTTAAGGATTACTGCAAGTTTGACCATGAAGTAACTCATGCTGAATTTGATGAAAACCGTAATGTCTGGACTGTAGAATTTAAAGACCAGCCAACACTTGAAGCACAATTTGTTATTTTTGCTTCTGGTCCGCTGCATGTTCCCCAAATTCCACACATTAAAGGGATTGAGAAATTCAAAGGCAAAGTGTTCCACTCTTCAAAATGGGAACACGATTATGATTTAAATGGTAAATCTGTTGCCTCTATTGGTACAGGTGGCAGTGCCATTCAATATATTCCTGAAATTGCACCAGAAGTAAAACAGCTTTATGTGTTCCAGCGTACCGCAGCTTGGGTCATTCCACGTGACGAACGTAAGTATTCACAACTGAGCAAGTCCTTATTTAAGGCATCTAACATTTATCGTCAAATTCACCGTACTCGCCTGTACTGGACCAATGAATCCCGTGTGGTACCGATTGTACAGCCACAGATCATGAAATATGGTCAAAAACTGGCAGAAGCCTTTATTCGTTTTCAGGTAAAAGATAAAGAACTTGCCAAGAAACTGACGCCTGACTTTGTTATGGGCTGTAAGCGTATTTTGATTTCCAACAAATACTTCCCAACATTTAACCGTAAAAACGTTGAATTGGTTACGGACGGTATTCAGGAAATTACGGCAAATAGCATCATCACCAAAGATGGTCAAGAACGTCAGATTGACTGCCTGATTTATGGTACAGGTTTTATTACCGATCCACGTATCTACTTAAAGCATTTTGATTGTGTCGGTCGTAATGGCATTGAACTTAAACAGGCGTGGAAAGATGGCGCTGAAAGTTATTATGGCATTGCCACCAAGAACTTCCCTAACCTGTTCCAGTTACTCGGCCCGAATACGATCCTAGGTCATAACTCTGTGATTTTCATGATTGAATCACAAGTGAACTATATTCTACAGTTGATCCAGACCGTGGATAAAACAGGTACTCAGGCGGTTGAAATCAAGCATAATATACAAGATCAGTTCAATGATCGTGTACAGGAACAGCTCAAAGGTACGGTATGGCAAGCAGGTGGCTGTAGTAGTTGGTATCAGGCGGCTGATGGCAAAAACTTCTCCCTATGGCCAACTTATACCTGGAAATATTGGTTAGAGACTCGTAAAGTGAATGTGGCTGATTACAACTTTATTAGCACCAATACAAATGCGAAAAGCAATGCAGCCTAATCTATAATTCTCCATAATAAGCAGGTTATTCTTAACCTGCTTTTTTTATGCAATCTTTTACACTGATCTTCCAAATTTTTATTGCAATTAGCTTAGGCTATTTTATCGCTCCTCATCTTTCACAAGCCACTAAGAAATTTGTATTTAAAATTCTTCCCTATTTTTCCTATATTTTATTGATCGCAGTCGCATTTGAACTCACTCAGGCTTTAAACCATATCCAGAACCCAGCAACTATTTTGCCACCAGCCCTATTGATTGCATTTACCACATCTATTGGATCATTTTTTATTTGTTTGATAACCTTTAAACTGGTTGATCGCCAAAGTGTTCAGGGCAAAATTTCCTTTCATCTCTTTATAAATGCCTTAACAAATATAGCCAAAGCTTTTTTGGCTCTAGGTGTAGGTATCCTGCTTGGAGCAATCGTAAATTTATCAAATGTAGAGATTGCTTTTAACAGTTGGTATCTATTGCTGGTCTTTATCTTTTTGATAGGTATTGAGCTTGCATTTACTCAATTTGATCGGAGTTGGCTGAGCTGGAAAATTTTACTTGTTCCGATTGCGGCATTTATTGGCTCGTGTCTGGCTTCGGTTTTAAACTATTTCCTCTTATTAGATCACTATAAGTTGAATGAAGTCATGGCCTTGGCACAGGGTTACGGCTGGTATTCCATGTCAGGAATTTTATTTACAGAACTGCACTCTGCCCAATTGGGGGGCATTGGCTTACTTACCGATTTGTTTAGGGAAATTTTTGCGATTTTATTGATGTATTGTCTGGGCTGGCGTTTTCCGCGCTCCGCTATTTCCAGTGCGGGCGCAACCTCAATGGATGTTACCCTCGCCATGGTGAAACAGTCATGTGGCACGCATTATGTGCCACATGCCATGATGAGTGGACTCATCTTGACGCTCTTGGCACCACTCTTAATCAGTTTATTTTTAAATTTGAAGTTTTAAATGGTGTTGCAACGCAAATGAGAGGTAACCATAAGTTGCCTCAAATTTTATGGCATCTTCATCTTAGAAATTAATATCAATATTGCTAAAAACATCACCCAAAAAATCCAAAATATCTGCACCAATTTCAATTACATCCACGCCCGATGTCCAATCTGTACTCTGACTTTGTTGTGCCTGCTGTTGTTCGGTTTCTTCTAACTGTTGTGCAATTTCATCGGCTTGTTGTTGTAAATCTGTCGTATTTAATTCAGGGGACATGAGAGAATCCTCAATTAAAAAATCACACCATATTCAAAATGAATAAAATGCTTTTAATTACAATCACTATAAATGAAAAGCCTTTCTTAAAAAAGGCTTTTCGTACTCATATGACAGAGTAAAAATACAACAATTACAACGTCGCTAGAATATCTTTTAAGGTCTGATTTGGATTGGCGGCTTGTGTAATTGGACGACCAATCACCAAATGGGTTGAGCCATCCAGCATTGCCTGTTTAGGTGTCACGATACGTTTTTGATCATCCGCATTAGAACCTTCAGGACGAATACCTGGTGTGACCAATGCAAAATCCACCCCTAACATTTCACTGAGTATTTTTGCTTCCTGTGCCGAACAAACCACACCATCCAGACCACTTTCTTGGGTTAGTTTAGCCAAGCGTTTTACTTGCTCTACAGGTTCAATATCCAGACCAATATCACGCAGGTCTTCACGTCCCATCGAAGTTAATACTGTGACCGCAATCAATTGTGTTTGATAATTTCCTGCTTGCAAACGCTCTACACAGGTTTCCATCATCTTGCGGCCACCAGATGCATGCACATTGACCATCCAAACACCTAGATCAGCCGCCGCACAAACCGCCTGAGCGGTGGTATTCGGAATATCATGGAATTTTAAATCTAGAAAAACCTCAAAACCCTTGTTCTGTAAGTTTTTAACAACAGATGGTCCCTCATGAGTAAAAAGCTCCTTGCCTACTTTGACACGACATAGAGTAGGATCAAGTTGTTCCACAATTGTCAGAGCGTCGTATTCGCTTTTTGCATCCAGGGCAACAATGATACTCAAGAGCTTTTCTTCCCAATAAAAATAAAGCCCATATTATAATGGGCTTTTATTTTCTGTGTGAATATCCAGCACAGTTTTTTCATGTCTTGTAATTGCGGCAGCCTGAGCGGCGGCCTGTTGAGCCACCTGAATTTGTTCTTTCCGCAGGTGATCAATGTCTTTACGTAAACGTTTAATTTCCCAATTGGTTTGGAAAACCCTAAATACCTGAACACCAAGAAGTAGACCAACAATAATGCCTAACGCCAATGTTAATAGAAGCAATAGACCTAAACGCATCGCAGGTACTTGGGTAAACAATAAGTTTACCTCCAGCTCTGCTGGATTCTGCAAAACCAGGGCAAGCGAATAACCAAATATAGCAATAAGTAATGCGATTAAAATATAACGCATAAACACCTCGAATATTATTCAGCAGATTCGTTTACCGCATCACGAAGTGCTTTACCTGGTTTAAAGTGAGGAACAGCTTTTGCTGCAACATCGACAGCTTTACCAGTTTTAGGATTACGCCCTAAACGTGGTTCACGATGATGTAATGCAAAGCTGCCAAAACCACGAATTTCGATACGATCACCATTTGAAAGCGCTTCAATCATTTGGTCAATCATGATCTTAACTGCATCTTCAACTAAAGGCTCAGCCAAGTGTGGGTTTTTAAGTGCAATCCGTTCAATCAAATCAGATTTATTAAGTGCTTCAGTAGTCATCGATGACCTCTTTAATTATTGCTACTTTTCAATGTTTTTAATAATAACCTGTTTAAATACAAAACGGTAGCGCAGTACATCAATACTACGCTACCGTTTACAGTATTTTTGTATAAAAAAGTACTTCTCTGTTACAAGAAACGTACTTTTTAACAAATTACTTCATTTGAGCTTTAATTAAGTCACCAATAGTCTTAGGACCATTGCTGTCAGCAACTTGTGCAGCAGCAGCTTGACGAGCATTGTTTACAGCTTCTTTCTCTTCAGCTTCGTCTTTCGCCTTGATAGACAAGTTGATTGAACGAGACTTGCGATCAACGTTGATGATCTTCGCTTCAACTTCCTGACCAACTTCTAGGAATTTAGTCGCATCTTCAACACGGTCACGGTTGATTTCAGAAGCTTTAAGTGTTGCTTCGATGTCATCAGCCAATTTAACTGTAGCACCTTTCGCATCAACAGCAGTTACAGTACCTTTAACCAAGGCACCGCGCTCATTCGCAGCCAAGAAGTCATTGAATGGGTCGCTGTTTAATTGCTTGATACCAAGGCTGATACGGTTGCCTTCAGCGTCAACAGACAAGATAACCGCTTCAACTGTGTCACCTTTCTTGTAACGACGAATTGCTTCTTCGCCCTGCTCGTTCCAAGAAATATCAGACAAGTGTACTAGACCGTCGATACCACCAGATAAACCGATGAAGATACCGAAGTCAGTGATTGACTTGATCGTACCAGAAACTTTCTCGCCTTTCTCATGAGACTTGGCAAACTCTTCCCACGGGTTAGCACGAGTTTGTTTGATACCCAATGAAATACGACGACGTTCTTCGTCAACTTCAAGAACCATAACATCAACTTCATCACCAATCTGAACAACTTTAGATGGGTGGATGTTTTTGTTGGTGTGGTCCATTTCTGAAACGTGTACCAAACCTTCAACGCCTTCAGCGATTTCAGCAAAGCAACCGTAGTCAGTTAGGTTAGTAACACGCGCCTTAACGATAGAACCTTTAGGATAACGGCTCATGATCGCCAACCATGGATCTTCGCCTAATTGTTTAAGGCCTAACGATACGCGGTTACGGTCACGGTCAAATTTAAGTACTTTAACAGTAACTTCCTGACCAACTTCAACAACTTCTGATGGATGCTTGATACGTTTCCAAGCCATATCTGTGATATGGAGAAGACCATCAATACCACCAAGATCAACGAATGCACCGTAATCTGTAAGGTTCTTGATTGTACCAGTAACAGTTTGACCTTCTTCAAGCTGGGCAAGCAATGCTTCACGGTCAGCTGAAGATTCAGCTTCCATTACGGCACGACGGGAAACCACAACATTGTTGCGTTTAGCATCAAGCTTGATAACCTTGAACTCCAACTCTTTACCTTCAAGGTGAGTTGTGTCACGAATCGGACGAGTGTCAACCAAAGAACCTGGCAGGAATGCACGTACAGGACCGATGTCAACAGTGAAACCACCTTTAACCTTACCAGAGATAACACCAGTAACGATTTCGCCATCTTCAAAGATTTTCTCAAGTTTAGTCCAGGTTTCAGCACGTTTTGCTTTTTCACGTGATAAAACTGTTTGACCCATACCGTTGTCAAGTGCCTCAACAACAACATCAACTTCGTCACCAACCTGAACTTCAAGTTCACGTTGTTCATTTAAAAACTCAGCACGGTCAACAACGCCTTCAGATTTAAGGCCAGTGTCAACAGTTACCCAGTCAGAGTCGATGCTAACAACGATACCTTTAATTACGGCACCTTTGTCAATATTAAGGGTTGATTCGCTTTCTTCAAAGAGGGCTGCAAAAGATTCGGTCATGATATACCTAAAAAATTCAACGGTCTTGGATCAGACAAGATCGGTTTAGTTAAGTTGTTACATAGCCATAAAAATCTGACCAGACCATGCTTCAACTGAAAATTCATTGAATATCTATTTATATACGACTATCGATATAATCAACCATGAGCTTAAAGACCTCATCAATGCCTATTGTAGAGCTATCAATGATGTAGGCGTCTTCCGCTGGCTTGAGTGGAGCGACTTCACGCTCCATATCTCTTTTATCTCTAGCCTGTATGTTAGATAAAATGTCGCTTATTTTAGCATCAAGCCCCATACCCTGCAACTGTTTTACACGCCGCTCAGCACGCGACTCAGCTGATGCTGTAAGGTATAGTTTAGCTTGTGCCTCTGGGAAAATGGAGGTTGCCATGTCACGACCATCGGCAACCAGTCCTGGATGCTGGATAAATGCACGTTGACGTTGGAACAGTGCCTTGCGCAGTTCAGGAACGGTTGCAACTTTAGAGGCATACTCACCCACTTGTTCAGTACGGATCGTATTGGTGACATCTGCACCCTCAAGCAAAACCTGCGTAGCGGTCTCATTTGATTTAAATTCAATATCCAAATGAGTTGCATAATCAATGCATTGATCTAGCTTTGCTTCAATTTGGTTCAACAAGCCCTTTTGAAACAATAACAGCCCAAGTAAACGATAAAGCGCACCAGAATCCAATAAATTAAAATGATAATGTGCAGCTATTTTCGCCGCCAATGTTCCCTTACCAGATCCACTCGGACCATCAATCGTAATAATTTGAACTGTCATTCCTGTCTCTTATGAAGCAACTGATTTTGCTAATTTTGAAAAACCTAGTGTAATCGCTGCCTTGAGTTGTGCAAGAACTAATTTACTTACAAATGGTGCTTTTGCGGTAAATTCAATCTTATAGGTCACCAAAGTGATGTAGGGTGTGATTTCCCTAAAATCAATTTGTCCCAAATGATGTTTTACCAATGGGTTGTTAATCAGCTTATATTCAATCCGCTTGTTTTCTTCCAGCAGGGTAATCTCTTCCTGTAATGGCTTAATCGGGCCAAAACCCATGCGACGAATTGAACCGATGCCATCAGGACGTTGAGGGTCAGCAGAATCCTTTACACGCACCACCTGTAAAGGTGCAAACGCCTTGTTGTAGGTTGCATGTTTTGACAATAAATCAAAAACATCAGAGATCGGTGCATTGAATTCTTTTTGTATGGTGATTGCATTACGCATAGCTTCGCCTTTTTGATCTAACCAAAATCATGGGAGGGCCTAGTTTGCCACAACTACAAGGGCATTATGAATCATTTAAGGACGTTTTTGACGAACGGATTTTTCTCTTTTCCTCACGTCTACGCTTAAAAAACGCACTTAACTGGGTTGAGCATTGGGCCTGCATACAGCCCTGTTCGAATGTGAATTTATGATTGTAATAGCCACTTTCAAGTAACTGTCTTGCGCTGACCAAAGAACCCGCTTTAGGCTCAGTGGTTGCAAACACCACGCGTTGAATCCTCGCATGGATTAAAGCCCCCACACACATGGTACAGGGTTCAAGCGTCACATAAAGTATGGCATCATCTGGCAAACGGTAATTATCTATGGCCTGGCAGGCAGAACGAAGTGCCTGGATTTCAGCATGTGCAGTTGGATCGGAAAGCGTGATGGGCGCATTATAACCCGAACCAATCACCTTACCCTGGCTTACAATTACCGCCCCAACTGGAATTTCATCCTGTGAGGCAGCTAGGGCAGCTTGCTCATAGGCAAACTGCATCCAGTATTCATCATTCGTTTCAGTTGAACTCATATAGGGTTAAACAATCACACCATATTGTCTTAACAATGCGTTCCAGCTATCAATCGTGGTCACTGGAGGGCAGTCAGATAAAATATCTTTTAACGTAATTTTTTCGGCTGCTTTCCATTCTGGTGACAAATCTTTATCGACCAAACGGGCACGCACCCCCTCGACAAAATCGGGATGACGAATTTTCCAGTCAGAAATTTGTGATTCAAGCGCAAAAACCTCATCCCAAGCATGGCCCTGCTTGCCCCATTGCCACAGCAACCAAGTAATTGCGGCTGTACTTGGTGAACCTTTTTGCAGGTTTTCACTTGCCTGACGCAACCAGTCACTGCTTGCCTCACTCAGACCAATGATTGCCTGATAGTCATCTTCAAATTTCTGGCCACGGCAAACGCTATGGATCACATCAATTGAGTTTTGCAGAGGACCTGCCGATACAGGGCGATGTAGACTATTTAAAGTATCATCAATGGCACGGAACGCACCTGCTGGGTAATCATTCCAGTCTATACTTAATACCTTTTGCAATACGTTATCACGCTGTGCCTCACAAATATGGGTGGCCCAACCCACACTATACGCGCCAGCCGCTGTCATGATTGAACCCGTTAAACCCGTAAAGAGACCGATTGGCCCTCGGTCTGCAAGGAAACGGCTTCCACCCACATCTGGGTATAAACCGATATTGATCTCAGGCATGGCTAAACGTGAGTAAGGCGTTACCAAGCGGAATGGTGCAGCCATAAATAGGCCTAGACCTCCGCCCATGACGTAACCCTCACCCCAGACTACAATTGGTTTCGCATAATTATGCAACAGCAAATCAAGCGCATATTCCTGTGTAAAGAACAGGTTGGCTGTGTCAACTTCCTGATTGATCACAAGCTGGCGTAGTTTACGAACATCTCCACCCGCGCAAAAGGCTTTAGGTGTGGTTGAATCAAACCAAATCGCCTTAACACTGTCATCACTGTGAAAATATTCAAAAACTTTCAACAATGCACTGACAATAGACTCATCCAGGGCATGTAAGGATTTCGGACGGTTCAGGCGAACAATACGCCAGCCATTTTTTGCTTGTTCAATAACCAAGTCAGGATGATAGCTATTTAGGTCAGGAGAAGTCATTATGCGTCCAGTTGCCAGTCTATGGGCTCAATGCCATGTTGTTTCAAATATTGATTGGTTTTTGAAAATACTTTACAGCCAAAAAAACCACCTCTGTTTGCAGACAAAGGGGATGGATGTGCCGCAGTTAATACAAGGTGCTTGTTTCGATTAATACGTTGTCCTTTTCGCTGGGCATACGCACCCCACAAAATAAAGACCACATGCTCCCGCTGTTCATTCAACACATCAATAACAGCATCGGTAAACTCTTCCCATCCCTGTTTCTGATGCGATGTCGGTTGTCCTGCCGCGACGGTGAGTACGCTGTTGAGTAGCAGTACGCCTTGTGCCGCCCATTTACTCAGGTCACCATGACGGGAAACTGGTACACCCAAATCAGTATATAACTCATGGAAAATATTACGCAAAGATGGGGGTAATGCAACCCCTCTATGCACAGAAAAACTTAATCCATTTGCCTGATTTGGGCCATGGTAAGGATCTTGTCCCAAAATCACGACTTTTACATCATTTAGAGGTGTGGTATTCAGTGCACTAAAAATCTCTTTACTGGGCGGATAAATGGTTTTTTGGGCGAGTTTTTCCTGCTGCAAAAACTCACGCAAATGGTCCATTTTATGACCCAGTAGAAATTCGGATAATGAGGTTTTCCAGGACTCATCCAACTGAACTTTATTTAACTTGTCCTGCTGTTGTTCAGTAAATTGCATCAACATTCCCTGCAATAAATTCATTTGTTGTAAAGTAACAGACCACTCAAATATTTACTTGTAGTTCTACGTTTGGATTCTGGAATCTTATTCCTTTTTTCAGATTCTCATACATTTGAGGATCACTCCATTCTGTCTGTACCTGTTCTGAAAAAACAATCTGATCTAAACTTAAAATACCCATTTGTTCGTTTTCAATATCTTCTATGAAACTTTGTGCATAACCTGTATCCGTTTCATGCACAATCACCGAATAGACTTCTACATCACCCTCACCATTTTGGGTAGTGGTTGAGTGAAGCACCTGCTGCGCCAGATAAAAGAAAATCCGTGAGAATTGCTCGGCAGATGGCGAAACAGGTAAGGCAATCCAGCGTGCACTAAATGTTTGACATGCGGCGATATATTCAGGGTCATCTTTCTGCCAATAACAAATAGCATGATCAAAACTGTCAAAAAGTTCCTTAATTACACCTTTTAACAACCCAAAATCATACACCATTTGTCCATGATCCAGCTTTGAGGCTTTTAACAGTAATTCAACTTTATAGCTGTGCCCATGAATCGAACGCTTACAACGGTCCGATGTACAGTTACGCACA
This sequence comes from Acinetobacter corruptisaponis, assembly GCF_030053775.1. GTDB lineage: Bacteria > Pseudomonadota > Gammaproteobacteria > Pseudomonadales > Moraxellaceae > Acinetobacter > Acinetobacter corruptisaponis. The sequence continues at coordinate 567,037 of NZ_CP125669.1, forward strand.
ATATGAGCATTTTCAAACTTAAATAATTTACGAATTAACATGCACCAAGCTGATCTTTATTTGCAAAACGGATTTTATTATAAAGCAAAAAAACCAAGCATTGTGATTGATTTTAAACCCTGTGACCATTCAATAATCCAATTTATACATTTTAGGTTTATCCACTCGATTTCTATGGTGCTGGCACCACTGCATTAAATGGCGCAAGGCTTCTGGAATAGACTGTCACCTGTTTGTCTTTGCGCATCATGGCACTGGTAAACTGTCGTTTGCGTTCACTTAAAACTACTTCAATCTGTGCAGTAAAATAATTTGATTTACTGTCTAGCCATGCCGCAGCATCGGTCTTGTTTTGTGGTTCTATTCCAGAAAAAGCATTCAGTTTCCATAAATCTTCAACACTATTGAAATAGGTCAATTCTGCCTGTTTGGTTTTTAGTTCCTGTTCTAGCATTTTCACATCTATTTTGGGATCAATACTTGCCAATAATAAGGGAGCCGCCGTGTTCATGTTGATTTTTGTGGCTTCTGGCAATGCGGTGACATACGGTGCAATGAGGTCATAATTTTTTCCCTCGAATCCTCTGACCAGCTTTAACTCCTCTACCTGATGAAACTTGGTATTAGAAGCCAAATAGGATGGATCCAAACCCTGATAATAATTACTTTCCGCGCCCATCGCACCCGTAGTTTCATCATCGGCATCTTGCCAGTCAATTACGGCCTGACTCAATTCAGCAGGCAACCCAACGCGTTGCAATAATTTTTCAAACCAGCGTCTTGCAGAGTCATCCACACTGCCATCAGCTTTTAACAAGTTATTTAAATTGAATTTTCCAGACTCATCCAGCAAACGGCCTGAAACAAAACCATCCTCTACAGGAAAGGCTGGCATTGGTTTTGCCCAGTTTTCCTGTAGATGATCAATATTACCGCCATTGTCACTGTCCTGAATCAGCAATTCAGAGAAAAATGCCTCTGCACTTTTAGCATAAAGCAGGGATTGATCCTGACGCATCAAATAGCCTGTATTTTCAGAGGTATTGATCTGTCTTTTGGCAATGGTTGCAGCCAGAATTGTGGCTAAGGCCACCATCACTAAAATAGTGAGTAATGCAATACCACGTTGAGATGAGTAAATTTTCATGGTGGCGTCGCCTGATTATTTTGGCTTGCTGACAGCTTATTAGTATTCAGTAGACTATAAATCCACTCATAATCTGTGCCTGCAACAGTCAACTGTACCTTAAACCCTAAAGGTAGTTTTTTTAATTCAGTCACATCGTTTGGATCATTGATATTTTCAGGCCATTGGGTCAGTTCTTGTGGGTTGAGAACGGTAATTTTAAACTGGTCCACCCGTTCTAACAGCGTACTGGAAATCGGTTGCACCCGATTAGGGATATTGAGATTTGCATATTTTAAACGATAGACTTTCTTCTGTGCAGAATCATAGCGATATTCGATACGTTCATAAGGCGACACACCCTGCTTTAATGGATCTGAGACACCAGCCTTACTAAACATAAAACTTCGATCATTTAACAACAAAGCCGCTTGTAATTGTCTACCATCATTGGCAGTTAAAGGAATGATTTGTAGGCTATCCCTCAAAATTTGCTGATAAGCGTCCTGTAGTTCAAACAGATAGGTTTCATGCTCCGCATTACGGTCCTTGACCTTTAACAAATAATCAAAGACTTTCCAGCCCAGCATTGAAAGTACCGCAAAAATTGCAATCGCAACCAACAATTCAACCAAGGTAAATGCTTGTTTATATTTCATGATGTTTTGGCTTTTGCTGGGTAGTTAAAAAACACCATGTTGGTGACCCCTGCTTCAACTTTACCTTGTTCCGTATTAAACAGGCTCACCTGCAATTCTATCCGCTGAATATTGGGACTAATGGTTGCCTGTGCCTTTTTGTCAATCTGCCAAGTTTCCCCCTGTGAGGTGACTTGTTTGGACTGCGTTCCCTCCAGCCATTCCTGATTCATTTCCATCATGGCCACTTCATTCATGGCCACAAATTGTGCCTTGGTCCGCAAAATCGCATTGGAGGTTGACTGTGTGTATTGCATGGCAATTTTAGTTAATGCAATCGCTGCCACAGCAAAGATAGCAAGTGCCACCATCACTTCAAGTAAGGTAAAGGCTTTAATCTTGTTCATTTATTTTACCCAGATGATCGAGTTCCAGCTCATGGCCAATGGGTTGCTGTTCATAATAAAACTGAATACGAACAGGTTTGGCTTCGCCATTGCCAAACCAGATCAACTGTGGTGATTTACCACCTAATAAATCTTCATTCTTGGCTTGCGAATAATTCTCGCCATCTAAACTTTGAATACTAAACGAAACCTGATCAGGTAACTGGCGTGGTTTAAATTCCTGATAAGGTTGCCAAGTGCGATTAGCCTGTTGTATTTGCTCAAGGCTTTGATCATGATATTCAAATAAATTATAGCTAAAAGGTGCAACATCGGTTGCATTTTGCGTATTTAATGCCAGCACCTTGGCTTGATCGGTTGCTTCCTTATTGATTTTTTTTAAATCGAGAATAAACATTTCTCTGGCTTGCATGGCACGGCGCTGATCAACACCACCAATATTTAACACCACCAAGGATGCCATGATGGTCATAATCACAATCACCACCATAATCTCAATGAGGGTGAATGCCTGTTGTAATCGACGAGGTGATCTCATTTGCTTGACCAATTATGAAGCAGCCACTTGTTCAAGTTGTTTTGGCATAGCCAAAGCTTGCTCAATATAGGCAACGCGCAAGGTATCTCGAGAGCCTAGATAACGCTGATAAAAACTTGAGTTGAGAATCACCGCAGCGCCATAAGTCAAAGACCAGATGGAAGCCAAATAATCGCGTGTGGTCATGCTGCTATGGATATCCACCAGATAGCTTTCTGTCATACGGATGATGATCCGCAGGCGTTGACGGCGAATTTTATACAATTCACTGAATAGCAATTGAATCCCTTGCCCAGTCGTGGAAAGACGTTCCTCAATCTGGTGAAATAAAGCGGTACGTTCAGGATGATGAAGATGATGCAGCATAAAGAATGCCAAATGTTCAGGAAAAGCCTTTTCAGTATCCTGAATCATTTCCAGCAACATTTTCTCGTTACGAATAATCAGCAACATATACAATTCATCTTTACTCTGAAAATGCTTGTATAAAGTTCCTTTCGCAAGATCCAGCTCAGCAGCCAACGCATCAAGCGTCATGCCAGCCTCACCATTTTCCAATAAGAGTTGTTCAGCAATCTGAAAAATCAAGACTTCTCGTGCTCTAAACTGAGCTTGGCGATCCATTTTCACGTGATAACTCTTCCTAGTGCAACAAAACCGTTTATTTCAAATTTAAAAGATTTTCAAAATTCTGGGCAGTGATCATGCCAATCTCTTCAACCGATTTATCATATACATCACTGAGTGCTTTTGCTACATACGGCACATATTTCGGTTCGTTGGTTTTACCACGATAAGGTACAGGTGCCAAATAAGGACTATCTGTTTCAATCAGTACACGGTCAAGTGGAACCTGTTTGGCGACATCTCGCAAATCCTGTGCATTTTTAAATGAGATGATGCCAGAGAATGAAATGTAGTAGCCACAGTCCAGAACAGCTTTCGCAGTTTCCCAGTCTTCGGTAAAACAATGCAAAATTCCATGTGTTGACTGCTCTGCCTTTATAATATCAACCGTGTCATGCTTAGCCGAACGTGTATGCACCACCACAGGTTTCTTTAAAATCTTTGAGGCCTGAATATGCCGTGCAAAACACTGCTTTTGCGCTGCAATAAAATCAGTGCTGTGATAGTAATCCAGACCAGTTTCACCCAAAGCCCAGACTTTTTCAGATTGGGCAAGCTCCACCAAATAATCTGTTGTCGCACGTGCCATGGTCTTTTCATCCTCACATGGATGAACACCAACCGTATAGCCAACATCAGCATGTCTGGACGCGATCTGTGACAATTGAATATGGTCATCCAGATCAACTGAAATTCCCATAAATTTTGACACACCCGCGAGTCTGGCCTGTGCAAGTGCCTGATCCAGATCTCCTTGATAAGGCGTTAAATCCAGCATGGTTAAATGGCAATGCGTATCAACAAACACTCTTTTTTTCCTATTTATGACGCTTACATGGTGTAACTTGGGCGATCAAGGCCTTTTGAACCTGCCAGCAACTTTTCAGCCTCATTTTTATAATACACACCTTTTTCACCCATCAGTTGGATTGCAAAACCCTGTGGTTTAAAATGTGTTTGTTTATAAGAAATCCAGATCACTTTACCCGTCAATGGAATCTTCTGTGCCTGATCTGGTAAGGTTGCCAGAACAAATACCTCCTGTCCCATCTTGACCGCCTGCTTGGTTGGAACAAATAAACCGCCGCCTTGCACAAAAGGCATATAACTTGATTGCAACGTTGCTTTATCAGGAATATTGACCTGTATAATTCCACCCATCATTTGTGGTTGCATAACATTCCCCTGTTAACACAAAAACCGAACACTTTTATATCACGCTGATTAATCTAACAAATTGAACCGTCTATAAAAATCAATCTAACTCATACTTAGCAGATAAAAGATAAGTAATGAGTTAAAGCATTTACATCATTACTTTTTGATTATAGGAAACATTGCTGGAAACAACAAATAATGTTTAATAAAAACGTTCAAACCAAAGGAATTTGCTTATTCTTTAAACAGAAGAAATTTTCTTTATATTTTTTATCTACATAAATAATATGAGCAAATACTCCAATAAATAAAACAGGACTTTAATAGTCCTGCCTACTTTTTTAAATTATAAATTTTTATAAAAATCTATCACTTAGGATTTTTGACAATCTCCACTTTATCAAATGAGAACCAACATTCACCCTGTTCAGACCATTTTGATTCCGTAGTTCCCAATACGCCTGTCACTGTAATCCGATCACCCACTTTCAGGCTACTGATTTTATCGGTATTGACCTTAAGGTCATCTCGCGTCAGTCCCTGGCCTTTACATTGACTATTGACAGGATCTTTAAAGATCACGGCAATCTGGTTTTGAAACACCACATCACCCGTTTTGGTAATACGGGTCACAATTCCTGGCACCTCTAAACGTTGAGAATCCCACTTGCGTTTTGCAGTGATTTCATTCTGTTGCTAGTCTTTCCAGATTTCAGACAATGTTGCTTTCTTTGCAGGAGCAAGGCCACGAAAGTCCCCATTAAGAATATCCCCTGTTTTATTCAATATGCCATCTGTTGCAGACATAGCAGAGTCCACAACCTGACAACCAGTTAACAATACAATTCCTAAGCAAACCATGCTTGTTTTTACATACATTTCGAAGTTCCTCTGTCGAACTAGATAATTATCTGTATGTGAAAAAATAACATATTATGTTATAAATGTGAAATTTTAACACTCATTGATTAATCTTTCACTGTGACTTTCAAAACGTAAAAAAACCGCCATAAAGGCGGCTTGCTGTTGAGATAAGATTTTTATTTTTCCGTACATTTATAATCAAAGTTTAATTTGCTAATCATTTGATCAGTATTGCGAGAAATAACTGCAATATTGTTTACTCCAGCTTCAATATAAAATTTTCCACTCACCTGATTTGGTATAGAATTTTGAGGGTGATTAAATGAATAAGTGTATATACACTCATAAGCCTGCGAACCAGCATTAGAGGCATTGATTACAAAAGAAGAACCATTAATATCTGATACAAACTTTGGCTCTGCCATTGCAAGAGTTGGCATGATGACCAGTGATAACCCGAGTGCTATAGATTTTATTTTCATCACTATATTCCTTATTTTTTAATATTATTGTGAAGTACCTCACATTTTATATTTTTTTTATACAGATGAAAGACTACAAAACAATTTAGATACAAATGTTACAGAAACACCTTAAAGTCATTTAATTAAGCCTATGCCTTAGCTTTTCACAAATGCCTGTGATAAACGTCATTTTGATACAAGATTTTTTGACGGTACAAGATATGACAATAGCAACAAAACTTAAGCATTCATTAATTGTATAAACAGTTCATCAAGCACCAATTGCGTCTGAACATTCTGCTCCACCATCAATTTCTTCTGCTGTAGATCTGAATAAATTGAAAACAGGCATTCCAAGTCATAGCATTGAATAATTTCTTGAAAATTCAGATCGTCATTCTTGATTGACTGATTTAATTTTAAAGCAATGACATCAGCTAAAAGATATTCAAACATCATCAGAAATTCTGAAAAACTTAACTCTTTAGACCACTTGTTTGCATAGTGCAAAGGCATGTTCTTTTCAGATACCAGCTTCAGCCAATCGTTTAAAAATGTAGCCCGTTTCTCTAGCCACTGACTCTGTTGAATCTCGATTGCCTTTAGCGGCATATCATTGCCAAGATTCAACAACAGTGAAGTTTGCTCAGATGTTAAATCTGGAATTTGCTGTTGCACAAAAGTCTGTGATTCTTGAGGGGTTAGACGATCCAAGGCGAAATGCTGTAGCCGACTGCGGATGGTTGCGGGTAATTTTAAGTAATGATCAGCAACTAAAATCAGCACTACACGCTCACCTGGTTCCTCCAAAGTCTTGAGCAATGCATTGGAAGAGGCAATATTGAGTGCTTCTGCTGGCTCAATCATCACCACACGCCAGCCTTCGCCTGTCTGCTGCACGAAAGGCAATAAGTCACGGATTTTTTCAATCTTTATTTTTGCATTTTGCTTTTTATTGTCTTCGTCTGTGGTGATATGCACATAATTGGGATGGGTGTCAGATTTCAGCCATTGACAGCTTGAACACTCACCACATGCCGCCTCAGCCTGTTTATTCAGACAAAGTACCCATGCAACAAACCGTTCGGCAAACTCCTGCTTGGCACAGCCTTGTTTACCATAAAACAGCAAACCATGACCAAGCTCAGGAAAGCGCGTGGTGAGCAAAGACCATGTTTGCTCATGCCAGGGATAAATCATGGTTTGTTGCATATCACTCAAGACTATTCAAATAAACTAACAGGCATCGCATTTAAACGGTCTAAATCCGTTTGTGTATCTACCCCAGGAGGTAAATTCGCTTCTGCAACAGCAATGGCAATACGGTGGCCGTTTTCCAATACACGCAATTGCTCTAGGCTTTCCAGTTTTTCCAGATTTCCCTGTTGCCATGTAACATATTCCTGTAACAGTTTCACACGATAGGCATATAGACCTAAATGACGAAATGCCTGATCATGCAAGATAGGCTGTGACTGTTTTGCCCCATCACGATCATACGGAATGGTGGCACGACTAAAATACAATGCTTCATTGCGATTGCTCATCACCGCCTTGACAATGCTGTCACGTTGAAACTCATCTAACTGATGAATAGGCTCACATAAAGTAGACATTGAGCATTGTGGTTGCTCAACCAGAAGTTGTGTTACCTGCTGTACCAACTGTGCTGGAAGCAAAGGCTCATCACCCTGAACATTGACAATAATATCATCGGCAGACCAGCCTTTTAGACGGGCAACCTCACTTAAACGATCTGTACCCGATGGATGATCAGCACGGGTCAACACCACATCAACCCCCTCAGCTCGACACACTTCGGCAATACGTTCGTCATCCGTTGCGACACACAAATCATCAAAGCCCTGTACTTTTTTGGCTTGATCAACTACACGCAAAATCATTGGGCGACCATGAATAAGCAATAAAGGCTTGCCTGGTAAACGAGAACTGGCAAAACGCGCAGGAATAACGATGTGTTTCATAGTTGCCCTCTAAGAAAATTGAATCCCGACTTGCTGTAACTGTTGTCGCAGCAAGTCATAACAATCTGATGATAAAACTGCCTCAACAGGCACCACCCAAATAGGAATATTAAATTCAGGATGTTGCTTTAATAATGTCTTAAACTTAACCGCATCTTTTTCAGTAGTGATAATTAAATCATGATTATCAAATGTTAAATCAGCAATTTCATAATCATGATGATCTGGAAACTCATGTGCCTGATATTGGTTAACACCCAGCTTATTCAGTGTTTGATAAAAACGCTGCGGAAAACCGATGCCCACCACAGCATTAAAATACTGCTTGGCATCAAAAGTGTTTGTGCTTGAATTGGGATTGAGAAGATAGGGTTGCCCGATCTCTAAATGCATATTTCGCTGAGCTTGTGCAGTTTTGCTATGCTCAATCACGGTACCCTGTTTTAATCGCGATTTAGGTTCACGCAGATAACCTTCAGGTAATAACTTTTCATTGCCCAAACCACGGTTTTGATCCAGCACAATCCATTCAAGCTGACGTGCCAAAGCCCAATGCTGCAAACCATCATCACTAATAATCAGGTCAATTGCGGTAGATTTCAATAACAGCTCAATCGCTGCCTGACGGTTTGGGCCAACCGCCATCGGAGCATGGGTCGCCTGTACAATCAGACAGGGTTCATCACCCACCTGATCAGGTTCAGACATTGCAGTCACCAGAGCTGGAAAATTTCCTTTACCACCATAGCCACGACTGATCACCCCAACACGAATATTGTGTTGCTGGAGATACTTGACCAGTTGAATCAATAAAGGGGTTTTGCCACTTCCTCCAACCGTGATATTACCAATCACCATCACAGGCACAGGTGCGGTATATACTTTTTTAATTCCAGTTTTATACAAGCCCTGATTCAGGCAAAAACCAAAACGGTATAACCATGACAATGGACGCAACAACACTAACCATGTTGCCTGTTTATTCCAGGCATCCTGAATGGTTTGCGCCAAAGACATGCCCAGAAACATATTTAGTTTTCCTCAAAATTGCGTTGATGCAATTGGTAGTACATGCCATGTTTTGCCAGCAATTCGGTATGTGTGCCTTGTTCTATAATCTGCCCTTTGTCCATCACCACAATCACATCAGCATTTTCAATGGTCGATAAACGATGCGCAATCACAATGGTAGTACGACCTTGCATCGCCTCATCAAAGGCCTGTTGAATAAAATACTCAGATTCATTATCCAGCGCACTGGTGGCCTCATCCAGAATCAGGATTGGAGAGTCTTTTAAAATCGCTCTTGCAATGGCAATACGCTGACGTTGACCACCAGAAAGACTCAAGCCCTGTGCACCCAAAACCGTGTCATAGCCCTGTGGCAAGTTCATGATAAAGTCATGCGCATAAGCCGCTTTTGCCGCCGCAATCACCTGCTCGTCACTTGCATCCTGCAATTGACCATAGGCGATATTGTCACGGACTGAACGGTTAAACAGAATCACCTGTTGATTGACCATTGCAATCTGTGATCTCAGGCAAGACAATTCAATGTCCTGAACAGGCACACCATCAAAATTCAGTTGCCCACCGCTTAACTCCTGAAAGCGTGGCAGCATATTCACCAATGAGGTTTTACCCGCACCTGAACGTCCCACCAATGCAACTGTCTGTCCAGAATGTATCTTTAAAGAAAAATCTTTAATCGCATGTGTACCGTCTTCATAACGTAAATCTGCATGTTCAAACTGGATATTACCTTTAAGCACAGGTGTGAGTTGCCCCTTATTCTGTTCTTCAGGCAAATCCAGCAGTTCAAATACAGAGTGTGCTGCTGCCAAACCACGCTGTAATTTTTCATTAATATCCGTCAGGTTCTTCACAGGTTTTGAGATTAAACCTGCCGCCGCAATATAGGCAACAAACTCACCTGCGGAAGTGTCACCCAAAACTTGTGGACGTAGTGCAATCCATAAAATCACCGCCATCGCACAAGATAAAATCAACTGGATAATCGGGCTGTTAATATTTTGCACCACCACCATTTTTAAGCCACGGCGAAGGTTTTCTTCTGATGATTTATAAAAACGCTGTTGTTCAAATGCTTCACCTGTAAAGCTTTTAACAACACTATTGCCATTGATGGTTTCCTGTACCACATGGTTGACATCACCCATGGTATTTTGTACCTGAATCGACAGCTTACGCATTTTTTTCGAGGCAATACGCACCAGGATGCCAATCACTGGCATAAAGACGATAAAACATAGTGTTAAACGCCAATTGGTATACAGTAAATAGCTCAACAATCCAATAACAATCAAGCCGTCTTTGATCAGGGTTTGTAAAGACTCTGATGACGCGGCTGAAAGCTGTTCAACGTTATACATTAACTTGGCAGTAATATGGCCAGAGCTATGATCAAGATAATATTGTGCAGGGAGCCTTAATAATTTGGCGTAAACTTCCTGACGAATACCAAAGACTAGCTGGCGTGAAATAACGGCGGTAAAATATCCACCTAAAAATAATCCAACGCCACGAAAAAACATCAATAGCACAATTAAAACAGGAAACCAGTTCAGATTCTCTCGATCACCATTTTGAATGGCATCAATAATATATTTCATCAGCTTTGCGACAGAGACTTCTGTTGTGGCATTAATCGCAAAACCGATCAATATAAATAAGGCAATGCCCCAATAAGATTTTAAATATGAGATGAGGCGCAAATAAACCTTAAAATCCTGATTCACTCAGTAAAACCTCTAGTCGGAACTTTAGTGCTGATATTGACATTGACAAAGCCAAGCTGACCTGCCACATCCATCACACGAATCACGTCCTGATGGGTTGCCTTGGCATCAGCCGCAATAATAAACATGAGATCACGCCGATCCTGTGCAGCCTGCTTGATTGCGGTACTTAAATCAGCAATATCCTTGGTTGATAATGCCTGACCATTCACAGAATAATGTCCAGTCGAGTCTACCATGATTTCAATTTTCTGATCGAACTGTTTTGGTGGCACACCCTGCGCGTCTGGCAAGGTCAGATTGATACGGCTTTGCTGGCTGAATGTTGTGGACAATAGCAAGAACACCAAAATGAACAACATACAGTCAATCATGGGTGTCAGGTTGATATGAATATCTTCAACTTGAGAGCGTTTAAACTTCATGATAATCACCTACGCTTTGTTGAGCCTAACTTGCACGGCGATGTTCTTGTACATGCGGGACTTTTTTATAGAAAAGTGCCGCATGAAACAGTGTCGATTGTTGCTCCAGCTCAGCGATATATTCATGCACGACACGCTGAAAATAACGGTAGGCGATCATGGCAGGAATCGCAATCAACATCCCCACTGCGGTGGTAATCAGAGCTTTGGAAATCCCTGGCATCATCATGCTGGCATTGCCCGACGCACCAATATCAATCACCAAGAATGATTCAATGATCCCAATGACCGTTCCAAGCAAACCCAGCAATGGCGCAATGGCACTTAAGGTACCCAGAAAATTGATATTTTTTTCCAGATGGCTGATTTCCCGTGAAGCGGTTGCCTCCATCTGCGCACGCGCAAACTGCTCGCCCTGCTCGCGATGTTCATATCCCGCCTTGAGAATACGTCCCAAAGGGCTTTTTGCGGCAGCATCCTGCTCCAAATGTGAAATGACAGATTCAGCATCTGAACCATTGACCAGCAAGGCCTGTGGTAATACCTGTGACCGTTTTAACCGAATATAACGCTCAATTGAAATTGCAACCGTAAAAATTGATGAGAGAATCAGCGGCAGCATTAACCAGCCACCTGCCTTGACAAGTTCCCACATATTATTCCCCAATAATATTTAAAATATAACAGGAGGTATTCTAAATTTTAGTTCGGTAAACAGATATTTAGAATGCCATCCAGCTCATCCAATGAGTGATAGTGAATGACCATTTTTCCTTTACCCTGTTGGTTATGGTCAATTTTTACATTCGCTCCAAAACGTTCTGAGAGTTTCTGGGTCAACTGCTCAATATCTGGAGAAACCTGAGCCTTTTCCTTTTCAGCTTTTGGTTCATTCCACTCACGTACCAGTTGTTCAGTCTGACGCACTGACAGGGCTTTTTCAATCACGATTTGCGCCACATCAATCTGGTCTTTGGCTTTCAGGGTGAGAATGGCACGGGCATGTCCCATATCAATCTGCCCCTGTTGCATCAGGTCCTTAATTGGATCAGCCAGACTGAGTAAGCGTAATAAATTACTGACTGTGGTACGGGCTTTACCCACAGTATCCGCAATTTCCTGATGGCTCAGACCAAACTCATCATGGAAACGTTGTAAGGCCAATGCCTGATCAATCGGATTCAGATCCTGACGCTGAATATTTTCAATCAGTGCCAATGCAATCGCGACCTGATCATTCAGTTCGCGCACAATGGCAGGAATTTCAGTTAAACCCGCTAACTGCGCTGCGCGCCAGCGACGTTCTCCCGCAATAATTTCGTAGGGGTGCTGTTCATCGTCAACAGGACGAATCACGATTGGCTGCATCACCCCATGTTTTTCGATGGATGACGCGAGTTCCTGTAAATCCTGTTCCTGAATAAAACGGCGTGGCTGGTATTCACCACGTTTTAACAAGTTGACATCAATCTGCTTGAGTTGACCATGATCCAGGGCTTGTGCTTCGAGTTGCAGTTTTTCTTTTTGAATTGAACCCAATAGCGCATCTAAACCACGACCTTTAGCCAATCCGCGTTTTTTGATGCTCATACAGCACTTCCTTTTTTCACTTTACTTTTCTTCAACATTTCTGCGGCAAGGTTTAAATAGGCCACCGCACCTTTAGAACTTTTCTCAAAATAGATCACTGGTAAACCATGTGCTGGTGCTTCTGCCAAACGAATATTTCGAGGAATCACCGTATCATACAATTTTTTACCAAAATACTGCTCCAACTCTGCCGACACATCACGGGTCAGGGCATTACGGGCATCATACATGGTACGCAACACCCCAATGATTTCCAAGTTTGGATTGAGGGCTTTTTGTATACGGTCAATGGTCTGGGTCAAGTCAGCCAGACCTTCCAAAGCATAATATTCACACTGCATTGGGATAATCACACCATCAACCGCTGCCAAGGCATTCACAGTGATGAGGCTCAAACTTGGGGCACAATCCACAATGATATAGTCAAATGAGGAAGCGACTTCCTGCAAGGCATTTTTCAGAATAAATTCACGCCCATCCTGCTCCGCAATGGCAAGCTCCACCCCTGCAAGCTCACGGTTTGCACCCAAGACCTTATAACCCACCTCAGCCTTTTGAATGGCTGTTTCAATTGGCACTTCGCCCAACAGCACATCGGTCACTGAATAAAGCAAATCATTCTTTTGAACACCTGAGCCCATAGTGGCATTACCCTGTGAATCCATATCGACCAGCAGGACACGTTTCTTCAAAATTGCCAAAGATGCGGCAAGATTCACTGCGGTCGTGGTTTTCCCGACACCACCTTTCTGGTTTGCAATTGCAATAATTTGAGCCATGACTACCCTTAATATTTTTTATTGAATACGTTGAAGTAACAGTAAATGACGTTGTTCATCTAATCGTGGTACACGAAGTTCAATCACCCTGCATGAATATTGATCTTTGATTTGCTCAACTTCGTCGGTTGGAATTAAGCCTTTCATTGCGGCAATAATACTTTGCTCATGCATATAAGGCTGTGCAGCATCGACAAAGTCAGTCAGGGAAGCAAAGGCCCGACTTGTAATGACATCGAAATGACCAAGCTCATTAATGCTGTCTTCATTTTCTACACGTGTTTGCACTGCAATTACATTTTTAAGCTTTAGATCGGCAATAAACTGCTTTAAAAAGCGAATCTTTTTCCCATTGGAATCCAGAAGCACGCAAGAACGCTCTGGTTGGCATAATGCAATGATCATGCCTGGCATACCACCACCCGTTCCCACATCCAGCAAACGTCCCTGAGGCAAATCATTCAGGATACTCAGGCTATCCAGTAAATGTTTCACCAGCATTTCTTTAGGATCACGAATGGCGGTCAGATTATAGGCCTTATTCCATAGCACCAAAGCATCTTGATATTTCAATAAGAGTGTTAAGGCCTCATCACTCAGGTTTAAACCTAAAGCTTGGCTACCTTGCTTTAATTCTTGAAAAAAAGGATGCATAGCGGTGTAACATCTCGATAAATATGCTGTGCAGTATACCGATTTCTGATACAAGACACAGTAGGACTTGTTGAACGATTATGCAGTTAAACAGCGGCAAACATGATAAACTGCACAATCCTATAGGTTTTTGTCTTTTTCCATACAAATCAAATAAAGACAGTGCTTTACTACCTTTTAAGAAAAAACACCCTGTTTGATGTGTTGATCCAACTGCTGCAAGCGCTCAGGCGTACCCACATCCACCCAAACTGCCTGCATCTTTTCAGCCGAAACCTGCTGTTGCTGCATTGCCTGTTTTAACAAGGGTGCCAAAGGTCGCTTACCATTTTCCAGACCGGCAAACATCCGCGGATGAAGCACGGCAATACCGCTATAAGTTAATGCCTCACCCAACTGTTCCTGCTCAAAGGTATAAGCCAGTCCATTAGAAAGGATAAAATCACCCTTTAAATGTTGTGGGGGATTTTCTACCAAGACCAAATGTGCCTGCTGCTCACCTAACTGAACATCTAATAATGAAGCAAAATCCATGGTGGTCCAGACATCCCCATTCACCAGAATAAATGGCTCATCACCCAACAATGGCAAGGCATTGATGATTCCACCTGCGGTTTCAAGACCTTCACCCTCATGTGACCATAGGATTTTGACACCGAATTGAGAACCATCACCCAGGGCATTCGCCAGTTTTTCGCCTAGCCATGCAGTATTGATGACGATTTCAGTCACACCAACTTTCTGGAGCTTTTCAATGTGCCAGACAATCAATGGTTTGCCACCAACTTCCAGTAAAGGTTTTGGGGTATGTAAAGTCAATGGACGCATACGATTGCCCAGACCCGCAGCAAGAATCATGGCTTTCATTATGCTGCAACCTCATAATCGCCATATTTGGCAATAAATTTTGGCATCACTACATCACGAATAAACTGCATAAAGTCATTCAATTCATCATAGCCCTGACTTTCTTCAAGCAAATACCACATTACACGCGGTAAATCTTTTAAATAACCCGATTTACCATCACGCTCAAACAATCGCACGAAGATACCCAAAATCTTAAGGTGACGTTGAATCGCCATTAAATCAGCATCACGCTTGAACTGTTCAAAATTACGGTTTTCTTTTGCAGTTTGAGGCAACAGGTCATAGAACACTTTAAACCAACCATAGACACGGTCAGCGTTCCATTGCACATAGGCATCACGGGTAATCGAGATCAGGTCGTAGGTATCTGCACCAATCACTGCATCCTGAAAATCAATCACGCCAAGCTCTTGCTCATTGTCAATTTTCATGAGGTTACGGCTATGAAAATCACGATGTACAATCACTTGTGGCTGCTGAGTTGCTTCAATCGCAAGAAAGTCGAATGCCTGTTCGATTGTTTCCAACTGCTGCTCTGTCGGCTGAATGTTCAAGGATGGCAACATCCATTCAGTCAATAGATGCATTTCGGCCATCAGCTTGTCATAGGAATAGGCAGGTAAATGATCTTTTCCATCAACCTGCTGTAACTCGATTAACTGTTTAAAGCTTTGTGCATAGTACTGGTCGACTGTCTGGTCATTCAACAAAGTGGATAACACCACATCACCAAAATCCTCAAGCAGCAACAAGCCCTGTGTCAAATTTTTGGCAATGATATGAGGAACACGAATCCCATGCCCATCAAAGAACTCATCAATATTCACAAATGGAACACAGTCTTCTTTTTCAGGTGGCGCATCCATGAGCATATAGGTTTTGTTTTGTAACTTGATTCGCGCATAACGGCGAAAGCTTGCATCTCCTGCCAAAAAACTGATCTCAAATTGATCGGACTGAAGAACGGCTTGAAGCCAAGTTTGTATCAATTGTTCACGTTGTGTATTCATTTGCAATAAAATCTAAAACTAGCTGAGATTTTGAAAGCTTAAGTGTAGCCACTTATCAACTTTTTCTCTATGATGCGACAATAATTAATTGTGAATTAGCGTACTGGTTAATGAGACAATGAAACATCAGTTTAAATTTAATCCTTTAGCAACAGCTATTTTGACACTTTTGTGTGGCGGCTCGATTCAGTCAGGTTTCGCAGCTTCAGCTGATGCCGTCTCTACGCTTGACAATAAACAGCTTAAAGCCCTCGCCCAACAAAATCAGGCTCAGCCAGAGCAAGAAAGCTATAAGGGTGAAAAGTTTTTCCAACAATATTATGTGGACAAATCAGCAGCAGAAGCCCAGTTACGCGACAATCGCTATTTAAGCTCTTCTTTTTGTCAGGGCACATGGATTACCCCAATTAATCCACAAACCAAGCCATCCGATGCCAATAACACCACTTCAGTAATCACCGCAGACTATGGTCATTACAACCCTGAGGGAGATTCTTTCCTGCAAGGCAATGTTGTCATTGATCAGGAAGGGCGCAGTATTCGCGCAGATCAGGTGACCATTGATTCAACCCAAACCCATGCAAAAGCGCAAGGACAAGTACAGCTTGCACAATCAGGTCTGCTCACGCAAAGTGATGAGATTGACTACAACCTAAAAACACAGACAGGTGATTTAAACAATAGTTTCTACATCTCTGAACAGCAGCATGCGCATGGTTATGCAAGTCAAATCCAACGCGAAAATGAAAACCTGGTTGTCTTGAAAGATGCAAGCTATACCGCCTGCCCACCTGGACAAAAACCAGCCTGGAAAATTCAGGCAAAGCAAATTGAACTGAATCAGGATACAGGTCGTGGTGTAACACGTGGCACCAAGCTTTATGTCAAAGATGTCCCTGTACTTGCCATACCCTATTTCAATTTCCCGATTGATGACCGCCGTACTACAGGTATTTTAACCCCTACTTTCGGTTATACCAATGATGGTGGTGCACAGCTTGGCGTGCCTGTTTATCTTAACCTGGCACCAAACTACGACTTAACGCTTACTCCAAGCTTTATGAGTAGACGCGGTGGCAAACTGGATGGCGCATTCCGCTATATGACCGAGAATTTTGGTTCAGGTCGAATCTGGGGCGGATATTTACCAAACGACAATCAATATGACAATAAAGACCGTGATGACCTGCATTTCATCCATTACTGGAAAATGAATAATCAATGGTCGACCAATTTAGAATATAACTATGCATCAGATAAGGATTATTTCGCAGACTTTGAAAATAATCCAAATAGCAAAACCGATGTGAATCTACGTCGTGCCTGGGAACTGAATTATCAAAATGGTATTCCTGGTCTTAAAGCTCAGTTGAAAGTCGAAGATTTCCAGACACTGGATAAAACCATCAAAGATGCAGACAAGCCTTATGCCCGACTGCCACAATTTTTATTAAATTACGTTACAGGCGATCCACAGGGATTACAGTATGAATTTAATAATGACACTGCATATTTCAAAAAGTCGATTGATGATGATTCAGCATTAGAGTCAAGCGGTACGCGTATCTACAACCAGTTTGCCGTTCGCTACAATTACATCACGCCATCTTGGTTCTATGCGATCCCAGAAGTTTCTGTGCGCAGCATCAATACATTCTATGATCAGGACTCAAAAGAAAGCCTTGGTCTTTCCAAATCTGATGATCTGGAAAAATCCGTTGTTGTACCGCAGTTTACGTTGGCAACAGGTGTCACTTTCGAAAAAGAGGGTAAATACCTGCAAAGTATTTCACCACGTGCTTTTTATGCCTACTCACCTTATAAAAAGCAGGATGATTATCCAAACTTTGACTCAACCACAGCCTCGATCAACTACGACCAGCTTTTTAACCCCTACCGTTTCTATGGCCATGACCGTCTGGATGACAACAACTTTTTGTCACTG
Source organism: Acinetobacter corruptisaponis (assembly GCF_030053775.1). Classification (GTDB taxonomy): domain Bacteria; phylum Pseudomonadota; class Gammaproteobacteria; order Pseudomonadales; family Moraxellaceae; genus Acinetobacter; species Acinetobacter corruptisaponis. The sequence goes on from NZ_CP125669.1 coordinate 584,876, forward strand.
GGTGTAACCTATAGCCTATTGGATACAGAAGGTCTGGAGCGTATCCGCGCCAGTGTTGGTCAAAGCTATTATTTTAGTGATCGACGTGTCAGCCTAAACCAACAGCCTGACGAGTTTGATACCCAGCGTCAGACAGGTCCAATTGTCAGTGTATCCAGTCAGCTCAACCAGAATTTCACCATTAATGCCAATTCAGCATGGATGTCGAATGGTGACAATGTCCAGCGAGATGTGCAAGCCTACTATACAGGCGATCAGGGCAACCTATATAACTTAGGCTATTTCTACCGTAAAAATATTCCTGACCGTCAGAATTATTACGATCAGGTTGTTGCATCCTTTATACAACCTGTAAAGGATAATTGGCGTATTATGGGCCATGCTCAATATGACCTGGACAATAACTTAATGCGTGAGTACCTGCTTGGCATCAATTATGAGTCTTGCTGTTGGGCTGTTTCAGTCTATGGTCGTTCCTACTATAACGATCTGGATGATCCAAACTCTCCAGATGTTCGCAAAAAACGTGCGGTTATGGCTGAGTTTACCCTGAAAGGTCTAGGTGCCTTAAACAACAAGCTTGCCTCTCTTCTGGAAAATAGAGTTTTAGGTTTCAACAAAATTAATCAATCTTGGACACAACGTTAATGAAGATACAACACTTTCAACATATCTTTAGAGCCACTGTTCTCGCTGCCCTAGTTTCTTCATCAATGCAAAGCTTTGCCCAACCTACGGATGAGGTTGTCGCAATTGTGGACGATAGTGTTATTCTTAAAAGTGACTTAGAGCAAGGAATTGCGGAAACGGAACACCAGTTAAAAGCACAAAATAAAACGGTTCCACCTCAACAGTATTTACAAATGCAGGTACTTGACCAATTGATCGTTCGTCAAGCCCAGTTAGAGCAAGTCAAACGCTATGGCATTAAACCAGACGAGAAAAGCCTGAATGCAGCAGTGTTAAAAGTTGCGAATCAATCAGGTGCCAGCACATTAGAGGCTTTCCAACAGAAACTGGATGCCATTGCGCCTGGTACTTATGAAAATCTACGCAACCGAATTGCTGAAGATTTGGCAATTGGTCGCCTGCGTCAACAACAGGTGATGTCGCGTATTAAAATCAGCGACCATGATGTTGAGAATTTCCTAAACTCACCTGAAGGTCAGGCTGCCTTAGGGATTCAGGCACACGTCATTCATATGCGTATTTCGGGTGAAAATACCGATGAAGTCCAAAAAATAGCTCAAGAAGTTAAACAAGCCTTGGCTACAAGCGATGATCCTAAAGCGATTAGCTCAAAACTGTCCACTTCAACCGTTAAGGTTGATGGTGCAGATATGGGTTTCCGCCCACTGTCTGATATTCCAACCGAACTTTCAGCGCGTATCACTCCATTAAAAGTAGGTCAAACCACTGAACTGATCAATGTTCGTGATGGTGTCCACGTACTTAAATTACTTGAACGCAAACAGAATGATCAAAAAGCCTTGGTTTCTCAATACCAGACCCGCCACATTCTGATTCAACCATCAGAAGTTGTAACGTTAGACCGTGCCAAGCAAATGATTGACAGTCTTTACAAGCGTGTAAAAGCAGGAGAAGATTTTGCAACATTGGCCGCAACCTATTCAAATGATACAGGTTCTGCCCGTGATGGTGGTAGTCTCGGTTGGGTGAGCCCTGGTATGATGGTTCCAGAGTTTGAACAGGTTATGAAAGACACACCAGTTGGTCAAGTCAGCAAACCATTCCAGACCCAGTTTGGCTGGCATATCCTACAGGTTACAGATACTCGCCAGCAGGACATGACCAAGGAAGTTCAGGAACGTATGGCTCGCCAGATTTTAGGTGAACGTCAGTTTGATACCGAAGTGGATAGCTGGACACGTGAACTTCGTGCCAATGCCTATGTTGAAATTAAAGATGCCAACTTAGACACCAAAGCTCCACAAAAATAATCCAGCTACTTTAATGCAAATGCCAGCCTGTATAAGAGCTGGCACTTTATTTACTCAATAAAGAAAAAACAGCAGCAAACGCCGCTGTTTTTTAGCTACAAATTATTATTTGTAACGATCAACCATTTTCTCTAAAGAAATTGGACGAATCTTGTCAGCATTGCCTGCAGTACCAAACGCTTCATAACGATCGATACAGATTTGCTTCATTGCTTCAACTGTCTCGCCAAAGAATTTACGTGGATCAAATTCGCTTGGTTTTTCAGCCATCATACGACGCATTGCCCCCGTTGAAGCCAAGCGCAAGTCAGTATCAATATTGATTTTACGAACACCGTGCTTGATTGCTTCCACAAGCTGCTCTACAGGCACACCGTAAGTTTCCTTAATATCACCACCGTATTGGTTAATCACAGCCAACCATTCCTGTGGTACAGAGCTTGAACCATGCATCACAAGATGCGTGTTTGGCAGTGCAGCATGAATTTCTTTAATACGGTCAATTGCCAGAATATCGCCTGTAGGTGGGCGCGTAAACTTGTATGCACCATGTGAAGTGCCAACAGCAATTGCCAAGGCATCAACATTGGTATCTGCCACAAACGAGGTTGCCTCTTCAACAGAAGTCAGCAATTGAGAATGGTCAAGTACACCTTCCGCACCAACACCATCTTCTTCACCAGCCATACCTGTTTCAAGACTACCCAGACAGCCAATCTCACCTTCAACTGAAACACCACATGCATGCGCCATCGCAACCACGCGACGCGTTACATCAACGTTGTAATCGTATGAGGTTGGTGTCTTACCATCCGCACCCAATGAACCATCCATCATGACTGAGCTGAAACCCAACTGGATAGAACGCTGACAAACATCAGGGCTTGTACCATGATCCTGATGCATTACCACAGGAATATGCGGCCATTCTTCAATCGCTGCCAAAATAAGGTGGCGGAGGAACGGTGCACCTGCGTATTTACGCGCACCAGCCGAAGCCTGCACGATTACAGGTGAGTTTGTTGCATCCGCAGCGAGCATGATTGCACGCATTTGTTCTAAGTTGTTTACGTTAAATGCTGGTACGCCGTAGTTATGTTCCGCAGCGTGATCCAAGAGCTGGCGCATTGAGATGAGTGCCATAATATCCTCCCAGGTAATGCGCCATATTCTACATGCTGATTTATTTCAATTCAGCAACTAATCACAGGAAATCAAAAAAAATCCCTGCTCTTTTGTGTAATCTGGTGAACGAATTGTATTTTCCCATAAAAAAAGACCAAATTTATGAATAATTTGGTCTTTTCCGTATTTATGCTGGGTTTATTAAAATTAACAATATCCATCCAGACGAGTTAAAGGCAATTTTTTACCAATTGCCTTTTCAATCTCTGGTAAATAAAAAGCATCGTCTTCAGACAGGAAGCTAATACTTACGCCCTGCGCTCCTGCACGTCCTGTACGCCCAATACGGTGTACATAATCATCAGATTGCTCTGGCAAGGTAAAATTAATCACATGCGATACACCATCGACATGAATACCACGACCTGCCACATCGGTGGCAATCATAATGTTATGCTTGCCCTGCTTGAATTGGTCCAGCATCTTTAAACGCTTGTCCTGGGCAATTTCACCCGACAACATCCCAACCTTATAACCATCACGCTTGAGATGGTCATATAAACGGCGGACCTGATCCCGACGGTTCGCAAAGATCATGACCTTATCAATAGGCTCATCACGCAAAATGTCTTGCAGAAGCTTATACTTGTCTTTTTTCTCAACCACATAAACACGTTGCTCAACATCGACATTGGTTTTCTGCTCAGGCTCAATCTCAACCGTAACAGGTTCATACAACCATTGGCGTGCAAGATTGAGAACATCGTAGCTAAACGTTGCCGAGAACATCAATGTTTGACGCTGCTCCTTAAATGGCGAATAACGCACAATACGTTTTACTGAAGGAATAAAGCCCATATCCAGCAGGCGGTCTGCTTCGTCAATCACTAAAAATTCGATTCGGTCCAGCCAGACTTCTTTTTGCTCAACAAAGTCAATCAAGCGCCCTGGTGTCGCAACAATAATATCAACAAAATTCTTGTCCAGCATTTTCTTTTGCTTATCAAAATCAACACCACCCAACAAAGTGACCAGATGTAAATTTGAGAATTTTGTTAAAGCCTGAGCATCACTTTCAATCTGTAAAGCCAACTCACGTGTCGGTGCCAGAATTAAGGCACGGGGTTCGCCACGAAAACGCTGGTCCTGAATGGGATTATTGAGTAGATCATTGATCACGCTAATCAAAAAGGCCGCTGTTTTGCCTGTACCCGTTTGCGCTCGACCAATGGCATCATGCCCTGCCAACGTATATTTTAAAACCTTTTGCTGAATTGGGGTCATTTGTGTAAAACCCAAAGCATCAATCGCTTTTTTTAACTGCGGATGTAAATTTAAGGTTTCAAAACCAGATGTCATATATGCACTCGAACCATCAATGAGCAAAAGAAAGTCGCTATTATAAACCATAAAAAATAAAAACGCCCCAATAAGATTGGAGCGTTTTTTATTGCGTTAGAGCAACAAATTAGTCTAAAGGCTGAACGTTTTCAGCTTGGAAACCTTTTTGTCCTTGAACTACGCTGAATTCTACGCGTTGGCCGTCACGTAAAGAACGGTGGCCATCTCCCATAATTGCGCGGAAATGAACAAATACGTCATCACCACCATTACGCTGAATAAAACCAAAGCCTTTAGTGTCGTTAAACCACTTTACTACGCCTTGTTCACGAGCTGTCATAAGTCAATCCTCAGATATTGAAAGATAAGGACCTTCCGGTGTTGCAAACAGCAGAGCCAACAAGGTTTTAAAATTTTTTATAATTTTAAAGCTTGTAATCATTCTGTAAAACTATCAACAATTTCCGGTTACATCCATTTGTTATAGAGTTTAATATAATAAAATTTAATTAAACACTTTCTAAAACGCATCGAGCTTAACATGGGTTTATGATAATTAATAGATTTATTTTAAGTTATTTCTAATGTTTCTATCTGTTTTCTTCAATCATTTAGCTGTTTTTTTAATGAGATTTCCCCCTCTAAAACCACACGAAAATTTGCTAAGATAATGACGTATTCAGCGGTTTAAACGATTATGACTCTTATTTCCAGTTCACCTGAGATTATTGATGCCCTAGGGCAGCCCTGCCCAATGCCACTGTTGATGCTGAAACGTGCCTTAAAAAAGGCACCCGCAAAACAGCAATTTTTACTCAAGTCATCCGATCCACATAGTGAAATTGATGTAACACGATATTGCCAAATCCAGCAACTTCAATGCCAGCCTCAAAAAATTTCAGATAATGAGGTTCACTATTTAATTGAATCTATGTAATTCTTTGCTAAACTCTGACTAAAGATAAATGCATTAAATTTACATTTCTATACTCAAATTTCCTTAGTGATGAAGCGTATTCGCATTAAGATGAAATTGTTGACTTAAATATAATCCTATAAGGAGACTCCATGACTACTGACAGCAGCAATCAATTGATGCCCCTGTCATTGTCTGCGCCAGGTGTAAACCTTGGTGCATATATCAGCACTGTCAATCAAATTCCAATTTTAACGGCTGAGCAAGAGAAAGAACTTGCCGAACGTTACTATTATGACCAAGACCTCGACGCAGCCAAATTATTGGTGATGTCGCACCTACGCTTTGTGGTACATATTGCACGTAGCTATGCAGGTTATGGTCTTCCGCAAGGTGACCTGATTCAGGAAGGCAACCTTGGACTAATGAAAGCGGTTAAACGCTTCGATCCAAACATGGGTGTTCGTCTGGTTTCTTTTGCTGTGCACTGGATTAAAGCTGAAATCCATGAATATGTGATTCGTAACTGGCGTATTGTTAAAATTGCCACCACCAAGGCACAGCGTAAATTATTCTTTAACTTACGCAGCCTAAAAAAATCAAGCAAGAAACTGACCTTAGAAGAAGCACGCTCAATTGCCAATGATTTAAACGTAACACCTGAGCAAGTGCTTGAAATGGAAGGTCGTTTAACCGCTTATGATGCTGCGTTTGAAGCACAGGGCGATGATGATGACGATACTCCACATACCGCCCCTGCACTGTATTTGGAAGACAATCGTTACGATCCTGCGCGCTTGATTGAAGAGGAAGATTACGAGGAACAAAGCACCACTGCCTTACATGAGGCCATGGATCAGCTTGATGACCGTTCACGTAACATTCTACAACGCCGCTGGCTGGATGATGATAAATCGACCTTGCATGAACTTGCTGCTGAATATAACGTTTCTGCGGAACGTATTCGCCAGCTTGAAAAGAATGCAATGGAAAAAATCAAAACCGCCATGTCTGCGAGTTAAGATTACATCAAACACAAGGGCTTTCATGCCCTTTTGTTTTATCTGGCTTTGTTTAAACACCCGAATATGTTAAGTTTGTTCATCAAATTTCTAGTTCCATTATCATTATGTGGATAGCTATCTCGGCGCTTAACCTTGCGCTTGCAGTTATGTTGGGCGCTTTTGGTGCGCATGGACTCAAATCTTTTGCCACACCTGAGCAACTTACTTGGTGGGGTACAGCCACCCAATACTTTTTCTATCATGCGCTTGGCTTACTGATTCTGGGTGTACTCCATAAAACCACACCAACTTTCCCAATAAAGACGCCTTTTATTTTGATGCAAATTGGCATCATTTTTTTCTGCGGTTCGTTGTACATTATGGCGCTCGGCTTACCTAGAATTCTTGGTGCTATCACCCCGATTGGCGGTGCATTCATGATTGTGGGTTGGCTTTTGCTCGCATGGCAAGCGCTTAAGCATGCGAAATAAGGATTTATCATGCACATCTATTTAAATGGCGAGTTGACTGACACGCCTTGTGAAAACCTACAGCAATTGATTCAGGTGTTGGCTTTAGAGGGCAAACGCTTCGCTGTGGAGAAAAATCAACAGATCATTCCGAAAAGTAAACTTGAGCAAACCACAATTGCTCCCGAAGATCGTATTGAAATCATTCAAGCTGTTGGTGGCGGCTAATCAGCTAAAAATGGAGTAGCCCATGCAAGATTCCCCTTTAATTATTGGCTCACGTACTTTCCAATCTCGTTTATTGGTCGGAACAGGTAAATATAAAGATTTAGATGAAACTGGTTTAGCCATTCAGGCCAGTGGTGCTGAGATTGTGACGGTGGCAATTCGTCGTGTAAATATCGGACAACATGCAGATCAACCTAATCTGCTTTCAGTGATTCCACCTGAAAAATATACCATCCTGCCAAATACCGCAGGTTGCTTTGATGCGGATAGCGCAATCCGTACCTGTATGCTGGCGCGTGAACTTTTGGATGGACACAATCTGGTCAAGCTGGAAGTTTTGGGTGATGAGAAAACCTTATATCCAAACATCACTGCAACACTGAAAGCGGCTCAAACCTTGATTGATGATGGTTTTGAAATCATGGTCTATACCTCGGATGATCCAATTGTCGCTCAGGAACTTGAGAGCATGGGTTGTGTCGCAATCATGCCTTTAGGTAGCCTGATCGGTTCTGGTTTAGGCATTCTTAATCCGCACACTATTTCTATTATTAAGGAAAATGCCAAAGTGCCTGTGCTGGTCGATGCAGGTGTGGGTACAGCCAGTGATGCGGCCATTGCAATGGAACTTGGTTGTGACGGTGTCTTGATGAATACAGCGATTGCGGCTGCTCAAAATCCGATCTTAATGGCTTCTGCCATGAAGAAAGCGGTTGAAGCAGGTCGTGAAGCTTATCTGGCAGGCCGTATGCCTCGTAAACGTATGGCAAATGCAAGCTCGCCTGAAACAGGTTATTTCTTTAAATAAAAATTAAATCTAAAATAAAAGGGCAAACATGCCCTTTTATTATTTTCAAATTTTAGCGTGATTCCAGATTGACAAGGTGAACAATACTTTCATTTGGCAATAAAACAAGTTCTTGCAAAACATCTGGTTTTAGCATTTTGATTTTACTTTTAGGCATCCATGAAATGACTTCGGCAGCAGCTGAATTAGCTTCAAGATAAGCTGATTGCTGTTGAATTTCCCCTTTGTAAATATAAAGAAATTCATGAAATTGTTGTTCTGATGCAATGTCATAAAAGAAATTTTCAACAATCGCAAAAAGTACAGGTGAATTAAAATGCTCTCCTGTTTCCTCAAAGACTTCCCGTTGAATCCCTTCAAGCGTTGTTTCAGAAAATTTTAAACGTCCGCCAACTAAAGAAATACTTCCATCAGGAAAGGTGGATACTAAAATTTGATTTTCATGCTCTATCCATGCTGCCACACGAATGTTGAGCTTGCCCTCAGCCACTTCCAATGTTAAGTCTTTCACTTTTACCCAATGAGTTAATCAAACCAATTATTGTATTATATTCTTTAAGTTACTTTTTGCCCTTTGCTCAAAACTCTGTTGAAAATATTCCGTTTGATACAGTGGTTCTGTTTGATAGAAATGTCTCAGGACTTCTTTTCTTTTGACTGAGTAAATTTCAGGATCAACCCAAGCATATTCCTGTTGAATCTGTTGTTCATATTCTACAAAACGTGCTGGCGAGCTAGCTAAAATGGCTAAATCAATATCCAATAAAAATTGTAAATCCAATTCATCTGTTGGTGCATGTTTTTGTGTGGCTAAAATCCATTGCTTAATTTTAATAACCGTTTGATGAGATAAATCAGCAGCCAAATACTGTTCAAACAACTCTGCGCTTTTGAGTTCATTATCTTTGGCTTTTGGATCATAAACTGCATCATGAAACCAGAGTGCCAAGGCAACTGCATGTGCATCATTTAAATATGGTTTAATCGATTCAAGTAAGGTCAGACATTCATAAAGATGTTGAACTGTATGATACGCCCGTTGTTTTTCGCTATAGGCAGAGATCAGCTTATTCAACATTTTCTGTGGTTCAGAAAAATGGTAATACTGATGTAGTTCAAACCATGATTTTTCCAAGGTTGATAGATATTGCTGCATAAATTAACGCTGTATTTCCTGATTCAGCCACTTTGCCAAAGACTCAGCATCTTTACGCTCAAGAAATAGCTTAAACAGTGTACATTCACCAAATTCATGGGTCAGTTCCTGCTGACGGACAGGATGGTTACCAAAACGAAAACGTCTGGTACCATCTGTATCCAAAGGCAGCGCATAAACACCGTAACTGCGAGGTTCAGTCAGTTTACCTTTTAAACAGACCTGATCGAATGAGATCGCATGTTTTAAGAAATATTCTTTACTGAGCATCCCCTCTCTCCACAGATTTAGGTTGCGTGTTGTTCATCCCGCTTAAAGACCAGTTCTTTTGCTGATGAACTCTCTGCATCAAAATAATAGCCATCCGTGTTAAATGCTTTGAGCTGTTCAGGTTGGTTCAATTGATGCTGAATCATGTAACGTGCCATAAGTCCCCGTGCTTTTTTAGCATAAAAACTAATGACTTTATATTTTCCATTTTTTTGATCCAGAAACACAGGCTTGATAATCTCTGCCTGAATGTTCTTTTCATTCACAGATTTATAATATTCGTCAGAGGCTAAATTTACCAATACTTTTGCATCAATATTTGCCAAGTCCTGATTGATCTGATCCGTAATAATATTGCCCCAAAACTCATACAGGTTATGGCCACGGGTATTGTGTAGTTTAGTACCCATTTCCAGACGGTATGGCATCATCAGATCCAAAGGACGCAATAAACCATAAAGCCCCGACAACATCCGCACATGCTGTTGGGCGAAGTTGATTTCCTGATCATCCAAATGATAGGCATCCAGCCCTGTATAGACATCGCCCTTAAATGCAAACATCGCCTGACGGGCATTGGAGAAATCAAAGTCCGCATTCCAGTCACGGAAACGCCCAACATTTAGGTTGGCGATTTTCTCACTGACACTCATCAATGATGCAATCTCAGTGGCTGAAAGTTTACGGCACACGTCAATCAATTGTTGAGATTGTTGCAGCAAACGGGGTTGCGTATAAGTATCTGTCGGTAAAGCTGTTTCGTAATCCAAGGTTTTTGCTGGAGAAATTAAGGCAAGCATAATCAATCAAAGTAAATCTACATTCCCTAAACTATAACAGTTGATAATTTTTAATGCCAATTCGTGTTCTCGCTAAGTTTTATCGGTAAAATAGTGGATTCTTCCATTATCCATTACATTTCTTATGTCTGAGCAAATATTCATTCAGGGTCCTGTTGGTCAAATCGAAATGTTTGTTGATCAACCCAAAGGTGAAATTACAGGTTTTGCGGTGGTGTGCCATCCTCATCCCTTACAAGGTGGCACACCACATCACAAGGTTCCTGTGTTGCTGGCACAGATTTTCAATGAAATGGGCTGTGTGGTCTATCGCCCAAGTTTTCGTGGTTTGGGTGGCAGTGAGGGTGTGCATGATCAGGGTCATGGTGAAACGGATGATATTCTGGCAGTGATTGAATATGCCCGTGAAAAACATGTGGGTTTAACTTTTTATGCAGGTGGCTTTAGTTTTGGTTCACATGTACTGGCAAAATGTCAGGCACAACTCAGCGAAGAGCATCGTCCAAAACAACTGGTTTTATGTGGATTGCCTACAGGTTCAGTGGTCGAATTGCGTCATTACACCACTCCAGCGATTGAGGGTGATATTTTATTTGTCCATGGAGAACAGGATGATATTACCCTGCTCTCTGACATGATCGCATGGGCAAAGCCACAAAAGCATCCGATTACTATTTTGCCAGGTGCCAACCACTTTTTTACAGGTTATTTAAAACAGCTCAAACAAGTGATTGCCCGCTTCCTCAATGTGTCGATTTAACAACAAATCTAACAAAAATTACGTCTTTTAGGCCTGATGTCTGTTATATCACTAGCGATAAATAGGCATTAGGGTTCTTTGATGAAATTAAATAAAAAACAGGGGCTTTTTTTAAAACATACCATTGAGTACTGGCAGCAGCAAGGCACTATTACGCCTGAGGTTGCCAATAATCTCAAAGACAGTTTTTCGATTCGTTCCTTTGACTGGGAACGGCTAGCAAAGTATTCATTCTGGATTTCGATGATCTGTGCGGTGATTGCCATTGCAGCGATTACCCTTGATGAGTTTTTGATGAATCTGATCGAGAAAATCTTTGTAGATTCAAAGCTCATTCCTTGTCTTATTTTTGCTGTCGTAGCGGCTGCTTTTTATCTAATTGCATATCGTCGACGTAAAACAAAACCTTTACATCAATTTAGTAATGAAGCGATTATTTTTGGCGGTGTGCTTTCTACGGCTGTTGCAGTGGCTTATTTTGGGCAAGCAATTGATACAGGGAGTGGGCATTTTTCATTGTTATTTCTGCTTTCAACCCTCATTTATGCTGCACTCGCCTTTTGGTTTCCATCCAAATTGATCTGGGTATTTTCCCTGCTTTCGCTCGGCTCATGGTTTGGTGCAGAGACAGGCTATATGTCAGGTTGGGGAGCTTATTATTTAGGCATGAATTATCCATTACGCTTTGTCTTATTTGGTGGCGTACTGATTGGTTTAAGCTGGCTATTTAAACGTCATGTACGGTTTTTAGATTTTGCGCATTCTACCTATGTGATGGGCTTGTTATACCTGTTTATTGCCTTATGGATTCTGTCGATCTTTGGCAATTATGGCGACCTGAATAGCTGGTACAACGTCAAACAATATGAGCTACTGCATTGGGGAATTTTATTTGCGTTTGTGGCCATCATTGCAATTGTCTATGGTTTAAAACACGATGATGCAACCTCACGGGGTTTTGGTATCACCTTTCTATTTCTTAATCTCTATACCAAGTATTTTGAATTCTTCTGGAATGGTATGCATAAAGCCATTTTCTTTATCTTGCTGGCCGTGTCTTTCTGGTGGATTGGACAACATGCAGAAAAACTGTGGAATCTGGAATTTTTAACACATGAAACCAAGAAATAGAGAGCTAAAATTAAATAAGATATTGATTATATATACATTTATCTATTAAATTTTCTATATTTTCAAGTTTCATGGTTTATATGTGACACTTTAAATCAATTAATAGTTCTTATATGAGCTATTAATTGGTTTTCGGCTTAACTCGAATAGTGTTTAATTTAAATCTGCCCAACTTAACCCAAACTTTGCCAAATACTTTTTCACTCGGTCACTGTCATTGGTGGTATTGCGCTGCTGGCGAGAAGCAGCAAAAAGCTGTCGCCCTGCATCTGCCATGGATTTGGCATGTTCACAAACTTTCAGTACACCACGCAGTTGAATCTGGTCAAACTCATCCATATCGGCAATCTGGGACTGATCAAAATATTTATCTAAAATATCATTTTCTTGTCGTGAGTGAGATTCCCCCTGAATCGACCAAAGCTGTTTTAAACGCTGGATCTCCTTTTCCACTGTTTCTGTTCGGATTAACTCCCCTTGAGACAAGGTCGCCAAACGTGTGACACTGGCCGTTAAATCACGAAAATTCCCTTGCCACGATGCCTCTTTAGACTTGACAAATTTTAAGTACACATCCAAGGCATCACGCTGGAAACGCAATTGACGCTGATGATTTGCGGCAAAACGTTGCAATTCAAACTCGATATTTGGAGCAATATCCTCAATACGATCTTTTAAATTGGGCAAGAAAAATGTCCATGTATTCAGCCGTGCCCATAAATCTTCTCGGAAACGTCCTGCCTGTACCTCCTGACGCAAGTCCCGATTTGTTCCTGCAATCAACTGAAAATCAGCCTGAACCTCTTTATCACTCCCCACTGGAAAAAAGGATTTATCTTCCAGAGCTTTCAACAACATCGCCTGTTCATCCAGCCCCAATTCACCAATTTCATCCAAAAATAAAATGCCTTGATCTGCACTTTTCAGTAAACCTGAACGGGAAGCGGCTGCACCTGTAAATGCCCCCTTGATATGACCAAACAGGCTCGACATGGCACTGTCACCCCGTAAAGTTGCACAGTTCACATCAATAAAACGTCCACTCAAATGAAACTTTTCTTTCTTGAGCTGAAAAATCTGTTTGGCTAAATGTGATTTCCCCACACCTGTTGCCCCCATAATTAAAATGGGTGCACTGGAACGAGTGGCAACCAGTTCAACTTCGGTAATCAGTTGATTAAATGCAGGATTATAGGTAGAAATATTGGCCTTGAGTTGTTGCCAGTTTTGTTGTTGTTCATCAGCAAAACGTTGTTTTAATACATCATAACGAGATAAATCCAGATCAATAATGCGGTACTCACCCTCTGGTGTTTTATTTTGATTAGGCGAACTCTGAATCAGTTTGGCAGGTAAATAATTGGCATCCACCAATAGATACCAACAAATTTGGGCGACGTGTGTTCCAGTCGTGATATGTAAAAGATAATTATTTTTTTCAGTGTCAAAGACATAGGATTTTACAAAATCATAGAGTGCACCATAGACCTCGGCAAAATCCCACGGATCACGGATACTGATTTTGTGTCCTGAAACGATGGTTTGTGGAGAAAGCTCCTGAGCATCCTCAGCTATAAATTTAACCAGATTATGATGTTGGCGATCGTGTAATAAGATCAGTTCATCTACAATTAAATCTTCATGCATCAATAAGCTCATTGTTGGACGCCAACGTTGCCAGCGATCTGGACGTTTTCCTTGATCTAAAGTTGAACCAACAAAGCCAATCACAACGGTTTTTTTTACATTCGCCATCATTTCTATAAAATTTTATAACTGTCTATCATATACAATACGTATTTAACCGAAAAATTCCAATAATATGCTGCATTTTACTTTTTTAGGCACATCATCAGGTGTCCCAACACTGACACGCAATGTTTCTGCCCTAGCCATACGAAACAGCAAGAATAAAGACTGGATTCTCGTTGACGCAGGCGAAGCCACACAGCATCGTATTCAGCGAACCAAACTTTCTTTACAAAATCTGGTTGCCATCTGCATTACCCATGTACATGGAGATCATTGTTATGGCTTGATTGGCTTATTGGCAAGTGCGGGTATGAATAGACGTGCTGAGCCATTAACCATTATCGCACCCAAAGAAATTCAGCAGTGGGTTGAAACCACTGCTCGACTAACTGATTTATATTTACCCTATCCATTAAAATTTATTGATGTCCATAATGCAATTCACCCCCAACACATTACGGATGAGCTTTCCATTCAAGCCCACTCACTGAGCCATCGTGTGCCAAGTTTTGCCTTTAGTATTATTGCGCAATACACCCATCAAAAATTAGACATTCAGGCGCTCACACAGCTTGGCGTTCCCAAAGGCCAAGCTTGGGGAGATTTAAAGCAAGGTAAAAACATTGAATTTAATGGGAATATTCTAAAGTCAGCAGATTATTTGCAGACGCATACTCAACAGGTTCATGCCATTGTCGGTGGTGATAATGACCAACCAGAGTTATTGACCCAAGCCTGCCAGACTGCACAGCTCTTGATCCATGAATCGACCTATACACAAACAACCTTGGATAGAGTCGGCAAAAGTCCAATGCACAGCTCTGCCAAAATGGTGGCTGAATTTGCTCAACAGCAACATTTAAGCAGCTTAATCCTGACCCATTTTAGTCCTCGACATCAGGATCATGCTGGACAACAGGCAATTGCTGATGAAGTGAGTGAATTTTATAAAGGCAATTTCTATTTAGCCAATGATTTTGACCAATTCACACTGGATACAACAGGACAACTGAGTAAAGTAAATTTGAAATAAATGAGATATAACGTTTTAATTAAGGAATATCTGGGGATAAAAAGTCAAATATTCCTCGCAACAAGCGAAATGGTAAAGTGATGATCCAGTAAATGATCTCTACAGGAAAATCAATTATATCCAGCCAATCCCAACCATTATCTCGATGATGATTTTTTCGTTTAGGCTTAATCCAATACGCCAATAAAAAACACGCCAGACTGAATGCAAACAGTATCCAATCAAAACTAGCAAGCAAGCATTGGACAAAAAACACCACACCTGCCACAAATAATAGAATTGAAAAAAGATAACGAAGAAAAATCATCGTAGAGACGTATCCTATTGTCTTAACATAATTTATACCATGTTTTATTGCGGAATAACGCTATTTTCACAGCTATAATACGCAATCCAACTCATTACAAAAAATATAATTAAAGATATAAATATATTTATTTTTATATTTAAAAAATCACACCAATCAAAACAACATAAAAAATAGACATTTAAAATTCTTTTAATTATTTAAAATCAATATCTTGAAAAATAAAAACATGCCATATAAAAAACTGGCACGATGCCTGCAATAGTATAATTACACAACATCACTGGGATATTGTGGATATCACCTGCCTGCAAACGCTTGGCAGGCAGGCTTTGAAAGGAAAATGAAAATGTCTGTCATTGAAGAAATTAAGCAACAAGCTCAAGTTGAGCAAGCAAAACAACAACGCGCCTACCAAGTGCTGCAAAATGAAAAAAGTATGCCTGTAAAAATGTGGACCAATGGTGTTGTCGTTGATGATAATTCTAAAAAACAATTGCTACAAACTGCCCAAATGCCATTTATTTATAAATGGATGGCAGTGATGCCCGATGTGCATTTTGGTTTAGGTGCAACCATTGGAAGTGTGATTCCAACCAAAGGTGCGATTATTCCTGCCGCTGTGGGTGTCGATATTGGTTGTGGAATGATGGCGACTCGTACCAACCTGACTGCTTCTGATTTGCCTGATAATTTACATGCTTTGCGTACTGAACTGGAACGCTTGATTCCACATGGAATGACTAAACGTGGTCGAGATAAAGGTTCATGGGAAACACCACCTGAAATGGTCGATCAGGCTTGGGCAGGTTTAGTTGCGGATTTTGAATTGATTTGTGCCAAGCACCCTCGCCTTAAAAATACCAATAACCGCAAACAATTGGGAACTTTAGGAACAGGCAACCACTTTGTTGAAATTTGTCTGGATGAGCATGATCACGTCTGGATTATGTTGCACTCAGGTTCTCGTGGTGTGGGTAATGCTATTGGGAATCACTTTATTGAACTTGCCCGTAAAGATATGCAAAAGCACTTTATTAATTTGCCAAATAAAGATTTAGCTTATCTGGTTGAGGGTACAGAACATTTTGATGATTACTGGTTTGCGGTGGGTTGGGCCCAACGTTTTGCTATGATGAACCGTGAAATCATGATGCAAGCTGCCATCAAGGCTTTGGCGACGATTATCCCAAAACCATTGAATGCCAAGCTTGAAGCCGTAAACTGCCACCATAATTATGTGCAAAAAGAACAGCATTATGGTGAAGAAGTGATGGTGACACGCAAAGGCGCTGTGAGTGCCAAGCTTGGACAATATGGGATTATTCCTGGATCAATGGGTGCGAAGTCTTTTATCGTGCGTGGCCTTGGAAATCAGGAATCATTCTGTTCATGTTCGCATGGCGCTGGACGGGTGATGAGCCGTGCCGAAGCCAAACGTCGCTTTACTGTAGAAGATCAGATTGCGCAGACTGAAGGTGTGGAATGCCGTAAAGATGCTGCTGTGATTGATGAAATTCCATCGGCTTATAAACCGATTGAAGATGTGATGAAAGCACAGCAGGATTTGGTTGAAGTAGTGTATACCTTACGACAAGTGGTGTGTGTTAAGGGTTAACTTCTAAGTTGTATAGTACATAAAATAAATCTCAGGAAAAATAAAATGATGAATATATGTATTGAAGCTGTGGATTTAATATTAGATGCCATTTATTCAATTGGTGAGAGAAATGAACTGTTATCTCAATTTACTATTCGTGAACCAAATAGTTCTATTTGGAGTCATGGAATAGGTACAGAAATTTATATTCGAAATCAGCAAGACTACTTAAAGGCATTAGTTTTTATTAAACAGAATGGTGCTTCATATTTAAGAAAACTCCCCATTTCTGAAATAAGAAATAAGGTTACTAAGTTTCTAACCAAAAACTTTTGGTTTATTCGAGAGGGAGAGTTTTCTCGTAATCCAAATATTTCTTACAAAATACAAATTCCTGTTGAAGCCAAGTTAAATTTAGCAAATGCTCTACTAAATTCTTCACTTTTCAAAGAAGATCTTAATACGTTTTTGTATCCATTTAACTCAATCCAACTAGAAAATGACTTGATATTTGATAATTTTTTTATCATTAATAGTCAAAATCTTAGCTTCCAACATATGAATATTGATGTCCGTTATTCAAATGAATTTGATTTTCTATACTACCCTAGTATTAGAAACGAAAATCAAAATAGAAAACGAGTATCAACTTGGATTGGAATTAAAGCTCCCACGGAAGAAATTTCAAGAAGAACTTTATACTCTATACTTGGTGCTATTTCTTTATTTGAAGAATCTAATAAAAGATACTGTTTCAATAGTTTATGTGAAGATTCAGGTTGTTCATATTTTTCTCATCAGAGCTCTTATACTTACAGACAAACTCAGGACTTAACCCCAAGTCTCTATTTCAAATTAAAAGTTAAAAATGAATTAGTAATCCAATTGGAACATCTATCTAGTCTTTTGAAATCAAATGATAAGACATCACAAAGAAGTATTTCAGCTTTAACGAGTTTTTATAAAAGTTGGTTTGAAAAAGATGCTGAACAATATCGCACCTTTTGTTCTTGTATAGAGGCATTAATTGAAGATACCCGATCTAAAAGCTCTCAGAAATTTAGAGATTTATCCAAGTCCTACATACCTAAATTCTCTGAAACCCAATTAACTGATCTATTAAAAATTCGAGGCAATATTGTGCATGGGAAAGCACCTCATCTATATGATAGTGAAAATTACGATTTCTATGTCGAAAAATATTTATCTGAACCTAGAAGTGATCTTTTAGAAATTGTTGAGAAAGTTCTTAAAACACATATTTTCCAAATTCAAGGATAAACCATGAAAATCGCAGAAGCACTCTTACTGCGAAGCGATCAACAAAAAAAGCTCGCTTCATTAAAACAACGGATCAACGCCAATGTATTGGTACAGGATGGTGATGAACCAAGCGAAGATCCCAATGAATTGATCAAACAAGTATTTGCTTTAATTCAGGAAAGCAACCAATTGATTTGTCGTATCCATTTAACCAACGCACAGGCGAAACTAGATGATGGGAAGACATTGCTATCGCTACTGAGCTTACGGGATAATTATGCCGAACAGCATAAGATTCTCATTGATGCGATTGCCAATACTCATCGCGAACCTGATCGTTATAGTGCACGGGAAATTAAATGGCAAAAAGTCATTCCTGTTTCAAGTTTGCAAAAACAGGCGGATGATATTAGTGCCAAAATACGTGACCTCAATATTAAGATTCAGGCTGCAAATTGGCAGATTGATTTAGTCGAATAGACAACAGATTTTGTGAAGTCATTTCACAATACCAGTTTGGACATACTGGGCGAGTACAAGATCCTGCTTTACTCCGATCTGAGGGATTGAAAATAATTCAGGCGGCTACGGCAGCATGTGAGCCGTGCATTGATTCACTCATCAGGCTCAGCACCATGCACCTTGCAATCCTTTGCCAAAAGCAAAGTGACACGTTACTTCGCATTACCATGTACTGACAGTATGTTCATTTAAATAGAAAACAAGGAAAATAGAAGTGAATAAAGCTTTGGCAAATATGCCAGCAACCATCCAAATTGATGGTTCACAAGGCGAAGGTGGTGGTCAGATTTTACGAACTGCCCTTGCCCTTTCAATGATTACAGGTCAGGCATTTGAACTGATCAACATTCGGGCTGGGCGTAAAAAACCTGGCTTGATGCGTCAGCATCTGGTTTGTGTACAAGCTTCACAGCAAATCAGTCAGGCCTATATTGAGGGTGCAGAACTGCATAGCCAGCGTTTGTACTTTGCGCCACAGCATGTGCAAAGCGGAAAATATCAATTCCAGATTGGTTCGGCTGGCAGTACCACACTGGTGTTACAAACTTTATTACCTGCATTACTGCTGCAAGATCAACCCAGTGAATTAATCGTTTCAGGTGGCACACATAATCCACTTGCCCCTACTGCTGATTTTATTGAGCATTGCTTTTTACCTTGTTTAAAAAAGATCGGGATTGATGTGGACTTTAAACTGGAAAAAGCGGGTTTCTTTCCAATCGGTGCTGGACAGATTCATATCACCATTCACCCGTGGCAACAACGACATGCTTTAGATTTACGCCAATGTGGTCAATCCCCACACATCGAAGCCCATGCTGCGGTTTTGAATTTAGCGCATGATATTGCCCAAAGGGAATTGGCAACCTTAGATAAAAAGTTAAAACTTGATCATCAACAGCAATTTTTCCTAAATGGTATCAGTCAGGGCAATACCGTTTATGTCAGGGTTGAGCATGAGTACCATACCCAATTGTTTACAGCTTTAGGCGAAATGCGTAAAAGTGCTGAACAAATTGCCAATCATTTAGCTGAACAAGTTAAGTCTTATCAGTCTTCCAAAGCAGTTGTAGATGAGTATTTGGCAGATCAGTTACTGCTACCTTTAGCACTTGGTCAAGGTGGCGAATTTACAGCACAATGCATCAGTGAACATACCCGTACCCAAGCTACCATGATTGAAAAATTTATTGATTGTGAAATTGAGTTTATCGAGCTGGATAAAAGTCGATTTCAGGTCAATGTCAAAGTTTAGAAGCCCATCAATGGGCTTCTTTTATTAGAGTTTTATTTAACAGCTTCCAAAGCTGTCACCAATAACTTCCAGCATTTTTCGACCGTATCCACTTTCACCCGCTCACCTGGTGCATGTGCCCCTTGAATGTCTGGGCCAAATGAAACCATCTGTAAATCTGGATAATGCTCAGCAATAATGCCACATTCCAAACCTGCATGAATCACTTTCAAGTTTGGTTCAATTTCAAATGCGGATTGATAGGCCTGTTGTAGACACTTCAATGCAGCCGAATCTGGATTGGGTGTCCAACCTGACACCAACGGCGTTAATTCAGATTGAATATTAAAATTTACAAAGTGCTGCTGAATATTCTGGGCAAAGTTTACAGCCTCTTGATTCACCATCGAACGAACCATAATTAAAGTCTTTGCTTCGTCTTTAGTGAGTCTGACCACGCCAATATTATTAGATGTCTCAACCACATCGGGTAAAGCCTGACTCATTTCCTTAACGCCATAAGGACAAGTTGCCAATGCCTGCAACCAAGCCTGTTGCTGATGCAAAGAAATGACTTCACTGATTTGATTTAGATTTTGTTGAACTGTGATCTGAACCTGATCATCAATCCCTTGTAGCTTTTGTTGCCATTCAGCTTGTGTTTGGGCAATGATTTTTTCCAATTCTGCTAATTTTTCTGCTTCAATTGCGATGGTTGCCACCGCTTCTCGTGGAATGGCATTTCGTGCCGATCCACCAACAAATTCAACCAGTCGCCCATTTGATTGTGCTAAATAGTCATTCAGAAAATTGGCTAAAATCACATTGGCATTGCCACGACTCAAATGAATATCAACACCTGAATGCCCACCCTTTAAGCCTGAAACCATGAGATCAACACAAATGGGATTTGCAGGTGCAGTTACATATTCAAGAGTTTGTTGTACCTCAATATCAATACTGCCAGCACAACCGAGATAGAGTTCGCCCCATTCTTCAGTATCAATATTAAACAGCCACTGCCCTTTTAATATGTCTGCTTCAAGTAAACGAGCGCCACTCATGCCCGCTTCCTCATCAACTGTTAAAAGGACTTCAATTGGTCCATGTGCAATATCGTTTGATTCCAATACAGCCAATGCAAGTGCTACGCCAATCCCATTGTCCGCACCTAAAGTGGTATTTTCGGCAATCAGCCAGCCGTCTTTGAGTATAGGTTGAATGGGATCTTTAAAAAAATCATGTTGCGTACCGCGATTTGCCTGCGTCACCATATCCAGATGACCCTGCAAAATCACACCTGCAACCTGTTCTTTACCAACCGTTGTGGCTTTGCGAATAATTAAATTACCAATATCATCAATATAAGTTTCTAGGTTGTGCTGTTCCGCCCAATCCTTTAAATGTTGGCGTAGTTGTTGTTCGTGCTTGGATGGTCGGGGAATCGTACACAGGGTTTCAAAATGCTGCCAAACCATTTGTGGTGATAATTTAGAAAAATCAACCCGTGTCATGCACCCATACCCTTAAATAAAGTGTTCAAACAAATATACACCATACGCCTAAACAACGATGCTGTTAAGTCACTTCATTTAAGATTTTATTGACAAAATGGGCTTAACTTTTCCAAATAAACTGTGAAAAGCTATGTTCAGCCTTTAAGCTATTTTCAACAGCCTGAGCCAATTGGCGAATAATGCTTTGTGTCTCAATCTTTTCAAACCAAGCCTGTTCCTGCTGAGGATTTGCGGAAATCTGACACAAGATATGTCCCTCAGTATCTTGCTGCGAACATAAGATAGAGAGTGGAAGCTGATGGTTATCGATACGAACCTCGATTTTCTCATGCTCATGACGGATATGCTGAGCATCAAAACCATATTGTTCCAGTTGCTTATACAGTAGTGCAGCCACGTATTCTTGCGTGATATAGCATTCATTGGGTGGATGATCAATCACCCCATGTTTAGGGCAATCTGCTATAAATTGCAATGTTTTCATGGTATTCCCTCTATTTTTATGTTTTTACTCTGGATCACAGAATAAAGCCTACTAGTTCGGTAAGAATTATTATATATACAATTGTCTTTAATTGATTAGCCGATTGTCTTACTTCTTTTGCTAAATTGATAAATTTAGACCTGATTAGATATGTACATATCCAAACCTAACATTTTTATTATTTAAACGTTTTATTGCAGTGACAAACAACTTGTTTTTATTGATAAGTAAATAAGAAATGCAGCATTTGAGCAAGCCAAACACTGCATTTTCCAATTGGCTTATTGATCTACAACCTGTAAATCTAGACCTGCCGCATTGGCAAGTTCAGTAAAAGTTGGGAAACTGGTTGCCACTGTTTCCGTACCGTGAATGATGATTTCGCCAGAAGTACGCAAACCTGCAATACTAAAACTCATGGCAATACGGTGATCGTGGTGCGATTCAATTTCTCCGCCTGCGAAGATTGCTGACCAGTCACCAGACTTACCCTTACCTTCAATGATGATACCGTCATCAGTTGGGGTGCAGTCAATACCCATGACTTTCAAACCATCCGCCATCACCTGAATACGGTCAGATTCTTTCACGCGAAGCTCAGCCGCACCTGTTAATATGGTTTGACCTTCGGCACAAGCTGCTGCAATAAATAATGCAGGGAATTCATCAATCGCCAAAGGCACCTGATCTTCAGGCATGTGAATGCCTTTGAGTGTACGGGAACCCTTGATATGAATATCGGCAATCGGCTCACCGCCCGCAATACGTTCATTTTCAACGCTGATGTCAGCCCCCATTTGCTTGAGGATTTCAATCACACCTGTACGAGTTGGGTTGATGCCCACTGCTTCAAGGATCACATCAGCACCCTCGGTAATCGCAGCACCGACCATAAAGAATGCAGCGGATGAAATATCTGATGGAACTTGAATATTTGTTCCAATTAGCTTGCCACCACCAACAAGCGAGATTTTATTGCCTTCGGTTTTTACCTCATAACCAAAGGCACGTAGCATGCGCTCAGTATGGTCACGAGTCGGTTCAGGTTCAGTTACCGAAGTTTCACCCTCGGCCCATAAACCTGCCAGTAAAATCCCTGATTTCACCTGAGCAGACGCCATAGGTAAATCGTATTGAATCCCTTTTAAATTCTGGCTGCCTGTAATGCTCACTGGCGGTGTGCCTTTCTCACCTGTGGTCTGAATCTGTGCGCCCATTAAACGTAATGGTTTTGCAATACGTTCCATTGGACGTTTAGACAATGACGCATCGCCTGTCATCACTGAATCAAACTTTTGTGCTGACAACATACCAGATAGCAGACGCATACTGGTGCCTGAGTTACCCATATATAAGGCACTGGCAGGCGCTTTTAGACCTTGCATGCCTACACCATGAATGGTCACCTCACCATTTTTTGGGCCTTCGATGCTGACCCCCATATCACGGAATGCCTGTAAGGTTGCCAACGCATCCTCACCCTCAAGGAAGCCAGTCACATGGGTTGTGCCTTCCGCAATCGCCCCAAACATGATGGAGCGATGTGACACTGACTTGTCACCTGGCACGGTGAATTTACCTGTAAATGTTTTCTTGCCTGGTAAAATGGTAAATTGCTGTGTCACCTTGTTTTTCTCCATCAAAGGTTTTTTGGCTAACATATGGTTAAAGTGTTGGCGTGCCGCTTGCGCATGTCCAAGCAGCCCCATCAACGCCTGAGAATCTTCATTTTCAATCAGTTGCTTTAAAACAGAAAGTTGCTGCTCAAAGCCAGCAACCGCATTTAGAATTGCGGTTTTATTGGCAAAGAAAATGTCATGCCACATCTGCGGATCACTGGCGGCAATCCGAGAAAAATCCCGAAAACCACCCGCCGCATAGCGGAAAATATCTAGATTATCTTCACGGTTGGCCAGTTGCTCGACCAAGTTGAATGCCATCAAATGTGGTAAATGACTGGTATGTGCCAACACTTCATCATGTTTCGACACATCCATACAAATCACTTCGGCTTTGGCGGCTGACCAAAGCTGAATCAGTTTCTGCACCGCCCAATCAGCACTACTTGGCAATGGCGTTAGAATCACTTTATGATTGGCAAATAAATCGACTTTACCTGCATGAACACCAGTATGTTCCGCACCTGCAATTGGGTGCCCAGGTACAAAACCAATCGGCAGATGTTCACCAAACACTGCTTTGGCTGCATCCACCACATTGCCTTTGGTACTACCCACATCGGTAATGATAACATTCTCTGCAAGATAAGGTTTGATCTGTTCCAACACTTTTTGCGTAGCACGAACAGGCAATGCCAAAACAATTAAATCCGCACCCTGAACCGCTTCCTCAGGATTTGCGTAACCCTGCTGAATCAATCCCAATGCTTTGGCATCTTCCAATGTTTTTTTTGAGCGTGTTGAAGCGACAATTTCAGCTGCAAGTTGTTCTACCACAATCACACGCGCAAGGCTTGAACCAATCAACCCAAGTCCAATAAATGCAACTTTTTTAAACAATACTTTAGAAACAGATGCTTGAGACATAAAAGATGTTTGCCTAATGAGACGACTTTGATATGGATAGATGATTCATCCACCTATCCATACGATAAAACAGTTTTATAAAACAGCGATTGGATAAGAACCTAGTACCCGCAATTCTTTGACCATTGGACGGATTTCATCCAGTGCAGCCGCCACATTGTCCTGATCAATATGCCCTTCCAGATCAATAAAGAATACATAGGCCCATTTTTCAGGTAAGGCTGGACGGGTTTCAATACTGGTCAGGCTGATTTGATGCTTGGCAAATGGTGCAAGGATTTCCAGTAAAGCCCCTGCACGATCATGTGCTGAAATCAACAATGAAGTTTTATCATTGCCACTTTGTGGAATTTTCTCACGACCAATCACAAGGAAGCGTGTGGTATTTTCAGGATTATCTTCGATATTGCTATATAAAATCTCAAGATTGTACATACTGGCCGCAATATCAGAGGCGATTGCAGCCGAATGCCATTCATTACGAATACGGCGAGCCGCTTCCGCATTTGAATTTAAGGCTACACGCTCCACCCCTGGATAATGTGCATCTAACCACTTGCGGCATTGCGCCAAGGTTTGCTGATGCGCATAAATCTGCTTAATGCTGTCTTTACGGGTATTTTCAGACACAAGGAATTGATGATGAATCCGCAATTCAACCTCACCAATCACGTTTAAAGTCGATGCCTTAAAACAGTCCAGCGTATGGTTGACAATTCCTTCTGATGAGTTCTCGACTGGAACTACACCATAATGGGCACTGCCCGCTTCCACTTCACGGAATACTTCGTCAATGGTTGGCAATGGACGCACCACCGCATCCTTGCCAAAATGTTTCAGCACGGCGGAGTGGGTATAGGTTCCTTCTGGTCCTAAAAATGCGATACTTTGCGGTGCCTCAAGTGCCAGACATGCCGACATGATTTCACGGAACAAGCGTGCCATGGTCGCATCGGACAATGGCCCCTGATTGCGCTCCATCACCTTGCGCAAAACCTGAGCTTCACGTTCAGGGCGATAAAACAGTGGATTGTCTTCGGCTGCAAACTTCGCCTTGGCTACGGCTTCCGCCAAAGTGGCACGGCGATTGAGTAATTCCTGGATTTGTTGATCAACACTATCAATATCGTTACGAATTTGTTCTAAATTAAGTGAAGTCGATGTGTTTTGTCCATCGTTTACCATTGAATGCAGCCTCAGCAAAATCATCTATAAGAATGGATTACAATTCATCTGTGAATTGGTTATCTGGGCTAGTATAACAAGACTTTAAGCTATTAAACACGCTGAGTTTTAACTCTTTTCATGATTCAACTTTATTGATAATGATTTTCATTATATATTTCATGCTAAATTTTAGTTCTCGTGAATAAGCCATGTTAAAACGTCTCAGTATTTTGACTTTCTCCTTAATGATCAGTACTCAACTGAGCTTTGCCCAACCAGCTTCAACGACTTCTGGCAATTCAGCTTTACAAGTCAATGCCCTGACCCAACAAAGCTTTATCCTGAAATCTAAATACACGTCACATGATTACCTAATTCAGGTTTCAGTTCCCAATACTGAGACTCCAACGCAAGGTTTCCCTGTGCTTTATGTACTCGATGGCAACGCAAGCTTTGACAGTGCTGCCAACATTGCCAAATCTGTAGGTGCTGGCGCAAATCGTCTTGGTTTAAGCCCTGTTGCGGTTGTCGCTATTGGCTATCCTGACGAGAAAACCTTTGCTGTCGAAAAACGTGCTTTAGACTACACACCCAAAGCATCGGAAGATGTGCAAAAACAGGCTAAATATCAATATGGTGGTGCAGACCAGTTCATTCAGTTTATTGAAAAAGAGCTGAAACCAGCAATCAATTCACGGATTAAGGTCAATCCACAACAACAAAGCCTGTTTGGACATTCATTTGGTGGATTGTTTGTATTACATGCTTTCTTTACCCAACCACAGAGTTTTCAACGCTATATCGCAGCAAGCCCATCTTTATGGTTTGATAATCAAGTACTATTTAAGCAACAGGCAAACTGGCTTAAGCAAAAACCTGAAAATACCCATGCCATGCTGATGACCACAGTTGGCACGCATGAAGATAAAGGTCCAGTGAATAGTGATCGTTCCCAACAGGATAGTTTTTATCAAAATTTTCAGGCACAGCGTTCCGAGCAATTTTTATTCTGGAATTTTAAGCATCCAGCAGAACAGCATTTAACCAATCTCTATGCCAGTTTACCTAAAGCCATCATGTTGGCTGGTTGTAAAGATGGTAAAAGCTGCTCGGCCTTATTTGATGAGGCAATAAAACCTTAAATATGGAATTGATCTTGGGAGAAAGATTATTTTCCTCTCAAATCTCAACATTTCTTTAGGAAAGCTTGGGATATAATTTATTCAATATTCTCTTAAATGAAATAAAATAATGAATAAAATCATTCTACTTTCTATACTTAGTCTTGCCAGCATTCAATTAACGGGCTGTATTGGATGCTATAACCCTACAGGTTGCAGCCGTGACACCTCACCTTACTACATCACCACAACAACGACTCAAGTACGTGGAATTACGGTGCCACCACAAAGCAAGCTAAAATATAAAGCTCAGCATTCTTTTCAGAAAGAACAGCAAACACAGCCATTAAATGAAAAGGATTTGACCGATATCAAGTTACCGCCTGATACGGCAATCATTTGGGGTGGAATGCCATCTTATATGTTTATTCAATTCTTTAATTCACAAATGAAAGGTTTTTCTGTTTATCCTGCTGATGGGTTCTCTCCCCAATCAACAAATGAATTTATTAGATTATGGCAAAGTTGTGCAAGTGATCTAGATATCACCTTAAAAAATCCACATGACTGGTCGTTTAATCCTGACAATATGGAAGTCCGAGGTTGCGGTGTAAATATTCAAAAAAGAAGTGAATATAATAAAAATTGGCCTAATCAGGATCAGGCAGATGTATTTCTAATTAAAATCAATCAGGCATTAAAGAAATTGCCAAAACAACAAAGCTATCCTGTGGTGCATACCCCAATAGAAAAATAGTATCTATCATAAATCAGCCTGCTCGAAAGCAGGCTGATTTATCAAGATTAATTAAGCTTTACCAATCAATCCACGTGCCACGATTTCTTTCATGATTTCATTGGTACCACCGTAAATACGCTGGATACGTGCATCAACAAAGAAGCGTGAAATTGGATATTCAGTCATATAACCATAGCCACCAAATAACTGAAGCAAGTTGTCAGCAACTTTCATTTGCATGTCAGTACTGAAGCTCTTGAGTGCAGCCGCAGTTTCAACATCCAGTTTGCCCTCATTATATAAAGCCACGTTTTGATTATAGAAAGCAGCAGTTGCCAATTCATCAATCTTCGCCTGAGCCAATACGAAACGTGTGTTCTGGAACTGGGCGATTGCCTGACCAAACGCCTGACGCTCTTTTACATAAGCGGTTGCCATATCAATTGCACCACGAATGGCACCAAGAGCTGTCGATGCGATAGCAGTACGCTCACGTGGTAATTCCTGCATTAAATAAGCAAAACCTGAACCTGCATTGCCCAATAACTGGTCTTTAGGTACTTTGACATTATCAAAGAAAAGCTCTGAGGTATCTTGTGAATGCAAACCAATCTTGTCCAGATTAGTCCCTTTTTTAAAGCCATCCAGATGGGTATCAACCAACATCAGTGATACACCTTTGGCACGGGCCTGTGGATCAGTCTTCACTGCCAGAACCACAACATCAGCATGCTGACCATTTGAGATAAAGGTTTTAGAACCATTTAACACATAGTGATCACCCTGCAAAATTGCACTGGTACGCATGGCCTGCAAGTCTGAACCAGCACCAGGCTCAGTCATACCAATTGCTCCAACCACTTCACCAGACACCATTTTTGGCAACCAGTACTGTTTCTGCTCTTCTGACCCAATATGTTGGATATAAGGTGCAGCAATTTCAGAGTGACACGAAATACCAGTTGATAAGGCACAATAACCAGCACGCGCAGATTCTTCAACCAACATCAATGAATAATGGGTTGGTACGCCATAACCACCATATTCTTCTGGCACGTCTACGCACAGGAAGCCATTTTCACCCAACAATGTCCAAACAGAACGCGGCATAATGCCCTCGCGTTCCCATTTTTCATAATGAGGTGCAATGTGTTCACTCATAAAACGTTTAAAGTTGTCACGGAAGAGTTCCAAATCTGCATCGTAAGCTAACATCTTTATTTCCTTTCGCTTTCATTTTTCTTGAAAATTTGCTTCGCAGCCATGCTAATGATTTTTAGGTAGGATGTCATGTCCCTTTTGCATCAAATCACCCGACTGATTCGGTCAATAATTTTGTTTGCAGCCATTATTTTCGAGACCCAATTGCTTATTGAATAAACAGAACCTCTGATTTTTTACGCTAAATGCATCACTTTTATGTCATATTAATTTTAATTCTTCACCATGACTGCAAATACGATCATGAATACCAAACGCAATATTTATAAAGATGCTGAACATCCTTTCGCCCAATACATACGAATCATTGGTAAAGGTAAGACGGGTGCACGTTCACTGACTTATGATGAGGCCTATCGGGCTTTTAGCATGATCTTAAAAGATGAAGTGCTGGATGTTCAGCTAGGTGCTTTTTTAATGTTGTTACGGGTTAAGGAAGAATCTGTTGATGAACTGGCTGGTTTTGTTCAGGCAACGCGTGATCAACTTAATTTTCAACCGCTAGATGTTGATCTGGATTGGTCATCCTATGCTGGTAAACGTAAACATTATCCGTGGTTTTTATTGGCAGCATTAACACTGACCCATCATGGCTATAAAATAGTGATGCATGGCGCATCGGGTCATACCATTAACCGTGTGTATACGGAACAGGTTTTACAATACTTAGGCTATTCGATTTGTCAAAATGAAGTAGATGTCAAAGAACAACTAGAAAAACATAACTTTGCTTTCCTGCCACTGGAAGTGATCTCACCGATTCTGAGCGAACTCATTTCACTCCGAAATGTTATGGGCTTACGTTCACCCATTCATACCCTTGCCCGCCTAATTAATCCCTTTAATGCCAAAGCCACTTTACAGGCCATTTTTCACCCTGCTTATCGAACCTCACATCAACACACCGCGTTTCGTTTAGGTTATCAAAATAGTGCGGTGATTAAAGGTGAAGGAGGTGAATTTGAACGGAATCCTGATGCAAAAACCCTGATTTGTGGGATTAAAGACGGTGAGCTATATGAACATGAATTGCCAAAACTGACACCTGAGCGTAGCCCTATAGAGGAAGAACTCGATCTTGAGGTGTTTAAAGCAGTTTGGTTAGGTCAGCAGCAACATGAATATGGGGAAATGGCTGTTATTGAAACCATGGGGATTGCCTTATATACCATGGGTGTGGTCAAGGATTATGATGAAGCCATGATTAAAGCAAAAGAGCTTTGGAATAGTCGCTAGGATTTAGCTGGCATTATCTTTTTCCAATTGATCTGGCAATTCAAATATTGCTAGGTCTTCGGCTTGAATTGAGTCGCAAGAAAGTTAATTGTGATCGCAATAAACCATAAAAAAGTACAATAGAAATCCCAGTCTTGGATTTTATTGATTCTAAAATAAAGTATTGCTGTAGCATCTAAAACAACAATCAACCAAACTATATATTGTGAAAATAAAAATATTTTTTGATTCCGTCTAAATCTGAATAATAGAAAAATAGCTATAATTAATACAGCGGCATTCAGTAGAACAAGGCTTATCCCATTCATAAACATGAAAAAAACTTCTTTTTATTTGTAAAAATATTGTTATTGAAAAGAATAATGATCTGAACGCAAAGATCAGATCATTTAACATGACTAAAAATCAAACAAACCGAATCGGCTTAAACTCAGGTTCATGCTTGTGATGATCATCATCACACTCCTCACCCTCTTCTTTTGTGCCACGATCAATATAGCCACTACGCTGTTCTTCTGGTAAATGTTTCATTTCCCATGCATAAACAGCCTGCATACAGGTTTCACGTTGTTCTTTGGTCAATGTAATACCATTTGGCCATTTGCCAATTTCAACGGCTGTCTTTAAGCGCTCAACAATTTCAGGATTTAAAACAGCGAGCATTTGTTCAATATTCATGAGTCATCCTGTTGAAAAGATTCAAAATCTTGATTCCAGCCCAGTTTGGTACGGCAAGCCATATAAAAATCATAACCAGGCGGATGCAATAAGCTTAGTTTAAACGGATGTTTGCGAATATGCACAGTGTCACCCACATTTAATGCAACACTATGTTGTCCATCGGCGCTGACCATAGGTAAAACCCGATTTTCACGAATGGTAATTTTAATCTCACTTTGTCCACCAACCACAATCGGACGAGAGGACAAAGTATGCGGATGCATGGGCACCAATGCAATCGCATCCATACTTGGATGCAAAATAGGTCCACCACCAGACAATGCATATGCTGTCGAACCCGTTGGAGTAGACACAATTAAACCGTCACTGTGCTGACGATAGACATATTGCCCATCAATACTGAGTTCGAAATCAATCATATGGACTGATCGTCCAGAATGTAGAACCACATCATTTAATGCAATTGCATCATAAATGGTTTCACCATTGGATCGAATTTCCATTTCCAGCAGGAAACGGCGATCCAGCTGAAAATGTCCCTGCAACACCTGATCTAGTTTAAAGATTGCTTCGGCAGGTTTAATGTCGGTTAAAAAGCCCAGTCGCCCACGGTTAATCCCAATCACAGGGGTATTATAGCGAACCAAGGCGCGTGCAGCATGCAGTAGTGAACCATCACCGCCCACTACAATCACTAAATCCACGACTTCGCCCAATAAATTACGGCTGACAGTCTGTCCATGGCTATAAGGTACGAGTTTCGCTGTTTCCTGATCAAAGACAGGATTTAAACCTAAGGTGATCAAGTGATCATGAATCAAACATAAGGTTTCTACTACAGAATCTTTATCTGGTCGCCCAATCAAACCAATATTTCGAAAGGATTTATGTGAAATTTGCACGAATAATTCAGCTCCGCTGCGCTTCCTGACTATCATATCATTAACTATCAGAATTTCGTTGACGATTGATTAAAAAGTATAAAAATGTCTATTCGTTGTTTTTTTACCCACTTAATGTCAACACATTCTTAAAGTTTTTATTGCATGTTGCTATTTATTCACAGTTTTACGATTGCAAATTGCGCATAAGCTATCGCATCATTAGCCCCATTGTTTTGATTTTAACGCAAATCTATGAAGTGTGAACGTGGTATCGGTTTTCTTGCGCTAATTTTTTCCATTTTAGTGATTGGTGTTTTTATTGCCTTTAGTATCTATCTGATCCGTCTGGATAATATTATTCGCAATAAGTTTGAAGGTCAGCGCTGGGATATTCCAGCCAAGGTATTTGCTCGTCCTCTAGAAATCTATGCAAATGCGCCAATTACTCAGGAAAACTTCATTCAGGAACTGAAATTACTGGGTTATAAAAATACCGCAAACTATGAAAAATCAGGTAGCTATGTCACCCAAGGCAGCCAGATGTATGTACATACACGTGGTTTTGACTATGGTGACAGCAATGAACCTGAACAAGTGCTTGAAATTGGTTTCCTGAATGGGCAGGTCGGTGAAATCCGCTCAACCAAACCATCAAACACAGGCATTGCACGGCTGGAACCTTTATTGATTGGTGGTATTTACCCACAGCATAATGAAGACCGCGTACTCATTAAACTGGATAAAGTACCGAAAACGCTGATTGAGGCCTTGATCTCAACTGAGGATCGCAACTTCTATCACCATCACGGTATTTCAGTTCGTGGCACTGCACGTGCCTTGGTCAGCAATGTTACGGGTGGTAAACGTCAAGGTGGATCAACACTCACACAACAGTTGGTGAAAAACTTTTATCTTTCTCCTGAAAAAACTCTGAAACGTAAAGTCAATGAAGCGCTGATGGCGTTATTGATTGAACTGCATTACAGCAAGGATGAAATTCTTGAAACCTATCTGAATGAAGTCAATTTAGGTCAAAATGGCAGTTATTCCATCAATGGTTATGGTCTGGCTTCACAGTTTTATTTTGGTTTACCTTTACGTGAACTCAATATTTCCCAACAAGCCTATTTGGTTGGTTTAGTACAGGGCCCTTCTTTATATAATCCTTGGCGTAATCCTGAAGCGGCAAAAAAACGCCGTGATGTTGTACTGAACAATATGAAAGTCATGGGTTACCTCAGTGAAGCTGAATATCAGGATGAAATTGCACGTCCTTTGAATGTGGTGAGCAAACCGACTTTAGGACCTGCGAAATTCCCTGATTTCCTTGACATCGTCCGTCGTCAGCTACGCACCGAATATCAGGAAAGTGACATTACCAATCAGGGTTTAAGAATTTTTACCACACTGGATCCAATCACACAGATTCAGGTGCAAAATGCGTTTAAAAATTCAGTTGATCGTCTGGCGAATGCCAATCCTGCCCGTTTAAAGAACTTACAGGGTGCCATTCTTGTCGCTCATCCTGACAATGGTGAATTGGTTGCCGCTGTGGGATCGACTCAGGACTTTACAGGTTTTAACCGTACAGTGGATGCTAAACGTCAGGTAGGTTCTTTATTAAAGCCGATCATTTATTTAAATGCACTTGAGTCAGGCCGTTATACATGGGCAAGCCCAATTGAAGATACAGCCGTCAGTATTCCAATTGATGGTGATAAAAACTGGACACCCAAAAATTATAGCGGTGGTGAACACGGTGTGGTTCCAATGCAGCAGGCTTTGGCAAATTCATACAACCTTTCTACTGTACGTTTGGCGAACGAGTTTGGCCTATCTACATTTACCAATAAGCTCAGACAGTTTGGGGTAAGTTCAGATATTCCAGCCTACCCATCCATTTATCTGGGTGCGGTGAATATGTCACCAATGGAAGTGCTGAGTGTTTATGGAAACTTCGCGACAGGCGGCTTTAAATACCCTACCCGTTCTATCCGTACTGTTGTGGATGCAAAAGGACATTTATTAGAGCGTTATGGTTTGAATGTACAGCAAACCATTGACCCTGCCGCCGCCTACATCCTGAATTATGGTTTACAGCAAGTTATGCGTTCAGGTACGGGCCGCTCTGCCTATGGCAGCTTGCCTGAATCACTGAATCTTGCAGGAAAATCAGGGACAACCAACGATACACGCGATTCATGGTTTGCGGGTTATTCTGGTAATCATGTCGCTGTGGTCTGGTTAGGGCTGGATGATAACAAGGTTACTGGTCTGACAGGTTCCTCTGGTGCATTGCCAGTCTGGACCAATGTCATGAAACAGCTTCGTCAGGAACCTGTAAATCTTCGTCAAACCGACAACGTTCAGTGGCAGTGGATTGATAGCGCTAGCGGTGATCTTTCTGCCGAGGGCTGTGATGGCGCATTGTATATTCCATTGCTTCGTCAAACTGTACCTCGCCGTGCAACAGTTTGCGGTCAGTCTCATTATGAAGTTGAACCAACCTATATGCCTCAGGATGGTACATCAGAAAATGATCATGATGATGGCATAAACAACTATATTCGAGAAAGCGAAAACCAGATGGACAATGATTTATCAAATCATACGCCAACACGCATCATTTCGAGTGGTAGCTACAGCGGTGAAAATTAATTTCTACAGGGATTTGGACATGATCAAGAAAATAACTTTCGCAATTGGTGTACTTGTACTGGCTGGCTGTACCGCCACCCCAGAAAAAGTCACGACCACTAAACCTGTCAATCCACCAGC
This sequence comes from Acinetobacter corruptisaponis, assembly GCF_030053775.1. Lineage (GTDB taxonomy): Bacteria > Pseudomonadota > Gammaproteobacteria > Pseudomonadales > Moraxellaceae > Acinetobacter > Acinetobacter corruptisaponis. The sequence continues at coordinate 618,931 of NZ_CP125669.1, forward strand.
AGGCACAAATACGCAGAAGAAAAAAGTGACTCCGCCTGCTTCTGGTGTAAAAGTCATTCCGTATGATCAAAAAGAGATTAAGCGGCAAACCGTGACACCGCAGGTTGTGGTACCTGAACAAAAGGTGCAGCAGAAGTTTAGCAATGATGGTGCCCAACTTCCCGCCTTTAGGACCCTGATGCAAAAAACCCAGACCGCTTATAAAAGTCAGCAACTTGCAGAAGCAGAACGTTATGCGCTTCAAGCCCAACGGATTGCACCGCAGGCTTCTGAAACCTATTTATATCTGGGTCTAATCGCCAACCAGCGAAAAGAGTATGCCAATGCCGAGGCCTTGGCACGCCGCGGTTTAAGCTATGCACAGAGCAATGCCATGAAAAAGCAGCTTTGGACAATTGTGCTTCGTGCCAGCGAAGCACGTAATCATCCAGTCAAGGCACAGGAAGCGAAAAAAGCAATTCAGTCACTTTAGCCTTGTTACTGGATTGATTCAAACTGGCGAATCCCCGCAAGCCCATAAGCATGATGTTTCTGGGCTTGTTCCAGATCAGTAGGCGCAACACCACCTAAAGCAAAAACAGGAATATCACTTTTTTCAGCGAGTTCAGCGAAACCCTCCCATCCCAACACTTTCGCTTCAGAATGCGTCTCAGTTATATTCACAGGACTTAAAAGCACCGCATCACAGCCAATATGATGTGCATGTTGCAATGAGACTGCATCATGACACGCTGCAATAAAACGTTTCCCTACAATTAATTCACCTTTCTTTAATCCCATCAGCTGTGATTGTTTTAGATGAACCGTGTTAATTTTTTCCTGAAATGCTGAATCCAGCTGATTCCAGATTTCAAAATTCACAATGAGTTTTTGATACTGCTCATCAGTGAGTGTTTCTAACTGCTGCTCAATCATATCAATACTTTCATTCTGTATCCGCCAATAAAATAGACTTTCCTGCTGCGGGAGTTTGGTCAACTGTTCATTCACCTTAATCAGATGTGGCCACACCAAACGTTGCAGAATCACATCATTGGCTTTAGGAAAATTTAATTCTTTCAGTTGGTCACGATTGTACCAAGCCCAAGGCTGGTGAATCAGTTCCAGTAACGCATCTGGTACATAGGCATGAAAGATATGCAAGTTCACAATCACATCATCATATTCATGGCGAATCACATCAAAACCATGCCAGTCCTTTAAGCCAATGCCCACCTCTTCATAAATTTCCCTGCGGCAGGTCTGCTCAGGTGTTTCTCCCTGCTCAACTTTCCCTCCAGGAAATTCATGCTTATTGCCCTGATGTTGATTGGCCTGACGCCACCCCACCAATACCTTGGATTTATGCAATAAAATTGCAATCGCAACATCAATGACATTCTTTACTATCACAGTCCACATCCCTCATCTTTACAGAGTAAATCCCTGTCATTCATCAATTTGCACATCGTTCTGAAAAAAACTTATAAATGATTTTGTAAATTATTCAAATTTACGTTGACAGGTCTATTCGATAATGATTATCATTTAAAACGTTAGATAATACACCACGGAGCATAACAAATGAACGCACCATTTAACCTATTCACTCGTAGCACTGATGCAACTCAATCCTTACCAATGTTGCATTCAAACAACCTATTTGCCCTAGGCCGCGAAATTCGCATTATGCACGCTGGTGAAGAGTATCGCCTACGCCTCACCCGTAACAACCGTCTGATTTTAACCAAGTAAAATAATAATAATCGGATAATAATAAACGTGGAAATAGCAGTATGTCAGCGCGTACTGCTTTTTAATTCATCTAAAAAATAGAATAAAGCTTTAGACAAGCAATCTGACCACGACTTTTAATCCGCCATACGAGGATGGCAGCAATTCCATTTGCCCATGATGTAGTTCGATAATTTTCCTACAAATGGATAAGCCTAAACCCGATCCCTGTGTCCTGGTTCCCAAAGCACGATAGAAACGTTCTCCAAGATGCTGCAAGATTTCAGGATGAATACCATCTCCCTCATTTTCAATAATAAGCTGCAAATATGAATCCCACTTATCTAAAGTGATATAGACACAACCTTTTTCTGGTGTATAGCGTATGGCATTGTCCAGCACATTACGAATACAGGTAAAAATTAACTGCTGATTGGCAAAAACCATATCGTCTTGTTCTGCCACTAAAAACTGTTGCTGAATCTGGATTACCCTTTGCTTGATAAATGGCGTCAGAGCCTGAATCGCCTCATCAATCACAGTGTGCAAAGCAAAATATGTCTTGGGCAAGTTCTCAGCATATTCAGGGTCTAAACGTGCCAGCAACAGCAAATTTTCCAGCGTTTGGGTCCCTCGACTAATATCCTGTTGCATTGCAGCAAAATCACTGGCGCGTTCTGGATATTTACGTTGTAAAAGCTGTAAACGCATCTGAATCGCAGATAAGGGCGAACGCAGTTCATGCGAGGCATCCGCAGTAAAACGCTGTTCGGCTTTTAGCGATTGTTCCAGACGTTGCAACAAGTGATTTAACTGCCCCAGCATAGGCTGCAATTCTTTAAATTCAATGCTGGAGGACTGGATTGGCGTTAGATAATCCGCATTTTTCTCCGAGATTTGATCGGATAATTGATGAATCGCCCTAAACTGCCGTTTGACCAGAAAATGCTGCATGATCCACTGCATCAGCCACAGCATGATCAGAATGAGAGAATAACCAGCAAAGCTATGCATCAATTCTTTAAAGCGATCACCTAAAGGTTGTAATAGCAATACCTGCATGTGGGATTGGTGATCTTCTGCCCGATAACTACGCCAGAGCTGTCGCTCCTGCCAGATAAAGCCATACTGATCATCACCTGTATTCAAGGTGTAATACTGTTGCTCAAGCTGAAAATCCTCGGACTGGGTCAGAATCTGTTGCTGGTAGCTCAGGCGATACTGGATATCAAACTGGTCACTTAATTCATCAATCTGCTGCCCTGATGTTGAGGTCAGATCAGCAATCAGCAGCATATCTGAAATCTCATCCATGATTTCATCCTGAACCTGCATGGTCTGATAGATTGAAATCACCACAAATAAAAGCAATGCCACACAACCTGCAATCACTGAACTAATCAATGAGGTTTTAATCAGCCTGCTTTGTAGCGACACCACTTTCATAAGCTTAATCCTGGTGCATCCGATAGCCTAAACCACGAATGGTTTTGATATATTGCCCGCCAATTTTTTTGCGAATCTGGTAGATATACACTTCGATGGCATTACTCTCAATTTCCTCGCCCCACGCATACAGTGATTCTTCCAGTTGCTCACGAGTCAGGATATGTTCTGGTTTTTGCATTAATTTATGTAAAATCTGAAATTCTTTTGCAGTCAGGTTGATGACTTGTCCCGCTTGTGTCAGGGTCTTGGCTTGCGGATCAAGCTGTAGATTGGCAAAAGTCAAATATTGGCCTGCCTGAGTCTGATGTTGCCGCAGTTGTGAGCGCACCCGTGCTGACAATTCTTCCAGATTAAACGGTTTGACCAGATAATCATTGGCACCTAAATCCAGCCCCTCCACCCGATCATGAATGGCATCTTTGGCGGTAATAAAAATGACGGGCGTATTGGAGTTTTGATGGCGAATGCTTTTTAGAATGTCATCCCCCGAAGCCTTGGGTAAACCACGATCTAGCAAGATACAATCATATTGATGCTGCTCAACTGCCAGTATCGCATGATCACCCCGTTCTACCCAGTCGACGCTATAGCCATCCAGTTCCAGCCAGTCCTTGATACTTTCTGCCTGAGAGGCATCATCCTCAGCCAATAAAATTCGCATAAAGCCATACTCGCATCTGATCCATCCACATCCATCATGCCTTTAAAATAAATCACATGCAAAAAAACCACATGATCATCATGTGGTTTTTTTGACAATATTGCAGTGATTAGAACTTCACTTGATCTACATCCACTTCTACACGCTTGGTCGGTTTATAGTCGATGTCGATTTCACCGATAACGGTTACAGGTGTTTTGGCAGAAACAGGCTGTCCTTGCCATAAATCATCATCAATATCGACCGTGATGCTGCCTGTCTGGTCACTAAACTGGTATTTCTCATCACCTGTTGCCTTGACCACATAACCTTTAAGCTGAACAGGCGTATCATCTTTTAAGGTCAATGCCTGTTTCACCGTAGTGATTTGTGTAGGCGCCAATGCCTGCTGATTGACTGCCGTCGTATTCGCAACCGCAAATGTTGTTGCACCGACCAAACCTGCAATTACAGCAACTTTAGAAAATACGTTCATTTTAATTTCCTCATCTTTGTTGATCATCTCGATGTAGTCATTAAAACAAAACAAGATGAGGTGAATCTTAGGTGATGAAAAAACTTAGCTTAATGGCACCACCCGAAGCACTTCTTCCAATGTGGTCATTCCCTCAATCACCTTACGCGCCCCTGCGATACGCAAAGGTTCAATGCCCTCTTTCTTAGCCTGTGCACGTAAATGATCCAGTGTGCCATTAGCACTAATGATGGATTTCAACTCCAGACTGACTGGCATAAACTCATAAATACCGACACGTCCCTTATAACCCGTTTGGCGACACACTTCACATCCGACAGCCTTATACATCGTGGTTGGCGTATCCATCATGTAGTCAAAAGTCAGGTGTTCCCATTCCTGCTCATTCATGGAAGTTTGCTGTTTGCAATGCGGACAAAGGCGACGCACCAGACGTTGTGCCAATACACCCAAAATTGTAGCTGCGGTCAGGAATGGCTGCACCCCCAGATCATGCAAACGGGTCAAACTGGATGGCGCATCATTGGTATGCAGGGTCGAAAGTACCAAATGTCCTGTCAGTGCCGCCTGAATCGCCATATTGGCGGTATCGTGGTCACGAATCTCCCCGACCATAATAATGTCAGGATCTTGACGCATGAGGGCACGCACACCATCGGCAAAACCCAGTTCAATATTGGGATTGACCTGCATCTGGTTAAAGCTGGGTTCCAGCATTTCAATCGGGTCTTCAATGGTACAGACATTGACCTGTTCAGTCGCCAGTTGCTTGAGTGATGAATATAGCGTGGTGGTTTTACCCGAACCTGTTGGCCCTGTCACCAGAATAATCCCATGACTATGCTGCGTCAGTTGCTGCCAGCTTTGTAATAAATGCCCCTCAAAACCCAACTGCTGAAAACTGCGTACCAGCACTTCTGGATCAAAAATACGCATCACCAGCTTTTCACCAAAGGCAGTTGGCAAAGTGGAGAGACGCAATTCGGTTTCCTGACCTTTTGGGGTACGGGTTTTTAGACGCCCATCCTGTGGCTTACGCTTTTCCGCCACATTCATCCGTCCCAGAATTTTAATACGGGAAATCACCGCAGTCAGCGTATTGGCAGGCATGTTGTAGATGGTATGCAACACCCCATCGATACGGAAACGCACCTTACCTTTGTCTTTTCGGGGTTCAAGGTGAATATCACTGGCCCCTTGTTCAAAGGCAAATTGCAGCACCCAGTCCACCAATTTGACAATATGCTGGTCATTGGCATCGGGATTCTGGGTATCGCCCAACTGTAACAAGGCCTCAACGCCTTTATTGTCACGATCAAAGGCACTGGTGTTTTGTGAGGAACTGACCGCACGGCTAACCTGATAATATTCCACCAGATAGCGTTGTAATTGCTCAGGATTCAGTAACACCCGTTCAATCTTTCTTGGCGCTAAACTGCGCTCCAGATTGTTCTGCCATTCCGTTAAAAAAGGCTGATCTGTCCCGATCAGAATCCGATCCGCATGTACTTCAACAGCCAGAATATGATTACGAACTGCGAATTCCTGTGACATAACACTGGTTAAAGCACTGACATCAGCTTTTAGCGGATCAATCACAAATAAGGGAACTTCGGCTTTTTCTGCTAACCACTGACATAAACGATTCAAGGTTAAGGTTGTAGCAGGATTGAGTTGATCCTTTAAATTAAAACTGGCAATCCACTGTAAGGGATGCCATTTCAACTGATCTTTTTGACGATGAGTGGTTTGAATAAACAGTTTATCCCGTTCCGTAATTCGCCCATCTTTTTGTAATTGTTCCAGACACCACGTTACATCAATCGAAAAAGAAAAACCTGCAAATTTTGTCTGCGCTTGCATAACCGTCAAATCCCTAAATTTATGATTTATATTTTTAACTTACCTGTTCCACAGCCGTCACTGTGACATTGCTTGCATCGACCTTAAAACGTACATTCAAGTCGGCAAAACACATGCCATAGACTCGTTCAGCATCTTCCTGATAGGCAGGACGAGGGTCTAAAGATAACACCTGTTCCAGTTCATCGAATACCTTTTTATTTAAAATAGCCTGCTTTAATAATTGCTGCTGTTGTGTTTGTGCAGTTTCTGTCCAGATCACTGATTTACGTACAGGTTCATCCTGAGCATAACCACTACTTGCATCTGGCACTGCATCCGAATACTGGATATAAGGTTTAATATCCAGAATCGGTGTGCCATGTAGTAAATCACTACCCATCACATAAAGCCGTACGCTTTTCCCTTGCTTTTCCACTCGTAAAAACTGCACCACGGATAGACCGATTGGCGATGGACGATACATGCTTCGGGTAGCAAACACTCCCATTTTCTGGTTCCCACCTAAGCGTGGTGGCCTCACCTGCGCACGAAATTTAACCACTTGGTTTGAAGCATTATCATTTTGTTTATTCTCATGAAACTGCCACAGCAACCATAAATGGCTAAACGCCTCGATCCCCTCAAATGCCAGAATATCGTTATAAGGTACCACCATCTCTATATAAGACTCGACCTGTACCAGATTTGGCTGACGCGGAATACCAAACTTTTCATGGTAGGGAGAATGCATGTAGCCGATAATCGGCATCTCAACTAAATTACTCATCACTTTTTCTTATAAACACAATTAAATATATTCAGTTTATCGAGAATGATTTTAGATTAGAATAGCAACCTGTTTCTTTTAACTGTGATCGAGACCTTGAATGGCTGCTTTTAACGTTGAACGCATTACTCATGTTCACCACTGGAATGACACACTTTTTAGTTTTAAAACAACACGTGACACCAGTCTACGTTTCAAAAATGGTCAATTCGTCATGATCGGTCTTGAAGTGAATGGCAAGCCGTTAATGCGTGCTTATTCGATTGCAAGCGCGAATTATGAAGAAGAACTGGAGTTCTTCTCAATTAAGGTACAAGACGGTCCATTGACTTCCATTTTACAAAAAGTACAGGTTGGCGATGAAATCCTGATTTCTAAAAAACCAACAGGGACGCTCGTACACGACGATTTATTACCAGGTAAAAATTTATACCTTTTATCTTCTGGTACAGGTCTTGCTCCTTTCCTTTCCCTGCTTCGTGATCCTGAAACTTACGAAAAGTTTGAGAAAGTGATCATGGTTCATGGTACACGCTATGTTTCAGAGCTTGCCTATCAGGATTTAATCCTGAATGAACTGCCAAACAATGAATTTTTTGAAGAACTGGGCATCAAGGATAAATTGGTTTATTACCCAACCGTAACCCGCGAGCCATTCCATACACAAGGTCGTGTCACCACTGCCATTGAAACTGGCGAACTGTTTGAAAAAATCGGTTTACCACGTTTTAACCGTGAGACAGACCGTGCCATGCTCTGCGGTAGCCCAGCTTTCCTGAAAGATGTGGCTGCCCTGCTAGACCAACATGGCCTGGTTGAATCACCACGTATGGGTGTTATGGGTGATTATGTTATTGAACGTGCTTTTGTAGAAAAATAACTTTTTCATGATGTACAAAAGAACGAACCGAGGTGAATACCTCGGTTTTTAATTTTTATTTAAAATATTATTAAGGATTTATTTATATTAATTTATACAAAATAGTTTATTTAGAAATACTGTATTTATTTAAAAATCAAGCCGCATCCAAAGCAATCAATCTTTCAATATAATACCAACACTCCTCAATTTTCGCATGGTCTTTATTTACTTTCGCATATGCCGTCATACCATCCAGAATATTAATATACATTGCTGTCAATACATACGGTTGAAACACTTTGGCTTTCTCAAACAGATTCTCTAGTAATCCCATCAACCATTCCCTATATTCTACAATCGGGCGAATAATCGATGGATATTGCTGCAATATCTCCAATGAAGCCTTTTGAAACATGCATCCATGAAAATCATCTGAATTAAACCAGGCTAAATGCCAAAAATAGACAGCCTTGATTTTACCCAAATAATCATCTCCTGCTTTCAGGCTAATTTCCTGCTCAATCGCTTCCTGAATACTCTTATTTCGTCGGGACAAACACTCCTCAATTAAGCTCTCTTTGGAGGGAAAGTACTTGTAGAACGTCATCTTGGCAACACCAGACTCACTGATAATTCGATCTACCCCGACAGAACTATAGCTATAGCAATTGAAGAGACGAAGAGCTGTTGCAATAATATCTTCTTTTTTAGACATTTTATTATCCTTTTTAAATTCTATCAAAAAGCTTAATATATTATTTAGACATAGTTTAAATGCTGGATAAATCTGGCAACTATGTATTGTTTATCTTATTTTAAGAGCATTTAAGAAAATATAAAACATTTCTTCACTGTCTCTGTTATTAAGTTAAGCAAAAATGAACATATAAACAAGATGATTTGTAAAAAAACTTTTCTAATTAAAAATTTTTTAAATATATCGTGAAATAGTTCACCTTTTATTTAAAGTTAAGTTAATTAATAACGTATATTATCATTTTTTAGCCTATTTAATAAATTGATTTCACAAAAAAATCATTTTATATTTAAATTATCCAATAAAAAGATGTTTGGTTGATCTAATTCGTTATATTCATAAACAACCAAAGAAATCGAACTAAATAATTGGAAAAGCAATAATATTTATTAATACATGAGTACAAGACTATGCCAAAAAAATTTGAAAATTTTGACAGCCCTAGACAGAATGCTATAGACGGAATGAAAAATAGTATTTCTGCTGAACTATGGAATAAGAACTTGAACTTTCTGAATACCCTGAGAGCAGAAATTTCAAATCATCCTGTTTCCAAACACCCTGCTATCCAGCTTTTAAATGATGGCTTAATTGACAAGGAAACGCTCAAGCATATCCATCTGGAATACCGTCATGCGATTGTTCAGGTATTTACCGATGCCCTGCTCATGGCACAGTTCCAGACCAAACAACTGGAACCTCGCCTTTTGTCTGGTTCCAAAATGTTCCCTCGTTTCCTACTCAACCTGAACATTCTTGATGAATTTGGCTTCCGCCCAGGCCTGGATCAAGAGGGTTATTATTCAGGCAATCCACAATATGCACACTATCCATTATTTGAAGATGTTCTCAATGACTTTGAACTTAGCCAATCAGAACGCAATGATTATCAGCCATCCATTATCGCGCAACGAGTACGCAGCTATTTAGAAGATTCCTTTGATCGTTATGAAGCCGTTTCTGCCCTGCTGGCGGTTGCTGAAGAAGAGGTAATTTTATTTAGCCCAGCACTGCGTCAGGCAACCCATGCAGTTGGTTTCGATGTGGATAGTGGTTACTACTATGTGCATGGTGTATCCCACGATGCAACAGCAGAAGCGGCTGATGATGACCATGAAGATGATTTATGGTTTGTATTGGCTCAGGCCTGTGAAGAATCAGACTATGACTCGATTCGCCAAATTTGTCTGGAATATTGTGATCTCTGGCAGCAGTTCTGGGATGAACAAATTGCAACCTATCAATACGAAACGTTTAAGAAACTTGCTTAACTTTATGACCTGCTCCATTGAGGAAAAGCGCCCGAGAGCGCTTTTCTTTTTCTTATAGACCAGTTGCTATTAATACAACAAAACTAAATAACAACGAGCCGAAAGATCTTTTACAATGTACATGAACTTCTTGTTCAACCTTTTGCGTATACTGCTCTAAGTTTTCCATAACCTAATGCTCATTTAATGTACTGCAACTACTAATTTGCCTAAACAATCTATTAAATGAAATTAGCAAAAAGTCGTAGATCATACTAGGACAATAGTTTAACCATATGGTCTAAATGTGACAAAATTCAGCACTTTCTAAAAAATAATCCTGAACCTGAATATTTTTATTCTATCCATTTAATTTTCAGATAAAAAAAGCTCACCAAAGTGAGCTTTTTTTCAAAAGATTTTATTAGTTCTGGGCAACTACGGTGATACCCGTTGCCTGAGGACCTTTTTTACCTTGAGCAACAGTAAATGATACGCGTTGTCCTTCATGAAGAACCTTGAAACCATTGCTTTGGATTTCACTGAAATGAGCAAATACATCTTGCCCAGAATCGGCATGAATAAAACCAAAACCTTTAGTTTCATTGAACCATTTAACTGTACCAGTCACAGAATTAGACATAAATTAACCTATATACAAAAATACTTTGGATGCTTAGCAGCAATTAACTGGAAATAATAAACTCTGAAACTAAATCTGATAAAACGAAAGGTTTGGCTAAACTACGAAATCTAAGATTTGCTGAATCAACAGTATTATTCTTCTAGTTATTATTTACTATACACGCTTTCTCTTAACACGCAATCAATATCTGTTCATATCGATATACAAAATTTGGATGCGGGGGCTGGATTTGAACCAACGACCTTCGGGTTATGAGCCCGACGAGCTACCAGACTGCTCCACCCCGCATTAGGGAGTTAGCGTTATACGCCCATAGGCTGGATAATGCAAACCATTTTTAGAAATTTCACTTAATTATTAAAATAATGCTTATTTTAAGTACAAATTCAACAATAAATCAGCTTAATAGCTAGTTCAATGTACTGCAGCCAGAATTTACATAAATGATTGTATGCTCAATAAAACAACTATTTTCTTATAATTCAAAATACTAAAAAATATTATGCAGTGGAAAGCCCGTTATGTAACAATATCGAAAGTTTTTTGATTTCTTTAGTGCCTCATGTCGCTGATTATTGGTATTGATCCTGGTTCACGTTTAACAGGGTATGGAATTATCGAAAAAGATGGTAATAAATTGCGTTTTGTTGATGCAGGAACCATTCGTACCGAAACACAAGCAATGCCTGAGCGTTTAAAACGCATTTTTGCGGGTGTTGAGCGGATTGTTAAATTTCATGGTCCAACTGAAGCTGCGGTCGAACAAGTGTTTATGGCACAAAACCCTGACTCTGCCTTAAAACTTGGTCAAGCACGTGGCGCTGCGATTGCAGCACTGGTGAATTTGGATTTAAATGTAGCGGAATATACTGCCCGTCAAATTAAACAGTCTGTGGTGGGCTATGGAGCCGCTGAAAAAGAACAGGTACAAATGATGGTAATGAAATTACTCAATCTTAGCATTCAACCACAAGCTGATGCTGCTGATGCACTTGCTGCTGCCATTTGTCATGCACATGCTTCAGGAAGTATGAGCAAAATGGCAGTGCTGAATGCGTTGGGAGGAATGGCACGAGGAAGAAGCCGTTCCAGTAGTAGACGGCGTTAAGATCTTCGCCTTAGCTATCGTGCAGCAATAAATCCTGTTTAAACTATGGTTTAGAAATATCACTATTTTCCATATATCGGCTTGGACTTACTCCCAAAACCCGATGAAACATCGTGCTAAATGCTGCTGGATTTTTGAAACCCAAATCATAAGCTATTCGCTGTATAGATTGCTTCTGGATGAGTTTTTCGAGACTTAACAAGATACAAGCTTGTTACCGCCATTTTGAAAAAGATAGGCCTACCTCACTTTTAAAAAGACGACTAAAATGCCGTTCACTTGTACATAGCTGGGTAGCGAATTGTTCTGGCGAAAAGTGAATATTTGGATTTTCTATAAACTTTTTACAAATCTCGAGCATCGCTTTATTTTCAGGCAAAGGTAAATGCAGGTCTACCGTCTCACAAATTTCCAGCTCACTTAGAATCAATTCAAAAATCAATTCATCGTGCCGAGAAAAAGGCTCATTCAACTCTGGCGCTTTCAAAAGCAATTGCCTGAGTAAAGGCGATATAGACAAGACTTCACAATATATTGTATGTCTGGGCACATACTCAGGAAGAATATACAGGCTACAGGTTTTGACATTAAACAATGTAAGTTGATGGGCAACTTCTGGTGGAATCCAGACTGCTCTCTCAGGTGGAATTATCCAGCTTCCTTGTGGTGTTTCTACATGAATTACGCCTTGCGCTCCATATAGTAATTGAGCACGCTTATGCGTATGCATGGCAAGGACATAATATTCATCATATTGTGTTTCTATCGCAATAATTTTATGTTTTAAATGCTCAACACTATGAATGGAAATCTGTTTCATGTACGTGTCTGATTTGAGTAATTAAAAGCGGAATATAACAAATTTTCATGTTTGAGAAAGTTCTAAACTCATCTTTCTTTTTCTAGATTAATCCTTATGGAACTTTATCTCATTTTACTTTTCTCTGGGCTTATCAGTGGCATATTAACTATATTATTTGGTTTTGGAGGGGGCTTTATTGTTGTCCCTTTGGTTTACGCTACAATTCGCCTGCATGCTACGGCTGACTCCTTAGCATATAGTATGGCATTCAAAAGTGCCGTTGCAACCTCGCTATTATTAATGATCCTTAATTCTGGGCTAGCAACGTATCAACAGTACCGACGTGGATTAATCCAAAAACAATATCTTTTCCCTATTGCTTACTGGATTGGTGCAGGTGCTATTTTGGGAACATTTATATCTCTACATACTCCACCAGTTCTCTTAAAATGGGCTTTCATCTCATATCTTTGCATGACTATTCTTGATTGTTTAGTACGTCAACTTAGAAAGCCAAAACCTCATCATTCTTCTACACGACTGCTTAATACAAAAGAACAAAGCCTAGGCGGTTTCTTGATTGGCAGTGTTGCTTCCGCGCTAGGCGTTGGCGGAAGTGTAATGACAGTACCCTTATTTCGTCGCTGTGGTTTGCAGATGTCCACATCAGTTGCTTTAGCAAACCCTTTAAGTATGCCTGTTGCACTTGCGGGTTGTTTCACTTTTGTGATGAGTCAAATCATTCAAACACAAAATTTAGGCGAGTATTTTATTGGATATTTTTATTACCCTGCTTTGATCTGCTTAATCATTGGCGGTGTTTTAGGTATGAAGATTGCTGTTCTCTGGTCTGGAATACTGTCGGATCAAATACATGAATGGGGATATATCACATTGTTAATCATTGTCATGGTCAGCATTTTTATAGCTTAATTCAAACCTGCTTGATTAAGGTTTAGATCTAATCAGATAAAATCCATGATTTATTTTTAAAAATAAGTGAGTTAATCAGCATTCACCACCTTATAAATCATTTTCCCCATTTCATGTGCCTGTAAACCTCTCATGCCATTCTCAGCGAGTAAGTCTCCTGCCTGTGCATGTAGACTCACAATTTCATGCAATGCGATCTGTTGATGAAACTGGGCCTTTAAACTGGCAATCATCCCTGCCAACACATCACCCATACCCCCTGTTCCCATCCCAGGATTACCCTGTGTACAGATAAATAGTTCATCTTCTAAAATCAGGCTACCTGCACCTTTCAATACCCATTGTCCTGCATATTTTTGTTGCAGTTGTTGAATTGCAGTGATTCGATCTTGTTCAATATCAGCAGGCTTGCAACCTAACAAAGTCGCAGCTTCACCTGAATGTGGTGTTGCATAGACATGCTGATTCAATTTTTGTGGATGCTTTGCCAGAAACCAAAGTCCATCCGCATCAAGCACGACCTCTAAATGCGAACTTTGATTGAGTGAATCAAACCATTGTTGATAAATCTGTTCAGCCCATTCATCTCGCCCCAACCCCATACCAAAACAGACAGTATCCACATGGTTTAATAAAGTTTGGATTCCACCTTGATCCAATACATTAATATCCCGCACCATAATGTTTGGTGAACGCGACAAAATCGCCTGATGGTGTTTGGCATGACAGACCACGCTGACTTTTCCAGCACCTGCATGAAAAGCGGCTTCGGCTGACATGATCACAGCTCCACCCATATCCGCATGACCACCCACCACCAGTACATGCCCATAACTGCCTTTATGACCAAAGGCCTGACGTTTAGGCAAAGCGATTTTTTCAGGGGAAAGATAGGCGATTGGTTTTAATTCCACATCAGTTGGAATCAGGCTGACTAAATGTAGCTGCCCGACATATTCCTTGCCTTGTCCAGTAAACAGCCCTGCCTTATATCCTAAAATGGTAAAGGTTTGATTTGCTTGAATTGCACAGGGTAAAGCCTGACCTGTATTGGCATGCAATCCACTAGGGATATCGATTGAAACTTTTAAACCAGTTTGTGCATTAAAACATGCAATAACAGTTTGCCAATGTTGATCAAGTACTCGGTTTAAACCAATGCCAAACAAGGCATCAATATGACAATCAACCTCTCCTAACCTCTCCTTAAAAAGGAGAGGAACTTCAGGGATTATATAAGGTATTGAATACGAGGAAGTCTCCACCCTATCAGGGGAGAGATTTAGAGGGGGGTATGGAAATCGTTGAATATTGACTTGATGCGCTTGTGCATATTCATAAGCTTGTTTTAAATCAGGTGATTGACCAAGTTCTGTTGCATAAACAGTCACATTAAATCCATGTTGTTTAAGAAAAGCCGCAATATAATAGCCATCACCCGCGTTATTACCCTGTCCGCACCATACCGCAATCGTTTTAATATGTTTTTGTTGAAACTGTTCAATCAATTGTCGGGATATTGTCCACGCCGCTTGCTGCATCAAGCCAAGTGATGAGTTTTGCTGTGCAAACCAGCGTTGCTCCCATACTTGAATACTTTGGCTATGATAAACAGGGCTATGGTAAACTGAACCTTGCATGTTTTCCCCTATTATTGGTTTATGGCTTCTACCACATCATCCGAGAAACTGTCTCAAAAAATCAGGCTACAACAGCTTGATCCTCAAGAGCTTAAAGCGTGGATAAAAGCACAGGCTTTGGCATTGGGTTTTTCTGATTGTGTCATTGCCAAACCAGATGCTCAAGATCAAATGCCACGTTTTAATGAATATTTAAAGCGTGGTTATCATGCAGATATGCACTATTTGGAAGAAAATCTGGAAAAACGTGCTGATCCAAAATTGCTCGTTCCTGGCACAAAAAGTATTATTTGTGTGCGAATGAACTATCTTGTGGCATCACCCAAGCCCCGTTATGTACCATTCGAACCAAATTCAGCCATTATTGCGCGTTATGCACGTGGACGTGATTATCATAAAATCATGCGTGGACGGCTTAAAACTCTGGCCACCAAAATCAGGGAAAAAGTGGGCGATTTTGAATCACGTCCTTTTGCCGACTCAGCTCCTATTTTTGAGAAATCTCTGGCTGAAAGTGCAGGTATGGGCTGGACAGGCAAACATACCCTACTCATCCATAAAAAATCAGGCTCTTTTTTTGTGTTAGGTGAATTATTTACTTCACTTGAACTGCCTTTTGATCAGCCTGCGACTGCACATTGCGGTTCATGTACCGCCTGTATCGACATTTGCCCAACCCAAGCGATTGTTGAACCCTATATGCTGGATGCCAGAAAATGTATTGCCTACTTAACCATTGAATATAAAGGCATCATTCCAGAAGAATTACGTTCAGGCATAGGTAACCGTATTTTTGGCTGTGATGACTGTCAGTTGATTTGTCCTTGGAATAGCTTTGCCAAAACTGCATCCATTCCAGATTTCGACCCAAGACATGGTTTAGACAACATCAGTTTACTGGATATCTGGCAATGGGATGAAGCGACTTTTCTTACCAATACTGAGGGCAGTCCAATACGCCGTACAGGTTACCAATCCTTTAAGCGTAATATTGCAATCGGTTTAGGAAATGCGCCATACTCGGCTGAAATCATAAGCCAATTGCAAGATGCAAAAATGTGGCACGATGAGATCGTCAATGTACATATTGACTGGGCAATCCAACAGCAATTGCAGCAGGCGACAATACATGGCATGGAAAAATGATGCTTTTTGCCCTTTGGCTTTGGCACGATTTCTGTATGATGAATCTCAGTGTTTGTAATCAATCATCATGGATATAACAATGACCTTACGTAATGACTGGACTCGTGATGAAATCCAAGCTTTATATAATCAACCCTTTCTAGACTTAGTATTTGAGGCGCAAGGCGTTCATCGTCAGCATTTTCAGGCAAACACCATTCAGGTCAGCACCCTGCTTTCAATCAAGACAGGTAAATGTCCAGAAGACTGTAAGTATTGCTCGCAATCGGCTCATTATGATTCAAAACTGGAAGCGGAAAAGCGGATTGCGGTGGATAAAGTCATTCGTGAAGCACAGGCAGCAAAAGAGTCTGGTTCTTCCCGTTTCTGTATGGGTGCGGCATGGCGCAACCCACATGAGCGTGACATGCCTTATGTACTGGAAATGGTTCGTGAAGTGAAAGCGTTAGGCATGGAAACCTGTATGACTTTGGGGATGCTAAACCAGTCTCAGGCAGAACGTTTAAAAAATGCAGGCCTGGATTATTACAATCACAATCTCGATACTTCCCGCGAATATTATTCACATATTATCAGCACCCGTACCTTTGATGACCGTTTGAATACGCTTGACCATGTGCGTCAGGCAGGTATGAAAGTCTGTAGTGGTGGGATTGTCGGTTTAGGCGAAAGCCGTAATGACCGTATTGGTTTACTGCATGAGCTTGCAACCATGCCTGTTCACCCTGAATCTGTGCCAATCAACATGCTGGTTCCAATTGAAGGTACACCACTTGCCGATGTTGAAAAGCTGGATGTCACTGAGTGGATTCGTACCATTGCGGTTGCACGTATCATTATGCCGCACAGTTACATTCGTTTATCTGCGGGTCGTGAGTCACTCAGCGATTCTGATCAGGCATTGGCATTTATGGCTGGGGCAAATTCACTGTTCTCTGGCGATAAGCTTCTGACCACACCAAATGCTGGTGAAGGCAAAGATCAGGTCTTGTTTGCCAAACTGGGTTTAACCGCAGAAAAGCCAAAACCAACTCTTGCAGAACTTTCCATTGATGCCATGAGCATGAGTGCATAAATGAAAAAGCCTTGTCATTTTAGACAAGGCTTTTTTCTATCGGCAAATTATCAGTAATTTACAATTAAACTTACACACCAGAACGAATCATGTAGTCAAAGGCGGACAGTGACGCCTTGGCTCCCTCACCCGTGGCAATGATGATTTGCTTGTACGGTACGGTGGTACAGTCACCCGCAGCAAATACACCCTTGACACTGGTTTCATTACGATCATTGATCACAACCTCACCACGGTTGCTCAACTCAACCGCACTGTTCTTCAGGAAATCGGTGTTTGGCAACAAACCAATCTGCACAAAGATCCCTGCAAGTTCCACCGTATGTTCAACCTCAGTGGCACGGTCCCTGTATTTCAATGCCGTTACCTGTGAACCATCACCAACCACTTCTGTGCTGAGTGCATTCAGGATCACGGTGGTGTTTGGCAGACTGTTTAGCTTGTCCTGCAATACCTGGTCGGCACGAAGCTTGGTGTCAAACTCGACCAAAGTTACGTGCTCCACAATCCCCGCAAGGTCAATTGCAGCCTCAACACCTGAGTTACCCCCACCAATCACCGCAACACGCTTGCCCTTGAACAGTGGGCCATCACAGTGCGGACAGTACGCAACACCACGGGTTCGGTATTCAGCCTCACCTGGCACATTCATTTCTCTCCAGCGCGCACCTGTTGAAAGGATGATGGTTTTCGATTCAAGCTTGGCACCATTTTCCAGCTCAACCTCAACCAGACCATTGGCGGTTTGATCCGCACCTGTGATCTTGCTGACCCGTTGCAGGTTCATGATGTCCACACCATATTCACGCACATGCGCTTCCATGTCCTGGGCAAACTTTGGACCTACAGTTTTTTGTACCGTGGTAAAGTTCTCAATATCCATGGTATCCATGACCTGACCACCAAAGCGTTCAGCCACGATGCCTGTTTTGATACCTTTACGTGCTGCATAGATTGCGGCTGTACCACCTGCAGGGCCACCACCAATCACCAGAACGTCAAACGCGTCTTTGGCATTGAGTTTGGCTGCATCTTTTTCGGCTGAGTTGGTGTCCAGTTTCGCTACGATTTCTTCCAAAGTCATACGGCCCTGACCGATATGTTCATTGTCCTGAAACACCATTGGTACCGCCAGGATTTTGCGTTCCTCCACTTCATGTTGAAAGAATGAACCATCAATCATGGTCGCGGTGGTGTTTGGATTGTTGATTGCAATCAGGTTCAATGCCTGCACCACATCTGGACAGTTATGGCAGCTTAAAGACACAAACACATCAAAGTTGGCGGTCAGGTTTAAACCCTTGATCTGGTTTAGCACTTCATCTGACACTTTCGGCGCATAGCCAGACACCTGCAACAATGCCAAGATCAGGGAAGTAAACTCATGTCCCATCGGCAGGCCAGCAAAGAACACACGCGGCTGTTCACCTGCCTTGGCAATACCGAAACTAGGACGGCGAGCGTTTGAACCGTCAAAACGCGCCGTAACCTGGTCAGAAAGTTCCGCAATTTCAGTCACAAGCTCTTTGATTTTTGCGGCTTTGTCAGAATCATCCAAGGCGGCAACCAACTCGATTGGACTTTCTAAACGTTCTAGGTAGGCTTTTAACTGGGTTTTAATATTTTGGTCTAACATGCAAATCTCCAAATTCTCAGCAGTTCAAGTCAGCTAAATTCATTTCATGGGGCTATAGTACGCAAAACCATTGAATAGGTAAAACAGTATGTTTTTATGAGTTCGATCGGATAAACCGAATTAAGACTTAATAAACATCAAGCTTTTGACTAATGCGTGCACGGCGATTTTTTAGATGCTTGGCGAGGATATATAGAATTGCACTCAAAGCTGCAACCAAAAGGACCATACCCCACAGAACCACATTTACAATTTGCGAAACACGCTCTGCCTGTTGCGCACGTAAATCCAGTGGTTGTGTCAAAGCGGTGATGCTTTTGCCATAAAGTTGCTGCTGCATGCCCCATAACTGCTCAGGTTTAAAGCCATATTCTTTAAACTGAACTGTGTTATTCTTTTCAGCATCAATTAATTGATTAACATAAATATTTGCTGTCTTTCGATCAACGGGCTGATGTAGTAAAGCGACTTGGGCCAACACATAAGCTTTTTCTGTTGATGAAATATTAGCTTGCTGTAGGTCCTGCGCAATCTGGCTTTCAACGATATTGTTCTCATAGCTCATCCATTGCTGATAAGCCTGCTTGGTTTCATCTTTCCAGTCATATTGCAAATAACTCAAACCTGACCACAGCAGAATAAAGGCAATGACCCATGCTAAAATTCGCTGGGTCCATGCCTGAAAGCGACGCTGAAAGAATCTAAGCTTTTTCGCCCAACTGACTAGTAAAAATGCGCCAATAAATGAGACAAATATTTTAAGGAACAGCCAGCCAAACCAAGACAGCAAATTAAAGAAATAATCAACAGGCTGTTTAAAAGGAACGAGTTCCTGCACATGATAGGGCAAATCCAGCGCCTGAACATGCACGGAAAGATCAAAGAAACGATAGATAAACTCTTTTTGCAAAAACAGGGATGCAATGATGACAACCGCCAATGTGCTGGTCAGGAAAAACCAGATCATCAGGTTACGTTGGCGTTTCTTTAAAATATCTAAACGCTGATCAATCGGCTGTACACTCAAATCGTCTATCGGCGACAATGATCTTTCCTCTCAATATTACTAATTCAGGTTTTTCGGGGGATTCTGACCGCTATTTTCAAGAACCAAATGATTCAAACTATCCTGTAATGCACGTAAACGTGTGGTTGCTTCAGCACGTTTCTGCATCCCTTCTTTCTGGATTTGAATCACGTCGTTTACTGTTTTAATGAGGGTATTTTGTACATGTTCAAGGGTTTCCACATCAATGACTGAACGTTGATTCGCTTTGGCCGTATCGACTGAGTTCTGATGCAATAGTTCAGCATTACGGCGCAGTAATTCATTGGTGGTATCATCAATGGCCTTGGCAAGTTGTACACTATTCTTCTGCTCCTGCAATGAAATCGCCAAACTAATCTGGTTTTTCCATGCAGGCAAGGTAATGTTTTTGATCGCATAGAACTTATCCACCAACATTAGGTTATTTGACTGGATAATGCGAATCATGGGCAAGGTTTGCATCGCAGATTGCTGTAGAACCTGTAAATCACTGACTCTTTTCTCAAGGTTATTGGCCAAGTGATTCAGGTCATAAATCTGCTGTGTGGTTTGCTGATCCTGTTCTTGCGTGGTTAAGCTTGAAATTTGCAGCTGGATGTCCTGCTGTTTCAACTGCCCCGCAGCAATATAAACACCAAGTTGTTTATATTCATCCTGAACTGCATCAAACATCTTGTCGAGTGTCCCTACTCGTGCCTTAAGACCCGATTGCGAGCTTTCAATCTCTTTCACCAAAACATCAATCTGCTCTTTGGTGGTATTAAAATGCTGGTCAAAACTTTGCTTGGCATTCTTAAACCTACTCAACAAACCACCCAAAAAGCCTGAGCTTTTTGATTTGTTCAAAATACTGGAAGTATTGAGTTGCTGCGCGACCTGAACCACTTCATTGAGCTTTTGGCCTGTTGTATCAAGGTCTTTGTTTTGAACCAAACCCAACAACTCATCTGTATAGGTTGATGTTTTATTGGCAATGTTTTTACCGTATTCGGCCACCACAGTGGTACTGATGTCTGCAAGTTCTTTATGCGCATCCATAACCTCGGCAAAGTCCTGTGGCTGCAAGCCCAACTCTTTTAGGTTAAGTTGTTCAAAACGCTGCTCCTGCCTAATTTTAAGTTCGCTGGATGATTTTATAAGTTCTGAATCTGACATGATATTCCCCTCTTATTTCTGTAATGATTTTTTCAGATTTTGGATTAAATCTTCTCGGCTTTTGTCCAACTGCTCAATGGTCTTTGATGAGTTGGACTCACGACTTTGCTCTAGATGATAACGCCACGCTGGAATCAACACCTGCTGCGCCTCTTTAAAACGGTCTAAAAGGCTAAAAGATAAATGCTGTGACAATTGCATCTGTTTCATTGCAATGTCATTGCTGGTCTGTAAAGTTTGTAATGTATTGATCTTTTTAGATAGACGCTCAACGAAATGATCAAGTACCTGCTGTTTACTAAACTGGGGATATTCTTTTAAAAACTCATCAGCAGCCTGTATATACGCCGCCATCTGTTCCCTTAAACCCAGAGCCTGCTGCAAACGTGACTGCGATTTCTGAATCTCAACCTGTAGCTTTTGGCTTAAGTGGTTTGCCTCACTGATTAAACGATCCAGGTCTTTGACATATTTGACCTGTCCAGCATCATATTCAACATCAATCCCCAGCCATTTTTGCAGTGCATTAAATTTTCGCCCGCCCACATAATTTTTTGAGCGTGATAGTTGCTGAACAATCTGGGTAATCACTTCACTGAGCTGCTGGTTTAGCTTTGGATCAACACCATTCAACAAGACACTTTGCGCCTGCACCAAATGATCTGCATAATGATTTAAACGATGGGGATCACTGAGTAAAGGCAATAGATCATTGCGCTTAATCGCCAGAATATGTTCTTGATTCAGTTCAAGTTGCCATAAAGGGGTTAAGTCGAGCGGTATAGTCATAGAAGTAAAAAATAGTAAGAACAAATAAATTTGATCGCTATTAGTTGTAGCATGTTCTTACTATTTCGCATACTTAAATGTTGTTATGATTTTTAAGCATTTCACTTTATCATTTTTAAAAACTTATGATTTTTGCGGAAGCGCATAGGTCCCAATCACATGCGCCACTGGTTCCTCATCACCTACAGAATATAACCATACTTCCCCTGTCACCAAGGTTCTGCCAACTTTAATCAACTTGCAGACTGCCCTGATATCCCGTGTCCCATCTGGCCTGCGAAAGAAATTGATATTCATGTTGGTGGTGACCGCCATTTTAACCAATCCCAAATGTCCAATAATTGCCACATACAGCACAAAGTCTGCCACCAGCATCAGGGTTGGCCCAGACACAGTCTGACCAGGACGCAGGTCATCCTGATCCACCCGATACAACAATTGTGCACCTTTAGGGGTAATCTCTTCAATCGTGTTCTTTCTAAGTGCCTGTGAAAATTCCTGAGCCAGAAACTCAATGATTTCCTGTTTATTCGCTGCCATATCTCTCAAAACCTATAATGCTACAACCTATCATCCATTTCAGCATTTATACTCAAGAAACAGGAAGCAACCTACTTCTCTTGAACAAAAACAAGGATCATCAATTTTTAATCTGCTTTTGCTGAAAGCTCATTCAACACTTGCCAATAAGTTGGTGGTTCAGAAACATGACCACGCTCACGTAACATCTGGTGCATTCTTGGCAACTTAAAATAAGGCACTGCCGCCATCAAATGGTGCTCTTTATGATAGTTGACATGAATCGGCGCAACTAAAGCCCTTGCGATATAACCTGCTTTAGTCGTGCGAGTATTGGTTAAAGCACTGTTACTGGTTTCCATTCCTGCATGTTCAGCCATGGAACGAACACGTAGCAACAGTGGGAACGGCGTTACATAGGCCAATACCCAAAGCGCATAGAGTTTGGGATGTCCTGCTGCCCAAAGTGCCGAAAATAAAGCGGTATTGGTGACAATGGCCCCACCGCTATTTTTTATAAATGCCTTTGGATAATCAGACCATTGCCGTCCCTCTTGAGCAATCCAGCGACGGTCATTGGAAACCGTCCATTCCATTTTCTCAACGTCCATCAACACACGCCCAAGCGCAAATTTAAAACCAGTCACACCCGATAAATCACGCATGAATTTACGCATGAGGGATTTTTTAGAGGTTGGAAACCCTGCGACAAGTGATAAATCTGGATCATCCACTGTTGATGTTTTACTGTGATGGCGGAGATGATGCTTACGGTATTTATGTAGGTCATTCCAGACTGGGCGGGCACACAACCAGTCGGTTAAGGTATCGTTGAGCCATTTGGTTTTAAACAGGCTTTGATGTGAAGCATCATGCGTAAGGATAGCCAATGCCAATTGACGGCCAGCCAGAATAACCAAAGCTACAATACATATTAGCAACTTGCCCCAGTTTGGCAAATATTCCCAAAAGCCAGCAACAGTGGCAAAGGTTCCACCAATCACCGCCCAGGTTGACAAAACAGCCCAGCTACCATGCAGATCCGATTTGGCAGTCAATTCCGTGATTTCTTCCCGTGTGAACAAATCACTAATAGCCGTACGTGTGTTCATATCCTATCCTGCAATTTTTGTATTTTTATAAAACTACATAACTATTCACTTTATTCTAAATTAAGTAATATTTCTGTCAATAAATTAAAATTAAATTTTTAGTAATATTTTTAATTGGTATTTACACGACACTAAGTTCATAAAACTTGCGCCACAGTTCCAAACCTGTTTGATCCAGTTGTTGCACACTCAGGGCAAATTGTTCCCTAAGCTGTACATCAACAAAATCCTCAGGTAATAAAGGATCGTTCATGAGCAGAGAAATTGTCTGGCGACCTAATAATAGTGATTCCCGCGCGGCATCCTCCAATGAGATTCGGTCAACCGTAGCCAACCATTTCTGAATCATTTGGCTATATTTCTCATAGTTCTGGTTGAGTGTTTGTGTTGACCATAAAGTGGGAATCGTTGCCAAAGTCTTCTCATCAAAATGACTAATCTGGCAAATCTTGGCACTCATTTCCAAACCTGAAGCCTTTAATTCGGAAAAAAGATGATCAAATGTAATCGCCAAATTATCGGGACGAATATAAATCCCCTGTTCCAACTCCTTAAAGCCAAAACGTTTTAATGCCCGTTCACGACGGTTCAACGCAGTACGGTCAACTCGTCCCAGCTCACCTGTAAAAACAGCAAGATATTGATGTGTCCATTTCTTGGTCTGCTTAATCCCGTTCTTACGGTTCAGCATCACATTGGCCCATTCATGCGACTGGACCGTGAATTGATAGACACCGCGCTCAATTGCCTCGATCACGCCATCACCAGATAGACGGGTTACGGCAACACGGATACTGTTTTCACTAATCTCAAAAAGCTTGGCAGCAATAATAATTTGTTTAATTGAGATCTCTCGACCTTGTAGCCCTAAAAGTAGATCAATAATCAAGTCTCGGGCATTCATTTTAGCTATTGTCATCTTATTCTAGAACCAGTTTTAAAATATGAAATATTGGAAAAAATAAAGAATGGGAATTTTAACCGAATCCGCCTCTTTTAACATCTCTGCAAAAGAGACGGGTTTCAATTTTAAAGGAAAATGAATAATAAAATCACGCCAAGCACGATACGGTACCAGGCAAATACACGTAAGGTATGACGCTCAACAAATTTCACCAAGGCACTCACCACCAGTAATGCGGCAATAAAGGCAGCAACAAATCCCACCGCGATATTCAGCATATTGTCCTGTGTCAGTACATCGGCATTACGAATAAGGTCAAAGGTTGCCGCACCCAGCATGGTTGGCATGGCCAGAAAGAAAGAAAACTCCGTCGCAGCTTTACGTGATAGGCCTGAAAACATTCCTCCCACAATAGTGGCACCTGAACGTGATGTTCCTGGAATCATCGCCACACACTGCGCGCACCCCACAAGAAAAGCCTGTTTATAGGTGATCCTGGTTGCCTCTGTGGTCTTATGCTCAAACTTGATTGACTCCACCCAGAAAATGATGAGGCCACCGACAATCAAGGCAACCGCCACCACAAGTGGGCTAAACAAAACACTCTTAATGAAATCAACAGCAAACACCCCAATCATCACAGCTGGGAAAAATGCAATCAGAACACTAAAAGCAAAGTGTCGTGCCTCTGAATCACCACTAAAAAAACCTTTTAATAGATCAACAATTTTTTGGCGATATAACCAGCAAACTGCCAGAATTGCCCCAAGTTGGATCACGACTTCAAAGACACGGCCATCGTCTGAATGGAAGTCAATCATATGACCAAATAAAATCAGGTGCCCTGTACTTGAAATGGGTAAGAACTCTGTCAGCCCCTCAATAAACCCTAAAAACAACGCCTTTAAAATTTCAATGTGTTCCATAACTTACTCGAAAGCACCCATATAAAATTCAATAAAAAAATTAACGGCAAGCTTACCTTGAAATAGGCATTTTTTATGTGATTGTCACGTAACGTTTTTAAAAATATGGGGACTTTTGAAATTCTAGCCTAACATGCTGTTAGATATAAAAATTTGGAAATTTATCTTAAATAATCATCAAGCTATTTTTTTTCTGCATTTGCTCAACAACTTCACGGGTATCAAAGCCCAAACGCCAGTACAATAGCTCTAAAACATCTAGTTCATCTTGAGTAATGATTCGGTCACTCCATAGGCATCGTTCTGCAATTGCTAAAATATTGAGGCGATCACGCAATAACAAACCTGAAACATCATTCAGGATTTCAGCCAGATCTAGTGGCTCATCCGAGATATCAGCATAAGTCTGCATTTCTTCCTGGGTTAGAAGTTCCTGCAAAATCCGTTCACGGACCTCAAGCTGATTCGGACTGTTAATTTGCTGTACATGCAGCAATGCATCAATCAAATGCACAATCTGGGATTTTACATCCTCAAAGGCTGTCGGCAAATGTGCTGGCATCAAGTTCAACTCATATTTTACCCGTTCCAGCAATAGTGCATCCAGTAAGCCAACCTCACCATCCTCCTGAATAATACAGGCCAGTTTGGTTAGAAACTGACGTGCAATACTAGTAGGCATATGACCAATGTTCTTGCAGGCATCATGGAAAATCTGCACATGAATCCGCCCATCCAGATTTAACAATGCATCCACAATCGCATGACTCACCGCCGCATCCTGCGGAATAAATTCACGGTACTGACGGATCATCAGGATCGCCACCATCACTTCTCTTGAACCCGTCGCGGTCTGCATGGCACGCTGAATCAGTTCAGGACGCTTTTTATTTTTCCGCATCTCAGGATTGAGTGGCTTGATCGCATCATTCAAGGCAAAGCTTATCGGTGATAAGCGTAGCAAAGGCAATGGTTGTGGGGAACTCCATGCCATAGTGATATCAGTAGCTTCCTCTTCTAAAGAACGAAATAAGCTAAATAGAGGTCGATTGCGTATTTTTCTTAAATTTTCTAATTGCAAATCCTGTAATAAACTTGGATTTAACTCATAAATTCGATCTTTAATACTTGGATGAATATTCAGCCAGCTTTGCGGACTCAGTGAGTTGGCAAAGCACATATGCGAAATTGACTCAGAGTATGCGCTGTGGATTTGGGAACCTGAATGATGCACATAAATTCGTAGCAAGGTTTGAATATTGGCGTTGTTGTTCATCAAACGCATGGTTTTCAGGTCATTGCGAAAGGTTCGTCCACTTAAGGTGAGATACTTGATTAAACGGGTGATCAGGATACCCAGACTGCCAATCAACCAAATCACTCCACCGATTGCCACAAAAATGGTCTCAAATTTATTACGGTAAGAAGTTGCATAGGGATTGTAACCTGCCTGTGCAAGCTTGCTGCCCCATTGGCTAAACGTAGTCAAACCACTATATAGAATTTTAAGTTTGGTATTTTCAACTGCTTCACCTGATAGAATCTGGTTAAACTCATAACTCAACAGACCATACAGCTCAAGTTCATCCAAATTTTGCAATGCCCCCCAGGTCAGGATAATCACGATATCCTGCGACCTGAAACCAGCAGTTAAGGCATTTACCCCGACCTCATCAGGCAATACATACACTGCAGGGGTATCAATCGCAAAGCTGCGTGCAACCTGTTCCACCACTTTTAAAGCGGTACTTTCTTCAGGGGTACTTTCATCGAACACCAGACGGCGTGCTTTTAACTGCTTTGCAAGGGAATGCCCCCCTTTACGCAGCACATACAGTTCAGCACTAACAGACCAAACCATTACACACAATAATAGGCAGACGAAATAAGGACTTAATACATGCCACCAGATTGGCTGGGTATAGTCAAAAAAATGAACCACCAAACCCAAAATCAAATTGAGAATAAAAACAGTTAATGCCATAGCAAGCAGGCAAAAGCTGACTGACCATGCAATATTCTTATTTTCAATTAAATAATGGCTCATTTCTTTCAATGTAAATTTTCCTTATTACATTGTTTCTGTCAGGGGCTCAAGTGCCCCTCAGTATCATAAAATAAAAAAGCGGGAAATTCCCGCTTTTCTAGAGATTAAAATGCTTACTCTTCCTTAACCCCTGTTAAGTCCACTGAAGCGGCATCAATATTTACATCAATGTAGCCATCGGCTTTCTTTTTTGCTGTGTCATTACGTTTTTGCTCAAGCTCAGCAAGATATTCCTTGTCGATACCACCCGCCACATAGACTCCATCAAAAACAGAGCAATCAAACTCTCTCAGATCAGGCACTTTACTGGTACGAACCGCATTTTTCAAATCTTCAAGATCCTGAAAAATCAAACGGTCTGCACCAATAATTTCACGGATTTCCTCAACAGTACGATCAGACGCAATCAGTTCAGACTTTGCTGGCATATCAATACCATACACGTTTGGATACTTCACCATCGGTGCGGCGGAGGCAAAAAATACTTTCTTTGCACCTGAATCACGCGCCATCTGAATGATTTCATTACAGGTGGTACCACGTACAATCGAATCATCCACCAATAGAACATTTTTGTCCTTGAACTCAAGTTCCACAGGGTTTAGTTTCTGACGAACTGATTTTTTACGCTGCTGTTGACCAGGCATAATAAAGGTACGTCCGATATAACGGTTTTTCATAAACCCTTCACGGAACTTCACACCCAGAATATTCGCCAACTCCAAAGCAGAGGTACGGCTGGTATCAGGAATTGGAATCACCACATCAATATCATGTTGCTCACCCCATTCTTGCAGAATTTTATGGGCAAGTTTCTCCCCCATTTTCAAACGCGCTTTATATACCGAGATTCCATCAATCGTGGCATCTGGACGGGCAAAATAAACATATTCAAAAATACAAGGGCGGTATTCAGGGTCAACTGCGCATTGTTTTGAGAATAACTGGCCTTTGCTGTCAATGAAAATCGCTTCACCTGGCGCAATATCACGCTCAATCTTAAAGCCAAGCGCGGTAATCGCTACTGATTCAGAGGCAATAATATATTCAGTGCCCTGCTCAGTTTCGCGTGAACCATAAATCAGTGGGCGAATCCCATTTGGATCGCGGAAACCGACCAGACCATGACCTGTAATCATTGCAACTACGCCATAGGCACCCTTACAGCGCTCATGTACACGGGAAACAGTATGGAAAATATCTGCTGGTGTCGGGTTTAATGTGCCAATTTTCTGTAATTCATGTGCAAACACATTCAACAGAACTTCCGAATCGGAGTCGGTATTCATGTGACGCAAATCTGTCTTAAACAGATCTTCATGAATTTCTTCGGCGTTGGTCAGGTTACCATTGTGTGCAAGGGTAATACCGTATGGAGAATTCACATAAAACGGCTGCGCCTCCGCACTGCTGGATGAACCCGCGGTTGGGTAACGAACGTGCCCAATCCCGTAGTTACCCAACAATGCACGCATATGGCGGGTATGGAACACATCACGCACCATGCCATTATCCTTGCGGAGAAATAAACGCCCTTGATGACAAGTGACGATTCCCGCTGCATCCTGTCCCCGATGTTGCAACATCGTCAAAGCATCAAATAACATTTGGTTCACTGGCGATTTACCGGCTATCCCAACAACTCCACACATAGCAACCTCGCGACAAGCTAGGAACGGGGTTTAACCCCAATTAATAAAAAGGATTTTTCGTCGAATGATCAGAACGCTGATCGACCGCAGCACGTTCTGACTCGTCCATTTCGGTTGAAGGGCGATGTAACAAGGCACCTTCAGATGTCATTTGATGTAAAGCTTGATTTGCAGCATCTTTAGAGATTTCTGTTGCTAAAGGTGCATAGGGTAATAGGATTTGTACAAACTTGGACTGTTTCCAGTGTGGCGAGCTTTCCACCCACGGACCAACGCCCTGCATGGTGACCAAAACAATCAGTAGGCCTTTTAGGGAACCAAATGCACCACCTGCTAAACGATTTAATGGGCCCAGTTTCAAACTTTTCAAGAGGCCATTCAGCAGTGCCGAAACAATCCAGGTACACACCACAATGATCAGTACGATAAAAGCGAAAGCTGCAATTTTTTGCACGACAGGGTCTTGGCTTAGGCTGCTCATTGCAGGCGCCAATATAACAGCGTATTTGGCCCCCACGATCAATGCGAATATCCATCCGACCAAGTTCGCAAAGGCTTTGATAAATCCTTGACGCAAACCGTTCAGCCCTCCAATGAGCAAGATGATCACAATAATGATATCAAGCGTGTTCATTTCACACTGTCATCGCATTAACACAGTCTTTAACCAATGTTGGGCCAGCATAAATCAGCCCACTATAAACCTGAACAAGGCTCGCGCCTGCCTGTTGCTTCGCCACAGCCTGCTCACCCGATAGAATGCCACCCACCCCAATCAGTGGAATCTGGCCATCCAGCACTTCGGCAAACTGGCTTAAACATTCGGTACTTTTCTCAAATACTGGCGCACCCGACAAACCGCCCGCCTCATTGCCATTCGGCAGGTTTTCCACACCATCACGACCAAGTGTGGTGTTGGTGACAATCAGGCCATCAATCTTGAACTTGAGTAATTGCACTGCAATAAAATTAATGTCTTCAGGTGTTAAATCTGGCGCAACCTTAAGTACCAAAGGAACATAATGCTGATATTGTTGCGCAAGTTCCAGTTGGCGACCTTTCAAGGTTTGTAGCAACTCTGTAAGTGCATCACCACTTTGTAAACTGCGCAAGTTCTTGGTGTTTGGAGATGAAATATTGACAGTGATATAGGATGCGTAGTTATAGACCTTTTCCAGACAGATCAAATAGTCGGAAACAGCATCCTCAACAGGTGTATCGGCATTTTTACCAATGTTGATGCCTAGCACACCCTTGAATTTTGAGCCTTTTACATTTTCAATCAGTTGCTCCACCCCGTCATTGTTAAAGCCCATGCGGTTAATAATTGCCTTTGCTTCAGGAATACGGAATAAACGGGGCTGGGGATTGCCTGCCTGTGGGCGTGGGGTAATGGTGCCAATCTCAATAAAGCCAAAACCCAATGCAGCCAATGCATCAATGTGGGCACCGTTTTTATCCAGACCAGCGGCAAGACCAACGGGGTTTGGAAATTCAATGCCCATACATTTTACAGGTTTAGCGGCAACTTTCTGGTGCATAAAGCCAAGTTTATGCGCTTTATCAAGCATGGAGAGTGTGAGTTCATGTGCACGCTCTGGTGCCAAAGTAAACAACAAAGGGCGGGCCAATGAATATAACATACCAATCACAGTCTACTGATTTTTCAAGTAAGCGTATTATAGGCATAGGCTCCACAAAACGCCATGCTTGGCAGAGAGTTATTTTTAGCGTCTACTGAACTGTTGCCGTTAATTTAATCTGGCCCGTATTGGAAACCATGTCCATTTTTTCAATACTCAGCCCCATCTGCGACAGTTGCATTAAAAAGTTGGCAAGTACTGCATAGTTCTGATGTTCCGCAACAATTTGAATCTGCTCCCCATTTTGCTGCGAAGAAACCGCCAAACCTTGCTGCTGTGCTGTACGCTGGATTTTATCCGCCGCGGAAAGCCCAAGATCATTGGCAGGCTTCATGGTGGCGGCATTACTCTGCATCCAGACCGTTAAATCCTTGAGCTCATTTAAACGCTTTTGTTGCTGGTTTGCCAAAGCATGCATTTTCCACAAGGCGGAACCAACAATCACAACGATTAAAAAAACAGTTGTAAAAACCACCATCACGCGCTCACGCACTGATAGGCTCTGTAAATATTGATTCAGCGCCTCAGCTTTCTGATCAAGACTATTTTGTAATTGTGTGAACGCTTTCATTATTTTACTTTGACCATCCCAATCGCACCGACACTATCCGCCTGTACATTTCCGAGTTCCGCCTGAAAACCCTGCTGATTCAACTGCTGTGCCAATGCCTGCAAGTCATTTGCCGATTTTGCCTTTAACGACATTGCCAATGTTGAAGCATCATAACTAACCTGCTGGGCGACAATCTGTTTCTGCATCAGGATTGGTCCTACCCGACTGAGCAAGGACAATGCCTGAGTATCTCCAAGCTGACTCATGCGCAACTGGCTTTCAAACTGGCTTTTAATGTTCTGCTCAGTCACACGGGTATTTTCACCAAACCAATGTTTATACTGATCGATCGCCTGTACAGCAGTTTGATCCGCCACCTTTCTCAGCTTTGACCAGCGCAAGGCATCATAACCCAACTGCACCAGAATCACCGCCAATAAAACGGCTGCCGAGGCTTTCCAGTAGCCTGACCATTGTACATCGGCATTTTTTGCCTTTGGCAGCACATTAAATGGATATTGCTTTGGTCTTTGGAGCTGCTCAAATTGGTAGCTAAACTCGGTACGTTGATCCTTGCTTGATGCTACTGCCAAAATATCCAGTTGGCCTGCACTGAGATTGGCAAATTTATATTGCGTTTCTGGTGACTGAAATTCCAGAAATAACCCTAAATCATCAACCGAGTTACCTGACCAGACATTTTCCCTCATCAGTAAATGGTCATACAGATTCACCAGCACCACTTCATTTTGTTCTGGCTCAGGCAGAATCAGAAAATCAGGCAAGAAAGCGACAATCTGGATCGGTAAAAGGCTTAGTGCATGCTGCCAAGTTTCAATGGTAAATTGCGCAACACCTAAAATATTGAGCTGATCATGCTGAAAATGATGTACCACTTTCATCTGATCAATCGGCAAGGTCACAAACTCTTCTAACAGATATTTAATGCCCTCCTGCCCCAATTGCTTGTAATGCGCCTTTGTCATGGGTTGCTGCAACATTTGGGCATTGCGGCTAGGAAAATAGACCACCGCCTCTTTTCCACTATGCGCTTGCAGGTCCTGAATGAGTTGTTCAAGACTGTT
Source organism: Acinetobacter corruptisaponis (assembly GCF_030053775.1). Classification (GTDB taxonomy): domain Bacteria; phylum Pseudomonadota; class Gammaproteobacteria; order Pseudomonadales; family Moraxellaceae; genus Acinetobacter; species Acinetobacter corruptisaponis. The sequence goes on from NZ_CP125669.1 coordinate 651,149, forward strand.
TGCCTGCAACCAGTTTTCCCCAGCCGACCAATACCATGTTCCATTGGTTTCGGGCATCCATAAATACAGCATCGGTGTTCAGTATCCTTATCCTGTTGAGGATAAATAAAATTTATATTGTTGGTGTAAAACGATTGTTCTGCGTTGATAAACCATTCGCAATCACAGCCTGATCATAAATACGTGCTTCAGCCAATGCAAATGGATTAAAGCTTTCATGGGTCAATTGTTCTGCAATATGTGCCACCACATTCATGTGACACACCACCGCAATCGACTCATATGGAAGCTTGGATAGCCATTCTATGGCATCTTTGGCATTATCATCGGGTTTAATTTTATCGCAGATTAACACAGGAATTCCTTGAAAATGTGCCTTGATATGTTCCAGCGTTTCCTGCGCGCGCAGTAATGGACTGACAATAAAAACCTCAGGCTGAATCACATCTTTGAGAAAGTGCCCTGTTTGCTCAGCCTGTTGATGCCCACGCGCTGTGAGTGGGCGCTGCATATCATTTCCATTCACTGCTGGAGACGCTTCACCGTGACGAACTAAAGTGAGTTGCATAATCATTCTCTAATTTTTTTCTTGATTCAAAGCATAACAACTTTGGATGACAATTTTTTGATTAAACCTCATGATGAGGTAAAACAAATTCAACATCGCTACGATGGCCATTTTTCATTAAGGACAAGGCAATGGTCATTGGCGGTGCATTTTCAAAAATCACCTCATACAAGGCATTGGTGATTGGCATATACACATCCAGCTCCTGTGCCTTGGTACGCACCTGTACAATGGTGTTGATGCCCTCGGCGGTTTGTCCCAGTTCTTTAGTCGCCTGATCCAGTGTTTTACCTGAACCCAGGGCAAAACCGATCTGATAGTTACGGCTTAATGGACTGTTACAGGTCGCAAATAAATCACCCACACCTGACAACCCTAGAAATGTCAATGGATTGGCGCCCTGCTTCACCGCAAATCGGCTCATTTCAGCCAAGGCACGGGTTAAGATCATACTTTTGGTATTTTCACCAATGTTATAGGCAGCGCCCATCCCCATTGCCACCGCATAGATATTTTTTAGCGCACCGCCCAGTTCCACACCATGCACATCATCACTGCCAAAAACACGGAACAATGCACTATGCAAGGCGTGTTGCACTGCATAGCGAACCAGTTCAGATTCACTGGCAATCACTGTACCCGATGGCATACCCGCCATAATTTCTTTTGCCAAGTTTGGCCCTGATAGAACCCCATAAGGCACTTCAGGTAATTCTGCGCGGATAATATCACTCATGAAACTAAAGGTTTTAGCTTCAATCCCTTTGGTCAGTGAAACCACTGCCTGCGCACTAATAAACGGTGCAATTTTCTTCAATACATCACGGAATGAATGACTTGGAATCGCCACCAAAATAATGTCACGATCACGTACAGCCAATTCCAGATCAGAAACCGCACGCAAACCTGTTTCCAGTGTGTAATCAGGCAAATAGCGCTTGTTGATATGCGTTTGATTGATTTCCTCAGCAACAGCCTCATCACGAATCCAGATCATGGTGTCGCAGCCATTACGCACAGCCAGATTCGCCATCGCCGTACCAAAACTCCCCCCACCCAGCACTGTAATTCTTAATGCTGTTTTCTGGTCTACAGCTACGGGTTCAACCAAATCACTAAACTTCAACTCTGTCATTTTTTATCCTGAAACAAATTTCTAATCATTCACAAATAAGATTTAGATGGCCTGCCATACTTTTAAAAAGTCCTGACTCTCTATTTCGGCACGTGGTGCAATCGCTTTGGCCGCAGTTCCCACATAGATAATACCTGAGATCAAGTCCTGCTCCTTTAGGCCCAATTGCTGTTTTAGCCAGTTCGACTCAACCACAGCACCTGAACGCCAAATACTGGCAAAACCTTGTGCCTGCAAAGAAAGCAGGAAATTTTGAATGGCAGCGCCTGTACTTAAAATCTGTTCAAAATGTGGGACTTTTGGGTGGTCCTGAATGGTGGTTAAGGCCAGAACCAGCAAAGGCGCACGAAATGGATGTTGCTTGACGCGATCCAACTGTGCTGGCTCGGTCTCACCTAAATCGGCCAAAGCCTTTGCCAAGTACTCACCAAAAGCGGCACGCTGTTCAGGCGTCACAACCACAAAACGTGTTGGTTTTAAACGATGATGATCGGGCGCCGTGAGTGCGGCCTGTACCGCCTTTTCAAGTTGTTGTGTATTCGGCGCTGGTTCAATAAGTTGTCCAATTGATTGACGTTGATGAATATTATGATGAATGATTTCTATTTTTGAGTCCGTCATTGAAATAAATCTAACTAACACAAGGATTGCGCTAGATTAGCATAATCTGAATGATTTCCACCACGTCCAATCCCTGCTTAATCATTAATTTGAGAAATTTAACAGAGCATCAGCACAAACTGTACATAACCTGCAAAAGCATTCAAAAATTCTATGTTCAAATAATACAATTCTGTCGTAACTTGAGAACAAGCAATGAAAAAAACTTTTATTATGTCTTTACTTGGCGGTTTGGCACTTGGATTAACTGCATGTGCATCCACCCCAACCAATACCTTGGCGATTCAAAAAGAAAACAATCAATATGAAGTCACAGGCATTGGTAAAACCAGCCTGATTGCCAAAAACAATGCGGTCAGTGCCGCACAAAAAACCTGTACCCGCAATACCTCACCTGTCGTGGTTGATGAAAAAACCGCATACCAAGGAGTTTTAAAAGGCGTGGTGGATGAGCAAACAGGAAAAATGGTTGAGGCTGCCGCAGGGGTCATTGGTACACTGACTGGTAAAAACGCTTCTCTGGCAAAAGATGATGACTATCAAACAACCTTGACATTCTACTGCAAAACCAATGGATAAATATAAAAAAGCCGATGTTTAAACATCGGCTTTTTTATTTGCGTCACTTATTGAACTTCGCTCACAGCCACTTCTGAAGCTGCACCCTGTTCCGTAACATCAGTATGGTTTTCATCTAAATTCGGTTTATCAATGGCATCAATCGCAGCCTGTTGTTCTGGACTCGTTTGTGTGACTGAAGTTGTCTGCTCTTGCTGTTCAGTATTTTTCGCTTCTTCTTTCTTTGCACATGCAGTCAGCATGATTGGAGCAATAATTAAAGCGGCAAGGGTTAATTTAAATTTCATCACGGCTTTCCACAGTTACTTGCTTAAGTTGTGACAAGCATATTTCAGATATATGACATTTTTATGACCACAATACCCGCCAAAAACAAAAGAGCCGATCTTCATCGACTCTTCTTTTTAAAACATGCTTATAAATCAAGAGTTAAATCCTGATTACGCACGCTCAAGCAAAACTGCAACTGCTGGAAGCGTTTTACCCTCAACAAACTCAAGGAAAGCACCACCACCTGTTGAGATATAACCAATTTGATCAGCCACGGCATATTTATCAATTGCAGCAAGCGTATCACCACCACCCGCAATCGAGAAGCCAGCAGATTCAGCAATCGCCAAAGAAAGTGCCTTGGTTCCTTCACCAAATTGATCAACTTCAAACACACCCACTGGGCCATTCCAAAGAATGGTTTTCGAAGATTTTAAAATCCCTGCAAATGCTTTTGCTGTTTCTGGACCTACATCCAAAATCATGTCAGTGTCAGTCACATCTGCAACGTTTTTCACAACAGCCTGTGCATTTGCCAATGAACCCAAAAAGTCTTCAAAGTTGATTTGGCTGGCATCAGCAACCACAACATCAGTTGGAAGTGGAACACTGACTTTTGCCGCAATTTGTTTCGCCGTTTCAACCAAATCAGCTTCGTAAAGCGATTTACCCACATTGAACCCAGCAGCAGCCAGGAACGTATTGGCAATACCACCACCCACAATCAACTGGTCACAAATGGTAGAAAGTGAATTTAATACATCAAGCTTGGTTGATACCTTGGAACCTGCAACAATTGCCACCATTGGTTTTTCAGGAGTTTGCATTGCACGACCAAGCGCATCCAACTCAGCCGCCAGTAATGGACCTGCCGCAGCGATTGGTGCAAAACGCGCTGCACCCTCAGTTGAAGCTTCTGCACGGTGTGCTGTACCAAATGCATCCATCACAAACACATCACAAAGTGCCGCATATTTCTTTGCAAGCTCTTCGTTATTTTTCTTTTCACCGTGGTTGAAACGCACGTTTTCAAGCAATACCACCTGACCTGCTTCAACCTCAACACCATCTAAATAATCAGTAAATAACTTTACTTCCTGACCCAATGCCTTGCTTAAATAAGCTGCAACAGGTGCAAGTGATTGTTCTGGTTTTGGCTCACCCTCTACAGGACGACCAAGATGAGAAAACACCATCACTGCTGCGCCTTTATCCAAAGCCGCCTTAATTGTTGGTAGTGCAGCACGTAAACGTGCATCGCTGGTAATTTCCCCATTTTTTACAGGAACGTTTAAGTCTTCACGAATAAGAACTCGTTTACCTGCTAAATCAAGATCAGTCATGCGCTGAAAATTCATGGATGGCTCTCTAGTTGATTTTAAAAACGGCATAATTTTAAATGATTCTCAAAAATAAAGGTGAGTTTTTTTGCAGAAAAGCTGTTGAAAACTGCTATTTTGGTGATAATACTTGGTATTATTTAACTGCAAAATGTTTTATGTCTATTCACCCAGATCCTAAAATTAATCGCTTAAATGTGCTTGGCGAACCTTTAGCCAGTTGTTGCTATGACCCGATTACAGGCTATTTTCGTAACGGTTTTTGCCACACTTCAGTTACAGACTTAGGTCAACACACCATGTGTGCGCAGATGACTTCTGATTTTCTGAATTTTTCACAGAAAGTCGGGAATGATTTAATTACACCATTACCCGAAGTCGGCTTTCCTGGTCTTAAACCCGGTGACTTCTGGTGTATCTGTGTAACTCGCTGGGTTGAGGCCTATCAGGCTGGACATGCCCCACCGATTAAACTGAATGCCTGCCACAATGCAGTGCTGCACTATGTTCCATTGAATATCTTAGTGGAATATGCTGTTTAATGAACCAATTCCAACTGATTCTGGCTTCTAGCAGCCAAACCCGTAAAGACTTAATGGATCGTTTGGGCCTGGATTATCGTTGTATTTCACCTGATATTGATGAATCCGTTCAAGGTGAAACCCATGCCGATGATTTAGCTAAACGTCTCGCTTACGAAAAAGCCCATATTATTGCAGAACAATATCCAAATGCGATTGTGATTGGCTCTGATCAAGTGGCTTGGCGAGAACATGCACCTGATGATTTTATTGGTAAACCGTTAACGGTTGAAAATGCAATTCAACAGTTACAGGCAAACTCAGGCAATACCGTATTTTTTAGCACGGCCCTCAGTGTTCAACATCTTGAATCTGGTTTTAAAACCACATTGGTCGAACATTATCAGGTTAAATTCCGTCAGCTTAGCCAAGCTGAAATTGAACGTTATATTGCAGTTGATCAGCCTTTGCATTGTGCTGGTAGTTTTAAGTGTGAACGTTTAGGCATTAGTTTATTTGAAAAAATGGTTGGTGATGATCAAACAACCTTAATGGGATTACCCATGATTCAACTGTGCAGAATTTTACGTCAGTTTGGAATGAATGCGCCTTGATCTCTACCATTATTTCTATAATTGCCAAATTTTAAGATTTTCATATTCCTAAAGAAAGAAAAACAGGCTTTACGCTTTTAAAAGATTGTTCACGTCGCAATTTTTACTTATTTAAGCACAGTACAGTAAAAAAATATTTATTTTATAAATCAATCACTTAAAACCAAAAATATGATTGACCACCTTATATTCAGATTGCTATAACTTGCTGACTTTCTTCTTTATAAGAGGTTGTCATGACTGATCTCTATTATGAAATGCAGGCATTAACATGGCGAGCAAAACCACCGATTCAACAAGATGCAATCTTAATTGGAAATAAAGTAATTCAGCATGATGGCTTTATCAGTAAACGCTATCTTTATCAAAAAGATGACTATTGGTGTGCTGCGATTTCTGACGGGGTCAGTAGTAGCCCTAAAGCTGAACTTGCTGCTCAAACGGTTCTAAGAAGTGTTTTGACGCAAACGCAAATACAAAATCAAATTCGTTTGCAAACAGTACAGGATGATTTAAGTACTGATTTAGCTAGCAATCTAAACACTTATGGTGCTAGTGCCACCTTGGCAGTCATCACACCATCTAATCCATTTAGTTTTGTCAATATTCAACATTTGGGAGATAGTCGAGTTTATTTATTTAGCAGCCATAATCAACACTGGTATGCCCTGACCCAAGACCATAATTTCCTTACAGAAATGCAGCAAAATGGTGAAGTAGAAATTAAAGAAACTGAACAATATGCCAGTTTCTATTACATGCTGAACCATTGCTTTTGTGCTGACTCTTTACATGATGTTCCTGAATTTTCACCCAAAGAGGAATATTTGGGTGAGGGAGGGAGATGCCCTCTTGATCTGTAGCGATGGTGTGCATGATGTTTTGGAATGCAATCACTGGCGGTCTTTAATGCCTGAAACTCGATTAAAAACATGGTTATTAAATAACCTGAATCACGGATAAGCCATAGACTTGAAAAAGAGAAGGACTAGAGCCATCAGTTAGTTACCACACAAAACTTACGACTCTAGTCCTTATGTTCGATAGTACCCAATTATTCTGTATAATTGATGATTTCTTTCTAAAATTTGAATCAGTTTACTGGAAATTCTTAAAGCAAAATCTTAAATGCCTAAGAATTCGCCCTGCACAGCTCAGTATTTCTGAAATTGTCTTTATTGCAATTTGGTATAAACATTCACATTTCAATAACTTTAAAGCATTCTTTACGGCACTGAGACATAACTATCTTCATTTATTCAAAAGCCTGCCTTGTTACCAACGTATGATTTACCTGATCAATACTCATCAACTGGCTTTACATGCCTTACATTTCGCCCTGATGAAAGATCAGCAAAGTTCTTATTTATGGATCGATTCAACGACATTGGCTGTCTGTAAAAATCAGCGAATAAAAAGACATAAATCGCTAGCAGCAATTGCAACTCGTGGTAAAAGTTCTATGGGTTGGTTCTTTGGTTGTAAGTTGCATGTACTTATGAATCAGTCAGGTGAAATACTCAGCACAGCTTTATCAAATGGGCATACAGCAGATATAAAAATGGTTGAACAGTTAGTCAAAGGAATGACTGCTAAATTGTATGCTGATCGTGGCTATATTAGTCATGAATTAAAGAGTAAATTAAGAGTACAAGATATTGATTTAATTACCTATCACCGAAAGAACATGAAATCTATACAGTTATCAAAAGCAGATGAATACCATCTGAAACAACGCAATAAAATAGAAACTTTATTCAGTTTGCTGAAGGGGGCGTACAATCTAGTGACGACTAGAGCGAGAAGTGTTGCAGGCTATTTAGCTGGTATTTATGCATCTTTATGTGCTTATCAAATATGTCATCAAAACAAGCCGATGATTCGTATTATGGAAATATCGGCTTAAACAAGATTCGGGTTAAATATGAAAACTACCCTCCATCAAAACCATCCTTTTGATAATGTCAGTATGATTTTGATTCGTTTAACACAGGAAAATCCATATGAAGAATAATGAGGAATTATTACAGCAAGCAATTCTTTTTGCCAAAGAACTCGACTACATTTCAGTTTCGGGTTTACAACGTAAATTTTTAATTGGATATCAACAGGCGAATAAGTTACTCGAGTGTTTGATTGAAACTAAAATTTGTGCAGTAGATTTTACACCTCATTATGGTCATTTAGTTTACAAGTAAGGAGTTTCTGATGCCAAGAATACTTAAAAATATAGATCAAATTGCGCTTGAGAAACAACGTGATGTGTTATATGTACTTTTTCATAGTAGTTATAATGATATTTTCAACAATGAAGATCTCACACTTAAGTTTCACTATGAAACCTGTATTGCTCGTCAGCAATTGATTGAATGGTTAGAAAAACATGAAATTGATTTTTCCGAATGTTTTGGCTGGTCATCTCGAAGTGGAATTATGTCAATGCCTTATCTGGGTGAGATTTACCTTGATGTACCCTTTGATGAAGCTAACCCCAAATATCAACTGTTATATAACCACCTAGAAAATTTTGATGGCAGTATGAAAATACAAGGCGTTACTTGGTATTACTGCCCATTGAGTGAGGCTTTAGAAAATCATGCCCAGAACTTAAATGATGATTAATAAGTAAAGGAAATTAAATGAATCTCAATATATCTAAACTACTTAATCAAGTTTCCTATGAATTAAAAGCACTTGAACTAGCACGACAAAAATATAAAAAACAGCTTGCCCCAAATTTTTCAGTATTTAATTATATTTATACAGATGAAATGATGCTAAGTAGAATCATTGCTGATTTATTAAACCCAAGTGGCGATCATGCACAGGAGCATCTATTTCTATCCCTATTTCTTCATCAATTGGATTTACCTGATGATTGGAGAAATATTAATTTAGATCATGCAGACATCACTGTACAAACAGAAAAGACGATCAGAAATGGTCGAAGAATGGATATTTATATCCACATTAAAATCGCTCAGCAAAGCTATGGTATCTGTATTGAAAATAAACCATTTGCTGCGGATGGTGATCAACAATTACAAGATTATGCTAATGAAATGAGCTTTCTTTTTCCTCAAAATTGGCATCTTGTCTATTTATCTGGGTATGGTAATGAACCAGCAAAACATAGTGTCAAACCTGAAATCTTAAAATCATGGTTAGACCAGAAAAATTTCAGCCATATTACTTTTCCTGACTTAATACATTGGTTAAAGCAGTCTTTAACGGAATGTCAAAATGACAAAGTGATTTATTTCATAAAAGAGTTTAAACATTATATTGAAAAGGAATTTTTATCAATGAATGATATTTCAGAACAAAATCATCTTTTAAACATAATCTTACAAGATCCTCAGCATATTCAAGCTACATTTCAGTTATTAGGAGTCAAAGATCAATTACAAGACTCTTTGATTCATAAACTTGAACAACAACTACAGAGTGCTGTCCACCAGAAAGGTTGGTATATTACTGACCATATTTCTCGTGATCACTGGACTGGATTAAATATTTTTTACACACAAAAACATAAGCTATGCTTTAGAATAGAATTTAATCATTATAACTATCGGGGATTTTTTATAGGAATTGCTAAACGAGAGGAAAATCTAGCTGCCCCTGAACTATTCCATCAAATTCATTCAACCATATCAGAACTATTCCCTCATGAAAAAGTTAAACAAAGTGAATGGTGGGCGACATATATTGATCAAAAAGATATATGGGATTGGCAGACACATACCCATGTTTGGTCAATGATTGAATCAGGCGAATTATGTCAACGTATCACGCAATATGCAGAACTTATTTACCAAGCACTAAATCAGAAAAATTTATTAGATGAATTCAATCTTAGTTAAAAAATTTCCCCCATTCACCATTTTATTGAATGGGGGAATTTTGTTAAAACCAGCCTTTTCTTCCCTCTAACACCGCATCAGCACAACGCAAGGCTTCCTGACTCAAGCCCCATAAACGATAATCACCTGTTGCGGAAGTGGTACTAAAATTATGCGTATAAGCGAAACTGAGTGCACGGTCAGGATCACACCACGCACCTGAACCATTAAAACCCATGTGTCCAAAACCATGCGGTGCGCGTTTACCCATCGTTAAAATACGGTGATAACCCAAACGCCAGTGCATCGGAATCGGCATCACACGGTCACGGGCTTTCGATTGTACTGTACTTAACTGCTTAAACACTTCTGGACGAATCAATTGCTGTCCATTCCACTGCCCTTGATTGGCAAGCATTGCATAAACTCTGGCAAGACTATCCGCAGTAAACACCCCATTGGCGGCAGGAATCACTGCTTGCAGGCCTGCATCACTATAAAAGCTAAAGTTACGCATGCCTTTCGGGATCATAGCATCCTGAAAATCTTGCGGGCTTTGCCCAGAAATTTCCAATAGTTTTTCTGACAATGAAACCTTACGTGGTTGATTGCTTTTCTTGGTTTGTGGTTTAGGTGTAACTACTGATTTTGGTTTTTCCAGCAAACGAGCAACCCGATCCAGCTCAGAAGCAGGTACGCCAAAATAAGCACCATTCAATTCAAGTGGTTGAACCAAATAACGTTGCATTAACCAGCTCAGCGGTTGCTTGGCAGCTTTTTCAATCACACCACCGACAATCCATCCATAAGTAAGCGGCTGATATGCAAAACTCTGCCCTGCTGCAAAACGAGGTGTGGCTTTGGCAATGACATCCAGCATATGCGGCCAATCCAGCATTTCCGTTGCTGCATCAATTACATTGCGAATATCAAACAAACCACTTTGATGGGATAAGACATGACGCAAGGTAATGTTGGCTTTGCCATTTTGAGCAAACTCAGGCCAGTACTGTGCAATTGGCGTATCGTAATCAAGTAAACGTTCACTCACCAAGATATGTGCAAGTGTTGCCAATATGCCCTTACCTGTGGAATAGCACATCGACAAAGTATCTGCTTGCCAATCTTGATCTTGAGATTTCTTACCCGTGAAAATATCGACAACTTTCTGGCCTTGAAAATAGACCACCAATGCCGCGCCACCCTGATGGCTGCGTGCATCCTGAAAACGGCTAAACTGTGTAGCCAGATCAGTGAAACGCTCATCAACCTTGCCATGATAATTATGCGTATCGGCAAATAAAATCTCTTTAATCACAGCCCACATCCTTATGATCGTTATGTTTTTAGAATACCCCTCTTGCGAACAAAAGGGATAATTTTAAATATGATCGGTATTAAAGTGCTTTTACTGTACCTGCAACGTGAGGTTTTTGAGATTTCACATTACGAATCAAGAAGTCAGTTTCCTTGCCCTGAGTTGCAGTTAGAAACTCAACTTTTGATGGAAGATACATGGGTAATTTAAACCATACATCTGCTTCATAGGCATCTGCCAGATCAAGGCTTGCCAATGCTTTTGCCTTACTCCACATACCATGTGCAATCGCCTGTTTAAAGCCAAACGCTTTTGCAGTGACTGCATGAATATGGATCAGGTTAAAGTCGCCTGAAATCGCTGCATAACGGCGACCCGTATTTTCAGCAACATTCCACTCTGCTTTTGGCTGATAAGCTGGTTCTTTGGTATCTTTGGCTTTCTCGCCTGCTTTTTTCTCAGTTTTTTGACGTGACAAATACGTGGTTAAACTTTCTGCCACTACTTCATTGCCCACTTTGGCAGTGGTAATGAAGTCAAATTGCAAGCCTTTGTCATGTGGCTTTAGCTCACCAAATTTACAAGACAGGGTGATTTGCTCATTTACAGCAATTTTACGTGTTTGCTTGATCTGGTTACGAATATGCACCAAACCTAAAATCGCAAATGGAAATGCCTCACTGGTCATCATGTGCATTTGCAGACTTTGAGACAATACAGCTAAATAAATTGCTGGCACAAAACCATCATTTTTAAAACCGCAAATCTCGTTATAGCTTTCTAAATGCTTTGTATCAATCTTTAGGGTATCCACCACATATTCTACCTGCGGCAATACTTTCTCACCTTTTGGCTTTTTAAAAATTAAACCCTGAATGACTTTTGGATAAGCTAAATAAGGTTTTGGCAATTGACTAAAATGACGTGCATTCATAATGGACCTTTCAATAATTTTTATAAAAAAGGGATGCAAAAGCACCCCCTTTCAAAACGTTAATGCTTACGCACCCAACAAGCTTTGACCACATACGCGAACAACGTTACCAGTCACACCTGTTGAACCTGTAGATGCAAACCATGCAATCGCCTCTGCCACATCGACAGGTTGACCACCCTGGTTCATCGAGTTCATACGGCGACCAGCCTCACGAATCGCGAATGGAATCGCAGCAGTCATTTGAGTTTCAATGAAACCAGGCGCAACTGCATTGATCGTAATACCGTTCTTTAATGTAGGGGCAGTAAACTTAACTAGACCAATTACACCTGCTTTAGAAACAGCGTAGTTTGTTTGACCCAGGTTACCTGCAATACCACTGATTGATGATACACAAACGATACGACCATTTGCATTTAAACCATCATTTGAAAGTAAGTAATCGTTAACACGCTCAATTGCAGACAAGTTGATGTTGATTACCAAATCCCAAAGCTCTGGCTTCATGTTTGCCAAAGTTTTGTCACGGGTAATACCAGCATTGTGAACAATCACATCCAAACCGCCTTGTTTAGCAGCGGCAGTTTTGATTTTCTCACCAGCATCGGCAGCAGTAATGTCGATTGCCAATACTGAACCACCAATTTCACCCGCAACGCGCTCAAGATCAGCTTGTTGTTGTGGAACATCCAGACAAATCACGTGTGCGCCATCACGAGCAAGAACGTGTGCAATCGCTTCACCAATACCACGGCTTGCACCAGTCACCAACGCTGTTTTACCAGCAAGTGGTTTTGCCCAGTCTAATTTCACTGTTTCTGCTTTAGAAACACGGATCACTTGACCAGAAACGTAAGCTGAACGTGGAGAAATCAAGAAACGTAAAGTTGACTCAAGGTTTGCTTCTGCACCTTGATCTACATAAACCACTTGAGCAGTGATACCTTTCTTGAACTCTTTACCAGCAGATTTAACAAAACCTTCAAGCGCGCGCTGAGCAATTGCCTGTTTTACAGTTTTCGCTGTTTCAGGAGTCGTACCGATCACAATCACACGACCTGAACTTGAAATCTGACGTGCGATTGGGTTGAAGAAGTTGTACAACTCTTTTAACTGTTCAGAATCCTTGATACCAGAAGCATCAAATACCACTGCCTTGAACTTAGATTCTTTGTCATCTGCATTCAAAGGACGAAGATTTAAACCTACTTTTGCAGCAGTTTGTTGTAATTCAACGTTGTTGCCCACGTAGCTATCTGCGTGGATGTTGCTAAGAACTTGAGCAATCGCAGCAGAAATTGTGCTTGATGGCGCTGCGCCAAGCAATACTGCACCATTCACAACAGGTTGAGCACTCTCGAAACGATCTAGCGTAACTGGTGATGGTAAACCTAAATTTTTTACAACAAATTTACCCAAAGGTGATTGTGTAAATGCCTGGTATTGATCGGTCATGGTTATTATCTCTCATACAAATGAATTTTTTACAGATACATGAATCATGTTGGTAAAATAACATGGAATCAGGGTCTGATTGACTCACAGCAAATCATACTTGAGTTCATGTCTGGATGTCTTGACCTGAATGCGGTCTCCAACGTCATTCTAGTCAATACAGCTGCATTGTAAATATGCTATGGTTATAATAAGAATATCGCAATTATGCTTGGAAAAGCCTTATGAGCAAAACAACTCAAGAAAATCCAGCAGTCGAGAATTCTGCTCAGGAAACTGTGTCAAATACATCAAAAGCTACTTCTACCACAGGTAAAAGTGCTGGCACAACTTCTAAAGCAGCAAGTACGACACCAAAAACGACGCGTACTCGTTCTACAAGTCGTAGTACCAAAAGCACTGCTTCTTCTACTTCTACAAAAGCAGCAACAGCTAAAACAACCAAACCTTCTGTTCAACAGGATAAAAGCATGAGCCAAAACACTGTTCGCCGTGTTGCCATTATTGGCGGTAACCGTATTCCATTCGCTCGTTCAAACGGCGCATATTTCACTGCTTCAAACATGGATATGTTCACCGCGGCATTAAACGGCTTAGTTGAGCGTTTTAACCTACAAGGCCAACGTTTAGGTGAAGTGGTTGCAGGTGCGGTATTAAAACACAGCCGTGACTTCAACATGACTCGTGAGTGTGTTTTAAACACTCAGCTTGCACCAGAAACTCCAGCTTATGACATTCAGCAAGCATGTGGTACTGGTTTACAGGCAGCTTTCCTTGTTGCAAACAAAATCGCTTTGGGTCAAATCGAAGTGGGTATCGCAGGTGGTGTAGATACAACTTCTGATGCACCGATCGCTTTTGGTGACGGTTTACGTAAAGCTTTGCTTGAGTTAAACATTGCTAAAACAGGTAAAGACCGCTTAAAGGCATTGAAAAAAATCAACCTTAAAGACTTGATGGATGCGCCTAAGAATGGTGAACCACGTACAGGTTTTGCAATGGGTGACCACGCTGCCATTACAGCGTTAGAATGGGGCATTACCCGTGAAGATCAAGATGCCTTAGCCGCTTCTTCTCACCAGAAAATGGCAAAAGCATACGAAGAAGGTTTCTTTGATGACCTCATCACACCGTTCCTGGGTTTAAGCCGTGACAACAACTTACGTGCTGACTCTAGTGTTGAGAAATTGGCAAAATTAAAACCAGTTTTTGGTAAGGGTGAAGCTGCAACAATGACAGCTGGTAACTCTACTCCGTTAACTGATGGTGCTTCTTGTGTACTGTTGGCTTCTGAAGAATGGGCTAAGGCAAATGGCCACGAAGTTCTTGCCTACCTAACTTTCTCTGAAACTGCTGCGGTTGACTTCGTTGGCAAAAAAGAAGGTTTATTGATGGCTCCTGCTTATGCAGTTCCACGTATGCTTGAGCGTGCTGGTCTTAAACTTCAAGATTTCGACTACTATGAAATCCATGAAGCATTTGCATCACAAGTTCTTTCTACCCTAAAAGCTTGGGAAGATGAGAAATTCTGTAAAGAGCGTTTAGGCCTGGATGCACCTTTAGGTTCTATTGATCGTAGCAAACTTAACGTGAATGGTTCTTCTTTAGCTGCGGGTCACCCATTTGCTGCAACAGGTGGTCGTATTATCGCGACTGCTGCGAAGTTACTTAACCAAAAAGGTTCAGGTCGTGTTTTAGTTTCGATCTGTGCTGCTGGTGGTCAAGGTGTTGTTGCAATTATTGAAAAATAATCGCTAACCTGATCAACAAGGGGCTGGGTCTTTGGATTTAGTCCCTTTTTTATTATAATGATGGTTAAGTAAACAAATACCAATAAAAACATTTATCCTATGCAGTCTTTCTTATTTGATCAACTTTTTTATATAGGTGCCTGGCATCCAATTTTATTGGTTCTATTATTTTTGTTTGGATTTTATCTTGCGGAATTATCTTTTAAAAAGGCTTTAACCAAATATCCCGTTGAAAGCCTACATGGCTATAGAAGAGTATTGAATAGTGTCCTTTGTAGTATTTCATTTTTTACGATGAGCTATGTATTTAACTTTAATTTTATCTATTTTCTTTCTTCCTGTATTTGTTTACCTTATATGATAACTCGAAAAATAAATTATCAAATTACCAACGGGTACTAAACATGTGGTTATTTATTATAAATATTTTCCTATTTTTAGGGCTATGTTTTGTTCTACTGCATTTCTTCGCAGGTGAAGAAGAACATTTACCAATTATTATATTTTTCGCTATTTGTCTTTGGTTCATGAGCTTTATTGTTTGGATGTTACATTTTAAAGATCATGTTCCTGCTTAGACTATTTTGCTCGTTGAAACTTCACATAATAATCATTCAAGATTTTAATTACTTGCTTCAACTCTCTCAAATTTTCTTCTGTATTTCCTAATCGCTCGACAAAACGCTGTGAATGAATTTCTAGATCAATTTTTTCATTAATCTGTGGTGAAATTTCAAAAAGTTTCGCCAAGTTATTAAAATTATCTAGCTTGCGGTTTGAAAAGTAAACTAAACGAGAATCCAATTCATTGAGTACCCGACCATTTAGAATAGGCCCTTTCTCTGGGTTAAATTCTAAATCATGCTCTTTTAAGAACAACTGTTCAGGTGATTCCTTATTGCTTTTAAATAAGCTTGTAAACTGGCTTAACATCTATTAATTCCATTACCTTTAGGGCATTATTAAACCGTTAAACACTTATCATAAGCAACTGACATCATCATTTCCATATAAAAAAAGCATCCTGAACAGATGCTTTCTTATCATTTATTTTCCGTACTGCTTTTTCAGGTACTCAACAATCTTGGCTGACTCAAACATCTTCACGCCTGTATTTGGATCAACCAGATATGGCACCTGAATATCACGCCCCATGACTTCAACCACTTTTTCACGCTTACCATTAGGCAGTGGAATATAGTGGCCTGGCTTTAAACGTAAAACCGCAGGCCCCATATCTTGCCAGCGTTCTTTTGGTACATTATGTAGTACATAAGGGAGTTCTAATTCCGTTAATACTTCACGAACCAAACGTGTATAAGGACTTGCCTCAAAGCTCCACAACTCTAATAACTTTTCTGGTGCAGGGCGATCTATAATCTGTTGGTTAATCCATATACCACGACCCACATTGGCAACTGAAGCCAAAGCCGAAATATACGGAAGCTTTGGATAGTGGCTGAATTTCCTTGGAGTTTGCCCTGTTTTACCATAATGCTTGAATAGGTAATGAATAATCTCTTGTGACTCATAAAGTTGAGTCCCTGTATTTTCATCAATTAAAAATGGAAACTGTTTTTTTCCACCTTTTTCTTTCACGATTTGGCGATACTTCTTCCCACCTTTAGGACATGGATAAATTTCCACATCCAGATTCAGCAAAGTAATGACCTCACGAACACGGCGGCAAAATGGTGAACCCTCAAATTCATATAACTTTAAAGGTTTTGCTGGCTGCTTAGGTTGTGATGTTCCCATCACACCCCGCCCCCCCTCAATCAGGCTTGCGGCAACAGATTGTAAAACCTTAATTTGATGATTCACCATTTTCAGCATATCGCGATCCTTTTAACAGTCGACTAACTTTTCTTTAGCAATCACAATTCCGTTATTATCTGCATAGATATAATCACCAGAACTGATTGTTACACCACCAAAATACAATGTGATATCGACTTCACCTATGCCTTTACGGTTACTTTTTTGTGGAATTGTAGCCAATGCATGCACACCTAAATCAAGTTCAGCAATTGCATCCACATCACGCACACAGCCATAAATCACCACACCATTCCATTGGTTCTTCACCGCCGATTCTGCAATCAGGTCACCCATCAGGGCGCAACGCATAGAAGCACCGCCATCCACAACCAGCACCTTACCTGCACCGTCAGTTGCCAATAGCTCTTTTACACGTGAGTTATCTTCAAAACACTTGACTGTTACAACCTGCCCACCAAAAGTTTTACGCGCACCATAACTTTTAAAGAATTTTCCATCCAAGCTTGGCGTGACGACTTGCAGGTCTTTCTCAGGATTATCATCTAACAAATCACAGGTTACAAAAGGGATTGTTGCCACTGAAGTTCTCCATTATTAGGTTTGTTGTATACTCAAATTATCATACAGCTTAAATGCAGCTGTTTGGGTCTGGGCTGCGACCAGCATAGTATCCGCCAATTGTTCGGCGGATACAGGCTTAACTTTAAACGGCTTGGTCCAGGCTTTTTCGACCAGTTTATATACGGTCTGAGCCATATCTTCCAACACCCTTACTTCACTGCGCTTACCAATCAACAATGAAGGCTGGAAAATTGAAAGTTTATAAATTGAGAGGCTTTTGAGATATTCTTCCAGTTCGCCCTTTACCTTATTGTAGAAAATTGGCGATTTAGCATTCGCTCCCAAGGCGCTGACAACCAATAAATGAATATTTTTATCCTGAACCAGATCAGCAAAGTGTGCATTGATTTCATAATCAATTGCATAAAATTTTTCTTTTGAACCCGCCTGTTTAATGGTGCTTCCCAAGCAGCTAAACGCATGGGTATGTGAACTGACATCCTCATCATTCAACAAAAGAAAATCTTCCAGAATAAGCTGTGTTACTTTACTATAAGATTTTAATATATCTGAATTTTTTCTCACCACAACAGTGATTGAACTAAAATCATCTGATTGTTGCAACCGCTCCACCAAGGCCTGGCCAACCAGACCCGTTGCACCAATCACGATTGCTTTTTTATCACCTCTATTCATTTTTAATTATTCCCAGCCATAACCAAGCCTAATGTAACGTTTTCTTGCAAGATTATCACCTGTTAAATGTAGTTAAAGACGTTACAAAGCTTGACTTCATGGCCTAGTTTCCTCAAAATATGGCACTTGTTTACGGGCTGGTGAATGTTTCCAATATTTTTTGGTTTAAACTTCAGCCCGCCCAGACCAACTTATTTTCAAGGAGTGCACGAGTGGCAAACTCTGCTCAAGCTAAAAAACGTGCTCGTCAAAACGTTAAAGCACGCAAACACAACGCAAGCTTGCGTTCTATGGTTCGTACTTACATCAAACGTACAGTAAATGCAATCGCTGCTGGTGATTATGCTGTTGCTACAGAAGCTTACAAAAAAGCTGTTCCTGTAATCGACCGCATGGCTGATAAAGGCATCATCCACAAAAATAAAGCTGCTCGTCATAAGAGCCGCTTAAATGCTCAAGTTAAAGCGCTAGCTAACTAATTTGTTGCATGTAAAAAAGCCCGTTTTTCGGGCTTTTTTATTGTCCTAACTTTTAGCTGCATAGGGCTGCAAAGCTGTTCCCCCATCCTTAACGATCTTGATCAGCTTTTGGCAAAACTTATAGCTGTCTTCCAGTAGCCCCAGATCATGAACCCGAGCCTTATTCAGGGTTAACAATGTTTTATGATGCTGGTAACGTTCACCCAGATAATCTTCGTCCTGACTCAAGGCGATCATCATCAACTCAAAGCGAAAGTCCAGGTCAATCTTAATATCTGCTGGCATATCGCCATAGGCCCAGGCTTGTAAAGTTTCCAGCCTGCCCTGCCCCAAATTTGAGAAGATAAAATTAATATAGCCATCAAGGTTTTGGAAAAATTCTTGAATATCGACCTGTGTATCCCAGCGTCCCGTTAATGCAAAACACGGTTCAGTACTATTTTTTAATCCTGTGTTTTTATGCACATCCATAGAACGCAAGCGGAAAATCAAACGCTCAGGCAACTGTTCCTGTAAATGTTGGGGAATAAAATGGTTGGTAAAATCCATTGCAAATGACAACATCGGGCTAATGGTCAGTTTTCTAAGCACCATTTTTAATTGATAGAAAATTCCCGCCTGTTCTTGAGTAAGTAAAAAGCAGCGATACCCTGTGTCTTTAGCTAATTGTGGTTTTCCCAGATTTCCCCAATTGGAAATAAAGTCATGTGCGACATTAAAAACACTCAATTCAAGGTTTTTGGTGTAACTTTGCTGTTCAAACCACTGGCTGATAAGCTGTTCAGCCTCTGGCATATTTTGTGGAATGGGAAATTGGCTTGATTCAACAACCGCCTCAACTTGAGGTTGAGGCTCAGATGATACAGATGCAGGTTCCTGTTTGATCTCCAAAGGTTTTAGCAAATAAGGCTGTAGCATCATCACAACCGCATTTTCTGGCGACTGTAGCTCACCAATTGCCCAGACATTATAATTCGGTTCATAAAAGCCCACGCCTGTTTCATGCACCGCCTCATAAAAGACACGATACATGGCATCATTCTGCTCAACCTGCTCCAAAGCATCGAGCTGGACGACAGCACACGTTTCCTGATCAAATTTATGCCTGATCTGCTGCACCCATTTCTGAGTATGTTCTGAAAAATAGGCTTGATACAAGGGATCACAAACTTTATTTGCAAATGAAGTTAGCCAAGCCTTTAGAGTTCTGCCATGACTTGGTATATGGCTATATTGTTGATGTAATTCAAATGCCACCTGATATGAGTCATCTTCGCTGGGAACCTTGCCTGTAAAGATTTCTGGCTCCCATAAATAAATTGTGTTTAATGACATATTTTTATCCAATTATGCGTCAATCTTATCTTTTTATCTGCCTATAATGACGAAAGAAACAACTTTTTAAAAGTAAACTTTTTATTATTTTTTGAGTGTTGTAAGTAATTTATTATGCTTTAGAAATTATTAATCCTCCTAATAATAATGAATTTATATTGCTTATTCTCTTTCATACTTATTAGGCTTATTGATTCTGAAAACCCTTAATGGTGAGTTCCTGCCTTTCACCACGCCAAATCCATTTCAACTTGCTGTTGACAAAGTCCTCTCCCTCAAACCAGACAAACAGCCCCTCCATCATGTCAGGCCAATCGGACTGTTCAATTTGTTTGTTACCTGAAATGACCGCAACAATTGCAGCGAGAATGGTGTCGTGACTCACAGCCAGACTTAATCCATTCTGTCGAGTGGGATGGGTGTGATAAAGCAGTTCAAGGACATCAAATACGCCTGTAATGGGATGTTTCATCCCTGGCAAGGCATTATTGACAAAACTATTAATAAAACCCAAGGCACCCTGTTTACGGAAATAGGGCGCAGCCTGCTGAATGTCCAGCACAAAGCTGCCTGGTTCAACCAGCAAGCGCTGTTCAACAATTTCAATGGTATGGGTATTGACCGCTTTATGGGTGCGATCGGCACCCTCGATCATCAATGCGGCGGTATCCACGCAACGCTGGATTGGGCTTGAAATACAGTGCTGAATGGCCCGATCGGTATTCTGAATTAAATATTGCCCCCATGCATAGGCAAGCTCCCGACCCTGTTCAGTCAACTGGAGATCATAGCCCGCCAAGCCCTGACCATTTACCAATTCACGTAGCGAGTGGCGGGTAAATAGAGTTACAGGGGTTGAAGCATCGGGAAGTAAATCAATTGCTTCAAACATGCTTTTTGGCAATAAATGCAGGGCCATATTAAAATTTATAAAAGATGAGAATTTAGCCCACTATACCATGAGCTGCTCAACTCTCAATCTAAAATGCCTGAATGACTCAAGGCATCATAAGCAATTTTTTTGCAATCCTGATCTCTAAAGGCGATAAAACCCTTGTTCAGCACAGTCTCCCGCTGGTTGTACTGGAACGGCTTGCCATCCAGCGTCATCAAACCACCACCAATACTTTCCAGAAAAGCCTGTCCTGAACTGGTGTCCCATTCAGAGGTTGGATGAAAGCGTGGATAGATATCAATCTCTCCCTCCAGCATCATACAGAATTTATAGGCACTGCCCGCCTCACGGCGAATAACCTCACGATACTGCAAAATCGGTTCAATAAAGTTTTTGTACTTTGGATTCTTACTATTATGGCTCAGGCCAATTTGAATCGCTGCTTCAGCCACATGTTCTTCAATCTGGTACTGCGACCATTGCTGGCGGCTAAAACTATATTTATAAGGCTGCTGTGAGGTATAACCTATATACATCACCTGCTCACATGGCACCGCAATAATCGCGAAAGTGGTGTGACTGTTTTCAATCAGGCTCAGGTTGATGGTAAATTCATCACGTTCATGGATAAACTCCTTAGTTCCATCAAGAGGATCAAGCATCCAGCAACGTTGCCATGCAGCTCGGGCAGAATAATCACTTTCTTCTGACAACACAGGTAAATCGGGGGTTATTTCCGCCAAGTGGTTTAATAAAAAACGGTTTATCTTAAGGTCAGCCTGTGTCACAGGTGAATCATCACTTTTTTCCTGAATATTAAACTCGCAACCCGCACAATAACTTTGGTATTCTTCCAACAATATTTGACTTGCCTGCGCCATAATTGGCACAAGTTGCGAAATCAACTGATCCTGTGGGGCAAGCGTTTTAATAAACATAGATCAACCTTATGTCATATTCAGATTTACAGCAGCAACCCATCATATTCTTTGATATGGATGGCACTTTACTTGATTTAGCCTTTGACGATTTCATCTGGAATCATTGTTTGCCAGAGCGACATACCCAGGTCCATCAGTGCAGTCTGCAACAGAGTCAACAAACCCTGTTTCAGTTCTACCAACAGCATAAGCATACACTATCTTGGTATTCTTCGGCGTACTGGACGGCGAAAGTTGGTGTTGATGTATTACAACTCCAATACGAACATCGGGAAAAAATTCGTGCCCGTATAGGCTGTCATCAACTTTTGCAACAACTCAAAAATCGTGACTATCGCTGCTGGTTACTGACCAATGCTGACCGCGTGGGGCTACAGCTTAAACTTGAAAATATCGAGTTAAGTCCCTATTTTGAAGTAATGGTCAGCAGTGAGGAACTGGGACATGCCAAGGAGGAAGTTGCATTTTGGCAAAAGCTGCAACAACTGCATCCCTTTAATCCAGCCCAGGCTGTTTTTGTGGATGACACCGTTGCGGTACTCAAAGGCGCAGAAGACTTTGGCATCTCGCAACTATTCAGTATTCTACAACCCTCAAGCGCAAAGCCCGCAAGAGTGGCAACAGAACTCCCTTACCCTGCACTCGACCATCTAACTGAACTTGTCGATTATCTTGACATTAAACTACAGGATACAGATGCCAAAACAGCATGAACCAGCAAGCATGGATGCCATGCGCATTGATAAGTGGCTTTGGGCAGCGCGTTTTTTTAAGACACGCTCCATTGCCAAGGCTGCCATAGAGGGTGGTAAAGTCCATCACCAGAATGAACGCGTCAAGGTGTCCAAAGACGTACGCATTGGCATGGAGCTCACCATCCAGCAGGGTTTTGAGAAAAAAACCGTGATCATCAAGGCTCTTTCTTCGGTACGTGGTGGCGCACCAATTGCCCAGCAGCTTTATGAAGAAACGACAGAAAGTATTGAACGTCGGGAGTTGCATGCCTCACAGCGAAAAATGCATAATCTAGCCCGACCAGATCACCGACCAAGTAAAAAAGACCGTCGTGATATCAATCGTTTTAAACATGAAAATGCTCAATCATGGTCTTACCATGACGAGTAATTTTTACAATAATGGACGCGTCATCTTGTGTCGTACAGACACAGGTCAGATGTAGAATAAACAATGAGAATCTGCCACTATACCCAAGTCCCAACAAGTTGAGATTCAATACATCCACTTGGGTTAGTCGTTAAGAAGATAAAGTTTTGAGGTTTTGAGATGGATGATAATAAAAGTAAGGCGTTACAAGCTGCATTAAGCCAGATTGAAAAACAGTTTGGTAAAAATACGGTGATGCGCCTCGGTGACAATACCGTACAGGCAGTTGAGGCTGTTTCCACAGGTTCTTTAACACTGGATATCGCACTCGGCATTGGCGGATTACCAAAAGGCCGTATCATTGAGATTTATGGTCCTGAATCTTCAGGTAAAACCACCATGACACTACAGGCGATTGCACAGTGTCAAAAAAATGGTGGCACCTGTGCCTTTATTGATGCGGAGCATGCCCTAGACCCACAGTATGCGCGTAAATTAGGTGTTGATATTGACAACCTGCTGGTATCACAGCCAGATCATGGTGAACAGGCGCTGGAAATTGCCGACATGCTGGTTCGTTCAGGCGCAATTGACTTAATCGTTGTCGACTCTGTTGCTGCGTTAACCCCTAAAGCTGAAATTGAAGGCGAGATGGGTGACTCACATATGGGCTTGCAGGCACGCTTGATGAGTCAGGCATTACGTAAAATCACGGGTAATGCAAAACGTTCCAACTGTATGGTGATCTTCATTAACCAGATTCGTATGAAGATTGGTGTAATGTTCGGTAGCCCTGAAACCACAACTGGTGGTAACGCACTAAAATTCTATGCATCTGTACGTCTGGACATTCGCCGTATTGGCCAGGTTAAGGAAGGTGATGAAATTGTGGGTTCTGAAACCAGGGTTAAGGTCGTGAAGAACAAAATGGCGCCTCCTTTCCGTGAAGCAGTGTTCCAGATTATGTATGGCAAAGGCACCAATCAACTCGGTGAACTTGTAGACCTTGCGGTACAGCAGGAAATCGTACAAAAAGCGGGTGCATGGTACTCTTATCAAGGCAATAAAATTGGTCAGGGTAAAAATAACGTGATTCGCCATTTTGAAGAAAACCCACAAATGGCTCAGGAAATTGAAAAGCTTATTCGTGAGCAACTTCTCACCAAAAACAATACTGAAGCCGCACAAACTGAAGATGCAGAAGAACCAGACTTGTTAGAAAGCTAAGCTAGAACGCCCTACGGGGCGTTTTTCTTTCATGAGGAAAATATGTTGAATTCGGAAAAAACTGAAAAGCCCAAAACATTAACAGGTCAGAGACTACGCTCCTATGCCTTTACCCTACTGACCCGCCGTGACTACTCACAAGCGGAGTTAATCACAAAACTCAATCAATATGCAGCTCATCCTGATGAGGTGGCAAATCTGGTGGAGGAATTAGCTGAGCAAAACTATCAGAGTGACCAACGCGTTGCCGAACAGACTTTGGCCAGCCAAATTCGCAAGGGAAAAGGCTTACAACGCATCAAACAGACATTAAAGGCCAAGCAGCTCGATACTGAATTGATTACCGAAGAACTTCAGGATATTGATTGGTATGAACAGGCATATCAACTCAAGGTTAAAAAATTTGGAGAGGCTGTAACCAAGGATCCAAAAATAAAGGCAAAACAAATTCGGTTTTTACAATACCGTGGTTTTGATATGGATGTAATTATGAAAGCGGTTGCCCGAACGAGCGAAGAAGAGTGATTGGTGGCAACCCTACCAGCATGACTTCGGCACATTATAGTTCTACTACCGTTGCTACCTTCCAGTCCTGGCGGGGTTCGTAGAGTACAATTGCGAAGCTACCAGCAGGGCTACCATTGCCTGACAAAGTATAGAGATTTTTACCTGAGTTGCAAGACTTGTCTCTGTTTTTCAGTAAGTTTTTAATTCAACTGCCTAATTCATCATCAATACTGCCACTATATCTTTATAATCGACTTAAAAGCTGTATAAACATTAAACAACAGCCCTCTAATTCTCTTCAAAAGTGCTTGAAGATTGTAAATGCTTATTGCATTTAAACGAGTTGCTGTTTTAATGGCTAAATCAAAAACGTGTATTCGGTGTGTTGCAAGTAAAAAATGAAGACTTGTTCGCCCACAGCTTTGTTTTTCAACTTTATGGATGAATTTTCATGCTAAAAAAGCATTCTATACTTTTTATTGCGCTACTCAGCAGTACGCATTTATATGCCAATGTCCCGATTGAATCTCGTGCCCTAAGCCAACAGCAAGCCAATAACGTCGTTGCAGGTTCTCCAAGTTTAAACTGGGAAATCATGCAAAAGAATCAAAAACTTGAAGAAGAAATTCGTAAATTACGCGGCCAGTTAGAAGAACATGACAATGCAATTGAACAACTCAAGAAAGAGCTTGCCAATCGCTATACAGATTTAGACCAGCGTCTGGAGCTGCTTTCACAGAAAATTGACCCACCAGAAGAAAATACCGAAGAGAATGGTGCTACAGATACCGCTCAGGCTGGAACAGAGGGGACAGCAACCGCAATAACACCCACCCCGCCTCCAGTAGCGGCTGTGACACCTAAACCTCAAGCCCAGACAGAGGCCCCTGCTGCTGTGCAGCCACAGACAAATACGGCAACAACAAACACCACCAATAACCAGATTGAACTCGAAAAGGCAGCTTATACGGTTGCATTAGATGCATATAAACAAGGTGGCGCTAAAAAGGCAATTCAGCCAATGCAAAACTTTATTAAAAACCACCCGAATGGTATTTATGTGGGCAATGCCTATTTTTGGCTGGCTGAGTTCTATTTAGCTGTTGACCCTGTGGACTATAAGGCAGCCAAGCAGAATTACAATATTGTTGCCACACGTTATCCAAACTCAGCAAAAGCTTCACGTGCAGTTTATCAACTGTATAGCATTGCAAAAGATGTAGATAAAAATACAGCCTTGGCAAACCAGTATAAGTCCAAGTTGCTTAGCCAGTATCCTCAATCTGAGGAAGCGAAATTTATTCAGAAAAAATAACCAACTTCCTCCAATAAAAAAGCCAGTTTATGAAAACTGGCTTTTTTATGCTTAGAACAAACTTATTTGATCTTTGCCTTGGATTTTAAATATTCAGTATAGTCTTCCAGAATTTGTTGACCACGGAACTGTTGATAGAGTTTGCTCAACTCATGCATTTGTTCTGGTGGTAACTCACTCGCAATACTGGTGTTCACATTGGAAACAGCAACGATCACCAGTTCATTTGGCAGTTTAGCTGTTGTAGCAGACCACATACCCTCTTTGCCTGGTGCTGGGATACTAAATGCCGCGCGCTCAATCGCACGCTTTAAGCCTTGTGAACGTGCATATGTACCTGCATCTTCAAAGGTTACCTGTGATTTCGCAACCACCTGTGCAGCAGGTTGCGTTTTAAAATCAGCAAGGATGCTGGCAATTTTTGCCTGAGCAGCCTTATAGGCTTTCTCTTCAACCACTTTCGCCTTTACTTCTGCTGTGGCCTGTGCCAATGGCTTGATCCCTGCTGGATGATAGTCACGGACTTTAATCCAGATGGTATCGCCATTTGCCAACTGAATATTTGAAGATGCGTTACGATCACCATTCTTCACATCATCATTAAACAATTTAGCCTTAACATTCAAATCGCTCAAATATGGGTTCTCAGTGGTTAAGGTTACACCTTTAACAGATTCAACACGGGCACCTTTTACTTCCTGTGCAACCGCATCCAGAGAATCACTACCAACCACCATTTCATTCAGGCTATTGACCGTATCACTGAATAGATTCGCCAGTTTGGCTTTCTCAACTTCAGCAGTTAAACGTACCTTTTCTGATTCAAACGACGGCAATTTCACCATTGGAGAATTTGCTTCAATAATGTGATAACCATATTGGGTTTTAACAGGTTTTGAAATTTCACCATTCTTTAATGCATTGACTGCATTGTCAAAATCAGTTGAGAAAACACCTGGCGCATAGGTCGCCACCAAACCGCCCTGAGTTTTAGAGCCTGGATCATCAGAAAACTGAGCAGCGGCATCAGCAAATGTCATGCCCGCCTGAATTTTTGCATAGACTTCATTGGCAAGCTTTTGAGCCGCAGCATCATCACGGGCATCCGTGGTGATCAAAATATGTTTAACTTCACGTTTTACATCTTTTTGCTGTTTTTCAACAAATGCCTTATAAGCTTGCTGTAAATCGGCATCTGTTACTGCAAGATTGGTCGCAGGAAGTAATGCTGGGCTTAAAACCACATAATCCACATCAACACTTGCAACCTGCTTGAATTCATTTTTATGCTTGTTGTAGTAATCCGTGATTTCCTGACTGGAAGCAGTTACACCCTTTTTATAATCATCCAGCTTGATGCTTGCCAAATGCAGGGTACGCTGTTCTGTCTGCAAGTTAGCCAATTGCTGTAGGTCTAACTGACTCACCAATGCATAATCCATCAAGGTGGTTGAAATCATTTTCAAGGCATGGTCCTGACGCAGGCTGGCAATCAGCCCCTGATTGGTCATGCCCACTGAACGCAGGTAATTTTCATAGAGCTGCTGGGAAAACTTGCCATTTTCCTGAAAACTCGGCTGTTGAGCCAACATTTGCTCAAGCTGTACATCGCTTAAAGAAATGCCGAGTTTTTCAGCCTGCTGCAAAAGCAAGCTACGCGCAACCAGCGCATCCAGTGCCTTTTGCTGAATCACAGGCAGGTTGAGCAGTGATTCATCACCCTTAACCAATGATAAATATTGATCTTTATAATTTTTGGTTGCACTTTCTAATTCTTTATTAGAAATATCCTGACCGTTAACCGATTTCGCAACGTCTGCCTTATTGCTACCACTAAAATATCCTTCAATACCTACAAGTGCCAAAGGGGTCAAAAACAAAACTAACAGGACTTTGCCAAGCCAACCCTTAATGACTGTACGAAACGATTCCATAAGAATTCCAATATTTTATTTCGGGGCAATTTTAACTGAAAAAACAAAGCGAATGAATGCAGAATAAGGCTCAAAGCAAATTTTTCATTCAATAAATAAAAAACGCACCCGAAACGGTGCGTTTATTGATTTAAAAAGATTACGCAACTGAATCTTTTAAACCCTTACCTGGTTTAAAGCTAGGCACTTTGCTTGCTTTAATTTGAAGCTCTTCACCCGTTTTAGGATTGCGGCCAGTACGTGCAGCACGTTCTTTAACGCTAAAAGTACCAAAACCAACTAAAGTAACCGTGTCACCGTTTTTAAGTGCTTCAGTGATTGACGCAATTGTTGCATCGAGTGCCTTACCAGCATCCGACTTAGATACTCCCCCTTTTTCAGCAATCGCATCAATTAATTCTGATTTATTCATGATAAAAAATATCCTCTTAATATCGTTTGTTAAGATCCAAGGCTATAGTTTAAAAGGCCATGCCGCCTTTATAGCAATGCTTTAGGGGAGAACGCAATACTAGAAAGACCTTTTAGCCAAAATAAATACTGAAATACGACATAAACAGATGAGTATCTGCGCTTTTTTTTACTTTTTATTCAATTTGGCCTTAAGTTGATTATTTTCTTCGATTAAGGCATCCACCTTGATATGAAGCTGAACCAGAAGCTGTTCAATATGTTGGAGGTCTTTTGGAGTCACCAAACCAATCCGATTTAAGGAATGGTTGACGCCAGTGTCCAGGATTTTTTCCACCTTGTCCTTGGTGTCGGTCACTGACTCTTTGGCTTTCTCTGTGACCTTGCCTACGGTATTGTCTGCAAAGTCCACCGTCTTGGATTCCAGCTCCTCACCGACTTTGACTAGGGAGTCAAATAATTTATTTCCCTCTTCTTCAGCACGTGAAAAAGCACCTAAACCCGCCAGCCAGATTTGTTGTGTATACTTTTTGAAATCGAGTGCAGATTTCTTCGAACTCTTTGATTTTGGCTTAGTTTTTACCTCAGCTTCTTCATTCGGATTTTCTATGTTCGAGTTATCCATTGACCATTGCTCCCAAGCACTTTACAAACAGTATGTCGTATTTAACCATAAAAATGTTTTTATAATATCAAAATTAAGACTTGATCGTTTTATAAAACTGTTCTACAAAGCAACAAAGACCTGTAAATTATTTTCAATAATTGAGTAAGGATGCTCAGGCTTACAAGTCTTGTTGTTTTATAGCGATATTGGTAAGGAAAAATCAATCAATGAATGAAAGCTCAAAATCCAAACATTTATGGCTAAATGTGACATTGATTGCTTTAGAGACTTTTTTTTCCTTTATTTTAACCCACGATGCCACCCTGCGCTTACAGGCACAGAAACTGATCCAGAAAAAAACCACGATCAGGATAAACAGCTACATCCCTTTCTTTGATTTTTACATTCAGTTCACTGAAAAAGGCATTTTATTCGACCTTGCCGCCAATGATCGTACAATTGATATCGAGATCAACACCACGCTGATTGACTTAATTAAAATCTTCATCTTTAGCAATCAGCAAAGTCTATACAATATGCGGATTATGGGTAAGTCCGAACTTACCGCAGACCTGACCGATGTATTACAGCACCTCACCCTGTCCAGAATTTTAGTCAACTGGCGTGAATGGTTCAACCACTTTGAGAATGATGCCGAAGCCGTTGCTTCCCAACAGCGCATTGCCCCACTACTTGATAAAATTGACCAGCAACGTTCTGAAATCAACACTTTACTGGTTGAGGCAAAACAATACCAAAACCGTATTCACCGCATGCAAAAACGCCAGCGCCTGATCAATATTGGCTTTGCTGTATTGAGCTTTATTTTTATTGCCTTTTTTGTTTATAATATGTGGATACAATAATTTCATAATATTTTACTTTTCACGCTGATAATGACAATTTAAAACTTGACTATTTTAGTCGGAATTCATAAAATTTAGTCATCTAGTCTAACCATGTGTACCGAATCATGCGTCTTACAACTCGCGGTCGTTACGCAGTGACTGCTCTACTTGATTTAGCTTTGCAGCCAACTGAACAAACGATCACGCTTGCGGAAATAGCAGCTCGCCAATCTATCTCAGTCGCTTATCTAGAACAGTTATTCGCAAAACTTAAGCGTCATGGGTTAGTTTCAAGCGTTCGTGGTGCAAATGGTGGATATCACCTTGCTCGACATGCAAGTGAAATCACGGTGCTAGAAATTATTGAAGCTGTAAATGAAACTGTCGATGCGACCCGTTGTGACCATAAAGGCAACTGCCAAAATGGTGCAATGTGTTTGACACACGACTTATGGCAAGAACTCTCCCACCATATTGCCGATTATCTTGCGAAAATCACCCTTGCCGACCTTATTTCACGTGACAATGTTCAAACCGTTGCCCTGCGTCAAAATTCAGCAAGTTTAGATTCAGCCCTTCTATCGGTTACAGGTATTTGACATGAAACGTCCAATTTATCTTGATTACGCAGCAACCACACCTGTGCTCCCTGAAGTTGCAGAACGTATGATGGAATGTTTAACGTTCGAAGGGACATTCGGTAATCCAGCATCACGTTCGCATGCTTATGGTTGGCAGGCTGAAGAAAAGGTTGAGTATGCTCGTGAGCAGGTTGCAAACCTAGTTAAAGCTGATCCCCGTGAAATTGTCTGGACTTCTGGTGCAACTGAGTCTGACAACTTGGCACTTAAAGGAATTGCCCAGTTCTATGGTTCAAAGGGCAAACACATTATTACCAGTAAAATCGAACACAAAGCAGTGTTGGATACTTGCCGCGAGCTTGAAGAACAAGGTTTCGAAATTACCTATTTAGAGCCAGAACCACGTACAGGTTTAATTACACCTGAGATGGTGAAAGCAGCATTACGCCCAGATACAATTCTTGTGTCACTGATGATGGTCAACAACGAAATTGGTACTGTGACTGATGTTGCTGCAATTGGTGAACTCACCCGTGCCAACAAGACATTCTTGCACGTTGATGCGGCACAGGCTGCTGGTAAAGTTGAAATTGACCTTTCCACCATGAAAGTGGACCTGATGAGTTTCTCTGGTCATAAAGCTTATGGTCCTAAAGGCATCGGTGCCCTTTTTGTTCGCCGTAGCCCACGTGTTCGCCTAAAAGCGCAAATGCACGGTGGTGGTCATGAACGTGGCATGCGTTCTGGTACTTTAGCGACCCACCAGATTGTAGGCATGGGTGAAGCGTTTGAAATTGCAGGCAAGACCATGCAGGCAGAACAGGAACGCATTCGCAAATTACGTGACAAACTCTGGAATGGCTTTCAAGACCTTGAACAAGTGTTCTTAAATGGTCATCCAACACAAAACGTTGCAAATTACCTCAATGTCAGCTTTAACTTCGTTGAAGGTGAATCGTTGATGATGGCACTGAAAGACCTCGCTGTTTCAAGTGGTTCTGCATGTACCTCTGCAACCTTAGAACCATCATACGTATTGCGTGCTTTAGGTTTGTCTGATGAGTTGGCGCACAGCTCAATCCGTTTCAGTTTTGGTAAATATACCACTGAAGCAGATATTGACCACGTATTGACCCTTACCAAGGCTGCTGTAGAGAAATTGCGTGAACTTTCTCCGCTTTGGGATATGTACAAAGAAGGTATTGACCTTTCAACAGTTGAATGGGCTGAACACTAATTCATTGAGCTTTTAATTGAACTCTTCATTGAAAACAGTGTTTTAACCCTCATATTAATATTAGGCTGACCCCGAGGTTTGGAGAAGCGACATGGCTTATAGTGAAAAAGTAATTGATCATTACGAAAACCCTCGTAATGTTGGTGTTTTAGACAAAAATGCAGAAAACGTAGGTACAGGTATGGTCGGTGCGCCTGCCTGTGGTGACGTGATGCGTTTACAAATTCAAGTCGATGACAATGGCGTAATTGAAGAAGCTCGCTTCAAAACTTATGGCTGTGGTTCTGCAATCGCATCAAGCTCACTTGTAACCGAATGGTTAAAGGGCAAAACACTTGATGAAGCTCAGGCAATCAAGAATATCGATATCGCAACTGAACTTGCACTTCCACCAGTCAAGGTACACTGCTCTGTATTGGCGGAAGATGCGATTAAAGCTGCGATTGAAGACTATCGCGGTAAGAAAGCCAAAGCTTAAATTGACCATTGATCAAACATTGGAGTTTTCATGATCCATTTAACTGAAAATGCTGCGACTCACATCAGCAATTACCTGCAAAACCGCGGTAAGGGTGAAGGCATTCGTATTGGTGTGAAAACTTCGGGTTGTTCTGGGTTGGCTTATGTGCTTGAGTTTGTCGATGATGTCGATACACATGATCAAGTCTTTGAACAACTCGGTGTTAAAGTTTTTGTTGACCCTAAAAGTCTGGTTTATCTCAATGGTTTAGAGATGGATTATGTCAAAAATGGTCTAAACGAAGGCTTTGAGTTTAACAACCCAAATCAAAAAGGTGAATGTGGTTGCGGTGAATCATTTACTGTTTAACTTCATACACCCTCTTTATTTTTCGTCAAAACAGTGTGTTCCGCACTGTTTTAACGTATTTATCAATAGCGGAATTCATCTCCCATGAATCATTTTGAGTTGTTCCAATTACCAGAAGCACTCGATATAGATTTAGCAGCTTTAAAAAAACAGTTTTTAAGTTTGCAACAGCAATATCATC
Organism: Acinetobacter corruptisaponis; assembly: GCF_030053775.1. Lineage (GTDB taxonomy): Bacteria > Pseudomonadota > Gammaproteobacteria > Pseudomonadales > Moraxellaceae > Acinetobacter > Acinetobacter corruptisaponis. The sequence goes on from NZ_CP125669.1 coordinate 683,573, forward strand.
CAGACAAAGCCACTGACAAAGATCAGGCATTGATCAAGTCAAGTGAAATCAACCAAGCCTATAAAGTGCTCTCACAAGTGGATAGCCGTGCTGCGTATTTACTTGCCTTAAAAAAACAAGACCATCATCTTGACCAATCCATTAATGATTTTGAGTTTCTGCAATCCGCACTTGAAATGCGTGAACAGCTTGACGAAGCCACATCAGCAGATCAGCTACGCACATTAAAAGTTGATGTGCAACAATGGATTGATAGCCTAGTCCGAGAGTTCAAGATTGATTATGCGGATGAAGACTGGGCTGAGGCACGTGATACCGTTCGTAAGCTGCGTTTTTTCCAACGTGTGATGAATGATATTGATAAAGCTGAAGATCGTATGCTGGACGAAGAAGATAGCTTCGATCTGGACGATGATTTTTAGACCTCCTTTGCGGAACTTCAATCGTTCCTCAAGGACGTTATTACCGATTATTTAAGGGATACCGCACGCATGGCACTTTTGCAAATTGCTGAACCTGGTCAATCGACTGCCCCGCATCAACATCGTATTGCGATTGGCATTGACCTGGGGACAACCCACTCTTTAGTGGCGACAGTGCTATCGGGAAAACCGAAAGTTCTACAGGATGACAAAGGTCGGGTTCTGCTCCCCTCTATTGTTCATTATGCAAAGGATACAACCACATTTGGCTATGAAGCCAAACCATTTATGTTGACTGACCCGAAAAACACCATCGTTTCAGTAAAACGTTTTATGGGTCGCTCACAGGCTGATGTCAAATTCCAGCATCCATACACACTTGTTGGTGCAGAAAATGAAATGCCAGCATTTGAAACGGTTGCTGGCCGTAAAACACCTGTTGAAATTTCTGCTGAAATACTAAAACAGTTAAAGGACCGTGCAGAAGCAAGCCTGAACAATCCTGTGAATGGTGCAGTGATTACCGTTCCTGCTTATTTTGATGAAGCACAGCGTCAGGCAACTCGTGATGCAGCCCAGCTTGCGGGTTTAAATGTTTTGCGCTTACTGAATGAACCAACGGCTGCCGCGGTTGCCTATGGTTTGGATCAGGACACCAATCTCAGTACAGACCGTAATTATGTGATTTACGATTTAGGTGGCGGTACTTTTGACGTCTCCATCCTGCGTTTTTCACAAGGTGTGTTTGAAGTTCTGGCAACAGGTGGACACACAGCATTGGGTGGTGATGATCTTGACCGCTTAATTGTAAAATGGGCCAAAAAACAGCTTAATATCGATAGCTTAAGCGATGAAGAATATGCTGTTTTTGTAATTGCGGCACGTCAGGCTAAAGAACATTTAACAGATCACGAAACTGCTGAATTAAAATTATTGGATGATCGTCTGATTTTAGATCGCCCAACATTTGAATCAATCATTCAGGTTGCACTCGATAAAACCATGAGTGTCTGCAAGCGTGTATTACGTGATGCCAAGCTTCAACTGGATGAGATTGAGCATGTGGTCTTGGTGGGTGGTTCTACTCGCTCATACGCAGTACAGAAAGCGGTACGTGAATTATTTGAACGTGAGCCGCTCTGTACCATTAACCCAGATGAAGTGGTTGCCATTGGTGCATCGATTACCGCCAATCAACTCATTGGGAATAGCCAAGATGGTTCATTACTGCTTGATGTCACTCCACTCTCCCTCGGCTTGGAGACGATGGGTGGTTTGGTTGAACGTCTGATTTCACGTAACACAGCGATTCCTGTCGCGCGCCGTCAAGAATTTACCACCTATCAAGATGGACAAACCGCCATGTTGATTCATGTGGTACAGGGTGAACGTGATCTGGTTGAGCATTGCCGTTCATTGGGCCGTTTTGTGTTACACGGCATTCCGCCAATGACCGCGGGTCAGGCACGCATTGAAGTGACATTCCAGGTCGATGCAGATGGTTTACTCACTGTATCGGCAAAAGAAACCACTTCTGGTGTTCAAGCCCAGATTGATATCAAACCATCCTATGGCTTATCCGCAGCGGATACAGAACGTTTACTGGTAGAGGGTTTCCAACATGCAGAGGAAGATAAGAATCTTCGCCACCTACAGGAAACCAAAGTTGAGGCACAACGTGAGCTGGAAGCTTTAGAACAGGCGTTAAAAGCGGATACCGATCTACTCACCCAACAGCAGGCTTGTGATCTCATTCTTGCAGCAGAAGCCCTAAAGGCACGTCTCAAGACCAATGATCTTGCAGCAATTGAACAGGCTGTTCAACAGCTTAAAATTCACAGTGATGCCTTTGCCGCACTTCGTATGAACCGACATATTGACCATGCCTTAAAAGGTACAAAACTTGAAGATTGGTCAAACTCAAATTAAAGGTATAGGTGATCAATATGCCACGTATTAAAGTTCTTCCGCATCCTCAAATTTGCCCTGAAGGTGCTGAATTTGAAGTTGAACAGAATGCCAATTTATGCCAAAGCCTACTCAAGCAAGGCATTAAGATTGAGCATGCCTGTGATATGTCATGTGCCTGTACCACATGCCATGTGATTGTTCGTAAAGGTTTTGACAGCCTTGAGGAAATGAATGACGTTGAAGCAGACTTGCTTGACCGCGCATGGGGTCTGGAACCTGATTCCCGCCTGTCTTGTCAGGTTGAGATTGTTGATGAAGATTTAGAGATCGAAATCCCTAAATACACCATCAACCATGCTTCAGAAAATCATTAAACCTAAATAGTTTCCCGAAATATGAAAAGCTAGAGTTGATCTCTAGCTTTTTTATTTAACCGAAAATTAGGGATCGGTGCGCAGCTGCGCCCGCCATGGTGCCATCACCAACCGCCAAAGGCACTGAACTGCCTAAACGTGCAACATCACCACAGGCAAAAATACCTGCCACTGATGTTTCTTTCATGCTATTGGTTTTAATCGCCTCACCTATTGCATTCTGCTCAATTTCACAGCCGAGCTTGAATATCCAGTCTTGAGCAATCGTGCATTTTGTTGTTGCAAATATACCGTCCAATTGAATAACTGAGCCATCTGCCAACACAACATCACTCTGCCCTGTAATTTCTTGAATTGCTCTGTTTTCAATATGAACCCCTCTTGCCTTGAGTTGAACAAGCAACTCATCTGGTACGGGATAATCATTGATAAAGATGGTCGTCTTACCCCAATCTGGAAGCATCATTGCCATATGGGCTGAATGTTCTGAACTTGCGATAATCCCGATTTTACCCTGATTAAGTTCATAACCATGACAGTAAGGACAATGGAAAATGGTTTTTCCCCAGCGTTCAGCCAAACCCGAAATCTCAGGCAGTTGATCAGTAATTCCAGCCGCAATGATCAATCGCCTTGCCGTGACTGAACGAGTGGCATCAATACACACAGCAAAACCATCATTGACCTTTTCTATACGTTTTACACTTCCATCTTCCCACTGAACTGTTTTATAAGCCAATACCTGCTCTTTTGCGATTTGAGCAATTTCACTGGCTTTTGTACCATCCCGTGTTAAGAAACCATGTGAATATTCAGCAAAACGATTTCGTCTTTGTCCTGCATCAATAATAACCACATTTCTACGAGCCCTTGCCAATGGCATTGCCGCAGCCAGCCCTGCATAACTACCACCAATAATTGCAACATCGTGCTGCATGAGAATCACCTATATGTAACTTTTAAAGTTACATTAATACTTTTCATTTTAATTTGCAACTTTTGATGTTACATTAAGGGTTACTTTTTACCATTTCACTTATTGATTTCATGCGCACCGACAGTAAACTTTCCCGAATGCTTCATGTGCTGTTACACATGGCCAGACAGAAAAAAACCTTTACCTCCGATGAAATTGCACAGATGCTTTCAACTAATCCAGTGGTGGTTAGACGTACCATGTCAGGTTTAAAAAAGGCAGGTTTTGTACACTCAGAAAAAGGTGCAGGTGGAGGTTGGCAATTGACAGCTGATCTGGAGAAAATTACCTTATGGGACATTTATCAGGCTGTGGGTGAACCTACGATTTTCGCCATTGGAAATGAAAGAGAGAATCCAGAATGTCTGGTTGAACAAGTGGTTAATGCGGCACTGGATCATGCAATTCAGGATGCTCAGAACATCCTGATTCGACAATTGAAAGCAACAACCCTCGCGTCTCTGGCTGTACAATTTGATCATTTATGTGAAATGCATTCACACTAGATTAATGAGCAGTAGTTTTCTTGGAATTTATTATCTTACTTCATCATCCAGAGTCAGTTTTGGAATTCCCTGTGCATTGGTAATCTTCTGCTGCTTTTTAATTCGGTCTATCATTTTTTCAAGAATTTCAACCAATTCAGGATATTCATAATTTTGTACTTCTTCTAAATTAAGCACTAAATGAAAACCCTTATATTCAAAATCAAACCATTTTTGTGTGTCTGATTTCTTACCAGTGAATTTTTCCATCACTTGCCAGGTTTTTACTGGCCCCTGAATCCCTTTTAAATAAATAGGAACTTTAGGTACGCATAGAAACTCATTTTTAATCAACTGATGTGTGTCATCCGCAATCAGGATTTCATCCACTTCCGCAGCGGACTGTAAACGTGCCGCCAAGTTTACATCACGTCCCACAATGGTATAGGCCATACGGTGTGAAGCCCCATAGTTCCCAACGTGGCAGTAACCTGTACTAATCCCCATGCGGATATGCAAGGCTGGATAGCCCATTTTCTTCCAGCGTTCACGCAACAGTTTCATTTGCTGGCGCATGGAAATTGCCATTTCCAGACAGGATTTCGCATCCTGCTCCACACCCTGTGAGTTTGGATCACCAAAGAAAATGAGGATCGCATCTCCCATAAACTTATCCACGGTTGCCTCATATTGCTTGGCAATTTCAGTCATATGGCTGAGATAATCATTGAGCAGGAAAGCCAAATCATCTGGAATAAGTGTTTCTGAGAGTTCAGTGAAACCTTGAATGTCTGAGAAGAAAACCGTTAATTTTTTACGTTTATATTCAATTTTTGCCTCAGCCTCACCCCGCATAATCGATTGCCACAACTGAAGTGGCGCATAACGACTGAGCTGGTTGGCAAATGCAATATAGCGTGTCATTTGATTATGGTAATGCTGGCGTTGCTGTCCCAGAATATTGAGACGACGATGCTGATAGTAGTTACCAATCACAATGAACATCATCAGGCCAAGCAAGCTCACAACGGTCAGTTCAGGATTGGTTGGCTCAAAGTATTCTTCCGCATCAAAGATAAAAAAAGTACAGAAATAAAAGACCAGCACACCAATCAGCCCAATCAGGCAACCAATTGGCAGGGAAATCTTGTTATTCAGACCAACATACAATAAGGCAAATAAAATGGTAAACGTAGGGACAAGACTTAAATGTAGACCCGCAAGAACAATGGCAACAATAATGGCTTCACAGGCAAAGAGAACATTCTTTTCAGTGACTTTATCATATTTATATTGCAGCCACTTTTCCAGTTTAGGACAGAACAGGAAATAGACCAATAACAAAGGGAGGATATAGAGTTGATAGCTAGCACTGGTAGAGGTAAAAGTATAGATGACCAAAATCAGCGACAAGATCGAATATCCCATCAATCGATGAAAGTAAGCGAACTGTCTAGGCTCTTTATCAATTAACCTATCTAGTGGCACTCCGTCCTCCTTTTCTTATTATAGAATACGGCTTTTATTCTATTTTCTTTCTGGCTCAGTCCATGCGCCAGTCAAATGGCATATCACCCTGACCGCGTAATGCAAGCATTAGGGTCTGGCGCATATGTGCCAATACATCATTGCTATAAGGCACAGCTGGTGTACCCCAAACAGGTTTAGGCCATGCCACATCATTCTGATAGCGCACGACATGGTGAAAATGCAGTTGTGGAACCACATTCCCCAGAGCGGCAACATTCATCTTATCCGCACGGAATACACGGGCGAGCTGGCTGGATAACCAGCTTGACTCACGTAGAAACTGTTCCTGATCTGCCTGGCTGAGTTCATATAGTTCTGTAATACCTGGTACACGTGGTACAAGGATCAACCAGGGAAATTGCATATCATTCATTAAACGACATGTTGAAAGCGGGAAGTCGCCTACAAAAAATGTATCTTGAGCAAGTTGTGGATGCAAACTAAACATATCTTTATAAATGATGCAGAATAATGATGATCAATACTATCACATCAGTTTTGATGTGAATATTATTAGTAACCTGTTTGATTACAAATAACAATGATTTTCCTCATTTATTGGCACAACATCCGATCAAAAAATGGTTATTTTTCACCGACAAACCTATATTCGCTTAATTAAACATCAATCTATTTTTCAACTAACTATGCAACTCACCCAGCAATTTATTCAGTAGTTCAACGATAAACTGAATACGTTTGTCATATTCAGCCAGTTGTACCATCACTTTCAGGCGCTGACCACCTTCCATACGGTAGTAGGTCGGATTTTTCTGCATAAGCTGAATAATGCTGATCGCCTGCACGGGTGTATCGGGCGAAAATTCGATATAACCGCCATTGCTATTGATATCCACTTTGGTAATGCCCAGTTGCTCTGCCCTTAAACGTATTTGATGAACGCTGAATAGTTGCTTAACGGGTTGTGGTGGAATACCAAAACGGTCAATCAACTCCATACGGATATTATCGAGTTTTTCCTGCGTATCGGTGTTACTGATGCGTTTATAGAACAATAAGCGTTGATGTACATCACCCAGATAATCATCAGGAATCAAGGCTGGCATGTGCAGGTTGATTTCAGCCGTCAATGACAATGGCGCATCGAAGTTCGGAGTCTTGCCTTTTTGAATGGCTTTAGTGGCTTTTTCCAGCATTTCCATATACAGGCTATAGCCAATCGCCTGCATCGAGCCGCTTTGCTGTTCACCCAGTAATTCACCTGCACCACGGATTTCCAGATCTTCGGTTGCCAGCATAAATCCAGCGCCTAAGGTTGAAGCACGTTGAATGGCATCCAGACGTTTTTCCGCATCACCTTTAAGATGTTTAATGGAAGGCACTAACAAATAAGCATAGGCCTGATGATGTGAACGTCCTACACGACCACGCAATTGATGCAACTGCGCTAAACCCAATTTATCGGCTCGTTCAATAATAATGGTATTGGCATTTGGAACATCAATCCCTGTTTCAATAATGGTTGAACAAACCAGAACGTTATAATCTTTATGGTAGAACTGCTGCATCACTTGTTCCAGTTCACGTTCACGCATTTGCCCATGCGCCACTGCCACTCGTGCTTCTGGCACTAGATGACGGATCGTTTCAGCTGCTCGTTCAATGGTTTCCACTTCATTATGCAGCAAATAGACCTGACCACCACGCAACAGTTCACGCAGAATCGCTTCCTTGATCGAGTCATCCGTGTGTTCCTGTACAAAGGTTTTCACCGCTAAACGTCGTGCGGGCGGTGTCGCAATAATGGAGAGATCACGCATCCCAGAAAATGCCATATTCAGGGTACGTGGAATCGGTGTCGCAGTTAAAGTCAACATATCGACATCAGCACGTAAAGCCTTGATCCGTTCCTTATCCCGCACCCCAAAACGATGTTCTTCATCGACAATCATCAGTCCAAGGTTTTTAAACTGAATATTTTCTTGCAGAATCTTGTGTGTTCCCACCACGATATCCACTTTGCCCTCAGCTAAATCCTCAATAGTTTTGAGATGAGTTTTATTGCTACCAAAACGGGATAATACTTCAATCCGAACAGCGGTATCAGCAAAGCGGTCTTTAAAGGATTCATAATGCTGCTGCGCCAATAGCGTGGTTGGAACCAGTACAGCAACCTGTTTATTATTTTGTACTGCCACAAATGCAGCTCGCATGGCAACTTCTGTTTTACCAAAGCCCACATCACCACAAACCAGACGATCCATCGGTTTAGCAAGTTGCATATCATGTAGGGTCGCTTCAATGGCATTGGCTTGATCAAGTGTTTCCTCATAAGCAAAGCCACTGGCAAATTGCATATAGCCTGTATGATCCATTTCAAAGGCAAAGCCTGGCTTGGACTGACGGCGTGCCTGAATATGCAACAACTCAGCCGCAACATCATGGATTTGCTCTAAAGCTTTACGCTTCGCCTTATTCCAAGTATCTGTGCCTAATTTATGTAGCGGTGCAAGATCAGGGTCGCCACCACTATAACGACTGATCAGGTGTAAATTGGTCACAGGGACATAAACTTTTGCGCCATCAGCATAATCAAGCTGTAAAAACTCATGATCCTGCTGATCAATTTCCAGCGTCATCAAGCCTGCATAACGTCCAACACCATGATCAATATGTACCACAGGCGCACCAATGCTCAGCTCAGTCAGGCTACGAACCAGAAACTCTTCAGACACTTCCTGCTGGCGTTTACGGCGACGTTGTACCACACGATGTTCATAGAGCTGATTTTCAGAAATCACTGAAAGCTGATCAGTCAGCAATAAACCACGATCCAAAGGCGCACTGGTAATGGCAACCTGTAACTGGTTTTTCTGGAACTGGGCAAAACTGTCTACGGTTTGAATTTCACCTAATACCGCCCGCAAAGCATCTTTTAAAGTTTCACGGCGGCCTGCACTTTCCGCAACCAATAAAACTGGATGTCTAGCTTGATCAACATAATGTTTCACTGCCTCAAAAGGCTGTTGCTTTTTAGGATCAACTGCAAGTTTGGGTGGTTGTTCAGCAGCTAGATTGAGCACACCTGCTTTGGCTTCAAATGCTTCTGCTGAGGCTAAGATTCGTGGAAATTGATTTAATGCCTGCAACACATGATTTGGCATTAAAAATAATTCCTCAGGAGGAAGAATCGGTTGATCAATGTTATGACGACGATCCTCATAACGACGAACCACTTCTTTCCAGAAGTTGATGAGTTCATCTTCAACTTCATTATTTGTAATGACAACGCAATTCTTTGGTAAGTAGGTTGTGAGGATACTTTGCGCCTCCATTAGCTTTTTATCAAAGAATAATGGTAGGTAAAATTCCAGACCTGGGGTCGCAATGCCCTCTAGGACATCCTGATAAATTGGATTTTTCTTAGGATTGGCAGTGGGAAAACTTTCTGCATAACGGTCTCTAAAGGTAGACCGCCCCTCTTTAAGTGGAAATTCTTTGGCGGGTAAAACAGTAAAGTTTTTTAAGGATTCAGTGGTGCGCTGCGTTTCTGGATCGAAGAATTTTAGACTGTCAATTTCATCATCAAATAAGTCAATACGGATTGGTTGTTCTTGCCCAGAAGCAAAAATATCCATGATGCTGCCACGAACCGCAAATTCACCATGATCATACACCGTATCAACCAACCGATAGCCTGCTTGTACCAATTGCTTTTTCTGTACTTCCAGATCAAGTTTCTGACCCACCTTAATATCAAAGTGCTCGCCCACAACCCATGAATATGGTGCAACCCTTTGAGCAAGTGTACTTGCCGAAATCAGTAAAATGCCCTTTTGTGGCATATTGGACAGAATAGCCAAACGTTCTGACACAATATCCTGATGCGGTGACAAACGATCATAGGGCAAAATTTCCCAGTCAGGAAAAATGGTGGGCTTAATGCCATAGAATTCCAGTTCACTTTCCAGTTGAACCAGATGCTGGTTATTCCTTGCCACAACCATATATAGATTTGAGCTTTGTGTGGCAATTTCTTTAAATAATAATGCAGCAGATGACCCCAGCAATGAACCGATCCAGCGTTTTTCGCCTGCTTTGAATTGTTGTAGGTTTAATTGAGAGATTTCTTGTTGAAACATAGAGAAAATCGTGCAATTTAAAGGACAATTGGCCTAGTTTAGCATGATGCTTTTTGTGTGGATATGAATCCAGAAAGAAGACTAACTGGATTTATCCTTTAATTTTTTCTCTAACTGTTGATCCATCAAACGAAATAAGGGGCGGGTTAAATTCATAACCGTAGCAGGTGCAGTATTCAGCAAGACATTGGCAATTGCACCACTAGTACTGGTAATACGATAGGACTTTTGCTGTACTGCCTTGACGATCCATCCTGCCGCAGTAGGCGTATCCAGCATTCGCATATGTTTATAAATCGTTGTTTTAGATGACATCGGCGTGCGTACCATTGGGAAATAAACAATACTCACATCCACTCCCTGATCAGCCAGTTCCATTCTAAGAGAGCGTGAAAATGATTCTAGTGCCGATTTACTGGCTAAATACGCTGAAAATAACGGAATGGGAACTTGGGTGGACATGGTGGAGATATTAATCACATGCCCTCCACCATTTTCCAGAAAATGTGGCAATAAACCCAATGTCATACGGACGGCAGCAAAATAGTTGATTTGCATGGTACGCTCAAAATCGTGTAGCCGATCCAGTGCCTGAATAATCGGACGGCGTATCGAGCGGGCTGCATTATTAATTAGGACATCAATTTTCTTATGTTCACTGAGTATTTGTTCGATACACTGTTTCGCCTCAACATCCTGCGTAATGTCAACAGGATAAATCCATACCTGACCACCTTGCTGCTGAATTACCTGCTGCACTCGTTCCAATTCATCTTTACGACGGGCGATTAAACACATTTTGGCACCCAATGCAGCCAGTTGGATGGCAGCCTGTTCACCAATCCCACCCGATGCACCTGTCAATACAATGGTTTTTCCTTGTAAATTTTTCATACTTTTTCCTATGCTACATACTGTCCATATATAACCTATCTTGGTCTCATTGGTTTGACCTAAAATTATTTTTCTATTTGCCACTTTGATCAATTTTAATTAAATAGAAAATTCTATAGATTATTTTTAATGAGACGATCAAGTTTTTCCGTCTGATCTATTGCGATTTTAATTAAAGAGAGTTCAAACTTCACTTAGATTATTACTTAATGCTTAGGCTATTTATAAATATAGAGAAGCATTCTTTGAAAATTCAAAGAATGCTTTCATTAATGGTTAAGATGCGAATTTAGCATTCGGAAAAAATCTTTCTTCAATCAGGTCATAACACCACTGGAAGATAAACGTATAAACCAGAATACACATGGTCAAACCAAAATCCAGAATCAGCGCATCAAGAAAGCTCATCTGCATCATATAGGCAATGATCGGAATGGTCACAAGCATCAAACCACCCTCAAAGCCAACCGCATGTAAAATACGAACTGGAATAGTTCTTTGCCTCTGATATTTATATTCTATTTTCTCGAAATAATGGTTAAAAATCATGTTCCAGACCACGGAAATGGCCGCCATGATCACACCTAGAATACCAGTCACTTCTAAAGGCATATTAAAAATAAAACTTAACGCAATTGCGATGATGACCAATAAAATCACTTCATAGCTCATCGCATGAACGAGTCTTCTCTTGGAGATCAACATTTCTATAACACTCTGTTGTTTGGATAATGTGCATTTTATTTTTATAATTTTGATTAATCCAATCAGGTTCTTTCACTTTCTTTGATAGATTAGTTTTGACAGATGAATATTAATCAAGAACAACTTCTCATGTTTCAAACCGTCATTGAAACGGGTTCATTTTCTGCCGCTGCCCGTAAACTCGGTAAGGTTCCCTCTGCGGTGAGTATGTCGATTGCCAATCTGGAAATCGACCTGAACCTGAATTTATTTGAACGGGTTGGACGTGAGCCAGTCCCTACGGCCGAGGCAATGGTGCTGTATGAAAAAACCCAGCAACTGTTGATTGAAATGAATCAATGGAAACAACATGCCCATGCACTCAGTACTGGACTGGAATCCACATTAAATATTGTGGTGGTTTCCGAGCTGCTCCATACCAACTGGACGGATTACATCACCCTACTTGAGCAACACTTTCCTAGTCTCGTCCTCAATATTGTCTCTGCACCACAGGAAGATGCCCTACAAATGCTGCTTGATCAAACTGCCCAGTTGGCACTGATGTTTGAACGGGAGCATTTAGATAGTCGTGAGCAGTTTGTTGAACTCAAAAGAGAAGCTTTGGTCCCTGTTATTGCAAAACATCATCCTCTTGCTCAACTCAAACAAGTGTCATTTGAGCAAATGGTGCAAACCCGACAGATTGTGGTGGCCAGCCGAGACCATACCATTAAACCTGAGCTGTTATTTTCCAAAAATTACTGGCGTACTGATAACCATCACTCTGCCTGTATGATGATTGTGCGGAACTTGGGTTGGGGGGTTTTACCACTGGAAATGTTTAATGAAAATCCTGAATTAAAGAAAAAGTTAAAAATCATGGAACTTTATGATTTCACCCCAAAATTTGAATATTATGTGGATTTGGTCTGGAGTCGTGAAAGTGACTTGGGTGCAGCAGCACGCTTCTTAATTGAGCATATTCGGACACAACGCCAACTCGAAAATAAATAATGAATGTATGAATCTTAATCTGAGATTAAAGCGATGCTTTGTTTTCACGAAGATTGTGCTATAACAGAAGTTACCAATAATATTGTTTAGCAAGAAATCTATAGCAATGACTGAATCTGCATTACATCAATTAAAGAATTTAACCACTGTGGTTGCTGATAGTAGTGATCTGGAAGCAATTGAAAAATTTCGCCCTTTGGATGCCACCACCAATCCATCACTGATCACGGCTGCTGCTGAACAACCAGAAAGTAAAGAACTGATTGAAGATGCCTATGCACAGGCAAAACAGGAAAATTATCAGGGTGATGAACTGATTGAACGCACCATTGATATTTTAACTGTGAAATTTGGTGTTGAAATTTTAAAGCTGATTGATGGCCGTGTATCAACTGAGGTAGATGCCTCTCTGTCTTATGATACCCAAGCCACCATTGCCAAAGCCCGTGAACTGTCCAGACTTTATCAGGGCTATGGTATTGAGCAGTCTCGTATCCTCATTAAAATTGCATCAACATGGGAAGGTATTCAGGCGGCTAAGGTTTTAGAAGCTGAAGGAATTTCATGTAACCTGACTTTGTTGTTTGGCCTACACCAAGCCCAAGCCTGTGCTGATGCAAAAGTGACACTGATTTCACCATTTGTTGGTCGTATTCTGGATTGGTATAAAAAAGCTGAGGGCGTTGATCAATATCCAATTGAAAAAGACCCTGGAGTGCTGTCAGTTAAGAAAATCTATAACTACTATAAACAACACGGTATTCCAACCCAGGTGATGGGGGCAAGCTTCCGCAGTACTGCACAAGTTTTAGGTTTGGCAGGTTGTGACTTATTGACCATTGCGCCAAATTTATTGGCACAACTGGATCAGGATCAGCAAACAGTTGCTGCCCAACTGAGCAGCGAAGCCGCACAACAGGCGGAAAAAATTGAACGCCCTACCCAGACCAAGGAAAGCTTCAAGGCAGAACTTGAACAGGACTTGATGGCTTTCCAGTTACTGCAAAGCGGTATTGATGGCTTTATCAAGGCGCGTGATCAACTCAGTTTGTTACTACGTCAATCATTTGGAATTGATGCTGAAATCAAGCCATAATTAGTCGATTTTTCACCTATAAAAAACCGATTTTTGTTACTATAGCAAAAATCGGTTTTTAATGAGTTTATTGTGTTTGGTATAATAGATTTAACCACTTACATCATTGGTACAGTGTTGATCATCTTATTACCTGGACCAAACTCATTATATGTGATGTCGATTGCCTCACGTTATGGTATCCAAACAGGCTTTTGGGGAGCATTGGGCGTATTAACAGGCGATTCTATTTTAATCCTGCTCACTATTTTTGGAGCAGCTTCGCTCTTAAAAACCTTTCCTATCTTATTTGTCATTCTAAAAATAATTGGTGGTGCCTACTTGGCTTATTTAGGGTTTAAGCTGTTACAGGGTGCCTATCAAACATGGAACAAACCACAACAGTATGCAGAAATGGCTGATTTACCTCAATTAGATCAAGTTCACCCTTACCGCACAGCACTGAGTATCAGCTTGCTTAATCCCAAAGCCATCCTGTTTTTTCTGTCTTTCTTTGTGCAGTTTGTTGAGCCAGACTATGTCTATCCTGCATTAAGTTTTTTAATTCTGGCGATTATTCTGCAATTGATTAGCTTTAGTTATTTAACCGCCTTGATCTTTTCTGGTATTAAATTGGCAGCTTTCTTTAAACATAACCTTAAACTGGCAGCAAGTGGTATTTGTCTGGTTGGCATCCTGTTTTTTGGTTTTGGTCTTAAACTCGCAACCTCAACGCTGGCTTAATGCCACTTTTGATCGAATGATCAATTTATTCAATCATTTTAGAACTACGATTTAGCTGATATTAACGATATACTTTTCAACAAATTTTAATCAAGTATAGATGCATAGATGCAACGCCTTATTCAAGATTTTTCCATTCCTGCGGTATTTGCTGGTTTTATCACCTTTCTGATCGGGATTAGCGTTTCTGCTGTCTTGGTGATACAGGGTGCTCAATCTCTAGGTGCAAATAGCGCACAAATCAGTTCATGGTTTTGGGCATTGGGTCTGGCGATTGGTCTATCAGGCTTAATTCTGTCGTGGAAATATAAATATCCTGTGGCAACTGCATGGTCGACCCCTGGGATTGCGTTGATTATCGCATCTACAGGCCATTATGATCTATATGAAGCCATTGGTGCTTTTCTGATTTGTGGGATTGCGATTGCAGTAGTCGGATTTTCAGGCATTTTTCAAAAATTATTGGCGCATATTCCGCAAAGCCTGACCTGTGCCATGCTGGCAGGTATCTTGCTAAAGTTTGGCATCCAGATTTTTAGCAGTATGCAAACTCATCTGGGTTTTATCCTGAGTATGCTGCTGATTTATCTAGTTTCGAAAAAGCTATTTCCCCGTTATAGCATCGTACTCACCGTAATTTTAGGGGTAATCATTTGCCCATTATTTGTCGATTTTCAATTTCACTCCATCACATGGTCTTTGGCACAACCTGTCTGGATGCAACCTGCATTTTCATGGTCTGCCTTACTCGGTCTGGCTTTACCGCTGTTTGTGATTAATATGACCTCACAGAATTTGCCAGGCATTGCCATGATCAAAAGTTATGGCTATCAACCCCATGTCAATCAACTGGTCGGCTGGACTGGAGTTGCCCATACCATCTTTGCACCGTTTGGCTGTTTTTCAATAAATCTGGCTGCGATTAGTGCGGCTGTCAGTCTGGATGATCAGGTTCACCCTGACCCAGCCAAACGTTATATTGCGGGAATCAGTTGCGGTGTGTTCTATATTTTGATGGGACTGTTTGCAGCAACGCTGGTCAGTCTACTCATGTCATTTCCACAAATCTTTATTGTGGCTTTGGCGGGAATTGCCCTGTTCGCAACCATTAGCCACAATGTTGCGATTGCCTTTGCCAATGTAGAGGAACGTGAAGCTGCGCTACTGACTTTTTTATGTAGTGCTTCTGGTGTACAGTTTTGGGGAATCGGTTCCGCTTTTTGGGGACTACTTTTAGGTATTTTTGTTTTAATCTTATTCAGGTTGAAACTAAAAAATAAGCCTTAGCGCATGACCAAGGCTTATTTAAGAATATAATTGGCTAACAGTTATTTTTCCTCTAACTCTTTCTGCGCCTCTTCATCATTTAAAATGCGTCCAGCCTGTTTAGGTCGAATTAATGGTGCAGTTGGACGTGGATGTGCATGGGTATATTGCAGACCCACACCTGCATAAACGTCATCCGCAGCGATTTCTGTTTCAAAACGCTCATCATCACGCTCACGAATTTCATCGGCAATGCGCTGAACCTCATCTTCATCGACACCCAGTTCTTGCAAAATCACGCCGCCAAACTTGATTGCGGATTCAAAGGTTTCACGAATCATATAATCGACTTTTTGTTTGACTAAATAAAGCGAGTGTTCACGGTCATAAGAACGTACCAGCAGCTTGGCCAGTGGGAACTCATGCGTCACCAGTTCCACAATTCGATTGGTGGTTTCCTTACTATCAACACACACCACAATTGCCTGAGCCGTGGCTGCCCCTGAAGCATGCAGAATATCCAGACGACTGCCATCACCATAATAGATTTTAAAACCGAATTTTTCCGCGTTCTGAATCATGTCAATGTCATTATCAATAATGGTGACATCGACACCTCTTGCCAGCAGCAATTGACTGGTCACCTGTCCAAAACGGCCAAAGCCGATCATCAGAATACTGCCACTGAGTCCATCGGCAACATTTACATTGTCTAAATTGATTTCATCCTTGGTTTGAGTAAATCGCTTAAATATAATCCCCAGAATAGGCGTCAACACCATCGAAAGCACGATGATTGCGGTTAAGTTCGACTTGATTGTATTATCAATCACCTGAGCACTGACAGCCGCAGCAAACAATACAAAGGCAAATTCACCACCCTGAGCCATCAGCAATGCACGATCCAGCGCTTCGGTATGCGAACTTTTACTGACACGGGCAACGATATAAATCATGAGTGCCTTGGCAAACATCATCGCCAACACACCACTTAGAATAAGCTGCCAGTTTTGCGCAACCACAGACAAGTCGAGTGACATCCCGACACCGAGGAAAAATAGGCCCAGTAACAGCCCACGAAACGGTTCAATATCTGCCTCGATTTGATGCCTGAATGTTGATTCAGACAACAACACACCTGCAAGGAAAGCGCCCATCGCCATAGACAAACCACTGACCTGCATCAGCAATGCAGCACCCAGCACAACCAGTAATGCTGCTGCGGTCATGACTTCCCGCGCCTTTGCAGCCGCCAGCAATCTAAACAGAGGATTCAGCAACCAGTAACCTGCTGCAATCAATCCTGCAATTGCAATCAGGCCAATGCCGATATTTTGCAAACGTGCGGAGGTGGTTTCCACCACATGGTTGGGTGCCATAAATGCCACGATAGCCAATAAAGGTACAATCAATAAATCTTCAAACAATAAAATAGCAACAATTTTCTGGCCTTGTGGCTGGGCAATATCTCCCCGATCTCCTAGTAGCTGCATCACAATTGCCGTTGAAGTGAGTACAAAACCAGCCGCCCCAATAAAAGCCACCTGCCATGTGAAGCCAAATAATAGCCCCACGCCTGTCAGTGCTGTCGCACAGGCTACAATCTGCAATGTCCCTAGGCCAAAGATTTCGCGTCTGAGTCCCCATAAATGTGAAGGCTGCATTTCCAGACCAATCACAAACAGGTACATGACAATTCCTAATTCTGCGATATGTAAAATTGATGCAGAATCGTGGAAAAAAGCAAAGCCAAATGGCCCAATGATCAAGCCTGCAATTAAGTAACCCAGTACCGAACCCAAACCTATTCGTTTAAAAATAGGGACTGCAATCACAGCCGCGGCCAATAAAACCACGGGTGCAATTAAGCTGATTGAATGTGCCTCTGAACTCATGTCGTTCTCATTTTTATCAATGCGATTTTATTCTATGTGAAAGCTTAAAAGACTTATATATCATTTATGAGACATAGCTTCTCAATTCATTTATTTTCATGCGGATAGAGACAAAAAAGCCGTCAACCATGACGACTTTTTTGTGTTCATCTTGAAAATCTAAAGTTATAGCTCACGGACAACTACACTTTTTGCGATTTTGTCATGCCAGCCTTGTTTTTTGCTATCGAATGCAATCCAGATAAAACCAAGAAAGAAAACAAGCGTAGATGGGAAATAACCAATATAACGAAGAACGGCTTGCCCAACCGTCAAGTTTTCGCCTGTTTTTTCATCCAGTACCTTTAAACGTAATAAACGTTTTCCAGGTGTTCCTGCAAATTTTACCCAGCATACAATATAAAAAACTGCACCAATAATCTGGCCAAGCCAATCTGACCATGTCCAGCCTGTAAAACCACTTGCAGCATTTGGTGCGATAATCATCATGATCGGAATCAAAGCGACAATCAGAATAATCGAATCAATAATAGACGCAAGAAAGCGTATCCAAAAACCTGCATATTCGTATTTATGTGACATTTTCCCCTCTCATTTTATTTCTATAAGAATCAATATTTATACGTGATATTTACCTAAGCATATTATTTATACCGTATTTTGTTTTAATTCACGATCAAAAAATTCAACTGTACGTTGCCAAACCACCTTTGCTTCAGGTAAACCACGACTGACACTGCGGAATCCGTGTGGCATGTTATAGGTATAGGCTTCAACCCGATCACCCAGTTGCTGAATCAGTTTGTTGCGCTTGGTTGTTGGACAGAATGGATCAACATTTGACCAATGCCCCTGCAAAATGCGAATGTCATCCAGAGATTCTTTTTTCGGTACACCTGCACCTTGAATTCCCAGTGAATGATGATAAACCACAGGTGCTAACATATCTTCGCGCTTTGCCATTTGAATGACGTAACCCCCTGTTAAACATTGACCTGACATACCCAAGCGACCATTTGAACGTGGATCAGCTTTTAACGCATCAAGTAACACATGCATTTCTTTATTCATATCGCTATCGGCAGCATTGATTCGCCCAGCCTTACTGACCATTGCCCGAATACAATACTTGACTGCACCACCACTAAATAAATTGGGTACATAAACCAGATAGCCACGATTTGCCAAGTCCTGCGCATCTTCCCGATACACATCCAGTATGCCAAACAACTCATGCAGCAATAGGATTGCAGGGACTTTTTCTGACGTCTGTGCAGGTGCATACACTTCAACTTCGATTTTACGTGTCGGTAATGTAATTGTTTTTATTTCCATTTCAGCTATCCATTTTTTTAAATCGCTTTTATATTATTTTTGACAATATTAATTGTCAAATAAAAAAGGGCATCAATAGATGCCCCAGCTAAGATTAGAGTAAATTTTTAAAATTTCAGTATACCATTGGCAGTTAATATTTTCGTTGGATCAGCTTGTTGAGAAAGTTTTACATCTTTAAATGTTAATGTACGGTTTGCTGTGTCCAAACTTAATCCAGGGCATACCGAAGTTTCCGAAGCATATGTTCCACATTGATACCAAGTCATTGAACCTAGTACAAATGAGATATAAGTAGCAGTCGCATTAGCTTTGGTAATCGTTATACCATCCTCTAGTGGTGGATTTGCTTTATGGGCGAACTGTACATTTACAGTTTGATTAGATGCGTTAAACTGCCCAACTCTTGGTGTCGCCCATACAGTTGAGTTATGTTCGAATATCAATGGCGAAGCTAATCCAGTAATGGTGATACAACCCCATTGATTGGTACTATTTGCACAGCTTGTAGCAGGTGTCGGTGTAGTCTGCTGACTGTTATCTAAATACATCAACAAACTATTATTTTTAACTGTTAGATCTTGCGTTGTCCCACTGACTGCTTTTAATACAGTATTATTAAAATAGAAGCTTTTTGCAGGTTTTGAATTGATCTGTCCATCTTTTACGGTTACACCATTACATGCAGGATTTGTTCCCACACCACATGCCCAAGCATAACTATTATTTTCAACAGCAACACTTTTCACAACTGAATTTTCAACCGTGATTTTTACATTTTCTTTTTTATCAGCATTAAAAAATGTATAAATATCAGGTGATGTAATTGCAACTGAACTTGCCTTACTAAAGCTACAGAAATCATTCGGGGCATTCTTAAAGCCAAGCTTATCATCCGCACCATTTGACTCGCAAAGTTGTGGAGAGGCTGTGGTTTTTTCACCATAAAAACCTGTAAAATCTGCACTTTCCGCAGAATATTTACCTGCATTGTCTTTAAATAGTGTCACATATCCCTTGTCAGTAATTACATAATAATTTGTACCATTTTGCTGAACGTTTGCACCGCAAACTTCTGCAATGGTTGCAGTTGTGCCTTTTGCAATAACTTTTCCTGTCGCTGCATTCAGATTCAAGACCACTGTACCTTTATCACTGTAATCACCGCTATAGCTCGTCAAATCACTGAGTTTGCCTACAGGTAGTTTCTTGCTGGCACAGGTTTCTGTTACTGGAGCAGGAGTTACAGGAACGAGATCAGGAACTGCTGCCACATCTCCTGCTTTTACTTTCTCAATCAGGGCAGCGTAGTCTTTAATTGTTGCTTGATTGGCAGCCAATGACGCTGCAAAGGCATCCAGAGCCTTATCAAATGCATCATCAATTGCAAATTTAGTTGTTAATAGGTCAAAGTTTTCTGGTAATACATAACCATCTGCTTTAAGTTGCTTGGTTAAATTATCTACCGCAGTTTTAAGTGTGGTTTCTAAAATCGGTTGATAGGTTTTAAACCAGTCACTTGGCGTTTGTGAGCTTGCCAAAGCCAGAGCAAGATCAGTGAATGGTGTAATATTGACATTACCCGCTTTTGTAGCATAACCATGCAAGGTTTGGGTATCTGATGCTTTCACTTCCAATGCACAAGGTAGTTTAGTGCTATCCACCTGGCCTGACCATTCCCCCTGTTCATTGGTTTTAACCTCATTTTTAAACCCAGTGCCATCTTTACAACTCGCTGTGACACTGGCATTTTTAATCGCTGCCCCAACAGCTGCTGTTCCAGCTAAATTACTGTAGGTTGTGGTCGGTGTTGGTGATGTATTACTGTGCTGATCATCGTCATCATGACATGCTGTCAGTAACACACTGGCAGCAATACAAGCACTCAATAAACTTTTTTTTAACATACGAACCCCATTCGTTATTTCATCCCTTTCGTGATGACAGTAACGTTTTTAGGGTTTTCTGTGTATCCCCAGTTCAGGGGGGGATAGCCTAAAATCTATTTTGACTTCAAAAACTTGCTTACAATGTGAATATTCAATCAGTTGTGATACTTCTTCATACACGCTAAGGTATAGGCTGTAATTTATATCATCATGAGTTATTGCCATGTCACCTCATCATGCCTACCCACTTTCGGTCAGTGAACAGGATTATCTTGATGGCGAAGTCTATGCAATAGCTGGGGCAAAAGCGGCACATAATCATATTGTCAGTAATGTATTCAGCCTTTCATATGCATTTCAAAGGAAAATCTTGCAGTTTTATGATGTCAGATATGAAAGTCAAAATTGACGACTGTTATTTCTATCCTGATGTACTGGTTGATTGTTCAGATTTAGCAGATGACAGTGTTTTTACAGAAACTCCGACCATTATTGTTGAGGTATTGTCTAAATCCACGCGCCAGATTGACCGTGTGATCAAACGTGAAAAGTATCTACAGATTCCGACCCTACAGGAATATATCCTGATTGAACAGGGTATTGCCGAGATTTAAGTGGTATGTCGTAGTCAAAACTGGCAATCTCATTTCTACTATTTGGGAGATCACATTACACTGAACTCAATTGGTTTAAGCATTTCAGTTGAAGATATTTATGACCGTGTCAAAAATGAAGATGTCGTGACATGGTTAGAGAAGAAAGCCTTAGCAGAACAAAACCTCTCAAATTAAACCATATTGCTGTGCTAGCAGTGCCGCTTCAGCACGGGATGAAATATGCAGTTTTTGATAAATTGTCTTGATATAGCCATTTATGGTATGGCCAGATAATTTTAATTCGTAGGCGATTTCAGCGACCTGATGTCCTTTTGCAATATAGACAAGCACCTGTTTTTCCCGATTTGTTAAAGTCAGTGACTGTATGGCCTGTTGCTTTTGTTGATTGAGCTGTTCATGTGTTTTGACATAATTGAGTAGTTTCTGCGTCATGCTTGGGGAAAAGGCATGGATTCCAGCAATCAGGTTTTTCAAATGCTGCTGAAATACAGTTGGTTCAAGGTCTTTCAGCAAGTACCCTTTTGCACCATGACAAATGGCCTCAAACAGATACTGATCATCTTCAAAAATCGTCACCACCACACTCAGGGTATTGGTAGAATGTTGTGCCAGCCAGTCAATCACCTCTGTTCCCTTTCCATCAGGCAAGGAAAGGTCAATCAAGGCCAGATCATAATGTTGTGACAATAGTGACTGCTTTGCCTCCTTGACACTATAAACCTGCTGGATACGAATGCCTGCAAAGGTCTCAAGCAACATCTGTTTGATCCATGCATTGACTTCCAGTATATCTTCTAAAATCAATGCCGTTCGAATCATCTTTATACCCATTTATATATTTACATCCATTACTTTTTTGCCACAGTCACTATAATGGAAAAATCAACTCTATCCTTGAACCTTTTGCCTCTGGCAGACTTTGGAAATGCAGCGTTGCCGAAAGTTCAGTTGCACGTTCCCTCAGGTTTTTAAGCCCATTCCCCTCAGACTGCCCAGTTTGTCCATCAAAACCATTACCATCATCACAAATGACTGAAACCAGTTGTGAATCAACCAGGCTAATGTCAATGATTACTCTCTGGGCATTGGCATACTTCATTATATTACTGATGATTTCCCGAAGCATAGAAATATAATGCCTGTATTGTGCATAACTCAAGGTAATGTGCGCATTTCCAAGCTTTTGTTGCCAGTTCAGTTCTATCCCACAACTTTGCAGGCGAGTCGCAACCTCCTGCTCAAACTCCTGCAAAATCACATTTAACTCAACACCCGTACCCAACAGACCATTGACGATGGTACGCATTTCGGCAATCGCCTGACGAATGGCCTGCTTGGCTTGATCCACATCTTTCTGGTAGAGGCCTGATAATAATTTTGCCCCCAGATCATCATGTAGATCACGGGCGATACGATGTCTTTCCTCACGCACACCATTGTCATAGGCAACACGGCTTTCCACAGCCTGAGCTAAAAACGGCAATAGATTCTGAATCAGTTGCTGGTCATATTCACTAAACAAACGGCGACCTTGCTGCGGATAGCTGAGACGCATTGCTGCCAGCCCTGCCACCTGTGGGATATACAGCACCAGTCCATTGTCTTCAATTTGGCTGTGAGTTTCTTGTTCGCCTATCTCAAGGTTTAATGGCTGAAACAGGTCGTTTAATAAGGCTTTCCACTGTAGCTGTCTTTCCTGTTCATTCACCGCAAAGCTGACCTGCAAGATTCGCTCAAACAGTTCGCTGTCAGATAATTTTTTACGTTGTAACAGGCGCGCCTGTAGCCAGCCACGGACAGGCAGCCAGACCAGACCACAAATCAGGATGGCCAGACTGAGTGACATAAGTGGACTGAGCACCATGACCAAAAGCGCATCCAGTAGCACCAGTAAAAAAGCCCCCAACAGATAAAACAAGATACGAAATATCCAGCTTTCCAGCTCAAATAACCTATAACGTGCCACCCCCTGTACCACTCCCACATAAATCAGCAGGAAAAACAGGAAAGCATAACCCTGCGACATGGCGGCATCTATATCCAAAAGGTTTGGCATACTCACCAGCAGAACAGGGATACCTGCACCCAGCATAAGAGACAAGCCAAACCAGCGTAAAGCAGCCTGTGCAACGGGATCATATTTTGTCTTACGATATTGCCACCAGCTCAGCAATAAAATAATGCTTAGCGCAATCAACAGTGGAACAAAGGCACCAATCGGAGGGCCAGAAAAGAATACCTTGAACATATCGCACAGCCACCAACAGAATGTACCGACAACAAACAGCAGTTGTAATCTGGGTGGAAGCAAACGGGCGGTAGGATAATTAGAAAACAGTAATACCAATACAATGCCAAACAATGCAGCACCTGTATGGTTAAGGTTGGACAGCAGCTCAAATAAGGGTGCTGGCAAGGCAAGTATCCGAGTACTATAAATGGCAGCCGAGAATGCCGCTGCCATAATGCAGCAACCAGCAATAAACAGGATCAAGGTGGTATAGCGTTTGCGGCTCATGCCCCATACCCAGCCCCCAATTAAAAAACTGCTCAGCCCCACCAAAATTTGTACCCAGAACACCATAGGCAAACTATTCACAGGTCGTCTGGGTTTTACATCCAGCACGATACTATTTCCATTGGCAAACTGCATACTGATTTGTCGTTGGCGCAGCACACCTGCCAAATAATCCTGACGAGAAAAAAACTGCTTGCTTTGCGGATAGGTTTCCAGTTGATCAGGATCCTCCATGACATCCTGCTCAACCAGTTCTATTCTGTTTCGGCCATCCGCACTGGCAATTGACTGGACGATCTGTCCCTGTTGAACACCTCTAAGCGGCATGTTGATGGTATCCACCACTATATGTTGTTTATCCAGTGCCAGTGTCAAACCAAACCAGGGTTGATAGAGTGCAGTCATCACTGCAAGCAGTGTCAGCATTATTCCAGTGAGTAGAATGCCCCACATCGCAACAAAAGGTGTTTTTATCATCTTGCCATATGCCCCACCTGTCCCATGCACACACATGGCAAGTATTTATATTGTTTAAAACAATGTATTAATTTTAGCTTGAATTCATTGACCTGACTGATTTCAACAAGTGATACCACACCTTAGACACCCCTAAAATGCTTTATTTTGATTATGCTGAACTATATGAAGCAATGTAATCTCATCCACGTCCGTTGTGTACAAAATCCATTTATATCTATTGATTCATAATGAAAAGGTCAACTCTACCCTTAAACCTTTTGCCTCTGGCAGGCTGTGGAAATGCAGCGTTGCCGAAAGTTCAGTTGCACGTTCCCTCAGGTTTTTAAGCCCATTCCCCCCAGACTGATTAGTTTCACCATCAAAACCAGTGCCATCATCACAAATGACTGAAACCAGTTGTGAATCAACCAGGCTAATGTCAATGATTACACTCTGGGCATTGGCATACTTCATTATATTACTGATGATTTCGCGAAGCATAGAAATATAATGCCTGTATTGTGCATAACTCAAGGTGATGGGTACATCTCCAAGCTTTTGTTGCCAGTTGAGTTCTATCCCACAACTTTGCAGGCGGGTCGCAACCTCATGCTCAAACTCCTGTAAGATCACATTTAACTCAACCCCTGTACCCAACAGACCATTGACGATGGTACGCATTTCAGCAATCGCCTGACGAATGGCCTGTTTGGTTTGATCCACATCTTTCTGGTAGAGACCCGATAATAATTTTGCCCCTAGGTCATCATGTAAATCACGGGCGATACGGTGTCTTTCCTCACGCACACCATTGTCATAGGCAACCCGACTCTCTACTGCCTGAGCTAAAAATGGCAATAAATTCTGAATCAACTGTTGGTCATATTCACTAAACAAACGGCGGCCTTGCTGCGGATAGCTGAGACGCATTGCTGCCAGTCCCGCAACCTGTGGGATATACAGCACCAGTCCATTGTCTTCAATCTGGCTGTGATTCGCCTGTTCACTTATTTCAAGGTTTAATGGCTGAAACAGGTCATTCAACAAGGCTTTCCACTGTAACTGGCGTTCCTGCTCATTCACCGCAAAACTGACCTGCAAGATTCGTTCAAACAGTTCACTGTCGGATAACTTTTTGCGTTGTAACAGGTGCGCCTGTAGCCAGCCACGGACAGGCAGCCAGACCAGACCACAAATCAGGATGGCCAGACTGAGTGACATAAGTGGGCTTAACATCATCACCAGAAAGGCATCCAGCAACACCAGTAAAATCGCTCCTGCCAGCCAGTACAGAATTCCGAACGCCCAACGGTCCAGACTAAATAACTGATAGCGTTTTAAGCCAATCGCAATACCAATCGTCACAAACAGGAAGAAACCGAACGAATAGCCTTGTGACATATTCAGCTGAATATCAAGTAGCTGGGTACTCTGAACCAAAAATACAAATGCGCCGCTACTGACCAGAATCCATAAAGCAAACCAGCGCAATGCCACTTTTGCCCGTGGATCATGTCTGTTTGCCCGCCATTGCCAAACCATACATAAAATTGCGCTCAGCATTTGCAGGGTAACGGGTAAATCGCCCCCCATGCTTGGTTCAGGCAAAAGAAATAAGGTATCGAGCAACCACCAACCAGAGAAAAATATCGGTATTGCCCACAACCATTGGGTTCTAATCAACTGCTTTGGGTACACCAGGAATAGACTGATTAATGCACAGCCATATAGCAATGCGCCACCCGTATTGATTGCGACAAGTACCCGAAATAATTCGGCATTTAAAGCCAGATCACGGGTGCTATAGATGGCTGCAGAAAAGGCAAATACGGGATAGGCCGCATTGAGTAAGGCAAAAACACGGGGGGCGATTTCATTGGGACGCAATGCCCAAATCCAGCAGCCCAGTAAAAATCCAACCGAACTGACAGCAAGCTGAAACCAGAACTCAAAAGGTAAACCCCGAAGCGTTCGTTTAGGCTGAATATTGACAGGATATGGCGTTGAGCTTGAATGATCGCCTGACTGCAAAAATATTTGCTGATGCTGGCTTATCAGTTGATGAACTTGGCTCTGTTTGATAAAAAATTGCTGCATCTCAGGATAGGTTGCAACAAAATGGGGGTCTTCAGTAAAGTCATTTGCGTTTAGCAGTATTCGGTTCTGCCCACCTGCTGATGAAATCGCAACTGAATTTACATCCTGTAATATCAATCGCTGCCCGTCAAATACCGAAATTTTCTGGCGTTCTTTGACTTCAAAGCGTAAATGACTACTGGGCTGATTTACCGCACAATAGATAACCGCAATAAGGGCCAACGACAATCCTAAAATGGCATAAAACAACCGATCCGCTGGTGTTTTGCGACGCAAAGCCATGTATCACCACAATATGAGTATCCTTTCTGTGAACTAATGATAATCCAGAACATATAAAAAAGGATGCTGTGACAGCATCCTTTCTGACGAAAACAATGTGTTATTCAATGTTTAGCATACTGCTCAAAGTTTCAGATACATTCTTAGATTTCACTTTCGGTTGCAACGCTTTCAATGCCTGCTGTACCTGACTGCGTTGTGGTTCAGCCAAAGTGTACCAACGTGACAGCACTTGCAATAAACGTGAACCTAAAATCGGGTTTTTCTCATCCAGATAGCCTGCCAGCTCAATAAAATGCCCCACGCCAAAACCCCATGTATTGACTGGGTTATTTGACAAACCGCCACTGACTGAACGAATACGGTTTGGCGTGCCCAAATCATAATCTACATGCTGGGTCAGATATTTTATGGTTTCCTCAGTAGCATTTGGATTGGAGGATTGAATGCTAAACCATTGATCCAGCGACAAGGCTTCATCTTTAAAACGATTATAAAAGTCATCCAAAGCATCTTGAGCCTGTGGTGCATCATTCCAGACCAGCACACGCAATGCTCCCAAACGCTCAGACATATTGCCCGTGTTTTGATACTGCGCATAAGCCAAATCAAATACCGATTCATCACCCTGACGTGCCAGCATATTTAGCATGATATTTTTAAGCGCCCGCACACCCATCGCCAAAGAGAACTCTTTTTGCATCTCTGGATCTAAAGATAGATAGGTGTCTTTCCAGAATGAACCCAACTCACGAGCCAACCGATCCAGCACTGCTTCACGTTTCTCACGAATAAGCTCAGGTTCATAATCCTGATCAATACGGCTACCCAAGTAGTTTTCGCTTGGTACATCAAACAGGCGTGAGGCAAGCAAAGGATCTTTATTGACCAATTCAGGCAAGGTATCTTTAATCGCCTGAATATAGGCATCGACCTTATGGTCTTGCAGTAAGATGCGTTCCAGCAAGGTTTGTGTGGCTTGCCACTGGTTAAAACCGTTGGTTTCATGCTGAATCAGGAAAGCAAGATCTTCATCTGAATAGTCAAACACAAGATTGACGGGCGCAGAGAAATTACGCAATAACGATGCAACAGGTTGTGTAGTCACACCTGTAAATTCAATACTCTCCTCATCCTGATCAAATAAATACACCCCATCTTTAACATCATCCACAAACAGATCAGGGCTGTGCAAGGTGTATTGCTCGCCAGTATTGGCATTGAATAATGCTAGAGCCACAGGAATTGGAACGGCTTTTAAATTTGGATATTTAGGATGTGCTTTTAGGCTTTGTTTGAAGCTAAGACGATAGGTCTGTGCAGCCGCATCATATTCACCTTTGGCTTCCAGCTTTGGTGTACCAGGCTGGTTATACCAGATCAGGAAATTAGATAAATCAACACCTGAACCTGCGCTTAATGCAGCAACCCAGTCTTCCACCGTCACCGCCTGACCATCATGACGACGGAAATATTCATCCGTTCCTTTACGGTATTTTTCCTTACCCAGTAAAGTCGCCATCATGCGGTTAATTTCCGCCCCTTTCTCATAAACCGTTGCGGTATAGAAATTATTAATTTCCACAAAATGGTCTGGGCGTGGTGGATGCGACAATGGGCCAGCATCTTCAGGAAATTGATGCGACTTCAACACCGCCACATCATCAATACGCTGGACTGCTGCCGACTGTAAATCTTCCGAAAATGACTGATCACGAAAAACGGTTAAACCCTCTTTTAAACAGAGCTGAAACCAATCCCGACAAGTAATACGGTTGCCTGTCCAGTTATGGAAATATTCATGCGCAATCACCGACTGCACCCGCATAATGGCTGCATCAGTAGTGTATTCCTCATCGGCAAGCACACATGAGGTATTGAAGATATTTAAACCTTTATTCTCCATTGCGCCCATATTGAACTGGCTCACCGCCACAATCATATAGTTGTCGAGGTCATAAGGGCGACCATAGTGTTCCTCATCCCAGCGCATTGAATGTTTTAGTGCTTCCATCGCGATATGGCATTTTGGAATATCTTTTTCAATCGCATAAATTTCCAGAGCAACATCACGCCCCTCAGACGTAGTATAGCGATCTTTCAGTACCGCTAAATCACCAATCACACAGGCAAATAAATAGCTTGGCTTTTTGGTCGGGTCTTGCCAGATGGCAAAATGGCGGTCCTCTCCTACTTCACCTGTTTCCAGCAAGTTCCCATTGGCTAACAAGACTGGATATTTTTTATCAGCCTCGACACGGGTGGTAAATTCCGCCAACACATCTGGACGGTCTGGATAGAATGTAATTTTACGGAAGCCCTCAGGCTCATTCTGGGTGACAAATAAGTCACCTGCCTTATACAAACCCTCAAGCTGGGTATTTGATTCAGGATGAATAATCACTTTGGTTTGCACAATGACCTGATCTGGTGCATCGGTGATCACCAATTGTTCACTGTCCAGTTGATATTGATCAACATTCAACAACTGTCCATTCATTTGAATGGATTGTAGCTCCAGATCACGACCCAACAATACCAGCTCACCCGCTGCCTGACGTTTCATAACCAGTGTTGAATCAACAATGGTGTGATCATCATAGACCTGAATGTCCAAATGAATCGACTCAACCAGAAAAGCGGGCTTTTGATAGTCTTTTAAATAAATGGTTTGATCTGCCTGTACAGGAGGTTGTGCCGCAATATTCATCAGTATTCCTTATCTTTAGTCATGTCTTTTAGATGGTCTTGTTGGCAAGACTCGTAATGACTTGATCATACGCCAACTGATACAACCTGTCTTTAAGACCCAGTATGAGTTTTAACAATTTTATTGGGCTGAACTCCGTCATTTTCAAATCAAATTGAGTCAATATGCTGATCATTTAGACAGAATTACAACATAGTTTTCTATTCTTAAATAAAAACTACAGAAGCAATTGCATTTCATCGCTCAACTTACATTTTTTTCCAGACTTTTACATTTTGTGCACGGTTATTGCTTAATGATATATGCCAATGTAGGTATATAAAATAACAAGCGAGGGTTACTGTTATGGAATTAAAAGCACATCTGTATCGTCTAGAAAATATTAAGGCAATCCATGATCTTGCTGCTGCGGGCATTGATCATCATGTGATTTCAGTATTCTTATCAGCGGAGGGTATTGATCTTAGCGCCCTGGAAGTTACCAATATCGTGAATACCTATGATGCGCTTGGAAAAGAAAAAGTACCAAGCAAAAAAGTGCAGGCACTGATTGCCGCGAAAAAAATCGGTCAGGAGGACGAAAATCTACCGTGCCCTGTTTAGTTTACCCAATAAAAAACCTCGAACCCATTTGGATTCGAGGTTTTGTTTTTAAATAAAATTAAGGGTTTGCACTGTCTGTACGAATCCAAACCTGAGTACGGCCCAATGCGGAAATACCTACATATCCACGCATACGTAAACGTTTACCGTCAGCACTTAAGTTCGCCTTGCCTTTATAGATTTTGCCGCTTTTTGCCTCTAACACCTTTCCGTCAACATAAGCATTTGGCTTATCGGGATCTTCCCTAAATCCAGACAAAATTTCCAAACCCAGAATTGGCTGATTGGTATATGGCGGAGGACACTTTGTACAATGGGTTAACGCAGCTCCACCAGGAACAGGATAACGATAAGCAATTTTACCGTGGTAACGACCATCAGCACCTTTCTTGATTTCTACAATTGATAGTTGCTCACCAGTTCGGTCATCAATACTTTTCCAGAAACCTTCAATTGATGCAGCAAAACCAGTCACGCTTGCAAAAGCAATAGCCAAACCCACGATTCCTTTCATGAGTACACGATTTAACATATTATCTCCATTAAAACTTAAAATAACACTTCATACTTATTAGACTTGATTTAAAATATTATTTATTAAATCCAGTCTATCTTACCCTATACCAGCAGGTTTTTTATAGTTAAATCAGCTTAAATACAACTTAATATTTAGACTCATGTTTAAGGGTTTGCACTATCTGTACGAATCCAGACCACGGTGCGGCCCAGTGCAGACACTCCCATATAACCACGCATGCGCAGGCGTTTACCCTCACCACTCACCACAGCCTTACCTTTATAAATTCGCCCAGATGTAGGTTCCAACACTCGACCATCAATATAAGCATCTGCCTTATCTGGATCTTCCCTGAATCCAGACAAAATCTCCAAACCCAGAATAGGTTTATTTGTATTAGGCGCTGGACATTTGGTACAGTTTGTAAGTGCAATGCCATGTGAGTTTGGATAGCGATAAACAATTTTTCCATGATAACGACCATCATTTCCTTTACGGATTTCAACAATTGACAGTTGTTCACCTGTACGTTCTTCAATACTTTTCCAGTAACCTTCGATAGAGGCTGCAAAAGTTGTTAGGCTTGCGCAAGCAATAGAGAATCCCACGATGCCTTTTATGAGCACACGATTTAGCATAGTAACCCCGTCATTTAAAAAGAAACACATTTATCTTTATAGAACCGATTTTATATAACTTATCACATTTTCAGCCCATGAAACTTTGACGCTCCAGTTGACTTAAAATAGTTGATCTCATTATTCACCTATTTTCCCAAAACTTTAAATAGCAAATGCACAGTATGCTTTTAAATTTATTCCATTAAACTTTAACCATATTTTTAAGGATTTGGGCTGTCCGTTCTAATCCAGACCTGGGTACGTCCCAAGGCGGAAATCCCCATGTAGCCACGCATACGCATACGTTTGCCATCAGCACTGAGTTGTGCCTTACCTTTATAGATATTGCCTGTTTTAGGTTCTAGAACACGACCATCAATATAATGGTCTGGATTTTTTGGATCTTCTTTTAATCCCCAGGCGATCTGGAGACCTAGGATGGGTTTATTTTTAAAAGGTTCAGGGCACTTGACACAGTTGGTCAGTGTGGCTCCCCCATTTAGGATGGGATAACGATAGACAATGGTTCCTGTATAAGTACCATCAGGTTTCTTTTTAACTTCGACAATTGAAAGCTGCTCGCCTGTACGGTCATCAATGCTTTTCCAATACCCTTCGGGTGTTGCAGCAAAACCACCTGTTGAGAGCACCGCCAAAGAAATTCCCATGATTCCATTCATGAGTGAGTTTTTTTGCATAAAACGCTCCATAATGCAAAATAGTTCTGTCTTATATATATTTATTCTAATGTGTATAGACAGTCAACACGATCAATGGATATTTGACTGTCTAAAACGAGCATAAATTTTAACTAAATCACATATTTAAAAATAAACGATTAAGGTGACGCACTATCAGTTCTAATCCAAACCACTGAACGGCCAAGTAAAGAAACTCCGATATAACCTCTTAATTTTAAACGTTTCCCATCTGCACTCAGATGTGCTTTCCCTTTATAAATTTTGCCAGTACCTGGATCAAGCAACTTCCCATTTATATAATTACTAGGATCTTTAGAATCCTGCGTAATGCCTGTCATAATCTCCAAGCCTAAACGGGGTTTATTGGTATAAGGAGGTGGACATTTTACGCACAATTCATTGCCTGAACCCCCTCTAACATTTGGATATACATAAACTGTTTTGCCCCGAAAGGTTCCATCCGCAGCTTTTTTAATTTCTATAATTGCAAGTTGCTCACTCGTACGATCATCAATACTCTTCCAGTAACCCTCTATTGAAGCTGAAAAGATAGTAGTTGATAGCAGAGATAAAGAAATTCCCACGATTCCATTCATGAATAGTTTTTTTGCATATGAAACTCCATAATACAGAATAGATCTACCGTATATATTTATTCCAATATCTATAGACAATCAACCAACTAAGGGATGTTTAGCTGTCTAAAAATGAAATGAAATTTATACCAAATCCCATATTTTAAAATAAATAATCAAGGTGTCGCGCTGTCTGTTCTAATCCAAACCACTGTACGGCCTAAAGCTGAAATCCCAACATAGCCACGCATAAAGAGACGCTTGCCATCTGGGCTTAGGCGTGCTTTACCCTTGTAAGTTTTACCTGTTTTGCTTTCAAGGATATGTCCCTCTATATAGTTGTTGGGACGTTTCGGGTCTTCCACCAACCCAGTCAATACTTCAAGTCCCATACGTGGCTTATTGGTATAAGGTGCTGGACAATTCATACAGTGTGTCACCACAACGCCCTGGGCACTTGGAAAAATATGAACAATCTTGCCACGATAGGTATTGTCAGAAGCCTTTCTAATTTCAATAATTGTCAGTTGCTCACCCGTTCGATCATCAATACTGCGCCAATATCCCTCAATCGAAGCGGCATAAGAAACAATGCTAATAAAACAACCTATTAACCCCAAAACACATTTCTTCAATAATTGGTGACTCATCTTTTCCCCTTTCTGCTCTTTTAAAATAGCATTGAGTGATTACTCTAATCGGCGCGGGAATTTACCATATTTAAAAAAATATCAACGTTATAAAGTTAACTTTTAGCTACACTTCAGTCTATCAGGTCTCATTTTGGAACTACTTTTTAACAATACAAACTTTGCATCATTGTCTTGGTCCAGCATGTATAATCTTTTTTTTATAAATATGGGTTAGGCATCAATGGAGTTACAGATTCTACAAAAACAGTTAGATGAAAGTAGCCATTGTCCACTGTGCCATGCTTCCATGTACTGGATTGAGGCAGAACAATACACACATGAACTGCAATTTCATGAATGTAGCCACTGCCAGCATCGCGTTTTTAAACAGGACAGCAACCTAAATTGTCATTGTGCCTCCTGTACAGCACAGCGCAAGAAACAGACCCAACAAACGCGATTGCAGGAACAGCGTAAAAACAAGGTAAAGGATGAGGTCATTTACAGCCTTGATCAGCTGAGTTTTCTCAACAAGTTATTCCTGCTCAGCCTACTGGATCAGTATGCGCGTGAAGATGTCCAGCATGATGAACTCATTCATTGGAAAAATTGCAAATATCACGAAATTACGCCGAATTATCTATTTCAGAACCATCTTGTTCAGGAACTGCTGAAAGCAGGCATTTTAAAACCACAGGATTCAGGCATTGAGACTGAGCATTATTACTTGAATGTTCGTCTTGATGGTTATGCTGACCCAAGTCTTTTTAGCATCACACAGCAACTGCGTCACTGGTTTTATGAAAACCTGAGTTTGGGTATTCCATTCCAGACCACGGATGAAGTGAAAGATAGTCTTTACCTTGTTCTATATCAGGAAATTGTTCAGTTTATGCAGTTTTACTGCCGTACCTGGGGCATCCAGATTGCAGGGAATCGACATTTTCAGGGCTTCTGTTATCGCTTGATGGAAAACCTTGCGGTAGGACAGATTTACTATTTAATCCAGACTGCACTGGAATATCTGTACAAACAAAAGGCATTACAGCCCCGAAATGACAAGTTTATCAACACCAACCTGCTCAAAAAGACGCTGGAACAGTATCGGGAACGTGCCTTGACTGAACGCTGGGAAACCTCCACCTTACCAAGACCACATAATATTCCATTTAGTAAAATGAGTGAGATTCTGCTGTTTAAGTTTCTTGGTTATGATGAGCGTATTTTCATACAACCTGTGTGGAAATCATGGCGTAAAATCGAACCACGCCTCAGTTTTTATTCTGTAAAACGTTGTATGTATTGTGGTTCAAATGATCTGGTGGTGGATTATGATGCCAAGGATTATGTCTCGCTGATCTGCCGCCATTGCAAGCATCAAGACCACTATTTCACACGTTAAAGCTTTTAAGGATTTGCGATGTCATCAAAACAACAACTGATCGAACAGATTATTCAGGCGTGGCATGAACTACAGCGACAAACGCCTTTGGTTCAGTGCATGACCAATAGTGTTGCCAATAATTATGTGGCCAATATCCTGCTGGCGGCTGGCGCGTCCCCTGCCATGATTGACAACCCATTTGAGGCGGAAAGTTTTACGCAAATCAGTTCAGCCCTAAGTATCAATGTCGGAACACCGACGACTGAACAAACGCAGGCCATGCTGATTTCGGCACAAACAGCGCAACAACATCAAGTGCCGTGGGTGCTTGATCCAGTGGGTTATGGTGCGGTTTTAAAATGGCGGAGTGAAACGGTTGACCAGCTTCTGCACTTTAAACCGACCATTATTCGGGGCAATGCCTCTGAAATCAGCACACTTGCAGGCAGCCAGGTACAATCAAAAGGTGTTGACAGCACCCTCGATAGTCAGGATGTCTATGCTCAGGCAAAAAGCCTATTACAGCATGCTGAATGTATTGCAATCTCAGGTGAATCGGACTACCTCATTTCCAGACAGCTTGATGCCGTGATTAAAGTGAATGGCGGGAGTGATTTGCAGCCTAAAATCACCGCAACAGGCTGTGCCCTGGGAGCATTAACGGCGGCATATAGTGCGGTCAGTTGCCCACTCATTGCCGCACTTGCCTCACATACCCATTTTGCAATTGCGGGAAAACTTGCCTATGATCAGGCACAAACCGTTGGCAGCTTTAATGTCATGTTTATGGATTATGTGCACATGCTTGATGAAAACCTGATTCAGCAATATGTGGATATTGAAATACTGGAATAAAGCCCTGCCATACAAACAGCGCCTTAAGCTTATTTCAACAGCAGGTAAATATCCGTGATCAGGTCACATTCATCCACATCATGGATAAAGTTGTGATAATGGAAAAATACGGGAAAATCGCCAGCTTCCAGTTCCGATTGCGGTAACCAGTCACGATATAAATAATAGACACTGTCTTTTATATTGTCATGACTGCCTAGATGGCGTATCACCGCATATTTTCCTTTAGGGATGATACCTGACTTAACCCCGTATTGATTTTCAGGCACATCTGTATTGATTGTACCTGCGATATCAAAACGGAATTCTGCGCTTGGCGTTTGTTCAGGGTCCGAGAATGGAATACCGTAGGTTTTACTTTTCAAGATTGGAGATAAGCGTGTTTCCTTACGCCACGCAATAAATTGGGCAGCGGTTTCAAAAACACGTTCTGGCGCGCCTAAGTGTGAGATAAATGCGATTTGCTCTTCTGGTCTTTCAACAATGTTCACGTTCATATTGAGTTCTCTCTGAGGTAGGGAAAAAACAAACCTTTGGTGCCAGGATTGCCAGGCTGGCTGTTCCCTAAACGCACTTGGAGTTTGATCAAATGAACGTTTGAATGCTCGGCTAAATGCTTCAGGACTATCAAAACCTGCCTCCAGGGCAATATCAATAATCTTGGTATCAGTTGAGAAGGCGAGTTGGTAGGATGCCCGTTTAAGACGTGACATCTGAATAAACCTCATCACATTCACACCCGTATTTGCCAGAAAAATGCGGTGAAAATGAAACTTGGACAATGCGGCAACCCGACTTAAAGTTTCCACATCAAGTTCATCGTCCAAATGCTGCTGGATATATTCACATACCCTTTGCAATTTCTGGTCATATAGCGTCATACATTTAACTTATAAGCGTTCATTTGATAGAGGCTAATTTGCCAGATTCAGATTTTTCAAACTTGATCAGGATTGCGCTTTTAACTCCTCACCTAAATTTCTGCCTTAAAATAATATTCTTTTGGCACATCCAGTATTTCTATACAGATCAGATGTAGCATTTTCCTGCCTCTATTCAATAAACAATAAGGCTAAACGCACTTGATCATAAGCCATACGTGGACTGGTTGCCTCTACAATTGGACGCAGCTTGATTGAGCCATCTTCAGTGAAATGTTCAGGATTTTGGCGCTTTTGCAATTTCTTATAGATTTTGCGCACCTCTTCCACTACTTCATCGCCAGGATGGGCGACTGAAATATCCAGATTCTGTTCTTTGTGCAAACGTGCCAAATGATTGATGATGGTTGCAGGGGTCAGTCCTCTTTCACTGGCAATATCTTCAATATCATAACCCTCTTCAAACAGCGCCTTGGTTTCATCCAGAGTTGCGGTGGCATAACTTTGCTTTCCACCCTTGCTAAGTTTTTTCTCATTACGGCTAATTTCAGTCGGATTTAACGTACCACCACAATGACGGATAAAGGCATTTTGCTGTGGGGTTAAATCAACATTTTCAAAATTGACTTCGGCTTCAGCAGAGAGTTCCTGAAAACGGCGATCCGCCTTAATGGCCAGACTATCCAGCTCCAAGGCCTGATCATTAAAACCCAGTAGTTTTAAGCCATTCAGGGACTTTAACCGCGATAAAGCCACATAGCCCTGACCTTTTTCAAAGGTATGGGTCAGGTTGATTTCTGCGGCTTCCAGTGTCATGCCCTGACTTTTATGGATGGTGATTGCCCAGGCCAAACGTAAGGGAATCTGCTGAAAACTGGCAATCACCTTGCCTGCCTCGTTTTCAATCGACCATGTTTCTGGCTCAACCAATAAAGTTGTACCATCGGTCAATTTTACTTTAGGCAAAATACCATTCTGATCATCTTCCTCAAAACCAATCACTTCTCCCAAGCTGCCATTGATATAGCCCAAATCAAAGTTGTTTTTCACAAACATTACTTTGGCATGCTTTTTTAGGGTCAGTTCTTCAGGCGCACGTACAGACGATTTCAATGTTTCGATCAGCTTTTCATTACCATCCAGCACCGCATTAAACTGATGGCTTTCATTGTCAATCTCATTCAAATGTTGATAATTGATATTATCGACATCCATATTATGGGTATATAAACGGGTAAAGGTTTCACCAATATCCTGCTGGCGTGATTGCTGTAGCGCTCGGATATGGTCGGTTTGAATACTTTGCGCCCGAATCGCATTTAAAATCTGGTTGAGGATTTCATCATCCTGACGGTGTTGTTCGGTGAGATAACACACCCGAAATTTCGCCTCCACCCAGGCCTCAGACATAAAGCAGAATTTATCCCGATTGGCTTCACCATTACGCCCGACTGGTGGCAACTGGAAAAAATCGCCAGCGACAATGACCTGAATACCGCCAAACGCCTCATCACTTTCTTTAAAGTATTTTAATACCTGATTGACCAGATTCAGCTGCTTGGCATGCAGCATTGAGATTTCATCAATGATGAGAACCTGCGCATTTTCCAGATGCTCTTTTAAATATTTACGCTCTTTCATACGCTTGAGATCATCATCACTCAAACTGTCTTTAATCCCAATACCCGCCCAGGTATGAATGGTCATGCCATTCATGTGCGTTGCGGCAATCCCTGTAGATGCAGTAATGGCAACAGGCACCTTGCGTGCCTTTAGATAATTGATGTATTGATTAAGCGTATAGGTTTTTCCTGCACCTGCTGAACCCGTTAAAAAAACATTTTCTCCAGCTTTCAATAGTTTCAGTGCAGTCTCTTGTTTCATAATTTCATCAGGTAAAAGTAGCAGCCCATAGCTTACCGATTTTTTCTCAAAAATAAAAACCTAAACCGATCTGGAAAACCACTCATATCTCAGATTGCCATTGACATCCAGATGTTTTCATTTAATGTATTGATGAATGAATTTAGACTTTATATCAAAAATGAATACTTCAAATTTTTATACTTATCAACCAGATATCCTAGGGGATGGTTATCAGCAACTGACCCTGAACTTTGCTGATGATTATGATGGGAAAGTTGTTGCGACATTGGTTCGAAAAAAAGCTGCTCAAGCAACCAAAAAGGCTGTGTTGTACGTTCATGGCTTCACGGATTATTTCTTTCAAAAAGAAATGGCTGAACAGTTCAACCAGCATGGCTATGACTTCTACGCACTTGACCTTAGAAAATATGGGCGTTCCAAACTCCCCCATCAAACCCTGTATTACGTGCGGGATTTACGTGAATATGATGCTGAAATCAGCAAGTCACTGGAGATTATCGGTCAGGAAAACCATAATCAGGTTTTGCTTGCTGGACATTCAACAGGTGGGTTGATCACAACCCTATATGCAGCACATTATCCTGACCATCGTCTGGTTAAGGCGTTATGGGCAAATAGTCCATTTTATGATTTCTTTAAGAGTATCATTGAGAAAAAAGTGGGGATTCCACTGCTGAGCGAATTTGGCAAGCGTTTCCCAAATGCCAAGTTTCCAAGTGGCCTAAACCCGTGGTATGTACCAAGTTTGCATAAAAAATTTCATGGTGAATGGGAGTTTAATCTGGAATGGAAACCTGAATCCATGCCATTTGTACAACTGTGCTTTGTTCATGCCATCCATGAAGCGCAAAAAGAGATCCATAAAGGGATTACACTGAATATTCCAACCCTGATCATGCATTCACATCAATCCAAATACCCTAAAAAATGGGGAATTGATGCCCAGCAAAGTGATGTCATTCTTGATGTTAAGGACATGACCAATAATGCCAAAAAAATGAAAGGTGATATACAAACCTTATCAGTACACAACGGCTTGCATGATCTGGTACTTTCAGCCCCACCAGTACGGGAAAAAGTCTACCAAGACTTATTTGCCTGGCTTGAGCAAAAGATGCCTTAACTCACTTCCAATATAGTGACCTTATAAACCATGAATACAATAGCAGCTTCATTACCTAAAACAGTTTATGCAATTCAACATCTTGCCTTTGAGGATTTAGGTTCTCTGGAAGATGCTTTTTATCAACTTGGTTTCCGCGTCCGTTATTTCGAGGCGGGTGTTGACGATCTTAGCCCAGCCCTCAATTATGAGGGTTTAACCATCATCCTCGGTGGTCCGATTGGTGTTTATGAAACTGAGGACTACCCTTTCCTGATTGATGAGATTGAGTTGCTTAAACAGCGTTTGGCAGCCAATAAACCCACGATTGGTATTTGTCTGGGGGCGCAGTTAATTGCACATGCACTGGGAGCCAAAGTCTATGCTGGACACCAAAAAGAGATTGGCTGGGGCAAACTGGACATTCAGCCTGTTGCTGAAAATATTCTGGCAGCGCTTGAAGATACCCATGTATTGCACTGGCATGGCGACACATTCGACTTACCAGATCATGCGACCTTATTAGCAAGTTCAGATGTTTATCCTCATCAAGCCTTTGCTGTTGGAAAGCAGATTTTAGCCTTGCAGTTT
This sequence comes from Acinetobacter corruptisaponis, assembly GCF_030053775.1. Lineage (GTDB taxonomy): Bacteria > Pseudomonadota > Gammaproteobacteria > Pseudomonadales > Moraxellaceae > Acinetobacter > Acinetobacter corruptisaponis. The sequence goes on from NZ_CP125669.1 coordinate 723,204, forward strand.
CATCTGGAAGTCAGTCAACACAGTTTTGAAAAATGGTTGATTGGTCATACCTGCGAAATACGTCATGCCAATTTGTCTATTCCCCAGTTAAGACAGGATAATCTGCTTTATGCAGCCCAATTGGAAAATCAGGCACAAAAAATTATCCAGCGTTTTTTAGAAAATCTTAGCCATTAAAATAAAATAGTGGAAATCAAAAAGCCTAGATGATCTAGGCTTTTTGATTTTTGAATGATATGTCCTGGACTATTCACCTGCCAAAGAACATTCAAAGTTCGCCTTATCCACTGAACAACGTGCTTTCTTCAAAACAGACATCATGCCCGCATCGTAGATCCCACGTTGTGTTAGTTCAATACGACCATCACGCATCATTTTTTGGTATTTCAGTTTATCTTCAGGCGTTAAGTCCATTTTATATTTTGCAGGGATTTCAGATTCCAGACGCTTAATGGTTGCGAATGTTTTTGGAAGCTGTTTTACAAACCATTCACGAGATTTTTGACCAAAGCCTGCTGGAAATTTCTCAGGGCGTAATACAAGGTTTGCTGTCACTTGCAGCACAGGGAAATTATACATCACACCGTTTGTACCCAGCCCCTTACTTAACTCTAATGGTTTGTAGGCATAGGCTGGCGCACCAATCATATCAACCTGACCATTATTAAACTTGGCGGCAAAGTTTGAAATGTCAGAAAGTACCGCTTGAGCACCAACACGTTGTACAATCAGTTTCTGTGCATCGTCATAGCCCAAGACAGCAAACTTTTTACCTGCTGCTTTTTCAATTGAGTTGATGCTTTTATCACGAACGAAAATATAAGCTGAGCCTAGTGGTGAAATGCCCGCTACTTCATATTTGTTACCACCAAGATTGGTGGTCATTTTGGCGGCGTTACGTGCATCTGAAACGAAAGTGATTGCGCGCTTTGCAATCTCATCACTTGGAACACCACCTAATGAGTCAATAGAACCCACATATTTATTATATGGACGTGCACGCATGGATGTCATTGCAACCGCATCGCACTTGGCTGCCTTAAAGTCATTATCAGCAACAGCTTCATCTGTAATTGCCATTAAATTGACATCAGCACCCCAGCCTTTTGCTGCCAATGCCCAGTCCTGCATCATTTTATAAGCCTCACCAGACTTTCCCAAGATGTCAAAAACACAGACATCCACTTTTGCCTGAGCAGAAATCGACATTCCCATAAGAAAAGTCGTTACGATGGCTAGTGCAACTTTTTTCATATTTTCTTCCTTTCACAAACCTTATGTTTGTTTTCTTCATTGGGCACTGAATGTGCCTTTCTACTCATAACGATTATCCAAATCATCGTTATTTATTTTTTGCCGCATTTTATAATTACAGTAGGATCAGTCAATTATTTAAGTGCCTGAACAACAGGTTGGCTATTCTCCACTTAAAGAACACTCAAAATTTGTTCGTTCCACTGTACAACGGGCACGTTTCAGAACTCCCATCATCACTGGGTCATAAACTCCCAATTTAGTCAGTTCGATTCGCCCATCTCTCAACATTTGTTGATAACGACGTTTATCTTCAGCAGAAAGCCCCTGCTTATATTTGGCAGGAATTTCTGCTTCCAGACGCGCAACGGTGGCAAAGTTTTTGGGAAGTTGCTTAATCGCCCAGTCACGTGACTTCAATCCAAAATTAGCAGGGAATTTGTCTGGGCGAATAATGATGTCGCCCGTTAAATTGATAACAGGAAAATTAAACATGGCACCATTTGCCCCTAGACCTTTTGCAATTTCCAATGGTTTATAGGCATAGGCTGGTGCAGCAATCACGTCCACCTGGTTATTATTAAATTTCTTGGCAAAATCTGAAATTTCAGAAGGGACACCGACCAGTTCCAGACGTTCCACAATCATTTTCTGGGCCTGGTCATAGTGTAAATAGGCAAACCGTTTACCTTTGCCTTTTTCAATGGTATTGATATTTTTATCGTGTACAAACACATAGGCCAAACCAATTTGAGCGATAACAGCAACCTCAAATTCATCCCCCTCTACCTTTGTCACCATACGATGCTTATTGCGGGGGTCTAGTACATAGGTAATGGCTTTTTGCGCAATCGAATTGCTGGTGATTGCACCCAAGGCATCAATTGATCCCGCAAACTTATTGTATTTACGGGCACGCATTGATGTCATGGAAACACCATCGCATTTTCCGTCTTCAAAATCATTTTGTGCCTTGGCTTCATCCTGATATGGAATCAGGTTTAGATCAGCATTCCAGGACTTTGCGGCCAATGCCCACTCTTCGACCATCTTATACGACTCACCAGCCTTACCCAGTAAATCGAATACACAAATATCGACTTTCGCATATGTTGTCGTTGAGAAAACTGTCATTAAGGCTGCAATCAAAATTCCGTTTTTCATTACGAATCCTAGTGTTATTCTTAATCTATTCAATCCCATAGAAAAACATAAACTGTTTTAAAACGTGGTCTATTTACTTAGGGGATTGGTGAAGCTATTTTTAAATATAAAAAAATGTTGTAATAGTTCTTATCAAGCCATTTTAGTATCATTTTCCGACATCGCATTTTTATGACATTCAATAAAGAATTAGAAAAAACTGTTCCTGGCACCTATATCGCCCTGATCTTGGATGTTGTATCCCGTTGGGATATTTCTGCAGATGAATTATTAAAAGACTCAGGTTTCCACGCAGAGCAGCTGGTACAACCCTTATGGCGTGCAGATGCCAAGATTGTCATGGGCATCCTAAAGCGGGCACTTGAACTTACACAGGTTCCAACTTTAGAGTTTGGTTTTTATTTAGGCATGCAAATGACCATTACCTGTCATGGGTTAATGGGAATGGCTGCCATGCTGGCTGAAAATGTCAAACAGGCACTCAATGTTGCCCAGGAATTCATTTCACTCCAATCCAGTATACATACCATTAAACTGGAAATTGTGGATGATCATGCGCTTATCACATTTGAACAAACTGAAGCTTATTATCTGGATGAAGTCATCCAAATTGCTTTATTGCTTGGGTTTGCACAAATGGGGAAAAGTATTTCTGGACATACCCTAACAGGCTTTGCTGATGTCCAATTTAATAAACCTGACTATTTTGATAAATTACTTCCCTTAATTCCTGGCAAAGTAAGATTTAATCGCCCTGTTACCTGCCTAGAATTTAAAAAAGAAATTTTAGATATTCCCCTACTTCATTCAGATGCAATTGCAGGACGTTTCGCAAGAGAAGAATGTAAATACCAATTACGTAAGCTTTTAAAACAAAACAGCTTTATCAGTACAATACAAGATCTAATTTATGATGAGGCGATGGGAATCAGTCCTTTATCAGATATCTTAGAAAAAATACAAATCTCTGAGCGTGCTTTACAACGAAAATTAGAAAGTGAAAATACCAGTTTTAGAGAATTAGTAGACAAAGTAAGGTGTGAAAAAGCAACGCAATTACTCAAAAATCCAAATTTATCACTTGAACATATCGCAAACCATCTTGGTTATACCAATACCAAAAACTTCTCACGTGCATTTAAACGCTGGACAGGAAAGTCGCCAAGACGTTATTGAGTTTAATAGCTAGCCCTGAATAAATAAAAAGTCATAAGCGTCAAAAAAGCTTACTGGTGAATGCTCGAATCGCCAGTAAGAAAGATAAACCTTATATTGTGCGCCATACCCAAACTTATTTATTAGCCTGCGTTGACTGTTGCATCTGTGCCGTATTCTGCTTTTGCTGTGATGGCATATAATCTGGTTCATTACTGACCGCAAGAAAGAAGAAAACCAGGAATAAACAGCCAAGTAAAATACTAATCCCAACAGTAAGGTATGGGAATTTTGCTTGCTCTTGAGACATATCGTCTGCTCCTATTTAAATACTAAAATTCAATGCTGCATTATCTACATCATGGATAAAGCCCTGTAACTGGCACCATTTTGAATACGGGTTTGCATATATTCAGCATAGACCGACAACTTTTCAAAAATGTGTTCTGAATAAAACATATCCTCAATTAAATGAGCGGCCTGTTTTTGGCTAAACTGGCCAATCTGTGCCACCAGTTGCGCATTCAGGTTCGAAAACAAAGTACAAATAACTTTATGAAACTCATCTTTGTTTTTAAACAATAATTTTCGAGTATTAATTAATTTATCATTAATACTACGCTCTGCTGTATCACAGCAAATCACGTCAATTTTTATCTGCAAATACTCCTGCAAGATTTGAATTTGATGCTGGTCTACAGGTAAATGTGTAATCAAGAAAAGATGGGAAATATCTGTTCGACAAAGGGCTTTGACTAAAGTTCGAAACAGAAAATTAGCTTCCTTTTTAGGCTGTTCAACCAAATCCACATAAAGTTTTAGGCTTTGGAGCACTTCTTCAATTTTTAAATTGACACTTTTCTCAGCCTGATAATATTGATTCAGGATCGCCAGAACAGCGGTTGAAATCGGTGTTGTATAAATCACGGGCTGATTTAAATTGGCAATAATAAATGGGGCAAACAAATACCCAAGATTATTGTCATTTTCCTCTATTTTTGCTTGCACAATATAAGCGACTTTCTCTTTAGAAAAGTCTCTTAATACCTTGCCTCGTAACAAGGTTGCTTCAAGATTTACATAGTCAAGATGTAGCTGTTCTTGTACTGCTTGCGAAACCTCGCCATCCTGAAAAAGCTGGGTTATCGCATTAAGTTCTTTAGTTACAAACATCGCCCTACCCACCTTTCAGCCAAACCATTGTCTTTTGATTGATCTGTACGTTTTGTACACTATTTAACAAGCCGTACCGTTCTTAGTGTTATTTTGTAGAAGATATCAATCGCTGAATAGCTACAGAGGCTGTCTAAAAAAATATAACAGATGTTTTATTTTTGCTTTGTCTGTTATAAAAAAATCATAAGAATGTGTATCTACTCCTACACACCATAACAGCAGATGATGAATAGAACTGAAAATGGTTCTGCATGAGAATTGAGCACACCGACTCTAATCTTATTTTTTAACCATTTAAGAACTGCTCTTTCACATTTTCCTAGCGACTGCTTTTGCTGGTCTGTTATAGGAGAGGATATATGGATCTCGGTCTCACTGCTTTAGAATTAGCCCGAATACAGTTTGCATTTACTGTTTCATTTCACATTATCTTTCCCGCCACCTCGATAGGTCTCGCCTGTTTCCTTGCCATGCTGGAATGGAAATGGCTTCGTACTCAAAACCCGATTTACAAAGATCTGTTTAAATTCTGGATCAAAATCTTTGCCGTTGCCTTTGGAATGGGGGTCGTATCTGGGGTGGTGATGAGCTACCAGTTTGGTACCAACTGGAGTGAATTTTCCCGTATTGCGGGAAGTGTGACTGGCCCCTTACTAACTTATGAAGTGCTCAGTGCATTCTTCTTGGAAGCGGGCTTCTTGGGCATCATGCTGTTTGGTTGGGGACGAGTCAGCCCCAAAGCCCACTTCTTTGCCACCTTGATGGTCGCCATTGGTACTTGTATCTCCATGTTCTGGATTCTCTCCTCCAACAGTTGGATGCAAACCCCGCAAGGTTTTACCATTGAGAATGGCATCATTATTCCAACCGATTGGTGGGCGATTGTATTTAATCCCTCTTTCCCTTATCGCTTTGCCCATATGGCAGCCGCTGCATTTTTAGTGTCCTCCTTACTGGTGGTGGGTACTGCTGCATGGCATCTGATCAAAGGCCGTCGTGATGAACTGGTCAAAAAATCCTTTTCAATGGGTCTATGGATGGTGCTTGTTACCTCGTGCTTGCAAGTGGTGATTGGTGATAATCATGGTTTAAACACTCTGAAACATCAGCCCGCCAAATTGGCCGCTATCGAAGGGCATTGGGAAACCAATCACAATGAGTCTATGCCACTCCTTTTATTTGCCATTCCTGATATGAACAGTGAAGAAAACCGCTATGAAATCGGCATTCCTCATCTTGGCAGTCTGATCCTGACCCACTCCATAGATGGCAAAGTGACAGGCCTAAAAGATTTCGCACCTGAAGATCGTCCGAATGCCACCATTGTATTCTGGAGTTTCCGTGTCATGGTTGGACTTGGCATGTTGATGGTGCTGCTCTCGTTTATTGCCTTATGGCTACGTAAAAAAGGCAAGCTTTATGGTTCATCTTGGTTTCATAAATTCGCTTTTGTCATGGGACCTACAGGCTATATTGCCTTATTGGCGGGATGGGTCACTACCGAAGTTGGCCGTCAACCTTGGGTAATTTATGGGGTGATGCGCACCAAAGATGGTTTGTCACATACGGTAACTGCTGATCAGGTCGGGATCAGCTTGATCATTTTCGTGGTGGTCTATGCCATGGTGTTTGGTAGCGGTATTTACTACATGCTGAAACTACTGAAAAAAGGTCCTGAATTTATTGAGGCGATTGATCTTGAGCCAGCAGGTCATGGCCATTTTAAAACCCCAATGCGTCCTTTAAGTGCGGTTGATGAAAGTATTGATCAGCAAGACCCGAATAAGGAGAAACACCATGATTGATTTATCTCTGATTTGGGTCGGCATTATCGGTCTCGGTGTCCTGATCTATGTCATTTTGGATGGTTTTGATCTCGGGATCGGGATTCTATTCCCTTTCATCAAAAGCCGCGAAGAACGTGATGTGATGATGAACACCGTCGCGCCTGTCTGGGATGGCAATGAAACATGGATGGTACTTGGTGGCGCAGGCTTGTTTGCAGCCTTCCCATTGGTCTATTCAACTGTACTGTCTGCGTTGTATATGCCGATTACCCTGATGGTGATTGCCCTGATTTTTCGTGGTGTTGCCTTTGAGTTTCGTTTTAAGGCGAATCGCACCAAGCATTTGTGGGATCAGGCTTTTATCTGGGGTTCAATTCTGTCCAGCTTCCTGCAAGGCGTGATTTTAGGCGCTTATATTCAAGGCATCCAAACCACCAATGGGATTTTCTCAGGTTCAGGTTTAGATTGGTTCACTCCTTTCGCCTTATTTACGGGGTTGGGTGTGGTTGCCATGTATGCGGCTCTCGGTTGTGGCTGGCTGATTATGAAAACCGACCATGAACTACGAGATCAAATGTATGGGCTGATGCCTAAGCTGATCATTTTGCTATTTGTAGTCTTTGCAGGTGTCAGTCTCTATACCCCACTGACCCATCCTGAAATTGCAGCGCGTTGGTTTGCCTTACCGAATCTCCTGTATTTTAGCCCTGTACCCATCTTAGTACTACTGTTTACATTCTTAATTTTAAAAGCATGTAAAGAGCGTCAAGATTTTAAACCCTTTATCTTTACCTTAGCCTTAGTGTTCTTGGCCTTTACTGGATTTGTGATCAGCCTCTGGCCGAATATCATTCCGCCATCGGTCACGATTTGGGAAGCCGCAGCACCGCATTCTAGTCAGAAATTTGCATTGGTTGGTGCAGTAATTCTCATCCCAATCATTATCGCCTATACCATCCTGTCGTACTGGGTGTTTAGAGATAAAGTACGGGTCGGAGATACGGGTTATCACTAAGGAGCTGCTTTGCATGAAAATTAAATCTCTGCATTTAAGCCAAACGCAATGGTTTATAATCTTATGGTTAGTTGGTTTTTTTGCACTCGCCATCATTGCAGGTCTCTTTAGACTGCTATTGATGTTTGCTTATTAAAAAAGAGATGGAGCAGCTTGCATAAAAGCTGTTCCATCAAGATGGATTCACTTTACTTTATGTATAAATCAGAACAATTAGCGCACAACCTGAAACTTCTCATTGAAAATGGATCATGGCAGCCGCACAGCAAACTTCCTTCTTTACGTGAGCAAGTGCAACGATCAGGGTTTAGCTTAATTACCGTGATGAACGCTTACCAAGAACTGGAAGCGCAAGGATTGATTTATTCAAAAGAAAAGTCAGGTTATTTTGTCGCTGAGCAAAATCATATTCAGATTCCACAGGCCTATTCGGTGGTCTCTTTAAATCCCAAAATTGAAATTAACTCCTTGGTGTTTAAATACCTGAAGTCGATTCAATCCAAACAGGTCAGCCCACTAGGTTCTGCATTTCCAGATAGTCAATTACTCTATCCCCCCAAACTGATTCAGATCATGGGACAACTTTCCCGCAATCGCCATAGTTATGATCAAACCACCAACCTACCACCTGGGAATTTAGCACTCAGAAAACTCATTGCTCAACGCTATTGTATGCAAGGGATTCCAACCGATGCAGATGACATTGTCATTACATCGGGTGGTTTAGAAGCATTGAATCTATCCCTGCAAGCAATTACTCAACCAGGTGACTATATTTTATTGCAGCAAACCATCTTCTATGGCGCATGGCAGGCAGCTGAACGTTTGGGACTCAAGGTGATTACCCTCCCAGAACATCCACAACATGGCTTTGATATTGAAGCTTTTGAACAAGTCATTAAAAACTATCCGATCAAAGTGTGCTGGTTTATGTTGAACGCACATAACCCGATTGGCTTTACCGTCAGCGATGAGATCAAATATAAAATTGCCAAGCTATTGCATGAACATCAAATTCATTTGATCGAAGATGATGTCTATGAAGAACTGTTTTATGGCAATCAAAAGCCGCTACCCATGAAGTATTTCGATCAGCAAAATCTGGTGTTGCACTGCTCTTCTTTTTCTAAAACCTTGGGTTCGGGGTTCCGTATGGGATGGGTCTATGCTGGCAAATTTTCCGAACATATTCAGCATTTGCAATTAATGAGCACCATTTCAGCCAATGCGCTGATCCAGAATGCACTGGTGGAGTTTCTCTCCCATCATCATTATGAAAAGCATTTAAGAACGCTTAGACGGGCTTTGGAAAAGAATAAAAAACAATTCTTTCAATATCTCAAACAACATCTACCGAAAGACTGTAAGGTATATAACTATCCAAGTGGCTATTTTCTCTGGATTCAGTTGCCAGACAAAGTAAGCAGTATGCAAATCTATGAACAGCTGATTCAACAACAGGTCGGCGTTGCGCCAAGCCCTTTATTTAATGTGTTGCCCTCACATCAACATTTTATTCGTATGAATTGTTCCTTTGAATGGACAGAACAGATTCAGCATTCGTTAGAACGCTTTATTGAAACGGTTCAGTTGGCGATGTCGGATGAATCAGCCTTGGACAAATAGCTTTTCCGATACTGACTCGGTGTTTCCCCAAACATTTTTTTAAAGGCGCGAATAAAATTTGTGGGTTCTTCATACCCCACCAGAGCTGCAACATCCTGAATAGTATATTGTGGCTGTTGCAGTAACTTTTTGGCTTGACTAAAACGTACCTCAGCCAAAATCTGCAAGAACGTCGTTCCTTGTGCTTGTAAATGTCGCTTGATGGTTCGTTCAGACATATTCAACCGCTGTGCAATCAACGCTAATGTCGGATAAGTATTGCCAGCTTTATACAACAACTCAGAACGAATACTTTTCTGCAGGTCTCGCACCGATTCTTTGAGTAATTTCAATTTGTCATTTTCGCAATACAATAATGCCTGCTGGAATGCGACTTGATCAGCATTAGGATTTTTACAATGCAGATATTGCTTGGGGAAGCGCAGGCCATTGCGTTGCTGATTAAAATGAATCTTGATCTGAGATAAATCGATACGTTTATAATTTTGTGCATCGGCCCAATCAACAAAGACCTCACAACGTTCAACAATTTTTTCAGAAAACAAAGCTAAAAAATGAATCGCCCCAAATAGCAAACTTTCAATCAGAAAGTGTCGTAATTGATCAGATTGCTGTTCATTGCCAAATTTAACAGGATGTACACCATCCAAATAGACATAGACAAAGTCTTCATCCATGTACCATTCAGGGGTAAAGTTCTGGATTCGTGTACAGAAATACTGTTGGCACAGCGTTAATGCAGTTTCAACATCCGTACAGCTCAGAAATGCAAAACCTAAGGCTCCATGCGAAGTGGGACGTAATTTAAAACCATATTCAATCCCAAGCCTTGGATTATCCGTCAGCCTTAAAGCATTCACCACTAGCTTTGACCATTGATGCGCACTCATTTTGGCATCGGCTTGTTTCATTTCTGCCAGCACCAATCCTGTACCAGATAAAACTATTTCAATATCAATGGCATAATCATGCACAATTTCTAATAATAAATGTGCATAAGAAACCGAGATGGTTTCTTGAAACAATCCAAAAGGATCTCGCATCGCACATCCACTGTCCTAAAATGATCATCAATATGGCATAGTCACACCTATTGTGCGAGTGTTTTATTCGAAATAATGACTGCAATCAATCAACCATCGCAGAATGAGGAAGCGCTTCAATGACCACCATGACGCTTGATCAACAGCAGTCTATTTATGTTCTCACCTTAACCAATGGCGATCAGGAAAATGTCTTAAATCAAGATGTGCTGAATGAATATATCGAGATCTTTGATGAGATCGAGCGCCATTCGCATAATGCTTGCCTAGTCATTCGAAGCGACTACCCCAAGACTTTTTGCAATGGCTTAGACCTCGCATGGTTAATGCAGCAATCCATGCAAGATAAAAAAGCTTTTACCACGCAACTGGAAAATATGCTGCTGCGCTTGGCCTTGCTTAACCTCCCTGTCATTGCGGAAATTAATGGCAATGCTTATGCAGGCGGTGCAATCTTGGCATCGGCATGCGACTTCCGCTTGATGCGGGCAGACAAAGGACGCTTTTGCTTTCCCGAAGTCAAACTCACTATTCCTTTCACTGACTGTATTGCAGAGATTGTGCAGCTCATTCCCAATCAACATGCGATTTGGGAGATGTCATTAACGGGTAAATCTATGACTGGACTCGAATGTTTAGACGCACATGTGGTTCATCAGATTCATCCTGCCGAATCATTAAATACTGAAGTATTTAAGTTTGCCGAAGAGATGTCACAAAAGCATCGCCTAACCTATGCCGTGATCAAACGTCAGTTACGCCATCGCATTGTTGAAATTGCCAAACAACGACAGCTCTACAATCCAGAAAAATTTGCACATCCTTTTATGATTTAACGACATATTGATAAAAATTAAATATAGGACATCGACATGAGTAATATGCAAGGAAAAACCATTTTTATTACTGGTGGCAGCCGCGGAATTGGCCGAGCCATTGCGTTAAAAGCAGCACAAGCTGGGGCAAATGTTGTCATAGCGGCAAAAACTGAAGTGGAAACAGCCAAATTAACAGGCACAATTTATAGCGTCGCTGAAGAGATTGAAGCTGCTGGTGGCAAAGTACTGCCCTTACTTTTAGATGTGCGAGATGAACAGCAGATCCATGCTGCCATGCAACAAGCAGCCAAGAACTTTGGTGGTATTGATGTACTGATTAATAATGCGGGTGCGATTGCGCTCACAGGTGTCGAAGCCACTTCATTAAAACAATATGACCTGATCCAAACCATTAACCACCGTGCAACCTTTATTTGTGCGCAAGCCGCTTTACCCTATCTCAAACAAGCACAACACCCGCATATTCTGAGTCTATCGCCACCTGTGAATATGTCACAGAAATGGTTGGGGATGCTCTCGCCTTATGCGCTGTCTAAGTATGGTATGACGATCCTGACGCTCGGTATGGCAGAAGAGTTCCGTCACTATGGCATTTCCTGTAATACGCTATGGCCTGAGACCTATATCGCAACAGCAGCAGTTTCGAAAAACCTAGGTGAGGAAAATACGCAACAACTGAGCCGAAAACCAGAGATCATGGCAGATGCAGCTTTTACGATTTATAGTACGGCGAAAGGTGAACTGACAGGACAAAGCCTAACCGATGAACAAGCGTTGGCGCGTATTGGTATCACTGATTTCACTCAGTATGCCTGTGTCAGTGGCAATACCCAACTACAAAAAGACTTTTTTCTGGATTGATTTGAGTTCAACATCATTTTTAACGACTTACTCAAATGCTGGAACTGAATCACTTAGTTTCCCACTATTTATCAAGGTTGAAAGCAGCAGAAAAGCTGTCTTTCAATCTTGAAAACGGTAAATTTCATATAAGTCTCCAATTTTTTTAACTGTACATATCCACCAGCAAGGTTAGGAACCAGCACCATTCATAAACAGATAAAATTTGAGCAATCACATTCCAACCACAAATATATTCATCTTAGCTTTTGATTTATAAGCATATAAAAATAAAAAATTATTTTTCCAATTTAACCCAAATAATCAGGTAGCCATACGGTTTGCCAAAATATTAAGCATGTCATTATAAGTTTGCATGCTAAACTATGCCTTGGTTTGAAAAAGGATCGTCTTTACTATGCAGTTTGTTCATCTCGGTATACATACAGAATTCTCGATTACCGAATCGATTGTTCGCATACCCGATTTGGTCAAAGTTGCTGTTGCAGAAGAAATGCCTGCGCTTGCCATCACCGATTTGTCCAACCTGCACGCAGCGGTAAAATTTTACGGCGCATGTCTGGGTAAAGGCATCAAGCCCATTATGGGCAGTGTCATTCGCCTGAATGATGCCGAACATCGCGCAACCTTGCTTGCCATGAGTAACAAGGGATGGCGGAATTTAACTGAGATTGTGTCGCGTGGTTTTATTGAGGGACAACAACTCAGCACGCCCTGCATACAGAAAGAATGGATACTGGAACAGGCGGAAGACCTGATCATTCTTCTGGGTCAACATAGCGATGTTGGCAAAATGCTCTGCTCATCCAACCCACAGAAAGCTGAACCGTTACTGGAAGCGTGGATTGAGAAATTTGGCGACCGTGTCTATTTAGCCCTAACCCGTACCGAACGTGTTGGCGAAGAGGATTTTATCCTACAGGCTGCAAAACTTGCTGCAAAATATCAAATTGGTGTGGTGGCACACAACGATGTGCATTTTATTGAGCAGGACGATTTTGAGGCGCATGAAGCCCGTGTATGCATTGCCGATGGTTATGTCCTAGGTGACGACAAACGGCCCAAGCCCTACAGCCCTGAACAATATTTTAAAACGGCCGAGCAAATGTCTGAACTGTTTTCAGACATTCCAAGTGCCATTGAAAACACCTATGAGATTGCAAAACGCTGCAATGTCAGCTTACAGTTGGGCACTTATTTCCTACCCGACTTCCCGATTCCAGATGGTTATACCATCGACACCTATTTTGAGCATTTGTCGCGTACAGGTCTGGAAGAACGCCTAAATCATCTTTACCCAGTTGAAAAACGTGGTGAAGACTGGGCAGAGGTTCGCCAGCCCTATGATGAACGAATCAAGTATGAAGTCGACATTATCCTGAAAATGGGATTCCCAGGTTACTTCCTGATCGTCATGGACTTTATCCAGTGGGCAAAAAATAATGGTGTGCCTGTTGGGCCTGGCCGTGGTTCAGGTGCAGGCTCACTGGTTGCTTATAGCTTAAAGATTACTGATCTTGACCCCCTGCGTTATGACCTGCTGTTTGAACGTTTCCTGAATCCTGAACGTGTCTCCATGCCTGACTTTGATGTGGATTTTTGCATTGCAGGCCGTGACCGTGTGATTGAGTATGTTGCACAAAATTATGGTCGTGAAGCGGTTTCACAGATTGCAACATTCGGTACTATGGCAGCCAAAGGTGCGATTCGTGATGTTGCACGTGTACTGGGCAAGTCTTATGGTCTGGCGGACCGTATTTCCAAAATGGTGCCCACCAAACCGCTGGGTGTGGATTTAAAGCAGGCGATTGAAATGGAGCCGCAGCTCAAGGATATCGTCACCAATCCATCCAATCCCGATCATGATGATGCCGCCGAAATCTGGGAAATGGCACTCAAGCTTGAGGGCATTACCCGTAACACAGGCAAGCATGCGGGTGGTGTGGTCATTGCACCAGGTAAAATTACTGATTATTCCGCGGTACTGTGTGATGCTGATGGCACCAACCGTGTTGCACAATACGATAAAGATGACGTTGAGGCAGCAGGTCTGGTCAAATTTGACTTCCTGGGCTTGCGTAACCTGACCGTTATTGAAGATGCAGTTCAGAATATTAATAAACGAATCAAGTCAGACATACCGCTCGACATTGCCAATGTTAAACTGGATGACAAAGATGCCTATCTGGTCTTTGCCGAGGCAAACACCACTGCGGTTTTCCAGTTTGAATCCGTTGGCATGAAAAAGATGCTCAAGGAAGCCAGACCGAGCAAGTTTGAAGAGATTATCGCGTTCGTTTCCCTGTACCGTCCTGGCCCAATGGACCTGATTCCAGACTTTATCCACCGTATGCATGGCGGTGAGTTTGAATATCTGCATCCTTTACTTGAGGGTGTGTTGGAACCCACCTATGGCATCATGGTGTATCAGGAACAGGTAATGCAGGCGGCACAGTTCTGTGCAGGCTATACGCTGGGTGGTGCGGACCTGCTGCGTCGAGCCATGGGTAAGAAAAAACCTGAGGAGATGGTCAAGCAGCGTCAAATCTTTATTACAGGCGCTGCCGAAAAAAATATTGATGAGGCAACCGCGAACCATATCTTTGACTATATGGAAAAGTTTGCTGGCTATGGTTTTAACAAATCACACGCCGCAGCCTATGCACTGGTTGCCTATCATACCGCATGGTTAAAGGCACATTACCCTGCCGAATTTATGGCGGCGGTATTGTCATCGGAAATGCAGAACACCGACAGCATTGTATTCCTGATTGATGACTGCCGTAACAATAAACTCGACGTATTGCCGCCCTCCGTCAATATATCACTATACCATTTCCATGCCAGTGATGAACGCACCATTGTCTATGGCTTGGGGGCGATCAAGGGTGTGGGCGAACAGGCAATGCAGTCTGTGATTGATTCACGGATCAAGGAAGGTCAGTATAAGGACCTGTTTGATTTCTGCCATCGTATTGACCTGAAAAAAATCAATAAACGCACACTTGAAGCCCTGATCCGTGCAGGTGCGCTGGATTGTCTGGGCATTGAACGTTCCAGCCTGATGGCACAACTTCCAGAAGCGGTTCAGGCGGCTGAACAGGCGCGCAGCAACCGCGAAACGGGAATTATGGACCTGTTTGGTGAAGTTGAGGAAGTTCAGCGCAAGCCAGCCAAACCTGTCAAACCGTGGTCAGATGAAGTCCGTTTAAAAGGTGAAAAAGATACGCTCGGCCTGTATTTAACAGGTCATCCAATTGATACTTATCGTCAGGAATTAAAGCAGTTCGTTTCAGTCAAACTGAATGAACTCACGCCAACACGTCGTGGTGTAACTACTGTTTTTGCAGGTTTGGTGCTGGATATTGCCAACTTCCCGAACCGTATCATGATTACCCTGGATGATGGGACATCGCGTGTTGAAGTCAGTTGCAACCACGAACGTTTCCAGCGCTATAAAGACATCATCAAACTGGAACAGGTGGTGGTGATTGAAGGGGAAATTTATGAACGTGAGGGCTTCGACCGCCCGATGGCACGTTTAAGCAAGGCATTTAATTTAAATGAAATACGGCAAAAACGGGCACAGAACATTCAGATTCGCCTAGCACATGACCTGATGGGTAAATCTTTGGCAAAAGACCTGCAAGGCATGCTTTTACCTTACCGCAACATCGATATGTGTCAGCATATTGGGGTGCAAATCCAGCTTGAGCAAAGTTTTGCAAGCGCTGAACTGCTGCTGGGCGCACAATGGAAAGTTGCCCCACTTGACGAGCTACTCGCCAAACTACGTGACTATTTCGGCAAGGATGCGATTTACATCGAATATCAGGTCAAGTCTAAAGCTGCCAAAGCGGTTGAGACACCAAAAGTTGCGGCTGTCCCACCGCCTCCTGACAATATGTCAATGGATGAGGCTCTAGACCTCTATCAAGCCGAAGTCTCCCAATATTCTTAATTTTGGATAATCTATGAACCTGTTTGACCAAAATCATGTGTCCAAGCATTTGGATCATGTGCGTATTGTGATGGTGAACACCACGCTACCCGCCAATATCGGCAGTGCCTTACGTGCCATGAAAACCATGGGACTTTCAAAGCTTGTGCTTGTTGCACCAAAGACATATCCGCATCCTGACATTGATGCCCTTGCTGCTGGCGCACAGGATTTAATTAAGCAGATTGAAATTGTGGAAACACTGGAGCAGGCCATTCAGGACTGTCATCTGGTTTTTGGAACCAGTGCCCGTAGCAGAACCATTCCCTGGCCGCTGCTTGATGTTCGCCCTGCGGCAAAAGAGGCCTTGCAGGCAGCCAGCCAACAACAAAATATCGCGATTGTGTTTGGCCGTGAAGATCGCGGACTCACCAATGAAGAGTTGGCCCTTGCCAATTATCACCTGACTATTCCAGTCAATCCTGAGTATGGTGTGTTAAATGTGGCTCAGGCCATTCAGGTGGTGTGCTATGAATTGCGTATGGCTGCCCTTGAGCAAAATGCGCCAGTTACGGCAACACCTGATGATCATATGCAGCTCAAGCAACAGCAAAGCATGCAGTGGGATGAGCCTTTGGTCACACAGCGGCAAATGGAAGAATTCTACCCCCACTTGGAAAAAATGCTGACTGAAATCGAGTTTTTAGACCCAAGTAATCCCCGTTTACTGCCGTTACGCTTGCGCCGTTTATTCGGAAGGATACAATTAGATCGTATGGAATATCATTTGTTACGCGGAATCTTTAGCCGCGTACAGGCTTTAGCCAATGGTTCATGGAAAAAAACAACGGAGGATCATTCCAATGATTAAACAGCTTAAAGAAGACATTCAGGCTGTATTTGCACGTGATCCTGCTGCACGCAATACGCTGGAAGTTCTCACCACCTATCCAGGGATTCATGCACTGATCATGCATCGTATGGCACATGAACTCTGGAAGAAAGAATACAAGGGTACTGCCCGTCTACTTTCCTCCTTTAGTCGGTTTGCCACAGGCATTGAAATTCACCCTGGTGCAAAAATTGGCAAACGTTTTTTTATCGATCATGGCATGTGTGTGGTGATTGGTGAAACCGCCGAAATTGGTGATGATGTCACCCTTTATCATGGTGTTACGCTTGGCGGCACCACTTGGAATAAAGGCAAGCGCCATCCTACGCTTGAAGATGGCGTGGTGGTTGGTGCAGGTGCCAAAATTCTTGGACCCTTTACCGTTCATAAAGGGGCAAAAGTCGGTTCAAATGCGGTTGTGACCAAGGAAGTTCCTGAGGGCGTAACCGCCGTTGGCAACCCTGCACGATACATCTTCAAGGATAAAACCCAGATTGAGCAGGACGAGGCACGCCGCCGTGATTATGCGGAAAGCATCGGCTTCCAGCCTTATGCGACCACGCAGGATCAGTCAGACCCAATTTTAGAGGGTATTCGTGTTTTACTGGATCGTATGCAGCAAAATGAAAAGCGCATGAACACCCTTTGCCAGCGCCTCTCTCTACTGGACCCAACATTTAAGGGACAAAACCAGAAGACACAGCCATTTAGCAAAGAGGAACTGAAAATCATTGAAGAAGTTAGGCGTGAATGTGAAGCCCAAACCAAAACATCTGCCACATAATCAAGAGATGGGTATCAATAGACCTTATCTATAAAGAAATGTAACAAGCTTCTCGTTGCAAGTTGGTTTTGCTTTTCCTAGACTGGTAAAACCAACGACCCACCTAGTTAATTCACTAAAATTAATGGATGTAAAGCATGAATTTTAAGCCTTTGGCATTACTTGTACTTTCAACTTCTGTTTTAACTGCATGTGGTACCCCACCCCTTGTAAAAAAAGAAGTAGCGGCACCCCAGCCTTTTGTTTTTAAAGAGCCAGATCCAACACCGCCTTTTTATGCTTTAAATCCAGTTAATTATGATGCGCCACCAAGCTTTGAGCTTGCAATTAAAGATGCAACAACACAGCCTGTGACCAAAATGGTGGTAAGCCTGCAAAATGACCCATCAAAATCAACCACACTTGAAGTGAATAAACTGATCGTTCCAACCATCGACAGCAAACAGCGCAGCATGAAATATGCCGTGCTTGCAGGCGATAATGAAGTGGATGTGACTGAGATTGATGATTTCCTACAACTGGTTGAAGGTAAGGCACGTCACTATCCACCACGTTTCCCTGAGCGTCAGGAACGTAAAGGTTATGAAACCAAACTTAAGGAAATCACACAGAAACTTGATGCCTTGGCTGAACAACCGAATGCTTCACTGGATGTATTAACCCGTGCCTTTAAAGCCAGTGTGATGGCACGTAATATGGATCTCGGAACAGCGTATACGACTAAATCACTCAATTACGCACAGCGTATCCTGGCAATCAGCCCAAATGACCCTGAAACCAATTTCTGGTTTGGGTTTGGCTTGTCTGAGGGTGGCGGTCAACGTGAGGCAATTCCATATTTAGACAAGGCCATTAAAGGTGGTGTACAGGAAGCCTATCTTTCTGCCGCAAACAACTTTCTTTGGCTAGAACAAAAGAAAAATGCCATCCAGACCCTAAAGAACTATAAAGTGAAATATCCAGATGAAGCGGAAGTGGCTGACCGCCTTATTAGCGAAGTGGAATCTGGTAAACGCTGGAATGTGTGGCAAGTGCTGAACTGATCCAGATTTTTTGTAAAAATAGACTGCCCTAAGCAGTCTATTTTTTTATACCGATTGAAAAAGCAGCCGTTTTTCGTATTATAGCTCTAATCTTCGCACTTAATTTGCTGAATTCCGATGCTAGCATTTACTCCAAATTGTCGCCTATTTGTTACTACCCTGCTGAGCACAATGGTCATGAGCGGTTGTCAGGTGGTCAGCCTTAAACAGCAGGCGATTGATGTCACCATTGCCAATGAACGTAACAGCATTTTAACCCAGAAAAAATTAAGTGAAGCCAGCCTCAATGTCCTGTCCATGTCGGGCAAGGAAGCTAAAGTCTGTTCACAGACACCGAATGAATGTATTGCCGACCTGCATAAAATTCCGCAAATACTGGATGAACAATTGCTCTCAACAGCAAGTGAACTTTATCTGGCCAAATCCATGGCACTTTCAGATTCATCTGAATGTAAAATAAGTAAGCTGACCAAACATAAGTCTGAAGATGACCAAAAAATTATCCAGAAAAATTATGAGAACTGCCTAGACCAACAACTGGAAAATCTGGATAAAAGTATCCGCTATAGTTATGCCTATTTATTTAAAACCTCCCGAAAGCCACAGGAACGGATTTTTGATAACCGACAGGTTCAGATTCGGGATTTCTACAATCAGGCGCTGACCCAATTGGTGAATGTGCATAGTCTAAGAAATCCCACCACCAATATCACCCCAACCATTAAGATTGGTAACAGCACCTATACCCTTGATATTCAGTCCTATCAACGGTTACAGGACATGAAGCTTGAGAAGTTCATTTCAAGCTATAACATGAATTTCTCAGGTTTAAAGGCCATTAACCGACGTGACGGTTTCGGTTCTGACTTTGTTGCGGTATTTCCTTCTGGTGATGTGTCACAGCATGACAATAAATATATTCTTGACCCTTTAACCTATCATTATCCGAAAGGCACTAATCCAAACATTCACAAGGCACGTTATCTGGCGGCAACCATTATTGCCCAGCCGAAAAAACCAACCGCTTCAGTGAATGATGTTTTAACCAGCCCTGAATTTGAAATTAAGGTCTATGACCCGTATAGCATTGACAAAGTCAATATCGCAGGCCAGCCTTATTCATTGGCTGCCAATTTTTCCGCACCCTATGGTTTATGGCTGGCCGAAAATAATCTGGGTGCGGCGGCATACCTAACGCTAATTGACCGTGACCAGCATTTAACCATGCCGCATCTCTACATGCTGGAACCCTACAATCCCAACAAGAAGATCATTGTACTGGTGCATGGTCTGGCCAGTAGCCCTGAAGCATGGATTGCCGTGACCAACGACATTATGGGGGATGCGGTACTACGTGAACATTATCAGGTGTGGCAGGTGTTTTATTCAACCAATATGCCGATTCTGGAAAGCCGTTTCCAGATCTATGCCCTGCTCAAGCAAGCCTTTTCCACCGTCAATCCTAAAGATGCAGCTGCGAAAGATGCTGTTTTGGTTGGACATAGTATGGGCGGAATTATTAGCCGTCTACTGGTCAGTGATGCCGACATTTCCAAACAAGCCCTGGCAATGATGAACAATCGCCAACAGACCCGTTTAAGAAAGCACCCCGTAATTGGTGAGCGGCTGAAAATGGAACCAATCACCAACTTTGACCGTGCCATTTTCCTCGCTGCGCCACATCGCGGAACAGACTATGCAGATCGCTGGTTTACCCTGGCTGCGCGTAAGATTATTCGTTTGCCTGCAACATTTCTCACCACACTGGCAGATACCTTGACCAGCGATGATGTTGACCTGAAAGATTTCGTAAAAACCCTGACCAATGACGTGATTCAGAATGGTCCAAGTGACTTGAGTAAAAAGTCCAAGTTCATGGAATTGACTGCCAATATTCCACCAGAAAAAGGTTTGGTGTTCCATTCAATTATGGGCAACATCACCAAGAGTGACGACCCTAATGTAATTACTGACGGGATTGTGCCTTATAAAAGCGCCCATTTAGATGGTGCTGTTTCTGAAAAAATCATTCATGGCGGTCACTCGATTCAGGAAACGCCAGAAGCAATTCTGGAATTACGACGAATCCTGCGCCAGCACCTTGTTGATCATGGTTTATATAAACCTTAACCCAATCCAATAAGCCCAAATCCTGTTTGGGCTTATTATTAAGTTTAGCTAAATCATACATCCTAAAGATCAGATATGTTTAGGACTACTTAAAACTGAACTAAGATGTCACCAGAATCCCATATTTGGCATTAAGGAACATCCCAACCCGAATAATATCTACACCTGCTGCGTGGGTGACAGACAACTCCTGAGTATGGGTATCAAAATGAAACGAATCAAAAATTTCTTGATGATGCATCAACCATATCAGGGTATCCGTGACACTTTCATCGACAGTATATGTTTCCGACTTAAAATCCTTATCCATAATGCCATTCTGATGATTTCAACTGAAACCAACATCATAGCGGATAGATCATACAAAATCAGCTTGATAAAAAGGCACTTGGCCGTAGCCAAGTGTATATGAGAGATGGATTTTCCTTAAGCCGCCTGTGGGCTTACAATACTCTGACCTGCTTTCAGGCTGGCAATCGCTTTAGGGTTAAATTCAAGCGCCAGTACATGATTATCCAAGTGGACATGATAAGCGCGAATCAAGGCTTGCTGCCCCTCATCTGTGTCCAGCACGTATTCATCAGCGATATTTAAAATACCCTCTAGGTTGGTGGTGCTTGAGGCGCGGTCATGGCTAAACAGGTCATAAATGGTTTGCAGATTGAAACTGGTCTGCTGTTCTGTAGGATGATCTTTAAGGTAACTCTCCAAGAATAATACCAGCTTATGTGCAAAGAAATAGTAATTCGGTTTATGGGTATAAAGCATATTCATTGAAAGCTCCTCTCGGTGTTTTTTTCATCAACTCATGATTAAAAACTAAGGATTCAATCTTAAAAATTTCTTAAAAGAAGTTTGGTCTTTTTGTTAAGCGCTTGGGTTTCTTACTTGTAACTCTTCAACGCTTATATAGCGTATTTATGCCTACTTCCCTTAAACTAGTGCCTGTAGTGCCACTCTATTCCTAAACCATTGCAAATTATATTTTTATAATCCCACATAAAATTTCTCAATCAACTGTCGTGTTTTTACTAACAAATTAGTTAATACAGTGTCCCGCTCAAAAAGCTTAACCTTGTAGTTTGGCAATTCTTTCATTTCTTCTTTTCTTGGTAAACGTTTATTGAACTCGTAATTGTCCAAAACCTGTTTCATTGCTTCAGGCTTGAGATTTTCTTGTTCACAAAAGTGCTGATAGGCTTGCTCTTTTTCCGCATCCCAAAACTGAGCAAAAGCCACTTGTACACTTTGCCCATTAATCATTTTTGGCATGTTTTCTTCAATAAATTTTTGTATCAAGTCTTGCTTGTCATGCAAGCTAATATCACTGCCAATCAGATCATGTACTTGGGCTTCGTATTTCTTACGCTGCTCATCTGTTTCAGCATTCACTGCCATCTGTAACAGTGTCAGGATATAACCTACATTGATACGATCACTGTGCAGCAAATCCAGTTGGAAATCGACATCATCCAGCAC
Organism: Acinetobacter corruptisaponis; assembly: GCF_030053775.1. Taxonomy (GTDB): domain Bacteria; phylum Pseudomonadota; class Gammaproteobacteria; order Pseudomonadales; family Moraxellaceae; genus Acinetobacter; species Acinetobacter corruptisaponis. Next base: position 745,392 of record NZ_CP125669.1, read on the forward strand.
CGAGACTTTTTCTTTCTTGGTGGTTTTTCGAATCGCTCGACAGAGATCAGCATACTTAGATGCAAAATTCGCAAAGTGCTGTTTATCCAACACGGTTTGATCTTGGTCATATTCCACAAAAGTTTGTAGTTGGGCGTTATAGCGCATCACTTCTCGGAAAGCTTTAATAAACTCCAGTTGCTCATCTTCGGTGATTAAAGCATCTACAGCCTGATAATCAGGTGTGATCCTCAATAACTTTTCGACCGCTTGCTCATAGTCTTGTTTGATTTCCTCAAAGCTTGGCACAAGAACCGTCTTTCTTGCTTCTTTATTGGAAAATAATGCCAGTGCTTCATCTGTAGCCCGTTTTAGGTTACGGAAGCAAATAATATTCCCAAATGGTTTTTTATCATTATAAACACGGTTAGTCCGTGAAAAAGCCTGAATCAAACCATGATATTTCAGATTTTTATCGACATATAAGGTATTTAAAGGCTTTGAGTCAAAGCCCGTAAGAAACATATTCACGACCAGTAAGATATCAATCTGCTTTTTCTTTACCCGATCTGCAATATCACGGTAATAGGCATAGAAACCATCGCCAGAATTGTAATTGGTTCCAAACTGGACATTATAATTGGCAATATAGCGATCCAGTTTGTCACGATTCGATTAGTTAATTTGAGTGGGTGCATCGATTGATTCTTCTTGAATCAAACCATTTTGATCATTGTTTTCAACCGCTTCATTTGCAGCATAGGAAAATATCGTTGCAATGGTGAGTGGTTTAAATAATCGACCTTGTGCTTCATCTTGTTGTTGCTTCTCAGCTTGCACTTTTTCAAATAGCTCATAATACTGCGTTAAGGTATCCACTGAACTGACACAAAACATTGCAGTAAATTCACGGTTTTTAGTTTTAGTATCATGCGTATCAACAATATAACGAGCAATCATTTCCAAGCGTTGTGGATTGTCATAAAGCTCTTTGGTATCTATTCCCTCAACATCCTCGTCATAATCAAGGTTATTCTGCATACCTTTAGCAGTATATTTTCCTCGATAATCAATTTGGAACTGCAATACATTACGGTCTCGAATCGCATCCACAATGACATATTGATGTAAACACTGATTGAATAAATAATCTGTGGTGAGTTTTAAGCCTGCTTTGGACTGACTATTTTCCTCAAAGATCGGCGTTCCCGTAAATCCGAACATCTGTGCATTGCTAAAGAACTTTTTAATATTTTGATGAGTATCACCAAATTGGCTACGATGACATTCATCAAAAATGAACACCACTTTTTTGTCTTTTAAGTAATTGATATGTTCTAAATATCGGTCAGTGCTAATCGCACGATTTAGCTTTTGGATGGTGGTCACGATCAATTTGTCATGACGTTGATCGAGCTGCTTCACTAAAGTATGCGTGCTGTCTGTGCTATCTACACTATCCGCTTTAAAAGCATTAAATTCTCGTGAAGTCTGCGTATCAAGGTCATTACGATCCACCACAAACAATACCTTTTCCACATCAGGCATCTTCATGATGAGCTGACTGGCTTTAAATGATGTCAGTGTTTTACCTGATCCTGTGGTATGCCAAATATAGCCGTTTTGCTCTGAATTCTGTACATGGACAATAATCTTTTGCACGGCGTAAATTTGATATGGGCGTAATACCATCAAACTTTTACTGGTTTCCAACATCACCATGTATTGAGTCAGCATGTCTGTAAGATGCTGATGATTTAAAAATGCATCCGCAAAATCGACAATTTCATTGATATGTTTATTGGTAACATCTGCCCACGGAAAGGCAAACTCTATCCCTGTCGTACCATTTGAATAGTAGCGAGTATTTGCGCCATTACTGATGATAAAAAGCTGGATAAAACCAAACAACCCTTGCCCTGCCCAATACGCTTCACGAATATAGCGTTGAGTTTGATTGAAAGCTTCGGCAATTTCCATGCCTCGTTTTTTCAATTCAATTTGAACTAAAGGCAAACCATTGACCAAGAGCGTGACATCAAAACGGCTGGTTCGACCATTAAAATCACGATGATCTACCGTGATTTGATTGGTGACTTGGTATACGTTTTTGCTTGGGTCATCCGATAAAAAGAAGATGTGCTTGCTTGAACCATCATCAAATTTGACAGGAAACTGGTCACGTAGATTTTTAGCTCTTTCAAATACAGTGCCTGTATTTAGAAAGCTAATGACCTGCTTCCACTCAGTTTCTGATAATGGTGCAAGTCCGTTGGCATGTTCAATTTGTGTTTTGAGATTTGACAGTAGTTGGCGTTCATCCTTGATGGTAACGGTTGCATAGCCCAGTCCTTGCAGTTGTGCAATCAGTTCATTTTCAAGTTGATATTCGCTTTGTACTGTCATATTTCTCTCATAATTAAATATTTAATTAACAATAACTTATATTGTAAAATAACTAAAGTTAGCTAAGAAATAACTAAATATTGGATTCGTGATGTCCTGCCCTGAGAAGCGACTAAAGCTTCGCAAGAGGGGGTAAATCTAAACAAGCAAAGTCTTAGCATGAAACTGCTGCACATGCTGCTGTAAATACTCACATACACCATCAATATTTTGCATGATTTCAGTATTGGTTATTCGAATGGTCGTTAAACCCAACTCTAGCATAAATTTATCTCTAATTTTATCATAAGCTTGGGCATCTTCGGAAAAATGGCTTTCACCATCGACCTCGATAATCAATTTTAATTGGGGACAATAAAAATCGGCAATATAATGCCCAACTCCATGCTGTCTACGAAACTTCACCCCAAGCTGATTATTTCTTAAAATTCCCCATAAGCGTTTTTCAGGTTCGGTCATGTTGTTGCGTAATGTTTGGCGGCGTTGTTTATATTCTGTTTTGTTAAATATTTTTTGTGTCATCAATAAAAACCCTCTAAATTTCCAATTATCAGAATGGACTTTATTGTAACCCCTCTAAATCTCCCCTTATCAAGGGGAGACTTTTCCACAAATTTAATCCTGTCATCAATTCCGTGAGGTTCTCCCCCTATTTTAGGGGGAGCTAGAGGGGGTAAATCAAACAAACATCTGCTGTAACAAGCCTTTTTTCCACTGTTTGGCTTGTTCAATTTGCTGTGCCACAACCTCAATTTTTTGGTCGATAGCGGATAAGAAATTAGCGATTTTGGTTTGTTCAGCTAATTGTGGCTTATGAATTGATAATGAACGAATTTGTCCCAAAGCCAAAAACTTTTGCGTGTTTCCTGCATTAAGCAAAGCTACTTGTTTAGCAAAAAAACTACTATTTAGATAATGGATTAGATAAATATTTAAAAGTTCATCTTTCTCTTTTATGAGTGCTACATTTTTTATAGCAAAACCATCTGAGTTTAAAAGTACTGGATTACCTATTGTTCCAATCATCCCAAAAATAATATCACCAATATTTACTGCTGAACGTTTATTAATATTTAAATAATCATCTTCAGAAATTAAATTGATATCAGTTAAATCAAGCTTCCCATTCTTAAGATTTTTTGAAGTAATGAGTGGATAACCGTCTTTAACATACGACGGAGAATCATGTGTTCCATCCCGAACATCAGAAACCTTACTTAAAGCAACCTCCTCCCACTCCCCAAACTCACTCCCATCATCCGCTTTAAAACGAATCTGCTGACTAAATAGCTTCTGCATCATGCCTTGTTTATATTGGCTAAGTAGCTTATGTTTTTGAGTCAGTTGGCTAATTTTTTCATCAACTGCGGAAAGAAAAGAGGCGATTTTGGTTTGTTCTTCTAAGGAAGAATAAGTTATATCCAAATTACTTACAATTTTAAAATTTAGAGCTGGCATAGCTCCCCCAGACATTTCTGACTGGAAATAATTAAAAGTTTTTTCTGACTTCAAGACCAACTCTAAATATTTTTGATTAATTATTTTATTATCTACAATAACTTTAAAAAGATTATTAGCTATTACACCTGTTTCGCCTGAACAAATAAATCCAGCCGTTGCACCATACCGAACGATTGCAATATCTTGCTCATTAAGAAGTTTTTCTTTTGAACCAATATATTTGATATATCTAAAATCTTTCGAATTCTGTGTGAAATTCTCAATTCTTAAAAATTTAGTTAAACCATGAGCATACTCATTATATTGATCATCTAATGAAACCTGTTCACCCTGAAGAAATTGAGCTTGATTGCCTAATTTTGACTTCTCCCAATCCCCATCAAATTCTCTAAACCTCAACTTAGGTACAGACATTATTGATTATCCTTATTTTTATCTAAAAATTTCTTCTGCTCTTTTTCTAAGATCAAAATACTTTTTTCTGGTGTAGGTAATTCCTCAGGCATCGTTCCACCTAAATCAGCTATAGTTTGTCTGACTTTATGACCTACCTCATAATGGGTTTGGTTAGCTTCACGTTTATTACTTACCCCATCTCGCTTTAATTTTTCTTCTGTTTGTGTTGCACGGAATAAATTTGCAGCTAATTCAGTACTCCCCATATGATCTAAAATCTTTTGAGATTTTTTTAACCCCTTTTTTCCATGAATTGCTTTAGCATCTAATCCACCATATAGACCTTTATAGCCATGATTTTGAAAAATTGCAAAATCTAAATTAGTAATAACACCAGCATCATAAGCAGCATCAACCAACTGTTTATTATGTTCTTTTAACTCATTACGCAATAACAGCCTTTTTTCATCTTCCCTTAATGACTTAAAGGTTACATCATCTGCAAGCTCTTGACGACGTGCTTGAATTGCAAAATAAGTCTGCCCATTTGCAATAACAGGCTTAGAAGGATCACCATTTTGTACAATCAAGTAACAAGCATACCTAGATAAAGCAAATGAAGGAAAACTTCTTAAACCACCTTTTCCCAACTCGATCATCTCGTGCATTTCCACGAAATGATCATTTATTGACTGATTACTTCTATCACAAGCAATTTTTGCCTTTTCTATGACAGGTAAAAAATTACGATATTCAGCATAATCAAGCACTTTTGCCAAAGCCCGTGCTGACCAAAACTCCTGACCATTTTCATTGATTTGCTTTATATCTTCAAAAGTTTGATGTTGTGTATTCATTGTAAATTCCTCCAATATATGCAGTTATCAAGTAATCCTTGATAACTGAATTTTCTAATAATTCCTTTTCATTCAATATTTTTAGGATATGATTGCTTATATTTTGAACAGAGGTATCAAAAAGTTCCGCAAGCTGTGCCTGACTCATAAAAATATTGCCATCACGAGCATATAAAGCAACTTTTGCTTTGCCATCATCTGTATTATAAATAATTAAATTTTCTTGATTATCCATCACTTCACCTCCGCAAACGGCGAAGCAATCCCAAGCTCTTTGCAAAATTCACTAATCACGGCATCGGTCTTTTGACTCTCAACTTCTAAAGCCTGCAAGGCTTGAGCAATGGCATCCAGGTCAATCTCGTCCTCAGCTTCAAAAGTATCGACATAACGTGGAATATTCAGGTTAAAGTCGTTTTCTTTCACTTCTTTTAAAGTCGCCACATGCGCGTATTTATCAATATTCTGACGGTTTTCAAATGCCCCAATAATATTATCCAAATGCTCAGGCAATAACTTGTTTTGATTCTTCTGCTTCTCGAACTCGTTGCTGGCATCAATAAACAAAATATTGTCTTTATGCTCACGGTTTTTCTTCAGCACCAAAATACAGGTTGGAATACTTGTGCCATAGAAAATATTGGCAGGTAAACCAATAATGGTATCAATCACATTGAGCTGTTCAATGAGGTATTGACGAATCACACCCTCACTCGAACCACGGAATAAAACACCGTGTGGCAGCACAACGGCCATCGTGCCATGCTCATCCAGTTGATGCAGCATGTGCTGAACAAATGCCATATCCGCTTTAGAACTTGGCGCAAGTTTGCCATAAGCTGCAAAACGCTCATCTTGTAAAAATAACGGATCAGCAGACCATTTTGCCGAAAATGGTGGATTGGCAACCACCGCATCAAAACGCTTGTCCAAATGCTGTGGACGAATCAAGGTATCTTCTTGCTTAATATCGAATTTGGCAAAATGCACATCATGCAAAATCATGTTCATACGTGCCAAGTTGTAGGTGGTACGGTTCATCTCCTGACCGTAAATCATATCCACATCTTGTACTTCTCGTTTAACACGCAGCAACAACGAGCCTGAACCACAGGTCGGATCATAGACAGAACGCAAACGGGTTTTCCCTTGCGTTACGATCTTCGCAAGTAAAGTCGATACCGTTTGCGGCGTATAGAATTCCCCTGCTTTTTTACCAGCACCTGATGCAAACTCACCAATCAGGTACTCATAAGCATCACCCAATACATCACTTTCGCTATTGGACAAATCAAAATCAATATCGTCTAAATGACTGAGAACCTTTGCCACTAGCTCATTACGATCACTTGCTGTATTGCCCAGCTTGGTCGAATTTAAGTCGAGGTCTTCAAATAGATTGGCAAAGTCATCGGCAGAGTCAGAACCCAGTGTACTTTGTTCAATCGCTTTTAGCGTTGCCGCCAAATCATCTAAAATGAAATCGCCTTTACGACCGCGTTCTGCAAGCGTATGAAATAGTTGTTTTGGTGTCAGTGCATAGCCCACTTCTTCAATGGCATTCTTTTTAATTTCTTCGATATATGGCACATGCTCAGCGTTATTCTCATCAAGCTCTAAAAAGCCAATATCTTCGCTATCGAGCAACTCATTGGCAAAGTTCACCGCTTTTTCAGATAAATATTTAAAGAAGATAAACCCTAGAATATAGTCACGAAACTCATCTGCACCCATTTTGCCACGTAAGGTATTAGCAATATTCCAAAGTTGTTTTTGTAGCTGTTGCAGTTGTACTTGGGTCATTGTTATTGAAGTCCGAAAAAAAGAATGAAACGTGAATAGTTTACCGAAAATTAATTATTTTTCAGCTACATTTGTAAGATAAAAGACATAATTTGTCGCGTAAAAATTATAGAGAATGAAGCTTTTTAAATTGTTTACACCGAGTATCTATATGAAAAATATGCATTAAAAAACCACTTAGGATTAGTACACCTAAGTGGTTGTTTTATATGGTGGGCCCACCGTGACTTGAACACGGGACCAATGGATTATGAGTCCACTGCTCTAACCAACTGAGCTATAGGCCCTTATAAAGTTTTAATCATATTTCTTATGATTAAAGCCGCTTGATGTTAGCTAAATTTAACTTAAATTACAAGCAGATGATTTTATCAAATCACTAAAACGGTGATTAAATTAAAACTTTGCTGATTCTATCTGATCTCTGCGTCTTGAGTAAAGATAATATCTGCATATTTTGATCAATTAAGAAACATCCAAATTTCTTTTTAGTGTGGAATTTTAGGATATGTATTTTCTAAAAAACTCGTATTACACTGCTGCCATTCATTTGTCATGTATTTCTGCCATGAAAAAATTCTTAGGAAAATCCATTTTTAAAGCAACAGGTTGGACATATAACGTCGATCCAGCCATTTTAGAAAACAAACAAGTTATTATTGGCTTTGAGCACACCTCAAATCTGGACACCATCCTGTCACTTGCACTATTTGAAATTTTAGAGCTTAAAATCCATACCCTCATCAAAAAAGAACTGTTTAAAGGCCCTCTTAAACCGATTCTGGAAAAGCTTGGTGGCATCCCTGTTGACCGCAAGGCCAGCAAAGATATTGTCACGCAAATGGTTGAGCTGTTTAATCAAAATGATCGTTTCAACCTTGTGATTGCACCTGAGGCAACACGCGCCAAAGATGGTGAAGAACGCAAGCCAATTCGGACTGGTTTCTGGCATATTGCCAAGGCGGCAAATGTACCCATCATCCTGATGTACGCCAATGCCAAAACCAGGCAAGGCGGTATTTTGGGTAAAATTTATCCAACCAACTTGCAGCAGGATTTAGAAAAAATCAAAACCTTGTACGCCGAATATGGCATCGATGTGAAAATTCGATAGCGTTTGTTCTGTTCACGTTAAGATCATCAGGCAAATTTTAAATTTGGAATATCAAATACGGTTGTTTTCAACAAAACCATCGCTATGCTAATATTCCTGCACTTTTTTAAGTTTTAATTTTTTGGAGTTATTTCCATGGCAGGTCATTCTAAATGGGCCAACACAAAGCATCGTAAAGCAAAACAAGATGCCAGCCGTGCTAAAGTCTTTACTAAATATATTCGTGAAATCGTTACAGCAGCGAAACTAGGCGGCGGCGATCCAGCCAGTAATCCCCGTCTGCGTGCGGTGATTGAAAAAGCACTTTCAGTGAATATGACGCGTGATGCAATCAACCGAGCTGTTCAGCGTGGTGCAGGTGGTGAGGATAATGAAGATTTAAACGAAGTCACTTATGAAGGTTATGGTGTTGGTGGTGTTGCCGTTCTGGTTGAAACCATGACAGACAACTTAAACCGTACTGTGCCAGACGTCCGTCATTGCTTCTCAAAAAATAATGGTAACCTGGGTACATCGGGTTCAGTGGCTTATTTGTTTACCAAACGCGGAGAAATTAGCTTTGAAGATGTGTCTTTAGAAGACAAAATCATGGATGTTGCACTGGAAGCTGGTGCAGAAGACATTGAAGTTTCTGAAGATGGAATTCTGGTTATTACCACACCAGAAAGTTTCGGTGATGTACAAGATGCCTTGAATGCCGCGGGTTTAAAGTCCGACAATGCAGAAGTGGTCATGAGCCCATCCACCAAAGCTGAAATCACAGATATTGATCAAGCCAAGCAAATCATGAAAATGATTGATATGTTTGAAGATCTGGATGATGTTCAAAACGTCTATACCAACGTTGAGTTCTCTGAAGATGTTCTAGCTCAACTGGATGCGTAAACCACTCAGATGAATAAAAAATGCATCTTTTTAGATGCATTTTTTATAGCTTGTTTAAAAGTTTATAGCAGTTAAATACGTTATATTCCTTAATCACAAAGCTTGAATGCAGCGCAACCACGCTGTCGATCTTGCCAATACGGCGTAACAGGATTTCACTGTAGTCATCCATATTGCGAGCCACCAGTTCCAGAATAAAATCTGCGCTTTGCCCCGTTACCAAAAAGGCATTGGTCACTTCTGGAATATCTTCAATTTCCTGTAAAAACTTGTCAAACGTTTCACTGTCATGCTTGCTCAATGAAACCTGTAACAGGATATGCAGGCTAAAGCCGAGTTTATTAAAATTGATTTCCCTTTTAAGCTGTCCCATCACCTGAGACTCAATCAGGTTCTTGATCCGACGATGAACTGAACTAACAGATAGGTTGATACGCTCTGACAGTTCATTCAGGTTGACATCCTCATGGGTCAAAATTTCAAGAATCTGTTTATCAAAACGATCTAATTCCATCTTCAACTCTTTCAATTCGAAACTATACCCATTATAGAAATTTAACCCCATTTAGAAAGTTAAATTTTAAATATTCTCAACCAGCATTATAAATGACACGACATTTTCCTAAAATGACATTCAATATAAATAGATACCTCAATATATTTTTAATCACCGTCGTAAAGCTTAGGCCTAAACTTAGGATTATACTTAATGAAATTTCCTTTCCCAGAAAAAATCCATGCCCCAGCAGCCATCAATAACTTAATTGACCGTTCAGGACTACACCATAGCTATCCATTTAATCCAGAGACAAAGGTCCATATTCCAAAAGGAAAATATACCTGTGTACATTATGGTTCGATGTTTCCGAACCTGCCTGCACCTTTCAATTTTTTAAATTTACTCACCGTCATTGGTCAGCCAAAAATTAAACTTTTTAGAAACCATCATCTCATCAAAACCACAGATATTGATACCGCCAACGTTCTCATTGGCACAGCCGTAGGTACGGCAGATCATTTTAATGGATATAGTGTCCAGAATGACTGTGAATTGAGCGCAGATGGTTCATCACTACGTTTTGGCAATGATCTATTGCTTGATGGGAAATATCCCAATTTTCATGCCAAACGTGAGGGCCATGACTTTAACTTTGAGCTAAATATCAAGGCAACGGATAAAGTTGCAAATTTTGCTGAACTGTTTGGTGGGGTATATGATCATTGGTCATTACTTTGCCAATATCAGGGCTATCTCGAATATCAAGGTAAAAAAACGGATATTCAGGGTTTATGTACTTATGAATATGCACGGGGTGTAAATATCAATCTCCCGATGCGTTATTTTACCTATCATATTATAAATATTGATGAACGTACCCAGGTTTTATTGGTTGAGATTATTGGGTCATTCAATCTAGTGATGCAGCAACGGGTATATGTTCGCTCGCTGGATGATTATGGTGATATTTATTCAGATGGTTTTGAACTGAATGTGCATGAGTTTTATCCAGAACGTTCCATTACACCCAATGGCTTGAGTATGCGTTTACCGCATCAGTTTTCATGGCAGGTGAACAATCATTCAGGTCAGCCACTCATTACCATTAATGGTACATCAAATCATGATTTTCAATATGGTATGGCAGGTGGTTATGCGGGAAGCTATCAATATACAGGGACTTTTCAGGGCAAAGCCATTACGGGAACAGGCTATATTGAGTATCTAGACATTCGTTAGGCACGATTGAATGGAAATGATCTTATTGGTTTTTAAGATCATTTCCAAATTATACTTATAAACCACGCCAATCAACACGGGCATTACGTTCAGTGGCATAAATACGCTGCACATATTGTCCAAGTGGTAAATCCAGTAAATAGTCGTGATACTGCTTTAATTCACCTGAGAACTGCTCAATATCATCGTTTTCCAGTTCCCACGGTGTTCCCTTGATCACCAGCAAGGGTGCAAGGATTGAACAAACCGAAATATCGGCCAGACCAAGACGATCCCCCACCAAATAACGCCCCTGATTATCAACCAGACACTGATTTAAATCGGCAATCAACTCTGTCATACGAATCTTGGATTGGGCGACTTTTTCAGGATTGAGCTTATAGTTGGTGGAAACCATGCTCTTGAGTATCGGTTTGGAAATCTTCTCAAACTGGCGTAAATAGCCTTGCTCGCCCATCATGATTTCAAGTGGATGATCCCCGACTAAAAGTGCCTGTGCCAGTGACCAGCGGCGCACATGGATACCCAGCTCATTTGCCAGCTTATCAATTTGCAGCGCCTGATCACGCAATTGCTCATCACGTCTTAACAGTGCATGTTCTGGATAGGTTGTATCCAGATATAAGGCAATTTGGGTCGAATCGGCAATCCAGCGTTTATCATCTTTCAGCATTGGCAATAGATATTGCCCAGATTTTAAGTAGGTAAACGCACGATGAAAACCAGGAATTAAATTATGTGCCACATAGTCCAATTCCTTATGATCCAACAACCAGCGAGCTTTTTCACAATAGTGAGATAAAGGAAATTGGTATAAAACCCGCATAGACTCTCCAACTTTATTTTTCTATTCGTTCAAACATAAGGTTTGCCATACTTTAGAAGTAAAAGCGAATCAATACAATGTCCTTTTTTCCCTATCTCCTGTAATTTGGGCGAGATCGACTTTTCATTCCAGCCATGACCTGACTTTGTCATGGCTTTCATGTAAAATCAGCAGCAATTTTTTAAATAACACATTTGTGAGTGGTTTCATGGGTTTTAATTGCGGTATTGTTGGTCTGCCAAACGTAGGTAAATCTACATTATTTAATGCATTAACAAAGGCGGCCATTGCTGCTGAAAACTTTCCGTTCTGTACCATTGAACCCAATACAGGGATTGTTCCTGTACCAGATGCGCGTCTGGACAAACTTGCGGCGATTGTAAAACCACAGCGTATTCTGCCAACCACGATGGAATTTGTTGATATTGCGGGTCTGGTTGCGGGCGCATCCAAGGGTGAAGGTCTGGGTAACCAGTTCCTTGCCAACATCCGTGAAACTGATGCAATTGCGCATGTGGTACGTTGCTTTGAAGATGAAAACGTGATTCATGTGAATGGTAAAATTGACCCGTTGGATGACATTGCCACCATCAACACTGAACTTGCACTGGCTGACCTTGATACCGTTGCAAAAGCATTGTTACGCTTAACCAAAGCAGCCAAAGGTGGTGACAAGGAAGCACTTGCAACCAAGGCAGCTTTGGAAAAAATCCAGCCTTTACTGGATGAAGGTAAGCCAGCACGTGCGGCAGACCTTTCTGATGATGAGCGTAAGGCAGTTCGTGGCTTTGGTTTAATGACACTCAAACCAACCATGTACATTGCCAATGTGGCAGAAGATGGTTTTGAAAACAATCCACATCTTGAAGCAGTACAAAAATTGGCTGCTGAGGAAAATGCGATTGTTGTTCCACTTTGCAACCAGATCGAAGCTGAAATTTCATTACTGGAAGATGAAGACCGCGCTGAATTTCTGGAAGCGATGGGAATGGAAGAGCCAGGCCTAAATGTGGTGATCCGTGCGGGTTATAAATTACTTGGCCTACAAACCTACTTCACTGCGGGTGTACAGGAAGTTCGTGCCTGGACCGTTAAAGTGGGTGCCACAGCGCCACAGGCGGCAGGTGTAATTCACACTGACTTTGAAAAAGGCTTTATCCGTGCTGAATGTATTGCCTATGATGACTTCATTCAATACAACGGTGAGAACGGTGCGAAAGAAGCGGGTAAATGGCGTTTGGAAGGGAAAACCTATATTGTTCAGGATGGCGACGTATTGCACTTCCGTTTTAATGTGTAATCATTTATAACGATGTAATGGAAAAGACCTTAGAACGATTATTCGCACGAAATACCAAGCTACGACGTTTATTGATTTTACTCATACTCGTCGTATTGGGCATCATTGACCTTGCAACAGGTTATGAATACTCGTTCTCTGTGTTTTATCTACTGCCGATTTCTATTGCCGCATGGTATGACCAATATAAAACCACTGTCATCACCATTCTACTTTCAGCAATCACCTGGTTAATTGCAGACAGCAATGCAGGCCATCCCTATTCAAATAGCATTATTCCTTTCTGGAATGCCCTAGTCCGTTTGGGCTTCTTTTCAATTGTCGCTTTCTTGCTGATCAATGTGCGTAAAAACTGGCAGGAAATGAAAAATCTGGCAATGAAAGATCAGCTCACCTCTCTGGACAATAGTCGCGCCTTTGATATTGAATATCGTATTCTGCGAAAGTTGAATTTCCGCAAACAAACGTGTTTTGCAGTTGGCATTATCGACCTTGATGGCTTCAAGGCAGTCAATGACACTTATGGACATCATCGTGGTGATGAGGTTCTGCTCCAGTTTTCACAGGTTCTCAAAAAAGCCTGCCGCTCCTCTGACATTATTGCCCGTTTGGGTGGTGATGAGTTTGCGATTATTTTACTGGATATTGATGAAACACAGGCACATCACTGTGACCAGCGTATTAGAGCATTATTTCAGGAAAGTGGTTTAAAACAAAAATACGGCGTGGACTTTAGTATGGGTTTGGCCATCCTGGCTGAACTACCTGAGAATCTTGAGGATGCAACCAAGATTGCAGATCAGCTCATGTATCAGTCAAAGTCTTTGGGTAAATCTCAAACGACTATTCAAACATTTATGAATACTGAACCAGCATTTTAAGCTGGACAGAAACAATGATTATTTGACGGCACAATAAATAAATTTCTTGTAAGATAACCCGAATCTTGTTTAAGCCGATATTTCCATAATACGAATCATCGGCTTGTTTTGATGACATATTTGATAAGCACATAAAGATGCGTAAATACCAGCTAAATAGCCTGCAACACTTCTCGCTCTAGTCGTCACTAGATTGTACGCCCCCTTCAGCAAACTGAATAAAGTTTCAATCTTATTGCGTTGTTTCAGATGGTATTCATCTGCTTTTGATAACTGTATAGATTTCATGTTCTTTCGATGATAGGTAATTAAATCAATATCTTGTACTCTTAATTTACTCTTTAATTCATGACTAATATAGCCACGATCAGCATACAATTTAGCAGTCATTCCCTTGACTAACTGTTCAACCATTTTTATATCTGCTGTATGCCCATTTGATAAAGCTGTGCTGAGTATTTCACCTGACTGATTCATAAGTACATGCAACTTACAACCAAAAAACCAACCCATAGAACTTTTACCACGAGTTGCAATTGCTGCTAGCGATTTATGTCTTTTTATTCGCTGATTTTTACAGACAGCCAATGTCGTTGAATCGATCCATAAATAAGGACTTTGCTGATCTTTCATCAGGGCGAAATGTAAGGCATGTAAAGCCAGTTGATGAGTGTTGATCAGGTAAATCATACGTTGGTAACAAGGCAGGCTTTTGAATAAATGAAAATAGTTATGTCTCAGTGCCGTAAAGAATGCTTTAAAGTTATTGAAATGTGAATGTTTATACCAAATTGCAATAAAGACAATTTCAGAAATACTGAGCTGTGCAGGGCGAATTCTTAGGCATTTAAGATTTTGCTTTAAGAAGTTCCAGTAAACTGATTCAAATTTTAGAAAGAAATCATCAATTATACAGAATAATTGGGTACTATCGAACATAAGGACTAGAGTCGTAAGTTTTGTGTGGTAACTAACTGATGGCTCTAGTCCTTCTCTTTTTCAAGTCTATGGCTTATCCGTGATTCAGGTTAAGATAATAAAATTCTAGACTTCATATAGGACCACTTCATGCAAGCCATTATTCTGGATACTGAGACCCATACACTGAATGGTTTGCCAATCGAAATCGCCTATGCGCCGATTAAAATTGAAAGTGGAAAATTAAGTCTGGATAAGAGCCAAATCTTTGATCAGCTTTATCAGGTCAATCAACCCATTTCCTATGCGGCAATGGCGGTACACCATATTCTGGAATCAGATTTGGTTGATCAGCCCAATTACCGTGAATTCCAGCTACCAGAACAGACACGCTATATTATTGGGCATAATGTGGATTATGATGTTGCCGCAATCGCACGCTGTGGGGTTGATACATCCAAACTGAAACCAATCTGCACCCTTGCCCTTGCCCGCCATGTTTGGGAAGATGCGGAAGCACATAATATTTCAGCCCTGATTTATTTAATTTCAAAAGGCAGTGACAAGGCGCGGGAAATGCTCAAGGGCGCCCACCGAGCCGATGCCGATATTATCCTGACCGCCAATATCCTGATGCACATCATTCACCGCCTCAATATTCAGGATATTGAACAACTTTATATTGCTTCAGAAGAAGCCCGTATTCCAAAGAGCATCACTTTCGGCAAACACAAGGGTACTGCCATTCAGGACCTGCCTACCGACTATATTCAATGGTTGCTGCGTCAGGATGATCTTGACCTTTATTTACGCAAGGCACTGGAAACTCAGTTAGTTAAATAATTCATAACGCGTCGCACTGTTAGATTATTTTCCACTTACTCCAAACAAGACAATGATATTTAATAAATTGTTAACATTATTGTCATTTATTAACCTTATCTTAATCTCCATCTAGGTCTTGGCTGGGGGAGATTCAGAAATGTCATACTTTTTTAAAACAGAACTTGGGCAGAGTGCATTACAACTACGCAATATTGAGTTGACCGCACGTCAACGCCGTTTGTTGCTACTGATTGACCACGAAGATTTTCAGGACCTGAATCATGACTATAAACAAAGAATCGCACCGACAGAGTTGGTGCAACAACTGATTGATATGGGTTTATTGGCACAGCAAGCCACACAGCCCCCAGTAAAAAATGAAATAAAAGAAGATTTAAGTGTTCAAACCAACGAAGTGAGCAGGTCAGAAACATCCGCTATAAAAGAAGTATCTGAAACCAGTACTGCTCCTGTCCAACAGATTCAACCAGAAAGTATTTCACTGGAAAAACTCGCATTTGTTGAAATTCAGCAAGTGATGATTCAGACCTTAACCACCTATTGTGGCTTAATGGCACGTCCACTGGTACAAAAAATTCAGTCTATTAAAACGCTACAACAACTCAAAGCATGTCAAATGCAATGGATTACCTCATTACAGGAATCCCGTATTCCCCCAACCCAACTGAATCAAACGCTAAAACTGATTAATTATTCAGTTCAGCATTTATCGTGCTGATTTTGTAAAAATGGCTGAATAAAAGCAGAAATCGTTGTTTTAATAAACAATAAACTACGTTAAGCAAAGTTATATACTTTACCTATATGCTTTTTTTGCCTATGATGTGGCTCCAATATACGCTCGTAGCTCAACTGGATAGAGTACAGGTCTCCGAAGCCTGTGGCGTGGGTTCGAGTCCCGCCGAGCGTACCATTTTCTTAAGATACTTCCCTTTCTGTAATCGTTCTGTTTTTAACACGCCATAAACCTATTTTTCCACTTGGTTTATTCTTTTATATCGCTCAAAATACGCATTCTATTAAATAACGTGAGACGTTCATGACTGATGCTTTGGTATTGAGCGATTTGTCCAAAACTTATCGTAATGGTTTTCAGGCGTTAAAAGGCATTGATTTAACTGTGCCTGAGGGTGAATTTTATGCACTACTGGGGCCGAATGGTGCAGGTAAATCGACCACAATCAGTATCATCAGTTCCTTAACCAAAAAAACATCGGGTTCAGTTGAAATCTTTGGGCATAACCTTGATACCCACCCCTCACATGCCAAACAATGTCTTGGTGTCGTCCCACAAGAGTTTAACTTTGGTCAGTTTGAAAAAACCTTTGATATTCTGGTGACTCAGGCAGGTTATTACGGTATTCCGAAAAAACTGGCTGAACAACGAGCCGAACATTATTTAGAAAAACTGGGGCTATGGGAAAAACGCAATATCCAGTCACGCATGTTGTCTGGTGGGATGAAACGCCGCCTGATGATCGCCCGTGCCATGATGCACGAACCAAAACTCTTGATTCTGGACGAACCGACTGCGGGCGTGGACATTGAGCTGCGCCGTTCCATGTGGGATTTCCTCATTGAAATGAATGAGAAAGGCACGTCAATCATCCTGACCACACATTATCTGGAAGAAGCCGAGATGCTGTGCCGCCGCATTGCCATCATTGATCGTGGTGTGATTAAGGAAGATACCAGCATGAAAGGTTTCCTCAATCAGTTGAATGAAGAGTCCTTTATTTTTGACTTGGCGCAACCGATTGAGCATTTACAACTCGATATTATCGGGTTCAAGTTTAACCTGGTTGATCCTGTGACTTTGGAAGTGACCATGGACAAGGCGCATAACATGAATGACCTGTTCCTAATCCTGCAATCACAGAATATTCAGGTCAACAGTATGCGGAATAAATCCAATCGTCTGGAAGAATTGTTCGTGAAAATGGTCGAGAAGAATCTTGCGGGAGCGAATCAATGAACTTCAATCAGCTTAAAACCGCACTCTGGACTTTAGTTGTTAAAGAAATTCGTCGTTTTATGCGGATTTGGCCACAAACCTTGCTGCCACCCGCGATTACCATGAGTTTATACTTTGTGATTTTCGGTAACCTGGTCGGCTCACGTATTGGTGAAATGGGTGGCTTTAGCTACATGCAGTTTATTGTGCCTGGCCTGATCATGATGGCGGTGATTACCAATAGCTATGCCAACGTTTCATCAAGTTTCTTTAGTGCCAAATTTCAAAAGAGTATTGAAGAACTGATCATGAGCCCTGTGCCCTTACACCTGATTCTTTGGGGTTATGTGATTGGGGGTGTCAGCCGTGGTGTGCTGGTTGGCTTGATTGTGACCTTAATGAGCCTGTTCTTTACCCATCTGGAAATTTACAATTTATTTGTGACGGTCTATACCGTCATCATTACTTCGTTGTTGTTTTCGCTTGGTGGCTTTATCAATGCCGTTTATGCCAAGTCATTTGATGATATTTCGATTATCCCGACTTTCGTATTGACCCCACTCACCTATCTGGGTGGTGTGTTCTATGCGATTAGCGCGTTAAGCCCATTTTGGCAAAACCTGTCTTTAATCAATCCAATTGTATATATGGTCAATGCATTCCGTTACGGCATTTTAGGACACAGTGATGTCAATGTATCCTTTTCATTGAGCATTGTGACGCTGTGCTGCGTTGCCCTCTATGCAATTGCCTATCATTTATTAGCTCGTGGTTCAGGAATGCGTGAATGAGTGTTGAACTTTCTTTGTTGGGCAAAGATACCCAATACCCAACTCAATATCAGCCAGAAGTTTTATTTCCAATTGCCCGTGCTGATTCCCGTCAACAATATGCACATATTGACGGCATTACCCAAGGTAAGGACTGGTGGCATGTCTTTGAAATCTCATGGTTAAACCAGCTCGGTTTGCCACAGGTGGCGATTGGCCGCATCACCCTGCCTGCCAGCTCACCCAACCTGATTGAATCGAAATCGCTCAAGCTATATTTCAACAGCCTGAACTTTACCCAGTTTCAGTCAAGAGAAACATTTATTGAAACAGTGGAGCGTGACTTGTCCCAGGCTGCTGGTGCAAAGATTGAGCTACAACTGTTTCAGGTCGATGATTTAGCCATTTCCAAACCGACAGGGATTTGTATTGATGAGCTGATTCCTGAACGGTTGTCTGAACATCCAGACTCAAGCTTGCTGCAATTCGACTCAACCATTCAGGATAATGTTGAAATTGAACTGTATTCACATCTTTTAAGAAGTAACTGCCCTGTGACAGGCCAACCTGACTGGGGTACGGTTTTTATTCGTCTGCAAGGCAAAAGACCTTGTTATCGCAGTATGTTAGCCTATATTATCTCGTACCGTCAGCATAATGGTTTCCATGAGCAATGTGTTGAGCAAATATTTGCGGATATTTGGCAACTGCTTCAACCAGAAAAGCTGATGGTTTATGCAACCTATACACGCCGCGGGGGGCTGGATATTAACCCATGCCGTGTATCGGATTTGTCATGGATGCCCGAGCCAATTCGTCTGGCACGACAATAAAACGAATAAATTTGATATAGAGGACGTTCTTCAATGACCAGTTATTTCGGTATTCTTCCATCAGCAGGTTTGAGTCAGGATATTAAACTTGCACAAGCCAATCGTGACAGTAAAGAACCACAATATCCGTTGCGTGACAAAATTTCTTTACAGTTGACTGATGAATTATTAGACAACATGCTGATTAAGTTGGTTCAAAAATTTCCACCAAGTGATAAGCGTGATACCACTGAAAACCTTGCGATCAAGATTCGTGGCATTGTTGAAACTTTACTCAAGCAATTGTTAGGTAAAGCATCAAACGAGCAGGTCCTTGAATCATTGGTATTTATGGAAAAAAGCCTGTTTACTGATAATGACGGTCAACAACGTATTGGTACGGTTCTACCTGATACGCTGGTCACCGACATGAAGAAAAGCTTTGCAGAAGTGGCTGCTGGAAATGGACAGGCACAACGTGATGCCTTAACCCAGCAGTTTAAAACCTTTGCTGATGCATTAATTCACCACTTCATGACTGAGTTTAACAAAACCCTGGGTCTAGGCATGGTGAAACGTGGTGTTGCCAGCGTTGCAACCAGTGGTGTGGAAACAGCCGTTCATATTGTGATTAAGAAACTCATCCCTAGCTTAAGCCAGGCAGAACTGGAAGTATTTGCAAAACATTTTGATCAGTTATTGGTTCAAAAATAATTCATCAAATGATAAAAAAGCGACGGTCAAAAAACCGTCGCTTTTTATTGGGCGTATGCAATACATCCCTACCCATCTATTAGATTGATTTATAGCATTTTATGGTATAAACCCTATGAACAAATATATTGCCATTTCATTCTATAGATTGAATGCTTATAAATGTCACATTTTCTAAATTTGCACGCTCTAAATCCGCATTTATGTTAGCATTCGCCAAGCATTGATTTCCCGATCTACACTCGCATGGCACCTAGTTCCCAGTACAAATTTCTACGTCAAGCGCCTCGTGACGGCTTGAGCACAGCAACCCAGTTATCCCGTTGGCAACAACTGCATATCGATCCCTGGCTTTGCCTGTTTCTTGTGCTAAATGCCCTGCTTGGATTGACCGTTTTATATAGTGCTTCTGCTCAGGATGTCGGCTTGGTCAGCAAGCAGGCCATGAGCTTTGGCATTGGTTTTGTGGTCATGTTCAGCCTGGCACAGATTCCACCCAAGGTTTATCAGGCATTCTCACCCTACTTCTATGTCTTTGGTGTGCTATCGCTGCTTGCAGTGGTGATTTTTGGTGAGGTACGTATGGGAGCACAGCGCTGGATTGATATTCCTGGTTTCGGTAGCGTCCAGCCCAGCGAATTTATGAAAATTGGCATGCCGATGATGATTGCATGGTTTCTGTCGCGCAAGGCATTGCCACCCAGCTTTTCCCAAGTGATTCTTTCCCTGGTCTTGATTGTCATTCCATTTTTGCTGATTGCTGAGCAGCCCGACCTGGGGACTTCATTACTGGTTCTTGCCAGCGGGATTTTCGTCCTGTTTCTAAGTGGCCTGTCATGGCGGCTGATTGCGGCAGCAGCGGGTGCTGTGGCCGTAATTATCCCAATCGCATGGGAGTTTTTACTGCATGACTATCAGCGTCAGCGGGTACTTACCCTGCTGGACCCTGAAGCGGACGCCTTGGGAACAGGCTGGAACATCATCCAATCCAAGACAGCGATTGGATCAGGCGGTTTCTCAGGCAAGGGATTTCTGGAGGGAACACAATCCCATCTGCACTTTCTGCCAGAAGGACATACTGACTTTATTATTGCGGCCTATTCCGAAGAGTTTGGCCTGATTGGGGTCAGCCTACTGATTCTGCTCTATTGCGCCATTATTTTCAGGACGTTCCAGATTGGTCTGCAAAGCTTCCATAACTATGGTCGTCTGGTCGCGGGCGCATTTGGTTTGTCCTTTTTTGTTTATGTATTTGTAAACGCTGGCATGGTCAGTGGTATTTTACCTGTAGTGGGTGTGCCTTTGCCGTTTATGAGCTATGGTGGCACTGCAATTATTACCCTTATGTCAACATTTGG
Organism: Acinetobacter corruptisaponis; assembly: GCF_030053775.1. Taxonomy (GTDB): domain Bacteria; phylum Pseudomonadota; class Gammaproteobacteria; order Pseudomonadales; family Moraxellaceae; genus Acinetobacter; species Acinetobacter corruptisaponis. The sequence continues at coordinate 766,410 of NZ_CP125669.1, forward strand.
ACTGGTGATGTCTATTCATACACATCGATAATGAGGAACGATATAAACATTATGTTTCATCAAACTTTAAATAAAACTTTTAAACTTGTTACCTTGAGTGCCAGCCTGTTTTTGAGTAGTAACTGGGCGCAGGCAAATGAATTTTACACTCATCCCAATTATTTTGCGTTTAAACAAAAGACCATGACCACTTATGGCTTAAGCAGTGAGCAAGTTGATGCTGCCATGAGTGGGGCACGCAACCTGCCCAACATCCTGAATATCATGACCCGTCCAGGTGAAAGCAAGCCCTGGTATGAATATCGCGCCATGTTTCTGGTCGAGGGCACCATTCAACGTGGCGCTCGCTTTAAAAGCCAGTATGAAGATGCCCTGAATCGCGCAGAACAGCAGTTTGGTGTGCCTAAGTCGGTCATTCTGGGAATCTTAGGCGTAGAAACGGGTTATGGTGCCAATAAAGGCTCTTTCATCACACGGGATGCGCTTGCAACACTGGCCTTTGGCTACCCACGTCGGGCAGACTATTTTGGTGATGAACTGGCGGCACTGATTGCATGGACATATAAGGAAAGCTACCCAACCAATAGCATTGTCGGTTCATATGCGGGTGCAATCGGCTATCCACAATTCATGCCAAGCAACATTCAAAAGTTAGGCGTTGACTATGATGGAAATGGCCATATTGATCTAAGGAATTCAGCCGTTGATGCAATCGGTTCAATTGCAAACTATTTGGCACAACATGGCTGGCAACGGGATCGTCCAATCGGCTTCCCCGCCCGCTATCTTGGCAACAATCCAGACAGCATTATTGCCAAGGACTTAACCCAGCCAACTCCTTACGGAGAGCTGAAAAGACTGGGTATTGCGCCTATTGACCCTTTGGTAAAAATTGATGATCTTGACCTTGTGAATATCATTCAATTACAAGACCAGTTTGGACCAATTTACTATATTACCTACCCTAATTTTCAGGTCATCACCACCTACAATAAAAGCCGAATGTATGCGACGGCGGTATGGTTATTAGGCACTGAAGTGGCTAGCCGATAGGCTAGCTTTTTTACAACATTATGAAAAGTCAATAAAAAAATTATTAAAAAAGTACATAGAACAGACAAAATAAATATATTGTTACAATATTGATTATTTTTTAATCTAAAACTGTAAGTTTTTGCCCTTTTTGTAACTATTTATCGTTAAAGACTAGACACTCTTTGTAATGGATGAATATTATCCACCCAATGCAAGAAAGTGAATAATTAGACATGTGCACTATATTTTGGGTTTTTGACGAAATAAAAAAGCATGTTCTCTAGGAGTTTATACAATGCAGTTTTCGCTAAAATATATTCTAGCGCTGACGGCAGGCTTAAGTTTAAGCCCGTTACATGCTGAAATGGTACAGTCTTCATCATTAACCAATGATGTTGAGGGTTCTAATTTGGCTGCCCGCGTACTCAGCAAAGATTCTCAAAATTTTAATTCTCGTTTTTCCAACGTTAATAGTCTTTCAATCACTGAGCGTTCAGGTGACCAGATCCGTCGCCAAACAATTGCTGCAAAAATTGATATCCCTGAAGAAGAGCCTTCAGTGATTGAGAAACTGAATACTGTTGCTTCAAACACTGTGCGTAAATTCAGCCAGTCAGGTGTGGCATCATGGTATGGTCGTCAATTTCATGGTCGCAAGACTGCAAGCGGTGAAACATTTGATATGAATGGTTTGACTGCTGCGCACCGTAGCCTCCCTTTGAACTGTTATATCCGTGTAACGAATAAGGACAATGGCAAGAGCGTGGTTGTGAAGGTAAATGACCGCGGTCCTTTCCATGGTAACCGTGTACTCGATTTATCTTACGGTGCAGCGAAACAGATTGGTCTTGCCAATGCGGGTACTGCCAATGTCAATATTGAACGTGTTGATGGGCCTAATTCTTAATTCAGGTTCATCAATTCGTTAAAAAGCCACCTTGTGTGGCTTTTTATGTTTTAGGGCTTCCTAAACTTTTATTTTCTTTAATTAGAGATATCATTTCCTTACCATTCCCAAGAATCATTTTGACCCTCTCGCTTTTCTTCGGTATATTCAAAAAAACATAGTCCCATAGCAAGGAGAGCGCTGTGAAATCAATTACTGAATGGTTTGATGAATATAGTGACAGCCATCAAGACCAAACCAATAAAAAAATTCACTGGGTCTGCGTTCCAGCCATTCTTTTTTCAATCATTGGGATTCTTGCTCACTTTAGCACGCTACTCACCGCCCTGCTGCTTGTACTGACTCTGGTCTTTTATGCACGTCTGGATATTGTGCTGGCAGTGGCAATGGCCGCGTTATTGGCAGTCATGGCATGGCTGATTGTGATTCTGCCTGTAGGGGTAGGTTTTTATATTGGCGTTTTTGTGGTTGCCTGGATTGGACAGTTTTATGGGCATAAAGTTGAGGGCAAAAAGCCATCATTCTTCAAGGACCTGCAATTCCTCCTGATTGGCCCAGTATGGTGCATGGATGCTTATCTGGCTAAAGTCCTACCTAAATGGAAATCTCGTCAAAAATTGGCGCTTACAAGCTGATTTAGGGTATATTAGGTTCATCAGGATTCAAGGAAGATGTCATTGATACATTCTTCCTTGATATTTTAGCCATCCATCAATATGTTTTCCTTGTGGATCATGGTGGGTCCAGTGAATCACCCCACCTTTTTGGTTGTACTCATATTCACCATAAAACTCAACCTTATCGCCTTTTTTAAGCCCCTCAATTTTTGGCGCCAAATCAATGTTGTGGGCAATCAACACAGTCAATCCGTTCTCAAGTTGTAAAATCATTTTTTGATGTCTTGAACCCTGATTGTCATCAGGCAAAATTGCTTTTATTGTTCCCTGGGCTTGAACCTGAATATTACTTCGTTGCTGTTGATACGCCTGCATGATCTTCTGTTGATCATCTATGACTAAATTGGTGGAACGTGGCAGAGCTGAGCCATTGGTTGTATTTTGTTTTTGCTTGAAATCCAATCCCAAATAAGCAGCAATAAGAAAAATGATCACGATGATAATTAAATTATTCTTCTGAGTTTTCATATCCACCTTTTTATCAAACACACCATAGCAAAATGCCAATCATATTGATTGGCATTTTGATCATACAATGTCTATGTCGCTTAGAATAGACGATTCATACCATTTAACGCAGCCACACGATAGGCTTCCGCCATGGTTGGATAGTTAAATGTCGTTTCAACAAAATACTTCAGGGTATTGTCTGGACTGTGCATGACTACCTGCCCAATATGAATAATCTCTGCTGCATTGTTACCAAAGCAGTGAATACCCAAGACTTCCAAAGTATCGCGGTGGAACAGAATTTTTAACTCACCTACCGTATCACCCGTAATCTGTGCACGGGCCAAGTGACGGAAAGATGCCTGCCCCACTTCATAAGGGACTTTCTCATCGGTAAGCTGTTGTTCAGTCTTACCAATCGATGAAATTTCTGGAATGGTATAAATTCCTGTCGGAACATCCTTGATCGGCTTGACATTCTTCTCACCGACCATATTTGCACCTGCACAGCGTCCCTGGTCGTATGCAGCCGATGCCAGCGATGGCCAGCCAATTACATCACCCGCAGCATAGATGTTATCAACTTCAGTTTGGTACTGGTCATTGACCATCAGTTGACCGCGACTATTTGGAACAAGACCTACATTTTCCAAGCCAAGGCCATCGGTATTACCTGAACGGCCGTTACACCACAGGATTGCATCCGCCTTAATTTTTTTGCCACTGAGCAAATGCATTACCACATGGTCATCAAAGGTTTCTAAACGATCAATTTGCTCATTATGGCGAATTAGGACACCTTGCTCACGCAAGTGGTAAGACAATGCATCGGCGATTTCATCATCCAGATAGCTTAAAAGTTTATGCTGGGTATTAATCAAGTCAACCTTATGGTCCAGCCCAATGAAAATGGAGGCATATTCACAGCCAATCACCCCTGCACCATAGATAATGATTTTATGGATCGCATAATCCAGATCAAGGATCTTATCTGAATCAAACACACGGGGATGGTTAAAGTCTAACTCTTTCGGTTGATATGGACGGCTGCCTGTTGCGATCACGATCTGTTTACAGATAATACTATCTTTAATACCATCCTGACCAAAAATCAGGACGGTGTTTTTATCCTGAATATAGGCACGACCATGAAAAACCTCAATTTTGTTGCGGTCATAAAAACGGGTATGTGTATCGACTTGCTGCTGAATCACTTTATGCGCATTACGCAGCACCTGTTTCATGGTGAATTGTTTCCATTCACCTACTTTCTGAAACATTGGATCACGTTGATAACGGATAATACTGGAAACTGTTTGACGTAATGCTTTACTTGGAATTGTTCCCACGTGTGCACAGTTACCACCGAGTTGATCACGAACATCAACAATTGCAACACGTTTACCTGCTTTTGCAAGCTTCATTGCCGCGCCTTCACCCGCAGGGCCAGAACCGAGAACAACTGCATCAAACTTCACAATATTCCCACCAATGACCTCTTTCTTACGTGGCATTCAAAGCTCCTTTCATTCTTGCTGTTACTTCTAAATATATGATAACTAATATGCGGCGAATTAATGTATTTCTCAACCATATATTTTAAATATTGACATTTTCAAAATGAATACCTGTTTCCACTACAAACTTGACTATAATAATGCAGTCTTGATCGGTTCAATAATTAAGGGAAAAGTGAAATATGTCTGAACACCGTAAACCTGAACAGGGTATAAAACTTCGTGGCGCAGAAAAAGTCGCAAGAATTCCTGTAAAAGTGATTCCTACGGTTGAAGTACCTCGTAAGCCAGACTGGATTCGTGTCAAAATGGCCGCACCAGAAGAGGTTCAGCGTATTAAAACCACCTTGCGCGCACAAAAACTGCACACTGTTTGTGAAGAGGCGGCCTGCCCTAACCTGCCTGAATGTTTTGGTGGTGGTACAGCAACCTTTATGATAATGGGGGACATCTGTACACGTCGCTGCCCATTCTGTGACGTTGCACATGGTCGTCCAAACGCACTTGACCCTGATGAACCACGCCACATGGCAGAGACGATTTCCAATCTCGGCTTGAAATATGCCGTGATCACTTCAGTTGACCGTGATGATTTGTTGGATGGCGGCGCTCAACACTTTGTTGACTGCATTAAGGAAGCACGCGCTTTGAGTCCAAAAACCTTATTGGAAATTCTGGTTCCTGACTTCCGTGGACGCATGGATATCGCCTTGCGTATCATGACCGAATGTCCACCTGATGTGTTCAACCATAATATTGAAACTGTGCCACGCTTATATAAAGCCATGCGCCCAGGTTCTGACTATCAGCACTCTCTTAATCTATTGAAAATGTTTAAGGAATACTGCCCTGATATCCCAACCAAATGTGGCTTGATGGTTGGTATTGGTGAGACTGAAGAGGAAGTGATTGCGCTACTGGATGATTTACGAGCACACGATGTAGATTATGTGACTATTGGTCAATATCTACAGCCATCCAAACAACATGCGCCGATTGACCGATTTGTAACACCCGAAGAATTTGAGCGTTATGCTGAGCATGGCCGCAAACTTGGTTTTAGAAATATCTGGTCTGCACCAATGGTTCGGTCAAGTTACTTCGCCGATCGCCAGTATTATGGTGAACCTGTTCCAGCAGTACGCCGTAAAGTTGACCCTGCCAAGAAAATTGCGATTCAGGCAATTGAGGCTTAAATTGCAGTAGGCAATAAAAAACACCACAATCTGTGGTGTTTTTTATGATTAAGCCAGAGGCTTAAACAATATGCTTTTGCACCACAATTGACCCGACTGAATAGCCAGCGCCAAATGAAGAGATCACGGCATATTCGCCATCATTAACCTGATCGCCTGTACGATGCATTGCAATGATCACTCCTGCGGAAGAGGTATTGGCAAACTCGTCCAGAATGATTGGTGCGCGTTCCAAGTCAGCATCTTTGCCTACAACCAGTTTTAAAATCAGTTCATTCATGTTGGCATTAGCTTGGTGCAACCAGAAACGCTTAATTTGTTCTGGCGTTAACTGAAGTTTTTCTAATTGCGCTGTAATCATTTTCGCAACCAATGGGCAAACTTCTTTAAATACCTTACGCCCATCTTGGCGGAACAATTTGTCATCCACAACAGCATCTTCACTGCGGTTCAGGAAGCCAAAGTTGTTACGGATATTATTTGAAAATTGGGTAAACAAATGAATATCCAGAATTTCATAACCAGATTTGGTTTCAGTTTCTTCAATGATCGAAGCTGTTGCCACATCACCAAAAATAAAGTGTGCATCACGGGTACGATAGTCTAAATGACCTGACGTGATTTCCACATTCAGTAATAGTACACGACGTGCACCACATTTCACTGCGTCATAGGCTTGCTTTAAACCAAAAGTTGCAGCGGAACATGCCACATTCATGTCATAAGCATAACCGTTAATACCCAAAGCTGACTGGATTTCAATCGCAACCGCTGGATAAGCGCGTTGCATGTTTGAACAGGCTAAAATTACCACATCAATATCTTCTGCGGTCACGCCTGCATTTTCCATTGCCTGTTTTGCAGCAATTACGCCCCACTCCGCTTGAAGCGAAAGTTCATCATTGCTGCGTTCTTGCAAGCGTGGACGTAAACGTGCTGGATCAAGTATCCCTGATTTTTCGACCACATAACGGCGTTGAATACCCGATGCTTTTTCAATAAATTCAGGGCTTGAGCCACGTAAGGCTTCAATTTCGCCTGCTTCAATCTGAACAGCATGATCTTGATTATATTGTTCTACATAAGCATTTAAACTTTCAACCAACTCTTCATTGGAAATAGATTCGGTCGGGTGGAATAAACCTGTACCTGTTATACGGATGCCCATGTAAAACTCCTGTAAAGAATGGTTCTAGCTTTCATCATCGCTCAGTTTAACCGATTGCTAAACGATCCCATAGTTTTTGTAATCTAGTTGGTGAAATAGGCAGCTTTGTTTTCATCGGCTGAGAAAACAAGGAAATTCTGAGTTCTTCCAACATCAAATACAATTCTTTGATTCTAGGATCATTTTTAAATTTAAATACTTTGTCCATCCATGGATCGACATCATCAATTGCAGCAAGGTCACGTTGTAGATTATTGGGCAATCGGTCTAAACGCAATAGCAACGCTTTCAAATAACGCGGGTATTCCTGCCAAATCTCGGCAGGTCGGCTATAAACAAAGTCTGCCAATGACATTAAATCAAGTTGGTCTTCAATGTCATCCACACTTCGACCAAAGATATTCTGGTCCAATACCAGTAACTCACGGCGAATTTTCTGCCATTGGGTAAAGATTTCCGTGATATCAGTTAAGACCTGCTGGCCATTACCCAAGAAATGCTTTTTGGTGTCCATTAATAATTTTTGGAATTCATCCGCATTTTTAGGCAATTCTTGAATCGAAACCTGCAAAGTTGCATAAACCAGCATTTGCTCCAGTCTCGCCCGTTCGCCTAAAGGTGAATAGGCCAAAGCCAGTGGTTTGGAAATCTGTTTTTTCAACTGGCGGATTAAATCGCCCAATTGCATATGCACAAGGCGAATAATTCCTTCACGATGTTGCTTGATGGCCTCATCCTGATCATTAAAGGTTTGAATCACCACACCCGACTCATCTTTGGCATCCAACTCAGCAAAGACTTTTGTGGGAACGAGCGCCTGATATTGCTTGACAATAACACCCGTGACTTTCTGCGATGCCTCAAATACAAAACTTTCTGGAAAAGTCTGGAATTCACCCTTTTGCTGTTTCACAGGGCGATGGGTTTCAACCCGACAACGTGCTTTTAACTCATCCAGATCACGCCCCTGCGCAATCGACTTGCCTTTTTCATCCAGCACTTTAATAAAAGGCACCAGATACTGGTCAATACGTTCAAAAGAAAAATCTTTTTCCGTGATCTGCTCACCACGTAAAGCAAAAGCCAGATAACTAAACAAATGTTCACGTAAATGCGTTGCATCCACGCCTTGCATCAGCTTTCTCGCAGTATCAGGAATCGGCACCAGATTACGGCGTTTATCTTTAGGCAACGCCTTGAGTAAAGCTTCAATCAAGTCCTGACGCCAACCTGGAATACCCCATGACCATTGCTTCTCATCGACCTGTGGTAAAGCCTGCACTGGGATTTTAACTGTTGCTCCATCTTCATCATGGCTTGGATCAAAACGATAACTTGCAGCCAAACGCAATTGCCCATTATGCAAATAATCGGGAAATTGTTGTGTGGTGGGACGATCATTCATCCACAACGCATCATCTTCAACAAACAGATAACGCGGATTTTCTGTTTCTACCGTTGCTCGCCAATCCTCAAAACTACGGCGGCTGGCAATTTCCTCAGGCACTTTCTCTGCATAAAACTGGTAAATGGTTTCTTCATCGACCACCAAGTCACGGCGACGCAACTTATCCTCAACGCGCTCGACTTCTTCAAGTTTCAGTAAGTTATGCTTTAAAAATGGTGGCGTAACACCTAAATTGCCTGTAGTCAGTGCATCACGTAAAAAGATTTCATGTGCCGCGGGTTGATCCACCTTTTCAAAGTTCACTAAACGTTTTGGTTCAATGATCAAACCAAATAGTGAGATTTGGGCATAGGCATTCACAATACCCGCTTTTTTCGACCAGTGCGGTTCAAAATAGTGATATTTCAATAAATCACGTGCCGCCAGCAAAATCCATTCTGGATCAATTTTGGCTAAGGTTCTCAAATACACTTGAGAGGTTTCCACCATCTCAAAAGCCATCACCCAGGCAGTATTGGTCTTATGTAAGGTACTGGCTGGGAACACTTTGGCTTTCTGCTGGCGTACTGCCATAAAGGTGTTACGTTCATCAGTTTTATTGGCAATGAATGAAAGTAAACCTGTTAATAATGCACGATGCAAGTTTTCATAATTGGCACCTTTCTCATTAAAACTAAGTTTTAAATTTTCTGCCAACTCCACCAATTGCTGATGGGTCTGCTTCCACTCACGCAAACGCAACCAGCTTAAGAAATGCTGACGGGCAAATTGACGGCGCTTGTTCTCCGACTGCGTATCTGGACTGGTTTGCAGTGTATTCCAAAGCTTTAAATAGAATAAAAAGTCTGAGTCCGCTTCTTTGAATAAAGCATGCTTTTGATCGGCCTGCATTTGTTTATCGGCAGGACGTTCACGTGGGTCTTGAATCGCCAAGGCACTGACAATAATCAGGGTTTCTTTGAGCACGCCAAAATGTGCCCCTCCAATAATCATACGTGCCAAGCGTGGGTCAATTGGCATACGTGCCATCATCTGACCGACTTTGGTCAGTTCATTCTTGCGCTCGCTGAGTGCACCCAACTCAACCAAGAGTTTACGACCATCATTAACCAAACGAAAATCTGGTGGCTCGATAAAATCAAAATCTTCCAGATTGCCCAGGCCAAGACTTTGCATTTGCAAAATAACTGATGCCAAGTTGGTTCGTTTAATTTCTGGTTCGGTAAACTCAGGACGGCTTAAAAAGTCCTCTTCACTGTATAAACGAATACATACACCTGCCGCAATACGACCACAACGCCCTTTACGTTGATTGGCTGCTGCCTGTGAAATGGCTTCAATCGGTAAACGTTGTACCCGTGAACGATAGTTATAACGGGAGATACGGGAAAAACCGCTATCAATGACATAGCGAATATTCGGAACTGTCAGTGCTGTTTCCGCCACATTGGTCGCAATAATAATGCGTCGTCCTTTGCCACTCGGACTAAAAATCTTTTGCTGTTCAGCCAGTGCCAAACGTGCATATAAAGGCAATACTTCGGTATGACGTGGACCGTGTTTTTGTAAGGTTTCCTGTAACTCGCGAATTTCCTGCTCGGTACTGGCAAAAATCAAAATATCCGCATGTTCAGGATGACCCTTTTCTTCGGCATCAGCAAAGCACTCTTCTACAGCCTGAACAACTGCACGCGGTAAGTTTTCTTCAAAGTCATCAAACTCGTCATCATCACTACCGACAATGCTCATTTCGGAAATTGGACGATAACGCACTTCAACGGGAAAGCTTCGTCCTTCGACCTCGAAAATGGGAGCATCATTAAAGTATTGACTAAAACGATTTACATCCAAGGTCGCGGAAGTCACGATGACTTTTAAATCTGGGCGCTTGGGTAAAAGTTGCTTGAGATAGCCCATGATGAAGTCAATATTGAGTGAACGCTCATGCGCCTCATCAATAATAATGGTGTCGTATTTTGAAAGAAATCGGTCATTGGTCAGCTCAGCCAACAAGATACCATCAGTCATTAAACGAACAATCGAATCCTGCGAACCCTGTTCATTAAAACGGATTTTAAAGCCGATGGATTCACCCAATTTCTCGCCGACCTCTTCGGCAATACGCTGCGAAACACTACGCGCAGCCAGACGACGTGGCTGAGTATGCCCAATCATGCCCGTAAGACCACGACCTGCCAGCATGGCAATCTGCGGTAGCTGAGTCGTTTTACCCGACCCTGTTTCACCTGCCACAATAATAACCTGATGCTTTTGAATCGCTTCGATCAAGCGATCTGCATACTGGGTAACAGGTAAATCCTGATTGAGCTTGATCTTGGGGAGACGTGCAAGACGTTGCTTGACTTTGTGGTTAGACTGTTCAAACAGTTTTTCGATTTCTGCTGGTTGTGTTTTTTTATCTTTGCGCAGTCGATTTAAACGGTGGCGGTCACGTGCCATAACCCATTGATCTACATTTAAATGACTCTGCACTGAACAGCTTTCCTGAAAATAAAATAGTTGGTTATTTTACGCCTTAAAGCCTTGCTATGCAAAGCAACCACATTTGGTTCTTTTCAAAAACATGCACTATTCAATTGATACACAGGGGTACTTTTGCATTTTCTTATTTTTAAACCAAGCAAAACATAGGTAAAAATCTAAGTGTATATCTTGGTTTTTTATATATTTTTAGATTTTTTCAATTTTACCCTTGAATTTTAACAGCATAGACTGCATGTTGTTAGGCACATTAGTTTTTTAGATATTTTGTCATGTTGGCTTCATATCCATGCTGTCAAATGGAGAAATATCTTTGGGTGAAAGTCGAACTTTATTGAGTTATTCAATTTTCCGATTTTAGTCATGTAAAAATACTATTTCCCCAATAACTAAAAATTATTTATTCTAGACCTCGTAAACAAGTAAGGCATTAGCCTCTCAATAAAACCTCAATCATGGAGACAATGATGAGCTTAATTAATACTGAAGTTAAACCATTTAAAGCTGATGCATTCCGTAACGGTGAATTCATTCAAGTCACTGACGCTGATCTTAAAGGAAAATGGTCTGTTCTTATTTTCATGCCTGCCGCATTTACATTCAACTGTCCAACAGAAGTTGAAGATGCTGCTGAAAACTATGCAGAATTCCAAAAAGCTGGTGCAGAAGTTTATATCGTAACAACTGACACCCACTTCTCTCATAAAGTATGGCACGAGACTTCTCCTGCTGTAGGCAAAGCTCAATTCCCATTAATTGGCGATCCTACTCACCAATTAACACGTGCTTTTGATGTGCATATTGAAGAAGCTGGTTTAGCTTTACGTGGTACGTTCATCATTAACCCAGAAGGCGTAATCAAAACTGCTGAAATTCATGACAATGCCATTGCTCGTGATGTATCAGAAACTTTACGTAAGCTTAAGGCTGCTCAATTCGTAGCAAGCCACCCAGGCGAAGTTTGCCCAGCGAAATGGAAAGAAGGTGAAGCGACACTTGCTCCATCTATCGACCTAGTGGGTAAAATCTAATTCTTTAGATTGAATAACCTCGTCAGAAGCCACTCTTTTTAGGGTGGTTTCTTTTTATCTGCCTTTATATAAATTTCTCACTCCTCTCCCCAGCTTGATAGCAAAATTTTTACAATTCTTATACTTATAAATTTATAGCCAAAATCATTTATGAATTGTCAGCATGCCCAAGTTGGAGTACTGTCAAATCATGAGGCAAAAGAGTTTCTTATATGGGCATGGGGCTGTTGACGTTCCATCTATGCATTGCGTTATAGGCTAAAACAACGCAAACGAGGCATGAAACGCAGGGAATGGTAATCCCCTTGTCAAGTTTCATAACGAAGTTTGGGGCGGTTTTAGCCATAACCCTGCGGGACAGGGACATTTTTTGCCGTTACTGCGTTATGTCTTGCTTATTTAGAGTGACTAAGTTTCGCAAAACATGCCTTGTATCGTCTAAAAAATTTCCTCTGTCGCAAACATGGATGAAATGTCAACAGCCCCAAAGATCAAACCAGCAATGAGGGCAAATCTATGGAAAAAACTGTTGTTGTAACCTCTTGGAAATACGATGTTTCTTCACGTTATTTAAAAATATTTTACAATAACGGCTCAGGCGAGCTTTATCATCCCGTTCCCGAATTTATCTACGATAATTTGCTTCGGTGTACCGATAAAACCGCCTTTGTACATAAATATCTTGAGTTTGATCTCCATTTTAAACGACTCTGTATTACAGCCTCCCAATAAAAATCAGCCCGATTGGGCTGATTTTTTGTCATTTTAAGCGGCTTCAATCTGCCCAGCATATTTCTCAAACATTTTTTCTTTCGCCTCTGGATGAATATTCATCTTATTTAAATCACCTTTATAGTGTTCCACCACCCGATCATCCATGATTTTTGACCACCAAGATGGAATAAATGCTGGCAAAATCAAGGCACCATAACCTGCGGGCAACTGTGGTGCATTTTCAAAATGGCGCAGTGTCTGGAAGCTACGCGTTGGGTTGGCATGATGATCAGAATGGCGTTGTAACTGATACAGGAACAAGTTGGTCACCACATTGTTATTGTTCCAGCTATGTTCTGGCAAGGTACGCTCATATTGACCATTGGCTTTCTTTTCACGTTTCAATCCATAGTGTTCAATATAGTTCACTGATTCAAACAATGTAATCGCATAAGCAGCTTGAGTCACTTGAAATGGTACTGAACGCATGCCAAATTTCGTAAACATTGCGGCATGATAAATTGCTGACATTGCCCAGCCATGAATCAGCTCATTTTCCTTACAGAAGAATGGTCGCTTTTTACGCTCTAAACGATTCTTTTCAATTTCAATAGCGGATTTAAAGCTGCCAATGACTGTACGTGGCAGGAATTTCCAGAATGTTTCACCTAATCGGGATGATGCTGGATCTTCTGGCGTTGCCACACGACGGTGATGACCATAGGGATGTTCAATACGGAAATGATTATAACCTGAAGGTGCCAATGCCAAATGTGACAGATACTGTTCAAGCTTTCCTGTTTTATGGCTCAGCTCATGTGCAGTATTAATGCCAATACCATTCACCATCCCCACAGTCGTTCCAAGTAGAACCTGATCGGCAACAGAGGTATTTTTACGGCTTGCCAAATAGGTTCCATAAATATTTGCTGCATACTGTAATGGGATATACAGTTTCACAATACGTGCATAGTATGGATCAGCTTCTAAATCGGCAATTGCATCAATCGGTGGATTTTCAGTATCTTCACCAATGAATTTGTCCAGTGTCGGAATCACACCATGTAAAAATAATGGACCCAGTCCAGCAAAAAATTTCCTGGTTTTCTTCGGGCCAAATTGATAACCCGCCAGCCCACTCATTGCAATTGCGGGTACAGCCAAGCCCAGTAACCACAAATGACGTTTTTTATCCGTGAATGTTGCTGCCTGTTCTACATCGAGTTGAGTATGCATATTCATTAGAAGTTCCTCAATCAAACACAAAATCTCTTGCTTGAACTGATTGTGTTCTTTTGATGCGGGTCTATATTATCATTTTAAGACTTGCTATTATCATTTTAAGACTTTACTGGGTTTTTATTGTGCAGAAGCAGCAAATTCCTGTCATTCCATCACGTTATTATTTACGGCTGATTGAAATTTTAATCGGTACACATCAATACGACCCTCATTTGCTGACAAGCTTAAGGGATGAGCTCGCAAAAACGGAACTTTTATCCATCCAGCAAATTGAACAATTCATCACGGTTGGTTTAAGTCTTCCCAATACGCAGGACCTTGCCTTTGAACTGGGTAAAAATTTAAAGCTCAGCTCACACAGTCTGGTGGGATATGCCTTAATGACCAGCCCAAATCTGGAACATGCCTTAAGACTGATTGCACAGTATTTTAGGCTGATCATGCCCAGCTTTAAGCTCACCATTCAGTTTCCAGCCAATTCACAAAAGGTTGAACTGTTATTTGAACCGATCTTGCAGATGAATAAACAGTGCCTTGCCTTTCATGTTGAAGCCATCGCAGTGGCCTTTTACTACAGCCTACTGGAACTGGCTGAACAGCAACTGCAACGCTATCAGGTTTATTTAAGCATTCCTGAACCTGTGTATCAGGAACGTTATCTACATTTAGTCAAAGCCAACTTTCATTTTAACTATACGTGGATGTCTGGTATCCGTGTCGTGATTGATCAGCAGCAATTGGCACTGCCCTTGCCCTTGGCAGATGCACACAGCTTAAAGGTGGTTGAGCAACGCTGTCAGGAACAAATCCAGAAAATTTACCATCAGGGCGAAATTGTTGAATGGGTCAGCATGATGCTGCGACAGGCCAATCAAGTACCAACCTTAACCGAATGCGCCAAAGTTCTAAATATCTCAACCAAAACCCTGCAACGCTATTTACAGCAACAGGGTGTCGAATTTCAGGCATTAAAACAACAGATTAGCATTGAACGCGCTATCGACCTGTTAGAAAATTCAAGTTTTACCATCACCCATATCGCATATGACTTGGGTTATTCCAATCCTGCTAACTTCACCCGTGCATTTAATAAGGTGATGGGATGTAGTCCACAGCACTATCGCCTGTCCCGATCTAAAACCCAATAGGCGGATTAAGTCTCTTGGATTAATTTAAAACGTGGAACGATCTGTCCATCCTCAAGCTCAACTGTTTCGCTAAACATGCCGAGTGGACGTACCCACATGGAATAATCTCCATATAAGCATTGATACACCACCAGTTCTTCTTCAGTTTCACTATGGCAGGCTACATGAAATACCTGATAAAGCTGTCCTTTGTAGTGTTGATAGATACCACGCTGTAATGTCACGCTATTTTCCTTTAGGTTATGCTATGAAATGATTGCAGTTATATAACAATTTTTAATATATTCAAATTTTTAGATAGAAAAATCTTCAAAATGTTTATACTTCATCTTAAATTCAAAAATCCGATCGAACTCATAAAAACATACTGTTTTACCTATTCAATGGTTTTGCGTACTATAGCCCCATGAAATGAATTTAGCTGACTTGAACTGCTGAGAATTTGGAGATTTGCATGTTAGACCAAAATATTAAAACCCAGTTAAAAGCCTACCTAGAACGTTTAGAAAGTCCAATCGAGTTGGTTGCCGCCTTGGATGATTCTGACAAAGCCGCAAAAATCAAAGAGCTTGTGACTGAAATTGCGGAACTTTCTGACCAGGTTACGGCGCGTTTTGACGGTTCAAACGCTCGCCGTCCTAGTTTCGGTATTGCCAAGGCAGGTGAACAGCCGCGTGTGTTCTTTGCTGGCCTGCCGATGGGACATGAGTTTACTTCCCTGATCTTGGCATTGTTGCAGGTGTCTGGCTATGCGCCGAAAGTGTCAGATGAAGTGCTAAACCAGATCAAGGGTTTAAACCTGACCGCCAACTTTGATGTGTTTGTGTCTTTAAGCTGCCATAACTGTCCAGATGTGGTGCAGGCATTGAACCTGATTGCAATCAACAATCCAAACACCACCGCGACCATGATTGATGGTTCATTCTTTCAACATGAAGTGGAGGAACGCAAAATCCTGGCGGTACCAATGGTGTTTCAGGACAATGAACATATCGGTCAGGGCCGTATGACTTTGGAAGAAATCGTAGCGAAACTGGACACCAACTCAGCCGAAAAAGATGCAGCCAAACTCAATGCCAAAGACGCGTTTGACGTTCTGGTGATTGGTGGTGGCCCTGCAGGTGGTACAGCCGCAATCTATGCAGCACGTAAAGGTATCAAAACAGGCATCGTGGCTGAACGCTTTGGTGGTCAGGTCATGGATACCATGGATATTGAGAACTTTACCACGGTACAAAAAACTGTAGGTCCAAAGTTTGCCCAGGACATGGAAGCGCATGTGCGTGAATATGGTGTGGACATCATGAACCTGCAACGGGTCAGCAAGATCACAGGTGCGGATCAAACCGCCAATGGTCTGGTTGAGGTTGAGCTGGAAAATGGTGCCAAGCTTGAATCGAAAACCATCATCCTTTCAACAGGTGCGCGCTGGAGAGAAATGAATGTGCCAGGTGAGGCTGAATACCGAACCCGTGGTGTTGCGTACTGTCCGCACTGTGATGGCCCACTGTTCAAGGGCAAGCGTGTTGCGGTGATTGGTGGGGGTAACTCAGGTGTTGAGGCTGCAATTGACCTTGCGGGGATTGTGGAGCACGTAACTTTGGTCGAGTTTGACACCAAGCTTCGTGCCGACCAGGTATTGCAGGACAAGCTAAACAGTCTGCCAAACACCACCGTGATCCTGAATGCACTCAGCACAGAAGTGGTTGGTGATGGTTCACAGGTAACGGCATTGAAATACAGGGACCGTGCCACTGAGGTTGAACATACGGTGGAACTTGCAGGGATCTTTGTGCAGATTGGTTTGTTGCCAAACACCGATTTCCTGAAGAACAGTGCGGTTGAGTTGAGCAACCGTGGTGAGGTTGTGATCAATGATCGTAATGAAACCAGTGTCAAGGGTGTATTTGCTGCGGGTGACTGTACCACCGTACCGTACAAGCAAATCATCATTGCCACGGGTGAGGGAGCCAAGGCGTCACTGTCCGCCTTTGACTACATGATTCGCTCTGGTGTGTAACCCCCTCTGAAAAACTTGTGCACGCATTTACATTTTTCATATGTAAGTGCGTGTTTTTACAAGTTATCAACAAATTTTCAACTTTATTCGTCAACGTTTTTATGTTTATATTTTTGCTATCCATATCGTATTGGATGCCACAACGAAAAGGAACGAAAAATGAATAAATTACTTGTTGCATTAGGTCTCGCTGCTACTGTTGCACTTGTAGGCTGTAATAAAGATAAAGCGCCTGAAACAGGTGCAACTACGGGTGAACATTTAGAGCATGCAGCTGAACAGGCTGGTGCTGACATCAAAGACGCAACAGCAACAGCGACTGACAATGTTGCAACTGCGGTTGATAATGCGGGTGATCAAATTGATGCTGCTGCTGATCATACTGCGAGTGCGACTGCTGAAGCTGCTGCAAAAACTGAGGCTGCTGCCCGTGATGCAACCGCAAAAGTTGCTGGTGCGGTAGAGTCAGGCGCTGCTGATGTGAAAGAAAAAGCTCAACAATAAGATTTGTTGATGTAAAAAAGCCTCTGGTCACAGAGGCTTTTTTTATGCGTATAGTGGAATTAAGCCAATAAGCCTTCATCACGCATGGCAATTTGTACAGACTGACGCTCAGCGACCTTGTTGCGCAAGGCAACAATATTTGGATATGGGGTTAAGTCATGTTCGATATGATTTGACCAGTTTGTAATTACAAACAAATAGGCATCTGCTGGGCCAAAATTATCATCCACCAGATAATCACACTCTGATTCAGCCAAATAGTTGTCAATGTATTTCAATAAACGATCAACTTCAGCATAGGCTTTGTTTTTTTCATCATCGGTCAATTTGCCAGTGAAAAACACCGCATAGGCATCATGGAGTTCTGAGTTAAGGTAACCCAGCCATTCAAGTACCTTTGCACGCCCCATGCCTGATGGAGGGATCAAGTCCTGTTTTGGATCGTGCTGTGCCAGAAACGGTAAAATGGCCACATTTTCAGTTAAGATCAAACCTGGGTTGATTTCCAATGCAGGAACATAACCTTTTGGATTGATTTCGTAATAGTCTGCACCTTTTGAAGTTTTATGTGTTTTTAAATCTACCCGTTCTAAATCAAAATCTACATTTATTTCATTTAAAATAATATGGGCTGCCAATGAGCAGGCACCTGGTGAATAATACAACTTCATGTTTGATCCTTGTTATCTAACATTAATGTTTTAAAATGCTTCATCCAAACTTTCAAGCTTTGTTTGTTACTGATTTGCAAAAAAGTATGTTTTTGCACTTTTCAAGCATTTTAAGTTGCCATTGATGTCCTGTTTATAAAAATTCTATCTCGATGTTAAGCGCTAAAGATGACGATACCATGTCAAAATCTCACTAAAAATTTGACTTGATCAACTGAACACTTACAATACGGCATTTCTATATTTATATCTCCAGAATCATGTCAAACGATCAGTTAGAAACGCAAATTACGGAACTCGACAATTTACCTGAGCACCGTGAGATTGTGACGTTTATGCGTCGTTCAGCCCCACTCAATACCTCACAACGCACTGCGCTCGAAGATTATCGTGACTTAATTCTGGAATATCCTGTTGGCGACCTCCGTCATCACTTTGAACAGCCAGAGCGTCCGCTCACTGTGGAAATTGGTTTTGGAATGGGTCGCTCACTGGTGCTTATGGCAAAGGCCAATCCTGAACGTAATTTTGTCGGTATTGAGGTGCACGTTCCTGGTATCGCACAATGTGTTTATGAAGCAGGTATGGCGGGATTAAAGAATTTACGGGTACTGGATGCAGATGCAATTCAGGTACTTCTTGAAATGCCTGACAATAGCATTAACTGCGTACAACTTTATTTCCCTGACCCATGGCAGAAAAAACGTCACTTCAAGCGTCGTTTTGTGATTCATGAGCGCATGCAGTTGGTTGAACAAAAGCTGGAGATGGGTGGTACTTTCCACGCGGCAACCGATTGGGAACCCTATGCGGAATGGATGCTGGATGTGCTGGATAATCGCCCGAATCTGGAAAATTTGGCAGGTAAAGGTCAAAGCTACCCTCGCCCTGACTGGCGACCAGTCACCAAGTTCGAGCGCCGTGGCATCGAGTCGGGTCATAAAATTAATGATTTCCTGTTTAAGAAAATTCATTAAATAACGCCCTTAAAATCTTATATCTGTTCTCATAAATGATTGGGCATGTACAATCCCCTACCCATCTATCAAATTGATTTGTATGGGTTGATTGTAAAGATCCTATCACACAGTATAACGTTTGCTTAATCCCCATTCTGCTAGAATACGACGATACAGGGTTGAGGAACGATCTGCCTCAAAATGGGCTTCAAAACTGATATCGAGTGGCAATTCTTCTGGTTTCTGCGCTTCCACCATCTCCTGATCTTCGGCAAAAATTTGCGCATTAAAGTCATAGACCGCCTGTAAGTCTCCTGTGGTATCAAAATTACGGGTCAACGGCACGAACAAACGGGTTTTGTTATGCGATACAGGACAACAGGCATTTAGGATTTTCAATATATCCTCATTGGGGAAATACACAGTAAGAATGGCTGAAAATGGTGGATAAATATCAAATACCCGTTTCCATAAAAAACCCTCTGGTGCTAAATGCTGCATCCCATGCGGATAGTTACTTACATTGCTAACATATTCAGTATTTAAACCATAAGTTGTTCTTTCAGTTTTATATTTGGGAACTATAGGATTGTCACGATCTGCAAAAGCCTGATGATGTACCCAGGCAAAATGCGCCACATCAATAAAACCCTCAAGTTGACGACCACTCGACCCTGCAATATCTACATACGGCGGTAAAATCGCCTGATGCTCATTACTTTCCCATGTGTCCAACCCAGGAAGATTGGCAAGACTTTCATCTCGTCCCAAAATACTTGTCCAGACCAAACCATATTTTAAAATCACAGGAAATTTGGTCAGCGAAAAACGATCTGAAATTTTGGTCAGTTCAGGTTGTGCAGGAATTTTGGTGCATTTCCCCTCTGCATTGAAATGTAAACCGTGATAGGGACAAATAATGGTTTCACCCTCAACCCAACCTTTACTCAGTGGTACACCACGATGCGGACAAATATCACGAACTAAATGAATGTCACCGCTTTCGGTTTGATAAATCGCCATATTGAGATCAAGTAAAGTGACTTGGTGTGGCTTGCTGCTGACATCTTCAATTCGTGCCACTGGATACCAATGTTGTGCCAATATTTCCCAATCCTGATCATCAAATTGGCTATGACATGGCTTATTTGGAACATTAATTAATGGGATTGCATTCATATTAGACTCACATTTTCGATGCTAGATCATTGATCTTTTTCTATATGCAGTGTGGAGCACATCTTTACTTTCGTCTATTAGAATGATTTATATGAAACATTCTAAAAATTAGAACGCATCAATATTTTTTGTTAGAATCTTTTAGATATGGGCGCATACAATACGCTCCTACCAACACAATTTTGTGTTTGAGAACTTTATTATGAATCTGCCTTTTTCTCGTTTTACTGAATATTTTGTAGTGGTAGCTAAAACAGGCAGCCTGAGAAGAGCAGCCGATCAGCTTTTTATTTCTGTTTCGGCAGTGCATCGTCAGATTGTGCTGGCAGAAGAACAACTCGGCGTAGCCTTGTTTGAACGTTTGCCGAGTGGTTTAAAACTCACATTGGCAGGTGAATTACTGTATGCAGATTTGTTGGGTTGGCAGAAAGATTTTCAACTTACACAAAAACGTTTAAATGAAATTCAGGGCTTGCAACGTGGTTCAATTGATTTCGGCATGATTTCAGCACTGAGCGAAAGTTTTGTCAGTGCTGTAATTCAGTCGATTCATCAACAATATTCATGGATTAATTTTAATATTCGAGTATTGGACAGTGAAAGCGTTGCTGATCTGGTCATCAATGCGGAACTGGACTTTGGCTTAATTTTAAACCCGAAACATCAGCATCAACTGCATATCAATGCCTTTGTGGAAATGCCGCTTGGTTTCGTGATTCCAAAACAAAATCCTTTGGCTCACAAAGATAAAATTTATTTTTCCGATACAATTGAATTTAATCATATTATTCCAGCCGCCCCCTTAATTATTCATGATCATGTCACTGCTTTATATAAGAAGCATGACTTTAATCCACTGCATAAAATCAAATGTAATGATATTCGGATGATGATTTCATTGCTGAGACAGAATCTTGGAATTGGTATTATGAGTTATTTGGATGTCTATCCTCTTATTGAAAGTGGTGAATTTGAGTTTCGAGCAATCAATGAACAAGGGCTGCATCCAATTACGCTGGCGTTATGTGTTGCACCAAAACGGCAACTTTCCCGAATTTCTCAAATCATGATGAATCAAATCGTTGAAGAAATGGAAGCACTAAAATTGTGCATGATTAAAAATATTTATTAAAGAATTGAATAAACGCACCAAAACAAAACAATTAAATATTTGATTTTATTATATTTATAAATTGACACCCAATAGTGCAATCAAGTATTTTGATGTGAAGTTTCACATTTTAATGATTCAGATACTGCTATGAGTTGCTCAGATAAAGAGATCGATTTAACCACAAATTATCCTCGAGATATGGTCGGTTATGCCAATCATCCACCACATGCACAATGGCCCAATCAAGCCAAAATTGCGGTGCAATTCGTGCTAAATTATGAGGAAGGTGGTGAAAAGCATATCCTGCATGGGGATGCAGGTTCAGAACAGTTTTTATCGGAAATTAGTGGTGCAGAAAGTTATGCAGCGCGCCATTTATCTATGGATTCGTTGTATGAATATGGTTCACGAGTAGGCTTTTGGCGCATTCAACAAGAGTTTGCTAAACGTAATTTACCGATAACAATTTTTGCAGTAGCGATGGCGTTACAGCGCAATCCTTTGGTGGTCGAAGCCATTAAGCAACACAATTATGATGTGGTGTCACATGGTTTACGTTGGATTCATTATCAAAATGTCGATATTGAAACTGAAAAAGCACATATGGCAGAAGCCATGCAGATTTTAAAGGATTTGTTTGGACAATATCCTACAGGTTGGTATACAGGGCGTGATAGCCCCAACACTCGTCAATTATTGGCTGACTATGATCATGTACAATATGACAGTGATTATTATGGTGACGATTTGCCGTTCTGGACAACTTTAATTAAGGAAAATGGTGAAACTCGCCCGCATCTGATTATTCCCTATACTTTAGATACCAATGATATGAAGTTTGCTTCACCGACAGGCTTTAATCGGAGTGAGGATTTTTTTGAGTATCTCAAAGATGCTTTTGATGTGCTGTATGCCGAAGGTGCAACTTCACCCAAAATGTTGTCGATTGGCATGCACTGTCGAATTTTGGGTCGCCCTGCTCGTTTTAAAGCCTTACAAAAATTTCTGGATTATGTGCAAAATCATGATCGGGTCTGGATTTGTACTCGTCAGCAAATTGCAGAGCATTGGATGAAATATCATCCTGATCAAGGTATATAATTATATAACTCACATAAATTTTTCTAACCATTTTGTATACTTACATAAAATTTTTAACCATTATTTACTATCTTGGTTGGCGGCATGGATGCCGCCGTTGAGCTGTGGCATCAAGGATGTGCCATCAGCTCAACAAAGGGGTTTTGTTACTTTTGCCCAGTCAAAAGTAAGGCTAGAACCTCTACAAAAATAATTTGTCTATAAATAAATTAAGAGGTAATACCAACTTATAAAATTTATAAATAAAGCTATAGAAATTGATAAAAATTAATTTTTCAGTAATCTTAGGCTATTTTACTCATTTGCATACTTCGCTGTTGTAACAGCTTTACTGATTGTTTGGCTTGCCATGCCAACTCCTGCATATCCAGATCAGGGATTTGGTCATTTTCCATCACCATTTTCCCTGCAATAAACATTGCCTTGATTTTTGCTCGTCCAGCACTGGCAATCGGCCCAATCGCCAGATCATGCAAGCCAAAATAGCGTGGGTCGTCTAGCTTGTATATTACTAAATCGGCCTGCTGTCCTACTTCAATCGTACCCAACTGATCCAGCCCCAGAATCTTTGCACCGCCAGCCGTTCCCCAGCGAATCACATCTTCAATTGTGGCTGCATCTCCACCACCCTCAAACAATCCACCCTCATATTGCGGCGTTGCCAACATGCCTTTTCTGGCACGTTGCAACAACCACGCTGCATGGGTTTCTGACAGCATATCTGCCGCCTCATTCGAGCCTGCACCATCTACACCAATGGAAATGGTCATGCCAGCCTGCTCCAGCGTCACCAGATCAGCAATACCACTACCCAGACGCGCATTGCTTTGTGGGCAATGCGCAATACCTGTTCGGGTTTGTCCTAAAAGCTGGATTTCTTCTGGCAATAATTTTACCAGATGCGCAAACCAGACATCACTTCCGACCCAGTCATGTTCAGCACAAAACTGCACAGGCGTCATATTAAATTTGGCTTTGGCAGCATCCAGATAATCCACCGTTTCAGATAAATGGCTATGCATGCCAATGCCGAGTTGTCGGGCAATTTTGGCACTTTCACGGAACTGTTGTGCGGTGGTTGAATGCAGGCTTGAGGTTGGAGCCATCACAATTTTACGGAATGCAGCCGAGTCTGCCTGATGGTATTTGCTCACCAGACGCTCAACATCTGTCATGTAGTCTTCAAACTTTTCAGGACGCAAGGCTTGTGGCAATTCATTTTCCAATCCACGAGTCAAAGTTGCGCCACCCCGACACAGCACAAAACGCATACCAAGTTTTTCAGCTTCATCAAATAATATTGCCGAACCATCAAAGAGCATCTGTGGCCAATATAGATAGTGGTGATCTGCGACAGTGGCACAGCCTGAACGCAACAATTCAATTAGACCAATCCGTACTGCAATCCGAAAAGTCCGCTCATCAAATGCACCACGAAAACGATAAGGTGTACTGGCCAGCCATGCAGTCAAACTCTGGTTTAAGCCTTGTGGCTCACCTTTTAGCAACGACTGGAACAAATGATGATGGGTATTGACCCAAGCTGGATAAATCACACAGTCTTTAGCATCTACAATTTGTTCATTGGCTTGTGCGGTAAGCTGACCTAACTCGCTAATTTTGCCATCGTGAATACGAATATCGGTTGCTGAACTACGTGCCGCATCACCTGATAAACCTGTCAAAACAGCATCGGCATTTTTAATTAAATAAGAATGGTGATTGATCATACTTGTTCACTCTCGTGCCATTTTCTTAAAAATACCTGACTTAACAATGACATCAATACAAACAATGCCAAGCCTGTACAGGTAATTAGAAACAATGCCGCAAACATCAACGGTAAATCCAGTTGGAAACCTGCCTGCAAGATTTGATATGCCAAACCTGCACTTGTTCCGCCTGCACCAGCCACAAATTCTGACACCACTGCACCAATCAATGCCAAACCACAGGAAATCCGTAAACCACCAAAGAAATACGGCAATGCATTAGGCACACGTAAACGCATCAGGATTTGCCAGCGACTTGCCTTATTGATCTGAAATAGATTGAGCAAACCTTTATTGACACTACGCAGTCCTAATGTGGTATTAGTCAAAATCGGAAATACCGCCACCAACATCGCACACACGACTAAGGCCAAAGTTGTGTTTTGAATCCAGATAATCACCAACGGCGCAATTGCAACAATGGGCGTGACCTGAAATAAAATCGCATAGGGCATAAAACAGGCTTCCACCACACGACTTTGCACAAATAAAAATGCGATTAGCGTTCCAATGACCACTGCACAAGCAAATGCCAATAAGGTAATTTTCAAAGTGACCATCAAGCTACCAAACAACATGCCAGATTGATTAACTAATGCCATGACAATATCACTAGGCTTTGGAATCACATAAACAGGCACTTGCAGTTGTTGAAAACTCAATTGCCAGATCAATAAAAAGATCAGACCAAGCGTGACAGGTGCAGCAATGCGTTGTACAGCAGGATTTTGAATTAAAGGTTTAATCATGAGCATGCCCTCCGCTTGCTTCAGCCAATACATGAGAAAGATGTGAACATTGTTTAATAAAAACTTCTGAGGTGCGGAATGCTTCATCCCGTTGATAAGGCCCATCAATTTCCATATCAGCCACCACACGACCTGGACGTGCGCCCATCACAATCACACGAGAAGATAAATACACTGCTTCATAAATGCTGTGCGTGACAAACACCACTGTTAAGTCACGTTCAGACCAAAGCTTGCGAATATCACTATCCAGTTTATGGCGCGTAAATTCATCTAGTGCGCCAAACGGTTCATCCATCAGTAATAGATCAGGTTCTGTCACCAAAGCCCTTGCCAGTGAAGCTCGCATTTGCATTCCGCCAGATAGCTCACGTGGATAAGCTTTATTAAATTTATCCAGACCGACGGCTTTTAAAGCATCCAATACTTTTGAGGTACTCACCGATTTGGCAATCCCCTGTAAATCCAAAGGCAGGCGCACATTGTCTTCAATATTTGCCCACGGCATTAAGGTTGCTTCTTGAAACACCATTGCCATTTTGCATTGCGACTGAATGTCAGCTTTTCCATTCCAACGCACCTGACCCGCAGATGGCTGTTCCAGATCAGCAAACATTTTCAATAAGGTACTTTTGCCACAACCTGATGGTCCAAGTAATGACACAATCTCACCACGAGCAATATTTAAATCCAGTCGTTGTAAGGCATTGGTGCCATTGGGATAGGTTTTTTCTACACCTCTGACCATCAGCATCGGTGTAATAAAGTTTGAGGATTCCTTAATTGGAGTCTCGATTGATAAAGCTGAATTCATGCGGTTTCCCCTTTAGACAGATGCCTTATTTTCTAACCAGAAGATGCAATGACTTATTTCTTCACAGGATTAAACTGTGTGGTATAAGCCGATTTCCAGTTGGTTTTGGCATCCAGCAAACCTGAGTTCACCATAAAGTCTCGTGTGGCTTTCCAACGTGCATCGGTCATCACGCCAATACCTTTGGTTTTGGCATCGCCACCATCAATCAATTGTAATTTTTTCATTTGACCCACCGCAAAAGCCAGTAGCTCATCATTCATATTTGGATTTTCTTTTTTAATGACTTCATTACCTAAACGTGGATCAGCCAGATAATTTTTCCAGCCCTCCATTGAGGCTTGAACAAAACGCTTGACCACATCAGGCTTGCTTTGCAGTACATCATTACGTGTCACTAAAATGCCGCCGTAGGCAGGATAGCCTGCATCGGCAAAGAGGAAGAATTTACTCGATGGTTCAGCTTTTTTAGCCTGAAATACTTCTGAAGTGGCATAAGCTTGTTGTGCAACATTTTTGCCTGCTAAAAACGGCTGCATATTAAAGGTATAAGGACGGGCTTGCGCTACATCTAGCTTATATTTGCCTTTTAACCACGGCCACCAACTTGCCTGCCCACTGGTAGACACTAGAATGGTTTTACCTTTTAAATCAGCCAGTGATTTAACATCACTATGCGTTAAAATCCCTTGTGGGTCGAACTGAAACGGTGCTGCCACAGCTTTGATTGGGAAATTACTTTCAATGCCCTTTAATACCTGTAAATCATAATTGATAATAATGTCAGCACGTTTAGAAAGTAACAGCGTCATATTATTGACTTGTGGTCCACCGATTTTAATATCGATATCCAGACCATATTTTTTATAGATACCCTGCGCCAAAGCCTGATAATATCCACCCTGCTCGGCTTGTGCATACCATGTGGTTTGTAATACCAATTTATCGGCAGCATGGGTAAAGGAACTGAATAATAGTGCGCCTGCAATGGCGGTTAATCGTGCTTTGCCTACATAGTATTGAATTTTCATAAATAAGACCCCTAAATATGTGTGAACTCATATCGCTATTCTTTTAGGGGCAATAAAGCAAATGTATATCTACAGGTTTTCACATACACATTTTCTCTCAAGACCAAATAAATTGACCTTGTCCCCAAAAGAGGAACAGCGAACGCTGTAGAGCAATGTCCCATGTGATATACACACTAACCGCTTATACTCAGGAATAATTCAGCAAACAACGTGCCAACATTTATTTAATTATATTTTTCATTAAGTTAAAAAATATAGATTTATCTTAAAAAATAATTAGGCCAATAAAAAACAGTATTTTTCTTATTTTGAACATGATAAAAATTTACTCACCTTAATATTGCACCATTTTAAATCAGCCATGGAACTAAAACGATTCATTCTGATTGCAAATGACTTTTATGTTGAGAGAATAATAGGTTAATTGACCAAAACCCTATGATTTAAATAGCAATTCTTTATATTGCAGGAATTGGCATCAAAAATGCTTAATATTATTTTGTCAGAGTAGAAGCGTTCAGCATCAAAACAATTTAGATTAATATCGGGCAGATTGCCAGCTGCCCCTACAAGCCATAAATTTGCAAATTTTTATGATAATTTTGTAGGGTATGATGGTAATCATACCGAGTTTAAATCGTTATTATTTGATGTGGGTCATTGCTCAGGAATCAGCTTACTTTTTATTTATTTAGAGAGTATGGCTCTTTTTTGAAAAAATGACCCAGTCTCTTTCAATCTATTTGATTGGGTCATGGTTTATCCAGAAATAGAGGTTGAAATATGAATAGCGCAAACATGACCAAACTCGCTGAAAATAACTACAGCTTGGAAGAACTGCAAAAAGAATCCCGTATGGGTGCTTTCGGTCAGGAAACTTTTGAACGTGAAGTTCGGGTGATTGACCTGTCTGATTTTGAACAACGTAAATATGAAATTGCCGATCAACTCTGGTCTGCTGCAACCGATATTGGTTTTTTTCAGGTTTCAAATCATGGCATTGATTTAGGTCAAATCCAAAATGCCTTTGATATGACGCAACAATTTTTTAAGCTACCTGAACAGGTTAAAGCACAATATCCTTTAAATCGCAATGCAGGCTGGGAAAGCAAGGCACAGATTCGCCCATCAACCAGTACGCCCGACCAGAAAGAATCCTATCAAATTACTCGCCCTCGTATGGCTGAACTGTATCCAACTGAACAGGAACTTCCTGATTTTAAAAATACCATGCTGAATTTTGAACGTGCCTGCTGGCAAGTCGGCATGAAAATTCTTTCCTGTTTTGCCTATAAACTGGGTTTTACTGATGATTTCTTCACACTGGCACATGATCCAGATCAGGAAACTTATCAAAGTACCTTGCGCATGTTGCATTACTATGCGGTTGATCCTGCACTCAAAGATCAACTCGGTTTATGGCGTGCAGGCGCACATACTGATTTTGACTGTTTAACTTTGCTGTTTCAGCGTAAAGGTCAAGGCGGTTTACAGGTATGCCCAGGCAAGGATATGGAACAGCAGCAATGGACCAGTATTGAACCTCGTGATGATGTCATTACCTGCAATATTGGTGATATGCTGATGCGCTGGAGTGATGATCAATTGCCATCCAATTTCCATCGGGTAAAAAATCCTGAAGCACATGAATATCAAGGCGCACGTTATAGTCTGGCATTTTTCTGTCAAGCCAATGAAGATGTGCTGATTGAAAGCCCGAATAAAAAATATCCTGCGATTACCGCAAAGGAATATTTAAAACAACGGATTAGTGCAAATTTTGAGGGGAAATATTAATTTGCTTGTAGGGGACGATGGCAATCGTCCCACCCCATTAAAAGACAATCTTTTTATTAAATTAAAACATGATCAGATAATCTCATAACGGTGCGATTACTCTCACCTACTTCTATCTATCATTCACAATCATAAAATGATTGGACAATTGGTACATATCACAATTCTGTCCACCACCAATCCGATCAACCACCAAAAAATCACTATTGTGTTCTAAAGTAATTAATGAATGATGCCATACCCCTTGATGATAATTGACGCCTTGCTGACCATTGGATAAAAAAGCAAAAATCTGTTGTTCATCAGGCTGTGTATGATCCAATGGCAATGCCACCACAATCACAAATTTCTGTTGTTGCAAAGGAATAAATGACTGTGAACCGTATGGATGCCGCTCCAGCATTTCAATGTGAAATGGCAGCTCAGTTGCAGCAAGATTATGAAAAATACTCATCCCCACTGCCACATCTTCCCCTGACACCTGTGCCAAAGACAGCGCATGATAACGCTCAGTCAATCCATTATTAATCGGAAAAAAATCCCGATTTTCTTTTTCGATGATATCACCAAAAGGCGCAAAACTTTCCTGCGTTAATGGCTGAATCTGGATATTTTTTTCATACATAATCTATTTTCACATTTTAAATTATAAATAATGATTTCGAACATTCACCTATCTAAATCTAAACAACCTTTTACTATCGTGAAAGGCGGCATGGATGCCGCCCGTTTGGCTGTGGTATCAAGGATGTACCATCAGCCAAACAAAGGATTTTTGTTACCTTGCGGAGTACACTCCTCACCCATGAAAAGTAAGGCAAAAGCCTATACACAAATCATATATTTATCTCGATAGCTTTTGAGGCTGTGCTTAATTATAAAATGACTATTCAGCAATTTTTCCCCATAACCGAATCCGACTAATTCCTCCATCAGGAATCATATTGACCCGAATATAATTGACTTTTTGATGCTCAAGAATTTCAGCGATATATTCATGCACGTTATCCATACTCAAAGGTTGCTGTTCCAGTAAAAACGACCAAAACATACTTTGCGGAATCAATTGTGCATCGGTAGCATTTTCCACATAAGCCGCCTGAATCGAACAAAACGCAGGATAATTGCCCTTAAAATAAGCAGTATCCACTTCTATTTTTTCCACCTGACCTGTTTGCCCCAAAGCAATAATACACCAGTCAAAACCAGGTGCCCGACGACGTTTGGTTTCCCAGCCATCGCCCATATTTAAACCACGATCAGGATTGAGCAAGTTATTGGGATGTCCAAAATGTGCATCACTAAATGCCACAATACGACCACCATTTTTTAGACCAATCAGGTCAAGCTGCTGTGTGGTATCGACATGCTCCAACACGACATTGCCATAGACCCGTAACCGTGCAATACCGCCATCAGGAAAAATATTCAGGCGAATATGGGTAATTTTCTGAGGTGTACAATCAAAAAGATGATGATTGTCTGGAGAAAGCACTGAATTTTCTAATAATTGAATCCATTCTGCATTTTCCAAATTTTCATCAGGTGCATAGCAGCCCTCAATGGATGCCGAAGCAGGATAATTGCCTGTAAAAAATGAGGTATCAATATCAAAACTAGTCACATTGCCTGTCACACCTAAACGTACAATACACCAGTCATAGCCAGCTTCACGTTTGCGGCGACTTTCCCAGCCATCCATCCATTTGCCATGATCATCATATTTGCCCTCGATAAATTTTGCTGGCTCGCTTTGCAGCATTCTTTCCGCTTTGGCAAAAAACTCATCTGAACATGACACAATCGCTGCACCAATTCGGGCATCTGCCAGATTGGTCAATGCCTGTAAATGATTCGGTAAAGGGATGGTTTTGGCAATATGCACTGTCATTGGTCAATCCTGAATATTTCATTTCTATAGTTTATGCAAAATCCAGTCCAACTGGTCTGACCTGTTATAAAAAATCTGCTCATTTTTAATTTCAATCACTCCCAAAAGAGCAATTTTGTGTAAAATCAAGCTTCATTTAATTCAGGATATGTGGCTCATGAACCCACAGGCAATGCTCAATGGAAAATCATCTCAGGTGACTGAGCAAGCTGTGGAAGTGATTCATCAACGTATTCAACAAGGCAGTTATGCAGTGGGTTCAGCCTTGCCCTCACAACGTGATCTGGCGATTCAGCTTGGCATCAGTCGAGCGTCTTTACGTGAAGCACTGACTCGCCTTGCAGCTTTAGGATTACTGGAAATTAAGGCGGGTAAAGGTGTCTATGTGATTTCACAGCACAGTCAGGCAGCCGAACAATGGGAGGGAGAACATCGGGTTTCTTTAAAGGATTTTTATCAACTGCGTTATGTACTGGAAAGTTTCTGTGCGCTATTAGCCTGTGAGTATTTGACTGAAAATGATAAAATGGCTTTACAGCAATATTATGATGCCCTTTCCACAGCGATTAAAGAACAAAATTGGCAAACAGCCTCTGAAGCTGATTATGCCTTTCATCAACACATCATTGATCTTAGCCATAATCAATCAATTATTCAAACACTTAAAATGCATACTGAATGGATTAAAAAAAGTCAGATACTTCCTTTTATGCAACCTAATCTTGCCTTTAAAACCATTCAGGAACATGAATCCATTTTAAATGCCTTATTTAAACAAGATGGTATCGCTGCGGAAAAAGCCATGCAGGCACATATCATTGGGGCTGCGCAACGTGCAGGGGTATATTTTTCTCGGCATGAGCAAAAATAAATCACGCACCAATTTACCTCACGCTATGAACCACATCAAAGCACCTTTTCCCATTCTGCTTTTTAATAAAGCAAAATAACTGGTATGACCAGTAAAACCAGTTTCTAAAAATTGGCACAATTCTCGCTTAACACTCTATAGAAATTTTTATTTGTTGAAAAATATTTAGGGTCTAAATGATGAATATTGCGATTGTAGGTGCAGGTATGGGCGGGTTAACTGCTGGTATCGCTTTAAAAAAATTTGGTCATCAAGTTACGATCTATGAACAGGCGGCTGAAATCCTGCCTGTGGGCGCTGCCATTTCACTGTGGTCAAATGGGGTCAAATGCCTAAACTATTTGGGCTTAACTGATCAAATTCAGGCATTGGGTGGACAGATGGAATCCCTTGCCTATGTTGATGGACTCAGTCAGCAAACCATGACCCAATTTAGTCTGACACCTTTATATAAAGAAGTGGGACAACGTGCCTACCCTGTCGCCAGAGCTGATCTACAACAACTACTCATGCAGCAATTTGGTTTGGAAAATATCAAACTCGGCATGAAAATGGTTGAAATCGAATCTACAGAAGAGGAAGTTACCCTATATTTTGAAGATGGTACTCAGGTCACAGCCGATGTGCTGATTGGTGCTGATGGTACACACTCCATTACCCGTAAATTTGTACTCGGTTATCAGGTGGAGCGTCGCTATGCAGGCTATGTCAACTGGAATGGTCTGGTTGAAATTGATGAAGACATTGCCCCTGCACAGCAATGGACAACCTATATCGGTGAGGGAAAACGGGTTTCCCTGATGCCTGTCGCACAAAACCGCTTTTATTTCTTCTTTGATGTGCCATTAGAAGCAGGACTAGCCAATCAACGTGATGATTACAAAGCGAAATTAAAACAATATTTTCAGGGTTGGTGTGAGCCTGTACAAAAACTGATTGATGCACTGGATGAACAAAAAACCAATCGTGTTGAAATCCATGACATTGAACCGTTTATGAATTTCTATAAAGGTCGAGTGGTGTTATTGGGCGATGCAGCGCATAGCACCACGCCTGATATTGGGCAAGGTGGTTGTCAGGCAATGGAAGATGCGATTTACCTTGCCCGTGCCTTGCAAATCAATACTTTTGGTTTGGAAGATGCACTGGAACGTTATCAAAATAAACGCAATGACCGCACCAAAGAAATGGTTTTACGTGCTCGTAAACGCTGTGATATTACCCATATGAAAGACCCTAAAATCACTGAAGAATGGTATCAATCCCTCTATCAGGAACAGGGCAACCATATTATGCAAGGTATCATCAGCAATATTGTCGGCAATCCACTGGATTAATTTTCTGGATTTTTAACATTTTCCCTCTTATTTTGAGGGATTTTTTATCTCTATTTATTCAAGTAGATTTTTTAAATAAGCAAGTTAATATATTGATTATTTTATCTTTAAAATTAATTAAAAAATGCATATTTCCACCTGAAAATATGCATCATTAAAAAGCGAATTAAAACTTATAGCTTAATGTAAGACGGTTCTGCAAGAAGTCCTTTTCATAACGTGGAGATGTTTGAATACCAAAGAAATTACTAACGCTAAACCCCTTGAATGCACCTGTAAAATTATAAATACCAAAGATCATGTATTCTGACTGATTACGACTATCCAAATGTTCCGCTTCCTTTAAATCCATAAATGAATATCGAGCGCCTGCAATCACCTGATCAGATACTTTGCCCTCTAACGAAGCCATAAAGGCATTGCCAGCTCCCAAGTCCTGCGTACTGGTAAAAAATGGCTGAGCAAAGATTTCACCTGATGAGGTTTTAGTGGCATAAGGCGTTAAAAGTGCACCATTTAAATAACTGCCATGATCAGGTTTAATATAGTTATATGCCACTTTAAACGTTGCAGTTGGTAACACTTTCAATGCAGCCTGAGCCCCAAAAATCTGGCTATTGACCTCACCTGCCAATGCCTTGCCCTGATCTTTACCCGAAATATATTGCAGTGAAAGCTCAGGCCCATAATTGAGTTTTGCAAATGCCAAATCAGCCTGAGTGTAAATGAGACGCGTATAGTCATCATAATTCTGATACCAAAGCTGCGCCTTTAATTTTCTGTCACCTGCCAGCGCTATACTCTTCCCAGCTCCAAAAGACCACACGCCATCTGTTTCAAGTTTCTCATTCTGACGCGAGGTTTTAGTAAATTCATCTTCACCATAGCTTTTATATTTATTCACTTTGGTCAGACGCAGAAAATCGGTATTATTTCCAATCTGAACATCTGCTGCCTGGTACAAATACATCAGTACACGGCGATCAGCATAATCCCCCATAAACGGTAAATTCAGGCGTTGATTACCAATCGTTATTCTTGCCAGATCATTTTTCCATGTCACATAAGCTTCCGCTAAACCATCACGATCATTCTGTAATTCAGGGACTTCTGGTTTTTGGTCTTTATCATCCAGACGACGCTGTAAGTCATACCCTACTCCAGCCTGTACCCCATAAAAAGGCGCTGTCTCATATTTAACATAACCTCCTGCTGTGACCGTATCCTGATTTAGGTTATTAACAAAATAACCATTATTTAAGGAATAATAGGTTGCCTTTACCGCCCCATGCACACTGCCACAGCTCAAGGCCTGCCCCAATGACTGCACAGAATTATCCTTAATTTGGCAATCCTGATCTAAATTAAATAGTCCATTTAAACTGGTATCTGCTGCCTGCCCCTGCATTGCAGCGGTCATCGCCATGATTAAAGTTGCAGATTTCAGTGTAAAGTTTTTCATAAATTTCCCCTTGGATGACATTTAAAAATCAGCTTAGGCAATTGCCAAACAAATGCTGACGACCTTGAAATTCTGTTTTCGCTTTTTTAGGGCAAAAAACTCTCCTAGGCCTATGCAAAAAATGAATAAGCGACTTTCAAATGTGATGTTTAAAAAATGTAAATCGGTTAGAAGATCAAATCATTGATCTGTGAGATTAATGCCCTGAATTTAACGGAAGCGGGCCAACCTCTGCTGAACTTTTACTAAACGGTAAATGGTTAAAGATGATATTCAGTAAAATTGCTGTGATACAGGCAGAGCTGATCCCTGAATGCAATAAGGTTTTTACCCAGGTCGGAAACTGTGCATAAAACTCCTGATTGACGATTGGAATCATGCCAATTGCAAGTGAAGTCGCCACAATAATCAGATTTTTATGGTCGTTATAATCCACTTTGGCCAAGGTACGAATCCCACTCGCCGCGACTGTGCCAAACAGGACGATGCCTGCCCCACCCAGAACTGGCATTGGAATGGAAGCCACCAAACGCCCAACAACTGGCAATAAACCTAAAACAACCAGAATTCCCCCTGCGGTTGCTACTACAAAGCGGCTTTTAATACCTGTAATCGCCACCAACCCAACATTTTGGGCAAAAGCGGTTTGCATAAATGATCCAAAAACTGGTGCAACAGCACTGGATAACATGTCAGCACGCAGACCATCGCCAATCCGTTTTGAATCCACTTTCGTTCCCACAATTTCACCAATCGCAATAATATCGGCTGTGGTTTCAGTCATGATCACCAAAGTTACAATGACCATTGAAAGAATGGCAGAAAACTCAAATACAGGAGCACCAAAGTGAAAAAAGCTTGGCATGGCAAAAACAGGCCCTGTGGCAACTTTGGAAAAATCTGCAAAACCTGCAAAATAAGCAAGTATGGTTCCCAGTACAATCGCAATCAGAATCGCAAGACGGCGTAACACCTGACTACGCAACATGCTAAAGATGATGACAATTGCCAAAGTCATCACAGCCAATCCAACATTGGCGGGATCACCCCAGTTTTCAGCTTTGGGATTACCCCCCATAATCCAGCGAATGGCCACAGGTGTCAGTGAAATGCCAATCATGGTAATCACACAGCCTGTTACCACTGGCGGGAAAAATCGGATAATCTTGGCAAAGAAAGGGGTAAGCAATAAACCAATGAAAGAGGCCACCATCACTGCACCAAATGCAGAGGCAAGCCCACCACCCGTGCTGACAATCGCCAAAATCGTTGCAACACCAGCAAATGATACGCCCTGAACAATAGGTAGTTTTGCACCAAAATGCTTAAAGCCTATAGTTTGCAATACCGTTGCAATTCCCCCTATAAATAATGCCGCAGCAACCAGCAAACCAATTTCTGATGCTTCCAGACCTGCCGCAGCCCCAATGATCAAGGGCGGTGCGATAATTCCACCATACATGGTCAATACATGCTGTAAACCATAAACCGCATTTTTACGCATACCTAAATATTGATGTTCTGCTGATACACTTGTATCGCTTTCACTGTGTATGTTGTCTTGATGCATCGGTGTATTCCTCAAATTAAATTCATCATTTCCACATCGGTTAATTTCTGTTTAACTGCCACGATAAGTTGAGTAGGAAAAAGGACTGATTAATAAAGGGACGTGATAATGTTGTTGAACATCCGCCACCTTAAAATCAATGCACACGCTTGAATAAAAGCTTTCGATATTTAAAGCCTCAAAATAATCAGAGACCTCAAAAACCAACTGATATTTACCCTCTATAAATGATTCAATTTTAAATGCCTGAATACGTCCATCAACATCAGTCAATTGCTGATCCAGCAAAACAGATTCGTGAGCTGTATTTTGAAATAACTTCACCAGTACATTTGGGGCTGGTTGACCCAGTGAGGCATTTAAAATATGAGTGCTGATACCCGCCATTATTGAATCTCCTGTTTTAAGCGAATCAGGGCAATTTCAGCCAGTTGCTGTTTCACTTCCTGTTGCTCTTGTTCGATGGTATTTTTTAAACGGCGTTGCAATTCAGCCAGAATTTCCATACCTGTGCGCCCTGCTGCACGAATCAGGAAAATATGTCCAAATTTGTGCTCATACTCCAGATTGCCCTGATATAGCGCCTGTTGCAGCACTGTGTCTGGCTCAACTTGTCCTTGTTCCTGTTGTGAAAACTGCTGTTCCTTTTGAGATAAATTCGCTGCCGCCTTTTTCTCACCAATACGGGGATGCTGCGCCAAAGCCTCTGCAATTTCATGCCACTGCCACGTTTGTGCCTGCGCGTTAGCTGCTTGATAGAGTTCATCGATTGCAGCATAAGGCCGTTGTTGTACAAGTTTTGCAATCCAACTGGGAATATGGACACAGGGCTGCAAAACCAGATTTGCCTCACCTAGGTTCAATTGATTAAATTGCTTTATATCCATGCATGCTCCAATTTATTGCATTGTCTGACTGGTCTGACCAGATAACATAAATAAAGCAATGAATATGCCAATCTAATAAATTGGGTTAAAAATGAATTTTTTGAATTTTAGAAAACAATAGGAGTGCTTAATAGAATTAAGCACCTGTGTATTTTGATTTAACCAGATAAAACTGAAGCGAATTAAGAAGTGAACACGCTTCGTTAACAAAAATCTTTTCACCATAATAGGATGAAATGATTGATATATTTTTATTCTCTTGGCATTGTAAAAATGGCTGAACTCAATCAGCCAAATCGTCCAGAAAATCAAAGGTAGGTACAAAGAACAGGCTACCTGAAACGGCCGTACTAAAATCGAGTAAACGATCAATGTGACCATTTTCCTTGCCGAGAAACATATTTTCCAGCATGGTCTTGGTAATGTTAAATGAACGTGAATAACCAATAAAGAACGTGCCATATTCCCCCTCGGTTGGATTGGAGAATGGCATATTGGCCCTTAGAATTTTTAACTCATTGCCCTCTGCATCATGCGCCTTACTCACTACATTATGCGCATTTTGGGGCTTCACATCATCACCCAGTTCAACATCATCATATTTCTTTCGACCAATCACTTTTTCCTGCTCTTCAGTGGTCAGGCTTTTCCACATCTCCATGTTATGCAGATATTTCTGGATAAAGACATAACTACCACCAAGGAACTCGGCATCTTCCTGCCCGACATAGGCAATGTCCTTGGCAATTTCATGTTCAGGGTTTTCCGTACCATCCACAAAACCAATAATCGCACGGCCATCAAAGTATCTAAAGCCCTTGGTCTCGCTGATTGGATAGGTATGTTCCTTTAACTGCTCATGCAGAATGGAAGCCAGTTCATAGCAAATCGCCATTTGGTTGGCGCGGATATGAAAAAACAGGTCCCCTGCGGTTGCAACCGCTGTATGTCGAGGTCCCTTGAGTTCCTGAAACGGCACAAGCTCCTTAGGCTTATTCATTTCTGGAAATAAAAGGTCCCAGGCGTGCGAACCAATCCCCACAGAAGCACTGAAGTTCCCCTGCGGAAAACGGTTGGTCAGGCTACGTACCAAAGCGGAGAAATTGGCCAGAAAGTCAATAATTTCTGAGTGATCAGGATTGGTATTGATGCCCAGCACAATAAACAGGGCATTCTCACCTGAAAGATTATTGATCACAGGTTGTGGTCTTAAAGATGTATTCATAATTTTTCGGAATGGATGAGTTCAGTTACCTTATCCTACACATATCATGTTGTTTTAGGTATCAGCTCAACAACAAATGTTTAAGATTTATTCAGTATATAAAACAAAACCATCGCCACGGCAGAAACTTGCCAAAGTGAGATTGACCTTTTTTGCCATCTCAATTGCCATACTGGTTGGTGCAGAAATCGTTGCCAATAATGCAATATTGCATTGCGCACATTTTCGGATCAGTTCATAACTGGCGCGGCTGGTCATCACCACAAATCCGTCCGCGACATTGAGTTTCTGCTCAGCCAGATAACCCAGCAATTTATCCAGGGCATTATGCCGTCCCACATCTTCAAACAGGGCAATGATCTGCCCTTTCACCACCCAGGCTGCGGCATGCGCGCCACCCGTCAATTCGGTAATTTTTTGCCTGACTTTTAACTGGGCAATGGCATGGGGAATCTGGTTCAGCCATGTTGAGGAAACAACACTACTGACGGTAGGCAAGTTCGTATAAAGCTGTTTAAGACTTTCGATACCACATAGACCACAGCCCGTTCGCCCCACCATCATCCGACGATGTTCTTTTAACGCCATAAATGCCCGTGATGAAATGGTCATCTCAACCTGAACACCCAACTCATCCTGATGAACTTCCAGTGAATAAAGCTCAGTTAAACTGTGCAGAATACCCTCAGAAAGGCTAAAGCCCTTGGCAAACACTTCAATATCTGCGGGAGTTGCCATCATCACTGCATGGGAAATTCCGTTATAGATCAATGCAACTGGATATTCCTGAACGATATAATCCAGCTCATTTTCTGACACATTGCGATGAAAACGATGCACCTGCATCGTTTCATAACCCACACCCTGCACTGCTGCCATGTATGCCCTCTACCTGAATATCAGTTTGTATGATGAACAATGTCATTGGCATGTTCTGGATCAACCGCAATGGCTAGATTAAAATGCTCAGGTGCCTGTCCCGCATGCAAGATGACAGGAACACTCTTGGATGCTGGAATTTTGGCATATTTATCATGACTGCTTAATGCCACCAGTGGATTGGTTTCAGGATAATATGCCGCC
Organism: Acinetobacter corruptisaponis; assembly: GCF_030053775.1. Classification (GTDB taxonomy): domain Bacteria; phylum Pseudomonadota; class Gammaproteobacteria; order Pseudomonadales; family Moraxellaceae; genus Acinetobacter; species Acinetobacter corruptisaponis. The sequence goes on from NZ_CP125669.1 coordinate 805,445, forward strand.
AGACTACCGCGTGGAATGTTATAAGGCACAATGCGGAAACTATGTACAATCCGTTTCACACCATCAGAAAAGACACTCTCAATATCAACCCATTGATCCGCCTCAAAACCCGCTTCATCAATATCAGCCTGATTCATAAACAAGACTCGACGCTGTCCAAATACGCCCCGATAACGGTCATCCAAACCATACAGCGTGGTGTTGTACTGATCATGTGAGCGTGTGGTCATCAAGGTGTAGACTTGCTGTTCACTATAAGCCGCCGCGTATTGATTTTCCTTGTCCTCATAAACCTCCGCCAATGGCGTAATCAAAAATTGAGCTTTGCCACTTGGTGTATTCCAGACATGCTGATTGGCAGGATGCTCCAGATGAAAACCACCTGGCTGATAAACCCGTTGATTAAAATCATGAAATTCATCAAACACTTCTGCGATCGAATCACGGATACGGTCATAGCTTTCAATGTACCAGCGCCATTTAATTTGACTGTCAGGCAAGGTCGCTTCTGCCATTCGGGCGACAATATCAGGTTCAGAAAGAATATTGTCTGAAATGGGTGGATTGCGTCCTGCGGAGAGATGCACATTACTCACTGAGTCTTCAACTGAAATGGCCTGCGCACCATGCAGTTGCATATCCACTTCGGTACGCCCCAAACAAGGCAGCATCAGGGCATCCTGTCCGCAGACCAAATGACTTCGATTCAGCTTGGTGGTGATATGCACCGTCAGGTCACAACGGCGTAACGCCTCCTGTGTATATAATGTGTCAGGCGTGGCAACCGCAAAATTACCCCCCAGGCCAATAAAGACTTTGACATCACCCTCGTACATTGCCTTGATGGTATCCACCACCCCATAACCATGTTTACGGGGTGATTGAATGCCAAACACCCGATCAATGTTATCCAGCAGTTTTTTACTTGGATTTTCGTTGATGCCCATAGTACGGTCACCCTGCACATTACTGTGCCCACGCACTGGACATAATCCTGCGCCTGGACGACCAATATGCCCTCTTGCCAACATCAAGTTGGCGAGCATATGAATATTGGCTGTTCCATGACGGTGCTGGGTAATCCCCATGCCCCAACAGAAAATGGCTTTATTCGAATCAAGGAACATTTTGGCAATGGACTCTAAATGTTCAGGTGAAAGTCCTGTATGTTTATGAATCTCAGACCATGTTGTACAATCCACCTCAGCCAGCATTTCATCAAAGCCAATGGTGTTCATGGCAATAAAATTACGGTCAAAAACGCTTGGTTTGCCTTTGGCAAGTGCCTTTTTATCCCATTCAGACAAGTGTTTCAGCACACCAAACAATAAGGCGTAATCACCGCCAATTTTAGGCTGGAAATAATAACGGCTGATTGGGGTACTGCCGTTGGTCATCATTTCCAGAGGGGCTTGTGGGTCCTGAAAACGTTCCAGTCCACGTTCCTTAATCGGATTAATGGCAATAATATTGCCACCACGTTTTGACACTTCCCGTAAAGTTGCCAACATACGCGGATGGTTGGTGCCTGGATTATGTCCAAAACTAAAAATCGCATCCGCCAGATCAAAGTCATCCAGCGTGACTGTACCTTTACCCAAGCCAATCGAATCGGTTAGCCCAACGCTGGTGGTTTCGTGGCACATATTGGAACAGTCTGGAAAATTATTGGTGCCAAAACTACGGACAAAGAGCTGGTATAAAAATGCCGCTTCATTACTGGCACGACCAGAGGTATAAAATGCGGCTTTATCTGGATGATCCAAAGCCTGTAAATGTTTGGCAATCAGTTGAAATGCGTCATCCCATGAAATCGGGACATATTTATCCGAGACGGGATCATAGCGCATCGGATCGGTTAAACGCCCCAAATCTTCAAGATAGAAGTCGCTCTGTTCAGATAACCAACTGACCGTATGCTGTGCAAAAAACTCAGGTGTAACAGTTTTGCTGGTTGCCTCAAAAGCCACTGCTTTTGCACCATTCTCACAAAAGTTAAAGGCATGCGCGTCTTTCTTTTCGGGCCATGCACAACCTGGACAGTCAAAACCTGTAGGCTGGTTAATATTGAGTAAGGTGATTGAACCTTTCTTGAGAATATCCTGTCGTTTAAGATTGCGTGCAACACTTAACAGTGCCCCCCATCCCCCAGCAGGCTGGGTATAAGGTTCAATTCTGGCATAGCCATTATTCTCTTGTTTATGCTTTGTTTGCTCTGAATTGTCCATGCGACCGTCCTCATCTGAGCTATTTTTATCTAAAGTTCGGTTTAGATTTAACATGAAAAGGCAACATTTACTATGCTGAATATGTTCGATTGCATTAATTCATTCTGGAACATCCAAACACTTCAACCTAGATGACAGGCGTATTCATAAAGCTCAACTCATCCATTGATTTGGTGACGTTTAAAAATCCCCTCACTCAGCAATACATAAATGTCCTGCAAATCTTTACGATCTGCTCCAGCCAGCAACTGACCATGCATCTGTAGAATATTCTGGTCACCCCGCATGGCAGGCCCAGTTTGCATGGTTTTTGGGTTATGTCTTGTGGCCTTGTCCGCAGTTTCCAGAATCAGGGGATAAAGCAGGCTAAAATCAACCTGTTCATCCTCAACAATCTGCTGGGCCATGTCATAACAATAGTTACTGAAATTACATGCAAACACTGCCGCCAGATGCAGGGTCTGACGCTGCTTGGAACTGTATTGATAAACTCGGTTACTTAGGCTATTTGCCAATTGTGTTAAAAATTCCAAATCTTGCTGCTGAGTTGTTTCCACAAACAATGGCGTTTCCAGCCAGTTCACTTCACGCTCAAAGCTAAAGGTTTGCAGTGGATAAAATACACCTGCCCGCGGATGTGTGTGCTCAATGACTGCTAGACTGGTACTGCCAGAGGTATGAACAATCAGATTTTGTGGTAAATATCCAGTAATTGAATGAATGACTTGGGAAATAGCCTGATCACTCACTGCAACAATTACTAGATCAACCTGTGGATCAAGCTGGCATGGACTGTCGATTGCCTGTGCATCAACCTGCTGCGCCAACTTTTGCGCATGGACCAGCTTAGGGCTAAAGACCTGCACAATCTGATGTTGGTTCTGTAATGCCAAAGCCAAATGGGTTGCCACACGCCCAGAACCAATGAGGGTGATTTTCATAGCAGTTCTCTATCAGGAAATTTGCTCAAGCATAGCAAAATGAAATACAAAAAATAAAATCGAGCTATGGATAGCTCGATTTTATGCAGAAATCTCAATCAACCTGTTTAAAAGTTAAAAACGACCTGTTAATTAAACACATTATTCAAGTAAACCACACGCTCAACCGTACGCTTGGTGAAACATTGGGTGTATTGCATATCCTGATTCTGCTGGCGCATTGCATCATTCCAGTATCGTGACTGTTTTTGATAGGTTTCCATGTCTTTTTCAGCAATATCATAGACACTCTTTTGTGACAGCACCTTACAGTCCACATCACGTTTTTCAAACCAGTCGGACTGGTCCTGCTGCAACTGTGCTTTTTGCTCAGGCGTAAATTGATCCCAGGCTTGATTTAAACGCTCAACCTGTTTGGCTTTTTCAGCATCCAACTCTTTTTGACGCACATTCATGGCTTTTTGTGCCAAGTCAGTTTGAGCAGACTCATTGGCATCATACTCTTGTTGATATGCTGCCCCTTCTTTTTCAATCCGCTGATTTTCCTTTAAATAAGCAACATACTGCACCGCCCTTGTTGCCATAAAGACCACACCCTCAATCACAGAGTTCTGGCTTGGGATATTAAAGACCAACCCATCTTTATCTGTTTTGGTAAGGTCATACAAGAACTCGCCTTTTAATTGGTCATCTTCAAGACTTAGTGGATATTCGCTATCAGAAAAATGATCATTCAGGGTATATGGCTTACAACTCTCTTCACACTCCCCATCACCCTGATATTTTTGTTCTTCAAGATAGGCATTTTCTGCACGTTTCTGTAAGCCTTTCGGGAAAGAAATCACCAACTGGCTTTCGCAGTTTAATTTGGTTTTTGATGCTTCCCCACTCTCAGCCTCTAAAGTACGCACATTGGTAATTTCAAACTTGAGTCCCTTGTTGATTTTATCAAGAATGTCATAGTCAGACTGGTAGTCACTTTGTCTTAAACTACGGTCAATCTGTTTTAAATATTCCTTTTTCAACGCCGCCTGAATATGGTTGAGATTTTCCTGATTGGTACAACTCCACTCGGAAGCAGCCGTTGCGGCATCTTCGGCTTTCTCAGTTGGCTTTAATTTATTACAACCCACCAATAACATTGTCGTTGTCAAAGTTGTAAATATAAAAAACCTGTTCATTTTGAATCACCCTCTTGTCTTGTTTTTTTCGGGCGTATTCTACTCAATTTAAAAGCCTATTTTCGAGTTTTTTCTTTATTTTACTTTAAACAGTCCTATTTATAATTAAATAGCTAAAGCAAATGGTCAAAATAAAAGGAGTTATGTCGCCATAACTCCTTTCAAGCATTGCTTAAATAACAGCTTAGGGGGTTACTGAAAATTCAATACGGCGGTTTTTAAAACGCCCCTCTTCTGTTGCATTATCTGCCACTGGATGATCAGCACCATGACCTACGGCGCTAAGTTGCGCAGCATCCACACCCTGACTGACCAGATAATCCACCACAGCCTGAGCACGTTTCAGCGATAAAGCCTTGTTGCTAGTAGCATTACCAGTTGAATCAGTATAACCAGCCACTGTAAGTTTGTTATCTTTGACATTTTTCATTAATATGGCAGCCTTATCCAGAATGGCTTTATTTTCCTCTAGAATTTGATGGGAAGCTGTTGCGAAGTTAATAATCTGTAGATTTAGGGCCTTAATGACTGCGTTGATATCAACCTGATTGCTATCAATATTTGCCAAAGCGTCCTGAGCCGCGTTCAGGCTATTCGTTACGGTTTGAGCGGTATTATCCTCAGTTTCCACCACAACTTCGGTATTGGGTACAAGAGCTTTTATCTTCCCAGCCAATTCATTGAGTTTAGCGAAATCGCCACCCTTTAATGTCAGTTTATTCCCAACCCAATCCAGAGATACATTGGGTACACCTTTCAATAAACCCAGCACACCAGCAAGCCCAGCCTGATCGGTAAATGACGCTGCATAGTTTGTAGCAGTATCAAGTGTACAATCTTGAGCCGAAGAGAAAACCTCTTTCACTTTTGCCTGCATGGCTGCAAACAATCCTTGATCTCCAATTCCTGTATGGCATTGAGAAACATCACCCTTATCATCAGTACGCAATGAGAATGTTGCAGGAGTTACATTTGCAGCCACTTCAGATGCTGAAGAATCAGAACGATTGTCTATAGGCACAGCCACCTGTTGCTGTTGGCAGGATTTCCATAGCCACGCAACCAATAAAGCCAGAATAATCAGTGCCACAATCGGCAACCAAACCCGTGATTTGCCTGCACCATTCACAGGGGAATTTGCCAAATTCGATGTTGTGGCAGAACTACTGGAGATAAGTCCTAAAGGTGCAAGCAACCCCACGGCCCAGACTGGCAACAGTGAACGGATTGAATCAGCATGGTGCTGTAAATAATGCAGGATACTCTGTGTATCATTGCCAGCCTCGCTGGTCAAAGCAGCCATGCTTTTAGGAATCGCCTGTGTCAATGTCTGCTCAGCCTCTATATTGGAAAGCTGTCCATCCGTAAGCTTGGACAAAAATGTATCTTTAAGCTGCTCATCCTGACCAAATAAAACGGCTAATGAGGGTGAGATGGAGTCTTTTAATTTCTGGATCAGTTCAGGTTTTGCCATCAAAATGGAAAGAAAAATTGGATAGAACCTGGATAAAAGTGCATTTTTCTGGCTGGTCAAACCGTCTTGGTCATTCAGGAATACAGGGGTGACTTTTTGCTTTAACAGTTCGATTGGATTTATTGACATTGTTATTTACTCCAACAAATTAAATTTATAATGTTCAGATTGCTTAGGGAAATTGTTCTATTACATACAAACTGATGCTTTTCATTCTAAGCATTTATATTTTTTTTGATCATTTTTACATAATTTAAATACAAGACTTACATCACAATTTACAAATAAAATGTTAAAAAATACACATAACGCATCTTATCAACCATTTTCTTATTATGAAATTTTAATTATAAAACATATACTTAATCAAACACCATTCAATAACTTATTTACCTAACTGGTATAACCAGATGAGTGAAAAACTGGCAAAAAACAGGGTAAAAAATGGGAAAATTCGATGATGTCTATGAGGCTCAGCTGGCATTTCTGGCAAGGGTTCTTCTGACTGTGCAGGCTCGTTTAATTCAAGCTGATCCAAAGGTAAAAGTACCTCAGCACTCCAAACAGGCAACAGTGCCTGAATCGACACATTATGCTCCCTAAGATAATGAATAATATAGATGGCCTCATTGCCAACCTCAGCTGAAAGCACAGCCAGGCTTTTAGGAATTGCCCGATTTAAGGTAGTCTCTACTTCTGTAACTGAAAGTTTTCCAGCGCCAAGATGTATAAGCAATGAATTGATCACCTGATTATTATTTTCCAGTAAATCAGACAGACAAGGCCTTAGCTTTTCCTTAAGTTGATCAATCAGTTCTGGATTTGCTAAAAAACGACTTAAGAGAATTGGGTAGAATCTTGATAAGATGGCATTTTTTTCATTGACCAGACAAGTTTGGTCATTGACGATGACCGATGAAACTTTCTGTTTAAGTAACTCCATTGGATTTATAGACATATTCTTTACTCCAATTTCCATTCAACCGCTTTATCGTATTAGCCGAGCCTTAGCTATTTGTTATTACTTTAATGAATTTTTCTTAGTTTTAATCTGTTCTATAAACTTTCAATACAATACTTACATCACATTTTACAAAGCAGAATAAGGTGCAGTCAACTTATTCTGCCTTTTATGATAATTATCAGGCAAATATGCCAATCACCTTACCTGTCAGTTGCTGTCCAATCAATGGGGTGTTTTTCCCTTGGGAAAGAATTGACGCTTTGGAAACTATCCATTGCAATGATGGATCAACCAGCACCCAGCCTGCCTCCTGTTGCCAGCGCTGTGACATATTCGCCACCTGTGCAGGAATTGAAGTGACTTTTTCCACCCATTCCAGTGGCTCAAATACACCCTCGTTTACCAGTTGCACACCCAGCGCAACGTAAGTATCAAAAGCGGTGATTCCAGACTGTGTTTCGGCAAAAGGTGCCATTTTCGCAGAACTGCTTAATGGTTCATGATGGGTACAGATCGCATCAATCACGCCCTCTTTCACACCCTGACGCAATAATGCCTTGTCCTGTTCGGAACGCAGTGGTGGACGCACATGCGCCAATGCATTAAAACCATCTGTTAGTTGTTCAGTTAAATGTAACTGATGCATGGCGACATCGGCAGTCACAGGCAATCCTTTGGCCTTGGCAGCTCGGATCAACTCCACAGACGCACCGCAGGACAACAGGCCAAAATGGGCTTTAACACCTGTCGCTTCAATCATCAGTAGGTACTTGGCAATCGCCACTGTTTCTGCAATCGCAGGAATCATTGGCAGGCCCTGACGTGAGGCAATAAAGCCCTCATGCGCACAACCATCTTTGGCAATTTGCGGTTCTTCCGCATAGAACACCACCGTCAGCCCCAAACCAGCAGCATACTCAAGGGTACGAATCACCACGTCATCATTTTCAAAGGCAGCATTGGCATTGGAAACGGCTGTACAACCACCTTTTTTTAAACCCGCCATATTGGCTGGTTGTTTTCCATTTAGCCCTTGGGTCTGTGCGCCAATGATCTGCAAATAGATACCGCCATCGAGTTGTGCCTTTTCAATAAGACCATGAATCAAGGCACCATTATCCTGCACAATTGGCTTTGAATCTGGTGGGGTAATCACATGCAGAATCCCATTGGCACGGGCTGCCTTGCCTTCCGACTTCAAGGTGCCATGCTGCTGCTGACCTGGTTCACGCAAACGCGCACACAAGTCCACCATGGTTGGCATCAACCATTTACCCTGCCCATCAATGCTTTCATCCACCTGATCAACGGCTTCAACCAATTTTCCGTTTTCAATAAAAACTGTTTTAACCAGATCAGTTTTTTGAATTGGATCGAGCACACGGACATTTTCAATTTTTACAATACTCATGTGAGCTATCCCTTACAGTGCAATCGCATCAATTAAACCCTGTTCCTGTAATTGCCCTTGCATTGCAAGTGCCAATACAGCCATACGAACCGCGATCCCGTTGGTGACCTGCTTGAGAATCACGGACTGGTCACCATCGGCAATGCTGGAATCAATTTCAACACCACGGTTCATCGGCCCTGGGTGCATCACGATACAATCAGGTTTTGCCAATGCCAGACGCTCTTTGTTAAGTCCGTACATTTTATAAAATTCAGACTGTGACGCTAACGCAGGTGAATCAATCCGCTCGTTCTGGATACGCAAGGCAATAATCACATCACAGTCTGTCACGCCTGCATCCATCTGGTTAAATAAACGCACATGATCACCATACTCATCAAAACCCACAGGCAGCAAGGTATTGGGCGCAATCACACGAATATCCTTACAGCCCAGCGTTTGTAATGCCGCAACGTCTGAACGTGCCACCCGTGAATGTTTAATATCACCGATAATGGCCACACTGAGTTGTTCAAATGGTTTCTTGGTTTCACGGCGAATGGTTAGCATATCCAGCATTGCTTGGGTCGGATGTGCATGGCGACCATCACCCGCATTAATAATGGCAACCTTAGGGCAGATATCTTTGGCAATAAAATGTGCGGCACCTGAAGATGAATGACGTACCACAAAAATATCGGCCGCCATCGCCTCCAGATTCCAGAGCGTATCCCGCAGCGTTTCACCTTTTGAAGTACTTGAGCGTGCAATATCAATATTCAGGACATTGGCAGATAAACGTTTCGCCGCAGCCTCAAAGGTGGTTCGGGTACGGGTCGAGTTTTCAAAGAAAAGGTTCATCACCGTCAAACCCTCTAATAAGGGACGGTTGATCAGGTTATTATTGTCATCTAAAAAGCTTTGTGCTGTATCTAAAATCTTGGTCAGGCTTTCCCTTGAAAGGCCCTCAATGGTTAAAAAGTGTTTTAAATTTCCTTGCTGATTCAGTTGAACCTGACTCGGTTGATGCAGGGCTGCAATATGCATAATGGATTCCTATGGGTCGAATCACCAAAACCTGCATAGTGTAGCCCAATTCTTGTATTTTCGCAGAACAACTTTTCACCGTTATGTTGCATTAAATGAGAGAGTTGCAACAGATTCGGCTAGCGGAGCGCACCAATATAGTGATGGTGAACCTGTGCCTGATAAATCTCCTCGTCAGTCACCTCTATTGAATAGTAGTCATTTTCCTCAACAGGCTTTTCTTTCTCAGCCTCCACCTTAGTTTCAACCAAAGCGAGAGCGGGCTCAGGATATAGGTCAATTAACAGACGCAAGCGCTCAACATAATAGGCCAGCTCGGCATCCTGTGTTGCCAAGGCAATATCCACAATATGTTGTGCATATTCCTTGTTATGCACCAGGTACATCACGTCAATCACGCGACTGGATACGCGTCTTAAACGTACATACATTTGGGTTGCGATTGCAAAAGCCTCGGCATTGACTATCACTTCATTATTCATGCTTTCTTTCATAACGTCCTCACATCGTTGGGAGAAGTATTTACTGATAATTCATCTGAAGAAATGCAAAAGCTGTACCAATTATTAAAATAAAGTAAAAAATGCCCTGCCCAACGTGCAGAAATTATAAACAAACATCAGATCACTTTAAAAAAACCTCTTAATAGATGATTAAAGCTGACGATCACACAAATATGCGCCGACAGAACAGCTAAAAATCAGTTAAAATAGCCGATTGCTAAAACCGCTTTGGAACATTGAATGAACGCTAAACCACGTCTAACAGAATATTGGGTGACCTGTGCGGATGGACTGGAAACCTTATTACAACAAGAACTGGAAAGCTTTGGTATTCAGGACATTCAACGTTTTGCGGGACGTTTAATTTTTAAGGGTACACTGGAACAGGCATATCGGGTCTGTATGTGGTCACGCCTTGCCTCACGGGTCGTTTTGCCCATTCATAGACATGAATTGGAACATTCACATGATGCCCGTGATGTGGCGGAAGAACTCTATGAGGGTGCGATCAGTTTCGACTGGTCTTTAATTTTTGCACCACAAAGCACCTTTGCAGTTCGCCTGCACGTTGAACGTGAAATTAAGGTCAATAGCCAATTTGCCACCCTACGAGTTAAAGATGGTGTGGTGGATTCCTTTATGGAGGCGGTAGGCAAACGTCCAAGTATTGATATCAAGCAGCCTGAAATTACACTTTATGTGTTGGCAGGTAAAACTGAACACACCTACTGTCTGGATTTATCTGGTGATTCTCTGCATAAGCGTGGCTATCGCCGTTTTATGACCGATGCGCCAATTAAAGAAAATCTGGCAGCGGCAATTCTACAAAAAGCCCAATTAGCACAATATCAACCCGATATTATTCTTGACCCAATGTGTGGTTCAGGAACTTTCATTATTGAAGCCCTCATGATTTTAACGGATCGTGCGCCAGGTTTAATCAGACGTTTTGGTTTTAATGGCTGGCATGGGCATGACCGTGATCTTTGGTTATCACTTAAGGCTGAAGCAGCAGAACGCCATGAAAAAGCTTTGGAACAGGCTTTACCTAAATTTTATGCTTACGATGCGGATTGGGAAGCGGTCAAGGCCACCCGCCAAAATATCATTGCCGCAGGTTTTGAAAAACTGCTTGACCAGATCCAAATTGAAGAACGTACCTTAGCGGACTGGGATGACTTTCATGCCGAGGGCAAGAAAGCCTTTATTGTGACCAATCCTCCTTATGGGGAACGTTTGGGAGATAAAGCATCAAACCGTTCTTTATATCTGGGTTTATCGGCTTTATTGCAAAAGAATTTTCCAAACCAACGTGCCGCAATTATTGCCGCACAGGTTGAACAGGCAGATGTACTGGCATTTAATGATCCACAAACCTTACGTTTAATGAATGGTAAATTACCAATATACGTGCGTTTTGGCACCATCAAGCCAGCAACCGTCACCCAGCCCTTTCTGGCGAGCTGGCAACCACAACAGTTTGAAAAAATCGAGGGTGCTGAGGACTTTACCAACCGTTTGCAAAAGAACATGCAGGCCTTGAAGAAATGGGCGGTTAAGGAAAATATCTACTGTCTGCGTCTGTATGATGCCGACTTGCCTGACTTTAACGTTGCCGTTGATTTATATGGGGATAGACTGCATGTTCAGGAATATGCACCACCTAAAACCATTGATCCTGAAAAAGCCAAAAAACGTTTTAACCTTGCACTTGCCGCAATCCGTGCTGTGACTGGCTTACAACGTGATGCCATATTTATTAAAACCCGTGCAAAACAGACAGGTACAAATCAATACACCAAACAAAGCACCGCCTCTAAACGCTTTATCGTTCAGGAAGGTGATGCCAAAATTTTAGTCAACTTAACAGATTATTTAGATACAGGTCTATTTTTAGACCATCGCCAGATTCGTCTTCGAATCGCCAAGGAAGCGCGTGGCAAGCATTTCCTGAACCTGTATAGCTATACCTCAACAGCAAGTTTACATGCCGCATTGGGTGGCGCAGCCAGTACCACCAGTGTTGACTTATCCAACACCTATCTGAGTTGGTCTAAAGAAAACTTTGTACTGAATGGTTTAACGGTAGACCATGCAGATGAACAGCATATGTTCTTTGCCAGTGACTGTTTTGAATGGTTAAAAGAGGGTCATGAGCAATATGACCTGATCTTTATTGATCCACCAACATTCTCAAACTCAAAGAAATTCTATGGAACATTTGATGTACAGCGTGACCATGTTTCACTGCTCAAACGGGCAATGAACCGCCTAAACAGTGAAGGGACGCTATATTTCTCGAATAACTATAGAGGCTTCGAATTGGATGAGGAACTTGAAGCCCTATATGATGTTGAAGAAATTACCTCTGAAACCATTGGGCTGGATTTCAAACGTAATCAAAAAATTCATCGTGCCTGGAAAATAAGGCATCTCGCTATTTAATAGTGAGCTCTGCCTTTACGTCACTCGTATAAGTCACATGAACATTATCCGAGTCAAAATCATAAATCATTAAACGATCTGGCGGCTGTACATGAGGCTTTATCGTTGCCTCTTTCTTTTCCTTGGCATCTACATCCATGACTTTCTTCTGCTCCTCATGCGGAGAAAGTACGCCATCAAGGATCGTGCTAATACGGATTTCACGCAGATAATAATCACTCAGGATTCGTTGAGCACGCCAGCGTTCTTCCTCTGGCTTTAATGCATCCTGCTGGGCTTTTACAATGATGCTCGGCAATGCATTATTCAGCACGCCTGTTTGTAGTGCCAAATTTACCTCACTCAATGGTTGTGCAGCATGCCCCATTGAAGATAAAGCGATCATAAACAAAATTACACAGAGGTCCGTGTAATGATGTTGCTTATTTTCCATTGCAATTCATCCTGAATTTTTTTCTTATTTGCTCTGAAACTATCAAGTTTTTCATCAAGTCGCAATGTTATTGGTAATTTTCCCTAAAAAATCTGACCAGTTGCACCCATATAAAAAAAGATGGTGATTCTCATCACCATCTTTTTATCCAGCTACTAAAGTCTTTGCCTAACTCAATTTAAGTTTATCAAACACCAGATGACCATCCTCACCTTGAATCAGGATATTATCTCCTGGCTGAAACTCACCAGATAAAATCTTCTGCGCCAGACTGTTCTCCACCTGTTGCTGAATTGCGCGTTTTAATGGACGTGCACCATACACAGGATCAAAACCAGCATCAATCAACAGATCAAACGCCGTATCATCCACAGTTAAGCCCATATCACGCTCATTCAGGCGAGACCGTAAACGATCTAGCTGAATATCCGCAATACCACGAATCTGGGCTTTTTGCAGTGAATGGAAAATCACCAACTCATCAATACGGTTAATAAACTCTGGACGGAAATGCTGGCTAACCGCACTCATCACCACAGTCCGAATCTCATCATCGGTTGCACCCTCACCAAGTTCACGTACATCCTGTGAACCGAGGTTGGATGTCATCACGATGACCGTATTTTTAAAGTCCACCACGCGACCTTGTGAATCAGTTAAGCGACCATCATCCAACACCTGTAGCAAGATATTGAACACATCTGGATGCGCTTTCTCCACCTCGTCAAACAACACCACACTGTATGGTTTACGACGTACCGCTTCGGTTAAAACACCACCCTCTTCATAGCCCACATAGCCTGGAGGTGCGCCCACCAAACGGCTAACAGAATGTTTTTCCATAAACTCAGACATATCAATCCGAATCATGGCATCATCACTATCAAACAGGAAGTTGGCCAATGCCTTGGTCAGCTCGGTTTTACCCACACCTGTTGGGCCAAGGAACAGGAATGATCCGCTTGGACGGTTTGGATCGGACAAGCCTGCACGTGAACGACGCACCGCATTGGAAACCGCCACCACCGCTTCATCCTGACCAACCACACGGTTATGCAAGAACTCTTCCATCTGGAGCAGTTTTTCACGTTCGCCTTGCAACATTTTCGTTACAGGAATACCTGTTGCCGCACTGACCACCTCAGCAATCTCATTCTCGGTCACTTTGGTACGAATGAGTTTAGGCTCCTCATTTTCCTCAGCAATTTCCGCCTGTTCCAGACGTTTCTGTAACTCTGGAATTACACCATATTGCAAGCGTGCCGCTTCCGCCAAATCTCCCTCACGTTTGGCTTTTTCCAAAGCAACCCGTGCCTGATCCAGTTCGATCTGGGCTTTTTTATCACCCTCAACCAGTGTTTTTTCAGCTTTCCAGATTTCTTCCAGATCATTATACTCTTTCTGCTTTTCAGCAATTTGCTGCTCAAGATGATTGACTTCAGCCTTGCTGCCTGCATCTTCATCTTTTCTCACCGCTTCCAACTGCATTTTTAACTGGATGAGACGGCGGTCAAGCTTATCCAGTGCTTCTGGCTTAGAGTCGATCTCCATTTTAATGCGTGAAGCCGCCTCATCAATCAGGTCAATCGCTTTATCTGGCAACTGACGGTCAGTGATGTAACGATGCGACATCTTCGCCGCTGCAATAATCGCAGAATCTAAAATCTGTACGCCGTGGTGCGTTGCATATTTCTCTTTGAGACCACGCAAAATTGCAATGGTATCTTCCACACTTGGCTCATCCACCAACACTTTCTGGAAACGACGCTCAAGCGCAGCATCTTTCTCAATATACTGGCGATATTCATCCAAAGTGGTGGCACCGACACAGCGCAGTTCACCACGTGCCAAGGCAGGTTTCAACATATTGCCTGCATCCATTGCACCATCGCCCTTACCTGCACCTACCAGCGTATGCAACTCATCAATAAACAGGATGATCTCGCCTTCATGTTTGGCAAGGTCTTTCAGCACTGCTTTTAAGCGTTCCTCAAACTCACCACGATATTTTGCACCCGCCAGCAACGAACCCAAGTCCAGTGAAAGCACACGTTTATTCTTTAAGCTTTCAGGCACCTCACCATTGACGATACGCTGAGCCAAGCCCTCTACAATCGCGGTTTTACCGACCCCAGGTTCACCAATCAGTACAGGGTTGTTTTTGGTACGGCGTGACAACACCTGAATGGTACGGCGGATTTCATCATCACGCCCAATCACAGGGTCAAGTTTGCCAACCAGGGCACGCTCGGTTAAATCGATGGTATATTTATTTAGTGAGTCACGTTGATCTTCGTGATTATTACTCATGACTTTGTCATTTCCTCTAATATTTTCAATGACTTTACGTAAACTTTCCGCCGTTACACCAACACTGCTTAAAATGGTCTTGGTTTCACCTGTTTCTGCCAAACCTAAAAGTACCCAATCGGTGGATAAAAATTCATCCCCTGCTTTTTGTGCATAGCGGTCAGCCAAATTCAGGGCCTTTACCGCTTCAGGATTGAGGTTGATATCACCTGTCGGGTTTGCCAGCGTTGGGGCATTCTGCAATGCCTGCTCAAGTTTCTGTTTTAACTCTGGTAAACGGGCACCCGCCTGTTGCAGCAAACTCAAATTGGCTGGTTCTTCAAGTAAGGTTGACAGAATATGAATTCCTGCAATTGCAGTATGGTCCTTACCCATTGCCAATGACTGTGCATCTGAGAGTGCTTGCTGTAAGCGGTTTGTAAATTTTTCAAAGCGCATTCTTGTTATTCCTCACAACAATTTTTTAACTTATCACTAAGATGGGAACACTTTTTAGAATTTCAAATAAAATTTATATATTTTTCAAAATCTTATAAAATAAAACATAGATAAAACTCAGTAATAATATGGGTCTATAAATAATATATTTCAAGTATGTTTTGTATTGTTTTTAATATAAAAAATCAATTCATGCTTTGAAAACTAGTTTTCTTATACAAAATTTTGATTTTTAATAAAATTTTATAAAGAAATTCTTAGAAAGACCCTGAAAGTGCATTGATTATTAGAGGTATTTTCCCTCTCCAAATCCACTTTATCTTGCACGTCGTTTAAAGCAGTGCTTTAAACTTGCTCAGGGTCAGGCTCCATGTAACGCCCCAACTCAGGGTTGTAAAGATAAAAAACCAACTACTCATGAAAGAATAATTGGTTAGTTTTTCATTAGCTAATTTTATCTATTAAACACTTCTTTCATAAGATTATTTAAAATATAAATAATTACTTGATTTTCCTTTTATATTAAAAGAACTTAAATAAGGCGTATCAATTATATCTTCTATAAAGTATTCAATATTTTCTACATTAACACTAGATATAACAACTAAATTCTCATAAAAGGAATATGGATTAGAATATAAATCATCTTGTATTGTTTGATTTAACCTAATAGGATCATAAAAGTTAAAATTATAAATATTCCCATAGATTTCAATATCTATTTCCAAACACCCTTTTGATTCAATCTCCCACTCATACTCGTTAAAATCATCTGGAAATTTAATACTATAATTTCTCATAGAAACCTCTTAATCTAAACACTTTATTCCAGAACATAATCTAACCTGAATCACGGATAAGCCATAGACTTGAAAAAGAGAAGGACTAGAGCCATCAGTTAGTTACCACACAAAACTTACGACTCTAGTCCTTATGTTCGATAGTACCCAATTATTCTGTATAATTGATGATTTCTTTCTAAAATTTGAATCAGTTTACTGGAAATTCTTAAAGCAAAATCTTAAATGCCTAAGAATTCGCCCTGCACAGCTCAGTATTTCTGAAATTGTCTTTATTGCAATTTGGTATAAACATTCACATTTCAATAACTTTAAAGCATTCTTTACGGCACTGAGACATAACTATCTTCATTTATTCAAAAGCCTGCCTTGTTACCAACGTATGATTTACCTGATCAATACTCATCAACTGGCTTTACATGCCTTACATTTCGCCCTGATGAAAGATCAGCAAAGTTCTTATTTATGGATCGATTCAACGACATTGGCTGTCTGTAAAAATCAGCGAATAAAAAGACATAAATCGCTAGCAGCAATTGCAACTCGTGGTAAAAGTTCTATGGGTTGGTTCTTTGGTTGTAAGTTGCATGTACTTATGAATCAGTCAGGTGAAATACTCAGCACAGCTTTATCAAATGGGCATACAGCAGATATAAAAATGGTTGAACAGTTAGTCAAAGGAATGACTGCTAAATTGTATGCTGATCGTGGCTATATTAGTCATGAATTAAAGAGTAAATTAAGAGTACAAGATATTGATTTAATTACCTATCACCGAAAGAACATGAAATCTATACAGTTATCAAAAGCAGATGAATACCATCTGAAACAACGCAATAAAATAGAAACTTTATTCAGTTTGCTGAAGGGGGCGTACAATCTAGTGACGACTAGAGCGAGAAGTGTTGCAGGCTATTTAGCTGGTATTTATGCATCTTTATGTGCTTATCAAATATGTCATCAAAACAAGCCGATGATTCGTATTATGGAAATATCGGCTTAAACAAGATTCGGGTTAATCTAACGTATTGTTCTGGGGTTAAGTTTGAGCCAAAACTCAGACTTGGTGAACCATACGAATTTGACAAAGCAAAATCATTCATCATTCCCATAGGTGAAAAAGACAACCCACTCGGGTCCACATTCATCACAGGATTACTTTCTGCATACGCATACGGATTACTTCCACCCTCCAGCCCCACTTCGTCTTGCGCTTCGTTTAAAGCAGTGCTTTAAACTTGCTCAGGGTCAGGCTCCATGTAACGCCCCAACTCTGGGTTGTAAAGATAAAAAACCAATTACTCACGAATGAATAATTGGTTTTTTTAGATAAATTAAGTATTAATTTTCTTTAATATATATCTTATTAATTAAAGGCAATATACCTAACTTACTTTCAACAATATCATTCCATGTGTCATCTTCTTTCAATTCATCCAAAACATAAAAGGTAACTATCTTATTCCCCACCTTATATAGATTTCTATATCTACTCTCTGTTTCTTCATTTGTGAAGTCAACTCCACCATATATTTCTCTTTCCTCATTATCGATCTTAATAGTTGTTACTTTATTAGCTTCCATAAATGGATTTTCTTCATTCAACCCAATTATAGTTCCACTAATGGCATATGTTTCAATATTACCATTCTCAATATTCTCCCACCACTCATTAGTTGCATACAATCCATAATTTCCTTTTAATCCACTGGTGCTACTACTATCCAACGTTAATTTATGAGTAAGCTCTACATCAGTAGGATTATTTTTTAACCATGATTTCAAATCATAAACTAATTTATAGTCATTTTTGACCAAGTTAGATTCTTTAATCATTTTGAATTCATCCTTATTTCTGGTATTCTTGGTACAGGTCTTGCACCTATAATTCGACCACTATTAATAAATGTCATAGCAGCTCCATTTTGGCTTCCTAACCCAATATTAATAACTCCAGTTTTATTAAAAAAGTATGGATTACCTACACCCTCCAACTTAAATAAAGCATTTGTTTGTTTCCAATCAGATACTGACGATGAAGATTGTAGACCTGGAAAATATTTAGTTGAGCTTTGATCCGCCACCCCCATCGCATATAAGCCTGCCAATGTGCCTGTTCGAAGTTTTATCTCCATTGTTACACCTTGATACTGACTTACATATGCTAATGATGGAGATATAAAAGTTTCATGAGAGGCTTTTAATGTATTTGTTCTCTGCAAAAATTGTGCATCGAACCTTTCCATCGTCCGATAAACCATCTCATAATTTTGATTTCTTTGGTACTGCTGAGTCAATATATCAGGGAAAGGAGTGGCTGCTGGTTTATTAAATGTTTCATTAAACATATATCCAACGCCCGCCATTCCTGCGGTATTCAAAAACATATTTAAAGTAGAGGCAGCTATTGTTTCTAACACTGTTGGAGCGGCGACTAAGCACATTGGACACAATCCACTAGCATCCGTATTCATCACAGGATTACTTCCTGCATACGCATACGGATTACTTCCACCCTCCAAACCTATCGGGTCAGGCTCCATATAACGCCCCAGCTCTGGGTTGTAGTAGCGGTTGTGGTTGTAGAACAGGTTACTGCTGGCATCGTAATACTGCCCTGGGAAGCGTAGGTTAAAGGTAATGTTACCCTGTGGCTGTCCCACGCCAAATGCTGTACTGTCCCATGCCCACACGATCTCCTGATTGCTGCTGTCAACCAGTCGTCTTGGTGTGTTCTGCGCATCAGTCACGATATAGTAGATCTTGATTGTGGAACCATAGCCATGTATGGCCGCTACTGGCTTGTCTCCCAGCCAGACATACTCAACAATCTGATTACCCTGATCGTCATATTCCCCAATCAGATGGCTTTCTTCATCATAGACATACTGTATGGCATTACTTGCTTTCCAGCCACCATTCAGGTTGTTTGAGGTAATGGTACGCTCATTCTTATGGTTATAGCGGGTGTCATAGCCTACGTTGTTGTAACTCTGTTGCCAGATTCTCCGTCCAGATCCGTCATAGGTGGCATCGGCGAGGACTGGCTGGATCAGGTCACTTTGCGCTGTATAGCCCAATGGTTGAGCCGCTCCATTTTTATACCATGCTGTCAGGGTGTTGCCTGTATAGGTATAGTCCACATTCGCTGCAATTTGCTGGTGTGAACCCGAGGCCCTTAGTGTACTTCGGTTGCCATTGCTGTCATAGCTGTAGCCTATTGTATAGGCACCTGCACCACTGCGGTTTTCACTGGTTAACCTGCCAACCCTGTCATAAGCAAAGCTGTCTACACTCTCTCCCTCGTTTCGCGTCAACTGGGTAATCTGACCATCTAGGTCAAAGCTGTAGTCCAGACTGTAACTGGTATTTGCCTTTGCCCTGGTATTGGTGATCTTTTTAATGGTCCCCGTATGCGATGCATTGTAAGTCCAGCTATAGGTCGCCTGACTGCTTCCCCAGTTCCAGCCCGTCATCAAGCCAGCCGTGTTATAACTGATCTTATTCAGTACAACTGTACTGTCCTTATAAATACTTACAAGCTGCCCAGCCGCATTGTAGTTATAGATAATCTTGCGACCTGATGGCAAGGTCATTCGGGTCAGCTTACCGCCATTGCTATAGGTGTACTTCACCGTGAGTGGACTGGCTGTGCCTCCCCATGCACTTAAGGCTTTATTGGTCTGACTTTTTTGGGTAACACGGTCATAGGCATCAAAACTATAAAGCGTATTGGTTCCATAGTTAGTGTTGGAAACAACCTGGTCCAGTCGTCCAAATCGGGTCTGGTCATAACCAAATGTATCGTCATAGGCCAGGCTGGCTCGTGGGGCTTCTGGATGGCATTGCTGTCTTTGTACCCGTCCTGACTCATCAATATTTAAGTAGTTACATTGACGTAAGCCATGTTTCCGTTGTGTAAGCTGGTCAGCCTCATTATAGTTATAGGTCTTTGTTCCGTAGTCACTGTTTACTTCCTGAGTCAGGGTGTTGCCATTGCGGTAACTATAGGGATTGGTGCCTGCATTTAAGGCATCTTTTTCAAGAACAAGGTTGTCATTGAGATCATAGTCTTTAGTATCAACATTGCCTTCTCCATCAGTATGGGTCTTTACCCGATCCAGCGCATCATAGGTCCATTTTTCAACAATACCGCCTGAGGTCGTACTCTGCTTGATGTTTCCATTGTTATCAAAGCTAAAGACAACACTTTGCTGGGTACCATCTGAACCTCGTTGCAGGGTGCCAATCCATCCCTTGTTCATCAGGAACTGATAGTTTCGAACAACAACCTTACCTGCTGAGGAAACATGATCCTCTCTCTTAAGTACACCAATTGGATAATAGATATATTCAACCCAGGCATTGGTTGGCAGGATTTTTTTACTTAAACGTCCAGCCAAATCATATTCAAACTGTGTCATTTCCCCATCAGGGTTGGTTTCACTGGTTCTTTGTTTGAGTGTGTTGTAGGTATAGCCTGTGGTTTGCCCTGCAACCCCACCAGATGTTCCTCCCACCCCTGTGGTCTGGCTGGCTAAGGTTCCATCGGCATTGTAAATAAACTGCTCCACCATGCCATTCGGGGAAACAATTCGTTCAGGCTGTCCAAAAACGTCGTAGCCCAGATACTGTGTAGTTCGAATTGCTCCATTGATGTATTGGGACTGACTGGATAAATAGCCGTAGTTGTCATAGCTATAATCTATCCTGTCGGCTGTGCCAGAACGTGGCCCATCTACACTCAGCATACGGGCAAAGTGAGGGCTGTTTACATTTTCCTCATAGCCATAGCTGGTGGTTTTGCCAATACTTCCCGACTGACTTGATGTCTGTGTCTGGGTAACGATTTGCCCCCGTGGATTCAGCACATTGCTAATGCTTAGATTGGCCATGCTGACACTGGTTGGGGTGGGGTAAATGTTTGCACTGTTGTCGTTTAATGCACCATAAGTATAACTGGTTTTACGGCTAAGTGCCGTCCCGACAGCCTCAGTAAAGCCTGTCAGTCGGTTTCGGTTATCATATTCATAGCTGCTTACAACGTTATTGCCATTAGTGACCTTGATTAGGCGACTGCGGGCAGTCTCAAACTCCACTGAGTTCACTGGTCGACCATTGACCTTTAAACATGGATGGCCTGTTGACTGAACTGTAATGTTGTTATCAGCGTTGACCGTGGTCTTTACCGTTGATGTTGTCATATTACTGTTAATCTGGAACGTCAGCACAATGCTCTTGGCAATATCATCATAAACTGTGGTGAAATCCTGGGCTGTTCCAGATGCCAAAGGCACATAGGCACGCAATGTGGTTTGTGCAGCACTATAGCTTACGTTGTCCCCACTTCCCGTAACACTATAGTTTTGGGTAATGTCCCACTGGCGTACGATCTGACCTAAACTATTTTTCACCTGTCGTAACACTGGATAGTAATAGCTACTGTCAGCAGTACGCCCTTTGCTGGCGACAAAGGCTTTTACTGCCCCAATCTCGGTCATCTCATTAACGTAATTATTAGTTCCTGCTACGGTGGAATCTGAGCTGATCAACGCAAAAACGGTGGTGTTTGTGCCTGTACCCGCTACTTTATTTACATAAGCCTGATAGTTGAATGTTGCAACCTGACTTCCACCTTGGGCAGCTATATAGGTCACTTTAGTGACTAAACGTGATTCATCAATGGTTTGGCTGGAACCTGTATTTGAGTCATGGAAATTATGTTCAAAAACCAGTTTATTATTATATCGGTCACTGACCTGAGCTAAATTCATGTTATTGTCATACTGTAAATTTAGCACACTTCCCTGATTCTCTATCTTAGCAATACGATAAAGCCGTAATGAAACAGTAGTATCTGTCTTTAGCAATAGGGCCGTGTTGGAAATAGCATCAGCAGGTATGCCAAAAGAAAAAAAATGCCATGAGTCTCTTGTTGTTATCAAGTTTTTATTTTTATCCAAATAAACATTTATTTTATCAGTATAGGTTTGTTCGGGAGACATCAAAGATGAGCTATCCGAAACCGTATATTTCACTCCATTTTTGACAATAATAATATTATTTCCCGAACGGCTTAATTGATATTCACCTAGATCTGAATTCCATGGCAAACTTTGTATACTATTATTATTTAGTTCTCGAACTGCATCAGCTGAATAAAGTCGGGTGAAATTTCCATTTTCTTCCTTAAAAACTGTATCCGTGCTTTCACCTGGCAATCTGATCCAAATTTCTTTAGCCGATACATTTATCCGAGTCACAGGTGTTTTCGTGGTTAATTCATATTTAACTGGATTTGTAGTAACTTGCCGAATCGTAGACTGTGTATATTCAGTTGTCGTTGACGTAATATTCTGCACGAATACATGTGCCTGATAGTTATCAGTCCAGCCTAAAGAACTTTCCTCTGGCTGCGCAAACACCTGTGCCGCTGAAAGGTTTTGGCGTAATGGTGCACGATAGTTAAGACTATAAGGCAATGCACCATTAATCAGTGACTGTCCATAACCCACATCTCCAGACATTAAATCATAGCCAACGGTACAGGACTGAATTCCAGGTGAACGGGCTGAGGCATAGTTTTGCGCCACAATATCTGGCGCAGCATAAACAAGCTGACTGAATAGACTCAGCAGCCCCCATAGGCACAGCAATAAGCCATGCCAATATGTTTTAGTTAAATTTCGCATGATTTGAATCCATAATATCGAAATAAAAACAGAAAGTTATGTCTATTTTTGAACAAAAAATTCCTGCTTAGAAAAGTTTGATTATATGAAAGAATAAAGAAATGGAATTAAGGTTGAGCATTCAATGGTTGTGGTGTTCCATCCGTGACAACCTGAACTTCAGCCAAAGAAGATTTCTTTAACTGCTCCTGATTGG
Source organism: Acinetobacter corruptisaponis (assembly GCF_030053775.1). Classification (GTDB taxonomy): domain Bacteria; phylum Pseudomonadota; class Gammaproteobacteria; order Pseudomonadales; family Moraxellaceae; genus Acinetobacter; species Acinetobacter corruptisaponis. The sequence goes on from NZ_CP125669.1 coordinate 828,490, forward strand.
CAAATTCTGCCTGTGCCTTGGCATGCTCCTGCGCATACCCCACCATCGCATCATTATTTTTTGAATTGGTTTGTTCAGTTTCACAGCCCACCAGAGCAAACGTGGCAACTATCAACGTAATGCAGCATGTCTTTCCTAATATGTTAAAACTGATCATGCCTATCCCCTCCAACTTTGAATTAATTACAATAAAAATACATTCTAAACAAATTTTACATTGAGTAATTTATAAAAGCATTATCTTAAAACAGAGTCATAATTCGTCATTTTTCCCATACAAGGAATAAGGCTCCAAACACTTAAAATGGCTTGATCAATAAAAAAGAACATTTAATCCCAATAAGTTGAGATAATATTGGCTATATTGTTTTATAAAATTCGGCAACTATGTTCCTAAAAAAACTTGTCCCTATTATTATTTGCACTTTTTACTCTTTTCCTAGCTTTGCCCAACTCCCCCAAGATTCACGACGCGCAGGTGGAATTGCCGTCATTCCATTAACAGCAAATACAACCCAGGTTTTTTATGAACAAAATCCCGTACTGATTACGCAGGAACAGGGACAACGTTATGCCGTGTTTGGCATTCCCCTTTCTACACCATTAGGGACAGTCACCTTAACCACCAATGCCAATCCCATACAGATTGATATAAAACCCTATGCCTACGCTGAACAACGCCTAACGGTTAAAAATCAGGATTATGTCAACCCAAATCAGGAGCAGTTGGATCGTTATGCACGTGAGGCAAAGGAGCAAAATGACATCTACAGTTCATTTAACCCAAGCACATGGACAACATTTCCAAATTTCATTCGCCCAACAGCAGGCAAATTCAGTAATTCCTTTGGAAGAAAGCGGTTTTTTAATGGAGAAGAACGTGCACCCCACTCTGGTCTGGACATTCCAGCACCCGTTGGGCAAAAGGTAATTGCCCCTGCGGATGGCATTGTGGTGCAAACAGGTAATTACTTTTTTAATGGCAATACTGTGCTGGTTGATCATGGTCAGGGCCTGATCAGTATGTTCTGCCATCTCAGCAAAATTAATGTCGAAAAAGGACAGCATATTCGTCAGGGCGAACAACTTGGACTGGTGGGTAATACTGGACGTGTGACTGGTGCGCATCTACATTGGGGAATGAGCCTGAATAATGCTCGGGTAGATCCACAATTGTTCATAAAATAAAAAGATAAATTTATAAAAAGTGATCTATCGCAACAGGTCACTTTTTAGTAAAACTTAACAATTAGACTTTATTCCGCTTCAATAATTTCGAAGTCATGGCTAATTTCTACCCCACCATCCGAAAGCATTTTACTTGCTGAGCAGTATTTTTCTGCTGAAAGCTCAACCGCCTTTTCGACCTGCTTGGCTTTTACAGCTTTACCTGTCACAATGAAGTGTAGATGGATTTTTGTAAACACGGCTGGGATTGCATCTGCCCTTTCAGCTTTTAACTGACATACAACATCTGTCACATCTTGGCGGGATTTCTTTAAAATGGTCACAATATCAAACGAAGCACAACCACCAAGTCCCATTAAAATCAACTCCATAGGACGTGGACCACGGTTTTCACCCCCATATTCAGCGGAACCATCCATCACCACACTGTGGCCACTTTCCGATTTCGCTTCAAAAGCAACATTCTCTAACCAATGTACACTTGTTTGCATTGCAACTACCCAAAAAACGTTATAAATTTACCTAGTTCTTGTACACTAACATAAAATGAGTTGATAAGGAATTTCATCTCTTCTGTGTAGAAAAGGCTCTAACAAGGCCTGTGCGATCGGTTTTATCCAAATTCGGAAATTTTAAGCATGACTTCAAATTTTTCACAACTTAGCACTGATGCTTTATCTCCAGGCCAACTGCCTGAGTCAGTAAAGGCTTTGCTAAAACGTGCTCATATTAACAGATACCCTAAACGCACCACGATTATTGATGCTGGAACTGAATCAAAATCACTGTATTTAATATTAAAAGGTTCAGTGTCAATTATATTACGTGAAGATGATGAGCGTGAAATTGTTGTGGCCTACCTCAACCCAGGCGACTTCTTTGGTGAAATGGGTCTTTTTGAAAAGAATCCTCAACGTACCGCAGAAGTACGTACCCGAGATGTATGTGAGATTGCTGAAATTTCCTACGACAATTTCCATGAGTTAAGCAAGCAATACCCTGACCTAAGCTATGCGGTATTTGCCCAGTTGGTGCGTCGTCTTAAGAACACCACCCGTAAAGTGACTGACCTTGCGTTTATTGATGTGTCTGGTCGTATTGCACGTTGTCTAATCGACTTATCTGCACAACCTGAGGCAATGATTTTACCGAATGGTCGTCAGATTCGTATTACCCGTCAGGAAATTGGCCGTATTGTGGGCTGTTCCCGTGAAATGGTTGGCCGTGTGCTTAAAACACTTGAAGACCAGGGCATGATCCAGACTGATGGTAAGGCCATTTTAATTTTTGATACGTCTTTAGAAGAAAATGCTTTTTCTGAAGAGGAGTTTGACGACGAAGATTGATTTCATCAGGCTTCTGTCTCACTATCAAAGCCAGTGCAAAACACTGGCTTTAATTTTATCAATTTACGTGAAAATCCATGTAATATGACAAAATAGTGATTACATAATTACTATGATTATAGAGCCATTCGGAATGTAAAGCGTTATAAACATTTTTTATAATCCTCCTTAATCATGACGATATTCATAAGATACTGATTTGGAGCGAATAAGTATGAAAAAATTGGCTTTAAGCCTTTGTGCGATCACTGTAATGACCATTTCAGGCTGTGCCTCATTTGCAGATATGGCGGGTGCGGACAGCGCAACCCTGAATGCGCAATCAGCACAAAGCTTTGCACAGATGACTCAGGAAGCACGTGCCAAGAACCAGCTGGATACAAGTTCAAGTACCTATCAACGTATTAATAGTGTGTTCCTGCGCCTGAAACCTTATGCTGATCAACTCAATCAAACAGGTCAACGTTTTGACTGGCAACTAGCGGTATTAAAATCTGATACCGTCAATGCCTATGTGGCACCAGGCGGTAAAGTGGTATTCTATACAGGCATTGTCAACAAGCTGAATTTGACCAATGATGAAATTGCGGCAGTCATGGGCCATGAAATGACCCATGCACTTGAAGAACATGCAAAGAGTAAGATTGGTGCACAGGCACTGACCAACCTGGCGATTGGTATTGGCACATCGTATGCGGGCGCCAATATCGGTGATCTAGGCAATGCCGCAATTAATTTAGGCAGTCAAATTGGTATTGGTCTGCCTTATTCACGTAATCTGGAAAGCCGCGCCGATTACGGCGGTTTAATGCTGATGGCAAAAGCGGGCTACAACCCAAATGCGGCCATTAGCCTTTGGGAAAAAATGAATCGTTTAGATGGTGCGGGTGGCGCTTCATTCCTGTCAACTCACCCATCGAATACACAGCGTATTGGCGATATGCGTAAAAACCTGCCAGCTGCGATGGCTGTGTATAACAAACGCCGTTAATAAGTATTATGGCCTTTCTTACAAGAAAGGCCTATTTCAAGATACTATAATTGTTCTATTTTCTAGAAATTTTTAATGATTTTAACCAGCCATCACAAGCATGTTTTAAATTATCTTCCTGTATCTAACGTATATAGGTTCCCCCATTATATTCCACAATAAAAATATATAAATTTTCTTCTAGACACATTATTTTTAATCCTTAAAGAAATATCATTTATTAAAATTTAACGTAGGTAAATACTAAACAATCTCCGCAATTTTAGTATCTGCATTTAGCGTTTGGTTTAAAGCTGCCAACGATTTTATTTGTCCCGTACGATGTGCAACTACCTGCACTTCCATTTTCATTGCTTCCATAATTGCAATTACATTTCCCTGCTCGACATGATCATTTTCCTGAATTTTCCACTCAGTAATCACACCATTGATTGGGGCCAACACATCATTTTCATGCTGTGAAATATGCATGCCTTGATCAGTAGATGTGTTTTCTTTCGGTGACCCGATAAGACTAAACAGCCCGATTGGTAAGCCAATTTGATGAAGTTTTCCATCAATCTCTATCGGGTAACGTTGCAATTTACTGTGATTAGGTTTCTGGCTACGGGGATAAGCTTCAGATTCATTCTGGTAATCCTGCTCAATCCAGCGGGTATGCACCTTAAACTCATCGACAAAATCAGGTTCAGACAAGATGGTCTGATGAAATGGCAATACCGATGCCACACCCTCCAATTCAAATTGTGCCAATGCCCTTTTAGCACGCTGAATGGCGATTTCACGTGTAGCACCCGTCACAATCAATTTGGCCATTAAAGAATCAAAATGACTCGATACCAGACTGGACTGCATCACACCTGTATCTAAACGGATACCAATTCCTGCTGGCGGATTAAACTGAGTAATCTGCCCAAATGCAGGAATAAATCCACGTGCAGGATCTTCCGCATTAATGCGAAATTCAATCGCATGCCCTTGTGGTTCTGGCGTTTCCTGAATAGAAAGTGGCTGCCCCAATGCAATCTGAATCTGCTCAACGACCAAATCAATACCCGTTGTTTGCTCGGTTACTGGATGTTCAACCTGTAATCGGGTATTCACTTCCAGAAAGGAAAGCTTGCCATCCTGACTCAATAAGTATTCAACTGTTCCAGCCCCCTCATAATTGGCTGCCCGACAAATATCGACAGAGGACTGTATTAATTGCTGATAAATCTGTTCATTAATAAATGGTGCTGGCGCTTCTTCAACCAGTTTTTGATTACGGCGTTGTAGTGAACAATCACGGGTTCCCACCACAAGCACATGACCATGTTGGTCTGCAATGATTTGTGCTTCCAGATGTCTGGGCTTATCCAGATATTGCTCTACAAAACATTCACCACGCCCAAAGGCAGCCTGTGCTTCCCTTACCGCAGATTCATATAAGCCTGCAACTTCATCCAGTTGCCAAGCTACTTTTAAGCCACGTCCACCCCCGCCATAAGCTGCCTTAATTGCAATCGGCAAACCATATTGTTGTGCAAAAGCGACCGCTTGACTGGCTGAGTTAAGTGGCTGTTCCGTACCCTGTACCAACGGTGCACCAACAGACTGGGCAATTTTACGCGCCTGTATTTTATCACCCAGTTTTTCAATGCTTTCAGGTGATGGTCCAATCCAGATCAAACCCGCATCAATAACTGCTTGGGCAAAGTCAGCACGTTCAGATAAAAAGCCATAACCTGGATGAATCATGGTTGCTTGTGACTGTCTGGCAATATTTAGAATCTTATCAATATCCAGATAGGTTTCTTTCGCTGTCACGCCAGACAATGCCCATGCTTCATCGGCGAATTTGACATGTATACTGCCTACATCATCATCTGCATAAATGGCGACTGAGTGAATGTCCAAGTCCTTACATGCCTGAATAATACGAACTGCAATCTCTCCGCGATTGGCAATCAAAAGCTTATGTGGCTGATTCATTGTGATTGATGTCCATAAAATCTGAAATTGGGCGGAACTGGATCGAGCAACCTGCTGGAAGCTGTGCAATTAAATCAAGATGGTAAAGTGCGACCGTAGCAATGACGGGGTAACCGCCAGTCAAAGGATGATCATTCATAAACAGTACAGGCTGACCATTTGCAGGCACTTGTAATGCACCTGTGCAACAGCCCTCACTGGGTAATTCCTGATGCAGTTGCCGTTGTAGAGGTTGATCACCAAATAGCCTTAATCCAATACGATTGCTTTCTGCCGTTACCAACCAGCATTGTTCCAACAGTAACGCTAGACTGTCCTGAGTAAACCAATCGGTTCGTGGCCCCAAGACAATATCAACCATGACTTGAGCACCCACTTTCGGTAACGATACTGGCAATTGATTTAAATCGACAGGCAGTGTTTTTAACTGGGCTGAGTAAATTTGATCCCCAACCTTGATTGGCGGTGTACCCAACTCAGCCAAAGAATCATAACTTGCACTGCCTAGCACCTGTTCAACCATAATACCGCCACGGATGGCCAAATAATTCCGAATGCCAGCCTGCGGCGATGAAATATAGACTTCATCACCCTGATCCAATGCAATGGGTTGGTATAAGTTTTCCTTTACTTGATGCGCACTGGCATAGTGAATCCACAGTTCTGCTTGCGCACCTGTCACTGCAATCACAGTCGATTGTAAAACCTGTAACCGCAATCCGCCATTAAGGATTTCCAAAACTGCGGCATGGTGAGGATTTCCCACAATTTGATTGGCGCTTGCATAGGCAGTAATATCCATCGCACCCGCCTGCCCCACACCAAGAGATGCCATATTTCGCCGCCCCTGATCTTGTATCAAAACCTGCAAGCCAACACTTTTAACCTTTAAAATGGCTGTTTTTTCTATTAATTGATTAGCAATGAATGGCGTAGATGGAACAGTAATTTGCACTGGATTCTGAGTTATATTGTTAAAAACAACCTGATCACTCGGAAGTAATAAAGCAGGCTGTTGTCGATGCAGATCCCACATTTTCTCATGGGTTTGACCAATCAACTGCCACCCACCTGGACTATCTTTGGGATAAATACCACTATATTCACCAGCCAGCCCAACTGAGCCTGCACAAATCTTTTTCCGTGGTGAAGCCAAACGTGGAATACTGCCAAAAGGATGGTCTGGACTGATTAAATAGGCAAAACCAGGTGCGAAACCGATAAAGGCAACTTGCCAACGACTATCAGTATGTTTTTGAATGACTTCATCTATACCAATACCCAGATATTCAGCAACATGAGCTAAATCAATACCGTCATAACGAACATTGATCACCACCTCTTTACCTGAGTTAAAAAAATCCTGATCGATTTTCTGGGCTGAAATCCATTGAATCAGTGCTTTTGCATCCGTGAATAAATGATCAAAATAAACCAGTATGGTTCTCGCGGCTGGAATCATTTCCTGAATATGGGGATGCTGGGCATGCTGTAAAAAATGATGTGCTGCGACGGTTTCCTCTAAACTGGAAAACTCAACTAAAAAACAATTTAGATTGACCGATAAAAACCGCATGTCATCATTCTTTCCATATTCATTACAGTATTTAGTTTACAAAAGGGCGTACTTCAATTTGATGGGCTGTAAGTGCCTGACGAATCACCTGCGCCATCTGCACTGCGCCCAAAGTATCCCCATGCACACAAATGCTATCTGCCTGAATTGCTGTAAATTCACCCTCGATTGATTCAACTCCACCTTTTAACACCATGTCTAAAACACGTTGCGCAACAAGCTCGGCGTCATGAATCACCGGATTGGCTTGACGACGCGAAACCAGCGCCCCATTGCTGTGATAGGCTCGATCAGCAAACGCTTCTGAAACAACTCTTAAACCTTGCTCACGTGCAAACTCAATTAACGGTGAACCTGCCAATGCCACCAGAACTAAATTGGCATCATATTGTTTGATTGCATCAATCACCGCCTTGGCTTGATTTAAATTTGTGGCAATGGTGTTGTACAACGCACCATGGGGTTTGACATAGCCAACCTGAGTTCCTGCGACTTGTGCCAAGCCCTGTAATGCGGAAATTTGATAGAGTACATCGGCAAACAACTCATCATAAGATAAATCCATATTGCGACGACCAAAACCGACCAAATCTGGGTAGGACACGTGCGCACCGACACTTACATTAAGTTCAGCCGCCTGTTTTAGTGTATTGAGAATACTGAGTGGATCACCCGCATGAAAGCCACAGGCAATATTGGCGCTACTGACAATAGGAAGAATTTGTGCATCATTGCCCATTTTCCATGAGCCATAGCTTTCACCCAAGTCGCTGTTTAAATCAATTTGCATACTGCATTCCACTCACATCTTTTCTTTTTTACAAGTCCTCGCTTTAGCAATATACGCGAAACAGGCAGTTTAACAACTCTGATTTTTATCAGTTTTATAGCTTGAAGAGGTAATTAAAATTGGAAAAGGTAAATCTTAATCATTACTTTGACTTTGAATACCTCTAGCCACAAAAGATAGAAGCTAGAGGATCATAGGAAACCTATTTCATCAAACGCAAATGCAGCATCCGTGTCGCAATGGTATGACGGATATGATCAGGGCGATTATGAAAATAACGCTCGCTCAACCCATCACCCGATAAATCTTCTGCAACAACATAGCCCATTTTTTCAACCTCTTGGTGTAATACCTTTGGTCTAAACTGCCCTTTTAATGGCTCTTTCAAGAAACGGGTAAACTGCGAAACAAACAAGCTACCAAAGCGCTCTACACCCTCCAATTCTCTATAATCGATGGAGTAATCTAAAACCACCTCACTATTGGCTGCCGCAATGTTGGCAATACTCTGCAAGGTATATAGCGTGGTTTGTGGTTCTAAATAATGGGTTGTACCCAACCATGAAAAAAATGCAGCTTGATCTTGTTGAAAGCCACTTCGAGCCAAGGCATCAGCAATCGACTCTTTTTCAAAATCTATCGCAACAAACTCAACATTTTTTGGAACTTCTCCAAAGTCTTTTAGCTTTTTTTGTTTTGCTGACTGAGTATCAGGATGATCCACTTCAAAGATTTTGAGATTGGGATATTGTTGTGCCTGGCGTAAGGTAAATGAATCCAGCCCAGCACCGACCAATACATATTGCTGAATGCCTTGTTGAATCGCCTGTTGTAAGGAATCTTCAGCATAGCGTGAACGCCCAACCACCTGCCCTGTCAACAATCCCAACGTTCGGTTAAATATGGATGAGTTCATCACTTTAACTGTCAGTGGTGTCGTTAGTAATTTTTTCCAACCTGTACTGGTCAACTCAAATGCAAAAGGATCAGAAAATACTGGATTTTCAGCATTCTGAAAATGATTGGCACGTAATGCTGCGGCAGCTTCAGCCGTTCGACTCGATTGTCCTTCTTTCATCTTTCTTTCCTAATTTATTTTCTATCTTGCAAAAAATAAGCAGCAAATTCCATCCTAAGATAAAATTTACTGCCCTTTCACGATTTATTTAAAAATTAGTTGGTTTTTTCAGTCTGGTATGTCACCTGATAATCATTCAAATCCATACGTTTTAAACGTTGCTTCAACTTCTTCAATGACCACGGCCATGCAGCAAAGTTACGGCCATTGGCATCCAGATAGTAACTCTTACATCCGCCCGCATTAAATACTGTGGTTTTAAGATGTTTTTGCACCAGCTCATTATGATGCTTGATCACTTCAGGCTTAATGTTCAACTTGGCAATGTCTTGGTCTCTGATTTTCAATAAACCATCAACAATATAATCCAGTTGCGCTTCTGCCAAGCCAATGAATGAGTCATAGACCAGTACGTTTGGACCTAATACCAGGAATGCGTTTGGTACATTTTCAATGCTGGTACCCAAATACGCTTCTGGTGAGCTGCTTTTCCACAGGTCATTTAAAATCTCACCTTTTTCATTGGCAACACGCTTACCAATTGGTGGATGAGAAACCTCAAACCCTGTACCCCAAATGATCACATCCACTTCATGACGTTCACCATTGGCAGAAACAACAGTATTGCCTTCAACCTTGACCAATCCATGTGGAATGAGTTTAGTATTTGGTTGTTGTAAGGCTGGATAATAATTGTTAGCGAACAATAAACGCTTACAACCAATGGTAAAGTTTGGCGTTACATTTTTACGCAATTCAGGATCTTCGATTTGGAAACGTAAAATCAGTTTAGCCAACTCACCGACTGGCTTTAACACGGCTGGGTTACGTAAACCAAAGTTGATTGCATTCAATGATTGAGCAACTGCTTGACGCCAAGTTTTTTGAATCAATGGGTATTTTTCAATTAATTTTTTGCTGATATCACCTAAATCAGTATCAGGCTTTGGTACGACCCACGGTGCAGTACGCTGGAATACATAGAGTTCTTTAGCTTTTGGCTGGATTTGTGGGACAAACTGAATAGCTGATGCGCCTGTACCAATCACCGCAATACGTTTACCCGTTAGATCATAGTCATGATTCCATTTTGCTGAATGGAACATTTCGCCCTTAAAGGTGTCTAAACCATCCAGTTTTGGAATCTGAGCTTCAGTGATTGGACCTGTTGCAAAAATCGCAGTACGCGACAGGAACTGCCCTTTATTGGTGTCCATCACCCATAAATTACGTTCATTGTCCCATTTAGCACCCAACAGTTCTGTACCAAACTCGATTTTTGAACTCACACCAAAATCTTCGCTGACTTCTTCTAAATAGCTTAAAATTTCAGGCTGACGAGCAAACAGGTGACTCCATTTCGCACTTGGTGCAAATGAATATGAATACAATGCTGATGGTACGTCACAGCCACAACCTGGATAGGTGTTTTCACGCCATGTGCCACCCACACGGGTTGCCTTTTCAATGATCTTGTAGTTGCTATAACCCACCTGATCAAGACGAATTACGGTTGCAATCCCTGAAATGCCTGCACCTACGATAAAGGTATCGTAAATGTGTTGAGGTAATGCTTTTTTGTCAGCAGAATTTAATTTTTTTGCTTGAGCTGTCATTAAAATTTCCTTTCATTTATTGCACTGAAATAAGCCTATCGTTCACCTTATTTCAGTCATCAAAATCTTTTACCCGACTGGGCTTACTTCATTAATCGGTACGATGTGCCCAGGAATTTTGCATATAAATTCGGTGCAGTACGTTTCATAAACCAGAACAACTTGGCATCAATTTGTGGAATGGTATAAAGCTCACCCTTATCCAAACGGTCCAATGTCAGCTTCGCAACCTTGTCACTGGTGGTAAATGCCAGATTAGTCAAGGCATAGTCCAAAAGACCCTTGTGGGGTACCTTGCCATTTTTAATGATGTTGGTTGGAACCAATGTCGGACAAAGCACATTGACCTTGATGTTCGATTTTCTCAATTCAGCCGAAAGAGTCTCAGACAAGGCACGTACACCCGCTTTAGAGACGTTATAAACGGTCATCTCTGGCGCTGCGGTATACGATGCTGCTGAAGCAACATTGATGATTGCACCATGACCCAGTTGTTTAAACTTTGGTACAAAGGCACGGCAACCATAGATCACACCCCATAGGTTGATATCCATGCACCATTTCCAGTCTTCTGATGACATTTCATCAAACTTACCGCCCAGACCAATACCTGCATTGTTAATCACCAAGGTGACAGGATTCTGCATCAATTGCTCAGCCTGTTCAGCCAATTGATTGACCTGTTCCTCTTTGGCAACATCGCATTGCACTGCAAAGGCTTTGGCACCCAGTGCTTCAACCAGACCTACTGTTTCTTTTGCCGCATCCAGATTGATGTCTGAACACACCACTGTGCCACCACGTTTTGCCAATTCAAGGGCAAAACTACGACCAATGCCACTTCCTGCACCAGTGACCACAGCAAATGCTTTTTGGCTTGGTTTGGTTTTTTTACCAAATAATTTCATATTGGTTTTCCAGTAATCTATTGTTTAGATTGACCAAGTTATGCAGATGCTGCACGTACTGGTGGTATAAATTCTTTAAGGAAATACGGTGTCAATAATCCCGTTTCAGGATTAAGCAACCGCTCTTTGTAATATTGCATGTATGCTGTCGTATCATGATCATTTGGATGGAAACTTGGACGCAGATATTCCAAAATATGTATAAAACTGCTACCAAACACGCCACGCTCACTACCGAATAGCAGCCCTGTGCTTTCCACAATATCTTTCATATAGCGGGGATTCACCAGATTGCTTGGTTTACGAATAAATGGCATCAGATAACCACCGAGTGATACCCCACCTAAAATGGTCAGGCTTGCCAATAGGAAACCTGTAATTCTGAGCCAGTAATTACCTGACAATTCCAGGAATACGTCATAAGCAATATCTTTATGCTCTGACTCTTCCAGCATATGCCACATCCACATTGCCCGCTGTCTTTCGTCTTGTGAACCAAGCAGATAGTCTTCATGCTGCATCATAAATTCAGCCAGCACAGCAGTGTAGTGTTCAATTCCTGCCATTAGGGACAACTGCAATGACTGCGGCAGTTTATAAATACCGTATTCAAAGACTTTATCTGCAATCGCACGAAGCAACTCCACTGGGTAGCCATTTTCCTTCAAAACTTCATCATTAAACTGGTTGTGAATTTTTGAGTGAATCGCTTCCTGCCCAATCAAAGAAGTCAGTCTTTGTTTTAAAATAGGATCATCAATAAAATCACGGTGATGACGTGCAGTTTCAATCACCACATCCTCACCAAAGGTTAAGAAAATAGATAATGCATGAAAATAAGACGTTGCTAGCTCTTTATTCAAAAAGAACCTTTCATCTAATTCTGTCGGATTAAACTTAAAATCGAAGTGGCGAATCGGTATAGATGGCTTATTTGCCAACTCCTGAATAAGCCCTCTATATTTCGTACTCAGCTTATCTGAAACCTTACGTATCACTTGAGCGACCATTCTTTAAATCCTATAAAAATCAGGTAGGAAGAGAAGCCTTAAAAATCTAGGCAACTTTCTGAACCTTAGGTGTAAATTCTTTTACAAAGAATGGATGTAACGCACCGCCCTCTGACAGGAGTTTCTTCTCATAATATTCAAAATAAGAAGAAGCATCGTGGTCATTCGGGTGGAAGTCAGGACGTAGATAATCAAAGATTCGTCCCTGTGTACTACCAAACACACCATCTTTTGGACTGAATACCAGTTTCACGCCACGTGCCGCATCTTTCCAGAATTTAGGAGTCAACATTTCCTGTGGTTTACGCAGTAAAGGCACCCATGTTGTGGTCATTGGAATAAGACCTAGAATGGTAAAATACGCAAGGAAGAAACCAGCAATACGCAATGCATAGTTACCATTCAATGTTTGGTAAACGTCATAAGCCACATCTTTATGCTCAGATTCTTCCAGCATATGCCACATCCACAACGCACGTGTCTTGGCATCCTCAGAAAAATAGAAGTTCTGTTCATGTTCCATCATGTATTCCGCCAGCACAGCGGTAAAATGCTCGATCCCTGCCATTAATGAGAGTTTTAATGGTTGTGGAAACTTGAGGAAAATTAATTCAAAGAATGTTTCACCCAGAAAACGGTACAATTTCACAGGATAACCAAGTTCAATAATTGCATCGTTAAATTCATTGTGCAGTTTTGAATGAATCGCTTCCTGACCGATCAATGAAGTCACGCGCTGTTTCAGGATTGGGTCTTTGAGCAGGTCACGGTGATGACGTGCAGTTTCAATCACCAGATCTTCACCATAGGTCAAGAATACTGAAAGTGTGGCGAAGAAAATGGTGGCGAACTGATTGTTCATATAAAATGAAAGATCAACTTGCTTGCCTTCAAACCCGATTGCCAAGTGGCGGATTGGAATACTTTTTTTACTTGCAAAATCAATTTGCTCAGTTATTGGGTTAGATTTAAACAGACTTAAACCTTTTTTTAATGTGCTGCTAATCATGGCTACACCTACCTACTTCACTTGAGCGTCATTTGCCCTTTTACATTCTTTCTCTGAATCAGGTTCATCACTTTTCGTATCTCTAAAACTATCTTTGAAGTTACGAAAAAATATTCGGGAGATATTTTTGAACCTAATTTACCACTGCAACCAATGTAAACCGATCTTATGTTCGGATTCAATTCGGGTAAATTCAGCCAATTTAAAGAAAATATTGAGTCCAAAAATTAGTGTATTTACTCTACTTTACAATAATTTCACTTATTCATAAATATAAAATTAAATAATTAAAATCAATTATATAATTTAATTTAAACAATATTAATTAAAATAGAGTAATTCTGATAGACGATTTTTTGGTTACATTTATTACAGTTTAAAACTGGATATTAAAAACAGTGTAATTTTATTTGTTCGGATTACAGGCATAAGACTTTTATAGGATGCTGCCCCATGTTAATCTGACATTATGTTCGGATTTTTTAAATAACCTGTCATGGCTACCCGTAAACCCCGTCAAACCCGATCCAAAGTTACTGTAGACACCATTATTGAAGCTGGTTTTATTGCTGTCGCCAGCAATGGCACCAGTGGCACCACCACCCGCCATATTGCTGATATTGCAGGTGTGAGCGTGGGTTCCTTATACGAATATTTTAAAAATAAAGAAGAAATCTACGATGCCATGGCCAAGTCCTTTGTCAAGGAAGTATTGGATATGGTGAAAGAGCTGACCCCGATCATTGTGGAAATGGAGTTGGAACCTCTGTTTGAAATGATTTTCTATACGTTCCGTGACTTGCTGACCCGTGACAATGACCGTTACCTGATCTGTCTCCAATATGCCACTGAGCTCAAGTACGAGCGCTACATTGGACAGATTGAAATGGCGCTGATGGAAGTGCTGATGAAATATATGATGCGCCATCCAAAATACTTAAAGGTCAACAACCTCAGCGTTACCGCCTATATCAGTATTAACAGCAGTATCTTTAATGTGGCACGTCACCTAATCCTACCCAATCCACAGATCAGCTTTGATGAGATGGTCAGGGGGCTAAGTACCATGATTATCAGCTACATTGATGCAGAATTGGCTAAGGCAGAAAGCTAGAAGCCAGCTTTCACTGGCTTCAACACATTTAAAATGGTCTTGACCCTGCCAGACTGACACGTTTCAGCAAACGGCGTTGTTCGGCAGGAAAGGCGGTACGGGAGTGTAACGTCAACTGGTTGTCCCAATAGACAATATCGCCAATTTCCCACTGATGTTCATAACGATATTTTGGCTGCACGATATGCGCCCTTAAACGTTCAATCAGGGCTGAACCTTTCTGGTCGTCATAGCCAACCACCTCCACTTCAGTCTGCGCATCCAGATAAATACCGCGTCTACCACTTTCAGAATGGGTACGCACCAATGGGTGTGGAAACGCCGCACCTAAAATCGGTTGATCTGAAAAACGGTATTTCGGAATTGGACTTTTGTCCTTTAAACGCAAGAATGGGTTATAGGTAATCAGTTGCAGACCCTCGATTTCATCCTTGGCTGCCTGATCCAGATCTTCATAGGCCTGTACCGTGTTGTACCAACTGGTTGCACCACCATCTTTGGGTAACTCAATAGCATACAGCAAAGAGCCACTGGATGGCTGTGGGGTCCAGTGATGGTCGCTATGCGGGGTTAGTTCGCCATGCCCTGTATAATCGCCCTCACCCACCGCATTGGAGACAGGCACAATGTCAGGCGGTGCGTTGGTATCATTGCGTGTCGCCAAAACAGGTACATCAATCGGTGGACGGAAAATCCCACCAAAATAACTGGCAAATGCAAGCAGGTCATTGTCCTCCAGTTGCTGTGCCTTAAACACCAAAATCAAATGCTCATGCAACGCCTTTTTTAGCTTAAGAATGACTTCGGCACTCTGCGGCTTGCCTGCGTCCAGTCCTGTCACAATCGCACCCAAGGCACCATTGATGGGAGTAATCTGTACAGTATCTAAAGTATGCTTGTGATATTCATGCCAGCGTGGTGCATTTTCAATTGCCGCTGAAAGTTGTGTAAGTGCAGTCATTTTATTTTCCAGTCAACTCATTTTATTAAAAAACTTAATTTTAATTAATTAAGGTTAGGCCACCATTTAAGTGATACTTTAAAATATATTTAATTTATGCAATTTAAGAACCAATATTTTTTTATTAATTTAACCTGAATCACGGATAAGCCATAGACTTGAAAAAGAGAAGGACTAGAGCCATCAGTTAGTTACCACACAAAACTTACGACTCTAGTCCTTATGTTCGATAGTACCCAATTATTCTGTATAATTGATGATTTCTTTCTAAAATTTGAATCAGTTTACTGGAAATTCTTAAAGCAAAATCTTAAATGCCTAAGAATTCGCCCTGCACAGCTCAGTATTTCTGAAATTGTCTTTATTGCAATTTGGTATAAACATTCACATTTCAATAACTTTAAAGCATTCTTTACGGCACTGAGACATAACTATCTTCATTTATTCAAAAGCCTGCCTTGTTACCAACGTATGATTTACCTGATCAATACTCATCAACTGGCTTTACATGCCTTACATTTCGCCCTGATGAAAGATCAGCAAAGTTCTTATTTATGGATCGATTCAACGACATTGGCTGTCTGTAAAAATCAGCGAATAAAAAGACATAAATCGCTAGCAGCAATTGCAACTCGTGGTAAAAGTTCTATGGGTTGGTTCTTTGGTTGTAAGTTGCATGTACTTATGAATCAGTCAGGTGAAATACTCAGCACAGCTTTATCAAATGGGCATACAGCAGATATAAAAATGGTTGAACAGTTAGTCAAAGGAATGACTGCTAAATTGTATGCTGATCGTGGCTATATTAGTCATGAATTAAAGAGTAAATTAAGAGTACAAGATATTGATTTAATTACCTATCACCGAAAGAACATGAAATCTATACAGTTATCAAAAGCAGATGAATACCATCTGAAACAACGCAATAAAATAGAAACTTTATTCAGTTTGCTGAAGGGGGCGTACAATCTAGTGACGACTAGAGCGAGAAGTGTTGCAGGCTATTTAGCTGGTATTTATGCATCTTTATGTGCTTATCAAATATGTCATCAAAACAAGCCGATGATTCGTATTATGGAAATATCGGCTTAAACAAGATTCGGGTTAATTTAGTCTTTTTTATGATTATAAAAAGTTTGCCTAGTATTACCAGGCAAACTGAAATTGATTAAAATCTTTGGTCGGTGCAACCAGTAAATGATCTTCAACATTATGACTAAAATCAGTCAGAATATCATTGCGAATGGCCGCAAGACGAACATCTTCACGTACACGCGGATGAGCCAAACTGACAGGCACGATTCGCTTGATACGTCCTGGATTCGGTTGCATCACCACCACACGATCACCCAAGAAAACTGCTTCCTCAACATCATGGGTCACGATAATCATGGTGATTTTTTCAGTTTGCCAAATCCGTTGTAGCTCCTTTTGCAGGTTGGCACGCGTTAGTGCATCCAGCGCGCCAAACGGTTCATCCAGCAGCAGGATTTTCGGTCGGTTGATCAGGCTTCTGGCAATGGCGACACGTTGGCTCATCCCCCCTGAAAGCTGTTCTGGATAAGCCTCCTTGAACTTGCTTAATCCCACCAGCTCAATGTGTTCATCAATGAGTTGATTCTGTTCTTCTATAGACAATTTACTATTCAATAAAGCAACGCGAATATTGTCCTGAACATTTAACCAAGGAAATAATCGGTGGTCCTGAAACACAATACCACGTTCCAGACTGGTCCCCTCAATCGGCTGTCCATCCACCAGAATCTTGCCTTCAAACTGGCTGTCCAATCCAACCAGCAGGCGCAGTAAGGTGGATTTTCCACAGCCACTGCTCCCAACAATACTGACAAATTCACCCACCTTGATATCCAAAGAGATATCATCCAGAACCTTTAACTCATGTCCCTGATGATGACCATAAGATTTATTGAGGTGATTAATTTTTACTGATCCGACATTTATTGATGTCATTTTTAGCCCCCAGATACAGAAAGCCTAAATATAACAAGGAATCTCCCTATTATATTTAGTACCTATATTTTCTATAGTTTTGCCAAAGCAACTTCTGTTGACTTGATTAATACAATCACTTCACTACCCAATTCAAGATTCAGGTTTTTTACTGAGCGTGTGGTAATCACCGAAGTAAAAACACCTGCGGGTGTTTCCACATCCACTTCAGAAACCACACTACCCTCGATAATTTCCTTGACCACACCACGAAACTGATTACGTACATTAATTTGAGGAATACTCATATTTCACCACTTAGCATTTGTTTATTCAATCTAGTCTTGTCATATTAGGCAATGAGAAAATATTTTGAACTATTATTTTTCGATATTTTTTGATTAAAAAACTATATTTATTTTCTATCAATGATTATATATTTTTAAGCAAAAAAAATTGGGGTAAATAAAAAGGTGACTGTATGTCACCTCACTATTTATAAGCATTAATTCAATAACTCTTCCAGCATGATATTCACGACTTTATCATTTCCCACCAATCCATATTTCACCAGTCTCGCCCGTACAATATTACGGCTAATCCCCAAAAGTTTTGCGGTTTGCACCTGATTACGATGGCAGTATTCATAGGCAATCCGAATGGTGGCTTCCTCAATCAGGCGATCCAGATTTTCATTTTTCAAGGCATGTGACGATTCAAAGAGATTGAGTAAAGCATGCTGCAACATTTGTTTGGGCAGTAAATCTGTCCGTGGAATGGTCTGGGTGCTTTTCTCCAAATCTGAAATTTGCCGTAAATTCAGGCTACTGGATAGAGAAGCAAAACAAAAGTCGGTGGGCTGAATCTGGTGGTTCTTGCACACCAGCAAGGCATGGTGAATCGCATTTTCCAGCTCACGGATATTGCCTGGATAGCCATAGGTCAATAGTTTCTGTACCGCACTTGGGCTTAGGCTTGCCAATGGATAACCCAGACGTTTGCAGTATTGGGCAATGAAGAAATTGGCGAGAGGTAAAATGTCCCCTGGACGTTCCGCCAAAGGTGCCACCTTGAGCAATGCCACATTTAAGCGGTAAAATAGGTCTTCCCTAAACTTGCCTGCCTGTACCGCCTCATCCAGATGAACATTGGTCGCCGCGATCACGCGGACATTGAGTTTAATGGGTTTTAACGAACCGACCCGTACAATTTCACGTTCCTGTAACACCCGTAACAGCTTGACCTGCATGGCTGGAGACAGGTCGCCAACCTCATCCAGAAACAAGGTGCCATGATTGGCAGCTTCAAACCAGCCCGCCTTACTGTTGATTGCACCTGTAAATGCCCCTTTTTCATGTCCAAACAGTTCGCTTTCAGCCAGTGATTCTGTAAATGCGCCACAATTTACCGCCACAAAAGGACCTTGAGCACGCTGACTCATCATATGCACCTGACGCGCGACCAGTTCTTTGCCTGTTCCCGTGTTTCCAATAATCAGGACACTCGCCTCACTTGGCGCAATTTGTCCAATGCGGTCTAGCAATTCCCTTGATTTTTGATCTTCAAAAACCATTGCTGTGGCACGTTCAGTACGAGTCAAGGTATGACTTTGTGGATAAGTAATGAATGACATGCATTTACTCCCCTATTTTGCTGAATGAGGAGTTATCTTGCATGACTATGGGTTTAAATAGAAATCAATAATTCACCTTTGTTATTTCCATTTATTAAAATAGAAACAAACAGCAGTTAATTAAACTAAAAATCAGTTTTAATTCAGGCTATATTCATTATGTTGATTGCTATATATCTTTTTATAATCAATCTGGTTTGGTTTTAACTGCCCCTCAGCAATCAGATTATCCACCCATATTTTAAAGTCATGCTGTTCAAATTTCCCACCTTCACTTGGTATTCCCCAATTGGTCCAGTATTTTAACATGGCATTATTTTCTGGACGTTTACGTTTTTCCAAAATATGTTCAAAGCGTGCGATCACTTCATCCCGACTGCTTTGTCTAGACCATTCAATGGCTTTGGCAATGCCTGTCACTACTTTGCGGGTGGTGTTTGGATGTTCTGCAATATAGCGATCGGCCATGACATAAGTTCCTGTGGTCAGGTCTCCAACCAAGTCATAGTCCCGATAAAGACGACGAACCCCACCACGTTCTATTGACGGGCCTGTCAAGGGAGCCAGATCAACATGCTTATTGCGCAATGCCTGCTCTGAAGAACCAGGTGGCAATACCACCAGTGTGACCTGATTGATTTCTTCGGGTGTCAGTCCTCCTTTTTTCAGGTAGGTTTTCAGCATATATTCAACCTGTGCCCCTAAAATATTGGTACCCACTTTCTTGCCAATTAAGTCGCGGGCGGAATGAATCGGGCTATTTTCCAATACATAGTAACCCGCAAATGGATCATCAAATGTGCCATAGGCCGCGATGACCACTGTTCCTGGCACACCACTCGCCACCATCTTGACGGCTGATCCTGCAAAACTTGGACTGCTAATATCACTATCACCTGACAGGGCGGACTGGATACCTTGCGGACCACCTGTAGATACGCCCTGATAATTCAGCTTGATTGGGGCGAGATAACCCAAATCCTCCGCCAGCTCCAACGGCGTGACGATCCCTGGTGAACCCAGATATTTAAACTCCAAAGATTCCAGTCCATCTGATGTCAACTGTTTTGACTCTGGCTTGGTACATCCCAGCAAAACAACCGACATGGCAATGATGCTGCTCCAGTGAAATAAATGTTTGTTCCAGTAAGGCTTTTGCATCGAGATATACTCCTGACTATCGTTCAGTTTTCCAGGCAGTTAAACGTTTTTCGATAAACAAAAGACTGTAGTTAAACAGCAAACCAACTGTCGTAATGCTGATGATGCCAAAGAACATTTCTGGAATCTGGAAGTTATACTGCGCATAGTTGATCAGATAACCCAGCCCTGCTTTTGCACCGACCATTTCAGCCGCAATCAGCATCAACACTGAAAATGAACCAGCCAAACGCACCCCAACAAAAATCGTAGGAATCGCTGCGGGTAAAATGACTTTACGGAATAACTGAATTGGGCTGAGTCCCATGGTCCGTGCCGATTTAATCAATAATGGATCGACATTGCGTACACCACTGATGGTATTCAGCAAGATTGGCCATGTGCAGGCATAGGTTACCAACGCAATTTTGGAACTTTCACCAATTCCCAAAAATAGAATAAATACAGGTAATAAAGCCAAGGCAGCAGTGTTGCGGAACACTTCCAATAAAGGACTTAAAAATTCTGAAAAACGGCTATACCAGCCAATGGCCAAGCCCAGAGGAATTGCAATGAGTATTGATAGAATAAAACCACTAAAAGAACGAACCAGACTGGCTTGTAGGTGCGTCAGCAACTGACCATTTTGAATCAGGTTCCAGCCACTCACCAATACCGTGGAAAATGGTGGCAAAAATGCTGGATCGACCAAACCAATACGCGGCGCAATTTCCCAAATGGCGATAAACAATAAAATGGCAGCCGAATGTTTAAAGCTGCTGGAAAGCCAGTTTAAATTGAGATCAGTCCAAAAAGAACTCACCTTTTGCGTGGAATGAACAGCACTGGGCTGGATTGTTTTTGGAAATGTTAGGGTATCTTTTGAACTCGACATAATGACCTCTGATTCTTTCTAATATTGATGATTGTGTGTTTAAGCAACCAACTGCTTTTGTTTTTCCTGCTCCTGCGCTTTCAGCACTTCTTCACGCAACAGGCTCCAGATCTGGTGGCGTAGCTGGCTAAACTCAGGGCTGGAACGCACATCCTCCTGGTCGCTTCTTAACTCGGCAGGAACTTCAATCACCTGCTTAATTCGGCCTGGGCGTGAGGTCATAATGGCAATGCGCTGTCCCAGATAAATCGCCTCATCAATACTGTGGGTAATAAAGATGATGGTCTTCTGTGTCTGCTGCCAAATCTTGACCAGTTCAGCCTGTAGCGTTTCACGGGTCTGTGCGTCCAAAGCGGCAAAAGGTTCATCCATCAGTAGAATATCGGGGTCATAAGCCAGACTTCTGGCAATCGCCACACGTTGCTTCATCCCACCTGAAAGTTCATTCGGATAATGATGTTCAAATTCAGACAACCCGACCAAATTTAGAAAATATCGAGCTGTTTGATAGCGTTCATCTTTGCCTACACCTTTGGCATCCAGACCAAACTCAATATTTTCCAGTGCAGTGAGCCAAGGAAATAAGGCGTATTGTTGAAAGACAATACCGCGATCCAAACCTGGCTTTTTAATTGGCTGCCCATCAATGGTAATTTGTCCTGAAGTCGGTGTGGTCAAGCCTGCCAGTAAATCCAGCAAGGTCGATTTACCGCAACCACTTGGCCCAACGATTGCCACAAACTCACCCGCTTTGACATCCAGAGATAAATTTTCAACTGCAACGAAATCTTCAGCCTGAATTTTTGCACCCTTGATTTTTTTTGCTGCAAAGGATTTATATACATTTTCAATTTTTAATTTAGTCGTCATTCGAATCTTCCTTTCAGTTTTGCTGATTTGTTGCTGCATGATTTTCATTTGCATAAGGATTGAATTGATTGGTAAATAAGCTGTCAGCATTGATCTGGTTTGGCTTGAACTGACCTTGCTTTACAAACAAATCGATCCAGCGTTGATATTGTGCTGCACTTAATAAACCACCCTGACTGACGACGCCATAGCTATGCCAGTACTGCATGAGTGCATCACTTTCATTACGTTTTCTTTTTTCAATAATGCTTTTAAAACGTGCCACGATTTCGTCACGTGGGGTTTGTTTGGTCCACTCGATGGCTTTGGCAACACCAGTCACATACTGCTTCACCACTTCGGGATGCTGCTGAATAAATTTTTCAGTAAAGACATAGCTTCCAGCAGTGAAGCTGCCATATAAATCTGTATCTGAAACCAATTTTCTTAAACCGCCACGTTCCAAAGCCTTATCCTGAAAGATAGACACCAGAGCGGCGGCATCAATCTGGCCTGCACGCAACGCCTGTTCGGTATTGGCGGGTGGCAACACAACAAACTCAACCTGCTTGATTTCATCATCGCTCAGGCCCTGACGTGCCAGATAATCTTTGAGCACAAACTCGTAATGTGCGCCCAAGGTATTCACCGCAACCTTTTTACCAATCAGATCACGCGCTGAACGAATTGGGCTATTGTCCTGAACGTAATATCCGACCCAGCTTTTATCATCACTGCCATACGAGGCCACAACAGCCTTGATCTTAATACCTGCGGCAGCCAGCTTAATGATGGCACCATCAAAAGCGGTGGCAACATCGACATCGCCTGTGCTCAACGCCTGTAAATCCTGTGGACCACCCTGAACGCTACCGACATATTTAAGTTTCAAGTCGCCTAAATAACCCAAATCCTCGGCAAGTTCGGGTAAAGACACCACACCTGTTAATGACTGATAACGTAATTCATGCACTGCATTGGATTGAGTTTCTGGGTTTTTACTACATGCCAATAAGGTAACCGTGATCAGACCGAATAAACCCAACTGAGCTGTCTGTTTAAAATGACGGCGAAAAGGCTGCCAGAAATTTTGTAATTTTTTCATCTTTATATCATCCTCAACGTCGCCAAACTAAAATGCGACGTTCAGCCAAGTTAGCGACATAATTCCAAGTCACACCAATAAAACCAATCACGATTAAGCCAAATACAATTAACCCGACATCTAAAGCTGCTCTGCCACGAATCACGATATTGCCTAATCCAACGCCATAGTTAGCTAATAGGAACTCTGCACCAATGGTGGCAACCCAGGCAAAAATCAGCCCAAGTTGTAAACCTAAGAAGATTTGCGGTGCTGCTGCAGGCAGAATCAACTTGCTCAAGGTTTGCCAGGCATTAAATTGATAGACTTTTGCGACTTCATATTGATTCAATGGAATACGGCGTACCCCATCAATGGTATGCAGTGCCACTGGGTAAAACACCGAGAGCACGATAAACAGGATTTTTGCGCTGTTGCCATAGTCTAAAAAGGTGGTAATCAACGGCAACCATGCAAATAAGGAGATTTGACGCAGCACATTAAAGCTTGGCAAAAATAAATAATTCGCCCAGCGTGACACGCCCACCACAATCCCGAAAATAATGGCAAGAACACTGCCAATCACAAATCCAGTCAGGTCACGGAATAGGCTTGCACCTAGACCTTGCCAGAACTCTTGCTGTTTAAATTGTTGAATTGCTATTTTGACCACTTCAATCGGCGCTGGAATCAACTTTGGATTGACCCAGTTAAATTTCGAGGCCAGCGTCCATAAAACAATGAAGCCAATCGGCAATACCAAGCCATAAAACTGCACATGACTCAGCTCAAATTTTTTAATTTGGTTGTTAAAATCTGTAGTAATAGACATATTCTGCTCCCCTAGAATGCACTGCGTTGCCATTGGCTAAAGAAACGCTCAACCCAGCCTAGAATGTGGTCCAGCACAAAACCCACGATGCCAATCACAATCACCGCCATGAAAATAATATCGGGTTGAATCAACTGACGGCCCCAAACAATCAGGTAGCCAATGCCCTCGCTACTTGCCAGAAGTTCGGCAAAAACCAGTGATAGCCACGCCTGCATAATGCCCTGACGCAGCCCACTGACAATATTCGGCAAGGCTGAGGGTAAAATCACCCGTCTAAAAGTCTGCCAAGGACTAAAGGCATAGACACGGGAGACTTCAAGTAAATGTGCTGGCACACTCAGCACGCTTCGGTAGGTTGCCACCAACACAGGAACAAAAACGGCAAGTGAGATTGCGGCAATCTTTAAACCCTCATCAATGCCCAAAAAGATCATGAGCAATGGAATCCAGCCAATCACAGGGAACTGGGCAATGAGGTTAAAGGTGGGATAAATAAATTTATGCGCCACACGGGACAGACCAATGACAAAACCCAGTAGCAGGCCAATGCTGCCACCTACCAACACACTCCATCCGACACGCTTTAAACTGATCAATAAGTTATCCTGCAACTCATGGGTATCAATCAGTTCCCGTGTGGTTTGCCAAACCAGTGCTGGGCTAGGCAGAATCTGCTCAGGCAACCACTGTTTCTGGAACGCATGCTGCCAAACAGCCAGGACAACCGCAGGTAAAACCAGCGCCAACACAAGACGTGCAATCCAGGCTCCCGTTTGCCTGAGATAAGGGCTTAAACTTGTCCATTGCCACGTCGGTTCATTTTCTAGTTGAGTTTCTATGGTGCTCATTTTATTGACCCTCTATTTCTGAATACATTTCAATCTCTGATGCAGATGCGGTAAAAATCTGGGTAAGCTGCTGGGCAAAGCCAATCAATCCAGCAAACAAGACCGCCGAGATCAGGAACATGGACTGTAGGCCCCAATAATGACCCAACCAGCCCCCAACGATACTGCCGAGCAAGCCACCTGCTGGACCCGCCATTGCGCTCAGGCCTGACACTTTCGCCATGCCCAGACGCTCACCGACATTGGCAAACATGGTGAAATTTACGATATGCAGCATGGCAAGACCCAAACCCAAAACCACCGACCCGACCCAGAGCAAAGCGGGTACTTTTGGCGTTCCCAAGGCAACCGAGGCAATTGCTATCAGGGCAAAACCAACCTGATAAAAACGCTTGATCCCCCAGCGTGCCAACAAAACTCCTGTACTGAACAATGCAACAACAAAAACCGCACCCTGTAATGTCACCAAGCTTGCCGCAATGGTTTCACTAAAACCAAAATCCTTAATCGCAATCACAATGATGAAGAAACCGTAGTACGCCATGACCGCATTGCTGGCCAATTCAATTAAGCTAGTACGGCGTAAGGTCTGGTCATGCTTTAGCAGGGTCAACTGCCTAGCAATTACGCTTAGGCTAAACACTTCATGCTGCTGGGGTTGCACCTGTGCTGATCCACCCAAGGCAAATGCCAAGGGAGCAAACAAGGCTGGAAGCAAAAACAGTCCCGCAATCCACCAGTACGCACCAGAAAAACCTGAACCATTAACCAGACTCACCGCCAATAATGGACCAACCAGAAAGAAACCCATCATGTGCGTTCCCCGAAACCAACCCGCCTTTGCCGCACCAATACTTTTTAAATGCTGCATATAGACCGTGTTCAGGGAAACAAAACGCATCGGCATGCACAGACCAACCAAAAACGTGCATAAAATCAGGTACCAGACCGTTGGATAAAATGGCACGGTGAGATAGACCAATGCAGCCAGGAAGCTTCCAATCACAAACATTTTCTTCGGGCCATATTTCTGTACTAAAATCCCGATGGGCAGTCCAAGAAATAAAATACCCAGACTCTGCACCGCTGCCACCAGCCCCATTTCAAACTCGGTTGCCTGTAACTGCACCGCATATAAAGAGGTGACAATTTTAGCGATGCCGATTCCCAATCCTGCACATAGCGCCAAGGCAATAAAGCCAAACACAAAGCGAAACTGGCCTAGCCCTGCTTGGGCAACTGACTGCTCAGCCATGTACACGTCCTTAAAAATGAATGAAAGCCACACATCAATCGGCTAGCTAAAGACTTTAGCTTTAGCCAACCCCTGCTCTGGATTATTTTTTACGATTACCATTGGCATCAAATTGCGGCCAGAAGTTTTCAAGTTTCAGCTCTTGCAGCGCATTGTTGAGATATTTCCGCTCAATCCATGAATCAATATCGACAGGACGGCGAATCAGCTTGTAGTCAATGGATTGCTGCACAGATTTCTTTAAGGATGTCACCGCATACTCATCAAAATATGGAGAGTTACGGTCTTTCAGCGCATAGTCATCCCAGTCTTTTTTATAATCTAAATATGGTGTGCCACTCTGTGCCCACAATTTATATTGCGTATCACGGTTCTTTTCGTCAGAACTCCATACGTTATCTTTAATAAATGTCGTGACAACACGTTGCACCGTCTGTGGATACTTCTTCTCAAAATCCTCACTTACCCACGCAACAAGTGGTCCATTTAGATTTGAATCTTTACGCACCTCTAAAATCCGCTTTGCGACCCCACGCGATTCCAATGTCCAGGGACTGGTGATCATTCCATCAATATCACCCGTTGATAAGGAGGTTTGGGCTGAATATGTATCCTGACTAATAATGCGGAAATCTTTTTCGGTAAAACCGTATTTACGCAACAGACGCCCCAGGATCAGTTGCTGGTTAGTGCCCTTAAATACCGAAATGGTTTTGCCCTTTAAATCAGCTAAACTTTTTGCCCCTGAATCAGAAGGAACGGCAAAATAAACAGGTCCAAAACGTCCAGTCACGAATAATAATTTTGATTTTAAACCTGTGGAACGCCCCACAATTGAGGGTAGATCACCATGTCCAATACCAAAATCCACCTTGCCATTGGCAAGTGCCTCATTCAATGCGGGCCCTGCGCCTGGGAAGAAAATCCATTTGACTTTAATACCATCCTTGGAAAACTCTTTTTCCAGTACACCCCGTAAGTGTGCACTTGCATAAGCACTCGCACCCACTTTAGGCTTACCCCCCACACCCGCACCTGGAACGCCCAGTCGGATCTCAGTCGGGTTGGTTTCAGCAAAAACCGAGAAGCTGGTTGCAACCAGTAAACCCGCCGCTGCACTGATCAATAAATGTTTCTTAAATGTCATGGTCTTATTACTCATATTGAAAAATTAAAAGGTGTATTGGAATTGTGCCTGCACTTCAGAAAAGTCTTTTTGGGTCGCCGTTTCGTGGTCATAACTCCAACGATTTAGCCCAAGCTGGAACTTTGTGGTTTGTGCAAAAAAGAAATTTAATCCGAGTGTGTGAATGTCAACCTTGCCCAGGCCATGCCCTGCAATACCCACTACATCAGCCCCCTTGTTCGGGTTATAAGTGTCATAGCGATAAAAGGTTTGAATCGACTTTGGCCAGAAGTCATCGAATTTCGCAGCGGATTTCACACTGTTATAAAATTGGTCGCCAATGGTATAAAACAGGGTTGCAGTATGTCCTTCCGCTTTCACCTCAGAACTTGAGCCTGTTGCAGTTGCAAAGTCACTCAGGCCCTTGACATATTCATAGGTAATCCCAAAAGGCGCATGGTTATAGTAAATATCGAAGCCCAGACGGTCATTGCGGCCATTGCCATCAACAACGGTTGCTCCAGAAATGACGTTTTTACTGCCTTTTAGGTAGGAGGCACCAAACTTCAACTCACGCAACCAGCTGGCATAGTCCACAGGCAAGGTAAAAGCGACACGTCCGATATAATCTTTCTTGTCATTGTCATCGACCTTGTTGGTGCCATTACCATTGACCACACCCAGGGCATATTCAAATAACGGCGCACGGTAATTCGATGAATAATCCACAAAAGGCTTGATATCGCCGCGAACGATCAGGCCTGTTTGACGGTTAAATAGCCCCAACTGCGCCAGACCTGTCGCAACATTAATAGTTGGACGTAAGTCCTCTGGTGATTGTGGATCGAGACCAAATGGAATTAACTGTTGACCCAAAGTTGCATTTAAGCGTGGGATTTCAGGGCCACCATTGGTTGAGGTAAAGTTGTAACGGACAAAGGCATCGGCCAGGTTCAGGTCACTGGCACTGCCCGCTGTGCCTGTACGTTTGCCATAACTAAAGGAAAGCTGATAATCCAGGTTCTTGCCTTCCTTATAGTCTCTGTACAGATTACCGCGCACCCCAAACAATGCGGTCGGAATATCAAAGGTGTTGCGACGTGGTGTAACAGGTGCGGGATTTCCCGATGCGGTATCAACACTTTGGCCTTGGGCCCGTACCTGAACCGTACCGTATAATGTGGTATCGCGGGCAGACTTTACCGTGGTTCGCTCATATTGACGTGACTGGTCATATTTGTAATTTTCCAGATCAGTACGGAAACCTGCCAATTCGCTCTGTGTGGCAAAGCTATTTTCGGTATCTTCTTGCTGAGCTCCACTTTCCTGCTGAACAGCAGTCTGCTCGGTAGTTTCACCCACTGAAGCCTGTTTCTTTTGCTTCAACACATTGACCTGTTGCTGCAAGGCAGTGAGTTGCGCCTGCAACTGTGCCAATGTGGTGTCCACATCTTCGGCGGCCTGAACAACCCCACTTCCCAGCAGTGTTGCCAAACCCAACGTAACGGATAAAGAGAGATGATGTTTTTTCACCTATAAACCCCTAAAACTAAATGCTAAAAATTGAGTACAAAAGTTCCTGACATGATTGAAAAAACAATCACGGCTAAAAATTTCAAATGAAGAAAGAGAGAAAGAATTAAGTTTGCATACAACAACGTAAAATAAACATCATGGACTCCTCAGCCTGTAAAAAATGTATGTGTAAATACTATGCTGAGTTCTTTGCAAGGGCTATGCCAAATTTTAGTTCATTGTTTTATATGATATTTAAAATATATAACGGTGTATTTATGTGTTGATGGGGTGTTGAAAAATCAGCACCCTGCTTATACAAAAACATCATATTTTTTTGTTTTTATTTCTTATTTTTAGATATAACACTGATTTCTTGGCCAGTTCACCCATTTGATTGAGCTGAAAGATGATCAAACATCATAATAAATCAGGTAGTGGCGAACTGTGTTCGCCCAAATCAATCAAAATAAAGATGCATAAAGCTGGATTTAACCTCATCGCATAGGTTTCAGGTTATAGGTCACCACGCCCCAAATCACCAGTTCCTGCCCCTCGTGAATATAGATATTTTGATAGTCTGGATTCTCAGCCTTTAACCATACTTTGGGTGGACTAAAATGATGGTCAATCATTAAGCGCTTAACGGTAAAATCATTATCAATCAATGCAATCACAATATCGCCTGACTTTGCTGGAATACTTCGGTCAACCACCAAGGGATCATCAATATCAATCCCAGCATCCAGCATAGACAGGGAATTTGCTTTCACGATAAACGTGGAATTTTCATTGCGAACTAAAAACTGATTTAAATCCAGAGATTGCTCCACATGGTCCTGCACAGGTGATGGAAAACCTGCTGCGACACGTTCTGTTGCCAGTGGAATGTGATAGATTCGATCATTCTGGGCTTGTACATTCTGAATTTTTAATGAGGATGTCAAATCTGTACGTGTACCTGTTTTGACATTATTCAGTAACCAGTTTTTGATAAAATCAACCTGAGACTCAGGAACACGGATCACCTTGGTGGGTTCATTAAACTGTGCCTTACGCCCAGCATTGGTTCGCGCACCACCATGCTCAAATTCAGTTTTTTTAGACATAGCTCCCCCAAACCCAGATAATTAAACGATAATTTAATTTAACTTGAAAAAGTTACAAATTCAAGTTGACGTACATAAAATTTTGCATAACAATAAATTTCATAGATCAGATTTTAGCTTGTTTCACTTAGACAAGGATGTACAACAAACTAGAATTTATGTTTTAAATGAATAACTTATATTATCAACCAACCTGTTAAATAATATTAAGTTATTGATCTAATTCAATATCACACCTGATCTTCAGCAGTTGGGTTTTATTCAAATATTTTTGATGTGGAGACATGAAAAATGAACAATCAACGTGATGCTATTCTTGGCTATGCTGATGAAAAACATGCTTACTTTATTCGCCTGATTGAAAACAATATAGTGCTGGGCAATAGTTATGGACTGTTTTGTGAAAGCCCAAATAGTGAGGCAGCAGAAAGTATTATGACCACCCTATTTCTAAAAAAATCCTTTTGGCTGAATGGCTCTGAATTTAACGATATTGTCAAAGGTCTCAACCCCATTACCTAATGATATAAATAAGTGGCATGACTTTATTCTCCCAGAACCTGCATGCAAAATTTAATTTTGGAAATAATGCAGGTTCTTTTTTTATTATTTCTAAATGGATACCAATTTATGAAGAAACCAACCCTAAAAACATTATACCCTCTCATACATTGTTGGTTCAATTTCACTATTAAAGAAAGGTATACTTATTCAGAGATTGAATCAGGTTTACACGACTTTTTAGTTTAGCCAAAAATTCAAAACTTTTAACTATCTATATTTATTTTAAGTTCAAGGATTTAACACGCATGAATAGTGACACAGTTATGGCTGATCTTTCATCCCATACGCCGATGATGCAGAAATACCTTTACATTGATTTATAAAATAATTTTTCAATAAAACCTTAAAACCTACACAACAACCTACACTTTTTCAAAATCATTAAAACAACCTATACCATCGTTTTTTATGCCAACCAAATAAGCAAGCAGATTGAATAATTAGATGAGCTGAATCACAATTTTATTTGACTCATTTAATGAGTCGAATATACACTACAATCTGCTCACTCCTATTCTTCACTATTTCAGGAAATGACCAAATATGTATGATGACTGGATTTGGAAACAGCCTAACTGGACAACCTTTACATGGAAAGATGAAAATATTCTTCCACTCACCAGACACATTCATCAAAAAATTGGAATCCTGCTTGGACAAAGCCAGCATACCCCCGAAAAAGAATACCTTACATTAGACAACCTGATTGCCAATCTTGTCTCATCCTCAGCGATTGAAAATGAAACTCTAAATGTTTATTCGCTGCGTTCATCTCTGGCAAAACGTCTAGGTGTCTCGCTGGAGCAACCCTATCCAAGTTCTGAACGTTCAGATGGTTTAGCCAATATCATGCTGGATGCTTTAAATAACTTTGAACAAGACCTATCCGTCGAAAGATTATTCCAGTGGCACCAATGGCTATTTAATGAAACTGACTGGACGATGCAGCGTATTCGAATTGGGCAATTACGTGGACATGAACCCATGCAGGTTGTCTCTGGGCGCATGGATTACCCTACTGTGCATTTTGAGGCTCCACCGCGAGATGGTTTAGAGCAACGCGTGGATGAGTTTATTCAGTGGTTTAATACCAGCAGAACCAATACCCTGCTTGACCCACTGATTCGGGCTGGAATTACTCATTTATGGTTTGTGACACTGCATCCTTTTGATGACGGTAATGGACGTATTACCCGTACATTGACTGACTTGGCTTTAGCCCAGATGGATCAGCAGAGTATCCGCCTATATGCAATGTCACCTGTCATCCTGAATAAGCGTAAGAGCTATTATGAAATTCTTGAAGCTACCCAAAAAGGTGGTTCTGATATTACGGATTGGTTGCTTTGGTTTTTACAGGCACTTAATGAAAGTCTTGAGCAGACATTAAAGCGCATTGAAAGGACACTTTTAAAAAGTACATTTTGGCAAATTTTTTCAGAAGTGGATTTACATGAGGGACAGCGCAAGGTTTTAAATCGACTGCTTGATGGTGGAGAGAATGGCTTTGAGCATGGAATTAGTGCTTCACAATATCAGAAAGTGGCTAAAGTAAGTCGGGCAACTGCCACTCGTCATCTTACCGATCTATTAGAAAAAGGCTGCATTGTGAAGCTTGAGGGTGGTGGGAGGAATACGAGGTATCAAGTTAAACTGTTATAAAAATACTCGATATCAAGAAATCTGTTAGAATATAAAAAATTTTAATTTACTTCTATGAAGATAAATAAATGTAAGTTAAATAAAAAAATCAAAGAAAGCTTCTTGAGTTTTTTCACAGTGACCACTGCCAAGACAGTAACCAATTTAGTAGGTATTCAATCTTATCTATTATAGCTCCAAAAATCTAGATTTATACCATATAAGCTCTCTATAAATTCATTTAACTTTTCTTGTTCAGCTCCACTCAATAAAAACTCTTTTTGCTCTTCATTAAAATGATATATACCAAATGATTTAATATAGTTTTTACTTAAGGAGAAGTAACCAGAACCATATGGTTTACTAGTATTAACCACATAAAACCAAAACAGTCTTGTAGACATTAGTACTTTTATTATTTCTAAAGTTTCTCTATCATCAGAAAGAATTGCCAACCCATTATGAAAGAGTAAATCTTCCTGATCAGAAATAATATAATTAGGAATTTTGGGAGTTATATGAGGAAAAAAAAACTTATAATTATATCTAACCATTCCCTGCTTTCGACCATAAGCATACCATTCTTCATACTCCCTTTTGCCTTTATCACGATTTGCTAGTTCTTCTTTATATTTCAATAAGTATAGATATGCATTTGGATAATATTCTTTAAACTCCTTATTTAAAATTATCTGTGGACTATTATTCCTGTAATAATATGGGAAAATAATCTTTTTTTTCAATTCACCAAGATCCGTAACTTCAATGAGTTTATTAGGGTTAATTATATCAACACATATAGCTTTTTCCACTCGTGAACCACAACTGAGAATATAATTATCTTTATCCTCCGAAATATAATCTATAATATAAATATTATTTTTCAAAGTAGCAATACCATTATTTATCTTATATATTTTTTCAAGTGGAGTACCTACTTTCTCAACTTTGTTAACTATATTATCATGGTTCAAATTCCATCCACCCAGATGATTCATTGAGTTATATAATTTTTTAGAATATTTAGCATTTTTAAGCCCAACAATATCATCAAGTTTTCTATAAAAAAAACTATCCGAATGCACTTTCTCAATAAAGCAAATACATGTATATGTATTTCTTGATAAAAAAACTTGAATTGAACCAAAATCAGTTATAGATAATTTATACTGTTTCTCTCCCAAATATTTTCTTAAAGCTCTACCATTTATGGACTTAAAAAAAGTATTCATCGTAATAAAACCAAGTATTCCTTCATCCTTTAAAATAGTAAGACCTATTTCAAAAAAAGGAATATATAAATCAGGATGACCAGTGTTACAAACTGTCCAATTTTTTAATAACTTTAATGATTCATTTTCTATATTTCGTGATGTAACATAAGGAGGATTACCCACAACCACATCAAAACCATTAAAATTATACAATGCTTCATTCCAATTAAAGTTTAGTGCATTGCCAGCAAAAATATTAAATTCAAAATTAAGCCTATCTTCTCCATAAGTTATAGCAAGAAGATTTAATAAAATTTTAGTTCTTTCTACTGAGTAGTCTTTTAGATCTAAGCCAAAAATATAATTTTTATGAATAGCCACTAATTTTGTAGACACCTTTTAGTTAGATAAAATGGCTAATAAACGAGGTGCTTATGAGCAGTAGCAAACGATACCCTGAAGAATTCAAAATTGAAGCAGTAAAACAAGTGACTGAGAAAGGTCATAGTGTGGCTGAAGTTGCCTCACGTTTAGGTACAACCACGCATAGCCTATATGCTTGGATTAAGCGTTATGATCCGCAGCAGCCTAATATCACAGAATCTAATGATCCAAGTGTAGAACTAGCAAAGCTAAAAAAAGAACTGCAACGAGTTACCGAAGAAAGGGACATTCTAAAAAAGGCCGCGGTGTACTTCGCAAGCCAGTCCAAATGAGGTACGCCTTTATTCAGGACAACCAGCGTATCTGGTCGATCCGTCGCTTATGTTCAACTTTAGATGTCCATCACAGCGGCTATTACGCTTGGTTGAAGCGTCCCTATAGTAAGACTTCTAAGAGACAGGAACAGCTTGTAGGTCTCATTAAACAGTTTTGGTTGGAATCTGGTGGAGTTTATGGTTATCGTAAGATTTACTGTGATTTGAAAGATGTTGGTGAAAGTTGCGGAATTAATCGAGTACACCGACTCATGAAAGCGAATGGCCTAAAATCACAGCGTGGTTATCGTAAACCTAGAGTTCATGCAGGTATTCCATCTGTCGTTGCTGCAAATACGTTAGATCGGCAGTTTAACCCAGCTCATCCCAACCGTTTATGGGTTACTGATATTACTTATATTCGTACTCATGAGGGATGGTTATATCTTGCGGTAGTGATTGATTTATTCTCACGCCTTGTGGTTGGCTGGTCTATGAAATCAAGAATGACTACAGAACTAGTTTTAGATGCATTATTGATGGCTTTGTGGCGAAGAAAACCAGAGAACAAAGTGCTGATTCATTCTGATCAAGGTAGCCAATACACTAGCTATGAATGGCGGACATTTCTCGAACATCATAATCTTGAAAGCAGTATGAGCAGACGAGGAAATTGTCATGATAATGCTGTTGCCGAGAGCTTCTTTCAACTACTAAAGCGAGAGAAGATCAAGAAGAAAATTTATTCATCTAGAGCTGAAGCACGATCCGATATCTTTGAATATATTGAGATGTTCTATAATTCAAAACGAAGACATGGTTCTAATGGTCAACGTTCTCCATTAGATTATGAAAAGACCCATCAAAAGATGGTTATATGTGTCTAGAATTTTGGTGGCTATTCAGACTGACAATTTTTAGATGAGGAATCCAGTAACGTATCAACGGTAAAATCTGGGTATGATGCGTAATTCGACTAGACAGTAATAAGCCACCATCATCCAGTTTTTTAATGACTTGTTGCTCAGGCAAAAGTGGTCTTTGCTGAAAATGCAAAGCGACATCAGCATGCACAGTTAAAATAATTTCCTGCTTCTCCTGACCAAACCAGATACTTTCTTCATCCTCTAGTTGAGTCAAAATTGCCGCATCAGGTTTAAAGCCTAAAAGTTCATGAGGGTGTGGCGATAATTCAATCCGACTTAAACGATAGGCACGAAGTATATTTTTCCGTGCTGCTGCCAAATACCAACAGCCATGATGATGAACTAATTTATAAGGCTCAACCACACGAGGTTCACCTTTATAAAGAAAACCGATTTGTTGATGCTTACGAATCGCTTCACCACATACTTCAAATAAGGTTTTAAACTGTGAAGCATCTTCAACGAAATAACCCTTAGCATCATAAACACGACTATCCAGAAGCTCTCGAATAAAGGAAACATCAAGATTTGGATATAAATGCCGAATCCCAGAAATACGGGCAAAAGACTGAATATCTTTTAATTTCAACTTACCCAAATAGGTTGGGTCTAAATAAAAATATTTCCCCTCTTTTTGAATAGGTAAATTGCAGTTTTCCAGTCGAACTAAATCACGTCGAATAGTTTTTGGGTGGGTATCATAGCTTTCTGAAAGCATATTGATGGTTAATTTTTCCCCTGAGTTTAGCCTTGTAAGAATATCAATCAAACGATTGGCTAAAGTCTCATTCTTATTTTGGGTATCCTTTTGCATAACAACCTGCGATTTTTATTTCTAAAGTTACATCAATTATTCATTTCTCAAGAGACAGGTTGTGTCCATTTAACGATATTTATTTGAACAAAATACATTTTCCTATTTTGGTCAAAAATGAAATATATCATAAATATGCGTGATGACAAGAAGTATCTATACAGACGAAATGCTTGCCTTACAGGACTGGCTTAAAAGCCAGCGTAAGTCACAAAATCTCACCATGCACAATCTTGCTACACGTATGGCACGACCCCATTCATTTATATATAAAGTTGAACAAGGTGAACGCCGTTTAGATGTCATTGAATATATCTGGTACTGTACTGCCCTCGGTGTTGATCCTCATGCTGGCCTTGATGCTGTACTAAAAAACCTACCCTCATCTACTGGTTCAGCCACTCAAGATTAATCATCCTATCCTACCATTGGGACAGGTTGTGTCCCTTTTTTAAAAAAGGATTCATTTTTTATGCTTTGATATTATAAAAGAAAATCATCACTCAAGTACGTCAAACTACGACCTACTCAATATTTTATCCTCTTAATTTTATTTAAAAAAATAATTACACTCAGTAAAAAGTTATTTGAGTTAGTTATGAGTCAGCCATCATCCAAAGTACTCACTCGTCAATGGAAAATTATTCAATTTCTATTAGAAGAGACTTATGTCACCACTGCTGATATTGAGAACCACTTATATCAACAAGGGATAGAAACAGCACAGCGTACTATTCAGCGTGATTTAAATTTACTGGAAAAGATATTTCCTCTGGAATGTCGTCGTAACTGTATGCCGCATAACTGGCGATGGAAGAAAATCGAAACAGTAGTTAAAGGTTTAACACTCTCCCAAGCTGTCATTCTGCTTCTAGTTCATAAAGAGCTTCGGGACGTTTTGCCTACACATATGCTAACAGAACTCAGCCCTTTATTTGAAAAAGCCAGATTGATTACTTCTGATACAGTCATGCAAAACAAAGAGCAAAGTATTATTGATATTTTAAATCCCCCTTCTGGAAATTTTGGTGTTATTCAGCCTTCTGTTTTTGGACAACTTATCCATCATCTTAGTGGTAAAGTGAATGAAATATATCGAGATGCTTTAAACCTGGATGAGAAAGAAGCTAAAAACTTATTAGCACAACTTGCTGTCGTTTTAGAAACACACGAATTGCCTGAACTGGCTCAGGCAATCAAACAGCAAAAATAATTCTAATTAATCCTACATTCAAATTGGATACATATCCCATGCAAAACAATGAAATAAGCTTAAATGAAAACCTTATCATTTATACCCATACTACGATTAATCTTAATTTCTTTAATCCAACAGTAGAGCATCTGTGCCCTTTAAACATGGTGCAAAAGCCACTATCTGCTTTAGCCTACTCTCAGACTGATAAGATTGTCATTATCATTGTAGATGACTTGGCAGAATTAACTACAATTCCTATTGGCTGTGAACACAGCATCGTGATTACAGCCAAAAATAATCTCAGCTCTTTACCTGAACATTTATCTGATGCCATAATTTATCAGCAAACATCCAGTGAAAACCATCAACAGGCATTGGAAAAGGTTTTTCATGCGTTAATCAAAACCTATTTCTCACCAGAGTTGTTTCTCGAACCAGCCGATCTTTACCAGTCAGATGCTTTTGAAAAAGGTCAACATCGTATCAATATTCATTCGTTACAAGAACAACAGTTAATGAATGAAAATGTAAGACCGTTATTTAGCCCTATTGAGAAAGATAATACAGTGATACTCAATTTCAATCTGCATCAAGCTTCGTTCTCACTTGATAAAATTCAGGATTTAACTGAAATCATTATTGAATACTTGGGTGAAAAGTTTGATGGGGAAATCTTCTATAGTTGCAATACTACATCCGAAGCAGAGCAACCCAATTTGATTTATCTGAGCTATTTATCAGTTTAAGCAATACGAAAATGTAAAGGGCAGATCATGAGTAGATGCCCTTTTTTATGCATATAGAAAATACATTTTTATGCCCAAATCAATGCGCTCTGTCTGTGATATGGCTTATTCAGTTTTAGTACAAAAAAAGATACACTTTTTTCAGGAATAGAACCCGTTTAGATATAGACTATGGGTCTTGGCGAAGTCGCCAGATTTTGAAATCTTTCCCCCTATTTATTGTTTAAATTTAAGGATTTTATATACGTGAATAGCACAGAAAAAATGGTTGATCTATCTTCGTTGACTCCAATGATGCAACAATACACCACAGTCAAAATGGATTATCCACATGCGCTATTGTTCTACCGTATGGGCGACTTTTACGAATTATTCTTTGAAGATGCCCATCTTGCTGCCAAACTATTAGGCATTACACTGACCCATCGTGGTAAAACCAATGGCGAACCAATCCCAATGGCGGGCGTACCTTATCATGCTGCAGAGGGATATCTTGCCCGTTTGGTTAAAGCTGGTCGTACTGTTGCCATTTGCGAGCAGGTTGGCGAGGGCGAGAGTGCAGGCTCTCGCGGTAAAGCACCAATGGAACGTAAGGTTGTTCGTATTCTCACTCCAGGCACATTGACTGACGATGCCCTACTCACCAGTTACCAGTCGTCAAACCTTGTGGCGCTGTGTATTCAGCAAAATAAGATTGGTTTTGCCCTACTTGATTTAAGTGCGGGTATTTTTAAGGTTCAACAACAAGACTACAAGCCTGAACAGCTTCCTATTGAACTTGCCCGTTTGATGCCAAGTGAAATCTTGATTGATGAAGACCTGATTGACCAAAACATCATTGAACAGATTAAGAAAAATCTGGAATGTCCAATTACCAAACGTCCAAACGTTGATTTTAACTTAAATAACGCACAAAAGACCCTATGTGACCAATTTGCGGTTTCGACCTTGTCAGGTTTTGGATTGGACCCAATTCCACTGGCAAAAGCAGCGGCGGCGGCATTGATTCACTATGCCAAAGAAACCCAAAAAACAGCCTTGCCACATATCCGCTCCATTCAGATTGAGCAAAGTACCGACTTTATTGCGCTTGACCCAATTACACGCCGAAATCTGGAAATCATTGAACCCCTGTTTGATCATGGAACATCACTGTTTCAACTGATTAATGACTGTCAAACAGCAATGGGCGGACGATTACTGAGCCGAACGCTGATGCAACCAATTCGTGACACAGCGGCTTTAGATGCCCTTCTTGATGCCACTGAACAACTATTAAAAGGCTATCATGAATCACCTGTGCGGTTAGTATTGAAAGAAATTGGAGATATTGAGCGTGTGTTAAGCCGTGTTGCGCTTGGCAGTGCGCGTCCGCGTGATTTAGTCCAGCTTCGTCAGGCATGTGCACAAATTCCTTTTTTACGTCACGCTTTAACACCTGTTTTAAAAACACAGCAATCCAGATTATTGACTCAACTTGATCAGGAACTTGGCGATTTTAAAAGCCTACACCAGCATTTAATGGCGGCGATTGTTGAGAATCCACCTGTGCTGTTGCGTGATGGCAATGTCATTGCTGAGGGTTATGATGATGAGCTGGATGAGTTACGCAAAATTCGTGATCATGCTGGGCAGTTCCTGATTGACCTGGAAATTAAGGAACGTCAACGGACAGGCATCAATACCCTAAAAATTGGCTATAACCGTGTCAGTGGTTATTATATTGAATTGACACGCGCCCAGGCTGAGCAGGCACCTGCCGACTATATTCGCCGTCAAACCTTAAAAAATGCCGAGCGTTATATCACACCAGAGCTCAAGAGCTTTGAGGATAAGGTACTTTCGAGCGAATCTCGTGCATTGGCGCGTGAAAAACTCCTATTTGAATCATTGCTGGATGAGTTGCGCCAAAACATTGCCCATCTACAAATGATGAGTGCGGCAATTGCCCATATTGATGTTCTCGCCAATTTTGCCCATCAGGCACGTCTCAATAACTGGGCTCGACCTGAATTTACCCCAGAAACCAGTATCAGGATTCAGGGTGGTCGCCATCCTGTGGTTGAAGCCTTAAATAAGGCACCCTTTACACCAAATGATACATTTCTTGATCCCCAGCATCGTATGGCCATTATCACAGGGCCAAACATGGGCGGTAAATCAACGTTCATGCGTCAAACAGCACTGATTAGCCTACTTGCCTACTGTGGCAGTTTCGTACCTGCAAAATCTGCGAAGCTGGGTTCGATTGACCGTATCTTTACCCGTATTGGTTCAGCCGATGACCTTTCTACAGGTAAATCCACCTTTATGGTGGAAATGACGGAAACCTCGCAAATTCTGCACCATGCCACCAGCCAATCTCTGGTATTAATGGATGAGGTTGGTCGTGGCACCAGTACCTACGATGGTTTATCTCTGGCTTGGGCATGTGTGCTTGACTTGACCAAACGTGTGAAATGCCTGTGCCTGTTTGCAACCCATTATTTTGAATTGACTGAACTCGGTAGTGAAGCAGGTATTGATAACTATCATGTTACGGCGCAGGAATTAAACGGCAATTTAATCTTGCTGCATAAGGTTCAACATGGCCCAGCAAGTCAGAGTCACGGTTTGCAGGTGGCAAAACTGGCGGGTATTCCAGCCAATGTGATTAAAGAGGCACAAAAACGTTTAAAGATTCTGGAAAAGCAACAGCACCAACATTTGCAAAATACTATACAGACTGATTTATTCAGCGCAATTGACAATGAAATCGAAACCCACGTTGTTGAGCACATCATTGAAGTGCAAGCCCATTCACCTGCACTGGAGTTGTTACAAAACATTGATGTTGATGAATTAACACCACGTCAGGCACTTGAACAGCTTTATCAATTAAAGGCATTATCCAAGACAGCTCAAACTGTTGAGAGCTAATCCATCAAAAATAAGCTCTATCTGTAATGATGGAGCTTATTTACACAGCCCTGCTAAAACCTAACAATTGCTCACCCACCATTTCCTAGAACAGTGCTATTTCTTTTAGTTACTATCCGTTAAAGAGGAAATCGTTATGTCACGTGG
Source organism: Acinetobacter corruptisaponis (assembly GCF_030053775.1). Taxonomy (GTDB): domain Bacteria; phylum Pseudomonadota; class Gammaproteobacteria; order Pseudomonadales; family Moraxellaceae; genus Acinetobacter; species Acinetobacter corruptisaponis. The sequence continues at coordinate 869,157 of NZ_CP125669.1, forward strand.
AGATAAATCTGCCTATACAGCAAAACAGAAAAGACAGGCGAAGCATATTGAGGAAAGCGAACTGGATCAAGGACGCTCTCAGGAAGATGCTGAACGTATTGCCTGGGCAACGGTCAATAAACAAGATGGCGGTGGGCTAAAGAAAAAGCATAAATAAGTCGATTGACCCTGTTGTTGAGACTTATTATCAACAAAAGTCATATAAATAAGTCCATTTCATTGATACGAATAATAAATATCAATAAAAGGAATTGTTTCTATCGGTCTTTTTTGCCTAAAATACGCTATTCAAAATGAAAACCATATTTTTTAGGTAGCTGCCGCCATGACATTTGTTGTCACCGAAAATTGTATTAAATGTAAGTATCAAGATTGTGTTGAAGTTTGTCCTGTAGACTGCTTCTATGAAGGCCCAAACTTCCTTGTAATCAATCCAGATGAATGTATTGACTGTGCATTGTGTGAACCTGAATGTCCAGCAAATGCGATTTTCTCGGAAGATGAACTGCCAGAAGGTCAGGAAGTATTTATTGAATTGAATGCTGAATTATCAGAAAAATGGGCAGGCAACAACATCACTCAAATTGGTGAACAACCTGCTGACCGTGAAGAATGGAACGGTAAGCCAGACAAGCTTCAGTATTTAGAAAAATAATCAAAAAGACCAGTTTCTACTGGTCTTTTTTATACCTGAATCACACATTTCTTTGCAATTGCATCATTATTCATGCGCTATTTTGCATTAAAATGATACACCTATCGTTTGTGAAATTTCTTTTTTATGATGCAAAATAAATTACAGGGCCTTTTTTCATTTTTTATCATCCCTGTGATGATGGTGGGTTGTGTCAGCTCGACCACCAAAGTGACCCAGAATAACAACATCGGAAAAAGAATTTATATTCCCCAGGAACAGGTCACCATTACCCGCCCTATTCCCAATAAGGTTGAACCTGCCTCTTACCGCATCTGGCTCAATCAGGGCGAGAACTATGCACGCGTTCGTGAATATGAACAGTTTTTAACACGCAACAATGTGGCGCATATTATTCCAAGTTTTGAATTACTGCGTACAGCACGGGACTGGCAAAAATGTGGACGCTCTGAATATATGGTGCCTAACCGTGAGTTATGGAACAACTCACTTTCAACCTTGCGTGTGTTTAAGTACCTAATTGCAGCCAAAATTTTGACAGATTTTGAAGTGACTTCGGTTTACCGTGATCTTCCCCTGAATCAATGCGCTGGCGGAGCAAGCTCTTCCAAGCATTTATTCAACTCGGCAATTGATTTCCGCATTGGCCCTGAATTTCCCCAACCTCAAGACTATGCATTTATTGAACAAACCAAATTTAAACTATGCCAGTTCTGGACCCAGCATGGTCAAAGTTTAAATCTGGGTGTAGGATTATACAGCTCTGGACAAATCCATATTGATACCCAGGGTTATCGTACCTGGGGGCCTGACCTAACCCGCAACAGTTCAATGTGTAATTTTTAGAGCCAGAAAAATGTTTCCTTTAAAGAAGCATTTTTATTTAATTGACGGTTTGTAGTTGTAACTTACCTCGGTCAAGCATTTTATTTCTTTTAATTTTATTGATACATGCAAAGATCATTTTATGGATCATTGTGGTGAGTTCCACCACATAGATATGATTCTGCTGCATCTTTTCGACAGCAAAACTCATCAGGATAAATCCCATGGTCATGGCTGGGTCCAAACCTGCCGCTGTTTTCTGATGGGAAAAATACAGGCTTAAATATTCTTGATAAGCGGCATATCGCTGCTTTAACTTAAGGGTAAAACTGGGATGATATTTTTCCCACATAATTTCAGTAAAATACCCCACTATCTTTTTTGCCTGTTCAGCAGACTGATATTTAAAAATACAGGCCACCACCACAGAATAGCAGAAACAATCCAGCTCATCTGTTTTGACTTGCTCTACCTTTAAATCGTATAAATCTTGCAGATAAGTTTTTTCTAAAGCATCAAACAATACTCTTGATTCTTCTTTATCCATTTTTTGGTTAACCATCCTATTCCCCTTTATTATCCTTAATGCATAGGCTTTATTCGGTATTACTTAAAGTAAGCTATTTATAGTAACCTGAATTACGGATAAGAAATTGACTTGAAAAAAAAGTAGTTAGAACAATTTAGAAAGTTACGACACAACCTAAAAGCTCTAACTACCATGTACGATTTTACAGAAATTTTTTATAGTGTTGATGATTTTTTCAAAAAGTTTGAACCTATCTATTGGCAATTCCTCAAACAGGAGAAGAAACGTCAACGTATCCGACAAGCCACACTCTCCTTGTCTGAAATTGTGACGATCTCCATTTGCTATAAAGCTTCTCAAATGCATAACTTTAAAGCTTTTTTCCAACTTCTATGTCAATATGAAAGCAGGTTGTTTAAAGAGTTACCTTGTTATAAAAATATACTTACTCTTATCAATCAACATCAGCTTGCGATTCATGCTTTGCATTATGCGTTAAATCAGCATAAGGAAGATTCATATCTATGGATTGATTCGACACCTTTGCCTGTATGTAAAAATAAAAGAATTCCTAAAGAACATCATGCTTTAGATGATATTGCTTCTCGTGGTAAAAGTTCTATGGGGTGGTTTTATGGTTGTAAATTACACCTGTTGATGAATCATCAAGGGGAGATTGTAAATTCAGATATCTCGAATGGACATATTGCTGATATTAGAAAGGTAGAAAAACTAGTTGATGGATTATCAGCAAGAGTCTATGGTGATCGGGGATATATCAGCCAAGCACTAAAAGAAACTCTTAAAGAGCAAGGCATTGATTTAATTACCTATCCTAGAAAGAATATGAAAGTTATGCTATTACCATTTTCTGATGAATTTCACTTACGTCAACGAAAAAGAATTGAAACGTTAATAGGTTTACTGAAAGAAAAATACCATTTGGTCACAGGAAAACATCGTTCAATTGCGGGTTTCTTATCAGGTGTATTTTCCTCTTTATGTGCTTATCAGCTTTGTCAGAAGAATAAGCCTCAAATTCATGTGGTTAATTCTTTGGCTTATCCGTAACTGGGGTTATAGTAATTTCATTATTTTAGTAAATCTCAAACGCCAAAAGTATTGTATAACAATACAAAAACCTTAATTTGTATTGTATTACAACACCTACTATTCCATAGGTTTTTATAACATCAACCTATGGATATAAGTCACGCAATACGATATATGAGAAAACAAAAGGGCTGGTCACAACAACAACTTGCGGATTTCTCTAACACTTCAAAAAGTAATATTTGCAATCTTGAGAATGGCAATCAAGGATATAGTCCTGCCTTGCTCCAATATTTGGCACAGGCATTTAACTGTTCCGTATCACAGATTTTCCTACTGGCTGAATATTTAAATGAGGGGCAGGTTCAACCAAACTGGCAACATATGCCGATAGATTTGTTATTTATTCAACTCCCGCCAGAAATTCAAAGCCATTTAAGGCAACTGATGTGTTCAATCATTGATAGCCAATAATTTACTTTTTTCATTTACAACGAATCAAATTGCACTCTGGATATAAATGTTTAAAATGCAGCTAACAGATTCATAGGTAAACCTGATTATGCAACAGATGTGGACAGACATTGATGAATATATCAATTCACATTTAATTCCCACTGATCCAAAACTTCAACATGCATTAGACAATACCGATCAGCAGGGTTTTTCTAATCATTTGGCTGTTGCACCTAATCAAGGTATGTTTTTACAAATGCTGATTCAGATGAATCAGTGCAAGCGCGTGTTGGAACTGGGAACTTTTGCGGCTTATAGCACCATTTGGCTGGCAAAGGCCTTACCTGAAGATGGTTATCTACTGACCGTTGAGGGACGTGATACCCACGTAATTCTGGCGCAGGAAAACATTGATTATGCCAATATGCCCACCACGATCGAACTGAAAAAAGGTCGTGGTGCAGATGTGATGAAACAACTGATTGCTGATGGCAGCGAAGCTTTTGATTTTATTTTTATTGATGCAGACAAACAAAGTTATCCTGAATATCTGGAGTTAAGTTTACAATTATCTCATTCAGGTACCATTATCGTACTGGATAATGTCATTCGTGCAGGTGCAATTCTGGATGAAAACAATAAGAAACCAAGCATTGAAGGTATCCGTGATGCCTTTACGGCATTAAAAGATCACCCAAAGCTTTTATCCTGTACAGCACTACAAACTGTTGGTTCAAAAGGCCATGATGGTTTTGCAATTGCGATTGTGAAATAGAGATTAAAAAACAACCTAAAAAATTTAATTATTTAATATCAACAATTTATATTTATACACAATGCTTTTCCATATAGTTATCCACAGTATTTGCGGATAACTATATGGAGAAAAATGAATTACTTAGCCACGAGCAAAGGCACATTGGCATTACGGAAAATTGTGGTGGTGATGCTACCCAGAAAGAATTGATGGATTTTACTGTGGCTGAAAGCCCCCAGCACAATCAACTGAATCTTATGCTCTGCCTGATATTCCAGAATATTTTGTGCCACATCGCCATAACGGTAGACAGATACAACCTCTATACCAGCATCCTTTAAATACTTTTCAGGTTCGGTCAGCATTTCAGGATGGTCACCAACATAAAGTAAGTGACATTGCAGTGTTTTCAATAAATCACTTTGGGCAATGCGTTGCAGCATTTTTTGACAGGTCGGTGAATATTCATAGGCAAAGATAAAACGTCTTGGTGCTTCAAAATGCTCGCCTACCGTAATTACTGTACAGTTTGCACCACGAATAAAGTTTTCCACGTTACTGCCAATCGGCTTATTCTTCTCGGCCGCCCGTTCACCCACACGCCCAATAATGACAACATCATTCTCTTTTAAAATATTAAAGCTCTGTTCAAGAAAATCTCCTTTTTCCTGAATCTTGGTACTGGTTAAACCATATTGTTTTTCGATCAGCTCAGAAATATGTTTCAGTAAGTTATTACTGTAGTCGAGTGCGAGTTCGCTTTGCTTTTGCTCAAGTTCGGCCAGCTCCTTGAGCAGCATGGCATTACTTTCAAAACCAATGACACCGCTGATTTCACCTAAATGATAGCTTGCTGGATAATAGTCCAGGATTTGCAACAGTACTAATTCTCTTTGCGTTTGCTTCGCCACCCATGCGGCTGCTTCAGCGACAGCCTCAATACAGGGTGAAGAATCAATACATGCAATGACACGGTTCATGTTCGCCTCTCTTTAGGTTTAACACCTTAGGTCTTGTACTTGTTTTTAACTTAACACAGATAAAACCAGGATAGGTTAAATTTATGTATCGAATCTTCTGAACTTTTTCATGCTATTTCTTATTTTCGATATCGAATAAAGCGAGCTGGATTACCTGCAACAATGGCATGCTTTTTAATGTCTTTAGTCACCATACTGTTCATTCCAATGACGGCATGATCGCCGATTGTCACACCATCCTTAATCCCCACATTTGCCCCCAGCCAAACATCCTGTCCAATCTCAATGCCTTTTGAAGTCACTGCCTGTTGGTAAATCGGACGCTCTAAATCCATACCATGATCAAAGGCATATAAATGGCTATAGGCCGCGATACGCACCTGATCATGCAATTTAATGCCAGCACGTCCACCCTCTAAAATACAGTGGTGATTGATTGCCACTTCACTGCCAATCTGCAACGGCCCATGCAAAGTGCAATCCGCCGCAATAAAGGTGTTGTCACCAATGCTAATCTTTCGCCCACGCTCTGCAAAAATATGCGCTAAAGGAGAAATAAAACAGTTCTTTCCAATCTCCACCGTTTCCATTTCCATCAGGTAGGCTTGATATTCCGCCTGCCATTGTTCCGCCCATTCCCGATGTTTGGGTTTCAATGACCAATATAGCCAGGGCATATAATTTAAACGATGTTTATGCTGTTCCCGATACTTCAATAATGGATCAGTCATCTACAGATTCCTCAACAATCTTGACCTGCTCACGTCCTGAGAATAAGGAACACTGTTCCGCAGACTCGCAAGAGAGGGCGTGCAAACACTATTCATCCAATACACGTAATTGCTCACGCCCTCTAGTCACGTCCTGAAGTTTATGCCTGAGTGGTTCAATTTGATGAATTTGTAGACGTGCCTCAATCATGACACCATTTTCAGTATAACTTTCCTGATATTCAATCTGTTGCTGCATCAACTCATACTGGATAATGGCCCATTCATTAAACAGGCAGGCAAACTGTATTGTTTTTTTCTCAATTAGCTCAATTTTCTCAGCCAACAGCAAGCATTGTCCAGCACAGCCACCATAAGCCCGTACCAGTCCACCTGTGCCAAGCTTAATTCCGCCATACCATCGGTTGACCATGACAATCACATTGGTTAAATCATTGCCCTCAATCGTCGCTAGAATTGGTCGCCCCGCTGTTCCAGAGGGTTCACCATCATCATTAAAGCGTACATGGTGTCCAATCTTCCACGCCCAGCATTGATGAGTGGTTGAGCTATCCTTGGTCTGCTCTAAAAAGACCTTGACCTGTTGTTCATTTTCAACAACCGCAGCAATCGCCTGAAAACGACTTTTTTTAATTTCTTCCTCGAAAGTAACCGTATGGGCAATGGTGAATGGCATAAAAATCTAAATAAAAGCAAAAAAGAAATTATAGCTTTTTACAGCCCAAATAAAAAATCCTCGCGGTGTGATCTGACCCCAATAAGTTGGACAGTTTGATTAAGTGGTTTTTAAGGACTGAGTTCTGTACTGTACAGGACTCAGTCCTTTTAGTTTCACCTTGATTCGATCATGGTTGTAATAGTGGATGTATTTTTTCACGACTTGTTCCAGTTCATCAATGGATTTAAATTCTTCTCCATAAAAACACTCTGATTTCAGTATTCCAAAGAAGCTTTCCATAGAGGCATTATCTAAACAATTTCCTTTACGTGACATACTTTGTGTTAAGCCATTCTGTTTCAATTGTTGTTGATAATAATGCATTTGGTATTGCCATCCCTGATCTGAATGGATTATCGGTTTGTCATCAGGTTTTAGTTTATTTATAGCTTTCTTGAGCATATCTTTCACCAATCCAAATACTGGTCTGCGTTGAATATGGAAGGCTATGATTTCGCCATTAAATAAATCCATGACTGGTGATAGATAAAGCTTCTCTCCCCGAACGTTGAACCCAGTCACATCAGTTACCCATTTCTGGTTGGGCTGTTCTGCCTTAAATTGACGTTGTAATACATTGTCTGCAATCTTGCCCACTTGTCCTTTGTAAGAGCGATATTTCGTGGCTCTGATACGTGATTTAAGTTGCATAGACTGCATCAGCCGTTGAACACACTTATGGTTGATCACCAAACCTAAATTCCTCAAGGCAAGGGTAATCCTGCGGTAACCATATCTTCCTTTATGTTGATGATAGATTATCCTGATTTTCTTTTTCAAATCATAATCTTGATCTTCGTGTTTATATATTTGCACATGGTAATAGTAAGTACTGCGTGGCATCTTGGCTGCATGTAATAAATGCTTTAATGGATAGGTTTGCCTTAATCCTGATATAAGTCCTGCAATCGCTGCTGCTCCGCAGCTTCTTTTGCTTCCTGTTCCAGCCTTAAGGCTTTCAGCTTTTTTAAAAAGGCATTCTCTGCACGTAAATATGCTAATTCTTCGAGTAACTCTTTTTGGGTTTTATCTTGGTCTGCCTTAGAGAGTTTGATCGGTTTAGGCATAAGTTTGGTTCGCCCTTTAGGCTTCGGTTTTAAGCCATCTATACCTTGCTCTCGATATTGGCGCAACCAATTAAATATCTGTGAGGGGCTTTTAAGGTCGAATTTAATCATTGCTTCCCGAGCGGATAAACCATCTGTTTGAACCGATTCCATCACTGCCAGTTTAATTTCAAGAGAAAGTACCCGATGTCTTTGTTTTTCAGAAAAAGCTGCTTCACCGTTTTTATTATATTGAGCTACCCATTGGCGAACGAGACTTTGGTCAATATTAAAAAACTTAGAGGTTGTTGGATAACCATAACCTGATAAGTAATGCTGAACAACTTTCAGTTTTAACGCTTTGCTGTATTTAGCCATTAAAAAGCACCCTTCAAATTAGACTAAGAGTGTCCAACTTTCGGGGTGCAGTTCAGGTGTGCGAGGATTTAAACTAGAAGCGCTTATCGCTCACGCAATGCTTCCTTGGCCTTGTTAAATGGTTTAAGCAGGTAATCCAGAACTGTTTTCTGTCCAGTGCGAATATCCACGGTTGCCACCATACCTGGGGTGATGCTAAAGGCTGTGCCAGCCTTGTTATATAAGCGGTCAGATTCCGTACGAATGTAAACCCGATAATAGAACTGGTCCTGTTTCACTTCATCACGGATGGTATCTGGTGAAATCACGGTGACCTTGCCATGTAAACCACCATAAATTGCATAGTCATAGGCGGTGATCTTTACCAGTGCTTCCTGTCCAGGACGGATAAAGGCAATATCCCTTGGTGAAATACGTGCCTCAATCAGCAGCTTGTCCTCTAATGGCACGATGGTCATTAACTTACCATTTTGAGGAATGACACCACCTAATGTCGTTACATCAATCTCTTTTACCACACCTCTTACAGGTGCTTTAAAAACAGCCCGCTGTAAACTGTCATTTCGGCCTTTCACCACCTGTTGCTGGGTTTGAATATCGGTATTTGCCTTGGAAAGCTCCTCACGTGCCTTTACATAATATTCATTGCGGGTGTCATTGATTTTATTTTGTAAATCATTTGCCTCACGTTTTAAACGCAAAACTTCAACTTCACTCGCCGCACCTTTGGCAACTAGAGGCGCTGTCATTGCCAGCTCCTGCTGTACCAGTTTCAGTGCCTGTTGATTGCCTGCAATCGACTCTTCAAGATTGGCACGGCGTGAACGATAAAGTGCTGTTTCTTCCTGTACCAGTTTGGGTTCTTTTAACACTTCTTCAGGAAAAGCCAGTGGGGTTCCATTTACTTCCGCACGTAGGCGTGCAGCAGTGGCTTGTGCAGAGGTCAGCAAGGATTGGGACTCTCCCACATTTGAGGCAAGACGTGTTGGGTCTAGCTGGGCAAGTACCTGTCCCTTTTCAACCACATCTCCTTCCTTAACCTCAAGCTTGGTTAAAATACCGCCCTCAAGAGATTGAATGATCTGTTCCTTGGAAGATGGAATCACTTTCCCCGTACCCGTTGAAACCTCTTCCAAATTAAATAACCATGCCCAAACGAACAGTGCCACCAAACCAATTCCAACCAGCCAAACCACCAAAGTTGAACGTGGTAACTTAGGTTCCTTATAAGTCACATTCATGGGACGACTATTCGTTTGTTGTTGCTCACTCATGAATTTTCCTCTTTATTATTTATTAAATTATTTTTTGTTTTATTGCTGTTTGCTTCAAGACTTGATCAACAGGTCCATCCATGACAATCTTGCCATCATTCATAACAATAATACGGTCAACCAGTTCCAGTACGGCGCGGCGGTGTGTTGCCACAATTAGGGTACGATAGCCCAACCAACTTCTTAAATGATCAATCAGTTGTTTTTCAGCCACATCATCAATCGCGGCAGTTGGTTCATCCAGTAACAGGATATTCGGCTGGCGAATCAATAAACGCGCCAATAACAGTGCCTGCCGTTGACCACCAGAAAAACCAACACCACCCTCTAGTACCAGATGGTCCAGCCCCTCTTTCTTTTCATGTACAAACCCCAGTGCTCCCGTAACTTTCAATGCCTTTAAGATATCTTCGTCACGAGCCAGTGGCGCACCCAAAGTCAGGTTTTCACGGATTGTTCCATAAAACAGATGTGCATTCTGATTTAACAGCCCCATGTCACGGCGAACATCGGCGGGATCAATCAGGCTAATATCCAGATCATCCAGATGAACCGAACCAGAATTAGGGAACTGCATTGCGGAAAGAATCTGCAATAGTGTGGATTTACCCGCACCGTTGCGGCCTAAAATTGCAATGCGTTCACCTGCCCGTATTTTAAGTTGCTGAATGGCCAGACTTGGTCTTGGGTCATCTTCAGAATACTGAAACATTACATTCTTGAGTTCATAATCGCCATGTAAGGCTTCCTTATGAACCAAATGGGCATGATCAGCCTGATCAACAGGTTTCTTCATTAGCTCATCAAGGCTTTTCTTGGCCACTTTTGCCTGCTGGAAACGACCCAATATGCCTGTCACCTGTGAAATCGGAGCCAGCATACGTGAGGAGAGAATAGAACAGGCCACCAAGGCACCCGTTGTCATTTCCCCAGCCATGACGGCAAAACAACCGACCAGTACCACAATTGCATAGGTCAGCCCCTGAATTTTCTGTGTCCAAGCCGTCAATACGCCCACAATTTTGCGTTGCTGCATACTGATGTCAGCAGACACCTCATTCATGTGGTTCCACTGGTTCTGAAAACGGGATTCTGCACGTAGTAACTTAATATCCTCAATACCCTGTACAGCCTCAACCAGAATGGCATTACGGATTGAAGATTCCCGCATTCCCTCCTGCGCAAGTTTAGCCAGTTTCTTCTGCACCAATAAACCAGGTACAATCATTAAAGGTACAACCAGCAACATCACCCAGAACAGGTTGCCACCAATCAGCGCAAAAATAACCAGAAACAGGAAGAAGAATGGCAGGTCTGCGATAGCGCCCATGGTGGTTGAGGTGACCAGCTCACGAACACCCTCCAACTCACGAATCTGGGAAATGAAAGTACCTGTAGACTTGGAACGTTCACTGTTCTTGATTCTGAGCGCATGGCCAAAGACCTGATCTGAAATACGCAAGTCAGCACGCTTACCAATAATGTCAGATAAGTAAACCCGTGAAATACGCAGTACAAACTCAAAAATTGCGGCAATCAGCACACCGCCTGCAAGTACCCAGAGCGTTGGAATGGATTGCGATGGAACGACTCGGTCATACACCTGCATGGAGAAAATAATGGTTGCCAATGCCAAAATATTTGCAATCATTGAAGCAAACATAATGTCAATGTAGCGCTTCCAGTCCTGAAGCACAATTGACCAGAACCAGCTCGCCTTATAAGGCTTGATATATTCATCAACACGGGCATCAGGAACAGATTTTTCAGGGCGCAATACATACACATTTTTAACAATATGCTTGAGCGCGCCCACCGCAAACTTTTGTGATAAACCGTGATCTCCACTTAACTGGATACTGACATGCCCAGAAGCATCGGCCTTATCAATAACACCGACCTGCCCATCTGCAAGTTCCACCAAGACAGGTAAACGCCAGGGGTTCACCACATCATCGCTAAACTTGACCCGTCTTAAGGTCAACCCCACCTGACGGCTGATTAAAACCAGCACCTCATCAAGGTTCTGGTTTTGGTTCCAGTCCAGTTGTAGACGAATCCGCTCTTCCGATGGTTCTATCCGATAATGTTTGGCAATGGCCAGGATCGCTTGCAACCACGGCTGATAATTTATTGTTGTAATCATTGTCGTACCTCGAACCCTTGAATTTTAATATTATTCAGGTCATAGGCTTGGCGAGAACGCCCTGTGGCTGCAATATATTGGGCTATACTACTATAGATATCGTAACGTGCCGTTTCCGCTTCTGAATTTGCGCTATGGATGGCTTGTTCAGCATTCAGCAAATCGACCAGTGTACGTGTTCCCAGTTTATATTGTTCCTGATAAAGCTCACGTGTGCGGATCGTAATTGCCTGTTGTCCAGCCAACACCTGCATCTGACGTTGCTTATTTTCAATTTGTTCTCGACTGGTTCTGATCTGATCCAGCACTTTTAAATAAACCGCATTTACCTGAGCTCTGGCGGCCTCTTCCGCAAAACTCGCTGCCCTGACTTTTGAGGCAGTCGCCCCGCCCTGATAAAATTGGCTGCTCGCTTCCAACATAATAGCACTATCAAAGCCACCATCTTTATCATTATTTGGATTGCGGCCATGCAATGCCTGACTAAGTTCGCCCTTTACAGACAGTGTCGGATAATTACTGACCTTTGTCTGTAATTTTTGATTACGCGCAACCTCAATGCCAGCCTGAGCCGCAATCATTTGAGGAATGGTGTTGAATTGGGGTTCAGCATATAAGTCAGACTGTCTCACCAAATCCTCTGGAATGGCCCACTGTGTGTTTCTCGTATCAAAACCCAACAGGGTATATAAATGCTGCTGGTATTGACTCAGTAGGGATTGCTGGGCAATCAAGGCCGACTGGGCCGACTGCAAATAGGACTGGGCCTGTACAGGATCGGCCTGACTGCTGATGCCAGCCCTTGCCCTGAGATTCGCCATTTCCTGAATACGCTTAATACCTGCGATCTGCTGATTGGCAATCTGTATAAGCTTCTGATAGCGTTGAATATTAATAATGGTTTGTGCCACATCCAGTGAAATGTCGTCAATCTTGACCAACACATTGGCCTGCTCCACAAACACCTTGGCTTTCTCGGTATCCACACCTGACCTGACCTTGCCAAAGTCATACAACATTTGTGCCGCACTAAGTGTCAGCAACTGCTCACCACGGCTGCCTTTCTTGCCTAGGTTGCCTGTACTGACACCCCCAGAAAGTTGTGGATAATAACCTGCCTTGGCGACATCAATATTGGCGTTCTGCGCCGCTAACGTAGCAAGTGTCTGGGAAATATCTGGATTTCTCTCTACCGCAATTTGCACTGCCTCTTTAATGCCTTTTCGCTGATTCTGCCAAAAGGCTGATGGGTTGGGAACTTGTGGGCGACCTGATCCAACCGTAGGAAGATCACCTCCCAATGAAGAATCGACTGAAAAGTTGCTCAGCTTTTGCATCTGGGCAACTTTATATTCATCATTGCTTTGAGGTACAAAAAGCTTTGATAAATTATTTTTTAAGGAATGATATTGTTCGCTGGGGGTTGCTGCATGTGTGACGGGTACGATTAGGGTTGCTACACAAAGTAACCACTTATAATCCATACTTGTTTTACACGTTCCATGATTTAGTTTTATATCGTTCTTTAATTTCATATTCTTTTCGTATTGTTATCATTTAAGCACATTCATTTTAATCATTTTCTTGCAGAAAGCACCATGTTTTAAGTCATAAATCCCCCTTGGATAACTGTTTATTTTTGTAAAGTAGTTCACACTTTTCTCAGAATAGTATTTAAATGAATACAGCATATTTAAAGTAAAGTTAATAATAATTATCCATATAATACAATAAATTATGTTTAATTAAAATAACAGGCACCTGATCTGTTATTTATTTTTTCTTATAAAAAAAGAACCCGCAGGTTCTTTAGGATATAAACAACTGTTCAAATTTAAACCACAAAATCGTCGCCCAAATACACTTTACGCACCTGTTCATTATCCAGAATTTCCAGTGGAGTGCCTTCAGCAATCACCGATCCTTCACTCACGATATAAGCCTTTTCACAAATGGCCAAAGTCTCACGCACGTTATGATCGGTAATCAACACCCCAATACCACGTTCTTTTAGGGTTTGGATAATATCCTTAATATCACCCACGGAAATCGGGTCAACCCCTGCAAATGGTTCATCCAGCAGCATAAACTTCGGATCAGCAGCCAATGCACGCGCAATTTCAGCCCGACGGCGTTCACCACCAGACACACTCATACCCAGTGAATCCTTAATATGATTGATCTTGAAATCATTTAAAAGCTCAGTCAGGCGTTGCTGGCGCTGCTGCTTATTCAGGTCTTTACGTGTCTCCAGAATCGCCATAATGTTTTCAGCAATGGTCAACTTTCTAAAGATAGACGCTTCCTGAGGTAAATAGCCAATTCCCTTACGTGCCCGCTCATGCATTGCCAGATCGGACAGGTCAAGATCATCGAGGTGAATCTCGCCCTTGTCCATACGCACCAGACCAACGACCATATAGAAACTGGTGGTTTTCCCCGCACCATTCGGCCCAAGCAGTCCGACAATCTGACCACTTTGCATGGTAAAAGAAACATCTTTCACAACCCAGCGCTTGCTATAGTTCTTCGCCAAATGCTTAATGCACAATGTCTGTGGTTGCTGACCTGACTGTTCCATTAATCACGTGCCCCTGGAAAGCTTTTTGAACTTGATGGTGGAATGATAATCTGAACACGATTGGATGATGAGCCCTGCGCCTCAACATCGCCCTTGTTCATACTATATTTCAAACTGTTACCACGAATACTGGAGCCATCCTGATAGAGATAGGCATTGCCAGTCAGGGTGATAATCCCTGTGTCTGCGTTGTAGACAATATTCTGCGCCTCACCACGTGCCAACCCCTTGTTGGCTTCCATTTGCTGCTGAAACTTGGCGGGTTTACCTTTAGCGGTAATGGTCTGAATCTCGTTTTTACTGCTCAGTGTGGCAACCAGCGAGTCCGCCTGAAGCTTCATGGTGCCCTGTTCGATCACCACATTGCCCGTATAGGTGGTAATACCCGTTTTACTATTATAAGTCGCGTTTTCAGCCGCCAGAGAAAGCTGTTGGTTACGGTCTGACGGTAAAGCAAAACTTGAGGCAGAAGAGAGTGCAACCACCGCAACACAAGCCACCTGTTTCAGGAAAGATGAACGATACTGGGGATTAAGGTTTTGGCGCATACTTTCCTCGAACTTTGAAAAATTCATATTGACCCTGATTTAGGTCTGCTTTTAGTCCCTGACTCACAAACTCAGCCGTTGGTGACTGCACAATGACCTGATGCTGCGTTTCCAGTTGTCTGGTTTTCGGATAGCCTGTAAGTTCATCAGTATGAAACTCCATTTTACCCTGTTCAGATAATTGTGTCGCAACCACATCTCCAGTCAGGACCACTTTGCTATTGTCATCGTAACCATTTGCCTGTTTGGCAAAAAAGGTCGCATCAGGCTTGCCCTGTTTGTACATCACCGCATTGAGCTGATCAAGCTGCGATGTTTTCTGTTGCATATCCTGCTGTAATTGCTTTATTTCCGCACGAATATATAAATTCCCCTGCTCATCTGTTTGTGTAAGATGAACGCCCTGTGCTGAATATGTGATATTTTTAGCTGAATCAACTTCCAGCTTTTTTGCCTTGCCGCTGTAATAGTAATAGCCGCCACTGATCGCAGCAACAATTACAGCAACAACATATAAAACCTTGGTATCCATAAACAGGGTTACCTAACCTTGGGGGAGTTCAATACTGATATTAATGTGGTACAGCCAGGTATTTTGCAAGTAGCTCTTGGTAAACACCTTTTGCCATCAGCAACATATCACAGGCCTCACGTACCGCCCCACGTCCACCCATCGCCTGGGTGACCAGATTTGCACGGCGGCGCACTTCCTCATGCCCATTGGGCACGGTAATGCTCATGCCTGCAATTGCAAACGCAGACAGGTCAGGCCAGTCATCACCCATATAGACACAGTCCTCAGGCAGGATATTGAGCTGTGCACAGGCCTCACGCAATGCCACACCCTTATCCTCACGTCCCTGAAACACCAGATCCACGCCCAAGTCAGACATTCGCTTTTCAACAATCTGGCTTTTACGTCCAGTGATAATAATCACTTTCATGCCCGCCTGCTGCACCAGCTTCATTCCCAAGCCATCACGGATATCAAATGACTTGATTTCATCACCAGAGTTGGTCAAAGTCACAAAACCATCACTTAGAATGCCATCCACATCCAGCACCAATGCCTGTAAATGACGCGCTTGCTCTAAAAGTGCATACGATGCCATGGCTTAATTCACTCCTGCTTCAATCAGATCATGCATGCTAATCACCCCAATCACTTTATGGGCATCATCAACAACAACAAATTGGTTAATCTTTTTCTCATGCATTTTTTCCAACACTTTGACAGCACGAACTTCCTGCGAAATTGTCATCGGGTTTTTGGTCATCACCGCAGAAACAGGCAGGTTAATGTCAAAACCCTGTTGATGGTCAATCATACGACGTAAGTCACCATCGGTGAAAATACCTAACAGAATGTCATTTTCATCCACCACCGTAGTTAAACCCAGACGCTTTTCGGTAATCTCAAACAGGGTTTTATTCATCGGCGTATCAGGAGTTACCTTTGGCAACTCTGCACCTGTGTGCATTAAATGTTTCACATGCAGAAGCAAACGCTTACCCAGAGCACCAGCAGGATGGGAACGGGCAAAATCGTCTGCGGTAAAGCCTCGTGCTTCCAGCAACGCAACCGCTAAAGCATCCCCTAGAACCAGTGTTGCGGTGGTACTTGATGTAGGCGCCAAACCCAGTGGGCATGCTTCATCTGCCGCGCCCAGCGTCAGGGCAATATCGGCATTCTGTGGCATCGGCCCCTTGTCATCACGGCTAATGGTGATTAAAGGCACTTCCAAGTGTTTAATCAATGGCATCAGCATCATAATTTCATCACTCTTGCCTGAGTTTGAAATTGCAATGAGTACATCACCACGTACCAGCATGCCCAGATCGCCATGTCCCGCCTCGCCAGGATGCATAAAGAATGAGGGTGTACCTGTGGAGGCAAAGGTTGCTGCCATTTTGCGGCCAATATGACCAGATTTACCCATTCCTGTAACAACCACACGCCCCTTGCATTGCAAAATGACTTCACATGCACGGTCAAAGCGTTCATCAATTTGTGTTGCAAGCACTTCTATCGCTTGTTGTTCAATGCGCAAAGTTTCTAGCGCACTTTTTTGGAAATTTATCGTTTGTGACATGCAGGTTTAGCTCAAAATAATATGCGATCTATTGGAGATAGATGATTGTAATCAAAAGAATGATCGAGATTCTAGCATAACTATAAGTTATGCACGTTTCTAAAATGTGTAAGATTCTTGGGAAAATGGAGAAAAATAAAGATCAATGAACCGCAAAATCCAGACGCTGATAGCTCTACACTAAAACCCATGTTTCAAGAACAAGGATAACATCCCATCCCAAACAACATAATCATTAAAATTGATCTGGCCCATTATTTTTTGCCCGATAACTTTATGAAATACAATGCATACGTTATGATGAATAACGATTTTTGTAGAGTGTTTGAAAACCCTTATGCAACCTTTTGTTCTATATAATTCTGAGCAACGTAAAAAAGTTGAATTTGTGCCACGCAAAGAGGGACAAATCGATATGTATGTCTGTGGTATGACGGTTTACGATTACTGTCATATTGGACACGCTCGGGTTATGGTTGCATTTGACTACATCATCCGCTTTTTGCGTAGTCAGGGCTGGAAAGTTCGCTATATCCGCAACATTACTGATATTGATGACAAGATCATTGCCCGTGCCAATGAAAATGGTGAAACCATCCAGCAACTCACTGCACGCTTTATTGATGCAATGAATGAGGATGCAGCCAACCTCGGCTGTGTACCACCCGATGAAGCACCAAAAGCAACTGAATATATTGACCAGATGCAAAGCATGATTGGTACGCTGGTGGATAACGGTACAGCCTACCCTGCTGCTAACGGTGATGTTTATTTTGAAGTGACCAAGTTTGACAAATACGGTCGCTTGTCAGGCCGTAAGCTTGAGGATATGCAGGCGGGCGCCTCTGAACGTGTCGATGTCGAAGTTGAAAAGAAACATCCTTTTGACTTTGTGCTTTGGAAACACGCCAAGGAAAATGAACCTGCATGGGCTTCACCTTGGGGCAATGGTCGTCCAGGCTGGCATATTGAATGTTCTGCGATGTCGACCTGCTGCCTGGGCAATCATTTTGACATTCACGGTGGTGGTTCAGACTTGATGTTCCCGCACCATGAAAATGAAATTGCCCAAAGTGAGGCCTCAACAGGCGAACAGTATGTGAATTACTGGATGCATGTGGGTTTCATTAATGTCGATGGTGAGAAAATGTCTAAGTCCTTAGGCAACTTCTTTACCATTCGTGATGTAATGGAAAAATTCCATCCAGAAGTGATCCGTTACTTTATTGTGTCATCACACTACCGTAGTCCAGTCAACTTCTCTGACTTTGCCTTGAAAGAGGCGAAAACCGCACTCAGCCGTTTTTATCATTCATTTAAAGCCTACCAGCAAATGTATGGGCAAAAAACAGTTAAGACTTTAGAGCAACGTTTTGTTGAACGTTTTAATACCGCAATGCGGGATGATTTTAATACTGCGGAAACAATGGCAGTTTTATTTGAGCTAAATAAAGAGTTAAACCGTGCTGTTAAGGAAGAAATTGCTGAACATGCCACCATTCTCTACTCAACCTTACGCTATTTAACCAATATTCTTGGCTTGGTTCAGCATGATGTGGATGAGTTTTTAAAATCGGATATTGGTCAGGAAGCACTTTCCCTTTCTGACACAGAAATTGAAAACTTTATCCAACAACGTGTTGATGCTAAAAAAGCCAAAGACTTTGCTCAGGCGGATGCCATTCGCCAGTCTTTATTGGATCAGGGTGTTGTGCTTGAGGATACCCGTCAGGGAACGATTTGGCGACGTGCTGATTAAATCAACACTTAGCAACATAGAGAGTTGACAGTTTGATGAAACTCTCTATAATGCGACCTATTGCGGGAATAGCTCAGTTGGTAGAGCATAACCTTGCCAAGGTTGGGGTCGCGAGTTCGAGTCTCGTTTCCCGCTCCAAGATTTTATTTAATAAAATCAGTAAGCTACAAGGAATTAATAAGCCTTGTGGCTTGTTTTTTATTGTCGATGGGTCAGCTATAGTGGATCATATTTACTATATTTCGCATTAAAAAACGCTTTATATTTCCGCAGCGACACCAAAAAAGTTAGGGTATTTTGCCTTTTTCTGAATTTTGGTGCTGCTGCGACACCATGAAATTTGGAGTGTTAAAATGCAAAAACCTGTCAAACGCGGCAACGCTTGGCGTATTGTTGTACGTCACAACGGATTACGTTATTCAGCCACCAGAGACACTGCTCATGAATGTGAACAGTGGGCTGCAAAAAACTATTAGAACTTCAAGCTAGTCCTGATCAAACGACTAAACCTGATAAGGTTCACATATCTTTCTACGCCCTATTCGAACTTTATTACAACGAATCTGGCAAAAATAAGAAAAGCCAAAAGTTTATTGATCAGCAATTGAAATTGTTGAGAAAGCAATGGGGTACTTCTGCTGACCTGTCTATCCATGATTTAAGCCCACAAATCGTTAAGGACTGGCGCGACAAACGTTTAAAAGCAGTAAAACCTGCAACCGTCAGTAGACAATTCGCAGTCTACAGTGCTGCGTTTAACTATGCTCGTAAAGAACTGTTCCTAACCAAGGAAAATCCTTTTAAAGAAGTCAACAGGCCTCCTGAGGCACAGCCTAGAAACCAGCGTGTTAGCAGAGAGGATGAAGAAACCATTATAGCTGGCTTGAAATATCAGCGCGGCCAAGTCCCAACAAAACAAATGCACTACGTTGCCTGGGCTTTTCTATTTGCACTTGAGACCGCAATGCGACGCGGTGAAATTATAGGTATTGAAAAAAAGAATGTTTATGATGATTTCATTCGTTTGACAGATACTAAAAACGGTAAAAGACGTGACGTACCTTTAACCAAACGTGCCAAAGAATTATTAGCCTTGCTTGATACTCCTGAGCACGACCCTAGATTGATTCCCCATAATACGAATTCATTTAGGCTGATTTGGCAACGCAATCTAACCCAAACGGGTTTGGTTGGAAAAATCCGTTTCCATGACACACGGCACGAAGCGATTACCAGATTCGTGCATAATTATAAATTACCACTGGAAATATTGTCGAAAATTACTGGGCATGAAACCATTTCCATTCTGGTGAACACATACTACAACCCGACCGCAACCGAAATAGCCCGAATGCTTGATGCAGCCTGAAATAAAAAGCCCCTCTTAGTTGGGGCTATAAAAACATTCCACTTAACTTTACTATTGAGTACAATTAATCAATATTTGTTAGAGTGCAAAGTAAAAATGTTACACAACGTTGAGGGTAATTATTCTGATGAAAATGGGAATTTAATACACGCACCAACAAACTTAAAAAATGTGCGCGTAGAATTTAAGGGAAAAAACAATAAGCTTATTATTAACCTGAATTACGGATAAGAAATTGACTTGAAAAAAAAGTAGTTAGAACAATTTAGAAAGTTACGACACAACCTAAAAGCTCTAACTACCATGTACGATTTTACAGAAATTTTTTGTAGTGTTGATGATTTTTTCAAAAAGTTTGAACCTATCTATTGGCAATTCCTCAAACAGGAGAAGAAACGTCAACGTATCCGACAAGCCACACTCTCCTTGTCTGAAATTGTGACGATCTCCATTTGCTATAAAGCTTCTCAAATGCATAACTTTAAAGCTTTTTTCCAACTTCTATGTCAATATGAAAGCAGGTTGTTTAAAGAGTTACCTTGTTATAAAAATATACTTACTCTTATCAATCAACATCAGCTTGCGATTCATGCTTTGCATTATGCGTTAAATCAGCATAAGGAAGATTCATATCTATGGATTGATTCGACACCTTTGCCTGTATGTAAAAATAAAAGAATT
Source organism: Acinetobacter corruptisaponis (assembly GCF_030053775.1). GTDB lineage: Bacteria > Pseudomonadota > Gammaproteobacteria > Pseudomonadales > Moraxellaceae > Acinetobacter > Acinetobacter corruptisaponis. The sequence continues at coordinate 889,736 of NZ_CP125669.1, forward strand.
CCTAAAGAACATCATGCTTTAGATGATATTGCTTCTCGTGGTAAAAGTTCTATGGGGTGGTTTTATGGTTGTAAATTACACCTGTTGATGAATCATCAAGGGGAGATTGTAAATTCAGATATCTCGAATGGACATATTGCTGATATTAGAAAGGTAGAAAAACTAGTTGATGGATTATCAGCAAGAGTCTATGGTGATCGGGGATATATCAGCCAAGCACTAAAAGAAACTCTTAAAGAGCAAGGCATTGATTTAATTACCTATCCTAGAAAGAATATGAAAGTTATGCTATTACCATTTTCTGATGAATTTCACTTACGTCAACGAAAAAGAATTGAAACGTTAATAGGTTTACTGAAAGAAAAATACCATTTGGTCACAGGAAAACATCGTTCAATTGCGGGTTTCTTATCAGGTGTATTTTCCTCTTTATGTGCTTATCAGCTTTGTCAGAAGAATAAGCCTCAAATTCATGTGGTTAATTCTTTGGCTTATCCGTAACTGGGGTTATTATTAAAGAAAATAGCAAGATAAGTAATAGTAGAATAATTTTTGTTGCTGATAACGGTGTATGTGTTGTTGGTGATAACTGCAAATGGGTTGGGGCTGTGCGGGTGGGTATCGACTGTTTTGTCCTTTTAGGGAGCCGTGTCACATGCACAAATCCATCAGTTATCTACACTGCTGAAAGAACTTTCGCTATCATCGGTGATGATGTAATGATTGCAACAAAAGTGTATTTCAGATGCGAAGACTCGCATGCAATTTATGATGTTGAATCTGGCGATAGAGTTAATCCATCTAAAAACATCATTATTGGTGAGCATGTGTGGCTGGCTGACGAAGTGGGCATTTTACCAAACACATCCATTGGTGAGGGGTCCATAATTGGAACAAGAGCACTAGCAAAAGGTAACTACCCGAACAATACATTAATTGTCGGAATGATTGCTAAAGTTGTTAAACATGATGTAGTTTGGGAAAGAGCGCATACAGCATTAACACAGCCGCTATTTAAACATAATGCTAAAGCTCAAAATTTAGATATATCAAAACAGGCATGGAATAAAACGGATGTAAATAGAAAAAAAATTGTTATTGGCGAGAAAGCATACAAACTTTTAAATGAATACATACATCTTGTTCCGCAATTTGATTTTTCACAAGTATGTATGCATGATGAAGTAAACTAACAGAATATAATTAAAATAAAAAGTGCTCACAATCAATGATGAGAGTGAGCGCTGACAATTCACTTCAATTATCGACTGCTGCGTATCTAAGTTGCCCTGCGACACGATTTGTCCAGCCTTTGCCATAACTGGGCCATGTCGATAGTTTTGTGTAGTACGTTAGGCGCTCTGCATTAAACCTCATCAACACGTCATTTAAATCAGTACTGTTAATTACTTGCAGCGTGACTGGCCCAATAATTCCGTCATCAGCAACACCTACAGCACTTTGTAATTTACGCTTAGCTGTAGCCATGCCAGCGTTAATAGCAAAGTCCCACACTTGAAATACAATTGCTGGATTAATGCTGTTTGCGTTAAGCGCATCCCACCAATCCCGTTTGTAGATATTTTTGGCCTGTGCCAAAGTCAGGTTTTTAATATCAAGTTGCGGATAGGTCATTGCTGAAATGCCGTATTTCGTGCCTTTTAATTGACCTTTCCCGATAATGCCAGTGGTCCAGTTACCACGATCATTTTTATCGTTTGTGAAGTTTCCCTCATGCCCAATCAAGCGCTCAAAAGCCTGATCAAAAGTTAATTTGCTCATTGAATCTTCCCTCCACTAATAACTGACTTCCAGATCAACACGAAAGTATCAATTGCCTTACCGCCCAAATGCCCCGCTATGCCTGCCAGAACTCCAATCAGTACCAGTGGCATTTCCCAGTAAATACAAAGCAAAACCGTAATGATTCCAGCAAATGCACTGACAATTAATTCACCTGTCAAACGCCAGAAAACAACGCTCAGCGGCTGTGGCTCTTTTGCTTGATTAAGCCGTCTAATAAATGCGACCAGACCGCCAAACATAGATAACGCAATGATCCAACCGTATGTTATTAATCCTGCCAAGATTTCTTTAATTGTAATTTTGTCCACATTGCACCCAATAAAAAACTCTACGCCTTGACGTAGAGTTTTATTGAATAGTGAATAATTAGCGAACCTTACAGGGGGATACGGGCATTTTCATACGCAACCTTGCGGCCAATCTCAGCATCAAAGTTTTCGGGGCTTATACATGCTGATTCGCCTGTGACGGTAAAGCCGTTTTTAAGGACAAGAACACAGAAAGTTAATAGTTCAAGTTGATGTGGTACAGGTAAGACAGTATCGGGTGTGCTATGTGGGTCATAACAGGGATTCGCTCGATAACCATCAGCAGCAGTAAAATAATGCTCGCTAAGAATCACACCATCAATATGTTCAGGCATTAAACGCGGTGCATTTAAACCTTTGCCCTGAATTTCCTGCTCGATTTGTTGTTCAGTGCTAGACATTAGATAAAACCTCAATAAAAAAGACAGTCGTTTTGACTGCCTTAGTATTGGGTAATTGTGAGAATTAACCTTGCCCTACAGGGGGTAATTAAAATCACATCAAACTTGTTTTTTAAAATTAATTAGTTAGAATCCTTTTGCCCGATAGGATATTAGGCACTCTGATCTGCTTGTTTATGAGGTCGAGTCAAGATACTTCAGGATAGAAGTAATACACAACTACCATATCCTTTGCATAATAGTTACCATCCTTGGCAACCTGAAACGCTTCTTCAGGGAATGATGGATATTCCTGCCAAGTCTTTGCCTGATCTCCTTTAAGATCATTATCACGGGTTACGACATACCAGGCACGCTGATCAGGATCAATGTGACAAGAGACACCCATTGAATCTTTTACTTTTTGCTCTAACTCATCAAAATATTCATGGTCAGCAGCAGAGATAATGATTGCTGATGCGTCTAAACGATATTTTGGTTTCTGAATAGCTACAGCATCAAAGAATTCAATACATCCTTCATCAAGGAACTGATTGAGCATCTGTTGTAAATTTTGCTGCAAATCTTTATTGGTGAGTTCTTCTACTTCCTCAATTAATTTAGCGAAAAGATTCCGTGACCGAGAAATGTCTCTACGGTGCGCAATGCGCACCTGCGCAATTGCCCTCGCATTTTCCTCTATCGTTTCTTCTTCTGATATATCAAAGTCTTGGCGTTCATCGTAGATAGTGCGCAATTCTTCCGAATGCACTGATTTGCTGCGCACCTGATTGCGCACCGTGTCCTTTCTTACGATTTCATCGGCTACATCATTGATCGTCTGGTTGAGGTCACGTTGCCAGCCATACTTGGCTGCACGCTTGCGAATCGTGTTATCGCTTTTAATGCCATGTTCACTCGCGATCTGGCGCAAACTCTTAATACCAGCACGATAATCTAGCTCTATCTTTTTCCAGTCGGGAGTTACTTTATCAGACATGATCACTATGCTCTTTCAATAGCATAATGATCAGTGAGTTAGATCAGTGAAGTCGAACCTTATAGGGGTAATATATAAATGTTTATTGAAAATTGAAGTCATTTAGATAAGTTACTCCAACGGAGCGCGTAATTTCTAAATTCTTAGGTAAGGCACTCATAGCGTTTAGCATTGTACGCATAATATTGATAAACGCATTCAAACACCAATTTGCGAAAACAGAGGTATCAATTGCATCAATCCATGACTGATATTGATTAACGTGTTTGAAATAATCCTTTGATTTCTGTCTATAAAATGGTTTCAGACAATCTGGATAATTATAACTACCCAAGGTCACTAATTGAGATCTTGGATGTGTTAGAGCATTTCTTAAATTAATCAAAGTACAATAATCTTGATATACTTTATCGCCTTTATTCCATTGTTTACCTGTACATACTTCAATAATAGTATTTATTTTTATAAAAATTTGTTTTCTCTCAGATTCCTGAGTACGCAATGTATTAATCAAATCTTTTTCTACTTTAGGTAAACCTACAAAGTATGAAACACTCCCTCTAGTCAAAATTGATTTTTGATTTTCCTCTTGTCTTTTATCATGTTTCTCTTTTGCCTGAATTAATTTTGTTCCAATCTCTATATATTCATTTACAAAAGCTTCCATGCTTGCTGAACATAATTGAATAACAATGCAACTTTGGCCCATCCTTGCAGCTTCTTTAGCTCTATTAAATAAACCAACTGATATTGACGGTAAAAAATGAGGCTGGTCCATTTTTATATAATTCCTAGAAAAAATTATATATATTTTAAAATTCTTAGTTTAGCAACGTTTTAAATTTTCAATCAATGTGGACTGCCACCACTCTCCTAGACAAATATCGTCTATTCTTGGACTGCCACCACTCTCCTAGACAAATATCGTCTATTCTTTTTGCATAGGAGAGAACATTATGAGTGGACAACGCTATACCCCAGAATTTAAAGATGAAGCTGTTAAATTGATTACTGAACGTGGATATTCTGTCAGTGATGTGGCAGAACGTTTAGGTGTATCACAACACAGTATTTATAAATGGCTTAAAGCTGTACATCCATTACACAACAATCATGATGAACATGAACTGCTTGAAGCAAAGAAAGAAATCCTACGCCTTAAAAGTCAGCTTAAACAGACTGAAGAGGAACGAGATATCTTAAAAAAGGCCGCAAGGTACTTTGCAAGCCTGCCCGAGTGAAGTATCAATTCATCCTTGAATACAGCCATCAATTTAAGATTAAAACGATGTGTCGGGTATTAAAGATCGCTCGCGCTGGCTATTACGCTTGGCTACATGAACCTGAATCAAGTAGAACCCTTGAAGACAAGCGTTTATTACAGCTCATACGTTCTTCTTATGATGCTAGCTATGGTATCTATGGTTACCGACGAATTACTTTAGACCTTAAAGAATTAGGTGAAGGCTGTGGTCCTAATCGTGTACTGAAGATCATGAAAAACAATGGTATTACAGCTGTACGAGGGTATAAGAAACATAAAAGCTATGGTCGAGGCCGTCCTCAGATTGTGCCACCCAACCATTTAAATCGACAGTTTGTCGTAAATACTCCAGACACCTCTTGGGTGACTGATATTACTTACATCCGCACATGGCAAGGCTGGTTATATCTGGCTGTGGTTCTCGATTTATATTCAAGGAAAGTCATCGGTTGGTCAATGAAACCTACGCTTGCTAAGGATATCGTTTTGGATGCACTTCTTATGGCAGTATGGCGACGCAGACCCAATGAACCTGTGATCATACATTCAGACCAAGGCTCACAATACAGCAGCGGAGACTGGCATAAATTCTGTCAAAAGCATAACTTGATTCCCAGTATGAGTCGCAGAGGAAACTGTTGGGACAATGCTGTTGCAGAATCCTTTTTTAGCAGCTTAAAGAAAGAAAGAATTAAAAAGAGAATCTATAAAACTCGAGAAATGGCGCGTGCAGATGTGTTTGATTACATCGAGATGTTTTACAATCGGATTAGGCGCCATTCGCATCTCGACGGAATGAGCCCAGAAGCATTTGAGGCAGTTTCAAAATGAGACTACTTCGATGTCTAGGATACTGGGAGCAGTCCACTAGATGCTTTAAATTGATGTACGAGCATGGCTGCATCCCGACCATGCTCATTTGTTCTACCTGACCAACCTGTTATTTTTTTAAAGTAGGCATCTTTAGTTTTAGTTATGTTGGCTGCTGGATGTACCAGATCAAACTGAATACCTTGTTCGACACAGAATTGCTCCCATATCGAACAGTCACGCTTAACTGAACCAACACCCTCACGTACACCAGCTCCCGATTTGGCTTGACGTGCATCAGCATTGCCGAACCAAGTACGCTTCCGTGCGTCCTCTATACGGACAATCAAATTAGGATGTTGTTTGTGCAGCTCCTTAACTGCCTCCATAGCTTGTGTAATTGTCATTGACTCAACACGGGTTAAAATCCCATCTATTGCAACCGCAAAACCTGTATTCACACCGCAGTCGATACCGATTTTAATTTTCATGCCTGTCTCCCTGCCAACCATTCAAAATCGACTTTCCTATCAAGCCAATTCGTTTCAGCTATAAATACGCAAGATAACCAGACACAACCTCCTGTTATTGGCTCAGCTAGCTGTACTTTTTCCTGAATAAATACATTGTCGTCTTTGAAAAGCAGGTCTATGCCTTTCAATGAATCAATTAGAATTTTTGAATAATTGTCGATGTCGTAGCGTGGATATTTAGATGCGCTGTAACTCTGGATCTTCTTTGGCGGCTGGACAATTAAACGTACTTCACAAGACTTATTTGTAGGCTTCCAACCCAAGGCTTTAAGAATTGGTGCATACATGCGGTGAACACGTTGCTTGAAAAATTTAGCACTGTCAGTTAATCCAACACTCGGCCTTGGGATATAACTTTTCAAGCTCAAAAATAGCCTTAAACAGCAAATGATACGGGCCATTTAAATCGACATGGAGCAGATAAATTTTCCTCAACTTATCAACCACATTTGAATGACGGCAACATGCCCTGATTCTCCTGATTTTTTCTTTTAGCGTATCTTTTTGAAAAACAAGGCACAGCTCTATAAGTTTTTCTTTAGACTGAAAATAACGATAAAATGTTGCTTTCGCTACATTTGTTTCACGAATAATCCGATCCACACCTACCTGCTGAAATCCATATAAGTTAAAAAGATTTCTTGAGTAATCAAGCACGGACAAGGCTCGCGAGGAAATTTGTAAATTTGGCATAAACACACCACTGAACATAAGTTTTTTTGTTGTATATGCATGAGATCAGAATGCCACTGCCTCTTTAGGAATAGCAAAAAATAGGCATGACACGGCCACACACGACTGTGCCTTGGCTCATCTCAGATGCTTTATTGTCGATATGATTTTTTAGTCGGTTTGATCTAAAGTTTGTAAAACCTATAGGCGATCAAACAGCATTAAGGGCTTGTTGGAATGTATGGGAATACAGGCTTTGGAAATGATTGCCGATGAAAAAACAGAAATAGTAGGCATAACGAACTCCTTTGTGCATAAAGAAGTTTCACCACATTACTGTCAAATAATGGTGGCGAAACGAAAGAGGGTTGACAGACTGGTACAAAGGACCCAGCACACCCGAAGGTGTCCCCCTCCCGTTCCACCGCAGAGGGGGCGCGAGGATATAAACACTTAAAGAAACGTGTTCTTTAAATGCTCCTTTGTAAGCGGTCTGTCAAAACCGCCTGGCAATGTAGGCCAGCAGGGAAAGGATAGTGCGCAAGGTTTGAAGTGTCAATATTCTGTAGGAATAAGTGATCAAACAGTGTTAAAGCATTATTGGGAATGATTTAAAATCTTTGCAATGACTGTTTAATATGGTGATGGAACGAAAAAGGATAATTTGCAAGATTTAGGGTGTCAGTATTCCCTCAAAATATGCCACCTAAAAAATAATAATTGAATCAGATATTTAACTTTATAGACTACAATTTACGATGAGTATTTTAATACATCTAAAAGGTTTTCTTCTATCATCACACTTCAACTATATTCTTATGCTTTCTTTACAAGGCCACTTAAATGTAATATTATAACATTACATTAAATAAATAGGTTTTAAAATGAAAGTTTGTTCATCCCTCAAAAGTGCGAAACAACGTAGTAGCGATTGCCAAATTGTTAAACGTCGTGGCAAGCTGTACGTGATCTGCAAATCAAATCCTCGCTTTAAGGCAAGACAAGGTTAATCCTTGCTTGCTTTACCAAAGGTTAAATAACACTTACATTCCCCTACTACACTTTCTTTATAAAATTTCATAACTTGGATAACAACATTTTCATAAGGTTGTATCAGGTATGAAGAAATCTATTATTGCCATTTCTCTTGCATCTATTTTTCTAGTAGCGTGTAACAAAGCAGAAAAACCAAAAACTGAAGAACATACCCCTCCTGCAACAACAGAAGCTATTACTGAACCTGTAGTGGATAGTGAACATACAGCAGAAAACTCACTGGACTGGGATGGCACATATAAAGGTGTGCTTCCTTGTGCTGACTGTGAGGGCATTGAAACCAAGCTTGAGCTAAATCAGGATAAAACTTACGAACTTAAAGAAACCTACCTTGGCAAAGGTGATGGCAAAGCATTTGAAACGAAAGGTAGCTTCCAGTTTGACAGCAAGAACGGCTCTGTTATTGAGTTAGACAAGGCTGGTGATAGCCGAAAATACTTTGTTGCCGAGGGCTATCTTAAAGCTCTGGACCTTGAGGGCAATGAAATTACAGGTGCCTTGGCAGACAAATATCAACTAAAAAAAGAAGCTGAATAATATCCAGTGAGCTTCTAAAAACAATTATCTCACCAATAAAAAACCCTGCTTACGCAGGGTTTTTTTAAATCAATTCAAAGCTTAGTGAGCAGCGAATTGGTTCATTGTGTTTTTAGCATCATCGTGCGCTTTAAGAGCGTTGTCACCAGAGAAGATTTCTTTGTGATCATCACCGATGTCAGAACCCGCCATTGCTTGGTGTTTAACACAAGCGATACCACCACGGATTTCTTTACGTTGTACGCCAGCAACATAAGCCAACATACCTTCAGTACCGAAGTAACCTTGTGCAAGCTCATGTGTAGAAAGAGCAGCAGTGTGGTAAGTCGGAAGTGTGATCAAGTGATGGAACACACCTGCTTCACGAGAAGCATCTGCCTGGAATGTACGGATCTTAGCATCAGCATCAGCAGCTAATTCAGTCTCATCGTACTCAGCGCTCATTAATTTAGCACGGTCGTAAGCAGAAACGTCTTTACCTTCAGCAACCCAACGGTCGTAAGCTTGTTGACGGAAGTTTAAGGTCCAGTTAAATGATGGGCTGTTGTTATAAACAAGCTTAGCATTTGGAATCGTTTCTTTAACACGGTTAACCATGTGCGCGATTTCTTCTACGTTTGGAGTCGCAGTTTCGATCCAAAGAAGATCAGCACCGTTTTGAAGGCTAGACACACAGTCAAGTACTACGCGGTCAATTTGAGTGCCTTCACGGAATTGATATAAACCAGAAGCTAAACGCTTAGGACGGTGTAATTTACCGTTACGTTTGATCAGGATTTCATCTTCCTGAGCTTCAGAGATATCAATTTCAGTTGTGTCTAAGTAGCTGATGTATTGAGAAGCGATGTCGCCTGGCTCTTTAACCACTGGGATTTTTTGAGTCAAGTCAGCGCCTTCAGAGTCAGTACGCGCAACGATGATACCGTCATCAAGACCCATTTCTAAGAATGCATAACGCAATGCATGGATTTTAGCGATGAAGTCTTCATGTGGAACAGTTACTTTACCAGCTTGGTGACCACATTGTTTCGCATCAGAAACCTGGTTTTCAATTTGAAGCGCACAAGCACCAGCTTCGATCATTTTACGAGCAAGTAGGTAAGTCGCTTCTTCGTTACCAAAACCAGCGTCGATGTCAGCAATAATTGGCACAACGTGAGTTTGGAAACCATCGATTTGAGCAGTGATTTCAGCAGCTTTAGCAGTGTCACCAGCTTCTTGCGCTTTTTTCAATGCACGGAACAAATCGTTTAATTCTTTCGCATCAGCTTGACGTAAGAAAGTATAGATTTCTTCGATCAAAGCAGGTACTGAAGTTTTTTCGTGCATAGATTGGTCAGGAAGTGGACCAAATTCTGAACGAAGAGCAGCAACCATCCAACCAGAAAGGTAGATGTAACGCTTAGAAGTTGTACCGAAGTATTTTTTGTTCGCAATCATTTTTTGTTGCGCGATAAAACCGTGCCAGCAACCTAATGATTGAGTGTATTTGCTAGAGTCAGCGTCGTATTCAGCCATATCTTTACGCATGATAGCAGCTGTGTATTTAGCGATATCTAAACCAGTTTTGAATTGGTTTTGCATTTGCATACGTGCAGCATCTTCTGGGCTAATATCGCGCCAAGTGTCGCCGAATTTTGCTTTTAATTCGCGGATTGCATCAATCGCTGTTAAATATGTAGACATGATATATTCCTTTAGAGGGATTGGCATCGAATGGACGCTGAAAATCATGCTTTTTTATAGGCGAGATTTCAAGCACTTCTTCAATATTTTGCACAGCTTAGTCTGTGGCAATCAATTTATCCAATATTATTGGGTAATTTTCGGTATTTTCTTATGAAATATAGGAATAAAGGTCATTTTATTTGGATTAAAAACCAGATCAAACCATTGTTATTCATAATCTTTTAATGATTAAAAACTTTTATGAAATTCTCTTATTTCTTACATTTGACTTATTTAAATACAATATTAAGACTTGCCACTTCCTCCAAAACTGACATTTTTTGCCATTTATAGCCCAGTCTATAGATAAATTTTATCCCTTTATGAAAGTGAAATTTTCTCATGGGGAAATGATTCCGTGATTGGACTGATAGCCAAGGCTTTTTGTAGGATTAAGTTACACAAACAGCTTTAAATATGGCATAATTCAACATAATTTAAGGATTTTATTTTCGGTATTTTTTTTATGAATCTGGAGCGGGTTGATCTCAATTTATTAATTTATCTTGATGTACTTCTTCGTGAAAAAAATGTCACACGCGCAGCGGAACAATTAGGTGTTACCCAACCCGCAATGAGTAATATTTTACGCCGTTTGCGTAACTTATTTAATGACCCTCTCCTGATCCGATCTTCCGAAGGGATGACACCAACTGAACGGGCACTGGAACTGCAACCCCGTATTCGTGACGCACTGTCAGACCTTTCCATGATTCTGGAACCCCGTACCGAGTTCAGACCCTATACCAGCAATCGTGTGTTCCGCATTATGACCTCCGATTATGCTGAAGCCACTTTGGTTCCCCGCCTTGTAAAAGCCTTGCGTTCTGAAGCGCCGAATGTTGTTTTGGACTTCCTGACTCCAAGTGACGTGTCCTACCGTGATATGGAACAAGGTAAGGTTGATCTGGCAATTAACCGTTTTAATGAAATTCCACAAAGCTTCCATCAAGTGTTGGTTTGGCGCGACAGCTTTAGCTGTATTTTAAATGACAAGCACCCTGCCGTAACCCATCTTAATTTAAAAAGTTATTTAGACGCCCAGCATATCTGGGTATCCAAGACAGGTATGGGTGTCGGCTTTGGCGTCAACCCAGACAAACAGGCTGGTTTAGGCTGGATTGATCAGGCCTTGGAACGGATTGGTCAACGCCGTAAAATTTCGGTATTTACCCGTCATTATCAAATGCCTGCTCTTCTGGCACAGAATGTTGATTTGATTGCCACACTCCCAACACGTATGGCACGTCTACAGGCACAGAATCCAAAACTGATTATAAAGGATCCTCCATTTTATATTCCTGAATTTGAATTAAAGATGGCCTGGTGTCCTTTATTGCATCATCATCCAGCGCATCGCTGGTTAAGACAGTTGATTCTGTTTGTGGCACGGCAAATGATTGAAGAAGAAAATCGTGAATTTCTTTTAAATAATTCGCAGTTTTCACAATATTAACATATTGTTTTACAATAATACTTGGCTTTCTACGAGTATGCTTGCCGAACGCTATTGTTACACTGAGGTAATGTTCTGATTACCTCACTACTTTTTTGTGTTACAACATATTCATAATAATATGCACCACAGGTGATGTGTGAGTCTCTTCCAAAATATTATTGTCATTATTCTGCTTATTTCTGCGGCGGGTTTTCTATCACTTACTGAAATTGCCCTTGCAGGCGCGCGAAAGGTTAAACTGAAGATATTAGCGGAATCAGGCGAAATCCGTGCACAGAAAGTTCTGGACTTGCAGGAACAGTCTGCCGACTTCTTTGCCGCCTCACAAATTGGTTTAAATGCGATTGCCATTTTAGGCGGTATTTTAGGTGAAGGGGCGTTTCGCCCCTATTTTGTGGAGTTTGTTGCACGGTTCTATACAGGACCCTGGCTGGAAACGATTGGTTTCGCCCTCTCCTTTACCTTGGTCACTTCGCTGTTTATCCTGTTTGCCGACCTCATGCCAAAACGTCTGGCGATGATTGCACCCGAAAAGATTTCGATTAGTGTGATTGAGCCAATTCAGATTTTCATCAAAATCTGTAAACCCCTGGCTTGGGGAATTAATGCAAGTGCCAACCTGTTGTTCCGCCTGTTTAAGGTAAACACCATTCGTGACGACAATATCACCTTTGATGATATTTCAGCAGTTATGGATGCAGGTGCACAGGCAGGCGTTCTACAAAAACAGGAACACCATTTTATTGAGAATGTGTTTGAGCTTGAGGAACGTACGGTTCCATCCAGTATGACCACACGTGAAAATGTGGTGTATTTTACCCTGAAAGAAAATGAAAATAGTATTCGGCAAAAACTGGCGGAATATCCTTATTCAAAATTCCTTGTCTGTAATGAACATATTGATCAGGTGATTGGCTATGTGGATGCCAAAGATATTCTGGTTCGGATTCTAAACAACCAGTCATTACTACAACTAAATGAATCAACCATCCGTACCGTCCTGATTATTCCTGACACCCTCACCCTGTCTGAACTACTGGACCGTTTTCGTTCAACCAAAGAAAAATTTGCAGTCGTGATCAATGAATATGCTTTGGTGGTGGGTGTAATTACCCTCAGTGACATCATGATTACCGTGATGGGTGACTGGGTGACGCCAATGGAAGAGGAACAGCAGATCATCAAACGGGACAACCATTCATGGTTTATTGACGGCAGCACGCCAATAGAAGATGTGAAACATGCGCTGGCCATTGAAGAGTTTCCAGAAAATGAAAACTACGAAACCATTGCGGGTTTTATCATGTATCGCTTGCGGAAGATTCCGCGTCCAGCCGATGCTGTAGAATATGCGGGTTTTAAGTTTGAAGTGGTCGATATTGATCATTATAAAATTGACCAGCTACTTGTGACCCAGATCATGCCAAATCAAGAATCGGAATTACCTACACAGGAAAGCTAATCCTAAAAAGTAGAAAGCCCATCTAAATGGGCTTTTTTTACTTTGCAACAAACCAAAATAGCAAAGCAATAATAGCAAAGAGCAGTACAAAGAATTTGATACCACCACGGCTATGCTGGGCAAGCTGTTGCTGAATCTGTGCCTGCTCATGTGGATGATCTTTTAGATACTGATCAATTAAATCTTTGGACTCTTTTAGCCCCAAGCCTGTTCTTTCGCGAGTAATCTTAATCGCATCAATCAATTTACCCTCACGAAGTGCCTGTAAAGCCTCTTGTGGAATAATAGGTGGTAAACTCATAAAATTAACAATCCTTGTTATTGTTTATCGACTGGTTAAATTACTGTAAAGCAATATATAACCATATTTTTTAGTTTCCACCATACAGTGAAATTAATTCATCGAGCATTGCCTGATAATGAATGGCAATATCTTCCGCCAGAATCTTGTAGACATTGTCAAACTGAACCATCGGCCAGCCCTCTTTCCAGAATGGAAAAATATTGTGCAAATCATGCGTGACAATCGCGTCTTCACGGCCAATTGCCTGTGCGACCTGAGCCAGAACCTGAGCCGTTTCTGCACCATCAATCGCCAGATAATCAATCCCACGCGCCTTTAAAATACGGATACGGTCTTTTTTATAACGGATTTTTTTGGCCTGACCTGAATTCAAACCCAACGCCAATGTCACCGCTTCCACAAACTTTTCTTCAAAACTGGTGTTTAGTGCAACCAACGCCTGTTTGTGCGCTTCCTGACGTCCAGCTTTCCCCCCATTACGGATCATCTCTTTTGCTTCTACATCAAGCTCATCTTTTTTCATCGACTGTAAAATGTCTAAAATTTCGATATCGCTTAAAGATTCAGGAGATTGCTCAATCATGGGAGTCCTTATATACAAACTTAAAGAAGTATTGTCTCATAAAAGCCATAGCAAAACAGAATAAAAATCAAAAATGGATATTCATCCTCAGTATTCATCTGCTGGGAAAATTTTGGTACTTCCCTTAACAGAATTGAGCATCCACTAAAATATTAAATGAGCAATTTGCAAAATTATTTTTACCCTGATAATATTATTTTACCCGTATAAAATTATGTAAAAGAAATGAACACTCAAATGACCTATACCGCTTTTCTGGATGAGCAATGTTTGGCAAGCGGCCCCCTAGTAGACGTTGCAACAGCCATCCAACAACATGCAAACCAGTCCAATGCCACCGTGTTGATTTTTAATGATCAAACGGGTAAACAAATTGACCTTGATATTTCAGGTTCGAAGCAGGATATTCAACAACGTTATGCCGAGCATCCCGAAACGGTCAAGAAAGTTGGACGACCTAAACTGGGCGTGATCTCACGCGAAATTACCTTGCAACAGAGGCATTGGGATTGGCTTGATCAGCAAAGCTCAAGCGCATCGGCTGTGATCCGTAAGCTGATCGACAAGGAACTGAATGATCCGAACTCAGAAAGCAACAAGATGCTGGCAAAGCAGGCTACAGATCGTTTTATGTCAGCCATGTTAGGCAATATGCCGAATTATGAGGAAGCAACCCGTGCCTTATATCAAGGCAATAAAGAGGTATTTTTAGATTTAATTCGGGATTATCCAAAAGACATTTATCAACATATCTTGAAATTATCAGCTTATGCATTCTAAAGCTTCCATTTTCAATCCATAAAAAAACCCGCCATAAAGCGGGTTTAATTTTTAAATCAATTCAGTCCATTAAAGACGAACCAATTCCACTACTTTTTCAGCAGCCTCTTCAACACTATCCGCTGTCACATCGGTATCTGTACCCTCTACAGCTGTCGTGATCACCACCACACCCGTTTCGCGTAACAAATTAATTTGTTCAGCAGTCAAATTCGCTTTGGCAATCGCAACTACACCCTGTTGAATCAACAAACTTTCCAAAGCCAGAGCCTGTTCAATCAATTGTGCTGAAACACCAATCACCGCAGGTTTTTGACCCAAACGTGCCGCACGATCTTCCGCAGTCACAGGATTGCTATGCGCTGTCCATTCAACTGCCGCTTCAACCATACCAGCGCCAACAGTGACGTTGCTTAAACGGTCAATAAAGATAAATGAACCTGTATAACGACTGTCCTGATATTGGTCAAACACCACTGGCGCATCAAATTCAATTACCACATCAGCAATCGCATTCAGCTCAAGCTCTTCAACCTGAGTATGCTCAAGTGTATTAACATTCACACGGAAATTAATTTCAGTCACTTTGGCAGGAACAGTCTGTGTACCAATCTTCACATTGTACAGTTTGCCTTTGACCAAAGGATGCTCAGTCATCCATACCACTGATGCGCGTACAGAACGTGAAATCAAGGGTTGCTCGCCAGCACGAACTAAAACGTTACCACGAGAAATATCAATTTCATCATTCAGCGTTAAAGTCACCGCCTGACCTGCGATGGCTTGCTCAATATTGCCATCAAAGGTCACAATCTCTTTGACCGTTGATTTTTTACCTGATGGCAAGGCAACAATTTCATCACCCACATTGATTTCACCCAGCGCAATCGTTCCTGCGAAGCCACGGAAATCAAGGTTTGGACGGTTTACATACTGAACAGGGAAACGGAATTCTTTTTTATTTGAATCACGTTTAATTTCCACTGACTCAAGGATGCTCATCAAGGTTTGGCCCTTGTACCACGGTGTGCTTGCTGATGGATTTACCACATTATCGCCATTCAATGCCGAGATTGGCACAAACAGGATATTCTCTGGACGGCGGTTGCCCAATTGGCTGACAAAGGCATCATATTCAACCTGAATTTCGTTGAAACGTGCTTCAGAGAACTCAACCAAGTCCATCTTGTTGATCGCGACCACGATATTTCGAATACCGAGCAAGCTTGCAATAAAGGTATGACGACGAGTTTGGGTTTGTACACCATAACGCGCATCAATCAAAATGATGGCAAGATCAGCCGTTGAAGCACCTGTTGCCATGTTACGGGTATATTGTTCATGTCCTGGGGTATCCGCGATAATAAACTTACGTTTCTCTGTAGAGAAATAACGGTAAGCGACATCAATGGTAATGCCCTGCTCACGTTCTGCCTGCAAGCCATCGACAAGCAAGGCAAGGTCAGGCGCATCGCCTGTGGTACCCACTTTTTTACTGTCACGGGTCACTGCCTGCAATTGATCTTCATAAATCAATTTTGAATCGTAAAGCAAACGGCCAATTAAGGTACTTTTACCATCATCCACATTACCGCAGGTCAGGAAACGCAACAGGTCTTTTTGTTCGTGCTGTTTTAAATATGCCAAGATATCCTGGCTAATCAAATCTGATTGGTGAGACATCGCTCAAACTCCACATATTCTTTAGAAATCGGTTTTAATCTCCCTAAGTCCCTCTTTAAAAAAGAGGGACTTGTTTAAGGAAATTAGAAATAACCTTCCTGCTTTTTCTTTTCCATCGAGCCAGCCTCATCATGGTCAATCATACGACCCTGACGCTCTGAACTGGTGGCTAAAAGCATTTCCTGGATAATTTCTGGCAAGGTGTCCGCTTCAGACTCAACCGCACCCGTTAATGGATAGCAGCCTAATGTACGGAAACGTACCGATTTCATTTGTGGAACTTCACCCTCTTTTAAACGCATACGTTCATCATCCACCATGATCAACGTGCCACTGCGCTCAACCACTGGGCGAACCGCAGAGAAATAAAGAGGAACGATTTGAATATTTTCCAGATAGATATATTGCCAGATATCCAACTCAGTCCAGTTGGACAACGGGAATACACGAATACTTTCGCCTTTGTTCACTTTACCGTTGTAAAGGTTCCAAAGTTCTGGACGCTGGTTTTTCGGGTCCCAACGGTGCTTGGTGTCACGGAATGAATAGACACGCTCTTTGGCACGTGATTTTTCCTCATCACGACGTGCACCACCAAAAGCGGCATCAAACTGGTATTTATCCAGCGCTTGCTTTAGGCCCTGAGTTTTCATGATGTCGGTATATTTCGAACTACCATGATCAAATGGGTTGATCCCTGCATCACGCCCTTCAGCATTTTGATGCACAATCAGATCAAAACCATGTGTTTTTGCCATGTTGTCACGAAATGCAATCATGTCCTTAAATTTCCAGCCCGTATCTACATGCAGTAGTGGAAATGGAAGCTTGGCTGGATAGAATGCCTTTAATGCCAAGTGCAGCATCACTGCCGAGTCTTTACCAATCGAATACAGCATGACTGGATTTTCAAATTCAGCAGCCACTTCACGAATAATGTGAATACTTTCAGCCTCAAGCTGCTTAAGGTGAGTAAGTCTATTATCAGTCATGAACACATCCCTCCTTATCCATGTTACCCATAAAATCTATAAGTGGTATTAAACCACCACTTGGAAGACCGTGTGGAGGAACGAGTGCCATAACAACTCCAATTTTTCGTGATATCAATATTCTGCCTAGCGGATAAATGATCCTGCTAGCAAAGGTTATCCATTATAATAATTTAGATCGAGTTCTTTAGCTTGTTTTTTCATATCAATATGCAAAATTATGATATGAAAATTATATTCAGGAATATAGATACAATAAATTTCACATGAATTTATATGACAGAAAGAAGCCTATACAGGCTTCTTTCTGAATTGATTGATTTAGAAACCGAACATATTGCGTTCCAGTGGAATTTCAACTCCCACTGAAACACCACCATCACGGCCATTTAAATCAGAGTCGCTGACCCAGCCATTCACTTTCAGTGGAAGTGTAGGTTTTATATAGTGTGTCCAGGTGAGGTCCAGCCCCTTAATGGTATCTTCTTTTGGAAATGCCGCATTAATGGCTAAATTGGACTGGTTTACTTTGGCATATAAGGCACGCCCACTTAGGCGGTTCATCACATCAAAGCGAATGTCACCACCAACAGAATACATCTGCCCATCACCACCGATTGCATGTCCTAATGGGAAACCATGCTGATAATAGCCATCTTTATATTGGTGATGACTATAAGAAATACCGCTCACCTCACCATTGGTACGTGTATCCGCCCATTCCACATAAAGCTGGTAAGGTAGATTTTTATAGCTTGAAGAAAAATCGGCACCTGCCAAATATAAATATTTTGCAGGTAAACCACCAGCCTCATCTTCACCAACAAATTGAGTATATAAACTGATAGGGAGATTAAATAATGGCTGTAGCAATAAACGACCATCGAAACCAGCAATTTGGTTTGATGCATTGTCGTCACCTACACATCCACTGTCATCACATCCGTTATCTTTACCAATAACAGCATTCCAATATGCCTTAAAACTATTAGGCTGACCTTTCCCAGCAATCTGGATTGCACGTGAAGCACCAAGCTCCAGATAGGGTAAAGGTTGAGCAGTTAAACGTAAACCGATCAGTTTTGTATTTGGTACAGCTTTGTAATCGTCCAGTTGCCCTGCAAATGCCTGATATTGCCAAGGGCCAATCCATGACAGCCACTTCGTTTCAAAGGCATTCTGTACCGCACGCTGAGCGGTTAACCCGTAAACAGGACGGCTGGCATCACCACGAATCAGGCTTCCATCATGTCCTGGCCCCCAGTAAGTTGGGATTTGCCCAGCAATGATCCATTGATTCCAGAGTTTGCCCGCAAGATAGGAACCCTCGACATTGGCATCATGTCCATTATCAATCAAGGGATCTTTTTCGCCATTGATACGAAGCTTTGCATCCCAGTTCTCACTGCCAACATTAAACTCAGCCGCAACCTGATATTGTGATTTTTGATTATCAGCAAATGTTTGAGGAATTGTTTTTAAGTCAGTACCAGCATGTAAACCAACCTTGGCTGGCGCATTATCTGCCTTTAGCGAATTAATGACTGAATTAACCACTTTTTGCTGGGTGTTATTATTGACTTTCGCCTGTGCCAAGGCACGTTGAATTTCATCACCACTTAATGGCCAGGTCGAGGTACTGATCTGAATGACACCCTGCTGGTTTAACCAGTTTAAATCGGTACGTAAATTTTCATCATTCAGCACTAAACCCTGAGCAAGGGTAATAGAAGAAAAGCAGGAAAATACCGCCATAGACAGTGATTTTTTCAAAAACATGCCAGAAATATTCTCAGATATATTTATGCAGGACATCATCGTTTTTTTATCCGCACTTTTCAATCATTAAACGAAACAATTACATTTTTTTAACATCCAAACAAAAAGGCCACTTTTAAAAGCGGCCTTTTCAAGTATTTATAGGATTAAAAAATTAATCTTTACGGCGCATATGTGGGAATAAAATCACATCACGGATACTCGGCGCATCAGCAAAAAGCATAACCAAACGGTCAATACCAATTCCCTCACCTGCTGTAGGAGGCAGACCATATTCAAGTGCTTCCACAAACTCGGCATCATAATGCATGGCTTCATCATCACCCGCGTCTTTTTCAGCCACCTGTGCCTGAAAACGTTCAGCCTGATCAATCGGGTCGTTTAGCTCTGAGAAACCATTTGCCAACTCACGACCACCAATAAAGAACTCAAAACGATCAGTAATGTGTGGATTATCATCATTACGGCGTGCAAGCGGTGACGTTTCCGCTGGATATTCAGTAATGAATGTTGGCTGACGTAGTTTGGTTTCCACAGTCTCTTCAAACACGATGGTCTGTAATTTACCTAAACCAAAGCCAGGTTTCACTTGCTCTTTAAGCACTTCCTGAGTGAACTTCGCCAAAAACTCACGGTCATTGACATTTTCTCGTGTGAAATCAGGATTATGTTCAAGAATCGCATCAAACATTGAGATTTTCTTGAATGGACCTTTAAAGCTAAATACTTCGCCTTGATATGGCACATCAGTCGTACCCAGAATATCAAGGGCAAGCTTTTCAAGCATATTTTCGGTCAATGCCATCAGGTCTTTATAGTCAGCATAAGCCTGATAAAACTCAATCATGGTGAATTCAGGGTTATGGCGTGTTGAAACTCCCTCATTACGGAAGTTACGGTTAATTTCAAATACACGCTCGAAACCACCCACCACCAAACGCTTTAAGTACAGCTCTGGTGCGATACGTAGGAACAACGGCATATCCAAAGCATTATGATGCGTTTCAAATGGGCGAGCTGACGCACCACCAGGAATCACATGCATCATTGGGGTTTCAACTTCCATGAAACGTTCATTGCTTAAGAACGCACGAATCCCCGCCACAACCTTGGCACGGATTTCAAATGTCTTACGAGTTTCTTCGTTGACGATCAGGTCTAAATAACGTTTACGATATTTCGCTTCGGTATCGGTTAAACCGTGAAATTTATCTGGTAGTGGACGAAGTGACTTGGTCAACAATTCAAACTGTTCAAGGTGTACATATAAATCACCTTTACCAGAACGCCCTATATAACCTTCAGCCGCAATAATATCGCCGAGATCCAGACTTTTGATTGTTTCCAAAGTTTCAGCTGGCAAACCTTTACGGTCAACATAAAGCTGGATACGACCTGTCATGTCCTGAATCACAATGAATGATCCACGGTTCAGCATGACACGACCCGCAACCTTTACATAGACTTTTTCAGCACCTTCAATCTGTGCCTTGTCCTGTTCCTTAAACTGTTCTTGCAGGTCAGCAGTATAATGCTCACGCTTAAATGTATTCGGCCAAGGACTCTTGCCAGTTTCCTTTGCAGTATCCTGAATTTGTTTTAATTTGGCATGACGCTGTGCGATTAAATCGTTTTCAGAAAGTGTTTGTTCAGAAGTCGATTGAGCGTTTTGTTGCGTCATCTCTGCCTCGGGTTAAGTAAAAATGAAGTGGCATAGAATAGCAGATCATGAGACGTTTTCGTATTATTTCAACTGAACAATTCAAAAAAATGAATATTTATCAATTTAAAATAAAATCGCCTTTCAATTACCCCCTATCTATTGCGTGGCTTTCTCGTTATTTTTCCGCCAAGTGTTTAACCATCGCAAGTCCCTGATTAAAGCCTTTATTCATAAACTCGATATGTTCAGGCTGTACATCAACTTCTACATGCAGTTGGGTTTCACCATCAAAGTCAAAGAGCATATATTTTTCCAATGCGCCTGCCCAAGCTTTCACCTCCTCACTTTCCAAATCCTCTTTTCCATCCTGAATCATGCCAAGATGCCTAAACACCACCTCTTTAGGCTCATCCAGACTTTCAATGGTGGAGACCATACCATTGCCCTTGCCATCACCAAAATAAGTTTTACCACCCACTTTCCAGTCGGTTTGCATGGTTGAGTCACAGGAAAAGAATTTTGTCCAGGTCTGGTAACTTTCAGGTGTCCAGAGTGTTTTCCAAACCTCCTCGGGAGAGGCGTAAATTCTGATGTTATAGGATAGGGTTTCCATGCGTTATTCTCCATTCTCATTGTGCCAATGATCATATCTTTATTCTGAATGTTTATTTTTTATACTACTATTTTTATGTAATTCGGTCTTTTTTTATTACGCAAGTCATTATATTTTTCTAAAAATTAGAGTAATTGCTCAAATAACAAGACTTTCAGATGAATTTGCCATTCCACTTTTTGTATAAATCATTAAACTCTTGCATTTACTTTACTTAAATGTCGTTCTGCGTAAAAATCTAACTCCCGATCAACACAAGTTAGTTCATTGCAGCGATCGTAGCGACATTATGGAATAGTTTTACTGAAAGGCAACTTGAGCATACCTATCAGTTTGGAGAGTCACATGAAAAAATATCAATGTATCGTCTGTGGATGGATTTACGACGAAGCTGAAGGCTGGCCACAAGACGGCATTGCGGCAGGTACCAAATGGGAAGACATCCCAGATGACTGGACTTGCCCAGATTGCGGCGTTTCAAAAGCTGATTTTGAAATGGTTGAAATCTAAATAAATTAAAAAAGACCATGACATGAGCATGGTCTTTTTTTTCCTGTAATGTGTTTTAAGTGAAAAAAATATTGGAGAATATAATGCATCCTATCATCATCATTGGATCAGGTATGGCGGGTTACACCGTTGCGCGAGAATTTCGTAAACTCAGTCCTGAACAGGAACTGGTTATGATCTGTGCGGATGATGCGGTGAATTATGCAAAACCAACATTATCCAATGCCTTTGCGGGCAATAAGGCACCTGAACAAATTGCTTTGGGCGATGCCGCAAAAATGGCAACCCAGTTGAACATGCGTATTGAGGCAGCAACTTGGGTCAAGGAAATCAATGCTGAAAGCCATGAAATCACATTGGAAAAAAATGGTGAAACCATTACTCAACCCTATTCAAAACTCGTTTTGGCTGTGGGTGCCAATCCAATCCGTTTAGCGATTGCAGGTGATGGTAGCGATGATATTCATGTGGTGAACTCACTGACTGATTACCGTACATTCCGTGAAAACCTGTCAAAACGTAAAGACAAGCGTGTGGTTATTTTAGGTGCGGGCTTGATTGGCTGTGAATTTGCCAATGACTTACTTCACAGTGACTACGATGTTACCGTGATTGACCTTGCCCCACAACCACTGGGTCGTTTATTACCAAACCATGTTGCTGAAGCGTTTAAAACCAATTTAGAGCAGGCGGGCATTAAATTCGCCCTTTCAACCACTGTTGAAAAAGTGACCAAGATCAATGATGGCGAAGACTATGCGGTCACATTGGCCAATGGTCAGACCTTGGTCGCTGACATCGTTCTTTCAGCAATTGGTTTACAGCCCAATATTGCACTGGCAAAAGAAGCAAATATCCAGACCAGTCGTGGCATCATTACCAATACCCTATTGGAAACCAGCCAGCCTGACATCTATGCGGTGGGTGACTGTGCTGAGGTGAATGGAACATTGCTGCCATTCGTCATGCCAATCATGCAACAGGCCCGTGCCTTGGCAAAAACACTGAGTGGACAAAATACCAATGTCCATTATCCTGCAATGCCAGTTGCGGTAAAAACACCTGCCGCACCGCTAACTGTTTTACCTGCACCACTGGATGTTGAGGTGAACTGGGAAACTGAAGAGTTTGATGACGGTATGCTTGCCAAAGCAGCGGACAGTCAAGGCACCTTAAGAGGTTTTGTGCTGTTGGGGGCAACCGCAGGCAAACAGCGTTTAACCCTAACCAAACTCGTTCCAGACTTGATTCCTGCACAGGTTTAGGGTTTAAATACCAGAGTTTGTTGTGAAATGAATGTCCAGCAAACTCTGACCCTGTATTTATAAAAAAAATTCAACACGGAACGAATGCCATGAACAGTGCTCTACAATTTAATATGTCGCCTTATGCACCTTTTATGCAGGAAACCAAAGTTACTTTGGGCAATGGCATTGAATTGCATGTAGAGATGGGCGGCAATCCTGAACACCCAACCATTCTACTGATCATGGGTTTGGGTGCACAAATGCTGTTCTGGCCTGACTTCTTTTGTAAATCACTGATTGATCAGGGCTTCCGTGTCATCCGTTTTGACAACCGTGATATTGGCCTATCTTCCAAGGTCCGCAACAAGGAACGCCAACGCCTCAACACCATGAAGCTGATGAGTCGTTTTATGGTCGGTCTTGGCAATGAGGGAGCGCCCTATACCCTTTATGACATGGCAGATGATGTTGCCATGCTGATTGACCAGTTGGGTATAGAGAAAACCTATATTCTTGGTGCATCCATGGGTGGCATGATTTCACAGATTGTTGCGGCAAAATATCCAGAAAAAGTTGAAAAAGTGGGTTTACTGTTTACCAGTAACAACCAGCCTTTTCTGCCGCCACCTTATCCAAAACAGATTTTAAGCCTACTGGGCAAACCACCAGCACATGACGAGGAAACCATCGTCAATCACAGCCTGAAAGTATTTCACATCATTGGTTCGCCAGGTTATGTGAACCAGGTTGAGGCAATTCAAACCATTCGCAAGCTATATCGTCGTAGTTTTTACCCAGCGGGTGTACTTCAACAGTTTTTAGCAATATTATGTACGGGTTCCCTGTTGCCATTAAACAGGAACATTACCCAACCGACCTTGGTGGTTCATGGCTCAAGAGACCGTTTGCTGCCCCCAAGTCACGGAAAAGCTGTAGCAAAAGCGATTTCTGGTGCTAAGTTTGAATTAATTCAAGGAATGGGGCATGATATTCCAGCACATTTCATTCCACAACTTAGCGGTTTGTTTGCTCATCATTTTAGATCATCACACTAGGACACTATGGCTGCATTACCCTCATTAAGACAGCTATCATATTTAGTTACGTTGTCAGAAACTTTACATTTTACCGAAGCAGCACGCCGTTCATTTGTTACCCAGTCAACACTGTCGGGTGGCATCATGGAACTGGAGCGCTTATTAGGTGGCGTCTTAGTTGAGCGTGATCGTCAAAACGTCCGTTTGACCCCTCTAGGTGAGCAGGTTGTCGCAAGGGCCCGTGTATTATTGGCCGATGCGCAGGACCTGATGCGTTTAAGCCGTGAAATGAGCGAACCTTTAACGGGTGACCTACATCTTGGCATCATCCCAACCATTGCCCCCTTTATCCTAACCCAGCTTCTGGATGAAGTGCACCAGCAGTTGCCAAAAATTCAACTCCACCTGCATGAGGCTCAAAGCGAGAAGATTGTAGAGAAACTGGAACATGGCAATCTGGACATGATTGTACTTGCGCTGCCTTTTGATACGCGTAGCTTAAAGGTTGTCGAAATTGCCAAAGAGCATTTATTCCTTGTCTACAACAAGAAAGATAAAAATGCGGCCAATGCAAATTCCCTGGATGATCTGGATTTGTCCCGCCTTATGCTGCTGGAAGAAGGTCATTGTTTGCGTGACCATGCCCTCAGTGCCTGCCCTGTGGGTGAACGCAAGAATGACCACCGTTTAAAGGCAAGTTCACTACCAACCTTGGTGGAAATGGTCTCTTCAGACCTAGGCTTTACTTTATTGCCTGAAATTGCATTGAAGAACAGCATGATTCATTTCAATGAAGATATTGAAGTGAAATCAATTGAAGATGCTCCAAGCCGCATCCTTGCCTTGGTGACGCGTAAGAGCACACCACTGCAAAGTGAGTTTGATGTGATTCTGCAAATCCTACAGAAAATCACTGCACATTTGGAATAATCAATACTTTGGGCGAATTCACTTCGCCCCTACTTGATCTCTAATAAATTTACCTGCTCAACCTGAACATCACTCATACGCTGTCCTTGATCAAGCAACTGATCAAAATAGGCTTCCACCACTTTCGCCTGATCAGCGGTATTTTCAACCTTATACATATTCTGACGAAATTCATTACTTGAACGTAAGCCCTTGGTGTACCAGGCGATATGCTTACGGGCAATACGGCAACCAGAATACTCACCATAGAACTGATAAAGTTCAGCCAGATGACCAAGTAGGACCGCTTTTACTTCGGCAATATCAGGTGCAGCCAGATGTTCGCCAGTTTTTAGATAATGCGCGATTTCCCGAAAAATCCACGGTCTTCCCTGTGCGGCCCGTCCAATCATAATCGCATCCGCACCTGTATAGTCCAGCACATATTTGGCTTTTTCAGGACTATCAATATCACCATTGGCAATTAAGGGAATATTGATCATTTGCTTAACTTGCTTAATCAACTCATAACGGGCTGTATTTAAATACATATCCTCACGGGTGCGCCCATGCAGGGCCAAGGCTGCAATGCCTGCCTGTTCAGCTTGTTTTGCCACACGCAAGATATTTTCCTGACCATTCAGAAAACCCAGACGTGTTTTTAAGGTGACAGGAACATCTACCGCAGCAACCACAGCATCCAAAATACGGGCGACCAGATCTTCATCCTGAAGCAAGGCTGAACCAGCGAGCTTGTTACAGACTTTTTTGGCTGGGCAGCCCATATTGATATCAACAATTTGTGCACCATTGGCAACCTGATAGCGTGCTGCCTCAGCTAATTCAAGCGGATCAGAACCTGCAATTTGTGCGGAGATGGGTGCAAGTTCACCATCAAAATTGGCCCGATATAAACTCTTTTTGCTCATGCGCAAGGTTTTATCCGCCGTCATCATTTCACTGACCGCATGCCCTGCCCCGAAGTACTTGCATAATGAACGGAATGGCCTGTCAGTGACACCTGCCATAGGCGCGACCCAAAGTTTCTTATCTATTGATTTATCAAACAATTCTTTAATAGTGTTGTTTTGACTCAATTTCTTAAACCTCTTTTACTCTCGTTTAGTCGCGTATTCTTGACTTTGCATGTACTTTAGTTGCACCCTATTTGCACCTTAAAATATTTGTGGTGCAAATTAATGGGAACAGTCACAAAACGTACTCAAACTGATGGTACAACACGTTACCGTGCTCAGGTCCGTGTGAAGCGCGAGGGCTATCCTGTTTTCAATGCATCAAAGACTTTCAGTAAAAAATCATTAGCTGAAGAATGGATTAGAAGAACTGAGGCCGAGATTGAAATAAATCCAGATAAAATGTTGAATCCTGCTGAAGAATTAAAGCAAGCAACATTGGCTGAATTTATCACTGCATACTTAGATGAAGCTGATAGCTTCGCCAGAACAAAAACTGGCGCTTTAAAACGGATCGCTAGTGTAGATCTATCTGAGAAAAATATCTATTCCTTAGCTCGTCAGGATTTTTCTGATTTTGCTATTGGTCGGCGTAAAGGTGACCCTGCACTGGGGATAGAGGGCGTTGCCCCCTCTACAGTATTAAAAGAATTGAGTCATATTAAAGCTGTCTTAGTACATGCTCAATTCGTATGGGGTAAAGATATTGAGAAAGTCATTGATGAGTTTGATAAATCGGTTATCGGACTCCGTAAAGCTAGGATCGTGACTAAAAGCAAACTTCGGGATCGGTTACCAACATCTGACGAGCTTCAAGCACTCACAACTCATTTTTATAGAAAATGGATGCGAAAGAAGCGCTCAGTGCCAATGCATTTAATAATGTGGTTCGCCATCTATTCTGGGCGGCGTGAGGATGAGATTTGTTCATTACGTCTAACTGATTACGATCGGCACAATACACAGTGGCTAGTACGTGATGCAAAGCATCCTGACGGATCTGAGGGAAATCATAAGTATTTTCATCTTGAACCAAAAACTACCATGCTGATTGGAAAGTTCATGGAAAAGGAAACTCGGACACGCGTTTTGGAGATGGGATACAGCGATAATTTATTGGTGCCAGTAAACACTAAAACAGTTTCAGCTTACTTCACAAGAGCTTGTAATCAGCTCAATATTGAAGATCTCAGATTCCATGATTTGAGACATGAGGCGGCCACACGATATGCCGAGGAGGGTTTTACTATTCCGCAGTTGCAGACAATTACATTGCATGAATCATGGAACACATTGAAACGATATGTGAATTTAAAGAAGCGTGGTGAGCATCGTTTAGATTTTGCTGAAGCTATGAGCGTAGCGGAGTCAACTCATAATGATCACTTTAAAGAATGGAACAAAACTCAGCGCGTTATTTCAGAAATAGATACGTTTGAAGCCTTTGATATTGCGTTAAATGACACAATCATTGTGCCTTATATGTTTTTGGAAAATCAGCTCAATCTTTTCATTGATGAGCATAAGAAAAATAAATATTTCATCCGCAAGCATGTCACCAAACTAAATACAGAGCATCCATTTGCTTGGAATAAAGAAAAGCAAGAGTTTTACATTAAAGAGATCCAGATAGCTTGGGAGGATTGGTTTGCTGAAAATGGACGTGTAGTTTGGTCTGAATTACCAGCTGAAGCTTCGCATTTTGGGTTTAAAAATAATCGTGTGATTAGACTATTCAAGAACAGGGTTTTAGAATTTGATACTGAGCTTAATGCGTGGTTGGATATTTCTAATGACTACTATTTTGAAGACCACTATCATGTTGAAAGACCCCTTTAGCATTAGGGGTGCTCATATTTTAAAAAAGGAAATAAAATGCAAAATATTATGAATTTACAAGACTTTCTAATTAAAAATAATCTTAGAAAGGACTCTAGTGGTATTTATGATTTTCATGCAAAAATTGAATATAGCTACAAATTGGGGACTTTGGAGTATCCAGCAAAAATTCAAGTCCGCATGATCGGTTACAATGGTGGAAGTATTCACTTAGAAGAGGATGATACTCTTACATCCGATCTATATCATTTAGATTTTTCCGAAGAATATCAAAAGTATGCTTACAATGAGGAGGATAATTATCTAATGATATCTGGTGAATCGACAAAAATGAAAGGAAAGTACACTGTTAAAATTTTTGTATGAAAATTCCGACTAAGTTAAAGTGAGTAATGTCACTTTAACTTTAAACTTTTTGATAGTTTTTTATTCCAAAATTATTCTAAACTTTCATCAATGGTGAAAGTTTAGAATAAACATGATTTTTATACATGATACGAAAGTATTTATATGTGTTTTGACAAAATCATTTGTATAGTAGAAAAACAAAAGCGCTCACAATCATACTTGGTAGTGAGCGTTTGCATTGCACTTTAATTATCGACTGCTGCGTATCTAAGTTGCCCTGCAACACGATTTGTCCAGCCTTTTCCATAACTGGGCCATGTCGATAATTTTGTGTAGTACGTTAGGCGCTCCGCATTAAACCTCATCAACACGTCATTTAAATCAGTGCTATTAATTACTTGCAGCGTGATTGGCCCAATAATTCCGTCATCAGCAACACCTACAGCGCTTTGTAATTTACGCTTAGCTGTAGCCATGCCAGCGTTAATAGCAAAGTCCCACACTTGAAATACAATTGCTGGATTAATGCTGTTTGCGTTAAGCGCATCCCACCAATCCCGTTTGTAGATATTTTTGGCCTGTGCCAAAGTCAGGTTTTTAATATCAAGCTGTGGGTAAGTCATTGCTGAAATACCGTACTTGGTGCCTTTTAACTGACCTTTCCCGATAATGCCTGTGGTCCAGTTACCACGATCATTCTTATCGTTTGTGAAGTTTCCCTCATGTCCAATCAAGCGCTCGAAAGCTTGATCAAAAGTTAATTTACTCATTTCACTTTCCTTTAGACGTAAAAAAACCGCACAAGGCGGCATTTGATAAATTAGTGTTATTTAAAAATTGAACCGAATGTTTCTTTCACCTCAACAATGATTTCCGCAAGTGATTTCCCTTTCATCAACTGTACAGCCTGATACAGGATACCAATGCACAGCATCCCAAACACAGCAAACATCAGCATGACAAAGCCCTGTGCCATGTGCGAGTAATGTCCTGCCAGATCATAGTATTCAATGAATGCTGATCCACCATAAAGACTTATGGCCACACTAAAAACAAACTTCATGATCACGCTGATGTTGATCTTGATCCGCCCCTGAGTATCAATATCTCCACTTAAAGTAAGTGCGAATATCGCCCCAATAACTGCCGCAATGATTTTTAAAAACCACGGTAGCGCTTTAATCGATAAATGCTCATGCATCCACTTTTCTCCAGATAATAAAAAAGACGCTTTAAGCGCCCATGTTTAGTTTAATTTACGATTCAATCTGAGATTAAACTTCGATTTGGTACACAACGCCCGTGGGCGCACTTCTCTTTATTTCATTTCCACTGATATAAACTCGGTCTCCCACGTTAAAAACTGTTGAACTGGTGCACAGCACAAGCCCCGTGCCATCCACAACCAAAACCTTGTAGTTAGGATGGTCCGCACTTTGCACTGTCGCTATAAATTCGGGATTCCTGGGTATTAACTCCAAAAAGCGGTTGAATATGTTACTCACGGTTCACCCTCTCCACTTCAATGGTCTGCTTAACAACGCTGTTGGTAAATGACCCACTTACGCTATCAACCACCCCAAACCATTCACCGTTATAGGCAATCAATTCACCTGGTGTGCATAGCCCGATTTCACTGGCAATTGGCAATTCCCAACTGTGGTTTTCAACCATGCCAGACTTGGCCAGTATTGAACGCCCCTTGCTGTGCATTACTAGTGCTGATGTAAAAAGTGGACTATTTACTGGCTCCTGAAGAACATCACCTGCCGTTCCAATACGCTTCACCTGTCCAGTATCACCAGAACGGTCATTGGTTAAAAAGATACCGTTGTAGTCTGGATAAGGTGTATCGGAAATATCAAGATTGGTCACAATGCTTTCAGGGATTAAACGGTCATAATCATCAATGGTCACGGAATCCCAGTACACCTTTTTATACATTGACTTGATCGTCAGTGTATTGCTTGCAGGTTCACTATAGATAAATCCACCACCAGCATCAGCCAGCAACTTTATTGCAGCAATTGGGGTAAGGTTTGAGTAACTCATACTGTTTGCTGGCAAGATCCAGCCAAGCGCATCAATCAATTGCCAGTTTAGAACAATGTCACTGTTTACACGGTCAAGCTCAGCCTGTGCCAGTTGTACTGATGTTCGCTCATTCTCCTGTGTGAAAGAACGTGTCGGCGAATATGGCGCATCAAGTAAAGCGCTTGGGCTACGCCCAACCAGTGTTCTAGTGTCATTCGCAAAGCTCTGCGACCGTGGACGGCTTTCAACAAGCATTCTATGTTCATTGCCATTGATCATAATCTTCAGTATTACTGGCTGCCCATTAATTGATAATGTTTTTGGCAATTCATAGGATGGAATAACAAGATTGTACGACCAGCACCAGCCATTCCGATCACATCTATAATTACCACTTTTAACCTGAATTTCCTGCCCGTTATCCAGGCGGGTTACTTTTAAATCATTCACGATATACCACCAGTCAACAGGTGCCAGACCAGGAATACAGTCATCGGCACCGAAATTTAAAACAAGGTTATGTGGATCAGGCCCACTGCACAGACAGATAAAATTCAGGTCAGTGGACCCGACATACTCAGGCTTTGGCTGTGGTTCAATTGGATCGACAGATGACTTGCGGTAATAGACTGCTTTTGCCACATCCCACGAGATTGAGTCTGTTGTAATCAACTCCAAGCCTTTGTCATGTTTGAACGTAAACCGCTTTTCAAACACATCTGCGACTTCATGACTAAAGGTAAATTTCCTGCGCTTCCTGATCATTTCCTGCCAGTCAGTCTGACGATTGATCAGCAGCTTTTCAGATTCCTCAAATACCAGTGTCCTGGCAATAAAACGTTTGTCATTCTCCTGCCATACGATTTGTAAATCACTGGAAAGCCCTGTTGCCTCTTCAAATACCGTTTTAACTGCATGCTGAAGAAATGTGGCTTTGTCAAAACCAACAGTGACAGTATTTGAAATGGTCAACCCGCGCTCAAAAATAAAGGCGCTGTTATGCGCCTTTAAAAATGGTTTTGCCCATCTGCTTAAGTAATTAAATAAAATAGGATGTGCTGATTGATAGTTAAGACAACCATAGTAGCTAAGCCCACGCTGATTATTAAAGTCAAATATAGTGCCAATACTTAAGACGGGGGCTGAGACTGCAATACTAAATATTACATCTGTCTGCTCTACTGGCTCAGTTGAATTTAATGCAACTGTTAAGATTGGTGCAGTTACTACAGCATTAATCTTTGCATTGATTTGAGGAACATATTCAGAATTAGTAGTAATGCTTAGTTGTGGCGCAGAAACACTAACAATAAATACAAGTGATTGGCTTGAGGTTGCGGCCTCATCATACACTGCATGTAAATCATATGGAGCTGTTAATACACTTGGCTGTGGGTTATCAAAGTATTCTGCTGTAAGCAAATAAGGCTTACTATGCTCATATTCATCGCTCATTTTATGCCGCAATTCCTACATTGTAATGCTCAGACACTTGCTCTGCTGTTAACGCATAATTATATAATGCGATATTAGACATATAGCCTGTAAAATATTCACCATGGCCTGCACCTGCATAACCAATCGCACTATTAGCCACTGAACCAATTCCCGACCAACCACCACCTGCAATTGATCCTGCAAGAACACCATTGATGTAAATCTTCAACTCAGAAGCTGTACAAGTAAAAACTATATGATAGAGCGTGTTTATCGTGAGAATTGGTGAAGATGATAATTTATTTGCACCAGAGAAAATCATATTTGCAGCGGATCCGATTTGCATGCGCAAACCAGAGTTAAAGCCGATCTGCACAGTATTTCCACCAAGCACTGTAGGTTTCATCCAACATTCAAGACTCACAGAGCTTGCAATGCTAAATTTAGATGGCGAACCTAGTTCTATTCTGCTTGATCCATCGAAGTAATAACATTTACCAAGCCTTCTTGATAATGCAGCCTGTCCCATAGCACAATCGAATATTGTTCCATTTACTGGGTTTGATGTTATATCGAAAGCAAACCCTCCAGATTCTTCATTCATTGGGTAATACGCAATCGGATGGTCAGCAAGTATTTTTGCAATATATGCACCTGCAAAACACTTGATCTCATTGCTTACAACACTATTAGCACCACGCCAAACTCTTATTTTATAATAATAAGTGGTATCTTCTGAAACAGTAGTGTCTACATAGTACATTGTAGTTAAGCCAGTAACGATGGGGCTTGGCAAGTCAATATTAGCAACTCCAACCATACTTGACAGAGAGCGAATTACATCAAAAGAATCAAAGTCACCAAACTGCGCGAACTCAAGCCGAATACCCGCCATGCCTATACCTCCGCTATTTGTGCCAAAGTCACAGTGACATTGCCACCTGCGTACAACTCACCATTTTCGTTTTGTACTTGTACTACGGCATTTGAGCCTTGCCCACCAGCATTGCAATCTGCAACCCAGGCATTAGACCCATCAACAAGCCTTGCCCAAGTGACAGTACCGCTTGCCAAAGCTAGAGCAGGATTAGGATTATTAATAGCCAAAGTTTTATTGCTATAGTTACCAGCACTGGGTTTTGGAAATGTAAGTTCACATAACAGCGTTTCTGAGGTTGATTGTCCTGCCACTGGTGCTGTGCCACCATAAATTAACAACTTGCCTGGATTCGAGTTTGCATCTAAAGCACGTGTCAAAGCTAGTAATCTGTCATTAATAACCGCATTACTAAAAGTAATCATTTCACAATCACCCTGTCTTGAATTACTGCGTTGTATTGATTGTTCGGATCGAATGCCACGATAAAGCATTCAAGCCCCACGGCAATGTTTCTAAATAAATATGATCCATCAGCTTTTGATGTGGTTTCCCATAACAATTGACGGTTATCACGACGAAACAGGCACACAGGCACTGGTGAATAATTGGACCCAAGTTTCTTTATGGTGCCAGAAATCTTGCCAAATCCTTGATTTGTGTTCATTGGAGTTATAATTCGCATACCGTGTTTTGGTATTGACCGAATAATTTTAAGGGCCATGCTTGATCTCCTCTACTGCAAATACCAACCAAGCCGTACTTGTGTTATTACCGCCATCACGCAAATAGTGTGTAAATACATTTGCTGTAAAATCCACGTCAGTAGTCATTGCAGGTGAAGCCTGATACCCCAGTGCTGGACAATTTGTAGCGTCATAACAGGCCTGGTATACACCACCCTGACAATGGCCGACATATTGCTTTTCAACTGATGTATACACTGGCAGCGATAGGCAGGTCGTTGTATTGAAACCATCTATGCTTGCTGGCAAAAAACTGTTGTTTGAGAAATTTCGTTGCAATAGATGTATATCAGAATTATGAAAAACAACTGCGGTTTTACCGATATATGCTATTGCTCGCCCAAGTTGGCCAGTATCACCACTAACATCTGGAACTCCATTATTTTGAGCAAATAAGATTGGATAGTCTAAAACTGCATAAACCGATTGAAATGGAAATATTCCAGAAACCACTGAATTTTTACTATCTGAACTATTGTGATAACCAAGAATTAAATGATATGGACTACCAACAATCACACCCTTTCCAAATGTTGCGTAACCCTGAGAATAGGTAAAGTTGTCGAATAAACGTGATGTACTTTGTGTAAAGTCCCATCGTATATTTGATGTAGCAGATGCTACATTCATACAATTTTTAAGATCATCAATGCAATTGCTATCTGTGATAAACCCCGTTGTTAAATCTACAGTTCTGCCAATTCCTATAGCAATACAATTTCGTGCCGCATCTATTGCATCCTGAAAACACATACGCACATACATATCTGTGTCATCAATATGCTTCATTTTATAAACATGAATATTACCAACCTCATAAACAATATCCCAACCAAGCGACGCAATTTTAGTATTGATGACCCCTGTTAAACCTGCTGTGATTCCATCTGGCACCGTACATGTCACTGTACTTGAAGTGACACTGTCTATATAAACCTCTTTGTTAAAACCACCTGTTGCCATGACCTGTAGTACACGATCAGCAACATAGCCGTGATTTACACCATAGGTTAAGGTGATCTGGCTTCCTAATATGGTGACAGCATTGGCTGTTTGAGGGTTGTAGCCCGCTGAGAGCATTTTCTTAAATACCGCTGGAAACCTGTTCTTTGATCCAGCACAGAAATCAAGATCAACGTCGGAAAAATCAAACATCTTTGTCTGTGTTTGCTTAATCATAAATTTCTCGCATAAAAAAGGCTGCAATCGCAGCCCTTATTTGGGTTTAAACGTCTCGGTCAATGTCACCGCGATACATAATCTGGAAATTGTCACTCAAGGTTGTTGGTTCGGATTGTTTCACTGTGCGAATACACCAGATTGGATACATTGCGGCAATGGTATTGAAGCGTAGAACATTGCCCGATACCCAGCCTGTACCCCAACCCTCTTTTTTAACCTTAAAATATGGGGCACTGGTTATAGGGTTGATTGGCGCACAGTCATCACTTTTATTTCCAGTTCCGATCTGTCCAGACACTTCACCGATGATCCTAAAATTGTCATTGTCTGTGAATACCAGTGCCCATCTTTCCTGTATTGCCCCCTTGTTGGTCACTTCAATTGGGTATAGGGCATCATTGTAGTTCGCCGAAATAGTTGCCCCGCTTGGTGTATCCGCCCATACATTACTCCATGTCCCCTGCACAAACCTGGATGTGTAGCGACTGAACATATCACCAATGACCAATGCAGAACCGACAATTGAGTTGTCAGCATCGTAGTTGTGGGAAACAGGCTTTGTTAATGTGATCTGACCACTGATCTGCACATCGTTAATCAATCCCATGTCTTGATAACGATATGCTGCCGAAATTGGTGCAACAAGACTATTCAGAGCAAAGTCACCGCTTAAAGTCACTTTTCCGTAATCATAGTTCACGGTGTACATGTCATACGGAACTTTTACGCCATTACTATCTTCAAGCTCACACCACGAAATACGCTGATCTGCTAAGTCATAGGTCTGACCCGCCACATGACTTGGCAACTGTTGCAGCTTAGATGAAGCAATCACACCAATGTCACCAACACGAAAGATTGGTACTCGACCATCAGGCGGTAAACGAGTTGCAGACAGCCCTAGTATTTCAGAATCAAGCGGAATATAGGTATAGGCCACAGCGTTATAACGAACCGATGTTGCATCAATCCACACGGGCGCATTCACCCAAACCGTATTTCCTGTGTCAGTGTAATCAAGCAATGGATCGTACCAATCCTCATCAACAATCTCAGGATGATCGGATTTTTTGGTTTTCTTGTAGAAATAGATGTCTACAAAACCCGTCTCATAATTAATTGAACCGTGCGCTTCATCTGTTTCAATCACACCAGCTTGATTTGCTGTCAGTGTTAATTGACCAAATTCTAATGATGCTACAACAACCGTTAAAGAGCCTGGTCGAATTGGAATTGTTGGCGTTCTAAAGCTGACGTGATTAATCGGCAACATATCTGTCGTTGTGGTCAAAGACTGCAATGTCAGTTGATTATCAACATCTGGTGTCCAACTCTCCAACTCAATAACACCTGTGCCATATTGGATAACGCCTGATTGTGTGCCTGATCCTGTTGCGGTATCCACATTGCGATATAAAAGCCCAGCTCGGTCAACAAAGGTATCTGCACCCAATTTAAAACGTACAGAACTCGATAAGATTTGCTCATCAAAGCCCTGTGTTAAATCAAATTTAAGCTTATCGGCTGTAACTGTTGTTGAGCTGCTGCCTGATCCTGATTCATCGCGATATTTGACTTGTATGGTTGTGGCATTAAAGGCTTTTAGTGTGTGCTCAGCACGCACCACCTCTGACGACTGTGGAAATTTAAACTCAATTGGAGCTGGAATAACATTACCCATAATTACCCCGAAATATAGCTAGTGACTGGTGTATAAACTGTTTGATATACCACTTTTATTGCTGTTGGCGTGACTTCGCAAAGCCCTGTGGCATAAATGATTGTGCCCATCACAACCCCAAAATCATTTACAAGATTGCCAGTTGTCCCATCTATTGGCACATCATGCAATGTTACTGTGCTGACTGAGTTACCCCCAACCTCCATTGATAGCGGTATCTCAAGACCCACTGAACTTGGCTGAATTGCTGAACCTGTGCCAATTGTGAAAATTAGCTTTTGATTCTCATCAGGCGTTGCAGTCTTAGTTTGCGATTTACCTTCACCATAATTATAAGTAAGTGTGAAAACAGTATTTTTCTGTGGCAGCTTGTTCGGTATCAATCGACCTTTACCCGTGTTAAAAGTCATAAAGCCTGTTGCATCACCCGTGAACTGACCCGCGCTATTCACTGTTGCGGTTTTGGTTTCACCGTCTAATAACCAAGTCGCAGTTAAGCTGACAATTCCGTTATGAAATAGCTGGAAATCCACCCCAGCAGGCGACACGGACAAATCAGCACGGGCAAAAGTTGTAATCGGACTGCCCCATTGCAACAAGATCGGCGTTCCGACATCAGGTAAAGCGCCCGTTGTTAGCAGCCATGTACCTGTGCTGTAATTGATTGAACCACTACCAATAGATTCATTTGCACCAACCAATCGACCAGTTCCGTTATCTTTAAGTACATAGAATTTACCCTGTGCCATGAATGACACACTCAATGCACCAGGTGCAGGAATCGGAACTAAAACGCCCGTCCAGTTTGTGCCCTGATTGTTCTGGGTTACAGGCAAGGCATAGGATTCAAAAGGCTGTACGGGTGCTGATGCAGGTGTAAATGTAATGCTCAGGATTGCGTTGCCTGATCCAATGGCATTGGTCCACACAATGCGGCCTGTCTGGTAGTCAATGGTGCCGACCTGAGTGCCTGTTGTTGTTCTTAAAGTTCCACCGTTATCAGTGATTGCTTGCCCAAACAGGGTAAATGACAAAGAGCCAGGTAATACACTTGAACCAAGATAGAGGCTCTGTGATGTATTCACGTTTGTTGTGTACTGCACAGTGATGGTTCCAGAATTACCCGCCACCAGTGCAGGGTTTTCGCTGACTGCATTCAGGTCCAGCAACGGCGTTTCGGTCTGTGACGAGGGAATCAATTGGGAAAAAATAGACTCAGCCTGAACCGTGAAACTCCCCACCGCAACATCATCCGCCAGCGCAACACTTGCGTTGTAGACACCCGCATCGGCAACAATTGAATCGCGTAACGTGGTGGCTGGCTTGGCATTGTTGTACCACTGCAACGCAGACACTCCTACAAAGTCGCGGGATAACGGGTCCTGAAAACCATAGGTGGCAATCTTGTACTCAACATCATTGTTGTTCACGCGTATGGTTGCTATACGGGTTTCAACGCTGGTGATACGCACGTACTGTGCAAACTCGTTGACTGCCCCCTCACTTACAACCAGGACAATAGTGTCGCCAATACTGTTCTCGGCCTCACTCTTGCCCATCGCCACCTGAAATGACTTCATTCCCGTATATGCGGTATCAAGCAATGAACCTACTGCCTGGGCACCTTTTGCCAGATAGTTTTCCAGGCGGTTCTGTGCTGAATCTCGGGTATCGGTATGGGAACGGGTACTGAACAGCAATGCTGAAACGTTAGGATCATCTGGATTTTTTGAAATGAATACAGTTGAACCCATCAGCGCCTCAGTGTCATTGTTGTTCACGGCGGCAAAGATTTTACGCAGTGACACACGGCCCATTGTTCTATCCAGCTCAGACACATCAGGGAAAAGGTTGTTACTCTCCCCGTCCACCACGATCTGGCCAGAGTACTTACCTCCACCGTCTGGCGTGTCAGTCTGTCTTTCAGACTTGTATAAAACAAGGTTATTCGTTTGAATTGGCATTTGTTATTCGTCCTTTCGCAATATTGAAATACTCTTGTTCCCGCTCAATTCCGATGAATTTAAATCCATGAGCAATCGCGGCTTTACCAGTCGAACCACTCCCCATGAATGGGTCTAAAACAGTTCCGTTCGGTGGGGTGATGAGTCGGCAAAGGTATTTCATAAGTTCGTGCGGCTTCACAGTCGGATGTTTATTGTTTTCGCCACGGTCTTTTTTAGATGCCTTGGCACAGTAGAAGAAGCGTGCTGCGCTGCCTGCATCACCACCTACGCTTGTTCCAGCGTAATTATCCCGCTCTGTGGAAGCCATAAATGTTGATTTGGCTTTTGGGTGCTTATTTCCGCCACCACTTTTAGTTTCAGGAAAACATGCTAAAACCTCATCACTACCATCGTGAATCAGGTTTGCAGGCCAGCGGCCCTGCGGCTTATACATCAACACATCTTTTCCTATTTTAGATTTTGCAAAACGAAACCCATTGTCAGTGCCATCTTGCTGTCTTTGTATTGCTGTAATATCAACATCATCGCCATGTTTGACACGACACTCATCAATATTGATTGCACCTGTACCGTGCAATAAGACATTTTGAGTAACTGTGCCTTTAAATGGTTTACGTGCAACGGTGATTGGCTCAAGCGCGGGCTTGAGTGCTGTACCCCAGCCTTGCCAATCATTTTTCAAATTATGAGATTTTGGAAAACCAGAACCATAAGCCCATGCGATCATGTCCCGAATTTCGAATCCAGCATCCTCAATATTGCAAGCCATTCTGTGATGTGTACGAGTTCCAGCGAATGCAAGTAGATGCCCACCTGGTTTAAGAACACGTAAACACTCAACCCAAATTTCAACACTTGGAACATCGTAATCCCACTTTTTCCCCATAAATTTAAGGCCGTAGGGTGGGTCTGTGACGATACTATCAATAGAATTATCGGGAATAGATTTAAGCAACTCCAAACAATCACCCAATCCCAACTGCACATTTTCATTAAGCATAAAAAAAGAGCCTTTCGGTTCAAACGACTCGTGTTTCATCCTGGCACCTCTAAAAATTTCAATGTGACTTCGTAATAGTCACCGTCTGATACTGTTGGAAAACCCATCACTGGCTTGGCATTAATCGCACCATCAGCATGATTGAAAATCACATTGAATTGGCGGTTGTCATGCGGATACTCAAAAATGAGTGTGAATTGCTCATCTTGCAGTGCCGACCAGCCTTGAATGGTTGATAGATCAGAACGTTTTATCCAACCCTGTCCGTCACTAGGTGATAATGTTATTGGCCGCCCTGACTTCTTCTTGCCCTCTTGAACAATCAAGGTGCCATCGATCGCACGTTCAATATTCTGCTCGACAGGCTTCCAGTCAAATTCATCCGACCATAAAAAACCGTCCTCTATTAGGACGGCTTCGGTTGTTGCTTTGCGTACTAGTCTCATTAATACCTCTTCTTCGCCTGCTCCAATTCATTGAAGAACTCATTGATCATGCTTTGTTGTGATTGAGCACCTTGTAATTCGAACTGTTTACCACCAAATTCGAACTTGTAGGTGACAGTGTTAGATGATCCTGTATCAATATTTGGAACCTTGATCTGTGGAATCTCAGGTGGCTGAATGTTTGGTGTAGATGGTGTTTTAGGCACACCCGTGGACACAGAACCCGATTTCCCCAATCCTTTTAAGATATTGTCCATCCAGTCAACAGAAGCATTACGCCCCGTCATGGCATCAATCCGACCCTGAGCTGTTCCGCCATTAATGGCATCCCGTAACTGATTGTTCATCCGCGTCATTGCTTCTTTTTTCAATGCCTCGGCTCGCCCTTGCTCCATACCACCAGCGATTAACTGATTATAGAAGTCTTGCGCCATTTGAGCTTGACCATCAGCCATCTGACCTAGACCTTTGGCTGTTTCTGCTGCCTGTGCCTTTCGTTGCTTATCAATCCGAGACATCGCCTGTTCCCAAGTCTCGGCAACTTCTTCTGCCTCTTGCTTGGCAACACGTCCAAGTTGGCGGAATCCTTGTGCTGCTGATCCGCTTGCAGTGCGGCCTACATTTTCAAGTGAACTAGATAACTCATTCATCGACTTCACAGACGCTTTGCCTGATTCATCAATTTGAACTTGCAATCCAAGTGACGCTGCTTTTGCTTTCGTTGCTGCAATTGCAGATTGATCGCCTGATGCTACAGCCGCTTGCAATACACGCTCATAAGCCTGTTTTAATCCCTCTGTTGTCGCTTGACCACTTGCTTGAATACGATTGAAGTCAGCAATAGCCACGTCAGCAGCAAGCTTTAATTGCTCTTTGGTTTTGATGCCAAGCCGTTCAAACGCCTTGCCAGTTTCATCCAAATCATCGGGCAATTTTTGGGTCTGCTGTCGAATCGCAAGCATACCCATCTCAACTTGTTTTGTTGAGAATACACCCTGTTCTTCAAACTGTTTAAACTTGGCTTGTGCTGCATCAATTTCGGCTTGGCTTTTAGCTTTTTCTAGTAGCCTTGACCATGCCTCATAAGTCACATCCGCAGCTTGTGAGCCTTTTACTCCCATCAACTCTAAATTTTTGGTGAACGTATCTAAAGCTGTGGCTTTAACTTTAAATTCGTCAGATACTTTATTAAGAGCGACATCAAGATCAAGACCTAAAGCCTCAGCAGCTTTACGACCTTGCCCTAGTCGTGTCTCTAAACTAACAACCGCAGCGCCTGCCTCTTGCTCAATCGCTTTGACAATCGCTTTGCCAGTTTTATCAAACTCAACTGCTAGACCTTGAGCTGCAATTTGCGCTTCAATGGTTTTTTTGGTTTGACTTGATAGAGCTACACCACCTTTGGTTGCTGCTTCGATTTGTGCCGAAGCCCAATCTTGTGCCGCCTTGATTTTTTCATCACTGATTTTCTTACTTTCAGCCTGATAAGCTTTTTCTTTCTTATCAAGTTCAGCAAGTCCTGCAACTGCCGCATCAATCGCTGATTGATCACCTGATTTTCGAGCATCAACTAATTGCTGTTGTAGCTTGATACGCTCATCGCTGATAGCTTTGTAATCAGCTACATGTTGAGCTTCTTGCGCTTTTAAATCAGCGAGTGCTTTTTGGTTGTTGGCAATACGTTCGGCGTTTTTCTGATCTTCGGTTTTACCCATGTTCTCAATTGATTTGATCGTTTGAGATTCATAGTTTTTGATACCATCAAAACCTTTAGTGAAGTATTCATCAGATTTATTTTGCATTGCTGTAATATTAGCAATAGCTTGTTCTTTAACATCACCCCATGTAAATGTCGCTTTAACTTCGTACCAAACCGCAGCAAGTCTATACAAAGTACCTGCAAAAAGATTAGTTACTACGCCAACCGCCTTAAATCCATCTCCAATCAAATTAATCGCAATATTTAAAGAATCAAAAGCTTTTTGGAGTCCGCTTACCTCTACGCCTGCTGGACGTAAGCCATCGGTGAAACTAAATACTCCTGAAAGAGCGTCATCAAACACATCATTAAATGCTCGACCTACATCTAAAACCGTATTGAATAGAGTTTTTATTGTGTCATAAATCGAACCTAATGCAGTTTTGAGTGAATCAATTGCACCCTGATCATAAATATCAGATAAATATGCGCCAAACTTTGTAAAACCATTACCTATATCATCAATAATTAGTTTTAGAAGTCCCATATTATCAGCAAGTACCGACAACCATTGAGCTACTGTTGCACTTGCACCATTGGCCTGATCCATCTCACCAATGAGAATCTGCCAAGACGTTGAGATTTTTTGGAGTGCATTGCTAATAGTAGTTGGCATTTCAGCATATTGAGCATCAACACCTGCTTTCTGTTTTTCCAGTGCTGCAAGTACACGTTCTGCTGAAAGCTCGCCATTTTCAGCCATTTTTCGAAGTTCACCAGTGGTTTTACCCAAGCCCTTTGCTAAAGCTTCTGCTAAACCGTAACCACCCTCCATGATGCTGTTAAATTCTTCACCGCGAAGCACACCACCTTGCATTGCTTGAATAAACTGAGTGACTGCTGCTTCTGCTTCTTGCGTGCTACTACCGCCCAACTGGATCGCTTTAGTGACGGTACTGGTCATATCAAGTGCAAATTGTTGGGATTTCCCCATATCCTTTGCAACAGTATTTAATCGAGTGAACAGTGCCCCAGTGTTATCTAGTGTTGAGTTTGTTTGCAGTGCGATTTGATGCACACCCGACATCGCTTGCTCAAAGTTACCTCCATCTTTTGTAGCCTGTTGGATTCGTGCTGATAGAGTTGCATAGCTGTCTGCTGCTTCTGCAAGTTCCTTTACGCCTAAACCAACACCAAGCGCAGCCATAGCACCTACAAGCGCATTTACTGCAAACTTTGCACCGTTGATTCCTTGATCAAAACCTGTGGTATTAGCTCGCAAATTAAGTAAAAAATCTAAACTGTTTGAAGCCATCTTATTTTCCTACAGATATGAAAAAGCCACCCGTAGGTGGCGTGGATTTGCTTAGTCTTGGTTGTCATCAAAGTCTAATTTGTGTTGAGTTTTCTTGATGAGTTCATCTAATTTTTTCAATATTTTAGGCTTAACCTGTTTTCCGCCAACACTTAAAATCCGACCAGCATTTGATAGCGTTTCTGTCCATTGTTCTGCAAGTATTGATAGTTTTCCTATCTCAAGTTGGATTCCATTTAAGGCATCACGAGCAATTTTTTCTTGCTCAATATAGTACTTGCGTATTTCATGACCTCTCCCATTGCGCTCCATCATTCCTAGATGCTTAGTCATATCTACGGAAATAATATATTCAGTTATCCATTGACCTGTTTTTGAAAGCTCGTCTTTTTTGACGACCTTAATAAAGTCATAATTTTCTTCAAACTTGCATTGATTGATTCTTCGTTTGATCCAATGGGAAAAATCAGCCTTAACTTCAAGCATGGTGTGTAAATCACGAGCATTTACACCCAGTTGTGTCTCACCATTGAGATCAATCTCAATAAAAGGGTTTGATTCAAAGTCTACAATCGCATTCATTACTATGCTCCGACTACTCATTTAAGAAAAAACACTGGCAAGAAGATGTATGAACAGTCGAAAACGACCATCTTCGATTCGGGGATCAGCCTAGCCAGTGGTGCGCCTGAATTTCAGGCATTAAAAAAGCCGACTTGTTAGGTCGGCTTGGGTAATTTAGGCAATAAAAAACCTGCTGATGCAGGTTTTTAGATCAACTTAGTCTAGTCATTTGGTATGAATTGAGTTCCACAGCGCAAACACATCCAAGTTTTTGAATAGTTGGACAGTGCTGTTTTGTTTTGAGATTCCATTTTTGCATAAAGCTTAACTAATCCCCAGATTAATAAACCCAGCAGCGGAGCACAGATAATAAAATTTAAAATACCATCCATTAATTTAGGCTCTGAAAAAACACTTAAAACCCCTTTTAGTAATGGCATAGCGAACATTAAAAATAATACCGCAACAACAATCTTTGGCATTGAGCTATTTTTTGGTGGCGCACACCCAGCAGCCAAGTGTGATTGCGATGAAGATCGTCCACGCCCGCCCCCGACAGATATTCTGCCACTTGTGGATACGCTTACACCGCCAAAGCCACTTTGACCAGTTCTACTTCCGCCTGCCCAAATCATAGCTAAGGTTTTTGTATTTTTTGACTGACAACTTGGACAATTGCTCATAATCTT
Source organism: Acinetobacter corruptisaponis (assembly GCF_030053775.1). Taxonomy (GTDB): domain Bacteria; phylum Pseudomonadota; class Gammaproteobacteria; order Pseudomonadales; family Moraxellaceae; genus Acinetobacter; species Acinetobacter corruptisaponis. The sequence continues at coordinate 933,649 of NZ_CP125669.1, forward strand.
CCCCTTAAAAATAAATTACTAACATTAATAAGACTAAGCAAAATAATTATCTACGTCTAAGATAAGGTTTAACATAAGTTCCATCTGAACGCGTATAGCCTGAAACTCGTTGAGTACTAGGCTGTCCAAATTGATAATATCCAGATGAATAATCTAAGTCACGACCAGCATCATCATAACCATCGCTTTTGCCGTAGATTTTATTTACTTCTTTACACTTATTAGCAAATCCTGTGCGCTGCCCAAAACCAACACATTTTTCTTGAGAAATTGACCTATCAATCACGCTGGAATTTAATGGTATAACTTTATCATTTTGACCACTCAAATCAGGCTTGGAATGATCAACACCCAATGTCCCACTTTCTCTTTTATAAACTTCAAAATTTGTTTGCGGATCATTACAAGGCTCTTTCTGTAGAACCCACTCTCCATTAATTTTACATTTATTTAATGGAGTTATTTGCTCTAGAGCATTAGCTTGCCCCACATCAGCAAAACTAAATGTGCTTATAATTACCAATGCTCCGCCTATTAATATAATTTTCCCCATCATGTTGTGCTCAACATTTATTATTTATAGGCAATTTAACAAATGGCCGAAATTAAGTCATTAAAAAATTCTCAACTTCTTTTTCACTTCCCAGTCCACAGCATGATTTCCATTGTCGCAATCATGGCTCACACATTCACCCTTATGATTAACTTGGATTGGACCACATCCCTCACAAATCACTAACGCAAGAAAATTCGGCTTACATTCGTTAATGAAGCCGTTTTTCATGTTGTAAGTTTTGGCGCATTGAGCGCAATATTCAGCCATATCAGCATCTTGTTGTTTTTAGTGGTGTATTTATATCACCCATCCAAACCACTTACAAACCTATCAAAATCATTATTTTTGGCATTGGCAGCACGTGTTGCTATAGCAATCGTTTTTAATCTTTGCAACTCACATCTTTGAGCCGCCTTTAAATACTCAGTAAAGGCACCATACGACATATTTAAAATATCATCTTGCCTATGTCCGTTTGAAATAAGACGCTGAAACGAATCAAACCAAGAATATTTTTTTTGATTTTCTCTTTGCTGTTTTTTCGGTTTTTCTTCCTTAAAATATGCTTCATTCACCTGAACGATTTTTAAAATCAGATCAGCAATAGCATCCTGGTTCCCAATATGTTTTGAGAAAGTCTCTGGATCAAGTGAAGTGACCAAAGAACAAAGGCCCATGATCTGAATAATGCTTGTAAGAATAATTGGCTTGATTGTTTCTATTGAATAACTTTCCAATTGCTTTATTGGATCAGCAAAGTAAGCAAACTGGTTTAGATTCTTAATCTGTATCTGCTTAATCTCAATATTCTGACCAATAAATACATGTGGCAATGATTCATTGTTTAAAAGAAAAAAGTCATTCATAGAAAAAATCCAAAAATACAGGCACGAAAAAAGACGCTGATGCGCCCCTGTGCCTGTAAGTATTGCTTAAACTGGTGCTGCAATCTGCACGACACGACCAAACAAGCCAAGACTTGAATCGCTGCCTTTCTCTGCATCAGATAACGCCATGCCGCTGATTTCATAAGAACCAAGTTCTTCATGAATCAATGGGAATGTAGCAGAAGCATCTTTTTTAGTACGCCACAACTTCACTTCGACTTTGCTATTGTCTACTGTGTTAATGCCGCGGAAAGTGAGTTCGTACTCTTTGCTATCTTGGTCATTGATTGTAGTAACTGAAGCTGTGCCTGCGGTAAAGTCAGCAGTTAATGGCATGGTTAAACCAGTTACATCACTTATAGTTACTGTGCCGAAAGCTGCATCAACTTTATATTTTGATGCATCAACAACAACTGGCGTTGCAGTTGAATCTTTGATAACTACATTCGACACATTGTAGCCGCCCAAAGCAACTTCTTGACCTACAGCAACCGTACCGAGATTCTTAGCTGTTACCGTTCCGCCTGCAATCGATGTTGCTTGACCATTAAGAATATAAGCAATATTTTCTTTGCTTGCTTCTTCCAAAGTGCCTTTAAAGTTTACACTACGAGTTCTTGTCATCATAAAATCAGTAGTGCGTTGACCCGTTGTGGACTCTTGATGTTCGATCACATCACCATCTAACTCAATCTCGAAATCTGGCGCATTTCCCACATGACGAGCTGCCCCAGCAACACCTGCAACAATCGGCGATAAATACAATTTACCTTGCAACGAAATATACTGTTTAGCCATTGGCTTTTACCTCTTTTGTTAATTTTGGTTCTGTTTTGACTTCAATAATCAAACCATCGCTTAATAGTTTTTCGATCTGCACTTTCGGCAAATCCCCGATTGTGTCGCCCTTTGACCACGGGCCAACTGGCTTTAATGCTTTATATCGCTTGGTCATATGCACCTCAAAAACTGTTAATCATTTGGCATTCAAACAAATACGGCAGCCACAACTTGCCTGCTGCTGACATATGCTGAACCCCTGCATTTGCTCGCTTGAATTGTTTAAACCCTGAAACTTGAGGATTAAACCCTTGCATCCGCTTTAAAATTTCGATGATAAAAGGACTCGCTGCATTACGAACCAGTGTTGTATCTTCAAGCTGTGAGCCTGCTTCCTCAACACACAAAACAATAAGCCATTGCTGATAAACAACACTTGCTGCCCCATTCCCTGCCGAATCACCCACTCGATCATCCACGTAAATAATGCTGATAGATGGCGCTACTGCTGTTGCTTGCAGCATGTCATCAACAGAAAAAGGCGTGTAGACCGCTTGAATCGAATCAATGTCTTGCAGATGTGCTTTGATGATTGACTCAAGCGCAAAATAATTACTTGGCATCTCTCAGTAAATCCTCCAGATATTCTTCGATTGCTAATAGCATGTTTTGTGCATCATCTTCCGATACACCGAAAATTGGACGCGCAGGAACCGTGATTGATTTGCGTTTTACCCAGCCACCCGTGGGAGTTTTAAAAACAAGATAAGGCTTATTCTTCGCTCTAATGGTTCCGCCATAGTGCATCAGCTTTGCATATAGAACGTCAGTGAGAATTGAAACGCCATTTTTATTAAGTCGAGTACGGATCGAGTTCAACAATCGCCCCGTGTCTCTTAATGTTTGGCCATTTTGGGCGATTGCTCGCCATGACTTTTGCCACGGTCTGCCGTCAGGTGCAACACCACGCTTAAAGCGGTCGTGAACACCCTCAAGTAGAATATCGCCCAACTCGTCATAAAGCGCTTTATGGTCTCCTGCTTTCGCTTCTACTTTACGCAGCCAATCCCGAAGCTTTTCCTCACCTTGAAAGTAAAACCCCTGTCTATCTGACATGACCACCTCACTTGACGCTTGGCATCTTGTTTAAAACATCATCGCTAAAAACACCGCCACGATATGTAGTACCCATTGGCATGGCGGTAGGTGATTTAGCGGCGGGTTTGACTTCTTGAGTTGTTGGATTTTTAACAAGTAAAACGTTTGTGCCTTTTGAAACGCCCTTTAGATAGCTCATCGCATCGTCATAACGTCTACGGACTTCTTCAGATGCTTTGCTTTTCCAAAGTAAATAACGAGCAATATCACAGACAAAGATTTTTATATTGTCAGGTGGGTATTCAAGAGGAACGGCATACTTAGCGCCAATCCAACCATCAATAATTGAGCCTGCATCTGCTATTGCAGCGTCAACAGACTCGCCCCCTGTCAAATAACGCTCTAACTGTGATACTTCTGTCAGGCTGTAACGCTTCACCATGTCATCACGTGTTGCGTACATGGCAGCCACCGTTATGTTGTTGATTTAACTTTTACCAATGCTTTCGGCTTCAACACGGTTGGCAATTGGTTTGCTTGAACATGCAAATCAAAACCACGGTCAAAGTCTTTAGTGCGCTGTTTAGCGTAGTACGGCAATGCTAAAGTATTCACCGTTTCGTTGAAGTCAGCAGGCGCTAATGCAGTGATAAACACGTCCTGAGTACCACGTGGATATGCTGAACCTGTTTTGGTTGCATAAATCGGCGTACCACCAACCGATTGACGATTCACAATGAACTTCAATCCGCCAAATTCAAAACCAGACGTATTAGAACGACCTAGCTTTTGTTCAGCAGCAGACCAACCCAAGAACACTTCACGAACGTTTTTATGAGCTACCAAAGCATCATAAAAAGCACGATCCACTTCAACTTCGATTGATGTGTAAATCTCTTGACCTAATGCATCTTCGATATTGTCAATAACGTCTTGGCATTTTGCCGCAACGTTTGTTGTTGCTGTACCAAGATCAAAATCAACCTCGGTTTGTGTAACGCCAAAGTCGGTGAAATAATTAATAATCGTTGAGCCATCAGCATCAACAATAATCCCTTGCTTGGCTTTTAAGCGGCGAAAAGCAAGTGTTGTATCAATCTTGTTTTTCATTGCTTGTAAACGGTCAAGAACTTTTCCGCTTACGGTTTCAGCAGCAGTGCTACCAAACGCACGCACACCCATCACATCTGATGCTAAAACAACATCTTCGAGTGGCATGTGTGGAATTGTCCAAGACTTTGCAATACGAGTGCCTGAGCTGTTTTTAGGTGCAACACCACCCCAAGCGGTTGTTGGTACAAGAATATTGCTTTCTGTCATGAACTCAGCAGCAAAGCTGTTTGTCGTGCCAGCAATCGGGCGGAACAATTCGATGTCCGACGGATTACCAATTCGAGTCGGTAAATTTGTAATCGCTAAAGATAATTCTTCAACGCTAAAAACTGATTGGTCTAAATTCATTTTAATCCCCTATTAAGCTGAACGAACTGGCAAAATATTTAGAGCTGCCAACGCTGTCACAGCATTAGTTTTCTCACCAGCGCTTACGCCAGACGCATAAGCCAACTTACCCTCTGCAAAACGTGCATCACGCGCAATAATAACGCCTGGCGCTGTTTGTCCCGAACCAGTGACTACCGAATCACCGATATAAATACCTGCCGCAGCGTTGGTCGCCTGAACGCTAAACTTGATTACGTTCCCACTTCCATCAAATGCAATCACTTGACCATTTACTAGGCTTTGACTAGCTGCAATTGTCACGTTTTTACGACTTGGACGATGATTACCTTCCACTTCCCAAGCAATCACATCACTTACTGCCGAATGACTATCTGTTACTGTTTGAACCATTTTTACTTCCCCTTATTTGCGTTGTTTTGCTTGGTCTACGAGAGAACCAGCGCCAAAGGTTTGTTTTTCATTTCCATCAGATTTCGCTTGATGAGTGAATAGATTGCTTGGGCCATTATTTGCAGGACTGCTTTTTCCTGAAAACTGGCGCAATTGTTTAGCTGTGAATGAAAAACTTGCATCATCCATTGCTGTATATGCCGCTTTATCTTCAGCACTGAATTGTGTTTTCAATTCTTTTTCTAGTGTTGAAATATCATCATTGCGCTTCTCGGCTTTGAACTGCTTTAGTTCATTTAAAGCATTGTCACGCTCGGTTTCCGCCTGTTGCAAAGCGGCTTTTGCTTGTTCTAGTTCGGTCACGTCTGTGTCCTCTTGTGGATTGTTTGGATTGTGACTTGCTGCCACTGCCATTGTGTTTTCATCTGCACCCAAGGCACAAAACGAAACTTCTCTGATACGACCACCACGAAACACGGTGATTGGTCCATGTAATAACTTGCCGTTTACTGTGACTGTGTTGCCTGCCTGAATCTCGTCAATGCTTGATGGTTCAATACGCACTGACATTTGCCATGGAAAGCCATCATCTGAATCTGTGGCCACCTGGGTACCAAACTCATTACTAAGTAGGATTCCGTTGACAGTTAGACCTGTTTCATGGCTGATTGAATGACTTTCGATTGCGCCTGCACGCTGATAAGACGAATGTTCAAGTAGTGCAGGAATACGACCCTTGATCTGCATCGAATCAAGATCAAAGATGACTTGCTTCCAGTACCAATGATCGGTAATCACTTCGCCACTGTATGCAACACCTGAGAACGTCCGTTTTTTCTTGCCATCTTCCTGAGCGTCTACATTTAGCTGCCCAAGTTGAAAGCAATATTGATTTTGCTTTTCTTCGGTTTTTGGCATATTTCACCCATAAAAAAAACGACCTTAAAGGTCGCTGTATTTGTTGAAAGGTTTAGTAAAGACTAAATGCGGTCTGATTCGCCACGAAATAGCGCGTAGCTTGCTCTTTAGTTCGTTTCAGTACGAGTTGCTCATCTGTGTTGCTAACGACCTCTAAATTCAAATCAGGAGCTAATAGTGCGCCATTCATGCCACTAATCTTGCTCAAATCTAGTGCTACGCCTTTTGCATCAAGAATGGTGATCTGTTTGCCAACCTTTTGCGCTTGTTTGAACAATGTTGGCGTTTGAATACCAATTACACTCCCCACGGTTATGTTCAAGTCATCAATGCCGCGAATTGAATTACCAGTGAGCTTGTTTGCTGTATTCTTTGCTAATGTGAACAGCCGATTAAAAGCACCTACAACTTTGTCCCAAATGCTTTTGCCCGCTGTTCCATCCTGATCCTTTTGAAGTTCAGCCTGCTTTAGAATTGTCGTCAAAGCATTTTCTTTTTCATCAGCTAAATCTAAAGTGATACGCAAGTCACTCGGTCTGATATTTGGGTCTAATCGAACTGCTTTATCGACCATTCCATCAATAATTACTTGCTTCTCATCTGTTAAATCTGAAAAACTTGTCTTGATAATCTGGTTAGTTTCAGTATCAACCACTGTTTTTTTACGGAGATCAATAACTTCTGTTTTGGCTTCGGGCGTAATCGTTTTACTTGCTTCTTTCGATTTAAGTATCTCGTCTGGCTGCTTATCATAGTTAGATGGCTGAAAAGACCAACCAGCGTCAGGCTCAACGTTTGGCAAATCCTCATTGGATGTTATTCCTTTTCGGATGGCTTGCTTTTCAGTGATTGCATTAATCGTGCAGCGACACCGATACCCATTTGGTGCATACCATTTCTGCCAAAATGGGTCGTCAATGTGGCGAATAACACCATCTAGTGCTAAATGGCTTGGACGGGTTCTTTTATCATTGATTGCAAAATATTCAAGATAAGGGCGTTTATCTTTATTCTGTTGCTGATGTAACCACCTGCCATGAGCATAAGCATTCTGAATATTGGTTCTAAACACATTATCTAAATGCGCCTCTGACAACTCAATGCCATTTTCCTCAACCAGTTTTTGAAAGTCTCTAAAAGTACCGCCACTCTCCAAAACCTTATAAGCTGAATCCAGTACAGATTGAATCTGATCAAGACCCGCCAAATAGCTCACAGTAGAAGCATATTGGCGTGAATTTAAATCAAGTGCATAGTAGTCGGCAGGCAGTAAAACACCTCTTGATCGAGCAAATGCAATAGCTTGTAAGAGCGTCATATTGTCCATTTAACGACCCTCTTTTGAATGCATATATCCCAAAATATCAGCAGCGAACAAAGCCCGATCTAACACTTCATTAAACTGTGATTTGTCAGCAGTCTTAGCGATAGCAAATAGACTCGTTTGCAGTTCTTCAATGCTTTCACTACTCAGAATCAAATCTTTCAGGTCGTTATCTGATAACAACTTGAAGTTTTGATCCGCCAGTTCATCAAGCTCTTGCTGTTCTTGTGTAAGACCATTAACACTTGCAGCAAAACTGAAAGGTTTGCTTGGAATTGCTTTAAATTGCGGTTGTGCTGTTTGACCTGGTAAAGGCTCTGCCAAATCGCCCTCTTGCAATCCATACTCACGGATAAAATATTGATTGGTAAATACCGCACCTGCATCTTTAAGCTTTACGTCACGCTCAGCCTGATCTTTATTAAGCTGTTTAGACTTCTCGCCCAAGATAATTTCATGCTCGCCCCAACCATTTAAGGTGCAAAGCGCATTAACAATGGCTTGAAACGTAGGTGTAACTAATCGAATATCCGCATTCAGTTTATCTTTACGCACATTCTCATGCACTTCACCCAATGCACGGCTACCTGTACCATCCGTTCCACTTGTAAGGGTTTGCCCTAAGATTACCTTTTGAATCTGACGAATAATCGTATTGTTAAAGGTCTCGAATGATGCGCCTGCACTGCCGCTTGAAGTGACTGCCAAAATCTCAACTTCATCTTCTGCATCAATCGAAATAACACTCTGAGCATGTGCATTGAGTAACGCTTGATTCATGTCATCTGGTTCAGAGTTTTTGCACTTACCTTTTAAAATTGGCGTGCCAAAACGCTCTAAGAACTTCGCCCAGAACTTAAAGCCGTTCTTACGAAAGAAATCTAACCAATAAACTACAGTGAGTAATGCTTTACCATAAGGCTGCTTATAGGTTGCTTTTCGCTGCGTCAAAAAGAATTTAAATATCTGATCGACTTCCGACTCTCTACCTGATTCATCTTGACGATAGATTAAACGACCATCGTTTTTAGGCTCGAACCACTCCATCGGCTTTTCACCGATCCAGTTCAAACCTATTTGTCCATCATCAGTCTGATCATAGACCGCTTCCAAAACGGAATAGCCAAATAGCAAAGCATTAACTGATCCCGTTGCAATCTCAGCAAACCATTTCTTAATCTCTTGCATTAATAAAATGGCTTCTGGTGTATCACTTGGCTCAATGCGAAATGGAGTTGCAAGCAATGCATCAATACGTGTTTCAACCGCTTGTCCAATTTCATCATCATCAAGAAGAATGGCTAAGCGATGACGTTGAATCCCTGCTTTTCGTAAAGTCTCATCCAAATCAAGTTGTTTGCTTAACTTATAAAATTGGCTGACCGCTTCTTGAGAATATAAAGACCCATTAGACAAAGCCTTTTTAGAAGCTTTGTCTTCTTTTTTAGACTTTGCCATGTGTTTATTCCGAGCATAAAAAAGCCCGCATTTCTGCGAGCTATGTTTGATTTGAAAAAATACGACAAAACCTATTTTTTAGGCTCTATCCGTACTTGTTTTAGAATGTACGACTTCCTGCTGTTGCAGGTTTTTTAGATTGTCTTGATTCATTGAGATCATTGAATGCATCACTGCACCCATCCACCTGATCATCATGTTTTGCATTAGGGAAATTTCGTAATTCTTCAATCAGTGCTTTGTTCCAGTCACCCCGAAGCATTTTCACATTGCCTACATTGACCTGAGCTGCAAATGGTTGTGCTCTAGTGATCTTATCTCCTGACACTGGCTCAGCTTTAACTTTGAATCCTGATAATTTCCCAACAAAGTTTTTCGCTTGTGATTTACCAGCTTGACCAGGGTCTTGCGGTAAACGAATGAATACATCCTTGCCGTCTATTTGCGCTGTTTGAGTAATCGTATTCTCAACACCATCAGGTCCCCAACGTCCACGCACCATATCAGTGATATAGATCGTATTATCTTGAGCTTTCGCAAGCTTAGGTCCTGCTGTGTAATCACCCTCATTCTCGGTAGCAGCCAAATCCCATGCACGACACTCCTTGATCAGATTTGTTGGCAAAGCATCAACAATTTCAATTCTGTCAGGTTTAAAAAAACCGCCTGCTGGCGGTGATGGTCGTTGTAGATACTGTCCAGAGAAAACATATGGGGATGTTTCCTCCATAACTCTTAAGCGTTCAATGTCGTGCTTTTCTGGCCACAATGCCGATCCATCAGGCTGAATAGCAGATAAACATAAATTCTCCCAATCTTCACCATTTCCACCATCTAGCAACCACCCCGCCAAATCTTCTTCGTGCAATCGCTGCATAATGACAATAATTGGCGTATTTGGTGAATTGGTTCGAGATTCAAGCGTGTCTTGAAACCAGTCGATTACATTTTTACGAATAGTGCTTGATGTTGCTTCACTTGCCTTGTGTGGATCGTCAATAATGATCGCTCCACCAAATGAATCTCGGAATTTGCCTGCACCAAAACCTGTGATGGTACCACCCGTACCTTGTGAGTAGCAGACTCCACCCTTTGCGGTACGCCAATCATCCTTTGCCTTGCTGTCATCCCGCAGTTCAAAATCAGGGAATACGCGCTTGTATGCTTCTTCTTGCACCAAGTTACGTGTCTGAAATGCATTGTTTGCTGCAAGTGTGGCTGAGTAGCTGACATGAATAAACTCACTGTCAGGCGCTTTGCCAAAACACCATGCCATGAAATTAATTACAGCCAATTCAGTTTTAGAGTAGCGCGGCGGGATATTGATAATTAAACGCTTAGTCTCACCACGAAATACTTTCATCAAAGCATCGCATACAACTCTATGATGCCAGTTATGAAGCCATTTATATTTCCGACGCTCTTTAAACATATAGCGCGAGAAGAAATATAAATCTTCTTGCGCTTCGATCTGAATTGCAAGTTCACGCGCTGGATCAGTAATCATTTAGGATTTTCTCCCGCGCCTCCAGATAATTCTCGGTTGATATGTTTTTATTTATAGTCTCTATTGGTTTGCCATCTTTACCAGATAGTTCTACAACCTGTTTATCAAAACCAAGTATCTTTGCTTTACCCATTGTTGCTGAAACCATAGCTGACGCATTCTCAGATTCTTTAGCTAGCTGCCGTGCTTCTTCCAGTTCATCAATCAGGTCATCCACGGTTAGATTATGACGCTCTTTATGCTCTGCCTGTAATTCTGAAATCCTCGCCCTAATCTCGCCCTTTTTTCTTAAAATATAGGCTTTATTGTTGATTGTTTCATCTTTCATCTTGCCGCACGAATACGCCTGTCTGTACGCTTCCGAAGCATTGCCTAATTCAATGTAAAGTTGGCAAAACTTCTCCTGTTTAGGCTGTAGTCTCGCCATATCTTTACTCCATCACATACTTCAAATCATCAGGCACAGGCAAAACCAAGCCAAATTCTTTTAGCGCATACGCTTCAATTAAATTCAGATATTCAGTGAATTGCTTTGTATCCATTCGAGTTGTAGAGGTCTCTCGAATAACACCGTTTGCAATCGCTTCAAATTGCTCAGATTCGCTTTGTTTTAATGCGGATATAGCCAAACACATGTTAGCGTAATCTTTGTCGTCACGCTTCAATATGCTGATTAGAAACTTCTTCTTAAACTCAAAGTGTAATTGATCTTCGTCATTACCTGTCTTTCTGTGGATCTCATGAAGCCATTTCCAGTACAAACGGTTTTGAGCTTTTGATCTATCTTTAGTTTCTGGCCTAATCTCAACTACAAGCGGCTTACCCTCAACCGCAGCTTTAGCATGATGGGTGTTTAGGTAATTGATGACTTTGGCTATTTCAGCGTGATTTGGGATTGTGAACACTGCTGTTGTCATTTTGACAATCCCTCATTATCTTTTCTACTGATTCACTTGCTGCTCTTTCAGCTTCTTCTTTGATTTGTTTTCTTCGCACGTATTCTTGGAGTGTCTGTGGCTGTCTAATTAAGCCCATTCCAACAAGTTCAGGAATATTCATACCCACCTCAATAAAAAAGACGCTATTAAGCGCCTTTTTGAATTCTATATTTGACCTGCAAGTCTTAATTAAAATTTAGCTAGAGTATTCATGGCCGTATCCTCAAAGTTTATTGATAGTTTCTTAAAGTAACTTAATATACATCAGAAACTATAATTTACATGAGTATTGATCAAGTTTCAAGCAATAAAAAACCACCCGAGGGTGGCTTAAGCTCTTTCAAACTTAAAATCTTTCTTGGAAGTGTATATTTTGGCAATATGCCTTAATGCTTCTTCTTCTGTGTCAAACATCATTGAGAATGTTTTGAACTGAATCTTCTTTCCGTTTGAAAGCACATCATGACTAAACTTATAGTCCTTGAAATTTTGCCCAGACATCTTTGTAAAATCCATCAAGAAGTAGCTTAGCTTCTCGCCAACATGCCAAATCAGATTCTCAGGGATGAAACGTAATTGATCACGGACTAACTCACGACAAAATGGATGACGTACATGCTGGTGATCTGAGTTGATAATCCACTCAATCTCATCTAAGCGTTGTAAGTATTCAATTAAATTCTTAATCTGGTTCACTTCCAATAAATCTGAGAATTCACCAATTGGAGTTCGATATAGTGTCGGCGCATCAACCCAGTTATATTCTGGAACATCAATTTCTAGGCTAATTTTCATTAGAATTTACCAATGATTTATAATGTTAAATTATACCATAACCACATGATTTAATTAAAAAACACTATCAGAATTTGTATCTATTTTCAACATCCTTTCAGTCTTTTCTAGCATCTTTGCGAACCATTCAACCGATTCTGATCTATTCATCTTTTGAAATTGGTCGTATTCAACATGATGATTTCTACAAAGTGGAATTGTTTTAGAGTCACAGGCTTTTAACCCCATACCCTTGCCATCTTTTGATTGATTACTATGGGCAGCATCTACTGGCGATCTACCACATACCACACACGGCAGCTTTCTTATTTCGTTTAGCCTCTTTTGCGAACGCATCTTCAATCACCTGGATTCTTTCTTTAAGCGACTTTAATTGTCGTTCACACTCAGTTTTGAATGAATAACTGCTAAATAAGTGATTGTAATTCTCTAGCAGTTCTACATTCCTCTTGTAGATTTCAAGATTCTTCTTCGCTTCGATTGTGTCCATACTTCACCAATTACACCAAACCAGATAAGCCATAATTAAAATTGGAACCAGGTAAAATACTGTTTTGACGATATTCTTAAATCTTTCGCATTCTTCTTCAATTTGCTTGAGTTCTTCTTCGTCCATAGCGGCCCTTTCTTGTTATTAACTTAGATGAAGTGAGCATCTCATCAACTTTGAGTGCACTCCTGTGCCAAGAGGTCAAATCACTGTTGCACACTTCTCTAAATTAAAAAGGGCATGGCAAACTGCCACACCCTTGCCTTAGATTACGATATTGATCAGCTCGGCAACTGATCTACCGTTACTCACAATCACACATACCTAACATGCACGGTCTGCTTTACTTGCTTTCAATCCTCTTTAGGTCGGGACGCCACTCCCTAGTTTAGGCTGCACAAAGCAGTTTTACTCGAAGGCATGTTCCACTGGTCGGCACTCCAGTAGGATAGATTGTCTTTTTACAGGCAATAAAAAAAGAGCTAAGAACGCCAATTCTTAACCCTTTTTGTGGTGTGAGTAATTACCAGTTACTTACACCGATGTCTTAAAACTGCTATGCAAATGTTGAAGCTCTTTAATTTAAATCCGCCTGACAGGGCACAGAATTTTAGGAACTTTTGGAAATGCTAAACAATTTAAGTGACCAACATACAACTTACGCCACTCTAACATGAATCTACAACATTGATGACGTCATGTCAATAATCACTGTGAAGATTTTGATTTAAAATCAATAAACGGATATTTTGAATGAATTGCGGCTAAGCCACACTTAATATCAAACTTAGCATCCATCAGAGTTCTTGATTCATTAACCAATGCAGAGATTGGACTGCCATAAAAATAACGATCAATAACCGCATCGAGCCACTCATCAAGCACATGCGACTTCCCTTGCATATCTAAAATCAATCGCTGCACTGCTCTTGCTTCATTGTCTGTGATTTCGCAAGTAATACATTTGCGCTTAACCGTTGTGACTTCATCACTTACCATCCAATCAGCAATAATCTGTTCTTTACCCTTAACTTGTTGCTTACGCTTCTTTACCGCCTGATCCATAGCAACCGCAATCGGGTTTATGCTCTTACCACAAGGCCCAGAGCTTGAATGCATCCAAGCACCAAACTGATAAAGCCACTCTTCAAGACTAAAACGAGTCCAGTCTACATTCTGCATAATGTGGTTTACCGCTGCATTCATACCGTCACCTTAAATGTTTTCTAAATTTAGTATTGTTAAAGTTCCCCAGTGAACAGCACCTGTGTCGATGTAGTAACAGTTGTCTCGCTTACATGGCTTTTGTGTCACTGTATGGCCCATAATCACGGCATCAACACCAGTGACATGAGTGTATTGCTTATTATCTAAATCAAGGCGTTCACGTCCCCACATTGCTATTTCAGTGGGGAAGCGTTTGCGATTAATGATGTATTGAGCTTGGTCAAAGTTATTAAGCTCAGCCTTAAAATCATTCCAATCATTTTGCTCAATGTGCCCATGAACAAAACCAAACTTTTTACCGTTGTGACTAACCTCTAATGCAATTGGGAGAGATTTAAGCTTTTTAACAATGTCCTGTTGAGTTGTGTATTCAAGCTCATAAAACCATTCACCACCATTTTGAATGTGGCACTGGTAATAAGACGGATTGACAAGCCCCATAATTGTTAGATCTTCATGATTGCCCTTAACAGAAGTAAACCAAGGTTGATCAATTAGATTTACGCACTCTTGGTTTTGAGTTCCACGATCTACCAAGTCACCAACAGCAACCAACAAGTCATTATCAAAATCAAATCCAATTTCGTTAAGTCGAGTCATGAGCAAGTTGTAACAGCCGTGAATATCTCCAACTGTGTAAAGATTGCCTTTGATCTCTTTATCCCAAACCTTTACCAACATCACCCACCTCTCAACCGTTCAAACACAAATACTTTTTAATTTCATTTATCGCTTCATCTGCACCAAAACAGACTTTGCACATATATCCTTGTTCTTCTAAACGCTGAATCATCAATCTTTGGCTTGGCTGTAACTTGCCTGCCTTTGATTTGAGCTCAATCCATAAGCCATGAATCAAACCATTAGGAACGATCAACTGTAAATCTGGAACTCCCGCCTTAACTCCCATCTTTTTGAGTTTTGACGCTTCAATGATGTTTCGTGAACCGCCATTAGGGATGTGAAACAGATAATCAGAAAGGCGACCATTTCCAAACTTCACATGATGCGCCCATGACATAAGGGTGATTTGCTCTTGATCTTCTGTAAGCACCTTGTGAGCGCGTTCTAAACGCGCTCACAAGGTTTTGATCTGATTCTTTGGGCTTCTTTGAATGTGGTCATTGAACACCTCCAATAGAATGGAATTGTTTGAGCAAGAGGATTTGTTCACCTTTTCCTTTTGCCCATTCATATTCTTTGAAGTAAGCCATGCCTTCAGGTGTGATATGTCCAAGCCATGTATTTAAATCACGTGTCGCGAATCCTTTGTTGCACAACTCAATGAACCCTGACTTACTAGGCATATCACCACTCTCAAGTGGTCCATTGAGAGCCAACTGGTACAACGTATCTAATTCACCACCATTTAAATTAATCATTTGAACCACCCTTGAGCGCTTGCTCTAATCTTTTTCCCAAAATTCCTGCGCTGTCTGCAAACCCACGCCAATATTCAAATTTATTCTGATGATCTTGTTGATAGCACTTATTTAAATCTTCAATTAGTCCCTTGACCGCATCCACCCGCTTTTGCAGCTCATCCACTTTTGTTTGTCTAGCTGCATACATTGCGCTTTGCCCATCTGTGTACGCATCATTCAGTCTCGACTTCATTTCAGCGACTTGAAGCTTTAATTCATCCACCTCGTTCTGACGGTGCTGCCAAACTAACAACTTAGCTAAAACAATTCCTTTTGCAGTTTTACCCTGCCCACTTGGCATAACAAATTCATCACCTTCAAACCAACAAGTAATTGAATCCTTAGTAATAAGCTCAATAAATTCAGCTTTCGACTTTTCACTTAGTTGAACTCTCATCACTTCACCCTCTCATCGTATTTTTTGCAATTCGGACTAATATGATTCTCAATGTGTGAGTCGTCACCCATGTCGTTGTCTATGCGGTGACCTGCTGCGAACTCTTCTTCTGTTGCAGAGCGAATATGTGTAGAGCTAATGCAAAAACCCAACATTCTTTGATGAGATTTTGGCAACTGTGGTAAAAATGGACTGACCTCAATTGAAGTGCCAACAATGCTTTCAATTTCGTATAACCCTTTCATTTCTGGTCGCCATTCTTGATTTACAACAACCTTATCCCCGACCTTAAACATGCTCACCTCCAACAAACTTAGCCAATCTCAACTCATGTGATGGCACACTCATATGTGCTTTGTATTTCTCGTCAACAATGTCTACATCACCATCTGAACAAAACGCTTTTACTTTCCATACTTCTTTGTCTTTAGACCATACAAGCACACACTCATCGCCAACTTTTAGGTCTACCACAGGCAAAGATTCAATCTCTGGAATATTTTCTGGACACAAAGCAGACATGGCATCTAACAAATTATCTATGTTCATTGATCTGCTCCAGAATAAATGGATTCGTAGTCAGTGATGGCTTGCTCCAAATCTTCCAAATCAGTTAATCCATATTCGCCATTTTCACCGTACCAACCGAATTTAACTGAAAACAACCCTCCATGCTTTTTGATTAGTTCCACGCTCTCAACAAGGCGCTTGAGGTCATCAATCTTCTCCAACTGATCCAATATGTATTCTTCACCAGTGTGATAAATAGATTTAGTCCAGCCTTTCTCTTCATCTTTGACTAAAAGCGCACCGCCAAACCATGCGTAATACAGAACTTCGTTTGGTGAACAAACACTATCCATATCTCGGTAATAAACTGAATTCTCAGGCGCACCCTCAACAACTTCCCTCGCCTTTTCAACACCGTGGTCTTTTATGAATTGGATCGCATTCATTGGCTTTGCTCCATGTCATGCTTAGTAACGTTCTCTAAACGCTCTATCTCTTTCATTTTCTGTTTAATCACTTCCATCTTTTCTTTAGAACACGAGCGCGTGAACATCTTTACCTGAGAGATATAGCCATGTGCATGCCCCATTAGTTTCGAAAGTTGCTTTGCTCGACCTTTCTTCTGATCAAGCCATTTGCCCATTGCCAAAACATCCTCTTTGTGCGCCTTATCTTCTTCTTGACGCGCTCTAATCTTTTCTCGCTGCACTGCTACAGACTTAGCCATCACTTCACTCATCGCTGACTGAGCATTTTTAGGCTTGTTATTGAACGTTTTGTTGTAAGTGCTAGCACCGTTGTTGATTACATTGATCTGATTACCCTGTGCCAACCAAGCTTCAATATCAGCACTGTAGTCTTGCTTGATGTACATACTTGGAGTCATTGATTCGTTCACACCCCACCTCCCACTGCCATCGGCACTTTTTTATTATCTGCCTTGTGCATTTCGATATATTCTTGACGTTGGTCAAAAGGATCAGGCCAATATTCAGAATCGGGCTTTAATTCCCATGCCTGAACCTCTTTGATTTCATCTGACATTTTGTTCACTGGTGCTTTGAGCTTTAGTTTTTCGCGTAACTCTGCAATAGCCTTTTGCGCTGTGGTTTGATAACGCTCGGTTTCAGCTTTGATTTCCGCTTTAGTTTGCTTATGCTCAAGCTGTAGCTGAGTTTCTGGGCCAGTTAAGAACCCTGCCACCTCCGCTTGTTTGATTGCGCTGATACGTTGGTCTGGATCAACACCCAAACTGACGTTGTAGACTGGCTTTAAGCCCTGGTCTTTTGCTTCTGTTACAAGACGCTCATAGATCGAAACAAAGATTTTCTTAGCCTCGGCTAATTGGTATTTATCGCCAGTGGCAACTAGATCAGCACAACGTTCAAACGCTTTAGCCGATTGCTCAGTCCAGACCACAGTCAATTCACGTCCTGTACCGAACTCAATTGAATCTCTTGCAATAGCCCATGCTTCATGAGCATCAAGCCAAGCATCAGCTTTAGGTTCACACCAAGCCCTAAATTCAGGAATTGTCGGACAAAAGCTAGATTTCATCATCTTGGTTACACCGCGTTTAAAATCATCTGCTGTTAAGCCCTGAAAGCACTCGACCATTGATTCAGCAATGTCTTTTGGGTCAACACCTGACCATTGGTCTGCAAATTTCTTACCGTAGAACGAGCGCATTTTTGCAATCAAACGAATAGCATCATCCTGGGTGAACTCACGCATGACCCACCCCCTCAATCCAATTTGTCTTTTTTGGAGTAACATCCCTGAACTGGTTGCCACCATTCAAGAAATCATTCCACTTCGCTTGTTCAGAGGCGGTTTGTTGTTGAGATGTTTGGTATCCATGTGACTGCTGAACAGGTCTTAACTTTGCCCAGTTGCCACGAATCGCATTCATGAACGCCTGATCCCAATCAGCATATTTTTTTGCATTGGCCGTTGCGTACCCAACAAAGTTTTCAAGATGTTCATCAAGACGATCAAAACCTTTCTCACTTGCCCATGCTTTGACTTGATCACTGACTTTGAAATCAGCTGGTAAAGTCGTCATTGTGCTTTTTGGTTTTTTAGGTTTTGGTTCTGTTTTTTCCTGCGCAGATATATCTGGTTGTTCCTTTGGTAGTTCTATTGGTTGTTTATGGTAGTTAGTGTGACTCTCCGTCACTGCTTTTTGCACGAAAGTCACTGGTTCTGTCGTGAAAGTCACTGGTTGTATGTCGTCAAAGTCACTGGTGATGCTAAGTAACTGGTGACTCTCCGTCACTGCTTTGGTTAAATTTTCAGCAATGAATTTATAGTAAGAGCGACGACCATTTGAGCGATCAACTGCTAAAATGCCCAAACTTTCGATATGTCGAATATGCTGGCAGACTGCACGATTGGAAAGTCCTGTGTCTTCCATAAGCGTCTCTACAGTGGGATAACACTCGCCAGTTTTATAGTCCGCATAGGTGGCTAGAGTCATAGCAACCAGTTTAGTTGTGGCAGGCATACGCATCATACGAATGGCTTTAACAAAGTTAAATTTATTCATGATTTGCTCCTGTAATAATGAACTTTTCAAAATGGAAAAGTTCTGTTTCAACAGGAAACTCAATACCCATATTTATTAGACTGATTGCCTGTGATGGGCTAACAACTCCCCTAAAGTCAGAGTTGTAAAATGCGAATCTAAATCTAAATTCCTCAATATCGGCATTCCCTTTAATTGTGTTGCATAAGACACAAGCGCAGACATAATTGTTTATATGCTCGTTATCAAAACGGCTTTTTGGCTCAAAATGATCAACCCTTGACTCCACCGAGTTTTGAAGTTTCTTCCCGCAATACGCACACTGTTTATTACTAGCCAGCCATAATGCGTACTTAAATTCAGGTTTAAACTTGTTTTTGTGGCGATCAAACAGGCGTTTTCCCACGAACTCCTGAAGCATGGTGTTATCTCTAGCCATATTTGGGTGAAAGGCGGTGATTTTATTTTTCATACTCCACCCCCTCACGCAAACAAACCACTGCATCAATCTCCTCCTCAATCGCCCGCTCCGTTTCCTTTGCAGACTTGAGCAAATCAATCTCTACCTGCATCGCTACAATCTCAGCAGCTTGTCGCTCACACTTGTGATTCAAACGAGCGACTTCTGTTTGCAGCAACTCAACTTGCCTAATATCTGGTTGTTCTGCTAATATTTGATGGTTCATATTCACCTCATTGAATACCGAAGCCTGATGTAAGAGATCAGGCTTTTTCTTTTTCTGAATATCCAAGTTCAATATCAATGCGATGATCATCAATATCGTCCTGGAACAAGTCATCTACTGAACCCAAGCGACGCATCCATGCTTTAGACATCACCAGCAAAGCTGATAATTTTTCTTCATGAATTAAGCGGTAATGCTTCGGTACAATTTTTAGTCCAAGCGAGTCCAACATGGCGCAAACGTTTTCAATATCACTCAAGCCATTGGATTTCTTGTCGTTTTTCATTCTTGAGAATGAGCTAGGATCAAGTCCCAACTGATCTGCAATCTGGGAGTTATTGCGAGCAGCAAGGACTTTCAAAACCCTTGAGATGCTATTTCTCGCGCTTGCAGGTAAATCGTTTAATACTTTGCTCATGGTTGTTCCTAAGCAGCAGTTGTTTTTCTGCTTTGAATGTTTGGGTTTAAAAATAAGTGTGGGTATTCGAGTTTCATCTTTGGTGGTATTCCCCTATCCATCCAGTTTTGAACGCGTTGAACCTTAAAGCCCAATAGTTCAGCTACTTTTGTGGCACCACCAAGACGCTCAATGATTTTTCGATCGTCTGATTGGTTCATGCTAAACACTCTAGTTGATTTGTTTAATTAAATTTAAACGTTTTGTTTAAACATGTCAAACATTCTGTTTAACACATTTTGTGTAATTTTTGAGAAAATTAACTCATAAGTATTTGGTGTTGTTTGAAATGACTAAAGTTGAGTCCAAAGAGAAAGAAATTCACCCTACAATTCAGAGAATCTATGATCTTTTGGATTTCAAACAGGGTGACCTTGCAAATGCAATTAATGAATCTCCTCAGGTAATCAATAATTGGGAAAATAGAGGAATATCAAAACAAGGGGCTTTAACTGTCTTTGAGAAGCTTGGTCTTGAAATGAAGTGGGTACTAAAGGGAGAGGGAAACCCAACAAGTGACAAAATATTTGAACCTAAAATAAAAAATGTTCTAAAAATAGGCGGATGGGTGCCAGTAAAATCTTATTCAAAAATGGGCTATGACGGTTATTACACAGAAATGGGTTATGGAGGAAATGGTGGTGATGGCTATGTTCCATCTCTAACTGCTGGGCCAAATGCTTATGCAGTAAAAGGAACAGGAGATTCAATGTACCCTGCCATTAGGTCTGGCTGGTATGTAGTCTGTGACCCTGATGCAATACCAACACCCACAGAATTTGTGGAAGTTCAATTAAAAGATGGTAGACGCACGATCAAGGAGTTTATTGGTGTTGTTGGAGATATACTTCATCTATTGGCGGTCAATGGCGAAAAAAGAACTACTTTTGAAATGGATGAAGTCGACTCAATTGTGGCTATTACAGATATTGTTCCACCAAGTAGACATGTACATGACTACCCGCACTTAGAAGTTAAAGAAGCCAAATACGACTAAAATAGAAGTTAAACAAAACCGCCTAAGTGGCGGTTTTTTTACATCTACTGAAAATATTTTACACAAAATGTGTAAAAAATAGTTGACCAATATTCAACATTTTGTTTAATATGTTTTACACAAACTTTAAACAAAAACCGCCCAAGGTTTGGAAGTCTAGGCGGTTTCTCTCAAAGAGGAAAATAGTATGAACATAAAAACCAATTTGGTCAAATCGGCAATCGGTGCGGGTGTGGTAAGTGCAGCATTAACGGTTTATGCATCATTGCCAAAGCAACCGACTGAACCAGTCTATGTAATGGCTCCTTTTGTTGTTGATGAAATCAACATTAAAAAAGAACAAGCAATCCTTTTAACTGCAAACGAAGAATATGCAATTGAAGTTCAATTCGATGCTGATTACTTCAATGACGGCAACGGTGTAGGCCACAACTGGCGTGATGTTGAAGTAAAAGAAATCAAAGACATTCACGTCTTTGATGAGGATGGAGAAATCCAAGCCTACATTGGTCATCCTGATGTCGTAGAGATCAAGGACTTAATTGAACAAGAACTAAGAGAGCGCATTTAAGCGCTTCGGAGAAGAAGAATGAACTGGATTAGTGTTGAAGACCAACTGCCTAAACATTCATATAAATTTGTTTTGGTAAAGACGACTTCGAATTATGCAAATCAAATTGTTGCGCGATATGTGCCAAAGTTTACTGAAACAGATGGCGCTGATGGTGAGTTTGGTGATTACTGCGAAGAAAAGGACGATTGGTTTCTTCCTGAGGGGTGGTATGCAAATGTCTCTCCAGTAACCGATGAATACCTATCTTATTTTATTGATGAAGAAGTCACCCACTGGATGCCACTCCCTGCTCCACCAAAGGGAGAAACCCTATGAACCCACATAACGACTTCACTGTTTTTATGTTTTTTGTAATGGTTTTATTTGTGGCATTTCTGATTGTTTTATATAGATTTATCTGCCCTGCTGTGATGGGAGTTTGAGATGAATAACTACAAAATCAAAGTGAACAACGAATCGGAAAGCAAAGAAGCTCAGGAATACTTTTTTGCCCTCGGTTATGTCTGGGCTGACACAAAGTGTCAAACTCAAATGGAATGGACATGTAGCTGCTGGTATTCATGTTTTGAAGATGGCGACCTATGCCTAGATCGTTATGATGTAACTCATCATCACAAAGAACTATGTATTGCTGAATTGCAAGACCTAGTCATTTTGCATCGTAATGATGTGAGTGATGCGACGCATGTTGGAAGAAGCGGAAGTGAATATTTCGTAGCTGAAAATGATGCTGTTTTCTTCTTTGATGGGTCAGAGTGGATTGAAAAACAGGTAGATGTAAATAACCTAAAACCAATCAATAAATCGGAAGAACAAGGCTTAATCAGTGGGGCTGATGCGTTAGCCATGGTTCACACATGCACAGTTCAATACTCATGTGCTAAAGACCCAGTTAAAGACCGATGGACAACGATCACTGACCATTTTTGGGATCAGTACAACCTTGGTGTGTTTTTGAATAAAGATACAACTTGGAAGTTCCGCATAAAACCCCGCACCATAAAGCTTGAGCTAGAGATTCCAGCGCCTTTTGAGCCGAAAGAGGGTGAAAAGGCGTATAGATTGGCTCCTATTATCCCGTGCGGCTATACAGAATTTTATTTCGATGAAGATGAAAATGAACATCAATTCGGAGCATGGGATTCAGAAGAAAAGGTCAAACAAGTTGTAGCAGCATTTAGGGGGATTAAGGGATGACTCCTAAAGACTTCTTTACCCATATCTCAATCAAACACCCTGATCTTTTGGAGGGTGCGGTTGAGTACGCATACCAATTCGATCAAATCAATCGTGAAGAATATCGCTACTGGATGGAAAAAGTGAATGCGATTGAAGCACAAAAAACAGAACAGCTTTTAAATATAGCAGACTAATGAGAACAAATCTGCGCAATTTATTCAAAAAGTAAGAAAATTGTGCAGATATTTGCTCGGAGAATAGAGATGAATGCACCAGTAAAATCAGAAAATCAAATTGCTGAACATAATCTTAAGTCAATCAAGGCATATGTTAGTGATTCAAAGATTCGTCAAAAGTTTGAAGAAATCTTAGGGAAGAAAGCGCAAGGCTTTTTGGCATCAGTGATGCAAGTTGCTAATCAACCTCACTTGAAAAATGCCGTACCTGCAACTGTTGTAAATGCTGCAATGATGGCTGCGACTTTGGATTTACCAATCAATAGCAATTTAGGTTTTGCATACATTGTGCCTTACAAGCGCAAATGGAAAGAAGGAAACCAGTGGAAGGAAAGTAATGAAGCTCAATTTCAAATGGGCTACAAGGGCTTTATTCAATTAGCTCAGCGTTCAGGACAGTTTTCACGTATTGCTGCTACTCCTGTTTATGAGGGTCAATTAGTTTCAGCTAATCCTCTACTTGGCTATGAGTTTGACTGGACAGTTGAAAACAAAGGTGAAGCAATTGGCTACGTTGCATTCTTTAAACTGCTAAATGGTTTTACAGCTGAACTTTATATGAGTAAAGCAGATGTGTTGAAACATGCAGGCAAGTACAGCCAGTCATTCAAATACGCTCAAGGACAAATTAATGAAGGTAAGAAAGGATCAAGTGTTTGGCATGAAAACTTTGATTTGATGGCAATAAAGACTGTTTTAAAACTTCTTTTATCAAAACAAGCGCCACTTTCGATTGATATGCAAAAAGCACAAATGGCAGACCAGGCAATCATTCGTGATGTGGATAAAGACGAGTTTGAATACATCGACCATCAAGAATCAATTGCAGACTTGGAAGCACCAAAACCAACACTGAATGACGATGAGTTTAATGCAGCACTAGAGCAGTTAAACGCTAATGCAATTGATAAGGCTTATATCTTAGATGGGTACGCTTTGACAGATGCTCAGCGTGTTGCGGTGGAGGCTCAGTGATGGAAATTAGTCTTGGAAATTTAAGTGTTTCAGAGATTCAAGCAAGACTTGGTATTGAGTTTCCAGAAGATATTGTGAGCTTCATGCAGGAGAATCATCAAGCCACAGCAAGCAATATTCAGAAAGGAAAATGGCACTGTTTTGATATTCCGTTCAATATTGTGTGTGGTGATGTTGAAACGGCTCAAAAGATTTTTGATGCTTTAAAAGATCAAGCGGAAAACTGCAAAGAATCTTTACGTTTTAGTGTTTACAAGGGGTGAGTCATGAAACTATTTCGCTGTTCATCCCTACACAAACTTATTGGTGATGGTCGCTCTAAAGCGGCTGTCATCAGCGACACAGCAAAATCAGCTATCCGTGACATCGTGAAAGAGGACTTATACGGCTTTCGCTCATTCACTGGCAACCAGTACACGCAAAAAGGTAACTTGCTTGAAGATTTGGCGATTGAAATGTCAGGCAAGATGCGCTTTCGCAACTACCAAAAACACGTAGGACGTGTTGAAAATGAGTTAATCACTGGTGAGTGTGATGTGCTTGATCTTGAGCGAAAACTCATTATCGACACAAAGGTCACTTGGGATATTGGCACACATCCATTTTTCCAAGATGAAGCGATGGAGAAAGTCAAAAAGGCAGGCTATGACGTGCAGATGCAAGCGTATATGTGGCTGTATGACTGTGAGATGGCGAACATTGATTTTTGGCTATTCCCTTGCCCACCAGAGCTTTTAAAAGATTGGGATGACATAGATCAGTTGGTTCATCTTGTCGAAGCAATTGATATTCGAGAGCGCAAAACGACTGTAGTTATCGAGCGTGATGAATCAATGATTCAGAAGATCAAAGACAAGATTCCTCATGCTCAAGCTTATTACGAAAAGCTTTATCAAGAGCGTATCAAAGCGAGGGTCGCAGCATGAGCAAAAACATCCTCGCATGCTTTGAAATTGGCTGATTAAAGGTGGATTTAAAGGTAAGCGAACACAAATATCAGTGCAGTATTTCAATGCAAAACAACGCTTGGAAATGGACTACACAGGTCGAATGAACAAGCCGATGAAGCAACGATACGAGATTTTCTTAAAGCAGTATCTAAACGGTGGCAAAGAATTTTTAGAAAGTTTGAAGGTGGCGTGATGGCTAGATTTATAAAAGTTGAAAACATAGTTGTGAATGTTGATTTGATTTGCGCTGTGACTGAGCGTTTTGTAAGGGAGCGAATCCCAACTCAAGGTGACGATCTGCCTTTTGATGATTATGTGAGTGTATCCAAAGGCGTGAATGTATTTTTTGGAACAACTCTGGAAGATAGCTTTATATCTTTTGAGAATGAAACGGTTGATAGCTTCTTGGCAAAGATTGAGGTGGCGTGATGGATATTAAACAATTAACACCTGTGGAAATTAAAAGAGATGAGACAGGCTCTTGGATTCACCCTGAATTTTTAAATTATTTAAACAGTTTGGATGGTGATGCAGAATTTATTTCAGATAAGGAATGGTGCGAATTAAAAAACCATTTCAACGTAGAAACGGTCACTTTATGGATGGAATCTAGCGTATCAAGTGATGATTGGGAATCAATGATGGATGATTGTGATATCTCTAAATGGGATCCAATTGCCCCTCATGGATTTTTCTTGATTGATATTGGCTTTAGCGAAGATGATGCATATGCAATTTTTGCACGCCCTAAACGTGTAAGTGGGGTGGCGTGATGGATTTGCAAAAAGAAAGAGAAGCGTTTGAAGCATGCATGGCTGAAAAATACAAAAACCTTATAGATAGACGCCAGTGCCTTAACAATCGTGGTGGTTATATGTCTTGGGATATGAATGTTGCATGGCAGGTATGGCAAGCCTCTGCCCTATGCGCAGAAGCAAAGCTCAATGGGTGTATGGTGGTGCCGAAAGATCAAATTTCTTGCTTTTGGCAAGACTCAAATGAACCTGAGAATTTCTGCAATTCTCTCGATAATCTTGATAATTTGGGTGATTGTATTGATCTTGGCGATATCATGGAGATAAACAAACATATTCAAGCCAATATTAAAACAGAGAAACTTTATGGTACTTGGGCTGCGGATTATGGCAACCCAATCGATAGGTCTAGATCACGTTTTTTTGTAGGAACTAGAGGCGAGTGTGAGGCAATAATTTTAGAGAATGAGCAAGTTTTTGAAGCAGCAAGGGGCGAAAATCATGAGTGATTATGATATGGCATATTTTGATGTAAAGCTCTTTGTTTCACAGTATACAACTGGCGTTTTGTACAAAGGCTTATATATCGAAATGGATGAAAGCAGTACTTTCGCTTATACAGTTTATAACGATGAAAACTGTGGTGAAAAGCTAGATAGCTTTATAAGCATACAAGAAGCAATCCAGTTTATTGATGAAGCAAAATCGGATGCGGAGGGGTGAAAAGATGGGTGCAGCAAAAAAAATTGATGAGCCAGTCGATATTGGTTTCTTATTGATGCTCAAGTACAAAAAGCCAGTGGTTTCACTGGAAGAGTTGCTACCAGACTACTTGCCTCACTTAACTTTAGAGCAGGCAAATAAACGGGCAAATAAATGCAACTTACCTTTCCCTGCATTTAAAAGCGACGGGTCAAAATCCCCTTTTTATGTCAACTTATCTGATGTGGTTTTATGGTTGCAATCAGAACAGGAAAAGGCTAAAAAGGATTGGGCGGCAATGCATGGCTAAATTTGTAAGTTATTGAATTAAATATCGTGTGGCTGCACCATATTTGCACCATGCACCACACGATAAACATTAAATAGTTGTTATATATAATTATTATTAAAATATCTATCCCACCTGCCATAGGGGCAACAATCAAATTATTTGACAGCTGGTATGAGCCAATATACATATATTTTCTTACAAATTCTGATCAACATAGTATACTTCATTCGCCCATTTGACTCATCTTTTTATGCGGTGTTGTCCTGATTATGAACAAATCGTTCCCAGCTCGTCCTTTATTTAAAACCTTTAGCATCATTGCAGCCTGCATCAGTCTCAGTGCCTGCGGTGACAATGCATGGTGGTCGAATGGCAAAGAACCTGAAATGGAAGCAGAGCAGATTAAGAAAGTCATTCCAGCGCGTGTGAATGACCGACAGTCCTGGGCACAAGATATTTTCGACATTATGCAGGAACTCAGTATTCCGAAAACCAAGCAGAATGTGTGTAGTGTGGTCGCTGTGGTTGATCAGGAATCGAACTTTGTTGCCGACCCTGCCGTGCCTGGACTGGGTGAAAAAGCGGTACAGGAAATTAACAGCCGTTTAAAGGAAAAGTTTGAGGCCAAACTGGGTGAAACCATTGGTGGAACAGTGGCGGAGTATTTTGAAGATGTGCTGAAAAACCAGCCCTCACCAGAAAACAATTACATGAGCCAAATGCGTAAGGTCAAAACCGAACGCGAGCTGGATTTACTCTATCGTGAAATTTTTGACTATATGTCCAAACATTACCATGTCAGTGCATTAACAGGTGCTGCAAAACTGGTGGGTCAGGATATTGGTGAAAAGATGAATCCAATTACCACATTGGGTTCCATGCAGGTTCATATCAACTATGCCAAAGAACATAAACGCCAAAGCGGCAATATCGCTGAACTACGCAATGATCTTTATACCCAATACGGCGGTCTATATTATGGTATTCACCGTTTAATGGAATACCCTGCCGATTATGACAAGGCTATCTATCGTTTCGCAGACTATAACTCAGGCATGTATTCCAGTCGAAATGCGGCTTTTCAGAGTATGCTGAATGCAATGACCAAAACTGAAATCAGTCTGGATGGCGACTTGCTGCTCTATACCAAGAATGGTGATATCAGGGCAACCCAAAGCCAGACAGAGAAAGAGCTTATTGCAATTTTTGCACAAAATAACATTCTGGTGACACCACGCCAGATTCGTACTGACTTAAAAAAAGAAAAAGAGAAAAAATTTGAGGATACCCAAACCTATTTAGCGGTACAAAAGCTTTACCAGAACAAAACTCATAAAGAACCAGTTTATGCAGTCATGCCGCAGGTGGTGATTTCAGGTCCCAAACTCAGTCGTGACTACAACACCAATTGGTTCGCAAGCCGTGTAAATGGACGATATGAAACATGCATGCAAAGAGCGAAACACATAAAACTTTAAATCTTGCCTTATTTGATTTTGATGGGACACTTTATCCCAAGGACAGTTTTACTGGATTTATTTTTTATACGCTTTCAAAACGACATATCGTAAAAAAAGGTTTGAAAATCCTACCGTGGATTCAAGCCTATTATTTAAAGCTATACCCTGCCCATGCGATGCGACCTCGCTTGTTTCAAAGCATGTTTAAGGGCATTGCAGCAGATTTTGTACAAAATCTGGCACAGGAATATGCACAACAACTTATTCAAAATTTAGATCAGAACCTATTGCAACAACTTCGCCTGCACCAACAACAGGGTGATCACATTGTGCTGGTTTCGGCTTCGGTTGATCTTTATCTTGTGCCAATCTGTAAATTTCTGAATATTGAATTAATCTGTACAGCAACAGAAATTAAGAATGGCCTGCTTACAGGTCATTACAGTTCCGAAGACTGTAGCTGTGAGCAAAAGAAACTCCGTATTTTGCAAAAATATAATCTGGCTGATTATGGGTTTGTCTATGCTTACGGAAACAGTGAGGAAGATTTGGATATGCTCTCACTCGCCGATTTTGCCTATATGATGGGGACAGAAAATCCCTTGCCTGAATTAAAGCAAAAAGAAGTGATGCTTTGGCAAAATGTAAAACAGATATAAAAAAGCTCGCCTTAAGCGAGCTGTTTTATATACATTAAATTAGTAAATCGCCATATGGTCACGGTGAATCATTTCCAAAGAACGCGCCTCACCCAGAACCTGATAGACTTTTTCGGAAGATAAACCCTTGATCATTTCGGCTGAACGGGAGCTAAAATTCACACGTCCCACTGCAATACGACCACCATGTTTATCAACACACTCAACCACGTCACCACGATCAAAATGACCTTCAATCGCTTTCACGCCCACTGGCAACAAACTACGATGCTTAAGTTTAATCGCTTCAACCGCACCATCATCAATCACTAAACGACCTGCTGTTTGTAAATGCGCCGCCAACCATTGCTGATGCGCCGTAACACGGTCATTGTCTGTGGTAAACAATGTTCCCAGCATCTCGCCCGCCATCAGGCGAGCAAGCACATTTTCACTTTCACCACTGGCAATCAGGGTTGGACAACCTGATCTTGCAGCAAGACGTGCGGCACGCACCTTGGTCACCATACCACCACGACCCAGCACACCGCCACCGCCTGCCATTTCAAACAGACTATCATCCAGTGCCCGAACCGCAGAGAACAGTTTGGCATTTGGGTTGCTGCGAGGGTCAGAGTCGAACATGCCCTGCTGATCCGTTAGGATAATCAATAGTTCCGCCTGAACCTGTCCCGCCACCATTGCAGCCAGGGTATCATTGTCACCAAAACGGATTTCATCAGTTGAAACCGTGTCATTTTCATTGATGACAGGAATCACGCGCCAGTCAATCAGGTTTTGCAAGGCATCACAGGAATTGAGGTAACGGCGGCGATCAGCGAGATCATCATGCGTGAGTAGAACCTGTGCGGTTTGAATACCATGCTGATCCAGTACGCTTGACCATGTATGAATCAAGCCCATTTGACCAATGGCGGCACAGGCCTGCAAACTGGGTAGATCGGTGGGTCGAGTCGCAAGCTTCATGCGCACCATCCCTTCAGCCACTGCACCTGAGGACACGAGTATGATTTCATGTCCAGCATTGTGTAGATCTGCAATCTGTTTCGCCCAGTGCGAAATTGCATTTAAATCTAGACCTTGCCCATTTGCAGTGAGTAAAGATGATCCGATTTTAACAACGATTCGTTTACACGCATTGAGCTGACGTTGCCCATCGACCACTTCTATCATTTTTTCCTCGGTTCACTAGTCGCGTACGTAAATGCTTTCTACGCCGCCTTCATCCTCATCATCCTCAAAATCATCTTCATCGTCTTCCAGACCCGCTTCACGCTGGGCCTTACGCATGGCACGATAAGCTTCTTTTGCCGCGATGGTTTGTTCACGTGTTTCAGCCTCAAGCTGCTCACGGAATGCTTTAACTTCTGCTGCATACTCAGGATCTTCAACTTCACGTTCACGCTGTTGCTCAATTTGATCCATAAGGTAATACACAACTTCTTTGGTGCCTTCTGACATAAGGCCAGATGTCTTGAATACTGGACCTGTCCACTGCAATTCATCCAGAATGTGCTGGCACCATTCATCCCTTGACTCTTCAGCAATCTGGTCAAGCTTGTTCAACACTAGAACCAGTGGAAGTTTTGCCAAGGTTGGAGAGAATTTTTTCAACTCGCCTAGAATTGCTCTGGCATTGTGTGCAGGGTCAGAACCATCAATCGGCTGGACATCCACAATATGCAACAGGATACGGGTACGCGCCAAGTGTTTAAGGAAGCGAATCCCTAGACCTGCGCCCTCTGCCGCTCCTTCGATCAACCCTGGAATATCCGCCATCACGAATGAACGGTGACGATCCGCATCCACCACACCCAGATTAGGTACCATGGTGGTAAATGGATAGTCTGCCACTTTTGGCTTGGCCGCACTGACTGCACGAATAAACGTGGATTTACCTGCATTTGGCATGCCCAGTAGACCAACATCTGCAAGCACTTTTAACTCTAAACGTACTTCACGATATTCGCCCTTGATACCATGCGTGCATTTACGTGGTGAACGGTTGGTCGATGATTTAAAGTGTGTGTTACCTAAACCGCCATCACCGCCATGTGCCACTTTTACACGCTGACCATCCTTGACCAAGTCGCCAATAATGTCGCCAGATTCAGTATCCACGATGGTTGTACCCACAGGTACTTTTAGGATAACGTCCTCACCACCACGACCTGAACAGTTCGCACCAGCGCCATTCTTACCACGTTCCGCACGGAATCGACGGGTATAACGGTAATCAACCAGCGTACCAGTATCATCATCGGCCTGAATATAGATACTTCCACCACGTCCCCCATCACCGCCATCGGGACCACCAAAAGGGACAAATTTTTCACGGCGAAAACTGGCTACGCCATTGCCACCGTCGCCAGCCTCTACGGTTATGACTGCTTCATCAACAAAGCGCATGTGCCAATCCTCTAAAATCTTAAAAGCGGACTATTTTGCCACATTTTAATAAATTTCTCGAATATAAAAATCAGCAAATACGTTTCTGGCTTTAAAAAAGCGTTATTTCATTGCGTTATGGATGCACATTCCTTAATGGCAAATCCATTTGCATATCCAGATTGGCTTTGGTTTGCTGAATCGAGTTAAACATGGTGGCATTAAACGAGGAGATATTGTTCATATTGATGGCATCATTCATATAAAAACTGGGTTTAAACTGATGCTTTACAGGTAGATTGACCGACTCATCAAAAGCAAAATAAACGGGACCATCAAATACAATTTTTACAGGAACGGTATAGCTCCGCTTCAACTGAAATGGAATATCCAGCTTGACTGGAACATTGAGTTTTAGGGGAAACTTGGGCAATAGTTTATTTTGATAAATCAGGTCAGTGCTGGTTTCAATCGGCATCACCTCATCCACTTTTAACAAGGTTTCATAATTAATATCCACGGTAATGGGTGTTTCAACCTCAAAACTCAGGTCTGCCAGATATTTTCCCGTTAAAGGCAGTTGCAGAGTACGGTTAATATCGAGGGTTGTATTGAGTTTTCCCTCTGACTTGACCTGCAAATGGTCACCCACCTGAATTTTGGTCGAAAGTGATTGTGGCAAACGAATATCCGCCTGCTGTGCAGAAACAATCAACGATGCCTGAATATTGATGTAGAACCAGGATAGAATCGCAACCAATGTGGTTAAAATAACAAAACTGATCAGCAAACTTTTAAATGATTTGGTGATGTCCATTACTCACCTATTTTCAAGTCTTGTGGAGTTGCTGGCTCATCTACAGGTTCAGTTTTTACACGATTTAAATACATCGTTGACAGAGGAATCTTCAACTCACCCTGAGCAATCTTGACTGGTAAGGTATTTTTTACATCAACAGAAGCGTTTAGTTCAGAGGTAATGGGTACATTCAACTTTCCCTGAATGGGAATATTGGCATTGAGCTGGGCTTTTAATGGAATATTTAGATTTTCTTTCAGGACGGTACGAACAGGCGCATCAAACTTTAAATGTACCTTTTGCTGTAGAGGAACCTGAATATCAATCGGTACATCAAGCTGTAAAGGAATCGAACCTTTTAAGGGCAAAGTGACATCCTTACCCAAAATCTTCACCTGAACCTTGGTATCAATCGGCAAGTTCTGGTTGACCTTAATGGTTTCCTTAACAGGAATGGTCGTGCTAATCGGGACTAAATTATCAAAATAAACACGTGGAGTCAGTGTCTGGGTTAAGGGAACATTGAGTTGCTCATTGATGGGGATTTGTGCATCCACACGCCCATTCACATCTACATTTAAGGCATCCTGAACTTTTACCCTTACCTGTAGAGGCTCTTGTAAATCAATCGCAACATCCTGATTCTTCAATGGAATATAAATATTAAAATGCTTAAACACCCACATCGCAATATATACGCCACACAAGTTGGCCACCACAATTAAGGCAAATACCGTGAATAAACGTCTGAACTGCAACAATGAAGTATTCCTAACCAACCATCTTCCCTTGTTACTATTTTCTTTTATTTTAATGTTTTTATCAGCATAGGTTCTGTACAGTCAGGATTTCAATGTGCTCAGATCTTCTATTATTTAAATCTATTAGAAGTAGAAAGATAATTTCATAAAAATTTCAATCACGAGCCATACAAAAACTCACAATTATAATGTTAAGTAAATATAGCGGCATTCCACCTATATGCCATAAATAATACAGAAATATAGGAAATGTCATAATTCCTAACCATCTTCCTATTTTCACAAAATATTGAGCTTTGCATAAAAATAGCATCATAAATACAAGACTATCCAATGCAAATAAAAAGATAAAATACTCACTTTTAACTAAACGAGTCACACTATTATTTCTTGTGATCCAATAAAAATCTCCTGTATGCTGGAAATAAATATATTGAAAGATATACCAAACAAAAGAGATAAATACAAAACTGATAAAAAAAATTCCCCATAAGTTATGGGTACGATAAAGCTGTGGAATGATGTACATCTTTGTATTTATTCTAGGTTTGAATGATTCATTATACTTTAGAGCATCCATAAAAAAATGGAAGCCCGATGGCTTCCATTTTTAAAGCTAAAACAAATTATGCATTTGTTTGAGCAGGAATTTTTGCATAGCTTACGCCGCACATTTGTTCAGCAATACGCAATACCTGACAGCTATAACCCACTTCGTTATCGTACCAAACATAAGCAGTTAAACGTGTACCTGAAGTGATTGTTGCCTGTGCGTCAAACACACCAGCAGTACGCGAACCGATAAAGTCGCTTGATACAACCTCAGTTGAGTTGGTATAACCGATTTGACCTTGTAGACTAGAGTTGATTGAGATTTGACGAATGTATTCGTTCACTTCTTCACGATCAACTTCTTTCTCTAGGTTTAAGTTCAAGATTGCAAGTGAAACGTTTGGTGTAGGAACACGTACTGAGTTACCCGTCAACTTGCCTTTAAGGCCTGGTAATGCCTTGGCAACCGCTTTTGCAGCACCAGTTTCAGTGATTACCATGTTCAATGTTGCAGCACGACCACGACGGTCAGCCTTGTGGTAGTTATCAATCAGGTTCTGGTCGTTTGTGAACGAGTGAACTGTTTCAACATGACCATTTAATACTTTGTATTTGTCATCCAACACTTTTAGTACAGGTGTAATTGCGTTGGTTGTACAGCTTGCAGCAGAGATGATTTTGTCTTCATCCAGGATATCAGTGTTGTTTACGCCATATACAACGTTCTTCATCTCACCTTTACTTGGTGCAGTCAAGACTACACGCGCAATACCTGCACATTTCAAGTGTTGGCTCAGACCTTCTGCATCGCGCCATTTACCCGTGTTATCGATAAGAAGCGCATTTTCAATACCATAAGCGGTGTAATCCACTTCGCTTGGGCTTGAAGCATAAATAACTTTAATGAAGTTACCATTTGCAATGATTGCTTCATTTTCTTCATCAACAGAGATCGTACCATCAAAAGTACCGTGAATAGAGTCACGACGCAACAAAGAAGCACGTTTCGCCAAGTCACCATCAGATGATTTACGCACAACGATTGCCTTAAGGCTTAAACCACGACCCAAGCCTGATTGACTGATGATCAAACGTGCCAGAATACGCCCAATACGGCCAAAACCGTAAAGAACAACATCTTTAGGCTGTTCAGAAGTCGCATTACCCTGGATTGGTGCAACAGCATTTGCAACAAAAGCGTCTACATCACCACCCTGGTTTTTGTATTCAACAGCAAGTTTACCGATATCAACTTCAGCAGAACCGATGTTTTCAACTTTCATCAACGCTTCGAGAATTGGGAACGTGTTTACAACTGAAAGCTCAACATCAACCATACGTGTACGGCGGTGTGTTTTTAAAATCTGAATCACTGAACGGTTAATTAAAGAACGGCCGTAAACAGAAACAACAATATTTTTCTCACGGTATAATTGACCAATTAAAGTAATCATACGTTCCGCGATTTCTTCACGGTTTTTCCAACGACCTTGGTGTTCTGCGTGTAGGGCAACGATAGTGTCTTTGCTCACAGTGACGTCCTCTAATTTATATATACTGGGCGTGAATTTTAAAACGCCATAATTGTAATAGAATTATCATCAATATTGAATCAAAAGCTGCTATTTGAGCTAAGATTTTGTCCCAATTGACTATAAATTCATAAAATACCTATAATTATTTTTGTGATTTTAGGTAAAATTCTTTTTCAATCATCATAATAGCGATGATTTAATCCAGCCTCATAACAGTTTTCCTGATCGTTTTGGTTTATAAGGCAGATAAAACCACGATTTTATTCTTTTTCATCCACATTCAGGCGTTTTGGATAATGCTTTAAGTTCAGTTGCAGTTGCTCTTTTCGCTGTCTTTGCTGATACACATGCACCACACCTTCAAGCACCAAAACCAAGACTGCCAACCAGATTGGAATATAGGTCAGCCACTCTTCTGTACCAATTTCCTCACCCATCATCAATGATGCCAGCGCTAAAAGCACAGGTTCCAAATAGCCCAACAGGCCAAAAATGATAAGAGGTAAATAGCGACTGGCCAAGATATAACTTCCCAAGCCTATCGCACTTAAAACACCCAAGCCCATGACAACCAGAACCAGACTTGGCTGCTCCAGAAATTTTAAATAAGGTGTATTGCCAGTTTGGGTAAAGAAAATCGCAATAGGGAGTATTAATAATAAATCCCACCAGAAACCGCCCAAATTATCTGTTTTTATTTTTCTACGAATCACGAAATAAGCGGTATAACCAATCGCAACCAGAGCTGTTTCCCAAGCAATATGTCCTAAACGCCATATCTCATGCCCTACCCCAAAGACCGCCAACAATACAGCGACAAACTGAAACCGAGACAGTTTCTCGCCATATAAAAAACGTCCTGCAAGCACCAGCACCAATGGCAAAAGGAAATAGCCAAGTGAAACCTGTAAACCACGGCCATGCATCGGTCCCCATAAAAACAGCCACAACTGTGCAGAGGTCAGTACTGAGGTAGTCATTAACACTAGCAATAAAGCAGGCTTTGCGATAATTCTTTTAAAAATTGCCTGAATATGACTTAAGTCACCACTCAGCCACATAAATAAAGTCAGAAATGGCAAAGTGGAGATTATTCGCCAGCCAAAGGTCTGCTCACTGTCAAATGCACCCAATAACTGCGTATAAAAATACAAGACACCAAACGTTACCGAGGCCAAAACTGAATAAGCAATTCCTTTAAGCATTTTGAACCTCTACGACTGGAAAAATCTGTAAAAATACGTGATTTATCCACTATATAAAAATAAAAAAACCATGCAAGCATGGTTTAAACAAAATCAGTATATCTTAATTTAACGATGTTCAGGGTAAATCACATCATGAATATCATAGCCCAATGATTTCGCATAATTTAAATATTCATGGATAATTTCTTTTTTCGGATTTGGAATACGGGAAAGCACCCATAAATACTTACGGTGTGGTTCACCCACCAATACCGTCTGATAATCCTCATCCAGTTTTAAAATCCAGTAATCTCCACGACCGACAGGAATCCAGCGTACACCCTCAGGTAAAAAACTGACTTTTAATTTACTGTTAAATGGCGCATTCACCACAAAGGCTTCACCTAGGGACTGTTGTAAATTACCATCCTGATCAGCGCATTTATTGTCAATCACGATGTTGCCATTTTCATTCAGCGTATAGGTTGCTGTGACGTTAAATGCGCATTTACGCTCAAAAAACATTGGTTTTCGGGCCACCTCATACCAAACACCCAAATACTTATCGAGTTCTACTTTTTCAACAGTGGGTAAAGGTTTTGCCTGGGCATAGGCAATTGTTCCTACAGCCAACCCCGTTAAAACTACACCGCCCACTGCTATCTTTGCTAAACGCCAACTTGCCTTTGGGAAACTTTTAATAAATGGCATGAGAAATCCTCAAAACAGAAATTTGTTATAAATGGTCATTCGTCCTGTAACATAGCCCAATTTATAAACAAATTCTGTTGCGATATGTATCGCCTTTGAGGATTTCTCTTAAAAATCAAGATTGCAGCATGTGTGCCTTTAAACGAACAATCTCATCACGGAGTCTTGCAGCCTGCTCGAACTGTAGCTCCTTGGATGCTTTCAACATTTCCTTTTCCAGCTTGCCAATGTGTTTCGCAAACAGTTTTGGATCAGATAAAAGATGCTGTTCATCAGCACTGATTGCCTTGTGTTGATCAACAATTTTTTCATCAACCTGATCATCACTTAACACTTCACCTGTATCAATTTCCTTGATCACCTGACGAACAGCACTACGTGGGGTAATCCCATGTAATTCATTAAACTCGATCTGTTTATTACGACGGCGTTCTGTTTCATCCATTGCCTTACGCATGGAGTCAGTGATGCGGTCCGCATATAAAATTGCTTTACCTTTCACATTACGGGCAGCACGTCCAATGGTCTGGATCAGGGAACGCTCAGAACGTAGAAAGCCCTCTTTGTCCGCATCCAGAATTGCCACCAAAGACACTTCTGGCATATCCAGACCTTCACGCAACAGGTTAATGCCGACCAGTACATCATGCACACCTGTACGCAATTCATGGATAATCTTAACCCGTTCAACGGTATCAATATCTGAATGTAAATATGCCACCTTGATGCCATACTCTTTCAGATATGAGGTTAAATCCTCTGCCATACGTTTGGTTAATGTGGTAACAAGCACACGCTCATTCAACTGTTTACGAATGTTGATTTCAGACAAGACATCATCTACCTGCGTCAACACAGGACGAACCTCGATCTCAGGATCAATCAACCCCGTTGGACGTACCACCTGCTCGACGATCTGTTCCGATTTTTCCAATTCATAACGTGCTGGCGTTGCACTGACAAAAACTGTGGTCGGCACAATCCGTTCCCATTCCTCAAAGCGCATTGGACGGTTATCCAAGGCACTTGGCAAACGGAAACCATAATTCACCAGATTTTCTTTACGGGAACGGTCTCCCTTATACATCGCACCAATCTGAGGAACAGTGACATGCGATTCATCAATGATCAGCAACGCATCTTCGGGAATATAATCAAACAAGGTGGGTGGCGCTTCGCCTGCCGTACGACCTGACAAATGACGTGAGTAGTTTTCAATCCCATTGGTATAACCCAACTGCTGCATCATTTCCAGATCATAACGGGTACGCTGTTCAATACGTTGTGCTTCCAGTAACTTGTCATGATCCTTGAAGAATTTTAGTTGGTCTTTTAACTCATCCTTGATGGTATCAATGGCACGGGTTAAATGGTCTTTCGGTGTAACATAGTGGCTCTTTGGATAAATGGTCACACGCGGCACTTTACGTACCAATTTTCCAGTCAGCGGATCAAACCAGCGGATTGAATCCACCTCATCGTCGAACAATTCCACCCGAATCGCATCCTGATCTGATTCAGCAGGGAAAATATCAATGATTTCACCACGGATACGATATGTACCACGCAGGAACTCAAGCTCGTTACGGGTATATTGCATTTCCACCAGACGGCGAATGATGTCATCACGGCTGACCCGATCACCCTGCACAATATGCAACAGCATCTGCATGTAGGCATTTGGATCACCCAAACCATAAATGGCAGAAACCGAAGCCACAATGATGGCATCTCGACGTTCTAATAATGCCCGAGTTGCAGAGAGCCGCATCTGGTCAATGTGGTCATTGATGGCGGAATCTTTTTCAATAAACGTATCGGATGAGGGTACATAGGCTTCTGGCTGATAGTAATCGTAGTAACTAACGAAATACTCCACCGCATTGTTTGGGAAGAAAGCCTTAAACTCACCATAAAGCTGTGCCGCAAGCGTTTTGTTATGCGCCATCACAATGGTGGGACGCTGGGTTTGGGCAATCACATTGGCCATGGTGTAGGTTTTACCTGAACCCGTTACCCCAAGCAGCAACTGATTACGAAAACCCTGTTCAATCCCACTTACAAGCTTCTCAATCGCCTGAGGTTGATCACCTGCTGGCTGGTAGTTGGTGACTAACTCAAAAGGTTGGTTTTCGCTCACAGGCTCATTCCTACACTAAATTTAATCTTTATTTATGGGGTGAGATACATTCAATTTAAAGTATCTGATCAACAATTTCTTAAAATCTTTTGTGTTATTGAATTTCATATATTTTACTTGACCATCAGCCTAATCAACTGCAACATGAATGTATACTCTATTTCAATGATAACAATATGTCTTACCAATACCATGATGAAAGCATTGTCACCGAACTGCCCGAAGATACTGTTTTTGTATTTGGCAGTAACTTAGCTGGCATACACGACAGTGGTGCTGCACGGGTCGCAGCCCAACACTTTGCCGCAGTCAAAGGTGTGGGACGTGGCTGGGCTGGACAGACTTTCGCCATTCCAACGCTAAATGAGCATTTGCAACAAATGCCGCTGTCACAAATTGAGCATTATGTAGATGATTTTAAAATCTATGCCAAAAACCATCCAAAGATGAAATACTTTTTAACGGCACTCGGTTGTGGTATTGCAGGTTATAAAGTCTCTGAAATTGCCCCCTTATTTAAGGGGATTCATTCCAATGTTATTTTTCCTGAATCATTTCGTCCATATATTGAAGAAGATGCGGTTTCCCAATTTCCCAATTTAACTGCTGAAACAGTACATGCCTTTATTAATGACGAAGTGATTTTTTACTTCAATCATGGCTATGAATCTTTTGAAGAAGCTTTAAGTAAGACCCATTTATCTGCTGCGGAAAAAGCAATTGCCCTTGTTGTTCTTAATGAAGAGCTTTATCCACGTGATCGCTATGGGCGTGGCCGTGAACATGAAATCACTGATATTTTAGGCAAACTGAATGGAAAGATTTTCAATTTCCAAAGTAATTCCGAAGGTGCAATGATTTTTGTCAGCGTGATTATTGCCTTAATGGAACTCTACGATATTGACGAATATGATTTTATTAAACTTTGGCGTGGCGAACTGGAAATACAACATCCACTCAACCGAAACCGCCATTAAAATAAAAAAGCCAATCATTCACTGATTGGCTTTTTTCTAACGTTTCCCCATCGAACGACGAGTTCCACGTGGTGGCATCCAGGTTCGGTCTGCATACTGCTCAGGTTTTGGGCGAACCTGATTATGCGCCACGTCCTCAGAATCATCTTGAGCAGATGGCATCGGGAATGGTAATTTCACCAAAGCTTTTTTGGCTTTTGGTTGTTGCGTACTCATTGAAATTCTCTCGAAATCTAAATTTCTAGTCGCTATTGTAATGGATTTTTGTCAATTTTATAAAAATAAAATATGTAAAAAACCAAAGCATTCATACAACTTATATTTTGGTAACTTTTTATTCGATTAAGGCAAGTTTTGACCACAATAACCTTGATTTAAGCTAAGATAACCTGCTTTTTATTTTTCAATCCCATAAGAAGGAATAATGCCGTGGACGTACGTCT
Organism: Acinetobacter corruptisaponis; assembly: GCF_030053775.1. Lineage (GTDB taxonomy): Bacteria > Pseudomonadota > Gammaproteobacteria > Pseudomonadales > Moraxellaceae > Acinetobacter > Acinetobacter corruptisaponis. The sequence continues at coordinate 973,754 of NZ_CP125669.1, forward strand.
CTCTGATCGTGTCAATGCCATCAAACCGTCCCCTACACTTGCAGTAACAAACAAGGCCGCCGAGCTTAAAGCTGCTGGTAAAAACGTGATTGGTTTAGGTGCAGGCGAACCAGACTTTGATACCCCTCAACACATCAAAGATGCTGCAATTGAAGCGATTAAGAAAGGCTTTACAAAATATACAGCGGTAGACGGTACTCCAAGCTTAAAGAAAGCAATTATTGCAAAATTAAAACGTGACAATAATTTAGATTATCAAGCAAACCAGATTTTGGTGTCTTGTGGCGGCAAGCAAAGCTTCTTTAACCTGGCACTGGCCTTGTTAAACAAAGGTGATGAAGTCATCATCCCTGCACCATTCTGGGTAAGCTATCCAGACATGGTGATCATTGCTGAGGGTACACCAGTAATCGTGAAATGTGGTGAAGAACAACGCTTCAAAATCACCCCTGAACAATTGGAAGCTGCAATCACACCAAATACACGTTTGTTGGTACTCAACAGCCCATCGAATCCAACAGGCATGATCTACACCAAGGCTGAGCTAGAAGCTTTGGCCGATGTGCTTCGTCGCCATCCGCAAGTATTGATTGCTTCTGACGACATGTACGAACCAATCCGTTGGGAAGATGAGTTCTACAACATCGCAACAATTGCTCCAGACTTATATGACCGTACCATCGTGCTTAACGGTGTGTCAAAAGCGTATGCAATGACAGGCTGGCGTATTGGTTATGCGGCAGGTCCTGCAAAATTGATTGGCGCAATGAAGAACATCCAGTCTCAGTCTACTTCCAACCCAACTTCAATTTCACAGGTTGCGGCAGAAGCGGCATTGAATGGTCCACAGGATGTTCTTCAACCAATGATTGAAGCGTTTAAACGCCGTCATGACTTGGTGGTAAATGGCTTAAATGAAATCAACGGTATCTCTTGCCTACCTGCTGATGGCGCATTCTATGCCTACGCTAACATCCGCCCATTGATTCGTGCCAAAGGCATGAAGTCTTGTACAGAATTCTCTGAGTGGTTACTTGAAGAAACTGGCGTTGCGGTTGTTCCTGGCGATGCATTTGGTTTAGGTGGTTTTATGCGTATTTCTTACGCAACTGCTGATGAAGTATTAGTCGATGCTTTAGCACGTATCAAGAAAGCAGCTGACTCAATTGATGGTGTAGATGCAGCGATCGCATCAATTGAAGCTGAAAAAGCAGCGAAATAATCATACTGTAAATTAAAAAGAAGCTTCTTAATGAAGCTTCTTTTTTATATCTATCCTGCTTTTAATAACCAAATCTTAGTTCTGGCTTGAAGATTCACCATTAAATAAGGCAACCACATCTGCTTCAGTTAATTTCTTGGTTGAGTTCTGGAACGCATAGAATTCAGGTTTGGAGTCGATATAGATTTCCATATCAAAATGCAAATCCTTTGGCGGCTCATTCAATGAAAATGCGTTGATATTGCAATAGCTTTGGTCTTTGGTTCGCCAAAACAAAGTTGTGCCGCAAGCATTACAGAAACCACGCTCGCCCCAAGCAGATGAATTATAAATTGAAAGATGTTCCTGCTTTAAAAATTTTAAACTGCCCTGCTCCACATCAATGGTCATAATCACCCCACTGGTCTGTCTACGACAGATTGAACAATGGCATGCATGTACATCATGATTCTTTAATTCAACCTCAAAGGTGGTCTCACCACAAACACATTGCCCTTTCATTATAGATTTACCTTTTGTTCAAAATAGTTATAAATGAATTTTTAGATAGAATAGAACAAACTGTGTATTTAGCAAGTTCATCATCTTATAAAATCATAAAATACTGAACAAACATCATTTAATCCTGGTCATATTATAGGATTAGACCGTGTTAGGTAAATGTGTGAAAACAGGCAATTAAGCAATTGCCTGATTCTGTTTAAACACTTTTGGCCGATGGCATAAATGGCTAAATACTGCATATTGCCAAATACTTTTTACCTGTATGGACACGATTTTGTTCTCTGCAACGGACCAGGCCAATGCGGTGTTTGCACCCAAGAATAACTCTCCACCTAGTTGAAATACATATAGAGGAGAGCTCTCATTTACGTTCAATGTATTTTTTTGAACAAGCAAATTGTTTGGGTTCTGAATTTTCCATTTATGTCCAAACCATAGCTGCAACAAGTCTCCTAAAAACAAAGGCTGTTGCCTAAAAGGAAAAGTGTTAACAAATGCATTTTCAACTGCTGTGTAATATTGTTCAGGATTCTGAATAATCTGGAGATAATTTTGTTGATAAAAGAAAAGATTTGAGAAAATAGATTGAATACAAAGAGTCGTCATTTTGACCTCCGATTTAGCCATTTTAGTGCTGGCAAGTTGGGTTAAATCCACACTGTTTAGATCAATATCCAAACGTTCTTTCTGTCTTGACTCTAGCAATCACCTGATTAAAGTTCAAGACATTTATGCTATTTCACCTTAATTGTGCAAATAAAAAGCATACGACATCAAAATGAAAGAAACATGACATTTTTAACTTGACCGATTTCAAAAGCCGCCTATAATGGCACTCAGATTCTCCCATAGCTCAGTCGGTAGAGCGACGGACTGTTAATCCGCAGGTCCCTGGTTCGAGCCCAGGTGGGAGAGCCAAGATTCTAAAAACCCACTCTTTTTGAGTGGGTTTTTTCTTGCGGGTAATTTAATCAGAATATGTTTGCATCGAATCAATTCATTTTTGTACTGATTGGCTGTATCAGCACAGTTTTACTTTTACTCAGTTGCCTGCGCTCTTTCTTTCCCAAACAAAAATTCTTTCCCCGCCCTGTCATTACCGCATTTGAATCACAAATGTTCCTGCGATTAAAACAGGCATTTCCCCATTACCATATATTGGCCCAGGTTGCCTTTAGTGCACTGATCACAAGTGAGCATTACAATATCCGTAGTAAATTCAATCGCAAGGTCACAGACTTTGTTATTTTAGATCAGGAAATGCGGGTTATTGCGGTGGTTGAGCTTGATGATCCAAGCCATATTGGAAAGGAACTTGAAGACCAGAAACGTGACCGTATGCTGAAAGAGGCAGGTTATCGGGTACAACGCTATACGCAAATTCCATCCATTAAACAGTTACAGATGGATATTCGCTGATTTAATGATGCGTAAAATTACTGCTCAGTTTTTGCAGCTTGCTCAGCCTTTTTCTGCTCTTCGAATTTCTTGGCGATTTCAGCATGTTGCTGGTCATATTTTTTCTTGGTTTCCGCATCACTCTTTGCAGCAAGAAATGCCATACCTACAATAAAAATTGGAATTGCCAAACCCAACCCCATCAACAACCAAGGTATCGGCTTTTTTTCAACAGTTTTTTCACTCATGGATTATTCCAACTTAAGTTGCAGGATTCAAGGAGTGCAACAATATAACAAAAAAGAGCCTCTATAAAGAGACTCTTTGTCTATAGTTTATTGGATCATTGAGCGGGCATATAAAGTTTAACAAAGTCCCTTAACTGACCAGTTTGTGTCGCATAAAGAATTGCACCTGTATGAGAACCATTCACCACAGGAGCACTCGCACTTGGTGCAATTGGCACTGGAATCATACTGACATTTGTACCTGCTTTTGACATTTTATCGTACAGATCATAAGTCACAGTATAAGGTACATTGGTGTCATAAACCCCTTGAACGATTAGAATTGGTTTATTCAATTTTTTCGTTGTTGGCTGGCTATAGTCGCTGAGGAACTTCTTCACAACCTCATCTGTTTCGAATTCTTCCCGATTAATTCCTGGATAATCTTTCATCAGATCATTTTTGTCTGGGTTCGCGGCCACAAAAGCCTGAATCTCCTTGCTGTATTCATCCTGAATTTCATCCAGACATTCAGTTTTTGCTAAGTCAGCAATCTCCCCAGCTTTGGTAGTACCAAACATCTTCTTGTAATCGAAATTTGGTTCATAGGCTGTAATTCCCACACCAGCCAAAGCAGTATAGGCTAATAAAGTTGCATAGGTTTCAATCTGAACAGATTTTGGTAAACCTTTAATCGCATCAGGTGCAACCTCAAGAATAATTTTCCCTAAGCTTGATGCTGGCGCACCAGCAACCGCACCTTTATAGCTTGCATCTGCATTGGCATATTCAGCAACGCCCAGTGAAGCCTGTCCACCTTGTGACTGACCTACAGACATCCATGCACCATTCAGCTTGGTGCCATAATGCTCTTTAGCTGCTTTTACTGCATAGATTGCAGATTTAGCCTCGCTCGGCAGGTTCAGGTAAGGATGTTCACCTTCTCCTCCCAATCCCTCATAGTCAGGCGCCACGATTACATAACCCTGCCCCAATAGATCCTTGGCAATATAGTCATTGAATCGATCACCCAATCCTGCATTAGTTGGTGCACATTTGTCAGCTCCGCCTAATGTGCCATGCGTCCACACAATCACCCGATAACCATCTTTAGGTGGAGCAATCGTTGGGAAATAGACAAGTGCTGAGGTTTCAACAGTCTTACCCAAGACATTTGGCATTTTATATTTAATGACTTTAACTGAATCAGCTTGAGGTACTTCTTTCAAAGTGTCTGCTTCATTCACATACGCTGTTTCTGAAACATAAGAGGATGGTGTAGAGGGTTGTGAATTATTATCGCTGCCACTACCACCGCCATTATTACATGCAGTTAAAAATAATGAAGCTGTTAACGTAGAAATTGCTAAAGTAATATTAGACCGTTTCATAAAATATCCTTTTAGTCCTTGTCTTTTTTATACATGACGCTACATGCCATTCTATTAATACATAAAAAAAGTGCCCTGCATAGGACACTTTTCTATTAATTCATTATTTCAGCTTATGAATTCTAAAAAAATTCCGATAAAAATAATCATTCCAACCCAACGATTGTGACGGAATGCCCAAAAACAGATTTGAGGGTTCCGACCTTTTGTTTTGAACGCCTGATAAATAAAATCTGCCGCAACCACAAGCAATGCAATCAGCCCAAAAGGAATCAGAATATTTTCCAGATAGAATGCCGTCCCAATTAATCCAAGACTGATTGCCTGTAACAAAGCAATAATCTGGATATCGTAACGGCCAAACAGGATGGCAGTCGATTTCACCCCAATTTTCAAGTCATATTCACGATCAGTAATCGCATATTGAGTATCATAGGCTACTGTCCACGCCAAATTGCCAAAATATAACAACCAGCAGGTTAAATCAGGTGTTTGCCCCACTGCGGTATAGGCCATGGGAATTGACCATGAGAATGCAGCACCCAGAAATACCTGAGGTAAATGGGTATAGCGCTTCATAAAAGGATAGATAAACGCCAAAAACAATGCGCCAAATGACCAGTAAAAAGTCTCTAAAGGCAAGAACAACAACAGACAGGCACTGGCCACAACCAAACCCAAAAATACAAAAACTGCCTCACGGGCACGAATAATCCCTGTTGCTAAAGGACGGGTTTTCGTTCGTTCTACATGCGCATCCACTTTACGGTCGGCAAAGTCATTGATGGCACAGCCTGCCGCACGCATAAAAATCACGCCCAGCGTCATTACCAGCAGGATTTTTAAATCAGGAATACCTTTAGATGCAATCCACAACGCCCACATGGTGGGCCAGAACACCAATTCCGTACCAATCGGCTTATCAAAACGACAGAGATAATAATAGGCTTGCAGACGTTGTCGCCATGTGGTGTGTTGCACTGTTTCCATGCTGATTCCTTAGAGTCAATGCTGACGAATAAACTGTTCAAATGCTGGCAGAAATGTTTCTTGCACAATAAATTTGCAGCCATGCCAAGTATAGCAACTTTGTCGTGTCCAGCCCTCTTCCAAGCGAATCACACGTCGTTCGCAAGCTGGATTAGTTCGCTGAAATAAAAACCAGCCAATCGGCTTATTACCAATATGTTGAAACAAACGGGCTTTTTTTTGCAGACTTAGAATTGGAAATATACTTTTAGCTTTTACCCATGGTTGTTCTTCACAACCATATAAATTGGTTTCTCGTACCCATGCAAGGTGATGGTATGGCATCTTCATCCATCGACTATCTGCAAACGTTAAACGTTGGTACTGTTCATTAATGCGTTCAACATGAAACTCGCCATCTGCCAAATCTGTCAGTTGTTGAGTGAGTGAACCTGAGGCATACAACCATTTTTTTAATTCAGCAGGAAGCTGTTGTTCCCTTATTCTGTTTGGTCGTAAATTTCGCATGCTTGGCTCACTAAAAACATCGGGATTAGTTTACCTGAATTTTTTATTAAAAATGTATGAAATTCAAATTGAAACAGAAACATAAAAAAAGTCCGCCGAAGCGGACTTTTCTAATTTGGGGTGTATTACAGGCTGTAGTACATATCAAATTCAACTGGGTGAGTCGTTGTGTTCAAACGACGTACATCTTCAGTTTTAAGTTCGATATATGCATCAAGCATTTCTTTAGTGAACACGCCACCTTTCAATAGGAACTCATGATCCGCTTCAAGCGCAGCAATCGCCATTTCCAAGTTGTGAGCAACTGTTGGGATTTTTGCTTCTTCTTCAGGAGGAAGATCATACAAGTTCTTGTCAGCAGCTTCACCTGGGTGAATCTTGTTCTGGATACCATCAAGACCAGCCATTAACAATGCCGCAAAACCTAAGTATGGGTTCATTAGTGGATCTGGGAAACGTGCCTCGATACGCTTGCCTTTAGGGCTAGAAACGTAAGGAATACGGATAGAAGCGGAACGGTTACGCGCTGAGTAAGCAAGCATGATTGGTGCTTCGTAGTGAGGAACCAAACGCTTGTAAGAGTTGGTACCTGGGTTAGTGATCGCATTCAATGCACGCGCGTGCTTGATGATACCACCAATGAAGAACAATGCCATTTCAGATAAACCAGCATATTCATCACCAGCAAACAGGTTCTTGCCATCTTTAGAGATTGACATGTGAACGTGCATACCAGAACCGTTATCACCTACCATTGGCTTAGGCATAAATGTAGCTGTTTTGCCATACTGGTGTGCAACGTTCCAAACTGCATATTTGAACTGTTGAACTTCGTCCGCTTTACGAACCATGGTGTTGAAGCTCACACCAATTTCTAATTGGCAAGATGCAACTTCGTGGTGATGTACTTCTACACGACCTGGACCCATGATGTCTTCAATACGTGCACACATTTCAGCACGCATGTCTTGATGAGAATCAACTGGAGGAACTGGGAAGTAACCGCCTTTCACACGTGGGCGGTGACCAGAGTTACCTGCTTCATAATCTTTACCAGTCGACCATGCAGCTTCTTCAGCGATCAATGTATGGCGAGCGCCAGACATGTCGATATCCCACTTCACTTCGTCAAAAACGAAGAATTCTGGTTCTGGACCAAAGAATGCTGTGTCACCGATACCTGTAGATTTTAAATATTCTTCAGCACGACGAGCAATCGAACGTGGGTCGCGCTCATAACCTTGGCCAGTAGATGGCTCAATAACGTCACAAGTCACAACAACAGTTGGCTCAGCAAAGAACGGGTCAAGGAAACCTGTTTCAGCATCTGGACGTAGAATCATGTCAGACGCTTCAATGCCTTTCCAACCAGCAATTGAAGAACCATCAAACATTTTACCGTCTTCAAAGGTATCTTCATCAATGGTGTCAGCTGGGTAAGTTACATGCTGCTCTTTACCCTTAGTATCAGTAAAGCGAAAATCGACCCATTTTGCGCCACTTTCTTTGATGAGTTGAAGGACCTTGTTCGCCATGCTCATTTGCTCCAATGAAATTTTTGTGCACCTGTTAAGTGCGTGTTAGTTGTTGATATATAATTAGCAATTACCATACCAACAATTTTAAAGCATACCTAAAACATTGAAATTCTTTGCAGAAAAAATGCTTTAGGCTCCATATCCCATGTCTACTATAATGTTTGCTTGCACAAATGCACCATATTTATACATTTCCACGTCAGCTCGTCTCCAAAACAGACACAATGAACCAAAACAGTGCAAAACATATAACAAAGAACCAATGTAGTGCCAATTACGCCATCTTTGGTTGGCATAAATTGGCTTTTTATATCATTCTTTTCAGTTTGATTCCAATCAATTCAATTAGACTTTCAATTCAGGTGTGCCATTTTTTACTAAGCCCTTAAATTAAAAAAATTTATTCTGCATTTTTCTGTCTTTTATTTACACGTTTTTATCCTCATCCAAATCATCATTACTCGAAATATTCAGCATTGCCCATTTGTTTTTTGCTATGATTATTTTCCTCTATCATGAGTGAATATTTTTATTCGTTATAGCGATTAAAAAATAAGACAAGCTGATAGATTTATTTAAGATCACAACACAATAAAGTGTACATTTTTCAAAAGGTTAAAGTCATGCTTCTGATGATCGAAAAGAAGCATGTTGCTCCGTTGAAGTTCTATTTAGTTCGCTTCACTCTGTCAATAAAGTTTCTTATCATTTTTTCCGTTCGTTTTGGTTCGAATTGGTTCTACTACAACCGCCACTTTTGTGAGTAATATTGTGAGTACCCACTCTGTTTAATAAAGTTACTCACAAATTACCAATGCTTAATGACACTAAAATAAAACAGCTTAAACCACAAGACAAAACTTATCGTGTTGCTGATCAAGGCGGGCTTTGCATTGAAGTTCGCCCCAGCGGATCTAAACTCTGGCGTTTTAGATATCGCTACTTAGGCACAGCTAAAATGATTAGTCTCGGTGAGTATCCAGTTATAACACTAGCCCAGGCACGTCAAAAAACTTTAGAGCAAAAATCCTTATTGGACCAAAATATCGACCCATCACAGAATAGACAAGAAGAAAAAGCTAAGATTAAATTAAATCAGGCATGCACTTTCCAGAACATTGCAGTTGAATGGTTTGAAAAAAGAAAAGCTAGGCGCTCAGAAAGCTATCGGCGATCAATTGAGAAAGCATTTGAAAAAGATATATTCCCAACTATAGGAAAGAAAGATATTAAAAACATCACAGCTTATGATGTTTTGCAAATGCAAGAAAAAACGATGAAGCGCATTTCAAAGCAAAATAATTATGGAACAGGAGAAGCCACTGCTATCTTAAACAGACAAATTGTTAGTCAGGTTAGTTACTACCTGAATTCGTATGTGAATGAGGTTGTCACAAGAGAATCAAAATCTGATACATTAGCCGCTTAGAAAGCGGCTTTATTTTTGATAGCCATTTTCTTAAAGTGAGTAACAATGTGAGTAACATTTACAACCACTTATCAAAATATCACTTATAATCAACAGGTTGATTTTAAAATGCTTCTAATGATCGACAACTACGATTCTTTTACCTACAACATCGTTCAGTATTTTGGCGAGTTGAATCAGGAAGTAAAAGTTGTTCGTAATGATCAAGTCACATTAGAGGATATCGAACGATGGCAGCCTCAATATCTGGTGATTGGTCCTGGCCCATGTTCCCCAACTGAAGCAGGAATTTCCATTCCAGCCATCAATCATTTTGCAGGAAAAATTCCCTTGCTGGGCGTTTGTCTGGGGCATCAGGCGATTGGACAGGCTTTTGGTGGCAATATTATCCGTGCCAAAACCGTGATGCATGGTCGTTTATCAGATATGCACCATAGCAATAAAGGTATTTTTAGCAATTTACCCTCGCCTTTTGCTGCGACACGTTACCATTCATTGGTGATTGAACAGGAAACACTGCCAGATTGTCTTGAAGTGACCTGCTGGACCAATCAGCCAGATGGCACGATTGAAGAAATTATGGGTGTAAAGCATAAAACACTTCCTGTTGAGGGGGTTCAGTTTCATCCAGAGTCCATCCTGAGCCAGCATGGACACCAGATTTTTAAGAATTTTTTAGAGATTTATGCATAAATGAACATTCAACAAGCATTGAATCATATTACCAAAAACATTCATTTGACCCAGCCGCAAATGGAAGATGTCATGCGTAGCATTATGCAGGGTGAAGCCACCGACGCCCAGATTGGCGCGTTGATGATGGGTTTGCGTATGAAAGGCGAAAGTATTGATGAAATTACGGCTGCGGCACGTATCATGCGTGAGTTTGCCATCAAGATCGATGTCAGTGATATTCCCCATTTGGTTGATATTGTGGGAACGGGCGGTGATGGCCAAAACCTGTTTAATGTCTCCACTGCCTCAAGTTTCGTGATTGCTGCTGCGGGTGCAACCATCGCCAAACATGGCAATCGAGGTGTATCCAGTAAATCGGGTTCATCGGATGTATTGGAGCAGATGGGTATTCAGCTTGATCTGGATATGCAACAGACTGAACGTTGCATTCGTGAAATGGGTGTGGGTTTCCTGTTTGCACCGAATCATCACAAAGCCATGCGTTATGCTGTGGCACCACGTCGTGAACTGGGTATTCGCAGTATCTTTAATTTATTGGGTCCTTTAACCAATCCCGCTGGTGTCAATCGTTTTGTGATTGGCGTGTTTTCAGATGAACTGTGTCTTCCAATCGCTGAGGTTTTAAAACAGTTGGGGGCGGTACACGTCATGGTTGTACATTCCAGAGATGGTCTGGATGAAATCAGTCTGGCTGCACCAACCACAGTTGCTGAACTCAAAGATGGTGAAATTACTGAATGGACACTGACACCTGATGAAGTTGGGATTCCATCACAAACGCTGACAGGTTTGGTGGTAGATAGTTCAGAAGAAAGCTTAAAGTTAATTAAGGATGCTTTAAGTCGTGATAAATCTGAAATCGGTGAAAAAGCAGCCAATATGATTGCACTTAATGCGGGTGCGGGTATTTATGTGGCAGGTATTACCAAGACCTATAAACAGGCCGTCGAGCTGGCTCAGGATATTCTCTATGGCGGACAGGCCCTGGAAAAAATGAGTATCTTGGGTGAGTTTACCAAGACATTGAAACAATATCAGGCAGACTAAGGATTTCTCATGATCAATATTCGAAATACCATTTTAGGTAAAATTGTTGACCGCAAACATGAGGAACTGGCAGCACGCTTAAAACAACGTAGCTTGCATGATGTGGAACAGTGGGCGAAAGAAGCAACACCAGTGCGCGGTTTTGCCAATGCATTACAACATAAGCGCCCTGCTGTGATTGCTGAAATTAAGAAAGCATCACCATCCAAAGGTGTGATTCGGGCAGACTTTAATCCTGCGGAAATTGCGCAACAGTATGAACAAGCTGGAGCAGCATGTTTATCTGTTTTAACTGATGTTGATTTCTTTCAGGGTGCCGATGAAAATATTGTGATCGCACGTAACCATTGTGCCTTACCCGCATTACGCAAGGACTTCCTGATTGATCCTTATAATGTGGTTGAAGCGCGTGCTTTACAAGCAGATTGTATTTTATTGATCGTTGCGTGTTTATCAGACCAACAGCTAGAGGAAATGTCTAAAACAGCATTTGAACATCAACTGGATGTCTTGGTTGAGGTGCATGATGAATATGAACTGGAACGTGCCTTAAGGCTGTCTGAACAATGCATTCTAGGTGTCAATAACCGTAATCTAAAAACCTTTGATGTGGATTTAAATACTTCATTGCGGTTAAAAGCCTTATTACCAGCATCTCGTCTATTGGTCACTGAAAGCGGTATTGCCACACCTGCTGATGTTGAAATGATGCAGGCCAATCAGATTCATACTTTCCTTGTTGGCGAAAGTTTTATGAAACAGCCTCGTCCTGATCAGGCGTTTACAGAATTGTTTGGGAAACCGCAAATAATGTAAGAATCTAAAGTCCATGATTCTTTAAAACTCAAGAATCATGGACGAGATCATAACATTTTAGTTCAAAACCGTTTAGCCTTATATTTTCCAGACATTTTTTGCTTTTTCATATAAGAATGTTGCTCTACATTGAATCATTTGCTCATTCCAATTAGGCTCTTTTAAATATTCATACAAAGTTTCGAGTCCTGCTGCATAAGCCTCTAATCCTTTTTTATCATTTTTACCTATTTTTTTAATTAACCAATCTGCATCCCGAATAGAAGAGTTTAAAGATTGAGTAATAATTGTCAAATTCCCTAATGTTAACAATTTTCGATTTCTAGCTATTTTATCTTCCTGCTGTATTAATTTTTCCCAATGATTTTCCCATTTTTTTGGCATAATATGCTCCAGACTATATTTATTTAGTCCAAGAAGTTGAGTTGAATGTAATTTTTTATTTCTAATTTTAGATTCAATAAGATATAAAATTCCTGCCGCCTGTTTATTGATCAATTTAGAATCATTAAAACCATTTTTCATCTCATCATCAGAAGGCAAAAAATTTACCTTATTTTCTTGCTTATCTAAAAATAATAAGAATTGCTCTTTTGAAAGAATTTCATTACTTATTAGCCGATCAGTAAAAAATTGATTATAATTTTTAGTATTGGCATGAATAACCATTCTTCGCATAATATAAGTTTCAATAAAACCAAATAATTCGTTCTTTACATTTTCATCTCTTACATTTTTTAGAATAAATAACACATAAGGAATTAATGTTGAAGTATCTAGACCAAAAATGATTGCATTAATGCGTTCTATACCTGAATCATTAGAAAGCTCTTTTTCTATAACTTCATAATCAAAATTTTCTCTAAAAATAGTTGCATAATTTTTTATTTCCTCTAAAACTATTCTTTTATTATCAGTAAGATAATCCTTAATAAAGGCCTTATAAGATTCAAATAAATTTTCTACTTTTGAATATTCAACTTTGTCTTCTGCTTTTATGTTCAAAGATTTATCTTGCACTTTAATTTGCAGGTATGAAAAGAAAAATAAATCAATAAATGTTTTCTTTGAACTCCCTGCTGTAATTTCCCTATCCCAATATAGCTTTGTAACATCATCTCGTTCAAAAATATCTTCCCAATATTTTTTATAAGTTTCAATCTCATCACGATTAAAAAAATAGTTCTTCAATAATTCAGCAGTCGTTAAACTTACACCCAACGAATTAATTGTATCAAAAATTTGCTGTTCGTTTTCATCAAAATTAAGATCAATTCCTACAAATAAAATTTTTGACAAAATATTTTGCAAATTAAACTTTGATGGTTCTAAATTTTTTTTAAAATAATGATATGCTTGAATAATATTATCACCATCTTTACATGGAAGCTCTTCCAAATCTTGTAAATTTAACCCCAGTTACGGATAAGCCAAAGAATTAACCACATGAATTTGAGGCTTATTCTTCTGACAAAGCTGATAAGCACATAAAGAGGAAAATACACCTGATAAGAAACCCGCAATTGAACGATGTTTTCCTGTGACCAAATGGTATTTTTCTTTCAGTAAACCTATTAACGTTTCAATTCTTTTTCGTTGACGTAAGTGAAATTCATCAGAAAATGGTAATAGCATAACTTTCATATTCTTTCTAGGATAGGTAATTAAATCAATGCCTTGCTCTTTAAGAGTTTCTTTTAGTGCTTGGCTGATATATCCCCGATCACCATAGACTCTTGCTGATAATCCATCAACTAGTTTTTCTACCTTTCTAATATCAGCAATATGTCCATTCGAGATATCTGAATTTACAATCTCCCCTTGATGATTCATCAACAGGTGTAATTTACAACCATAAAACCACCCCATAGAACTTTTACCACGAGAAGCAATATCATCTAAAGCATGATGTTCTTTAGGAATTCTTTTATTTTTACATACAGGCAAAGGTGTCGAATCAATCCATAGATATGAATCTTCCTTATGCTGATTTAACGCATAATGCAAAGCATGAATCGCAAGCTGATGTTGATTGATAAGAGTAAGTATATTTTTATAACAAGGTAACTCTTTAAACAACCTGCTTTCATATTGACATAGAAGTTGGAAAAAAGCTTTAAAGTTATGCATTTGAGAAGCTTTATAGCAAATGGAGATCGTCACAATTTCAGACAAGGAGAGTGTGGCTTGTCGGATACGTTGACGTTTCTTCTCCTGTTTGAGGAATTGCCAATAGATAGGTTCAAACTTTTTGAAAAAATCATCAACACTACAAAAAATTTCTGTAAAATCGTACATGGTAGTTAGAGCTTTTAGGTTGTGTCGTAACTTTCTAAATTGTTCTAACTACTTTTTTTTCAAGTCAATTTCTTATCCGTAATTCAGGTAAATTTAGCACTTTCTCAAAAGATTCAATATTATTTTTATTATGACGAACTGAAATCTCATTATTACTCATTAATCTAAAAATACGATCAAAATAACTATTCTGTTTGTTTTTAAGACAAAGTACTTTAAAGAAAATATTTAATGTTGTTAGTCGCTGTTGTCCATCAATAATAATTCTTAAATCACCTATACTTTGAGCAGAATTTGTCATCATCTGTTTAAAAATAACTGAACCTAAAAAATAAGGCTTATTGACCAGACTCACATGTTCTAAGTCTTCCAGAAATCTCCCCCATTGCGTTTCACCCCAAACATAAGATCGTTGAAAAAAAGGAATTTCTAAAATTTTATTTCCATTAAAAATTTCATTAATTGTAATTTTTCCAGCATCCATTATTCTTTACTCTAAGTTAATTGGAACTAAACCTATAAAAAAACATATTTTTTGTCAATATTCTCATTCTTGATATAATATAAAATCTGTCCAGCTATTTTTTCTTATCATGAGCAAACACGATTCGTCACTTTCTAAAGACCAACTCAACTTATTAAAAGGCTTTAAAAAACAGATTGCCCATCCACAATCAGGCAATTCTGCACAAATTACAGCACAAAAAAATGTGCCTGATGTAAAAGCTGAACCCGATGATCATGAATTGTTTAAAAAAGAATTAAGGGGCGTTCAACCGATCAAAAATGACAATATCGCCAATACCCAACCTACACGTCAAAAGAAAGTTGATGCACAAACATTGGCAAAACGAGCTGCGGCTGAGGGGTCTGCCGAACAGGAACATACTGAGATTTCAGATACCCAAGCCATCCTGAATCCTGTTGCAAGCCAAGCTGCTTTAAGCTATCGGATTGCAACCTTGCAGCATAAAGTTTTTGAGGATTTAAAAGCAGGCAAAATGCGCTGGTTTGAGGCAGTCGATTTACATGGCTGTACCGTTGAGCAGGCACGGTCAGCAGTTTTGCAAATTATCCAGATCGCAAAAGATGAAAATCAAAATGTCATTAAAATTGTACATGGCAAAGGTCCAGAAGCGATTTTAAAAACCTATGTCAATGGTTGGCTCAGACAACATCGTGATGTATTGGCTTTTGTCAGTGCACCTGAAAATCAGGGAGGTACAGGTGCAGTTTTGGTACTGCTTAAACGTGCTGAAAAAAATCCAAAGTACAATCAGTAATCGGCAATTGGATCAAAACTAAGTTTTTTAATCGTTTTCTGATACAATTGCCGTTTTGTTCAATCCACCTAAGTGAACATTGTTATGTCTATGCAGCAATCGTACGCAAATATCTTAACTGCCGTTGGTGAAGATTTAAATCGCCCAGGCCTAAAAGATACGCCCATGCGTGCGGCTAAAGCTTTTTCTTTTTTAACTTCTGGCTATAGCAAAACGCTTGAGGAAGTGACCAATAGTGCGGTTTTCCCATCCGATAACCATGAAATGGTATTGGTCAAAAATATCGAGTTTTATTCACTTTGTGAACACCATCTGCTGCCTTTCTATGGCCGTGTGCACATTGCCTATTTACCTGAAGGTCAGGTTCTCGGTTTATCCAAGTTTGCCCGCATTACTGAAATGTTTGCCCGTCGTTTGCAAATTCAGGAAAATTTGACCCAACAAATTGCAGAAGCAGTTACTGAAGTGACTCAGGCACGTGGTGTTGCTGTAGTGATTGATTCAGCGCATATGTGCATGATGATGCGAGGTGTTGGCAAGCAGGAATCCACCACCCGTACTGTTTCGTTTATTGGTGATTTTAAGACGGACAAGGAAGCTCGCCGTGAGTTTTTAAGTGCGGTTCCTGAAAGTTATTAACTTCCATATACAACCAAGCTTGCTCTAAGCTTGGTTGTACTAGTTCACTTTATTGATTTAATATAGTCACTTTGACTACCATCCCAATAACAATATAAGCAGTGTCCATTTTGGAAGCTATGCTCACAATTTATATAATTATATAGAATATGTGAACATTCTGGACAAAGTTCCGTCATCATTGAAGCATTCTTATAATATTGACTTAGGCACTCTTCACAGATAACTATTTCTTTCTGCATAATGGTTTACCTACTTTAACCCGAATCTTGTTTAAGCCGATATTTCCATAATACGAATCATCGGCTTGTTTTGATGACATATTTGATAAGCACATAAAGATGCGTAAATACCAGCTAAATAGCCTGCAACACTTCTCGCTCTAGTCGTCACTAGATTGTACACCCCCTTCAGCAAACTGAATAAAGTTTCTATTTTATTGCGTTGTTTCAGATGGTATTCATCTGCTTTTGATAACTGTATAGATTTCATGTTCTTTCGGTGATAGGTAATTAAATCAATATCTTGTACTCTTAATTTACTCTTTAACTCATGACTAATATAGCCACGATCAGCATACAATTTAGCAGTCATTCCTTTGACTAACTGTTCAACCATTTTTATATCTGCTATATGCCCATTTGATAAAGCTGTGCTGAGTATTTCACCTGACTGATTCATAAGTACATGCAACTTACAACCAAAGAACCAACCCATAGAACTTTTACCACGAGTTGCAATTGCTGCTAGCGATTTATGTCTTTTTATTCGCTGATTTTTACAGACAGCCAATGTCGTTGAATCGATCCATAAATAAGGACTTTGCTGATCTTTCATCAGGGCGAAATGTAAGGCATGTAAAGCCAGTTGATGAGTATTGATCAGGTAAATCATACGTTGGTAACAAGGCAGGCTTTTGAATAAATGAAAATAGTTATGTCTCAGTGCCGTAAAGAATGCTTTAAAGTTATTGAAATGTGAATGTTTATACCAAATTGCAATAAAGACAATTTCAGAAATACTGAGCTGTGCAGGGCGAATTCTTAGGCATTTAAGATTTTGCTTTAAGAATTTCCAGTAAACTGATTCAAATTTTAGAAAGAAATCATCAATTATACAGAATAATTGGGTACTATCGAACATAAGGACTAGAGTCGTAAGTTTTGTGTGGTAACTAACTGATGGCTCTAGTCCTTCTCTTTTTCAAGTCTATGGCTTATCCGTGATTCAGGTTACTTTATATTCCCTTATACTAAACAATTAAATATCATTCCTACCAATCCTATGACATCACCTATTAACTCTCAAGCAATATTATTATCGTACTCAAATTTGAATATAGATGAAGCCAGTATTGACTACCCTCGTCCTGATCGCCTAGTTAAAGGCAACCCAGAACGCCTGACTTATAGCCTATATGAACATCCACACATGAGCTGTGGAATTTGGCAATGTGAGGTCGGGGCATGGAATATTGTATTTGCTGACAATAAACAGGAATTTTTTCAGGTGATTGAGGGTACTGTACGTATCCATGATGCACAAACCGATACGTTTATTGAAGTGGCTGCTGGAAATGCAGGTATTATTCCACCTGCATTTATTGGCACATTTGAAGTACTTGAAGCAGTTAAAAAGTATTATGTGATTGTAGAGGTTTGATCAATTCCGAATGCCTTGATCAAATGCTTTTCAAGTCTTAGAAAAACCAGGCATAACCCAGTCCAAATTTCGTCCAATTCTTATGGTCTTGCTGTTCAAAATCCCAATTTAATCGCAGGGCGTTGTTTGAGTTAAAGCTATATTGAAGCTGTGTGCCCACTCTTAAATTCCATTGGTTTTGATCCTGCCAATATGGCAATTCAATTTGCACCACACTATTCATGTGATCTGACCATTGATTCATACAGCCTACAGTTGGCCCCAGTCCAGCACGCCAACCTTTATCCAGAGAACGCCCACCTTGTAGATGTCCCTGTAATTGGGCATAACAGAGATGTTGACGATCATAATCTGCCAGACTATATCCCGCCTGCATATTCAGGTTAACCGCTCCATGCTGCTGTTCTTCATTAAATTGCCCATTATCGATTGCTTCCTGTTTCCAGCCAAAATTAAAGCCCCATGTCAATGGTGGTTTAAACGGTTGAATCGGATTATAAGAATTGACAGACAACAGGTCTAAATGTTCAAGCTTGAGTTTGTCATCACGATATTGCAGTCCACCATCCAGAAATAGCAGTTGCGTTCCTAGGCGGTAGCCGCCCTGTGGGTCAATCAAGTCATGATAGGCCTGACGATGCCCTAACTCTACAAAGTTTTTCCCCTGCACCTCACCCACATTAACAGAAACATTACGGGCATGATGTCCCTCAACAGGTTGCATTCTTGGTCGTACAGGTTCATGACGTTGTTTATCTACATCAATCTGACTCCGTTCAGCCAGAAGTTGTCGTAACTGCGGTTGGGCAAAGTCAGCATCAACTTTACGACTGATATACTGCAAATATAAATCGTCATACGCCATTTCCAGAATTTTTGCCTGATCCTGAACACTATACGAATTTAAAGCTGCTGAAACTTGCTCTGCTGGCAGAAAAGCAATCTTGTGGGCAACTTTTGCCAAAGCTGTACCATGTTGCTTGGCTTGAGAAAGAAGTTGTGTTTCCAGTGCTGGGCGATAAACCACATCCTTAACAAGATTTTGCTGATCGACAGCCTTTAAGGTTTCAATTGGAATCGCTGCATAATTAAACTGTTTTTTTAAGTTTAGGCTTGGGCGAACCAGATCAATCAATCCCAGCAAACGATAGGCACAGTTATCACTGGCAAAATAATAGGGAAAACTGACATGCTGCATTTCCCAAATATGCTCGACCAGAAAACGTGTTTCATCAGGTGCTAGGTTTAGCTCATACTCCCACAAGTCACGGCTTTCAAAATCACCATATTCTTTCACCTTGCGATAATATGGCATCAGGGAATATTCACCTGGATACTGCCCTGTTAATCCTTTCCATGCATAAGACCAGTTGTCTTCACCACTTACTGTGGCGGCATAGTTCACCGCATAGGACACCAGATTCAGTTGTTTTTGATCTTTTGGGTCTAAACGCAACAAGGTATGCCCAAACATTGAACTTGGATTGCCCATAAAATCTGTTGCATAAATCAAGGTCGCCTTATGTGGCTTAATTTGATTCATCCATTGGTCAAATTCAGGACAATGAGCTACTGGAAGTTGCTGTGGATCAATCCTGAGTTGCTGTATCAACCAACGACTCCGTGCTGGAAATTTACAGCGAATCGACTGGTTATCAGGTGCGGAAATAAATAGGGCTTGAATATCAGCCTGTAATTCATGCTTTAGATTTGTTTGGCCATCTTCAGCGTAGAAATAACCTTTATATACCACCTCGCTTTTTTTTGCCTGATCTGCATACATCAACCGCTGCCAAGTGACCTGTTGATCAAGTTGTTGCTGTTCAGCGTGGTTGAGGTAATTCTGGATATGAGGTTCAATTGCAGCATGTGTAAAATTACACATCAAGGCAGTCATCGCGCAGGTAACTAATTTCATTCAGCAACAAATATTTTAGGAATCATTAAAATTGAGTATAAGAAAACCCTGCCATCAGGACAGGGTTTTCTTGGTTCAACACATTAAACGTAAGCTTTAAGAACAGAGTCTTTCGCCATTACGCTTTGTAAAGAGTCCAAAACCTGAAGTGTATTTTTGTTTTTGCTTGAGTAGATTTCAGCAAAGTTGGCTTTTGAAACAGCAAAGAAGCGCGCCTTGTCTGTTGGTTTAATTTGCATGAGTTCAGCAAGTACATTTAAGCTTTCGCCCTGACCGACTGCCATATCACGCGCTAAAGATTCAGCATTTTCATTGGTAAAGGTAACGACCTGAGCAGTGACTGTACCACCCTGACGGCATCCTAAAGTACCAAATGTAATCCCAAGCAATTGGTTGGTAAAAATACCATTGGTTGTTGCAGCAAGAATTTTAGGTGCAACACCTTTTTGTCCCGCCCAAATTTGTGTACCAGCACCGCAACCAACGTCATTATCAGCCATTGCTACACTTGATCCAGCTGCCAATAAAGCTGCCAATGCAATTTTTTTCAACATAGGAATGATCTCCAGTCCATTATTTTTTGATATTTGTTATCACTATTGTGTGGTGTAGTTTCACTTACACTTAAATTAAAATAGCGGGCTTAGTTTGTTTTAGCAAATAAAATTTGAAATAAATCTGAAATATATATAACAATAAAATAGCAACTTACATAACATTTTGTTTTATAAAATTATTGTTGCATAAATAAAAGTATGGCTGCAAAATTCTTGCAAAACTTTAACAAAACTATCTCTACATCATCCTTTATCTTTGATTTTACTGACAGAAATTTGTAGCCAAGATTATAACCAAATTGTCTAAAAAACAATCAAAACAAAAATGCTCACAATCAGACTTGAGAGTGAGCGTTTTGCTCATGTTGAGAATTTTTTATAAGCATTCCCAAGCTTCACATCATAATTGTTTTCTTTGTAGTCTTTACCATTGTATCCTAAAGCAAAGGCTTTCCAGTCTTTGTTTTTTAGTGCATTTATTAAGTTGTTATGCTTAATATAACGACACATAGCATCTAGCTGTAATGCCTCATCTTTATACATAGCATTAATAAATTGCTGAATAGAGTCATATCCAAGACTGTACCAGTGATAGCCCATAACTTGTCCTATTCCCCAGCTACATGATTCTAAAGCTGAGACCCTATCATACTTTGCAGCATCATCTAATTTTTTATGCTGTACTGAATACAGACCATAGCCACCAGAAGTTTTACTACATAAATCTGGCCGCTTGATTTCCATTGTTTCAGCAATACTTCTTTTACCATTCACAATCAAGCGTTGACGCATGACATGACGCTCAAAAAGAATGACTGGTGTACCATCATTATTGAATCCTGAACCTTTACATTCAACTTGAATAACTGCTTTCAATGCCGCTACTTCAACACCAAGCTTTTTAGCTTGCTCTATAATCTGCTGATCTGTTAATTTCTTACTCACTTCGATTCACCTTTTTTTCAATTAAGTTGCTCACGAAATGAGTACCCATGTAACCAATTGCCGATGCCGCGCCAACTGAAACAATCTGAGGGATACCGAGCCACTCAAGCACAGACCAGACACCAACAGAAAATAGGCCGCACATGATTGATTCTGCAAAATCAGCCTTACCTAATTTTTTCTTAGTACGAAAATAAGCCATGATGAACCCCATAAAAAATGAAGTTAATGCAGTTCCAAAAGTTTGAAAAAGCTCTTGAATCCATTTCAATACATCCATAAATGCCCCTAATCTTGGTAATAAAAAAACCCTGACTCTAATTAAAGGTCAGGGTTGATCATGGTTTGTTGGGTATTATGCTATTGCTATCCAAGATGTGCCGTTGTAGCGATAGAAAGTATTGCCCTGTAAAAATACGAAACCTACAGGCATCCCAGTCAACGCACTACGTTCTGCAAATGTTCCGATGTTTTGAATATTTAAAACGGGATTAACACCGAACGGAATCACTTCAGAATCTGAACGCTGAGTAACAATAGACTGAATCGTTGTTGTACCACTGCTCACTGTAATTAGCCCACAAACACACAGGGCGTTATTTATTTCTGCTGGGGTGTACACATACCGCCCCATACGATCCGCAGAATATGTTGCTAGCAGATACATATCCGCATCAGAACGCAATCTGAATATTCCTGATGATCCATCCAAACGCTGGGCTATTGATGCAAAATAGATTGTATTTCCGCGCGACAATGCTGTTGTGGGTGCATCATTCACGTAAAAGCTGAATCCACTCGCTGGGCGGTCAAACAATGCAAGAAAGGGCCCGCTATAGGTAAAGCTAATCTCGGTATTTGCAGGAATTTTTATCGCTTTTGGATACCATTGCTTAATGTATTGGTTTGCTGTATCAACAATTGACAAGGCTTTTGCCTTGGTAGAGGTCAGCCCAGTCACTTCATTTAAATTGAGGATATTTTGAGGGATGAGTGACTTGTTGAATTTTGTGGCAGGCAATCCGTAGTCTGCAATAATCACATCACGCACACGCTCAGCAATCATGCGTGTTGCACGCCACTGATAATGCACATTATCTTCCCAAAAATATGTTGCGGGCAAGTTCGCAAACACGTTGTAGATGTTCACGAAGCGAACGTCGTATTCATCACACAAACGTTTCAGTGACGTGTTCCATGCTTTTGTTTTTTCTAAATATTCAGCGTTTCCGCCACGGTACGGAATACTCAATACAATCGTCATCACGCCCGCAGTTTGCAATCTAACAATATGTTTTCGCATATAATCAATATACTGCTCACGAGTAAAGTTCTTGCTAATATCATTTGTTCCCCAAGCGATAATACATATCTGGGGCGAAAAACTTGTAAGCATTGATTCTATGTTTTGCCATCCATATTCGGCTGTTTGACCTGGACTACCATCGCCACGTACTCGACCCTCAGCATAATACACATAGTCTTTTAGCAGCATCTCAAGTGTAGCTGGATATGAACCCTCGCCGAGCGCTGTAACACGGTTTGCAGATGCATCACAAAAAGCTGTGTTTGAGTCCCCCCAAACAGCCACTGTTGGACCAACGCGCCAGAATGACTTTGCATCGTACAATATCCATGTCTCTTGCCTCAAAGTGCCTTTTAATATTTGCTCATGCGCTAAATAATTTGGAGTTAAAGCCCCTTTTGCTTGGGTTTTGACGAAATTATCATGACCTTTTAAGTCAATAATCTCTGAAATCTGCACAGTACCATCCATCAACTGCACATTATTATTATTGTTTATTAAATTGTTGATTGCAGCCGTGCTATCAACACCTGCTGTATGATCAATCAATAGGTTATCAAACGATGAAAC
Source organism: Acinetobacter corruptisaponis (assembly GCF_030053775.1). Taxonomy (GTDB): domain Bacteria; phylum Pseudomonadota; class Gammaproteobacteria; order Pseudomonadales; family Moraxellaceae; genus Acinetobacter; species Acinetobacter corruptisaponis. Next base: position 996,697 of record NZ_CP125669.1, read on the forward strand.
AACATCCTTGTTTTTTTCGCGCTGGATGCGACCAGACCATGTCATTACAGCAGAGTCAACAGATGCTCCGCTACCATTCGAAATAATTGAATTTAAGATGTCAGCAAAGTAATTGCGTGTATAGGTATTTGCACTTGATAGAGTTGACTTATCACCATCAATACGCGCCTGAATCTCTGTGTTCAACTTATTTTGTAAGTTGGTGTCAGCCGCAATACGTGCCAATACTTCCGCATCAAGATCATTGCGTAAAATTAAATCGGCCGCAATACGGTCTGCAATTTCCTTATCAAGCTTTAAATTCAATAACCAATCTGCAACACCCAATTCTTGAAGCTTTCTCCAAATCTGATCAAAATCATAATTTACAGGTTCAGGGCGAAATGAATTATTGTATGTCTGGTAGTCCGTATTACGCTCAAGAGGTGTGTCACGTTTGATAATGACTTTTGCTTGATTTATGGGTGCAGTTAAAAATATCACAGCATTATCAGTTAATGACCATTGCCCATTTTCAGGCTCAATACCATTAACAGTCACAATAAGAAACTCTTGTTTCTCGCAATAAAATTCCAATGGAAATACCGTAGTAGTTCCATTGGCTACATACTCTTTATATGGAATCTGTTCAGGTACAGCCATGTTGTCCACCCATTAATTGTCAAAATCTAAAGTGGCTTCATGTACGCCACCGTTGGTTCTCCAATTAGGGCTTTCTTTGTACCCCTCTTTGTTGTGTATTTTCCCGACCCGTTCAGGCTGATCTGTGACAGCGCCAGACAAAGCATCTAAATGATCATCCTCTTGTTCCGTCACTGCTGGATTGAACATCCGCATTTGTTTGTATTGCTTGGATGTGTTTTCACCCTCATGGGTATCAATGACAGACACATGGACCCACAGCATGCCTGAAACCAATGGTCCCTCTAGGCCCTCTAAAATGCGCTTGTTCTTGGCCTGTGATGAATGTATTTCTGATACACCACAACGAATTTTACGTTTCTTCAATGCCCCTTTAAGGGATGCTGGAAAGAAATTTCCTATACCGTTGGTCTCAATTGTGACTCGTGGGACATGGAATTCTTCAATAAGATCGCATAGCTGCCAGACTTGGCCACCATTAATATTGCCATCGTCATCCGTCTCAACGACTGGGCCAAGCAATTCAATAGAACGATGCCAATATTTATTACCAATATCATCATGGAGCACCAGCTCAACGGCTGATGTATCTGACTTGGTTTTACCTGAACTTGGGTCTGAACGGCATGTCATCCCTACTATTTGACGTTCACCCAACATCATGATGTAGCGGCCATTGGCACGGCGTAGCACTGGCTCAACATCGTAGGCAATCATCTTGTCAGGGTCTAAACGGACGTTCCCGACAGGCTTGGCGTGTAGCTGATACTGTGAATCCCATTCATTCAGCGTACGACACTCTTTACGGCGCTTTTCCATTTCTTCGGGTGTGAATCTTTCAGCCCAAAGCGCATCACTATAAACATCAATGAGGTAGTGTTCTTTAGTAAAGATGATGTGATAGGCATTACCCTTTTTAATGTATTGGTAATCCGCGCCCAGTAATAAAAACTTGGCTGTAACGCCAATACCACTAAATATATTTTTAGGTTCAAAACCAACAATGGCCGTTGAGCAATTCTCAAAACGTGCCTCATGCTCAAACATTTTCAGGATCATACATTTTGCTCCCAAGTTTTTTACATGGGTATAAAGGGAATCATGGGTATGTGGTGTACCGACAAATAGTTTTTGTCCACCTGGAATAAGAATGTGTGTCTGCTCAGAAAGGCGGTAGCGGAGTTTTTCCCGTGCCTCTGGTGTACCAATATTGCTGGGTACTTCCACATCATCATTCTGGATTTCATTTGCGCGTGCACCTGTGACGTTGGATAAAATGCCACGGGCATGTATAGAGCCGTGACGCACGTCTGTAGAACCTGTCACCCACCACTTTTGGGTCTCACCACGTTCTTTTTTAATATTGAACAATTGGCAAAGTGGATGACGCTCTAATACTTGTTCAGTACCACGGCTGACTTTGTAGGCATCTGGATCAGTTGCACCCTGATGCAAAATAAGATGGTCAGAATTACAGAATAATTTCCATGCGTTATAGATGTCTAAGATTGTGGATTTACCGTGTCCACGCGGCATCATCAATAAGCCAAGCGCACCATAATCTTCCAGAAAATCACAGACATCTAAATGGAAATCGGGAACGACCCAGTTAAGCGTTTCGGCATAAACTAGGTAGAACGCTGCAAAGCCAACTTTAATCATCAGCTTGGGCGCTGTTTGCGCTCCTCAAGCTTCTTGGCAACGGATTCTAGTAGTGCCGCTGCCTGCATCTCTGGCGTGATCTTACGCTCGTTTGGATCACCTACGGACAGCTCATCATCATTGAGAATGCGCTTGATTTTCTCCATGCACGTCAGGGCTTCTTTTGCGCCTTTGTACAACCAAACTAGATCACCACGTCCCTGCTTATCAAAAATATCTTGGCCATAAGCTTCAGTGATTAAATCAATAGAACTGGATGCAGCCATTTCCAAAGACAGTTCCAGCTTCTCTTTGGTCTCAGGCTTTAAGTGACCGACTTTCTTCTTTTCAGTAGACATATAAAAAACCCTCGTATATTTAGGTATATATACGAGGGTTTTAGGTGCGGTTTGGTGGGTGAGTTACTCTACAGGGTAAGCAACTCCTCTTTGCTTAGATAACGTTTTATACTTCTACCAAGTTCCACAACCTCAGAACCAGCAATGATACTTTGCAAGGCACTCAAACGATCTGCAAAATTTACAATATTCACTGGGTAGTAAGTGTTAGGGAGTTTTTGTATCAAAACGCCGCCTCTTTCGTGGATTGGATCAACCACTACAAACCACTGACAGCGTTCTTTGGGTGGTAAGAACAATAAGTCATCCTGAATAATATTGGCTATATGTAATGCGGTTCGGTCAACGATAGGAGAAGTTTTTAGTTCTGGCTGTGGCTGATCCAACGCCATAATGGTACGGATGACTTTTAAATAAAATGGTGGGCTAATCCACATGGCATAGGCATAGACCAATTCAAGGCAGACGTATGTGCCTTGTTTTAGTCCATCACTGCGATTACCACGAATAACATTAATTGCTCGCTTTAAGAGTGATGTCGGATTTCCGCCCTCACTAATTTCTTTTTCAATTTCATTAATTAAATCTTTGGTTTGCTGATTTTCAAGCCAATATTTAGGTCTATATTTTTGTTCATGACCACTAGCCTTGTGTAAATCATTCAGGCAATAAAGCCCATCTTCATCTTGATGAATCGCAAATTCACCAATAGTTAAAGGCTTATAGTTTGGGTTTTGAAAATTTTGTGCTAAATTAGACATGTTGTCTTTCCTTTTAGATTGCGACACCAATCAAGCCCAATCCGCCAAGATCACGGGCTTTTTTGTTGTCTTGATTACACCATTATCAACAAAAATGAGAACATTAAAATCTACTTTCATTATGTTTTCATCTCTTTACTTTGGTTCAAATAAAATTCAACTGCCTTATTCATTAAATAATTCATTGAACGATCTTCTTTTTTCGCTAAATCTTTTAAAGGTTTATGCAACTCTTTTTCCAATCTAAAGCGAACATCAGTGGGTTTGTTTTGCTCAGGTTTCATAACTATCCTTTTATAGCCTCACTTTGAGGTTATTTAAAATTAACCCCATTTTGAGGTATTGTCAATATAGTAGAGCAATTATTTAACCTCATTCTGAGGCTATTGGAAATATTATGAGTGACAACCCTAAACACGTGACTGTAAGGCTTCGTGTACCACCTGAATTAAGGGATAAAATTCATTCATCCGCAGAGCAATATAATCGCTCAATGAATGCTGATATGGTCGCTCGTCTTGAGGAATCATTTGAGATAAAAGAACAACAAGAGTTTGATAAAGCCTTTGTTTTGCATGTAATTGAAGGCTTGCAAAATGAAGTCCTAAGCTTAACCAAATTAACGAAACAGCTTATGGAAGAAAAAAATAAAGGTGCGTGACGCACTTTTATTTAAGGCAAACTAAAGCATTTAAATTTGTCAATTTTTTGTTGCCGTTAAAAATCAATGGGGGTCTGCTGTGTGGTTTTTAATATTTATAGGAGTTGCTGGGTTAGCAATATATTTTCTAAATCAAAATAAAACTGAAAGGAAAGATCAAACCACTATCACCCATAAAAAAGTAATTCAAACCCCAGATGGTGAAATTCGCATAGAAAGGCGACAGGTTATTGATAGCGTCAGAACTTCCTATACTACGCAAGATGTTGGCACTACCACAATAAAGGATATACAACCTAGCATCCCACATAAACCAGTGGAGAAATTGGAAATGGAAAATAAACCAGAAACGCCAGCTTTAACATTAGAGCCATCACCAAAACCTGAACCAGTGTTACAACAAGATTTATTTAATGTACCGCAATCAATAGCACAAAAAACACAGCCTAAAGATCCTGAAAAATTATGCCCTAAATGTGAAGAATCCCTCCCATTTTCTGCATTTTCAAAATCCAGCAAACATGAAGATGGTTTAACAAAATGGTGTACTGACTGTTTGAATCAGTTGAACGAAGATAGAAAAAATGAAAAGAGCAATAAAAAGCAGTGTCCTAACTGTAAAAGAACTAGATTAAAAACCAGTTTTTATAAAAACACAAAAAGAGATGATGGTCTGACAAAATGGTGTAAGGATTGTATGGATAAAGCCAAACGGTAAAATCATGCCCAATTGAATTTAGAACAACTAAATTCTAGGGCTTTTCAATTTTTTGCAACTCTATTAATCATCAAGTTTTGTTATGCAAAAAATATAGAAGTGAATATATACAGCTACCGCATAAATTGGAATTTCAAAAATAGGAATACTTTTCAAATAACCAAATATGTTAAAGTTGAAATCAGATGAACCCCACAATATGACAAGTATTAGAAATAATAAAAAACCTATCAAACCATTTGTATTTAATAGGTATCTTTTTCTTCTAATTCTAAAAGGTATATACATTTATTTTTACCTAAGTAATATTTATCCTTTTAAATCCATATATTAACTTCATGGCCTGTCAATTTTCATGTAAAGATTAGATGTTAAACTCCAATTTTTCTCTACTTTTTCATCTAACTCATCTATTTTGGTTTCAACCCTCTCTAAATCATAACTAAGATATAGAATAGGTCTTTTTAAATTATGATTCTGCCAAATTGCATACCCACTCATAGCCATATTTATTGCAAGAAAGGCATATAAAAAGATATATTTTTTCACTTCACAACCCCACTAAAATCAGGTGCTTCAATATCACCATTTTGTTTCCACCATTGAGAACGCCCTTGCTTACGCATTTTTTTCAACATTTTCTGCTGATAGTCTGGGGCAATCATATTTTGTACGTCGTCAAACATTAACCGATTTAAAGCGGTCTTGGTATAAAAAAGATTGTTGCCTGGCATCTTGGATTTAGCGAACATATACATCTGATTAAACTTGGATGTTACATCCTGCCCATTTAAAATCTTATTGGATGTTCCGCTTATCATTGAGGCTAATTCAGCTATATCATTACCTAATGGTCCAAGTAAAAAGTTACGACTATCACGCCCCATTGGGTCAGCACCTGCCGCAACAATATCTCCAAGTAGTGACAATCCACCACCTTTAGTTATAGCTTTTCCTAAAAACTCTAAAGCAACTTTAGGATCGTTACTATCCCACATTGGTAAAGGATTATTGCCCTTAGATAATTCAGACAGTTGTTGAGAAAGTCCACCCAATACTGTCATTCCCATAATCAAAGGAATCATATAGGTAAAAGGTGTTGGCGAAAGTGCGCCATCACGTAAGGCGCGGCTACCATGGCGCATTAAAAAAGCTGTAGGGAATGATTTAAATTGCATCATGCCACGACCAAAGAAACCTATTAGACTGCCACCATGTGTATTACCAAAAAGCTTTGTCCGCTCCCTCAAATCAGCTTCAATCACTGCCATCCCTTGCTCATCCAGAACATGCCCCCAAAATTGCTTAACAGCCTTGTCCTTTACAGCCGTTGGGTCGCCAAGATGTTTTAGCATATCATCGGGGATATTACGGATAGACTCAATCGTCATTAACGGCACACCATTGGCATCTTTAATAGGATCAGCCATTCGCATAACTTCCCAAGTACGCTCATCCAAACCCATACGCCCCAAAAATTCCTGATCTTCTTTTTTGAGACTACCCCAATCTTTTTCTTTGGTCAGCGTGGCATATTTATTCATTAAGGTTTTGGACCATGCAGATTTTGTAGCACGAGTCCAAGCGTTGATTAAAGACAAGCGCATAGTTGTTGCTGCTACATTCTGGGAAACTCTAACCATTTGACTGGCTCGACTATGGGCACTACCCAAATCATCTATAGCATACCTTGATAAAGAGTTTGTAATTTCATCTAAGGCGATCCCCATACTATATGAAAACTCTTTATCCGCCTGATTAAAAGGGTTTAATTCTTTAAGTAGATTCCAATATAATTTCGTGCATGATAAGCCATGCAGATTAGCCAATTTTGTCATTGAGGATAAGTCGTTGATAGATGATAATACTACACCACCCAACATTGAGGATACATTCCACGTTCTGTATGCCTGACCAAGCATATTAACCGTGTCACTTCCTGCGCCCATTTCACGCCAAACAAAAGCGTTATACATGGTTTTGGCTCGCTTTACACCATTTTCTATATCTACCGTCTGGAGCCAATTAGGATTATGATTTAATTTTTCTAAATCCATTTTTTGGGCGGCTTGCGCCAAAATATCAAATGCTCGGTTAGGATTGCTACCAAATTTTTCAACTAAAGCAATACTTTTTGACATACCGTCAATATGGTAATCAATCAGATCAAGCAAAGGCAATTCACCGAAAGCATCCTGCATTTCTAGCCAAGCATCTGCATTTTTCCAATGCAAAACACGGCTATCAGAAAAACGATTAGTGACTTTACCTGTATTTCTTACTTGAAGTTCACCATATTCTGCCTTGTTTAATCCATCCATGATAATTGTTTCATAGGCATCATCTAGTAGTTTTTTAACTGCCGCATCATCTAATAAATTGCCTTCTGTATCCATAAGCGTATTACGATCAATATTTTTATAGGCAAGCTCATTCCACTTGTCACGCCCCATCTCCCTTAACTTATGAGGACTCCAAATCGTATTAAAACCAAAACGATCCCCTAAATCACCTATCTTCCCACCAAGGCTATTAAATCGCTCTCTAAGAGACTCATAAACTTTTTCCAATTTGTCTGCAATTTTTTTAGCTTCCACATCCCCACTATCTTCACCAAAACGCTCCTTAACAATATTACGCTTCAGGGTCTTATCTTCAATTAGTCTCGTCCATCCTTTAATTTTAGTATAAAAATCCCATAGCTCTTTTTTAGCCTCAGTTCTGATTGTTTTAAATCCAGTATTCAAAGAAGTATCTGCTCCCGACATATCACCATGAAATGCAATCATACGGTCTAATTTTTCATGGGCTGGCAATTTATCATCGATTAAATCCAGCATGCCATTAGTTTGTTTAATGATGTCATCTGCCAAGATTTTATTTTTTCTTAATTTATCTGAAACAATATCATCAGCAACGATTTTACCCGCCTCAGTTAGCCGCTCACTTTTACTCATAGCCCTAAAAGCATCACGATCTTTTTTAGCCAACTGATTCATGGCATCAGTAATACGTTGTTCAATATTTTTTTGCTCTACTTGGCTTAATGTGTTTTTACCTAATGCTTGAGCAACCGCTTGTATACACTCAGGACGCATTGCCATATTAACCTCCAAATTTTAATGCACAGGTGACTGCTGTTTGTGTTGCTGTTAGCTCTTGATCTGAAATCTTGTTTTGCTCCTTAATATAATCAGGAACATCACTCAATCTAATCTCATCCTCATAAAATGAACCATCCTCACGCTGTCTTGTAATTGAAACAACATGATCAGGATATTCATTAATTAAGGATAAAGCCGCCTGTTCCTGTGGCGTATTACCAAACAAACTACCTTGTCTTGGGTCGCCTTTGGCATCGACCTCATCAATCTTTGACTTGATATAGTCATTAATGGCTTTGGAACTACGACTGTTCTGATCAAAGACTTTTAAAAAATCTTTTGCTCCAGGTGATAAATCATCACCGAAAAGCTGCTCTTGATTTAAATAGTCATCCACCTTTAAATCATTGGCTTTAAGATCACTGAGTTTTTGCGCTGCCTGCGCTAAATCCTGTGCAATGGTATTGCTATGCCGTCCACCTTGTTTGACCAGATCAGCCAATTGCGCTAATTGTGGTGCAGAACGTAACAAGGCATTTAAAACTGTTTTACTGTCATCACCTAGATTTTCAGACAATCGGGCAACAAGATTAGAATCACCATAGGCATGTTGGACCAAAGCCTGCTCAATACGCTGTTTTCCACCTTGTGACAAACGACCATCAGCCGTGATCATAGTCGCACGTTCTGCTGGAGAAACTTGGTCAATGAAAGCACGGACATAGTCCATACTCCCATCGAGGTTGATATTTCCATCAGAATTTAGCTTTAACAGTGATGCATCAGGCAAACGGTCAACATCACTTTTTGCACGTTCAGAAGCGCTGAATTGTGCCACATCGCTTTCATTGGCAAGCTTTGCAAACTCTACACGGTCAACGTCACTTAATCGGGTACGGACTAAAACAGGGTTGTTAATACCCGAAATATCCCACCCTCGAGCGCCAGCAAAATCACTTACAAACTGACGGTAGGCATCCGCTTTACCATCTGCATAGGCTTTGCCAATCGCTAAGGTACGACCATTACCTGATTCAACCACATTATCCAAGCCAATAATGGGCGCACCCTGAGAAATCATAGGATTCTCACCCAATAGCTCAGGCTTTAAGTCATCAGCGATACGTTCAATTTGTTGACGAGAAGCTTCACGGGTACGGTCCCGTGGTTGAAGTTCTGCTGGATAGTTGGGGTTTACACCATATAGTTGATCATTCGATGCAATCAAATCATTCAGTGACTTAACTTCATACGCAACTTCATAATTTGAACCATCTGCACCAAACACAGTTGCAGTATTTTCCCCAGTATATTTTTTATCTTGGCCAGACTGTAAAAAGTCACGAATCCGATTTACATAATTGACTGTTTCCAAAGCTTTAGGCTTACCATTTTTCTGCATGGCCTTACCATTGGCAAAGCCACCATTATAATGTGCAGCCAAAACCAATGGGTCTTTGGTCTTATATTGTTCTGACATTTCACGAACAAGATATAAAGCCATTTCGGTTGCATGTTCTGGATTATCAATATCCCAAGTCTTTTTGTAATTACGCTCAAGCCCTGCCTTGGTATCAGGCATAATTTGCATAATGGATTGTGCACCTTTAGGTGAGACTTGGTTATTGTGAGACTTTTCCCCTGCTCTACGAATAGCCAATAACAGAGGCGTCGCCCACTCCATTCCCATTTGCTTTGCCTTATTATTTAATACAGCATCTAAACGGGGGTCATCATAGCGAATGGATTTAAAGTCAGAACGTGGAATAGTAATCTGTCTAGTAGGAGCATCAATCTGGATATTATGGGGAACACTAATAGGCTGACCACGAACAACCTGATTTATTGCCGTGTTGACATTTTGTTTATGGTATTCAGATTTAACAATATCATCACCATTAGGCGTGACAATATCATCCATCTCCTTACCCAACTGACCAACCAATTGCGCTGAGGCATCATCGGCTGCCTCTGCTGCATCCTGAGATATTATATCCGCCTGTTCCTGGCTTAATTCATTCTTGGCAACACGGTTATTTAAATAGGCCGTACCCCTGTTAAAGATAATAGAAAGGGCGAGTTCTGTAGCAAAGCCAGTTTTATCAAATTCATACTGTTTTGCCTGTTTCTCGAAACCAGCTTTTTCTAGTACATTTTGGCTTAATTCTCGTCCAGCCTGAGAAACCACTACAGGCGCGGCAATTAAGCCTACATTTTTCGCAATGCCTGCGCCTCTCCAAACAGGTATAGCAACACTACCACCAGCTACAACGCCTTGAGTGGATGCAACCTTAAAGGCTGTGCTTGGGTCTACACCAGCTTGCACCAAAGAATTATAGGTATAATCCGCTTCTGATAAGCCTGTGACTGCAACCGCGCCGCCCACACCACCAGCAACCCCACCGATTACAGCACGAGTTGCAAAATCACCAATCCCCATTAGGAATTGACCAACCGCACCTGTATTCTTTTTATCCTCAATTTCCTCAACCACACCTAATGTGGTTTTGGTGCGCTCTGCCGACTGTCGATCAACAAATTGTGGTAATTGCTCTTTACGGACATCTAGGGGCTTGTCATAGTCATCATTAAGTGTGTACTCAATGGTATCAGCGATTCTTTGAATTGGCTTTGCTACCATACTGCCTGCTTTTAGTGCCCCAGCAGCGACACCACGAGGCAATGCTGACAAAGAACGGTCAAAAGCATCAACTTCTTTTACATCAATTGGATTAATCGGCTTGGCATAACCTTTGTCAGATTCCTGTTTAGCAAATTCTTCAAGGTCAACATCATCATAACTATTAAAAATTCCCATGACTTATTTCCTGTATACCCTTAAAGAATAGCCAACTGCCTTACCATCTTTACCTTTAGTGGTTAATTTTTGGTTATTGGCATCCAATAGGTCATAAATAGTGGTGTCTGTTAAATTGGTGTTGTCACGAACCTGTAGACGGTAATTGGATTTTAGAAAATCAACTGAGATTCCTGATATTTCCGATGCTCTTTTATATGAGTCATCCAATCTGGTTTTAAACTTGGCCTCATCCATGCCATAAGGCATTTCCACTTTCCATGAATCGACATCATTACCATCAAGGGTGAAACCAGCGTTTCTTGTACCCCATAACATGCCTTGCTTTTGTTGAGTATAGATGCCACCAGTTACCGCATTAAGGGCATCCTTGAATGTCTGCTCATCTATTGCATCATCTTTCTTGGCATGACTTATGCCTCTTTTGCTGGCATAAAATGCATACATACTACTAAGCGCATCAAGGTCTGCCTTGAAGTCGCCTTTTTGAGCAAGATTACCTATAGCTGTCCTAAAGTCAGCTTCTACCGCTTGAGGAATAATTGAATTTTTTTGCTGGATTAAGCGCTGCCCTTGTAATATGCCACTGGCTACAGAAGCCCCTTTATAATTTAAATTATTGGCTAAAGCTTGACTGGCAAATAGATATGAATCATTACCATCACCAATCTGTTTAAATATTTTTTCTATTAGGTTTTGACCATAAGCATTTTTGGGAACCTGCTTAATGAGTTGAGACATAAAACCTAAAGTTTGTGAAATATTTGCACGTTCCAAAGACTGTTTAATACTATCCAGATCATCTTTACCAATTGGATCAAGATTTAAATTAGGCTCTGTTTTTCGTAAAGTTTGTAAAACAGTATCATTATGAAGTATGTTTTTTACGGCCTGTGCTGGATTAGAAATAACATCAATACCAGTAATACGTTTAATATCCTGATTTTGTGATACTGCATAAGCTACAGGATCATTTTTTGCAGAATCCAGTTTATCCTTATAAATGTTATTATAGACATCATAAATTTTCTTATCTCTGGAAGCGTTATTAGATTGATTTTTTAGCATACTTGCCTGTAAAGCATCCATTTTAGCTTTCATGGAATTGGTATCTAATACCCTAAATTCTTGAAATTGTGGTTCATGCTTTGCATACAGCAAAGCGTCTTCCTCAAAAGGAGTCCCTTTAGTAGCAAGCAAAACATTCTTCTGACGTTCAGGTGATAATGGCAATCCTGTACCTAGATCAGTTACATAATCACTTAATACTGATTTGGCTTCCGACTCTCTTTTATTTGCTTGCTGTTGTTGATGATTTTGGATTGATAGAATACGACTGGAAATAGACGATTTAAGTGAATTAATAGTCTGACCATCCAAACTATTATATTTACCATCCTCTTTGCTTAATTCAGTATAAACTCTTTGTAGCCCATCAATATCAGAGTTCTGTGTCGCTGTTAGAATCTCATCATTAATAGTATTCAGGCTCTGATTTTGCTTATAATCTTTAGCGTATAATAATGCTTCACTGGGTGATAAATAAGGCTTGCTTGACTGGATAGCTTCCGCCGCATACTGATCAGCTAATTCAGTATTTTTCATTTTTGACAGATTATCCAACGTCACTTTTGCATTTGTTTTAGCTGTCTCAACCTCAGTTCTACGACCAATTTCATAAAATGAACCAATCTGCTGATTTCCAAAATTGGTAAACTTGGGTGCAAAATCCTTTCTAACCGTTTCAGGTATTTGCAATAAAGTATCATCAAGACGTTTAGCAAACTCAGTGCTAAACTCACGATCTATTAAAGTGGCATCTTCACCTGCTGCCACACGCTGACGATAATCACCTGCAAGGTTTTCAATATCCAAACTAAAATTACTGGCAACGGTTGCACCTTGTAGCCGATCTTTCTCAACCTGTCTTTGGTGCTGCTGTTCTGCAACCTGCCCCACATTCTGCAAAGTATTGGCAATCATCTGACCGCTTTGGTCTTGCGGCATCTGGATCCGCTGAACCTGTGGCATAGCGTTACCAAAATTGCCCATCGGAATTTTAGCCATTATTTCCACCCCTTATATGTATTTACGCCACTGGAAAAAGCATTTAATGGTGTGGTTATAGCTGCGGTATTGGCGTTTTTACGGTGAATACTTGCCTCGGCCTGCAATCGCTGAGATGCATTAAACCCACCTATTTCGGACATTGCAGCGTCATACCCTGCATCACGTTCGATGGTGTCGTTGATGGTAACGGCTGTACCCTCGCCAACATTTAGGCCATTTTGGGCCAATGCCGCACGGGCTGCGGATTGAGTCTTTTCTTTCTGCTTGCGAATACGTTCAGCTTCCAGGCGACCCTGTGAACGTGCTGCATCCGCATCGGCTTCCGCCTGCTTTGATGCGGTTTTGCTATTGGTATATGCCGAATAGCCTGCTATCGCCGTCCCTGCGGCACTAGCAACGGCTGCTATCGCTGGTAATGCTGCCATGACTTATAGCTCCATTTCCAAGAATAAGCCCACAGGCGTAAAGCCCAATGACTCATAAAGTGCTGCACACTGTTTGGTATTGACCATTGTCGCCGTGCCGCAATTGATACGGTCCGCACCCATTTCTTTAGCCCACAAAATAAAGGTTTTAACCAATTCCTTTGCCACCCCATCATTACGATGCTCAGGCATGACATACATCACATAATCAAAGGCAAGCTTATGATCAGACTGCCAATCTGTAGTGATGCCACCAGCAAAACCGCCTACAATCTGACCATCTTGCACAGCAATAAAAATAACGCCGTTACCATCCAACAACCATTTAAAATGCTGTGCCGCCTTATCTGGATTAAATCCACGCTGCTTAAATGTTGGTGACTCATTGATAAAGGCCGCACCCATCTTTATTAAAATGGGTATGTCCATGTGTGAAGCTTCACGTATTCTCATGTCTATTTCTCATTAATTGACATTTGCATGGTGATAGCTTGCAAGTGAAATGGTAGCGGTTTGTTGTGTGAAATCTTGATAGGTGTATTGTGCAAATCTTCCCAGTAGCCACCCTCAATCATGTGATAGCCTGTCATTGGTTTTTGTGCATCAAATGGGTTTTGGTCAAAGGTGAACAGTTCAATTAATTCACCATTGATCACAGGCGCTAAAGTCTTATTAAAGAAAAATGCCATGCGGTCAATTTTTGCCTTAAATAGCATTGAAGATAATGGCGCCTGGCTTAGTTCTGGTGGGAATAGTTCCGCAACACAGCTAAATAGACGGCCATATTTAACGGTTTGGCCTGTCATGCCTGGCACCTGTAATTCCGTCAAAGTCTCGGTAAATTCTACTGAATAGACTGATTCACCACTAACCTGATAAACACTAAGATTACCAACATACCCAATTTCTGTTTTATTAATTGAATCTGTAGTCAATGTCTTTTCTCTCTGCGAATCCAAAAGGGCATCAAAAGACAATTGCTCCAAACACGGTACGCCCGTTCTATAAACCAGCATAAAACAAAGATCAGAACCTAAAGCTGTAGGCACAGAACAAATACTTTTAACCGATCCGCCAAAGTCATGCTGTGCCCAAGCAAGGACTTCTTGATCACGGTTGAATGTGATAGATGCTACTTTTCCATCACCCAACACACACCACACCAGACTTTCAGGCTCTTGCTGATAGCAGATTTCACTAATCCCGCCGTGTAACTCACCGATATGGGATGATAATGCACTGATCTCTGGTGATACCAGTCCATCCACTTCATAACGATACGACAAGGCCCGTAAACGCTCACCACCACGCTGAATAAATAGAAGCTCATTCCCCACACGACAAGGCCTTGTTACAGGATATGCACCGTATGCGGTATGTTCATTGATATTTACGGTTGTGGGGGTCAGTACGCCGTCTGAGTCGACCATGTATTCACCGCCAGAAGTAAGACACACAACGCCACGCTGGGCTTCCAAGAATAAAATACTGTTGGCTAAACCCGATGCCGATACAATACTGAAAGCATCCCCATCCTCCGTGGTTTCAAGGAAGTTGCCGTTACCACCAACGGCACTAAACCAGATTTTGTTCGGTGCTTTTTTAGTGTTAGCCAAAACAAGTCGCTGCTTAAAATAGGTACAGCAACGTGGATAACCGTCAGTGGCATTAAAAACAGGTGATAATATGGACCAAGAGCGCTCTATTGCTTGAACATCTGAATCAAGCTTGACAATGATCTCACCATTGATCTGATTAGTATTAACAAATTCAGTGATCTTGATGATTCCACCATTCACACTAATATACTTGCCTATATCATCGGCAACAAATCCCCCTGCGGCTGCGGTCACCTCCACCCAGTATGAGGGTGAAATATCTGGCTGCTGACCTGTTCCATCCTTGGTTGCCTGATAGATTTTTCCTGAATATTGGATTACATCCCCGACAATGTAGGCAGTGGTATTAAGCCAAGTATTTAGAATATCAAGCACAAAAGAGACAAAAGCACCTACATCTTTTCCAGATGGTTTTCCCTTTCTAAACGGCGTACGTGCATTTTCTGAATCAGTAGGCGCATGGGTATAGACAAACTGGTTAAATTCCCATGCAGTGAAGTCCATTGAAGAACGGAAACGCTGCACTGGCACATCTTTATGGGTAAAGAACATCTCATAACGATATTGCACGAACTGAATATCTGGTATCTGCTCTGCGGTATAGGGTGTAACGACATTAGCAACGAATGTCTTTGTTCTTGGGTTGTATATATCAATAGCCAATGGCCTAAAAACCAGCATGTACGACTGATCAGAACTAACAACGAATGGGATCAGGCGCACAGCATTAGGAACAATTCCCATGTGAAATGTTCCAGGTCTTTTTCTCACTCCACCCTCCACCAAAGGAATGACATTGCGTAGGGTTTTAGCCCCATTTGCATACTGCTGAATGTCCGTACGTGTATATAACGTTGGTGCAAGCTCCCCAGCACTAAAGTTATTTTTCATAATGTACTGTTTCATTAATTACGCACTCCGATCAGGGTAGATTGAAAGTTAGATGCAAAATCCTGTGCTGGACGTTCCTGTCCATTGATTGCCCTTGCCTGCTTTAACATGCCCTGTAGTTGTACCCATGCGCTATCAGCCTCAGCCTGACTGCCTGTAATGGGTTTTGCCAACTTACGCACCAGATAAAGGGCCATACACTCGGTAAATAATGAATCCCATGTCTGCTCATTGTCGTTGTCATAGACATAAACAAGGTTGATCAGGCTTGTGTCTGCCAAAATATGCCGCCCCTCAATCTCATAATTGATTTCGCCAGCGTCATAGACACGCATAAAATCATTAGGCAATGGAAATGCATGGGCATAACCAAAAGATGGATGTGTGGAAATTGGCGCAAGCTGGACACGCTTCTTTGCAAAGCTCCACGGGTGCATGCGCAACAAAGCCTTGCGTGTAGTGTCATAAATGGATGCACAGCGCCGTGCATTTTCAGTAGCATCATCAAATGAAATAATTGATTTAGCACCGATCATGCTAAGTGCTTCATTGCAAATACTGACGTTTGTTGTAGTCATAATAAAAAACCCACTCACTTTTATTCATAGTGAATGGGTTTTAGGTGCAGTTTGGTGGGTATTAAAACTTACTATTCAAACTTTCTTGATGAAGTTTTTCTTTTAATAAATAGCCCTCAAGCATCCAAATTTTTTCACGTGCATTTTCATATGCGATCTTCTGACCAATGATTCGATCAAAATTTTCAGGACTTGCACATGCCGATTCACCAGTCACAGTGAAGCCATTTTCAAGTGACAAAATGCAGACAGTTAATTGTGGTGATCCACAAGTTTTATAATCATCTGCACAGTATGCCAGATCAAATTTATCACCTGTAATATAGCGAATCGCCTTGATTTTTGAATCAATATACTCAGGCGTTAAACGTGGTGCATTTAAGCCTTTATCCTGAATTTCCTGCTCGATTTGTTGTTCAGTGCTAGACATATTAATATTCCTAAATAAATGAATAAAAACCCACCGCCCTAGGACAGTGGGTTAAAGAATTAAGCTGAACGTAAATAGTCAATTGCGACCACTTTAACTTCATTAGCACGACCAGCGCCAAAGGAGTGAACACCGCCGACCTGCTTAACATTCTTCAAATCAGGACGAGTTGAAATATCAAAACCTGTAATATCCGCATCACCAAAATGTACGGCTGAACCTGCATACATCACTGTGCGTGCTTCGGTTGCACCGCCTGCACCATTGTTGAGTTTTTCATATGGAATCCATTCCACACCCAACCAGTTTGTACCTACCGCACCATCTTGTAGCATCTGAATTTTAAGGTAATCCGCATTGGTTAAAGTGGTGTCGTTCAGGAACTCAGACATCATATCTGCGGTATAAAGCATATAAAGCTTTTCGCCGTTCTGCTCATCGCATTCATTTTTACGGAATAATGATTTCGCTTTGATGATCTTCTGTTTCAATGTACCAAAGCCTGAAAGGATAATCTGACCTGCTGGCAAAGCGACTGTAGATGTAGAGGCCACACCTGCATCATTCACAGTTTTACGTGTGATACCACCAACAAGAGCTTGATAAATAATATCATCCGTTTTTCGGTTGCGTGCAGACAATAGATTTTTCATGTATTTGTCGGATGGATTCGCCTTTAATTTCGGTAAATCTCGCGGTTCAATTGGGATAAATAAATCCCAATCCGACATTAAAGCAGTTCGCACCCCTGCGTCTGGGATCGTAAGCACTGTCGCACCAAAGCGCGCGCCTGATGCCTGCATTTCCACTTGTCCCATGTCGTTAATGGTAAAAGATTCACCTGTAATCTTTCCACGATTATGCACTGTTTTTAAGAGCCGAGACTCGTTTTGCATTGCTGCAACTTCGTAAGTGTCGTGATACTGAATTACAAAAGCTGCTGTGATTCGATTTTCGTTTACAATAGGCATTGCTTACCCCTTATTTATATTGTTTCTGATACCAGTTCTGAACTTGCGCAGTGACACGGGCGTGGTCTGGGTGCTTATCGCTCAAATAGGCTTCTGATGACATTAATGATTGAACATCCGTACCACCGCTTTGGTGGGTGTTTTTGGGTGGGGTATCTTCACCAAGTTGTTGACCAAAATACGCAGCCATTTTTAGGACAAGTGGGTTATTGCCGAACTGAGGGCTATTCACTTCTTCCGCCGTTAAAATGCCATTGGCAATCGCATTGTCTGCTGCTGCCTTTGCAAAACCGAAATTGGTTTGGGTATCATTGCCCCATGCCTCTGTCATGGTCTGGATACATGACTCATTATCCAGATGGGCATTGGCTTCCATGAGCTGTGGAATGATCTCGTTGTATTTACCTAAAACAAAACCAAGCTGCTCATTACTCAGCCCTGCCTTATGCGCTTCATCCAAAAACGCCTTATTTTCCTCAATGCCTTTAAACTCATTGAAATCAAAACCATCAATATTGACTTCGTACCCATCTGCCGATTCAGGAACTTTAGGAGTATCTGAGTTATTGCCCTGTCCCTGATTACCTTGTTCGCCACCGTCCTGAATCTCACCCTCATGGCCACCACCAAGCATACTATTTTGGTTCTGATTGGATTCTTGGTTCTGCTCTTGTGTTTGTTGCTGTTGTTGATCAGTCATTTACAGACTCCTTATAGTTTGGGTCGTTTGCCCGATTGATGTTATTGACGATAAAATTGATCACGCTTTGCTGCCCCAGTCGGTGACAGGTTTCACGCTCTGAATCAGTGAAAGCATCACGGCAGAATGTCTGTGTGAGATGCTCTAAAATCCGTATGCCATTGACATCAAGATCAAAAACATTGCGGTATGTCTCTGCTGTTGCTCTGGTGACACGATGCCGCTTAACAAAATTTCCTTGTTCTTCTGGTTCTTCTGGTTTCT
Source organism: Acinetobacter corruptisaponis (assembly GCF_030053775.1). Taxonomy (GTDB): domain Bacteria; phylum Pseudomonadota; class Gammaproteobacteria; order Pseudomonadales; family Moraxellaceae; genus Acinetobacter; species Acinetobacter corruptisaponis. The sequence goes on from NZ_CP125669.1 coordinate 1,015,349, forward strand.
GTGCGGCTTTAAGATCGGCCTGCTCTTGCTTTAAAACAATAATTTGTTCCTCAGCAATGTTTGCACGCTCCCATTCTTCAAATCGCTCACTACGAGAAATACTTAGTTCATCAATAGTTTCTAGCCATTGATTGCGCCAATAATCGGCATCTTTGCTCAATTTCTTCACTTCTTGAATTGAGCGCATCCACATAAAAGCCACGACAATAGCGATAAGCCCAACAAAATAAATCACTGCATTACCTCACTGGTAAGTTGATGTTCCGCACCCTTGGCAATCACATCCCCAGCCTTATCCAGCATGGCTTGCTGTGCCTGTTGCTGTTGCTGTTCCTGCATAGCTTTCTGCCGTGCTTGACGCAATTCCTGCACTTCATCCGCCGTTCGCATGATTGTTTGAGGAACGCCACGGCCATTGCCGATTAATACCGCCACAGCATCAAAATCCACATTGTCTAAAATGGTTTGGTCTACTGCTGACATCTGCCCCAAACTAGCCACGTATTGCTCAGTCGCCATGACTTCTTCCATACGCTGACTACGCGCCAAAGGGGATACAAATTTGAATGACAGGTTACGCCCCCAAAGCTCTTGGGGTGGCTGACCAAGCACACCAGAACGCAAGGCAAGCCCGAAACAACGGTCTAAAATTGATTTCAGGTACTCAGACTGCAAACGCCCGTACATTGGACCCAACATCTGGCGGATCAGCTCGACACGGGTATGGATCTCTGTAGCTGTCATCTGCTGTGTACCAATTGGCGGCAACTGGTCAGCCATAAGCTTTTTACGGATACCGCCTTGTAAATTGGTAATGAGATAATCCGCTATCTGGAAATTTGTCCCATCGTCAAGCCGCTTCATAGAATCAACACTATTGGCTACAATCACCTTACGTGGACCAATACGAACAGTATGAGGATTTAAGGTCCCATCATCTTCCGCAATCCACATGCCAGCTATCTGCATTTCTGCCGAATTAATAGTAAGTTTCATCAATTCATTGACCGTCTTGGCATCAGCCAAGGCTAAAGTCATCTGACCATTGCCATAAACTGAGTTGGGTAAACGGCGTAAACGTGGCACAGCGCATGGGAACTCGTGATAGCCAGATTCTTTCATCATGTGCTTATTGCTCAGATCAATGTGATATGAAGCAAAAGGCATATCTTTATTGATCTGCCCTGCACCCTTTGACTTTCTTGGCTGTATGACGTGTAAAAGCTTGTACTTGGTATCTGGTGAACGTTTGGCAGTCTGGACAACGGTAAAATGACAATTATCCTCACCATAGGTATTGATCATGGTTTCGGCCGTCATCTCATGTTCACGGTAAATTGTGTCAATAATGCCGTCCGCACGGGTTGAGCCTATATAACAACTACCCGTTGACCACGACTCAAACACATAACCGCCGTTGGCTTCGCGGTCAATGTCAGTGTAGAGAACGCCCCAGCCTGCAACCGCAACATCAGTTATGGTCTCAAAGCTTTCACTGTCAAAATTTGCAGCGTGAATATTGCGCCACATAAATTGACAGACATCTTCAAGCCAGCGCTCACCCTCAGTCAGTACAGCCAAGTCGTCTATACCATCAGGCTGAGCTTTAAACCAAATCGCATTGCTTGGCGTTACGCCGTTCATAATCATTGAAACAAGGACTTGAACCGAATCTGCGGCTGTAGAATCGTATAGATCAGCACGTTGCTGCTGTTGCGTCTTGCTATTCTCAACTGTAGAAGAAAAGCATTGCTGACGCTCAGGCGCACCGTACTTGTAACATTCTGACCAGTGCGCTTCATAGTTCGCACGAGCAGACTTTAATTGATCAAGTCGCGTACAAAGTTGCTGTGCGAAATTAGACATTATCCACCACCCAATTTTGTTTTGGTATTGGCATCAAAAGCACCGCTTAACACGCTTGAGCTGTTCGCTGTACGGCGGTTAGCCTTTTTCATGTTGGCTTCCATCGTTGCCTTTTCTGCTGCTGCCTTGGCATCTGCTTCGGGGTCTTGACGCACAATTTTAGGAGAACCACACATATCAGGACTCCTTAGAACCCCAGCCTTGAGCTGTTAAAACTTGGGCTGACTGTTTTGGTTGCTGAATTGGTGGAGTACCGTGTTGTGTAGCTTGGGCCTGCGGCAACGACATAGAGCGCAATTTAGCCTCAATACGGGCCTGCCCAGCTAGAATTTTTAAAGCCCACTCAGGCGGTGTTTGTTCGCCTGTCTCACCAAGCTGGCCTGCATCTAATTCACTTGGCGGCTGATCTTGTACTTGAGTTGCCTGCCCATCTTGATCAACTTGGTTTTGTTCTGTGATTTCAGTCTCAGGCGGTGTTTGCTCGCCTGGCACTTTGGTTACTCGTGCCATAAAAAAAGCCCTATCGTTGCTGATAGGGTTAGTCTTAGTTATAGGTAGCATCGGTTTGTTGGGTGATTTGCTCTTGATCTTCTGTTAGTACCTTTGGGGCACGTTTAGAACGTGCCACAGCTTTCGATCTGCTTCTTTGAGCCTCTTTGAATGTGGTCATTGGTCAGACTCCTCAATCCATTTCTTAGCATCATCTAAATCCATAAAGCCGTATTGAAATTCATAATTTAGAAAAAGATCGAACTGGTTAAATTTTCCATGAGTGACGAACCAGTAACCAAAACCATTAAATTGCTCATACAAGATTTCACCCATTAGATTCCCCCTTTGAGCGCTTGCTCTAACTCATATGCGACAATTGATAGCGCATGTTGAAATGTCTTATCTTCCGTTGGTGGGTCTCTATATTCTTCGATCAATGTCTTTACTGCATCCACCCGCTTTTGCAGCTCATCCACTTTGGATTGTTGATCTTCTCGCATAGCTGCAATAGCACCAGTAAACGCAATCCATCCAGCATTAAATTCACTTGATTTTGTTGTGCACCGAAAGCCGTTTTTCTTGGCATTAAGATCAATAAATCCGTATTCTTCTGCGATTTTGCAGTACACCTCGTACTGTTGCTCAACATCGGTAATAAAATCTCTCATCACTTCACCCCAACTTTGCAAAGCGGACTAACATGGTTCTCAATGTGAGTGTCGTCACCCATGTCTGCTACACAATAAATCGACTCGTAGTCTGCGATGGACTTCTCAAAGAAAGGATCAAAACCATGAGAGCCCATTTCTTTGTCATAAGCCTTTGCTAGACCAATTCCACCAAACTTGTTAATAAAATCCACGCTCTCAACGAGGCGTTTGAGGTCGGAAAGGTCAACACTTTTGCATGATGAATAACCACGTTCAGTCTTTTCCTTGAATGTGTAATTTGGGATTTTATGGTAAGTAGCTACAACTTCCCTAGCCTTATCAATACCGTGCTGCTTTATAAAATTAATCGCATTCATTGGCTTTGCTCCTTTGGGAGAGAGATGTAATGCGTCACTCTTTCACAAATTTCGTAGTGTTCGTTTTCTCTACCGCAACTATCGATAGTGAACTCAGACCAATACTTTGATTCACCACCGTCATAAACATCGTGCATATATCTAGCTCTATAAACGTTTCCATCTTCCGTAAGCACTGCGAATACCTCACCATCCGTATTAGGAGCTGTCTCTGGTAATTGTTCACTTGTATTAATCCAGCCATTTAGTTTCATCACCCTTCTCCGTCACTTGAGTCACGTTCTGACACTTCGCCATCTAACTGCCCAATCACACTGTCAAGCTGATCCAGAAAATCTAACTGCCCAATATCATATTTGTAAGTTAAAAACTCCCCCTCACGCGGGTAACGTTCGATTCCCGTCATTTCCTGCCAAAGCTGAATAAACGCATCCCCATGATCGTAAAATGGACGTGAACCTACAGCCCAGGACGAAACGGCATTGGCAGAACAGTCCAGCACATAGGAAATCTTTTCATGCGACCAGCCGAGATTGCGCAAGTCTAAAATCATGCGAACGAAATCAGGCGGTTTATATCCACGCCGTTTGACGATAAATTTTTTCGCCTGCTGTTTGGCTGAAACAAAACGCGCGCGCGCACGAGGATCGTTTGAGTACGTATAAATATTTGAATCAAAACAGAGATTACCATTTCCATAAATCTTCATATTGGTATTCACTCCAATTCCATCACTTTTAATTTTATTAAACCGCCTTTTACAACCTCACCACGCTTAACGACCAGCTCGTCAAACTGTTCATCATCAACGCATAAACCACACTTCACTAAACTGTCGATTGTTGCTTTCAGGTAGTTATCAATGTCCCGTGTCTGGTAATTGGGAAAGTGAAAAGTGACATCGAGTTTCAATCGTGCTTCAGTCTGTTTTGCTGGTACTAAAACCCGAACTAAAGCATGAAATATTTTTGCCTGTTCGCTCAAATAGCGTTTTTTGCCACTTGCTACCCAGTAGTGATTTACAGACGGCGGACAAGTTGCAATTTCACAATTCAAAATCTCTTTTTCATCACATATCTTATTTCGCTGTATTTTCGCGTTTAAGATAGTTTTATTGGCTTGATGTACCTTTGCATCATTTTCAGTTTTTAATCTCTCCTTGCTCAAATTAGCCCTATTTCTGTGCGCTTTTAAGTGTGCTTGTAGCTGATCTTCACTCCATCTCATGCATTACCCCCCACATTGCCAATAAATCCAACATCACGAAGATATGAAGCCCAGTGTTTTAGGTTTTCAGGATCACGAAGTTTTACAGCGATACGGGATTCAAAATTTTTCTGTGATTCACCAGCGTTGGCATAGGTACAAGCAAAATCAGGCAAAGCACAAAGTTTTCTGCTGAACATGTTGATCTGAGGGTCAGTAAGATTTTTTGTTCCAGGTGATGTTTTTGCCTTGGCCGTAGTTTTTGGTTTTGAGGTAGATAATTTTTGGATTCGATAAATCCAGTAATTCATCCAGCCTTGTGCCGTGGTTTTTTCCCGTGTTGTTGACCACTGAACAAAATTTTTCAACTCAGCCAAAATAAATTCATCGGTTAGCTGTGAATTTTGTTTTTGTGCCTGAGTGATGAAATCGGATTTAACCGTGTACCGATTTGCCAATTCCCGAAGTGTGTAAATTTCCTTGTCGTCTTGATGGTATTCGACTGAGCTGCCAAACATCTCAGAATCCAAGTTATCCACAGCAACTTTCTTTTTTTTATTATCTAAAGAATTCTTATTATCTATTGTCACTTTCCCTAGTGAAGTGGTTTTACTTTCCCTAGTGAAGTGGTTCTCTGCACTAGGTGAAGTACTTTCCTTAATTTCTTCGACCACTTTCCCTAGTGAAGTACTTTCCATAGTGAAGTGGTCAACAAGGGAAATATCATTTAATTTATATTTTTGTACCCCGCGTTTTCCTGTTCCAATGACACTAATAACACCTAAATCAAGTAACTCTTTAATGCCTGCCGTAACTGTTTTAGAACCTAATTTTCTTGATCCTTTTAGTTCGCCACCCTGTAACTGGGAATAACTGACAAAATCAGACTCCTTATTATGTCCGTTGATGCGGTTCTCTAATTCGGCATAAACATTCCGAGCAGCGTCAGAAATGAAAGGGTAAACTTCCTCCCTGTACAATCGGCTCGACATCACATAGCCTTTTTTAAATCTATCGCTATACATGCCCCTACTAGCCTCTTGTTGCTCTTGCTGAGGCTTAGGAAACTGAATCACTGGTGCAGTATTCATAGCTACTTATCCTCAATGCGTTTTACATAACCGCCAAAAAAGAAAAGCAAGCCCGTCTGTGCCAAGCTATGCTCTATTTCTTGCGAAATTCTCCAATCACAACGGAATCTCCACTCCATACACTCACGCCACTCCTTACGGTTTACGGCGGCGTTATCAGGGCGGTATCCACGTTTGATCAGGTTGTTTTTGTTGCGCTGGAACATCCAGTCCAAAATTGCCAAGGCGTCGGCATGATGCTGTTGTATCCAATTCAATTTTTTTAAAGGGTCTTGGTTTTGCTGGTTGTTCTGTGATAAGCTGGTCATCTGAACTACCTCATATCAATTTATTGGTATGGCAATAAGGCTCAACTGGTCGCACAGTTGGGCTTTTTTTGTGCCTATTCGTTTTGGGGTGATGTCAATAATTGGCTGGGGTGACAGCTCAAACGTATCTGCTGTATCTGTGGTAAGAGCAAATGCGGTTTGGAGAGAATGTAAAAACTCCTCCACATCTTGGATTTCTCTCATGCAGATTGAACGTATCAATTCAGACAGACTTAAATTACGTGACTTTGCTATTGCTTCCAGCTTCCGCTTTTCAATATCAGTGCATTTATGGGTGATGCTCTCTATTAATTTTTCAGACATAGAGACACCTCAAGACTTAGCCAATGGCTTTCTTCCAGCCGCTATGTCTTTAATCTGGTACTCGCGAGCAATCGGAATGGGCTTATCACCCCACTTGTAAATGGCCTCTGTTGAAATGTTTAAAATTTTGGCTAATTCTGGAATTGTGCATTGCAGCAAATTCAATGCTTCAGACTTTTTCATAAAATCAAATTCGATAACTTTAGTTATCATTATTCTATTACTTAAAGTTAGCGTGTCAATAGCTAACATAAGTTATCTATTGCCTAGGTATATTGTTTTATGGAAACTATAGGTTCTCGCATTCATACATTAAGAACGCAAAAGAAGCTCTCACAGAAAGTTCTTGGTGAGTTTCTTGGTGTTAGCGGTGTTACTGTCTTAAAGTGGGAAAAAGATGAGAATGTTCCAAAACATGAAAGCCTTGTTGCATTGGCAGTCAAACTAGATACGACTATTGATTATATTTTGTATGGAACGACTGAGCAGAAAGGAAATAAGCTTGATCAACTTATACAAAAATTACAGTTACTTTCAAAGCAAGGGGAACTTACTGATGAAAGAATTGGGCTGATTGATGGAATTGTAAATAGCTGGAAACCACTCCCAAGTAGTGAAATCACGGCACAAAAAACGGGCTAATTTTAAAATTTTGCCTAAAGTCTAATTGATTAATAGAGGAAATAATGGATAAAGGTAAATTATTCTTCTGGTTATGGCAGTTGGGTAGCATCCCAACGCTTATATACTTATTGTTTTTTAATACAAATTACAATTGGTGGAATTGGATAATACTTATTCCTGTCAATTTTTTCTTGGCAGAAATATGGCCGATATATTGGCTTTTAAAATGGATAGGCTTTGCATTATGAAATCTATTTTTATGGTGTGTTATGTCTCTTGATAGAAGTTTACAACTAAAACTACTTGAATATATGGCTGCAAAATATCCCTACCATTGGGATTTTTACAATGATTTTCCAGAGGGATCAGAAAATTATGAGGCTGCATTAAGAAATTTATATTATTTAATGCAGCATGAACTGGTGGAAAAGAAAAGTTTAACACTAAGTAATTACAACGGTACTGGATTTAATTTGATTATTCACCTACCAACAATCAGTCAAAAAGGGATGGATTTTTTGGCTGATGATGGTGGGCTTTCTGCAATTCTTGGCGTTGTTACCATTAAGTTTGAAGCTGACACATTAAGAACTATTTTAGAACGCAGAATCAATCAAGCGGAGGCAACCCCTGAACATAAGCAGTCAATGATTGATGGCATTCGAGAGCTGCCTGCCGAGTCCATAAAACACCTGACCATGAAACTACTGGATGAGGGCTTAGATAATCTACCGAATGCGATTGTACTAATTGGAACGTATCTTGGACTATCCTAGAAAACTCTAGATATTGATTCCCAATATCGACTAGAAAAGTATCATGTTCAGTTTTCACATCAACATAAACCCCCTTTCTTGGTGGATTGATCACGATTGATTTTGGTGACTTAATCATTTGAAGCCTCCGAACTAATTTCATGTATATTTTTTTGGAAAACAAAAGATTCTATTTTTTTTGCATCTGCAATAAGCTCATCGACTGATTTTTTTCCCAAAAGCAGATTCACCTTTAACATCTTAAAAATCAATATCTGCCGCCAAAGCGTACGAACACCTTTCATCTTAATAACTCCATACAGCCCTCACTATGAGGGCTTCTTTTGTTATTAAAGCATAATTTTCAGCATAAAACTAACTAAAGTTATTGACCAAAGCAATAACTTTAGTTATCTTGCTTATCGTAAACAAAAAAAAGCACACCGACCCTTTCAACTTCCGATGTGCTTTACCCCCAACGAGGAGCAATCAAATTATGAAACAAAGAACTATACAGAGTCAAACGACTCGCCCTTGCTGTACCGAACCAACGGACAAGGACATACAAATTCCATTTTGGGAACACCTATGGGCCAATCTGGTCGATTCAATAAAAATGTTGGCACTGATATTCACTGGTTATGCCCTTTTCATTTTCTTTGGTTATGTATTTCAGATTTTGGCCGCTTGGTTAAGGGGGATTTTCTAATGGGTGAAAATCCTATTTTATTTTCCACTTCAATGGTTCAGGCAATTTTGGATGGTCGTAAAACTCAGACTCGTAGACCTTTTAAATATGCTGAACATCCAGCAGTAATCGGATATGAACCAAATGGCCCTCATGGCTGGTGGAAAGGTACTGCCAGAAGTGAGGCTGTTATTCAACAATATATTTCTACTTTCCCTCTAACAATCAAGTGTCCATTTGGAATTGTTGGTGATCGACTATGGGTTAAAGAGAAGTGGCGTATTGCTGATGCCTGCGAGGGCTGGTCGATGGATGACAGCCAGCCATGTCGTGGTTGGATAGATTATGAAGCGGGTGGAGACAATGAAGTAACCGCACCTAATTTTGATGCTGTTGAAGAGTTACTGCCTGAAGATTGGGACTGGGATTTTATAGTCCCTGAATATTTATCATCAAAAAAAATGCCACGCTGGGCATCCCGCATTTTGCTAGAAATCACAAATATTCGTGTTGAGCGACTTCAAGACATTACGGAAGCAGGTGCCATTGCGGAGGGTATGGTGGCTGATGACGATTATTGTGCTGAAGAATATTATTCAATTTATTGGAATCAAAAGCACGGCTGGAAAGAAAAAGGCTGGAATGCCAATCCGTGGGTATGGGTAGTTGAATTTAAAGTAATTCAGGGCGGTGAGTTATGAATACAATACCTCAACTTCTACAATCTTCTGATCAACTTATTCAGGGTATGAGCAATGATGAATATCACGCTCGCCCAGAGTACAGCTCAAGCCAGCTTAAAGACATGTTGCGTAGTGCTGCCCATTTCTATTCAAACAATATTTTAAAAGAAGTTGAACGAGAAACCAAAGCGGCCATGAATTTTGGCACATTAGCTCACACACTGTTTTTTGAACCTGAACAGTTTGAAAATGAATTTGTTATTGCGCCAAAATTCGAGCGTCGCACAAAGGCTGGGAAAGAAGAAGCCTTGGCTTGGGAGCAAGCTAATCAAGGAAAAATCTTGGTTGATGCTGAACAGGTTGAAGCCGCAAAGCGCATAGTAATCAATCTGCAAAAACTGAGCTCCTATGCTGATATGCAGAATAATTATGGCATGGCTGAGGCAAGCATATTCTTTACCGATCCAGTATTCGATTTACCGTTGCGTATTCGTCCTGACTGGCACATTGCACCATGCAAGACATTTCCAAACGGCTTAATTTTGGATTTAAAAACCACGACTGATGCACGTGCCCACGCTTTCTCTAAAAAATGCTCTGACTTTGGTTATGACCTTTCTGCATCTATGTATCGTGAGGGTTTTCAGCAGTATTACCAAACTGAGCAAAAACCTGACTTTATTTTACTGGTTGCGGAAAGTTCTATTCCTTTCAACGTCAAACAGTATAAAGCATCCCACCTATTTTTAAGCGTTGGCGACACACGCTACAACAAAGCTAAAGAATTGCTTGCTGAGTCACTTCTCATTAACGAATGGGATGGTTATTCACTCGAAATGGAAGATTTATTCTTGCCATCGTACATGACAAAACAAGCTTTAGAAGCCGATTTTCACTAATTTTATTCATTTTTTAACGATTTTATTCAAATTTAAGGAATTTTTTCATGAACGCTCAAAACCAAAATATGCCAGCTCAAAGCCCAGCTAAAGCATTCCAAACTTATATGCTGAAATACAAATCTCAACTAGAAGCAGCTTTACCTAAACATTTAACCGTGGATCGTATGATTCGCTTATCTTTGACCGCATTTAGTCAAAACCCCGCATTGCAACAGTGTACTTCGAACTCAATTTTTTCGAGCATTATTATTGCTTCACAACTCGGACTAGAACCTGGTGTGAATGGTCAGGGTTACTTAGTGCCTTACAAAGATAAATGTACTTTTATTCCAGGCTGGAAAGGTCTTGTTGATTTAGCACAACGTGGTGGCCGTTCATCTGTTTGGACTGGTGCGGTTTACGAGGGTGATGAATTTGATTATATGCTTGGCGACTCCCCATATTGCCGTCACAAACCTTGTGGCGAATTTGATGTCGATAAACTGACACACGTTTATGCAATTGGTCGTGTTAAAGATTCAGAAATGCCTATTATTGAAGTGTGGCCTGTGCGTAAAGTACGTGAACACTTCAAAAAAACAGTTGTTAAGCCTTTACAGCCAAATCATTACTCACATAAACATTTTGAAGCATATGCTCGTAAAGTAGCTTTATTGCAAGTATTAAAGTACATGCCTCAATCTATTGAATTATCAAATGCAATGGATGTTTCTAATGCTCAAGAGTCTGGTAAGGGTGTAACAATTGATGGCGATTTCGTGACCGTTGATACCAATCAATATCAAGAACAGGATCAAAATGTCCAAACTTCAACACAAAATGAGGTGTCAAATCACCAGAATTATGAGGATGAGAGCCAAGTTTCACAGCAAAAAGTAATGCAAAATGAAGTTGTTGAGGATTACGCACCAACATTTACTCAGATTAAACGTGGTATTTTGTCAGCAAAATCCCCTGCTCATCTTGATGTTATGGAAGAGCAAGCAATGGATCATGCGGATAAAGAAGAGCGCAAACAATTAATGACTCTGATCAAAGCTCAAGGCCAGAAGTTCCAACCCATTGCGGAGGTATCCACAGCAAAAAAGCCTGAACCTGTTCTCATTAATGATGGGTTAGGTGAAGTTGTTGATGCAGAAGTTACAGAAGATGACTTGCAACAGCTTGAGCAACGGCAAGCTAACGATACTCAAAAAATCCAGTCAAAGAATGCCGAAAAAGCCACATCACTTTCAATCCGTAGAGAATACTTACTTCGCATGAATGCAGCTACATCACAGGATGATTTGAATAAAATCCATGATGAGTTCTTAAAAAATGATGGTTTGACTGGTACACATCTATCCTACCTGAAAGACACATATACCCAGTTGAAGCAAAAGTTCACTCCACCACCAGTTAAAGAAGAACCTAAGGCTACAGTTGTAGGACCTGATCCGATTAAAAGCAATTCTGTTAAAGCTGGTCTTGAGCGAATGATTGCTGAGGCAAAAGATGTGGTATCGCTTGAGGCGGAAGTGGCAAGAACGATTAAAGGCAATGAGTCAAAGCTGACACAGGAACATAACCAAGCGGTATCGATGGCCTATGCACATCGTAAAGAGGTACTGTCACAGCAAGATATTTTTGAAGATGAATTAAGTCTGGTTGACTCCTATCTTCAAAGTATTGAACACGCCGCAAGCATTGATCGTTTAAACGAAATTATGAGTGATCCAGCAGTAAATAGCTTGCCAGATGACGAGACTGCACAAATCAATAATGCCTATGACCGCCGCTATGCAGAGTTACAGGGTTAATTTATATACCCCCACTCATGCGGTGGGTGGGGTTGTAGGAGAGTGTTATGGATTTTCAAATAAATGGCTATCAACTAATTGAAAACTGTGATGAAGCCATATATGCAGCAAAAACAAAAGAAGATGTTTATCAATATTACATTGAAAATTATGGTGAAACAGAAACATCTAAAGAACAGTTTTTAAATGGTCTTTTTGTGTATGACCTATCATCTGAGGATGTTCATAAAATTCGTGATTTTATTAATGACGATACTGGTGAGGACTACATAAGTAGTTATTACCAACATTATAAAGATGCGGCCATTAAAGATACTGGTTGTCAGCCTGTTTTATTTATGAATATTTAAGGTGCTGATATGAATAATAGCATCGTATTACGTGAATCTGACATTGATAAAGCCATATTAAGTGGTGTGAATGTCACTAAAAGTCTAGTTCAGCATCTTGAAAATGTGTTGATTGAAAAGGCCTTGATTAAAACAAAAGGTAATCAAAGGGCTGCGGCTGAATTAATCGGAATGAGTAGAACCAAGCTGGGGCAAAGAGCAAGAGTGTTGGCTAAAACAAGAAAGCCATGTGAGGTGTGATGTGTCTTGTTTAATTAACGTATCAGAATTCATTAAGCGTGTTTATGGTAGCAAGGAGGCTGGCGCCACTCCCCCAGCTTCTCAAACTATTACCCGTAAATGCCGTAACGGTAAATTGCCAGCCGAATTACATGGCGCAGAAGATGGTAAAAGAGGCACCTGGTATATAAATTGGGATATTTACCAAAAACAGACTGGTAATGACCTCGTTGATAAAGTTCTTAGAGGCTAATAATGGCTCGTCCACGTAACAAAAAAAACAAGGATTTACCCGCAAACCTCTATCGAGGTGAGGGTAAAACTTGGAGATACCGCCACCCTGTCACTGGCAAGTTTACCAATTTTGGCAATGATAAAAATAATGCCATAAATGCGGCCAGAAAACTGAATGATTTACTCATCCCAAGAACTGACCTTGTGGGTAAGGTGATAGGAACCATAAGCTTTGCTAAATTTGCTGACGATTATTTAGAAAATAAAAGACGTAAAGATGGACGTCCGATCGCCAGCAACTCAAAACGGATGTATAAATTCAATATTGAGCGATTGAAAGATAGATGGCCAAACATAGGTATTGATGAAATAACCCTCTTGATGGTTAATCAGCTACTTGATGATTTTCCACCAAGCACAGGAAAAAGCTGCCGTAGCCTACTGAATGAAATTTTTGATTTAGCGATCAGCAAGGGTCTACGTGAAGATAATCCAGCACGGGCTACAATCACCAAGCACACCACCAAACAACGTAAACGACATACACTTGAGGGCTTAAAGAAAGTTCGTGATATGTGCGATCCGTGGCTGCAAAATGCGATTGATATATCAATGCTGACTACACAGCGCCGCATAGATATTCTTAACCTTAAATGGACAGATATTTATGATGGTTATCTGCATGTTGCCCAGGAAAAAACCACAGATGACCCTGAGGATGATTTTGAGATTTTAGAGGGTGCTGGTTATATTCGGATTAAAATTGATGCTGAACTGCAAAAAGTTTTAGAACGATGCAAAGCTGATAATCTGGTTAGCCCCTTTATTATTCGGAAAATTCCAGATAAACGAGGTAGACGAAACAAAACACCTAAGGAGCATTGGACCCAAATTCATCCAACACATCTCAGTAATAAGTTTAAATATGCTGTGGTGAAATCCCAAGCATACCCAACATATACAGCAAAACAGTTGCCAACGTTCCACGAAATACGCGCATTATCAATTTTTCTTCATAAGAAAGCTGGTAGGAGTGCCCAGGCATTAGCTGGACATACCACGCCAGCAATGACAGATAAATATGCAAGTGGCCATGAAATAATCTGGAATGATGTAGACGTGGGTATTAAACTCCCATTTGCTTAAATGACTCAAATACTTACTGCAAAACCTATCAGTAAGTATTTGTTTTCTATATATTCTATATGTTCGATTTGTGCTATATATTTCATCATTTTTAGCACTATAAAGGCTATAAATATCATATAGATACATATACTTTTTTCATATTTCTGAAATATTCATAACAAAGATGAATCAATCAGAAATCGTTGGGAACAGATGAAGCATTCTTGCCTAATGCAAGTGCCAAGTCCCATTTTGATCACGCTCACCCAGTATTTTTAAGACCAGAACCAAGCTTAACAATAACAGTAAATACCAGGAACCCAGTTTCCCCCAGCCGACCATATGCCATGCATCAACCTGACTTGGATAAAGCCAGATTTTATAGAAAGTACTGATATTCTCAGCAATCCAGATCAGGAATGCGAGTATCAGCAAAATCGGCAGCATAGGAACCTTGAAACGATGTTGGGCGAGTTGAAAATATAATTTTGTTTTCCAGAAAATCACCACACTCCAGATAAATAATCCCATACGAATATCAGGAATAAAGAATTTGGTCATGAAATTTAAATAAGACAAAACTGCCAGGCACAACATATTGCCAAACTGGGGGAGATTTTCAAAAGACACCTGATACAGGCGGAGTGACCTTGCAAAAAAGCTGCCTACAGCCGAATACATAAAACCCGCAAATAGTGGCACCGTCAGCAACTTGAATATTGCAGGCTGAGGATATTGCCATGATGCAATCGCAGGATGAGTCAGAAAAATCTCCATCCCCATCGCCATAATATGGAATAAGGCAATGACCTTGGCTTCATCCCAGGATTCAAGTTTTAAATACAGCAGGCAAATCTGGATAATCAGCGCATAAAACAACAAATAGTCATAACGGTAAAAACCGTAATATTCCTGGCTTCCCATCGGTGCAGTCATTGCAAAAGCAATTAAAAGCAGCAATCCAAATAAGGCAGCCGAAGCTGCCCTACTGATAAAATTGAGTGGTAATACAATCAACTGCACGAAACTGATCCTAGCTGGTTTAGCCTTGAAATACCTTTTAAATATCAGCCTAGATATTTCGCGCTATATTCATGTACGGTATCCACAAAAATCTTTGGTTGGGCTGGATCGACCCATTGGGTAATACCATGCCCTAAATTAGCGATATAACCTGTTTTTTCACCATTGCGATAGGCATCATCCAGCATGGCTTTAACTGCTTTTTCAATGGATGCCGTCGAACCATAAAGCGTAGCTGGATCAAGATTCCCCTGCAAGGCGGCTCGTCCAGCAACCACATCTCTTGCAGTATAAAGTGGCGTTGTCCAGTCCAGTCCAAATGCATCTGCACCTGTTGTCAGCATTGCTTCCAACCATTGACCACCACCTTTGGTAAAGACAATAATCGGAATACGGCGACCATCTTTTTCACGCTGAAGCCCAGCAATGATTTTGGTCATATAGTTCAATGAAAATTCAACATATTCCCGATGTGCCAGCGCCCCGCCCCAGCTATCAAAAATCTGGATGGCCTGTGCACCCGCATCAATCTGTGCATTGAGATAATCAATCACTGAATCTGCTAAATGATCAAGCAAGGCATGTAGAACTTCTGGCTGTGCATACATCATATTCTTGGTAAAGCGGAACTCCTTGCTGGAACCGCCTTCCACCATATAGGTCGCTAAAGTCCACGGGCTTCCAGAAAAACCGATTAAAGGCACTTGCCCGCCTAAAGCAGATCGAATGGCTGAAACGGCATTCATGACATAGGCCAGGTCAGACTTGGCATTGAGTTTCGGTAGATTCGCGACATCTTGTTCAGTGCGTACTGTTTTATGAAACTTTGGGCCTTCCCCCGCCTCAAAATACAATCCCAACCCCAGTGCATCAGGGATGGTTAAAATATCAGAAAATAGAATTGCGGCATCCAGTTCGTAACGGCGTAAAGGTTGCAAAGTGACTTCACAGGCAAATTCTGTATTTTTACATAGAGATAAGAAATCCCCCGCCTGCGCACGGGTTTCTCGGTATTCTGGTAAATAACGTCCTGCCTGACGCATCATCCATACAGGTGTGGTGTCTACAGGTTCACGTAATAAAGCTCGTAAAAAACGATCATTTTTCAACGTTGTCATTACCAATCTCTAAATTCTTTCATGTGGAACGCATCATAACAAAGTTAGCCTGGAATTTATAATTTCAATTCCATACAAACATTACACCTTTAAAATAAAAATTTCGCTTTGACACAAAACTGCTACTGCAAGCGTAATTATTTTCTGTAATACTTGTAATATCTTATATCTCAATATGAATAATTCTTAAGGTTAAATTGCATGTTTGTTCGCTCATTACTCGCTGTGAGTTTAAGTTCTATTCTTATCAATGTTGCTTTAGCTGCACCTACAACTGAGCAACCTTTAAATCCCAAAAAAATTTCAACCTCAGTTGAAGATCCAATTGATCCTTTAGCAATTGATGTTGCGTCATCTTCAAGTTCGGTCGCGCAGGCAGCCTCAGAACCACAGGCAGACACACAGGCGGCGGCTTCTGAACCACAACCCAATAATGCCGCCTCAACTGTTTCCCAGAATCTGGAAAAGGCTCCAGATTCAGCAGCAACATCTAAATCAGTGCCTACAGGCTGGAATCTAGACTCACTTAATAATGCCGAGTGGTCTGAAAATATGCCGAAAGGCCAATACCCTGCCTATGCACGTGCCCATGTCATGTTGAACAATGCACATGCATCACCAGGTGCGATTGATGGCGCCAATGGTAAAAACACGCTGAAAGCGATTGCGTCATTCCAGCAAATGAATGGCATCACCCCAACAGGTGAGCTCACCAAGGAAACATGGGATGCACTGGTTTCCCAGCAAACCAAACCAGCCTATGTTGAATACACCACAACCGATGCTGATTTTAAGGGCCCTTATGCAGACTCAATCCCATCAGATTATGCGCTGCAAGCCAAAATGAAAGGCCTTTACTACACACGTGTGACAGAAATGCTCGGTGAAAAGTTTCACATGGATGAAAAATTCCTGAGACAGCTCAACCCAACCGCAACATTCAAAAAACCAGGTGAAAAAATCGTTGTTGCCAATGTGCGTAACGACTTGCCTGAAGACATCCATTTAATCGTGGCACATAAAGGCGCAAAACAGCTTTATCTGTTTAATAGCCGTAACCAGATGATTGCATCATTTCCTGCGACAATTGGTAGTTCTGACACACCTTCTCCAACAGGTACCTATAAAGTGGTAGGTGTTGCGAAAAACCCATACTACAGCTACTCACCATCGAACTTTGTTCAGGGGAAAAACCTTAAGCCACTGACCTTGCCACCTGGTCCCAACGCACCTGTGGGCAATATCTGGATTGGTTTGAGTAAAAAATCATTTGGTATTCATGGTACGCCAAACCCATCATTAATTTCCAAGACCGCCTCACATGGTTGTATCCGTTTAACCAACTGGGATGCCAATGACTTGGGGAATAAAGTCCGTTCAGGTGTAACCGTAAAATTCCTTGAATAATTTCAGGGTTATTCCAAGTAAATTAAAACCGAATATTATTCACTAATATTCGGTTTTTTTAATCGCCAAGTTTTATTCAACAATAGGCAATGGTTGATAATAGATTTGATTACGACCTAACTGCTTGGCCCGATATAATGCCTTGTCCGCAGTCTGAATCAGGAAATCCTGACTGATTTTAGGATTACCATTAAAAACCGTAATGCCCAAACTAATGGTGACATAATTAGAGACCAGTGATTTCTCATGTACAATCATTAATCGGTCAATGGCGCGGTAAATATTGGTTGCAACCGCATAGGCACCTTGGGCAGAAGTCTCAGGTAACAGCACCACAAACTCCTCTCCCCCATAACGTGCAATAAAATCCATATGGCGAATCGAACTTTTTATGGTTTTCGCGATTTCAGAAATCACCTGATCACCCATCTGATGACCATAAAAATCGTTGTAGTTTTTAAAATAATCAATATCAATAAACAGCACAGATAACGACGTGCTTTCCTTACATGCCAAGTTATAGTAATGGGTAAACATCTCCTCAAAAGTACGACGATTCGACACATTGGTCAGTTCATCATGCTGACTTAGATGGAGCAGTTCGGAGGCTTGTAAGCGTAAGATTTTCTCATCAATCTCAGATATTTTTGATTTTATAAAAATCCGTCGCTCTTTAGAAGTCAGCATTACACTGATGGAAAAACCGAGGAGCAGGCTTCCAATAAAGGTCCGACCTATCATCAAAAGGTCATAGGGAATATTTAAAAAATAAAGAAAAAACAGGGTAACAATTGCCGCGAAAGAACCGATCCACAGCATATGCAAGGGTTTGATACCACTCAGGATAAAGCCCAGCATGTATAAGAAAGCAACCAGCACCATTGCCTGATTCTGCAACACCACATTAGAGACGCCAATCATCAACAATGAAGTCAGTACAATGGTAAAAAAAACAATCGTGCAGGCGGCTGGATAAAAGAAAATTCTTAGGTTTCTAAAACGGGAAAAGGCCCAGAATAAAAACAGTGCGGCCCCCACAACAATTAAGCTTAAAATGCTGTAGATAAAATCGAGAACAAAATGTGGGCTTTCACGAAGAACAAAATAATTGGAGGGTAAGATCAACAGTACAAAAATGGTATAGGTAATCACACCCTGACCAAAAAACTGAATGGCATTGACACGTGTTCGGTCAATATTGAATGCCCAAAACTCATCTTCCAACTTTTTAGGGAGTAGGGTCTGCTGGTTATTTGATTTAAAATGCTGGGCAACAAGCTGCTCTAGATCTTCTTTTGACCTCCGTAATTGATCAAGATCATACTGGTTATCCATCCTCAATACTCTTTTTATAATGCACTATTCTTATGCCGCATAAAAATAACACAAAATCGCATTTTGTCATGTGCTTTGGTTAACCACTTATCCGTAATTGTAGTTACCATTTTCACACTATATGCATTATTATTTGTATTATTTTTAAGTTTGAAGTACGCCTTGAATACTCTTACACTTTTACAACCAGATGATTGGCACGCACACTTGCGTGATGGTTTAGCCCTAAAACGCACTGTACCTGATTTGGCAAAACAATTTGCACGCGCGATTTGTATGCCGAACCTTGTTCCACCAGTCAAAACTGTAGAAGAAGCTTTAGCATACCGCGAGCGTATTCTTGCCCATGTGCCAGAGGGAATCAATTTCGATCCACGTATGGTGCTGTATTTTACTGATCATACCCCTCCAGACGAAGTTCGTAAAATTAAAGACTCTGAATTTGTGAATGCCATCAAGCTTTATCCTGCTGGTGCCACCACAAATTCGGACAATGGTGTCAGCGATATCCGTAAGGTGTATGCGGTAATTGAACAGCTTGAAGAACATCAGGTGCCTTTACTATTACATGGTGAAGTGACCCACAACCATGTTGACATTTTTGACCGTGAAAAACGTTTCCTTGATGAAATCCTCTCCCCCCTCCTAAAACAGTTTCCAAAATTAAAGGTGGTATTGGAACACATCACCACCAGCGATGCAGCCAATTTTGTGCTTGAGCAGGATCGCAATGTTGCCGCGACCATCACTCCACAACATTTATTGTTTAACCGTAATGATATGTTGGTTGGCGGGGTCAAGCCACATTTTTACTGCCTGCCGATTTTAAAGCGTCAAACTCATCAAACCACATTACTGGAAGTTGCAACCAGCGGTAATCCAAAATTCTTCCTAGGGACAGACAGTGCACCTCATGCACAAAATGCCAAGGAAAATGCCTGTGGTTGTGCAGGTTGTTATAGTGCGCCAAATGCGATTGAATTGTATGCTCAGGCATTTGACCAAGTGGGTAAATTAGAGCGCCTAGAGGGTTTTGCCAGCATATTCGGTGCTGACTTCTATGGTTTGCCACGCAATACCTCTACCATCACGCTGGTCAAGGAAGAAAATACCGTAGCTGAATCATTTGACTATCTTGATGGTCAGAAAATTATTCCACTTCATGCAGGAAAAACACTGCAATGGAGAAAAGTGTGACACAAGCAGAAAGTAAAGCCCCTGTAATTGCCCAGCGTTTTCGTGGATTCCTACCTGTTGTTGTTGATGTGGAGACAGCAGGTTTTAATGCACAAACCGATGCACTTCTGGAAATCGCATGTATTCCAATTGTCTATGATGAACAAGGGCAATTTATTCCTGGACCATCATTCCATGCCCATATCAATCCTTTTGAGGGAGCGAACCTTGACCGCCGTTCTTTAGATTTTATTGGGATTGATCCATTTAACCCCATGCGTGTAGCGATGGCAGAAGACGAACGTGGTGCATTAAAACGTATTTTTAAATCATTGAACGAGGTTCGCAAGGCACAGCACTGTACCCATGCTGTTTTGGTCGGACACAATGCCCATTTTGATTTAGGTTTCTTGCAGGCGGCAATTGCCCGTACTGGAACAAAGAACCAGAATCCTTTTCATAGCTTCTCTGTGTTTGATACCGTAACCCTCAGTGCGGTCATGTTTGGTCAGACTGTCTTGGCGCGGGCGTGTATTCAGGCAGGGATTGAGTTTGATGGTAAGGAGGCACATTCCGCCCTATACGATACCCAAAAGACGGCTGAACTGTTTTGTTATATTTTGAACAAACTATCACCCCATCTTCTTGACACTTTGGTGACAGAACCCTAATATACACCCACCTCAAGAAGTCCCTATCGTCTAGAGGCCTAGGACATCGCCCTTTCACGGCGGTAACCGGGGTTCGAATCCCCGTAGGGACGCCATTTTTTCCATAGCTCTGCATTCTTCGTGTCGATTTCTTCCATGACTAAGCAGAGCACATGGTACTTATCATATCCAATAAAGTCAGCCATTTGCATTACTTGTACTGCATTTGGCTTTTTGCGTCCTGCTTTCCAGTCAGACACATTTGAAGGTGTTACACCTAATTCCCAAGCTAGTTTTTCATAGCTCCCAAAGCGTACTTTATTCAATTCGATGATGTCTTTGAGCATTTTCTCACCTCTTGATTTTTCCCTAATTGGGGAAGTATAGTTCTTCCCACATTGTAGAAGATTTTTTTTACTCCGTACTTCCCATTTTTGGGAAGTTGTGTAAAAAGAAAAGGCTTGGCATTAGCCAAGCCTTGGAGGTTTAGATGTTGAAGTCAATTCTTACTTGTTCCAGATCAGGGGTTCGCTTATATCGAATCACCCTAAAACCTGCTTCTGCAATTAAGGCATCCCTATCTGCATCTTTATCCTCTTTGCCTTTATGTGAAGAATCATCCAGTTCAACAATGGCAACAATGTTGAACTGTTTGTCTAACACAACAAAGTCAGCCACTTTTCGATTGAATAGATTACGTGTTGTATACCCGCTTGCTGTCATAAATGCACTAAATGCAACTTGTGCCAGAACAATATGTTCAGGCAATGCTTCTCTCAATCTTAAAAATGTTGGCTGTTCGTTCATGGTGATGATGCGTTTACCCTTGATTGGGTTGCGCTTCCCTCCTTTTTTGCCTTTGTTTGCACCGCCTAAAACCATGCCAACAATTGCGAATATAACGATTAAAACAATTATCCAAGTCATCAAAACCTCCCCATATCAAAAGACACATTGTAAGGGAAGTTTTTATAGAAATGTAAACAAGGGGCTAAGTCATGACTGAACACTTTCCTATTTCAGATCGGCTGTTTCGTCTAGGCCTAATTAATTTTTATAGATCAAAAGGTCAAGCGCTTTGCAATTTACATTGTTCGCATGTCGCTGCTTATTACTTTCATTTAGATGATTTGCACATGAGGGCTAAGTCATGAATGAAGCAAAAATGAATCAAGAGCTTACATTTAAAACAAGATCAGATTTCATACAAGCTGCTTTTGATCAGGTGGCTAAAATCGTTTCTGACCATGCCCAGCCATGTCTTGAAGCCCTCACCCCTGCCATTTCTGCCGAAAAATGTCTGTTCCATCTTGCTGCTGTTGCACAGGATTGGTCATACGATGCAACCAAAATTGATGCCTATGCATGTCTCTACAAGCAATCAAATTCTGAATTGATTGAGGCATTTGGAGATGATCAATGAAATCGTCTCTTGAGTTATCAAAACAACTTCATGAAATCATTAATTTAGATTTGAGATATTTAACTCTTGAGGGTTCTGAATTTATCGATCGTTCTACGATTCGGATGATTGAAAAAAAATTACTACTTGTAATTGCTGAATTAGAAAAAGATGGGGAAGTTCAATGAATGCTTTGATGGCTCAAATATTAGAGTTGGATAACTCTGCCCTTTCCTTGGTTGAAATCTTTGATCGTCAAAAATCTATTTTTGATGATATTCATGCTCATTCTGCATTTGGTGATATTTCACTTGCTGACGGTCAAACACTTAAAAACCTGCTCGATGGCATTGTTAAAAACAAGCTTGCTGCTTTTGACTCAAAACCAGAAAAACGACCTAAAGCTGCTGAAACATCTATTCAGGAAATATTTGTACAAAAAATCGCCAAACATGCGCAAAACACGCAGGATAGCACCCCTTTTTATAATATAGGGGTAGCGGATAGTAGCTATTCTCAAGACTTTAGCATTCCATCGTCCGAATCTTATGCTTTTCCAAGAAACTTGGATAACTACAAATTAATTTCCACTCCGCAGGGCGTTGTGCCCGTCCTCCGTGCTGTCCCAGTGGACAATTCGATTTGTGGTCTTGACTGGGTCACATTTAGCTTTTGTCAAAGTACCTTTGGCGATAAATATGTTGGTCTGCAACCTGAGCAGGTTGAAGCGTCTGTTGGTGACGCGATTGAAACATGGCTTGATCAATTACTCTTTGAAATATTCGGTTTCGGCATTGCCCGTAAACGTGAAAAAGGAATGCATTTCAACAAGTATGGCTATGATTTACAGGACAATTTAGGTCTGATTTTATACGGTCATAATAATAAGCGGATTACTGTTCAGATTAACGGTACAGGCTGTGCCCTTGCTCGCAAGGGTTGGAATGAACAACTTTATAAGTTCTTAAAATTACAGGCGAAATCCCCAAAATTAAACCGTGTAGACATTGCCTTTGATGACTTTGAAAGCGAATGGGTTTCTGTGGATCAAGCCTATGAATGGGATACCCAAAACCTGTTTTGGTGCGGTGGTCGTAATTCGGAAATTAACTGCTTAGGTGACTGGAAGCGAATTAACGGCAAGGGCCGTACCATGACAATTGGCAACCGTTCAAGCTCTAAATTTCTCCGTTTTTATGAACGGGGTAAAAAGGAAGGTGATTCCTTAAGCCTGTGGACACGGGCTGAACTCGAGTTGAAGTCGGTGGACCGTTACTTGCCGTTGGATATCCTACTTTCCCCCTGTACGTATTTTAAGGGTGCATACCCTGCTCTTGAGATTCTTGCGAATCAGCTTAATGACTTCGTTGCACCTGAAAAATGCGAACTCATTGAGAAGCAAGCCAATATTAATGTGGACAAGGCTTTAGAGATTCTCAAGCATCAATTTGGGAAATATATTCGTCAATTCCGCAAATTTATCAACGATGCAGATTTATTAAATCTGATCTCTTCAGACAAGGACGTTGTACCAAAACGTCTTAATTTTTCTCATGTTGCCGTTATGCAAGCTTTGCGAATCGGTGAACCAATCAAAAACAAAACGATTACTGACACGCCTTTGTTTGAGGGTGTGCCACTACTCAACTATTCAGCATATCAGGAGTTTATCCATGCAATTTAAATCAACGATGGTTGTACTTGGGGCTAAGTCATCAAAAGGTGAATTTCAGGGCCGTCCATATGATTCAACACAGGTTTTCTATAAAGCCGATCTTCAAGAGGGCGATAACTTCGTTGGTGAAGTTGGCGAATCAATCAAGTGGGGCACGTCTGCCAATTTTCAGAAAATCAAGGATTGTGAATTTCCTCTTATAGCTGACGTGGTTATGGAACAAGTATCGAACGGCAAAACATCTGCTCTGGTGCTTCTTGACCTTGTTCCACAAAAGTCGGCTTCAACGTCTTCTATGGCTCCGAAAACTGCTTAGGCTATTTTATGAAATACGTATTTATGAACGGTGATAACCAAGCCGAATGTCCTAAATGTGGATCGTATTTTCATTACCAGTTTTTAAAAATCCATTTGCCACGTTGCAATGGTTAAGGAATAAACATGGCTTACCAATGTGCTGCAATCGATCAGAACAATCAATGTCTCGAATGGGTACAGGTAGGCTTTTTGGGATTGCCCGATATAACTTCGACTCAAGCGGGGCAACTCTGTGTCGCTATAGCACTTGTGCTTATTGCTGCATGGGGCGTTAAAAAAATTGGGTCATTACTTAAATAAGGAGATTCTCATGAATCTAAAAAACGTTGAAGTGATGGAAAACACTCAAAAAACCAAAACCAGTCGTTTCTTACCTGTTGCCACTGGTGTGGGTGTAATGGTTCTGGCAAGTGCTGCACGTGCTGAAATTGATACGGCTCCAATCGTTTCTGAGATTTCAGGACTAGCTGCTCCAATTGCTGCTATTGGTGCTGCAATTTTGCTGATTTTGGTTGGTATCAAAGGCTGGAAGCTTATTCGTCGAGCGATGTAATTCGGTTAATAGCGTTCACAAAAGGACGTTTAAAAAGCGTCCTTTTTAAATTTAAACATGGGGAAAAGTAATGTCATGGCTAATCGTAATAATATTTGTACTCGCTTTATTAATTATGCTGCGGTCTTGATACTGCTTTGCTTTTCATCTTTATCATTTGCTTATACTGGTGGCGGTGGACAATTTGGTGGCGGTGGTGCATCTGGAAGCTGGGAAGAACCTGATTCTTGTCCACCTCAATATAAATGGACTTTCGGTAATTTTACTAACGATGATCCTGAAGCTCTATGTCGCCAAATTGCTTCTACTGACTGGATTTATCACGGTACTAATGTTTCTGATAGCTATTCTTATTGTGTTCTTGAGCAGCCTCCTGCTTACGGTCGTCAAAATTTTCAGATTTTTAAGAGTCCAAACTCTGCATATGATCCGAACTGTAATGATAAATGCCCTGCTGGTTATGAAAAAATTAATGGTAAATGTCAACCAAAGAAATGTCCTGTAGGTCAAGTTCTTGTAAATGGACAATGTAAACAGAAACAATGTCCTATCGGTCAGATGCTTGATAAAAATGGAATATGTGCTGCTGCGGATGATGATAAATGTCCTGCTGGTCAAACTAAAGTTAATGGCCGTTGTATAACTCCACCACCTGATCAGCCCGATGATCCTGATTCTGAATGGCCTCCATTTTGTGAATGGGCTTCAATTATGTGTCAATGGCATGAAGAATGGCAGCAATGGTCAAATGACTATGCAGCAAATGAAGAAAAAGCCAATTTAGATCGAGAGGAATTAAAGAGAATAGGCTTGGATTCAAAAGAGAATCTGGATGACATAAAAGAAAAGATAGATTTAACAAACGATAGAATCGAAAACGCGAACATTAACAATCTCCAGTTCTATGAAGATGTTCGTGAGTTTTTAAGAAATTATGACAGTTCAACTGAACCAACCGACCAGTTTCCTGAACTGCCTGTTTTCTGCGACTGGGCGAACATTGTCTGTGAGTGGTACATAGACTGGAAAGTTGCAAACATAGAACATCAGCAGCTCATGAACGATCAGATCACTAACGACATTGATCTTGCTGCTCAGAAAATGCAACAAGATCAAGAATTCTATGCAGTCATGGATAAGGCTGCATCTAACGTGGTTGGCAATCAAGAAAAAGATTTAGATCAGAATAAAGATTTCTTTGACAAGATTTTAGAATTTATTGATTGGTATAAAGATCAGTCAAATACAAGTGATCCATCTGATCCTAATAATCCATCTAATGAAGATGGCAATGTCTCTGTAGATCAGGAACAAATTCCACTTAATGAAAGTCAAAGAATCCAGTTTGTGAATGGCTGCCCTGCTGATGAACAATTTACAGTCAACTTTATGGGGCAATCCCAAAATCTAGGATTTTCATATCAGCCTCTTTGTCAATTTATGTCAATGATTCGCCCTTTCGTTATTGCAATTGCTTATCTAATTGGAGCTTACATTTTGATGGGCTTGAGTCGTGGGAGTTCTGAATAATGTTGAAAGTACTGTGGTGGTTGTTAGGTCTCTTGCTCGGTAGTGCATTAAAGCGAATTTTAATCGGTGCTGGTTTGGCCTTGCTTTCAAGTCAGATGATTCAAACTTTAATTGATACATATATCAACAAAGCACTATCAGGAATGAGCTTTGCTGGCTCATCAGCAATTATGTTTTTAGGTCTTTCGGGTGCGGATGTCGCTATATCAATTTTGATTGGTGCATTGATGGCACGTGCATTTATTGAAGCAAGCAAAATAGGTCTAAGAAAAATAACCGCCTGAGCCGTTTGCCGTTCCCCAGAACGGACATAACGGCTCAGGCGGTTGGAGTTGATTTATGATTATTTTAACTACTGGTACGCCAGGCTCTGGAAAAACACTGTTTGCTGTTTCAAAAATTATTGAGCGTGAACAGCAAAATGAAAAGCATCTAAAGCTCAATCCAAAGATATTTGAGCGCAATTTATCAATTATAGAAATAAATTGTGATAAGGAGATTTTAATACAATCATCTGTATTTGATGGTGATCAGAAAATATATGAAGACATTAGAAATGTATTAAAACATTCAGATAATGAGAAAATAACAATATCTCATCTATTTGATGAATTTCAGTCATTCTCTGGATTAAGCTTAAACAATAGATATGAGACATATTTTTATGACTCAGTTATATATAACGAGCTAATCAAATATATAAATGATCAGCTTGATTTAAAGCTTGAATACATACTCGATGTTCGTCAACAGTATAGCGATATAAATGGCTTAAAAGTTGATAACGTTTTAAAGACACCAGAAGACTGGCGAAAAACGCCTGACGGTTCTATTGTTTATTATGATGAAGCACAGCAGCATGAGCGTTTCAGATCGGGTACGTCAGCAAACAAGGATGAGATTGTTCAAAAACTACAAGTGCATCGCCATACTGGGCATGACATATGGTTTATTACGCAATCCCCTCGCTTTCTAAATGCTTTCGTACTTGACCTTGTGGGTGAACACTATCATTTGCATCGTCCTTACGGTGCAAAATTAGCAAGCGTTTACTACTGGAGAAGTTGTCGTAAACAGCCACAATCACAATCTTCTAAAGATGTTGCTGAAAATGAATTTTTGTTCAAATATCCAAAGGATTTATTTAGTTATTATAAATCTGCAACGACACATACAGTAAAATTCAAAGTTCCTAAAAAAGCATATTATATTGGCGGTGCTTCATTAATATTATGTTTTATTATATTTAAAATGATTACCAGTGATAAAACACAAAAATTTATTAATCCCAAAGCTGAACAAACTGCACAAAATAATCAGGCAGATAAAAAAAATCAGACTGCAATGATTCAGCCTGATCAATTAAATAATGAATGTCGCAAGGCGATTAATGTAGAAAAGCCTGAATGCGTGCAATGGTTCAATCAACTTGATCAGCAAAAAAATGCTGGTCAGGCATACACAATTAAATATGATCCGAATGATCCATATAACGTGCCGTATGATCAGTTTCAGTACCAAGTAACGAGTACACCTCAATTTGTTGGGTGTGTGAAATGGGATGGCAAATACTATGCATACACACAACAAGGTACACGTCTAAACGTTCCACAATCTGATTGTCAAAAGTACATGAATGGGGACCGCCCGTTCAATCCGATGTATCAACCAACTCCACAGGGAATGAATAATGTTCAAGTCAATAATCAAGTCGATTATCCGTACAATAATCAACAAGATACTGAGCAGATGGCTAAGATAGAGCAGGCAAAAATGGAGGGCTTGATATGAATCACGATGCTCATGTATTTCAATATAAGTTACATCATTCTCAAGTAAAGAAAATCTATCTTTCTAGCTATGTATTTGTCTTGGTAGCGCTTTCTTCATTTGTCTTTGGTTTTTACATATCTCACGTATACTACTCACGATTGCTTTTTGAATGTTTGTTTTTAACGGGGTAGACATGCGTTTTATTTATCTGGCGTTATTTATAGTCTTTGCTTTTTTAATGATTGTTTATGTTGAATTCAAAATATTTTTTCCAAAGTTTTAACTTCTCGGTTTATTGCTCGAAGAGCAATATAAAAGCCCTAACAAAGGGCTTTTATCGCTATGCAAAGATTCACGTCCCGATCTTCTTGCATGTCACCCCGCGTCTGCGGGGCTAGAGTGGGCAGTCTTGCCCACGAATCGAAGTATCCAGACACATCCCCTCCCTGATTACCTACTCCCATTTGTTCTATGAGAGATTAACCGAGCGAAGCGACTTTTTACTATGGGGTAAAAAATGAATGTAAAAGAAATATTAGACTTCTATTCTAAAAACGGTTTATTTCAATCAAAACATAGCTATGAAGATAAAATAAAATATATCGAATGGTTTTATCAATATGATGAAATAACGATAGATGTCCTGACAGACTATTGCACCTATAGACAACTTTCGGGTGTGAAAAACAGTACGATTAATCGAGAATTGAATGTCATTAAGTCGGCATTTAACTACTATCTGAAATATAACCAGACAGCGAATTTCAAGAACGTCTTTAATAGGTTCAGGTTGTTTGAAGATGACTTCATCCCGAGATACTTAACTGCTGTTGAGTGCCACGATCTGTTACAAGCCACCCTTAAGCATAACAATCAGTTATTACATGATTTTGTCGTGCTTGCCCTCAATACAGGCTGTCGGGCTTCTGAGTTGACAACGTTGACATGGAACAACGTCTTTCTGCATGACAGATATTTTATCGTGCGCAATTCACTTAGCAAAAATAAGAAGACAGTATATAAGCCACTTAATACGGTTTCGATTGCAGCTTTTTATAGGTTGAAGAAACATAAGCATTATGTGTTTTATAACAGGTCAACTGATTCACACATTAAGAGCTTTAGACGGGGATTTGAAATTGCGGTAAAAAGAACGGAATTGGGTGCTGTTAGGATTCATGACTTAAGACATACATTTGCTAGTTTCTTGGTAAAGCAAGGTGTACCGCTTTACCATGTCTCAACCTTGTTGGGACATTCAGATATCCGAATAACACAAAGATACTCACATTTAGCCCCTGAAAATTTACATCACGTCTTAAAATATCTACCGACGTTAACATAACTTTACAAAAAACATGCTTAAAAAACCGCCAGTGGAACGTCGCCCTTTCACGGCGGTAACCGGGGTTCGAATCCCCGTAGGGACGCCAAATATTAAAAAGCCACTGCATCAATGAGACAGTGGCTTTTTTATTTTTCATCATTTACTTTAAAATTTAAAAAAGAACTCATTGTTATTCTTAGCTTATTTTCTATCCTCATCTTATAATGTGAATACTAAAACTTATTAGTTAAACAAGATATGCAGATACGTTTATTTCATTTGGAAAATTCACGCTCACAACGTATCATCTGGTTTTTGGAAGAACTGAATCTTGCTTATGAATTAATAATCAATCAGCATTGCGATACTGATCAAAATAAAAACTCACCACATCCCTTATCAAAATTTCCTGCGATTGAAATCATAGATCAAGGACAAAGTTACGTTCTAGCAGAAACAGCTGCAATTATTGAATATTTATCATATTTCAATCCTAAATTGGGGCAGTCAGAATTAAGCGGACAACAATTACAACATTTTTATTATTGGAAAAATTACTGTGAAGCAACTTTAATACCCGATCTGTTGCTCAAGCAAATCTTTAAACAGATTGTGCAAAGGACTCCTTTTCCTGTTCGTTTCATTTCTAAATTTTTAAAATATGGCTTTGATCAAGGCTATTTAAACGCTTCATTACAGCGACAAATGTGCATGGTTGATGAGCATTTAAAAGATCATATCTGGTTTACTGGAGATCAATTAACGCTTGTCGATATATTAATGTGGTTTCCGTTATTGGCTGGCTCTCAAAATCTAAAGCAATTTGAGCATATACAACGTTACCTTGAGCAAATAGAAAACAGACCCGCCTTTAAAACTGCTCTCATTAAAGGACAATGGTCTGCTTCTACTTTCCAGACTTATTGGACAACAGCGTAGTAAATCAGCTTATGCTGATTTACGTGAATTCACCTGTCCTTTGATCACTGCCTTAATATTGCCTTTGGCATAATTCAGGAACACGATTAAAGGCGATAATTTCGGATTCGGTTTTTTACCCTGACCAATTGCTTTAAACTGCGCTGCGTACCAGATAATTTCCATAATAGCCATTTTATCGACCATTGGAATACCTGTTTTAATCTGGTTTACGGCATAACGCACATCATTGCCTGCAATTAAGCGATCTGTTAAATCAGTCTCAACTGCCAATGGACGGGCAATACCGATAAAGTCACATGCACCACTTTCAAGTGCAGCATTCATGCCTGCAACGGTACGGAAGCCCCCTGTCACCATCAACTTACAAGATACATGCTGGCGAATCTTTTCAGCAAACTCAAGGAAATACGCTTCACGGGCAATGGTGCTGGCTTTACGTGATTCAGCTTTTGCACCTGCCATTGCAGGGGCTTCGTAGGTTCCGCCTGAGATTTCAATAATATCAATACCCGCAGTATCAATTGCCTTGAATACGGTGATGACATCTTCTTCAGTAATTCCTCCACGCTGGAAATCAGCAGAGTTGAGTTTGACTGAAATAATAAAGTTCTCAGAAGTAGCAGCACGTACCGCCTTATAAATTTCCAGCAAGAAACGGCTGCGATTTTCGATTGAACCGCCCCACTGATCAGTACGTTTATTGGTCAGTGGCGATAAAAATTGACTGATCAAATAACCATGTGCCCCATGTAATTGCACGCCCTCAAAACCTGCTTTTTCACAAATCGCTGCTGCTGTGGCAAAACGCTGGATAATATCCAAGATTTCTTCATGTTTTAGTTCACGCGGTGTGCCAAACATGGTGGCCAGCATTGGGCTAAATGGCACAGCCGAAGGTGCAACAGTTTCCTTATTCAAACCTTTTGGACATTGACGACCTGGATGTGACAATTGAATCAATTGTACCATTCCATATTTTTTACCCACTGCCGCCCACTGTTGTAATTTCGCCAGATCACGTTCAGTTTCCACTGCAACCACACCTGGCTCATTCTTGGCTGCGATGTTGACCATGACATTGCCTGTAATGGCACAACCTAAACCACCTTTTGCCCAAGCCTCATATAAGCCGATATGCAAATCATTCGGTTGCCCATCATGATTGGCAAGTGCTTCACTCATGGCACCTTTGATAATGCGGTTTTTAAATGTGGTGTTACGAATCTGGATACTGTCTGCAATCTGACTCATGGTCATCCTCTGCTACAATTAGAGTATTTACTCTAATTTAATCTGATTATTGTGGGTGTCAAGGGTTCTTCCGATAAATTGACAATATCATATGTCAGCTTAATTACAAGATGCTCAGTACTGGCTGGCTGCGATCAACTGTCGTGTATATTCAGTTTGAGGCTGGGCAAATAATTGCGTGGTTTGTTGATACTCAAGGACTTTGGCCTGATGCATCACCATTACTTTTTGGCAAAGTGCTTGAATGACTTGTAAGTCATGACTGATAAAGATGTAACTGATCTGGTCTTGCTGCTGTAATCGGCGTAACAATTGAATCATGGCACGCTGTGTACTGCGATCCAGTGCAGAGGTAGGTTCATCCAATATAATGAGTTTGGGCTGCAACACCAAAGCTCTTGCCAATGCGACTCTTTGCCGTTGCCCACCAGACAGTTGATGTGGATATTGATGCTTAGCGTCTATTGATAATTCAACTTTACTGAGTACCTCTTCAATTTTAGTTGTGATCTGTGCTTTGGAAATTGATCTAAGCTTTAAGCCCTCTCCAATGATTTGCTCAACTGTCATGCGTGGATTTAAGCTGCTCAAAGGGTCTTGAAATACGATCTGAAAATCACTTCGTAAAGGTCTAAGTTGTTTTTGATTCAATTGGTTTAAATCTTTGCCCTGAAAAACAATTTCTCCATCACTGGCGATCAGACGTGCAATTGCTAAAGCTATAGATGACTTGCCTGAACCACTTTCCCCCACAATGCCTAAAGCCTCACCCTGCATTAAACTCAAATCAATCGCTTCTGCTGCCACTTTATAATGTTTAACATGGTTGAATAAGCCGTGTTTAATTGGATATTTAACAGTGACATTTTCAAGCCTTAATAAGGTTTCTGCTGGTTCCAATACCAAAGCTTGCCCAAAATTATGGTTCAATAGATTTTCTGTATATTCAGTTTTTGGCTGGTCAAAAATTTCAGAAATTGTACCTTGCTGTTCAACTTTGCCTTGATTCAACACCAGCACATGATCAGCATAACGTTTAACCAGATTGAGGTCATGGCTAATCAAAATCATCGCCATTTTACGTTGCTGTTGCAGCTTTTTAAGCAAAGCTAAAATCTGTGCCTGCAACATCACATCTAAAGCTGTCGTTGGTTCATCGGCAATTAAAATCTCTGGTTCTAAAGCCAGTGCCATTGCAATCATGACACGCTGCCGTTGCCCACCTGAAAGCTGATGTGGGTAGCATTTTAGCATCTGCTGAGCATCCTCAATGCCCACATCATGTAGTAAATTGATCACTTTTTGCTGAGCTTGTGCTTCGGACAGACCTTGCAACACTAAACTTTCGCCAACGATCTTTTCCACCTTGTGCAATGGATTGAGCGCAGTCATGGGTTCCTGAAAAATCATGGCGATTCGTTTACCACGAAGCTGTTGTAATTGTCGCTGACTGAGTTTTAACAAATCATTATTTTCTAATTCAACTTTGCCATCCACGCTCAATGTTTCAGGCAATAAACCCAATAATGCCAAAGCACTGATGGATTTACCCGAACCACTTTCACCAACTATTGCCAAAGTCTGAGCTGGATATAACTCAAAATTTAAATCATCCAGCAAGGTCTGCCCTGTTTCATTGGCAATGCAAAGCTGCTGCACTTTTAACAACGGCTTAACGTCTTGGGTCAAATGCATCACGTGCCGCCTCCCCAATATAAATCAGCGAAGACAATACAATCGCTAAAGTAAAGAAACCTGATAAAACCAACCACGGCGCATCCAGATTATTTTTACCTTGTAATAACAGTTCACCTAAAGATGCAGCATCAGGCGGCAGACCATAACCCAAGAAATCTAGTGCAGTTAAGGCAATAATATTAGCCGTCAACATAAAAGGAATTTGTGACAGACTGGAACTCATGGCATTGGGTAAAATATGCTTAAAGATAATTTGAACATCACTGACACCCAACGCTCGTGCAGCTCTAACATAATCAAAATTTCGGGCGCGTAAAAATTCAGCCCGTACCAATCCAACTAGTTCGGTCCAGCCAAACAACAGCATAATCAAGAACAGCCAATACACGCTAGGGCTAAACATACTCACCAGAATCATCACGATAAACAGCATGGGCAAACCGCCCCACACTTCCAAAATACGTTGTCCAATCAGATCAATCCAGCCGCCATAATAACCTTGTACTGCCCCAACCATAATGCCGATGACTGCTGAACATAAGGTTAAAGCCAATCCAAACAATAAGGAAATCCGCAACCCATACAAGATTCGGGCAAATACATCTCGCCCCTGATCATCAGTTCCGAGCCAGTTTTGTACGCTTGGTTTTGAGGGTACAGGCACCGCAAGAGATAAATTGGGTGATTGATAAGAAAATGCCACAGGCGGAGAAATCATCCAGCCTTGTTGCTGAATCAACTGTTTGACTGCTGGGTCTTGATAATCGGTTGCCGTTTCAAATTGCCCACCGAAAGTCGTTTCTGGATAATCTTTTAAAATTGGAAAATAAAAGGTCTGCTGATAACGCACCAATAAAGGACGATCATTGGCAATAAATTCCGCACATAAAGACAGGATAAAAATAATCAGAAATACGATTAAGCAGCGAAAACCCAATTTATTCTGTCGAAAACGATGGAAACGCTGCTGCATTAAAGGCGACATTATTTGCCACCTCTTGCTTCAAAATCAATACGGGGATCAATCACTTGATAAAGCAAATCGCCAATTAAACGCAGGATCATGCCAAACAAGGTAAATAAAAATAATGTGCCGAAAATCACGGGATAATCACGCTGGGTAATCGCCTCAAAACCCAACAATCCGATTCCATCAAGATTAAAAATAATCTCGATAAATAAATTACCGACAAAGAAAATCCCGACCAATGCTTCAGGTAAGGCGGCAACCACAATCAAAATAGCATTACGAAAGACATGCCCATAGAGCACCTGATGATCACTCAATCCTTTGGATCGTGCCGTCAGCACATAAGGTTTTTGCAATTCTTCCACAAATGAATATTTAGTCAGATAGGTCAAGGCTGCAAAACTGCCTAACACCATACTGAGAATCGGCAGACACATATGCCAGAGATAATCTTTAACTTTTTCTAATAGACCAAGTTGGGCAAAATTTTCTGAAACCAAACCCTGTAATGGAAACCATTGCAAATAACTACCACCTCCAAGAAATACAATCAACACAATGGCAAATACAAAGGAGGGAATGGCATAGCTCACAGCCAATAACAGCGAAGTTGATTGATCAAACAGCAAACCATTCTTTTTTGCTTTCTTGATGCCAAGTGGAATGGCAATCAGGTAAATCAGGAAAGTGCTCCACAACCCTAACGATAAAGTGACAGGCAGTTTTTCATAAAGCAATTGTGTAACAGGTTTATCCTTAAAAAAACTTGTACCAAAATCGAATGTTAAATAGCCCTTGATCATGAGCCAGAAGCGTTCATAGGCAGGACGGTCAAAGCCATATTGTGCTTTAATTTTATCAATCATTTCAGGACTAAGACCACGCGCACCCTGATATTGCGCCAAGTTGCTTAGGCTAGATGAAGTGCTTGTTCCTGTACCTAAACCCTGTGCATTTTGTATCTGTTGAATGGCCTGTTCGACAGGCCCACCTGGCGCAATTTGGACAATAATAAAGTTAATCAACACAATGAAAAATAATGTCGGAATCATCAATAACATTCTTTTCAGAATATAGTGCGACATTTAAATATCCTTGATTATTTTCATTGGTGTTTTTGGAACGATTGATTTAGTTTGCTGGCTTTATCTGCATCCACCCACCAATATTCCCAACCCACTGAAAGTTTTGGTTTGATCGTAGGCTGCTGATAGATATCCCAATAGGCAAACCAGCGTTCAGGCTTGCCATAAGTCAGGATTTGATAATAGCCTGCCCGTAATAAACGGTCCAGCACATGGGTATAGCGCACCACTTCATCACGGCGTTTGGCAGCCACAATCTTGTCAATCATTTGATCAATTGCAGGATTTTTAATCCCTGAATAATTATAGTTATTCGACTCATCTGCGGCAGCACTGCTCCAAAACTGTGCCTGCTCTTTCCCTGGAGTCAGCGTTTGTGGCATTTTCATCACCATCATATCGAAATCCTGATGGCGAATCCGTTCCATATATTGTGGAACATCGACTTGTCGCAGATTAACCTGAATCCCTAAACGATTCAAATTACGTACAAATGGCATCAACTCACGTTGTGGATTTTCCTGCTGCATTAACAGTTCAATTTGAATCAGTTTGCCCTGCCGATCATATAACTTGCCATTACGAATCACATAGCCCGCATCTTTTAGGATTTTTTGAGCGATGAGTAAATTCTGACGGTTAAAACCACTGCCATCTGATACGGGATAACGCCAATCGACCAAAACTCCTTGTTGCATCGCAGGATCAAGCTGTTTCAAAAAAGGCTGAATAATGTTTAATTCTGCTGCACTTGGCTTACCTGTTGCAGCCAAATCGGTATTATCAAAATAGCTTTGTAATCTTCGATTTTGATTAAAAAATAATGCTTTATTTTGCCACTCAAAATCATAGGCATAAGTTAAAGCTTTGCGCAGATGAATATCATTGAGCGGTGAACGGCGAATATTAAATACCAGACTTTGAATATCCAATGGTGTACCTAAACGAGCTTTATACTTTTTGATCCAGCCCGATTGCATCGCTGGAAAATTGTAAGCGGTCATCCAGTTACGGATATTTTTTTCTTCGTATAAATAAAATTGTCGGGATTTAAAACCCTCAAAACTGACCTCTAAATTACGGTAATAGACATATTTCAGCAGATCAAAATTATAACGCCCTTTATTGACAGGCAAGTCTTTAGCCCAATAATTCGGACTGCGTTTATAGGTTATACTCCGCCCTGCATCAATACGCTCCAGCATATAAGGTCCAGACCCTACAATCGGCTGCAAAGTAATACGGGTAAAATCCTTATTGCTCCAGTCCTGTTTAGAATAGATCGGTAGGCTTGCCACAATCAGCGGCATTTCCACATTATTCCTGGATTTAAAAATAAATTTAACCTGATACCTGGAAATGACTTCTGTTTTTGCCAAATCGGACAAATACATTTGAAAACCCAGATTTGCTTTGGTCTGGTAGGTATCAAAAGTAAATTTGACATCATCTGCGGTGACAGGCTGACCATTATTAAAACGGGCTTTAGGATTTAAATGGAAAATTATAAATCTTATATCATCAGGATCATAACTGACTTTTTCGGCCAATAAAGGATACATCACCCGTGGCTCATCCAAAGATCGATCCATCAAGGTATCAAACAGATAATTTACGCCCTCGGTGGCACTACCCTTACCATTCATACTATTTAAATTGTCAAACGTTCCCAGACTGGACTGGCTAAGCACTCCACCTTTCTGTGCATTTGGATTGGCATAAGGCATGACATTTAAATTTGCATACTTTGGAGTCACATGCATAGCCAAATAAGGTGTGGTTTGGACTGCCGCAAATGAAAGCTGAACAAAAAAGCTTAGTCCATACAATAGACTAAGCCTCTTGGTAACAAGCAATGCAATCATGCGTAATTACAGGTTCGGGACTTTAATCACATCACCAATACGCAGTTGAGTTTTCGGGGTTAGGTCATTCATCTCAGCCAGTGCATTAATTTCCATGCCATACTTACTCGCCAAGCCAATTAAGGTATCACCACGTTTTACCTTGTACTCTGTCACCGTCTTTGGAATGGATATATTCTGACCACGTTGCAGGCTAGTATTGGCTTTCAAGTCATTCAACTCTGCCAGTTCACGCCCAGACATGCCCAAACGGCTGGCAATGCTGTTCAGTGACTCACCTGCTTTCACTGTATATTTTTCGGTGTTCTTGCTTGATACTGCCTTGGTGTTGGCACTATTTTTACTGTTATCCGCTTTGGCAGATTCAGTTTTCGGTAAATCACCTGTCAGTTTCAGTTTTTGTCCAATACGAACGTTACTGTCACGAGACAAGTTGTTTAAGGCAGCAACATCTTCAAGCTGTAAAGCATAGCGGTTTGCGATACCACTTAAGGTATCTCCAGACTTCACTGTGTAAATATCTGGTACAGTGTCCTCTTTTGCTTTGATGTTACTACTATTGGCTTTAGTCGGCACATCACCTGTCAGTTTTAAACGCTGTCCTATCATTACGCCAGATGTACGCTCCAAATCATTTAACTCAGCAAGCTCACTCAATTGCAAATTATATTTATTCGCAATGGCTATCAAACTGTCGCCCGACTGAACCACATATTGTTCAGGAATGGTTGAACCTGCTGGAATCTTGATGGTCTGCCCTAAACGAACCCCACTATTGGATTTCAGCTTATTTAACTCAGCCAACTCATTCAGGGTGATTTTTGATTTTGATGCAATACTGGATAAGGTATCACCACGTTGAACCGTGTAGTTCTCTGTCTTGTAGCTGGTTGATGCGGTTACATTTTCATACTTAACCGCATTTTTAGGCTCGACAGCCTCCTCAGTTTGTGACACCTCATGCAGGGGCACATTAATTTTTTGCCCCACCAACAAGCTGCTACCCGATGTCAGTCCTAGCGTTAAATCAGCCAGTTCCTGATTCGACAAGGCATAACGGTCCGCAATCAGTTTGAGATATTCACCACGTTTCACCGTATAGGACTTGGTCGCCACTTTTTGAGCTGTGGATGTCTTTGTCTCTGGCACACGTACTGTTTGTTGAGGGTTACGCGTATTGGTTTTAGGCTCAACCAATGTGAGTTTTTGCCCTACAAACAAGCCGTCCGTTACAGAGAGATTATTATAGTCAGCCAATTGTTTGAGGCTTAGATCAAAACGCGCCGCCAAATTGGTCAGGCTATCCCCTGACTGCACCACATAACTTTCTGGCTTGCTTTCCATTGCCTTGGAGGTGTCAGCTTGTGGTTTTGCATCATAGAGATACAGGCTTGCCCCGACAAACAGTGTCCCTGTTGGATCAATCTGGTTCCATTTGGCAATGTCACGCCAGTTCACCCCATTCTTTTGGGCAATTGAGGCCAGCGTATCGCCAGGCTGAACGGTATAGGTACTGCGTTTGCCTTTTGGCGCGACCACAACAACATCGGTATCGGTCTTGATGTAGGGCTTGCCCTGATTGCGTCTGGCATCATCACTATTGGCAATTTCTGGGCTTTCAGCCAAGGTTTTTGGATAAGCAAAGCCCTTGCTGACTTCCTGACCTTTCTGATCGGCAACCGATTGGCTGGTCTGAATGGCGGTCAGCTTAATCTTGCCATCAAATGGATCAACAATTTCTGTTCCCTGTGGGGCAATGGCCTTAATTTCAGCAACCACCTGATCTTTTTCAGCCTGTGTTGCCTGCGGTTCCAGAACTTGTGTTATCGTCTTCTTCTCACCCTCCTGCTTTACAGCAGCAACAATCTGCTCGCGCTCCTGCATTGAAATTGGTGGTTCAATTCTGACAGGCTTAACATTTGGTGCTGGTGTAATCGCCACAGGAATACGTGGTGCGCTTGGTACATCCGCAGCAGCAGCAAAAGAAGCCAAAGCGTTTGAACCTACAGGAGTGGTAATTCTGGTCGGCGTTTTTGTTGTTGTGGTAACGGGTACAGTATTGGTCTTCGTGGTTAATGGTGGCGGTGGTGTAGTGGATGGCTTAACAATTTGCCCCACATTACTTGTAGTTGAGGTGGTTGTACGTACTGTGGTTGAGCTGGTCAATGGGTTCATTACAGGTGGCGGCGCACTACTTGCCCAGAATCCACCAGAACCTGCCTTGCCAGAACGTAATTTTGCATCAATTGATGGACTTAAATCCGCAGGAATCAAGATGCGCATTGGACTCATCGGGTCAACCATCTCACCACGGTAGGCTGGGTTCAATGTATACAGTTCAGCACGGCTTAATCCCGTGATCGAGGCAATCTGGTTTAACTCAAGCGGTGCAGATAAAGCAACTTCACGAAAGTGAGGTCGGTTGGCAATTGGAGGCAATGCCACACCATAAGCGCTAGGGTTTTTAATAATTTGTGCAACTGCCAGAAAACGGGGAACATAGTTCATGGTTTCCTGTGGCAATTTCAAGGACCAGTAGTCGGTCGGCAAGCCTGCCGCCTTATTACGGTTAATGGCCTGCTGGATACGTCCTGGCCCTGCGTTATAGGCAGCCAGTGCCAGTTCCCATGAACCAAATTGATTATATAAGCTGCCTAAAAACTCATAAGCGGCACGCGTGGACTCGACCACATCACGGCGGCCATCATATAAACTGGTTTGCTGCAAACCGTAGATACGCCCCGTACTTGGAATAAATTGCCATAAACCCGCTGCTGCCGCACTACTGGTTGCCGCGGGATCATAAGAGCTTTCAATCACGGGTAAAAGTGCCAATTCAGTCGGCATACCACGGCGTTCAGCCTCTTTTACAGTGTGGTATAAATAACGGCTGGCACGCGCACTTAAACGGTCCAGATAAGGTTGACGGGAAATAAACCAGCTACGCTGCGCCTCGATACGCGAGTCCCAGTGATTCAGGTCCATCTTGAAGCCCACAGTCATCCGTTTCCAGACATCACCGTGTTTCAAAACCAAAAGACGGTCGCCCTCCACCGCACGCATATCGGTTGCGGAAAGCAGGTCTTCTAGGGAATCCAGACTACTTGCATCCAAAAAGCCTGAACCCACTTGTTTTGAAGATGAAACCTTGCTTGTCTGAGGGGTGGATGAACAACCTGCGGTAATTCCCAACGCGGCTAGAGCGGAAGTGAGTACAGTGATTTTGAATAATGATGTTGCAGATGTTTGCCACACCAATGTGCTCGATTTATACATAAAAACTTCCAGTCAACTCACGCTAGTTCTTTTTCAGTTAGCCATTGTAGTAAAGCATGTCGCTTAGACAAGGCAATAATTTAGCGTGATTTGCATGGAAATGTTACAAGAAATTAAAAAATATGTATTTTGTAACGTTCAGGGCAAGAATTTCACCTTACAATACAAGAAATAGGATGGAAATGCTAAAATTCTCCATCCATACGGGCAAAACCATCGTGTTGTTCCAATTTCTCAAGCTCACAGCAGAATATTGATCTAATCCATTTTAGATGCAAATGCTGGAAACTTTTTATTCGATTTATGATTTAGGTTCAGATATGTCACAAACAATCACGCTCTATGTTGATGGCGCATGCAAGGGTAACCCAGGCTTAGGCGGCTGGGGTGCATACATCATTACTGAACAGGGTGAACACAAGCTGTGTGGTGGCGAACCAGAAACAACCAACAACCGCATGGAACTGACTGCTGCCATTGAGGGAATTGCCTTTTGCCCGACTGATGCACGCCTGATCATCTGGACAGACTCCAATTATGTCAAGCAAGGCATCACTGAATGGATTCATAGCTGGAAAAAGAAGAACTGGAAAGATGTCAAAAATCCAGACCTCTGGCAAAAACTTGATGCAACCTGTGTCAACCGTGAGATTGAGTGGAACTGGATCAAGGGTCATGCAGGTCATGCTGGCAATGAGATGGCGGATCAACTGGCCAATCTGGGTGCGGAACAGACTGCCAAGCAACTAAAATCCACAACACAGGCTAACGCTGATACAAAAAAGCCTGAACCAGACTGGCTTCTGGATGACCCTTTTGGTTTGGATATGATGGCGGATCAGGATGAAACCGTGGAAGAACTTGAAATAGAAATAAATGTTCAGGACAACATGGCTGAAACAGAGATATTGCCCGACTCCTCAGTAACACCAACAGGCAGCCTACATCCACAGATTGTTGTGACTGAAGCCAAGTTAAGTCTTCAGGGTCCGCGCCAGCTGATTCTGGATACCGAAACCACAGGTTTTTATTATCAGGATGGCGACCGCATTATTGAGGTGGGCGCGATTGAAATGATCAACCGCAAACTGACGGGCAGCTCGATTCATATTTATATCAATCCTGAAAAACCTGTCGGTGACTCAGAGGCCATCCACGGCATCACCGACGATTTTCTACAAGACAAGCCCAAATATGCAGAAATTGCCGATACGCTATTTGCCTACTTAAAAGGTGCCGAGATCATTGCACACAATGCAACGTTCGATATGAACTTCCTCGACATGGAGTTCAAGCGTGTTGGCCTGCCCTTACTTTCCGACGTGTGTGAAGTGACCGACACATTGGCACTGGCAAAAAATAAGCATCCTGGCCAAAAGAATTCTTTGGATGCCTTGGTGAGGCGTTACGAAATTCCTGCGCGGGACCGTACTTTTCACGGTGCGTTACTGGATGCCGAGATTCTGGCCGATGTCTACCTTGCCATGACGGGTGGACAGGTTTCCTTTGATATGGATGCCCTGTCACAAACGGAACAAAGTCAAAATAAAACCACCCGTCAACGTGTCCAGATTGAGCTTCCTGTCATTTATGCATCAGGTGATGAATTGGCCCAACATGAGACATGGGTCAAACAATTTGAACAGAAACATGGAAAGCCTTGCTTTTTTGCAAAATAAATTTGCTGATCAATGTTATTTTTTGTATTTCAAGCTTTCAAAGTTACGCTATATTAGCCTATAGAAGATTTAAACCTCCTGTTGCGGGAGGTTCATGGATATAACAACTCAGGAAAGGTGTAGGTCATATGTCTTACCAAACCTCGATTCATTTCGACCCAACGGCATTACTAATAATAAAAAATGAAATCGACAATTCGATTAAATTGGTGGAGACAGCAGTTAATACGCTTGCTGAAGAACAAGCCTTACCTTTTGGTATTGATGACGCACTCAATCAGTTTGAGCAATGCACACAGGTGCTTGCCCTGATTGATATGCCGCATTTGTCACAGATCACCCAGTATTCAGCTGAGTTGATGCGCAAGATCATGGCTCAACCGCAGCAAATCAAGACCAGTGATGTGGTTGCCCTCAGTGAAGGCACCACCATGCTGAAGCGCTATATTGAGTTTATCTGCCTGCGTGAAGTCAAGGTACCCCAGTTCCTGCTTGATACCCTGAACCGTTTGGAAAAAGCGCTGGGCAAACCAATCACCAAAGAAGGCCAGACCATTCAGCCTTTGCTGGACTGCATCACACCAAACTTTAATCTGCCACAGGCGCCAAGTCTGGAACAATCCCAATATATTCACCAGCTTTACAAGCTATGCCTGAACAAACTGATCAAACAGGCGGAAACGCCACTGGACTTACAGGGCATCAAACTTGTTGGTGTCTACCTTGCGGGCATGGCTTCAAATCTTCCAAGTCAGCAATACTGGCAACTGGTCAAT
The DNA here is from genome assembly GCF_030053775.1 of Acinetobacter corruptisaponis. Taxonomy (GTDB): domain Bacteria; phylum Pseudomonadota; class Gammaproteobacteria; order Pseudomonadales; family Moraxellaceae; genus Acinetobacter; species Acinetobacter corruptisaponis. The sequence continues at coordinate 1,057,874 of NZ_CP125669.1, forward strand.
GTTGGTTTAAGCCATATTGAAGAACTGCTGATCACCGAAGCGCGTTTACGCACCCTGATTCAGGTTGAAACCAATATTGGTAAATTCCTGGCACAGCAGTCTGCCTACCAAAGCAACCTGAGCGATCTTGCAGATATTCTAAGCATCTGCATTAGTCAGGAAGATGATGTTTCCCAGCATATCCGTGAACAGCTCAACATTGGCGATGAGTTATTAAGCGATACCCAGTTGCAGGTGCTCAGCCGTCATTTGTATGGCCCTGACTATGAAACCATTCATACCATCAGCCAGTTGATGACCAATGAAATGGCACAGATTCGTAATGAAATTGAATACAATCATCAAAATATGTCAACTGAGAAAACTCAGGAGCTACAACTGAAGCTGAACCAGCTTGCGAATGTGTTCAAGGTGCTTAACCTGAATGAGGCGGCAAAAGAGCTGATCCAGCAGGCTGAAAAACTCAGTCAATCCAATACACTAACGGATGTGGCTTCAGTACAGCAGTTGATGAACAGTATTTTAGCGTCGATGAACTCAATCGGCATTTTGGAACGTAACTACACCTCCAGCCGTTTGCAGTTGCGTGTCAACAACATGCATATCTCACTAGACCGTTTAGATGAAGCACATAAGGCGTTGTTGACTGAGACAAAAACACTGATTGAGACACTGACCCAAACCCTAAGCCTGTATGTTCAGGATCCAGCCGCACATAGCCTGGAGGCATTGCCAGAGTATCTTAAGGAGTTATCAGGTGCTGCCCTGTTCCTTGGCAGTTCTGCTCAACAGACAGCATTGTTGACTGCGGCGAACTTTGCCCAGAATCGCTTAAACCAGAATCTGGCTTTGGACGCAGAGCAGGTGAACTGCATTTTAAATGTGGTTGCAGGTCTGGATTTACTGGTGGATAACCTTAAGAATAAACAACCCGTATTGCAATCCATGTTTGATGTGGCATTATCAAGCAGTCAGCAATTACAAAGCATCGCCGCATAATGACTCAGCTCTCACTTGCTTATATTTTTCAGCACCAGAAACTGTTAGTTGATGAAAACCTGCAACTGCCAAAGGTTGAAAAGTTAGCAAGTGACCTCCCCATCCATCACAATGATCATGTCATTGCACGTGATCTGCTTGAACATGAATCCGTTCCCGATGGCTATCAACTGATTCCCATTCGGGAACTGATCCAGTTATGGTCCACAACAGAATTTCTACAGGCCAGCCGTGCGGTGCAACTGCTTGAGTGGCGGCGTAACCATAAATTCTGTAGCCACTGTGGACATGCCACGGAAATCCATCCCAAAGAATATGCTATGGTTTGCCCTGCCTGTGGCTATCATCAATACCCACGTGTGCAGCCCTGTGTCATTACCATTATCACCAAAGGCAATGATGAAGTATTGCTGGCAAAATCAGCGCATAAGCATTATGGCAATATGTATGGATTGATTGCAGGATTTGTTGAGGTTGGTGAAACACTGGAGGAGGCGGTGCAACGGGAAGCGTTTGAGGAAGTCGGTGTCAAGCTTAAAAATATCCGCTATATGTCAAGTCAGCCGTGGCCATTTCCAAGCAACCTGATGATTGCCTTTCATGCAGAATATGATTCAGGTGACATTCAGCTCCAGCTTGAAGAAATTAGTGACGCACAATTCTTTAAGTTTGACCAACTGCCTGAAATTCCATTTAAGGGCAGTATTGCCCACAGTATGATCATGCAGGTCATAGAAAGTAAAAAAGCATCCTAAAAGATGCTTTTTTAGTCTTTAGGGTTCTAAAGCTTCTTCGAGAAAATGCAGAATGGTACGCTTAGTCTTGAAATAATGACTCATCAGACTGGCAAGTGTTGCCACAATGGTAATATGACCTGTCTTTGGAATCACGGCGATATGGCTGTGGTTGCCCTTTTGTCTCAAGGCAATATCCAGATCAAGTGTATTTTTTCTTTCCACCAACTGATCCTGTTCCGCCACCAGCAAATAATGCTTGATTCGATTCGGTTCAATAAAGTAATAAGGCATCACCTGCTGATAGGAAATCTTCTGGTCAAAGGCATGTTCGGATAAAGGATCACCCACATAGTCAAAATGGTAAGGTCCAGCCAGACCCACAATCGCCTTGATCTGGTCTTTATATTTGAAGTTTTGTGACTGGGCTGAATAGACAACCGACATCACGTTAAAAGCCCCTGCCGAATGTCCCATCAGAATCATGTTGTCAGTTGAGATATTCAGCTTGTTTTGATTTTGGGACAAATAATGAATGGCCTGCGCAAGGTCATCAATAAAGGCTGGAAAGATATGTTCAGGCGCAAGATGATAGTTAATCACCGCAACATCATAGCCCTCACGTGCGAATGTCTCACCAATAAACAAATAATCACGTTTATTGCCATGCTGCCATGAACCACCATGTACAAAGACAATCAATGGCCTTTGCTTTTTGGCATTTTTACTGCGATATAAATCTAGACGCTGTCTTGCTTTTAAACCGTAGGCCAAATGCTCTTCTTTTTCAAAAGTGTCCTTTGGCGTCAAATAATTGATTGAATAGCTGGCAAAATCATACAGGCGAAATTCCTGATATAAGTTTTTCGCCCGTATCACGTTTTCTTGTACTTGCTGAATAAGTTGCTTCATAAATTAAGGTGCGGTTGGTGTCGTCGTCACGGGTTCATCTTGATCAGGATCAATTGCAACTGGTGTTTCAACTAAAGGCTGTGTTGTCGCTGCACCGACCATTGGCGTGGCAGCAGATGAGTTCATCGTCCCTGAAGATTGATCAATGTTGTCAATCAGCGTGACAATTTTACTCACATTGCCCACTTTTTGTAAGACATCATCCAAATCTTTCACTTCAGCGGTATTAAGGCGCCCCATCACATACAGCACACCATTTTCAGTATGCACCAGTACCTTACTGTCAGAAACCACAGGTGCTTTCATCAGTAGACCACGGGTGTTCGCCGTTACCGTGGCATCCTGCATGATGGTGCTATAGCTTACTTTATCGCCTACAGTGATGTAGTTGTGAACCGCCTTAACATCGCTCATGGCGCGCAGGTTATCTTCCGCCAACTGTTTTAAGTAAGGATCAGGAACCTGGCCAGTCAACAAAACATTACTGTGGAAACTTTCAATATTGATGCGTGACTGCTTAAAGCGATGGTCTAGTTTGTATAGGTTGATATTTGCAGTACGCTTGATTGAAGAATCAATAAAAACCTGCCCTAGACTACGTTCACCACTGCTTGTACCAACAGGCGCCGATCCTGTTCCACCAGAAATAAAACTCGCACATCCCGATAAACTTGCAACGCAAACCAACGTCATCGTTAAACGTTTCAACACTTGGCAAGACTCCCTATCCACTAACTTGTTCAATCTACTGCACTTGTCTTGAAATGACTCAACCGTATCTCAATCCAAAGTAAACGCATGTTTAATCCATTGCTGATCATACTGCAATTTTGAAAAATCTGGTTGTACTGTTTTTGCAAGTTTCTGTGGAAAATCAAAACAGATCACATCAAAACGACAGTCAAAATTGTAATAATTGGGATATCTTTGTAAAAAGAACTGGGCCGTCTTGATAATCTTGCGTTGCTGCGAATATGAAATCACTTCACAGGCCTCTGCATAACTGCCTGCGGAACGGGCTTTCACCTCCACAAAAACCAGCTCATTGTCGCGTTTGACAATCAGGTCAATTTCTCCAAAACGTGAATGGTAGTTTTTATTGACATATTGATACTGCTGGGACTGTAAAAATAGCAATGCCGTTTGTTCTGCCCACTGTCCCAAAAGATGTTTCTGCTGCTCCATTGTGCCCATATCTTATTTCAAAATTTCAATGCTATTTTTTTGCTGCCTATAACAATAGGGCTGCCTGGAGATTTTATGGTCTTTTAGCGGCTTTGTTGCATAAAGGTTTGAAAGGCTGAGTTCCCTTAAGCTACTCAAATTTAAGAGACAACTTGGGTATGAGGGCGACCTAATTCTGTGAATTTATTCAAGACTGCCATGCGTGCATGGATCTCATTCACCTGACTTGGAAAACTCCGCGCTGTTAATTTATCGCCTAATAATTTGATGCAATGCATCTTGGTTTCAACCAAACTTCGACGGTGATAACCAGACCACTTTTTCCAAAGCGATCTGCCTAGCCGTTTGACTGTCTTTAATAATTTGTTCCGCTCTATAGACCTCGCTTGCTGATCCTTCCAAGGCTTTGCATTCTTTCTAGGTGGAATGATCGCATGTGCATCTCGATCTAAAATGACTTGTCGGCAGTGCTTGGTGTCATAAGCACCATCTGTATAAACAGAATCAATTGGTTCATCCAAGGGAATTTTAGCAAGTAAATCTTCGAGTACTTGAGAATCACTGACATTATTTGTGGTGAGTTGTACTGCACGTATTTGCAGGGTTTTAGCATCTATAGCAATGTGAAGCTTACGCCATTGGCGACGATATTCAGCCCCATGTTTCTTGCATTTCCATTCACCTTCACCAATAAACTTCAAGCCAGTAGAATCTACGAGTAGATGTAGCCCATTACTACTTTTTTGATAGCTAATCGCAATATCAATATGCTTTTGTCTACGACAAAGGGTGGAATAATCCGGAGCTGTCCAATCTAATCCAGAGAGTTTAATCAAGCTTTGAACAAAACCTGTGACCATGCGTAAAGAGAGTCGGAATAGCGATTTGATCATTAAGCAGCATTGAATCGCTGTATCAGAGTAGGTTTGATTTCGACCTTGCTTGCCTTGTGATTGTGCATACCACTGAGTCTTTGGATCAAACCAAATGGAAATATTACCTCGGTTAATTAAGGCTCGGTTATAGGATGACCAATTGGTTGTACGGTAGATTTTAGAGGCAGGCTTATTCATTTTGAAATTATATTGCTGAATAAGCTTTTGATGCTAGGTTTGTGCAACAAAGCCTCTTTTAGCTCAATTGCACCCGTTCGCCCAACAAAAGAGAACTGTACCTGTCCAGTTTGCTCCAGGAACTGTTGGCTCATGCTCCATGCATCCCCCCCAAAAGCAAGCAAACGTTGAAATGCCATATTTTCAGGCTGTTCCTTGTAGGCTTCAATCAAGTCTGCCCATTGGCCATTATATAATGCGGGGACATCACAGAAACTCAGTCCTATAGGTATAGGTTGTCCCTGCTCAATACTCAGGGGTGTCGCATAAATATTTTTCTCAGGTAATGATCCCAGTTGCTCCATCCATTGATGGTCACCCAATAGCAACACGCCCTCTTTTCTGGAGAGTTTTTTCGGTAACTGATTAACCATTTCAATATCTGAACCAAACTCAGCCACCAATGCCACTAAAAAAAGCTCAGTGGCTGACTCAGTGCCTGTCTGGCGTAAAACAAATAGTTTTTTCACCCCATCTTTTTTCAGTAGTTGGTTGAGGGCAACCGCATCATCCTGCTTGGCCAGACTATATTGCCAGACGTTGGCTGCCTGTGTGTTGACATCATTGAGGGCCAGTACGGGAATTTTGGGACTAAGCTGTATAACGTTTTCAATTTCAGGTCTTGCCAATGGCCCAACAATCAGTCTGGTCTTATTGGTGACTTTTTTCTTAAAAATTGAGTCGATGCTATTTTTTGCGGAATCTACAAAAATAATTTTTTCTTTACTGCCAGATGCTGTATAAGCACTCAGGAAACCACGTTTGATGCTCTGGCCTGCTCGCGCCATCGTGCCAGATTCAGGTAAAATCACCAGTACGTCCGCATAGGCTGGACTCATACATGCTGCCAAACACAGTAGCAGCCAATATTTTTTGTAAGACATGAGGAAGTTACCTTTTATGAGTGCTCAATTATTTGTTGTAGCAACCCCGATTGGGCACTTGGATGACATGACCTTTCGTGCAATTGATATTTTAAAGTCTGTATCGGTGGTTGCAGCAGAAGACACTCGTCAATCTGCTCAATTATTCAAGCACTATAATATCTCAACTCCGCTAACAGCGTGTCATGATCACAACGAAAGTAACAAAATTGATCAACTTCTCCAAAAAATGCTAAATGGTGAAAATGTTGCCTTAATTAGTGATGCTGGCACGCCCCTGATTAGTGATCCAGGTTTTAAACTGGTTCGTGCAGCTCAGGAACATGGCATTCGTGTGATTCCTGTACCTGGTGCCTGTGCTGCAATTGCGGCATTAAGTGCGGTTGGCTTGCCAAGTGACCGTTTTAGCTTTGAGGGCTTTCTACCATCCAAAGCATCGCAACGGATTAGCCAGCTTGAAAAATTAAAAGATGAAACTCAAACCCTGATTTTCTATGAAGCACCGCATCGTATTTTAGACAGTGTAAAAAATATGGCTGAGGTATTTGGGGAAGACCGTCCTGTCGGTTTTGCCCGTGAAATTACCAAGACTTTTGAGACCATCAAAAAAATGACCTTAAAAGAATTGGTCACATTTATTGAAAATGATCACAACCAGGAAAAAGGTGAAATTGTGGTTGTGGTTGGTGGAGCATCTGCGGAAAAAGATATGGAGCAGGATAAACTGGATGAGTTGTTAAAACGCTTATTACAGGATTTATCGGTAAAAGCGGCATCACAATTGGCTGCTGATTTAACAGGTATTAAAAAGAAAGTGGCTTATCAACGCGCTTTGGAATTGACTCAAGATAATAAATAATACTTAAAAAGATACGTAGGAAATGACTATAGACTCATTACCCATGTTAGGTCCCCATGAAGGCAGAGAACTTGAATTGCTGCTTTCTGGTGAAAAACCAATTGCCTTTTTTTATGAGGGTATTCCTGATGAGTTTTTGCCTTATCTTGAATCTGGCATTTTAAAATCCAGAATTAAGATGACCACAACTCGTATCCCCAATATACAGATAGAAAATGTTCTTATTTATAAAAATGTTACAATAGAACAAGTGGATGAATTAATGGCTGTCATTGAACAATCCCTCAATCAACCAAAAGCTGGGCTTGTACCAGAGCTTGAGCGAAGAATTGGATAATTGCTGGGCTATCGAGAGGAAGATATTGAGTACTATATCCAACATATCCTCAGAAAAAAATAGCCCTAAAAACTACCCTTTTAAAATCAGACTTTTATTCCTAGACTATGACGGTCCTGCTTACGCTCTGCTTTCGCCTGCTTAATCACACTTAAACCAGAAGAAACACCTAAATACGCAATAATAAAGGCCACAAATAGATCAGGGAACATACTACCTGTTCCAAACACACCGACAGCAGCAATAATTACGGCGATATTGGCGATAGCATCATTGCGGCTACAAAGCCACACAGAACGCATATTAGCATCGCCATCACGAAATGCGTATAGCATCAATGCCACAACCACATTAACCGCAAGCGCAAGTACACCAATTGCCCCCATCAACATTGGTTCAGGCGTTATTCCAAGCCACCATGTCCAAATCACTTTAACAATGACGAAAATCCCAAACGCAGCCATGGTCATCCCTTTCAGTAAAGCTGCGGTTGCTCGCCAATATAGCGTCATGGAGAGCACTGCTAAGGAGATGGCATAGTTAGCAGCATCACCTGCAAAGTCCAAGGCATCCGCCCAGAGCGACACAGAACGTGCATGTGATCCCCCGATAATTTCCACAAAGAACATCAATGCATTTAAAACCAGCGCAATCCATAAAGCCTTTCTAAACTTTGGACTAATTTTTTGTGTTGGCGAACACATTGTGTTGCATCCACATCCTGCCATGACTTTTCTCACTTAATCTTTTATAGTGATTTAAAACCCTAGAGTAACTCCAGAGTCAAGCATGATCAGTTTTAGTATTGGACAATTAGCAAAAAAGTCAGGTGTATCTGTGAATACAATTCGATATTACGAAAAAATTGGGTTGCTGGACAAAGCCCAACGAACGGCGGGAAATTACCGTCATTATTCGGAACAAATGCTTTCAGAATTGTTATTTTTAAAGCACTGCCGAGAACTGGGCATCACCATACAAGATATTCAAAAGCTCAAGGATTTATCAACCAATCCGAATCAAACCTGCATGGAAGTCGATCATCTGATTGATCAATATCTCGCCGAGGTTTCTCAGAAGATTAAAAATCTGGAACATCTCAAACAAGATCTAAGCCATCTAAAGCAGCAATGCTCTCAGCATCGAACCATTGAACAATGTGGCATTCTAAAAGAGTTACACCAGCCACTTGAATGTAGCCATGAGTCGCATCAGCACAAAAAAGCACCACAGTCGTGATGCTTTTCTATGTCATAACTGACTTAATCTTGATGCTCACCTGGCGGAACTTCAGTAATACGCCCACCACGAGCAAGAAACGCGGCAACTTCATCTTCTAAAGCTTGGCGTTGTTTCTGCTTCGCAGTCACGGTTAAAGTTTCAGCTTCGGCTAGATCAGCGTCATTGGCGCTCGATTCTTCACTCTCTGCACCACTTTCTGCCGCTTTCGCCTCTTCGTCGTCTACAGCAGCATCTTCTGTGTTTTCGTCGTAATCATTCATTTCCGTCATCTTCATCTCCCCACAATGACTCAACTCTCATCATCGCTATTTGGCCATCAGAACTAGGTGGAATTTAGCAAGCTCTTCACATTTAGCAAAGTACAATATTTGTTGAAACGTACTTTTTATGACCAAATTCACTCTGATTTATAAATGATTGTTTAAAAAATATCTACTATTTTTTAACACGCATATTGTGTGTGTTTCAACGCACCTAATCCATTGGCTTGTTGCATAAAACGATCTTTAAACCAATCGAACTGTTCAACCTGTTTCAGACCAAAATTTCTTGCCCAAACAAAAGGAAATAATTCTGAACTTTCAATCCATCCAATCGCAGACATGCTATGCATCATGGCATCATTTTGCCCCTTACGTTGGTGTTCATAACGCAATAAAGTTTGTTCGTTGGCCCACACACCACGTTTTAAATCGTGTAGTAATACATCACACAATACAGCAGCATCTAAACAGCCAATATTCACCCCCTGTCCAGCCAAAGGATGAATCACGTGTGCGGCATCACCAATCAATGCCAGACCCGATTTAATATAACGCTGAGCGGCACGTGCTTTTAATGGGAATTGTGCTCTAGAACGCACCTCAACCACTTCACCCAACATATGTAGACTTTCTTGCGTCAATAGTTGCATAAACGCTTGGTCGCTGAGTGCTGAATATTCATCGGTATAATCATCTGGTAAAGTCCAGACAATCGACTGCCAATAGCCATTCTCTTGTGGATCAAGACTCGCCATCGGCAAATAAGCCAGTGGACCCGTTGGTAGGAAAATCTGTCGTGCCACATATTGATTCGGGCGTGTGGTTTTAATCGCACAGCTGATCGCCGCTTGCTTATAATCCAGAACATCTAGATCGATATACGCCTGCTCACGTACGAAAGAATTCGCACCATCTGCACCAATCAGCAACTTGGTTTTTAGTGTTGTACCATCTGCCAATTGAATTGACCAGCCTTGTGGAATCTGTTCAATCCGAATGACTTTGACTTGAGTTCGATAGTCTTTGAGTTGTTGCAGCATTTTTTGTTGAATCGCAACATTCAAGACACTCGGCTCAACCATTGAACCTAAAGCCTGATCTGATTGAGGTTGCTGTTCAGAGCTATGTCCAAAATTAATTTCACCATAGCCATTTTTATTCCAGACCTGCATGCCTGAATAAGGCATTTGACGTGCTAAATCATTCCAAACATTGACTGTTTTGAGTAAGTGAATCGTCGCCTGACTGAGTGCCAATACACGAGGATTCATCACAGCCAAAGTTTTGTCTTGATCAAGTACAGGTGCGGCATCGAGTACTGTGGCTTGGACACCGCCTTGTGCCAATAGTAATGCGGTTAAACCACCAACCAAACCACCACCAACGATGACAACATCTAACATTTCACTCATGCTTTTAGTCCCATCGCATAATTAGCAACCAAAGGCTTAACGCCTGGAATTACATCAAATGCAATCAGCCCCGTATTGCGTAATAATTTGAGAATTGGATTTTGATTGCTAAAACCACGCACCACCGAATCACAGAACTTGATTACACGTTGCTGATCCTTTAAACGAGATTGTTCATAGGCCAATAAATTTTCAGGTGCGCCAATATCATCTGACTTCGCCAGTTGCTCCATCAGGAACCGAACCAGCACATCTGCATCACGCAAGCACAGGTTAAAACCTTGCCCTGCCACTGGGTGAATGGTATGTGCTGCATTCCCCATCAACACCACACGTCCAACCGCCTGCTTATCTGCTAACACTTGCGACAATGGATAGCTAAAACGTTTGCCTGTTTTTTCAAATTTCCCTGCTCGATCCCCATAGGTTTCCTGTAGAGCATCAAGGAAATGTTGATCATTTTCTTCACCTAACCATTCTGCTTCAGTACCTTTTTTCACAGGCCACACCACTGAACGGCGGTATTCGCCTGGTAAAGGTAGAAGTGCCAATGGTCCCAACGCACTAAAACGTTCAAAGCCAACCTGCTGGTGCGGCTTAGAAGTCTGTACAGTGGTCACAATCGCGACTTGGTCATAATCATGCTCATCTACACCCACGCCAATCGCTTGGCGGCAGAATGAATCCCGACCATCAGCCGCAATCACCAACTTGGACTTTAATGAATGGATATATTCGCCATTACGCATGGCTTCGATGTGTACCTGATCTGCATCTTGAGTCAATGAAGTCACTTGCACACCATCAATCAATTCAATCAGAGGCTGCTGGCGAACCTGAGTCAGCAATACACGACCGAGCCAAGCATTTTCAATCACCTGCCCAAAGCTTTCTACTTTTTCTTGTTCTGCCACCAAACGAGCCTTACCAAAGCTACCCTGCTCGGTAATATGCACTTGCAGAATTGGCGTGGCATGTTGCTGTAAGGCTTCCCACAAACCTAATTTTTGGTAAATCTGTACGCTACGACGTGACAATGCGGTGTTACGCGCATCAAAGCTGGAATGATAAGGGGCCACATTTTCATCATCGTAATTTGGATATTTCACAGCTTCTAATAGCTTTACTGCGATATTAGATTTTGCCAACATTAAAGCAAGGCTGAGTCCAACCATACCTCCACCGACAATGATGACTTGTTGCTGCATATCGTTATTCCTTATCACTTTTTCGTCATTTCAACTATCTTACTCTAAGCACAAGCAAAAATGGAGTGTAGGCTTTGTTTGCGCTGTGTATTTTATTAATAATTTCCATAGTCCCCTTATACAATAGTCTATGATGAAACAGAACAAACCGCCTTACTCATCTTCATCCAGTTTTCTGAATCTGGTAAATTAAACATAATATCTAAATACCAAATTCCAAAAATTGCAGGCAACAATAAGAAAGATGCATGTATAAACCTCATTACTGCCATAAAAACAGCCCATTTCCCATAATAATATTTAATTTTTCGTATCGTTTTTTTATGAGGAGCAGGATACTGTTTAAATAAAAAAACAGGGAAACAGTCTCTCCACCAAATAAAAAGAAGAACAGTAGATGCAATTAAAGGAAAAACAACCATTACACCATAAAATAAAATTTCATATCCAAATGGAAAACATGCCGCCCAAAAAATGATAGATTCAATCCAATATAGGATTGAAATAAATAAAAATAGAATAGGTAAAACCCATAAGCTATGTAACGCAATTATTTTTACTCGCTCTTTAAACGTATATTGTGGCGCATACTCACTCATTTTATTATTCTCTTTATATTTCAAAAGGCTTAAATCCATTTAAGCCTTTTGATTTTTTATTCTGCTTGAGCCATTAATGCTTCGATCTCCTCAACCGTTTTCACCACATTTTTGGTTAAAACCAATGGACCACTTTCAGTCACGACAATATCATCCTCGATACGAATACCGATACCACGCCATTTTGCATCGACGGTTTCATCATCAGGTGCGACATATAAACCAGGCTCAACCGTGACCACCATACCTGCTTCATAAGCACGCCAGTCTTCACCTGTCTTGTATGCACCGACATCATGTACATCCATACCGAGCCAATGCCCTGTACCATGCATAAAGAATTGACGGAATGCTTCGCTTTCAACTAATTCATCCACATTACCGCTAAGTAAGCCAAGATCAACCAGTCCTTGGGTTAAAATCTTTACTGCTACTTCATGTGGATATTTATAGTGATTGCCGATACGAGTCGCATCAATTGCAGCAAGTTGAGCTTCAAGAACCACGTTATATAATACTTTTTGTTCAGGACTAAATTTACCATTGACGGGGAAAGTTCGGGTGATATCCGATGCATAGAACTCATATTCACACGCCGCATCAATCAGGACTAAATCACCATCTTTTAGCGGCTTGTTATTTTCAACATAATGAAGAATACAGGCATTTTCACCACCACCAACAATACTGTTATACGATGGCACACAGCCATTTTTACCAAAGATATAATTCAGTTCCGCTTCAAGCGCGTATTCCATCATATTGGGTTTCACGCTTTGCATGGCACGAGTATGGGCTTCAGCACTGATATTGGAAGCAATCTGCATCAGCTCAATTTCTTGCGCCGATTTTTTTAAACGCATCTCATCAACAATACGATCCAATTGAACCACTTCTGCGGGTGCAGCGCCACCACGACGTTGTTGTGCATCCGCTTTTTGAATCCACTGGCTTACACGCGCATCAAATTCAGCATTCTGCCCAATACGATAATAAAGACGATGTTTATTTAAAAGCTTGTCGATGATTTCTTCATCCAACAAATCAATTGCATAAGCCTCATCTGCATCATAAATTTCAATCGCACCATCCATACCCGCACGATAACCATTCCAGATTTCCATCTCGCGATTACGTTCACGACAGAATAAGCTATAGCTATATTCCTCGCCCTCTGCAAAGGTTTCGATCACAGCAACGGCTTCTGGTTCTGCAAACCCAGTCAGATAATAAAAACTACTGTCTGCACGATATTTATAATCCGCATCGCGGTTACGATACATTTCTGCTCGCGTTGCAATAATGGCAATGCTATTGCTGCCTATGTGTTGAGCAAGAAGATCACGGCGTTGTTTAAAATCGGCTTGACTTAATTTCATATTGTCCTTCTGATGAAAATGAATGATTGTAAGTATCTTTATTTATAAGAGCTTAAGGCACCGCCCGAGTTAACTCGGACGATGTGGGGTAAACATTTCAACGACATTTTGTGCATCGCCAATATCACCCTGATTTTTACTTTTTGCATGGAAGTTTTGTAGTAATGAGCTTTCGGCTACAGCAATCTTTTTACGGCCAATCGACAGACTCACAGGAATCAGGCGTATAAACTCATACAGTTCCTGATAGCTTTCCTCACCCTCTTCATCATTGTCTGAATCTTCAAACTCAACAGCTGCAACATCTTGTAAATGTTCAATCAGCTCTTGTTCTTCTGCACGAATATGACCAGAAGCCAGACCAAAACCAAGAACCACACCAGCACACCAATCCGCCAATGCCTGAACACGGTCTGCAAGCAAATGAGTGTCGTCTGGCAATAATGGTAGATAATCGAGTTCGTCATCCGATAAAGCATGGGAAACATCTTCCGCTTCATCTGTCAGGCTTTCCAGCGCCTCTGGCTGTAAAGCAGGCACATTCAGGGTGTTTAATATTTGTGACCATTCATCGGAGGTCGGCGCCTGTGTCACACAAACTATACCTGTGAGTAAACCATGTAACTCACTTGGGCTTGAAATTTCCTCAATCCCATCAAAATGGGTATTCCATTCCGTCCAACCTGAAATATCGTCTTGCATTCGTTTATCCAATCTCTATACTGCTGTATATATTACCTTTGATTGCAACTCTGTGCGACCTTCGTTATGTTAGAACAATTACAGCGTCTACAAGCGCATATTGGTGTTTTAAAAACACGCTTACATCATTTAGAGCGAGAAAATGTATCGCTCACTGAAGCCAAACAACTCGCTGAAACTGATCATCATGCACAAGTTGTGCAGAAAAATAGCATTATCACGCAAAAGCAGGAAGAAGTTGATAACTTAACTGAACAACTGACTCAGTTACAAGATCAATTTAAACAACTGAATACTGATGCAACAACTTTGGCTGAACGCTACGGGCGTTTAGAGAAAAGTACCACTGATCTTAAAAATCGCTTTCAGGAAATTTTGGCGGAACGTAATGATCTACGTGTCACCAAGGAAAAGCTACAGGCACAGCAACGTCATAGCCAACAGGAAATTCAGGACTTGCAGCAGGACCGTGATCGTTTGTTGCAGAAGAATGAGTTGGCAAAGTCTAAAGTTGAGGCGATTATCCAGCGCCTAGCCGTTCTTGGTACAGCCCAGGATCAACATGCACAAGAGATTCAGCAACTTGCCCACCCAAATGCTGAAACACAAGAGGAGACCTGATCATGAGTGAACCGATTGTTGTCGAACTTCGCCTAATTGAACAGACGTTTCGGCTGAACACGACTGAAGAAAAGCGTGAGGAACTGGAACGTGCTGCTGAATTACTGAACCAGAAATTTCATGATATGCGCCGTAATGCCCCACGTGTTGAACATAACAAACTTGTGATTATGGTTGCACTGCAAATGGCTCAGGAAGTGTTTAGCCTGAATAAGTCTTTGCAGGAATATGCACATTGTGAACATCTACTCCAGACCATTTTGGAAGATGTGGAACAGACTGTGTAGAAAAATATCTAAATGTTAAGATTATTTGCACAAAGCCCCATCAATTGGTAAGTATCTTTACAGATAATTGATCTGCAAGGATTGTCATCGTGTAAAGATCAGTTATACTAAAACTGTCTCTAGGGTGTTCGCCAGTACGTCTAGTCCCCTGCCGATACTTAAATTTATGGATGTGTTCTGTGTATTTTGAGTGTATGCCTGCCTCGAGTAGGAAACCCATTAAGTATACGTCACCTCCACCTTGAACTCATCGGGTTCAGGGTAACGACCATGCAGCGGCACCTCTGGAGCATTTTATTTAATATAAAAACAATAACTTACAATAATTAAATCATTTTCAAAACCTGTTATTTTTAAACAAATCAATCAAAAATAGGCTTATAGTAGGCTTTAAAAATATTGTGCTATATTGCCGTATATCGTTTCGTACTTTTTGAATCAAGATGAACCAAAGATATAAACTTACAAAAACATTTATCGACAGCATCCCGCTTGAAGAATCTGGAAGCAAATTTTATCGCGATTCAGTAACGATCGGCTTTGGTTTAATTGCAACAAAGTCGAAAACCTATTTTGTTGAAACGAGAATGCCAGATGGACGTAATAAACGGAAGTCGATCGGCAAACATGGTGTGTATACTCTTGAGCAAGCACGTACAGAAGCTAAAAAAATATTATTAATGATGCATCAAGGCATTGATCCAGTTGCTCAGAAAAGACAATTAAAATCAGATTTTAAATCTGAAAAAGAAGCTAATGATTTGATCCCAACACTAGAAAAAGCTTATGAAATCTATAAAAGTAAAAAAAAGCTAAGTGCTAATACAATAGATGCTTATGATCGATGCGCAAATGATTATTTTAAAGACTGGAAAGATATTAAGATTACTGATATTTCTCAGAAAATGACTTTAAACAAACACATGGATTTATCTGTGCGAAGCTTAGCGCAGGCCAACCTTGCAATGAAATTTTTATCAGCTGTTTATAATTTCAATGCTTCAATTCTGTATAACGATAATGATGAGAAAATTATCACAGAAAAAAGTCCTGTAGGAGTTATTTACAAAGAGAAGAAATGGAACAAGATAAAACGCCGAAAAGGTTATATTCGGGCCGACCAAATCCATGACTGGTCATTTGCCGTGTGTACGACTTGGTGGGCTGGCAATCAAAATGCAAATCATCGTGCATATACAAATCAAGATTACCTATTCCTATTAATTTTAACAGGGCTTCGCAGAGAAGAAGGTGAGTCGCTTGAATGGTCAAATGTTGACTTAAAGTATGGAACTATAAAAATTCAGGATCCCAAAAACCATGAAGATCTTCTTCTGCCGATGGGTGACATGCTTTGGTATATTTTGGTAGAGCGGAAAAAACTTGCTGGTAAGAATAAATATGTTTTCGCTGGGGATACGATTGATTCACATATCGTTGATAAGCGCGAAACTCGTTATGCAATAACTGAAATAACTGGCATCCAATTTACATTTCACGACTTGCGAAGAACTTTTGGAACAATTGCAAACAGTCTAGCAATTGGTAGTTATACAATCAAAAAACTCATCAATCACACTACTGATGATGACGAGAATGATATAACTGATGGATATGTCCAGGTAACTTTTGATGATCTTCGTAAAGCTATGAACATGATTGAAAGTGTTGTGCTGTCTGACATTTCAAAAGCTTTGATAAAAAATAGAATTTACTTTGAACGAAAATCATCAATACGGAATATTCAGAAAACTTGGATGGAGCACAACGATACTATTATCAAAAATGGTGATATTTATGAAACTTTACTATCTCAAAAAAGATAACTTATATCTGCATGTTCAGACTACTTTGTTTGAACAATATGAAGATTCTTCAGCTATAAGTGGATTATTTAGTCCGCAATATATCTTTTCTGAGAAAAAAGATGGTGCTATGCAATTCTCAAATAAAGCTGATGCTAATAGATATTTAATATTAAACAGTAGAAAACTTAAAGATTTTACTGTTGCGATTGAATAAATATGATTTTTATACATGATACGCAAAAATTTATTCATATTTTGACAAAAATATTCAAATAAAAGAAAAACGCTTAATCTCAGTGATGAAATTGGGCGTTTTTTTAAATCATGTTGAAAACTTCTTATAAGCATTCCCAAGCTTCACATCGTAATTGTTTTTTTTGTAGTCTTTGCCATTGTAGCCCAGCGCAAAACCTTTCCAGTCCTTGTTTTTCAGTGCATTTATTAGATTGTTATGCTTGATATAACGACACATAGCATCTAGCTGGGATGCCTCATTATTGTACATAGCATTAATAAATTGCTGAATAGAGTCATATCCTAAGCTATACCAGTGATAGCCCATGACCTGGCCAATACCCCAGCTACAGGCTTCTAAAGCTGACGTTCGGTCAAACTTTGCAGCATCATCTAATTTTTTATGTTGCTGTGAATATAGGCCATATCCTCCCCGTGTTTTACTACATAAATCTGGTCGCTTGATTTCCATTGTTTCAGCAATACTTCTTTTACCATTGACGATTAAACGCTGACGCATGACATGACGCTCAAAAAGAATGACTGGTGTACCATCATTATTGAATCCTGAACCTTTACATTCAACTTGAATAACTGCTTTCAATGCCGCTACTTCAACACCAAGCTTTTTAGCTTGCTCTATAATCTGCTGATCTGTTAATTTCTTACTCACTTCGATTCACCTTTTTTTCAATTAAGTTGCTCACGAAATGAGTACCCATGTAACCAATTGCCGATGCCGCGCCAACTGAAACAATCTGAGGGATACCGAGCCACTCAAGCACAGACCAGACACCAACAGAAAATAGGCCGCACATGATTGATTCTGCAAAATCAGCCTTACCTAATTTTTTCTTAGTACGAAAATAAGCCATGATGAACCCCATAAAAAATGAAGTTAATGCAGTTCCAAAAGTTTGAAAAAGCTCTTGAATCCATTTCAATACATCCATAAATGCCCCTAATCTTGGTAATAAAAAAACCCTGACTCTAATTAAAGGTCAGGGTTGATCATGGTTTGTTGGGTATTATGCTATTGCTATCCAAGATGTGCCGTTGTAGCGATAGAAAGTATTGCCCTGTAAAAATACGAAACCTACAGGCATCCCAGTCAACGCACTACGTTCTGCAAATGTTCCGATGTTTTGAATATTTAAAACGGGATTAACACCGAACGGAATCACTTCAGAATCTGAACGCTGAGTAACAATAGACTGAATCGTTGTTGTACCACTGCTCACTGTAATTAGCCCACAAACACACAGGGCGTTATTTATTTCTGCTGGGGTGTACACATACCGCCCCATACGATCCGCAGAATATGTTGCTAGCAGATACATATCCGCATCAGAACGCAATCTGAATATTCCTGATGATCCATCCAAACGCTGGGCTATTGATGCAAAATAGATTGTATTTCCGCGCGACAATGCTGTTGTGGGTGCATCATTCACGTAAAAGCTGAATCCACTCGCTGGGCGGTCAAACAATGCAAGAAAGGGCCCGCTATAGGTAAAGCTAATCTCGGTATTTGCAGGAATTTTTATCGCTTTTGGATACCATTGCTTAATGTATTGGTTTGCTGTATCAACAATTGACAAGGCTTTTGCCTTGGTAGAGGTCAGCCCAGTCACTTCATTTAAATTGAGGATATTTTGAGGGATGAGTGACTTGTTGAATTTTGTGGCAGGCAATCCGTAGTCTGCAATAATCACATCACGCACACGCTCAGCAATCATGCGTGTTGCACGCCACTGATAATGCACATTATCTTCCCAAAAATATGTTGCGGGCAAGTTCGCAAACACGTTGTAGATGTTCACGAAGCGAACGTCGTATTCATCACACAAACGTTTCAGTGACGTGTTCCATGCTTTTGTTTTTTCTAAATATTCAGCGTTTCCGCCACGGTACGGAATACTCAATACAATCGTCATCACGCCCGCAGTTTGCAATCTAACAATATGTTTTCGCATATAATCAATATACTGCTCACGAGTAAAGTTCTTGCTAATATCATTTGTTCCCCAAGCGATAATACATATCTGGGGCGAAAAACTTGTAAGCATTGATTCTATGTTTTGCCATCCATATTCGGCTGTTTGACCTGGACTACCATCGCCACGTACTCGACCCTCAGCATAATACACATAGTCTTTTAGCAGCATCTCAAGTGTAGCTGGATATGAACCCTCGCCGAGCGCTGTAACACGGTTTGCAGATGCATCACAAAAAGCTGTGTTTGAGTCCCCCCAAACAGCCACTGTTGGACCAACGCGCCAGAATGACTTTGCATCGTACAATATCCATGTCTCTTGCCTCAAAGTGCCTTTTAATATTTGCTCATGCGCTAAATAATTTGGAGTTAAAGCCCCTTTTGCTTGGGTTTTGACGAAATTATCATGACCTTTTAAGTCAATAATCTCTGAAATCTGCACAGTACCATCCATCAACTGCACATTATTATTATTGTTTATTAAATTGTTGATTGCAGCCGTGCTATCAACACCTGCTGTATGATCAATCAATAGGTTATCAAACGATGAAACAACATCCTTGTTTTTTTCGCGCTGGATGCGACCAGACCATGTCATTACAGCAGAGTCAACAGATGCTCCGCTACCATTCGAAATAATTGAATTTAAGATGTCAGCAAAGTAATTGCGTGTATAGGTATTTGCACTTGATAGAGTTGACTTATCACCATCAATACGCGCCTGAATCTCTGTGTTCAACTTATTTTGTAAGTTGGTGTCAGCCGCAATACGTGCCAATACTTCCGCATCAAGATCATTGCGTAAAATTAAATCGGCCGCAATACGGTCTGCAATTTCCTTATCAAGCTTTAAATTCAATAACCAATCTGCAACACCCAATTCTTGAAGCTTTCTCCAAATCTGATCAAAATCATAATTTACAGGTTCAGGGCGAAATGAATTATTGTATGTCTGGTAGTCCGTATTACGCTCAAGAGGTGTGTCACGTTTGATAATGACTTTTGCTTGATTTATGGGTGCAGTTAAAAATATCACAGCATTATCAGTTAATGACCATTGCCCATTTTCAGGCTCAATACCATTAACAGTCACAATAAGAAACTCTTGTTTCTCGCAATAAAATTCCAATGGAAATACCGTAGTAGTTCCATTGGCTACATACTCTTTATATGGAATCTGTTCAGGTACAGCCATGTTGTCCACCCATTAATTGTCAAAATCTAAAGTGGCTTCATGTACGCCACCGTTGGTTCTCCAATTAGGGCTTTCTTTGTACCCCTCTTTGTTGTGTATTTTCCCGACCCGTTCAGGCTGATCTGTGACAGCGCCAGATAAAGCGTCCAGGTGGTCATCCTCTTGCTCTGTCACGGCTGGATTGAACATCCGCATTTGCTTGTATTGCTTGGATGTGTTTTCACCCTCATGGGTATCAACTACAGATACATGCACCCACAGCATGCCTGACACTAATGGTCCCTCTAGGCCCTCTAAAATGCGCTTATTCTTGGCCTGTGATGAATGTATTTCGGATACCCCACAACGAATTTTGCGTTTCTTCAATGCCCCTTTAAGGGATGCTGGAAAGAAATTCCCAATGCCGTTGGTCTCAATCGTGACTCGTGGGACATGAAATTCTTCGATAAGGTCGCATAGCTGCCAAACTTGGCCACCATTAATATTTCCATCGTCATCTGTCTCAACGACTGCGCCAAGCAATTCAATAGAACGATGCCAATATTTATTACCAATATCATCATGGAGTACCAGCTCAACGGCTGATGTATCTGACTTGGTTTTGCCTGAACTTGGGTCTGATCGGCATGTCATCCCCACTATTTGACGTTCACCCAGCATCATGATGTAGCGGCCATTGGCACGGCGTAGCACTGGTTCAACATCGTAGGCAATCATTTTGTCAGGGTCTAAACGGACGTTTCCGACAGGCTTGGCGTGTAGCTGATACTGTGAATCCCATTCATTCAGCGTACGGCACTCTTTACGGCGCTTTTCCATTTCTTCGGGTGTGAATCTTTCAGCCCAAAGCGCATCACTATAAACATCAATGAGGTAATGTTCTTTGGTGAATATAATGTGGTAGGCATTACCCTTTTTAATGTATTGGTAATCCGCACCCAGTAATAAAAACTTGGCTGTAATGCCAATGCCACTAAATATATTTTTAGGTTCAAAACCCACAATGGCCGTTGAGCAATTCTCAAAACGTGCCTCATGCTCAAACATCTTGAGAATCATACATTTTGCCCCTAGTTTTTTTACATGGGTATAAAGGGAATCATGGGTGTGTGGTGTGCCGACAAATAGTTTTTGTCCACCTGGAATAAGAATGTGTGTCTGCTCAGAAAGGCGGTAGCGGAGTTTTTCCCGTGCCTCTGGTGTGCCAATATTGCTTGGTACTTCTACATCGTCATTCTGGATTTCATTGGCGCGTGCGCCTGTGACGTTGGATAAAATGCCACGGGCATGTATAGAACCGTGACGCACGTCTGTAGAACCTGTCACCCACCACTTTTGAGTCTCACCACGTTCTTTTTTAATATTGAATAGCTGACAAAGCGGATGACGCTCTAGGACTTGCTCGGTACCACGGCTGACTTTGTAGGCATCAGGATCGGTTGCACCTTGATGTAGGATAAGATGGTCAGAATTGCAGAATAATTTCCATGCGTTATAGATGTCTAAGATTGTAGATTTACCGTGGCCACGCGGCATCATCAATAAGCCAAGCGCACCATAATCTTCCAGAAAATCACAGACATCTAAATGGAAATCGGGAACGACCCAGTTAAGCGTTTCGGCATAAACTAGGTAGAACGCTGCAAAGCCAACTTTAATCATCAGCTTGGACGCTGTTTGCGCTCCTCAAGCTTCTTGGCAACTGATTCTAATAATGCTGCTGCCTGCATCTCTGGCGTGATCTTGCGCTCGTTAGGATCACCCACGGACAGCTCATCATCATTGAGAATACGCTTGATTTTCTCCATGCACGTTAAGGCTTCTTTTGCGCCCTTGTACAGCCAAACTAGATCACCACGACCTTGCTTGTCGAAAATATCTTGGCCATAAGCTTCAGTGATTAAATCAATAGAACTGGATGCAGCCATTTCCAAAGACAGTTCCAGTTTCTCTTTGGTCTCAGGCTTTAAGTGACCGACTTTTTTCTTTTCAGTAGACATATAAAAAACCCTCGTATATTTAGGTATATATACGAGGGTTGGTGGATCGGTTAGTTGGGTATTATTTACAACAAATACTCATGCTAATGGCGAGATGGACTAGCAATTGGCTGAACCCAGTCCACATTTCTAATGCCAAAAATATCAGCATCTTGAAAAAGGTATGGTGAATTGGTAAATCCAACAATATTACCATCGGAAACAACACTGTATTTAAATGTACATGGTTGTTTTTTATGATTCATTTTAACTATAAATCCTACGCTCAATGGCATATCTTCTCGTTTAATTTCATTCATTTATATTTCCTTGCCGATTTGCTTTTTTGAACTGATCATATACCCAATTAATAACCAAAAATACAATGGAAAATATAAAATTTCCAATCATGTAATACCCTAAAAATTTAATAAAAAGATTTTCAGGATCACCACTCAAATAAATCAAAGCTAATATAGGCATACCTATAATAGAATAAAGCCATAACTCAAATATCTTTTCGAATACCTTTTTAATCTTATCTCTCAATTTTATTGCACCACCCCACTAAAATCAGGCGCTTGAATATCGCCCATATCATCACCCCACCACCGTGTGCGCCCCTGCTCACGTTCCGCTTTCTGTAAAAGTCTTTGGCGGTAATCAGGTGCTATACTATCCTGAATCTCATCAAAAAATAAACGGTTTACGGCGGCTTTGGTGTACCAAAGGTTTTGCGCTGGGATTTTACTTTTTGCCAGTTTAAAGGCTTCATTTGCCGCATTGGTATCTTTACCCTCATACCATTGCATGGCATTACCAACCGTAATACCAGCTACGGCTTTGGCATCACTACCCAACGGTCCAGCAATAAAATCAGTAATACCACGACCACTAGGATCAGTACCAGCCGCTACAATATCACCAAGTACAGATAAGCCACCACCTTGTACTACTGAACGACCAAAGAATTTAGCAGTTTTCGTTGGATCATCACTATCCCACATGGTTTGCGGATCATTACCATTAGCCAATTCTTTAAGCTGAACAACTAAAGCCCCTAAAATTGTTGTCATAAAAAATAGTGACATGCCATAAGCAGCTTTGCCCTTTACTCCATTTTGTGCGTAAGCTCGGCTACCATGACGCATTAAAAAGGCTGCTGGAAATGACTTAAACTGCAAAAGGGAACGTAGTATTTCCCCCATCCCTGTCCCTTTTCTTAATCCCCCTGTCATCCATGTACGCTCACGTAATCCAGCTTCCACAACGGCCATGCCCTGCTCATCCAGTAAATGGGTCTGAAATTGAGTGGCAACTTCTTCACGGATTTTCTTAGGATCACCCAAATGTTTTAGTTTATTGTCTGGTATCTCAAAAATAGAACGTGCTGACATCAGTTTATTACCCTTGCGGTCTATCACTGGATCAGCCAATTGCATCACTTGCCAGGCACGTTCATTGATACCTGTTTTTTCTAAAAGCTCCTTGTCTGTAGCACTTAAATCTTTCCATGCTTTATTACGGGTCATTTCGCCATATTTAGCCATTATCATTTTTGAAAATGCTGTTTTTGATGCGGCAGTTAAAGCATTAAGGCCAGAAACACGCATAACTTGAGCAGCAACACCATTGGATATTTTGGCTATTTTCTCAGCCTTACCATGCACAGAAGTCAGGCCATCATCTGCCCAACGGTTAATAGTACCTAGCATTTCCTCAGTGGCCAAACCAAGACTACGGGCAAGCTCACGGTCATCTTTATTTGCTGGGTTTAACTGTGTGATCAGCTCACCGAACGTTTTCCAGTATGAAATACCATGTACCGATGCGGTTTTAGCAATCATGGCCTGATCTGTAACGGAGGATAATGTTGTACCACCCAGCATGGATGCAACGTTCATAGAGCGATAAGCTAAACCAGCATTGGCCAATACCTGTGATGCTGGAGTATTTCCGCCTGTAAACTCCTGAAACATGGTATCAGTACGTTTTTGAATCTTTCCAATAGTTTCTACATCAACACCCCTAGCCGTATCTTTTGCTTTGGCTGCATCCTGTAAAATCTTCATGGCCATTTTAGGGTTACTGCCTAAAGTTTCCACTAAGGCTATATCTTTAGACATGGATGCAATATGTGCCTCCACCAAATCCACAAACTGCATACCACCATATTTGCTTTGATAATCCATCCAAGCATCCGCATCCTTAAAATGCAGAATACGGCTTTCGCTATGCTTATTGGTAACTTTGGATGAGCCTTGATAATTTGCCTTACCGATTTTTATATTGCTTGCCCCATCGGTAACAATGCTATCAAAGGCATAATCCAGCAATTCTTTAATCTGGGAATCACTATAGAGGCTACCATCTTCATTGACGTACTGGTTACGGTCAATATTATTGGTGGCATCATTTACCCATTGTTCCTTGCCAGCCAAAGCCATTTTTTGGGCGCTGTGGGTCTGCATAATTCCCCAATTATCAAGCAACCCAATATCTCCCCCATTGCGATTAAACCGATCACGCATGTTTTCAAAGACTTCGCCCATCTTTTCAGAAATCTTTTTAGCTAATGGATTGCCTGAATCCTTTCCGAAACGTTCCTGAACAATCGCTTTTACAATCTTTTCATCAACAAACACACCTAAGCCACCATTAATATTGGTGTAAAAATCTGTCAGTTCACCACGATAAATAGAAGCTATGGCCCTTGCCTTGCTGTCAATGGATTGAATACCAGACATATCACCATGAGCTGCCACCATGCGGTCCACAACATCACTAGAAAGTAGAGTGGCATGATCCTGTAATGCAATATTCCTATTTTGCTTTAATACATCATCAACTAGTGTTTTCTTTTTACGTAACACTTCCGACTGAATATCTATTGCAACTTGTTCAGCAGCTTCTTTTAATTTCTCTGCATCACTTAAATTACGCCATTTCTGAATATCCTGTCTTGCACGGCTTTTCATGGCATCGTTGACACGTTGCTCAATTTTTTGTACTTCTTGCTGGTTTAATGTCTTTTTGCCCAATGCCTGCGCTACGGCCTGAATACATTGCTGTTTCATTTAATTATTCTCCAAACTGTAAGGCGCAACTAATAGCGGTCTGTGTTGCAACATTGTCTAACTCGGCTTGTTTTGAACTATCTTCAAGCGAATCAACCATTTCTTTTAGGCTGACATACTCAACCGTACCATCTGGATTTTCACGGGCAATGCCTACAGGTAAATCAGGGTTTTCATTTAAGATATTCATAAAAGCAACATCATCTGGTGAATCACCAAACAGGCTACCTTGTCTTGGGTCGCCCATTGCATCCACTTCATCAATCTTTGACTTGATATAGCCATTAATCGCTTTGGAGCTACGGCTATTCTCATCAAAGACTTTTAAAAAATCTTTTGCTCCAGGTGATAAACCATCATCTATTAACTGACCTTGGTTTAAATAGTCATTCACTTTTAAACCATTGGCTTTAAGATCACTGAGTTTTTGCGCGGCCTGCGCTAAATCCTGTGCAATGGTATTACTATGCCGTCCACCCTGTTTGACCAGATCAGCCAATTGCGCCAATTGTGGTGCAGAACGGAGCAAGGCATTTAAAACCGTTCGGCTATTATCATCCATGTTCTCGGACAGTCTGGCCACAAGGTTAGAATCACCATAGGCCTGATTAGTTAATGCAGTCTCAATACGGCGCTTACCCTCTTGGGTCAATCGTCCATCTGCTGTCTGCATGGGTCCACGTTCAGCCTGTGGAACCTGATCCATGAAAGCACGAACATAGTCCATACTCCCATCGAGGTTGATATTTCCATCAGAATTTAGCTTTAACAGTGATGCATCTGGCAAGCGGTCAACATCACTTTTTGCACGTTCGGAAGCGCTGAATTGTGCCACATCGCTTTCATTGGCAAGCTTTGCAAACTCTACACGGTCAACGTCACTTAATCGGGTACGGACTAAAACAGGGTTGTTAATACCCGAAATATCCCACCCTCGATCCGATGCAAAATCACTTACAAACTGACGGTAGGCATCCGCTTTACCATCGGCATATGCTTTGCCAATCGCCAAGGTACGGCCATTACCTGATTCAATGACATTATCCAGTGCCATAATTGGCGCACCCTGAGAAATCATTGGATTTTCGCCTAAACGTTCAGGATTAAGCTCATTTGCAATACGTTCAATCTGTTGCCGTGATGACTCTCTAGTACGGTCTCTAGGCTGTAGTTCTGCTGGGTAGTTGGGGTTTACGCCATATAGTTGATCATTCGATACGATAAGATCATCCAGTGACTTCACTTCATAAGCAAAATCGTAGCTTGAGCCATTTGCATCATAAGCAGTGGTGATATTGTCACCGCCATAGCGATTACTCAGCGTATTCCATTTTTTACGCCATTTATCAACCGCCTGCTCTACAGTCAAGCCTTTCATACCATTGTTATTGACAATAGAATCAGCATGCTTTTTGTCATATTGACGCACAATATCAATGAGCTTGGCATTCGGATCAGCCTTTAGCACATGAACCGCACCAGATGGCCCAAGTAAATGCCCTAGATATTGTTCATGGGCCATAGGCGCACGACCTAAATTTTGTTCAATATAACTGTTGGCTTGCTTGATATGCTTTAAACCAATTCTAATCTGTTCATCAATATTGGCCCTGTCTTTACCACCCAAGTTTTTCCAAGTTTTGTCTATTACCTGGAATAAACCATGTGCTGAAGAATCAGGGTTTTTTGCGGTGGAGCTAAACTGTCCACCCGTTTCAATATGGGAAATGGTTAATGCTACACTTGGGTCTATACCGTCCTGTTGTGCCTTGCGTGCAATCGTTTTGGCATTAGCTGGCAAAGCTGATGATTCAATATCTAAAGTCTTTCGCTTTTTTTCACCGCTAACAGGTTGGCTGACGCTCACAGGATGGCCTGTAAGGATTTGATCGGTCGCTTGGTTCAGGTTGATTAAATGATTGTTTTCCTGAATCGGGTCAATGGTATGTACTGGCGCTAGAGTATTTTCAAACTCAAAATTATTTCGGATTAAAGCACCATCAACAACATCTTGAAGAACATTGTCATGGGTGCCAGCTATACGGTCTAATTCAGCCTGAATTGCTTTGGCAAGAGTTGGCTTTTTTTCCTGATAAACTGCATGCCCTCTGGTAATCCCAAACAATGCTGTATTTAAAAGCAAATCTGTAGAAAAGGATTGTCCTGTCACTTCAAACTGTTTTGCTTCCTTATTGTATCCAGCATCCTTTAGCACCTCACCACTGGTAAACTGCATACCCGTAGACAGGCCTGTTGCCCCACCTATAGATAACAGACCATCCTTAATGATTCCACTTGTACCTTTATAACCGTAAGACATCGGTAAATAGGTTGCTATGGCATCACCCACGGTATTCACACCAGCAACCTGTAAAGCGGTATAACTATCAACGCCTTTACGGCGTAAATCATTGTATTGGTAATGCCCAGTTGTCGCACCTGTTAGAGTTGCAGCACCAGCAACGCCACCAGTCATGCCACCAACCACACCACGGAATCCATAGTCTCCTAAAGAAACGCCAATATTGCCAACTAAACCCGTATTCTCTTTATCTTCCAATGCCTCAATAGTACCAAAGACCAGATTATCACGCGCCTGAACCGCTTTTTCCCGATATTGGCTGAATGATGGAATATCACCACCTGATTGAACATAGTCAATACCATAACTGGCTGCATCACCGATAACATCAAGTGGCTTGGCTAAAGTATCTGCAACTTTAATAAAACCAACACCAGCACCACGAATGGGAGAATCTAGCGCACCATCAAATAATCCAACCTCTTTTTTTTCTGATGGTTTACCTGTAAAACGCTTTTCCCGTAGTTTCTCAACCGCAAGCTGATCATCATCAGCAATCTCATCAAACCAAGACATTATTTAGTTACTCCGTCAACAAGAATTAGCCAGGGAGTACCATTAACAACTAAAGGTTTACCCTGAGTATTAAGCAACCGATATTCAACAAGACCATTACTACGCGTTTCACCCTGTTTTAAAAATAAAGTTTTAAGGTCAGCGACTGTTCTACCTGTTTGTTTAGATAAATCCTTATAACCCTTATCCAGCTTCCCAGCAAAAACCGCATCGGTCATACCGTATGGCTTGGTTACTTTCCATGAGGTTGTCTTTCCACCCATATAATTAAGGGAAGTTCCAGCCTGTTCATATACTCCACCTGTCACCATACCAAGTGCGGTTTTTGTAATATCATCTTTTGGACTCTCATCAGCATTAACATGAATCTGGTGGCGAGCAACCATAGTGTCTGCATAAACTGCCTTAAATACCTCATAAGCTTTATTAGCCGATTCACCTGTAATGGTTTGACCAATATAAGCATTAAACTTCGCTCTTAAATCCTTTTCCTTTGGCATGGCGAACTGCTCATTTTTAAGCAATTGCGCTCCTGAAATAATTGAAGTAGCAAGGTCTCTCCCCTCAGTGGAACGATAATTATGGAAACGTGCCAAACCAGCCGCAGCATAACTCGGATCATCACCACCCACTTGTTTTAATGCCGCTTTCCATATCTCATTACCACCATTAATATCTTTGGTTTGACCAATTAAATTACCAATGAAATTTAATTTCTGGTCTATAGGTAATTTATCAACGGTATCTTTAACTTGTGGCAACACATCATCCGAAAATGGTTTTATTGCCACGTTGCCATCAGAAGCCTTTAATGCCAACTGATAGCCACCCACCTGAACCAAGTTCTTAATAAAACCTTGAGGATTTATTTTTAACTCCGCTGGATTTAATTCAGGTACTTGAATCCCATTTTCAGCCAGTAATTGATTAGGGTTTTCTTTTGCTGTTTTTAATTTTTCATTGTAAGTAGACTGATAGACATTTAAGACTTTTTCCTCACGCACAGGATCGGCTGAGGATGAGTTTTTCATATTGGCTTTTGTCTGGTTGATTAATTTAAGCTGTTCGCTTGTACCTAACTTTGAAAACTTTTGAAAATTATTAGAATGGGCTAAATAAAAATCAAAATCTGCTTGGCTTGGTGTGCCTACTACCGCCTTTCTAACATTATCAATATAGGCTGAATCTAAATTACGCCCAGTTAATACCGCATCCCTAAACTCATTAAAGACTTTATTAGATTCACTTATTCGTTTATTTTCCTCAACCTGTTGTCTTGACTGGATAGTATGAATTTTACTGGCAATAGATGCCTGATAATCCTGAACCTGACCGCCGTTTAAATCCTTATATGCACCCTTGCCTAATTCGGTGGATAATGTTCTAAGCTCGTCAATATTAGATGAATCTACGGCCGATAAAATACGACCATCGACATCAATTTTATTGGACTCAACTCTAAGCTTTAATAATAGAGCTTCTTTTTCTGCCACTGGAATATTTGCAGTTTTTAGATAGGAAAGAAAATAAGGTTCTCGTTCATTGGTTGGTCGGCGTGTCGCCTCACTAAATGCACGGTCTACAATATTCAATTCTCTTTGCTCATTGGCTTTTAACTGCAAAGGTAAAAAACCAGCCCCCTGACGACCTACTGAGCTATCAATTTGCGCCTTATACTGCTGCTGTGCATGCATTGGTAGGCTGGATGATAATTCCTTGTATTGGTCATCCGACCATATTTTTAATTCGTCACTTGCCTGTTGTGAGGTTTTTACGCCATTGGCAACATCATTGCGTAACAGTGTCACCTGTTCGCTAAACTTGGATGACAGGAAATCATCAACTTTAAGTTGCCCCTCTTTTTCAGCAAGTTGATTGTTATAATTTTCCAGTTGTTTGTTTTGAGCTTCACGTTCACGCTGCTGCTGATCGGCTTGAGCTACAACTTGCCCAACGTTCTGCAAAGTATTTGCAATCATCTGGCCGCTTTGATCTTGTGGCATCTGAATACGCTGAACCTGTGGCATAGCGTTACCAAAATTACCCATTGGAATTTTAGCCATTATTTCCACCCATTCTTATATTTTACATAGCCATCACCCACCTTAGACATGGTATCTAAAGCACCTGTAATGGCTGCTGTATTGGCGTTTTTACGGTGTACACTTGCCTCTGCCTGCAATCGTTGAGATGCATTAAATCCAGCAATTTCAGACATTGCAGCATCATATTCGGCATCACGCTCAATTCTGTCATTGATTGTGACGGCTGTACCCTCTCCTACATCCAAGCCATTTTGGGCTAATGCCGCACGGGCTGCGGATTGAGTCTTTTCTTTCTGGCTGCGGATACGTTCAGCTTCTAGGCGACCCTGCGAACGTGCTGCATCCGCATCGGCTTCCGCCTGTTCACCTTGAGTTTTATTGTTTTGATACATTGAATAAGCAGATATTGCAGTGCTGGCAACACTAGCAACGGCCGCTATCGCTGGTAATGCTGCCATGACTTATAGCTCCATTTCCAAGAACAGGCCAACGGGAGTAAAACCAAGCGATTCATACAGTGCTACACACTGTTTGGTATTGACCATTGTTGCCGTGCCGCAATTGATACGGTCCGCACCCATTTCTTTAGCCCATAAAATAAAGGTTTTAACCAATTCCCTTGCCACCCCATCCTCACGATGTTTAGGCATGACATACATGACATAATCAAAGGCAAGCTTATGATCAGACTGCCAATCTGTAGTAATGCCACCAGCAAAACCACCTACAATCTGACCATCTTGCACAGCAATAAAAATAACGCCGTTACCATCCAGCAACCATTTAAAATGCTGTGCCGCCTTATCTGGGTTAAATCCACGCTGTTTAAATGTTGGTGACTCATTGATAAAGGACGCACCCATCTTTATTAAAATGGGTATGTCCTGATATGAAGCTTCACGTATTCTCATGTCTATTTCTCATTAATTGACATTTGCATGGTGATAGCTTGCAAGTGAAACGGTAGCGGTTTGTTGTGTGAAATGCGGATAGGTGTATTGTGTAAATCTTCCCAGTAGCCACCCTCAATCATGTGATAGCCTGTCATCGGTTTTTGTGCATCAAATGGGTTTTGGTCAAATGTAAACAGTTCGATTAATTCACCATTGACCACAGGCGCTAAAGTCTTGTTAAAGAAAAACGCCATGCGGTCAATCTTTGCCTTAAACAGCATAGAAGATAACGGCGCTTGGCTTAACTCGGGTGGGAATAGTTCAGCAACACAACTAAATAGACGGCCATATTTAACGGTTTGGCCTGTCATGCCTGGCAACTGTAATTCGGTCAAAGTCTCGGTAAAATTTACAGAGTAAATAGATTCACCACTGACCTGATAAACACTAAGATTACCAACATACCCAATTTCTGTTTTATTAATTGAATCTGTAGTCAATGTCTTTTCTCTCTGCGAATCCAAAAGGGCATCAAAAGACAATTGTTCCAAACACGGTACGCCCGTTCTATAAACCAGCATAAAACACAGATCAGAACCCAATGCAGTTGGAACAGAGCAAATACTTTTAACCGATCCGCCAAAGTCATGCTGTGCCCATGCAAGGACCTCCTGATCACGGTTGAATGTGATGGATGCTACTTTTCCATCACCCAATACACACCATACAAGGCTTTCAGGCTCTTGCTGATAGCAGATTTCACTGATTCCGCCGTGTGTCTCGCCGATATGGGATGATAATGCGCTGATCTCTGGTGATACCAGTCCATCCACTTCATAACGATACGACAAGGCCCGTAAACGCTCACCACCACGCTGAATAAATAAAAGCTCATTCCCCACACGACAAGGCCTTGTTACAGGATATGCACCGTAAGCGGTATGCTCATTGATATTTACGGTTGTTGGGGTCAGTACGCCATCCGAATCGACCATATATTCACCGCCAGAAGTAAGGCAGACTACACCGCGCTGGGCTTCCAAGAATAAAATACTGTTGGCAAGGCCTGATGCAGATACAATACTGAAAGCATCCCCATCCTCCGTAGTTTCAAGGAAGTTACCATTCCCACCAACGGCGCTAAACCATATCTTGTTTGGCGCTTTCTTGGTATTGGCCAAGACAAGGCGTTGCTTAAAATAGGTACAGCAACGTGGATAACCGTCAGTGGCATTAAAAACGGGTGACAAGATTGACCAAGAGCGTTCAATGGCCTGTACATCTGAATCAAGCTTTACAATGATTTCACCATTGACCTGATTGGTATTAACAAACTCAGTGATCTTGATGATTCCACCATTCACACTAATATATTTACCTATATCATCGGCAACAAATCCCCCTGCTGCGGCTGTCACCTCCACCCAGTATGAGGGCGAAATATCTGGCTGCTGCCCTGTTCCATCCTTGGTTGCCTGATAGATTTTTCCTGAATACTGAATCACATCCCCAACAATATACGCCGTTGTATTTAGCCACGTATTTAGAATATCAAGGGTAAATGAGATAAAAGCACCTACATCTTTTCCAGATGGTTTTCCCTTTCTAAATGGAGAACGTGCGTTTTCTGAGTCAGTAGGTGCATGGGTATAGACAAACTGGTTAAACTCCCATGCAGTGAAGTCCATTGAAGAACGAAAACGCTGCACTGGCACATCTTTATGGGTAAAGAACATCTCATAACGATATTGCACGAACTGAATATCTGGTATCTGCTCTGGGGTATAGGGTGTAACGACATTGGCCACGAATGTCTTTGTTCTTGGGTTGTATATATCAATAGCCAATGGTCTAAAAACCAGCATGTACGACTGATCAGAACTAACAACAAATGGGATCAGGCGCACAGCATTAGGAACTATTCCCATATGAAATGTTCCTGGTCTTTTTCTTACCCCACCCTCAACCAAGGGAATGACATTGCGTAAGGTTTTAGCCCCATTTGCATACTGCTGAATGTCCGTGCGTGTATATAACGTTGGTGCAAGCTCCCCAGCACTAAAGTTATTTTTCATAATGTACTGTTTCATTAGTAACGCACTCCAAGCAAGGTTGATTCATAATTAGCTGCAAATTCCTGTGCTGGGCGTTCCTGTCCATTGATTGCCCTTGCCTGCTTTAACATGCCTTGGAGTTGTGCCCATGCGCTATCAGCCTCAGCCTGACTGCCTGTAATGGGCTTTGCCAACTTACGCACCAGATAAAGGGCCATACACTCGGTAAATAATGAATCCCATGTCTGCTCATTGTCGTTGTCATAGACATAAACAAGGTTGATCAGGCTTGTATCTGCCAAAATATGCCGCCCCTCAATCTCATAATTGATTTCGCCAGCGTCATAGACACGCATAAAATCATTGGGTAATGGAAATGCATGGGCATAACCAAAAGATGGGTGTGTGGAAATTGGTGCAAGCTGGACACGCTTCTTTGCAAAGCTCCACGGGTGCATCCGCAATAAAGCCTTACGTGTACTGTCATAAATGGATGCACAACGCCGTGCATTTTCCGTGCTTTCATCGAATGAAATAATCGATTTAGCACCGATCATGCTCAGTGCTTCATTGCAGATACTGACGTTTGTTGTAGTCATAATAAAAAACCCACTCACTTTTATTCATAGTGAATGGGTTTTAGGTGCGGTTTGCTGGGTATTAAGTTAGCTTGCAGAATATAAACGGTAGCCCTCAAGCTCCCATAATTTATTTTCGGCATGTTTTTCCGCATTACTGCGGGCTAAACGCTCACCAATATCAACATTAAAGTTTTCGGCATTAACACATGCGCTAAAGCCTGTCGCCAAGAAAAACTTACCATCGAGAAAAGCATGCACAAATGTTGAGGTGGTTCCACCTGGTTGCTGCTCAATGGTATATGTCACACGCTGCATTAATGCCTCAATATCGGCTTTTGTTACACGCGGTGCGACTGCTTTTTCTGCCAATTCTTGTTCAGTTACTGCTTTAGTCATCACAATTTCCTCAAAATTAATTTAATAAAAAACCCACCGTCCTAAAACAGTGGGTTATGTGGTTTAGATTTCAAAATCAAATGCAACTACTTTCTGTTCGCTTGCACGGCCTGCCGCCATTGAAGTCACACCGCCAACCTGTGAAATGTTCTTCTTGTCTGGACGCTTGGAAATATCAAAACCAGTAATATCGGCATCACCGAAATGTACTGCTGTGCTTGTGTACATACAGCTACGGCGTTCTGTTGCACCACCAGCACCATTATTAAGTTTGTTGTATGGAATCCAGTTTACGCCTAACCATTTACCAGAAACATCACCCTCTTGAAGCATCTTGACAGCCATATAGTCAGCACTCATGAAAACAGTTTCTGATAACAGGATTTCCATCATGCGGCCGTTGTAGACAACATTCAGCTCTTCGCCATTATGCTCATCACACTCATTGTCACGGAACAATGATTTAGCTTTAAGAATTTTTGCTTTTAATGAACCAGAACCAAAGCTGGAAAGAATGACCTGACCTGCTGGCAAATTAACAGTAGAAGTTGACTTGGCACCTGCATCATTCACCGTGACACGAGTTATACCGCCGATTAGTGCTTGATAGATAATGTCATCAATTTTACGGTTACGGGCATTGATCAGATTTTTCATGTACTTGTCTGTTGGATTGGCCTTTAGCTTTGGCAAATCTCGACTTTCAATCGGGATAAATAAATCAAAATCCGTCATCAATGCTGTACGCACACCAGCATCAGGAATCGTCCAAGTGGTATCACCAAAGCGTGTGCCTGATGCCTGCATTTCCACCTGTCCCATGTCATTGATAGTGAATGACTCACCCTCAATTTTTCCACGATATACGGCGGTTTTAAGCAATCGTGATACATTTTGCATTGCTGCAATTTCGTATGTATCAGCATATTGAATAACAAACGCCGCCGTGATTTTATTTTCATTTACAATAGGCATCTTCTACCCCTTATTTATATTGCTTTTGATACCAGCCTTGAACTTGGGCAGAGACACGGGTGTGGTCTGGATGCTTATCGTTCAAATAGGCTTCTGATGACATCAATGATTGAATATCTACGCTACCGCTTTGTTGGGTATTTTTAGGCGGCGTATCTTCGCCAAGCTGCTGACCAAAATATGCAGCCATTTTTAGGACAAGTGGGTTATTGCCGAACTGAGGGCTATTCACTTCTTCCGCCGTTAAAATGCCATTTGCAATCGCATTGTCTGCTGCTGCCTTGGCAAAACCGAAATTAGCCTGAGTATCATTGCCCCATGCCTCTGTCATGGTCTGGATACATGACTCATTATCCAGATGGGCATTGGCTTCCATGAGCTGTGGAATGATCTCGTTGTATTTACCTAAAACAAAACCAAGCTGCTCATTACTCAGCCCTGCCTTATGCGCTTCATCCAAAAACGCCTTATTTTCCTCAATGCCTTTAAACTCATTGAAATCAAAACCATCAATATTGACTTCGTACCCATCTGCCGATTCAGGAACTTTAGGAGTATCTGAGTTATTGCCCTGTCCCTGATTACCTTGTTCGCCACCGTCCTGAATCTCACCCTCATGGCCACCACCAAGCATACTATTTTGGTTCTGATTGGATTCTTGGTTCTGCTCTTGTGTTTGTTGCTGTTGTTGATCAGTCATTTACAGACTCCTTATAGTTTGGGTCGTTTGCCCGATTGATGTTATTGACGATAAAATTGATCACGCTTTGCTGCCCCAGTCGGTGACAGGTTTCACGCTCTGAATCAGTGAAAGCATCACGGCAGAATGTCTGTGTGAGATGCTCTAAAATCCGTATGCCATTGACATCAAGATCAAAAACATTGCGGTATGTCTCTGCTGTTGCTCTGGTGACACGATGCCGCTTAACAAAATTTCCTTGTTCTTCTGGTTCTTCTGGTTTCTGTGCGGCTTTAAGATCGGCCTGCTCTTGCTTTAAAACAATAATTTGTTCCTCAGCAATGTTTGCACGCTCCCATTCTTCAAATCGCTCACTACGAGAAATACTTAGTTCATCAATAGTTTCTAGCCATTGATTGCGCCAATAATCGGCATCTTTGCTCAATTTCTTCACTTCTTGAATTGAGCGCATCCACATAAAAGCCACGACAATAGCGATAAGCCCAACAAAATAAATCACTGCATTACCTCACTGGTAAGTTGATGTTCCGCACCCTTGGCAATCACATCCCCAGCCTTATCCAGCATGGCTTGCTGTGCCTGTTGCTGTTGCTGTTCCTGCATAGCTTTCTGCCGTGCTTGACGCAATTCCTGCACTTCATCCGCCGTTCGCATGATTGTTTGAGGAACGCCACGGCCATTGCCGATTAATACCGCCACAGCATCAAAATCCACATTGTCTAAAATGGTTTGGTCTACTGCTGACATCTGCCCCAAACTAGCCACGTATTGCTCAGTCGCCATGACTTCTTCCATACGCTGACTACGCGCCAAAGGGGATACAAATTTGAATGACAGGTTACGCCCCCAAAGCTCTTGGGGTGGCTGACCAAGCACACCAGAACGCAAGGCAAGCCCGAAACAACGGTCTAAAATTGATTTCAGGTACTCAGACTGCAAACGCCCGTACATTGGACCCAACATCTGGCGGATCAGCTCGACACGGGTATGGATCTCTGTAGCTGTCATCTGCTGTGTACCAATTGGCGGCAACTGGTCAGCCATAAGCTTTTTACGGATACCGCCTTGTAAATTGGTAATGAGATAATCCGCTATCTGGAAATTTGTCCCATCGTCAAGCCGCTTCATAGAATCAACACTATTGGCTACAATCACCTTACGTGGACCAATACGAACAGTATGAGGATTTAAGGTCCCATCATCTTCCGCAATCCACATGCCAGCTATCTGCATTTCTGCCGAATTAATAGTAAGTTTCATCAATTCATTGACCGTCTTGGCATCAGCCAAGGCTAAAGTCATCTGACCATTGCCATAAACTGAGTTGGGTAAACGGCGTAAACGTGGCACAGCGCATGGGAACTCGTGATAGCCAGATTCTTTCATCATGTGCTTATTGCTCAGATCAATGTGATATGAAGCAAAAGGCATATCTTTATTGATCTGCCCTGCACCCTTTGACTTTCTTGGCTGTATGACGTGTAAAAGCTTGTACTTGGTATCTGGTGAACGTTTGGCAGTCTGGACAACGGTAAAATGACAATTATCCTCACCATAGGTATTGATCATGGTTTCGGCCGTCATCTCATGTTCACGGTAAATTGTGTCAATAATGCCGTCCGCACGGGTTGAGCCTATATAACAACTACCCGTTGACCACGACTCAAACACATAACCGCCGTTGGCTTCGCGGTCAATGTCAGTGTAGAGAACGCCCCAGCCTGCAACCGCAACATCAGTTATGGTCTCAAAGCTTTCACTGTCAAAATTTGCAGCGTGAATATTGCGCCACATAAATTGACAGACATCTTCAAGCCAGCGCTCACCCTCAGTCAGTACAGCCAAGTCGTCTATACCATCAGGCTGAGCTTTAAACCAAATCGCATTGCTTGGCGTTACGCCGTTCATAATCATTGAAACAAGGACTTGAACCGAATCTGCGGCTGTAGAATCGTATAGATCAGCACGTTGCTGCTGTTGCGTCTTGCTATTCTCAACTGTAGAAGAAAAGCATTGCTGACGCTCAGGCGCACCGTACTTGTAACATTCTGACCAGTGCGCTTCATAGTTCGCACGAGCAGACTTTAATTGATCAAGTCGCGTACAAAGTTGCTGTGCGAAATTAGACATTATCCACCACCCAATTTTGTTTTGGTATTGGCATCAAAAGCACCGCTTAACACGCTTGAGCTGTTCGCTGTACGGCGGTTAGCCTTTTTCATGTTGGCTTCCATCGTTGCCTTTTCTGCTGCTGCCTTGGCATCTGCTTCGGGGTCTTGACGCACAATTTTAGGAGAACCACACATATCAGGACTCCTTAGAACCCCAGCCTTGAGCTGTTAAAACTTGGGCTGACTGTTTTGGTTGCTGAATTGGTGGAGTACCGTGTTGTGTAGCTTGGGCCTGCGGCAACGACATAGAGCGCAATTTAGCCTCAATACGTGCCTGCCCTGCCAATAGCTTGATGGCCCAGTCAGGCGGTGTTTGTTCGCCTGTCTCACCAAGCTGGCCTGCATCTAATTCACTTGGTGGCTGTTCAGGATTGGCTGTAGTGGTGTCGGATGGCTGATCTTGCTGCGCTTGGACTGTCTGCCCTGCACCTTTATCAGTATTGGTATTTTGTTCTGTGGTTTCAGTCTCAGGCGGTGTTTGCTCGCCTGGCACCTTGGTTGCTCGTGCCATAAAAAAGCCCTATCGTTACGGATAGGGCTAGTGTTCGTTATGGGCGGTAGCGGTTTGTTGGGTGTTTAAACTATGTCTTTAATAATAGAAAACTGCTCTTTGCTGATAATAATTGGTTCACAGCTTAGTCTCATTAATTCCATTTCAACTTCCTTTTTAAATAAAAATCCCTCATCTTATGATTATAAAGGTAAGACTGTAAGAGTATTACTATTTTAGAAAGTGCATCATTATTTATTTTATTATCTGTAAAATACTTAAGAGTATTATTTAAAAAAATACTATCTGATTCAGCAACAGACATACCGCTAAATATCCAAGTGATATTAATCTCATGCAATATAGAATTAATATCACCTTGTTCTGCAAAATAATGGATTAAACTCATTTACCTATCTCACTGTCTAATTGCTCAATCACGCCGTCCAGCTGATCCAATAAATCAAGCTGACCAATATCGTATTTGTATGTTAAAAACTCTCCCTCACGCGGGTAACGTTCAATCCAAGTCATTTCCTGCCAAAGCTGAATAAATGCATCCCCATGATCGTAAAATGGACGTGAACCTACAGCCCAGGATGAGACAGCATTGGCAGAGCATCCCAACACATAGGAAATCTTTTCATGTGACCAGCCTAGATTCCTTAAATCTAAAATCATGCGTACGAAATCAGGTGGTTTATATCCACGCCGTTTGACAATAAATTTTTTCGCCTGCTGACGTGCTGAAACAAAACGCGCGCGCGCACGAGGATCGTTTGAGAAATAATACAAATCCCCCCCACTGGCTTTCCCACCGTCACGAAATAAGTCAAAACCACTTGGGTGTACTTTCATTGATATTCACTCCAATTCCATTACTTTTAATTTTATTAAACCGCCTTTAACGACCTCACCACGTTTTACTATCAGTTCGTCAAACTGCTCATCGTCAATGCATAGGCCACATTTAACGAGGCTGTCGATTGTTGCTTTCAGGTAGTTATCAATGTCCCGTGTCTGGTAATTGGGAAAATGAAATGTGACTTCGAGTTTTAAACGTGCTTCTGTTTGTAGTGGAGGTATTAATGCTTTGATAATCATATGAAAAGCTTTTGCTTTATCGCTTAAAACAAACCTCTTGCCTGACTTAACCCAATAATGATTTACAGACGGCGGGTATGTTGCGACTTCACAACTTAAAATAAAATTTTCCTTAGTAGCTTCATTTCGCTCCAATTTGCGCTCTAAACAATTATTTTTTGCTTGCTGTACCTTTGCATCATTTTCAGTTTTTAATCGCTCCTTGCTCAAATTAGCCCTGTTTCTGTGCGCTTTTAGGTGTGCTTGTAGCTGATCTTCACTCCATCTCATGCCTTACCCTCCACATTGCCAATAAATCCAACGTCACGGAGATAGGATGCCCAGTGCTTTAGGTTTTCAGGATCACGAAGTTTTACAGCGATACGGGATTCAAAACTTTTCTGTGATTCACCAGAGTTGGCATAGGTACAAGCAAAATCAGGCAAAGCACAAAGTTTTCTGCTGAACATATTGATTTGAGGGTCAGTAAGATTTTTTGTTCCAGGTGATGTTTTTGCCTTGGCCGTAGTTTTTGGTTTTGAGGTAGATAATTTTTGGATTCGATAAATCCAGTAATTCATCCAGCCTTGCGCTGTGGTTTTTTCCCGTGTTGTGGACCACTGAACAAAATTTTTCAACTCAGCCAAAATAAATTCATCGGTGAGCTGTGAATTTTGTTTTCGTGCTTGGGCCGTGAAATCGGATTTAACCGTGTACTGGTTTGCCAGTTCCCGAAGTGTGTAAATTTCCTTGTCGTCCTGATGATATTCGACTGAGCTGTCAAACATCTCAAAATCCAAGTTATCCACAGGCAATTTCTTTTTTTTATTTTCTAAAGAATTCTTATTATCTATTGTGAGTTCACTAGGTGAACCAGTTTTAGTTCCCTTAGTGAACCGATCTTGGTGTTGTAGGTGAACTGGTGTCGTAAGTGAACTAGTTCCCTTAGTGAACCGATCTATTAGAGAAATTTCATTTAAACGATACTTTTTTACCCCCTGTTTTCCTGATTCCATGACTGAAATAACGCCAAAATCTATAAGTTCCTTTACCCCTGCTGAAACAGTTTTACGCCCCAGTTGACGTGCCCCCTCTAACTCACCACCCTGCAATTGAGAATAGCTGACAAAATCAGACTCTTTATTGTGTCCGTTGATGCGGTTCTCTAATTCGGCATAAACATTCCGAGCAGCGTCAGAAAGGAAAGGGTAAACTTCCTCCCTGTACAATCGGCTCGACATCACATAGCCTTTTTTAAATCTATCGCTATACATGCCCCTACTAGCCTCTTGTTGCTCTTGCTGAGGCTTAGGAAACTGAATCACTGGTGCAGTATTCATAGCTACTTATCCTCAATGCGTTTTACATAACCGCC
This sequence comes from Acinetobacter corruptisaponis, assembly GCF_030053775.1. GTDB lineage: Bacteria > Pseudomonadota > Gammaproteobacteria > Pseudomonadales > Moraxellaceae > Acinetobacter > Acinetobacter corruptisaponis. Next base: position 1,098,539 of record NZ_CP125669.1, read on the forward strand.
AAAAAAGAAAAGCAAGCCCGTCTGTGCCAAGCTATGCTCTATTTCTTGCGAAATTCTCCAATCACAACGGAATCTCCACTCCATACACTCACGCCACTCCATACACTCACGCCACTCCTTACGGTTTACGGCGGCGTTATCAGGGCGGTATCCACGTTTGATCAGGTTGTTTTTGTTGCGCTGGAACATCCAGTCCAAAATTGCCAAGGCGTCGGCATGATGCTGTTGTATCCAATTCAATTTTTTTAAAGGGTCTTGGTTTTGCTGGTTGTTCTGTGATAAGCTGGTCATCTGAACTACCTCATATCAATTTATTGGTATGGCAATAAGGCTCAACTGGTCGCACAGTTGGGCTTTTTTTGTGCCTATTCGTTTTGGGGTGATGTCAATAATTGGCTGGGGTGACAGCTCAAACGTATCTGCTGTATCTGTGGTAAGAGCAAATGCGGTTTGGAGAGAATGTAAAAACTCCTCCACATCTTGGATTTCTCTCATGCAGATTGAACGTATCAATTCAGACAGACTTAAATTACGTGACTTTGCTATTGCTTCCAGCTTCCGCTTTTCAATATCAGTGCATTTATGGGTGATGCTCTCTATTAATTTTTCAGACATAGAGACACCTCAAGACTTAGCCAATGGCTTTCTTCCAGCCGCTATGTCTTTAATCTGGTACTCGCGAGCAATCGGAATGGGCTTATCACCCCACTTGTAAATGGCCTCTGTTGAAATGTTTAAAATTTTGGCTAATTCTGGAATTGTGCATTGCAGCAAATTCAATGCTTCAGACTTTTTCATAAAATCAAATTCGATAACTTTAGTTATCATTATTCTATTACTTAAAGTTAGCGTGTCAATAGCTAACATAAGTTATCTATTGCCTAGGTATATTGTTTTATGGAAACTATAGGTTCTCGCATTCATACATTAAGAACGCAAAAGAAGCTCTCACAGAAAGTTCTTGGTGAGTTTCTTGGTGTTAGCGGTGTTACTGTCTTAAAGTGGGAAAAAGATGAGAATGTTCCAAAACATGAAAGCCTTGTTGCATTGGCAGTCAAACTAGATACGACTATTGATTATATTTTGTATGGAACGACTGAGCAGAAAGGAAATAAGCTTGATCAACTTATACAAAAATTACAGTTACTTTCAAAGCAAGGGGAACTTACTGATGAAAGAATTGGGCTGATTGATGGAATTGTAAATAGCTGGAAACCACTCCCAAGTAGTGAAATCACGGCACAAAAAACGGGCTAATTTTAAAATTTTGCCTAAAGTCTAATTGATTAATAGAGGAAATAATGGATAAAGGTAAATTATTCTTCTGGTTATGGCAGTTGGGTAGCATCCCAACGCTTATATACTTATTGTTTTTTAATACAAATTACAATTGGTGGAATTGGATAATACTTATTCCTGTCAATTTTTTCTTGGCAGAAATATGGCCGATATATTGGCTTTTAAAATGGATAGGCTTTGCATTATGAAATCTATTTTTATGGTGTGTTATGTCTCTTGATAGAAGTTTACAACTAAAACTACTTGAATATATGGCTGCAAAATATCCCTACCATTGGGATTTTTACAATGATTTTCCAGAGGGATCAGAAAATTATGAGGCTGCATTAAGAAATTTATATTATTTAATGCAGCATGAACTGGTGGAAAAGAAAAGTTTAACACTAAGTAATTACAACGGTACTGGATTTAATTTGATTATTCACCTACCAACAATCAGTCAAAAAGGGATGGATTTTTTGGCTGATGATGGTGGGCTTTCTGCAATTCTTGGCGTTGTTACCATTAAGTTTGAAGCTGACACATTAAGAACTATTTTAGAACGCAGAATCAATCAAGCGGAGGCAACCCCTGAACATAAGCAGTCAATGATTGATGGCATTCGAGAGCTGCCTGCCGAGTCCATAAAACACCTGACCATGAAACTACTGGATGAGGGCTTAGATAATCTACCGAATGCGATTGTACTAATTGGAACGTATCTTGGACTATCCTAGAAAACTCTAGATATTGATTCCCAATATCGACTAGAAAAGTATCATGTTCAGTTTTCACATCAACATAAACCCCCTTTCTTGGTGGATTGATCACGATTGATTTTGGTGACTTAATCATTTGAAGCCTCCGAACTAATTTCATGTATATTTTTTTGGAAAACAAAAGATTCTATTTTTTTTGCATCTGCAATAAGCTCATCGACTGATTTTTTTCCCAAAAGCAGATTCACCTTTAACATCTTAAAAATCAATATCTGCCGCCAAAGCGTACGAACACCTTTCATCTTAATAACTCCATACAGCCCTCACTATGAGGGCTTCTTTTGTTATTAAAGCATAAATATTCAAATAAAACTAACTAAAGTTATTGACCATAATAATAACTTTAGTTATCTTTACCTCGTTACCAATAAAAAAGCACACCGACCTCTTACCCCCGATGTGCTTTACCCCCAACGAGGAGCAATCAAATTATGAAACAAAGAACCATCCAGAGTCAAACGACTCGCCCCTGCTGCACTGAACCCAAAGCCAAGGACATGCAAATCCCGTTCTGGGAACACCTGTGGGCTAATCTGGTCGATACATTCAAGCTCACCTTGTTCCTAGGTACGGGTCTAGTGCTTTGGTATCTATTCACTTTCTTTATTCACGGTTTATTTTGGGGTAACTGATCATGAGTCGTTTAACTAAAACTTTGCGTGAAGCAATGCTGAACACCATCATTTCTCACGCTTTTGATGCAAAAGAAAAAGCCGCATCACAGGCAAAAATTGTTGCTGGTGAAAAAGTCTATCAGGATGTTTATGCAACTTCGTTAATTGCTATGGAAAGCCTGCCAAAAGGATTTTTACCAAAATCCAGATATATCTATATAGCTATTGGTGGTAGACAGCACACTGTTTATTTTTCTGAATCTCGCCTTGTTGGTGCTCGTCATTCAGATAGACATGGTGATAGAGCAAAACTTTTCGCTGGTGATGAACAGGTTGCGCTTGATTACCTCAAAACGGTTGACGCTTGTGATGATCTTGATAAGCAAAAAGACTCTATGTCTAAAGAAATTACAGCCTTGCTGGAAAGCGTCCACACATTCAAAAAATTATGGGAAGTATGGCCTGAGTCTAAATCTCTTTTAGAGAAATTTGAGGAAAAGCCAACAATCGCGATCCTGCCTGCTATCCAAGTCAATAAATTAAATGCCGCTTTGGGCCTACCTGTGGAGTCTGTGTAATGGCTAAGTCTAAGAAAAATACAGCACTTGTTTTAAGAACATGCCGCTCAGACCTTACTAGCCGTGACGGCTTCCAGTGGGCAGATGTTGGCGGAACAACTGTAGCTGAAGATTGGGTTAAAAATACCAATTGTGGTAATGGCCTGCATGGCTGGTTGTTTGGTGCTGGCGATCATAATTGCTCAGACTATCTTGCTGAAGATAGCAAATGGATGGTACTTGAAGTTGATCTTAAAAGTATTGTGATGCTTGGCGATAAATGCAAATTTCCCTCAGCTAAAACAGTATTTGTAGGCGATAAAAAAACTGCCACTGACTATCTCATTGCGAATGAACCACGCTGCAAAAATGTTGCGGTGATTGGTGCGTCTATAACTGTTGGTGACAGCGAAGCTGTTATTGTTGGCGGATTAGGCACGGCAACGGCTGGTAATGGTGGCACGGCAACGGCTGCTGATTATGGCACGGCAACGGCTGCTGATTATGGCACGGCAACGGCTGGTTATAAGGGCACGGCAACGGCTGGTTATAAGGGCACGGCAACGGCTGGTTATAAGGGCACGGCAACGGCTGGTTATAAGGGCACGGCAACGGCTGGTTATAAGGGCACGGCAACGGCTGCTGATTATGGCACGGCAACGGCTGCTGATTATGGCACGGCAACGGCTGCTGATTATGGCACGGCAACGGCTGGTTATAAGGGCACGGCAACGGCTGGTTATAAGGGCACGGCAACGGCTGGTTATAAGGGCACGGCAACGGCTGGTTATAAGGGCACGGCAACGGCTGCTGATTATGGCACGGCAACGGCTGCTGATTATGGCACGGCAACGGCTGGTTATAAGGGCACGGCAACGGCTGCTGATTATGGCACGGCAACGGCTGGTAATGGTGGCACGGCAACGGCTGGTTATAAGGGCACGGCAACGGCTGCTGATTATGGCACGGCAACGGCTGGTAATGGTGGCACGGCAACGGCTGCTGATTATGGCACGGCAACGGCTGGCGAATCAGGTGAAATCCGCATTCGGTACTGGGATCGAAATGCTGAGCGTTATCGCACTGTTATTGGTTATATTGGTGAGGATGGCCTAAAAGCCAATACAGCATATAAATTAGATGAAAATCATAAATTTGTAGAAGTTGATGGTGATTAATATGAATACCATACCTCAACTTCTACAATCTTCTGATCAGCTTATTCAGGGCATGAGCAATGATGAATATCACGCTCGCCCAGAGTACAGCTCAAGCCAATTAAAGGACTTGTTGCGTAGTGCTGCCCATTTCTATTCCAACAATATTTTAAAAGAAGTTGAACGAGAAACCAAAGCGGCTATGAATTTTGGCACATTAGCTCACACATTGTTTTTAGAACCTGAACAGTTTGAAAATGAATTTGTTGTTGCACCAAAATTTGAGCGTCGCACAAAGGCTGGGAAAGAAGAAGCCTTGGCTTGGGAGCAAGCTAATCAAGGAAAAATCTTGGTTGATGCTGAACAGGTTGAAGCCGCAAAGCGCATAGTAATCAATCTGCAAAAACTGAGCTCCTATGCTGATATGCAGAATAATTATGGCATGGCTGAGGCAAGCATATTCTTTACCGATCCAGTATTCGATTTACCGTTGCGTATTCGTCCTGACTGGCACATTGCACCATGCAAGACATTTCCAAACGGCTTAATTTTGGATTTAAAAACCACGACTGATGCACGTGCCCACGCTTTCTCTAAAAAATGCTCTGACTTTGGTTATGACCTTTCTGCATCTATGTATCGTGAGGGTTTTCAGCAGTATTACCAAACTGAGCAAAAACCTGACTTTATTTTACTGGTTGCGGAAAGTTCTATTCCTTTCAACGTCAAACAGTATAAAGCATCCCACCTATTTTTAAGCGTTGGCGACACACGCTACAACAAAGCTAAAGAATTGCTTGCCGAGTCACTTCTCATCAATGAATGGGATGGTTATTCACTCGAAATGGAAGATTTATTCTTGCCATCGTACATGACAAAACAAGCTTTAGAAAACGATTTTAATTAATTTTTTATTCAAACTTAGGAATTTACAATGAATACTCAAACACAAAATGTACCTGCTCAAAGCCCTGCTAAAGCATTTCAAACTTATATGTTGAAGTATAAGTCACAACTTGAAGCTGCTCTACCTAAGCATTTAACTGTGGATCGAATGATTCGCCTATCTTTGACTGCATTTAGTCAAAATCCTGCATTGCAGCAATGTACGTCAAACTCTATCTTTTCAAGCATTATCATTGCTTCACAGCTTGGTCTGGAACCTGGTGTAAATGGTCAGGGTTACTTAGTGCCTTACAAAGATAAATGTACTTTTATTCCAGGCTGGAAAGGTCTTGTTGATTTAGCACAACGTGGTGGCCGTTCATCTGTTTGGACTGGTGCGGTTTACGAGGGTGATGAATTTGATTATATGCTTGGCGACTCCCCATATTGCCGTCACAAACCTTGTGGCGAATTTGATGTCGATAAACTGACACACGTTTATGCAATTGGTCGTGTTAAAGATTCAGAAATGCCTATTATTGAAGTGTGGCCTGTGCGTAAAGTACGTGAACACTTCAAAAAAACAGTTGTTAAGCCTTTACAGCCAAATCATTACTCACATAAACATTTTGAAGCATATGCTCGTAAAGTAGCTTTATTGCAAGTATTAAAGTACATGCCTCAATCTATTGAATTATCAAATGCAATGGATGTTTCTAATGCTCAAGAGTCTGGTAAGGGTGTAACAATTGATGGCGATTTCGTGACCGTTGATACCAATCAATATCAAGAACAGGATCAAAATGTCCAAACTTCAACACAAAATGAGGTGTCAAATCACCAGAATTATGAGGATGAGAGCCAAGTTTCACAGCAAAAAGTAATGCAAAATGAAGTTGTTGAGGATTACGCACCAACATTTACTCAGATTAAACGTGGTATTTTGTCAGCAAAATCCCCTGCTCATCTTGATGTTATGGAAGAGCAAGCAATGGATCATGCGGATAAAGAAGAGCGCAAACAATTAATGACTCTGATCAAAGCTCAAGGCCAGAAGTTCCAACCCATTGCGGAGGTATCCACAGCAAAAAAGCCTGAACCTGTTCTCATTAATGATGGGTTAGGTGAAGTTGTTGATGCAGAAGTTACAGAAGATGACTTGCAACAGCTTGAGCAACGGCAAGCTAACGATACTCAAAAAATCCAGTCAAAGAATGCCGAAAAAGCCACATCACTTTCAATCCGTAGAGAATACTTACTTCGCATGAATGCAGCTACATCACAGGATGATTTGAATAAAATCCATGATGAGTTCTTAAAAAATGATGGTTTGACTGGTACACATCTATCCTATTTGAAAGATACATATACTCAGTTGAAGCAAAAGTTTACTCCACCGCCAGCAAAAGAAGAACCTAAGGCTACAGTTGTAGAACCTGATCCAATAAAAAGTAATTCTGTTAAAGCTGGTCTTGAGCTAATGATTGCTAATGCCAAAGATGTGGTATCGCTTGAGGCGGAAGTGGCAAGAACTATTAAAGGTAACGAATCAAAGCTCACACAAGAACATTACCAAGCCGTATTAATGGCATATGCTCATCGTAAAGAAGTGCTGTCACAGCAAGATATTTTTGAAGATGAATTAAGTCTGGTTGGCTCCTATCTTCAAAGTATTGACCAAGCCGCAAGCATTGATCGTTTGAACGAAATTATGAGTGATCCAGCAGTAAATAGCTTACCAGATGACGAGATCACACAAATCAATAATGCCTATGACCGCCGCTATGCAGAGTTACAGGGTTAATTTATATACCCCCACTCATGCGGTGGGTGGGGTTGTAGGAGAGTGCTATGGATTTTCAAATAAATGGCTATCAACTAATTGAAAACTGTGATGAAGCCATATATGCAGCAAAAACAAAAGAAGATGTTTATCAATATTACATTGAAAATTATGGTGAAACAGAAACATCTAAAGAACAGTTTTTAAATGATCTTTTTGTGTATGACCTATCATCTGAGGATGTTCATAAAATTCGTGATTTTATTAATGACGATACTGGTGAGGACTACATAAGTAGTTATTACCAACATTATAAAGATGCGGCCATTAAAGATACTGGTTGTCAGCCTGTTTTATTTATAAATATTTAAGGTGCTGATATGAATAATAGCATCGTATTACGTGAATCTGACATTGATAAAGCTATATCTAGCGGTGTGAATGTCACTAAAAGTCTAGTTCAGCATCTTGAAAATGTGTTGATTGAAAAGGCCTTGATTAAAACAAAAGGTAATCAACGGGCGGCGGCTGAATTAATCGGAATGAGTAGATCGAAGTTGGGGCAAAGGGCAAGACAGTTGGCGAAATGTAAAACTCTGGAGCAAAGCCATGATTGATATTGAAAAAGAAAAATCAGTATTTCTGGGTATTTATAAGTATTACCCAAGTGCTATTAAGTTTACTTTTGATGTAGAAAATGAATGCTTTGTCTTGAGCAAGAAAAATCCGCTTGATCATGAAGTTGTAACCATATCACAGATGAATCAACAATGGTTGGCCTGGCTTAGACGGGCAAAACTTGAGTATGAGAAGTTAAATGGGTGCGTTGTGGTGCCGAAAGATCAAATTTCTTGCTTTTGGCAAGACTCAAATGAACCTGAGAATTTCTGCAATTCTCTCGATAATCTTGATAATTTGGGTGATTGTATTGATCTTGGCGATATCATGGAGATAAACAAACATATTCAAGCCAATATTAAAACAGAGAAACTTTATGGTACTTGGGCTGCGGATTATGGCAACCCAATCGATAGGTCTAGATCACGTTTTTTTGTAGGAACTAGAGGCGAGTGTGAGGCAATAATTTTAGAGAATGAGCAAGTTTTTGAAGCAGCAAAGGAGAATCATCATGAGTGATTATCTGGTTAAGTGCTGTAGATGCAGAAATAAACATTTAGAAAGTGAGCGCTTGGAAAAACAATCTAGGCAGTGGAGCTTTGCAAAAGATCTTGTTTGCCCACGTTGTGAATGTACAGCTTATTATCAGCTTGAAGAAGTAAATACAGTAGAAGCAGCAAGGGGTGGAAAATGATTGATATTCAAAAAGAACGCGAGGCTTTTGAGGCAATTCCTGAAAATATTAGATTGCTACGTGGGGCAAAATTCCAAGACTGTAAATATGTGGCACTTTCATTATTCGATGACAGTTCTAGAGAATGTGCTACACAGTTGAACTACGGCTGGAAAATATGGCAAGCCTCTGCCCTACGTGCAGAAGCAAAACTCGATGGGTGCGTGGTGGTGCCAAAGTCTGAATATGCTGAGCTGAACAGCGATAAAGAGCATTTTTCTAATGCTTGTATTGATTGGACTGACCGAGCGTACAAGCAACGTGCAAAGGTTGAACATATAAAAAATGAAGTTGAAAGATTTAAACAATCGGGAACTCATTTGGATTTATCTAACTTCTTAGACAATTTAATAGAGTTCGCAACTTTTAAACATGACGATGAATTGAAAGACTTTGTTCTAATTAAATTAAATGAAAAATGTGTTTACGCGATTGAGCAGGAAGTGGAACAACAAGTCGAAGCAAGTGGCATAACAGCAGATGTTTTTCGTCTTGATGGTGAAAAGATTTTGAATGCACTGCTAGAAGCAGCAAGGGGCGGAAATGAGTAAATTATCTAAAGCTATAAATGATGTTCTTGCTGAGCGTGAGCGCCAAATAAATAAAGAACATTATTCAAATGAACATGATGATGAATATAAAGCAAATGAGCTTCTTAGAGCATCTGTATGTTATGCCGATAATGTTGTTAGACGCGGATGGGTTCATAATTCGAGTTTTGGTCCTGATGTTTATCAATCAGAAGAAGCACCTGATCTTTGGCCGTGGGATTTAGATTTTTGGAAGCCTAAAAGTCCACGTAAAGACTTGGTTCGAGCTGCTGCTTTATTAATCGCAGAAATTGAACGATTAGATCGAAAAGAAGCAAAAGCGGATGCGGAGGAATCATAAATGAACAGTGAAGATGTACAAGTTGAAATCGAAAGATTCAACACTGCCAATGATGATGCTTCATTTTCACCAGAATCCATCGCGGCAATACTTGGTGTCTCCCTTTCCTGGTTGCAAAAAAAGCGTTGTGAGGGTGGCGGCATTCCATTTTCAAAATTGCACTACAGAAAAATCATTTATAAAAAAGCTGATGTGCTGGCTTATATTGAAAGGCAGCGCATACAATCTACATCTCAAATGGCGGTTTAACCGCCATTTTTATTGAAAAAAATAGTAGGCAAACAATAGGCTAAAAGCAGATAAAAATAGGCAAATTTAGAGAAATAGGCAGATAGTAGGCAAATAAAGTATATTATCGTATCGCTGAATATTCTTTAATATTATTTCAGGTATTTTCATTAAAATACAAAAACTTAAATTACATTTTCATGCGCTTAAATATGCTTTAATATCGTTTCGTATTGCTATAAAAGCATATCTTCCCGAGAACTCATCGGGTTCAGGGTAACGACCATGCAGCGGCACCTCTGGAGCATTTTATTTTTAAATAAAATTATAATTTAAACCGATAGTCTGGATTAAAACCCAGTTCCTGTTTAGCTTTTATATTTCGATAAATTAAGTCATCTTCAACAACTTGATAAATCCCTTGCCCATTCTCAATCGCCAGATATGCAGCATAGGCAGCCGCATCCACATGAATCCTACACGATTCAGCGGCCAAACAACCTGTCGCATTTCCATAAAGTTTTCCATATCTCAAAATGACGGCATCCACATCGCTTTGCATGACCTGTTGTTCCAATGCATAAATACCCTCTGCATTTAACTTTAGTAGAGGATGGCTGGAATTCAAGTCAAGCGCCGAACTTTCATCATAAAATGGCTGATCGGGAACATAGGCAAATGCGATACTTTGTGCGATAAATCGGCATCGAAGTTTACTTAATGCTTGAAGCAGATGACGTGTACCGAGTTTACGAATCCTTGCATTATTCAATCTTGCCTGTTCCATTAAAGCGGGATTCAGGCCATAAGGTAGGTCAGTCAGTTGATGGATCACCACATCTGGAGCAATTTTTTCTATAATTTCCTTAATCTGCTGATCATTAAAAATATCAGCAATTACGGGTATAACCCCGATAGCCTCCAGAAATTGTGCTTTCTCAATTGAACGGGTCATACCATAAACAACATAACCCTTTTGTTTCAGGATTAGGCAAAGTTTATAACCTATGGCACCTGTAGCTCCAGCAATAAAAATAATCGGCTGTTTATCGAATGGCTGAGTCGGTTTTTTCATCATCATATCCACATAAAAAAGCGATAGATTAAGTCCGTATTAAAACTATTATTCTATCGCTGATGTTTCTAATCCAGATTATCTATTATTCATCACTTGTTGCACATTCATAATTGCTTGGCTCTTGTGAGCAACGTACCTGCTTCAGCAACTTCATCATATCCTTGTCGTAAAAACCCTCTTTGGTCATTTGAATACGTGCTTCACGCATCAATCTGACATAGCCAGGCTTGTCACTCTCATTCAGGCTTAGCCAATATTGATTAGGAATGTCCGCTTCGATCTTATCGACAAATTGAAACGCTGGCGTGAGCTGTTTAGAGATAATTTCCCGTGCAATACTGCCCATGCCTGCTGGAAACTTGTTACGCTGCATAATGAGCGTGCCTGTCACCTGAATCACAGGGAACTTGATAATTCCACCGACCACCTTGCCTGATTTATCGGTCATGCCTTTCTTGAGTTCAAGCGGTTCAAACAAAATGGCTGGCCCTGCCATAATATCCACTTCTTTATTATTAAATTTCCCACCCACACTGATTAAATCCACAGATACAGGCTGCGCCCCGACATTTTGTACCAGTTTCTTTTGTGTTTCATCGAATTGGAAAACGGCAACTTTCTTGCCCGCCGCCTTAGCCAAGGTATTGATATTACGATCAGTTACCATGATATAGGCCGCACCAAGTGGAACAATACCCACCACTTCATAATCCTTGTTTATCATTTTTTCATCAAATTTGGGGTTGGCTAAAACCTGAATCACGGCACTGAGCTGCTTATAGGTTTGTAGTGCCCCAATTGCATCGATACTGCCAACAAACTTGTTGAACTGTTTGGCGCGTAAATTACTGATTCCTGCTCCATCACAGCGTTTGCTACGGAAATCTTCGGTGAGTACCGCCTCATTGGTATAAACTTTTAAATTCACTAAAGTTGAAGCTGACTTTTTAAGTTTTGGATAATCAAAATCCAGCTTAAACTGCAAATGCGATGGTCGAGTCACATTCATATTTACGCCAAACTGCTTAGCGACTCGGACCATTCTCGGAATTTCAGTAATATAGCTGGTAGCCTGTTCAAAAGCTTCACTATGCTCACCATTGGGCGAAAATACACATAAGGTGACCTGTTGTGGAATCTGTTGCCATGTTTTTGGATCATTTAACAGTTGCTTGATTTTATTTTGTGAGTGCGCTGATAGCGTTAAATCCAGCTTTCCCTCAGGGGCAGCATGGCTGCTATTCATCAACAATGGTGAAGATACCATCACAGTTGAGATGAGAAATGATTTCATAAACTTGGTGAATTTATTGTTTTGCATGCATTCCATCCTTAGCTATTTCCCAATAGTTTTATTCAAGTTACGGTTAAAGCATAAAAATAGAATTGACTGGATTTATTTGGATGATGTCAGTTGAGTCAAAATAAAACCCTATTCTCAACTGATGAGAATAGGGTTTTATTTAAGGGAATTGACTAAGATTTATTTAATCGTAGCGCATTGACCACCACAGACAATGAGCTGAGTGACATCGCCACGGCTGCAAACATTGGCGTGAGTAACAACCCCGTCAGTGGGTAGAATAATCCTGCTGCGACAGGTACACCCAAGCCATTATAGACAAAGGAGAAAGCAAGGTTCTGCTTCATATTCTTCACGCCCAGTTTGGCCATATGAACAGCTTGGGCAATGCCCTGAATATCACCTTTAACCAAAGTCACTTGCGCCGTTTGCTTGGCAATATCCGTACCTGTACCCATGGCAATGCCGACATTGGCCTGTGCCAGTGCAGGCGCATCATTAATACCATCACCCGCCATTGCCACAATCCTGCCCTGGGCCTGTGCCTGTTTCACAATCTCAAGCTTTTGTTTTGGATCAAGTTTGCCATAGACCTTTTTAATGCCTAATGCTTGTGCCACCATCTGCGCATTTTTTTCATGGTCACCTGTTGCCATGATCACATCAATTCCATCAGCATGTAGTTGGTCAATCACGGCTTTGGCATTGTCCTTAATTGCATCATGTATCGAAACATAGGCAATCACCTCTTGCTCTGACATCAGGAAGCTAATGACATCACCTTGTGAACGTTTTTGATCAAGCTGCTTACTTAAGGCATCACCTAATATTAGGCCCAACTGTTCAATCAGTTTCTGGCTGCCAATATACAAGGTCTTGCCCTCAATATTGCCTTTCACCCCAAAGCCTGTGACATCTTCAAAATCAGTAACATTCAATAACTGGCTTGCATCCACCAACTTGGTCAGGGTCTGTGCAATAGGATGAGTCGAATACTGCTCAATGGAGGCAATCCACAACTCAATTTGCGTCTGGGTAAAGGTTTGAGAGAGTGGCTGAATTTCTTTCAGGCTTGGCTTGCCCTCAGTCAGTGTTCCCGTCTTATCAATAATCAGGGTATTAACCTTACTGAATGCTTCAATCGCTTCGGCATCTTTAAACAACACACCTTTCTGTGCTGCACGGCCTGTAGTTGCCATCACCGACATTGGTGTTGCCAAACCCAAAGCACATGGACAGGCAATAATCAGCACCGCAACCGCACACATCAACGCCAGATCAAACTGTGCCTGACCGAAAACCATCCATGCAATAAAAGTCAGAACACTGATACTGAGTACCGCAATCACGAAATATTTCGCCACCACATCGGCAATCCGTTGTAATGGTGCTTTGGAACGCTGTGCATCGGCAACCGTCTGAATCATTTTTGCCAATGTGGTATTGGTCCCCACCGCAGTGGTCTGGATACGGATAGAACCTTGTTGATTAATGGTTCCACCAATCACTCGGTCATCCTTTTCCTTTTTCACAGGAACTGGCTCACCCGTCATCATGGATTCATCAACATAGGTTTTTCCGTCCACCACCACGCCATCGAGTGGAATTTGCTCACCCGATGAAATTTGTAAAATATCACCTTGTTTGACCATGGCAATATCGACATCCACCACCTGATCATGTTGAACCAGTTTAGCCTTGCTTGGCTGTAAACGTAACAAGGCTTTTAGGGAATTGGCAGTTTGTGAACGTGCTTTCAGTTCCAGAATCTGTCCCAACAAACTCAGCGAAACAATCATACAGGCTGCTTCAAAATACACTGCCACGCCATGCCCTGTTTTGGCTTCAACAGGAATCAGTGACGGGAAAATGGTTGCAATCACACTATAAATAAATGCGGCAAGCACCCCAACCCCGATTAGACTCCACATATTCAGATGGCCTGTTTTATAGGACACCAAACAACGTTGTAGAATTGGATAACCCGCCCATAGCACCACAGGCAGGCTTAACACCAGTTCAATCCAGGGCTGGATATGTGGTGAGATAAAGGCATGGATATGCGAACCCATTGCCAGAATCATCACCAATAAACTAAGTGGCAAGGTTGTCCAGAAACGCTTGCTAAAATCCACCAGTTCAGGGTTTGGTCCCTCATCCAAAGTGGGTTGCATCGGTTCAAGTGCCATGCCGCAGATTGGGCAAGTGCCTGGGCCTTTTTGTACAATCTCAGGGTCCATCGGACAGGTATAATCCATATCCATTGCTCCCTCGGGAACTGGACGCTGATCAGCGGGAGTTAAATAAAATTCAGGGTCATGTTTAAATTTATCCAGACAGGATGGATTACAGAAATAATAGGTTTTCCCTTGATAGTCTGTTTTTAAATCAGTTGTAGTTTTAACTGACATCCCACACACAGGGTCAATCTCGGTTTGAAGATTATCTGCTTCATGCTGGTGTTGATGCTGCCCTCCACCACAGCATGAGGAATTTTTTACCTCTTCTTTAACAGGTGATATTTCTGGTTTAGCACCGCAACATGAATTACTTTTTTGCTCAGTCAGTTTTGGTGCACAACAGGATAAGTTTTCGACAGGCTCATCTTTCTGTTCCAATTCAGTTCCACCACAACACGACGTTTGCTTGACTGGCTTTTCCTTGGAACAACATGATGAAGCTGCCTGCTGCTCTTTTTTGAGGCTTAGATAATTTTCAGGCTGCGTACTAAACTTTTGCTGACAGCCCGCTGAACAAAATAAATAACGAATATCCTGATAATCAAAATAATGCTTCGACGTTTCAGCCACCTGCATTCCACATACAGGATCAGTATATTCATAAACAATTGCTGTTTTCTGACCTGAACAGCATGATGAAGCTTGTTGCTGAGTCATCACTACACCTATCTTTTATTTTTTGATGGTTATAGGATAAAGTCTGTACCCAGGTACAGAGTCAAGTATTTTTTCAGGCTACTTTTAAGGAACAGACACATGAACCTGACCATTGGTAAACTGGCAAAGTCCTGCAACATCAACGTCGAAACCATTCGTTATTATCAGCGTATTGGCTTAATGCGTGTACCTGAGAGCACACACAGCTATCGTTACTATCATCAGCAAGATATCGAAACCTTAAGCTTTATCCAGAAAGCCAAAGATGCTGGCCTACAACTGAATGAAATTAAGGAATTACTGACCTTAAATCTGGAAGACCGTATTCAGGTAAGGTATGTGATTGAACAACGCTTAAGCAAGATAGATGAGCGGAT
Organism: Acinetobacter corruptisaponis; assembly: GCF_030053775.1. Taxonomy (GTDB): domain Bacteria; phylum Pseudomonadota; class Gammaproteobacteria; order Pseudomonadales; family Moraxellaceae; genus Acinetobacter; species Acinetobacter corruptisaponis. Next base: position 1,113,717 of record NZ_CP125669.1, read on the forward strand.
ACAAGAATTGCAGGGACTAAAACAAAGGCTTTCAAGCTGGCTAGATGAATGTAAAACCACAGAAAATGATTGCTGCCCGATTTTAATGGAACTTAAACAATAAATTGAACTTATTTTATATGACAAGCACCTGATGATTATATTCAGGTGCCTGCGATTTTGTTATTTATACAAATGACCAAACTACATTTTCATCCCGCTGTTTGAGCAGGAAACTGGTCTGTTGATCATCCTCTACTACGATATGTTGATTCGAAATCATTTTTACCTTAAGTAGGGTATCATTTTCATAGACCAAGTCATTTTTGCCCTCTTTGGTTAGGACAAGCATTTGATCAAGCACAATTAGATTTTTAGATTCCAACATCGTTTTCCCTCTACAATTGTTTAGCAAATTCTGAGTATTTTTATAAAGTCGATAATTTTATATCCTCTCGAATCGTCTATTTATAAGAACTATTCGCACTTCAAAACACTCATTTTAATTATATAAATACATGAAACTGACATCTTATGATGCTATTTCACGCTGGGCATTTTAGCCTATTTTTTAAGCAAGTAAATGTTTTTTGTCGGACATTTGACAAAAAATGTCATTTTGTGCAAAAAAAGGCAGTTCAAATTAATGCTTTATTATCAATATTTAATTGTATTGGCAAAAAAACCTGCATTCTTAAAACCAAGTCACACACATAGACCAAACGTAAAAGCAGCGCTGAATTTAGTTGAGAAGTATCTAAAATTAAGCTGATTTGCTTGACTAAAAGATTCATTCCCGCATCCTGCACCAACTGTCGTTGCTGCTGTAGCATCTCAATCTGTGATGTACTCAGCAACATACGCCCTGAACAACTGAGACTGAGCAATACCTCCAAAATCGGTTCACACACTTTCTGGCTCAAGCTGATTTGAGTTGAAACAAGTTTAGCTTGATGCTGTTTTTTCTTTGCCAACAGTTGCTCAATACGTCCAACGATACTCTCTTTTAAAGTCCTTTTTGGTTCAGCCAGTTGGTCAAAATCAAGGTTAAACAGTCGAGTCTTGCCATTTTGAGTGATCAACAAACTCATGGGGGATAGAAGCAGTTGATGCCCTTTAATTTGGCAGTACGCAAAAATAGAGTGGACCTGTAGCATTTGGGTACATAAGCGTTCAAGCTGACGAATTTTCTCTAAGTCTTGTATTTTCCAGTCCAAACGCAAATGCAATGTTGATCGGTTTTGGTCATAAACCGTCCACCACAAGCATTGTTCAATTTCATCTACTTGAGGAATGTCATAAGCAGAGATATTGAGCAGTACGATTTGATCAATTCCGTCTATAGTTTGTAACTGTTGCTGCCAATGCTGCTGTAATGTCCGCCAATCATTGAACCCAATCTTTTGGTAGAAACTAAAGTCTTCAAGCTTACTTAGGCTATTTAAAGGCAAGGCACGACTTGTTCCTGATGCAGATAAACGTCCATCTTCACTAAACCGAGGTTGCTGCAAACATACTTTTTTCTGCATCAGTTGTTGGGCTGTCAGCATCCAGATACTCTGCTGTGACCATGCATTATGACGGGTAAAGTTTGGGTCATTATTTTCAGCACGTGCCAAAGTGACTTCAAAAGTTTTAGGATTTTCCAATTCTGAGAAATACAGGCTTATCCCGCGTGCTCCTCCAAGCGTCCGCCACCAACGCGCGCCTAAAGGCAAAAGCTCCAACTCAGTTTGCTCGTCATCGGATTGATACTGCTGGCGAAGCTTCCCTCTTAAATGAAGAAGCTGCTCACCTTGTGCATGTTCCAACCGATAGAGATAAGCACTCATCTGTGCCAAATACAGTAGCGTATCATGTTCTGAACTGTGCTCATCACGATTTAACAATCGGCCCACCTGCCCGCTGAGTTGTCTTAGCATTGCAGCTAGACGTGGCAATGATTCACTACGGGCTGACATATTGAGTAAATGCAGTTGACGTGCAGTCATCTCATTGACATGGGATAGACCAAATTCAAGCAATTGCGCTAAATCATCTTTTAATTCAACAATAAACTGGCGTTCACTCTCACTTAAAATCGCAGGGTTCTCTGCTTCACTCAGTTCCAGTTCAGCCCACAATTTTCCTTGCAAACGCTGTACTTCACTTAAGGCAGCCAGATAGTAGGCAGGTTGATCTTTTTCCAGATTGGACAACATACCTGCAAAACCAGCTCCCGCGACATAGATGATGTCCTCAGCCAAACTCTTGATCCGAATTTTTAAGCGGTAGCCCTCTTCCAACAATTCCGTTTGCTGTTCTTGCTGCCAAAGACGAGCCAATTTAATCGCTTTTTGGGTTTGGGCTTTGCCTATTTTCTTGGCAAGTTGACTTAAATCGAATGCCAGAATCTCTTCAATTAGATTGGGTTGAGTCTGAATTTCTTGAAGCTTTTCATTAGATGGAACAATTGAATTCTCAACCAATTCAGGTGTATCTTGGATCTGGTTTTCAGTATTGCCCTGAACTGGATTTCGTAGATGTTGTTGTAAATACAGCACTGCGGCAACGATATGCTTACATGCACCTGTTGCAGGGCAAGTACAAGATGCGTTGACTAAACCTGTAGCCGACAAATAGACTTGTTGACCATCACTCTCAATGGTGATCTGTTCGGCTTGCTTAGCCTGTAAAGTGACCTTTTCCGCTTCAATATCTTTTAAGGCACGGCGTACCAAGCCCGCATTGGCATAGGTTGCAAGGCTTTCTTGGTCATAAGCTAAATATTGTTGTTGCCAGCTCATTGCATTACCTCTGCCATCCATTCCGCAAAATGTTCAGGTGTTAAAGCTGCCACAGACATGCCTCGTTCATTGAGTTTTTGTGCCATCTGAATGTCATACACTGGATTGGCCTGTTCATCCAAAGCAGCCAAGCCCAGTAATTTCACTTGCTGACTTTGCAATCGACTGATCGCATTCAGCAAATGAACAACTGAACCACCCTCTTCAAAATCACTAATCAAGGTAAAAATGGTTCGATTGGGTTGAGTCACAAAACGCTCACAATAATTCACTGCTTTGGCGATGTCTGTGCCACCACCTAATTGTACGGTCAAAAGTACCTCAACAGGGTCATGTGCCATATGCGACAAGTCCACGATATTGGTGTCAAACAACACTAGATGCACTTTAACAGCAGGTAAACTCGCCAAAATACTGGCACAAATCGCACTATACATCACCGAGTTCATCATCGAACCACTCTGATCGACACACAACACCACCGTCCAGGGTAAATGACGCTGTACCCGTGCATTGAAGAATGGCTGTTGAATAATCAGTTTATTTAGATCATGGTTATAATGTTTTAGATTTTCCCGAATGGTACGCCGCCAGTCAAAATTCTGACTATTGGCAATCAATGAACGACGAAAGCGGTTACGCCGACCATGGATCGCATTGATAAAATTCGGTTTTAAGCGTGCAACAATCTGCTCAACTACTGTTTTAATGATCTCTCGAACAGCCTCACGGGTTTGAGCATTCATTCGGCCACGCATGGTTAACAAGGCCTTTGCCAACTGAGGTGTGGGTTCCAGACTTTTTAAACTTTGCGGATCTTTGAGTAAGGCATCTAACTGATACCGTTCAACCGCTTGGGTTTGTACACGCTCAAAGGTACTTTGTGGAAATAGTTTGCGTGCCTGATTGAGCCAGTTAATTGCAGTGAGTTGTGAATCATCAAGTGAACCATGACGTGATTCTCCAGCAACATGCCCACGCTGTTCATACTCTCGGTTGTATAAATAATCGAGGGTGCGTTCCAAACGGAGTTGTTCTGCATCAAGTTGCACCTGATTCAATGCCCGATCACTATAGCGACCTAAAATTAAACGCCAACGGGCTGCAAGGTCTTTAGAATTTGAATCATCCATCACGCTAACCAACCCTGTAAATTTTGCTCAACTAAAAACTGCTGTAGCTGTTGATTTAACTGCACACCTTGTAACATTTCAGCCTGTGATACCTCACTGATATATTGAGAAATATCCAGACTTGAAACATCATTCAACTGTGCAATTTGTTCCGCAAAAGCTGCGGTTTCCTTTGGTTTAAAATGGGTAAATGCTTGGCGTAGATCAGGCAAAATAGCGACAAAAGCAGCTTCATCCCACTGCAACAAAAGCTGATTCAGTAATTTCGCCATAGCAGGATAACGCAATAATAATTCAGGGGCACTTTGCATCATGCCAGACAGATATGCCACTGCATGTTCAGGGCTTGCACCGATGCCAAAATGTTGCTGAATAGATTGTTGTAGGTTTTGCTCGCTTAAATCACCATCAATAAAACGTAATGCATCCACTGCACCAGCCAACACATCTAGCTTTTGCCAATCGGTATGTAAACGCGCCAGGGTTTGATAGAACTGCGCCAACAAATCAGCCTCACCACCAACCACGCGCTGAATCTGTTTAGACAAATTGCGTAACTGCAACACTTGATTGAGAATCTGCTGCTGTTGATCTGCGGGCGGCGTTGCCAATTGTGAAAGCAAGAACAATGCGCTTGGAATCACCTGTTGCAACAACGCTTTTAGTTCAGGCTGCTGTTGGAAAGCCAGAAAATCCTTACCTGTCCATAAGTTTAATAATTTTTGCCCACATTGAATGACCGAGTCCAAATCAGGATCATTGGGTAAATACTGTTGAACTTCCGCAAAAAGAATTGAAATTTGTTTATGTAATCCCATCAATGCCGCACGGATTAAAAGCTGTACTGCAAGATGTGAAGATCGCCCTTGTCCAGACTGAGCAAAAGTCTCTTTGAGTTGCAGTAACTTATATATTGCAATGGTATTGAGATCACTTCCTAATTCTGACAACTCAATCAATCGAGCTTCAACATGTGGTGTCCATGCATAGTCCCATTCTTCAAAGAGCAAATGTAAACGCCCACCTCCCAAGAAATCTGGACCACTCACGGATTTGGCAAACCCCACTTGTAAAAAATCCAGTAAATGCAGAAAACGACTGCGCAAACGATGTTTCTGATTACGGAATACATCCAGTTTCGCGCGTTTGCTGATGGTTTCATCCAGCTTGAAACGATGGATTTTGGCCAACTCATAGACTTGTGCCAAGAGTGGCGGCGTTTGAGTAGATTGAACCACCTGCCCTAAACGAGCCCCACTTAAAATCTGGTGCAGTAAATGCTGGAATGCTTGCTGCCCCTCATCTAAACTGCCTTTGACAAAACTACTTTGGCAAGCATCAATCAAGTCAAAACGGCTAATTAAGTGATGCTCTCTTAAACTGGCTAACCTAATCGCCTGTTCAGTGGCATTTTTAACGGTAATAAAACTACTGTCTAAAATCTGTTGTTCACGCAATTGCCTAGAAAAACCAGAAAGTAACTCAACGGTTAAGGTTTGCCGTTGTTCAACTTCATTTGCAGAATCATCCATCATTTGCTGCCAACAACGCTGATAAAAAGCGGGTGATGGCATACCTGAAGCATAACCATTTAAGGCATCAAGACGATCAAAACTATAACGAATCAGCCAAGCTTGATCATCCTGATCAGCTGACTTTATTTTTTTGATTTTCTTTGGTTTTGTTGTGAGAATTTGTGCTGCCAACTCCTCAATTAACGCCAAGGTATGGAAGCCCCCTGTAATAATGCAGATTGTGCCCTTATTATTCTCATAGCACTCTAAAATGCTCTGCAACATACATTGTTCACGAATCAGCGAGGCATCAGCTTCCAACACACTGTCTTCATAGTCCAGACGAGACATGGCACACCAGACCAAAACTTCATGGAAAAAGTTTTGCCAGTCGTTCATTTCCTGTTTGGGCTTTAACTCAAACAGATGATCCCAAAGTTCATCATGGTTACGGCAATGCAACTTGTGTGCTAAAGCTTGTAAATACTGACTATGCGCTAAATAGCGCTCTTGTTGTAGGCTACGGCTTTGCCATGTTTGTTCAGCAAAAGCCTGTAATTCATGCTCAACCTGACTGCTCCATGCCAAATCAATAAACTCAACCTTGGCATTGATTTCTGGCGCATAACGTAACGCGACCCATTCAGGTGAATAATCACAAAATGGATAGTAGGCCGTACGACTTTGTTTCTGCTCAATGGTTTCCTCATTTACAGCATCAACATTCCGTTCAATGATCTCGGTTTGACACAATACGGCCAAGGGCGGCTGACTGTCTGGATGTTGTAAATCTGCAATTAAACGGTTAAATGAACGCGGTGCTTCAATCAGCACATGCGTAGCTTGCAACTGCTGTAATGCCTGTAACGTAGCGTATGCACAGGCTGGACTATGATGGCGAATCGGTAAAAAATGAATACCCTTTTCAGCCAAAGCCTTTTGCCATTCTAAGGCTTGTCGTAAGCGTTGAGGTATCGTCATTGCCAGAAAGTCTTCCCAGCATCAAAAAAGGCTTTCCAAGTTGCATCCTGTTTCGCCCGTTCACGTGCCACATTATCCATATAAAAACGCATACGCTTGGCATCATCCACATTATCCTTGAGCACCACGCCAATCAACTGCCGCGCAATCGCTGCCCCACTCAAGGATTGATTACCTAGATAATAGCCCTCCAAAGCCGCTGCATAGGCAATATTCACCGCCTCCGCTGTTGACATCACTGCATCAGGGGTTTTGATAGACGTACCATCTTTGGTTGTGCCTTGACGTAACTCTTGAAAAACTGTAACCAGTAGATCGACCACAGATTCAGACATTTGAATCTGATCAGATAAATCGCCTAACTCACGTTTTAACTGAGTCAATACTAATTCACGCTCAAACACAGGGTCAGCAATCGGGCGAACGGTTTCAAAATTAAAACGACGTTTCAATGCCGAGGACATCTCATGCACACCCCGATCCCTTAAGTTGGCAGTGGCAATAATATTAAATCCTGCTTTGGCATAAACACGACCTTGCTCACCCAACTCAGGAATCATCATGGTCTTTTCAGACATCAGTGAAACCAGCACATCCTGAATTTCAGGTGGACAACGGGTAATTTCCTCAAAACGAATAATCTTGCCCTGTTGCATCGCTTGATACACAGGAGACGGCACCAAAGATTTTTCATTTGGACCCTCTGCAAGTAATAAGGCATAATTCCAGGAGTATTTTAAATGGTCTTCGGTTGTTCCCGCAGTCCCTTGAATGGTCAGTCCTGAATCGCCACTAATCGCAGCTGCCAACAACTCAGAAAGCATGGATTTTGCTGTACCAGGCTCGCCCACCAACATCAAACCTTGTTTTCCCAATAAAGTGACAATGGCTCGATCTACCAAGGCATCATCTCCATAAAATTTACGGCTGATGGCAAGTTTTTCATCACCTAAAATGAATTGACGCACTGCACGTGGTGAACGTAACCAACCTTGTGGTTTGGGTGCATGGTCATATTCAGTTAATACGGCCAATTCTTCTGCAAAGCGTTGTTCAGCACTGAGTTTAATAATGTCTTGTTGATTCATATCTTTACCATTTTCTACCAAGGTGTTTTCTTCTGCCATTCAGGATCAAAACCAGAACATGCCTCAGCAACTTTTAAATAATCTGCATAGGTCTCAGCCAACAGCACAGGCGGAACATCTGCCAGATTCATCCCACTGTCACGCCAAGAGCGCACATTTTTTTTCTCAAAACTCAGGTCATACAAGACCGCTGCAAGATTTTCTTCTGGTACATAACTACCACTAAAACGAATCACAGCAGATAAACCAATCTGGCTAAAGGGCTTAAAGTAACTATCAAAGGAACCGCCATCTTCAATCGAGGCACGTTGATAACCCAACTTGGTGATCACACCACGTAAGGTGAAAGTATCGGTCAACCAGCCTTTACGATCTTCAATCATCTCAGCCTGTGCTTCAAAAACTGGAAGCTGGTGTGTCATTTGTTCAAACAGAAACTTCACTTTATAGTCTTTAAAATGCGCTTGCCATGCCTCAGCATCTTCAGCACTGATCAGAACCACATGCGCAATTTTGATCTGGCTATCTGCCGACAATTCAATTTCATCATCTTCCAGATTTAACAAACTGCCATCATCACTTGGGCGGAAGCTTTGTAAAACCTCACCATCAATAGAAATTTCCAACCAAACCAAACGTTGAATTAAACGCTTCATAATCGGATGTGCAAACAGGTATTCCTGCCAGTCTGTACTGCTCCAGACACGTTCACTACACATCGCTTCGTATAAACGTTGTGTCTGTAAATCAATGACCTGCTTAAATTCTTTCTTACTGCTGCTAAATAATGATTTCGCTTCTTTAATTAAGCCCTCATCATCACCTTGTCGTGCAGCAGGCAGACTTTTGATGATCTTGTCATCTTCATTTTTCAGTACAAATTTGTCTTTATCATCCACATAAGCTGTCAGAACCCGTGAGCCATATTCCAGAGTCAGTACACCTGCATCATCCAAGCCCGCGGTTGGAATGGTACGATCTGCCAACTCATCACTGCTCCATTGATTACGCTCAGCAATTTGCTCAACCAATTGTTTTGCCAGATTCTGAACCGATGCAGTACGGTAACGACGTGAGAGGCTGAGCAGCAATTGAATCATGAGTGGATCATCACTGACTGAAAAACTACTTAACATTGCTTCAATTTGCGCACGACGCTGATAGTGTTGCTTCATATAATCCTGCAACAATTTCACCGCAACACTACCCTGTGTTTTAAAGGTGAGTGCCAACATACCTTTGCTTTTTATTGCAGAGCCTAGATAGATCGCTAGACGTTCACGTTTAATTTCCTCAACCACTTCTTCCAGCGTGATGTGCTCATAACGTCCATAATATTCAGGATACTTTTGTCCCCAACGCTTAAATGAGTCCTGATAGGATGCCAACCGACTCGGTGCTTCTTTAGTTGCAACCTCCATCGCCTCTTCTAAAGTTGGATTACGTGTATCTTGGTAGATGAAGCTTTGTAGTAAATGTAGCGAAAGTGTTTGCTGACTCTTTTCATTAAGCAACCCCATATAACGCTGCAACAAGGCATTTGGAATCGGATCTTTTAATTTATCCGCTAAAATCACCCACCACTGAATAATTTTAGGATCAACTTGGCTGCCATCCTGCCATTGCGCTTGGGGTAAATGCTGTAAATCAAACCAGATAAAGCTACTGGCAATTTTACCTTTTAAGCCCTTTTCAGCATCTTTGAGCAAGCTTTTAGGTGAAAGATAAGCACTGATATCCTCTCCTAATTGCTCCAAAGCAGTCAAAATTGCTGCAATAACAACTTCTTTTTTCTCTTTCTTAAGTAATTCATATAGGGCAGGAATCGCAGCCTGATGTTGTAAACGTGCCAACCATTCAATCGCGGTAATACGAATTTCCTGTTTACCATTTTCCAGCGCTTCAATCGCACGTAAATGGATATCAGGTAATTTTCTCAAAACTTCCTGAGCATCAAAGCGCAGACGTTTACCATCCCCCAGAGCAAACTCAAGTAAACGAGGAATAAACTGTTTTGGTAATTGTGGGAAACGTTGCAATACACCAATTGCATGTAAAGGTTCAAAACTACGATAACGTGATTCACTTTTATCAGGTAATAAACCCAACGCTTCAGCAATCAGATCAATATGCTCCATAAAAAATGGAACAACCTTGTCATCATCTGCAATATAACTACTCAAGGTTTCATAGTAATAGTTTTCTAAATAACTCTCAGCGATCATTCGCGCAGGCTTTTCAAAACCCACCTGTTTCATCAACTGTTCAAGCTGACGCAACTCAAGATTTTCGTAATGATGTGGTTTCAGCAAACTATTGAATAAATCATTCCAGTTAATCCAGTTACGTCCGTGATAACTTAAACGTAGCGCATGTTCCAAGCCATATTCAGGCAAGTTTTGCAGCTTATTCTGGTGGGTCATGATGTTATAGTGATGACCATGTATCTGCGTTCTTTTCTGACCATTAATTGTGGAAAACAACTGCTGGCTAATCTGCTCTATTTTGAGTTTTTGCAGATCTTTGTAATTACTTTGTGCCCAAGTGCTTTTATAAGAGGCCGTTTTATTATCTTCTATTTCCTGCTCAGCACGCTGTCTGGCTTTTTCCAGTAATGCTTGATAATTTTCCACAATGATTGGGATAAAACTTTCTGGAATCTCCTGCGTTTCGATGGCTTTAATTTCAGGTAAGGTGTAATCAACCTCAACCACCTGCTGCAAGCTTTCAAGACGTTGTAAAGCAGCAATAATCAACACTTGCACCGATTTTAATTTTTCACTGTCTGCGGCTTGTTGCAAAATGTCTCGGTTTTGCTCACCCAGACGCGCCAGTAAATCTGCCGCAAAACTGCGCTGCTTGCTCTCACCATTCAACAAGAAATGTTGCAAGTATTGCTGACTTTCAGTTTGGTTGAGCTGTGACAATAATACCGTTGCCTGTTCACGAACAGTTTTACTGGAACTGAGCGCAAGCATAATTATCAGCTCAGTTTGTTGTTGTAGCAGTTCTGGATGCTGAGCAATAAATTCTAAAAAAATTCCCTGCGCTGCGGCAGATAGCTTCGGTAAAATCTCCCGAACCTGTTGGGCATGTTCGGTGAAAAACGCAACACTATCCGAAAGTTTAAATAAAACGCTGAGTTGATCATGGTAATAATTATTGACGCCATCACGCTCAAATAAGGTTGCAATAAAACTTTCACTGTTATTTTCAGGCTCAGATAAATAAAGTTGTTTTAATACTGCTAGTGTCCAAAGATCACGATGTGATTTTTTCTGGCGATCATCAAAACTTTGATGATTAAAACTACTTAATAAACCATCGACTAAAACATAGCTAAACCACACAGGCGTTTGTTTAGAGAGCTGTGAGTAATTTCGTTGTTGGGTGGCTGCTTCCAAGAATTTGCCATAACGGATAATCTGTTCGCTGCTGAGTTTTGAAAAAATATTGATATACAGCTTATAACGTGCATTTTGGGAGGCTTTGCATAATTTCTCCTGAGCTTTGGTCAATTCTGAAGAGGGCCAAAACCAGCCATAAGTGCCAGGACTACCCAACAATGCACAGGCTTTATCTGTCGCTTGTTGTTGTAAGGTCAGTAAAACCTCAGGATTTTGTCCATTTACAACATAGTTTAAAACCTGGTTGGGCAATGTTGCATCCACCTCTGCCAAAGGTTCAACAATTGTGCTGAGCAAAGCTAGGGTTTCTGACTCCAGCGTATTCTGCCCTTGCGGATTGATCAACTGATTCACTTTATTCTTAATACTTTCAAACATGAAATAGCCTCTTATTTTCCCCAATTATTTACTTAATTCTTGATTTCATTTAAAAATCAATTTTAGATTTCTTTTAATGCCCAAATTCTACAACAATACATAACAACCCACTGAATATATTTTTGATGTTTTTATTATAAGGAGAGAGGAAACAAATACAGCCCAAGATAAAACAGAGTGCGACATTTTTTGTCGTACTTCTCATTATACTTCACATAAAAAATGGCTACCTTAAAGTAGCCATTTTTATTTAAGATGGATTACCAACTCACATTGACACGTCTATTTGGTGCCAAACAACCCACAAGCTGACTATTCACTTTATTACCTGCACATTGCTGATATAAATCAGTTTGACTATTGGCTTGAATCTGAATACGGTTAGCATCCACTCCCTCACTGACCAATAATTTTGCAACTGTATTGGCACGTTGTGCTGATAATTGATGGTTATAGGCAAATTTACCCAATGGATCAGTAAATCCAGCAACCACAATTGGACCTGTTGAATTACTTTGTTTAATGCGCTGTGCAATTGACACAACTGAAACCCGACCTTGCTCAATGGCATTTGCATTTGACTGATCAAAGGCGAAGAATACACTACCCGAATTAATACTATTCAAGTTTGTATTGGCGGGTAAGCCCTTGTTGTTTACTACAGTATCACCAGTGGTAATGCTGTCGAACTTCGCATCTTTCAACAGTTCAATCTTGATACCATCTTCTGTGGTACGTGTGATAACGTTTTCACCGCTGGTTTTGTCTTCTGATGTTGCAGCATCAGCTCCACCGACGATGTTTAATTTGTCACCCAAGTTACGATGAACATCTGCACCTGCATTACCAGCAAAGTTCAAGCCCTTGTTTTCCAACTCGGTCTTGGTGTTATTGATCGTGTTATTTAACTCAGTTTAGGCGCACAAGCATTTGTCCCTAATGCGATGCTGTTGGAAGATTTACGTGTACCGCCAGGATTATTTACACCGCCATCACGCTCTGTTGAACAGTCAATGCTGGTTGAGCCGCCATTTTGTTCATAGCTCGCAAATGCCGTGGAAGAAAAACTAATCATCCCAACTAGAACAGCAGTAGATAAACTAAAAATTTTTGACTTGGTTTTGGTTTTACTTTTTGCAATTTCAGATGTTGCGACCCATGTTCCAATTGATGCATTCCAAACCACTTTATACACTTTGTTCATAAAAATTCTCGGATTATTACTACAGTTATTGATGGTCTAAAAATGCAGTGAAGCATTTTTAGTTGTGCCGCTAAAAATTGTGCGCATGCTAGTTAAATAATGAAAATTGGTAAATAACCGAGCAAAACCCCACACTCAAAAATGAGATACAATTCTCATTTTTACAAAAAACAAGTAAATTAATTGTTTGAATTAAATCAAATAATATTCGTTTATTTTCTTTTGTTATCTTTTGTTTTTATTTCATAAATAAAGTGAAAAATAGAATAATAACTCTAGTCTTTTATCGTTTTTTATGCTGAAAAAAGACATTAAACAAAATTTTTTAAATATAGAAATAAGACGAAAAATAGAACCAAATGGAAAAATAAAAGTTTAATTCCAACAACAAATCTGGCCATTACACCATGAGTATATTCAGGAACTTTCCCAGAAAATCGAGTATTATTCTTCAAAAGAAAATCATTTTTAAATGTTATGAACCAGCCTTTAAATCCATTGAGAAAACAGCTTCGCCTAAGAAGAAGACTAGTTTCTCCTATAGAGCATAAACAAGCTGAACAACAGGTTTTAAATCGACTCAGATATTCGCCACAGTTCAAGTCAGCCCAAAAAGTTGGCATGTATTTACATGCCTTTGGTGAAGTACATACCCGAAAAATCATCCAGTTCTGTTTTCAAAAAAACAAGCAGGTCTATCTACCCATGATCTGTAATATGAACCAAAACCTGGTGTGGGTAAAAATCAGCTCCAATCAATATTTAAATAAACGTTTTTCACACCATCCTCTCGGTATGAAAGAACCAATGGCAACGCGTGGGCAGCATGTTTCCACCCTGGATTTACTGATTATGCCTTTATTGGCCTGTGACCAGCTTGGAACAAGAATCGGCATGGGAGGTGGATTTTATGACCGTACTTTGGCAACTGCCCCACATCGCCCTTTTCGGCTGGGACTCGCCCATTCTTTTCAATATATAAATGAACCTTTATTCAGGCAAAAATGGGATCAACCTTTGGATGCCCTATTTACACCAACACAGAAATATTACTTCAAACGTTAAATGCATCATCTATATATGCTTTTGCCCAAATCCCAACCAATTTAGTCTTTTTTTTATATTTTCTAACTAAAAACCCTTGTAATTTTAAAAATGCACTTCACTATAAAAAACATGGCAACACCGTTGTCACTCATTAGGAGTGCCCATGTCTGAATATATTTTAAATAATGAAACAAGCTTAGAGCCACAGGTTCCAAGTGTATTACCACTATTAGCGCTACGTGATGTTGTGGTGTATCCGCACATGCAGATCGCGCTATTCGTGGGTCGTGAAAAATCGATCAATGCAGTGGATGTGGCTCGTAACGGTGACAATTTAGTATTTGTAGTTGCGCAAAAAGATTCGCTTACAGAAGAAATTGATCACGATAACCTCTATCAATATGGAACCGTGGCTAAAATCGTACAGGTCGTCAATCATGAGAATGATGAAAACTGCATTAAGGTACTGATCGAAGGCCTGCATCGTTCGAAACTGGAACGCATTATCGATGGAGAAGAGTACTTAACAGCTAAACATCATTTAAGCCCGATTACTGTTCCTTTGGATCATGAAGCCCAGGAAACCCGCTTAAATGAATTGCGTACCCTATTCGCACAATATGCGGAAGCGAAACTGCGTAATGCGCGTGAACTGGTTGCAGCGGCAAATAAAATCGAAGACCTGTTACAACTGATGTTCTTCGTTGCGACCCGTGTGCCTTTAAACATTGAAGTGAAACAAAAGTTTTTAGAACACGACGAGTTTGAAGCGCATTTGCAGGAACTGATGAGCTACTTGATGAATCAGTCTGCTGAACAGCAAATTGAACAAACCCTACATGACAGCGTTAAACGTCAAATGGAAAAGAACCAGCGTGAATACTTTCTAAATGAAAAAATGAAAGTTATTCAACGTGAGCTTTCCGACATGAATGGCGGTGCTGAAGATGATGTTGCGGAAATCGAGAAACGTCTTGCTGAAGCAGATTTGCCTGAGCACGTACGCAAAAAAGCTGAAGCTGAGTTCCGTAAACTCAAGGCAATGCAACCTGCATCCAGTGAAGCAGCCGTTGTTCGTAACTATCTGGAAGTGATTTTAGATACGCCTTGGAATAAGGCCAGCAAGGTCAGCATTAACCTGGCTAAAGCACAGGAAATCCTTGATACCGATCATTATGGCTTAGATGATGTTAAAGATCGTATTGTTGAATATCTTGCAGTTCAGTCGCGTGTGAAAAAACTCAAAGGTCCAATCCTTTGTTTAGTTGGTCCTCCAGGTGTGGGTAAAACCTCTCTTGGTGAATCGGTTGCAAAGGCAACAGGTCGTGAGTTTGTTCGTATGGCCCTCGGTGGCGTACGTGACGAAGCTGAAATTCGTGGTCACCGTCGTACCTATATCGGTGCGATGCCAGGTAAAATTGTGCAGTCATTGACCAAAGTCGGCGTGAAGAACCCATTGTTCTTACTCGACGAAATTGACAAGATGGCACAGGACTACCGTGGCGATCCTGCTTCAGCATTGCTTGAAGTACTCGATCCATCACAGAACAGTAAGTTCAACGATCATTACCTTGATCTTGACCTAGACCTTTCGGAAGTGATGTTCATCTGTACAGCCAACAGCATGAATATTCCTGAGGCCTTGCTGGACCGTATGGAAGTGATTCGTCTTCCTGGTTATACCGAAGATGAGAAAGTGAACATTGCTGAACGTTACCTTGTTCCGAAAGCAATCAAGAACAATGGCCTACGTGCTAAAGAACTGACTGTTCATGAAGAAGCGATCCGTGACATCGTGCAACGTTACACCCGTGAAGCAGGTGTCCGTAGCCTAGAGCGTGAAGTGTCTAAAATTGCACGTAAAGTTGTGAAAGAAGCGGTGAGCAAGAAGTCCAAGAACCTACAGGTTGATGTGACTTCTGCAAATCTTCCAGAATATCTGGGTCCACACAAGTTTGACTTTGGTGTTGCTGAAGATGAAGCACAAGTCGGTCGTGTTAATGGCCTGGCTTGGACTTCAGTGGGTGGTGAGTTACTGACTATTGAAGTTGCAGCCGTAAAAGGTAAAGGTAAATTCATTACCACAGGTTCACTCGGTGATGTAATGAAAGAATCGATTACCGCAGCAATGACTGTTGTTCGTACACGTGCGGATGAACTGGGAATTGAATCATCTCGTTTCGATGAAACTGATGTCCACGTTCACTTACCTGAAGGTGCAACACCAAAAGATGGCCCATCGGCTGGTTTGGCACTGACCACTGCCCTTGTATCGGCATTTACAGGTATTCCGATTCGTCCAGACATTGCCATGACAGGTGAAACAAGTCTTGGTGGTCGTGCGATGCGTATTGGTGGCTTGAAAGAAAAACTTCTTGCGGCACACCGTGGTGGAATCAAGCTGGTCTTCATTCCACAGGATAATGTCCGTGACTTGGCTGAGATTCCAGACAATGTTAAGGAAGGCTTGGAAATCAAGGCTGTGAAAAGCATTGATGAAATCCTACCTTTAGCTTTGACGGATACACCAAAACCTTTGCCAAAAACACCGATTGTAAAACCAGTGGAAGAAGCAAAGGCTGCACGTCACTAATCCTTAAAAAAAATTAAAGAGAGCTTCGGCTCTCTTTTTTTGTTACATATTTTGGTTGAAAAACAACCAGTATATTGCATAATGAAATGGAGTCGATAAAACAAAGGCCAAACTTGACTCATGAACTCATTTTAGTGCCATCTGAACTCCAGACAGATGGCTCTTTGATCGCAGCTCATACGCATGTTGAGCTGCGTTTTTTATGGAGAGAATAATCCGCTATTTTGTATCTTTTATAACAAGATAAACCGTTTACACCACCCTATAATTTTCAGCAGCATTTATAATGTGCTGAATGTATCGATTTAAACAATCCTATGAAAATTCGTATTCTCACCATTGGTCAAAAAATGCCTGCCTGGGTACTTACTGGATTTGAAGATTACTTCAAACGCATCCAGCCCTTTGTACAGACTCAGGTGATTGAGCTGCCTATGGCGAAACGTGGGAAAAATGACTCTGAGGCAGATATCCTAAAATACTGTCAAATTGAGGGTGAGAGTATTTTGAATGCCCTCAGGCCAAATGAGACATTGATCGCTTTAGAAGTAGGCGGGCGTGAACTCAGCACTGAAAAGCTGGCAGATACCATGAAGCAATGGATGCTAGAGGGCAACGACATCGCACTTGCCATTGGTGGCCCAGATGGCCATTCCGAAGCGGTACGCAAGGCTGCGGCCTGGCACTGGTCATTGTCCAAGCTCACCATGCCCCACCCTATGGTGCGTATTTTGCTTATTGAACAACTGTATCGTGCGATGAGCATTAACCACAACCATCCTTATCATCGGGCATAGCGCTATACTTGTTCTGATTTTAGAACAATATGTTGAAGTTTAGGTAGTGTCATTCCTTTAAAGAATTTGTCACGATAATCAGGTCTCTCCAATCAGGTGCGCTGTTATGAACTTGCAAACTTTACCAGGGTTATTTATCTCTCATGGTTCGCCAATGCTCGCACTTGATCCTGAGCAGGTTGGTCCTGCCCTATACCGCCTAAGCACCAATCTGCCAAAGCCCAAGGCCATTGTGGTGATGTCAGCGCATTGGGAAAGTCAGGCGCTGGAAGTCAGCACCTCCACTCGACCACAAACCTGGCACGACTTTCGTGGCTTCCCACCCGAACTGTATCAGATTCATTACCCTGCGGCAGGCGCACCAAAGCTGGCCGAGGAGATACTGAGTTTATTTGCAGAGGCAGATATTGCGGCCCACGCAAACAGCACCCGTCCACGCGATCACGGCGTATGGATGCCGTTGTTACATATGTATCCAGATGCAGATATTCCTGTGGTTGAAATTTCCCTGCCTATTCACATGAATGCGGATGAAATTTATAAAATCGGGCAAACGCTTGCACCATTACGCGATCAGCAAATCCTGTTGATTGGTTCAGGCAGTATCACCCACAACCTGGCTGAGCTGTCATGGCACAACCCTACAGACGTGCCGACCTGGGCCAGTACATTCAGGAATGCAGTGGTGAGCAAATTGACACACCAGAACTATGATGCGGTGCTGGATTGGCCATCATTACCCTATGTCCAGCGCAACCATCCCACACTTGAACATTTTGCCCCACTATTTTTTGCTATGGGAACAGGCCATCGTTTTAATATTGTGCACAGCAGCTTTTCAATGGGTTCATTGGGCATGGATATTTATCGGTTTGATTAAACTTTATATCATAAAAAGGACGATCATCATCGTCCTGCCCATAAGGCCATAATTGCTGGAATATTACAAATAAATACATTTAGCAAACTGAATACCTAAACGTACTACATGCTCTTTTTTTAAGAATACTTTAAGCTTAAGACTGTTATTTATTTACTGTCGTTTTGAACATGAAAATCAAATATTTAGTTCTTGCCTTACTTCCACTTTCCCTAATGGCCTGCCAATCAGTACAAAATGTAACTGACAGCGTAATTACACAAATGAATACAACAGCCGTAAAAAACCTCACAGAATATAACTGGACTTATCAAGCATCCAAGGCTTCAAAACCATTGGTTTTAACTTTCAATGACAATCAACAACTGACAATTTTAACTGGCTGTAATGGTCAAGGCGGTACCTGGAAAGTTGAGGGTAACAGCATTGTGACCTCTCCACTGGTGTCCACCATGATGGCATGTGCTGATGACCTGATGCAGCAGGAACATTTATCTTCTGATATTTTCAGTGAAAAGCGTATTCCCTTTGAAATCAGTACAGTCAATGGGCAAGCCATCCTGACGGTCACGGATAGCAAAGGTCAAAAGCATATCTTCACGGGAAGCAAAATGACTGATCGCAACATATTAACCAACTATACATGGTCATATCAGCCTGCTGACACCAAAAAACCGATCGTTCTTAGCTTTAGCAAAGACCGCTTATCTGTAGATTCAGGCTGTAACCATCAAGGGACCACATGGAAAGTTGAAAATGATCTAATCATTACAGGTGATATGTTTTCTACTCAAATGGCATGCGAACCTGCATTGATGAAGCAGGAACAATTTGCCGCAGATCTTCTGCAAAAGCGTGAAATCTCGTTTAATGTAAATACCAGCAATCCTGACCAACCAAGTCTAGTCATTAGCGACACCAAAGGCCAGAAATACACGTTCATTGGCACAATGACACCTGAAGCGAAATACCAGTCTGAGGGTAAAACGGTTTTTCTGGAAATTTCACCTGAAACCAAGTCTTGTGTTGGTGTCGCGCCAATGACCTGCATGCAGGTTCGTGAAATTAAATATGATGACAAGGGCATCAAAACCTACGCGGACAAAGACTGGTCATTGTACTATGGTCAAATCGAGGGCTTTAAACACAACCCAGAGCAGCGTGTTATTGTACGTGTGAAGCGTTTTGAAATTAAAAACCCAGCCGCGGACCAGTCCAGTCAGGCAGATGTATTGGATATGGTGGTTGAGCAAGAGCTAGTGAAAAAACCATAAATCCATACCATAAATAAAAAATCCGATGCTTTTGATCTGACCCCAATAAGTTGGACAGTTTGATTAAGTGGTTTTTAAGGACTGATTTCTGTACTGTACAGGACTCAGTCCTTTTAGTTTCACCTTGATTCGATCATGGTTGTAATAGTGGATGTATTTTTTCACGACTTGTTCCAGTTCATCAATGGATTTAAATTCTTCTCCATAAAAACACTCTGATTTCAGTATTCCAAAGAAGCTTTCCATAGAGGCATTGTCTAAACAATTTCCTTTACGTGACATACTTTGTGTTAAGCCATTCTGTTTCAATTGTTCTTGATAATAATGCATTTGGTTTTGCCATCCCTGATCTGAATGGATCATCGGTTTGTCATCAGGTTTTAGTTTATCTATAGCCTTCTTGAGCATATCTTTCACCAATCCAAATACTGGTCTGCGTTGAATATGGAAAGCTATGATTTCGCCATTAAATAAATCCATGACTGGTGATAGATAAAGCTTCTCACCTCGAACATTGAACTCAGTCACATCAGTTACCCATTTCTGGTTGGGCTGTTCTGCCTTAAATTGACGTTGTAATACATTGTCTGCAATCTTGCCCACTTGTCCTTTGTAAGAGCGATATTTCGTGGCTCTGATACGTGATTTAAGTTGCATAGACTGCATCAATCGTTGAACACACTTATGATTGATCACCAAACCTAAATTCCTCAAGGCAAGGGTAATCCTACGATAACCATATCTTCCTTTATGCTGATGATAGATTACCCTGATTTTCTTTTTCAAATCATAATCTTGATCTTCATGTTTATATATTTGCACATGGTAATAGTAAGTACTGCGTGGCATCTTGGCTGCATGTAATAAATGCTTTAATGGATAGGTTTGCCTTAATCCTGATATAAGTCCTGCAAGCGCTGCTGTTCGGCAGCTTCTTTTGCTTCCTGTTCCAGCCTTAAGGCTTTCAGCTTTTTTAAAAAGGCATTCTCTGCACGTAAATATGCTAATTCTTCGAGTAACTCTTTTTGGGTTTTATCTTGGTCTGCCTTAGAGAGTTTGATCGGTTTAGGCATAAGTTTGGTTCGCCCTTTAGGCTTCGGTTTTAAGCCATCTATACCTTGCTCTCGATATTGGCGCAACCAATTAAATATCTGTGAGGGGCTTTTAAGGTCGAATTTAATCATTGCTTCCCGAGCGGATAAACCATCTGTTTGAACCGACTCTATCACTGCCAGTTTAATTTCAAGAGAAAGTACCCGATGTCTTTGTTTTTCAGAAAAAGCTGCTTCACCGTTTTTATTATATTGAGCTACCCATTGGCGAACGAGACTTTGGTCAATATTAAAAAACTTAGAGGTTGTTGGATAACCATAACCTGATAAGTAATGTTGAACAACTTTCAGTTTTAATGCTTTGTTGTATTTAGCCATTAAAAAGCACCCTTCAAATTAGACTAAGAGTGTCCAACTTTCGGGGTGCAGTTCATAAAGAGGGATTTTTAATAAATGCCCTGACCTAGAATTGCGTCAGCCACTTTTACAAATCCAGCAATGTTGGCACCATCCACATAATTGATGCTTCCATCTTCCTGCGTACCATATTTCACACAGTTGCGATGGATTTCTTTCATGATCGCATGCAGGCGCTCATCCACTTCCTCAAACGACCAACCCAAACGATTGGCGTTCTGCGACATTTCTAGACCCGATGTTGCCACACCACCCGCGTTAGAGGCTTTACCTGGTGCATAGAGGATTTTTGCCTCAACAAACTTCTCTACCGCATCCAGTGTCGATGGCATATTCGCGCCTTCAGCCACACAGATGACCCCGTTAGCCAAAAGAATTTCAGCATCTTCACCATTCAGCTCATTTTGTGTCGCACATGGCAAGGCGATGTCCGCAGGGATATGCCAAGGCGTTTTGCCCTCAAAATATTCAAGACCATGTTTAGAGGCAAACTCTGAAATACGGCCACGCTTTACGTTTTTCAGTTCCATCACTTCATCCAGAAGTGCCTTGCTAAAACCATTTTTCAAATAGACCGTACCATTTGAATCAGACAGGGTCACCACTTTTGCACCCAGGAACATGGCCTTTTCTGCTGCGTATTGCGCCACATTGCCTGAACCAGAAATGGAAACGGTTTTACCCGCAAAACTGTCACCCCGTGTTTTCAGCATTTCTTCGGCAAAGTAAACCGTACCGTAACCCGTTGCTTCTGGACGTGCCAATGAACCACCAAATGAAATACCCTTACCAGTAAATACACATGAGGTGTCATTGCTTAGTTTTTTCATCATGCCCGTCATATAACCAACTTCACGACCACCCACCCCAATATCACCTGCTGGAATGTCCGTGTTCGATCCTAAATGACGGTACAGCTCAAGCATCAGTGCCTGACAGAAACGCATAATCTCGGCATCCGACTTGCCCTTAGGGTCAAAGTCAGAACCACCCTTGCCTCCACCCATTGGCAGTGTGGTCAATGCATTTTTAAAGGTTTGCTCAAATCCCAGAAATTTCAAGATAGACAGGTTCACTGAAGGGTGAAAACGCATCCCCCCTTTAAATGGGCCAATTGCCGAGTTGTATTGCACACGAAACGCGCGGTTCACATGGGTTTCGCCCTGATCATCCATCCATGAAACACGGAACTGAATCACTCGCTCAGGTTCAACCAGACGCTCCAATAGACCATACTGGGCATATTTAGGATTCTTCTCAATGAAAGGCCATAAACTCATCATTACCTCTTCCACAGCTTGTAAAAACTCTGGTTGATGTGGATCACGAGCTTTAACATAATCCAGGAAGTCGCTTAGGCTACTGTATTTCAATGTTTGACCCTCAAGTCGAATGATTCATAAAAGTGCAAAAAATGCACCAAAATAGTTTAACGCACCTATTTAATACTTATTTTTTTTAATTCACAATATTTTTTTCAATCATATTATTTTAAACAATTACAAATCAAATATTTAATCTATAAAAATAACGAATATTCCCCAAAAAAATACCATGTATCATTTTAGTGCATAATTTAATATATTAAATAATTTCAATTAATTAAACAAAATAGTAAAAATATGAATCTATTTAATATTGCCTAATTTAAGTGCAGTATACGCACCATTTCTTATCAACACCCAACAACTTAATCCAACTTCCGTTTAGCATCGACTGCCGCCAATATCTGCCATTTTTTGTTATACTGTTCATTCCCGTTTTTGCTTCCCTGTTGTTATGTCCCTGTCACCACAACATTCCCTCATTGTCCAGATAGACCAGCTTTTACCACAGACACAGTGTGGTTTATGCGGGCATCGTGATGGATGTTTACCTTACGCACGATCCATTGCCGAGGGTGAGGATGCGAATAAATGCGTTCCTGGTGGACAGCCTGTTGCGGATGCGCTTGCTGCACTGTTAGAGCGCCCACAATTGACTGCCGAACCAAGTGTCTGGGAAATACAGGCAGATGGTCGCCCACAGCAAATGAAAGCGGTGATCCGTGAAGATGAATGTATCGGCTGTACCAAATGTATCAGCGCCTGTCCTGTGGATGCCATCATCGGAAGTGGTAAACTCATGCACACGGTTCTGGCCGATTTATGTACGGGCTGTGAACTATGCATCCCACCTTGTCCAGTCGATTGCATTGACCTGGTGGCCGACGTCAAGCCATTGCCAGACCAAGAACAACGCTTAAAGGAACAGGATGAATTAAGGCACCGTTACTATGCCCATATCCAGCGTGAAGAAAAGCGCCGCCTGAACCGTAAAGGGCCGATTGTACGCGCTGAAATTGATACCGAACTGTTTGCCCAGTTCTCCCAAACACTCAATAATGTGCCTGTGATTACACTGACAGACAAGCCGAAAGAAAGTGTGCCACTTGATGCAAAAACCACGATTGAACTCGCTAAAATCCGCACCCAGATCAAGAAGCTGGAGAAACAGTTGAGTGTACGTGCAGATGAGCAAAAACAGGCACAACTGCTTGACTTACAACAACGTTTAAATGAATTGCAGGAAGTCTAGATGCCCGTTAAAAATATGACCAAAAAGCAAATTCAGGTTTTCTTTGAACGCTTGCGTGAGCAACGGCCCGATCCCCGTACAGAACTGAACTATTCATCGCCATTTGAGCTGCTGATTGCGGTCATGCTTTCGGCACAGGCAACCGATGTCAGCGTCAACAAGGCAACCGACAAGCTTTATCCTGTGGCAAATACAGCTCAGGCCATCCTTGATCTTGGTGTTGACGGGCTAAAAGCATATATCAAGACCATTGGACTCTATAATGCCAAGGCTGAAAATGTGATTAAAACCTGCCAGATTTTGGTTGATCAATATCAGGGACAAGTACCTGAAACACGTCAACAGCTTGAAGCGCTGCCAGGTGTGGGTCGCAAAACAGCAAATGTGGTGCTGAATACCGCATTTGGACAGCCGACTATGGCGGTGGACACCCATATTTTTCGAGTGGGAAATCGTACAGGTTTAGCCGTTGGAAAGAATGTGTTAGAGGTTGAGCATCGTCTGGTTAAGGTGATCCCGAAAGAATTCATTCTGGATGCCCATCACTGGCTCATCCTGCATGGCCGTTATTGCTGTATCGCCCGTAAGCCGAAATGTTTTGAATGTGTGGTTGCAGATGTCTGTAACTGGCCTGACCGCTTTGAGTTTGGTGCAAGCAAGACCATTGCCATTGCAACAAAAGACCTCAGTTAATCCTGAGGTTTTTTATCCTGCCGCAATTTTGGATGTAGCTGACGCGATTTTCCATTCTGCCGATTTTCCAGTGCCTGCTGTTTTTGCACATGGCGCAGCATTTTTTGGCTCTGGTACGCCAGAAACAAGAGTAAAGCCAAACTTAAGATCACAACCAAAATAAGAACCACTTTTAGCACAAGCTTTCTCCCAAATAAAAAGAGCCCTATTCAGAGCCCTTTCATCATTCGCAATTCAGGTTATTTATCCAGGATCGCAAACAGGTCTTTTTGTACATCGTCGATGGCACGCAGACCATTCAACTTATCATAAGTCGGTGCATTCTCACCAGAAGCGGCACGCCCCTGATAGAAACCAACCAGTTGCTCAGTTTCGCTATGGTAAGACGCAAGACGCTTACGAATGGTCTCTTCCTGATCATCTGGACGCTGTACAAGTTCCTCACCTGTTTCGTCATCCTTACCTTCCACTTTTGGCGGATTGTAAACCAGGTGGTAAACACGACCAGACGCTGGGTGCTGACGACGACCGGAAAGACGCTGAACGATTTCTTCGTCAGGCACATCAATTTCGATCACATGGTCAATGCTGATACCCGCAGTTTCCAGAGCCTCAGCCTGTGGAATTGTGCGTGGGAAACCGTCAAAAATACAACCATTTTCACAGTCAGGCTGGGCAATACGCTCCTTGACCAAACCAATAATCAATTCGTCTGAAACCAAACCACCTGACTCCATGACGCTTTTCGCCTTTAAGCCTAGTTCAGTACCTTCACGAATTGCAGCGCGGAGCATATCACCGGTTGAAATTTGTGGGACATTGTAGCGCTTACAGATCAACTGAGCTTGAGTACCTTTGCCTGCCCCAGGTGGTCCGAGTAAAATAATGCGCATAAAGAACATCCTCATTTAAAAACAATAAATCTTAAATTGAGCAATATCATACAGCCTTATTGCCCAACCAACATCAAATTAATTATAAGAAAGCAACAAATAAGTGAATTAAACCAGCAAAGAAACCAGTTACACCACCCAGTACAATCAAGATCCACTCATCTTCCTGAAACGCAGGACGCAATAAATTCTGGAATTCTTTCGGCGTTAGTTCACGGATACGGTCCCTAAACATTTGAAAGATTTTTTGTGCGCGGCTGGCATTCAAGGCTGGGTCACATACAGGTCCCATGGTAATTTCAATTGAGCGATCAATCAAGTCGGTCTTGAGTCTAGCATATTCCCTAGGGCCAAGTGAAAGCTGCAATGATGTACGCACCAGTGGCGTTTCCATAATTTCATTGATATGGCGCTTGACAATACGGCGGGTCTTGTCCTTTTTACTGCCATACATCATTTCAGTCATGATGGATTTTAGGGTAATCAGGTCCTCGGTCACCACACTGGCAAACACATCAGAAACCTCTTCCTGACGCTTCATGAACGCACCCTGAACATTATAGGTGCCAATCTTCAACACAGGCACAATCCACGGGAACTTACGGTCTTTGGTTAAACGGAAAATCTGTGGATAGCGGATATAATGGGGTTCGATTGGGTTGAACACCATCCAGATCGCAATCCAGTTGGTCAGGAAGCCCCAGATGGCAGCCCAGAACGGAACAGTCCAGTGCCAAGGCACCACAAACCAGACAATCATCTGGAACACACCAAAGAACATTCCAATCAGCGCACTGATATGCCAAATAAAGTTGATTTCCTTTTGCCCCACTTTCAGGAACATCCGCACCATCAAACGGCGGTCACCCTCCATCTGGCTCACCACCATTTCACGCATGTCAACCAGTGACTCAACATTCATGGTCAGCTCAGTCACCAGTTCCCTTAATGTATTGGGTAACTGTTTATGCGCCTGTGCATAAATACGGCGCTTGATTGAATAAGGCAGGTTTTCCCACAACACCGCATTACGGTCAATCATGACCTCATCAATCAGGTGTTCAAGTTCAAAACCAACCTGCTCACCAATGATGTTTGCCATGTCCTCAGGGTCCATTGCTTCCAGAAACTCTCGCAATGAACCTAATTTTGATAGGGTATTGTCAGTAATGATGCCTGAAATACGTCCTGCTTTACGAGGCACAATCCCTTGCCAACCTACAGGTAATGGTCCTAAATGGAATCCCCAGAAATTAATTGGGTAAAACACCATTTTCAAAGCCATCCACACGTGTGCCCATGTTACAAAGGCAGTCACTGGAATGATACTTAGGACTGCCAGATGGTCAGGTCGATTTAAGAAAATCTGCCACAATTCATTGACGTAATCAAACATGCATGACTCTCAAAGTTATTGATACATTATGGCTTATAAAAGATGAACGCCTGCCCTCTCCTACAAACCAAAACTTAAGGTGTATGAAAACTGAAGCACAGGTTCTGCTTTTTTAACAGTCTTCCCATCTGCCCCCTCCAATGGTTCACGTACGCCCGCACCAACACTGAATGTGCTAATCCGTTCATTATTCAACCACACAAAGGCCATATCAGCCCCCACACCCAAATTCGCCTTTACTTTTCCACCATAATTCTTGCTGTCCAGATGACCTGCATACAGCCCAACGTAATATCCGTTTTTATCTGTGCCTGTCAGGTAATATGGATAACGGAAGCCAACCTGGCCGCCCGCCTCATTGTCATCGTTTAAAAACGCACCCGCTTTCGCATAGGCAATCCCATATGGATTTACCCATTCAAGGTTGGCGTGTAATAATTTTTTGGTTACACCAGCCCCGATATTCCAGGTTGAAACTTTTGCATCCTTTAGTTTAGGTTCAGGCTTAAATGGATTTTCCTCAGCGTGAACCAAACCAGTAGATGTTAAAACCGCCAGCAAAAGGTAAATTCTTTTCATTATTTTCTCCACTTTCCCTAAGAGTGTGTCCTATTTCAAACAGTTTGTGACTTTAACAGAATTATTTTGCTTCTAATATACAAGACCATACAATTTTAATGTCTGCAAAGTCAAAAACTGTCGCACCGCATTTGCATGAAGTACTGAAAATTCTACAGTATGATCATTCAACTTACGTTAAAATAGCCAACCGCTCCATTCTTTTATTTTGTAATTAAGTCGACACCGTATGAAACAGCACTTTCCTTTAAAAAACATGCAACAAGAAAAGCGCATTTACAAGGGTCGAATCTTTTTTGCAATCTTTATTGTCGTGACCTGTCTGCTCATCCTGATCTGCCGCTATGCCTATTTGCAGATTGTGCACTATGACGACTTCACCACCGCCTCCGACAAGAACCGAATCCGCCTGCAACCACTGGCCCCTGCCCGTGGTTATATTTATGACCGCAATGGCGTACTTTTGGCCGACAACTATCCCGTGTTTACCGCCACGCTCAGCCGTGCAGATGTCAGTGATATAGATGACACAATCAACCGCCTGATTCCTGTACTGGGCCTGACGGAAGAAGATGTGGAACGCTTTAAGAGTCGGGTGAAAACGGCACGGAAAACTGAGCGGATTGCCATCAAGCTAAACCTGAATGAAGCGGATATTGCAAAATTCAGTGAAGTGAAATACGCCTTTCCTGGGGTAAAGATTGAAACGCAAATGACCCGCTATTATCCACATGGGGAGCTTTTCGCGCATGTGCTGGGTTATGTGGGCCGTATTAATGATAAAGAACTGAAATCCATTGACAAGGATTTATACGCAGGCACCAACCTGATTGGTAAAATCGGGGTGGAGAAAAGCTACGAAGAATTATTGCATGGCACTCCAGGCTATGAATCGGTAGAGGCCGATGCGCATGGCAATATCCTGCGTAATCTGGGACGACAGGCACCGATTCGTGGCAATGACCTGTATTTGTCGATTGACTATGGCCTCCAGATGGTCGCGGCACAACAGTTGGCTGATCGCCGTGGGGCAATTGTGGCCATGGACCCACGTACGGGTGAAATTCTGGCACTGGTTTCCAGTCCCAGCTTCAATCCCAATTTATTCGTAACGGGCATTAGTTCGAAAGACTATAGTGGTTTACGCGATAATTTAGACCAGCCACTTTATAACCGTGCGGTTCAGGGTGCCTATCCTCCTGGTTCAACCATTAAACCAATGTTTGGGCTGGGTGGGATTCATTATGGTCTAGTTGACTGGGGAACGGCTATTTCCGACCCAGGCTATTTCAACTTACCTGGTGACAGCCACCGCTTCCGTGACCATAAGAAAACGGGACATGGTGCGGTCAACCTGCATAAGGCCGAAGTGGTCTCCTGTGACACCTATTTCTATATCCTGTCCTACCGCATGGGCATTGAGAAAATGAATGACTGGATGCGCCAGTTTGGTTTCGGGGAAAAGACAGGTGTTGACCTGCCAAGTGAAAGCAGCGGCTTATATCCAAGCCCTGAATGGAAAATGCGTACCCGCAAATCCAAGTGGCTAAAAGGTGAAACCATTTCGGTCAGTATTGGTCAGGGTGCATTTACCGCAACACCATTACAACTGGCTATGGCAGTTGCCATTACCGCCAACAAGGGATCGCATGTGACTCCCCACGTGTTACGGGACAATAAGGGTGCAAAAAAATTCACGGTGCACAATGCCCCTGATGGCAAAATCCAATTTAATGGTACGGAACAGGACTGGCTAAATATGCACGCAGCCATGATTGACGTCATCCAAACAGGAACAGGTCGAGGCATTAAAGGTGGCCTACAATATTCAATTGCTGGAAAAACAGGTACAGCCCAAGTCAAGAGTATTGCACAGGGCAAACGCTACAATGAAGCGGCCTTGTCCTCAAGACAGTGGGACCACGGTCTATTTGTCGGCTTTGCACCAGCGGATAACCCTGAGATTGCGATTGCCGTGGTATGGGAAAATGGTAAGCATGGTGGTTCCGCAGCGCAACTGGCGCGCCCAGTTTTCGATTACTGGCTGGTGACACGCAACAAGAATCCGCTGCGCCCTGCAAACCATCAGGTGAGTGGGGGGTTAATGACCGCAGGCATCAAGCCAGGCGAATTGCCAAGCGGCAATACCACTGCACCGACAACGGCGCAAACCTCACTGCCAATACCACCTACGGTGACACCTGCCCCAGCCGTTACACCGCCACCGCAGCCAGCCGATGGAATCACTGAATAATGAAGAACCAATTACGCATTATTGGGGGTGAATGGAAACGACGTTCCCTGCCCTTTGCCAGTATTGAGGGTTTAAGGCCAACACCTGACCGTGTCCGTGAGACCTTGTTCAACTGGCTGATGTGGGATATTCAGAATGCACAGGTGCTGGACCTATGCAGTGGTTCGGGTGCCCTCGGTTTTGAGGCACTCTCGCGCGGCGCTGCAAAAGTGGTCATGATTGAACCCAACCCAACCCAGGCACGTTTCTTAAAGGATAATATCCAGTTATTGAAAGCAGAAAATTGCCAGTTGATGATCTCAACCGCGCAGCAGGCATTAGTGAAATTACACAGTGGCTTTGATGTAGTGTTTCTTGATCCACCCTATAGCCTTGATTTATGGCAAGAGCTTGCCCAGTTGGCTGAACCATTGATTAGACCGAACGCCTATATTTATGTTGAGGCAGACCGTGACCTGTCACAGCTAAAACTTCCAGCCAGTTGGCAAAAAATCAAGGAAACCAAGGCAGGTATGGTACGTGCAGGTTTATATCAAAAGATGGCCTAAAATATTCGCAACCAGAAAAAGCGAACCAACTGCCCCCGATCAAATGGAAAGCTGGACAAGTACTCATAGCCAATTCGGTTGGTTGGATTGAGTTGATAAATGATGCCATATCCCAATGAAACTGAAAAATCATCCAGAGATAAGTTACTGGTGTCGCCTGTCAGCATCTTATGGTTAAACTGGTTGGTTTGATAGGCGGTATAGTTATAAACACGCCAGCGCTCACCCTGAAAAAACAGGTTATGCAGAATTGAATAATCTGTTTTCTCTTGCTGTGGATAGGCTGAGTCAAACATTTCTTCAGTATCATCATTGACCGCTGTAAAAAAATTATAGTCTCCTGCATGGCAGATACAGGAGAAACATAAGATAAAACAGGATAAAAGTGCTGATTGACTACACATAGCATGTTGAATTAATTCGATGAAAAATGAGCATAACCTGTTCCAGAAAGTTTAAGCAAATGGAACACACTCATTCACATCCGTTTTTTCCGCCCTGCGTATCTTCACATTCTGCTCCTCAAACTGATTGTTATATAAATTTTTCATTTTTGTTTTCTCAATTATATTACATGATTAAAATCAAATATATAGACAAAAATATGCGTTTCATCTCAAAACTGGATTTTATGCCACACTATTGAAGTAATTTAATTGCTTATGTTAGACATAATTAATTTATTTCCAGAATAAATTCTATATACAATAACAATCTTTAAAAATTTTTATTCTAAATATCATGAAGATCTTATTCGTGCTGATTGTGATTGCCCAATTAACAGGATGTGTATTTGGACAATCAAGTGAAGTTAAACGTGCTGAAAAAATTTTGCAGCGTTTCCAGTGTAACAACGTGGAGACCAGTCAGCTTGCGACTTCTTCCATTACCAATTTTTATCAACAGACACTTGCCGCAAACAAGGACAAAGCCAGCACCTATATTGAACAGTATAAAAATGGTGAGGATCTGTTTGACATTCCACTCGATGAAGTTGTACAACAAAAGTACCAGCTCTATCTTCAGGCTTGTCAGGCGCTTGGCGGTGTTGCAGCATCACCTTTAATACCAGATTCAACTGAACAATGATAAATCACCCTGCCTGATGATTTTTTCTTCTCGGATGCAGCATGATTGAAAAACAACTTGGCTTAAAACATTATATTGCGCTTGGGATCATCGCCCTTGCCGTAGGAATTGCCAGCATCCAGCCACTTGAGTTTGAGTCTTATTTACTGCATCAGGTGGGCACCGTGTTTATGCTGGTTGTGCTGATCATCAGCATGAAAAAAATAGGCATCTGTTTTTCCAGTTTTTGTTTATATCTGCTTTTTCTATTCATCCATATTGTTGCGGCCCATTATCTCTATTCCTATGTACCCTACAATGACTGGTTAAAGTCCCTGTTTCATTTTGACCTGAATCAAGTTATGGGCTGGTCTCGCAACATGTATGATCGACTGGTGCATTTTGCTTATGGATTATTGCTTTACCCATTTTTTCTCCGTTGTTTTCAGGTCTGGTTTCCCACAGCAAAACCACTGACATTATTCCTGCTGGTGATCCAGTTTGTGATGGCTTCCAGTATGGTTTATGAGTTGCTCGAATGGGGACTATCCATTGGTTTATCGCCTGAAGATGCGGAAAACTATAATGGACAGCAGGGAGATATGTGGGATGCACATAAGGATATGTTGCTGGCAACTATTGGGGCCATCATTACAGGGCTGATCTATTTAAGTGGAAACAAAAGAAAAGCACCTTAAACAGGTGCTTTTCTTTGATCAGGACAAATTGATTAAAACTTAGGGTCACGCATCTGAACCAACGTACTGTTTGCCTTGGCGAGGCCATCAGCGATTTTACCCATCACCGTTGGAATCAGGGTCTCAGCCATTTGTGCCGCCTGCAAACCCAGTTTTTCACCAAATGTAGGGCGTTTGCGGGTATTGATCACATAGACATCATGTTGTGACAAAAGACTCAGTAAATATTCATCCGAGGTCTGTAATTTATCCACCAGATTTAATTCACGTGCATCTTCACCATACCAGTGCTCACCTGTTGCAACCTTTTCAACGTTGAGTTGTGGGCGGTATTTTTCAATAAAGTGCTTAAACAGCACGTGTGTCTGCTGCAATTCCTCTTCAAACTTGGCCTTACCCTCAGCAGTATTTTCACCAAACATGGTTACGGTGCGTTTATATTGACCAGCGGTGTACAGTTCAAAGTCCACATTATGCTGTTTCAATAAACGGTTAAAGTTCGGTACCTGTGCAACCACGCCAATTGAACCCACCACGGCAAACGGTGCTGAAACAATTTCATTGGCAATACATGCCATCATGTAACCGCCACTGGCAGCAACCTTATCAACACAAATCGTCACATGAAAACCCGCATCACGTAAACGAACCAATTGAGCCGCAGCCAAACCATAGCCATGCACCATTCCACCTGGACTTTCCAGACGCACAATCACACGGTCATGTCCAGCTTTGGCGGTTGCCAGAATCAGGGTAATCTCTTCACGCAGGGTATCGACCGCAGAGGCCTGAATATCACCCTTAAAGTCTAAAACAAAGATTTTCTGGTCATTTTTCTTACGAATCTTGGCTTCTTTGGCAAGCTGCTGAACCAGTTGTAATAATTCCAAACGGGATGCTGTTGTTTGCGCAATTTTTTTTCTTTGTTCATTCACACGCGCATTTAAATGGCTAATACGAATTTCAGCAGGAAATTTAGGTAAATGGAATAACATAAAGTAAGTGCTCTTGAGTTCGTCTTTATGCCTCTAAGATGTGGTCTGTTCAATAAAAATTCAATAGCGTTTTTGCAAAATAGATTCATTTTCATCTGTATCATAAAAAAAGAGCCCGTAGGCCCTTTGATATATGCAGTATAGAATCAACCAAAACGGCCTGTAATATAAGCTTCTGTCAATTGATGATCAGGCTGGGTAAACACTTTTTCAGTCGAGTTGACTTCAATCAGGTCACCCAAATGGAAGTATGCGGTACGGTCAGACACACGCGCCGCCTGTTGCATTGAGTGGGTCACGATTGCAATGGTATATTGCTCAGACAGTTCAGAAATCAGTTCTTCAATCTTCGCCGTCGCAATCGGGTCCAATGCTGAACAAGGTTCATCCATCAGGATCACTTCTGGGCTGACCGCAATGGTACGCGCAATACATAAACGCTGTTGCTGGCCGCCAGACAAACCTGTTCCTGGCTGGCTTAATCGGTCTTTCACCTCATCCCACAGACCTGCTTTACGCAGACTGTTTTCAACAATTTCTTCCAGATCATATTTGTCACGTGCCAAGCCATGCAATTTCGGGCCATAGGCAACATTGTCAAAAATTGATTTTGGAAATGGGTTTGGCTTCTGGAACACCATCCCTACTTGTGCACGCAGCAATACCACGTCAAGGTTAGGATCATAGATGTCCTGATTATCCAGTGTCACCTTACCTGTCACACGACAGCTATCAATGGTGTCGTTCATACGGTTTAAGGTACGCAGGAATGTTGATTTACCACAACCCGATGGACCAATAAACGCAATCACTTCATTTTGGTAAATATCCAGGTCAATGCCTTTGATCGCTTCAGTTTCACCATAATAAACATGAACATCCTTGGTACTGATTTTCACTTCACTGTTTTTTGGCTTTTTACCTGAAGAAGCCGTTTCAAACTGAGAGACAAATGCAGTACTTGATTGCTGAACTTGCGCTTCAGATGACGTAAATTCTGTTTGTTGTGGATTCACTGATTTATCCTTTTCTACGGCGTTCATAATATCAATCGTATTCATTGTACTCTCCTCAATTACCAACGCACTTCAAATTTCTTACGGAGCCAGATTGCAAGGCTGTTTAAACCAATCATGAGGGCAAGCAACACAATAATCGCTGCTGCGGTACGCCCTTCAAAGAAGTTGCGCAACTCATTACCCTGCCATAAATACACCTGTACTGGCAATGCGGTTGCCTGATCCAATGGTGTGGTCGGAACGCTGGCAACAAAAGCACTCATACCAATCAACAATAATGGTGCTGTTTCGCCCAACGCATGTGCAATCCCAATGATTGCGCCAGTCATAATCCCTGGCAATGCAAGTGGCAATACATGATGAAAAACGGTTTGAACTTTTGATGCGCCCAGACCCAGAGCGGCCTGACGAATCGATGGTGGCACCGCTTTTAATGAGGCGCGCGTGGTAATAATCACGGTAGGCAAGGTCATAAGACTCAGTACCAAACCACCCACCAACGGTGCAGATAAAGGCAACTGCATCCAGCCAATAAAGATTGCCGCACCCAGCAGACCAAACACAATCGATGGAACTGCTGCCAGGTTGTTGATGTTCACTTCAATGATGTCGGTCATCATGTTCTTTGGCGCGAACTCTTCAAGATAGATTGCACTCGCCACCCCAATTGGAATCGAGATGATGATGACTATCAGCATCATGAACAATGAACCCATGAATGCCCCAGCCAAACCACTGGTCGCAGGTGAACTGCGTGAATCTGGGCTAAAGAACAGATTGGTATTGAACGTATTGGCAATAATCCCCTCTGCCTTTAACTTATCTGCAAGCTGGCGCACTTCTGGATCAAGCTGTTGCTGGTCATCAGGCAAGTTACGATCAATATTTCCAGCCAGCCAGACATCCACATTGGCATCGGCCAGGAACTTAATCTCCTGCTTACTTCCAATCAGGGCTGGATTTGCCAACACCATGTCACGTAAACGATAGGCCTCAGAACTGGTGTACAAACCATTTAAATAATCACGCTGATCTTCAAGCGATTTATCTTTGGACACGATGCCATTCACGATCAAGGCATCCCAGTCCACCATACCCATTTCAGTTTGCCAGGCCACCATACGCTCTTCAAAGTGCGCGGGGGTTTCACCTGCCGTCTGCTTTGGTTTTGCACCAACATTAATAATGGCTGGGTCAAAATAAACTGGAACAGTCATGCTGCTTTGCCAGAAAGATGGCAGACCTTTTGCCAGAATACTACCAAACAGCAAGGCAACAAATGCAAGGCCAATCACCACTGCCGAGAAGCCAGCAAAACGGAACGCTTTCTCTTTACGATGACGCTTTGCCAAAGAACTTTGGATTTTTCTTTTGCGCTGTTCACGTTGTTCAGCAGCCACTTGTGGATCAAATACGTTCTGATCCAGAGGAGATGTATTTGATGAACTCATTCGTATTGCTCACGATATTTGCGCACGATGTACAGTGCAATAATGTTTAAACCCAAAGTGATCACAAACAAGGTTAAACCAAGGGCAAATGCCACCAATGCCTGTGGACTGGCAAAATCAGTATCACTGGTTAACTGTTTCACAATGGTCACAGTAACGGTTGAAACGGCTTCAAATGGATTGGCATGCAGCAATGGACTGTTCCCTGCGGCCAGCACCACAATCATGGTTTCACCCACCGCACGGGACACCGCAAGCAGGAAAGCACCTGTAATCCCTGGCAATGCGGCTGGCAGTACCACCTGACGGATGGTTTCCGACTTGGTTGCGCCCAACCCCAAAGAACCATCACGCAAGGCACGCGGAACCTGGGTAATGATGTCATCTGAAAGTGATGAAACGAATGGGATGATCATGATTCCCATCACAAAACCTGCCGTTAAGGCACTGGTCGCATTGATATCAATCCCCACACTCTCACCGACCATCTTGAAAAATGGTCCAATGATCATCAAGGCAAATACACCATAAACAATGGTTGGAATACCCGCCAATACTTCAATGGTTGGCTTGGCCCAGGAACGTAGGCGTTGTGATGCATATTCAGCCAGATAAATTGCTATCAGCAAACCAATCGGTACAGCAACCAGCAATGCAATACCACTCACCATTAAAGTGCCCCAAAGCAACGGTAAAATGCCGTAGCTTCCCTCTGCATTTCCTGTGGTACTAAAACCAGGGTTCCACTCTGTTCCGAAAAAGAAATCCACTGGACTCACAAAATGGAAAAAGTGCAAAGCTTCTTTCAGCATCGAGAGCACAATACCAATTGTGGTCAGAATCGCGACACCTGAACACAGGATCAAGCCAACATTAATTGCTTTCTCAACGGTATTACGGGCACGGTATTGCTGGGTCACATGACGTTTTGCCCATACCAGACCTGCCAAAGCCGCGCTGATCACAACCGCCAGTTTTGCAAAGGAACCAATGGTCTGGAATTTTGAAAGCTGTTGTGCTGCTGCAACTTCATAAGCTGCTGGTTGATCGGTTACCCCAAAACCCGATGCAATTGCCTGCACACGGTCAATCAACACATCACGCCCTGCCGCATCCATCGTTGCACTGGCAGAGGCTGGAATATTATTAAAGATAATATGCTGTAGCACACTTGGCTCAACCAAGTTCCAAATGATCAAAATTAAAAAAGCAGGAACACCACACCACAAAGCCACCAACGCCCCATAATACACTGGACGAGAATGGAGTGTTGCCGAGTTACTTCCCTTACCTGCCAGATTACGGCTTTTGCTCAGCCCAATTTGATATGCGATTGCCACAAGGGCCAATAACACACCGATAAGTAGCAGATTCATGTAATCTCCACTGTTTTCTCAATTTTCATGATTTGAAAAAACCTAGCTAGATAAAAAGGCTGATGATCACAAGTTTCACCAGCCTCCCTTTTCACAATATTATTTTACTGATTTGCCAGCTTTAAAATCAGCCAGAATTTTCGCACGCTCTTTGTCGCTTAAAGGAATCAGGCCAGCTTTTTCCAGTTTAGAACCTTTACCAGAAATTTTCTTGTTAAGGAAAAACTCTGGATACTGAGCTAAACCTTTGATTGATTTTAAGTGTTCGCCTTTCACGTAGAAGAACAATGGACGAGAAACAAGGTAGCTACCGTCCAGCACGGTTTTTTCTGATGGCGTTACACCATTTACAGTCGCTACACGCAACTTGTCACGGTTTGAGTCATAGAAGCCCAGACCAAACACGCCAACCGCATTTGGCGAGGTTTTCAAGCGAGCCAATGTTTCAGTATAATCACCTGCCACTTCAATGACTTTTCCATCTTTACGGAAGCTTGAACATGCTTTCTTCTGTTCGTCTTTATCAAGGTTCTTGAAGTAATCAAATGATTCACAACCTGCATCAATCATTTTTTCCTGGAACACTTCACGTGTACCATGGTTAGATGCAGGAATCACCAAAGTGATTGCCTCATTCGGTAATGATGGGTCAATCTGGTTCCATGTTGTGTATGGGTTTGGAACCAATTTACCATTTGATGGAAGTTGTGCCGCAAGTGCAGTAAACACGTGCACAGGTTTTAATTTATACGCCGCTTTTTTTACGTTTGACGCGAAAACAATCCCGTCATAACCAACCTTGATTTCCTGCACCTGATTTACACCAGCTTTTTTACACGCATCAAGTTCAGTATCCTTGATTTTACGTGAAGCATTGGCGATGTCGATGGTGTTGTCACCCACACCTTGACAGAATTGTTTCAAGCCACCGCCTGTACCGCCTGAACCGACAACAGGTGCCTTGAATTGTGGGAAAGTATTACCAAACTCTTCAGCAACAATACTTGCAAACGGCAATACAGTTGATGAACCAGCAATCTGGATGGTGTCACGAGCTGCATTTGCAGCCGTTGCTACAGTTGCCCCAGATATAGCGAATGCAATTGCGATATGACGTGGATTTAAGCGCATTATGTGTTCTCTCATTTATGCAATTTAATTTACAACGCTTGTTACTTGAAGTGTTGTACTTTGGTTAATTGCATTTTGAGCAGATAATATGACAATTAGGTGACAACTTTATGACGCTTTTATGATGTTAATGATTGTAAGCCAGACAAGAGTTTTATTGACTATTTTTTAATCCATCACCTACAATTTTATAATCACCTTGTGTCTAATGATTTATATCAAAACGATTAAAAACAACCCATTACAGATCGAATATAAAAAAAGACCGCCTAAGCGATCTTTTCTTCATACATAAAGAGGATTAATCAATCGGCGGTGTATAGGTACCATCTGCAATCGAATCCTTAATACGATCAGCCTCTGCCAACACAAGTGCAAGCAAGTTTTGAACGTTTTCAAGCGTTGCAACTGGGCTTAAAGTGGTCATCTTCAATGATTGAACATTACCCACTTTGGTTACACCAATATTCGCTTCACCACGCGCAAACAATTCATCTGCCACGTTTTGGTTCAAGCTATCGATAAATTCAGCAGGATAACTTTCTGGCACCACACGGAACAATACAGAAGCAAATTGTGGCTCAACCAATAACTCAAGACCATCAGTTGCCTTGATATAGTCAGCAACTTCACGTGTTAATTTCACACCATGATCAATCATTGAACCATAAAGCTCTTCGCCCAATGCCTCAACCGTCATCCATAATTTCAATGCATCAAAACGACGGGTCGTTTGTAATGACTTAGACACAAGGTTAGGTACACCATGTTCTTCATCATAGGCAGAGTTTAAGTACTCTGCTTCATAATGCATAAAGCGATAGTTGGCTTCGTCTTTCAACAGGAAAGCGCCACAGCTAATGCTTTGGAAATAATGCTTATGGAAGTCAAGCGTAATGGAATCTGATAATTCAATACCATCTAACATTGCACGATGGTCATTGGAAAGAATCAGTGCACCACCCCAAGCCGCATCAATATGCATCCATGAACCATACTTGGTGGTAATTTCACGGATTTTCTTGAGCGGATCAATCGCACCCGCATCGGTTGTACCTGCTGTCGCTACCACACATGCTACGATTTTGCCTTCAGCCTGAAGATGCGCCATAGTTTTTTCTAGCGCATCCACATCCATCTGTGCATTTTCATTCACAGGAACAGTGACAACAGACTGGAAACCCATCCCCATCATTGCCATGTTCTTTTGCACAGAGAAATGTGCATTTTCAGAACAGATGACTTTGACGTTTTTCATTGCTTCCGCTGGGATCCCA
The DNA here is from genome assembly GCF_030053775.1 of Acinetobacter corruptisaponis. Taxonomy (GTDB): domain Bacteria; phylum Pseudomonadota; class Gammaproteobacteria; order Pseudomonadales; family Moraxellaceae; genus Acinetobacter; species Acinetobacter corruptisaponis. Next base: position 1,152,202 of record NZ_CP125669.1, read on the forward strand.
TCACGCTGAACCGACCACGGCTTGCCGTTTTCGTCTTGCCAGTTTTTCGAGATGCACCAGTCACGCGCCAGTAACACACCCATCAGGTTTGATTGTGTTCCACCTGAAGTGAATACACCTGCTTGACCTGCGCCATAGCCCACTTTTTGGCGTAGCCAATCAATAAGCTGAACTTCCATCAATGAACCCGCTGGGCTTTGATCCCATGAATCCATAGATTGGTTCGTTGCATTGATTAACACTTCCGCAATTTGGCTCATCACCATGGTTGGGCAATGCAAATGTGCAAGTGAGTGTGGATGATGTACTTTCAGGCTTTTATTGAGAAAAAGCTCAACCATACGTTGTAATGATTGCTGTACACCCAAACCTTCTTTTGATGGATGAAAGGAAATTGCGGCACGCAAGTCCTTAATGCTTCCACCTGTGTACATTTTGTCATTTTGCAACCATGCTGAAACGGCCTTAACCGCTTCGCCCATTGCTGCCTGATAGTCAGCAATGGATTGTGCATCATTGCAGAGTAACGCTTTACGATGTTCTGCAAAATCAACCATGAATTAGCCTCGTACCGCTTTCAATGCTTCAGCAACCGCTTTCTTGAAGCGTGCAATAACTTCAACACATTCATCCTGATTGATGATCAATGGGCAAAGTAAACGGATCACCGTACCGTTACGACCACCTTTCTCAAGCAGTAACTTGTTGTTGAAACAAGCCGTTTGAATCGCAGCTGCCAATTGCGCATCCGCTGGCAGAGAACCCATATGGTCTGCTGGTTTGCGTTCATCAACGATCTCAACACCGATCATCAGGCCACGACCACGCACATTGCCGATACATGGGAATTCCTGTGCCAGTTTCTTGAACTCAGCCTGTAGGAAATCACCACGCTGTTGCGCATTTTGAGCAAGATTCTGTTCAGTAATGGTTTTTAACACCACCAAACCAGTACCCATTGCCAACTGGTTACCACGGAACGTACCCGTGTGACCTGCTGGTTGCCAGGCATCGAACTTACGCTTAATACCCAATACAGCAAGTGGTAAACCACCACCCACCGCTTTAGACATCACCACAACATCTGGCTCGATTCCAGCATGTTCAAAGGCAAACATTTTACCTGAACGTGCAAAACCAGCCTGGACTTCGTCCAGAATTAAAACGATGTTGTGCTTTTCAGTCACTTCACGGATTTTTTGCAACCATTTTACTGGTGCAGTCACCACACCACCTTCACCCTGAATCGCTTCAAGAATAACAGCAGCTGGTTTGGTCACACCACTTTCAACATCTTCGATAAAGTTTTCGAAGAAGTAGGTTAAGGCATCTACACCTGCCTCACCACCCAGACCCAGTGGACAACGGTATTCATGCGGATATGGCATAAACTGTACGCCTGGCATTAAGCCATTTACCGCATTCTTCGCAGACAGGTTACCTGTCATTGCCAGTGAACCATGTGTCATCCCATGGTAACCACCAGAGAAACTGATCACTGAGCTACGACCTGTATAGGTTTTTGCCAGTTTGATGGCTGCCTCAGTTGCATCTGCACCAGATGGACCACAGAACTGTAGGCAATATTCTTCTTTACCGCCTGGCAAATAAGCCAAAAGCGCCTCAGTAAACGCATCTTTTAAAGGAGTCGTTAAGTCTAAAGTATGCAATGGCAAACCACTTGCCAATGTGTCCTGAATACTTTGAATCACCGCAGGATGATTATGACCTAAAGCCAATGTCCCTGCCCCAGCTAAACAATCGAGGTACTGTGTACCTTCAACATCAGTAACCCAGCAGCCTTGTGCTTTCGCTATCGCTAACGGTAATTTACGTGGATAACTACGAACATTCGATTCCATCTGACTTTGGCGAGTCAAATAATATTCGTTGGTTGCATCAGCGGCAGGGTTTACGGAAGTAACGCTCATATCGAATTACCATCTCTGATATGGGTAAAAGAAATAAGTCTGGTGACTTGCGGTCGTTTGACTCGGTGCTTTTTAGAATCTAGTGCAGACACAATGTTTTATATCTTTCAACTAGGTGCGAGATGATACCTAATTTTCAAAGAAAATAAACACTTTTTATGCCCGACATTCATCTAATCTTATTGAAAAAATACTTCTTTCCAATAACTATGATGAATTATCATCATACTATGTGACAAGTGAAAGAAAGTATGCTTTTTTTATTTGCAGTTTGTATTTTAGATAAATGGTCAAACACTTTTACCTAATCCACTATTTTTAATCATTTTTTGGTTTATTTTTCTGTTGCAAAACCTCCTTAATCCATTACAAAGACACCACAAAATATGCAGAAGTTTCCCATCACTTCTTTTTAAGATCAAAGCTGTGAAAAATAATTTTTTAATCCTCATTTTCAGGAAAATTTTATGCGTACTTTAGCACTTGTTACCATGATGGTCGGCGCGGCCCTTAGCCCCTCCCTTTTTGCCCATGACACCGAGAACCTGAACTACAATATTGTCAATATTCAGGCCGATGCGTCACGTCAGGTGGCCAATGATGAAATGCGTGCAGTTCTCTATATTGAGAAAAGCCATAAGCAGCCCGCTGAGCTTTCCAACCAGATTAATCAACTGATGAATCAGGCACAGGCGATTTCGCGTAAATATTCACAAGTTAAAGTCGAAACAGGTGCGCAAAGTACCTACCCTGTTTATGACAATGACAGTAGCAAGTTAAAGGAATGGCGTGCCCGTGCTGAAATTCAGCTTGAAAGTAAGGACTTTAAAGCGGCAAGCCAGTTGATTAGCGAGTTGCAGCAAAGCTTCCAGACCCAATCCATCAATTTCACCGTGTCAGATGAACAGCGTAAGAAAGTTGAAAATGAGTTAATGATTGAGGCCTCTAAAAACTTCCAGCAACGTGCACAAGCAATTACGCAGGCATGGAATAAAACCCAATATAATCTGGTCAGTTTAAACCTGAATACCAGCAACTACTTCCCACAACCGATGATGCGTGGTGGCATGGCAAAATTTGCAATGGCGGAAGCTGCAGCTGCGCAGGACATGGCGGCGGGTGAATCAAAAATCACGGTTAGCGCCAATGGATCGATTCAGTTTAAATAAATATCCAGAATCAGGAAAAGGCATGCAATATGCCTTTTTCTGTATCAATTTACACCTAAATTCTGCAAGGAATCCCAGGCTGCTTTTGCCAGCATATCCCGATAGACTTTAGGTGTGGTGTCCACTTTGCCAGATAACCAGGCCCGACAATAACTTTCAGTTGCCCCAATCACCAGTGACATCATGAGTTCTGCTGGAACTGATTTTAATAAGGCGGCATCGGCATAGCTTGAAATATGGCTGACTATTTTTTGATTTCTTGCTTTATTCTTTTCATTCAATGTCTGTCGGTACTCACCCTGCATCACACTAAAATGGGCGAGCACCAGGAACTGGGCAAACTTTGGCTGCTCAGACACCCAATCGGCATAAGCATAGATCAAGGCATACAAAAACTCTTGTAAAGATTGTGTCTCCTGTAAATACTGCTCCCGTAATTGTGCCTGATCATCCAGCGCGGCAAAAACCAGCGCAGCAATGATTCCATCCTTATTGTTAAAATGATGGTAAATCGCCCCCACGCTACTCCCCGATTTTTCCCGAATCATTTCAATGCTGGTTGTCTCCAGACCATATTCCAGAAAGCAGGACAATGCATCCAATAAGATCTGTCGTTTTAGTAATGATCTACGTTGTGGGTATAAACGTTCCAATAATTGCTGAGCTGCCTGCATAGTTCAATCAGATTTATCAATGGTCGGAACTATTGTGTATGACTTGACCACAACCTGCAAACAGAATTATATTCTGTAAAAGAATTTAATTCTGTTAATGGAAATCTTAAAATGGCTTCAACTTTAGAGTTATGGAATAAAGTCTCTGCCTTACCTGCTGGCAAATGGACATTCACACGTATGCTGTGCCTAAAAGCCCCTTATTTCGGCAGCATTTCGCCCTTATTTGAGGAGCTAAAACCCAATTCCTGTAAAATCTCAATCAGGAAAAAACGTGCTGTACTGAATCATATTGGTACGGTTCATGCGATTGCGATGTGCAATATGGCTGAACTGGCAGGCGGCACCATGACTGAAGTCACGGTTCCCTCTAGCCATCGCTGGATTCCCAAAGGCATGACTGTTGAATATTTAAAGAAAGCGGAAACTGATCTGGTCGCAATCGCCACACCAGTGGACAGTCATTATGATTGGGAAAAGGCAGGCGAGTATCTGGTTAATGTCGATATATTAGATCAGCACAATGATAAAGTTTTCCGTGCAACCATCACCATGTGGATTTCGAAAAAGAAGAAGTAAAAATAAAAAAGCCCTGAATCCAATCTATTCAGGGCTTTTATCTTACTTTAAAGCTTACTTTTTAAAAGGCAGCGCATATTTAAAAATACGTCCGACCACTTCACCAAACTGTTTTACAAAACTCGCATTATTGTAGTTTAGACCATACTTTTCACACACGGCCTGTACTTTCGGTGCAATTTGGCGATAACGGCGTGCAGGAATATCTGGGAACAAATGATGCTCAATCTGATGGCTGAGATGCCCTGTCAGAATATGGAATGCCTCGGACCCCGTTAAATTGGATGAACCACGAATCTGGCGCATGTACCAATGCCCACGACTTTCATCTTGCAGCACTGTTTTAGGGAATACTTCTGCATCTTTGGTAAAGTGACCACAGAAAATAATGCTGAATGTCCAGATATTACGGATGCCATTGGCAACAAGATTTCCTGTAAACACAGGAATGGCTGATGGCCCTGCAATCAATGGGAAAAATACATAATCCTTAAACAGTTGCTTGGCGATTTTCTTCTGTACAGGATTCCACTCCTGCTTAAACTCTGCCATCGTTTTACGCTTATACACCACCTTGCCCAGCTCCAGATTCTGGATGGCGACCCCCCATTGAAACAATAGGCTAAATGGCAAAATGTATAGCGGTTGTATGACCGAAAACCTGGTCCAGCGTTGTTCAGGAAACAGGCGAAATACGCCATAACCAACATCATCATCCATGCCTTTAACATTGGTATAGGTATGGTGCTTATAGTTATGGGTTTGTCGCCAGTTATCCGATGTGCCAACCGTATCCCACTCATAGGTTTGACCGTTAAATTTAGGGTCATTCATCCAGTCATACTGCCCATGCATGACATTATGGCCCAATTCCATATTTTCCATGATTTTGGCAAAGCCTAATAATCCTGTTCCCAATAGCCATGCAGGCGGAAACCATCCAGCAAACAGTAAGGCACGACCTAGAAAGCTACTATAGCGGATTGACGAATAAACACGGCGAATGTATTTGGCATCTTTTTCGCCCAAATCGTCCAGCACCTCCTGCTTGATTTGATCCAGTTCCCTGGCAAAAGCAGCCAGTTCGGCTTCAGTTAAATTACGATTTTTAGGATTTTGAAAAAATTGATATTTTACAGGCATATTCATATTGTCATTCTCGCTTATAGATCAATCACAAGATCAGATTGAGCTGAATTTACGCAAATCTTGAGTAACTGGCTTGGCTCATGGTTTGCTGAACCATTCAATAGATTTTTGGTCGAACCTTGTGCTTTGCTACAGGCACATTTATTACAGATTCCCATACGGCAACCATGCTTCGGCTTGATCCCCTGATGTTCCAGACTGCTTAGAATCGACTGACCTTTTGGAATGGCAATGGTCTTGTTGGATTGTGTCAATGTGACATTGATAAAACCCGTATCAGTTGAATCTATATCAAACTGGCTTAGGCTAAAGGCCTCGGTCTGGATTGAGGCGGCATGCTTAAACAATGTTTCCGCAGTTGCTGCAAAACCTGATGGGCCGCAGGCATAAACTGTGGTTTCATTTAAAGATTTAAGTTGATCAACGTGAGGCTGGTTTAAGCGTTGATCCTGTTCCTGCGTATAAAAAATCTGATAAGTGAAATTCGAAAAGTTTTCAGCGACTTCTTTTAGGTACTCAGCATAAGCCACATCTTCATGCGTTCTCACCCAGTACATCAATTGCACAGATATGGCTTTAAGCTGTCTGGACTGACAGAAAGCCTCAATCAAGCTCAGCATTGGCGTAATGCCACTACCTGCTGCAAGTAACAATAGCTTTGGTGTTTGAACCTGCTGCTGCATTTCACCATAAGGCTGTCCCAAACGCAGAATATCACCTGTTTGACTTTGATCAACCAACCAAGAACTGACCAGACCTTGATCAACTTTTTTCACCGTTAGGCAGAGATGGTCTGCATCGACCTGCATCAGGCTATAGGTTCTTTCATAATGACGACCTGCAATTTCCACCGTCACAGGATGATGCTGGCCTGCAACACCACGTTGCACATGGCGGTTACATTGCAAAATAAGGCTCACCATATCTTTTGCCACAATTTGTTTTTTTACGACTTTGGCAAGAGGCTGATTAATTGACCATAAAGGGTTGATTTTCTGTAACCAAAAATTGGCATCATGGCTGTTCATGACACTTTGAGCCATTGAGTTAAACAGGGAAGCCCTCTTTTCGATTGCTTGCATGCGCAGTTACTCTAGTTGTTTTCTTAATTATTATACATATGTATATTTATTTGTATATACACTTGTATATTTATTCAAAAAGAATTGTAAACAGGATTTTTTACAAAATGTTTACCATAAGAGGAAAGGCGTGCAGTCAAGGTCAGTGTCTTGCGGACATGGGGCTTTCCCTGTTTCCCACAGTGGAAAGCAACCCCGATTGATTTACATTTCACAAGCCCATCGACAATCGTTATAATCCCAAGCAGCTTATTTATGTTTTGAAAATGATGGTTCATTCTTCTGTTTTACCACCCAGTCCCAAACCCGCAACAGATGAACAGGATCTTATTCCCATAAAATCTCCTGTACGTTCGGTTGGCCGAAAAGCCACCATTACCAAAGAAGAGTTATTTCAAGCCACCCTGAACCTGATTGGCCCACAAAAGAGCATCTCTTCCCTGAGTTTAAGGGAAATCGCGCGTGAGGCAGGCATTGCACCCAATAGTTTTTATCGTCATTTTAGGGACATTGATGAACTCGCAATCGCCCTGATTGATCGGGCAGGCTTGGTACTGCGTAAAATCATTCGTGAAGCACGCCTACAGGCAGTATTGCAACATAGTATTATCCGCAGTTCAGTCGAAGTTTTTATTCAACTTCTGGATGCAGATGAAGGTTATTTGGGCTTGTTGTTACGTGAAAGCTATACAGGTTCAACTTCCTATAAAGAGGCGGTAGACCGCCAGCTTTCCTTCTTCCAGCAAGAGTTGCACGAAGACCTGATTCGCCTGGAACAGATCAACAATAACAGTCACATGCCACATGCGGATATTGCCGCCAAGGCCATCACCCAACTGGTGTTTAACATGGGTGCGAAAGTGATTGACCTGTCTGCTGAACAACGGATTGAAGTCGCAGAACAAACCATGCTCATGATCCGTATGATCTTGACAGGTGCCCGTCACTTAACAGAAGAACCGCTCTAGTTTTATGTTTCCGTGTGGTGCAGCCCTTACTTGTACCACACCCAATCAACCCACTTACATTTCTTCCCATATTCCCCTCTTTATATTCAGCACAGTATTCAAACTGATACAAAAGCAGCCAAAATCGAAACATTCAGGCGTATTTAGCGGCGTAAAATATTTATCGAAATAAATGGTTTTGATCCATTTTCATTCTTATTAAAATTGAATGAGGTAACTATGAATTCTTCAGCAGCGAAAGCTTTAAAAGTTTATACACGTAATAATTTAGATGATTCCATCAAAGAAGCAACGGTCAAAATATTAAATCAAATACTTGCAAATCTTATTGATTTATCATTGCTCACCAAGCAGGCGCACTGGAATATGCGCGGTAGCAACTTTATTGCCGTACATGAAATGCTGGATATGTTCCGCACCTCATTGATCACCCATCTGGACAATGTGGCTGAACGTGCTGTACAAATTGGCGGTACGGCACTGGGAACGACCCAAACGGTATCGCAAACATCACATTTAAAACCGTATCCTGTGGAAATTCATGCGGTACAGGATCATTTGAAAGAACTTGCCGATCGTTATGGCGTGGTGGCAAATCATTTACGTGACACGATTGATGAGATTCAGGACCCAATTTCTGAAGATATTATCCATGCTGCCTTGGAAGATCTGGATCAATATTTATGGTTCCTTGAAGCCAATATTGAACAAAAGTAATTTCTGTTCAGCAATAAAAAACGAGGGTCAAATGATCCTCGTTTTTTATTGCATGGTGATGATTTAAGGTTTGACCACCACCAACACCTGAATCGCTTCTGGGGTAACAGAAAGACTATCCAGTAAACCCAAGCCTTCCTGTTGGAATTTCTGTAAACGCTCAATTTCATCCTGACGGATGCTTGGATTAAATTGCTTGAGATAAGTTAAACGGTCAATTTCATATTGCCACTTGTGACCATAATGTCCTTTCGCTTGCTCAATTAATTCAGGCAATGAGGTTTTGGCAATCTCCAAAGCTTGCGCATAGCGGGTTTCAATCACATCACGACGGGCTTTCACCACTTGGCGACAGCTATTACCATCCAGATGATGCAAATATGGACGTAAAATGCTTGGATCAATCTTGGCAGACAAATCCTGACCATTTTCACTCAGCAACACACGAATCAACTGTTTTGGCAGGCTTGATGGCAAGTTCAATGCCTTCGGCGCAACCACATCAACCTTAAACCACACTTCCAGTAACACCGAACCTTGCTTTAATGCATTCGATTTCAGCAAAGCCACATTGGTACTGCCAAATGACTGTGTACGGATCATTTCCATGACACTTTCAATAAATGGATGCTCCAGTGTCAGATATTGTGCATCTTCACGGATTTGTGCCTGATCACGATAGAACGTTGCAGTCATGCCCTCTTCGTCCAGAGTTAAACCCTGCACCTGCATCTGGTCGGTTGGCTTGATGATGACCGTACCATTGCTTTGCTCATCAAAGTCAATATTGGTTGATGACATAAAACGCTTTACGAACATTGGTAAAGTGGTGTTGTCATCATAATCCTCAAGCGCCTGCACAATGCCCTGCGCCACAACTGGACGACAAGAATTGTACTCAAGCAAACGGTCACGACCTGCGTGTAGTTCAGCTTCCAGAGCCTGACGCTGTACATTGACTTCTTCAAGCAAGTCTTCAAAGGTTTGCCCTTGATCTGCCAATAGACAGTCTTTCAGTTTAACAATAAAGTTCTCTTGCAGCGTTTGTGCTGTTGGAGAAATATTACTGAAAATATTCAGTGCCTCGTTATACCAGCGGAACATACGCTCCTGCGCTGTACCGATCAAATATGGCACATGAATCTGGATACGGTTTTCCTGACCAATACGGTCCAGACGGCCAATACGTTGTTCCAGCACATCAGGATTTGCAGGCAGGTCAAACAATATCAGGTCACTAGCAAACTGGAAATTACGCCCCTCTGAACCAATTTCAGAACACAGAAGAATCTGCGCACCATAGCTGTCCTCAGCAAAATATGCCGCCGCCTGATCACGTTCAAGCAGGCTCATGCCCTCATGGAACATCGCAGTACGAATGCCCGCATGTAACCGTAGAACATTTTCCAATGCCTCCACCACAGGCCCACTACGCGCGATCAACAACACTTTTTTGTGTTTTAATTCTTTACGCAGCACTTCCATCAACCAAGGCACACGTGGATCATTTTCCATCCATGCGCCATCAAGCTGCCCCTCTTCTGGCCACATCTGCTCACGCATTTTGCCATCAAATGACCAGTCTTCTGGGGCTGGTAGTGGTGCTGGCTGGCAATCACGGCCAGGGAAGCCCTGAATCGCCTCACGGGTGTTACGGAACAGGATACGACCTGTACCATGACGATCCAACAATTCATGAATGGCACGCATCCGCTGTTCAGGCTGATCATCAATCCGATGACCCAATAAGCCCTCAAGTGCAGCTAAATGCTCTTCAGTCAGTGCCTCATCAGACATCAACACTTCAGCCACTTTTGCTGTTCGTTGATATTGCTCTTCCTCATCAAGGAAACGATCAAGGCTGCTAAAACGTTGCGGATCAAGCAGGCGTAAACGGGCAAAATGGCTTTCCACACCCAACTGTTCAGGGGTTGCAGTCAGGAGCAACACACCCGCCGTTTGTTCTGCCAGTTCTTCAACCAGATCATAACGGTCATTGCCGCCCTCTTCCTCACTCCACATCAAATGATGGGCTTCATCAACCACTAGCAAGTCAAAACCTGCTTCCAAAGCCTGTTCACGCAGGTCTTCATGGTCAATCATCAAATCGACACTGGCAATAATGCATTGCTCAGTCAGGAATGGATTCAAGTCAGGATCATGCTCTTTAATCGAAGCGGTACGAGTTAGGTCAAACAGGGAGAATTGCAGATTGAAACGGCGACGCATTTCAATCATCCATTGATACTGCAATGAATCAGGTACCAAAATCAGGATACGTTCCGAACGTCCTGTTTTTAGTTGCTGGTGGATAATCAGGCCCGCTTCAATGGTTTTACCAAGCCCAACCTCATCCGCAAGAAGAACACGGGGTGCAAAGCGCTTGCCCACCTCATGTGCGATATAAAGTTGGTGTGGAATCAGGCCAACACGTGCGCCGAGCAAACCACGTAATGGGCTGGTGTGCATTTGAGCCTGCAACAACATGGCCTCAATACGCAGGTCATACCATTCCTTATAATCAACCTGACTGGCCAACAGGCGCTCTAAAGGTTTTGATAGCTGGATTTGCGCACCAATACGGGTTTCATTCAGTGCCTTGCGTTCCTGTTCGCCATTTGTCAAAGTGCGAACCACATCGTAACGGAGCACGCCATGACGGTCTTCGATGGATTCAACAATCCACTTGATGCCTTCCTGATCCTGAACTTCATCATTCACATTGAAGATGATACGGGATAAAGGCGCATTGTTGCGTGCATAGACACGCGTTTCATCACTTTTGGGGAATAAAATGCTGATAGAACGTTCATCTACATCAATAAGAACGCCTAAACCGAGTTCTGTTTCTGTATCTGATAACCAACGTTGACCAATAGCAAACTGCTGCAATTTTTCCACCTTTATCTCAAGTTAGCCTACATATTGTATTCCGTAGCCCTGATAGGGTTTAAGGTATTTTATGTAGTTTTCAACCATGTATTTTGACACAAAGCGCCATCAAATAGCGTGCATCACATCATGATTTCTTAAAAAGTTTTAGCAACTAAAACGGTACAGGACAGTCAAAACTGAGCTGTGCACCTGTCTTAGGGTGAGTAAAGCTTAACTGCGTTGCATGTAAACACAAACGGTCATAAAGCTGTTGCTGTTCTGGCGTGGCATATAAGGTGTCACCAAGAATTGGATGACCTAAATATTGCATATGCACACGAAGCTGATGGGAACGCCCTGTAATCGGGATGAGTTTAACCCGCGTTACCATTTGTCCCTGAATGTCGAAATGTTCAATGGCCTGCCATTCTGTTAATGCTGGTTTGTGATGGGACTTATCCACAATATGCAATGGTGGGCGGCTTGGATCATAGATTACAGGGATATCCACTGTGCCCTGTCCCTCTAAATGGCCCGCAACCAATGCCTGATAGATTTTTGCGGTTTGACGATCCTGAAATTGACGGGAAATGGCGCTTTGTCCAAATTTGGAAAGGCCAAATACCAGTATGCCCGAAGTATCACGGTCTAAACGATGAATGAGTAAAGTCTTTGGTTCTAGTTTTAATAAACGATTGATCAAGCAATCTTGTAAATCAGGTGTTTTCCCTGGCACCGTCAGCAACCCTGCAGGTTTATGGATGACCATAAAATCTTCATCACGATGAATCAAATGTTCACTTAGAAAATCACTCAAGGTAGCCTTCCAACGACTGGATGAAAACAAGCGGGCAATCATAAAAAGCTTACCAGAAAATTACAATCACATTTTACCTAAATTGCTTATTTTTTTATCATTATCGCATTAACATGATTTTCAATTTACTACTTATTATGTCTTTAGATTATTGACACTAAATAATCCAAACACATTTCACTAAAAAAATAATCAATAAAAACAAATATTGACCACTTTACAATCAAGAATAAATAATGGCTAAAGCAAAGTTAAGCCTTTATTGCCATAAAATGGCGTATAACCTCATTGAGATGCTTTTTTGTATCCTTATCTTGTTCATTTAACCAAGTCAGAACATCCATATCAAATGAACTATAAGCAACCTGCTGCTTTTGTTCACGTAACTTTTTAATAAAAGCAGGCTCAACACTTTTTTCTTTAGTAACTTTAAAATTTTTATAGTATTCAATATCTTTTTGCATCGTTGTAACTCCTCTTTTGATGAAGTGACGATTTAAAAGCGGTAATAATTCTCGCAGCATCATCACGTTGTACCCAAACAATCGTCAAAATCCTAAATTTATTACTCATTCCAACAGTGATAAAACGTTGTTCACCATAATCATCTACATCTTCGTTTGTGATCATGTAATCATCAAAAAATACACTCGCAGCTTCTTCAAGTGTAATCTCTCTTTTATTATAGTCCAGTTCAAATTTTGTGTCATGCCACTCAAAAATCAACCCTCTAAATTCAATGATTGGCATGACAGCTCCTTGATGTATTTTCTAGCTTACCACTTACAGCTCTGCAAACGTTTCTTTCGCTGCCTGAATGGTATCAGCAATATCCTGATCCGAATGGACAGAAGAAATAAAACCTGCCTCAAAAGCTGATGGTGCAAGGTACACACCACGCTTTAACATACCGTGGAAGAATTTTTTAAATGCTTCAACATCACAGGCCAACATGGAGTCAAAACTGGTAATATCATCTTGATCAGTAAAATAAAGGCCGAACATACCACCCACCTGCTGGGTTTTGAATGGGATGCCTGCCTCATCTGCCGCAGTCTGTAATCCTGCAAGCAATTTTTCTAACTGTGCAGCCAGTCCTGTATAGAAGTTTGGCTCACGTAAATGCTTGAACATGGCAATCCCCGCACGCATTGCCAATGGATTACCTGACAATGTGCCCGCTTGATAGACGCCACCCAAAGGTGCGATACACTCCATGATTTCGCGTTTACCACCAAATGCGCCCACAGGCAGACCCGCACCAATAATCTTACCGAGTGTCACCAGATCAGGCTTCACATTATACAGGGTGTGTGCCCCACCTAGAGCAACACGGAAACCTGTCATGACTTCATCAATAATAAATACGGATTTGTATTCATCACAGACATCACGAATGGCCTGTAAAAAGCCGTCAATTGGTGTGACCAGATTCATGTTGCCTGCTACTGGTTCAATAATTACCCCAGCAATCTCATGACCAAACTTGGCAAAACATTCTTTCAAAGCTTCAATATTGTTATACGGCAGCGTTAAGGTATGCTTGGCAAAATCGGCAGGCACGCCTTTGGAAGTCGGCTCACCCTCGCCCAAGGTCAATAAGCCTGAACCTGCCTTGACCAATAACGAATCTGAATGGCCATGATAGCAACCTTCAAATTTTACAATCTTGTCACGACCTGTATAACCACGCGCCAGACGAATCGCAGTCATGGTCGCTTCAGTTCCTGAACTGGTCATACGCACTAATTCAATCGCTGGCATAATCTCGCAAATGATGTCTGCCAAAGTGGTCTCATGTACCGTTGGTGCACCAAAGCTTAAGCCATCCTCAGCCGCAGTTTGTACCGCCTGGATAATATCAGGATGGGCATGACCCAAAATCATCGGCCCCCATGAACCGACATAGTCTACATAACGCTTGCCATCGACATCCCACAGGTATGCACCTTTCGCCTTTTCAATAAAGACGGGCGTACCGCCAACACCGTTAAATGCACGTACAGGTGAATTGACCCCACCTGGAATATGTTTATTTGCCTGTTTAAATAGCTGTTCTTGCTTTGGAGATAAACTCATAAAATGCTCAACCTAAATCGAAAACATGGGGAACGATGAAGTTCTGAAGACCATCTCAGCTCCCGTAAAACGAATAAAAGAAATTATGCAAATAATTTTGCCCATGCATTTACACGGACAGGAATTTCAGCTGTTGTCCGTCCTAATATATCACTAATCACCGCACAAAGGCTTGCCCCAGCATCAATCACCATCTGGGAATTCTCAACGGTCAGGCCACCAATGGCACAAATCGGTACATCAAATTTTTGTCTTGCCTGTTGAATAACTTCAATCCCAACATTCCCCGCTTCTGGCTTGGTTGAGGTTACATATATAGCTCCAAAAGCAACATAGCTCGCACCCTCGGCAATCGCTTTTTCAGCCAGTTCCAATGAGTTGAGGCAGGTACGGCCAATAATCACACCTTGAGGCAGACGTTGAATTGCATCGGTGATTTCACCATCTGATTGTCCAAGATGAACACCTAGACCAAATTGTTCTGCCAGCGATAAATCATCATTAATCACAAATGGAACCTGATATTTTTCACACAGGATCTTAATCTGCTCCACTTCAAGCGGCTGATCGGCTTTTGCGATTTTTTTACGACGATACTGCAAAATGACAATATGTCCTGTTGCCAATGCAAGCTGTAGTTTTTCTAGTAATAATTGGATTGGATCATCATTGGTAATCAGGTAGAGACCGTGCATAAGAAAAGACTCATCAGTTTTATCGAACAAGTATAGATCATGAAAATATCATCGGCCATCCCTACATATTTACCTTTATTATGAATACCAATCTTATAAATTCCAGTATTTATAAAAAAGCCGCACTGGAGATGCGGCTAAAAGTGTTATGACTATATAATGAGATTACGGGATAAATAAAATTAATAATCGTAAACTTCATCCCAAGTAATGGTCTTGTTAATCACTTGTTTTCCATCACTAGATGCTTGATACATCAAAGTTTTGGCATCATTATTTGCGATTAAGATTGAATAGTTTTTGTCATTGGTTGTATCAACCACTTTCAACTGACCATCGTAGGCATCTGAGTCTTCATCGTTAGATTTATATCTAAAAGGATTGATGGTATTGAATTTAGCTGAATAATCTCCAATCTCACTGCCTTTAACCTTAAATATACCCTCAGAACTTAAAGAATATGCCCCATTGCTTCCTTCCTCCTGGAAGCTGGTTTTAAATGCGCTGAGATTATATTCCACTGTCCTTGATTTTTTATTATCGTCAATTTCTGTTGAAACCACTTTCAAGTTGTTGGTTTCAATGGTACCGCTTGTATCATTTGCCGTGCTGGTTACTTTAAGTGCACCATTTACTAAACTGCTTTCTCCATCATCATAACTGATTTTAAAGTCTACATATTGGTATTGATTTGTTGAAAGGTTAATGACACCTGAAACCGCAGTATCATCATCAAATAACCCCCTACAATTATTAAAGGTAATTTTATCACTTGTTTTTACATAGTTTCCTTGAGAACAAGGCGTACCCTCTACAGCCTCATCAGCACCATAGACCAATGCATCAACAAAACCAAAATTAACAAAGGTACTTAAAGCAGAGTGTGTAATTGTATTGACCGTCTTTTCAAGGCCCCAATTGGCGGTAGTTGTTTCAGTTGGTTTATTTTTATCATCAATTTCTTGCTTTATATTATCAATCACATCATCTGAACCACCACAACCTCCCAATAATAAAGTACCCAAGACCGCAGCAGCTGCCATTTTATATTTCATGATATTCTCCTCACTTCACAATATGATTAGTGTTAGAGAAAAGCACTGTTGTGTCTATTCCTCAAATGAGGAGTAGACAGGATCTTTTTTTAATATTTAGATAAAATTATGGATTATCCTAGATGGATATCCTTAACCTAATTTGATTTTGGCAATAATTCAAACCCAATTATTAAATGACGTATGCCGTCATGAACTACCTCCCGCTGCGGCAAAAGGGTCATTTCCTTTTCTAAATGACGTATGCCGTCATGAACCATTGGCTGGCGCATCAACTTTATGGAGACATTTTCTAAATGACGTATGCCGTCATGAACAATTAGAAAAGAAGATACAGCCTGATTTATTCTTTCTAAATGACGTATGCCGTCATGAACGTCACTTACAGAACCTTGCCAAGAATCCGAACTTTCTAAATGACGTATGCCGTCATGAACAAGTTACAATGTCAACTGGGCCGAATACTTTTCTTCTAAATGACGTATGCCGTCATGAACAATTTAATGGCTTCTGTACCCAAAGATGCAGGCTTCTAAATGACGTATGCTGTCATGAACATGTGATAAAAATTAATACCCACATTCTTTGTCTTCTAAATGACGTATGCCGTCATGAACTCCAGCCATTTTGCTAAACGTTCTGCCAATTGTTTCTAAATGACGTATGTCGCCATGAACGAGGGCTTGAAGATCACCACAGCTATAGACAATTTCTAAATGGCGTATGTCGCCATGTGTGAGTTACTGTCTTGTTTTGCACTAGAAGTCTGGCGGGATGAGATGGGAACAAGTGGGATGGGCTGGGATGAAAGCATTATAGCGTAAAGGTTTGAGGATTTTTTGAAGTGGGCAAAGCTGGATCAAGGCTTTGCCCTTTTTTTTGCACTGAATTTGGGTTATTTCGAGTGAAGCCGATTTTTTTGGATTTTATTTTGCACTTGAGTTAAATGTTAATGAAGCAGTTTTTAAGCATTTTTCAAGAACGTCTTGGACACCTTTATAGTCATTGCCATAAACGTCCAGTTCTATTTTACACCCATGTAGTTCAACTTTTAAAGATGTACGTTGTTGGTTATGTTCCTCTATATTTTTATTGAAGAAATTAACGATATTGGTATCGGGCATATTAAGCAGCACTCCTTACTAGACTTTTAACGGAAAGTTGTATTGCTTCCATATTAGAAGCATCATCACTATACAGTGTGTAAATAGCTATAATCAATAGTGTTTTTTTCTCAGGCGACATGGTGCGACGTTGAATTTCCAGTTCATTTTCCACTAAATAAATTGCGGCATTTAATAGATGTGAATCAAAAGGTTGCGTCTCTTTATCAATCAAAGCCTCATAAAGCATGACAATAAATTCAGCCATAGGCTTTGGTCTCATAATTTTATGACGATCTTTCAATGCCTGGGCTGTGGTCTCAAATGCTTGCTGTAGCTTATCTCTATCTATTGATGTTGTTATTCGCAGGCCCTCTTCTTCAACAATACCTGACTCTGTTTGCGTCTCTTTATCCTGTTGCTGTGCCACAGGAACAACATCCTTAAATGGCTCTCCTATTCCTTTGTCTAGCCATTCATACGAGCAACCTATCTGTTGTGCCCATAATTCAACAGTCTTTGCTAAAGGTTTGCTTTGTCTGTTTCTAGCTGACTGAAATGCAGACTTCTTAATCCCCTTACTTTCAGCCCAGGAATATGGACGTTCGTCCCCTATCAAGAAATCCATACGTTCCCAAAATTCAGCAGCTTTCTGGTCTTTAGTTTTTTGCATATCACTCATCCTAAATGCAAAAACTGTATGCAAAAAATTTAATACTTTTGCATACAAAATAAGTTGTTAATAATCAATAAATTGTAAAATAACAATCATTTTGAATACTTTTTAATATGCAAAACTATTGAATTGAATACTTTTGCATATTAATATGTTGTTAGATTCGTTAAATAACGATTCTAACGGGTTAAAAAAATGCCTAAAAGGCAGGAAGTTCAGTATGGGAAGTATGCAAAACCCACAAGAACATTGGGATAGATATGCAATTAAGGCTGCTATCTACCGCAAAGGTAAAACATTAGCTGCTCTAGCTCGTGATCATGCCATGTCAGAAACCACTTTACGCACTGCTTTGGATAAACCCTGTAAAAGTGCGGAGTTGATTATTGCTGGCTTTTTAGATCAACCAGTGTATGTGCTTTTTCCTGAGCGTTGGACTAAGGACGGCAAGCGCATCTATCCACGAGTAATCAAGCGTATGGAAGCTCGTTGATGAACCAATTTTATAGTATTCAGGAATTAGTTGAATTGCAATCAATTATTCAAAACCCTAAATATCCGAACAATCGGCAAGGTCTTGAATATCGGGCAAAGAAAGAACAATGGCAATTTCGGGAAGAAAAGTCAATTGGCCGTAATGGTACGACTAAAAAGTACCTTATCCCTTTCGACTTGGCAGTTAGTATTCAAAATCATTTAAATTTGAATACTAATGAGAATACCGATGTTGTAACAGTCAAACCTGAGACTGATGTAACTCAACCAGCGAACCAATTAACCCACTGGCAGCGTGAGATAGCAGAAAACCGCCTGTTTATCGTGCGTTTTTTGCAGCAGCAAGTGATTCAGGGTGTGCGGATCACACGCGCCATTGAGCAATTTATTGCTGATGCGACCAGCCGTAGCCTGCCACCAGAACTGCAACAAGCTGTTTTGAAAGCCAATGCCAAGTCTGGTGAAGAACGAATGGTCAGTCGTCGCACCGTGTTTGACTGGGTGAGTACAACCGAGGTTGCAGAGCAAAAGAACATGAATGTTATCAGCGTGCTTGCACCTAAAGAGCGTGCCAAAAAGGATATTCCTGCTTGGGCTGAAGCTTTACTTCAACTCTGGGCAAAACCACAAAAGCCAACGTTGGCAGCCTGTCTTGAGCTATTGCCAAATTATTACAGCGGTAAGCAGCCAAGCTATACACAGGCGTGGAATTTCATCAAGAAGCTTGGTGCGGTTGAACGTGAAAAAGGTCGTATGGGGCCACGTGAGCTGAAAAATATCAAAGCGTTTATTCGTCGTGATAGTTCAGTCCTGTTGCCAGCCGATGTCTACACAGCCGACGGTCACTGTTTTGATGCGGAAGTCGCCCACCCAATGCACGGCAGGCCGTTCAAGCCTGAAATTACCGCAATCATTGATGTGGCAACACGGAAAATGGTGGGTTGGTCGATTTCATTGTCCGAAAGTAGCTGGACGGTGTTAGATGCGATTCGGATGAGTGCTGTTTCTAACGGTATTTAGTGATATTTGCAGTATCAGCTAACCCTGTCGGATGTTTAAGCAAGCTCATCAGGCCACCTGACCAGATCATTCAGCCAAACTGGTTTGGTGACGATGCCAGCAAAGCCACCTGTTTGTGGCTTGAGGGATTGCCCCCACTTGAACCAACAAAACCTGTTTACCCTAGAGTGGTTTTTAGTGATGGAAAGTGGGCCATGCGTTGGGCCAATCAAACCGACAGTGGACAAAACAATCTGCCACCGTCAGAGGATCGCTGGGCAGTACGCAGTGAAACTTATCCAGGTATTGCCGATGCAATGGCGGCCCAGTGGAATGAAGTATTGCTCAGCAAAGAAACAGAATTTTATAAACGGGGTGACGTTAGATTGCTGGAACAATCTAACGCATTTCACTAATAATTATTTTTGAGGAAATAATTTAATCCCCTTTCGTAACCAGCGCCAGTAAAAAATAATTCGATACTTTGAAACCTCCTTACCACTTAATACAAGATAAGGCTCATTTGTTTGAGCTGCCAAACCTTGTAACCCTTTAAACTCTTTGGTTGTAATGTAATTGTAAGTGGCATTTTTGAGTGGTGGTGACCACTTCTTTATATTTGTTTTTGCGATATGCTTACCATGAGAAGTAGACAAAACAATTTCTTTTTTAACATTAGGATCGTTTAAAATTCTTGCTAAGCTTACTTTTTGTTCACCAAGCATATACCAGTAGACTGGATTTATTTTTTTATGATGTGCCTCATAAGCTTTAAGAATTAATTGTGCCCCATCACTCTTTTGAAAGTCTTCTAATAAGAGATAAGTATCAAATCCTAGTTTTAAATGGACTGAAAAAATGACTATAGATTTATCTTTGTCATTTTCAATTGTGTAAGTATCTATGGAAGCCTTATGTGTTTGTGTACCATCTTCTTTGATTGTAAAGTAAGCTCTAACACTTACAGACTTTTTTCGCCAGTACGTCTTTACTGCTAAATAAAACGCTATGCTTCCAAGTGATAAAGTTAAAAGAGGAACATATTTTAAATACGGATCAAAAAAACAAAGCCAACTCAAAACATTACAATGCTTTTCAGTACTAAAAAGAAATACATTATAAAATTCCATAATCTATTACCCCCTTAAAAAGGGAGCATTATATTGCGACAAAAATAAAAAATCTGATTTAAATGATAGGAAGTCGTTCCATCTAAACAATAAAATCACAACCCTCAAAAATAATGCCAATACTGATATTGGCATTTTTTATGGCTAAGAAAGACAAAAAAGGCAAGGACAATCGGGCTGCGCTGGATGCCCCCCAGACCGCAGACATTGGCTGGATCAACCAACAGGAACACCCCGCGCTTGGTTTAACGCCCAAACGTTTGGCGCAGCTTTTAATTGCCGCAGAATCTGGCGACCTGACTGCACAGGCTGATCTTGGTGCAGACATGGAAGAACGGGACGGTCATCTCTATAGTGAACTGGATAAACGTAAACAAGCCGTTAAGTGCCTTGAGTGGTCAGTCATTCCACCAAAGAACGCATCGACAGAAGAAAAAAAGCTTGCTGCTGAAGTACAGGAATGGATTGATGACATCGAAGATTTAGAGACGGTTATCTTTGATGCCCTGGATGCAATTGGTCACGGGTACAGTTGTCAGACAATCGAGTGGCAACGGGTCGGTAACTTAATACTGCCTGCATCGTTTGAACACCGTTTAGCGCGGGAATTTAAAACACCTTTAAATCAACCTGGTGAATTGCGCTGGAATGATAATAGCGTTGACGGTGCTGAGTTCTGGGATTATGGCTGGCTGAACCATTTTCATAAAGCCAAGTCTGGTTATATTTCAAGGTCGGGTTTACACCGTGTTTTATGCTACCCATACTTATTTAAAAATTATGGCGTAAAGGACATTCTGCAATTTTTAGAGGTTTACGGGCTGCCGATCCGTGTGGGTTCTTATCCAGCAGGAGCAACCAAAGAAGAAAAATGGACGTTGTTAAAAGCCGTTTTAAGTATTGGCCGTGATGCAGGCGGCATCATCCCGCAAGGTATGAAAATTGATTTTCAGAACGCGGCCAGCGGTGATACTGACAACCACATGGGCTTTATTAAATACTGTGACCAAACCGAATCCAAGATTATCGTGGGCGGCACGTTATTAAGCCAGGCAGATGGCAAGACAAGTACCCATGCGCAGTCTAAAACCCATGAGCATGGTTTTAAAACAATAACGAAATCAGATGCAAAGCAATTGGCACGTTCATTCAATGATTCGTTAATTGATTATTTAATGCGCCTGAACCGTCCACACATCACGAAAGACCGTTATCCAAAATTTAAGTTTGATACCAATGACATTGAAGACATTGCGACTTTCAGTAAATCTTTGCCCCCTCTGGTTGATGTGGGTTTACAGATTCCCGTTGCTTGGGCGCAGGAAAAATTAGGTATTCCAATACCTGACAAAAACACCGCAGTTTTAGCGCGTACAACCCAACAGAGCATTGCAGCCAATAATCAACGGTTCACTGGCTTTAGGCTTGCGGCATTGTCACAGCAACTTCAAACAGAACTATTTCAGGATCAGGTTGCACTGGATGAAGCAATACGCCAGCTAGACGCGGGCCAGCTCAATGCCCAGGCGCAGGCCATGATTCAGTTTGTACTGAAGCAGTTGGAAGCAGCAACCACGATTGATGATGCGCTGGGCATTATTGCAAATATCAGTCCAGACAAGTCAGCAGACCAGATGCAGGACATGCTTGCTAGTTTGCTGTTTGCCGCTGAAGCTTGGGGCGCAATTTCGGCTCAGTCGGAGTTGCGTTAATGCCAGCGCCTGACTCAAAAACCCTACACGGCTTCTTTGGTCAGCCGCCTGAAGTAGCGATTCGTTATCTGGAAGATAAGCAGCTTGTCCCAACAAAGAACTGGTATGACATTCGAGACGCGGCCCATAACCAAGCCTTTACAGTTGCCAATCTAGCGCGGATCGACTTGTTGGGTGATATTAAACAATCTTTGGTTGATGCCCAAAAGAAAGGGCTAAATGAAGCGGCTGCACTAGCTACTCAAAAATTAGATAAATCTGGTGGAGCGATTACAGGAACTTTGACCGTTGGCGAATCATTTTTTAATGGCGCATATTCCTATTCTATCAATGGCTATACGCAACTGCCAAATGGTTTTATTTTGCAATGGGGAAAGGCGGAAGGATCAAATGGTTTGGATGTGACATTCCCGATTCCATTTCCAACTCAACTTTTGAATCTTCAGATTACTGACAATCAAGGAAGTTCAACACACGGGTATGACTCATCTGATGCAACTGGTTTCCAGATGCACACATCGGTGGGGACATTAAGTTTTGATTGGTTTGCAATTGGACATTAAAAAAGGATATTAATATGACTTTCTCTCAACGTGACTTTGCCACAGGTCAAGTCGTCAGTAAATTAAATGCTTTGGGCACTGGTGGCGGTGGTTCTGATTTTAGAGTAGAAGATTTAGACCTAGAAGCCTATGCAGACAAAATTCCATCTTTAATGCAATTAACGCCTGATGTTGACCAGTACATAGATGGTACAAATAGCATTGGTATCGTCAAGTCAATTGAACCACCACCGATTGTTTTTGAGTATGAGCAGTATGTTTTAAATGATACTGAGCGCATGTTATTGGGTGATGATGCTACGTTCTTCCCCGATGCTACACAAAACCCGATGGAATACTGTACAGGCACAATAGATGCACTGACAGAACAGGACTATCTGATTACTTTCGGTGATCAGTATTTATCTGAGTTTTCATTTATAGATTCTGGCGATCTGGTACGGTATACATTCAGATATTTTGAAACGGGAGGCAACTGCATACTTCAATATGAAGTAGGCATTGGTGGGCAGACATATGAACTGTACTATGATTCAATGCCTATTACTTCTTTACATATTCGTATTAAAAACAACAGTATTCAATTTTTGAAGATTAATGATAGTGTTCGTGAAAATTATCATAATGCTTGGGCAATTGGTGATGATCCAGCTTCTGTTAAGTTAAAAATTCAAAAAGTACAAAATGCAGAATCTGAAATGTCTGCTGATCAGTTTATTCGGATTGGATCAGTTAGCAGTCAGAACGTAAAATTGGAAAGTCATCTTTCTTGCTACTTCAAAGCAGCTAAGGGAGAAATGTCATTTACGATTGATGAAACCAAGCCTACATTACTTTTTGCAAATCTAATTGAGGAACCAACAGGCGTACTTACGCTTGAAGATGTATCTAATAGCAATTCCGCAGAATTTTATGTCGCACTCATGTATATGTATGGACAGCCTGCGATTTCAATCAGCCCAAGCTTTACTGGTACTCCTATATTTTCAAAAGTTATTGAAAATGCACAAATGTCAGAGAAATTCACTTTTAGGCTTGCAGATGGCAATAAGCTGGAAGTCTACAATAAGAATGTCTTGCTAGGCACTTACCAGCATACAGGTGAAATTAAACCGTACTTTCAAAATATAGACTATGCCCAGCTTGGGTTGAGTGAATTTACTTTCGATCTAGGCAAGGCTTATGAGTATATTGAATATCATTTGCCGCCTGATGTTCAGGATGGCGTTTATTATCATTTAATAACAGATGGTGAATTATTCAATAAAGTTTTGCGTACTGGTGACTTTGTTCGGTTCTATAATCAACATACTGGTTTGATTCTTCACAAACAGTAATTTGAATATGATTAAGGCTAGAGAAATCTAGCCTTTAAAAGAATATGGGTACGCTTATTATATCACAATTTTATGTATATTCAAAATTCTAACGCAATAAAATCATAGTGTTAGTGCGAATTAAAATATAAATTTATGGTGCAAAATTAAAAATAAATTAGTGCAAAATTGCGCGAAAACTTACACCATGAACTTAATTCTTGTAATTTCATTTACTACATCATATTTCTAAATGGCGTATGTCGCCATGAACAGCCTTGCATGTACTCCGTTGGGCGGTATTCACTTTGTGGGGTCAGCCATTCCACTTCACTGCCTGAAAATAAAGGCGTTCCGCCACCGCCACAAAAACCAACCAATACGCCTGCACTACACAGCATGCGCATTGCCGCTTGGGTAATAGATGTGCCTGTACCCAATAAAATCACGGTGGTATTGGCAATCGGGATATTCCAGTATTGATTTTCATTTTTGGCTTCGGTGAGATATAGCACTCGCCCATCTTTTTGCATAACTCGGCAATGTTCAAGGTAGTACAGATTGGCCCGTTTAGAATGAAGAATTGCTTTTAAGTCAGAGGGGTTAAGTTGTTCCATTCTTTTGATTTCTCTTGTTTTTTCTTATACTACTTGAACAGTTCGTAATAAAAAAGCTGCCGAAGCAGCTAGGCGACACCTGATGTCGTTTTAATAACTATTTTTAAGATTAAGACTCAATTTTATCAAATTTACGGTCAATTAAACTCAAGCGACCACGTACGATATCAGACAACATTCTCCAGTCAGAGATAAAGCTGTAAAATGGTTGTTTAAAACTGGCTGGCTTATTATGTTCATGAAAGAAGTGCCCCACCCACGCACAGGCATAACCAGACACCAAACCATAAGCCAAGTATTTTGCCTTACGTTGGCGAATGGCTTTACTCCAGAAATAAATACCTAGAGAGCTACCAACTGCATGTAAACGACGGCTATTGATATTGCGGTGTTCAGTTAAATAAAAGCGATAAAATTCATTATAGTTTTTAATGGGTAATACGAATTCCACTGGCTGAGTGATATTTGCTGGTGCATTCATTTGATGATCGTCCTAATCGTGCAAGATTCATCACACGTTACTGCATTTCTTAGCTAAAATAAAGCCATTGTTCACCCACGTTTCCCCACTTAAAAAAACTTTAACGATCATTTTCAGGATCAACAGGCTATACTCATTTCAATTTATTATTTGAAATGGTCAGGAGCCATCAAGTCATGGAAATCGAGCTTAAATTTCAACTTCCTGAATCCAAGAAAAAAAGTGCCTTACAAACATTAAATAAGCTTAAGGCGCAAAAAATTCATTTACAGGCAAAATATTACGATACGCCTGAACGTCTACTTGCAAAAAACCATGTTGCAATACGCTTGCGTCAGGAGGGAGATGGCTGGGTACAAACTTTCAAGGCAGCCAGTAAAAATCATTTACAACGGATTGAAGAAGACATCGTCTTAGGCAAATGTGAAAAGGAACCTGAACTGGATTTGTCGCTTTATCAGCATAACCAGACTGTTCAGAGTGTGTTGCAAGACATTCTGGGTGATGCACCTGCTAATTTACAATTACAATTCCAGACCGATGTGCAGCGTACTTATCACGTATTTGAGTTTAACCATTCACAGATTGAAGTGTGTCTGGATGATGGTGAAATTCTTACAGGCAAAGATCAGGCGAAAATCTGTGAAGTTGAGTTTGAACTTAAACAGGGTTCAGCTCAGGATTTAATTGAATTTGCTCAAACATGGGTAGGAAAATATCAATTATGGCTGGATGTGCGTAGTAAGGCAGAACGTGGCAATTTATTGGCTATGGAGAAAAAATCCTCTCCTGCCACCAAAGCAAAATCACTTAAATTAGATCCGAATCTATCGGCTGAACAGGCACTGAAATTGGTGATTGAAAATGGCTTAAACCATATTCTACCCAATGCGGCTGCCATTGCTGGTGGCGTGGCTGAGGCAGATCATATTCATCAGGCACGGGTGGGTTTGCGTCGTTTACGTTCAGCATTAAAACATTTTTCCAATTGGTCACAACATATCAATCCTGCTTGGGAAAGTGAGTTAGCTGATATTTTTAGGGCATTGGGTCAATCACGTGATCATGATGCCATTCAGGATTCCGTCATTCCATTGATCAAGGAAGTCTGTGATTTTGATTTTGCATTAAGCTCCAGTAGCGATCCTGAAATTGCCACACGTTTAAGCAATACTCAAACCACACAATTATTTTTATCTCTCCTTAGCTTTATTTACAGTGAAAATGAAGCAAAGACCAAATTGTCCAAACAGGTCGCTAAAAGCTTAAGCAAGCTCTATCACAAGATTTTAAAAGATGCCGCCCAATTCCCTGAACTTTCCATAGAACAGCAACATCGTACCCGTAAGCGAGTTAAGCAACTGCGTTACTGCATTGACTTTACTGCTGGGCTTTATCCTGAAAAGCAGGTGCAGCAGTTTCTGGATAAGTTGCAACCGATTCAGGAATATTTAGGTTTTTATAATGACCTGTTCGTGGCTGAGCAGATTTTCCAGCAACAAGTTTCGGAACAAGCTCAATTTTTGTTTGCATTAGGTTGGGTCAAAGCACAGCAGCCTCATGTGGCCAAAAAAGCAAATAAAAAGCTACAGGTGCTTTCTCATAAAGATATTTTTTGGGGGTAAATGTTTCTCTTATATTTGAAAAACATCCTACCATATTTTAATTTATAGCCAACATTTACTATCGTGTTAGGCGGCATGGATGCCGCCGTTGAGCTGTGGTATCAAGGATGTGCCATCAGCTCAACAAAAGGGTTTTGTTACTTTTGCCCAGTCAAAAGTAAGGCATTACCTATACAAGAAGCATTTGATTCCTCATAATTTTTGCGGTAGTGCCAACCTGAACGAAAATACAATTTCATTTATTAATGAGCAGATCATATTTCTTATCGAACTCAGATATAAAGTTTAGTAATATTTACCGATATTTCCCAAAAATTTTCCAAACACCATTATCTGCAATCGGATCACTATAACTATCATTACGCTGTTTACGAGGTTTATCCCGTGCATCCACCAATTGAAAATCTGGCTCAACACTTAAAATCATGCCATTCATATAAAATCGTGTTCGAGTATATTCACTCTGCCCATGCTGAAACACATAGGTCCGTAAATCAATAAATTCTCGATGTGCCACCAAAGCCGCAGTATCATCACTTTCCAGCCATTCCTGCATGGCAAAAATCTGGTCGGTATCAAACTGTCCACATTTTTCAACCAGTGCGGCTACCCCCCGAAAGGTTTTAGATTCTTTAGCGCGGGTTTTATTGATGCGGATACGATCAACATGAAAGAAAAATAATGGCAAATTTAAATGACTGGGTAAATGAATGGCATCCACTACCTCATCTTCCATAAAAGGCTGACAAAGCTGTTGTGCCCTTTCTATCAGGGGTTGCCACTGTCGATAGTATTCATCCACTTCATGTTTCAGGCCATAATAAATCGGCAAACCCTCCACATGCTGTAAATTTTGTGGTGGATGGATGTGTTGACGCAGTAAGGCAATATCTGTTTTTAAGCTCTGGATCGCAATTGCATCTGACATTTTGGTTATTCTAACTTGCTTAGGCTATTTTAGATTAAGCCAAAGGTTTAGTTTCAGCAAGGCTTTGTCTATAATAGTGTGTCTTAATTTGTCGCTGGAAATGATCATGTCTCAAAAAATTAACGCTACCGATGTGACGGAAGAAGAAGCTTTAAATGCGGTATTTTTTGAGCGTGCTGATGAATTTATCAAACAGGCCAATGAATTTTGCCGCCCGCCAAAAGGACAAAAAACTGATCCAGCCGAGTTACGAGGGCAAGTCAGTGCAGCCATGTTATTTGGTACGGCACGTTTTAACACATGGGTGGCAGCTAACAATTTTAAAGATGGCAATGAAATGCGTGATGCCAAAGAACAAGTGATGTCTTATTTACTGCAACAGTTCCAGATGATGCTTGAAGACAACTTTGACGAATATTGTGAACAGTTTGAGAATTATCTACGTTTTCGTAAAAATGAAGATTTTCATGCACATAAACATGATCACGATCATTGATAGTCATTCTGTAAATAATAAAGCCACCGATTTGGTGGCTTTATTATTTTGATCATTTATTTCGTGGCTTGAGCCTGACCATACTGATCAGCCATCACCTCAACAAACTGATCCAGCTTGATATATTTCTTAATCACGGCATCCACATCAGCCTTACTGAGTTTGGCAATCTCCTGATCACGCTTTTCACGATCCAGCAGGGTTTTATTGCGTTCCAACTGTCCCGTTAACATGCCATGAATCTTGCGCTCATCTTCCAAGGAAGTGACACGTTTTTTCATAATATCGGCTTTGGCTGCTTCCAGTTCCTGTTCAGTCACACCTTTATTCAACAAGTCTGTCAAAACCTTATGCACAGATTGGGATACCTGATCAGAACGTCCAGCGGTATAGTTTGCTGTAATACTGATTGAGCCACTTTCTGTATCTGAATCCAAGTCCAGATTACTGCCAAAACCATAGACCAGCGCATTCTTTTCACGTAACTCCTGTGCCAAACGCGAGGAAAGCTGCGAGTTCCCCATAATATGACTGAGAATAATCAATGCTGGTGCATCTGGATGGTAAGCACCAACAGGCATGGTAAGAACGCTTTGGTAACTTCCGAACTCACGCTGTTCTGACAGGGCATGTACTTTCTGCGCTTTAAAAGCGACATAAGGTGAAGTGATCTTTTGATAAGGCTGTCTGGTTTTCCACGAACCAAACGCTTTTTGTAGCGTTTGCTGCATTTTTTTCGGATCAAAATCCCCTGTTACCGCAATTTGGGCATGGTTGGTCACGAAGAACTGGTTATAAAATTGTCTAATTTGCGCTTGAGTCGCATCATTTAACTGTTTCTTGACCAGATCAGGCTCAAAGTGATAACGCATATCACCAGGCTGGTAGGTTTCCAGCAATCTTGCCAAGGTCATGGATGCAACAGTGGCAGGCTCGGTATACGGGCGATCCAGTACCGACAAGCTTTGGTTTTTCGCCAGATCAAATTCAGACTGGGCAAATTTAGGTTGCTTAACCACCTCAATAATAAAGTTGAGGAAATCTTCAAACTGGTCTTTTTTGGCATTGATGTTAATGGTCAAACCATTACCATTTGACGTGACAGAAGCTCCACCACTTGCAGCAATTGCTCTATCGGTAATTTCCTGCAAGCTATGCTTTTCTGAACCACGCAACATCAGGTAGCTGGTCAGATCTAAAGTGACACCCTTGCCAAATAAGGTTTTTTCATCGCCAAAGTCCAGACTGATGGTGGCATAGGTTTTGTCATCGCGTGTTGGTGTTGGGAATAAGGCATAGCGAATACCGTTTTTAAATTCACCACGTTGAATCTTTTGCTCATTCTTTTGCAACTGCTGGGCAGATTGAGTGACAAACTGGGTGACTTCCTGCTTATAAACGCTGGCATCTTTCAATGGCTCAGCTTTCTCAGCACTCTGGTCCAGCGTTTTAGGTTTTTCCTGAGTATTTTGAGTCATTGCCTTTTTCTGGTCTTCAGGTGTTGGCAAGATGTCTCCAGAAATACGGTGTGATGAAACTAAAAACTGCTTCAAGATCTGGTTGGCATCATTCAACTTTAAGTCCTGAATGGCCTGTAAATCTTTAAAATACTGATCCCACTGTCCATGTGAAGCCACAGCATAATCACTCAGGCGTGAACCTAAAGCTGTCGCATCCTTGGCAATGGTATCAGCGGCATTCTGGGTCATGTTCTTGACCCGCTGCAACTCTGCATCGGTAAATGGCTGGCTATTTTCCACACCTTTCGTTAAGGCCTCATCGACTTTTTTGGCATCATGATTCGGCGCATAAATCGCCCCCATAAACACCAGATTAAAATCCTGATCCAGCCATGTTGTGGATTGCACAGCGGTGCTAATACCTGTTTCCACCATGCTCTTATACAGAGTACCGCTCGGCTGCATGGTATAGAGTGCAGGTGCCATTGATAATGCAGACTGTAGCTGTGCATTCTGCCCATTCATATAGACATGGAACTTGGCTAGGTCACTGCCCTTTTGCACAGTAAACTGACGCTGCTCAATCTTACTGGAATCCAGTACAGGAACTTTTACAGGGGCAGGCACAACCCGTGCTGGAATAGGGCTAAAATATTGATCAATTTTATTCAGCACCTCAGTTTTATCAAATTTACCTGAAATAACCATGATGGCATTATTTGGTGCATACCATGTTTTATAGAACTGGTTGAGTTCGTTCATGTTAATGGATTTTAATTCTGGCAAATCTCCAATCGGCAAACGCCCCAAGTATTGATTACCGTATGCCGCTTTAAACATCTGATCCATTAAAACTGCAAAAGGCTGATCCATACGGATTTCGCGTTCACGTTTCACAATCTCGATTTCAGACGGTACAAATTTTTCCTGCAATACCAGCTTGTCCATACGCTCAGATTCGAGGTACAGGATTTCATTTAAGGCAGTTTTTTCTGGACGGACAATATTCAGATACTTGGTAGAGTAATAATCGGTACTGGCATTGGTCATCAGGGTATATTGGTCTAAACGGCGCTGAAACTCCTCACCCTTGACATTTTGTGTGCCTTTGAAAGCCAGATGTTCCAGTAAATGAGCCAGACCACCCTTGCCTTTTGGATCATTCAGCGAACCTGTCAGGTAGATTGTGTTGACGTAAACCTTATTTTCTTTATCATTTGGTGCAAGAATAACTCTGAAACCATTATCTAATTTATATTCTTCAATATTTTTTTCAGTTTTGACCAGTACTGTCTGAGACCAGGAAGTTGCACTTAACCCGATTAAACAAAGAGAAAGGGTAAGCTGCTTAAACCGCATTAACATAGATTATCCAAGTATTTTGGGTGATTTAAATAAAAACAATAAGCTATAGTAGAGAACGATTCGCATTTTTAATAGTGATGTTTTGAAAAAAGCTGCTGATTTAAACAGCTTTTTTCTTTGTTTTTATAGAGATTTAGTTACAAATCAGATCATCAGTTCAGCCTGCATGTATAGTTTCGCATAGCCTGAGATTTCAATACGCTGTTCCGACTCAATGACACATTCCAGAATCCCACATCGAGTGGAGGCCTGATAAGCTATCAGCCGTTTTTTATCCAGTTTTTCCGCCCAAAGCGGTGCAATTGCGGTATGGATTGAACCCGTTACAGGGTCTTCGGCAATACCAACTGCTGGGGCAAAATAACGCGAAACACAGTCAAACTTTCCCTCACCTCTGGCAGTTATGGCAACATCAGGTTGAGATGCGGTAATGGCGGCACGTAATCTGCCTAACTGTTTTAATTTCTCAAAATCTGGCTGCTCATCCAATACATCCTGTACCGACTCATACTCAACAATATAGGCCTGGGCATTGAGATAGACGGCCTTAAACGGTTTGCTCAGACCCTCACGAAGTTCCTGTGGATAATCTGATACCAGTTCAGCCTTACGAATTGGAAAATTCATTTTAATTTTGCCATCATCTTCCTGACTAACCACAAACATTCCCAGCTTACGCACATGAAACTGAATGGTTTGCTCAGCAGTAAAATCCTTAAACAAGACAAAAGCACTGGCCAAGGTAGCATGACCACAAAAATCAACCTCAGCCGTTGGGGTAAACCAGCGGATTTCATAATTAGTCTTATCCACTTTTTTGACAAATGCAGTCTCGGATAGATTATTTTCCAATGCAATATTCTGCATCAGGATGTCATCCAGCCATTGCTCGGTAACAATCACCGCCGCAGGATTGCCCTTAAATAGTTGTTTGGTAAACGCATCCACCTGATACATTTTCATTGCACAGCACTCTCAAGATTTTTAATTTATTTTGAACACATGGTCTATAAATGATAGATACAGATTTTTTTAAATTTACGATACACAACCAGCTCTGAACATTTAACAAAAACTGAAAGCTCAATGGTTTGATAAAAGCATTGTCCCGTCCTGAAATAGGTTGACACTTATTTCAATTATAAAATGCCTGATGAACCTCATTGGGCGTTTTATAGTTTAATGCAAGATGGGGCCTCCTTGTATTATAAATCCCTATTGACTCGGCAACCATTCGGCGGGCTTCTTCAAGATTCGCTGGTTTTTGCAGTAAATATTCATTTTTCAATATCCCATTTATCCGCTCTGCCATTGCATTCTGGTAACAGTCATACCCATCTGTCATGGAACATTGCACATCATTTTGTTTGTGTATCCTTTGATATTTTTCAGCACAGTATTGAATTCCCCTGTCTGAATGATGTGTCAATACATCGCTCTTTGACTTACGTTGCTTCAATGCCTGTTTATAGGCTCGAATCACTGAATCCGTTTTAAGATCTCCATGAACATGGTAACCCACAATCTTTCTTGACCATGTATCTGTTACAAGGCTGATATAAGCCTCACCCATCTTAACTGGCAAATAAGTAATGTCAGCAACCCATAGTTGTTCTGGCTGAGTCACTATCACCTGATCAGCTCCAGTTTTCAGGCGGTTCGGGTGACAATGAAAACGGTGATGGCTATTCGTTGTCTTGTGGTAAGCTCGCTTTGGTCTAATCAATAAGTGACTGAATCTAAGTAAATCAAATAAATAGTCCCGACCTATAGGTGTTGATCCTGTTTGATTTAATAAATAGTGAAGCTTTCTTGTGCCAATGCGTGGATGGAACATGCGTTGTGCCTGTACCTGTTTCAGGATAGCATGATCCTGTTCAAAGCGTAGAGATTCCTGCCTGCACTGCTTGTAATAGGCTTGACGAGTCATTCCAAGATAACGGCAGCATTGCATAATGCTTATCCCCGTTTCCCGCTTTTCCCTGATGACTTGCCTCGTGGCTTTTTTACAATGCTGACTCCATAATCTCTTTTGAGTACATCTACAACGGCTTCAAAGAATTCAGCTTTTTGTTGAGTGTCGGCAAGTTGTTGTTCAAGTTCCTTAATTCTTTGTTCTGGTGTAAGAGGTGTATTGGGCATGGGGGTTTTACCTGGGTGAAAAGAGGGTGTTCCCTGACTCCAGTCTAGGTTACCATGCTTGCGAAGCCAAACTAATACTGTTGAACAGCCCTGTATGCCATATTTATCCTGTGCCTGCCTATAGGTCATTTCACCTTTTTCGACTTGGTCAACAACTGATAATTTAAAAGCGAGACTATAATCTCGTTGTGTTCTTCTAACTACTGTAACCATAACACTCTCCAATTTTAGGGATGGATAGTGTCAACCTTAATTAGGACGAGACACATAAATAAAAAAGAGTGGTCGAAACCACTCTTGTAGGACAAATAGAAACTTATTCGCCCATATGCTCAATGATTGCCTGACCAAATTCAGAGCAGCGCAACAAGGTCGCACCTGGCATTAAACGCTCAAAGTCATAGGTGACAGTTTTCGCTTCAATCGCCCCTGACACGCCCTTGATGATCAGGTCAGCGGCCTCTGTCCAGCCCATGTCACGCAGCATCATTTCAGCAGAAAGGATGATTGAACCTGGGTTGACCTTATCCTGACCTGCATATTTCGGTGCTGTACCATGAGTGGCTTCATACACCGCAATTGCCCCACCAATGTTTGCACCTGGCGCAATCCCAATACCACCAACCTCTGCCGCAAGTGCATCGGAAATATAGTCACCATTGAGGTTCAAGGTGGCAATGACAGAGTAGTCTGCTGGACGCATCAGGATTTGTTGCAGAAATGCATCGGCAATCACATCCTTGATCACAATGTCCTTACCCGTTTTCGGATTCTTGATTTTTACCCACGGCCCACCATCAATTAGCTGACCACCAAAACGCTCCACTGCAAGCTCATAACCCCACTCCTTAAACGCCCCTTCGGTATATTTCATGATGTTGCCTTTATGAACCAGTGTCACAGAGGGTTTGTCATTATCAATCGCGAATTGAATGGCTTTCCGTACCAAACGCTGGGTACCTTCTTTGGATACAGGCTTGATCCCGATGCCACAGCCCTCAGGGAAACGGATTTTGGTAACACCCATTTCTTCTTTCAGGAACTTAATGACTTTCTTTGCTTCTGGAGAATCGGCTTTCCACTCAATCCCAGCATAGATGTCTTCCGAGTTCTCACGGAAAATCACCATATCCGTCAACTCAGGATGTTGCACGGGTGATGGCACACCCTCAAACCAGCGCACTGGACGCACACATACATATAGGTCCAATTCCTGACGCAGCGCGACATTCAGGGAACGGATACCACCACCAACTGGTGTGGTTAAGGGACCTTTAATTGAAACAATAAACTCACGCAAAGCTTCAAAAGTTTCTTCTGGCATATAAGTGCCATAAATTCTGTCGGCTTTTTCGCCGCAATAAACTTCCATCCATTCGATCGAACGTTTGCCACCGTAAGCTTTTTGAACAGCAGCATCTACAACTGCTTTCATTGCTGGTGTAATATCCACACCAATACCATCACCTTCAATGAAAGGAATGATAGGATGATTTGGAACATTCAGTGACAGGTCTGCATTAACTGTGATTTTGTCACCATCTGCAGGAACCACGATCTTCTGATAACCCATTGTACAGGTTCTCCCTCATGTAGCTGGCGATTAATGTATACCTTGTTTTTTATGGCATACTTTGATTTTTTTACTTCCTGATTCAGTGTAATTCAATCTTGTATCTTTTTAGATTTATATGAGAAATAATAACATTTCTCAATAAAATAAAAGCATACATTTACCAAATACCCCATACTCTTAAAGTAGTATTTTTATATGAAAATTGTCGTATTTAACAAACCTTTTGACGTGCTGTCACAGTTCCGTGAGGATGAAGCCCATCTCACGCTTTCCCATTTTATCCACGATCCTGATTTGCGTCTTGCAGGTCGCCTTGACCTTGATTCTGAAGGACTCATGTTCCTGACAGATCATGGCGGGTTAAACCAGTACATCACCAATCCAGTGAACAAGAAATACAAGACTTATTTGGCTCAGGTGGATGGTGATGTCACTGAGGAAGCGCTTGAACAGCTGCGTAAAGGTGTGGAACTGGCAGATGGCATGACCCTGCCTGCCAAGGCGATTAAGGTGGATCAACCAGAATGGTTATGGGATCGTGATCCACCTGTACGCTACCGTGCCAATATTCCGACCAGCTGGATTGAATTGCAGATTTGTGAAGGGCGTAACCGTCAGGTACGCCGTATGACAGCGGCGGTTGGCTTTCCAACTTTGCGTCTGATTCGTACCAAGATTGGTGCCATTGATTTAGTACGTCTGGGTTTGCAACCAGGTGAACAAACAGATATTGAACCGCTGCTTTATCCAGATTTTAAAGACCTGCCTGAAGATAAGCCTTACCGTTCTCGTTCCTATGTAAAAAAACCAGGTGGTACTGGCGGCAAGCCAATGCAGCATAAAAAGAAAGAGGGTGATAAAAAGGATGGTGACAAGAAAAAGTCAGGGACTAAACGCATCTGGCAAATGGATGAGAGTGAAAAACCACGTCGTAAGACCAATGGTACAACACGTCCAAATACCAAAGCGCCTCGTGGCCGTAATCGTAATGGCCGTTAAGATTTAATATTTCTTAGGTTAGTCATTAAAACCCACTTCAAAGCCCCATAAAAAAAGCTAGTACCAAGGCACTAGCTTTTTATTAATACCAACTCAAGCTAAGTATTTTAGATTTTTAAACAGTTGCAAGCGCTGCATTGAATGTTTCACTTGGACGCATCACCGCATTCACTTTTGCTGGATCAGCAGCATAGTAGCCACCAATGTCAGCCGCTTTGCCCTGTACTTGAGAGAATTCAGTCACAATCTTCTGTTCATTCTCAGCCAGTGCTTTCGCAAGTGGTGTGAACTGTGCCTTTAACTCAGCATCTTCATCCTGTGCAGCAAGCGCCTCAGCCCAGTACAGCGCCAAATAGAAATGGCTACCACGGTTGTCCAGCTCACCTGTACGACGTGATGGAGACTTGTCGTTATCCAGTAACTTGCCTGTTGCCTGATCTAAAGTCTTGGCAAGCAATTTTGCACGCGCATTATCTTCTTTAATTCCAAGCTCTTCCAGAGAAACAGCCAGCGCAAGGAACTCACCCAATGAATCCCAGCGCAAATGGTTCTCTTCCACCAACTGCTGAACGTGTTTTGGTGCTGAACCACCCGCACCTGTCTCGTACATACCGCCGCCAGCCATTAACGGAACGATAGACAACATCTTCGCAGAAGTACCCAGTTCCATAATTGGGAACAGGTCAGTCAGGTAGTCACGCAGGATGTTACCCGTCACGGAAATCGTGTCTAAACCACGCGCCACACGCTCAAGCGTATAACGCATTGCACGCACCTGAGACATAATCTGGATATCCAGACCATCGGTATCATGCTCTTTCAAGTATTTTTCAACTTTCTTGATCAGTTCATTTTCGTGCGGACGGTATGGGTCAAGCCAGAAAATCGCTGGCATGCCAGAGTTACGTGCACGCGTCACCGCAAGTTTTACCCAGTCACGAATCGGCGCATCTTTCACCTGACACATACGCCAGATATCACCCTGCTCAACATTCTGGGTCATTAACACTTCACCTGTATCAAGGTCAGTGATGTTGGCAATGCCCGCTTCTGGAATCTCGAAAGTCTTGTCGTGTGAACCGTATTCTTCCGCCTTTTGTGCCATCAATCCCACATTTGGCACAGTACCCATAGTTTTCGGGTCAAAGTTGCCATTCCACTTACAGAAATTAATCATTTCCTGATAGATACGTGCGAAAGTTGATTCTGGCATCACCGCTTTACAATCATAAGGCTTGCCATCAGCACCCCACATTTTACCACCACCGCGGATCATGGCAGGCATGGATGCATCGACAATCACGTCATTTGGAGAGTGGAAATTATCAATCCCTTTGGCAGAGTCAACCATTGCCAAGCGCGGACGATGTTCCTGACATGCATGTAAATCCTCAATGATTTCTTCACGCAG
Source organism: Acinetobacter corruptisaponis (assembly GCF_030053775.1). Taxonomy (GTDB): domain Bacteria; phylum Pseudomonadota; class Gammaproteobacteria; order Pseudomonadales; family Moraxellaceae; genus Acinetobacter; species Acinetobacter corruptisaponis. The sequence goes on from NZ_CP125669.1 coordinate 1,189,085, forward strand.
CGAGGTTGGCAAGGTCGCGATCTTTTCATAAAGGCCTGCCATACCGTTATTGACGTTAATACCCAACTCGTCAAATAACTTGCCATGTTTTTCAAATGCATCTTTATAGTAGATCTTGACACAGTGACCAAACACGATTGGATGTGACACTTTCATCATGGTCGCTTTTACATGCAGTGAGAACAGGATGCCCGCTTCACGGCAGTCTACCAGTTGCTTCTCATAGAATTCACACAGCGCTTTTTTGCTCATGAACATTGAGTCGATGATTTCACCATCCTGCAACGCCACTTTTGGCTTGAGGACAATGGTTTCACCCGTTTTGGTGATCAATTCCATTTTCACATTACGTGCATGGTCCAGTGTCATCGACTTTTCACCATGATAGAAGTCACCTTCTTCCATGTGTGAAACGTGGGTTTGTGACCACTGTTTCCATTCACTCATTGAATGCGGGTGCTTTCTGGCATAGTTCTTTACCGCAGCAGGCGCACGACGGTCAGAGTTCCCTTCACGCAACACTGGGTTGACTGCTGAACCGAGACATTTACCATAGCGGTCTTTAATTGCCTTTTCTTCCTCAGTCACTGGATTCTCTGGATAATCAGGAATCGCATAGCCTTTTGACTGAAGTTCCTTGATGCATGCCACCAACTGGGCAACCGAAGCACTGATATTTGGAAGTTTGATGATGTTCGTATCTGGATCCTGCGTGAGACGTCCAAGCTCCGCAAGGTTATTGGTCACTTTCTGCTCGTCGCTTAGGTAGTCCGAAAATTCTGCGAGCACGCGCGCGGCTACAGAGATGTCACTTTTAACGATCTCAATGCCAGCTGGCTTGGTAAAGGTCTCAATGATCGGCAGTAGAGAGTAGGTCGCCAGTAGCGGCGCCTCATCAGTCAGTGTGTAAATGATTTTTGACTTTCCACCAGCCATATATAGCCCCTTGTGTTAAATGTTAGTTGTGAAGAACCGAGCTTTTGGCCCAGTCTTTGAGAACCGATGTGCTTAAATAAAACCCTGAGAGTATCGGCCCTCATCGCATCTCAGTCAACGCAATATCGAGTGATAACGACATTTCGAAAAAAAATACTACAAAACTCTATAAAAGTTGCAGCCATGTTTAGCCACCTCACATGAAGTTTTGGCTTTTCAAACACAAAACCGTTTCAGCTTAAATAAGAGCTTTAAATTTACCATTTCGCAAACAAATGAACATAGTGCCTTAGTATGAGTACGACACTAACAAAGTTTAATGAACAACATATGACTTTGGTCATGGTAAAATCAATCTAAATGCCAAACCCTCAACTTTAGCAATACGCCACCTTGCAAGGTGAACAGCACACCTGTATTCAGACCATTTCTATGGTGCTACAGATATTCATTCTACATGGAAACAAAAAGGCACTGATTCACAGTGCCTTTTTTATGGGAATTAAACTTTCAACCAACGATCAAGTTTATTCTGATCTTCAATTTTCAACTCAATGGTGGTTAGTGCGTTTTCTCCACCCGAAATTTCAAACCGCAACAACTCATCACGGCGGAAAGCATAAACCGTAAACGTTCCCTGCTGTTTTGCATATTTCGCCAGAAGCTTTTCTGATGCTTTAATACCATCAATCGCAAGGATCACATCATTGGCAGACAGTCCAGCTTTTGCAGCAGCACTGTCACGGCGAACTTGCTGAATCATCACACCCTCAGCCTTATCCACGATTTTTAAACCAAATGGCAGCGCCTTGTCATTTTTAAGGCCATAACTTAAACCAAACTCAGGCAAAAGCTGATCCAGCGGCAACTCAGCTGTGGTATTGACCAAATGATTGATTTGCTCAACCCAGTTATCCCCTGTCAGTTCATGACACAACTCAAAAATGCTAAGTTCATTGACCTGAATCCCTTTTTGGGCATTTTCATATAAACGACGCATCAAGGCATCAAGGTTTGAACCACGCAAACGCAGCCCCAAGTCCAGACAAAGCGCCACCAGACTGCCTTTGTTGTAGTAACTGGTGCCTGCATTGTTTGAGTTTTCATCCTGACGATAGAACTTGATCCATGCATCAAAACTGGACTCTGAAACAGACTGGAGCAGACGTCCTGGATTCTGTAAATAGCGGTCAATCTGTGCCTTTAATAAATCCAGATAGGATTTCTGCGAAATCACCCCACTACGCAGCAAAATCAGGTCATCATAATAAGAAGTAAAACCTTCAAATATCCAGAGTAAGCTGGTGTAGCCCTCTTTGTGCAAATCATAATGGGCAAAATTTTCAGGACGTATAAATTTCACCAGCCATGAATGGAAATATTCATGGCTACATAAGCCCAGAAAACGTTGATAGTCTTTGGAAGGTTCCTGTGTTTCATGCTCTTTCGGCAAGTCATCACGTGGGGTGATCAGGCTGGTACTATTGCAATGTTCCAGACCACCATAACTATTGCCCGTTGCCATGGTCATAAAGGTATAGTTTTGAAATGGTGCTGAACCGAACAGATTAATTTCAGCCTGACAAATCTTCTCAATATCTGCCTGTAAACGATCCAAATTGGTATTGTGCTTGCCTGAAATCACAAACTCATGCGGAATGCCATTGGCTTCAAAGCTAAAACGGCTTTGTTCAGCCAGCTCAAATGGACTGTCAATCAGTTGGTCATAATTATTTGCTTTTAAGGTGAAGCGTCCCTTGACCAGACTTTTACTTGGCAGTCCCGTGGCAATCTGGAAATGCCTGAGTTCATCAGGCAGGAAAATTTCAACCTCACAAGGTGACTGTTCCTGATCTTGCAGACCTAAACAGACACAGGCAGGATTGACATACAAACGGGTTTGATCAACATACGCCCCACGCACCGATAAATCATAGGCATAGACATCATACTCAACCGTAATCAATTCATGGTCGTTATTGAACAAACGCCAGCGGTTTTTCTCGGTTTTTTTAATGCTGAGTAAACGCCCTGCTTCATCAGAAGCCTGAACCGATTCAATATGTTTTGAGAACTCACGGATCAGGTAGCTACCTGGAATCCAGGTCGGCAACCATAGCTCCTGATTGGGATTGGCAAGGAAACGCAGGGTCACATGAATAAGGTGTTGGCGATAATCGTCGAACTCAATTTGATAGTGCAACATAGCTTTAGATCGTAAAAATAAGACTCACTTCACACAGCTTAGCATTTTTTTACAAAGTCATGCGTAGATGTCTTAATTGTCTGCAAAAGTTGCTAGATTCTTCAACAAAAAAGTCATAGCATGCTTTTTTCGCATTCCATGCCACTGGATCGGCAGCACAAGGTGTTTACGTGAAATTTATCCTCTCCCTGTTTACGTTGTTTAGCTTCATCTGTACCCATCTCGCACATGCCAATTTACTGAATATCGCACCTGAATCGGTGGAAGCGCAGGCATGGTCAATTATGGATGCCCAGTCAGGCCAGGTCATTGCTGAACATAATAGCCACGTACAACGTGCCCCAGCCTCATTGACTAAAATGATGGTGGCCTACATTACCCTCAAGGAAATTGAAGCTGGAAAATTGCGTAAGGAAGAGGTGCTAACGGCTACACCTGTGGTCAGTACCGTGATGTGGGATGAATCGCAAATGTATCTGAAAGAGGGTGAGCAGATTTCGGTTGATCAGTTACTTGCTGGCTTAATCGTCATGTCTGCCAACGATGCCGCTGTCACCCTTGCCGAAAAGATTTCAGGCAGTGTGCCTGAGTTTGTTGCCCGCATGAATCGGGAAGCACAGGCCTTGGGAATGAAAGATACCCATTTCAGCAATCCTGCTGGTATCACCATGACTGACCATTATTCAACGGCGGCAGATCTAGGCTTGCTGGCAAAGGCCATCGTCAAGCAAACACCTGAATACCTACATTATTCAAAAATGCCAAGCTTTAGCTATAACCAGCGTTTTCACCATGCCACCAATTTTGCATTAAAGCTTGACCCTACGGCGGACGGTTTAAAAACAGGTTATACCAAGGCTGCTGGCTATAATCTGGCCTTGACTGCGGAACGTCCAACCTTTAATCCACACGTTGATAAACGTCGTTTGATCGTGGTTGTGTTAGGTACACCCAGTGCGGTGAAACGTGCCGAAGTTGCACATAAATTAATGGACCTGGCTTACACCTATACCCGTGATGAGGAAGTGATTCCAAAGCAAAGACTGATTGCTGAACTGCCTGTGATTAAATCGACCCTAAAAATGTTTAAGGTCGAAACCCAGCACCCAACCATTGTCACCACCTCACTATATGATCAGGCAACGCCAATTGACCTCAATAGTTATGATGTGCTGACCCAGCGCATCCATCTAGTTGATGCAAACCAGCAGGTCAGCACAGTTGAACCACTGCAAACCACCAATACCCATATCAACATTGAGTTGAATGAACAGCATTTGACTGCACCTTTAACCCAGGTCATGAATCTGGCAACCGTGTCGATCTACCAAAATAACCAGTTGATCCGTAGTTTACAGATTGAAAATGATGTGCAGATTGAGGAAGCAAGTATTTTTCAGAAAGTCATGATCTGGTTTGCAAACCTGTTTTCGTTATTTTCAACACAGGATTCTTCCAAGACTGCCAAACTCTACCCACTAAATCAAGGTTAAAAACAGACTATTTTGCTCAAGATTTACCATACAGCCTTGTATGCAAGGATGGCATAATCCAGTCATCCTTTCACAAAAATAATGAGGCTCATCATGAGCAAAACCTTACATCATATCGTAATCGTGGGTGGTGGCGCAGGTGGTTTGGAACTTGCGACACAACTGGGTGAACGTTTTGGCAGGAAAAAGAAAGCCAGAATCACACTGGTTGACCAAAATCTGACCCACATCTGGAAGCCCCTGCTCCACGAAATTGCTGCTGGCTCTCTCAATCCCCACGAAGAACAAACCAATTACTTTGCCCATGCGGAAAAGCACCATTTTGAATTTGTACTAGGCACCCTGCTGGATGTCAACAAAGATCAAAAGCAGATTACCCTTTCCCCTCCCCAGCTTTCCAAAGAACACACCCCACTGATCCAAAAGCTGGGTTACGATACTCTGGTGATTGCGGTAGGTTCTGTCTCCAACGATTTTGGCACCGAGGGGGTACGTGAATATTGTCACTTCCTTGATAGTCGTCAGCAAGCGGATATTTTCCAGCAGGACTTGTTCCATCTTTATATTGAAGCGCAAAACCATTCGGCTGAGCGTGCGCTGAACATCGGTATTGTGGGTGCGGGTGCCACAGGTGTGGAACTGGCGGCGGAACTGATCGAAACCACCAAAAACTTCTACCGTTATGGCCTAAAGAAAATTGATCCAAAGCAGGTCAAAATCACCCTGATTGAAGCATCTGACCGCATCCTGCCTGCACTGAATGAAAAAACCGCAGCGCATAGTGCCAAGCAACTCAGGAAAATGGGCATCGAGATTCTGACCGAGCATAAAGTGCAAAAGGTGGATAAATCCAATGTCTACTTTAGCAATGGTGATGTATTACATTCCGATATCACCGTATGGGCGGCAGGTGTAAAAGCACCGAAAGTTCTGGAAGCATTAACCGATTTTAAACGTGACAAGATCAACCGTCTAATGGTGTATGCAACACTGCAAACCTATTCTGATCCAAACGTGTTTGCCTTTGGTGACTGTGCCAACTGCCAACTGGATGGCCGTCAGCCACCACTTGGCCCACGCGCACAGGTTGCCAGCCAGCAAGCAACTTTTCTGGTGGATGCGATGGCGGCCCGTTTATCTGGCTCACCACAACCCATGTTCACCTTTAACGACAAGGGATCACTGGTTTCATTGAGCCGTAATCAGGCGGTGGGAGAATTGCTTGGTGATGTCAGCGTACAGGGATTTATTGCAAAAACCATGTATGTATCACTATACCGACTGCATCAGGCCAATATTCATGGCTACACCCAGGCTGGGGCGTTGACCGTGAAAGATTTCCTGACCCGCCGTGTACGTCCAAAAATTAAGCTTTATTGAGTTGAAATTTAAAATTTCACTCCCATTTATAACTAAATCGTTTCAAAAAGTGGAAAATAGTCAACAAAAGCTATTTTTCACTTTATGATATACAGTTAAAACTATTGATGACATGGATTCAAAACATGACTGCTATTGCAAATAACCACGTGGTTTCATTCCACTACACTTTAACAAACGCTGAGGGTGAAACACTTGATCAATCTCAAGGTGAACCACTTGCATATTTGCACGGTGCGGGCAACATCATTCCTGGTTTAGAAAATGCACTTACAGGTAAAACAGTAGGTGAAAAATTTACTGTAAATGTTCCAGCTGCTGAAGGTTATGGTGAATACAATCCAGACTTAGTTCAAGAAGTTCCAGCACAAATGTTCCAGGGCGTGGATAACATCCAGCCTGGTATGCAGTTTCAGGCACAAACTGATGATGGCGTTCAAATCGTAACTGTTAAGGCCATTGAAGGCGACAACGTGATCGTTGACGCAAACTTCCCACTTGCTGGTCAAGACCTGACTTTTGAAGTTGAAATCATTGAAATTCGTGATGCATCTCAAGAAGAGCTTGATCATGGCCACGTTCACGGTGCAGGTGGTCACCACCACTAATTCATTTTTAAATGAATTGATTAAGGCAAAGCTTCGGCTTTGCTTTTTTATTGCCTGATACTTTTATAAAATAGAAAAATCGCTTAACTTCAATGGGATTCTCTTCTCTTGATATTCTGTCTATGTCCCATGCCTATCAACTAATCTGGTTTCGTCAGGACCTTAGAACCCATGATCATGCTGCACTTTGGCATGCAACGCAGGCTGGTCAGTGTATTGCACTAGTGATTCTGTCACCTGAACAATGGCAACAACATGACGATGCCTCCATCAAGATCGAGTTTTATCTCCGTCAGCTACAACAATTAAAACAGCAGCTTACTACCCTTAACATCCCATTAATCATCCAGCATATTCCTCTATGGAAAGATGTAGCCAATTTTTTTACAGACCTTATCCAGCGCATAAATATCGGCAATGTCTATGCCAATATTGAACTGGGCGTAAATGAATTAAAGCGTGACCATGATGTACAGGAAGTATTAAACCAGCAGCAAAAAGAACTGCTCCTGTTTCATGACCGTACATTATTCCCGATCCGTTCCATTCGCAATCAGTCCAACCTGCCTTATCAGGTTTTTGGGGCATTCAAGAAAACCTGTTATCAGCGTTTACAACATGGATTGCCCCAGTGTTATCCATTGCCTGACGCTCAGCAACCGATTGCAGAGGATTTCTCATTTTTTAACCAAGCCAACCTGACCACTCTACAACAAGCCTATACCTCAACGCTTGAGCAAAACATGATTGATCATTGGCCTGTTGGAGAGACATACGCATTAGATTTATTAGATGAGTTTGTAGGGAAAAGGTTGAGTAACTATAAACAAGCGCGAGACTTCCCAGCACAAGTGGGCACCAGTCAACTTTCAGCCTACCTGAATATTGGCATTCTTTCCATCCGTCAATGTATTCAGGCACTGTTTAGGCAACAACATGGGGATTTTGTCATTCAGTCTGAAAGCCAGCAGGTGTGGCTGGATGAGCTGTTATGGCGCGAGTTTTATCAGCATATCCTGTTTGATTTTCCACAGGTTTCCAAACATCTTCCCTTTAAATCCTCAACACAGAATATCCCGTGGCGTGATGACCCAATTGCGCTGGAACAGTGGCAACAGGGAAACACAGGCATTCCAATTGTGGATGCGGGCATGCGTCAACTACTGGCAACAGGCTGGATGCATAATCGGGTGCGGATGATCTGCGCCATGTTTTTAAGCAAAAACCTACTTATCGACTGGCGTAAAGGTGAACAATGGTTTATGCAACATTTGGTTGATGGCGACTTGGCGGCAAACAATGGTGGCTGGCAATGGTGTGCCTCGACAGGCACTGATGCGGTTCCCTATTTTCGGGTATTCAACCCAATCAGCCAATCATTAAAATTTGATCCGAACGGCGACTACATTCGTCAATGGGTGCCTGAACTCGCTGATCTGGATGCAAAAACCATACATGAACCTTATGCCAATCCTAGGATTCAGAATCTGGACTACCCTGTACCAATTGTGGATTTAAAGACCAGCCGCACACGGGCAATTGAGACCTTTAAGACATATTTATAATCATTTAACGGCTACTGCCGAAATGGAACCCTTCCATTTCTTAACATATCAATATAGACAGAACAAACTGTATGTTACTGTTTATGCAATTAAATTCTAAAAATGAATAACATAAAACCTAACGAACCCATAATCCAATAATGTTACATTGGTCACAAAACAGATTTAATAAAATTATAAGCCCCATGCAAAAGAACCCTGCACCAGCACTCGTCTTATGGATTATTTTAGCCCAAGTATTCATGGGAATTGTTGCATACGAGTGGTTGCCAGCAACCTATCGTGGAAGCTGGATATTGTTACTGATTTTGCTGATCTCTGGTGCTTTTCTGAATATAGGAATGGCACTTATTCTGGGTTTGGTCGCGTTTGTGGGTATGGCTGTTTATTTCTCGTTTGATCTCGCCAATCAAACCTATATCGAAAGGCAATTGCTACTTTTGTTTGTTATTCCAATTGCGCCAATTTTCCTGAGTGCGATACGCCATAATATCCAGAATGCGCTGAGAACCTATCGGGCAATCCAGAGCTACGACCGCAATTACCAGCATGATATTTTACCACTTACGGCGCTCAACCATTTTCAGGTCGAACTGAGAAAACTGTTAAAGCTCACGCATAAAGACCACTATACAGTTTACACCACCCACATCAACAATGCCCTGCTGATCCGTGAGATGCTGGGTGAGGATGTCTGGAAAGAAACCCAGAACCAGATCATGGCCATTCTCTCCACCGACCACAACAACGTGATTTACCACTTTATCAATGAACAGTTGAGTGAAATCAGGAGTATTGTGATTCATGAGGCCAAACCTACGGATGATCAGTCTCCCCCACAGTTTATACAGGAATTGCAGGCCCTCAGCGTACTCAAGCTACAGATTGAACACCATAAGGAATCCCTACCTCCAACTGTGGGGGTGACTTGATGTCAGTGATTGTCAATATTTGTGGAATGCTCATCGCAACATCGAACTTTCCAGACACCACGCTGCAACAGTTTTACCAGCAGTATTATCACTGCAAGATTGAACGTAGTTATGATGAGGCCTCCACCCAAATACAGCCTTCGCAGGCGGTTGCCCAGTTATTTCCACAGCCACCCACCTGGTGGCCTGTGTTCACCGCTGACCAGTTAAACTCCGAAAGCTTCAGGTTGCTGATCGATCAGGGCATCAAGCCAGGCGTGATTCTCCCCAATGAATATTTCAGTGTATTGGACTATTTCAGGATTAAAAAAGCGGTCAATGAGGGTGCCATTCCAGTTGCCATCTACCAGATGAAACATTCTAAATATTTTGCCGCAAAAGCCACTTTCTCCACCGCCCTGGGGTTAAGGCCACTTGCGGCGATCATCCAGACAGGCTGGGATGAAAACCTGATTTCCCAGCCTGCAGGAAGTTATATTGTCCAGAATGATAAGGAGGGAGACCTTGATCTTCCCGCCCGCGCCATTCAGCACCATCAGCACTATTTTTATAGCGCCACCACCGATGCGGTACAAAGCTCAGGCTATCAGGTCATCATTAATCCTCCGACAGATATGTCAGTAAACAATATTGAATATCCACACCTTGGGATTTCCTGGCGCATAAATGGCACTGATTATCAAAGTACTCCAGAACGGGTAAAGACCAATCCCTTTGGTTATTTCCTGATTGCCATGAGTACGGTGGTGATTCCACTGGACTATATTTTTTCAGCACATTATCCAAGTTTACTCAGCACCTTTGGTAGTTCCATTTCATGGATTTCATTATTACTTGGTGGGTTCTTACTCTTCCTTTTAATCATTTCCATTATTCGTAGGAGAAGAATAAATGCCCGCGATTGACATTCTTTTCCTATTTGGTTTTTTAGGCATCTGGATTCCCCAGGCATTTTGGGCATGGCTTAGTTTTCAGGCATGGAAATACTCAAAAAATGCGGCAAAGGAACTGGAAAATATGCCTGTTCCTGATCAATGGCCTGTGTTAAGTGTCCTGATTCCCGCCTATAACGAGGGCGTGGTCATTGAAGACACCCTACATGCGATTGCCCAGCAGGACTATCCTGCACATGCCTATGAAGTGCTGCTGATTAATGATGGTTCAAAGGACAATACACTGGAAATTGCTGAACGCATGGCAGCCATTTATCCCTGCATCAAGATTGTCAATGTGCCCAAAGGTATGGGTGGCAAAGGCAAATCACGGACTTTAAACAATGGTTTGCCGCACGCAAAGGGTGAACTGATTGTGGTCTATGATGCTGACAGCACGCCAGAATCCAATTGCGTTCGGCTACTCGCCCAAACCCTGCTGGCAGATAAAAAACTGGTTGCAGTCAATGGTAAGGTCAGGACACGAAACTGGCGGGACAGCATCCTGACCCGCTTTATTGCGATTGAGTTTATTTTCTTTCAGTGGATTTTCCAGGGCGGCCGCTGGCAACGTTTTGAGCTTTCGACCCTGATGGGAACCAACTACGTCATTTGGCGTGATGCGCTGGAAACACTGGGCGGTTTTGATGAAAAATCTCTGGTGGATGACACTGAAATGAGCTTCAGGATTTTTCTGGGGCAAAAGCGGATTAAGTGGGTGCCCTATGCGGTGGGCTGGCAGCAGGACCCTCCCTCATTGAGCGTATTTATCAAGCAGCGTTCACGCTGGACTCAGGGCAATTTCTATGTCACCAGCAAGTATCTGCCGATTGCACTGAGAAAACCTTTCCCTATTGGCATCGAAATCTTTAACAACATTATGTGCTACGTCCTGTTCGTGCCCGCACTGATCTGGAGTCACATTACCTTAACCCTGGGTCTGCTAGGTATTGCGGGGATTAGCGTTGCAGGTCCATTTACCCTACTTTGGGGAATGTCGTTCTGCCTATATGTGGCGCAAATGTGGTTCACGCTTTCACTGGAACGGGCCAAACCCCAGTTGTATTTCTTCTCGGTTTTATCCTATGTCACCTATTCCCAAATCTTCCTGTTTATTGTTTTTAAAGCGGCGTACGACATGCTGAAAAATAAGATTCAAGGCAACTCCCTGCAATGGTACAAAACCGAACGTAGCAAAGAGAGAAAATAAATGAAGAAAAATACCTTACGCCACCATATCCTCAGTATTCTTTTGGCAAGCACCACCCTCTCTTTGCCAGTGTTGAGCTCTGCGGATACATGGAACACCTGGACCTTTGACAACATCAACACATCCAATAAATATACGATAGAGCCCCATTTCTTCTATGTCGGTAAAGGTTCGGAGTGGCAAAGCATCCGCTTTAGCAGTGAATACTCAACTGAGCACTTCACCACCTTGCTGGTCAAGTATGATGACAAGCTGATCTATAACACCACCCTGAATGGTGCGGGCGAGTTAAGTTTTAACATCCCAGCCAGCGAAAGTGGCTTTCACCGTCTGGACTTTATTTTACAGCAGTATTCACCACCGACTTCACCTGCTGCTGACCGCACAACATTCTGTAGTGAAGATGTTGATCAGGTGACTTACTTAACCAATTCAAAAATGGATTATCTACGCCATCGACCTGTCTATAAGTTAAAAGACCTGCCCGATGCATTATTTAATCCACAGATTGTACGCCCAACGCCTTTTGTGGGTGTGCTCAAGTTCAACTCAGCCAATATGGCTGAGGCCACCATGCTGGGTCGTTTGATCAACGCATGGACACCTGTAACACCAATTCGATGGTATGAACAGAGTGAGCCTGCGGATCAGGCAGCCAACTTCTTTATTGAAATCAGCCGTTCCGCTACACCACTACCAAACGGCACCTTGGTGGAAATCAGCGCACAAAATGAAATTCCAACCCTGCGCATTCAATATGACCAGCCTGAAAAGCTCGCTTCTGCCATTAATGGCCTGCTCAATCCTGAGTATCTAAAACAGCTCGACACATCGGCCACATTTCTTCCTAATAAACTGGCTGCACCGAACTGGGCAAAACTGAAACAGATCAAAACCCTTGCAGACTTAGGTATTGAGGATTTCAGGCTCAATCAGGCGGACAAGAACCTGTTTCTAAACTTCCCAGCGGTTTGGCAGCCCACTGATATTTTACAGGGCCAGATTGCCTTGCGGGTTCAAAGTGGCTTACTGGAGGGTTCCAATATCACCACCTGGATTGATGGTGGTCTTGCAGGCAGCCTGAAAACGGCGGAGCTGGAATCAGACCCAGTCAACCGACAGTTTAACTACTTTGCCAAAACCATTTCTGACAATACCACCTTTAGCATGAAGCTGGAAAACTCTGTGATTGTCAACTCCCAGTGTTTGCCTACTGCCAAAGGTTCGTTATGGATTGACACCAAGAAATCGACGGTGAAACTGCCGCATAAAATCAAGAATGGGGTGGCCTCCCTGTCCATGAGCTTTGCCACTCATCCGACCATTGCAATTGACGGCAATCCAGGCAGTCTGGAAATGGCGATCGCCATCAGTCAGGCTGCGAAAAAAATGCTGATGACCAATGACCCTGTTCCATTGAATCTGGTTAAATTTGACAGTTCCAAACCAGAAGTCCTGAATATTCGGGTAAATCCGAATATCTACCGTCAACAGATTCTCATGCATCCCGACATTATCTATGCACCTGCGGCTGCACGTGGTTTTCTGGTCAATGTCCACAACCAGCGTTTCGATGTGATTACCGATTCGGTTGAGGGCGCGCAGAACTTCACCAGACTTTGGGATAAGGTTCAACCGAATATTCCGAATAATGTCAGTAAAATTTTAGTGGCGGAAAATGGGCAGATCTTTGCGCTGCAAAAAATTATTATTGGCAACCAAAAAGCGCCTCTGGTACAGCAATCTTCTTTCTTTATACTGATCGTTATAATCTCTGCTATCATGATTGTGGCAATTTTGCTTTGGTACTGGCGCAAACGACCTCATGATCAGAAGAAGGCGGATTAGAACAACACTTATAATATTATCAGCCTTGTTGTTTTTGGGAGGTTGCATGCACCTGATGCAGTCAGAAGTGCAGCCTCCCCAGATTGAAGGTATTTTCTGGCAACCTGATTTAGCCAGCACCCCACCCTCAGGCAATTGGCACCTGCTGGGTGTTTCAACTTTTATCCCGCAATGGTCAGTGGTGCAGTCAAAGGCATGGTTTGACCATGACACAGGTTTTAGCAAATGGAAAAGAAACATCAACCTGAAACAGCTCAGTCAAAACGCATGGGCACAACATATTATTCTCGGTTTGGCGGGTGAATATAATGAAAGAACAGCCCGTGCTGAGGTGTTACGTCTCGGCAAGGAATCTCAATCGATTATCAGCAAGACCCAGCCCGTTCCCCTAAAAGGTTACTACTTTCCTGTTGAGGCCGACCCCACATGGTTAGGTGTACATCGACTTGCCCAGACAATTGAAAGCCTGCCTAAACCAATGTGGATCAGTATTTATAGTGGAGAGACAACTCCTGAACATATAGATATGTGGCTTAAAAGCTGGCTACCCAAAGATACAGGTGTGTTTTTTCAGGATGGGGTTGGCGTGGGTACACGCTCACCGCAACAGGCACGGAAAATACTAAATCAACTCCAGCAGGAATTTGGCAAAGACCACATCATTATTGTGCTGGAAGCGTTTCGTCCCACCTCAAAAGGAACATTTCGCTCCGCTTACCCGTGGGAAATCATTCAGCAACTCAAAGCTTATGAGGGCCAAAAAGTTTATATTTTTGATGGCCCTCACTATATGAACCGTTTTAACGTTTATAGTGTTGCATTGTGGTATCGCCTGCATTACGGCTCACCGCACTGAATAGATAAAGGCGAACACAGTTCGCCCCTAGGCCTTATATTTAATTTTCCTATGAGGATTGTGCAATCACATCCAGAATCCGTTGTGATGCCTGACCATCACCAAATGGATTTTCCACATTTGCCATCGCAGCATAATGAGCCTGATCTGAAAGCAGCTTTTCCGATTCTGCAATAATCTTGGCCTGATCTGTGCCCACCAAAATGCCCGCTCCCACTTGCACCACCTCTGGTCGCTCAGTGGTGTCACGTAAGATCAACACAGGTTTATGGAATGATGGACTTTCTTCCTGCAAACCACCAGAGTCTGTCAGGATAAACTCGGCACGGTCAATCACAGCCAGCAAACTTGGATAATCAAGTGGTTTCACCAGATGCACCTGAGCGTGATCGGCAAATTGAGCATGCACAACATCGTGCACTGCTGGATTTAAATGCACAGGCCAAACAAAATGAACATCTGGATATTTTTTCGCCAAATGTTCCACCGCATTACAGATATTCTGGATACCCTCGCCAAAATTCTCCCGACGATGCGCCGTAATCAACACCACCCGCGCATTGGCTGGAAAAACTAAACCATGCTGTTGCAGATAATTGTGCTGTGTCGCTTGCTGTTGAATCAGTTCCCGCCCTAAATAGACGGCATCAACAACGGTATTACCTGTTACGGTAATGGCATCATCAGCGATATGTTCCTCCAGCAAGTTCTGTCTGGATTGTGCAGTGGGCGCAAAATGCCATCGGGTAATTCTGGAAACCAGTTGACGATTTCCCTCCTCAGGGAATGGGTGGTCCAGATCAAAAGAACGCAGACCCGCCTCGACATGCGCCACAGGAATTTTCATGGAGAATGCCACCAGCCCAGCGGCAAGCACGGTGGTGGTATCCCCCTGAATGATGATTGCATCACGCTGCTGACCATCAGTAAAGATATTTTCCAGTTGGCCTAACCCTTGAATGAGTAACTGATTTAGGCTCTGTCCAGCATTCATCATTTTTAAACGTTGATCAATTTTGATATTAAAGAACTCAATTGCGTCACGCACCAGTTCATCGTGTTGCCCTGTAAAAATCACTTCAACATTAAAACGGTCATCCTGTTGCGCCAATAGAATCACTGGAGCAAGTTTGATCAGTTCTGGACGTGTACCAAACACAATCGAAATCAGTTTTTTCATGCTTAGAAATCCTTATAAAACACCAGTTCAGTACGCGTATTGTTATAACTATCCTTACCATCATCCAGACCACCATTAAAATAGTGTCCATATAGACGTTCTACACGCAACTTGACTGGAGCATAGTTAAATGGTTGCCATGCGATGCCCGCACCATATTCAAATAAATTGTTGTAATTTTCATTTTTGGAGTCAGCCAAGGCATGCAGTTTGCCATAGGCCTGCACCGTACCTGTTTCACCACGGTACACATTAAAGCCTGAACGCAATCTCAGGTCAGCAATCACGTTATAGTCTTCACGGGAATAACTGGCAACATTGCCATACAGGTCGGTAAAATAATCATTCCAAACATTACTCTGCTCCATTGGGGGATTGGCATACCATTCCTGATAGCCTGCAAGACCACCCACCACGCTTTCACGGAATTTATCCCGATTACGGTCAATCAGGTCATAGCTCCCACCAACTTCCAAATATGCCCGAATGGGTAGTGTTTCCCAAGGTTGGTAATTGGCTCCCACACCCACCGTAACCGCATTCTCATCAATAATTTCTGGACGTACCCCACCCTTTGATTTTGTGTCACGGTTCAGGTTTAAAAACCCATAAACCTGTGCCCGACCATTATCCAGATTTCTTCCATAGCGCATTTTTAATGGAAAAATAAAGTCGTCATAACGGGACTCATAGGATGGCGCAAAATAAATATCCTTAAAGATTGGCTTCACCACTGCACCACTCAGGTTTTGTACAGCCTGCTGGGATTTAGCCGCAATTTCCGCATCTGAGGAGCTGGATAGATTTTTGAAAATCTCCAATGCCTCCTGATTTCTTTTTTGTTGATTAAGTAGATAAGCTTCCTGTAGCTTAAGCTGATCGTCCTGCGGTGCAAGCTGTTCAGCCTTGCGGACGCTCTGAATCGCCTCATTTTGCTTGTTCAAACGAATCTGCAAATAGGTCAGGCTTTTCCAGACCTTTATGTCCTGTGGAGTCAGTTGCCCAAGTTCAATCAGGATTTTTTCAGCGTTTTCTGGCTGGCTCTGTTCAATTTTATAGAACTGATCCCAACGATCATAAATGGGATTGCCTGGTTTATAGGCGGCATCACCCTCTTTAACAAAATCAGGTTCAGCACTCATCGCCTGCTGGGCTGAGAAAGCGAGGGCCAAGATCAAGAATGAATGATGAATACGCTTTTTTTTCAAGTTTTTCATCTAATATCTCAACTAAAAATAGCAACAGGGTGAGTTATAAAAAATCGATTTAATCTAAATAAAAGTGTTAAACCATTCACATATTATAACGAAGTCACCGTTATCGTATCGTTAAAATAAGTTATTTTATAGCTAAGTTAAGTGGATGAATCATTGATAAAATTTTCATAAAAATGATTTTTCATAATGGACTTGAGACTTGTTTCATTATTTTTATAAGAGCCGAATTATGTCTTTTTCCCATCATGCAGAACCTCATGTCATACAACGTTCAGGCTGGTTACGTGCCGCTGTGCTTGGTGCAAATGATGGCATCATCTCTGTGACCAGTTTGATTATGGGCATGGCTGCCAGTGGCGCCAGTGCACATACCTTGTTAATTACCTGTATTGCAGGGCTGATCTCTGGGGCAACCTCAATGGCTGCTGGAGAATATATTTCAGTTAAGTCGCAGGAGGATATTGAAAAGTCAGACCTGCGTTTTGAGGCCAGAGAACTTGAAAAGAATCCCCATGCGGAACTTGGTGAACTCACTCAGATTTATATTTCACGTGGCTTAAACCCTGAACTGGCGCATGAAGTTGCCAAACAGTTGACTGAACATGATGCGCTGGGTGCACATGCCCGAGATGAAATTGGCATCCATGAAAATACCGCCGCCAATCCTGTTCAGGCAGCACTTTCTTCTGCCGCCTCCTTTTCATGCGGTGCTGTACTCCCCATGCTGGCTATCCTGCTCAGTCCAGACACTTTTATTGCCCATGCCGTTTTGGTGACAGGCATTATTTCACTGGGGTTGTTAGGCGCACTTTCCAGCTATTTTGCACATACCTCAATGCTAAAAGGCAGTTTGCGCATTATGTTATGGGGCATTTTAGCCATGGCTTTCTCAAGCTGGGTGGGATCTTTATTTAATGTCTCAACCATTTAAAACCATTATTTTTTCAGGAATAAATATTATGTATATTCAATAATTAAATACTGGTTATTATTTGCAAGCGTTTTTGTTTTTGCGTTATGGTGACTAAAAGCAAAGTGAGAATATAATGATGTCAATCCTAGAATTACTAGAAATAAAACACCCTATTTTTCTTGCACCTATGGCAGGTGTATCAACGCCTGAACTGGCCGCTGAAGTTTCCAACCAAGGCGCGTTTGGTTCTTTAGGACTAGGGGCAAATACACCAGAAACGGCAAAAGCTGAGATTTTAAAAACACAGGCACTTACGGATAAACCCTTTCAGGTCAATTTCTTTTGTCACCAACCTGAACAGCTTGATGAACAAAAAGCCCAACAATGGATTGAATATATACGACCGCAATTTGCCAAGTTTGGTGCCGAACCACCGACTGAATTGCACTGCATTTATCCAAGCTTTTTAGACAATGATGATTTTTTAAATGTGGTGCTGGAAACAAATCCCAAAGCTGTGAGTTTTCATTTTGGTATTCCCCATCCTCACCAGATTCAGGCACTCAAAGATGCAGGGATTGTCACCATGGTTTCTGCTACCAACCTGATTGAGGCACAACAGATTGAGGTGGCAGGAATCGACATTATTATTGCACAGGGTATTGAGGCTGGTGGACACCGTGGTATTTTTAACAAGCACTTTGATGCAGCGATTCGAACCAGTCATTTGGTTCAGTTGATTAGCAGACACTGCAAATGTCCAGTGGTGGCTGCTGGTGGAATCATGAATGGTGACCAGGCCAAATTGATGTTTAAGCAAGGTGCCTCCGCCGCGCAACTGGGAACCGCATTTGTGCAGTGCAGAAGCTCAAATGCCAACGCAGCTTATCGTAAGACATTATTCAGCCAAAATATTACCCAGCTCAGCGCCAGTTTATCAGGTCGTCCAGCCCGCGGACTGCTGGGCACATGGCACACCCAGATTGATGCCCCTAATCGTCCAGAATTACCTGAGTATCCATATACCTATGACTTAACCAAACAATTGATCAGTGTTGCCAGTCAGCACAATGATCCTAGTTATGGTGCATTTTGGGCTGGCATGAATGTAGGACAAATTCGGGAACTGGAAGCAGCCGACCTGATTAATCAACTGGTTTTGGAAATAAAAACCAATTAAAACGTTTTAATTAAAAAAACCCGTTCAATTGAACGGGTTTTCCACTTTATGCTTTAAATTTTACCAACCAAAACCAACGCCTACACCACCAGAACTCTCTTCCTTGGTAAATGCGCCACCAATGGTGAGTGAGGTATTATCATTAATGATCCGTTGATAACCAATGGAAACTGCCTGTTCCTGCCCTTGGAAGCCCGCACCAACCCCCACACGATTTTGTCCTTTGACGCTGGCGGCACTACTTGACATATTCATCATCGCGGCAGTCATTGCACCTTGGCGGTTAAAACGTTCATCCACTTTCTGGAAGCGCTGTTCTGTTTCCATACGATAGTCATTAAACGCACTGTTTAAGGCATTTACACGCTCATTGGTATAACTATTGGTCGATTTTTCTGCTGCTTTTAGCTGTTGATAGTTGACTGCATCGGTATCTTCAACGGCATCCGCCACATGGATGATTTGGCGTTCTTTGCCTTTTGCCCCGACTGATACCGTGTTGTCACGGTCCGATGCAGAATCATTACCCAATACCACTGCATTTTTGGCTTGAGTATCGACATTATTGCCCAGCACAAAGGTATCATCACCCGTGACTTTATTGTCATTACCCACAACATAACTACCGTTTCCAGATACCGTGTTTGGATCACCAAAGGCACCAGAACCATTACCTGAAACCTGATTACCCACACCTACAGCAGTTGAGCGATTACCTGTCACTACGGTATTTGCTCCAATCGCAACCGAGTTTTCACCTGTTGCTGAAGCCGCTTGGGCATCAGTCACCCCATTCACCTGAACAAACTGGTTACTGGCTGTAAGTTGAGTTTGCACATCTGCGATTTTGCTATCTGTATAACCATTTGCAGTAGAAAGTACCGATGCAGTTTGCTGATCGGTATAATCTTTTGCACCACTTAAAGAAGATGCCGCTTTTTGATCTGCATAGCTTTTTGCATCATTAAGTGCAGATGCAGTTTGTTGATCAGTATAGGCTTTGCCATCGGCAGCTTTCTGGTCAGCATAATTTTTCGCATTGTTTAAAGTCAATGCAGTTTGCTGATCTGTGTAGGCTTTACCATCAGCAGCTTTTTGGTCTGTATAGCTTTTTGCATCATTTAAGGTTGAGGTGGTTTTCTGATCGGTATAACCTTTTGCATTATTTAATGCAGTGGTTGTTTGTTGATCTGCATAATTTTTTGCATCATTCAAATTAGATACAGCTTGCTGGTCTGTATGTGTTTTTAAATCTAATACAGAGGTTTTAATTGCACCTAATTGTTGATCAACTGCAATAAATGCATCACTTACTGTATTTTTAGCTTTTCCTTGGATACTAAAAGCTGGATTTGTAAATACGCCATTGTTCCATGCTGCACCTCCACCTAATGCCTGAACCAACGCAGTATTAGTCGTATCAACACGTGTATTTAAGTTAGCCACTTCATTACCAATTCGAGTATCTACACCGTCAATACGTGTGTTAATGGTGTTGGCACTATTGGTAATTGCTGTATTTAAATTACCAACTTCCGTTGTCACTCGATCATTCAATGTTGTGACATTGGTATTGGTCGCATGTAACTGTTTACCTGTCACCGCATCTTTAGAGTTTGCATCTAATGTTGCGTCTCGCAGACCAGTGAGTTTCGTGCCATTTGTACCTGCCAATGTAACCGTATCTTTTGTTGCATTGTCATAAATGACTGCATTGGCTGAAATACCACCTAAACCATTTTGTAAGGCTGCAATGTCATTTGTATTGGTGGTGACTCGTCCATCAATTCCTGAAATAGTCGTATTTAACGTGTTAACTTCATTATTAATACGTGTATTTAAAGTTCCAACTTCTGTACCAATCTTGGTATTGAGAGTTGTAACTTCATTACCAATTCGGGTATCCACACCATCAATACGTGAATTAATGGTGTTGACACTATTGGTAATGGCTGTATTTAGGTTACCCACTTCGGTGGTTACTCGTGTATCCAAATTACTGACATTGGTATTGGTTGCATGTAACTGTTTACCTGTCACCGCATCTTTAGAGTTTGCGTCTAAAGTGGCATCTTGTAGACCTGTAAGTTTCGTGCCATTTGTACCTACCAAAGTAACCGTATCTTTGCTTGCTGAATCATACACAACTGCATTCGCTGAAATACCACCTAAACCATTTTGTAAGGCTGCAATGTCGTTGGTATTGGTGGTGACTCGTCCATCAATTCCTGAAATAGTCGTATTTAACGTGTTAACTTCATTATTAATACGAGTATTTAAAGTTGTGACTTCATTACCAATTCGAGTATCAACACCATCAACACGTGTATCTAAACCATCTAAACGATTTTTATTGGTGGTAATTTTGCCATCCAAAGCTGTAACCTCATTTCCAACTCGAGTATCCAATGCTGCAACTGTCGTATCCACACCATCAATACGGGTATTAATAGTATTGGCACTATTGGTAATCGCTGTATTTAAATTACCTACTTCCGTTGTCACTCGTCCGTCTAAAGTACCAATCGCTGTCGCATTTTGTCCAATAGCCGTTGTATTCGCTGTGATTTTTCCATCCAGAGTTGCAGCCTGCTGATCTGCATAACCTTTTGCGGTGGTTAAAGCCGTTGCTGCGGTTTGGTCTGTGTAGGTTTTTGCACTGGTTAAAGACGATGCAGTTTCCTGATCGGTATAAGCTTTGGCATCGGTTAGCGTATTAGTCAAACCTGTGGTTAATGCAGTATTCAGGTTACTCACTTCGGTGGTTACCCGTGTATCTAAATTGCTGACATTAGTATTGGTTGCATGTAACTGCTTACCCGTCACCGCATCTTTAGAGTTTGCGTCTAATGTTGCATCTTGTAGACCTGTGAGCTTCGTGCCATTTGCACCTGCCAAAGTAATTGTGTCTTTGTTTGCTGAATCATACACAACTGCATTGGCTGAAATGCCACCTAAACCATTTTGTAAGGCTGCAATGTCATTGGTATTGGTGGTGACTCGTCCATCAATTCCTGAAATAGTCGTATTTAACGTGTTAACTTCATTATTAATACGTGTATTTAAAGTTCCAACTTCTGTACCAATCCGATTATTTAAAGTCGTAACCTCATTTCCAACTCGGGTATCCAATGCTGCAACTGTAGTATCTACACCATCAATACGGGTATTAATCGTATTCACATTCGTGGTAATTGCCGTATTTAAATTGCCAACCTCAGTTGTTACACGTCCATCCAAAGTGCTAATCGCTGTCGCATTTTGTCCAATAGCCGTTGTGTTGGCTGTGATTTTTCCATCCAAAGTTGCAGCCTGCTGGTCTGCATAGGTTTTTGCAGAAGTTAAAGCCGTTGTTGCGGTTTGGTCGGTATAAGTTTTTGCACTACTTAAAGTCGTCGTCGCTGTCTGGTCAGTATAAGCTTTCGCATTGGTTAAGGTCGATGCAGTTTGCTGATCGGTGTAAGTTTTTGCATCGGTTAGCGTATTGGACAAACCTGTGGTTAATGCAGTATTCAGGTTACTAACTTCGGTGGTTACTCGTGTATCCAAATTGCTGACACTGGTATTGGTCGCATGTAACTGCTTACCTGTCACTGCATCTTTAGAGCTTGCATCCAAAGTAGCATCTTGCAGATTGGTAATTTTCGTACCGTTTGCACCTGCCAAAGTAATTGTGTCTTTGTTTGCTGAATCATACACAACTGCATTGGCTGAAATACCACCTAAACCACTTTGTAAAGCTGCAATGTCGTTGGTATTGGTCGTGACTCGTCCATCTAATGCAGTAATGGTATTTTTATTGGTCGTAATCTTACCGTCTAAAGCTGTTACTTCATTACCAATTCGAGTATCTACGCCATCAATACGATTATTAATCGTATTTACGTTAGTTGTAATTGCCGTATTTAAATTACCTACTTCGGTTGTTACTCGTCCATCCAAAGTACCAATCGCTGTCGCATTTTGTCCAATAGCCGTTGTGTTGGCTGTGATTTTTCCATCCAAAGTTGCAGCTTGTTGGTCTGCATAAGTTTTTGCAGATGTTAAAGCCGTTGCTGCGGTTTGGTCTGTGTAGGTTTTTGCACTGGTTAAAGTCGATGCCGTTTCCTGATCAGTATAAGTTTTTGCATCTGCCAGTGTGCTAGATAAACCTGTGGTTAATGCAGTATTCAGGTTACTAACTTCGGTGGTTACTCGTGTATCCAAATTGCTGACATTAGTATTGGTTGCATGTAACTGTTTACCTGTCACTGCATCTTTAGAATTTGCGTCTAATGTTGCATCTTGCAGACCTGTCAGTTTTGTACCGCCCTGACCTGCCAATGTAACCGTATCTTTGCTTGCTGAATCATAGATCACTGCATTTGCTGCAAGATTGCCTGTATTGGTTTTTAATAGTGCAATGTCATTGGTGTTGGTGGTGACTCGTCCATCAATGCCTGCAACTGTAGTATCTACGCCATCAATACGGTTATTAATCGTATTTACGTTAGTTGTAATTGCCGTATTTAAGTTACCAACCTCAGTTGTTACACGTCCATCCAAAGTACCAATCGCTGTCGCATTTTGTCCAATAGCCGTTGTATTGGTTGTGATTTTCCCATCCAAAGTTGCAGCCTGCTGATCTGCATAACCTTTTGCGGTGGTTAAAGCCGTTCTTGCGGTTTGGTCTGTGTAGGTTTTTGCACTGGTTAAGGTCGATGCAGTTTCCTGATCGGTATAAGCTTTAGCATCTGTTAACGTATTGGACAAACCTGTGGTTAATGCAGTATTCAGGTTACTCACTTCGGTGGTTACCCGTGTATCTAAATTGCTGACATTAGTATTGGTTGCATGTAACTGCTTACCCGTCACCGCATCTTTAGAGTTTGCGTCTAATGTTGCATCTTGTAGACCTGTGAGCTTCGTGCCATTTGCACCTGCCAAAGTAATTGTGTCTTTGTTTGCTGAATCATACACAACTGCATTGGCTGAAATGCCACCTAAACCATTTTGTAAGGCTGCAATGTCATTGGTATTGGTGGTGACTCGTCCATCAATTCCTGAAATAGTCGTATTTAACGTGTTAACTTCATTATTAATACGTGTATTTAAAGTTCCAACTTCTGTACCAATCCGATTATTTAAAGTCGTAACCTCATTTCCAACTCGGGTATCCAATGCTGCAACTGTAGTATCTACACCATCAATACGGGTATTAATCGTATTCACATTCGTGGTAATTGCCGTATTTAAATTGCCAACCTCAGTTGTTACACGTCCATCCAAAGTGCTAATCGCTGTCGCATTTTGTCCAATAGCCGTTGTGTTGGCTGTGATTTTTCCATCCAAAGTTGCAGCCTGCTGGTCTGCATAGGTTTTTGCAGAAGTTAAAGCCGTTGTTGCGGTTTGGTCGGTATAAGTTTTTGCACTACTTAAAGTCGTCGTCGCTGTCTGGTCAGTATAAGCTTTCGCATTGGTTAAGGTCGATGCAGTTTGCTGATCGGTGTAAGTTTTTGCATCGGTTAGCGTATTGGACAAACCTGTGGTTAATGCAGTATTCAGGTTACTAACTTCGGTGGTTACTCGTGTATCCAAATTGCTGACACTGGTATTGGTCGCATGTAACTGCTTACCTGTCACTGCATCTTTAGAGTTTGCGTCTAATGTTGCATCTTGTAGACCTGTGAGCTTCGTGCCATTTACACCTTTTAAAGTCACCTTATCTTTAGTGGCAGTATCATAAACAACCGCATTATTTTGTAATGCTACAATCTCACTGGTATTGTTCATTACCCGAGTATCAATGTTTGAAATAGTTGTATTTAAGGCTGCTACTTCACCTGTAATACGGTTATTCAGTGTTCCAACTTCTTGACCAATTCGGGTATCTACGCCATTAATACGTGTGTTGAGCGTACCAACCTCTGTACCAATTTTACCCTCTAAAGTTGCAACTTCTGTTGTCACTCGACTATTTAAGCTGCCAATCGCATTAGTGGCGTTGGTTAAACCCGTTTCAGTCGCATCAACTCGTCCATTTAATGAACTAATGGCATTACTGTTTGTAGTAATTCGATTATCTAAACCAGTAATTGCAGTATTGGCATTGCTCAATCCTGTTTCAGTATTACCAATACGTGTATCCAAACCGCTAATATTACTATTTGCAATATTTAGATCAGTTTGTAAATTACCAATCAGACCATTGGTCGCAGTTAAATTATTATTTAAGGCGGTAATTGCCCCCTCTGCGGTGCCTACTCGTCCGTCTAGGCCAGTAATGGCATTGCTATTGGTCGTCACTCGTCCATCAATGGCTGCAACAGTCGTATCTACCCCATCAATACGGGTGTTAATGGTATTGGCAGTGGTTGTAATCTTACCATCTAAGGTTGTAGCTTGTTGATCGGTATAGGTTTTTGCATCTGCCAATGTGCTAGATAAACCTGTAGTTAATGCAGTTTGATCTGCCTTTAATGCTAATCCTGTATCTGCATAAGTTTTTGCATCTGCCAATGTGCTAGATAAGCCTGTAGTTAATGCAGTTTGATCTGCCTTTAATGCCAGTCCTGTGTCTGCATAGGTTTTTGCATCTGCCAATGTGCTAGACAAACCTGTGGTTAATGCAGTTTGATCTGCCTTTAATGCCAATCCTGTGTCTGCATAGGTTTTTGCGTCTGCCAATGTGCTAGATAAGCCTGTAGTTAATGCAGTTTGATCTGCTTTTAATGCTAAACCATCCGTTAAAGCCGTATTCGTCGCATGTAACTGTTTACCTGTCACCGCATCTTTAGAGTTTGCGTCTAAAGTAGCATCTTGCAGATTGGTGATTTTTGTACCGCCTGTACCTGCAAGGGTTAAGGTCGCCTTGTTCGAACCTGTGTCGTATAAAACGGTATCGGCATTGCCTGTAAAGTTGAGT
Organism: Acinetobacter corruptisaponis; assembly: GCF_030053775.1. GTDB lineage: Bacteria > Pseudomonadota > Gammaproteobacteria > Pseudomonadales > Moraxellaceae > Acinetobacter > Acinetobacter corruptisaponis. The sequence goes on from NZ_CP125669.1 coordinate 1,214,445, forward strand.
AATGCGTTGTCTACATAACCTTTATTGGCTGCATCTTTCGCATTCACGGCATCTGCGACATTGGTAATGCGTTTTTCCGCACCTACACGACCAACTGAAATTGTATTGGCTTCATCGGCTAAAGAGTCATAACCGATAGCTGTTGCCCGATTCGCTGTAGCAATACTTCCTACACCAAATACGCTACTTTCATCCGCTAAAGCAAGGTTTCCACCCCAACCTAAATGTTGTAAAAAGGCTTGTTGTTCTGTTACAGTGACGGCTTTACCATTCACATGGGTAATAGAACTTGTTGTTGTACCTGTGGCAGTGACAGCAATGCCATTGACCGAAGTCAGTGTTCCTGACGATGTATCAAGAGATTGAAGTCTGCCAGCTATGTTACGTGTACCTACGGCAACACTGGAGTCGTTTTTGGCATAGTTATCCATTCCCAATGCACTGCTAAACTGACCCCATGCAATATTATAATTACCCAATGCACTGCTCAAACCACCCGATGCTTTATTCAAATAACCGACTGCGCTGCTAGCATTACCCGATGCAGTATTATTAAAACCCAATGCACTGCTAGAATCACCCGATGCTTCATTACTACGACCAACTGCACTGCTATTCACACCCGATGCTTTATTGCTATAACCGACTGCACTGCTATAATGACCTGATGCTTTATTATTATAACCCATCGCACTGCTACCAGCACCCGATGCAATATTTGCTACGCCCATCGCACTACTGCTTGATCCAACGGCTATATTTCCGCCTTTTTTAGCTGCGTTAATAAAGTCTACTACTTTGGCTGGGTCGGTTATTGTGACACCATTGGCTGTAAATGAGTCAATATGATCTAGACTTGTACCCGCTGTCGCTGGGTCAGTAGTCACTGTAATGTCACCCACTGCAGTAATTTTTCCTGATGTGGTTGTTATGGCATGCGATATATTTCTCGCTGAACCTAAAGCCGTGTCGGTTGAAGCACGAGCGTAGTTATCGGTGGCGACTGTGCCGCCTGAAACGCCTGCAATCGCTGTATCAAGTTGTTGTTTATTGACTGCATCGGTCGCTTTGGTTGCATCGGCGACATTGGTAATACGTTTTTCTTCACCGACACGACCCACTGAAACGGTATTTTCTTCATCGGCTAATGAGTCATAACCAATGGCTGTGGCTTTTTTGGCTGTCGCTTTACTCCCCACACCAAAGACACTGCTTAAATCTGCTTGTGCCAAGTTACCAAAACCGACCGCAGCCGATGCAATGCCATCTGTACGGTTAAAGCTACCGATTGCCGATGAGTTCTTGCCTACACTGTTATTTAAATTACCAATGGCATTACTATCATCACCATTCGCTGCGTTCTGCGTTAAAGCAAAATTTTGTTTAAGTTGGTCAAAGACTTGACCTGATGTATAGGTTTCACCTGCCACAGTGATTTGACTAATATCATTCGTAGAACCAGATGATGAAACAACATCTATACCATTTACATTTACAAGTGTACCAATAAACTTCTTGATAGTACCTGTACCGACTGCATTGCTAGCACTACCCGATGCAATATTTCCTACGCCCATCGCACTGCTAGAATCACCCGATGCAGTATTATAATTACCCAATGCACTGCTACCCAAACTCCATGCTTTATTGCTATTACCGATTGCACTGCTATTTAAATTCGATGCTTCATTTTTATAACCAACCGCACTGCTATTAGTACCTGATGCTTTATTGTTATGACCGACTGCGCTGCTATAATTATTTGATGCAGTATTCCCATTACCCAATGCACTGCTGTCAGCACCCCATGCTCTATTGCCATTACCGATTGCACTACTACGCTCACCCGATGCAATACTTCTCACTCCAACGGCGAGTGAATCAACACCTGTCGCCCCCTCACCATTTTCGTTAGAACCGACACCTGTTACGGTAGAGTTCACACCAAAGTATTTGGTTTTACTGTCTTTGAGTTGTTTAAGGTTGACTGCATCAGTATCGGCTGTCCCTGCTTTAACATTGGTAATTTGTTTTTCTGCGCCTGCTTTACCAACGGAAATAGTATCTGCTCGGTCAGCCACTGAATTTAGACCAATGGCGGTTGCTCCTGTTGCCACTGCTTTACTATTAGTCCCAAACACGCTACTGAAGTCAGCCAATGCAAGGTTTCCGCCCTGATTAAAACTCTTCACAATATCAGCCGCCTGTGCAGCAGTTACGGCTTGACCATTCACTTTGGTCAGTAAGGATGGATCGTCTTTTAAAGTTGACCAATCTGCTGCTGTGGTTTCAATCACAACACCGTCCAAGGTTGTTACACTGCCTACAGTGGTCATGCTTGGTGTATAGCTTGGCGTTAAATTAAGTTTATCTGGGTTATAGAAACCGCCATAGCTTGCCAATCCTGAACCTACTGCTGCGGTCTTTTGTCCCATAGCAGTATTACCTGTTCCAAGTGCATTGCTATAAATACCTCCTGAAACCAAATTATTCAACCCTATCGCATTTGACCCTAGGGTTTGTACAGTATTTGCCGTACCCAGTGCTGAACCAGTATTGCTGCTCACTGTATTACTATAACCTATGGCATTTGTCCCCCAACTCCAACCATGAACAGTATTGCCAACGCCCATTGCAGTATTATAATATTGACCTTGGTTTTTATTATGAGAACCAAAGGCATTATTTCCTTGACCAGACATATTACTAGATACAGTATTACTATAACCCACCGCATTACCATAAGCATTTGTACTTGATACAGTATTTTCCGAACCCATCGCACTGCTACCCATACTCAATGCTTGATTCTTATGACCAAAGGCATTACTGGTACGACCTACTGCAATGTTCCCTGTACCTACCGCACTGCTATAATCACCAATCGCAATATTTCCGCCTTTTTTAGCTGCATTGATAAACGCCGCAACTTTGTCTGGGTCGGCTGCTTTGGTTATCGTGACGCCATTGGCGGCTGTAAAGGAGTCAATATCATCCATATTCAGACTGGTTGAAGTTACGGTGATCCCTGCCACACTGGTCAGGGTTGTACCATTGTTCGTACTGCTATGTGCTGCACCTGCTGCTGAACCTAAAGCCATGTCGGCTGAAGTACGAGCGTAGTTGTCGGTGGCGACTGTTCCTCCTGAAATCGTGGCAATGGTATTATTGAGTGCTGTGACTTCGGCATCCAGTTGTCCTTTATTGACCGCATCGGTGGCTAGTGTGCCTGCTGCGACATGGGTAATTTGTTTTTCTGCATCTACTTTACCCACTGAAATGCTTTTATCTCGATCAGTTTCAGAGTTATTACCAATCGCTGTTGCACCTGTATGCGTAGCTTTACTGTTACTACCAAATACGCTGCTAGTAAAACCCGATGCTTCGTTTTCATAACCGACTGCACTGCTATTAGAACCCGATGCGGTATTTTGATAACCGACCGCACTGCTCGCATGACCCGATGCTTTATTGCTATTACCTAATGCACTGCCGCCTAAGCCCGATGCCATATTGTCAAAACCGACTGCACTACTATAATAACCCGATGCAGTATTGCCCGCACCAAATGCACTACTATTATAACCCGATGCGGTATTTTGAGAACCGACTGCACTGCTATTCCAATTCGATGCGGTATTGTCAAAGCCGACTGCACTGCTAGAAAGACCCGATGCAGCATTCTTAGAACCCACCGCATTAGCACCCTTGCCTATCGCAAGATTTGCTCCGCTCCATAGTGCAGCTTTAAAATCATCCACTTTTGTTGCATCTGTGACCGTTTCACCATTGGCAATAAATGAGGTAATGTCATTAATATTGGTTGTACCGCCATCGGTCTCCACCTCAATACCAGCGACTGTAATTTTTCCTGTACTATCTTTGCTTAATGTGTACGCAGAACCACTCGCTGAACCTAACGCACTGCTATATTGACCCGATGCGGCATTACTAACCCCCACTGCACTGCTCGCATAACCCGATGCAGTATTGCGAAAACCAACTGCACTACTATCCGTACCCGATGCTTTATTTTTATTACCAACTGCACTGCTATACTCACCCGATGCTTTATTTTCATTACCAACTGCACTGCTCCTCCAATTTGATGCTTTATTGTCAGAACCTAATGCACTGCTAACCCAACCCGATGCTTCATTTTTATAGCCGACTGCACTGCTATTCGAACCCGATGCGATATTATCACGACCACAAGCAAAAGCGGACGACCCTTCTGCTGTGCTGCTTAAACTGCCATCACAAACATTCCCCGCCCAAACATGACTTCCTGTAATTGTTGCAATGCTGAGTACCAAACTTTTGAATACAAATGGTTTAAAGACAAGAACCTCGTTTTTGCCTTGTTCATCATGATGAACTTTGCTTAGGCTATTTACTTGCGTCCCTGTGGTGTTGTCAGTCTTGCCTGCACTTTTGGCATTCTCCGAAACCACAACCATACGCCCCAGAGATTTATTCCAAATTTTCTTAAAGATGTGGTTCATATCTGTACCTGTAATTTTTAAACATTTGGTACAATTACAAAACATTACATACGGGGTTGTATATCACTGAAAACTGGTATTTTGACGAGTGGAGATGAGTTTTAAATAAAAATAGCATTTGGTAGATGCTATAAATATATTAGTAAATATCATAATAATCAGGTTTTAAACCATATTTATTTCTGTTTACCCTGAAACATAAACAATCACTTCATAATAAGGAACTTCCTTAAAACCTCTAAATTGTTCATTTACATCGGGCATATTTCTACTAATCAGTAGCATGGGTTCAGTGTGCATGATGTCAGGAAATGCAGTCGTTGTTTCAATATATATTTTTTGTCGTCCATGTTTAAGCTTTTCCTGAATTAAATCAATTTCTTTGCCATCATAAATATTGGCATAAAAGACTCTATCAAAGCCAAGCCTCTTTTGCCGTACCAAATTAAACTGTAGCGGTGGACACCCCTCTGGCAAAATAATTTTGAATTTTAATTTTCCATTTTTAGGTATATTCCAATACTTAAAATTAGAAGAACAACGCTTCTTTTTTCCCGCATAAGGAATATAAGAAGCAGTTATACGCTCCATCACCCGAAATTGACCTGACATTAATCCCCCCAAATATGTAGATTTATGAAAAAGTTTTATAAAGAAATGAAAAAGATTAAAATATATCTGTAGTGAACTGTCTATCACTGAAAACTGGTATTTTGGTAAAAAGAAATAATTTTTATATTAACCCGAATCTTGTTTAAGCCGATATTTCCATAATACGAATCATCGGCTTGTTTTGATGACATATTTGATAAGCACATAAAGATGCATAAATACCAGCTAAATAGCCTGCAACACTTCTCGCTCTAGTCGTCACTAGATTGTACGCCCCCTTCAGCAAACTGAATAAAGTTTCTATTTTATTGCGTTGTTTCAGATGGTATTCATCTGCTTTTGATAACTGTATAGATTTCATGTTCTTTCGGTGATAGGTAATTAAATCAATATCTTGTACTCTTAATTTACTCTTTAATTCATGACTAATATAGCCACGATCAGCATACAATTTAGCAGTCATTCCTTTGACTAACTGTTCAACCATTTTTATATCTGCTGTATGCCCATTTGATAAAGCTGTGCTGAGTATTTCACCTGACTGATTCATAAGTACATGCAACTTACAACCAAAGAACCAACCCATAGAACTTTTACCACGAGTTGCAATTGCTGCTAGCGATTTATGTCTTTTTATTCGCTGATTTTTACAGACAGCCAATGTCGTTGAATCGATCCATAAATAAGAACTTTGCTGATCTTTCATCAGGGCGAAATGTAAGGCATGTAAAGCCAGTTGATGAGTATTGATCAGGTAAATCATACGTTGGTAACAAGGCAGGCTTTTGAATAAATGAAGATAGTTATGTCTCAGTGCCGTAAAGAATGCTTTAAAGTTATTGAAATGTGAATGTTTATACCAAATTGCAATAAAGACAATTTCAGAAATACTGAGCTGTGCAGGGCGAATTCTTAGGCATTTAAGATTTTGCTTTAAGAATTTCCAGTAAACTGATTCAAATTTTAGAAAGAAATCATCAATTATACAGAATAATTGGGTACTATCGAACATAAGGACTAGAGTCGTAAGTTTTGTGTGGTAACTAACTGATGGCTCTAGTCCTTCTCTTTTTCAAGTCTATGGCTTATCCGTGATTCAGGTTATATTAAAATTTCCCGTCAAAACAATAAAAGATAAATTAAAATTATAGAAATTATTTATATTAATTAAATTTAATACTTAATGTTCAATATATACAATAATTTCATATTGTAAGATTTCCCTGAATTCCCTAAGTTTATTTTTTTCCTGCAACATCATATAACTAATCTTATGAAATGGATTAACTGTTTCAACATATACCTTTCGCTTTCCTTGCCTCATTTTTTTATCATTTAGGTCAATTTCCTTACCATCCCAAAGATCTTCATAAAGCACCTGATCAGAACCAACAATTCTTTCCTGCCTTAAGTTAAAATGTGGCAACGAACATCCATCAGGTACAACAATCTTAAATTTTAATTTACCTGCCTTAGGTAAATTCCAGTTTTTAAAATTTAAAGAACAACGATTTTGCTGCCCCAAATAAGGTTTATAACAAACCATGATACGATCCATGATTCTCAACTGATCAGACATTGTATTTTCCCCTAAAATGCCAATATATTGATCTGCAATCCTGTAGAAATAATATAGAACTTCCATTCTTTACTTATTACTACCCCAGTATTAAGTAATCCTTAAAAATAGCTTTTTAATTGAGCCATCTTTATAAAATCCTTTTAAATCTTAATTATTTATATCTTTCCCAACCACACAATAAAGAAAGAATAATTTAACGAATCCCAAATAACTTCGTCTATCACTGAAAACTGGTATTTTTACTAAATGGTAATTAATTTTGAACAAAGATTATATAGGCAATCACTGAAAATTTTATGGGAAATAAATGCGCTCAAAATGACAAATTTTGTCAAAATAAAACCCAAAATACCAAATTACAGTGATAGCCAAAACCCTGTATTCTGCCTATGCTAGAAACTGGGAATCACTTTTTAAGTCTTATTATGGTTCATGTATCTCAAACTGAGTTGATCTTGCCTGTACCTGTCTTTATTCTGGAAGACGATGCAATCATGCAACAGCGTTTAAAAAGAATACTGTTAGAAATTGGCTATGCAGAAGACGCCCTTATTTTTGCCCAGACCTTATCTCTGGCAATAGATATGCTTAAACAGTACCCGATTTCCTTTTCATTGGTTGACCTCGGTTTACCCGATGGCAATGGTATTGATTTTATAGAAAACTTAAGACAGACCGATGAGGTCTCACCTGTTTTGGTCATCTCGGCATGGAGTACACAGGAAACTATTTTAAAAGCGATACAGGCGGGTGCAACGGGTTATCTTTTAAAAGAACGGGATGATTTCGAAATCATGTTATCAATTCGTAGTATATTACGTGGTGGAGCACCCATTGACCCATTTATTGCCCAACAAATTTTGTCAAAAATTCCATTTGAACAAAAAGTAAAAGATGTGGCGACGGTAGAACAAAATAATTTACTCTCAACTCGGGAATTTGAAATTCTACAACTGGTTGCTCAGGGAATGACCAACCGAGAAATCGCAGATTTTCTTCATTTATCAAAATATACCATCGAATGTCATATCAAACATATTTACCGAAAACTTTCGGTCAGCAGCAGGTCAAAAGCCATCAATACCGCACGTTCATTAGGTATTTTATAAAATTCCTATGCTTATGCTGGCTGGTTGTTCTGGCGCAAACTGCCTTTGCAAAATATTCTACATCTGAGCAAACCAATTGCACTGCAAACATTCAGTCAATCCAAATGGCAAAAGCCACTGGGCAAGATGGTATTCAACGTCCTGAAACAGATTGGCAAAATGTAAAATTGCCTGATCAATGGGATAAGCGTAAGTTCTACTATACGGGCAGTACATGGTACAAAATCGTGTGGGATTATCAGTGTCCAACCACAACAAAAACCCCAATCACCATTGTGATTAGCTATATCAATATGGCAGGGCAGATTTTTATTAATGATGACTTATTATGGCAAGATCAGTCTTTGGTTGAACCGCTTTCCCGTAGCTGGAATATGCCACGCTACTGGAATTTGCCCGTATCCAGCCTAAAACAGGGCGAAAATATTCTCTGGGTACGTGTAGTCGGTGTAAAGAGTCAAAATTCAGGTTTGGGTCAAGTATTTCTGGGCAACGCAACACAAATGATACCGATATTTCAAACTTACTGGAATCAGCAACGTGTGTTGATGTTTTTAAATTTAATCACTTCACTCACTTTAGGTGTGATTGCTTTCCTCGTATGGATTTTTCATCGTAAAGACCAACTTTTTGGCTGGTTTACCTTAGCAACGCTCATGTGGAGCATGGTGATGTTTAATACCATTATGCTAGAAGCACCTTTCGGTTTAACCACATTACAAATCGCTCGTATCAGTATTATCTGCTTTTTTGCTTATAGCCTATTTTCCTGTTTTTACGCATGGCGTTTGGCACAACGCAAATTTCCACGTTTAGAAAAAATTTTATTGTTGATGCTATTCATTGCGATTGGCATGGCAATGCTGTTACCTGATACCGCGCTATACAATTTTATCTCGGGTACTTTTTTCCTTGGCCTATTGGTTCTATTAATAAATTTTATCAGTTATCAATGGATTGCCTATCGTTCCAAATTATTGGAAGCTTATTTACTGGCATTTGTATTTCTCTTTTTTATTATCGTGAGTATTCATGATGTGTTGTTTTTAATAAAAGGGATAGGTCGTTTCATGTTAATGCCTTATACCGCACCTTTAACCACATTATTAATTGCGATTATTTTGGCATTACGTTTAGCAAAAAATATGCGTCGAATTGAGCAATTCAATAAAACTTTAGAAAACAGTGTGATTCAAGCCAGAGATGAATTAGCAATTTCACTCAATACCCAACATCAGCTTGAACTGGACAATGCAAAACTACAGGAACGTTTACAACTTGCCCATGATTTACATGACGGTTTGGGTGGTTCCCTCGTCCGTTCAATGGTCACAGTCGATCAAAGTCAGGCCAATCTCAGCAATCAACAGTTTTTATCCATGCTCAAAATATTAAGGGATGACTTGCGGCAGGTCATTGACAGTGGTTCAAGTACAGGTGCCAAAGTACCCGATACGCCAATTTTATGGGGAGCGCCCTTAAGGCATCGTTTTATGCAATTGTTTGATGAACTGGACGTCACAACAAAATGGTCTTTTCCTGAATCATGGCAAAAACAGCCAACTCCACTGGTGTGTTTAACATTGCTTCGGGTCGCAGAAGAAGCCCTGACCAATATCCTGAAACATAGTCAGGCAACATCGGTAAAATGCGCCCTGTTTTTCTCCAATGGGCAACTGGTACTGGACATTGAAGACAATGGTATTGGCTTTGATGTAGAAGCGGTTAAGAATGCAGGAATGAGTGTTGGGCTAAGAAGTATGCAAACACGCCTAGAACGGCTGGGTGGACATCTTACGGTTCAATCCGAGGCTGGAAGAACCTGTTTAAAGGCCTGCTTGCCTGTTTAATTGCAGAATGTTCCAGCACACCAAAATGGTATGCTGGAACGACACTATCCATTATTTAATTGCATCCAGCAAAGTCTGCTGTGCATTATGGGGTTCTTCACCAGCGGCAGGTTTGGCTCGTTCCCACACACCATCACCCTGTAACAACCATGCCTGTTGATTATCCTTGAGATAATTAAGTAAACCAAGTTGATAAATACGTTTTTTCGATGCTGGGTCTTCAATTGGGAAACATGCCTCAACACGATTAAACAGGTTGCGATCCATCCAGTCTGCACTTGAGCAATAAATACGTGGATTGCCATTATTGCTAAAGTAATAAACACGAGTGTGTTCAAGGAAACGACCAACAATCGAACGCACTCGAATATTTTCAGACAGATTTGGCAAGCCTGGACGTAGACAACAGATTGAGCGAATAATCAGGTCAATCTGCACCCCTGCCTGAGAGGCTTCATACAGTTTATTGATCAGTTGAACTTCGGTTAAGGCATTGACCTTGACAATAATTTGCGCAGATTTCCCTGCTTTGGCATTGGCAATTTCTTCATCAATATAATTGATCAATTGTGCATGCAAGGTAAAGGGTGCATGGAGAAGCTTTTTAGGCTTCGCCATTTTGCCCATTCCCGTGAGTTCCTGAAAAATACGGTGTACATCTTCGCAAATGTCTTTATCTGTGGTCATCAAACCATAATCGGTATAAATACGCGCATTGGTGGCATGGTAGTTCCCTGTTCCCAAATGTACATAACGCACCAGCTTGTTGTTTTCACGGCGCACCACCAGAATCATTTTGGCATGGGTTTTATAACCGACAATGCCGTAAACCACGACAGCCCCTGCCTCTTGCAGCACATTGGCCACTTCAATATTGGATTCTTCATCAAAACGGGCACGCAACTCAATGACTGCGGTCACCTCTTTGCCATTACGAGCTGCTTCGGCCAGAACCTGTACAATTTCCGAGTCCGCCCCACTACGGTACAACGTTTGTTTAATTGCCAATACTTGTGGATCACGCGCAGCTTCACGCAACAGTTGAATCACAGGTGCAAATGATTCAAACGGATGATGCAGCAAAATATCCTGTTTCTGCATTGCAGAGAAAATGCTTTCAGTCTTCTTAAATACTTTTGGAATCACAGGGGTATGTGAGTCATAACGCAAGTGTGGGCGTTTAAAATTGGAAAGCAAACGTGCCAGATTAACAGGGCCATCGACTCGATACAGTTGTTCTTCATTCAGATCGAACTCATCCAGCAAATATTCATAAATATGTTTTGGACAGTTATGTGTGACTTCCAGACGTACCGCACGACCAAAACGGCGTGAACTTAATTCGCCTTTTAAGGCTTTTGCTAGATCTTCGACATCTTCGTTTAATGCCAAGTCTGCATTACGGGTGACGCGGAATTGGTAACATCCCGTTGCAGTCATGCCAGGGAACAGGTCAGACACATGCTCATGGATGATTGCGGACAACATCACATGATGCTCTTTACCACCTGTCAATTCATCAGGTAAACGCACCACACGCGGTAAAGAACGTGGTGCAGGCACAACCGCCAAGTCAATCTGACGGCCAAAGGCATCCTTACCCTCTAGTGTCACGATAAAGTTCAGGCTTTTATTAACCAAACGTGGGAATGGATGTGCAGGATCAAGGCTGATTGGTGTTAAAACAGGTGCGACCTGTTCCTGAAAATACTTTTTAATCCATGCCGACTGTGCAGGAGTTAATTCACCACGGCGTAAGAAACAAATATCTTCCTCACGTAACTTCGGCAGGATTTGTTCATTCAGGATACGGTATTGACGTTCAATGGCAGCATGTGCAGTTTTAGAAATCTGATCAAGCACCTGTTTCGGTGTTAAACCATCTGGACTACGGCTTTCATTGCCCAGCGTCAATTGTTCCATCATTCCTGCAACACGAATTTCAAAAAACTCATCAAGGTTACGGGAAAAAATCAACAAGAAATTCATCCGCTCCAATAATGGATGAAGTGGATCGACTGCCTGTTCCAAAACGCGCAGATGGAAATCGAGAATCGAAAGTTCACGATTAATATAGCGGTCATTATAGCTGTATTCTATTGGGGTCGTTGGAGCCACTGCCGTATTCATACCAAACCTTGTTGATTTATCATTGATCAAGACATGGTTTAAGTATGCTGCAAAATTATTTCAATTTGGTAAAAAAGCCCAAAAATATTGGGCTTTTTTCACTTAATTACACTTCGAGATGGGCTTACTCTGGAATTTGTGTTGCATTCATATATTTCAGGATACTTCTTTTACGGTACTGAAGTTTTCGGTCATCCCGATGGTCCTGATAATATTTTGGATTCGGTAATAAAGCCGCGAGAAAAGCAGCCTGTTCACGGGTCAGGCTTTTTGAACTTTTACCATAATAAAATTGTGCTGCCGCCTCAACCCCATAGATATTCTGGCCGAACTCCACTGAGTTCATATACACTTCAAGAATACGACGTTTTGACCACATCCGCTCCATCATCCAGGTCGCCACAACTTCCTGTCCTTTTCGAATAAAGGAACGCTTATTGTAGAGAAACAGGTTCTTTGACAGTTGCTGTGAAATGGTGGAGCCACCCGCTACAATTTTGCCCTTTTCATTGTTTCGTTCCAAGGCATCCTGAATACCCTCAATGTCAAAGCCATGATGATGGATAAACTTGGCATCCTCAGCCGCTAAAATCGCATGCTTAAAATTATCGCTAATATCATCATAATCACGCCATTGCTGCTTGATTGGCTTAAAGTCAGTCAGATAATCCCAACGCATAAACATGGTGGTTTCAACAGGATGGGTACGCCACCACACCAGACTGCTAAAAATCCAGAGCTGGATTAACAACACCAGACCAATAATCACCATGATCGCGCGGACTAAAAAGGCTTTCATTAACGTGCATCACTCCTTTGGGCATCTGTTCTGCAAAATATCAACAAACTGCGTAAATATCGTTGATATTTTGTAGAACATTTTCATGCTAAGCTATTTTTACATCAATCACTTGCTTAAACCTATGACTGAAATGACACCACCACAGATCAATAATCAAAAATTACAGATACAGGCATGGTGGTTTACTGGGGTACTGATTGCAGTCAATGTCGGATTATTTGGCTGGCAAATTGTTTCAGGGGTGAATATTACCGACCCAGCGCCTGTGGATGCAATTGCCTGGGGTGCAGATTTTACCCCACTTACATTTCTTGGGCAGCCTGAACGTTTATTTACCAGCATGTTTTTTCATTTTGGTTTGATTCACCTGATGCTGAATATGTGGGCACTGTACATTTTTGGCAGCGTGGCAGAACAGTTGTTTGGTCGAATGTATTATATCGGAATGTATGTGCTGGCTGGTTTGATGGGCAGTGTGCTTTCCAGTTATCTCAGCATTCGTGATGGCTATGAATTATTACAACATTTTGATCGCCTTGCGGGACTACAATCGTCCCTCATTCCTCATATCAGTGCAGGCGCGTCTGGAGCAGTGATGGGACTGGGTGCAGCACTCACTGTTATTTCACTGTTTCCACCTTTGCCCCAGCAACGTTTTTGGCTGGATAAAAAATCCTTATTGATGGTGATGGCAATTAACCTTGTGTTTGGTTTTACCGCGGCAGGGATTAATAATGCAGCACATATTGGCGGCATGATCATGGGTGCTTTACTGGCAGCTATATGGTTCTTGGGTGAAAAAATACAGAAACCCGCTTTGGTTCAAATGTTTGCCTTAGTGGTAGGTACTTTATTACTGGCTGCTTTTTATGGCTATTGCACTGAATTAAGTACAGAGCTTGATCCATTATGGAATGAGATTTTAAGGCAGAATCAGTTGAATTAATTGTGATTATTTATATAGATGGCAGGTTGCCATCTGCCCCTGCAACATCTCCATGATGATATAACTATTGCATACTTACCCATAGATGTATAAAATTTTATACATGACTCAACCACAACCTGAAAAGCCCATTTACTGGATTGGATCATCTTTAGATGATTTAAAAGAATTTCCAGCCGACGTGAAAAAACATTTTGGTTTTGAACTTCACGCAATTCAGCATGGCACTGAACCTGCTCAATGGAAACCTATTCCCAATTGGGGCACAGGAGTCATTGAACTTAAATATAAAGATTCATCTGGCGCATATCGAGTTGTATACGTTGCAAAATTCAGACATGCAATTTACATACTCCATTCTTTTCAGAAAAAAACACAACAAACAGCCAAACCAGATGTTGAGATTATCAAAGCACGTTATAAAGAAATTGCGTTATTGGAGGAACAATATGAGCAAGATTGATACACAAATTCGTCATATCACTCAACCAACAGACAATATTTTTGCAGATTTAGGCTTAGAAGATGCTGGAAATTTAAAAAAAGAAGCAGATGCTTTAGCCAATGCAAAATTAGCTTTAACCAGAGTCGTTGCTGATTGGGTACAAGAAAATCATTTCAAGCAAGAAGAAGCTGCTGAAATATTAGGTGTTAGTCGTCCTCGCTTATCTGATGCAATCAATGCAAAAATATCGAAATTTACATTAGATGCGTTAGTCACAATGGTTTCTAAAACAGGACACTCAATTACTATTAGCATCACAAATTAAGGGATTCTTGGAATCCCTCATTTTAAAGCCTTTCTTTCATCAAGACTGATTCATTTCCCTTAAACTTTGCAACGGTGGAATATCGCATAAATAACTGAGGCGATAACGACCAATCAACATACAAATCAGCATCATGCTTAACGGTAAAATCAGCCAGATCGCAGGATGCCACTGAATCGCCATTTGCATCTTATAACTGGCAATTGCACTGATCACCTCAGCAAACAAACAGGCCACCAATCCTGCCAATAAACCAATAAAGCCAATTTCTAGGCTTAACATCTGTTTTAGCCTGTTTTTACCACTGCCAAAAGAGCGTAATAACGCCACTTCCTTACGACGTTCATCCATCAGCACATTTAGGCAGGCAATCAACACCAACACACCAGACAGCCCTACCAACAACGCCAATACGGTAATGATCTGCACCAGTACATCCACCAGACGTTTAACTTCATCCAGAATTCGTCCGACATCAATAAATACAGTATTGGAAAATTGCTGAATCACTTGCACCATTTTTGGCTGATCTGCTGGCGGCACATAAAAACTGCCCAGATAGCTGCCTGCATTTTCATCCATGCTTTGCGGTGAAAAAATAAAGAAAAAGTTCGGGCTAAAACTCTCCCATTCCACCGAACGCAGGTTAATTACGGTTGCCTGCAATGTCCCCTCTGGCAAACTAAAATCAAGACGATCACCAACTTTAATGCCTAATTCATTTGCCAGTTTGGCTTCGACTGAGACCTGCCCTACTTGGCTAAATTTCGGATTACCCTCGGTAATCACATTATCTTTCGGATATTCTATAGCCTGCGTCAGATTCAGTTCCCGACGCAAGGAATTATTTTGCTTGACCAGCTCAGGCGCAAAGGCCTGCCCATTTTTTGCAATTAAACGCCCCCGAATATTGGGATAGAGCGGTGTCGATTGCCATTGATTCTGTTCAAGTTGCTGCTTCAACTGTGGCATATCAAAAGGTGGCAAACCATAGACAAACTGATTGGGCGTCCCCTCAGGGAGTTGCTGTTGCCAGCGCTGTAATAGATCCGTTCTCAGCACACTGAGTACAGTAATCAGACTTAATCCCAAAGCCAGCGCAGTGACCTGTAAGGCCGTCTGATGCGGAATCCGCACATAAGCAGAAATTGGATGCTTTAATTGCTTAATGGCTTTTAACATCAACCAAATTACGGCATAAAGCACGGCACAAAGGATTAAAATTGCAGCCAAGACCAATAGGCTGAGTTGCAAATTATCGCTCAATACCAAGCTAAAAATAATCAGACTCATCACGCCCACTGCAAACATGGCGAAATAGGATTTACGTGAACGCTCCTGTTGACGGATCACCCGAATTGGTGGCGTATTCAGTAACTCCCAAATACTTGGCAAGATAAAACCAATTAACACCATCACACTGGTAAAAATCGCCACAGGCAAAGCCAGCAAGAGATCGGTTACAGCAAAACTCAGTTGCAATTGTGGAATCAGTTGCAGCATCAACTGCAATAAACCGTAGCCCAAACCAATCCCAATCAGGCTACCAAGTACAATGGATAAAGCACTGACAATCCCAAGCAGAGCAATATAGGCAAATAAAATCTGACGCTTACTCGCACCTAGACAACGCATCAAGGCAATATGATCCTGATTTTGCTGTACATAACGCTGGCTGGTCAATGCAATGGCAATCCCACACAGCAAAATGGTTAATAAATTGGCAAGTTGCAGAAATGTATCCAGATTTTCAATCGGTTTCATCAAGCGCGTATTGGATTGATTGGCATCCCTAAGCTTGAGTGAAGTCTGTTCATTATTCTCAAACTGCTGATCTTGCTGCTGTTCAGAATGTAACTGATTTTTTTGCTGCTTAAATATTTTTTTAAAGGCTTTGATCTGTTCAGGCTGACCTGCCATTAATAAACGATATTCAACACGGCTACCCACCTGAATGGCATTGGTCTTTGCAATATCTGCTTGATGAATGATAACGGTTGGTGAAAAACCTGAAAAGCCAAGTTCCTGATTAGAGTCATGCTCAATCACACCTGTCACGATAAACTGCCCATCAGCAATGGCAACCTGACCGCCCAGTTGAGTATGTAATAAATCCATCGCACGAGGACTTAGCCACACCTGACCTTGTTGAATGGATTTTGCTTTAGGCTGAATGTCCATTTTGCCACGCAATGGAAAATGCTCATCCACCGCCTTGACATTCACCATCACAAACTGGTCTTGGGTATGCGCCATTGAGCCAAATACCGTGACTGGAGCTTGTTGCAAATTTAGCTTTTGTGCTTGTTGCAACCATTTGGCTTGAATGGGATCATTATCGGACATGACCAGATCAGCACCCAGCATTTCCGCAGCCTGTAACGCCACCGCATTCTGGACTTGGGTATTACTAAACTTGAGTGCGGTGGTGGCACTAATCGCCAAAGACAAGGCAATAATCAGTAAATACAGGCCACCCGTCCGAAAACTTTGCAGCAATAAGGGCTTGAGAATTGATGTCATATTCCCTCCCCAGCCTTGACGATTTCCTGAATCTGCCCATCAACAAGTTTGACATGACGTTGACATAATGCAGCCAGATTTTGGTCATGGGTGACCAACACCAAAGTTGTACCTAATTCTCTATTTAAATCAAATAACAGTTGTTCAATTTCCTCGGCAGTTTGCCCATCCAGATTACCTGTCGGTTCATCGGCAAAAATAATCTTCGGTTCGGCAATCAACGCACGGGCAATCGCTACACGTTGCTGCTCACCGCCTGACAAAACTTTTGGGGTTTGCTGTGCCTGACGCACCAGCCCAACACGTTCCAGCCATGCCAGTGCTTTTTGCTCAGCCTGCCTAAAGTTAAAATCAGGTTGCAGACGTAATGGCAACATCACATTTTCCAGCGCACTCAATTGCGGTAAAAGTTGAAATGCCTGAAATACAAAACCAATATTTTCCAGTCGTACTTGCGCACGTTGTTCTTCCGTTAACGTGTGAACCGCTTGCCCACAAACGTCCAATTTGCCTGAACTGGGCCGATCCAGCGTTGCCAAAATGCCCAGTAAAGTCGATTTCCCTGAACCTGAACGTCCTGTAATAGCAATCTGCTCACCTTGATAAATGTCCAAATCAATGTCTTTTAAAATGGTTAAACTTTGCTGGTGAATCTGAATATTTTGTGTAACTTTTCGGGCAGAAATAATTGGTTGTGGCATGATGTCACGTATCCTTTAGGACAAATTTTAAATGCGATGCAAAAATCTAAACTGATCTGGTCCATCCCTAAAACACTTGCAATCATGACCCTTTGTGTGATACCAACACTGGTTTCAGCCAAGACCATTTTAATTTTGGGTGATAGCCTGAGCGCAGGTTATGGCATAGACCCCAAACAAGGTTGGGTAAATCTGTTACAACAACGTTTAGACCAACAGTATCCGAAACAGCATAAGGTGGTCAATGCAAGTGTCAGTGGCGAAACCACCAGTGGTGCATTGGCGCGACTGCCTAAATTATTGCAAACCTATAAGCCCGAAGTGGTAGTAATTGAACTGGGCGGCAATGATGGTTTGCGTGGGCAACCACCACAAATGATCCAGAACAATCTAGCCCAATTGGTACAACTGAGTCAAAAGCAGAAAGCGACTGTTTTACTATTTGGTATGAAAATACCACCGAATTATGGAACTGCGTATAGCAACGCTTTTGAGAATAATTATAAAATTGTAAGTCAGCAGTATAAGGTGAAATTACTACCTTTCTTTTTGGATGGTGTAGCAGGCAACAAGACTTTGATTCAGAATGACCAGATCCATCCCAATGCCAAGGCACAACCAATCATGCTGAATTTGGCTTATCCTTATATTAAAGAGGCTTTATAAATAACGTGAGTTCGACAAAAATATGATACTTAGAAACGTCATTCGCAATTGTTCGAGACAGGACTACATTAATAAGATATTGTTTCTGCGATATATTAAACTATTTGCTGGTAGTCAACGAGTTTTGCGATGAGTAGCATTAGCTGCGCAAGATGCCTTTCTTGCGAAGCGTTGCTTCTCATTTGGGCGAAACCAAAGTAAGGCCAGCCGCAGGCTTATCCTGAAATTGAATGAGAACTCGGCACGACTCCACCAAGATAATTATTTTCAGAAAAATCAAATAATTTTAATTAACTCTGGCTAAATCAAAAATCAAAGAACGTCACTTCACCTGTTTCCAGCGAATATTCTGCTCCCACCACAATCAGCTTGCCTTTCTCAATCAACTGTTCTAGCACAGCAGAACCATGACGCAACTGATTGACCGATGCAAACACATTAGAACGAACCGCATGGGCAGACAGCTTTTTCAAATCACCTTTGAGTTCGGTTTGCATCAAAATCTCAACCGATGGACGAACCCGATTTACAATCGACATCAGGTTAGACGATGGCGGCTGCTCTGGATGCATCAAGGTATCAATGGTGGCCTGAATCGCACCACAATGGCTATGCCCCAGCACCACCACCACAGCACAATCATATCGCTCTGCCGCAAACTCAACACTTCCCACCTGTGATGGCGCAACGATATTGCCTGCAACACGAATCACAAATAAGTCACCCAGACCTTGATCAAACACCATTTCCGCAGGGACACGTGAATCTGAACATCCTAAAACAATTGCAAATGGGTTTTGATTTCCTGCCAATGCAGCACGTTCCTGGTGAGACAGGTGATTCTGTGAGGTTGCCTCACCTTTCACAAAACGAGCATTACCAACTTTTAAACGTTCCAGAGCTTCTTTGGCAGTGAGCATGCGTGCATCCATCTATGATTGACATGAGCCAACAGTTTAATGTGCGCCTGTTTGAAAGTCACTGACAAAAATAGAATCCATCTAAATACCAGCCTGTCTTTTAATCAGGAAAATAGCGAAAAACGGATGATTTCATTGGCAAGAATTTCCATACATCTGTAGATTATGCAAATGACTCCCCTAATATCTTCCCCAATAATCAATGGGTTTAAAAATAGATCAAGGATAGAACAAATCATGATGAACCGTCTTTTTTCCATCTCCTTTCGCAAGACCTTAACCGCAGCTTTGATTTCATGCAGCTTGGCAACAATCGCAATCAGCTCAACACAGGCAGCCGAAATAGAAATGAGCTTTCAAAATGTGCTGCAACAGGAACGTGCATGGGCAGGTTTACAGACCAAAACCTTAAAAGTCGGTGATATCACCTGGTCATATAGTGAGGGTGGTCAAGCTGGAAAACCGATCGTGATTTTAATTCATGGCCTAGCAGGCAGCCGTGACAACTGGAACCGTGTGGCACGGGCCTTAACCGCCAACTACCATGTGATCATCCCAGACTTGCCAGCCAGCGGTGAAACACAGGTTCCAAAAGATTTTGACTATTCCGTTCCAAACGTCACTGAAAAGTTACGCCGTTTTGTTGAGGCAGCCAACCTAACCAGCCCAGCACATATTGCAGGTCACTCACTTGGTGGTTCAATTGCCATGCTCTATGCAGGGCAATATCCATTTGAGACCAAAAGCCTGTTTTTAATTGATGCTGCGGGCGTATATAAGGCTGCAACCACACCATATTTAAAAGATCCAAACCAGATCAAGAACATGATTGTCAGCAAAAAAGGCGATTTTAATTATTTAATGCAACAGGCCATGTTTACCCCACCATTTATTCCAAAAGAGATTGCTCAGGCACAGGAAAAAATGATGATTGGTCAGGTTGAACAAACCCAGAAAATGGTGGATCAGTTAATTGCGCTCAATAAGTTATATACACCAGATTCATTTGCGTTGCTGGCAAGATCAATTGATGCGCCAACACTGATTTTATGGGGCAAGCAGGATAAAATTATCAATGTTGAGGTTGCACCTGAGTTAAAATCACTGCTAAAAAATGCCCAGACACCTGTCATTCTGGATAATGTGGGCCATATGCCTATTCTGGAGGCAGACCAATTGGTGGTTCAGCAATATTTACCATTCCTGAGCAAGATTCAGTCACAAAAACCTGTAACTGCGCCAACTCCATAAACTTAAAGTTATAAAATCCTATGCCTAAACATCCAATGATAGAACAACTGATTGACGCACAACTTGATTTTCTGGATCAAGAGTTTACACAGGCCGAAACCATTCAACATGAGTTTAAACAGTTCTATCATTGGTTGCGCTTGCAGCAACTCCAGCATATCTGGTCATTTGAACAAATCTTTAAACTGATTGAAAAACAAATCCTAAGTACACCTGCAAGTTCATTTCTGATTGAACAAATTGCAGAACATATCCGCTTTGCCCTGATTCATCCACGCAATGATCAAACCAACATTGAAGATGTAATTCCTGTTTTAACCATTGACTCAATTGCGCAATATGTTGCAGGTAAAAGTGGCCATCGCCAGCGCCTGATTAAAACCATTGTCGATAATCCTGCCTTTTCTGCCCTGATTACCCAGCTAATTCAACACTCCATTCAGGATTATCTAGATAATTCAGTGATGTCCAAACGTGTGCCAGGCGTTGGGCATTTTATGAAAATGGGCAAATCAGTTTTGGAAACGGTGACCGATTCCAACCTGAATGACACGATTGGTCATTACCTACAAAAAAATATATTGAAGATCAGCCAGATGAGTGAACGGGTATTAAACCAGCACTTTAATGATGACAAGTTGTACCATTTCCAGGCCAACATTTGGCATAAAATTAAAGTCATGCCCTTATCAGTCTTACGCAACTATGTTGAGGTACAAGACCTACCCCAAACTGTGGGAATGGGGCATGAAATCTGGGATCATATCCGTCAAACAGATTATTTAAAACAGCAGGTCCATGATGGGGTCTATGCATGGTATGCGCGTAATCAGGAGCGCACATTTGATTTATTACTCCGCGATCTGAATATTGATGAAACCCTGATTGAAAGTGAATTGAGTGATTTACTGACACCTGTGTTACAGCAAGTGATTCAAACAGGTTATTTAAGACAACGTGCCCGCACCTATTTAGAAAAATTTTATTATTCAGAACAGGTTTCTGAAATTCTGACAAAACAAGGCGCATAATGCGCCCTGTTTTGCAAATATCAAGTTAATCTTTAAAAACTGTAAGTCACCCCAAGGTTATAACGGCGACCATCCAGAACATAACTATAAGTTTCTGTATCAATCTCTTTATCAAACAGGTTATAAACGCCTGCGGCAATCGCGACATTCTGGGTAGGCTTATAGTTTAACCCTACATCAACCAGGGTATAGGCTGGCTTGCCTTTCGCCATCGCGGTACGGCTTAAATAATCCGATGTCTTACTGCGATAGTTGACACGTCCCCAGCTAGAAAACTGGTCACTGATTTCCCAGTCTGCGGTAGTATTAAACATATGTTTTGGCATTTCATTTAAAGGCTTGCCTTTATTCACGCCACTCTTCTGCTCTGTATCGGTAAAGGTATAGTTTGCACTCAGGTTCACATTTGGCAAGACTTTCCAGCCCAATGTTGCCTCCGCACCCCGCATGTTGGCTTTATCCACATTTTCCCGCAGGCTAACAAAGTCAAACTTTTCACCCAACCAATCACAACTCAGTGACCCTGAAGCACCCTGACAGGTTCTGATTTCAGTAATCTTGTCCTTAAATTCACTGTTAAACAGGGTCAGTCCCGCATTCAGGTTATCGAGGTTATCCCAGTTGAATGATACTTCATAGTTTATGCTTTTTTCAGGTTTAAGCTCAGGATTTCCCACAATCACGCCCTTGCTCTGACCACCACCTGTTGCCTGTCCCCACTCTGCAACCGTTGCACGTAGTGCTGGTGTCTTATAACCTGTCGATACACCGCCCTTGATTACCCAGTGATCGTTTAAGCCCCAAACGCCATAGACTTTCGGACTCCAGTGATCACCAAACTTCTCATCCTTGTCCAAACGAAGTGAACTCGTCAGGGTAAAGTCATCGACAATATTCCATGCATCTTCAGCAAACAATGCCCAGCTATAACGATCCAGACTGGAAATTGGTGTCGCACCACCAAGACTCAACTGGTTGCCTTTATCGTTCAGCTCTTCCTTTAAATACATGCCACCAAAACTCAGGCTGTGCTGATTAAGGTTAATCTTGTTCAATGTATTAAATGTGGTGTTGACCGCTTCCATATTGCGTGATGGATTGTCATTTTCTTCACGCTGGATATAGGAATGGGTTTCCACTGCACCAATCTGCCCACGATGGGTCAGGTTGTATTCAGTACGGTAATAATCTGTTAATGAATTGACGGGTGGGTTTCGACCTGTTTGCACAGGTGAAATGGTTTTCCCCACAGTTGCATCACGGTTCTGGATCGAACGCTGATATTCCAGTTCAACGGTATGATCATCATTTGGTATCAAACTTAATGCCGCCCCACCTGCACGAATTTTTTGCTTGTTATATCCCCCATAGATTTCATCTTCTTCACGCTGTGAAAATAATCCATTGGCCTTGAATGACAATAAGTTGGCGATCAGGGGACCTGAAAGATAGGCATTGGATTGATAAATATTTCCTGATCTGGAATCTTCCTGCAATGTGGTATCCAGCTTGATTGATCCCTGCCATTCATTACCTTTTTTCTTGGTAATGATGTTGATCACCCCACCCATTGCATCTGAACCATACAAGCCTGACATTGGGCCACGAATCACTTCAATACGCTCGATTGCGCCAATATTTGGCAACCAGCCCTGTTCAATCCCAGAATTGTCACTATTTGGGCGGACTGAACGTGTATTGATTTTTTTGCCATCGACCATAATCACGGTATAGGCACTGCCCATTCCACGGATACTGATGTCGCTTGAACTGCCACCACCTGTGACCACCACACCTGGAACATCCTTTAAGGCATCCGTTACATCACGGTAGGCCTTTTTATTGATTTCTTCCTGAGTCAATACTGAAATGGAAGCCGCAGCCTTTTTAATATCCTGTTCAAACCCGCTTGCCGTAACCACAATTTTTTCCAGCTGAACTGCCGCATGATTATTTGAAAGTTCACCTTTATTTTGTTGGCTTTCTGCCGCATGGGCATACGCCATCATGCCACTGAGAATTGAGAGGGTAAGTAATGATTGATGGGATATTTTATTGGACATAGTCACACCTGAATCAGATAAATCTTAATAATTTCTTAAAAATTCATGGGAATTCTAACAAAAAATAAATAAAACACAATAAAAATGATAATTATTATTATTTATAAATCCTCTTTTGATTTATTGTATCCTGTTATGAAACAAGAAGAAATATGATTATTTTTTATCAAAAAATAAAAAAGCCCTTGATAGGGCTTTTTAAAACTACTGTATATTTCCAGCTTTATTACTTAAAATATGCACCCTCAGCCTGAGTATGGTCAGTTTGGTCAACCACACGCTGCAACTCAGGAACATGCTGTCTCAAGGTGGTTTCCACACCCTGCTTTAACGTTACATCAATCGCAGAACAGCCCTGGCAACCACCACCAAATTTCAACACAGCGGTTAAACCATGTTCAGGATCATTCTGTACTTCAACCAAGCTACAGTTACCGCCATGCCCTTCCAATCCAGGATTAATCTCAGATTGCAGCACATAGGTGATCCGTTCTTCAATTGATGCATCTGGCCCTACACGAGGTACTTTCGAGTTAGGCGCACGGAAAGTTAATTGCCCACCAAAACGGTCTTTGTTGTAGTCAATCACGGCATCAAGCAAATATGGGATAGATGGCGCATCGATATAAGCTGGAAAGTCAGGGTAATCCTGCTTATAGTCAGTTGGCACCACTTCTTCAGGTGCACTATAGGCCATACAACATTCGGCACGTGGTGTACCTGGATGTTCTACAAAAACTCGAACGCCAATTCCTGGAGTATTTTGCTTTGTTAATAAATCACTTAAATACTCTTGTGCAGAGGGAGTAATCAAAAGGTTTGGAATTTCTTCTGCGACAGCAGTGTTGGTGTTCTCAGTCGACATAACAATAATCCTCAAGCTGATGTCGTTATATTAACCGAAGATGGAGGGGATTTAAAAAAAATCAACCATTTTTGTAGGAATTATATGCCAGATGATTGTTTATTCACTTTTTAATGGCATTATTGCCTAGACACTGATCAATCTAAAATTTTTATGTTACCTCTACCCTTTAGTCACACTGTGACACTCATCATTATTACCATTGCAATTTCCCTATTGGCATTTTCCAATCAGGCCGTCATGAACCGCCTGATTTTTTGGCCGCCCGCCATGCAGCGTGGACAATATGACCGTTTCATCACCCATGGTTTTATCCATGCCGATGGCGCTCATTTACTGTTTAATATGATCACGCTGTTTTTCTTTGGCAATATTATCGAAAGCTTTTATCGCCAATTCTTTTATGACATGGGCTTTGTACTGTTTTATCTGGGTGGACTGATTATTGCGATCTTACCCAGCTATCTAAAGCACCGTCATGATGTACACTGGGCAAGTTTAGGAGCTTCTGGCGCGGTTTCAGCAGTCTTGTTTGCCTATATTTTATTTCAGCCCTGGAACCTGATTTTTGTCTTTTTCATTCCCGTGCCTGCCATTATCTTTGCAGTTTTATATGTTGCTTACAGCATCTGGTCTGGTAAACGAGGTAACAGCAATATCAACCATAGTGCCCATCTCTGGGGAGCGGCTTATGGCGTAGTGGTCACCATTCTGCTGGAACCACGAGTGATTCCACATTTTCTCAACCAGCTCACCAAATTACCATTTTAATAAATATTCAGGACTGGCCCCATATTTGGGGCTTTTATTCATCACATCTCATTTCGTCAGATAATTGCACAAAAAATCACAATTCCCTCAGAACCCGATTTTATTTAGCCAAAACCCATATAAAATATAGAAAATATACTTTATTCATTTTAATAGGGTTTTTTAAATGAATCTAATCCAGCAGAGCACTGTTATGGGAATCTTAAACAAGGTTCAGTGTGCCGATGACTGGATTATTTTTCTAGAACAACTGAATCATCATTTTAATGTACAGGCTTCCCAAATTTTGGCGATTGACCTTGAGGTTGAAGCCCTATCCTTTAGTATTCATCACGGCGTAAATTTTGATTCCAACCAATTAGAACAAGCAGCCCTAAAACAAATTCGTCTGGAAATTGATGATGATCCACGTTTAAGAAAACTACTGTCAGCGCCATTAAATGGCTGGATGCATTGTACAGAACATTTTGAGGAGCATGAGATTACCCAGACACAGGTCTACCAGCAGGTGCTGCAACCTTTAGATTTACGCTTCTGCTCGGCAATTCAGGTGATTTATGATCATAAAGTCTGTGTGATTCTCTCATTCCTCACCAGTTTCAGTCGTGGCCCCCTCGGCTGTGCCGAACTCCAGCCAGTTTATGAAATCTTGCCCCTGTTGCAGCAAAAGATGCAGCAATATCGCCATCATTTTGAATATTCCACTATGACCCTGCTGGGATCACAGCTGATTCAAAAGATGAAGCAACCCATTGCAATCATTAACTTAAACGGCGATATTCTGGAGATGAATCCAGAGGCTAAACATTTACTGGTAAATAATCAGCATATTCATACCAGACAACGCCGTTTCACATTCAGCCTTGAAAATAACCAAATGGTGTTTAACCATAAATTAATGGAACTCGAACGCAGCTATAAAAACAGTCATGACCTGGCTTATGCGGAACGAACCAAGATCATGATGCTGGACCACCATTTATTCCTGACCCTGGATTTACTTAGCCCAGAAAAAACCCATAAGATTTTTGGATTGCGCCCAGTTTTACTGGCAACTTTTTCAGGCCTCAAACACAAACCAAAATATCAAAAGGAAATCTGTACCCAGCTTTTTATGTTTACCCCTGTTGAGCATAAAATTTGCGAACAGCTACTGGAGGGTAAAACCACCAAGGAAATTGCACTTTCATATGAGATTCAGGCAGATACAGTTAAAAAACATCTGCAATCCATTTTTAAGAAAACCAAGACCCACCGCCAGGGTGAACTGGTTCAGTTACTCATGCAATTTTCATAAAAGTATTTGATACATCAATCATTAAGCAATTTCAGCTGGAAATGCAATGACCTGATCAATCTTGACCTGATTCATTGCTACCATCAATAAACGGTCTATACCGAGCGCAATCCCTGAACATTCAGGCATATTCGGCAAGGCTGCCAGTAAGTGCTGATCTGTTGGAATTACAGGTAATCCCTGCTTGGCACGTTCTTTATTATCTGCCTCAAAACGGGAAGCCAGCACTTCTGTATCCAGAAGTTCATCATAGGCATTAGCCAGTTCAAGCCCCTCGATATAAACCTCGAAACGCGCTGCGACCTGCTCTCCATCCTCATCCTGTTTAACTTTTGCCAATGACGCCATTTCTGGTGGAAAATCAGTCAAGAAAACGGGGGCATCAAAACCCAGACTCGGCTCAACAAAATGGGAAAACAACAGATCCATATAGCCTAAACGATCATCGCCCAAGTCAAGGTTAAGTCCAACCCGATGGGCTGTATCTTTAAGTTGCTTCAGTGTTGCCTGCAAGGGATTAATATCCAGACGATCCTGAAACGCATGTTTATAACTGAGAATCATGGGGCGAATTTCACCAAAACGATGTGCCAAACAAGTTTCCAGCAGGTCTGCGGTTTCATACATCAACGCCTTTAAATCCAGTCCAGGTCGATACCATTCCAGCATGGTAAATTCACTGTTGTGTTTACGTCCATGCTCATCATCACGGAAAACTTTACAGATTTGGTAGATCGCCCCACTGCCACTGGCCAGCAATCGCTTCATGGGAAATTCTGGTGAGGTCTGCAAATATTGGATATTTAATTTTCCATGTATATGACGCTGCACCTTTACGGAAGCCAAATGAACATCGGTTACACCTGCCTGAGATAAAATAGGTGTTTCCACTTCCAGCACATTGCGCTCAGCAAAGAACTGGCGAATTTTCTGGTACATCTCCGCACGCGCTTTTAGGGCTTCAATAGAACAGCTGGGTTGATAAGTTTTCATAGCCTGACTCATGCCTTTGGCCCTCCATGTGCAGCCCATTCACGGCGCAAAGGGTAATTTTTACGGAGTAAATCAAAAGCTTTCTGCTCTACTCTCCCTGCCTGAACACAGGCACGAAGCTGCTGATCATCTTCAGCAATATTATAAATCTGAACCAAATGTTGTTTTAATGAGGCTTTTAAATTCTGCTGCCCAAAATACTGTTCAACAGTTGGTAACTGACTCTCAAACCGTTTTGATGGTTGATAGCCAAATGTATGACAAAAGGCCTCATAAATCATCTGTGTGCCTCTGGCCTTACCCTCCAGACTATAGCCCGCAATATGCGGTGTTGCCAAAGCCAATCTTTCTAAAAGTTCTTGAGGAATTTCAGGTTCAAACTCAAAAACATCCAGCACAACCTGACGTTTGGTCTTTTCAATATCTGTCATCAGTGCTGATTGTTGAATCACTGGACCACGTGCGCTATTGATTAAAATAGCGCACGGTTTCATTTCAACTAATGCAGCTTCATCAAATAAATGCTGTGTTGGATAATCACCAGATGTGGTTAGAGGCACATGAATCGAGATCGCATCAGCCTGTTTTAACAGCTCCTGAAAGGATACATTTTCAATGCCAGCGAGTTGCACATAAGGGTCATAGCCAATCACATTCCAGCCCAATAATTGCGCCATCACTGCCAGTCGTTTTCCAACATTACCCAAGCCAACAATCGCTAAAGTAAACGCCTTATTTTCTTCCAATAAATCCATATTTAGATGCAGTAAGGCGGTAATGACATATTCGGCAACTGCCTGCGCATTACAACCTGCCGCATTGCTCCATGCGATGTTCTGTTGTTCTAAAGCTGGAATATCGAGATGGTCTGTGCCAATGGTGGCACTGCCCACAAATTTAATTTGAGTTTGATCAATTAAATCATGGTTGACCTTGGTCACGGATCGAACCAAAAGTGCATCGGCATCCTGTACATCTGCCTGTGTCAGTGTACGCCCTGCCTGATGCTGTATTTCTGCAAATTCCGCAAAGAAATAATCGGTAAACGCCAAATTTTCATCTGCGACAATTTTCATGCAGTGCTTTCCATAAATTAACCTGTGATTATTATCCTTAGCGCAAGAGAAATTGACAAATCAAATCTCAAAGTTACAGTTAAAATAGCAAGAAACCCTTAATTTTGATGGGATGATGAGACTTATCTGGAGTGCCACGCAATTGGTTTCTTTGGTGATTATTTTCTGCATCTGGATGATTATCTTATTTCGATAAATCCTAATAATGCCATAATAAAAAATCCCTGCAAACGCAGGGATTTTTTTGATAAAAACGATGATGAGATTACATCATGCCAATTAACAATCTAACCTTCTCTAAACACCAATTACATTAACAACTATCCATTTGATTTAAATATATTTTTATTCTAACTTTCCATAACAACGTGATACATGCAATTACCAATTTTTGTGAGTAAGATTGTGAGTAAGAGCTTTCAATAATAGCGTTACTCACACTTTATGCTAAACGATCTTAAAATCAAAAGATTAAAACCACGTGAAGAATTATACCGCATAGCTGATCATTCAGGACTGTGTATAGAAGTCCGCCCATCTGGTGGCAAATTCTGGCGTTATCGCTACCGATTTCTTACAAAAGCAAAAATGCTAACAATCGGTCAATATCCTGAAATTACTTTAGCATACGCTCGCTCAAAAACAATGGAGTATCGAGAGCAACTCGCCAAAGGAGTAGCCCCAATAAGCCACCAGAAAAATGAACGCCTTGAAGCAATCAAAGCAAATAATGGTACATTCCGTTTAGTCGCTAGCGAATTTATGAATTCTCGGAAAGCTCAACAATCCAAGAAATGGGAACAGCGCCGCACCAGTTATTTTGTGAAAGATGTTTACCCTCTTATTGGTAATAAGCCTATCCACGAGATTGACTCCATTGATATTAAGACTGTGCTTGATAGTACTATGACAAGAATCAAAAAATCAGGAAAGGGTACAGGAGAAGTTAAAGGAATTTTTGTAAGACAAATCATCGGTGAAGTTATGGAATATGCAATTATCACAAAACGTATTTCTATAGATCCTACTTATGTTCTTAGGGGTTACATTAAACAGCCAGATGTAACCCATGCCAGACCACTAACTGAGTCTGAAAAAAAAGTACTTATGCCTAAGCTCAATGCATACGGTGGCTCAGTTAGCACACGAAATGCTATTAAAGCCGCAACATACACATGGCTTAGAAGCATTGAGATACGTCGAGGCAAAAAGGAATATATTGATTTTGAAGATAAGACATGGACGATTCCAGCAGTATCGAGGGCTGATATTTTGGCTGGCAAGCGCAATATGAAAAAGAACAGAATGCATGTTGTACCATTGTCTGACCAAGCCATTGAAATCATAAAAGAGCAATTTTCGCTTTATCCTGACAGTGAATATATATTTGCTGGAGAAGACGGAGAAATGATGGGTAAAACCACGTTGAATACTGCCCTGAGTAATATGAAGTTAGAGTTCAGGATGCATACTCTAAGAGCAACTGCATCCACTGTGGCAAATGAGAATGGTTTTAATAAGGATTGGGTTGAAATACAACTTGCCCACGTTTCTGATAATAAAACACGCGCATCATACAATCATGCTCAATGGTTAAATGACCGTAGAGCAATGATGCAATGGTGGGCTGATCATGTAGATAGTTGGAATAGTAATGAATGAATGATTTATATATCTACCAAATTCATATAATGATCTCTTCGAATGTATGAAGCATACTCTGAAAAGTACTGTGCATTATCAACTTTTAAAATCATCTCAGCATATGATCAATGAATGGTCTAGAGTTGGAACATGATTAAGCCTGTAAAAACATGGAAGTCTTATTCCGATCAAATACAACTATTGCAACAGCGTGGTTTAATCATCACCGACCAAGCTAAAGCAATCAATTACCTACAAAGAATAGGCTACTACCGTCTAAGTGGCTATTGGTATCCATTCCGCCAAACCAATGCAGTAACACAACAAAAACTGGATACTTTTATTGCAGGTTGCCAATTCGAAGATGCAGTACAACTCTATATCTTTGACAAAAAGCTACGACTTCTCATTCTAGATGCGATAGAACGCATTGAAATGGCAGTAAGAGTTGATATTGCTTACTGCTTAGGTAAGCTTAATCCCCTAGCACATCTGAATCCTGTCAGTTTTCATGGTGGTTTTTCCAAAACGATTCACCGAAATAAGACACAGACAGATTATCAAAGTTGGTTGATTCGTTATCAGGAAACCATACGGCGCAACAGCAAAACTGCATTTGTTCAACACTATATTCAAGAATATGGTGGGCAACTCCCTATCTGGGTTGCTATTGAAATATGGGATTTTGGTATGATGTCTACACTCTTCGCAGGGATGAAAAAGTCCCACCAAGATCAAATTGCTCAAAAGTATGGTGCAGCAGATGGTAAAGAATTTGCCAAATGGCTAAGAAGCTTTAATCATCTTCGTAATATTGCAGCTCATCATAGCCGCTTATGGAATGCCAATATTGTAGATCGTTCTAATGTCCCTACGACACTTTCAACTTATACCCTAAATAATGCTAAGCCTTTCTTATATTTATGTTTAATCAAACAAATATTAGATGTAATTTGTCCAAATTCACAATGGGGTGAAAGACTTAAGCAATTGTATTTAGATTTTCCACTGAAAAATCATGTGGTTGTAGATATAAGAGATACTGGCAGTATTACAGGATGGGAAAATTGGCAACTCTGGAAAAATAAAAGCCAACACGTACATAATTGATCACAACTATGAAGAGGTGTTGGGCGTATTAGGGTTATTATGGAGTAAAGCTAACTTTAGATCAATATCTCTTACCAACTATCTGATTTTTTAGACCATTACAGTAGCCAGTTTAAGTTAAAATTTCTAAGAAAGGATTCTTATCTAGAATTGCAGCGTTAGACTTTTTCTTTAAAAAATCTATTAAATTATCTTGACGATATAAAAGCATTACAATTTCCTGAAGTGAGCAAAAGAATAATGTTTTATGACTGAGAGCATCTCTACACTGAGATATTACGGACTCCGTATATATAATTATAAATATTTAAAAGATTAAGTCAGTATGAATAGCGTCATCTTCGAAAAGCTGTAGAGTACGAATATGTACCTCAGCCTGTCTAGGGTCAGTTTTTCCTATATAAATTGTATTAGTTCAGACTTAATCTGATAGATATGTTAAAAATTTTTTAAAAAGTATAATTGTCATAATACATACATTATTTTGTAACATATTCCCTCTACATTTAAAAATCACCCTATTTCTTTGATAGGATTATCGCTAAAAATGTCTCTATCAAATCAAAATAATAAAAAATTCATGTGGCCGCATATATGCGAATGTCCACTGATGATCAAAAAAATTCTATAGAAAATCAATTATCTTTTATTAAAGGCTATGCTGCCGCTCATAATATGATTATTGTAAAAGAATATAAAGATATAGGAATAAGTGGTTTAAAATTTGATAACCGCCCAGCAATACAACAACTTTTATCAGACGTTATCAACCATCAAGCCGATTTTGAAATCGTTTTAGTTTATGACATGAGCCGATGGTCTCGTTCACAAAATACAAAAGAAAGTCGGTTCAATCTGTATTTATGTGAAAAAAATGGTGTAAGGGTCATTTGCTGTGTAGGAAATGGGGCTAAATATGATAGTAATCCTGATGAGTTTTCCGCAGAAATAAGGGAACTATTTGATTTACATGACGCAGCTAATTTTAGCAAGAATCTATCCTTACGTGTCTTTCGTGGACAATGTCACCTCATCACTTTAGGATTTAGACAAGGTGGTTCTGCTGGTTTCGGTTTTCGTCGAGTACTTTTTGATGGTGCAGGCAATAGAAAATTTATCTTAAAACGTGGGCAATGGAAAAGTTTACAAACCGATCGGGTAATTTTAGAAAAAGGTCCTCAAGAAGAGGTTGATATCGTCAATAAAATTTATCAATGGTTTGTATATGATCGAAAAACTGAAAGAGAAATTGCAGATATTTTAAATTCAGAAAGTATAAAAACAGATCTGGATAGGCCTTGGACTAGAGGTGTCGTACATCAGATCTTAACCAATGAAAAATATATTGGTCATAATGTATATAATCGTAAATCCTTTAAACTTAAAGCTAAACGAGTATCTAACCCTCCAGAGGAATGGGTGCGTAAAAATCATGCTTTTCCAGCAATTGTACCATTTGATTTATTTGAGCAGACTCAAGACATCATTTATAAACGTTCTAAAAAAATCACAAAAAAACAGATGATAGAATTATTAAGAAAATTACTAGAAACTAAAGGTAAATTATCAGGTCTGTTGATTGATGAACAAGAGAATATGCCATCCTCATCTATTTATCGTGCTAAATTTGGTGGACTATTAAAGGCTTATATCTTGGTGGGATTTAAACCTGAAAGGGACTATTCATATATTGAAACAAACAAAAACCTAAGAGATATGTATCCGCAGATCTTAGAACAGGTAAATAAAGTTTTCAAAGAATATGGTTCAGAGATAAAACAACTAAGTAATGGTCTGATCTGTGTTAATAATGGGCTAAATATATCTATTATCTTATCCAGATGTATTACCAAGTCTCCATCAAATCACCAATGGTTATTACGTTTTGACAGTGGACTAAAACCAGATATTACAGTTGCAGTACGAATGAAACCTGATAATCTCAACATTTTAGACTATTACATCATTCCTCATCTGGCAATTCAAGATGACATATTAAAAATTAACTCACTCGATCAATTTACTCTAGATGTATATAGATTTGACTCACTTGATTTTTTGTATAAATCAACCACTCTTATTCCCCTTTTTAAGGTAAGCTAGTTATGCAAGAAATTGGCAACATAAAATTAATCCCCATTAACAAAATCAATATTGCAAATCCAAGAGCGCGTGGACGAAAACAACATAATGAAATTGTTGAAAGTATAAAAAATTCTGGATTAAAGAAACCGATTACTGTTAGAGTTCGCACCGACCAATCCAATGACCTTGAATATGATCTAGTCTGTGGTCAAGGGCGTATAGAAGCATTTAAAATACTTAAACAAGAATATATTTGGGCTTGTATCCTAGAGGTTTCTGAAGATCAAGGTATGGTCATGAGTCTTGTTGAAAATATTGCAAGGCATAATCGCTCATCTATTGAACAGTTACATGAAATTAAAGCACTAAAAGAAAGAGGTTATTCTAACAAGCAAATTGCTGAACGTATTGCGACAACAGAAAACTGGGTGAATATCGTCCTCGCTCTACTTGAACGAGACGAAAGCCGTCTTTTGACTGCGGTTGATAGCGGAGTAATACCTATTGATCTTGCTGTTTCAATCTCCAGAAGTAGTACCGTAGAAATTCAAAATTTACTCACTGAAGCTTTGGAAAAGAAAGAAATTAAAGGAAGTCAAATTTCAACTATACGCAATATTTTGGATAAAAGAGAAAGAGGTTTCAAGAACCAACCTAGTAATAATGTTTTTGGTCGTAACCCTATAAGACCAAATAAAATAAGTTTAGAGGATCTTAAAAAAATCTGCGATGAAGATATGATTGAATTTGAGCTCATATCAAAAAAATCTCAACTCGTGCAGGACAATATTATTTTTATACAAGAAGCCTTTAAAAAACTAATCGCTATTCCTGCATTTCGGGATTTATTAATTCAACAGGGAATTAAGAAGTTTCCTGAAACCTTACAGCATCTCATTGACTTTGGCCTGACTTATGAAGACAAATAAAGAACTAACGATTAAAGCATCATTTATTCCCAGTATTTATTTAATAGATATAGATAGAATCGTTCCATTAAAAAAATTTCCAAAAGAGTATAAATTAAGCAAAAAGTATCATCAAATTTTACAATCTGTAAAAAATATTGGTTTAGTTGAACCCTTAATTGTTTATCCCTCTCCTCAAAAACCAGATAGTTACCTACTAATGGATGGACATTCAAGGTTACTTGCATTACAGGCCTGTGAGCAAATTCAAGCTAAATGTATCATTAGCACTGAAGATGATACTTTTACCTATAATAATAAGGTAAATCGACTTGCATCAATTCAAAGTGTAAATATGATTATTAATGCTGTAAATATTGGTGTTCCTATATCAATAATTTCACAAACACTTAATATTTCAGAAAAAACTATAAGAGGAAAATTTAACTTATTAGTCGGGATTTGTGAAGAAGTCATTAAAATTTTATCCGATCAGCATGTATCTATGGGGGTTTTTCCGATATTAAGGAAAATGAAAAAGTTACGTCAGATTGATGCAGCAACAGGTATGAAAACTAAACAAGACTTTTCTGTTAAATATGCTCGTTTCCTTTTAGATAGCAGTGCAGAACATCAAATATACCCTTTAGAAAAAAAGAAAAGTATGGTCGCTGATAGAGAAAGCAATGCCCAACTACAAAGAGAGATTTCAAATCTTCGAGTAAAACAAAAAAATAAGTATGATACCTTTGCAACAGATAGCTTTAAACTTACCATTATAAGACCATTTATCAAAGAGTTACTTAATAATGTAGAAATTGTTAAATGGTTGGCTAAACATAAAAATGAATATCTCCTTAAATTTAATGAGATTATATAAAACAGAAATGATAAATTCTTGTGGGCATAGCTTTGATTTAATTTCTTGGTCGAAACAAAAATTCGATTATGTCCTTTATTTTTCAATGACTTAAAAAATTGAGGTTGGCGTAAAATGGTAGTGTAATACACAATAAACCCTCCTATTTATCTTTCACCCTCTACCAACTTTCTATTTTTTATGTAAAAATTACAAAAACATACAATTCATTACATCATGAATAACAATCGCTTTCTTTCTACACACAAGATTATCTGTGCTGTGGTAACAACTTTGCTTACACAACCAGTGATCGCAGATGATTTATTTACACTTTTTTATAAGGCAAAACTTCACTCCCCTCATTTACCTTTGG
Source organism: Acinetobacter corruptisaponis (assembly GCF_030053775.1). GTDB lineage: Bacteria > Pseudomonadota > Gammaproteobacteria > Pseudomonadales > Moraxellaceae > Acinetobacter > Acinetobacter corruptisaponis. The sequence goes on from NZ_CP125669.1 coordinate 1,249,890, forward strand.
CTGATGCTCAAAAAGAGATTGCCAAACAAAAATTAAATCAGGCTCTGGCAAGTAAGGATGCCAAGATTAATTTCACAGCCCAAGAGAAAATGGGACAAAATAAACGTCCTGGTCAACCTGAAACAGACTATCGTGTGCGCAATTATGCTCTACAGTTTTCTGTCCCGATCTACAACAGAATACAGGATGAGACCATTTCAACAGCCCATCTTGGAGAGGCAATTGCTTTGGAGCAATTTCAGGTCAGTTATAATGAACTGTTGCAGAATGTTGTAGAGCAATACTTTAAGATACTGAGTTTAAAATCCAGACTTGAACTTATACAGCAGCAAAAAGTACTTGTTTTAGAACAGAAGAGAATGGCAAATGCAAACTTCGCTCAAGGCATGGTTTCGATTACTGATCTAAAAGAAGCTGAAGCCAAGTTTTCAACACTACAAAGTCAAGAGAACAGCATCAATTTTGAGATCAGCAAGGAACAAAGTATTTTAGCTGAACTCATTGGTACAGATGAATTTGCTTTTGCCAAAAATAGTATTCCGTTAGAGAAGTTACCTCAACTGTCTTATTCAGATCAGTCACTATATAATCAGTTACTCTTGACGAAAAACCATCAAATTAGAATTTCGGAACTGAATTTAAAAGTATCCCAAAACGAAATAAAACAATCCCAGGCAGAAAAATATCCTGTACTCAATTTTTCTGCAAAATTAAGTCGTAATTTTGATTCTCAAGATTCTGCATTTACCAGTAAGCAAGATGGTCTGGATTATCTATATGGTTTTGAGTTAAATATTCCAATGTATAACTCTGAAAACTATTACAAAATTAAAGAGCAAAAAGCGACTTTAGAGAAAAATAAGAATGAGCTTTTGCTTACAACACAAAAGCAAAAGGCTCAAATGCTGGATAATTTTTATAGCACGCTTTCTTCTATCTCAAAAGCAAATGGAATGCAGGACGCCGAATACTCTTCTCAAAAAGCTTGGCTGGCGAATAAAAGGGCTTATGAAGTTGGAATGCGTGTCAATGCCGAAGTGCTAGAAGCCCAGACCAAATATTTCGAGGCAAGGCAAGAACGTCTTTCTGCATGGTATGAGGCATGGCAAAACTATATCAAATTAAAAATAACGACGGGCACATTAATTGAGCAAGAAATTATAGATATTGATCGAATTTTTTATGCAACCACATCTTCTCAAGAATTAAGTTATAACCATGTTAAATAATAATATTCATCATTTTCCAAATGCAATTCAAGTCTGGCTCATCAATTTAAAACGTTTAAATGTCAATGTCTTGGATATTTGTTTTGAGAATTTAATCGATCTTGGCAGCCATGTTTTTCAAGATAATGATTTAAATGAATTATGGAATTCAATAAAAGCACAATTATCTACAGAGAAACCTGTCGTTATCCAGAAAAGTGAGCAAGGCTATTTAATCGGGTATTTATTAACAAACTCAAGTTCCTCATCATTAATTGGTTTATCCATAGCGCCTCCGATCAGTGAAATTACCCTTGAACTGGTACGAACCAGCATGGGATGGCTTTTTTATGAACAGCAAAGTCAAAAACTGCAACATGCCTTTCAAGCAGAACAACTTCTAGAAATTTTTGCTCATGTGATTAATCAAACTCAGTTTAGAATCGCTGCTCAGGAATGGATTAACCAAACAACAACTTATATCCGAAATCAATTTCCACATTATCCCAATATCCAGTTAAATTATTTGCTGATTAAAGATAAGCAAAAAGTTCAATGGATTGTGTCTTCCGAGCTGTCATGGACAGAAAAAGGCGCAGCAGATATGCAAAAGTTGAATGAAATTGCATTGCAAACCCTATTTTTACAACATGAGTTACATGAAGAGCATTGGTTTGGCTATCCAGTGTTTAATCAGGGGAAAATTCAAGCCATTGTTGTGGCTAAAGATCGTTATTTTGAACAACACGATTCCCATACGGCACTCAGTCTATATTTAAAAAGCAATATTGATCTTATCCATCCCCTGCTCAAGCATTGGCATCAGTCAGAACAAGGACTAATCGAACATAGTTTAAAATCAGGACAAAACCTGTTCAAAAAATATAGTTCAGATGGACACTATACATGGAAGATTATTACAGGACTTCTGGTTATATTCTTGTTGTGTATTACCCTAGTTCCTGTAGATAAACTCGTCACTGCCAATTTAAATGTTGAGGGTAAAACCCGCTGGATTATTTCTGCCCCTACACAGGGTTTTATACAGCAAGTATTGGTTCGCCCAGGTGATAAAGTCAAAAAATCACAACCGTTAATTCAACTTGATGATACAGATTTAAAAATTCAAATTGCAGAACAACATAGTTTGCTTGATCAGGCCCAGCATCAGTTTCGCGTTGCCATGGCTGAACAGAACTTAACGGATAGTGGTTTGGCAGCCAATCAGATTAAACAGCAAGAAGCAAAAATTCAGACCTTACAAAGAAAAATTAATCAAACAACAGTCACTGCCCCAATTACTGGAACAATTATTGATGGCGACTGGATTCAGCAAATTGGAACACCTGTTGAGGATGGCAAGGAATTATTCCAGATTGCATCACAAGATGCCTATAAGGTGATTTTACACGTTGCCGATAAAGATATTCATTTTATACAGAAAGATCAAAATGGGGTTTTAAAGTTAACTGGTTTACCTGATCAAACCTTTCCGATTCGTATCACCCGTATTACGCCTGTTGCTTCAGTACAAAACAATGTCAATGGATTCAAAGTTGAAGCGGCATGGCTGGATTCACCTCCAGCCCTCACGCCTGGAATGCAGGGTGTTGGGAAAATAACGGTGGGTAAAACCAATCTGCTGTTCCGTTGGTCAAGAGATTTCATCAATTGGATGAAACTAAAAATCTGGTCAAACTGGTAACACAATGCAAAGCCTGTTTTCGGAGCACTGGCATCTTGTTCGCCATCTAAAACCACAATTACGGCAAAATGTAGAAGTTTTACCGCGTACTCTACGAGGTCGGGCTTGGTTTTTACTGTTTGAACCGATGTCACAGCGCTTTGTCCGAGTGAATCCTGAAACATGGTATGTGATTACCTTATTAGATGGTCAGTCCAATGTTGAGCAAATATGGGACAAGGCGGCTGAATATATTGAACAGCAAAATATCAATCTCAATAAACAATATCGGGCGATTAGTCAAAATGAATTGGTACAATTACTGACCCAACTCTATAACAACGATTTATTGCAGACTGAAGTATCTTTCGATTCAGAAGAAATGTTTAAACGCTTTAAGAAGCATAAATTTAATAAATTAAAACAGTCTTTCTTAAATCCAATTAGTTTAAAGCTTCCTCTGGTTTATCCTGATGCATTTTTTGATCGGTTCAAATCTCTTGCTCAAGCCATCTTTAGTATCTGGGCATTGTTATTCTGGATCATCATTGTTAGTCCAGCACTATTACTGCTTGCCGAACATTGGCAAAGTCTAACCAATAACCTGTCAGATCGAGTGCTATCGACTAGTAATCTTTTTATTCTCTGGCTCACTTATCCCATTGTTAAACTGATCCACGAATTTGCCCATGGCTTAGCCATCAAAGCCTGGAATGGCAATGTTCGGGAAATGGGACTGATGTTTATCCTGTTTATTCCAATTCCTTATGTTGATGCAACCTCCTCTTATCATTTTATTTCTAAATGGCAACGGATCGCAGTATCCATTGCTGGAATATTAACGGAGTTATTGCTTGGTGCAGTTGCCATCTATCTTTGGGTATCCACTGAATCTGGGCTGGTCCATGCCTTTGCCTATAATGTAATCTTTATCGCAACTGTTTCAACCGTATTGGTGAATGGTAATCCACTCATGCGTTATGACGGTTATTATATTTTGTCTGACCTACTCGAAATTCCCAATCTGGCAGGTCGGGCAACAAAATATTGGGTTTATTTATCAGACCGTTATATTTTTGGTGCAAAAACAGCACACCCTCCTTATGCAGCAGAAAATGAGCGATTTTGGCTTATTAGTTATGGTCTGATCTCTCCAGTCTATCGCATCATGATTATGGTGGGCTTAATTTGGTTTGTCGCTCAAAAATACTTCTTCTTTGGTGTGATACTTGCCATTATTTCTGGATTTATGACCATTATTTTACCTCTCTATAAAGGGATTAAACACATTTATCAAGGAGCAACCTTGTCAAAATATCGTGATCAGGCAATCCGACGTTTATGGTGGATCATTGCCACCATCATTGTTATTTTGTTTGTTGTCCCTTTTCCGTTTTACAGTACCCAACAAGCAATCGTTTGGTTACCTGAAGAATCCATTATTCGAGCCAACGAATCAGGACATATCCAGAAAATTGATTTTAAGACCCATCAAATCCAACAAAACCAGATACTCTTTCAACTTTCCAACCCTGACCTTGTTGAAAAATATGAATTACAAAAACTACAGGTTGAGGAGCTGGATTATAAACTGAGACAGGCTTCCCTTGATGATTTATCAGAACGTAAAAAGCTGGAGTATCAAAAGCAAGGTGCAGTACAACAACTCCAGCAATATCAATATAAAATTAACCAACTTGAGGTCAATAGTGCCATTGCTGGAAAATGGTTTGCCAAAGATGCGATTGAACTCAATCAACGCTACTATAAACGTGGTGATATTATTGGTTATGTCATTAACCAACCTGCTCAAATTGTTCGTAGCGCAGTCTTACAACAGGATTATGATTTAATTCATACTCGCTTAAAAGGAATTGAAATCCGTTTTAAAAATCACTTTGACACCATTTATACAGGCAAAATCATTAGAAGCACGCCACAAACCCAAAAGAAATTATTATCTTCTGCGTTGGGGAGCCAGGCAGGTGGAAATATTACGGTTGATCCAAATGATCAGGAAGGTACAACCGCTTTACAGAATTATTTTGATCTAGACATTCAACTCTCCCAACCTTTGGATTCCTCGGTTTTTGGTGATGTCGCCTATGTTCGTTATGACTTGGGCTATTCTCCTCTGGCATGGCAATGGACCAGAAAATTGCGTCAATTATTTTTGGAGCAGTTCTATGTCTAATCTGCGTGCCATCCAGAATATGTCACTGCGCCCTTTCTATTTATCCAATGTGGCACGGATAGAACAAAAAGATCAGGAATTGCATAAATTTGAAATTTTCTTTGCCAACCTTTTAGGCTGGATTCCTGCCAAAAAGATTTCCAGAAAACATGTGCAAAAGTTTGCACAAGCGATTGCCCCATATCGTGATGAGTTAAGGCAACTTGACCAGACCCAACTCGTGCACAAGTTTCAACATGCGATTCAGTTATTGTCTACGGAATCTTCACATCACCAATCTATTGCCCTGATATTTGCTTGCGTGGGTGAGGCAATTTCTCGTGTCTTTAATATCTATCCGCATCCAGTACAGTTTATGGGGACCTATATTTTACTGACAGGCCGTCTTGCAGAAATGCCAACTGGAGAAGGTAAAACGCTGGTTGCTGGTATGGCAGCCACGATCATGGCAGCAACAGGTAATTTTGTGCATGTACTCACCACCAATGCTTATTTAGCCCAACGTGATGAGGAGGAACTCCGCCCCTTATTCCAGTTCTTTCAACTGAGTAGTGGTGCAATTTATGGTGAAATGGAAATTCCTGAAAGAAAAGAAAATTATCATCAACAGATTTGTTATGTGAGTGCCAACGAGATTGTTTTTGATTATTTAAAGGATCATATTTCTGGCAAAGGAACACAGCCTAGACAAATTGAAAATCTTCGTTCGTTGGCGACTGGGCAAGTTTCTGAGGATACAATGATTGTTCCCGCTCTACATTTCTGTATTGTGGATGAAGCGGATAGTGTCTTTATTGATGAAGCCCAAACGCCCATGGTGATTTCGCAAGAAGCGGAGGGGCTTATTGAAGCTTCAATCATCCATTGGGCGATTGAACAGGCAAGGCAACTGATTCCCGAAGTTGATTTTACCATGCTAGAGGCTGAGCACCATGTTGATATCGAACGTATTCCTACAGATAAGGAAGTCCCCCTACCTCAAGATGTACGCCCAATCTGGTATAACCATGCATGGAAAATGTTGCTGATTAAACAGGCCCTAACTGCCCTACACCTCTACCATAAAGACCAGCATTATATTATTCAGGACAATAAAATTCAGATTGTAGATGAATCTACAGGTCGGATTATGGCTGACCGCTCATGGGAACAAGGTTTACATCAACTGATTGAAGCAAAGGAAAATGTTGAACTGACTAAAGGACGAGATACCTTAGCCCGAATGACCTTTCAGCGTTTTTTTAGACGATACCTGCTTTTATCAGGACTCACAGGCACTGGGCTGGAAGTTTCACGGGAACTCTGGATGATCTATCGTTTAAAAGTTTGCCAAATTCCCCCCAATATTCCCTCAAAGCGCAGACAGTTTAAACACCGTTATTTTAAAAGCAACCATGAAAAATACACAGCGATTGCGCAACATGCCAAAGCAATGGCTAATGCCAAACGTTCAGTTCTTGTCGGCACACGTAGCATTGAAGCATCAGAGGCTATTTCAGAAGCCCTGACCCAACTGAATATTGAGCATATTGTGTTAAATGCTCGGCAAGATGCACAGGAGGCAGCGATTATTGCTGAGGCTGGCCATAGTGGAAAAATTACCGTCGCAACCAATATGGCAGGTCGTGGCACAGATATTAAGCTACGTCCAGAAACCAAACAGGCAGGCGGACTGCATGTTGTTTTGACTGAGTTCCATGAATCAGCGCGAATTGATCGACAACTCTATGGCCGAGCTGGTCGTCAAGGTGACCAAGGTTCTTGTGTTGCCTATGTTTCAGGTGAAGATCAACTGATGCAACAAAACATTCAGTGGTTTATTTATGTACTGAATCTCATCCCTATTGTTGTATTACGGCATTATCTGTTGACACTTGCAGTCAAGCACATGCAAAAAAAATGTCAGAAACGAGCTTACCGTAACCGTATCGCCATGTTTAAACAAGATAAAAAATTAAATTCTCAAATTGGTTTTGCAGGAAAAATTTATTAAATGAAATACGCCCTCCTCTTTATCGCTACCGTCACTTATTCGGCACCTGCCCTTGCAGAAACATTGAGTTTTGCCTGTATGGTACAGCCTGCACAAATTGTGGAAATACGGAGTCCCATTACAGGTATTTTACAAAGTATTCCTGTAAAGGCAGGCAGTCAGATTAAAAAAGGTCAGGTGCTGGCACAAATAGAATCCAGTGTAGAAAAGTCCGCAAGCCAAACCGCCTACTATCGCACCCAGTTACGTGGCTCTGCCAATACCGCACGTTCTAAAATCGAACATGCAGAAAGCAAGGTACAACGTATGAAACAGTTACTGGCTGAGAATTTTGTATCCCGTCAGGCATATGATGATGCCTATAGTGAGTTACAACAGGCCCGATCTGAACTACAAACCGCACAGGAAAGTATTAAGCAAGCTGAGTATGAATATAAGCAAAGTCAGGCTGATTTAAACCGTAGAACGATTTATAGCCCATTTAATGGTGTAGTCGTACAACAGTATATTTATGCTGGTAGTTTGGTAAACCCAACTGAAGGAAAAAATCCGATTTTAAAAATTGCTCAAACAGATCAATTTAAAGTCAATGCGATTATTCCTTTAAAGTACTTTAATACAATTAAAAAAGGTCAGAAAGTAAAGATCGTTCCAGAAACGCCTTTTGAAAAGTTTGCAGCCATTATTCAACTTGATCATGTCGATCAAGTCATTGATGCCAGTTCTGGAACTTTTAGTACAGGTGCAACTATAAAAAGTAGCAGTGTAAAATTCCCGAGTGGAATCCGTTGTAAGATGTATTTATAATAGAAAAGCACTTCTTTTTTATATAATATCTTAGATATTTAAAAAAAAGAAGTGCTAAAATTTATATCAAAATATTAAATACATAATTGTTGAATTTTAATATAAGGATGTGAACTGATAAAATTTATCGGATTTCCTAATAATTCAACCACATTTCCTGAACTTAAGGTAGCCATTGATGTAGTGACTAATACATTGTTATTATTCTTGTATACAGCCACCTTAAAACCTGTCACATGATTTGGATATTTTTGCTTAACATTCTGATATCTTGTATAAACTGAATTCCAAGTATTATTAGGTACATTTATAAAAAAATCCTGTAGGTTATCTATAGTATAGTTTGAAAAATCCAGATTAAGATCGAATTGATTTTGATATCTACTAATAGGATATATATAATTGAATACTCCAGCATTTGGAGTAGGTGCAGCTAATCGCACATTACCACATGTAGGATTAGGGAAACTTCCATTTGCAAGAGTACCTACATCCTGCCATGTGGCAGCCGATGTATAACCACATAACATGAGAGTAGAACTAACAATAAGACTTTTTAATATTTTAGTCATGATTTTCACTTAAGATTGTTTTTGAGAGACTATTATATATAAAAAAATTAAAATTGGTATATTTATTAAAAAAATCCCCAATATTAATAAAGTGTAAAACAATTATATTAACATAATTAAAAATATTAATTTAGATAAACTAAAAGCACTATTAAATATAAAGAAATCTGTTATGGATTATTTTAATCTAATCGAATTATAAATTACCATTACAATAATTAAAGTAATCAGGATATAGTTTTTTATCAGTAAATACTGTGGCTCGGCTATAGCCTGTCAATTCCAGCTTGATACACTCCGAGCCATCATTCTGATCATTGCTATGTGCAGCAATAATTAGTAGATAGATAGTTTTTCCAACCATGACGTAGACCTGATTCGCTGTTGAGGTATAAGTTTCGACTAAACAAAATCAGGATAGTGCTACCTCGTATCCCAGATATAAAATAATGAGGACATTTTCTATTCCTTTTAAAACTATTAAAACCCTAATAAAATACAAAAATGAGCTATTAAATAACTCATTTTTATAAAAATCTATCAAATAATTTTAGGCTATAATACTATTATATCTTTTCTCAACTTCTTCGTACAATTTCTCTATTGTCCAATTAGCAAGATGAGGTAGAGCTTTAGCTCCTCTTTCAACATAAGATAAAGCTTCCTGAATTAGTTGATCATATAGAGGATCATTTAAGTATTTAGCGAAAGCCAGCCGATTTACTACTGCATTACCTCTTATATATTTTTTTTCATCACCATGATTAATCCACTGATTTAATGTTTCTAAATCTTTGTGTTGTTCAGCATCATAAATTAAAAAACCATAAATTTGTTTAAAAATACTTTCAAGCTGTTTAGGGTGTGTTATCGCCAAGGGTTTACCCTCAACCCCATGCAGTTCTGGTATATATTGTAGGGTAAAATCTTTAATCGGATGTTGTCTAAGAATAGTAAAAGCCTTATCTTCAGAAACTTGAATATAACTGCTTAAAGAAACATGAGAATAACCTAGTTCATATTTAGATAAATTTGATGCAGTTACTATAAGAATTTTTTCATATATATTTTGACTAAAATCTCTATACAAACCGAACCCTTGATTATTCTGATTTTTTTCTTTATCCCAAAAACCCAATATATTTTCATTTTCCTTTAACCACTGATGATAGAACTGAACCAATTTATCCTGACTGGCTGGTAATACTTTAAACTGGCTTAACTGATCTTTGGTAATGGGTTGAACTGTACTTAACCAGCGTTGAATACTGTTCTGTTTTGGAAATATTTTATCTTTACTGAAGAAAATATAAGCCCCTGCATCAAAGCCTACCACATCATATTTTATAATCGCTTCAACAACAACTTTATATAAATATTGACTTTTTTCAAAGAAATAGCGATCTATATCCAACACATTCTCTTGTGTTGGCACAATATATCCCTCTGCATTATCAAAAAAATCTATAATATCCTGATCAAAGTTTTCTGAAAGTTCTGGGTCAGTCACTATTTTAATAATAGCACGTAAACATTGTTCTAGATTATCGCTGTATCCTTTATTCTGTGGATGAGTTGCATAATACTCGGCCTGTTCCAAATCGTTAATTTCAACATCAGGATGGTGCTGCCTTGCATCCCAAATATAAAATAATGAGGACATTTTCTATTCCTTTTAAAACTATTAAAATTCTAATAAAATACAAAAATTAACTATTAAGTAACTAATTTTTATAAAAATCCACTAACTAAATTTAGGATATGACATCATTATATCTTCTTTCAACTTCTTCATATACTCCCTCAACCGCCATATCCTTATAATATTCATCTTTTAAAATAAAAGGTAATGCTTCCTGCACTAATTCATCATACAGAGGATCATTTAAGTATTTAGCAAAGGCCAATCGATTAAATACGGATCCACCTGTAATATAATATTTCTCATCACCATGATTGAGCCACTGGTTTAAAGTTTCTAAATCTTTATGTTGTTCAGCATCATAAATTAAAAAATCATAAATTTGCTTAAAAATACTTTCAAGCTGTTTAGGATGTGTTATTGCCAAGGGCTTGCCCTCAACTCCATGCAGTTCTGGTATATATTGTAAAGTAAAACCTTTAATAAAATGTTCTCTACGAATCCAAAAGGCTTTATTCTCGGAATACTGGATATAACTACTCAATGAGACTTTTGAGAAGCCCAGCTCATATTTAGATAAATTTGATGCAGTTACTATAAGAATTCTTTCATATATACTTTTATCAAAATCCCTATGAAAACCAAACTTATTATTATATTGATTTTTTTTTTCTATTTCGAAGAATCCTAATATATTTTCATGCTGTACCAACCACTTATCTGAAAAATCTACCAATTTATTTTTATTAGCTGGCAACGCTTTAAACTGGCTTAACTGATCTTTGGTAATGGGTTGAACTGTATCTAGCCAGCGTTGAATACTGGTCTGTTTCGGAAATATCTTATCTTTACTGAAAAAAATATAAGCCCCTGCATCAAAGCCTACTACATCATATTTCATAATCGCTTCAACAACGATTTTATATAAATATTGACTTTTTTCAAAGAAATAACGATCTATATCCAACACATTCTCTTGTGTTGGCACAATATATCCCTCTGCATTATCAAAAAAATCTATAATATCCTGATCAAAGTTTTCTGAAAGTTCTGGGTCAGTCACTATTTTAATAATAGCACGTAAACATTGTTCTAGATTCTCGCTATATCCTATATTCTGTGGATGAGTTGCATAATACTCGGCCTGTTCCAAATCGTTAATTTCAACATCAGGATGGTGCTGTTTTGCATCCCAAACATAAAATGATGAGGACATTTTCTATTCCTTTTAAGATTATTAGGTTTAAAAACCAAGAGTAAGGGGGAAACATTTCCCCTTACTCTTATTCATTAAAACAATTGTTTCCAGTATTGCTGTGCGGTTTGCTCCAAAGCTTTAAGCCATGCATCTGACTGTTCTTCCTGACGGAGTAGAATCAGGTCATCATCCTCATCTTTTGGTAAGATGCTCAACTCTAACTGGGTTGAAAGTAGTGGAATTGAGCATGCCCACTGTGCTTTTACTGTCAATGGAATAGATGCAATGTGATTCACCCATGTGGAAACAAAGCCATTCACCAGTCGCCAAGGATTCACACAGGCTTGCCCATCTAACATTTTGATTGCAATATTCTTGATCGTGCTTGCACTATGCTGGTTGCTTTGTTCAATCGCCGTGGCTTTGACCTGTATCGTCATATCCTGATTTCGACTACTTGCAAAGCGTAACTTTGTCCAGTCCCATGTGCTGATATCTATCCATTGTTGGGTTGAACTCACTGTAACGTAGTTTGTTCCATCCGTGAGGACTGTACCCTGATTAAAGCCTGTCAATTCCAGCTTGATACGCTCCGAGCCATCCTGGTCATTACTATGTGCCGCCATAATTGGCAAGTAAGTGGTTTGCCCAACCATGGCGTAGACTTGATTCGCTGTTGAAGTATAAGTTTCAACTAAGCGAATGTTGCTGATAAAGGCACTTCTTCCACTGATGTTGCCCTCTATCTGTAAACGTATGGTTCTATTACGTCCATTGCCATCAAAAGCAATTTGGTATTGCTGCCAGTTCAATGCTGTTTGACCACTCACCGCATCAAATATTGCGATTTGTTGCCCATCCACATAAACACCAATACGTCCAAAGTTTGCAGCCTGCCCCAATAGACCTGCCATATCAAAACTCAGTGTATAGGTGTTACCACTGACAGTATTCACCTGACGCTCTATCGCAGTTTGTTGATACAGCGTATCTTTACCATCATTTAGGCGTATCCACGCATTTGCGCTAGAACTTTGTAAGGTGATGGTTTGACCATTGGTATTCTTGATCTGATCGCCTGCGTGCCAGACTTCAAATCCATCCAGTTTTAGCAGTTGGTCTTTTTGGGCAGTCCAACCATCTAAGCTCCAGCCATATACCACTGTGGCATTTTTATTAAGGATTGCGTTATAAACACCACCCCATTCTGTATGGAACACTTGACGGCTGGTTAAGGCATTTTGCGATTGTTGCGTTTCCAGACTCGGTGCATCGGCAACGGCTTCAATATATACCGTCAATTCATGGATTGCTGTCGCAATGCTGGCATTGGACTGTTCAATACTACTCGCCACCACTTGCAGTTTCAGTTCTCCACTAAAGTCTTTTGGTGGCGTGAACTGTAAGGTATTCAGGTTCCACGTTGTGATATCTGCAATGGTTTGCTGCTGCGTCACCATAAACTGGTGCGTACCATCACTGAGTTGACTGCCTAATGGCAACCCTGCAATTGCAAGTTTCAGTTGCTCAGAACCATCCTTATCCTGTAACTGGGCTGCAATACTGGACAGTGGCATGGTCTGGTCTTCTTTACCTCGATTAAGTGGCTTACTGGTTGACAATACAATGTTATCAATCATGGCACCACGTCCACTTAAATGAGTCAGTGGAGCATCAATACGAATCTGAATATTTTGCAGTTTACCTGTGCCTACGAAACTAAACTGAATATTTTGCCAGTTGAGCTGATCATTTGGGCTGGTGTTGGCATAAGTTGCAATACGTTTACCATCGACATAAATCCCGATCTGGGTAAAGCATTCACTAAAGCCCAATCGTCCTGCATAGTCAAAACTGAGTTTATAGCTACGGCCTAATTCAGTTTGCACATTACGAGAGATGCCTAATGTTTGAGCCTGGAACAGACCAGCATCATTGAGTTCTAACCAATGATTGCCATTGCCTGTTTTGGCCTGAACTGTTTTAAGCTGACCGTAGGCATTATCCATACGGTCGCCATTGCTCCAGATTTCAAAGCCATCTGTACCAAACAGGTTACAGTCTAAGCCTTTGAGTAATGTCCAGCCCTCAAACATATTCTGTTCAATCAGGGTTGAGGTTAAATCTGGATTCGGTGCGGTTTCCCAACTGGTCTGGAACAGGATTTCCTGATTAGTACTTGAACCAATTGTTAGGATTGGTTGATCTGCAACTGCCTCAATTTCAATGTTTAGATAGGTTTGTTCACTATACAATTCCCCATCAAAAGCTTTATAGCCAATTTGAGCATAAACTGCTTTTTGATTTCCAATCCCTACAATGGCTCTGTCACTTGATTCATCTCTAAATGGAACAAAACGAACATGTGCAGCATTGAAATCAGCTTGATTAAGGCGTGTGCCAATACTCACTAATTCCCATTGATCATGAATAAACTGTTGTAATAGTCCAGCTTGTGGCAAGGTTGTAATTTCGATTTCCAAGCTATCACCATCAATATCACTGACTGCAAAATCAGTCCATTTTAAGGTGAGTGCCTGATCTTCCAAACCTTGTACCGTTTGTGAAGTTGCAACTGGCGCATCATTTACTGCATGAATCGTAATAGATACCGTAACAGTCTGAGAGTTTAATTCCCCATCCGTTACATAGTAGCTAAAGTGGTCCGCACCAAAGTAGTTTGCATTCGGTACATATTGATAACGGCCTTCAGCCAGTTGAACCAACTCACCATTTAATGGTTGAGCCACAATGACAGCAGTTAAAACATCCCCATCTATATCTTGTGCTGTTGCCAATAAATCAATTGTTATGGTTGTATCTTCATCTGTCACAAACTGTTGTGCGGTCAGAGTCGGAGCATCATTTACAGCATTTACATTAATAGAAACAGTCACGACCTGAGAATTTAACGCACTATCAGTGACATAATAGCTAAAACTGTCTGTACCATGATAATTGGTATTTGGCACATATTGATAATGTCCGTCAAGCAATCGTATAAGCTGTCCATGCATTGGTTCATTCACAATAACTGCTGTTAAGGCATCACCGTCAATGTCTTGTGCAGTTACAAGTAAATCAATAATTACCGCTGTATCTTCATCCGTCACAATGGCTTGTGCCGCCAAAGTTGGTGCATCATTCACAGCATTGATGGTGATAGATACACGTACAACCTGAGAGTTTAATTCTCCATCTGTGACATAGTAGCTAAAGCTGTCTGTACCAAAGTAATTCTCATTTGGAATATATTGGTAACGTCCATCTGCCAACTGCTCCAAGTGTCCATATTGTGGTTGTGTCGTAAAGTGAGTGATTAGCACATCACCATCTTCATCATAAGCACTTGCCAATGGATCAAAGATAAGGTTTTGATCTTCATCAGCCATAATATCTTGAGCATTTAATACAGGTGCAGTATTTGATGCCAAGACATGAATACTAAAGGTATAAGGCTGTGAACTATCTTTGCCATCAGTTAAAACAACTGTAAAGGTATCATCACCGACAAAGTCTTTATCCACAAGGTAGATATATTGCCCCGTGCTTTCATCATAGCTGATGGTGCCATATTGTGGTTGTTGCGTGATTTGTACAGTAATTGGATTGTTTTCAACATCCTGAACATAGGCATCGAAGTCCAATACCAATGGTTCACCTGCCACAATCTCCCAATTTGGTTGCTGACCAAATATAGGGGCATCATTTACAGGGTTAATTTCTAACTGTACTGTCGCAACCTTGGATTCCTGACCATCAACAGTGACAAAGTAGTAGCTAAACTGGTCTGTACCAAAATAGTTGGCATGCGGTACGTAGCTAAATTCACCATTGGCGAGTAACACCAGCTCGCCATGTTGTGGTGCGGTCACTAGCACAACGTTTTCAATTGACTTACCAATGAGTAAGTCATTATTTAAAACATTACCTGTTACAGTGGTGTCTTCATCAAATTGATAATGATCATTGATTGCTAAAGGTTCGGCAATCAAACGAATATTACTCAAGGTGACTGAACTATCTGCTGCACCAAAACCAAGCAAATCAAATGACAGTAAGACTTCCCGACCAATGAGGGCTTGATCCAGATTGATAAAGAATGTTTGGCTACCATCACTATTGATGACTCGTTCAATGCCTTGGGCCAAATAGCTTTGACCATTCGCCTGTAGGTTAAACAATGCATCGGTATTGCTCAGGTCACTGACCTTAAATAGTGCTTCACCTGTTGTTGCATCAAGCAGCGCAACCTCAAAGGCATCATCTGGACTATTGTTATAGTCAGTTAAATGTTGGTCTTTTACAGTAAAGGTGAGAACTCGATCTTGAGAACCTAGTTTAAAGGCTTGGGATAAGCTGCTATGGTGCTGCTGTATCTCATTTAAAATGATGTCATCCTGATTTTGTTGTATCTCACCCAATACTCTCCAACCAGATAGTCCCACATTGATATTTTGGAACATATCCTGAATATCAAGATTTTCAGCTTTCCATGCTGGGGCGCTGACAGGTTGTACTATAAGTACACCCACAGCGAGATAGTGGATAGGTGCTTCTTCCTGTGGTACAGAGACTTGGGGAGCGTGCCAGCCTTGTAAATCCTGTAATGTTGGGAGTAAACGAACACCCTGCTGAATAAAACCACCCATCATATCTTGTGCAACAAAGGTATCTTTTAAACCAATCGTATGACCAAGCTCGTGGATGAGTACGGTTAATAGATCTATTTTACCAGCAATATCTACGTCAGTCGCTAAACCATAATCCCATGGCGCATTCATATTAAACTCTGAGTGTTCAAATGGGGTTAGGTCTATAAACCAGCCGAAACCAGCAGCATTTGGCGATAAAATAATATCCTGACCATTTAATACATAGGCAATTGTGCCACCAATATTGATATCTTGTAGTTTTAGGCTGACATGATTAAATAAACTCGCATCTATGCCTAAATCCACCCAATATTGTTTAGCGACATCAAATAGCTGTTCAACCTCAACTTGTGTTTGAGATGGCTGTACAGTTGCTGATAATGTATCAACTTGCATGGCTTGCAGATCATTCTTTCCTTTTTTACGTTCTACTGTACCATCTATATAATTCTTGAATTGATCACCACTTACCTTAACATACCCATCATACAATGTAGATAAATCAATACGTTGTGCAGGTGGAAGTTTTGGATTTGTATCGGGCATTTTATAGTAACGCAAAAATAACTCTAAACTCTGATTTACCCCAATATTCGTGGTACTGGTTGAATCAGAAGCTGGATTTATAACCAGATAAATATTTCCTTGATCATCTTCTTCATACAATTTAAGGACTCTACCCCTCTCATTCCAATCTTCTTGTATATTTCTCAACTCTCTTTTTGACTCAGCATCAATAATCTTAATATAGATTTCTTGATCTGCCTGTAAAATATCCTGATAGAGATATTTCTGGTTTGCTGTATAACCAATCAAATCTTTATCAGCTAGTTTTTTATAAATATCCTGTTCTAGTTCATATAGGCCTTCACTATTGATATACCCCTCTCCAGCTTTCCGTTCAGCCAATACCTGTCTGATATCAACCTGTGAGGCTGTAGATTTTGCTTCAATAATTTGCAGACTATATTTACCATTTTCATATTTCAAATATAAACCATCCAATTTACCTACTGTTTTTGCAGTATATACAGCATTTGCTTCTTTATTTGATGGGTCTTTAAAATTATATTTTTTTGCAACAAACTGATTACCCTGCTTTATATAAAGTTCATATTCAACTTGATCAAAATAATTTTCCTCTGAAATACCGAGAACATTTTGATAATAAGCCCTAACATCCTCCTCATGTTTATCACCCATGAGTTTAGCAAGAGCTAAATCAGAGTTATGCTGAATATCATATAGACGGTCATTTTCAAAGGCATCATCTGCTAAAATCAACTGATTATATTCCGAAATAAAATGATCGCTTAATACTTTCGCATCTTCATGCTCATCAAATTTAATATCTGTTAATTTTGCTTTCAAGGTTTTCGCTCGAGTCATATATTCATTTGCTAAAACATAATACTCACGAATTTCAGCCAATTCATGTTGCAACACTGATGCAAATAACAACTTATCTTTTAAGGCATTATAGTTTAAATCAATATTTATTGTATCATTCCACATCGATGTAATATTAACCACATTATTTTTATCTGAACGTACATTTAAACTAAAACCTGCCATAACACGATCATGATTTAGTATTGCTAAAGGATCTTGTGTATAAAAACGGTTTTTTTGTTTTACTGTTTGATCAACATAATTCTGAATTAAAAAATTTGGAAGACGAGTTGAAATTACTATTTTCTTTGGCAATCTCAGCCCAGACATAGTCACAACAGCCCCATCATTTTCAGACACCAAAGGCTGTTTAGCATCACGAATATCAATTTCAATTTGTGCTAGACCATATTTTTTATCTACAATTGGAGTAATCTTAATATCAATATCATCCCCCCAGTCTGCGAATAAGAAGCGTCTTTTAACCAAGTCTTCCAAATAAACCTTTAATAGCTCTTCCTGAGCTTTCTTACCTAAAGCACTATTTGGACTAACTTTTTCTCCGTGGAGTGAATAGAATTCATTACCTAAGATTTCTTTAAAGAAATCATAAGCATCATTTGTTAAAACAGATGTTCCACCTACATAATAACTATCCCCAAAACGTCTACGTTGTTGGTTATTATTTGAAGATGATGTGGATGAATCTGACGACGTTTGATTTCTAATCGCAGCCTGCACCATTGACTCAGCAATTGAACTTATCGTATTTGCATTTTGAAGATGCCTAAAATTTTGAGCATTCTTAGCAATCGTTTCCTTGATACTTGTAGCAATTGATTTTTTTGCTTGCTTGACTGTCTTAATTTCCTCCAAAACCTTAGTTGTATTCTTGCCTGTGGTTTTCGCTAAATTTGTAGCTTGTTTACTGCTATTTTTTGCAGCTTGGATTAATGCTTCCGTCATTGGTTTCGCAGTGACAGTTGCGGTCCTAGCCATTAAATGCACTTCTGCTGATGCAACACCTTTAATTGGATTTATTGCTTTACCTGGTGAAACAGCCATAGTAGCTGATAATATCACAGACAAAATATTGTTACGCCCACCACTTAGGGTTAAAGCATCATCAACAACTTGAATCTCAACATCTTCATCGTTTAATAATGCAATCAATGAATCTAATGTTACTGTTTCATTGAGAGCTTCAACTAAAAGTGTGGATGTTGGTAATGTTATATTTAACTGATCTAGTAACCATTGCATTTCCTTATTTAGTAAATGTTCAGTCAATACATATATTCGCAATGTGATTTCAATATCTTGTATTGCCAACTCCTGTAGTCGATCAAATACCCCAAAAATCTCCTCCTCTATCTTGGATAATGAGTATTCAGCACTTCGATCATCTCCAAAAGTAGATAAATAGAGTTTTTTTGCTATTTCAGCTTTTTCTTGTTCTGCATCTGATATGCCATAAAGCACATTTAATAGCTCAACCTGTACCATAGCCGAAATATAAAGATTTTTCGCATATTCACGGGTAATCGTAACGCCTGTCGTTCCCAATGCGGCAAGGTTTAAACCTGTATAATCCACTTTGTCATTAGATGGCGTAGGTAAAGGTTGTTGTGTACCTGTCTGTGATTGTAGATAACCATCTAAGTCAAAAATAGAATCATGTTCATTTGAATAACTTTGTATTGCCCTCATCGTATGATAGAAAATGTTGATATCCATCGGATCGTCATAGCGTGATGGTAAGGCTGCATCAATCGGTTGTTGTGTATCGACTTTACCCGCATCAATAAATTTATTTGCAGAATCTAATAAATCCTGAATACTCCAAACAAAGATACTTCTGAACATTCGTGAGTAATAGCCATCATCTGGCCCTCCCATTTCATCCATCCAGACGCTGGCTTGTAATAAACCGTCTTCCGTGACAGTTAATGTTTCAATGGATGCCCCTATAATTGGTATGGTTGAACCGATAAATATTGGTTCACCATAATAGCCAAATGGGTCTTGTATAATACCAATCTTACCACCAATTCTTTTATTCGCTCCCCACATACCCTCTTCGGATACGGAGGAATCATTGAACCAGAAGTTATAGTCCGCAACCAAGGCATACATCATATTATTATAATTGACTAAAACGACATCAGAAGAATTTTGAATCTCTTGACGATTGGTTCTAGCATTTGGATTGTAATCTCTTGATGTATAAGTTGGTTTTAATTTAATCTTTTTATGTATAGAAGATTGTGTGAGATTACCCTGATTATCCAAGCCAACTTTAATGGTGCTTACCCCATGATTTACATCTCGCAGACTTGTCATTATAAACTCACCTGCATATAACCCTTCGGTAATACGCATTGGACGCTGACCTATATTACCTAGGTCACTGGCATTAATAACATCTACCCCATTATTCTCGGTAAATTCACCTTGATAATTTATTTTATTTAAATCAATTACATAAATATCACCAACAGGGTCTTTTGTCCAATAAACAGCTCCGCCTATCCCACCTAGAACACCACGATTTGAAACTGATGCAATCACCGCCAAGTAACGTCCATGACTAATTGCCATATCCCCAAAGCCTGTTACAGCAGCACTCGAAATATCTAAACTTTGTTGTACTTTTAGAAACTCTGTTGATAACTCATCAACATTAATACGAATCAGTGGTGATGGTCCATAACTGCCCACATATAACCATCCATCGTTATATAAAAGTGCTGAAATGTATTCACCAGAACTCTTTACCTCTATAGAGTCTATGATTTTGTAAGAAATCATATCCAGTACATAAATGGTATTTCTACCTGCAATAAAGGCTAAAGTTCCTGCTTCATTGTAAGCAATTGGGTCTGTTTTATTGGTTGGTAAATACAGAAAGAATGAATTACCTTGTTCATCAACATCAACTTTTCTTTTGATGCCAAAGTCATCCGTTGTTTTTCCTTGTTCTGTAATCAGAATATAACTATTACTGAGAGCAATAGAGACTTTTGGCGGTTCAATCTGTAAACTAACAAAATCTGAATATTCAGAATAATCACTGGCTACACGAATACCATTATCTGTGTAAGTATATAGTTTTCTCTCAAGATAAATATTATGTAATCCAAGAGCAATATTATTATCAATGGTAATAGAGAATTTATTCCCTCCTGTCCAATAAGCTTTATAAGATTTCCATATTAATCCATGTTCAGCTTTATCAGTTGGACTACCTAATTGATCGCCCTGTGGAACAAGCCATATATTTAAATCAAATACACTCGATACATTTTCAACATCAACAATAAGTTCATTGGTATTGGCATTAAATGAATATCCTGTAATCCTAGGGTCTTCTACATTATTTTTTGGAACTTCTATTTTCGCAGTTGTAATCCCACCATCATCCTTGTTCACCATAACTTCTTTACTATAGCTACCAGCCAATGTATAGGTCACAACAGAAAAACTATTATAAAGGGTAAAAACTGAATCTATTGCAAAGTTTAATAGACCACCACGCCCTACGCTCATAACAGCATTTGCAAGCATGCTATTAATAAATGAATAGTCCATACTAGACTGGACAATAGTCATCGCCCCTGTCTTTTTATCGACATTTTTTACTGCGGTTGTAACAACGACTGTACCTGAAACAGAGACACCCCCAAAAGGTGGGCTAGAAGTTCGAGCTACACCGTTAGCATCAACATAGCCATTATCGAGTAGCCACCATGTTTCCCGCTCAACACCATTTTCATCAACAAATGTACCTTTTCTCCAGAATAGCACTTCTGTTCCTTCAGTAAGCTGTTCGGTATTTCCTGTTTGAGGATCAACATAAATATCCCCTACATTGATTGCCAACTGTAATGGCTTAGTAGCTGTTTCACCTGATAAATCAATTTCAAATGCTGCCAAGCCTGATAAATATTCTTTTGCGGGCAAAGGAATACCAACACTATCTAATGCAACTGTTTCAATCGAAAATTTTGTACCTTCAGGTAATGAATTTGATGCCACCATAAGAATATTGCCTGACACATCAGAGGTAATTCCACCATCCTTACTTGAAACTTTAATCGCACCAATATGTTCTTGCTGAATATTGAGCACAATATCTGTTTGCATATTCTGGTAAATAATCGTGACCTTTGCTGTGCCTAATTTCTTAGGAATGAGTAAGCCATCTGCTGTAATCTCTGCAATACTGCTATTACTAATGTAGTACTTAATTCCAGTTGTCGCTTGAGAAATATATTGTCCATCTGCATCGTGCACTTTAAGTTGTCGAGTAGCAGAAAGTGGTAAATTGATTGCTCTTGGATAAACATCAACTTCAAAACCATCTTCATCAGCATATGGCGTATAAGGATTTGTATCTACCGAGATAACATTCACCCCCTCAATACCACGGGCAGACACATGAATCGTGGCAATCCCTGCCTGTTTGGTTGTGATATTGCCCTGTGCATCTACAGTGAGCACATTCGGGTTATCACTCACAAACTGTAAATAGTCAGCAGTCAGAACAACACCATCTTCATCGGCAAAATCACCTGTGACATGCAGGGTTGCGCCGTTACCCAGTGCCAATGCAGCCAAACGCTCAACATGAATCAACACGAGCTTGGCATCACTGACATAGATTTTGAGTTCAATTGGCTGGCCTCTGCTATAACCATCATCGGCCTGTAAAGTGACTGTTGCATAACCAGAGAAGCCTGCTTCTGGTTTAAAGCTGAGGTTTTTACCATTTGATGAAAGTTGGGCGATACCGTGGGTACTGCCTAAAATATTCCAGTAAACCGCATCCCCCTCACGATCTACCGCAATCTGTGCCAATGCACCACTCACGGATAAATCAGTATGGGTTTTCAAGGCTTGTGTGCCTTGTGCCACGATATTGACTGGCGCCTGATTCGATTTCCAGCCATAGTTGGCATATAAAATTTGTAGGTCGGTATTGTTAATGACACCATCACCATTCAGGTCAAATTGGCTTTGTCCTGCCTGTGCTTGCCATAGGCTACTGTCTAAGCCATCGACATTGCCATCACGGTTAAGGTCACCCACGATAGATAGACGCACAGCAACCATGCCTGTTCCCTGTACCGCCAACTGTTTAAAACCTGCCGAGGTAATACGAACTATAGTCAGTGTTGTGTTGCCTTGTCGTTGTTGTGACACAATGGTGGCATCCGCAACATCAATGTCCTGAACATTCCCCTGTGTTTCAATCGCAACTAAAACCGCACCTGTTGCACCCATCGCCTTAATGGTGGATGCCAATTCAGATTCACGAATGGCAAAGTCAAAGTATTGGGTCTGGTGATTGAGTTCACCCTGCCATTGTGGAGTAGACTGGTTTTGATTCAGCCAGTCCACACTTGCCCCTAGATACGCTGTGGCTTCTTCCAGATGGACTTCGCCTGCGGCAGTGTAACTATAGCGTTGAACCACTTCTCCAGTAATCAGGTTACGTACCAATTCAAGCTGGTTGGCACTATTGTATTTATACAATAGGCTGATAGCTTTGCCTTGGTTGTCCTGCCCAATTATCTGGCTGATACGCCCCTGACTGTCACGCTTAAACTCAATGCTTTGTGAGCTTTGTCCACTCACTAACACAATATTATTTTGACTAACAAGCCATTGCTCCCCTGTATTCAGATGAATAGAAAGTACTTTGCCTGTTTGGTCTAATAGGTAACATGTACCATCTGGTGCAGTCAGGCTGAAATAACTTGGAACCCATGCCAACCCTGTACTTTCGTTATACAGGCTTTGCCCTTGTTGTACCAAGTTATCGATATGTAAATCAGCCGAGCTATGCGCTGTTAAACTCCAACCTTGGTCATTGCTAAATTGTGGCGTAAGTTGGCGAATACCTGTATTTGCACCATTCACATATTGGGTTTGCAAACTTAAACTAAAGCTTAGGTATTGGGTCTGTGTTGCAGCAATCCCTGTCAAGCCCTGTGGGATTTGTAGCCAGACTTTTGCTCCTGTTTGCCATGCGGCAACTGTACCCACACTGTTGGTTAAGCGCTGGTTATGGGTCAGTTGGGTATCAAATAGTGCACTAGTCCAGTTAGAGAAATCACCGTTTACGTCAGTTGCAATTGAACGAACCAAATCAAGCACTTTTGAGCCAAGTAGCAGGCTTGCATCAACATGCGTTGCCTGATTCAATTGTTTTGTGCTGCTATTGATCTCAATATTGGCATACAGTTCCTCAACTCGGCCAACCAGATCCCATGCGGTTAAGCGTAGCTGATAGGCGCCATTGGCAAGTAATGCAGGATCAAGCGCAAAGATATCGACTGCCTGATTGCTATAGGTCGCTTTCAATGACACATCCTGCAAGGTCTGCCATTGCAATGCACCTGTACTGTTACGGGCAATTTCCAACTTATAGCCCATCAGTTGCTGTTCTTTAATCAAGGCAGTCAGGTCAGTGTTGTTCTGAATCACAATTGGTGCTGTATTTAATGATGCACCGCCAAGCTGCCCTTGCCATGATAAAACTGGTGCAGTGCTGTCTTGTGGATCCTTGACCCGAATTATTTCAGTGCGCTGCTGGCTAAATCCATCAATATCAGTGGTTGTAGCCCGTATCTCAATCAGACCAGGCTGCTGTCCAGTGAGTTTAACCCGTCCTGTAGAATCCAAAGTCACCACTTGCCATTGATCCGTACCTAATGCACTACCACGAACTTCAACCACAGTATTGGCAATAGCACTGAAACTATCTGCCCGTACTGTTGCTGTTACAATTTGTCCTGCAACAACTGGGATTGCTGGTGTGGTTTCAATATGTAAGTCAGGTTGATAGGCATTATGCTCCGCAACCACATTAAAGGTGATGGCCTGACGAACCGTATCATAACCATCGGAAACCCGTGCATAGAACACGAATTTACCAATCTGTCCTGCACTCGGTGTCCAGGATAATCGTCCTGTCACAGCATCATAGCTTGCACCCTGTGGCAATTGTTCAAAGCTGACTGTTAAGCCTTGCGTTTGTGCCAGCCCATCCGCATCGGATACATACAAATTGCCATTATTGCTTAGGCTATTTTGAGCCGATTTCACCACATCAAGCTGGAATTGCTGACCCACCAGTAAGGTACGGTTGCTACTCTGAATGGTTGGTGCCTTATTAATATCAAGCACTCGTACCTGCACAGTTTTAAGTACAGTGGCCTGCCCATCTGTCACCATGAAAGTGAGGTCAAATGCCTGCTGATCATTCAGGTGGTTATTCACCATATCCTGTGCTGGTGTCCACTCCACATAACCCGTGGTGGCATCGACATAGATACCCGTTGGGGTATTGGCATCATGTACAAGTTGATAGCGAAGTGCATCGCTATCTCCATCTTGAGCCAATAGGTTAAATCCAAGTGTTTCGCCTTCATACACTAGTTGCATTGGCACACTGGTAAATACAGGTTGTTGATTAACATTCGTAACCTGTATTTGAATATTACGATTCAGCTTGGCACTACCATCGGTTACAGTGACTGCAAAATCATAGCGACCTAACTGGCTGCTGCCCAAACTGTTTTGCGCAGCAAACATCGATGGCAACCATTTAAACACAAGCTGGCTTTGTCCATTGCCCAACGCTTGCGTTGTAATGTTGACACCTTTTGGCAAGGCATTAAATGACCAGTACAGTTGATCCAGATCAGTGTCCTTAACGGTCATGCTCCATGTGAGTTGTTGTCCTTCCTGTGCTTGCAGGATAATTTGGTCCGCTTGCTGTACAACACTTCCCCCTTGTTGTACCTGAACATCCAGCAATTCTGGTGCAAGGTTACTTGCACGTACCACAATACGGATATCCTGCGCCACCACATTCGGCACAGCCACATAGTTTTCTGGCACTGCATAGCCTAGATTGGCTGGTGGCAGGCCCTGATCTGATACCTGAACACTTAAATCATATTGTCCCAATTGATTTGCAGTTGGTGTCCAGACGATTTCGGCATAACCATAAGTTGTACTTTGTACAAGCTGTGCTCCCGTAGGTAATCCCTGCACAATATAATTCAAGGTATCCTGATCCAAATCAGATACAGTCATCGGAATACGGATTTGTTGTCCAACAACGGCTACATTTCGAGTAGGCACACTGAGGCTCGGTGCTTCACTATAGCTTCTTACGGTGACAACAAAGCTCTTGCGCTCTACCTGCACCTGATTAATGTCACCATCGCCATTATCCCGTGCTGTCACGGTAATGGTGTAATCACCACGATGTCCTGCTTGCGGTGCAAAACGGATCACACCTTTAACATTGCTGCCAGACTGGGTTTGAGTATAGGTTGCAAAGCTTGGCAGACCCTCAATTTGTAACTCAATTGGATTGCCATCTTTATCGGTTGCTGTAACTGGAATTTCAATCACAGCACCTTTATCAACAATCACACTTTGGAGGTCACCAATTTCAGGGGTACGGTTCGCATTGAGTACGTTAATGGTAAAGATGCGCTCTGTGGAAAGCGGCTGACCTGTACCATTACCATCATCAGTTGCAAGTACTTTAACTTTGTAAATACCAGCCTGTTGATAGCCTGGATTCCAGTAAATTTCCAGTGTTTCAGGATCAAATGTTGCCCCCTCTGGTAAGCCTGTGACCACATAGCTTACAGAAGCAGGTACATCGGACATCTGTACCGCCTGACCTTGTGGATGCGATTTAAAAGCAGGTTCAAATCCAGGATTATCAGGGTCAAAAGCAAATACGCTTAAACGAACACTTGCACCCTCCAACACCGTCCATGTTGGGCTGGATTCAAACTGTGGTGCAGCATTGGCATTGTTTACCACCAATGTCAGTGTCTGGATTGCAACTGTACGAACAGGAATACCGCCATTGCTTGGGGTATAGGTTGCCACTAAACGGATTGGAATATCATAATTACCCGCCTGTGCATAACCTGGTGTCCATTCCAGCCAGCCCGTATCTTTATTTAGGATCGCACCACTCGGTAACCACTCTGCACTATAGTTCAGTTTGATATCCTGACCAGTATACTGCATCAATCCATGTGGTAGGTTTCCTGCCAATTGCAAGCTAAAGCGTTCACCTTCTCGCAACTGCTGTGCTGCCACAGGCAATAACACAGGTTTTTCATAGCCCTGTTTTACCGTAATGTTGAATTGGTAACGGCTTTCGTGTTTTCCATCAGATACGATCAACTCAATATTTTCATATTGACCTGCCTGATCATAAGCTGGTGTCCAGGTTAATAGGCCTGTAGCCACATCAAACTCAGCGCCAGCAGGTAAATTACGCACCACCATGCTGAGGCGATCACCATCTTCATCAGCTACTAGAAGTTGCTGACCGAGACTCTGCCCTTCGGTTAAGACGATATCTCGTATCGTCGCAATGACTGGCACATGATTTGCACCATCCACCTGAATTTTGAGTCGTTTAAGTGCAACACCACCACGGCTATCAACGACTTTTACCAAGATTTCACTGTCTACCCGATCCTGGGTCGTTGGAGTCCAATGTAATTGGGCATGTGCCTGATAGCCCTGATCAGAAACTTGTCCTGTCGTGACTGAATCAATACTTACACCCTGTGGTGCCTCCACAATACTCCAGTAGAACTGGTTACCATCCTGATCAGTGGCTGTTAAATCGAAATTCCAGCTTTCATTGACTTTGGCCTTGAGTTTAGTTTCATCATAACTCATCACAGGTGGCTGGTTATCATAAGGAAGTGCATAAACTTGATGTGCAAGATCGAATTTTAATAAACGGGCTGCATCATTAGACAGGGTTAGGTCTTCAGCTTTAACTACAGAGACCGTAATGCCTGTCAGACTTTCACCAACTTTTAAACTGCCTCCATGGGCCTGTAAATAACTGCCTACATCCAGTAACCACAGTTCATTTTGTAGTCCTTGCCCCTGTATTGCCGAAACAATACCACCATTAAAATAATGACCTGGGTCAAGTAGCAACAACAATGGGCCCTGAATATTATCCTGACCAATATTGGTGAGTTTTACATCATAACTGACTGTCCCATTTAAACGATCTGCACGGGTCTTATCAAACTCAATGTGAACAAAGGCACTGTAGTCAGTCACTGTGGTAAATGCTGCGGTATACACACCCTCAAGTCGAGTTTGTTTAGCACTCTGTAGATTAGAGGACACCTCAAGTCGCCATTGTCCAGCAGCAATATTTGGCAAAGTCAAAACGACACTATTGGTGGCCTTATTCCATTGCACTGATTCTGGAGTCAGGACTTGATTGACATTCTTGCCTACACCGACGAAACGATAGTTTGCTGGATTTAAAACGCTGGCAACATCAGTACTATCATTCCCATTATTCCCCAACCACATTGCCTGATCAAAGCTGATCGTTGCATAGCTTAATGGTAGTGGAATATATGCACCATCCTGAATTGAACTGGCAATCACAGTTGGTGCTTTCAGCAAGGCAATTTCATCAATCGTATTGGTTTGTGCAACCAGGATACGCTGGTCATGTGTAATCAGAATCGATTCACCACGTGAACCACCTTGGGCCAATTGAATTGCCTGACGTTTTGCCAAGCTAATCATCCAGACAGCAGCATTGTCCTGTTTTGGTAATGACTTACTGCTATTGGTAAACTGTTGGCTATTATTGGCAGAAGCAAATAATAGCCCTTCAAATGCTGTGCCTTTTTGACCAAACACCAAACTATCAATGAGACCATTTAAGGTATATTCAACTTCTGCACGACCCTTGGTTTTTCCTGTCAATGGGAAACTGATGATATCGGTTTTGCCAAGATGAGACAGAATATTTGCACTGGTCCAGCGTACTGCCCATAAACGACCATCTGGTGAGAAACTTAAATCTGATACCAGAGTATTCGAGAAATGTGTCCATTGTTGCCCAACTGGTGCATTAATATCAAAAATCTCAATACCATTGCCAGATGAAACATAGATGCGATCAGTTTCAGGTTCAACCGCCAAAGCATGGGTCAATGGTTCATTGGCAGGTCCCTTGATTCGCTCAATAATCTGACCTGTTGAATAATCCAGTAACCACAATTCCTGTCCAGTCAGCACCCATAACTGTCCTTTAGAATCCACTGCCATATCCATAATCGGCTGATCAAAGGTATAAAGTGGTTTCTGTTGAGTACCTCCATCTTCCCCATAAATAAACAATTGATTACGGTACTGCCCAGCACTGACTAAAATACGGTGATCAGGCAATTCAACCATTGCCAATGCACCCACTTCACCTTGGCTGGTATTAAAACCACTTGCAAATGTATTTAGGGTAAATGGAGATAAAACTGAATTTAAATCAGTATTTTGATTTTTATCAATTTGTCCTGCCAGACCTTTTTGAGCCTCTACAAAAATAGAATTATTGAGATAGCTACGATCCTGCGCAGCTTGAGGTACCTGGGTGGTTTGTTGTAAAGACTCATTGCTGCCAATTTCGGTGAGTAACTGTTGTCTTGAACCATCATCTGGAATTACTGCATTCGTTACTTTAGCAACTTCCTGATTTCCTGCAATATCCGTGGCAACTGCAAGGAATTCATAGTGAATGCCTGCTTGCCCAATAAATAACAATTCACCTGTCGCCTGGGTCAGTTGTTTTTGCCAGATTTTAAAGTCACCGCCATTTTCTGCAACATATAAAGTCACATGTTTGACACCACTGACATCATCTTGTGCAGTCCACTGTACTTTATAGTGCACCTGATTCGCCGTGGTGCTTTGCTGAGAAACTACATTTAAGGCTGTTACTGGACGTTGATTATCTAGAACATAGGTTGAGATTTGACTATCTACAGGTGGCGTATTATTCAAATAGATACGGGCCTGTGACACAATTTCCTCATTAGATTTTGCAGTTTCAATTGACTGAATGGTATAGCCAACAAAACCTTTATTATTACCATCCAGTTTTAATAAACGATGCAGGTTCTGGGTTGAAAGCTCACCTGTATTTGGGTCAATCGCCTGTATCAACCAAGTGAGTACATGGTTCTCTGCATCAATGCCCGCACTGACACGTAAAATAAAGCCCAGGCTACCTGTAAAGTCAAAATCACTGGTAAAACTACTGCGGTTGTCTGGAACATGAATATTGATGTCTCCAATCTTCATGTCTGTTAAACGCAAGGTATATGGATCAAGCTGTTCATCAATCGCTGTGACCAAACGAATCTGGTGCAGTGATTGTTCAGTCGTATTTTGGAAACTGATCTTAAATGGTAGTGCTGTCTCGCTTGGTACATAGCTCTTACCATCAGTATGTGGCATCACTGATGGACCCTGTATATGTACAATATCAGTATTTACAGCCGCCATCTGCTTGAGATATTGAGTTAAGGCAAGCGCCTGTGCGCCAACTGGATTGAAATCTACATCCAGTAAACCTAAATGACGTAGATACTCTAACTGTGATCTACCACCAGCAAAGATGTTAAAGTTAATGAAATGCTTATTATTTTCACTATTTAAAATCAGGTCTTCTGGTGTGATATTTTTTGGAACAGGGCTTAATGCAAAATTTCCCTCATCATCCTGACGATATTCATAATAATCAGTCTGAGCTTTTAGGGCTTCAGGGTCACCTGCCCACTTAGAGGTGTCACCATACCATTTTTGCATTTGTTCAAAGAACGACAATACACTCGCCTTGGTTTGGTAACTTTCCCCAGCTTTAGATAATAGAATACCCGTTGCCAAATTTGCTGTCAGACTAAGAACCTGAACACTCTCGCGAATTGCTGGCGCCTGATTTTCTGGACGTAATAATCCTGCATCCTCCAAAGCTGCCAACCAGCCTTGTACCCATTGGGTTTCATCCGCAGCCAGAGCTTTTAAGCTTGCATTTGCCAAGGCATCTTTCAAAATCGCCTCACGCATTTTTAATGCATGTTTGGTTTGATCCTGAATAAACTCAGCACGTGTAATTGGAGTCGCAGCGGCAGCAATATTAAAACGGAAGTCCAACGCCAACATTTCTTTTTTGGTTAGACGTTCTTCAGGATCTAGGAATCGTGCTGCGAGTCCACCTGAAATTTTATTCAGGTCATAAACACCATTATCTAATAAACCCTGTGCTTTCCATTCAGGATGGATCATATAGAGCTGTTCACGCAAGCCCTCAAAATCCATATTGATCCATTCTTTTAGGCCAGGATAAGTTTTGATATTAAAGGTAAAGCCCGTAAATCCAGCGGCATTCATATCAAAAGCATAACCTGGAGCTAAATTAATCCCTGAGGTATTTAAAGTTCCATCTAAACTTGCCCAAGCGATTTGATTCAGTTTATTTTGATCCGTTGGTGTAATACCATACTGCTGGGTATTGGCTTGATCTCCAATAATACGACCTGATGGCTGCCCTCCCACATTTGAACCAAAAATAATAAATGGCAGGTTTAATCCATCAATCAGTGAATCATTATAACCCATCTCCACTGCACCAATATCAAGACGGACATATGGTGTGTCAACATTGGTTAAGCTTTGCAGAGAGATACTGTAAATACCCGTTTCACCTGGTGCGATTTGACTCACCCCGCCCAAACCAATAGTTACATCAGGTTCAATTGCACGTTCCACCAAGTAGCGATAAGGTTCAACCACTCGATCTCCATTTGGATTAATGACCACGATATCATACAAACCATGTGGTACCTGACGTAAGTCAAACACAGCACGGATATGGGTTGCATCCAATACCTGCCAACGTTCTGGTTCAATCTCAAAAACACCAGGACGGCTCAGTTTAACTAAAGCACCCGCTGCAAATTGGGCACCATAAATGTCCATGGTGACCCAGCGATAATCATCTGTTCCTGTACCACCTTGGTCTGGTGTCACTTTGGTAATGGAGAGTGGTAATGTTTCAGCAATAATCGTTGCTGCTGTATTTTTTGCGGAATTACTGGATTTTATAAGAATATAATAGTTTCCAGCCTGTGTGGTTGGGACGAATAATTCCTGATCAGGTGAGTTTGCCAAAGTGTAGGCAAAATCATATTGTCCACTGTTCGGTACAGCCTCATAACGAATATAGAGTTCATTTGAGCCATTAATCGCACTGGAGTCCAGACGTACACGCAAGGTTTCACCCTGACCTACTTCCAGTTTATAGAGATACTGATCCCTACTACTCAATTTGAGGTCAGTGCTGGTATTCAACAATAACTTAGGTACTGTTACCGTAATAGTTGATGCTGAAACTGTTTCATTATTTGCTTCATTTGGTGCGATATTTAAACCTGTTTCAGTATAAACAATATCGCCCTCATATACTTCATTATAAATATCTGGTCGAACGATAATATACCATTGCCCATCCTGAACCATTGGTAAAAGTGCTTCAATAAATCCAGTATATTGTTGACGCGCATCCAACCCGCCTTGATGGGTAAATCGCCCCAGTAAAATATCCTGATTGTCCCAACTATTATTTCTGGATAAATAGACTGCATCTGACCATTGGCCATGGGCCTGATAATCTGCCAGATTTTTAACATTATATTCAATATGAACCTTTTCACCTGTTTTGGTTTGGGCAGGCAACACGATATCTGTCACCTGTAAATCAACAGGTTCAGGCTGAATAATCAATAAAGGTCGTTCAGCAGCAAGCGTATTATTTAAATCATTTTCAAACTCTAGGACTTGACCCGTTGCACCACCACGGTAATATGCTGGATCAGTCACAACAAAGACATAATAAGTCCCATTCATGTCTGTTGGAATTTGTGCCTGAATAGAAGCAGAATATTCTGCATTTTCAGCAAGACCGCCATTATGATTCACAAAGCCTAGAAGCTTATCTTTATTTAAATCAAGCACTCGGTCAGTAGACAAATAAATCAAGTCTGTCCATAAGCCCTGATCTGATGATGTTTTACCACCAAAGTTCTTCACTGTATAAGAAACATCTATTTTCTGTCCTGAAATTACACTAGTTGGGCTCACCACCGTAGTAACCTGCAAGTCAGGTGGGTTCACATAATTTACAGTCAAGACAATAGATTTTTCGTTATTTCCCTCATCCTTAAATTCCAGGACAGCGGCTTGATCATATCCTGGTGTCTTTTTAATGACTTGTAAATTTTTTCTAATACTAGAATAACGTCCATCAGAGCTAGTACCTGTACTAGCGTAATTAGTATCTGCTTTGATAATAATATTAAAATCACCACCAATACCTACAGGAATCGTAAAGGTCGCAGATTGTGTATATGACTCACCAACTTTAAGAACATCATCTAATAATACTAATTTTGTTTTACTCATTATTTCAACAAACAGACCGCGATCAATTACTGGATAATCAGAAGCATCGATTGTGTTATCAATAGATAAGTAAACGCCATCAAACCAACTCTTAACACGAGTATCTCGTGTTCCGTCATTCTTAACTGTCCAGGTAAGAGTAACTGTATCACCTGCATTCGGGTTTGAATTTGAAATTTGGATATCCTGAATAATCAAATCAGGCTCACGATAAACAACATTTAACGAAGTAGAAGCAATATTATTTTGTGTGAAGTTATTCTCAAAAACAGTTTTTTGGTAAGACTCTAAAACGCTTTGATTATATATACCATTTAAGGCATCAGCTGGAAAATATGGCTTACCAGAGGCTAATGTAGCATCA
This sequence comes from Acinetobacter corruptisaponis, assembly GCF_030053775.1. Taxonomy (GTDB): domain Bacteria; phylum Pseudomonadota; class Gammaproteobacteria; order Pseudomonadales; family Moraxellaceae; genus Acinetobacter; species Acinetobacter corruptisaponis. Next base: position 1,282,932 of record NZ_CP125669.1, read on the forward strand.
CTCAAAACGTAGATATAGTATTGTCCATCATAACCAGCAGGAATACTAAATTGACCTGTGGTCGTATAGCTTGTACCAGATTTTAAACCTTGTGCATTGGAATGCTCCACTGAACCAATCAACATTGAGTATTCTGGTCGATATTCAGGGTAAGCACTAATAACAATATAATCTGTCCATGATCTTGTACCCGACCAAACATCCGCACCTTTATTTTCCACTATCCAAGAAACATTAACTAACTCACCTGAAAAGACTTGCTGATCGACAATAACCTGGGTTACAGCCAAATCTGATGCAGATGCAGTCACACGAGAAGCAACTGAAGAAGTATTATTCTCTTTATTTTTCTCTAATTTGACTTTGTCATTTTTGTCTTTTAATTTACCTGTATTTGTTTGCACAACCAGTTGCAAACCTGTAACTGTCGGTGCCAATAATGGAATGATCTGTTCAACTGTATAGGTTTCGTTATAACCTAACTTCCTATTTTGGCTGAATTCACCAAGTTTCCATTTAATCGTTGCCTTAGATAGATCAGCTTGATCAGCCAACCAAACCTCATCGGTCCATGAACCCTCAAATTCGTCAGCACGATTCTTAACAGTATAACTAAATTGATAGCTACCGCCTGCAACAGCTTGTATTGGCGCTTGTATATCAACCACAGCAAAATCTGGTGGTGAAAAGCCTAATATGTCAATTGCTCTTGCTTTATAATTATTATTATCGATCTGAGTAGCATCATCCAAATTGATATTGGTTGCAAGCGTATCCTCTAAAATCGCATCATAGGTATCACTCCAGACAGTAATATAATACTGTCCTGAATACACCCCTTCAGGTATTGTCACGGTAAGTTGGCCTAAGTAATCTTCTCCAACCTCAAGATGTCCTGTATGACGGATATCCCCTAACTTGATATCACCTTTAGATGGATTCGGTTGACGTCTATCTACAGTCAGCCAAACGCTGTCAATCCAGCTATTAATACTGCTTTGATCACCTTGTGTTTTTGCAGAACCTTTATTGGTCACCTTATAATCAACAGTAATTTTACTTCCATGACTTGCCTGATCTGGTGCAACCACATCGCTTGCAACCAAGTCAGCAAAAGGTGTGGGTTCAACATAAAGCTTTTCTACTCGAATGTTATTATTTTCATTTGGATATTCATCTACACTATTTCCAGAGTCTGACACAACAATAATGTAGACATCTCCACGGTAACGCACAGGAATTGTAAATTCATCCGTAATTGTAGTGTAGCTTTGAGTAGGTGCTAATGCTGACCCACTATCATAACGACCAATAAGCATATCGTCAGAGCTTAGCCTATCGTCAAGAGACAAGTAGACAGAATCTTTCCACTGTTTACTTGTAACCAATGGCCCCATATTACTGACAGTAAACTTAACGCTTGCCTTGCCACCAGCCACAACTGTATCTGGCGCTTCAATCTGAGTCACACGTAAATCTGGACGAGGGTTTAAATCTACACGCAAGATATCATCAGAAAGCAAAGTATTATTTTGACGAGCAGTATTGTACTCATAAATTTGATTAGCCGAGTTTTTACCTAAATCGGCATTGGTGACAACCTCTAGACGCCATGCACCCTCCAAGCGAGAAGGCAAACGCACTTTCTCTGTTCGAGTATACGTTTTGCCTGACTCCAGTCCCTGCGTATAGCTAAAATTACCAAAATAAATTGGAGTTTTACTATTATCTAAAGAAATTAAACGGACACTATCGACCCAGTTACCCGTAGCATCCTTAGCGCCTTGATTACGAACAGTCCAGCCAAATTCTATTTCCTCTCCCTCAAATGCAGTTTCAGGAAGACCAATACTTTCTATGACAAGATCAGGATATTCTGCTAACTGGATTACCGTAGATAAACCTAATTTTTGGTTATTTCCATCATGTATAAATTCAAATACATTTTTTCCTGTATCTGTACTCACATTTAAATAATAGGTTCCAGACAATCCATCAGGTAAAGTAACAGTAAGGGAATGCTCATAACCTTGGTTACTTGCTAAATAACCCAAATGCTGAATTGAACCAAGCTCCCAGATTTGTCCTTTCCCGTCTGCCTGACTACTCAACCAGATACGATCAACCCAGGTATCCTTGTCAGTAATTCCTATCCCGTTATTGCTCACAGACCATTTAACTGTTGTCGTTGTACCGCTGATCAATTGCTGTGCATTATCAATTGACAGTGTATTAACCTGTAAATCGGCATAGGCCTTTGGCATTACATCAACAATATGATCTGATTTCGTTGTATTGTTTGATTCCAGATCATTTTCCCAAACTTGCTTCAAGCTATCTGTTTGAACAAATATATAACCATGCTTCGTAAAGTTAGGTCCAAAGCGATATTGAATAGATGATGTGTAATTACCATCTTTCTCCAAGGCGCCATTATGTACAGCCCTCCCTAAGATGATATCATCCGAATTTCCAATCACATCATCACTAGAATAAATAACGGTATCTGTCCAGGTCGTATTTAGTCCAGCACCCGTTCCAATATTGGAAACAGTCCACTCAACCGTTAAAGTAGCTGGGTCAGCAATTGTCTGTGTAGGAACACTAATATTTGTGACAATTAAGTCAGCATATTCTGCTTTCGCAATATCAAGACTTTGTAGATATCTGTTATTGTTCTCAGCATTATATTCGACATTTTTATTATCAGCATCGGTAACAATAATTAAGCGCCAGCGACCAGATAAATCCTGCGGGATTTTATAGTTCAATACCGATGAAATAAATGATTGGTTACCTATCTCTGTATGGAGTACCTCACCAATTTTAATATCTCTAGGATCAATAACATCATCTAGTGACAGGTAAACAATATCCTTGATCTGACCAGCTTTTGCACTTCCCTGATTGTAGGTTGTCCATGAGATATCAATACTCTGACCACCTTGTAGAACCCCTGTCGTTTTTACATTACCAACCACAAGATCAGGACTTACCATTTCAATCAGTGTATTCGCTGAATGATTGACTACATTCAACTCACGAATATAGTCATTTACATCAGAAGTGACCTCTAAACGCCATGTCCCTAAACCAATAGCTGGAACATTTAATGTCAATTGTTGTTTAAAGCTTTCACCCTTTTTAACATTACGGTTAAAAGAAGGAGCCGCCAATACATACGTCTGACTTGGATCTGTGGTATTTACCAAACGGAAACGATCATATACAAAGCCTGTAAAGTCGGCTGTTCCCATGTTTGTCAATGTATAGGTCAATTGGACCTGGTTTCCAGACTGCCATTGTGATTCAACCAAAAGATCAGACACTTGAATATCTGGAAGTTTTTCCGTCTCTAAAGTAATAGCTGTTTTTACAATGTTATTTTCAGTACGTTCAGGCTCATAGGTTGAACCATAACTATCTGTCCTAATAAATAAGTAGTAACTTCCAGCAGCGAGATTAGGCTGAATATCCAAATATGCTTCATAAGACTCATTTAATCCTAAATATCCCAAATGAGTAACTGAACCCAAAGCTATTGCCGTTGCATCAAATGTTGGTTTAGAAGAAATGTAAACCGTATCTACCCAACGATTAGTATCTGTTGCCAAGTTTCCAATATTGGATACTTTCCAAATAATTCGCCCTTGCTCATTAACACTTAAACTATTAGGGGATGCGATAACTTCTGGAATAAGATCATTAAATGTTTTAATAATATTAAAACCACTTGATATTAATTGATTATTACCACGTGTATCTGGCTCTTTAACACTATGATTAATATCACTAATTACGGCAATATAATATTGTCCCTCCAAACGCGCAGGAATTTTTACTGAAACACTTTGTTGATAACTTTCTCCTATTGCTAACTCTTTGACTCTATTAAAATTAGCTAGAACAATATCATCTGCATTGCCTATTATCGCATCTCGACTTAGGATAACCCGATCAACCCATTGACCTTGCGCAATCTTGTCTCCGTGATTTGTAACACTCCATTGGATTTGAGCAAAGGTACCAGAACCGACTTCTACAGGTACAACAATATTTGAGACTATAAGATCTGCATAAGTCTGGGCAGTAGAAGTAAATTGCGTACTTAAGCTGTTATTTATTTCTGCATCACCTTGATCATTAACCTCATAAATTACGCCTTGTCCAACAATGTTATTGTCTGCAATCACTTCTACAATAAACTGCCCAACGCCTGCGATACCTTCAGGTAAATTAAAACTAAAATTCCTGTTTCGTGTCTCACCTGCCAATAATGGTGCTGCGTCTTGTCCACTAAATGCCGATGCAAAATTCAGAACAATCTTACCAGCAGAGCCATTGGCATTTTTTTCTCTAACAATAATACGATCTTGATAATTTTTAGGTGTTGCAACACTGCCCTGATTATAATCCTGCCAACTCAGCGTAACTTGATCGCCTGCTTGTAGTTGCTGTTGCTCAATGTGCAAATTTTTAACTATTAAATCAGGCCCTGCAACGACTTCTAAACGAGTTTCATTATCAAATTCTAAAGACCCTGCCACGTTATGCTCTGCAATTACATTGAGGGCATCTACTTTGACTGTAACAACGAAACGTCCAATTGCATTATTCTCTGATGGCCAGTTAAAGGTAATTTGCCTAGAGGATTGCTCTCCAACACCAATACTCTGACTACTCTGCTGAATATCCTGCCGAGTAATCACTGCGCCTGTTGTTAAATTGATAATTTCAATACGTTCAACCCAAGAACCTTGTGCGCTTGCATTTCCTGTATTCTTCGTTGTCCAATTTAAAGTTACAACATCACCCGTTTGCCAATTTGCATTTGGTGATAATGCTAATTGCTCAACGATTAAATTTGGATAATCCCGCATCGTACTATTAAAAATAATACTGAGATGATTATTCTCTTTTGCCTGAACAGTCTCTTTTTGTGAATTGTAATAATCACTATCAATGACTATTTCAAACTCACCTACCCCTAATGTTCCTTCTGGTAATCGAATATAGGCCTTACGTTGGGTAGTTTGTTGTGGTAATAAACTTCCCAATTCATATTCAGTATACGGTACCAAACTTTGTGCTAAAATTTCACCAGTCGATTTACGTTTAATGAGTACTCGATCCGTAAAATCTCCAAATGTTGCTTGTTCACCTAAATTACTTACATCCCATTGAATTTCCAACAAACTACCAGAGTGAATCGTTTGTTCGTAAGAAGCTTGTACTGTGAGATTATGGATACTCAAATCAACTTTTCTTTGATTATTATTTAAATCAATAATGAGTGGCTCAGAGGGTGCATGAACATAGACTGTCATACGATATGGCAGCTCGATATCACGGGCATCTGACTCATCTAATAAAATCGTATATTTTCCAGAAACAGCGGCAACAAATTCCGTTCCTAAGTTGTTAAGTTCAGCACGTGAAATTGTCTGTGCTCTACCATATGGATCAATAACAATTAAGTTAGTAGAATAATTGTATTTCCAAACATTGTTATAATAACCAGTTGTTCTAGTGATTAAATCTTCAAAATCAATAAAAATTCGGTCACCAGCCTTGGCTTCTATTTGATAGACTTGTTTTTCCCCTAGCGGTTTTAAGCGATCTTCTACTACTTTTCCACTTTCGATTTGCTGTGCTTGAGTAAGATCAAGCAATTTAAATCCATAATTCTTATCACTAAACTCTTGGGTATAAACTCTAAATTGGTAACTTCCTGCCATTAAAGTGATTGGATTATAATAAGAATTTAACGCATAATTCCCAATAACGGTTCCAACTTGATTAATAACTTGTAAGGTAACACCACTATTATTGCTGTAATTCAAATGATCCAGATAAAGCGTTGTCGTTTTATCAAAACTCAGACTATAAGAATGGCTTTGATTATTCGCTGTCAAAATACCACTATTCATGGCATTAAGAGTAGTAGACTGAACATTTTTAACCTTTTGGTCACCTAACCAATCCACTTGAAATGTTACTTGTCCTGTATAATTATATCCATCAACCTCATCATAATAACTTCCACTAGTATCAAAAATTAAATAATATTCTCCAGCACTCTCCAAATAGATTGCATTTGAATCAATACTTCCTGAATTATTACTTGACGTAACCAACTGACCATACTGATTATAAAATTTGTAATTTAGAGCACTACCAGAATACGATAGACTATTAAACTGAACATAGCCAGCTTGTTCAACACTAAACTTATAGATATTATTTGCTTGTCGTGTCTGAATACTAGATGTTGTAATAGACTGCCCTAGTTCAATTATTTTTTTATTTTCTGAAACATTTATCCATTTAAAGGTAGCAGTACTAGTTGAATAACTATTTAAATGTCCCCTTATAACATACTTTCCCTCTAACAAATAAGCTAAGTTATTAAAATCAGATAAAACCTGTTTATTATCTTTTAAACCAACAACCTTTAAAGTTGCACCATAATAATTTTCATAACTTGCAGCTATTCGATCCAAATAATATAAACCAGCTTCTTCAACCTCAAAGTAGAATAAATCTTGATCATTAAAACCATTTAAAATGGTACCACTCCAAGTGCTTTCAGAAATAATATCTCCAGGTAAAGTTCTCGGTAGCACATAGTTAACAACTGGGTTCAAAGCACCTAAACGACGAGCAATTTGGATACTATTCTGCCCTATTGCTCCTGCAATTAGATTAGTATTATCTACCGCATTGTAACCACGATTTTCATAAGCACTTAAACCGATATAATAAACACCCGTACTTGGTACAGTATAGATATAACTATTGGTATTATTTCCATAACGCGTGCTATAGACTTGCTGTCCATTCGCATTAAATATTCGAGTAAGAAAATTTGAACTTGAATAAGCATTGAACACCAAGGTATCACCAGCGGTAAGCATCACTTGATACATATCAACATCTTTATTTGTATTTGCTCCATCACCGATATAAGTTTCTAATGTATATAAAGTTCCTTGGGGTACAAATATTTCTTGTGCTGTCACCAAGGTTTCGCCTGCATCAATGGCAATGGTTGGTTTACCACTTTGACGCTCTAAATAAAGCTCTTTTCCGACCAAATCCTGTTGGCTTGTAATCTTTACATAGTAAATATCAGTTGTATTTATTGCAAAAGTTCCCTCTTGATCTAGAACATTTAATTGCTCACCACTCTTACTCAACAAGACAATTTGACTATTTTCCAGTCGTGCGAAGAGTTGATCGCCTTGATTTAACATGACACGGTAGTAACGATCTGTTGAAGCTGCGTGATTAACCAACAGCGTCTTTTTATCGTCAATGAACAATTCCTTTGCATCAGTGATACTACTCAAGCTTCCAGAATTATCATCAGCAATATAATTCGCATAAAATTGATAACTACTGTCATTATCATTATTTGAGCTAATTTCAAAGCGATATTGTCCTGCTCTTAAGTAGACTTTAGCTGATTGTAAAGCCATTAAATTATTGTATTGAGAAAGCAAATTATTATTCGGACCAAATAACTTTAAATACATTGAAGATTGATTTAATCTTAAATCTTTTAAACTTAACCAACCATCTTTTTCTATAGTAAATTGATAAGAGCAAGTACTATCAGATGTATATAATGTGCCTGATGTCATCTGATCAAGCACTAAAGGTACTGTTCTATTCTCTACTGAATCAATTTGAACCGTAATTAACTTTTCTGCTGTAGAATTATCTGTACGTTTTACTAACAAATATAACTTTGAAGTATTTGCAATAAAAGAGGGTGCACCATTATTTGAATAATAATTATTGAGCAGAATATTTCCTGAATTATCAAAAACAGAATAATATAAATTATTTGAATTTAGGAAATCAATATTATATTTTTTATCAACATCAAGATTTAAGGCATAAATTGCTATTTTTTGATTTATACCCAACTTTGCAGTGAGTGGTTCAATTTCATTTACAATTTGATTATTCTCTTGCAAGGATAATAACCGAAGCTGATAATTCCCTAATCCTGTCCGATCTGAGTAGAACTCAAATACATGATCTCCAGCAGGCAAAGAAATGATTTGATATTGATTTGAAGATAAATTAATTACTCTTTGTTGCCCCGTAGCATCTTTTAAGTAAGCATAAGTAACACTACCAGATATAGAATCTAAAATTAATGTTTGGGCCTGTTCCAAATGTAACTTATATCGATGTATCTCACCTGCTTCAGATAATGTACCTGACATCGCTTGATTAAGTTGGACTACTTGAGTAACAACCTGTGGAGTACTGACTCGAATCGTCGTAGAGCGTGATTGTTGGCGTTGTGATTCATTGGCTCCCTGGAGTGCTAAATAATAAACACCATCTTTTTTGAGGTTAAATTTTACCGCTCCATCTGAAGTACCTGCTTGTGTAGAAGATGCAATTTGATTACCCAAGTAATCATAGAGATACCATACTATATTGCGAGAGGCTGTGCCTCCAACTGTACGTGGATCAATCATCCAATCCTGCCCAGCTTGACCTGGAATTTTCCATACTGTTGTTTCAGCACTTTGGTTTACTGTTTTAATTACAGTCTGATCCAAAGGTAGTTCAATTGCCTGTTTGAGATCAGTAATTGTAAAGTTGAATTGACGTGTAGCATTTGGATAATCAAAATGATTACGAATGACCAAATCATAACTACCCGCTTCTAGAGTAATAACTTGGTTCGCATAAGTACTTCCTGCACTTACACTCCATAATGAATTAGTAGAATAAGTTGGTTTTAGAGTAAACTCCAACCCATTTCCTAAAGTTGACAAATTTATTTGTGTTTTTTCGGTAAGTTCAAATCGGTATAATTTTTGGTTATTATCTACATAGTTAATCGTATCAGAAACAAAATCACCAACAAGGTAATGATTAACTGTTTGCTTTTGTTTCAAGTTGAATACAATACTATTTTTATAGCCTCTAAATGCATATCCACTAACAGATGAATACTCCTGGCCAGAAGTAACTAAGTAATAGCTTCCTCCAACATCAACTTTAAAGTTAGCCCCACGATTAGCTTGCAAACTATAGACCAATTGTCCATTTTCATTAAACAAATAATATTTTAATTTAGATGAATAATTACTATTGTCAGTATAAGAACTATAATTGTAACTATAATTAGATAATAAATCATATTCCTGCCCTGCCACCAACTCCAATTTTAGTACCATACTTGGTATACTATTACTATAGTTCACCGTAATAGCTGTTTCTATAGCAATATCTTTTATTGTTTTACTTTGTGTTATATTAAGATTTAATTGACGAAGCTGATTAGCAATTGCCTGTGTATTAGTTATTTTTACTGTATATTGACCTGCTTCTAAAAAATAAGCCTTATTATCACCGTACCAATATAGCTGCTGAATGATTTGATTTCCATTTTCATCAAATACTTGATAACTATATCCTGCTTGACTTGGAATTAACTCAACCAGACCTGTTCTTTCAATATTGAATTGTAGCGTTTTATTTTGATTTTGTTGATGAAAATCAACTGTTAAATTTTCATCTAAGTTAACAGGTATTGCTAAACTGGTACTTGTGAGCAATGAGAGCTGCATGTTATTGAGTACAGCATTGCCATTTGTGGAGTAAACAACCAATCGATAGTCTTTTTGATACTCATTTAAATTCAGGGCAAGAATATTATCGGTGAGTACGCCATTCTGTACTAATCCCCCAGCTGTATTATAAAGACGATAATTTAATCCTGCCCAGCTGGAAGCATTTTGTGCCTGAATATAATAGGATTGGTTCTGTTGCGCATTAAATTGATAGATAAAAGCAGGTTGGGTAGAAAAATTAACTGTTTGAACAGTATTTTCTGTTAAATTTATTGCCTGATTGCTAATGGTAAAAGTAAATGCTTGAACTTGTTGCAGTCCCGAAAACTCAATACGGTAGTTTCCTTGTGTTAACCATTGTACAAATCCAGCATAATTTAAATCAAGATTGCCTAAAAAAACAGCACCCTTATCCAGATTAATGATTTTTACATCATTAAATGGTAGTCCAGCAAATGCTAAGGCATATGAATCCGCTTGATTTATCGTAAATGCAAATGCCAGATTTTCAGTCACTTGCTGTGCAGGAACGGGTTTAATCTGATTAAGTTGAATAGTTTGAGCTACGCTTCCTGATATTGGTGTGGTTGCACTTTCGGTAGCATTGATAGATAACGATTGTGATGTTAATGTCTGGTTTAATATTCCAATATAAATATTTTGTGAATATTGAGATAGAATCTCCAGATTCGTTGCAGGACTAGCACTTTGTACTAATATATTACCTAGATCATCCCATACGGTAATAAGAACACCACTCTGTAAAGGTTGCTCAAAATCAATGGTGTATTTTTTATCTTTTTGAGTATTGAGTAAAAATATCTGCGACTCTAGCTTTTCAATATCTAATGGAGTTTCTTTATTCAACTCAAGTTCTTCATATAACTTTTTAGAATGAATTGATATTGTTTGTTTTATATCTTCTAATACATTTTTATGAACAACAATCTGATATTGACCTTGCTCTAAATAGATCGCTTGTGTTCTCGCCTGTTCATCTCTAGACAATGACTTATCTAAATTTTTACCAATTATTTTAATATCCGTAGCATATCTTGTACTATCAATATCAAAAAAGTACAAACCACTTTCTACCACAGTGATATTTTGAATGACTTTTTTATTATTTATAGAATCATCTAAATTTAAATTCAATGACTGATTATCATTTAAAATAAAATTCTTCTCTTTTGTCAAATTTTCATGATCAGCATCAATGATTGTATATTCAACTTTACTAGAACCAGTATCACTAGGTATCAACCATAAATACGATAAGCCTTTAGTGACATCAACTAAATTTGAATTTCCTTGTCTTACTGTTATCCCTGAATTATCTGTTAGATACCACTTGGCATTAAAGTCATAAAAATCTAAAACAGTATAATTAAAATTAGAGTTAGTACTACTCTGCCCTACTTTTGTTAATCGAACTGTTAAATTTAACTCTCCAGTATAATAACCACTAGTATTTTCGCCAGTAACGATATTAAAACTACTTCTATTTCCATATGAATGAAATGCAAGATAAAAATCACCACTGTTATTAAATGTATAGTTTAATGGGCTATCATCTGTTACTACAATTCTATTACCTTGGGTATCATATACACTTAAATAACCATCAATACTACCATTTGGGGTAGAAACATATAGTTTATCACCTTGCTGCACTCTGATCTTATAAACATCTACATCTCCCTTAGAGTCGTTATTATCTCCAAAAACAACTTTAAGATTTTGATCTTGGTTGGATCTCAATCTTAAATATTGAGCAGCACTTAAACTATTTCCAATATCGCCCACAAAATTAAAACTCTGATTTACTTGATATGAGTTATAAATTTTTAGCTTGATAAGTCTATCAGTCTCATTACTTAAATTCTCACTATCAAAAATATTAAATAATTGGTTTTCTACTATGGTAATAGCAATAAAATACTCTTGATCTACTTTTGATGTAAAGCTAAAATCTTCAGTATTTTCTTTTTTCAGAACGTTGCCATTTTTATCGTACACCGAAAAACTAACTATTTCATCTGTCTTAAATCTTAATACTTCATTTGTGAGTAAATAATACGAGTAAACAGTCGCTTTTTGTTCTCCAATTTCTGCATCATAAATTCTAGTATTATTATCAATAAAAACTTGACTAACACTGCCATCAAGTTTGATCACCTGTGTTGTCTGTAATGAAGATTCTAAATTTATCTGACCATTCTGACCTAAAGTAGTCGCAGGATTAGTGCTCGATTTAATTTGGAAACGAATACTACCTAATGTATTGGTTAAGCTTCCCACTTCTATTCGATAGAGTCCTGCTTTTAGAAATACTGGCGTATAATTAATATCATTATCTGTAGTATTTGATGAGCGGACTGTATTCCCCCACGCATCCTTAATTATAAAAGTATGGCTATTTAAACCTAGTGATAGCTTATCCAGTGCGATCCATTGATCATCCTGCAAGTTTAACTCATATACACTGAGTTGTGACGGAGTCCTAAACTTTGCATCAATTTCTTGATCAATTTGAATCGACTGAACTACTGGGCGAGAGTGAAACAGTTTAAAACTTGCTCCAAGTGTATCCTGTAACTCCGAACCCTCAATACTTAACCAATATGTCCCTGTTTTATCAACAGTAAAACCTTGATCGTTATTTAGATTATTTTTATTAATTACTATTTTTGCATCAGGGTCAAAAATACTCCAAGTTCCATAGGATTGCAGCACTGACAATGAATCAAAAAATAATCGATCTCCAGCCTGTACATCAAAACGATATAATTTTGCACTTGAAGCAGGTGTTAGTTCTAACTCTATATTTTGATTTACAACTAATGATTCTGCACTACTTTCACCTATAAGATGAAACTCAAAATTCGTCTTAACATCATCTATCGCATTCACCGTTAACGTATATGTATCTGGCTGTAAATCTAAAAATAAATGACTTTGGGCAGTGAAGTTTGTGGTGTTAAATTGATTTCCAGTTTGAGTCCCTTGCAAATTCCATTGCATTTTATTGTTATCGATACCATCAAAGAAGAATTTTGTCTTTTCGGTAATAACAAATTCATATTGTTTCTGCTCTCCTGGTTGATCAATGGAACCTGATATTTCTTGTATTCCTGGCATCAAATCTGCCGAAAGCAAAAGTTTTGGCTCAAGTTGTTCAACTGCCCACATTTGCTCTTGTGTATTCATTTCTTTTTGGTTCATGACCCTACCCCAGATTGTTACTAATTTGTGATTTTTTGTTTAAAACAAGTTTATGGGTTGAATTGTAAAGACTGTTTTTATATTCAGCAATTTGTTTTTGATTTTTATATAAAATTTTAGATAGAATTATATTGTATTTTTCAAATAAAAATTTAATTTAAAATTTTTAAAAAATAGGTCTTTATTTAAATTTAAAAAACAAAGTAAACTATTATTTATTTTGTTTTTCTACACAATAAATTTTATTTATTAAATAAAATTAACAATATATTCAAAATAGAATATTTTTTAAAAGAAATAATTAGAATCACTTGCAAATCAAGAAAATGACATACCTTTATCTCCAATAAAAATCCCTATGTAAAAATTACAGGAATCAACTAACCTATTCTCTGAAAATTAGATTACTCATTCAATTCAAAATATGGATAGAGTTAGCTATTCTAAAAATATAACTTAGCTATTTATAGTAGATCGATTTACTAAATTAGTACCAATATCGTTCAATACTCCCAATCCAGGAATCAAAGAACAAGCGGTACGTGTATTCGCTAAATCTGAAAAACTATCCATTTACTTGGGCAGCATTATAATAAGTTGCACATACATACTTTTGTATGCTGAAAAGAAGCTTTCTAAGCGAATAAAAGTGTTGGTAAGATCATCATCTTTTCTAATTGGCTCAATATTCAATAACCTCTCCTCTTCGATCAACTTCATTATAAGCACCAAGCTCTTCCTCCAATTGCTAGTATCATCCAAAAATTGGAGGATATGAAATGAGACTACCTATTTCACTTTGGCATAAAATTCATTTGATTCTTATTGATCATTCACGTTAAACCTATACGAATATTCCTTTGGCTGACCACTTATCAATACATTGCTGAGTTTGACACCATATAGATCACGTTCAATTTTAAATTATCAAAGTTAAACTGAATATGGTTGGGAACACCAATATTTTCATAGCGGATATTGCTGATCTTCTGTTTAGCCCCATTGCTACGCTCAGCGACAACAACAGTGGCTTTGGCATAGTCCACATTATGATTGGCAAAGAAATTCTTTTGATCAGTTAATATTGAAATCGAGAGGATTAGACCTGTCATATAATATTTTGCGGGATAGTTGTGGTATGGATATCTTCTTCGGATACCATCATTAGGATAGATTTTTACAAGTCGTTGGTACTGAAATTTCAGCTTTTGCATATTGCCTCCTAGATTAAGTTATCTAGAAGGGATCCTCTGCATAGTAATTCATTTTTTAAAAACCCTGTGACCAGTTATCGTTTTAGCTTCATCTATTCAGCCTCTCCCAGCTTAAGCTATTTAAAATAATAGCCTAACGTATTGTCTTTTGAATCTCCCCACCCTGTCCATATTTCGGTTAACTTTACGTAATGCTGATTGAGGCTTTGGACTCTATATAAATAGCTTCGTGGTGGAGAAATATTTTTCGTTCGTACTTTCTCAATTAAAATAAAGGTCTTGTCATCTAGCCATCTCACTCTCAGTGCTAAAGGATCTTGGCATTGCCCCATTTCAGCATACATTGCTGCATCTTTACCATTTTTGGCAAAAGACAATCCTGCACATTCAATATCTGGAAGATCTAAGATTAGACGCTTTCCTACCAGACTTTCTTTCATACCTGCACAAGCCAGCGTTGAAAGACTTAAACATAATCCTGCGACTATTAATTTTTTCATTTAATTTGACTCTTGATTTTGTTAGTTAAAACACATTATCAATAAAGCCTCACTGTAAGATGTGCTGTGAGGATTTACCTATCATTCACGTTAAACCAATAGGAATATTCTTTAGGCTGACCATTCACCAGAACATTGCTGAGTTTGACATCGTAGATCACGTTCTTTTTTAAATCGTCGAAGTTAAACTGAATATGATTAGGAACTCCGATATTTTCATAACGAATATTGCTGATCTTTTGTTTAGCTCCACTACTTCGTTCTGTCACAACAACAGTGGCTTTGGCATAGTCCACATTACGATTGGCAAAAAAATTCTTCTGATCGGTTAAAACTGAAATCGAGAGAATTGAACCCGCCATATAATATTTGGCTGGATAGTTGTGGTAGGGATAGGCAACCACACCGAGTGGTGCAGTGGTTGGATTGTCGAAGGGATAAACTACTTTGTAGGACGTACCGATCACATAAGGGAATCGGCTATCCTTAAATGATGGCGCATTGACTGAACCATACGCCGATTTTTGTAAGAAAGGATTGAGCATCCAGAGTCGATGTCCTACATCTCCTGCAAACAGATTTAATTTGTCATGCACCATATTTGTAATGCTTTCAGCAGGTGAATAGTCATTCTTATTCTGTCTTACCCCCATTTCCAGACTACTGGTTCTTGCACCCACCGCACCAATATCTGAATAGCAGTTAGTGTTAACTTCAGGGTAATGGGTCAGGATATTGTTTGTAGCAAGAATCAGTGCCGTCTGCATCATCTCATCTTCACGGGCATAGTCGTATGTAATACTTGGCAGCCCATGCAAGGCACGAACCGTATTGAGCTCATTTAAAAACTCAGTTCTAAACTTTGCACTGAGCTTGCCTGCATAACAGTTATTGATATCAGGAGCATCGCTCATAGATGAGGCTTTAAATACATCAAAGCTGATGCTCTGACTCTCTGCTGCCAGTGTTTTAGCATCCCCCTCTTGGGTGAATTTAAGGGTACATACACCCGCACTAATCCCCTTTAGTTCACCATTAGAATAAGTACAGGTTACAGTAGAAAGACTGCTAATCGTGACAGGAAGTTTGGCACTGGATTCAGCCTCTAGTGAATAAATACTCTCCGTCAGGATGTATTTAATTTTTAGCGGGGTAATGGTTTGTTTGAGCTTATTCACACACACATTCTTTTCTAAATATTGTTCCGCCGCACAAGTCACATTGACGGTCATGCTGCTGTTCAATGGTAGAACTTTTTCCGTGCCCAGCTGTGTCAGTGCCAGAGTACATTGACCAACATTTAAAGCTTTGAGTTCACCGTCACTTACACTACAGATGTTGGGTGTGTTACTGCTAAACGTCACTGCCAGACCTTGATCTGTTTGCAGCGATAATGGATAGCTGTGACCTTGAATCAGGTTACTCAATGGGAATGCCTGAATATTCTGTACTGCCTTGTTTTTACATACCCCCTCTTCCAGATATTGGCTTTCAGCACAGGTCACGGGCTTGGGATTGCCATTATCTGGATTTCCCGTTCCACCTCCATTGGATGAACTCGAATCTCCACCCGAACCACCGCCACCACATCCGACCATTACGGTGCTGATTGCCATCATTAAAACAGATGGCATAAACGATCTTGAAATCATCATGATTAACTGCCTCAAATTTTTATATTGTTGTTATTGATAATGATCAGCGGATAATAATTGACGGATTTCACTGGCCATTTTTGGACTACGCCAAGGAAACAGCACTTTAAGGCTGTAATTTGGTTTAAATTGATCCCGTGTTCCTATATTGACTTGAAACTCTCGTTTCATCGGTGTCCGATGGGCTTGTTGGTTAACATGGGTTCCCATCATTGGGTTACTGATCACAGTGGTCGTAGTTCTAAAGCGATCTTCAACCAGATTGTAATGTCCAACAGAAGTAATGTAGTCAAAAGGATATTTCACGAGACGTTGATCAGGCTGATCAAACAGAATGATGGTTTTGTCCTGACTGTTAATCCAGACGCCACGATTTTGATAATTAAAGCTTTCACCCTGACGTTTCAGTTGCTCGGTCATCCCGTCAAAGTAGGTATTTCCGTATTCATAGAGGTAGTAGATGATCACAAACCAGAATAGGTCAAAGCCAAAGAAAAAGTAGCCAAACCATCCAAAGGAAAAGATTTTGGCGACAATGAGAAAGATCACAACTGGCAAGACCACACACTTTAAAAATAGTTTGGATTTCTGAGGACGGTTTTCGATTGGAATGATTTTAGGTTTAGTTAATTCAGTCATGGTTGTTTCCCGCATGTTCAATGCAATTCACAATCAGCAGCAGATATAAAAAAGTCTATTTTTTATAGGCGTGATTTAGCCATCCACCATTGGATTGTTCTTGTAAAATGTTTTTTAATACAGACGAATAATAATAGTTAGCCGTCTAGCCCCCGTTGCAAAGCACAACAAAGTTGAACAGGTGGCGAGGCACAAATCTGAAAAGATAGATACAGCATGAGAAGCTCCTTGTGTTAAAGAAGTTCTACCAATTACTGTCAAATAATGGTGGCAGAACGAGAGCGGGTTGACAGACTGGAACACAAGAATCCAGCACGTCCGAAGACGTCCCCCTCCCGTTCCACCGCAGAGGGGCACGAGGGGATAAACACTAAAGGACAAGTCCCTTAATGTTCTTGTGTTGGACGGTCTGTCAAAACCGACTGGCAATGTAGGCCAGCGAGCCCATATTAATTTTATCCAGCGCTTTAGTCAATTTTAGCAATACTAAATTCTGGACAATCAGTGAGGAGTAAACGAATTTAATCTAAATGGTTGATTTTTCCCATTAGGCCAAATTAAGCCACTCGATTGGCTTATTTTGATTTCATGGATGGGGCTAAAATGAACTTTTCTTCTTTAGTAAAATAAAACAATAAAATGAATCAATAAATCTCCCAACCATACCTTTAAATATTTGGACTGATGAAATGGGATTAGTCATATCAGCTAAGATTCAGATTGGACTTATCCTTTTATGATCTTATCCAATACAGCTATGGGTGTTATCCCGATTCAACCCATTCATATTAGAAAAGATTAGTGAAAGCCTTAAACATTGTTGAGGCACTGACAAATCGATCATGAATTCAGCTCATGATTAAGAGCAATCACTCTGAGTTTATGACCTAAACACATCTAAGACCTATTCAGATGAGCCCTAAAAGCAAGAAAAAGAACAAACATTGAACAATGACCATCGTCCATTAACACTTCTGATAACCAGTTTCCTAGCCGTCAGAAACCTAAAATATCTTCAGGTTAATCAATAAATTATTTAATGTTAAGATATGTAAAAAGATTGAATTGGATCGTTGACAGGTTAAGGTATACCCAGCTAAGCTAATTCTACACAGCAAAATCTGTGTTCAGGCGTAGGAAACCTGATATTATCTAGGTGCAAATAAATGTCGCACTTGCGGCTATTTTTTTGTCTACTGTTTAGCAGTCGTTATGGCAGTTTGACAGGACAACCGTAAGGTTGGCTGAGCCTAGATTCAGTATTTCCTACTCCTGTTAAGCTGCCACCATCATCGTAGGAAAATGATGGCGGTAAGTAATTAAACTTATCTAGGACTACTGCTATGAACGCAATTCTTCATGGTGCAAACACTTGCACACCTAAAAAACAAGCCTCTCAACTGATTGTTGAACTCGGTAAATCTATTTCAAACCCTCAGCGTCAGACACTCACCAATCTTTATATTGCTGTTGACACCGCAAATTCCTTGCTCAAAGAGCTTGAACAAGCACATCAAATCATTCGTGAATGTATGCGTGAGATGAATGATGAACAAATTCTTGAAGTCGCAAAACTTAATCAAAATAACAACCTCTCCTCTTTATGGGCATTCCGCACACATCAACGCCAAAAGATGATTGAACGTGCACAGCGTGTACTGCTTGGAGCTGGTTATGTCCAAAGCTAATAAGAACAATCTCCTGATTTCGGGAGACTATCCTTTAATTGCTTCGCCAACGCTTGCAAAAGCGTTTGGCGTAGCCGCCGCCAATTTTCTACAGAAATTGCATTACTGTTTAGAAAATAACGAAGGGAAAATTTTTAATGGAAAAAAGTATTGGTTTCACAGCTACGATCAATGGCAAAACACACTTGGTGTGTATAGCATATCAACGATTAAAAGAATTGTGGCAAAGTTAAAGCAAGCTGGAATTTTAGTCATTGAAAAATTGGCACAAAATAAATGGCTACAAACCAATTTCTATACGATTAACTATAAGAAATTAAAACAACTCATCACGATGAATAACGGACAAAATAATCTGCCTAACGAAGTAATTCCCTCTTCTGATTCAGTCGTAATCACACCACCTTTGGGAAACTCTGTTCAAGCCGTCCAATCATCCATGTTAATCAATTCAACAGGCATTTCAAAATATCAAGGTTAAATCAAATACAGTTGAACCCTCATTAAAAGTGGCAAAAGAATCCCATCTACGCCCCAACTTTGTAACGCCTGAATCTTATTCAGTAAAGGGATTAAGCCAACCACTCCACCCTCTTGCATTAAACGAAACGTTAAAAAATATGGATCTCAATTACCGCCGCTTTTATCAAGCACTCAGGCAGCAACGTGTAGATATTGATTGTGATGATCAACGCATTCAACAAATGTTGAAATATCAAAAGCGGATTCTTCAACATATTGTATATATCAAACAGAATTTTGCAGGACATGAGCGTTACCAATGGCACACGCTTGAACAATTGCAGATGGAAAATTATTTAAAGAAATAGGTCAAATTGAACGAAGACCAATTTCAAATGATCCATCTATTAAAGTGCCTAGACGGATCATTTGATTAAATCAAAGGTTAAACAAAGACTGATTAAATCCATTCAACAGGCTCATCAGAGATAACCGACCTTGGTTTTTTAATCTATGTATATTAAAAGTCATAATCTAAATTTTTCGATTGATCACGATGATGTGTATTCGCATTTTCCAGTTCACGTTTTTTAGCCAATGTTAACTCATACTCTTTTTTATAGAGTTCACACAGGTTATTTTGACGAATTTCCCGAATCTCATTTCTAGATTCAGTTACCTTGTCTTGATCTTCAGGATCGGTGCTATACAGTAAGTGCCTAGGAATTTGAGGAACATCCTTTAATTTAGTTCCATATTTTTTATTATAATCTTCATTTGATAAACATGACACTGCACTGCTCACTTCTAATTTAAGACCATGAATTTCTACAATCTTAGTTGGCGCATATTTTTCTAAAAATTCATTTATTATTTTTTCAGTTTTTGTTCGGTAGTGAAATAATATATTACGACTAAATCCTAGTACATCCGCAGTAATTTTTAATGCACCACCTTTAGCTGGATTTTTTTGACGATATTGCTTAAAGAACTGCTCTGGGGAACGTTGAATATTATCCAGCATACTTTTTTCAGAAAATAATAAATGTAAATGTGGTTGTTCTGACTGTCCATCTAGCGCAGCTACATGATTATGAATTGCAATTGTACATGGCATTTTATATTGACCACAAAATTCATGCATTAATATTTCAGATAATTCTATACGGCGATTTTTATCCAATTCTTTTGGTAAAGCAATTGTAATGTGGGATGATGTTCGTCTAGTCACACTTGTATATTGGTCTGCCGCATACCAGAATTTTTCAGGATGACTCTCAACCCATTCTGGCATATTATATGAAGCACAATATTCAAGCTCCTCAACCTCACTCTTATGCTTAGAAAAATATAAAGTACGAGTAATATAATGATAAGCACTTTTTGATAGACGATACTTTGAGTGACCGTCACTCAATTTTATTTGACTATTACCTTTAACGTTGTGACTTAAATGAAAATAATACATTTTTACTTCCGATATTAATTTAATTGGAATATCGGATCCTACAAAATTTTAAAAATTCATGATTCGTTTCGTGAAGAAAAATAAAAAAAACTTAAATTTCGATCAAAAAACACACAGTCAATAAAACTGCATGAGTAACAAAACCTAAAAATAAGAGTAACAGACGATAAAAAAACAAAAATATCAATCTTTACCAATAAAAACAAACACATAAGATATTTATAAAAAACATGTAACAGTTCAACTAAATAAGAGTAACACCTACTAAAAATATGAGTAACGCCGATAGCACATAAGAGTAACACCCTATAATCATTAATAATCATAGACTTAAAAATTAACAGGGCTGCGCAGCACGAGGAGAAGTGTCTTTTTAAATGGGAGCGAAGCGAAATTTAAAAAGACACGGATACGAGATATAAAAAATCTTTTTTGCATTCGCAAAAAAGATTTTTTATCTGTCCCACTATTAACAGCCATAAATTAACAGCTCAAATTAACAGAAGAGTAGTATTTTTTGAAAAACTCAACATATGGCGATTTTTTTTAAGACTCTGTGATATACCAACATTTTCTTAATTAAATATGGTTTAAAATGGCTAGAGTGAAATTAACAGTGAATGAAATAACTTTAAGAGTCGAAAAACACTTAAAACAGATAGCTAAACGTACTCATTCAGATGAGTTAATACTACAATTAATTCAATCGAAAACTGTAAATCAATTTACAGAAGAAGACACAAGAAAATTAAAAAATAAATATCACAAAATTTTGGAATTAAACAGATTAGCAGAATTAATGGACTCCATCTGCACAATCGCAAAGGGTGATCGTTCTGATATTGAAAATGATATCGTTTTTTTTAGTGGATATGAAGATCCTTCTTCTCAGACTGATGAAAGATTAAAAATAGCATTAAAAATGCTAAGAAACTACAATCGAAGAGTTCCTGATTCAATAAAACAAAAAGCACATGATGAAATCAAAAATTCATTTCATAGTTCTTACAGACAAGAAAAACAAAAGATAAAAGATCGAAAGCAAGAGAATCATGAGAAATTTTTTCTTGGAAGTGCGCTTATATCATTTTTTAAATCACAAAATATTGAAATGAATTATCTTGATATTACACTTAAAATGATAGAGCTGTATCAAATTAAAAACTATTTTAGAAAAGAGTTATTTTTAAAATCAGAAACTAAAGAATTTAAATTTTCAGAGCAAGGTAGAAACTTTAACGACAAGAAAAACGCGATTTTATCTGATCCTAAAAATCCTTTTAAATAGAAATATAGATTAAAAGATAAAGCAGTATACGTTTATCTCATTTATTTTAAATGAGATAAGCAGTCAACGTTGTTATTACCTAAAACTAACAAAAGATTATTTACTGACATAATAAAAAAATAAGTCTTTTTTTTGATTTTTTAAACATATCTCATCTTTTTTTATTTTCTGCATATATCTCATATTTTTTTAGTTTTTTCCATATATCTCATCTTTTTTTTTAATATTCTGATAGCCTTTATTTTAAGAGGTTTTCTCTTAAAACTTTATTGAAGGAGATATTTAATGGCTGTATCTATAGACCTAACTAATACCGAACGTCGAGTATCTACTGCCGAATTCGCTTTGCGCATGAATATTTCAGAAAAGGAGCTATATGATCGAATTAAAAATGGTCGCGTGACAAGACCAATCAAAGATGGACGTAAAAATTACTGGCTTAATAGCTATGTCCTTTCCTGTATTATTCATGAGGAAAACTCCATTCTTACGTCAGAATGAAATAGCTGTTGTTCTAAGTCAAAAACGCCTGATTTTTCTCAGGCGTATTTTTTCAATATTTTCATTCATCCAATAGTTAAATTCTTATCTAATATGATGACTTTAGTTTTTAAGAGATCTAGTAGATCTATAAAATTAAAAAGGTCACAAATAAAATTTGTGACCTTTTTTGTAACAAACTCGAATGTGAGTAACATTATGAGTAAGCTTAACAAATATTGTTTAAATATTATTAAATTACAATAATTTAAACTATATATGAGCGGTTTACATCATTCCGCCCATACTACCCATTCCGCCCATATCTGGAACAGCTGGTTTATCTTCTGGGATATCAGTAATCATTGCTTCAGTCGTCAACATCAAGCCAGCAACAGAAGCTGCATGTTCAAGTGCTGAACGGGTTACTTTAGCAGGGTCAAGAATACCCATTTCCAGCATATCGCCATATTCGCCAGTTGCAGCGTTATAACCGAAGTTACCCTCACCCGCTTTAACAGCGTTGATTACAACAGATGGCTCATCACCCGCATTGGCAACGATCTGACGAAGTGGCGCTTCAATCGCACGGCGTAAAATGTTGATACCTGCTGTTTGGTCTTCATTCGCGCCTTTTAGGCCATCTAATGCATTAACCGCACGTACCAGCGCAACACCACCACCAGCAACCACACCTTCCTCAACTGCGGCACGCGTTGCATGAAGTGCATCGTCTACACGGTCTTTCTTCTCTTTCATTTCAACTTCAGTTGCAGCACCAATTTTGATGACTGCCACACCGCCAGCTAATTTAGCAACGCGTTCCTGAAGTTTTTCTTTGTCGTATTCAGAAGTTGACTCTTCGATTTGCGCACGGATCTGTTGAACACGTTCAGCGATTTGCTCTGCATTGCCAGCACCATCAACAATCACAGTGTTTTCTTTAGATACAGTGATTTTGTGTGCAGTACCTAAATCTTGAAGAGAAGCTTGCTCTAAAGACATACCCACTTCTTCAGAAATCACGGTTGCGCCAGTCAAGATCGCGATGTCTTGAAGCATTGCTTTACGACGGTCACCAAAACCAGGTGCTTTAACCGCACATACTTTGATAATACCGCGCATGTTGTTTACAACTAAAGTTGCAAGCGCTTCACCTTCAACATCTTCTGCAATGATGAGAAGTGGTTTACCTGTTTTAGCAACCGCTTCCAATACCGTGATCAATTCACGAATGTTGCTAATTTTTTTATCAACAAGAAGAATGAACGGGTTTTCCAGTTCAGCAGTTAAGGTGTCTTGCTTGTTCGCGAAGTATGGAGAGATATAACCACGATCGAACTGCATACCTTCCACAACGTCTAAAGCGTCTTCGAAGCCAGAACCTTCTTCTACAGTGATCACACCTTCTTTACCCACTTTTTCCATTGCTTGCGCAATCAATTTACCGACAGTGGTGTCAGAGTTTGCAGAGATCGAACCCACTTGTTCAATTGCCTTGAAATCATCAGCAGGTTTAGCATTGGTACGGATATTTTCAACCACAGTTCTCACTGCGATGTCGATACCACGTTTCAAGTCCATTGGGTTCATACCAGCAGTTACTGACTTGATCCCTTCATTTAAAATCGCTTGAGCAAGTACAGTTGCAGTTGTTGTACCGTCACCTGCAATGTCATTGGTTTTAGAGGAAACTTCACGAACAAGTTGAGCACCCATGTTTTCAAACTTGTCTTTTAATGAAATTTCTTTCGCAACAGTAACACCATCTTTAGTAATGTGCGGTGCGCCAAAAGAACGGTCAATGACAACGTTACGGCCTTTAGGACCTAAAGTTACTTTTACCGCATCTGCAAGAACGTTTACGCCTGCAATCATTTTTGAGCGAGCTGAATCACCAAATTTTACGTCTTTAGCTGACATATTAAACTCCGAATCTTTTTAAATACTTAATCTGATAATAAATGTGAGTTATGTGTCGATTAGCCTTCAAGCACAGCCAAGATATCTGACTCTTTCATAATCAAGAGTTCTTCACCGTTTACTTTTACAGTTGTTCCCGCATAAGTACCAAACAATACTTTGTCTCCAACTTTAACATCCAAAGCACGCACACCATTGTCAGTGATCTGACCATTGCCCACTGCAATCACTTCACCCTGAGATGGTTTTTCAGCAGCAGAACCTGGAAGTAAAATACCGCCAGCAGTTTTGGTTTCTTCTTCTACACGACGAATCACAACACGATCATGTAATGGACGAATGTTGCTCATAATTAACTCCATCAGACTTAGTCTTTTTTGATAAATTGTTATGACAAGACAAAAGCGCCATAACAAAATTTGATATGCCACTTTTGTGGGGTTAAAAAAAATGGCTTCAAGGGGTAAAAAGAATTTTTTTTATAAAAAAGATGTCTCAGGTTAAAAAAAACACAAAAAAGAGACCATTGCTGATCTCTTTTCTATCTTGCACGATTTCTAGATAATAAGTTGCTGATTTGCCAACAACTCATCCAGAGTGGTATGGATCTGGTTTAAGGTTACAAGTTGAACCTGTGGATAGCCATTTGCACCGCCATCACGGTCAATACTGATCACGGTATTGTCCCCATCCTGACTCACATTGATAAAGCCAGACAAGGACTCGGCTGAACCATCACCCGCATAATCGGTTAATAACTCACTCAGATCAATTTTATCTGCCTGTGAATCTTCCTGCACATTGCCAACATGGAAATCCTGCCAGCTATCGACCAATCCATCACTATAGTTCAAGAGGTTATAGATGACCGTATCCGAACCTGCGCCGCCAAAGAAAGTATCGTGCCCACCACGTCCATCCAGAATGTTATCTCCTGTATTACCTGTGATGACATTATCCAGCCCATTGCCTGTAGCACTTAAATTCGCACTACCAACCAGTTCTAAATCCTCAATATAACGCCCACTTTCCAAATAAGACTCAGCACTGGTTGGATCATTAACTGAATCATAGTGGTCTACCAGGCTATAACTGACAGAGCTAATAATCTTGTCATGGCCACCAAAGTCTACATCTCGATAGCCCTGATCAACCAGTTGGTTTTCCCAATAACCGCCTTCAACCCATACATCTTCATAATGACTGGTGTCTACCCATACATCCTCATAATAGCCATCTACCCATTGCTGCTCATAATGACCATCTACCCATTGGTATTCATAATAACCATCACCAAACCACTCTTCTTCAACAAATGGACCATCAAGTGCATATCCCTCCTGCCATTGACCAGCACTATAGTCATAATAAGTACTGAAATAAGAATCATACGAACCGTCATCGGTATAGTAACGCACACCATATTGATCACTATAATAATCACGATAACGCCATTCACCACTGTCTACCCAGACATAGTCATAATAGCCCTCTACCCAGACATCCTCATAATGGCCCTCTACCCATTGCTGCTCGTAATGCCCCTCTTCAACCCACTGTTGTTCATAATAACCAGCACCTACCCAAACTTCTTCATAAGTTTCATAGTATTCAACAATATATTCCTGAACAAAATCATAAGTATGATCAAACTGATAGATGTTATCGGTATTATCTCCCCTCAACTGGTCTACGGTAATATGCGGAATTTCCGTCTGGTTCACCGTCACAGTCGGACTATGGTTTCCTGCACGATCCACCACAGTCACATCAAATGAAGTGGCGTTGTCATACATATAGATTTCAAAAGTTCCCTCATTCACTGCTGTTGCACTATTGGTATAAGGTTCCTGATCGGCAAAATAATAGGTCACTTCGACTGTGGCATTGGTTTCGGCGTGGCCCGTCAGATAACCCCACTCATTTATTGCAAGTTGCGTTGCCGCATCTGGTGCTGTCGTATCATTCGTCGCAACAATAGTATTATCTGGACTTTCATTTTGGTTGCCATCAACCACTTTTACAGTCAAGGTTTCACCATGCCAGTATGGATACCATAAATAGGTCGTGAACGTTCCATTAGCATCTACTGTGGTCTGCCCAACCTGATTATTATCGGCATCAAAAATCTTAATGGTTAAATAAGCTTCCGCCTGTCCTGAAAGTAGTTGTCCATTTTCCAATACGAGTTCTGTTGCCGCTTCAGGCACAACATTATCTATTGGTGCAGTAATTTCGGTATAGGCACTTTGGTATCCATTTTCCTCCACAACAACACGTAGGACTTCACCATTTGCCTGAGGTGGATATAACTGAATATTAAAGTGTCCAAACTCATCCACTGTACCACTAGCAATCGCATTGCTTTGTGTATTCACAATACGGACGTAGCCATTTGGTACTGCATCGCCCTCAATAAAGAAGCCATTTTCAGACACCACTACATTTTCGGCTGGATTCGGTGCATTGCTATCCGCATTAAAACTAATGCTGAATGGGTTGCTCACGTTTTTTGCTAAGTCCGTGGCTGTAATAAAGAGCTGTTCACCACGCAAGATTTGTGGATAGACACTGAAATTGAAATAACCTGTCTCATCGGCCTGATATTCGCCTCGAAGATCACCATCCGCATCCACAATCTTAATGGTTGATTTAGGTTCTGTTTGTCCAGCAACAGAATAGCCATCCTCACTGATCACGACATTTTCAACAACAGGAAGAATATTGTCCAAAGGTGCAACGATTTCAGTAATTGGGCTATATTGGTTTGTTGATAAATCAACAACACGGACTTGTAATGTCTGCCCCTGTAGATAATAGTCATTTAGCTGAATACTGAATGTGCCATCCTCATTAACCAGTGTATTCCACCAACCACTATCGACACGCTCACCAGCCGCATTGGTCACCACAATATAGAAACCAGCCGTTGCCATACCTATCAGAACATGCCCTTCGGCATCAAGCACCAAGTCAATCGCCGCCGCTGGTGTATCCACCAATGCAGGCAAAACCTTGTAGACAGGGTCACTGCGATTTCCAGCGGCATCTTTCACCACAATACTTAACTCTTGTGACTGGTATTGGCTCAGGTTAATCCATTGACCAAAGGAACCATTATAATTCACATAGGTTGATGTGATAACTGCACCATATTTGTCAATAATTTCAACCATTGCATTCGGCTCAGCTTCCCCAGAAATCCATCCTTCAGGTGTAACCGTGACATTTTCAGCGGCTAGAGGCGCAATGTCATCATTTAATGCAATAGCGGTTACTGGATTACTTTCATTTTCCGCACGGTCAACCACAATAAAGGTGAGCTCCTGACCATCCAGGAATACCTGATTGAAAGAACCATAAACATTACCGTCACTATCAGTGTACCCCTGTCCGACCTCATTGCCCTGATACAACACCTTAATAGTGCTATTTGCTTCAGCAATTGCGGTGAAATTCCAGCCGTTTTCATTGAAAATAATATGACTGACATCCAGTGGATCGGGTTTAACCTCATCAATTGGGGCATCAATTGTTGCCACTTCACTGATATTACCAGCACGGTCAGTGACAGTAACCTTTAAGGTTTCACCATGTAGATAGTAGTCATTTAAGTTGATTCTAAATGTGCCATCCACCTGCACAGTGATATTTGCGAACCATGCGGTTACTGAGTTTCCATTTGTATCAGTCACTTGAATGGTTGCGTATGGCTCCGCTTTGCCAAGCAGAATAGAGCCAGAACCACCCTCAATCAGTTCAAGGTCAGTCGCAACCGCTGGAGCATCACGGTCAGTCAGGGCATTTTGATTAACTGTGTCACTTTCATTCTGTGCACGGTCAACAACGATAAATGAAAGTTCCTGCCCATCCAGAAATACCTCATAGAAATAACCAGATACCTTGCCCTCACTATCTGTGTAACCACTGCCAACTTCATTCCCCTGATAGAACACTTTAACCGTGCTATTGGCTTCGGCTGTTGCAGTGAAGTTACGCCCATCCTCATTAAACTCAATATTCTGGATTGGTTCAGGATTAGTATTATCCAACGGTGCAACAATCGTGGCTTTTTCGCTGACCAAACCAGCACGGTCAGTGACAGTGACAGTTAAGGTTTGCCCTTTTAGATAGTACTGGTTGAAATAAATCTCAAATGTGCCATCAGCCTTGACATTGTTGTTCCATTGATAGACAAGGTTATCATCCTGATCATAAACCTGAATGGTGGCATTCGGTTCGGCTGTACCTGTTAAGACTGAACCACCATTCTCTTCGATCAAGACAAGATTTGTTGCTGGATCAGGTATAGAGTCATCATTTATCGCATTCAATGGCACTTCAGCACTTTGGTTTCCAGCACGGTCAAATACGATAAATGTGAGTAACTGACCGTCCAGATAAACATGATCGAACCAGCCTGAAACGTTTCCCTCACTATCCGCATATCCAGTACCGACCTGGTTGTTGTCTATATCGTAAACCTTAACCGTACTATTGGCCTCGGCTTGGGCTGTAAAGTTCAGACCATTTTCATCAAAAACAACCTCATCAATCGGTTCAGGATTCGTATTGTCCGTTGGCGCGACAATCGTTGCGCTTTCACTGACATTATCAGCAGCATCTGTCACTGTTACCGTTAAGGTTTGTCCTTTTAAATAATACTGGTTCAAATAAATGGTAAATGTGCCATCAGCATTAACATTGTTGTTCCATTGATGGACGAGGTTATTATCCTGATCATAAATTTTAATGATGGCATCAGGTTCCGCTTTACCTGTTAAAACCGAACCACTGCCACCCTCACTAAGTTCAAGCTCTGTCGCAGCTTCAGGTCGGGTCACATCACCCAATGCAACGACATTCGCTTCATCACTCTCGTTCCCTGCACGATCACGCAATACAACCGTGAATTCTTCATTATCAACATAGGATTGGTTGAGTTGCAGACTAAATTCACCATTAGCATAGCTTTCAGTAGTTCCAACCAATAACCCATTTTGATCAAATACATTTACCTTTAAACCAGCAGCTTCGGTCAAGCCTGTTAAAGTCCAGCCATCTTCACTGATGAATAAATCGGTTGCGATTTGAGGCTTCAAGGTATCCACCACAACCGTTTCAATGGCTGTCTCTACGATATTGCCCGCAACATCGGTTTCAATCGCCTTAAACTGATACGTTCCATCTGCCAGATTTGTCTGTTGTGCTGTGGTGGTTGTCCATGTCAATCCACCATCTGTAGAAACCTCATAATGATCAGTAATCGCAGCTTCCTCTCCAATTACGATTGGATGTAAGGATTGCAAATCAAAGCTGTTGTCTTGAGTAATTCGATCAATTGCTGACGCACCAGTGTCATTCAAATTGCTAAATGTTAAGGTTCCTGCAACAGGTGGTGTATTATCCACAACAACAATTGCAGACAGGGTCTCTGCACTATTACCTGCCTTGTCAGTTACAATCGCCTTAAATTGATAACGGCCATCAACCAAATTGCTTTGTGCAATACCAGTATTAACCCACACACCATTATCTTTAGAGACCTGATAAACGACCGTTGTTCCTGTCTCTTGTCCCGTTAAACTTAGGTCAAAGGCTTGGTCTTTGGTGATGTAATCTGTAGCCGAAATACCTGTATCATTGAAATTTGCGAAAGCCAATGTTCCAGTTACGGGTGCAGTATTATCTACAGTGATTATTGGAGATAAGGCTTCTGCACTGTTCCCTGCGACATCGGTCACAACGGCCTTAAACTGATACACTCCATCTGCCAAATTACTTTGTGCTGTATCAGTATCAACCCAAGTCTGTCCACCATCCACCGATACTTGATAGACAACAGTGGTACCCTGCTCTTGCCCAGTTAAACTTAAATCAAAAGCTTTATCCTGTGTAATTCGGTCTGTGGATGAAATACCTGTATCGGTCAAATTGTTAAATGACAGTGTGCCTGCTGCTGGTGGCGTATTGTCCACAGTTACAATTTGAGAAAAGGTTTCCGCACTATTTCCAGCAACATCAGTCACAATCGCCTTAAACTGGTAAATGCCATCTGCCAGATTGGTTTGGCTTGCAGTCGTTGTTGTCCATGCGCCGTCATCCTTGGACACCTGATAGACAACTGTCGTTCCTGCTTCCTGTCCTGTTAGACTTAAATCAAAAGCCTTATCCTGTGTAATCAGGTCAGTAGATGAAATACCTGTATCAGTTAAACTGCTAAATGACAGTACGCCTGCTGCTGGTGGGGTATTGTCCACAGTCAATTTGGCTGATAGTGTTTCCGCACTGTTCCCTGCCACATCGGTCACAATTGCCTTAAACTGATAGACACCATCTGCCAGATTGGTCTGGTTTGCAGTAGTATTGGCCCATGCACCATTATCTTTAGATACTTGATAAACAACAGTGGTTCCAGCTTCACGCCCAGTTAAACTTAAGTCAAATGTTTTGTCCTGCGTAATCAAGTCTGTGGTTGAAATACCTGTATCTGTCAAATTACTAAATGACAATGTGCCTGCTACTGGTGGAGTGTTGTCAACAGTTACAGTTGGAGACAGCGTTTCTGCACTGTTCCCCGCAACATCGGTCACAATCCCCTTAAACTGGTAAATTCCATCTGCCAGATTGGTTTGGTTTGTGGTCGTTGTTGTCCATGCGCCATTATCCTTGGAAACCTGATAAACAACAGTCGTTCCCGCCTCCTGACCTGTCAGGCTGAGGTCAAAGGTCTTGTCCTGGGTAATGCGGTCAGTAGATGATGAACCTGTATCACTTAAATTCGTGATTGATAAAGCTCCTGCAACTGGTGCTGTATTATCAACCGTAACTTTACTAGATAACACCTCTGCACTGTTACCCGCCTTGTCAGTCACAACCGCCTTAAACTGATAGACACCATCTGACAGATTCATCTGGTTTGCAGTGGTATTGGTCAATGCACCATTATCTTTAGACACTTGATAAACAACAGTGGTTCCAGCTTCATGCCCAGTTAAACTTAAATCAAATGTTTTGTCCTGTGTAATCAGGTCACTAGATGACGAGCCTGTATCAGTTAAACTGGTAAATGACAGGGTTCCCGCTATCGGTGCTGTATTATCAACGGTAACTTTTGCAGATAGTACCTCTGCACTGTTCCCTGCCTTGTCAGTCACAATCGCCTTAAACTGGTAAACACCATCAGTCAGGTTGGTTTGGCTTGGTGTCGTTGTTGTCCACGCACCATTATCTTTAGACACTTGATAAACAACTGTGGTTCCTACTTCCTGACCTGTCAGGCTCAGATCAAAAGCCTTGTCCTGTGTAATTAAATCCGTAGAGGACAAACCTGTATCTGTCAAATTAGTGAACAACAGGCTGCCAGCGACTATCGTGTTGTCTACTGTTATTTTTGAAGATAATGCTTCTGAGCTATTACCTGCCTTATCCGTTACAATGGCTTTAAACTGGTAAATTCCATCTGTCAGGTTGGTTTGGCTTGCTGTCGTTGTTGTCCAGGCACCATTATCCTTGGATACTTGATAAATGACTGTTGTTCCAGCCTCTTGTCCTGTTAAGGTGAGATCAAAAGCCTTATCCTGTGTAATTTGGTCAGTAGCTGATGAGCCTGTATCCGTTAGATTGGTAAATGAAAGCATGCCTGTAACTGGTACAGTATTATCAACGGTTAATTTGGTAGATAATACCTCTGCACTGTTACCCGCCTTGTCAGTCACGATTGCCTTAAACTGGTAGACTCCATCAACTAGGCCACTTTGTTCTACACTGGTATCTGTCCAGACACCTCCATCTTTAGAAACCTGATAAATAACAGTGGCTCCCGTCTCTTGCCCTGTTAGTGCCAAATTAAAGACTTTATCTTTTGTAATACCATCCGTATCAGAAACACCTGTATCGTCTAAATTAGCAAAAGATAATATTCCTGTAGCTGGCGGAGTATTATCTACTGTGATTTTTGTTGATAAGGTTTCTGCGCTGTTTCCCGCCTTGTCAGTCACAATTGCCTTAAACTGATAGACTCCATCTGACAAGTTCATCTGGTTTGCAGTGGTATTGGTCCAAACCCCACCATCTTTAGACACCTGATATTGAATTGTGGCCCCTGCTTCCTGCCCTGTCAGGCTTAAATCGAAAGCCTTATCCTGTGTAATTTGGTCAGTAGGTGATGAGCCTGTATCGTTTAAATTCGTAAATGACAGGGTTCCCGCTATCGGTGCTGTATTATCAACGGTAACTTTTGCAGATAGCACCTCTGCACTGTTTCCTGCCTTATCGGTCACGATCGCCTTAAACTGATAAATTCCATCTGTCAGGTTGGTCTGGTTTGCTGTCGTTGTTGTCCACGCACCATTATCTTTAGAGACTTGATAAACGACTGTTGTTCCAGCCTCTTGTCCTGTTAAGGTGAGATCAAAGGTTTTGTCCTGTGTAATGCGGTCAGTAGATGATGAACCTGTATCGGTTAAGTTAGCAAATGAAAGAACACCTGCAACTGGTACTGTATTATCAACCGTAACTTTGCTAGATAATACCTCTGCACTGTTTCCCGCCTTATCAGTCACAATCGCCTTAAATTGATAGATGCCATCTGTCAAATTACTTTGTTTGGCGGTTGTATTGCTCCATACTCCACTATCTTTTGAAACTTGATAGATGACAGTCGTTCCAGTTTCCTGCCCAGTTAAGCTGAGATCAAAAGCTTTGTCCTGCGTAATATGATCAGTTGCCAAAGCACCACTATCAACAAAATTAATAAATGATAAATTGCCAGCTACTATCGTGTTGTCTACTGTTATTTTTGAAGATAATACCTCTGAACTGTTACCCGCCCTGTCAGTCACAATCGCCTTAAACTGGTAGATACCATCTGCCAGATTATTTTGATTTACAGTAGTATTAGTCCAGACCCCACCATCTTTAGAAACCTGATACATAATCGTTGTATTTGCTTCCTGACCTGTCAGGCTAAGATCAAAATTCTTGTCCTGGGTAATGCGGTCTGTAGATGATGAACCAGTGTCTGTTAAGTTGGTTAGGGTTAAAGTACCTGCCGCTGGTACAGTATTGTCCACTGTTACTTTCGGTGACAGAGTCTCAGCACTGTTACCCGCCTTGTCAGTTACAATCGCCTTAAACTGATAGACACCATCTGACAGATTCGTCTGGTTTGCAGTTGTATTGGTCCAAGCTCCTCCATCTTTGGAAAGCTGATATTTAACTGTACTACCTGTCTCTTGCCCCATCAAATTCAGGTCAAAGGCTTTATCCTGCGTAATTCGATCTGTAGATGAAGTACCCGTATCTATTAAATTGGTAAAACCCAAGGTGCCTGCAACTGGAGCTGTGGTATCAGGTGCAGTTATACTTGCCACTGTACTTTCGTTGCCTGCTGAATCCTTGACAGTCACATTAACCTGTTCACCGTTACTCAATGCATTTGGCAAGGTCACACTAAACTTGCCATCAACATCTACCATTGCCTTAGCCAGCTCTTTACCTGCCGCATCTTTCACAATCACGGTACTGCCAGCTTCAGCCTGCCCAGTAATGGTTTTGCCATCATTATCAGTAAAAGTACTCTCTGGCTTCGTTGGTGCGGTTGTATCAGGCGCAGTGATACTCGCCACTGTACTTTCGTTGCCTGCTGGATCCTTGACAGTCACATTGACTTTTTCACCGTTACTCAATGCATTTGGCAAAGTCACACTAAACTTGCCATCAGCACCTACCGTTGCCTTGGCCAGCTCTTTACCTGCCACATCCTTTACAATCACGGTACTGCCAGCTTCAGCCTGCCCGGTAATGGTTTTGCCATCTTTATTATCAGTAAAACCACCCTGAGGCTGAGTTGGTGCTGTGGTGTCTGGAGGATTATCCTTTTTATCACTTCCTCCACTGACAGCGGCACCAATGGCTCCAGCACCAGCAAGTCCACCTGCAACCAAAGCCCAAGTGGGTACTGTAGTCGCGGCGATAGTACCTGCCGTGGCCGCACTTGCTGCAGCACCTGTAGCTTCAGGTACAATTGCAGCTGGTATCTCAGGGTTTAGGCCAGCGGCAGGAACAATCGAACTATCAGGAACCACAGCCTCAGGTGGCACACCATCCAGTACCAGATAATCATCTATAGGTTGCTCTGTAACCTCATCCTCAACAAGTGTTGCCCATAAGCTTTGCCCATCCTGTAAGGGAAGTTGTAGAAGCTCCTGAACAAAGAACCCCTCTAAAACAACTTGCGTACCATCTATTAAATGTACAACCGCGTTATTTCCCACCCGCACAATTGAAGAGACTTGTTCTGGATGAATCTCAAACTTTGCCATTAAGCGTTGATCTAAAGGGATTGCTGTTGATTGCCCAGTTGCTATGACCTCAGATTTAGCTGTTGTTTTATGAATACTTTTATCCACCAAATATATACGTGTCATTTTGTCACCTTTCAGCATGCAGAAATCGCAAAAGTACTTATACTTATTACTTTGTGCGTATGTATATGTTATTTAAAATGATTATTTTTCCAGTTTTAGAGTTTTCCGATATCTTACAAATGAAGAATTTGGGGAGCAAAATTTCATCAACTCTCAAAAGATTTTATGTATTTTTTTGTGGCAGTTATATTCCTCAAATGGGGAATAGACTGACCTGTATTAAGAGATTTTTCCAGTTAAAAATCGACTGATAATTTTTAAAAAAATCAACACAATATTCTGATATTTAAAACATTAATATTTTTCAAGCATTCAAAAATCAAGTCTAATATGCTTATTTTTATATCAGTGTACGGAACTCATAATTTAAAGATATTTAATAAGTTATGTTTTTCATATAACAGGATAGATTTAAAACGCTTAGCGAAACTTTTCATCTCGTTTTCTATTATAAGTTTTTAAACATTCCCAAGCGTTCATCAAACCAATAATGCTCAATCTTGCCGTTGCCTAAAATGGCATTAAAACTATTGGTTGAGTCATGGTGTAAACGGCTCGAAATTGCGGTGCCTGCATGAATGTCATAGATGGGATGATTGACATTTAACTTATAAATCTTTGTGAGGTCATATACTGCTGTTTGATGTAAATGCCCATGCAACAAGCCAAACAGTCCCGTTTCGCCCCAGCGTTCCAAAGCAATCTTTCCTAAAACAGGACAATCCTTATCATCATGCTGATCAGGAGATATGTAAAAAGGCTGATGAAAAACCACCAGCTTTATTTTATTTGAGGGTGCATTGTTTAACTTTTCATAGGTTTCATGAATTTGTTCCAGGGAAATATGTCCCCGCGTGTGGTAACGCCGCCGAATACTGTTTACCCCCACAATATAAAAATGCTCAGTTTCCAGCGTTGTTTCCAGGCGACCAAAAAATGCCTGATACAGTACAAAAGGGGAAAAAAATCGGTTCCAGACCTGATACAGAGGGATGTCATGATTTCCTGGCACCACCAAATAAGGCAGTGACAGGGAATCCAGAAATTGTCGGCAAGCATAGAACTGCTTAAAGCGGGCACGCTGGGTTAAGTCCCCACTCACCACAATCGCCTCTGGCCGATGCTGTTGGCAAAACTGCTGTATGGCCTGAATACATACTTCTCTTTCAGTGCCAAAGTGTAAATCAGACAGATGCAACAGCATTTGGCACCATTACCTTCAAGGCAGATTTTTCAACTGCGAATTTTAGGGGGGTCTGCATTTCCATCAGTTCTCCATCCACCGCCACAGTGAGCTTTTTCTTTTTACAATCCACCTGAATCTGTTCAGCACAGAATGAATAAACATCAGAAGCCTGATCAATTTTCCCCTGAATCAGTGTCCATAACATTTTCAGCAAGCTTAACCGATCACTTTTAGCCACAACCACCCCTGCCAGCTTTCCATTAGCAGCACATTCCGCAATCCTCAACTTCATGTCGCTGAGTTGAAGCTGGTTATTGCCAAAGAAAACCAGCGGCGTAGCAACAGGATATTTTTGTCCATCTACAGTGACCGCCAGTTTTAATGATTTGTGTTCACGCAACAGCACATCCAAACCCGATGTATAGGCATTCAGGGGGAAACGGCCAAAACGCTGGTTATATAATTCACGTTTTTTTATAAATAAGGGATATAAACCCAGACTGGCATTATTCAGGTAAATCTGGTCATTCAGGGTGGCAACATGAACCTTATGTTCAATACCTGTGGCAATCACCTCCGCAGCCAGACCCAGATCAATTGGAATATTCAGGGCGCGGGCAACATAATTAAATGTCCCTAGTGGCATGATTCCCATTGGAATATCAGTATGCATCAATTTTTTGGCAACCGCATTCAAGGTACCATCCCCTCCTGCCGCCACCACAACGCCACGCAAATCGGCCTGCTGATGTCTGGAGAGTACCGATGTCATCATTTCGTCAAAATTAACCTGCTGATTTAACTCAAAAACTTGGATTTCAAAGCCATATTGTGTCCAGAGCGTCATAAGACGTTCATATTGCTCATCTTGTTGTGCTGCATGAAAACCTGATTTTTGATTATAAATGAGGGATAAAGGCCGTAAATTTTGACTCATACAACTTAACCTGAATAAAGTTAACAATCTTATTTTTGTTTACAAAATCAACAAATAAAAGCTTGTTTATGTAAATTTTGAATGAACGTCATTCATATAATCAATAATAATTCTCAAAAAAATCATAATATTTTAAAATATTGTTTTTTAATATAATTTTAAATAAAAATAACACATATAAAAATTTCAAATAATTACTCAAAAAACGATCAAATCAATTAAAAACAACTACCTATATATAAATATACATGCTTGCATTAACAGATTCTGACATTCTTTAGTCTTATTTTTTTTATGATTTTATGCTTTAATACAGCCACTTTTTTTACTTCATCTATCTTACTGTCATCCAGTAAATGGAACTTGTACGTTGTACACACTTTAAAAAGGCATCACCATGACCCAAGTGAACGCACCAGAATTCGTTCGTCACCCTAAGCTAATTGCATGGGTGGAAGAAATTGCAAAACTAACCAAGCCAGCAAAAATCGAATGGTGTGACGGCAGCGAAGAAGAATATCAACGTCTGATCGACTTGATGATCGCTAACGGCACCATGCAAAAACTTAACCAAGAAAAACATCCTGGTTCTTATCTTGCAAATTCTGACCCTTCTGACGTTGCTCGTGTTGAAGATCGCACTTATATCTGCTCTCAAAACAAAGAAGATGCTGGCGCAACCAACAACTGGGTTGCTCCTGCTGAAATGCGTGCAAAATTAAATGGATTATTTGATGGTGCAATGGAAGGCCGTACCATGTATGTGGTTCCATTCTCAATGGGACCTTTAGGCAGCCACATTGCCCACATTGGTATTGAATTAACAGACTCACCTTACGTTGCAGTTAGCATGACCAAAATGGCGCGTATGGGTAAAGCAGTTTATGACGTGTTGGGCACAGATGGCGAGTTCATCCCATGTGTACACACTGTTGCAGCACCATTGAAAGATGGTCAAAAAGACGTTGTATGGCCTTGCAACCCTGAAAAATATATCGTGCACTATCCAGAAACCCGTGAAATCTGGTCTTATGGTTCAGGTTACGGCGGTAACGCGCTATTAGGTAAAAAATGCCTTGCATTACGTATTGCATCTGTCATGGGCCGTGAACAAGGCTGGTTGGCTGAACACATGCTGATTTTAGGCGTGACCAATCCACAGGGCGAAAAACATTATATCGCGGCGGCGTTCCCGTCTGCATGTGGTAAAACCAACTTTGCAATGTTGATTCCACCAGCTGGTTATGAAGGCTGGAAGATTGAAACTGTAGGTGACGATATTGCCTGGATTAAACCAGGTGAAGATGGTCGCTTATATGCAATCAACCCAGAGGCTGGTTTCTTCGGTGTTGCACCAGGTACAAATACCAAAACCAACCCGAACTGTATTGCAACAATGCATAAAGACGTGATCTATACCAACGTTGCCGTGACTGAGAATGGTGAAGTATGGTGGGAAGGTCTGACCAAAGAAGTCCCAGCAAACCTGATCACATGGAAAGGTCAGCCATATGTTGAGGGCGAAAAAGCAGCACATCCAAACTCACGTTTCACTGTTTCTGCTGGTCAATGCCCATCTATCGACGCTGACTGGGAAAATCCAGCAGGTGTTCCAATTTCCGCGTTCATCTTCGGTGGTCGCCGTGCAGACACTGTGCCTTTGGTATCAGAAGCATTTGACTGGGTGGATGGTGTTTATAAAGCAGCAACCATGGGTTCTGAAACCACTGCTGCGGCAGTTGGTCAACAAGGTGTTGTCCGCCGTGACCCATTTGCAATGCTTCCATTTGCTGGCTACAACATGGCTGACTACTTTGGCCACTGGTTACAATTAGGTAAAGAAGTTGGTGCGAAAGCTGAAGCTGCTGGTAACAAGCTGCCAAAAATCTTCAACGTAAACTGGTTCCGTCGTGACGCTGAAGGCAACTTCGTATGGCCTGGTTTCGGTCAGAACATGCGTGTTCTTGAGTGGATCATTGACCGTTGTGAAGGTCGTGCAGAAGCAACTGAAACACCAATCGGCCTAGTTCCTGCTTATGAGCAGTTAAACTGGGAAGGTATCGACTTCTCTAAAGAGCAATTCGACACAGTGACAACTCAGGACAAAGATCAATGGATCAAGGAACTTGAAAGCCACACTGAGTTATTTACCAAACTGGGTGACCGCTTACCTCAGGCACTTAAAGATCGTCAGGCTGAATTATTAAACGCGGTTAAATCTGCTTAATATTTCAGATACATTAAAAGGTCGCTTCGGCGACCTTTTTTGCTTTATGCCATAAAAATAATTTGTCTTATTTCAAAACAGATATCAAGGCATTAACATTTCTGTGCCAACAATGTGGCAAAGCGTTGTTTAATCCTCTGCCCTTGCGCATCCACACGATGTAACTCACCTACATCCTCATTATATTTAATCAATGTCCAGCCGTGATAAGCCTCCCTTAATTCCCCCGCCCGAAAACTAAATGGAAAATCAGGTTGTACAGGATAATCCTCACTGTCCATTGCACAGACAATTAAATTAAAACCTCCCACTTCAGTGGCCTGCTGCATCTGTGCAATCAGTTGCTTCACTGTTTCAGGTTGTAAAAACATCATCACCACCGTACAGCAAATAAAATCATATTGCCGCGAGATGTGGCAATTCAGGTTTAAATCCCTAAGCTGGGTATGAAGATTGCTGATATTCTCCTGCTGAATCACGTTATTCAGTGTTTCAATACTATTCGGATTTACATCCCACGCATCGACGGTAAAGCCCTGCTGACTTAAATATAAACTATTCCGTCCACTGCCACAGCCAACATCCAAGGCCTTTCCTCCATTTAAGTAAGGCATGGCGGCCAAAACCTCTGAATGTGTCGCAGTCAATTGATATTTCTTGCTAAAGTAATCTTGAGGCTGACAATAGAAACTGAGTTGGCATGCCACATCATCACTACTAGAGACAATTTTATGCCATACCTGTGGAGGAATAAATGGCGGTTGTTGTTCACTGGAAAAGTTGTGTTCTGAAATCGTCTCACCTGCTTCATTGAGCATGGCAAATTGAACCTGTCCTTTTAAAATATGGAGCCTTGCCCATGTACCCAGCTTGGTATTGTGTGCTTTCTGAAAACCACTCGGAATCGTGTCATGCATCCAAATCGGCATTTGTTTATAACAGACGAGGTTTTCCATCTTATATTTCCTGCAAATGACCACTTTATTAAATGACTATACTATGTCCATTAGAATTAAAACGGCTAATTCTTGAGGAGGTTTTGAGATTACTGCATAAAACAACAACCTTTCCGATTAAAAATTCTTATCAATCGTTTTTATATTCTTTAATTTTTCTATAAGCCAAACGATGAAATAAATTGCAAAATAAGCAAACAGTAATAATAATTGTAATAACAATACTTCTCATCTATATGGTTATTATATGAGCCAATTCCTGTTCACCAAACGCACTCCCTTATTTATTGCCATATCTGGGATACTTTCAATCAGCGCATCATATAGCCATGCTGCCGATGAAACCTCCCAGTTGCCAACCATCAAGGTTCAGGCTATCCAAGATGAGAACAATTCTGAAAAAACCAAAGCCTATACCATTAAAAATAGCAACAGCGCCACCAAGTTAAATATCGAAGCCAAGGAAATTCCCCAAACTATCAATGTGGTGACACGCCAGCAGATGGATGACTTTGGCCTTACCTCATCCAGAGATGTGCTCAACAACACTCCTGGTGTAACCGTAAACTCAGTGGAAACTGAACGTGCTGTTTATATGGCGCGTGGATTTGAAATCTCCAACATATTGGTTGATGGTGTCGGTTTCCCATCTAGTCAATGGAACTACAACGATACCAACCCAGACAGTTTTTTCTATGATCGCATTGAAGTAATTAAGGGTGCGGATGCACTGACCAATGCATTTGGTGATCCAAGCGCAACCATCAATTATGTGCGTAAACGTCCAGGCAAAGAACTTCAGGCAAACACCAACCTCAGTTATGGTTCATGGAATACGCAGCGCTATGAAGCGGATGTATCAGGTAGCCTGTTGCCAAATGACCGTGTTCGTGGACGACTTTCAGGTTTCCAGCAAACGGGTGACTCCCATTTAGATCGTTACTCTCTGGAAAAGAATGGGATTGCAGGTGTTCTAGAAGCAGACATTAGCGATAAAACCCTGCTTACTGTAGGTGCAAGTCAGGAAAAGAACAAGCCGAATGCCAATAACTGGGGGGCCCTACCTCTTATGGATTCATCGGGTAAACAGCTCAGTTTTGATCGCTCATACAATCCAAATCCAGACTGGGCCTATTGGGACAATACCTCTAAAAATGCATTTCTTGAGCTGAAACAGCAATTCCTCAACACCTGGTCGGCCAACCTCAGCTACAACTATAATGAAAAAGACCGTCAAAGCCAGCTGCTCTACTATTATGGCTATCCAAACACGGATGGTTCAGGCATTTCATTAACACCGAGCGGATATCTGGAAAATAATAAACTACATACCGCTGACTTCAACCTACAGGGTAAGTTTGACCTATTAGGCCGTGAGCATGAAGCGATTATTGGCTATACATTCTCAAAAAGTGATCAGAACGACCATGAAAAAAGCGGAACCCTGCATGACAGCAACATCGACTTTCAGGAATCAGTATACGATGGGGTAACCTATACCACGCCATACACCACCAACTGGGCAAGCTGGACACCGAAAAGCGTAACTTGGTCAGATTTTGCAAAAACGGCAGATTATACCCAACGCAACCAGTCCATTTATGCAGCAACACGTTTACATTTAACCGATGAGCTCAAACTCACACTAGGCGCGAACTATGTCAAGGCAAAAAGCGAGGGTGTAAGTTACGATGCGCCAATGACCTATGATGAAAGTAAGGTTTCACCTTATGCGGGGATTACCTATAATTTTACACCTGAATATACGGGCTATATGAGTTACACCTCAATTTTCCGTCCCCAAACCTCTGTGGATGAAGCAACAGGAAAAGTGGCCGATCCAATTGATGGTAAAAGCTATGAAGTCGGGTTTAAAAGTGCCTGGCTGGATAATAGGCTAACAGGAACATTGGCCATCTTTAGAACTGAGGAAAACAATTATCCACTGCGTTCTTCCGATGGCAATCCGCTCAACCGTAAGGTGGGAATCAGTGATTTACGTTCACAAGGGGTTGAGGTTGGTCTGGCTGGACAATTGACCAATCAGGTCAATGTTTCGCTTGGCTACACCCAGTTTAGCTTAAGAGATTTGAAAAATGGTGGTGCGGCTAGAACCTATAACCCAAACCAGACCTTCAACCTGTTAACCACCTACAACCCATCATTACTTCCAAAACTTAAAGTTGGTGCAGGTCTGCAATGGCAAGGCAAGATTAGCCGCTTTGATGAAAACTATGGAACGTATTTGAGACAAGGTGATTACGCACTTCTCAATTTGATGGCAAGCTACGAAGTTACCCCTCAATTCACCATTCAGGCCAATGCGGATAATGTCACAGACAAAAAATACCTAAATAGCTTTACCGATGGTCAGGCTTTCTATGGTGAACCAGCCAACTATACGGTCGCATTCAAATTTAAGTACTAATCGTTTTGACCCTCTATCCCTACACCAATGAGATAGAGGGTTTATAGGGTCTGTTGACCTTTCAACCATGCTTGCGTTATAGGCTAAAACGACATAAACAAGGCATGAAGCGCAGGCAATGGTGCCCCCCTTGTCAAGTTTCATAACGAAGTTTAGGGAAGTTTTAGCCATAACCCTGCGGGACAGGGGCATTTTTTGCCGCTACGACGTTATGCCTTATTCATTTAGAATAGCTAAATCTCATAAGTCATGCCTTGTACCGTCTAAAAAATGCCCTCTGTCGCAAGCATCTGTGAAAGGTCAGCAGACCCTCATCTAAGCTGCTTCATTACCATGAGTTTTCACAGTAAGATAGGCATCCAAAGCCTCTGTTTCTTTCTGAGTGAAGCTGAGTCCCAGTTTAGAACGTCTCCACAGCACATCCTGACTGCTTGTTACCCATTCAAAGCGACATAAATAATCTACTTCTTTGGCATACAGGCCCTGACCAAAATGTTTTCCGAGTTGGTCAACCGATGTTGTTTCACCCAATATATTCCAGATCCGTGAACCATACGATGAAGCCCAGCGTTTTGCCAGTGCTTCTGGAGCATCTGTGATTTGTGCACGGATTTCCTGTATCAACTGTTCAACAGAATGCATATTTTCACCGCCAGGCAATGCCTCTGTCGCAGTCCAGCTTCCCTGAATCTCAGGGAAAAATGCCTTGAGCTGCTGCATGGCAGATTCAGCCAGTTTACGATATGTCGTTAATTTTCCACCAAACACAGAAAGTAATGGAGCCTGCCCCTCTTCACCTTTGGACAAGGCCAAAGTATAGTCACGGGTAATGGCTGATGGATTATCCGATTCATCATCACATAAAGGACGCACACCCGCAAAAGTCGAAATAATATCCTGTGGGGTGAGTTGTTTCTTGAAATGCGCATTGCTCACTTCAATCAGGTAATCAATCTCCTCCTGGGTAATTTTCACCTGTGCTGGATCACCCTGATATTCACGGTCTGTGGTGCCAATCATGGTGTACTGGTCCAGATATGGAATTGCAAACACAATACGTCGGTCATCATTCTGCATAATAAAGGCTTTGTCACATTCATACAGCTTCGGCACAATAATATGACTGCCCTGAATCAGGCGGATACCATAAGGAGATTTAAGCTGCAAATCCTGCTTGATAAATTGCGCAACCCAAGGTCCTGCCGCATTAACCAAGGCTTTCGCCTTAATCTGGAATTGACCATGCTCATTTTCCAGATCGACCAGCCAATATT
Organism: Acinetobacter corruptisaponis; assembly: GCF_030053775.1. GTDB lineage: Bacteria > Pseudomonadota > Gammaproteobacteria > Pseudomonadales > Moraxellaceae > Acinetobacter > Acinetobacter corruptisaponis. The sequence goes on from NZ_CP125669.1 coordinate 1,326,517, forward strand.
GCCCATCACGTTGTGCAGAAAGACAACGGGTTCGGGTCACTACATCAGCCCCTTTCTCACGGGCATGCATGGCATTTAAAACCACCAGACGAGAGTCATCCACAGCACAGTCTGAATATTCAAAACCACGGGTAATGGCAGAGTTTAGCGGGCTATCTTCTTTAAAATAAACATTGTTTGAACCCAGCAGCTTTTCACGTTTACCCAAATGATCATAAAAGAATAATCCTGTACGAATCAGCCATGCTGGACGTAAATGCGGACGATGCGGCATGATAAAACGCATTGGACGGATAATATGCGGTGCTTTAGCCAACAAGACTTCACGCTCGGCCAATGCCTCACGCACCAAACGAAACTCTTTATGTTCGAGATAACGTAGACCACCATGAATCAGCTTACTGCTGGCAGAGGAGGTATGGCTTGCCAAATCGTCTTTTTCACACAGGAATACCGATAGACCACGTCCTGAAGCATCAGCAGCAATACCAACACCGTTAATACCGCCACCAATAACAGCAAGGTCATAGATTTTGTCATTTGACTGAGGAGAAGTTTGCATATGATCACCGCAAATTTTCATTATTTTTCGATAATGAAAATTTAAACATATAAAATGAAAATAAACAATAAATTTTGTGCAAAAAAATGCCAATAAATTGGCATTTTTTTAAGTAAGTATAAAATAGTAGGGGCGAACTGTGTTCGCCTGTATATAAAAAGGATCTTTTATTTTAGGATTCTTCTCAATTAAATTATTTTAAATATCAAATATATAATTATTTATCATTGAATTCTGGCGAACACAGTTCGCCCCTACCGCACCATATTTAGAGATGAGATCAATGATTTAAATTATAGAAATATTTATTGCTAAAATCATATTCAAAAATGAAAAATTATTGAGCAACAACCAAATTCACACCCAAATCATGAATGGTTTTTAGATATTGCTCATTGGGTTGCTGATCAGTAAAGATACTATCCACCTGCTTCAATGAACCCAGACGGATCATGGCATTACGGCCAAACTTGCTGCTATCCGCCGCCAAGAAAACCTGGCGTGCACTTGAGAGGATTTCCTGTGACACACACACTTCCTGAAAGTCAAAATCCAGCAAAGTGCCATCCTCTTCAATGCCACTAATCCCAATCAGCGCATAATCCGCCTTAAACTGCTTAAAGAAATCAGCCGTTGCCTGACCAATCACCCCACCATCAGGGCGAACCCGACCACTGGCAATCAGCACTTCAAAATCCTCCTTGGTACTGAGAATTTTGGCAACATTCAGGTTATTGGTAATGATTTTCAAGCCTGTATGGTTGAGCAAGGCATGGGCAATCGATTCCGTGGTCGTTCCAATATTAATGAATAATGACGCATGGTCAGGCACAGCAGCAGCCACCGCCTCTGCAATCCTGCGCTTTTCTTCAAGCATATAGCCGACACGCATCGTATATTCGGTATTCTCAACACTGGAATCATGCGCGGCTCCACCATGATAGCGACGCAGCAAGCCCTCATCCGCCAACTGATTAATATCACGGCGGATGGTTTGGGGGGTAACATCAAAATATTGAGCAAGCTCTTCAATACTGATATAGCCACGCTCTCTCACCAGTTCGAGGGTTTTTTGTTGGCGTAGTATCAAGCTCATGCTCATCCATCCTAAGTTATTTTAAATTACGAATGGCGTTATTTTACCTTAATTTTCAGCCCAGTCACGTGTGCGCCCCACAGCTTTTAACCAGCCTTGATAAAGTTTTTCGGTTTCATCCTGACTACACGCGGGTGTAAATGTTCGCTCAATGGTCATTCTGCTCTTCAATTCATTCAGATCAGACCAGAAGCCAACGGCTAAACCTGCCAGAAATGCAGCTCCCATACCTGTGGTCTCTTTCATGGCTGGACGTTCAACCGAAGTCGATAAAATATCCGCCTGAAACTGCATGAGGAAGTTATTGGCAGTGACACCGCCATCTACACGAAGTGTACGTAACCTCTCACCCGAATCCTGCTGCATAGCATCCAGCACATCACGGGTTTGATAAGCGATGGATTCCAGCGTTGCACGAATAATATGCTCAATACTCACGCCACGGGTAATTCCCAAAATCGCGCCACGTGCGGTTGGGTCCCAATATGGCGCACCCAACCCCGTAAATGCAGGAACGACATAAACGCCATTACTGTCTTTCACTTTGGTTGCATAATATTCCGAGTCATGCGAGTCGTTAATGGCCTTTAATTCATCACGCAGCCATTGCACACATGAACCACCATTAAAAACCGCACCTTCCAGGGCATAGTTCACTTCACCTCGTGGCCCACATGCAATCGTGGTCAGTAGACCATGTTCAGATTGAACAATACGTTTACCTGTGTTCATCAGCAGGAAACAGCCTGTACCGTAGGTATTTTTTGCCTGCCCCGCTTCAACACACATTTGACCGAACAAGGCGGCCTGCTGATCCCCTGCAATTCCCGCGATTGGAATTCCAATTTCCTGACCACTGATGGTATGGGTATGCCCATATATTTCAGAAGAACTACGCACCTCAGGCAATATGGCTTTCGGGATATTCAAGGCCTCAAGCAGCTTATCATCCCATTGCAGTGTTTCGATATTAAACAGCATGGTACGTGAGGCATTGGTATAATCAGTCACATGCGCCTGACCATTGGTGAGTTTCCAGATCAGCCAGCTATCCACCGTACCAAACAACAGCTCGCCACGTTCTGCCCGCTCTCTACTTCCCTCAACATGATCCAGAATCCACTTGATCTTGGTTGCCGAAAAATATGGGTCAATCACCAGCCCAGTGACCTTACGCACATACCCGTCCCAGCCATCCTGACGGAGCTGGTTGCAAATCTCATTACTTTGGCGGCTCTGCCATACAATCGCGTTATAAATCGGTTTGCCCGTTTTTTTATCCCAGATAATCGTGGTTTCACGCTGGTTGGTGATACCAATCGCGGCAATCTGGTCACTTGAGATACTTGCCTGTGCCAAAGCCTCAACCCACACCGCACTTTGTGTTGCCCAGATTTCCATTGGGTCATGTTCAACCCAGCCTGGTTGCGGGTAGATTTGGGTAAATTCACGCTGGGCGATACTAATGACATTTGCATCGTGATCCAACACGATTGCACGTGAACTCGTTGTACCCTGGTCAAATGCAACCACATATTTTTTTTGACTATCTGTAGAGATCATGGCATACCTACTCAGACTTGCCTTATGTATCAAAGCAATAAATGAAATACCCATTAAAAAAATGGGCTTCAACACTGCGATACAGCAATGACTTGTGTATAAAAATAAAAACTTGCACGATTATATGCAAAATTGTTCGAAAACGAAAATTCTTTCTCTCATTTTGAACCTAAATCATGATAAACAGCGTGAGTTTTAAAGATTCATCACAATACAAAATCTAATTTATGCGATACTAAGACTAGAAATAATAGGACCACTAATATGAAAAAAATTAATTTATTGATTATTGTGAGCGGTACACTTCTGGTTGCGGCATGTCAAAGCACTCCACATCAGTACAATGGTGTAACAGGTTATGAAATTGAAAATAAAACGGCAACTTCGGCAACACTGGCTTATACCTTGGCAGCACGCAGCAACAGTGATGTTGATGAGAAAAAGCTACAGCACGCCTGTAAACAGGTGTTAGGAATGGAAAAAACCTATAAAATTTCGATACTCAGTGTCAATGAAATTATGAACCCTACCAAACAGGAACAATATGGGGTGCAACTTGGCAACAGCCGTGCAACTTTTGGTCTATCCAACTCACCTGATTTAAACAATAGTGAGGGTTATGCAACACGTCAAGCACTGGAAACACGCCCAACAACACTTAAAGTGGTCCGCTACACCTGTTCATAATAATTAAAAAAATAAGGTGGTTGATTTAAACCACCTTACCCTATAACTGTGTATTTATTATAAGGTCTTATAAAAACTGACATTGCGAAACTCTTTGGCTTCATCCAGATCAGGCCAAGTGGTTGCACTGCGCTCATCAATCTTCATATATTGGGGATGGCTAAAGTTTTTAACCCGACTATCCGCTACCCAGACTTCTGGTGCGAATTTTAGAAACTCATCCAGAAAGAATCGGTTACACTGATCATAAAGCACATCCGCAGCCAGCAAGACATCCACCTGTTCTGACTTGTATAAATCATCCAGATACTCAAGCTCGACATCATTGAGCAAGGCATTTTCACGACATGATTCCAGGCTGACCTGATCAATATCACAGCAGATGACCCGCTTTGCCCCTGCCATTTTTGCGGCAATCGCCACCACGCCTGAACCAGCCCCAAAATCCAGTACCACTTTATCTTTAACATGATGCGGTTCAGCCAATAACCATTGCGCCATTGCCAAACCCGATGCCCAGCAAAAAATCCAATATGGCGTTTCATTCCAGATCCGACGAATCACTTCATCATCCAGACGGTTAGTCGGAAATACAGGGGGAATCAGCCATAAGGAAATTGGCGTTTCAGGAAGCTGTTGTGCCAATAAATCAGTGTTTGGAATAACTTCATGCAAAGCTTTCAGCAGTTGCTCAGGTGCTTTGGCAAATTGAAAAGTACAACTCATAGGCTTGTTTCTATCGTGTTCCCTCTCCTTTTAGGAGAGGGCTAGGGAGAGGTCAACAGAGATTTTAACCTAAAGCTTTTTCAGCGGCTTCAACGGTCTGACGAATCAATGTGGTAATCGTCATAGGGCCAACACCGCCTGGTACTGGTGTATAGGCAGATGCAACCTCTTCAATACCAACAAGCTGGATATCACCTACACCACCGCCATCACGAGGATGGAAACCAGCATCAACCACAACCGCACCTTGCTTGATCCAGTCTTTCTGAATCAATTCAGCCTTACCGACTGCGCCGACAATAATATCTGCCTGTTTAACCAGCTCAGGAAGATTCTGGGTACGTGAATGGCAAATCGTCACTGTCGCATTGGCCTGTAACAGCATCATCGCCATTGGTTTACCTAGAATCGCTGAACGCCCCACCACCACCGCATGTTTACCTGCGATTTCAATGTTGTTTTCCTGCAAAATGGTCATGATGCCCGCTGGTGTCGCTGAACCATAAGCAGACTCACCCATTGCCATACGACCAAAACCAAGGCAAGTTACCCCATCCACATCCTTTTTCAGTGAAATGGCATCAAAGCATGCTCTTTCATCAATCTGTTCAGGCACTGGGTGTTGCAACAAGATACCATGCACATCAGGGTTGGCATTGAGTTTTTCAATTTCAGCCAGAAGTTGCGCTGTGGTGGTTTCTTTTGGTAATTCAATTTTAAGTGAGTCCATTCCCACACGACGGCAAGCATTGCCTTTCATACGCACATAAGTTGCAGATGCACCATCATCCCCGACAAGAATGGTTGCCAGAATTGGGGTACGCCCCGTTTTTGCTTTAAGTGCCTCTACACGTACCAACAAATCTGCCTCGATTTGTTTTGCCAATGCACGACCGTCTAAAACCAATGCCACAGCGTATCTCCCAAGTGAGTATAAGTAAGCGCTTACTAATCAGATAAGTATGCAAATGATACATGATAATTTGCCCAATATGCTTTTAGATGTTGTTTTTATGTGCATATTCACCCGAAACACTATTGTTTTTTTCCTAAAGATTGCTAATATGTGCATCACCAAGAGATGGCGGGGTGGCAGAGTGGTCATGCAGCGGACTGCAACTCCGTGTACGCCGGTTCGATTCCGACCTCCGCCTCCATTGGTAAAGCCCGAGTGGTGAAATCGGTAGACACAGGGGATTTAAAATCCCCCGCCCACAAAGCGTGCCAGTTCGAGTCTGGCCTCGGGCACCATTTTTCAGCAAATGAAATATGGTGCTAAAAATTCCAGCTTAATGCTGGTTTTTTTATGTCTGAAAATATGTGTAAAATATAGAAAAGACTGCCTAAACAGCTTCTTAATATGGTATTTATAATTTTAATTCAACTGTAGTTTGCCACGAGAAAACAAACAATCCACACAATAAAATAAGCCAGACTTTGATCCAGCGCTTTAGCACGCTGGAATAAATACACAGGCACTAACCACACCATACCTTTGAATTTTTCTGTTTTCACCCCTACCTTTTCTAATCTTCTTTCATCCAAAATAGAAAGCATGATATTTAAGGCGATGGTAATTACAAAATAATAGCCCTCTTCAACCTTATAAGTCGCTAATTCGACATTTCCCCCAGAGAACATGCCTGTTACAAAATACTCCAGAAACAGTCCTAAAATGGGTGCAAAAGCCAATATCCACACCATTGTATTATTTACATGCTGACCTGTTAATGGTGGTGGCAGAGTACGATCAACAAACTGATTCAACTCAGTTTTATCCAAAGTTATCCAGTCATTTAAACCTTTTCGCCATACTGCTGTATCTCGATGCAACCCTCCTGTTTGAATAAGCTCAATCATTTGTGATTGAGAAATTGCTCCAACACGTTCCCCATTTTTCTCATAAAACCAATCATGAGCTAAAGTTTCTGTTTGATTAAGATTTTGTTCCATCACCTGCTTCCTATAAAAGTAACAGACTCAATATATAAAAGCTGTTTGACAGTTTGTGTCAGAGTGAAATATTTTATTAATTTTTAGGTTTAAATTTTAAAATGACATCACCTGTCATTCCCCTTATTCATAATTACTTTAATTTCTAAAGATAATGAGAAAGAATATATGATTATTGGGATTATTTTATATTATTCACGTTTGAATAAAGTAGGCATTATTATTGATGAGAATGCTGTTCGCTACCCATTCCCTAGCAATGAATGGTAAAAAGATATTGATCTGAAGCTTGGACTAAAGGTCATATTTGATTTAGATCAAGATGATCAAGCAACCAATATTCGTCAGGAATGGCTTGTTGCCTAATCTACAACGTTATCAGGAGATACTATATGCCTTTTCTCATCTTAGTATTTTTTGCTTTTTTAGTTGCGACCTATGCAAAAAGCCAAGGTCAGTCTTTTCTATTGTGGTTCTTGATTTCTGGTCTTTTTACGCCAATTTTTGGATTTATTGGGTTGATGGTTTATTTGAAATTCAATGAATATGACTAAAGATCAAAGTAAAACCATTAAATAATTTTACCCCCTCCTTTCTCTTTGTTTTTATTCCTTGTATAGCCTTTTCAATGGAATAATATAATCTGAAAATCACAATGACCTATCAGCAGCTACAACAATATTTTTCTCAACACCGCCCTGAATATAATGATGATTTTAATTTGCGGATTCATCGTGCATTGAGTTGGCTTGAAAAAGCTGAACAGTCTGATGATCTAGATTCTCGCTTTATTTTCTTATGGATTTGTTTTAATGCAGGTTATGCGAAAGACTTAGCCTCAATTTTGCGTAGTGTAGATAGAAACTCATTTGTCGAGTTTATCAATAAAATTTATTATTTTGATGATCAGCAAAAAATTTACTCATCTGTTTGGAATACATTTTCAAATAGCATTCGTATCTTGTTAGATAATAAATTTACCTTTCAAGAATTTTGGGACTTTCATAACAATCTGATTGATCAAAAAACCTGGGAACAAAGTTTTGCACAACATAAGCAAAAAGCTCTACGTGCTTTAACCGAAAAAGATACCTCTAGTTTATTGGTTTGTATCTTTAGCCAACTCTATACTCTACGCAATCAAATTATTTATGGTGGCGCAACTTATAATATAGTCAAATTACTATTAATCTCATACAATAATTTAAAAAAAGACCTTTAAATTGATGTGCTTATGAAATTATTTTGTATGTATTTTTTCATGATCTGACTATAGTTCAGTCAATCGCAGTCAAGTCAAAGATGCTTGTAACATCTTAATGAACTTGATGCCTGAAATACTGATGATTATGCTGCTTCACCCCAATAAAAAATCTTGGGGGAAGCAGTTTTATCCTATAGTTCATATTTAATTAATCGTCTCTAAAAATAACGGTAACCTTTAAACTCAAAGAGGTATCAATATTTTTAATACTAGAAAAATCCATTTGAAGATTTGCCAACTTTGGAATTTTTGGTAATTCTGCCTTAGCAAACACCTTAACCGTATCCTTGAGATCACGAGTTATATCTAAATGCACCACTTTTCGTTTCAATGGATTATTTTTATTTTTCATTAAACCTAATAAATCTCCTAATCCATCCTCTCGCTCTAAACGATACAAATTAAAAAGCTGTTCTGCTTTTTCTAAATCAGGTTCACCTCCTTCCCAACAATATTCTTTCTTAATTTTTTGTCTGATCTTTTCCTGCATCTCACGACTTATTTCCATCCCAGCTTTTGCAAAATCACTTGCTCCACCACCAACAGAACCACTCATTTTAGAATAATCTTGATCAGACTTTTCCATTTCAAAAATGAGTTCTTTTGCACCTAAAGCACCACAAAAGTTTGCAAAATTCTCTATTTTTTTGATAGGATTTTCAGTAATCACTTTATTAGATAACTCATAAACATCTGTATCATCGGAATCATCTAAAATCAGGATTCTATTTTTTTGTAGCTTATTCTCCTTATCAAGCTGTGCAAGAATAGAAGAGTGTTTAAGATCATCGGGATCAACTGGCACAGGTAAGTAATAAATATCATCATCTCGCAAAAATTTTGAATTTTCACGATTTTCCATACATATATCCAAATCACGATGATCGATCATCACAATCGTTCTTCTTTCATCTCGTTTATCTGGAAAATATCCCATGCTCATTTTTTGACCTCACTTTCCTTTTTTACTTTATTTCGTTTATAACGATAAAGACCTGACCCCAAAACTGTAATCCCAACACCAACAATCATCACTATTTTAGAATGATGATCATCACAATGAGAATAATAACTATCGTGAGGCTGACTGTAATTTTTGCAATTCGGCTTTGATTTTCTTCCAAATGGTTCTGATTTTCCTCGTAATCCACCATCTGAATATGGACTTTTTTTTTACAGGGTTGAGTATATTTTTGATTGAATCCACACTAAAACCAGAATCTAAATTGTGATGAACAAATAAATATAGGACTCGCTCAAGCCCCTCTATATCAAAAGCATCATTATGTTCTGTTTCAACAAGAATAACAATTGGATTGTTTCTCCCCAAGTTATCTTTAAAACCTAAATTGATATTTAGTAAAAAATTATTCCCTAAAGAATATACCTTTAAATTAGATTGACTGATTTCACATTTACCATGCAGTTTAGTTTCATAAACTAATTTAATATAAAGATCAGTATCAGCTTTCTGTAAAGATACCTCTTTCTCATTTTGATATAAGGTCATAATATCTGCTTTATCTTTTTCTAAAGCTTGCATCCAACAAAAAATTTTCATCGCTTAGTTCCCTTTCTCAACTAGTTCATTAAATGCTCTTAAAACCAATTTTTGTGTAGATACTGTATTTTTCAAACTACCAGAAACTAATCGCACTTGTGCCTGTGTAGCAAGTTCAGCTCGCATTTTTTTAACAAGAGGATTACTGTTTAACTTATCTTCAAGGATAGCTGTCTCATAAATAGGCAATTGATCAGAAAAATTAGCAAGTAATATCACTTTAACATTTTCTTTTGTATATTCACTTTCTAAATAATTGGATATTGTAGTAATAGCATTATTAATCTCATCATTATATTTTTTATTCCTATTAATTAACTCATAGGAATTAATCAGAAGAAAAATATGATCAGCATCTTTAAGTGCATAATCCCATGTAGAAAATTGCCGACCACTCACATCAGTTGCCTCAAACTTGATTTTCAAGTCTTTAACCGAGATTTTCCCTTTAAACTTTTCAGGATCTATTGTTGCATCATATTTTTCAGGCAAATTACCATTTTGTAAAAAACTAAGTAATGTGGTTTTTCCACTTTGACTTAAACCAAGAATCGCAATTTTTTTGTTTGCTAGTCCACTATAATATTTTTTTACATAGTATCCACCAATCACGCCTGCAACGGCAGTAATTGCAACACCTGCTAAAATCAACGGAGGTAAAGGCATTTTAAACTCTCTTTCACTTAAATAATATAACTCAAATATTTAGCTCTATTTAGGGCATCAACCTATTGCTGCATTTTTGACTTTCCTACCTCTCCATATACCTTTTCAACCCATATTCCAACTCATCCTGTAAATGCTCAGGACTAATAATTTCCACATGCGGAATCCAATACCTGACCAAAGGTAAAAGCTGCATGGCATGGCTAATTTTGCTGGATACCAATATCCCACCATCTTCCAATGTCTTAACCAGCTCTTGCCCAGGTAAAAGTTGGCGTTGCATAAAATGCAATACCACATCGGCATGAACTTTTAAAATCACTTCACTTTTTTCCTGTCCAAACCAAATACTGTCTTCATCTTCTAATTGTTTTAAAATATCTGGATTCGGTTCGAATGTTGAAAGCTCATGCTGTTGATAAGAACGAGTTATACGACTCACCCGATAAGTAAGAAGCTTTCCTTTTCGCACAGCAGCCAAGTACCAGCTTCCATGATGATGAATCAAACGATAAGGCTCAACGACTCTAGGTTCGCCATTATATAAAAAGCCAATTTGCTGATTTTTCTCAATTGCTTCTGAAAGCATTGCCAGTAATTTTTCGAATTGACTTGCATCTTCATAAGCATAACCCTTTGCCTCATAGGTAAGCTGCTCACGATTTAACAGCTTAGTTAAAAATGGTGTTGTTAAATTTGGATATAAGCTTTGAATGCCCGAAATTTTGGCAAAACTTCGTATGTCTTTTTGTTTAAATACACCAGTTGACTTGGTTTCCAAGTAATATCTTTGCTGATCATCCCGCTGTAATAATAACTCAGCACTTTCTAAACGGTTTATATCTCGAATAATGGTACGTTCACTCACCTTGAAATCGTCTGCCAAACTCTTTACATCAAGATGTACACCATCATTTAACTTGACCAGTATCTTTGCTAAACGCTCAGCCAATTGCCCACTTTTTTCAGAACTTTTTGCCATTTCCTACCCAATTCATCTTATTCTGTTCATCTATACATATTCTTCACATCCTTATGACAGGTTGTGTCATGAAAAATGAAAATATAAGAAATTTTTTATCACTTTTTCTATAGATAAAGCATATCCTCACCATACAGATCATTATATGGGCTAAATAACTAAAATTTAAAATTTTTTCTTTTTATTTCTAACTTACATTTTTGTTAGAAAGTCAAAATTAAAGGTAGTTAATGACAAAAATAGTTAAGATGATTACCTAGAAACTTAGTCTCCATAAATAAACACATGAATTGACTGAAAAGAAAGCAAATACTTGGTTTTACTCTTGCCAAGTTTTCAAGTGTCCTCTATTATTGCGCTCATGCCCGAGTGGTGAAATCGGTAGACACAGGGGATTTAAAATCCCCCGCCCACAAAGCGTGCCAGTTCGAGTCTGGCCTCGGGCACCATTTTTCAGCAAATGAAATATGGTGCTAAAAATTCCAGCTTAATGCTGGTTTTTTTATACCTGAAATTTAGGAATATAAAAAAAATGCCTTAATTAACCTGAATCACGGATAAGCCATAGACTTGAAAAAGAGAAGGACTAGAGCCATCAGTTAGTTACCACACAAAACTTACGACTCTAGTCCTTATGTTCGATAGTACCCAATTATTCTGTATAATTGATGATTTCTTTCTAAAATTTGAATCAGTTTACTGGAACTTCTTAAAGCAAAATCTTAAATGCCTAAGAATTCGCCCTGCACAGCTCAGTATTTCTGAAATTGTCTTTATTGCAATTTGGTATAAACATTCACATTTCAATAACTTTAAAGCATTCTTTACGGCACTGAGACATAACTATTTTCATTTATTCAAAAGCCTGCCTTGTTACCAACGTATGATTTACCTGATCAACACTCATCAACTGGCTTTACATGCCTTACATTTCGCCCTGATGAAAGATCAGCAAAGTCCTTATTTATGGATCGATTCAACGACATTGGCTGTCTGTAAAAATCAGCGAATAAAAAGACATAAATCGCTAGCAGCAATTGCAACTCGTGGTAAAAGTTCTATGGGTTGGTTTTTTGGTTGTAAGTTGCATGTACTTATGAATCAGTCAGGTGAAATACTCAGCACAGCTTTATCAAATGGGCATACAGCAGATATAAAAATGGTTGAACAGTTAGTCAAGGGAATGACTGCTAAATTGTATGCTGATCGTGGCTATATTAGTCATGAATTAAAGAGTAAATTAAGAGTACAAGATATTGATTTAATTACCTATCATCGAAAGAACATGAAATCTATACAGTTATCAAAAGCAGATGAATACCATCTGAAACAACGCAATAAGATTGAAACTTTATTCAGTTTGCTGAAGGGGGCGTACAATCTAGTGACGACTAGAGCGAGAAGTGTTGCAGGCTATTTAGCTGGTATTTACGCATCTTTATGTGCTTATCAAATATGTCATCAAAACAAGCCGATGATTCGTATTATGGAAATATCGGCTTAAACAAGATTCGGGTTAATTAAAAAATCAAGGCATTCAATATTATTTTCAGGCTCAAACCATAAAATTATTCGACACGGATAATTTTACCATTTTCATCGTGGTGTACGGTGGTGACTTTCTGCTGACGCCCCAACTGGATTTCCTGTTCAGGCAATTCAAAATAGCGCGCATAATCAGGCAGTGATTTTTCCACCACATGCGTTTTATGCACACGTTTTGCAGGTAAAAAACCCCATAGCAACAAGGCAACAGCACACAATACCAAAGCCGTTACGCCCTGCTCAATGCCATCACCAAAGGCTTCAACCAGACGTTGTGCCAGGTAGGTTTTCTTAATTTCCACCAAGACCCAAACCAGAATAAATGGTCGCCATAGCAGCAACCAGCCTGCCCACATTATTGCTGTCGTTGTTGTTGATGCATAACGTTTATGCCATGGGAGCTGGCGACGTAAATCAATAATCAAACTGTTTGCTTTCATTGCTCTTTACTCAGCAAAATGAATCTTTAGATTCAACGAATACCACGATCAGGACTGATCCAGCGGGCACGTTTTCCATCATTGCGTAGCAGCACTTTCGGAAAGGCGACGATTGTAGCAGTAATCGTGATTAACCAAAATACAAATGGGTACCAAATCATCCAATAATAATTTTTCCCTAAGCTTGGTTCATAACGACTATCCATCCATTTGCTTAAAGCAAACTGAATTAAACAGGTGGCACCCAATAAAATTCCGCTGCCATAGGGTAAGAAAGGCGAGCTGACCACAGTTAATCCAGGAATTGGCAGAATAAAATGCAGCAGCCACATCACTGCCATGATCAACATCAAATAGGACCAGACTAATGTCAAACAAAGTTCCAGCATCAATGGCCATAAGAAGTTCAGCTTAGGCTTAAAGAACACATCAATATTCTTGACCAGCACCTGTGCCCCACCCATCGCCCAGCGTAAACGCTGTTTCCATAAACCGTTCATGGTTTCTGGCATTAAAATCCACACCAGTGCATTTGGTTCAAAACGGACATCCCAACCTGCGCGCTGCAATTTCCAGGTGATATCAATATCTTCAGTCAACATATTCGGAGACCAGTAATCGACCTGATGCACCGCGCTTTTACGGAATGCGGTAATCACACCTGATACCGTGAATAAACGTCCAAAGGTGCGCTGGGCACGTTTAATCATGCCCACAATTGAAGAAAACTCCCCAACCTGAATCCGCCCTAACAGGGTTGAACGGGTACGGATACGTGGATTTCCCGTTACCGCCGCCACAGTCGAATCTTCAAGGAAATGTCGTATCATCCACTTGGCGGCATGTGGGTCAAGCAAGGCATCGCCATCAATACCAATCAGGAATTCAGCATCGGTCATTAGGCTACCTGCCTGCAAACCCATCGCCTTACCCTGATTCTGGGCCAAATGCACCACCCGCAATTTTTCATACTGGCTTGCCAGACGGTCTAGCACCTCGCCCGTGTTGTCGGAACTGCCATCATTGATCGCAATCACCTCAAAATCTGGATAGTCCAGTTGCAAGGCATGGCGAATGGTTTCATCTGCATTCTCCCCCTCATTAAAGCAGGGAATCAATACCGCAACTTTAGGATAGCGTGGCAATGCGTCTGGTTGCTGGTAAGGTGGGTCCTGACGCTCTTTCCAGTAAAAAATCAGTGCCCCAATCATCCATAGATATGACATGAACAATGGATAATAGAACACAAACTTAATAGCTGATGACCATAATAAAGCAATCCAACTCATTGATATGACTCCATTATGGGACAAGCTGAGATGATTTTAGCCCAAATGCGTTATGCATGGTTTTTACATCTGGATGATCCTGAATCGGATCATCTGGATAATATGCAATATGCATGGCGCCTTGTTCATACAGTGACTTGATGGTTGCCGCCATCTCTTCTGAGGGAACTTTCTGGTCATTGCGCCAGTTGGTTGCCTGTAGTTCCATCACCGTTTTCTTAATGCCATTCGGATATTTCTTGACCCGATTTAAAATATCAGTGTAGAACTTGTCTGGATTTTTCACCTGTTCCATATAGGGCATCGCCATAATGGCGGTGAAATCATAACGGTTAAGCGATTCCTCCAGAGACTGTGCATACCAGTTTTCCGCATACGGATTCAGGGCAACCTGTGCATACAGATTCCGTGCAGTCATTAAATAAGGCTGATATTGACGTACCTCGCCTGCAAGCTCCATTGCAAAGTCATCTAGATAACGGGTTTTAAAGGCCGTCCATTTTTGCAGGTCAGCATCATTGTTGCGTATTTTGGCAAGGTCGGTTGGCAAACCTTGTTTTGCATAAGCCGCCAATGCTTCTGGGCTGGCATCTTCATAGTCAGACAAAGTGACATCATCATGGAACAGCAGGCCATCAAATGGGGTTGATTTCGCTAGGTCCTGATAAATTTCCTTAATGGTCTGCCGAGCTTCTGGTGAGAATGGACTTAAACGAATATAGCCCATATTTAAATGCTCACCTGATTTGGCCTGCTGGGTTTCAACCAGCTCATCTGCAACAGGGTCTTTTTTTGGTAATTCCCACGCCAGTAACGGCATCCACGCATATAAACGCTGTACCTGTGTTCTGGTCTGAATTTGCCAGGCCACGCGATTAAACAGGTCTGCACGCATCGGGATATGACGGTTCGGGAAATACACCATATCTGCCGAACCATTCGCATCGGGGTCAGAAAAGGCCTGTAGATAAACGGTGTTTACGCCCATACCATTAATTCGATCCAGTAAATGTCCCAGATTACGTTCCTGTTGCTGCGGATCAGGATCATAGATATAGTCTAAATCGACATGCATGATTTTTTGCGGACGATTATTGTCACCGAGGTTCAGTTCACGGTTCTTGATTTCCTGCGCGAGCGCGCTGGTTGACATATTGCCCTGAATCAAGATACGGCTCATATTCTGAATGGATTGTTTGGCGTGGTCTGCCCCATCATCCAAGGTAATGGTGATCGGCATGCCCAGTTGCTTGGCGGTTTTGACCAACTGCATGTTGTAGCGGCCATAAGGCCAGACCATCACACGAGGTGAACGCAGACCATGTGCCTTTAACAGGTCATTGTTCTTTTTTAGGTCCTGATAGACACGTGCCTGATAATCGGCATCATTTTCATAACTTTTGCTTTTAGTATCATAAATGCGGGTAATGGCGGCAGGCTCCAGATTACCCTGTGGATTTGCATTAATCCCCTGATGCAAATGATAACTATGGCTGGCAATCTCCACCAAGCCGCTATTCTGCATCTCCTTAAGCTCGTCCCAGCTCAAGATTTTGTTCCTTGCGATGCTTTCCCCACCAAAATCCACATTCTGGTTCTCTTTCGGTTCCAGCCATGAACCGACCACAGCTAAAACCACAGGGATTTTTTTGGCACGAATTACGGGATAGGCATTTTGATAAAAAGATTGATAGCCATCATCCACCGTCAGTAATACAGGTTTACTAGGCAATTTATACTGGCCTTGATGGGCTTTAATCAGTTGATCCACATTAATAAAATGGAAGCCATTATTTTTTAACCAATCAATATGCTGACTAAACTGCTGTGCAGTAACCGCATAACTTGGGATCAATGCATCTTTATGCTCTGTGATTTCATGGTAACCAATGACGGTTAACGTTGTCGCATCAATTTTTGGATTTGCCGCAAAAATGGTGGTGGTTGCAACCACACCGAATACAAGACCCAAAAATGTTTTTAAGGTCGGAGACACTAAACGTGTTGTCATAGAGATATTGTCTCGATACAGGAAAGTCGCTGGGGACGAAGCAGGCATGAATGGTCTTAGGATTTAGGCAAAATCATAAGCGTTCTAGCGTGTCAGCTGAAAGTAAGGATTGTATTTATAATTTTGCAAACTGAAAATAATCTTAAAAGTATATATTATGAAATTTATCGTAAAATAATAGATATGATGAAAATACAATCATACTCCTAACTTTAATAAGGTTAGGAGTGTAAAACCTTATAGAGATTAATATTCAATACTTTGGAAATTTGGATTTTCCGATAACTGCTGTAAATAGTAGCGCTCTTTCTGGTAGAAATATTTACATAAACGGTTGACCCACTCACCACGGCGGAACGTCAATATTTTTTTATGGATACCATCATATTCCAGCAGCACCACATTGCGGTCATCTTCGGATGAGGCCAGACGGGTAATCTTATAATTATGAGGTGCATGCTGGTGAGCAGGTTGCAAGGCCCTTACGATTTCAACTTTATAATCGCCATCAATCCAGTAATGCCGATCCATAAGCGCCTGTTCATTGACCCAAAATCCTGTTTGCGCCCCATCATGCGTATCAATCAGGAAAAAATGGTCCAGCTCTTTTAATAACTCTGATGCAGTGATATCCAAATAATCATTCATATCATACCTCTACTCATTCAAATTTTTATCGCTTGCCTGAGGCAATTACAGCATTTTTATATTTAAGCAACTATCATACGTGACCAAGCACAACCCTATAGTGACCTTATAAGCAAATTTCCCAAATTTTAAAATATGATTTTTTATTCAGCACATTGTCATTTACAGGGAAATTGCTCTTTGAACTCAAAGATATACAGGACTGTATAGAGAATCAACCATTTTTTCCCAGACTATGAAAAAAATCAGATAAAAAGAAAGTCATTTAAAATCAAAAAGTTATTATATAATTATTAATAATGTTTTATATAACTGATTTTAAAGTGATTTAGTAGAAATTCAAGCCTAAACCACTTTATTGTTTCTACAACGAACGGTCTATTCGTCGCGTGTCTTGACATCAAACAGTTCAATTTCAAAGGTCAGGTTTGAGTTGGCAGGAATAATTTTTCCCATCTTACGTTCACCATAAGCCAAGTGTGCAGGAACAATTAGTTTACGCTTGCCGCCAACCCGCATCCCCATAATGCCCTGGTCCCAGCCCTTGATCACTCGTCCAGTGCCAATCACGGTTTCAAAATAATTCCCACGGTCTATTGAAGAGTCAAACTTGGTTCCATCTTCCAACCAGCCTGTATAATGGGTGGTAATCAGGGCGCCTTTTACGGCCTCTTTACCCTCACCCACTTTTAAGTCAATAATCTGTAATTCCGCACTCATCGCTCTCTCCAAATTTCTTTCAGTTCAACATTATTGCAATTGTTGCCACTGGATGTCGACCTGTCCTTTGTCACTGAGCAAGGTCCATTCACCATCCATGATATTCAGTTGCAACTGCATGGTACGTTCACACAATTGTTCAAGTGCCTGTGTGGTTTGCGGAGCCAGTTGCCAAACCTCGACATTGCTGAGTGTCTTGATCTTGGTATTTTTCTGCCACCAGTCATCTGCCTGGGAACCATAGGCAATCACGGCAACTTTCTTGCAACGCGCGCTAGCTTTCTTTACTTTATCTTCCGATGGACATCCGACTTCAATCCATTTTTCCAGCAAACCTGTCAGGTCTTTCTGCCATAACGCAGGTTCATCAGTTTCAAACAGGTCTTTTGTGAATTCCAACTGCTCATCCGCATAACGCGCATAGGCTAAAATACGCACCATTAAACGTTCAATGGTTTCTGATGGATGCAATGCCAGCGTCAACTGGTAATCTGCATAGATATGCTCATCCATATTGGCAATATTCAGGTCTGCCTTATATATTGTTGCTTTTAACGCCATAAACGGTGCTCTTAAATATAGTGTGTTCAAATTTGGCGCTAAGCATACTCTATTTTATAGGACAACATGAGCCAATTTGACCAACTGGTTATCCATCTCTATTGATACGACACGCCAACAACTGCGTTTCAAATGCCAACCAATCCTGCTGGACTTGGGTAATGATTTCTATTCGGTTATCAATACTTTCTTCCGCCGACTTATAGTTAAACTGTTGGGGATTAAAATTAAAGCTTTTCCAGCCCTGATCGGTATTAAAAATTCCCTTGATACGCACCCAGTCTTGCTGGGCACACAACAGGTCTAACAACTCATAAAAATTAAACTGCCAGCGCTTCGGTAATTTCCACCCTGCCACCGTAAATCCCTGGGCAGTCTCAACATAGTGGTAAGGAAGCTGCTTGATTTCCTGTTCCTGAATGGCGGCCTGTGTTTTTTGCAACTTTAATAAGGGCTGAATTTTACGTTGGACAGGCTGTTGGGCAATATCAATTTTTTCAAGCTCGACCTGTCCCTGCTCAGTCTCAAACCAATGTTGCACATAGGTCTGGTATTCCTGTTTTAACGCCAGATAAGCTTGGTGGTCAGCCTCATTCATCAAATCAATATGTGAGATGACCACGATTTGTGCCGCTTTCAACTGATCGGTATATAAGTTCTGCTGTACCCAGTCTTGGTCATGCAAACGGCTGCCATCCACAACCACCACCAAGGCACGCATTGCCAGACTGCTTTGCCAATGGGGTTCTGTCAGTTGTTCCAGCAATTGTGCGGGATGCCCTAAACCTGTGGGTTCTATAAATAATCGGTCTGGTTTGCTTTCACTTAAAAGACGCGCAAGCGCAATTTGCATGGGCAGTTGACTACTACAGCATAAACAACCACCCAGCAGTTCTTTGACAGCATAGCCCTGTTGTTGACTAATCAATTGCTGGTCAACACCGATTTGACCAAATTCATTCATCAATACCGCCCACACCTCATGTTCAGGCTTTTGGCTCAGTAAATGTTGCAGTAGCGTGGTTTTACCCGCCCCTAAAAAGCCAGAAATAATATGGGTTGGAACAGGTTGAGGTGCAATAAATTTCACAGTGTCTGACAGGTGCAAAAGATTTATTCTAACGGCAAAGTTGCCCATCAAAAAGGAACTTTAGAGATTTTATGGTGATTTACCACAAAACAAACATAACCGACAATTATTTTTATAAATACAAACCGAGTCACAAAAATATCTTCATTTTTTCCATTTAAGCTCATTTTTAAATGGAATATCCAATTATGGATATTTCTTACACAACCAATAAATGTTATTCATCCGTAAACCACAAGATTATTTTTTAATCAACCCAACATATTTACATACATTTCACATCGAAATACCACCTATTGTTTTTACAAATACATTACACAGACGGCCAAAATGATTCAAATTGTTAAGAACAACGTAATAGATTGTTAAGAATATTGCTGCAAATAGATTTGGCACATAGCATGAACTTCATGCCGAAATGAGGAGTTTGGATAAATCGAATTCCATATTGAGGCTGTTATTTTAAACGAAATAAGGATGCCAAACATGAAACTTATTAAGACACTTCTTGCTACAACACTTACTCTTGCTGCCGCTTCAACATTTGCTGCACCAACCAAAGAAGCCAAAACTGAAACTGAAGAAAAAGTTGTTGTTACAACACAGGAGCAACCAGAAACTCAAGCTGCAACAACTGATGCAACAGCGACTGAAGCTGCTCCAGCATCTACACCAGCAAGCAACTAAACTGATCTTAAGGTTCCTCCAGACCTTTAGACCAACATTTGTAATGACTTAAATTTATTTCATTACAAATGTTAAAGATCGAGCCATGCTGCGGTTCGATCTTTTTTATTGGAGAACTTTTTTAATCTTTATCAATCAGCACTGCGTTGATTTCTTGAAAATGCTGCATGAGGGCTGATGGACTTCCTGTAGACGCATCTCCTTACGCTGTTCCGCGGCTTCAAAACGGCAACGCTTCCAGTCGGTATCCAGCTTTAATGATGGAACTTCTTTCGGCTTACGTTCCTCATCAACGGCAACCATCGTGAAATAACAGGTGTTGGTATGGCGAATGGTACGTTTCTGGATATTCTGTGCCTCCACACGTATTCCCACTTCCATTGAAGTACGTCCAACATGATTGACACTGGCAAGGAATGTCACCAGTTCGCCCACATAAATAGGCTCTTTAAAATTCACCTTGTCTACTGACAATGTCACAACATAGCTGCCTGAATAACGGCTTGCACAGGCATATGCCACTTGGTCAAGCAGCTTTAAAATTGCCCCACCATGCACATTGCCTGAAAAATTAGCCATATCAGGAGTCATTAAAACTGACATGGTTAATTCTGACTGGTCATCAGGTGCGTGGTTCAATTGATCTAATGGAGACATGGGGAGAACTCATTGGGAATACAACTATAGTATTATCGTTGATTCAGCCTTTTAAAAATACGCATAAACGCATAAAACATCATCAAACTTTTTGATGATGTTTCATTTATTATTTCAGAATGATTACATTTAAGGCATTTCTTTAAAATTCCACCTCAAATATGGATTGTTTATTTTGAGAAAAAATATTTTCCATATTTGAAAATGATATTCATGGATCAACCGAGGTTTGCCGAACGAATCAGACCTGTCACACCATTGACGATCATATCCACGGCAATGGTACCAATCAGCAATGCGGACAGGCGACCTACAATGTCAAAGTAACGGTCTATATATTTGGCATGTTTATAGCGTAGATGATCATGCCCATATTTCATCAGAATGAGGATGCTACAGGTCAAAAAAAGCGTCAGCGCAATCACTGCCATGGCACCTGTAAATGGCACGGTTACCCCTGTCACAACGGCTGCGCTGATGGTGCCTGGCCCAATCATAAACGGCATGGCAATGGTTCCAGCCAAATGCTCAGGTGCTCCACGCATTTCACCAATGGTTTCAGCACCCTGAAACACATAGCGGTAGCCAATCACCAGAAAGATCAGGCCACCGAAAATCTGGAATGACTCAAAACGTACATTAAGGTAACGGCTAAAAATATTCTCCCCACCCCATGCGAATAAGACAAATACACCAAAGGCAATCAGGCTGCCCTGAATCAGTGCCTTATTAAACACCTTTACTTCTGTATTACGAATCATCCCCACCATATAGACACTCATCAGGAAAGGATTCAGCAATGAAAAAAACAATGCAAATGCATGAATATAAGGAGAAAACATAACAACTCTCTTTAATGTCGCAAATGGAATCTTTTATAAGGAATTTAATTCATTATCGATTGAGAACCTGCTGGCAACGTGCACTGGCCTGCTTGAGCTGATCATCCTTGCCCATGTTGAAAGTTGCCCCCACACCCAATAGGCTCATCTGCATAACTGCGGTTTGGGAAGTTAATTCTTTCACCTTAAACTTAATACCCTGATCGGTATAAAGCTCATTATCCAGTAGCTTGACCTTATAGCTCATCAAGTCCTGACGGTTATCCATACAAAGCTGGCCTCGGCCTTGACGGTCAAGCTTCAATGTGGAAATGGCAGTACCCGTTGTACCTGACCAATAGCCAGAGAATGGGATTTGAGTCGGAGTCAATTGATTAAACTGGGTTGGAGTCATTGTTGTCATTGAAGTACATCCCAACAGACCAAGCGCAAGAGCACCAGACAAAAGAACTTTTTTCACAACCGCCACCTAAAATTAGAAAAATCAAAAAATTCTTATAATTTTCACATATTGAGATGCAGTTTAATCCGCGAGCCATGTATATAAGTCGTAGTACGAATGTAAAAAAGCTTTATTTAAAAATTTAACTTACGCTCTTATTTATTTGTTAATAGATTTGAACAGCCCATTTGCTTATTGAAACAGACTGAGTTCCTGAGTCCAGGTAGAAGCTGGTTGCTGATAAACATGCCAGCAAACCTGTTGAATGGAGTGCATCAACTCAAGGTTCTGACTTTTCCAATATGGCAACATACAATAAGCAATATGAATCCCTTTTGGATGAAACTCCCTTGCCAAGGACTGGGCCAATGCGCGGATACTGGCAAACATACTTTGGCTAAGCAGGTCATTTTGGGCAGCCAGGTTCTGTTGCATACCTAAAAAAATTAATGTGCCTTTACCTTTGCGAAGCATCTGCCGAATCATGGCTTGTGAAATGCTAACCGCGCTTAAACCTGTATTTTGCCACTGCAACTCTATCTGTTGGGCTGATAAAGGATTACTTTCAAGTAACCTTGTAAAATCAGGCTGAAATACACATAGGTCGATCAGGTGACCTGCATGATGAATCTGTTTAATTAAATCTTTTACAGCAGCAGAATTAATTAAATTCAGGCGAACC
The DNA here is from genome assembly GCF_030053775.1 of Acinetobacter corruptisaponis. Taxonomy (GTDB): domain Bacteria; phylum Pseudomonadota; class Gammaproteobacteria; order Pseudomonadales; family Moraxellaceae; genus Acinetobacter; species Acinetobacter corruptisaponis. The sequence goes on from NZ_CP125669.1 coordinate 1,349,191, forward strand.
CTGGTGAGACCCGAATTTAAATGCTCAATCTGAATGTTCTGTTGTGCAGGGTCATGCTCAACCTGACACACATGCATTCTGCTTTTTTTCACCTGCTCAGCAAATGCCTGACTAAGCTGATCTATGTCATTTCCAACGACGACACAGCACTTTACTTTCTGTTTTGATCTAAATAAATGAGGAGTCAGGCGATTCATATTAGAAGTTCTCCTGATAAGGACGCAAGTCCAGTTCATGTGTCCATAAATTACGACTTTGTTGATAAAGCATCCAGTAATTCTCGGCAATGGCCTCAATATTTAAACCGCCACCACCACGTGTCAGCCTGACTAAACGCCCCAATCCCAATAAAGCCTTATTTACACGGTCACCATCTACCATTCCATCCACAACCACATGAGCAACATGAATATTTTGAGGACTATAGATCTGTGCAAGGTTGAGTGCATAACTCCGTAATGCAGATTTTCCCATAGTAAATGCAGCAAAATAGGGTTTTCCACGCAACGAGGCACTTGCACCCGTAAAAATCAAAGTCCCCTGCTGTTGCCGCTGGAAGATTTTCAGGCTACTTTGAGATACCAAAACGGCAGATAAAAAAGTCGAACGCCACATCTGGTTAAAGAACTGGAGAGAGGTCTGCAAGAATATGGAGGGAATATTGCCACCTACATTATGGATGACCGCAGAAAGCTGTTCCTGTTGATGGGAAATGCGGTCAAACAGTGCCTGAACCTGCTGTTCATCTTCGGCATCCAGCCCATAGGCTACAGCATGGCCACCCTTAGCATTGATTGCCGCGACCACAGTCTCGACTTTATTTAAGGTACGTCCAACCACATATACCTTTAATTTTTCCTGGGCAAAACGCCGACAGACTGCCGCACCAATTCCCTGTTCAGCGCCCACGCCCACCACCACAACACAAGCAGCCTTTTCAGGAGCTGTCGAGCTTAGCGCAGACGTATTCATAATAGACCGATCCATTGGGCAATATGGGGATAACTCTTAATTTTTGCGCCCCACACCTTGCTGGTTCTTACAATCTCCAAAAGTTGTGAACCCACTGCAATATCTGCCAATGTTTTGCTTTCGCCAACCAGCCAGCCTGTTTGACCCAATACCAGTTCGATGCGTTCCAGATGACGAATAAACTCAGCCTCAATATCTGCCTTTGCCATACGTCCCGTACCCTGCATCTTAAGTTGCAAGGTCAGCGCTGATTTCAGCAACGGCTTCATCAAAACCAGCTCATGCTTGGGACGGCCTTCAGCACTGATGGCAACGGCATGATCGAGAGCTTCAGCATCACTGACCCGAAAATGAATCTCGTAAAAATAGAGCAACTCATCGGCCCAATCTTCCCAAAGTTCGACATAGGCCTTTTGCATGGGATCGCCTGGATATAAAAGAGGTAAATCTGGATAGGCCTCATCAAGATAACGTGCAATACGCGTACTGTCCTGAATGCGTTTACCATCAATATCCAGTACAGGAACCTTTCCAGCCTTACTAAGCATGGGAACCTTTGCTCCCAATACACCGTTATAGTTCACAGTTTGATAAGGAATTCCCTTGAATTGCAGCATCCTTGCCACTTTTTGGCAGAAAGGTGAAATTTCCCATTGATGTAAAACAACTGAACTCATTTTTATATTCCCATCTTTTTATTCATTGATCTGTATAACAGTCCATCAGCCAATTACTGATCAAGCCCATCATACAGATATTTGGTGATTTAACGACGGATAATCATGTTGGTTGCTGTCGCATGCGCATACAGCTTCCCATCCTCATCACGGAGATAGCCCTCCGAAATCACCAAATTTTTACCAATATTGATGACCTTTCCTTCCGCAATTAGTTTTTTATTAAATGGCATAGGACGGCACATTTTAATTGCAAGATCGGTTGTTCCATACCCCTCACCCGCAGCCAATACGGTATGGGTGGCACACCCTGTCACGGAATCAAGTACAGTAGCGGCGAAACCACCATGTACCCCACCCAGCGGATTGGTATGGCGTTCATCAGCAGTCGCAATAAATACAACACGGCCATATTCAACCTCACCAGCCTCCATCCCCATGGTTTTTGCAATCCCAGGTGCAGGTACCAGTCCTTTCTGAAAAGCCTGCATAATTTCCAAACCCGTCATATTTAATGGATTCATACTATTTTTCCTATGTGATGAATAAAACGTATTAAGATGTTTAATGAATAAAAGTTGATTGTTCAGGAGCTAAACCAATTTTGACTTTTGTCTGGGCCACAATTTCAGACTCATCTGTATCATTGGGATGAAAATCAAAACGATAATAGGAGAAAAACTGAGGCACTAATTTACGATAGGCTTGTAGCGTAAACCCAGCAAATTTTGCCCAGGATTTTAGATTGAGCAATTGTCTATCCCTTGACATTAATACAAACTGATAGGTATTGGAAATCAGGGTAATCAAGACCAGACTAAAGGTAAAAATTGCGACACGGGGAATATAGGCATCCAATCCCCTGCCATAGAGATATTCATACATATCATAGGCAACAGCCTTATGTTCTGTTTCTTCAACACTGTGCCACAACCATAAATCACGAATAGTTTTATCCGTCATTAACTGATTGACATTTTTCATCATTTCCACCACCAGCACAGCGGTGTAATGTTCCAGCCCCACCGTAACCAATAAATTCCATTTCTTTGGAAAAGTACGCTCAATCGCTTTCAGTATAATCCCTGTTGCCTTTTCCAATGATTCAGGGTCTAGACCATATTGCTGGGCACTCACATGAAAAGCATGGTGCTCTTTGGAATGCATGGCTTCCTGTCCAATAAATGCACCAATATCCCGATCAAGTTGTGGATTATTTTTGATGTTCTCGCGCAATGCACGAACTGAACGGACAAAGTAGGATTCTCCCTCAGGGAAAAGTGTAGAAAGTCCCGTAAAATAGTGGGTAAATGTTGATTCATTATTACACCAATACTTCGGCATATCCTGAAATTCATAATCCATACGACGCACAGGAAATGATGCAGGCATTTTTTGCTTTGATTTTTCTTTCACCGCAGACATAGACATAACTCACCTCAAGGATTCATTTTTAAAATTCAAAGTTCTAAAAAGGAACTTATATAGTTTAAAATAGCTAGACCCACATAAGTTGTCAATCTAGTTGATGACGTGACGACCAATATTGTCCTAAAATGACAGCCGTCTTCCTATAAAGATAAATTGATGGAGTATGCGATGAAATGGCATGAACTTGGCGAAATGAATTGCCCAATTGCGCGAAGCCTGTCGATCTTTGGTGATCGCTGGACCTTGTTGATCATCCGTAATGCATTTATGGCAACCCGTCGTTTTGATGATTTTCAAAAGCAGTTGGGTATTACTCGTCATTTATTGACTGAGCGTATTAATCGACTGGTTGAAAATAATATTTTTGAGAAAGTGCTTTATCATGAAGCCCCAAAACGTTATGAATATAAATTGACGGAAAAAGGGCTGGCACTTTATCCAATTATTATCTCTATGAGTACGTGGGGAAATATTTGGCAAAATGAGAACAAGCAGTTTCAGGAATTACGCTATCTGCATAAAAGCTGTGGTCATGTCATCCAACCGAAGTTGACCTGTGACTGCTGTGGTCAAGAACTGCATGCTAAAGAGATGAGGCCTGTGTACCAATAGAGTTGAAGAAAATGAATATTGTAAAATAATATCTTGATAATCTCCATAAATATTTATGGGGATTAAAATAAATGTCTCCTATATTTAATTTGGTACTCTCCCGCTATAACTTTTGTATATCCCATTAAATCAATTTAACCAATTCTAGGATTGAATAAATATTTTTTGCTTTGAATAAATCCTGAATTAATCACAAGTTGATTTCCCAGGCTCAATATGTCTAACTTCCAGCTCATGACTTTTATCTATGATGCAAAGACTGGTATGGAAACTTTTATTTGTATCTAAAATGATTTCGTAAGCAATATTCTTTTCAATTTCTTTTAAAGGTATTAGAACGCAATTTTTTTCGTCTATAGGGAGAGGAACATTGCTATATAGTCTTTCATAAGTACTTCTAAATTCTTTAGTGTAGTCGATCTTTCCTAAATAAATCAAAAATGTATTATCAACACCATAATAAGTTTTAGAATTATTGGTAAATATACATAAATGGTCATTATGTATCGTAGCTTCTAATGGGCGCGGACCTTGACTACAAGTAGCTATTGATAATGCTATTATTAATAGAAATAGGAGCTGTAAGTTTTTTTTTATCATTTAATATCTCGGCAATAATGATTTATCATAAGGGTTCAAAATAAATTCTCTTAAAATCCTTTCGACATATCCTAGAAGTTTTAGACTTTGTCTATGATGTGATCGGTTAGGGTTTACATTTTGCAAATAGCATGCATCAAACCAAAACTCTATTAAACGTCCTTGCTGCTCAAAATTAAACTCATTAAATTTTTTGCCTAAGTCTCGGCCTAATATATCAGTATCATAAGCTTTTAATTCATTTCCCGAATCAGCAGATTGTACTTCTGTGGTATAGCCACCTTTACATAATTGTTTTAGTCCAAACCAACCATTCGGTGTACCTAATTGATACTGCCAAACATGAACCATTTCATGTATAAACCAATGTCGATAATCTCCAGTCGATTGACTAAAGTCAGAATTTTTTAGATAGTCAGAACGAGGTAGCATAATTTCACCAGCAGGTGTCATTGCATTTCCAGTCGCACTATGTAAGTAGCCTCCTATATGAATCCATACTTTTGAATAATCAATTGCATCTTTAAATACCAATTGGCACATCTTAATCTCACCAGAAGTTAGTTTTCTTTTGGTTTCAATTTTTATTTCTGTTGTAGGAGGAGGTTGATTATTTTTTAATTTAGACAACTTTACCGTGGCATTTGCTATAATTATTTTAGCTGATTGAGTCAATGGATTCTTATCCATGCTGATGTTCCTCATAAATAATATTAATAATTATCTCTTCTGCATTGTTATTTGTAACTAGCTCAGTAAAACCTTGATTATCAGTTGTACCATGAATAGTCTCTCCATTTTTATTAATTTCATAACAGACATTACTCAAAGGCTTTCCTGTTAATTGATCTTTTAATTGGAATCTATGCCCATAATTTTCTGAGTTTAAGAAGTTGTTAATATTATTACTTTCAGAAAGTATACTTGATCCATTACTATTCGTAGAGCCACCAGCCATATCCCTTACAACCAAACTCTGCTTCGGCAACAGCTTACATCCACAGGACAAGGCATCATTGACCCGTGCAGCCGCCTTTCCCATCACCTGCATATTTGGGTCACCCACAATAATGGTCGAAACCGTTTGGTGCTTTGGACAAGTCGCCTTGTCGCCAACACAGGCTATCGGGATGTTCTCAACCAAAAAGCTATTATTGCCCGTAATCACCTGCCCTCCGCCTGTCGTTGGACAGCCAATGACAATATAGGGTGTTGCCATAATCACATCCTTCTTAATTCAAGATCATTAAAGTACTTCAAATTCAATCCGACGATTTTTCCTACGGCCATCTGCGGTGGTATTGTCTGCAACAGGTTGACTGGAGCCTTTGCCTTCCGTACTTAAACGCTCAGTTGCAATACTCTTACTGACCAAATAGGTTTGTACCGCCACCGCACGTTCCTGACTAAGAACTGTATTTTTATTGGCATCGCCTGAACTATCGGTATGCCCAATAATCTTGACTTTCTTACTGCCCACCTTGTTTAAGGCAACCGCCATTTCATCCAGAATCTTTTGACCCGCATCCGTCAGAATGGCACTGCCCGATTCAAATTCAATGATTCGGTTCTTCAACGCATCATCAATAATTTTTTGTTCAGTCTGGTTCACCGAAAGTTGCGCATTCAGGCGATAAGGTTGCTGCACCAAAGTCTGAAAACTATCAGTGGTGGGCTGAATTGCATTTGGATCACTCATTTTGCCAGTTAAATCAACTTGCGTTCCCCTGACACGCAACTGCCCCTGTTTAATCTTTTTAAGATCAGGAGTAATGACCCGAGTCACTGAATCACTCCAGCCATTTGGTGCAGACACTGGACCAATCTGAATTTTATCAACCACTTGATCGGCACCATATACAGACTGCATCTTGAGCAAAATTGCCTGTTTGCTTGCCTCATTCGGAACAACACCCTCAACGACAATGGGTGTTGCATTGGCAATATTGCCTTGAGTCAGGGCAATCAAACCAAATAGTATCCCTATCCATACAGATTTCGAATTATTTCTCATATTTATTCATCTAAAAAAGTTTGTCGAAATAGCTTTAAGCCCTGACTGAGACTTAACTGACGCTGACAAAGTGATTGTTCAAGTGTGGCAAGGCCTGCGTTCTGCTCAAGATAAGCATCAATCCACTGTGCCTGAATGAGTGAAACCCAGTGCTCACTCTGTATGTTCTGGGTAAAGATATCGCTCAGCGCCATGATGTCGGCACCCTGAAAGCCAATGAACAGAATCGGGTCTTCACGATGTAGAATGCCTATCAGGATTTCAGTATTGCTGGTTCCCAAAAAACGTCCGATCATTCCCACCCAAAAAGCGGCAATTTCGTAGCAATACATCGGGTTATTGATGGGTAGAATCAGAACCTTGTTTAAACGGCTGGTGCCATTTTTTAAGATCGGCTGTAGTAAAAGCCCCAATCCAATCATGCTCTGTGCTAATTCGTAAACATTGATTTTCATCAATTGGGCAAATGAATGCATGGTATGGTTTTCATAGAAAGCATTGCATTCCGTAGCCGTAAAAATCTGCACCGAATTTGGTAAATTGTTAAGCTTCTCTAGCATGATACTGGTATCACGAATACTGCGTAATACCCGATTCCTTTGAAATAAATCCACCAATACAGACTTATAAAAATAAGGCGCCAGTAATAGATTTTGATATGGCTGCCCAACTTCCAGCAACTGACTTAGCACCATTGGAAACGCCCGCCCTGAGCTGTCCTGACTTGCAATCAGGTTTGCAGCCAAAAACATTGGCTCAGCAGGGTTTGCAATAAAGAAATCCAGTGCAGGCAATGTTTCGTAACGCTGTTTAAAGTCAGCTACACGCATGGCATGCTCAAGGGCTTCGGTAATCCATTGGTCAAGTACCTGAATCAATGCATACTGCCCCTTGGTCTTTAGGAAATCGCCACGGGCGGGCGTCTTTCCATAATACAGTGGCGTGGTTTTTACGTGTTGCATACAGGCATCTCTCCATATCCCGTGACTCTCCCTATCATTATGGTGTCCCTCCTGCCTGAGCTGGTGCAGATGCAGTTGACTGTGCTGGTGGAACGGCTACACCTGCTGGTGTCGCCTGAGCAGAAACCACACGTACTGCCTTTTCTGTCACCACTTTATCCACCAACTGCAAGCCTGCATAACCACGGCTTGAACCGATATTGCCTGAGCTATTGCCACTAATGAGCCTAAAGTTCACTTTTAGGGCTAAAGATGGCTCAGTTTTGCTGGTCCAGGTCATTTCAAAGCTGCCATTTTGTTCCTTACGCTGTGCTGCATCAATCAAGCGGTTAATTCCATATTCACCTGGTTCCTCAAAAATGGTATGGGTTTTACCCTCCAGGTCGATGGCGGTAATACGCGCCCCTGGAATTGCCCCCTGATTTGGCCAAACAAAGTTCACCCATTGCTGGATTCCATTTTCGTAGACCATACGCTGACCATCAATATCGATGGTATAGGACAGGAACTGTGGATTCTGTAATGGATAGAACTGGAAGTTCGACTGGTTGGACACTGGTGCAGCCGCAGGCTGATCAAGACTCCCTGTTGCCATACCGTTGACTGGTGCTACATATTGCTGAAAAGCCACAACAAATTGCGGATTCAGGCTGATGCCTAAATCTTTCCATGTTTTAGAGGTCAGTACATAGCCACGGCGAATCACAAATGGATCCAGTGCCTCTTTTACAAAACGGGCAATGCTGCCTGTCTCACCAAAGATTTGGCCTATTTCATTGCTGGTTGCCTGCAAGGTCACACCTGAATTAAATGGATACTTCTGGCTGAGGTTGATTTGGAATGGCTGATAGGCCTGAATTCCCCACAACTTGTTTAGCTCATCCTGGGTTGGCACAATCAGGCTGGCAAAGGATTGGGTCAATGGACTCATCAGGAGTTTTTGTAATAACTGCTGGTCAGTATCCTTGAGGCCCACCATCATTTTCTCATCCACATATTTCTGGGTGACATTGAATACTGAAGTTTGATCATTGATGGTTTGTTTAACCAGAGCCATCGCACTTGGGCCAATCTCCCCTGCTGTTTTCAGGTCATTAAACTTACTGCGCACCTGTGCAAGGTTGTTCATATACTCATCAAACAGTGACTTGTCCTGTAGATCATCACGTTTACGCACCAGTTGGTAGAACATTTGGTATTCCTGAGAAATCGCTCCTTGCGCCTTGTTCACTGCCTGAGCTGCGGCTTTATCATCGGTATTGTTCAGCACCTTACGCTTAAACCAGGCCACAAAGCCCTTTTCAGGCACAGCCAGTTCAGCCTGTACAATTGGATTATCCCAGTTGGTTTCAATCGCAATGCGCTGCAATAAGGTACGGATTGGTGAGTTTTGTGTTTCACCCAGGACATCAATATTTTTTACCTGCTGGTTAAACTGGTCCGCCTTGGCATAATAAATACCGTTCAGGAACTTCTTCCATTCAGTCACATATTCCTGCTTATACAGAGCCACTAGTTGTTTACGAATCTGTTCTGGGCTACCTGAGAAAGTCAGATCATCAGACTGACGGCTATTCAATACCCAGTCCTTACTGTCAGTTGGTTTATTTGCAGCATCATCAATGGCCTTTTCAACATATTCATCCCAGGCCTTTTGGGTAAACACACCTGGCAATGCATAGCTGCCTAAAACGATATTACGGTTTTGCTCACCGACAATTTGCCCAACAGTCACCGCTGGGAAACGCACTGCCGCACGCATCTTGATTTCGTTGTAGACACGATCGCGTGCTGGCATGCCACGAATAACAGATAAAAGGACCTGACGGGTTTGATCCACCACCTGCGCATCGGTTTCCAGAATCGGGAAACCATCCTGATTGGCCAAGGTCATGGCATAAGAAAGGATTTTTTCCGCATCCTGAATCATCTCACCACGCGGCATTTGCCCACGGTTGGTATCCAGCCAAGAACGCCAGAAACGTGAAACCTGATCACTTAAATGGCTGCTATCCATGTATTCTGGATTGCTCATCATCAGGTACGCTTTCAGGGCGTTATAAGCATCTTGAGGGTTACTATCAGATGGCTCTAAATATTGTTGTGTTTTGGCGACCTGCTTGATTTCAACATTGACATGATTGGCTTTTAGCGTTGCTTCATTATTTTTAACCCGTTGTAGATATTGGGCAATATTTTGCTGTGTCGGGGTCAGAACGATTTGCTTGATCCCCTTTAAATATTCTGCTTTTAAACTGTCACGTAATTGATTGCCCTGATATAAACCAAAACTGAACTTAAGTGGACGATGTTCATTAAACTCATCCAGTTGCTGCAAACGTTCCTGTAAAATTAGCAAAGCTTCAAGCTGTGTCGATAGTTGCTGTCCAGAAGTTTTCTCCAAGTGAACAACCTTATCCAAATCGGCCTGTACATCCGCAATCAGTTGCTGGTTGTTACGGTATGACCAGACCCACACTCCCAGCACCAAGGAAACACCTATCAACGCGGCAATAAAACCAATATAACGCTGACGCTTTTTCACTGGATTGATATGCTGCTTGACGAGATCTTTATCCCGCAAAATCACATTGGAAAACAGGCCCTGCAAGAAATAACCATGATTTGGTGCAACCGATGCATTTACATTTTCCTGTCCATTATTCTGGATTTGCTCAAGCTGGAATTCTTGTGCAATATTCTCTGTCATTGGGCTTTCAATAATGCCTTCCTGCAAGGCACTGGTAAAATAAAAGCCACGGAACACAGGCTGAAACTGGTACGGATTGTCTTCAAACAAGGTGCCAATAAAGCTTTTCAACGCTGGTTTCAGCGTCTTGAATTCCAGAGGAAATGTCATGACACTTGGAGAAATATTCTGCGAATGACGTCGGCTTAAATGTGTGGTGCTGACGCTCTTTAAACCGTCATAGAGCAGGTTGTAATGTTTTTCGAATAATTCCACTGCATTCTGCGAAGAGTTTTGCTCATAGGGTAATGTTGCACCCCATGCCTGATTGTATTCCTGCGACTCATAGCAATCGAAGAACTCAGTAAAACCTGCAATCAGGTCCATTTTAGAAAACACCAGATAAACAGGCACCACCACTTCAAGACGTTCAGTTAAGTCCTGAATTCGGGCACGCAGGTTTTTGGCTAATTTTAATGAACTTTCAGGGCTGTGACTGATCAACTCGGCAATACTGACAATCACAATCAAGCCATTCACTGGCGCTTTGGAACGGTTTTTTTTGAGGATATTTAAAAAGCCCAGCCACTCAGAATGGTCTTCTGAATACACAGAATAACGCCCTGCGGTATCCAGCAGAATGCCTTCTGTTGAGAAGAACCAGTCACAGTTGCGCGTACCACTTAACCCAGCAGACATCATTTTTTGATGAGTTTCTTCAAATGGAAATTTCAAGCCTGAGTTGTAAATCGCAGAGCTTTTTCCAGCGGCGGGATTACCAATCACCATATACCACGGCAATTCATATAAAGCCGCATTGCCCTTTTTATCCCCCAACTTGGATTTACGAATCAACTGGATGGATTCTTTCATCTGCTGATGGATTAGCTGTAATTCGGCCTTATCCTTTTGGTTGCCGTATTCCGCCTTGCTGTCCTGCTCAATGGCATTGGCAAGCTCCCCCCCTGAGCGGCATGGCGCTGTCTTTGCACCAGCCAGTAAATCCCATAGGCAATCAGCCCCAAGGCATAGGTTGCAGCCAACGCCCAAAAAATATGGCGTGGGATGGAAGAGTATGAAGACATCAGTGCCACGAATAAGGACAAAGCAATAATGGCCTTAGGATTCGTAATGTACTGCCACAGATAACCTAAAATGATGTACATTGAGTTCTCGAATTCTTAATAAAGTTAATCAATCAGCAATTGCGCATTTTCATGATCGGGTATGGTTTCAGGAAAAGGCTGGATAAACGCTTTCAAATCCTGGCTATAAACAAAGCCAACCTGTGAGTCTGGAAGATGTGCCCCCAACATCAGCCCAAAAAGTTTTGCCACATTCTCGGTATGCCCAACAGTTGGTTTGCAATACAAATAATGGTGCTGCTCCACAGGACTTTGGGCGAAAAACTGCTCAAGCCCTTTTACCATCTTGATGTTAGTGGCATCTTCAAGCACCAGCACAAAAGGATCTTCATCCTGATATTGCGGTAAATCATGAAGATCCAGTTCTTTGAAGATTTGCTTTAAGTTATTTTGATGGGCAACCAGCTTTAGGGTCTTTAATGGTTGTAGCTGTTCAAGCTGGAGTGCTGGATGAGCCAGACAGCTACTACCCACATATTCAGCTGGAATATAAGTATTGGCTCCCAAAAACTTTTCATCCATCATTTCCTGGTCAATTTCTGAGTCAGCAGCAACCAACAGAGAAATCTCATGAGGCTGATTGTGGATACGTTCCAGTAGTTCAACTAAAAGCTGGTCTGTGGATGCCTCACTCATGAAGTGGTATTCAATATGAAATTTTTGCGGAATGAGTCCAAGGTCATAAAAAATCGTCTGGATGTTTTCATTACTACTCGTATCATTCCAGGTATGCACCACATCTTCAGGCAACAGAATATGCAGGTTCAGCTTGTCCAAACGATATACCTGCTCAATCTGCATTGATTCAGTTTCATCCTCATCGCCCGAAAAGGCTGGGTCACTCCATGCTGGATGCATACGATATTCATGCAGATTCTGGCTTTCATAAAACAGGCTGGATCGCTTGAGGTGGTCTGCAATGGAAAGTAAAAGTTCGGTATGCTGTTCAATTTGATGATGAATCAATGCTGTAATGCGCTGCTGACGCACCGAGAGAAACGATTGCTCATCCTCCTCACTTTCAGACTGCTGGTCCAAGAATTCAATGCGGTAGGATAAAATTGGCAAACCCTGAAAGTTCAATAGTTTGTGATCTAGCTCTGGACTGGTAAACGCCTTGATTCCCTCTAAAATTGCATCATTCTCACCCAATGCACTATATGCACCTGCCGCATATAGATTGAGCGTCAGCCATTTACTTTCTGGCCCAGCATCCTGTTGTTCCGTTGCTCCACTTTCCTGATTTTGCTCGGTATCCAACGTCTGTTGTTTTTTCTGTTGATATGTTTGATAGGCCTTATAAATCAGCCAAGGCAAAAGCAGAATCAATGTAATAACCATCGGCAGAATCAAGAAATAATTGATTAGATCCGCAGATTCAGGCTGATACTGGATATCCCGCCAATAATAGACCACAACCAATCCAATCAGGATAAAGCAACTGATCAGGGTCGCCAGAATTTTCTTGACCATTATGCGGCTCCTAAAAGTGCATAACGTGTTTCAGTGTTATGTTGTAGTTGTATGGACGGCATTAAAAATGCCCCTTGCCCCAAACCAATTTCATGGGTGGAATCCAGACGGATTGGATTCACTTCATCTTTATCAAGGATCAGTCGAACATCAATAAATAGAGTTGGACTACACCAGGTTTGAATTAAATGCTTTAATTTTTTATTTAATGGCTGCTCAGGTAAAAAAGCCAAATATCGTTCACGGCATAATGGACCAATCTGGATTTCAATCTTTCCATCAACCTGCTGGACTGTGTCTCCACAGAATGTATTGACTCCCAATAAGCTTGGATTTTTTCCACCTAAAGTAGTTTTCTGCTCATCCTCAAGCTGGAATTTTTCCTTCACAAATTCCTGAATATGCACCTGCTCATTAAATACACACGATAAAACAGTTTTTAAGGCATGGGCTGTATTGTTCTGTCCCTGCATCAGACCCGAAAATTCGGCAAAATATTCATCTAAATCGTGCTGGTCATGCTGGGAGCGAATGTAGCCATTTAAGGCATGCAGAATATCTAAATAATGGTTGTCAGCTTCTATTTCATAACGGACTGGCAGGTTATAGGCAATGCTGGCATCGACATATTTGCTGGTGAGTTTATGGTTAAACAAGCCCAGAAATGCCTTAACCTCAGCACATTGCTGCCGAGTCCCATGCTTGAGCTTATTGGTATAGGTATAAGGCAACGCACCCTGCGTACCCGTTAGCCCCACCACCAGATTGGTTAAATGAATACGCTCATCCTGATAGCTCAGCTCCTCGATTTCAGTCGCAGGAAAACTTAAACTAAAAGACGTTCCAAACTCGAAATCCTCAGACCAGTCCTGCTGCGGAGATGGTGTAGGTAGATGTCGTAATAACCGTATCGACTGAATAAATTCAAATGAGCCTGGCTTCTTGAAAAGCTGGTCGATTACAGAAGCGTCTTGCCACCAACGTTCTGAACGCATTGGTATATCTCCTGTTGATTAAGACTGTCTTTCACCACAACATCGACAAAACTATTAATTTGAACTTTCAGGTTAAAAATGTGGCTGAGCAACTGGCTAAAAATATAGAGGCTGTGTCCCCTGAATACGCTGCTGTTGACGATAAGTTCAGCCCGTACACCACGAATAAACATCGGAAATGGTTTGGAGTTCACCAATTTATTGGTGGTGGAAAAACTGAGCTGTTTCAGCGCATCGATCAGTAAAATATTTTCCTTTGAATGCGGCAGGTTATATAAAGCCAAAAGCTCCTTGACATGGCTCAAGGCATCGCCTTTCATCAACGCCAAAGTATTCAGTGAAAGATGGGAAATAATGCGCCACTGCTCATTTTTATTCCTGTCAAAATAGAATGGTGAGGTTGGGCGTTTTAAAATCAGTGCACGTCTCGCCAGACTGCTGTCATTCAGGTTCAGGATATTGTTGCTTTGACTCAAGGCCTCATGGGGTAAATCACCATTGGAGCATAACAAGGCGGTACTAATAAAATCCGATTTGATTTCATAGGGTTTTAGATGCTTCGAAACAATCGAATAGCCCATTTGCATGGTTTTGGTTGGTGATGGCAAATAATTCAGAGAATAGAAAAACTGCACTTTGTCATTGTGATAATGGCTCATTGCAAAAAAAGGTAAAACAGGAAGATGAGTTTGTTCCTGATTGGTTTTCTCCCGCACCATATTCATTTCAACCACTAAATAAACCTGATAAAGCTCTGGATGATGTGCATCAGTCACCAGTGGATATTGCAACTGCGTATGCGAAACTTTCTGTGGTTCAGCCTGTTTTTCAAATAGGTTGATGGCTGGCGTGGTAAATAACTTGAAGTTTGCGACATTCAGTTCAGAGTAATTTCGAACCACGGCCTGATCATTTAAGTTCAGTTTGAGATGAATCAGAATCTCGAATGTATTCTGTTGCTGAAGCTTTCCTTTCAAACAACTGAGATCAAGATTTAGGTAATTGAACTTTTCAGGAAAGCAGAAATACTCCATCAATAAACGGTAGGCATGATGGGTGTGTTGATCAATCGGCAATAGGCTTTCCTGTTCAGTAAAACCCATCACTGCAAAGGGATTGTTAATCTCAAAAACATGTTGCCCCATACGCAAAGAAAAACCTGTTTCGCTACGAAAGATACAGTCCAGAACCTGTAACGGAAAGTTGGAAATCGCATCTAAATAAATCGGCAGTTTCTCATCCAGTATCCATTTTTGCGCATCATTAAAAATTTCAAACTTCAAACTCAAGGTTGCATTCTGGTTTAAGTGCATATGGGTACTTGGTGAGGTTTGAAACTCTAGCTTGGTCAGGGAAATCGGTAATAACCGAACCTCATTGCTGGTGTTAAACTCACACTGCACCCCTTTAAAACTGCGAGACTTCAAGGTGGTTTTCTGGGGAATCGTATGTACAGAGCCAAGTTGTTTCAGCTTGTTGACATCCTCAAAACTGACCACTGTACAGGCAGGAAAATGGCGTAGATATTGAGGAAACATCACCTCAAATAGGGAATGGGTAAAAATGTCGTAGCTGTCTGCCAGTTTTTTATCAATACGCGCAGCAATCAGTGAAAAAGCCTGAATTAACCGTTCAATATGTGGGTCATGGTTTTTAAGATCATGAAAGAGCAACATGGTTATGAGCTGGTTTTACTTGAGGGTTATCGTAGCCCTGACCGTCAAAATATGTTGGCTGGTAATCCCAATACAACTCGTGCAAAAGGTTACCAAAGTTACCATCAGTTTGGGCTGGCGGCTGATGTTGCCTTTAAACGCAACGGTAAAGTTGTGATCACAGAACGCGACCCTTGGGCAATGCGAGGCTATGAGTTATATGGTCAGGTTGCTGAATCAGTCGGTTTGACCTGGGGTGGTCGCTGGAAATCCATCAAGGACTATGGTCATACGGAATATCGTATGCCAGGTTTGAAAAAAACCAGGGAAATGGCAGATCAGTTGATTGCTGAGATTTAGAAATCATTCAATTGGTTATAATAATTAACCCGAATCTTGTTTAAGCCGATATTTCCATAATACGAATCATCGGCTTGTTTTGATGACATATTTGATAAGCACATAAAGATGCATAAATACCAGCTAAATAGCCTGCAACACTTCTCGCTCTAGTCGTCACTAGATTGTACGCCCCCTTCAGCAAACTGAATAAAGTTTCTATTTTATTGCGTTGTTTCAGATGGTATTCATCTGCTTTTGATAACTGTATAGATTTCATGTTCTTTCGGTGATAGGTAATTAAATCAATATCTTGTACTCTTAATTTACTCTTTAATTCATGACTAATATAGCCACGATCAGCATACAATTTAGCAGTCATTCCTTTGACTAACTGTTCAACCATTTTTATATCTGCTGTATGCCCATTTGATAAAGCTGTGCTGAGTATTTCACCTGACTGATTCATAAGTACATGCAACTTACAACCAAAGAACCAACCCATAGAACTTTTACCACGAGTTGCAATTGCTGCTAGCGATTTATGTCTTTTTATTCGCTGATTTTTACAGACAGCCAATGTCGTTGAATCGATCCATAAATAAGAACTTTGCTGATCTTTCATCAGGGCGAAATGTAAGGCATGTAAAGCCAGTTGATGAGTATTGATCAGGTAAATCATACGTTGGTAACAAGGCAGGCTTTTGAATAAATGAAGATAGTTATGTCTCAGTGCCGTAAAGAATGCTTTAAAGTTATTGAAATGTGAATGTTTATACCAAATTGCAATAAAGACAATTTCAGAAATACTGAGCTGTGCAGGGCGAATTCTTAGGCATTTAAGATTTTGCTTTAAGAATTTCCAGTAAACTGATTCAAATTTTAGAAAGAAATCATCAATTATACAGAATAATTGGGTACTATCGAACATAAGGACTAGAGTCGTAAGTTTTGTGTGGTAACTAACTGATGGCTCTAGTCCTTCTCTTTTTCAAGTCTATGGCTTATCCGTGATTCAGGTTAATTAGAATCGTATTATTGCTTTGCCAATTTTGACTTTATCAATGATGCATTATGCAGAATAGTCTTAACCTGTTCAGCGTTAAAACCAATATCTCGTTTCCCTGTAGAGCCACCTATACAAGAAGATGACATATATAAATTTCTCATATAGAGAATATGTTTATATCTGATCATAATAATGACGATAACGTTTTGGTAGAAAATTATTGATACCTATTTTATCTGTATTTTCCAGCAACCATTCATAATATAGAATTTGTTGTTCTGCCACGGGATAAGCCATAAAACCGACTCCAGGCCCCGCATTGATTTCAAATATTTTTATTTCACCTTGCTGATTAATACCAATATCTAAGCCTACAGCATCTATTGAACATTGATAAAGATCAAGCATAAATTGGGAGGTATCCTGAAATAAGATATCTATCTTTTTTAAAATACTTTCATAAAAATCTGGATAATACTGTTTTAAAAATAGTTCTTCCCGTGTTGAAATAAGCGCACCTTGTATACCATTTGCAATATCCTGATGATCTTTTAAGTTTACATAAGGGAAAAACTTTATTTTATGCCATTCACCTTGCTCTCCCAATACCATGTGTAATCTAAAAACAGTCGATAAATTATTATTTGTCTTACTGTGAAAAAAAGGACTGACAAAAAAGTGATATTCTGTTTTCTTTTGTTCAAACAGTTGTTCTAGTTCAAACTCGTCTAATGTTAAGATTTTATCCAGTTCTTTAACCCAAAATTTTTTATTTATTAACTGGATGGTACAGATACCAATCGCTTGCTTACTTGAAGCAGGCTTCAATATAACATATTGATATTTATGTATAAAGCCCATCAAAACTTGAAAACTTTGGCAAGATTGAGATTCAATTACATATTTTTGCATGAGAGGATGAGCTTTCATTTTTTTATAAAGTTCAACCTTGGTTTCAATGTGATGGGTCGTAAAAGGAATTTCTTTGGCAAGTTTTACATAAGCCATCACATCTTGTTCATGAATAGGAAGCCGATTTTGTATAATGTCTGGAAAAGGAAAAGTTTGTTCTATAAGCTTCCCTTTTAGCATTGTTTTTCCATGTATTATTTGTTGAGTAAAATCAACATTTTTTGCAGTAAAAACAAAACTCTGATGACCATGACATTGTGCCACTGTCATGAACACTTTTTCGGTATCAATAATTTTATCATTTGGTTTTAAAATTCCCACTAACATATTTTCAGTCCTCATAATTGTAGTTTAAAGAAGAATCCAAGTTCATCTTTATCTGTTATAAAGCTATCTTCCTTATAAATGGTTTTGAGTTGTATGAATTCATCTTCTGTGACAAATCTTGGCTTCCAGAATGTTTTTAAATTATTGGTGAAAATTGGATAAAGCTGAAGCTCTTTATTCAGAATATTTATTCTTGTTAAAAATCCATAGGGTAAAGCCTTTTGCTTTTCATACTCTCCATTACTATTAAAAATACCATTCCCTACACTATAAATGATAAATTTTTCCTGATATTTTTCTATTTTTTGTATGGTATGTGGCCCATGCCCAA
This sequence comes from Acinetobacter corruptisaponis, assembly GCF_030053775.1. GTDB lineage: Bacteria > Pseudomonadota > Gammaproteobacteria > Pseudomonadales > Moraxellaceae > Acinetobacter > Acinetobacter corruptisaponis. The sequence goes on from NZ_CP125669.1 coordinate 1,367,334, forward strand.
CGATAACATCTGCCCCCACCTGTAACAATCTTTTTGCTACGCGTTCCTGATAAGGATGAACAGATTTAAAATCAATCCCCCAATGGCAAAAGCAGAGTATTGTATGATCTGGGTTTAATTTTTTATATAATTTAATTTGATAGAGCATTACACCATTTAAGATATTAATTCCTGCGCGCTCATTTAAGGCGTAAAAATCATAATCGATATAGGCATTAACTTTGTTCCAATAACCATTAAAAATAGCAATTTTTTTTCCTCTATATTCAAGCTCTAGAATTTTATTTGCTTGGTACTGATCATACCCTCCACCTAAAACAACAAAATCATCTTCCATAAAGTCATGCAGAGTGCTTATAAAACTATTTTCGCCATAGTCTAAAGCATGGTTATTTGCCAGGCACACCACATCTATGTGATTATTTTTTAGCTCTTTCCGAGTTTCGCCCGAATGAGCACCAAGGATAAAATCTTTTCTTCCGTCTAGAGGAGAAAAATCCCTTATATTAAATACAGCTTCAAAATTTACAATATTAAAATCATCTTTCCTAAAAAAAGGAGCTATATCCAGAAATGAATAGCTATAACCATATTTTGTTAAGGCATCCTCAACATTTCTCTTCTTTCTTCTTTCAGTATACTTTTCTCCAAAATAAGTATCTCCCATAAGATTTATATCAGGTTTTTTTAATTGAATACTTTCTATGTTTAAATTTTCTATATCATTTTTAATTAGATAAGGTATTAAAGTATCATATTCACGGTCTATAAAATCTCCACCAACAACCATATATCTCTTTCTACCCTGCTCCCTGTATCCAGCCAATAGAATTTTTTCATCGTCTACCGTAAGTTTAACAATAAATTCAACCATATGATTGATACAAAGATAAGAAAATGGATATATTTTCTTTTCTCCAAGACTGACAATATCAGGATTAAATAGTTTTAGATATTCAGGTGCAAGCTCATGATAGAATTTCAACACTTCATGTATTGATTTTTTCTCTCCATTTAATCTCAATAATTCTAACTGGGCTAAATTCTGAATAAGCTTTCTGGAAGCAAAATTATTAATAAGATAAAGATACTGATTTAAATTTAATTTTTCAAAAGTTAATTCATCCTTAAAACAAACAGGCCGACTAAACAAGATTTCATCTGTATATTTTTTTCTCTTTTGAATAACTTCGAGTAATTCTTGCTCAAATATATAACTTAACTCAAAACAGCAACCATGTTCCAATATTGCTTTTGCATTATATTCTCTTAAAATATTTAGATCGGAATCAAATTTTATATAAAACATATTTATCTTCTAATATTATGTATTATGAATGATTAAAATAATTCACATAAGCAATATAGCCCGACAAGTTATGTTCCTGGTCATCAATTCGGGTTCTGAATCGGTCATGTCGCACATAAAATGCATTTAAGATTTTGTCTGGCCGTGCCATATACATTGCCACTTCAGGATAGAAGAAACCATTACGCTGAAACTCACTGCGTAGTTCAATCAATTCTTCCAGCTTCTCAAACTTGGCCTGCTGGTAAAGTTCTTCATATCCCTGCTCTTTCAGGCGATTTACCATTTTATATGCTGACATCAGCATTTCCAGAAAGGTGGCATAGACCGTTTTTCTATTTTTTATAAAGTCCATATGCTGTAGATAATTATTTAGGCCAAACTGAAAATATTTTTCTTCTGGGCATATTTTGGTAAGTTCGTTGGTACAGTAACTTAACCAGTGATCATGATATTTATCATATTTTTTCGTTATAAAATGCTCAAACATTAACTTTACTGTCGCCAAAAGTTTTTTATCATGATTGAGTTGGTAAAGGCGAAGTAAGGCCAGTGCAGCCTCACCATCATAATAAACGATGCGAAACTTTTCTTTTAACTCATAACTTGGGTAATGCAGTACATGGGTGGTTTGTCCCTCGGCATCAACCATTTCCAAAATACCATTGGCAATTGCTTCTGCATATTTCAGGTATTTCCTGTCATTGGTGAGTTCCTGATATTTGCTAAACATTAAAATTGCCGCTGCATTTGCACCCAGCTTAATTTCCTGATGCTTTTCCCCATCAATCATAAAGGCAACTTTGCCTTGTTTTTCCCTGTAGAACGTATCAATTGCATATTGTATGGAGTTATGTATTTTGGGCCAAAACTCGTCATTCTCCTCCACTTCAAAACTTTCCAACAATGCGTAGATAGACGTACAGTGACGCACGGTGTTATAGCCTTTTAGCTCTCGGTCATAGGCAGGAAAATAACCGTAAACAAAACGTCCATTGTCATGAATCTGCCGATATAAGAAGTCCGCATCTTTTGTAATCAGTTGTTTAAGATGTTCTTTTTTATTGCCCTGTAGTTCACGAACTCCATTTTGACAGCCACCACTTTGTAGTGGAATAAATTGACCATCTTCATAGATTGCAGCATAGGTTTCAAATGTCCAAATATGCTCAAGTGTATCTAATACAACGGTTTTATTTATGTTTGGATATTTTTTCTGAATGGTAGCATTAAAATTTGCCTCATCAAAAAAATTCGGTTCATCGTATTTTAGCCCCTTGATGATTGCCCGACCATAAACCTCCTGTTCCAGAAATGCGACTTCAAAATTTTCATCCAGACTTAAACCCTTTCGGTAATGATTATTATGCTGTTGGTGTGATACTTCATAGACCACATTTTTCCAGGGCTGTTTTTGAATCTGGTAAGCAATATCAAGCTTGATTATTTCCAATAGGTTTTTGTTCTTTTCAAAGGTTTTTTCAACAAAATTTATCAGTCGCTTAATGACCCTGGAACTTTCCACATCACTGCTGTTCCATACCTGACATCGACTTGAAATTTGACCATAGGACAAAAAAATGCATATTTGACTTTCATTAACCTGTTTTTCCTGAATCGTATTTTCTAGCCATTTTATTAACTGTAATTTTAAATGCTGTAATTCATTATAGCTCTGCATATATTTATTCCGTTTCTAGTCATTATAAGGATTTTTAAAAAAACTATATCGTATATGCTTTTGTTTTGAAATGAATAAACTGTATGTTTTGTGAAAAAGAAAAACCGCCCCATGTTTCCATGAGGCGGTATATTGGGTTTGAATTAAACTAGGTTAGAACAGGATTTGCTGATTATGCAGCAATTCAGCAAGTGTCACTTCACTTGTTTGATTGGTCAGGATGAGCAAGTTGGTTGAATCCGCACCACCTGTGCCATCTCGATCAATTTTCACAGTTGCTGTATGGTTATCTGCATCATATTGGACAGAGAGGTACTGTTCAATATTACCTGCATTTGCACCAGAACCACTGAGCAAATCACGGACATCTATGCGATCAGCCTCGGCATCGACACCAACCTGACCCACATGGAAGTCAGTCCAGGTATCTGTACCGTTGCCACCTGTTGCATCACCTGCAACGAGTAACTGGTAGATTGCTGTATCAGAACCTGCACCGCCCTCCAAGGTATCATTGCCTGCTCCGCCAATGAGAATGTCGTTACCTGCTCCGCCATGAAGTTCATCATTGCCAGTGCCACCATCGAGGTAGTCATTGCCTGCATTGCCAAACAGTTTGTCATTGCCTGCACCACCACGAACGATGTCGTTGCATTGACCACCAGTGAGTGTGTCATCTCCATCATAACCATAGATTCTCACGTTATGGTCGCTTACTGCGGATTGATCAATCACATCAGCAGTCGCTCCACCTTCAACAACATAGCTTGCTGTACCATGACCCAATAGATTGCTTAACAGACCCACATCAAGCAGTTGAGCCAGGCTTTGTACTGTTGGCTGCGCATGTACGCTGTCATAGGCAGTGACGGTTACGCTATCAGCAAGGTTCAACTGTACCAAATCCTTACTTGCATGAATCGTCGCCATGAACTCCATTAGTTTTTGATTGTCAATGGTTCCATTATCCGCAGCAGTGATGATAATTTTCATCGAATCGCTGCCGAAGAGGCTGATACCCTGCAATCTGTCAGTCACATCCACATTTAGGCCAAACTCTGCTGCCAGACCTTGTGAGTATGCGAATCCAACACCATTACCGCCCAACAATGTTGTCAAGAGGTTAATGACATTGAGTCCAACGATACCTGAGTTGTATTCGATCTCAACTCGTTTAATGTCGTTGTTGACATCAACTGCAAGGAGTGGTTGCTGATCCAGGGTGATCAAGCCAGCCACATCTGCACCCACGAGACCCAACAATGCATTATTGGTTAATGCCACCTCTGGTTTTTGTTGGCCTACAGAAGCGATGATATCCAGGTCAAACTCAGCACTGGTGAAAGTATGGCCTGCGGTATTGGTTGCTTCGACAGTAAAGATATACTGACCCAGGCTGGTAATTGGTGCTGTAGTGAGACTCCATTTACCGTCGGCACCTGCGGTGGTTGTACCTACTTCCATACCATTGGCAAACAGGGTCACTGTACTGTTTGCCTCTGCCACACCATAGAAAGTCGGTGTGGTGTCATCGGTTGAGCCCCCATTGAACACATTACCCTGTTCTGCACCGAAGTTGTCTGCAACCGCAAGGATGGCTGGATTCATATCCTGTCCTGCGATGGTGATGGTTAAGGTGGCTGACGAAGTAAAGTCAATACCTGTTGGGTCAGTCATATGATAAGTGAATGTTTCCACCTGACCTAGCCCCACCAGATTTGTGTACGGTGTATAGGTGTAGTGACCATTGGCAGAGATCACCAATGTACCATATTGACCGTGAATGGTGGTCGCACCCATTTCATTGACAGCCACACTTTGTCCATTGAAGTCAACACTGGTGACTTTGGTAAATACAGTCACGCTGTCATCTGCAAGAACATTGCCTGTCACTGGTAGAACTGCGTGCTGACTTGGATCATATACATCTGCTGTTGCAGTCAGTTTACCTGCCAGACCTACACCAACACCATCGTATGCCATGAATGCACGGTATTGACCTGCATCGAGGTTATTCACCGTAGCCACAACCTGACCATTTGCAAGCAGATCGAGGTTAATAATGCCACTGGTGTTAGAACCTGCTACGGCCACCCATTCGCCATTGACCAGTTTTTGAACCACAACTTTATAGTCATCATTCAAGACACCCAAGCTGATTGCCGTACTATAGCTAAAGGTCATATTTTGTGTATGTCCATCCGCTACCGTAAAGCTCATGGCTGGTGTTCCAAGGATCGGTAAATTAATACCAGCAACACCAATCAATGCAGCATAGGCCTGTTCACCAATCATCAGGTCATTGCCCACCAGCAATGCGCCAGAGTCGATTCCTGCCACTGCTACATCTGCATCAGCCGCGATATTAACGGTTGCAGGTGCCAATGGATTCATCGGATCCCAAGTCATATCCACAAGATCGCTATCGATATGGATAATCAATTGGGCAGATGCCTGATAGTCATTGCCTGTTGGGTCAACAATGTTATAGGTGAAGTGTTCAACCTGGCCTAGACCAGCATTGTCCGCATTTGGTGTATAGGTGTAGCTGCCATTTGCATACATCACCAAGGTACCGTATTGACCGTTGATGGTGATGACACCACTCGCTCCGATATCTACAGTATTCGCGCCATAAGTCACTGAATGGACCACTGTAAATGGTGTGGTGGTATCGCTATGTCCTGTGACACCCACATCACCAAGCACGTTGCCATGAACAGCCACTGAAGTGTAGCCATTGACAATGGTGTTTAGATCATAGAGGTCGGCTGTTGCGGTCAACGTGCCTCCTAAACCACCACCAAGTACGCCTGTGTAAACCATCGCGGCACGGTATTCACCTGTTGCCAGACCAGTCAGTGTGACACCCGCACCTGAGTTGAGCAGTTGTAGATCCAGCACATTCCATTGACCAGAACCATTCAATGCCACCCAGTTACCTGATGCATCTTTATGTTGAATCACCAGTTGGTAATCACTCAATGCGCCTGCACCAATCAAGGTGCTGTAACTTAAGGTGACATCACCTGTTGCGGTATTGACATTGAAGCCAACACTGTTGCTACCGATGATTGCAGCATTCAGGCCAAGCAAGCCAACAAGAGCAAGGTATCCATGACTGCCAAGAACCGCATCGTGTTCAACCACCGCATATTGTGGTTGGGCAATTTGATCCAGATCGTAGATGTCGGCTGTTGCGGTCAGGTTACCAAGTAAGCCCACTTCTCCAAGAGAACTGTCATAAGTCATGAATGCACGGTATGTACCCTCACCTAGACCATGCATGGTTGCAGCAACCTGTCCAGAGGCAAGCAACTCAAGACTAATGAAGCCATCTGTCATCGCGTTGTTGACAGTGACCCACTGGTTAGTGGCTGTATCGAATTTTTGGACAAGGACACCATAGCCATCACCAAGAACACCAACAGTTGCCAGAGCGCTGTAACAGAACGTCACATCGGCACTTTCGCCTGCCGCCACGGTGAAGTTAATGTCACCATTATCAAGCAATGACAGGTCAAGATCTGATAGACCAACCAGTGCAAGGTAACTATGGCTACCAAAGTCCACATCATCGCCAACTTGTAACAATGATGGGTTAATCGCTGCGGTCACCAGATCATCAACTGCGTTGAAGTCAATGGTTGCAGGTTGTGCAGGATGATCTGCATCGCCCCATGTCATATCCACCTGATGACTATCTAAATGGAAGTACAAGGTTGCTGATGAACTCATGCCAGTCGCTGGGTCATGCAAGGTATAGGTAAACTGATCAACCAGACCTAGACCTGCACTATTTGCATTTGGTGTATAGGTGTATTCACCCTGCTCATCGATCTGTAGCGTACCGTAATGACCGACGATAGTCAGGCCAGCACTTGTCATGTCTGTGGTTGTGCCATTGAAAGTGACACTTTGTAAAACAGTGGTCGCGGTAAGAACATCAACCTCTGTGCCATGCAAGCCCACATCTTCAATCACATTGCCCCTTGCAGCCGTTACCACATAGTTCACTTGGGTTGTGCTATAAACATCTGCGGTTGCAGACAATGTTCCAAGCAAGCTTACATCAATGACCGCTCCTTCATGGGCCAGGAATGCACGATATGTACCAGCAGCAAGGTTGTTCAGTGTGACGCTGTTGCCTGACAGTACATCTAGATTCAGGAAGTCAGCATCACCTGTGCCCTGCACCGCTACCCAATGCCCTGACGCATCCAGTTTTTGAACCACGAGTTTGACATCATCAAGTACACCCGCACCCAGTGGCAAGCTATAACTGAATGTGACGTTATCTACAGTGCCACCTGCAACATTGAAGTTGATCGCATCTGATCTTAATGCCTGTAGATCAAGATTTGCGATGCCCACCATTGCGAGATAACCATGACTACCCAGGTTGGCATTATCGAACAGTTGTTGTGGAACAACATCGATATAAGCATCTGCCAGGTTGTCAAAGGCATGTATTTGCAATAATGGATCAACCACAATTCCGATCTGCGCATTTGCAGTATCGATATGACCAAATCCATCAGTTGCCGTTGCCACAATGTTCACAACACCATTGACCGCCGCAGAGGCTGGAAGACTGACGGTGATATAACCATTGTCCACATCTGCTGAATTGACAGTGTAAAGCGTACCATTGACGTTAATCACAGTACCATCAACCGCATCAACCCCCAGATTCACATGGATATCGAACACGCCATCTGTACCAAGCTCATCCAGATTGATGACACCATCACCATTGAGGTCTGCCACGACATCAATCGTAGTGATCAAGTCCTGAACATCCAGCGCATAGTCATGTGCCGTAGTAATTGAACTACTATTACCTGCCGCATCGGTAAAGGTTGCTGTTGCATCAACGGTGAGATCATCATCAAGTGCGAGATCACCACCATCAACATTGACAGTCCAGGTTGCATTTGTACCCGTGAAATTCACGGTCGCGTCATAATCCACACCATTGATCGTTACAGTCACGTGGGTATTGGCCGAGTTCGCAGCCTCTCCTGTAACACCTGTCAATGTACCTGTCACAGTCACTGTGCCGCCTGCTTCAAGGGCATCAAGAATGTCATCACCAGTGATTGGATCAATCGTAATGACTGTACCATCCGTACTTGGTGGGATGGTATCCACACCAATCCATGTTGCTGCGGAGTCAAGATTACCCCAGACATCATGTGCCTGTGCAGAGATATTCATCAACTGATTGACGCCAACAATACTGGCTACGATATAGCCATTTTGTAGATCGGTTGAGTTGACTGTATATGATTGACCATTCACCGTTACCACCATGCCATCATAGGCATCGGCACCCAAACCAACCTGAACATTGAATGTTCCATCTGAACCAAGCTCAGCGGCATTGATCAGATTGTTATGGTCAAGATCATCAATCACCGTGATGTTGGTAATCATGTCCTGTGGTGCAACGATTACACCTGCATTTACTGTATCAGTATGACCATCTGTATCGGTTGTGGTTGCTCCAATTGTAATTGCGCCACTGCCAATCGTTGGAATTGTGATTGGGAATGAGTTGTTTGCAAGATCAGTTGCTGTAACCGTATGGTTGATCGTAATCGTACCACCTGCTACAGGACCAGTTACGGTCACTTGAACCTGCATTCCCTCATAAGCGTCATCTCCAAGTCCTATATGCGCCTGAACATTGGCACTACCATTGAGTTCATGTCCTGTAATTGTTCCATTGGCATTCAGATCAGTATCAATCGTAATGTCAATTAGCAAGTCATGATCGGAATCACTGTCGCTGTCTGAGTCGGAGTCGCTGTCGGAATCTGAATCGCTGTCAGAGTCGGAATCGGAATCGCTGTCAGAGTCAGAGTCGCTGTCGCTATCTGAATCGCTGTCTGAGTCACTGTCGGAGTCTGAATCACTGTCGGAATCGGAGTCACTGTCGCTGTCGGAGTCAGAGTCACTGTCGGAGTCAGAGTCACTGTCGGAGTCGCTGTCGCTATCTGAGTCGGAATCAGAGTCACTGTCTGAATCGGAGTCGCTGTCTGAATCGGAGTCACTGTCTGAGTCTGAATCGCTATCAGAGTCACTGTCGGAGTCGGAATCGCTGTCGGAATCAGAATCGGAGTCGCTATCGGAATCACTGTCGGAATCTGAGTCGCTGTCGGAGTCAGAGTCACTGTCGGAGTCTGAATCGGAGTCGCTGTCGGAGTCTGAGTCACTGTCAGAATCGGAGTCGCTGTCAGAATCTGAGTCGCTGTCGGAGTCTGAGTCGCTGTCAGAATCTGAGTCGCTGTCGCTATCTGAGTCTGAGTCGCTGTCGGAATCTGAGTCGCTGTCGGAATCGGAGTCGCTGTCGCTATCGGAATCGCTGTCAGAATCGGAGTCGCTGTCGGAATCGGAGTCACTGTCAGAATCAGAGTCGCTGTCTGAATCGGAGTCACTGTCTGAATCGGAGTCACTGTCAGAGTCTGAGTCACTGTCAGAGTCGGAGTCGCTGTCGGAGTCGGAGTCACTGTCGGAGTCGGAGTCACTGTCGGAGTCGGAGTCACTGTCGGAATCTGAATCGCTGTCGGAGTCTGAATCACTGTCTGAGTCAGAGTCACTGTCGGAGTCTGAATCACTGTCTGAGTCAGAGTCGCTATCTGAGTCGGAGTCACTGTCGCTGTCGGAATCTGAATCACTGTCGCTATCTGAGTCGGAATCGCTGTCGGAGTCAGAGTCGCTGTCAGAATCGGAGTCACTGTCAGAGTCGCTGTCGGAGTCAGAGTCGCTGTCAGAATCGGAGTCGCTATCTGAATCGGAATCGCTGTCTGAGTCGGAGTCACTGTCTGAATCAGAGTCACTGTCGCTATCTGAATCTGAGTCTGAGTCGCTGTCAGAGTCAGAGTCGCTGTCGGAGTCGGAGTCACTGTCGGAGTCGGAGTCACTGTCGGAGTCGGAGTCACTGTCGGAATCTGAATCGCTGTCGGAGTCAGAGTCGCTGTCGGAGTCTGAGTCACTGTCGGAGTCTGAATCGGAGTCGCTGTCGCTATCGGAATCGCTGTCAGAATCTGAGTCGCTGTCGGAGTCTGAGTCGCTGTCAGAATCGGAGTCGCTGTCGCTATCTGAGTCTGAGTCGCTGTCGGAATCTGAGTCACTGTCGGAATCGGAGTCGCTGTCGGAATCTGAATCGCTGTCAGAGTCGGAATCGCTGTCAGAGTCGGAATCGCTATCTGAATCGGAGTCGCTGTCAGAGTCACTGTCAGAATCGGAGTCGCTGTCAGAATCGGAGTCGCTGTCGGAATCAGAGTCACTGTCGGAATCGGAATCGCTGTCGGAATCGGAGTCACTGTCGCTATCGGAGTCACTGTCGGAATCGGAGTCGCTGTCAGAATCGGAGTCGCTGTCAGAATCGGAATCACTGTCGCTGTCTGAGTCGGAGTCGGAATCGCTATCTGAGTCGGAATCAGAGTCACTGTCTGAATCGGAGTCACTGTCAGAATCGGAGTCACTGTCTGAGTCAGAGTCGCTGTCAGAGTCGGAGTCGCTGTCAGAATCGGAGTCACTGTCGGAATCGGAGTCACTGTCAGAATCGGAGTCACTGTCGGAATCTGAATCACTGTCGGAATCTGAGTCAGAGTCGCTGTCAGAGTCGGAGTCGCTATCAGAATCGGAGTCACTGTCGCTATCTGAGTCAGAGTCGCTGTCAGAGTCGGAGTCGCTGTCGGAATCTGAATCGCTGTCAGAGTCGGAATCGCTGTCAGAATCGGAGTCACTGTCGCTATCTGAGTCGGAATCGCTATCTGAGTCACTGTCGCTATCTGAGTCGGAATCGCTATCTGAGTCGGAATCGCTGTCAGAGTCACTGTCGCTATCTGAGTCGGAATCGCTGTCAGAGTCGGAATCGCTGTCAGAGTCGGAATCGGAATCGCTGTCGGAATCGGAATCGCTGTCGGAGTCACTGTCAGAATCGGAGTCGCTGTCGGAATCAGAGTCGCTGTCTGAATCTGAGTCACTGTCGGAATCGGAGTCGCTGTCGGAATCTGAATCGCTGTCAGAGTCGGAATCGCTGTCAGAGTCGGAATCGCTATCTGAATCGGAGTCGCTGTCAGAGTCACTGTCAGAATCGGAGTCGCTGTCAGAATCGGAGTCGCTGTCAGAATCAGAGTCACTGTCGGAATCGGAATCGCTGTCGGAATCGGAGTCACTGTCGGAATCTGAATCGCTGTCGGAGTCGGAGTCGCTGTCAGAATCGGAGTCGCTGTCAGAATCGGAATCACTGTCGCTGTCTGAGTCGGAGTCGGAATCGCTATCTGAGTCGGAATCAGAGTCACTGTCTGAATCGGAGTCACTGTCAGAATCGGAGTCACTGTCTGAGTCAGAGTCGGAATCGGAGTCGCTATCTGAATCTGAGTCACTGTCAGAATCTGAGTCACTGTCAGAATCGGAGTCACTGTCGGAATCTGAATCACTGTCGGAATCTGAGTCAGAGTCGCTGTCAGAGTCGGAGTCGCTATCAGAATCGGAGTCACTGTCGCTATCTGAGTCAGAGTCGCTGTCAGAGTCGGAGTCGCTGTCGGAATCTGAATCGCTGTCAGAGTCGGAATCGCTGTCAGAATCGGAGTCACTGTCGCTATCTGAGTCGGAATCGCTATCTGAGTCACTGTCGCTATCTGAGTCGGAATCGCTGTCAGAGTCACTGTCGCTATCTGAGTCGGAATCGCTGTCAGAGTCGGAATCGCTGTCAGAGTCGGAATCGGAATCGCTGTCGGAATCGGAATCGCTGTCGGAGTCACTGTCAGAATCGGAGTCGCTGTCGGAATCAGAGTCGCTGTCTGAATCTGAGTCACTGTCGGAATCGGAGTCGCTGTCGCTATCTGAATCGGAGTCACTGTCGGAGTCTGAATCACTGTCGGAATCGGAGTCACTGTCGCTGTCGGAGTCAGAGTCACTGTCGGAGTCAGAGTCACTGTCGGAGTCGCTGTCGCTATCTGAGTCGGAATCAGAGTCACTGTCTGAATCGGAGTCACTGTCAGAATCGGAGTCACTGTCTGAGTCAGAGTCGCTGTCGCTGTCTGAGTCAGAGTCACTGTCGCTATCTGAATCTGAGTCTGAGTCGCTGTCAGAGTCAGAGTCGCTGTCGGAGTCTGAGTCACTGTCGGAGTCTGAATCACTGTCGGAATCCGAGTCGCTGTCGGAATCCGAGTCGCTGTCGGAATCCGAGTCGCTGTCTGAGTCGGAGTCACTGTCGGAATCTGAATCGCTGTCAGAGTCGGAGTCACTGTCGGAATCCGAGTCGGAGTCACTGTCAGAGTCGGAGTCGCTGTCTGAATCGGAGTCACTGTCAGAGTCGGAGTCACTGTCAGAGTCGCTGTCTGAATCGGAATCGCTGTCGGAGTCGGAATCACTGTCGGAGTCGGAGTCGCTGTCGCTATCTGAGTCGGAATCAGAGTCACTGTCTGAATCGGAGTCGCTGTCAGAATCGGAATCGCTGTCGGAGTCACTGTCAGAGTCTGAGTCACTGTCGGAGTCGGAATCTGAATCACTGTCAGAGTCAGAATCACTGTCGGAGTCTGAATCGCTGTCAGAGTCAGAGTCGCTGTCTGAATCGGAATCGCTGTCGGAGTCGGTATCACTGTCAGAGTCGCTGTCTGAATCGGAATCGCTGTCGGAGTCGGAATCACTGTCGGAGTCTGAATCACTGTCGCTATCTGAATCGCTGTCTGAGTCACTGTCGGAATCGGAGTCGGAGTCACTGTCAGAGTCGGAGTCGCTGTCTGAATCGGAGTCGCTGTCTGAATCGGAGTCACTGTCAGAGTCGGAGTCACTGTCTGAATCGGAATCGCTGTCGGAGTCGCTGTCGCTATCTGAGTCGGAATCAGAGTCACTGTCTGAATCGGAATCGCTGTCGGAGTCGCTGTCGCTATCTGAGTCGGAATCAGAGTCACTGTCTGAATCGGAGTCACTGTCAGAATCGGAGTCACTATCGGAGTCCGAATCACTGTCGCTATCTGAATCGCTGTCTGAGTCACTGTCGGAATCGGAGTCGGAGTCGCTGTCAGAGTCAGAGTCGCTGTCTGAATCGGAATCGCTGTCGGAGTCGGAATCACTGTCAGAGTCGGAGTCGCTGTCGCTATCGGAGTCCGAATCACTGTCGGAGTCTGAATCACTGTCGCTATCTGAATCGCTGTCTGAATCTGAATCTGAGTCGGAATCGCTGTCAGAGTCGCTGTCTGAGTCGGAGTCGCTGTCGGAGTCAGAATCGCTGTCTGAGTCAGAGTCGCTATCTGAGTCGGAATCGCTGTCGCTATCTGAGTCAGAGTCGGAGTCGCTATCTGAATCACTGTCGGAATCTGAATCACTGTCGGAATCTGAGTCGCTGTCTGAGTCAGAGTCGCTGTCGGAATCTGAATCACTGTCGCTATCTGAATCGCTATCGGAGTCAGAGTCGCTGTCGGAATCTGAATCACTGTCGCTATCTGAATCGCTATCGGAGTCGCTGTCTGAGTCAGAGTCGCTGTCAGAGTCGGAGTCGCTGTCAGAATCGGAGTCACTGTCGGAATCGGAGTCACTGTCAGAATCGGAATCGCTGTCGGAATCAGAGTCGCTATCAGAATCGGAGTCGCTGTCGCTGTCTGAATCGGAGTCACTGTCAGAGTCGGAATCGCTATCGGAATCTGAATCGCTGTCGCTATCAGAGTCACTGTCGGAGTCACTGTCTGAGTCAGAGTCGCTGTCGGAATCTGAGTCGCTGTCAGAGTCGGAGTCACTGTCAGAGTCGGAGTCACTGTCAGAGTCGGAGTCACTGTCAGAGTCGGAGTCACTGTCTGAATCGGAATCACTGTCTGAATCGGAATCGCTGTCTGAGTCAGAGTCACTGTCGGAATCAGAATCGGAGTCGCTGTCGCTATCGGAGTCAGAATCGGAGTCACTGTCGGAATCAGAGTCGCTATCTGAATCTGAGTCGCTATCGGAATCGGAGTCAGAGTCGCTGTCAGAATCGGAGTCGCTGTCTGAATCGGAGTCGCTATCTGAGTCGGAATCGCTGTCTGAGTCAGAGTCACTGTCTGAGTCAGAGTCGCTGTCGGAATCGGAGTCACTATCTGAATCGGAGTCGCTGTCGGAATCGGAGTCACTGTCAGAGTCGGAGTCTGAATCACTGTCGCTATCTGAGTCAGAGTCGCTGTCTGAATCGGAGTCACTGTCACTGTCAGAGTCGGAATCACTGTCGGAATCGGAGTCGCTGTCGGAATCTGAATCGCTGTCGGAATCTGAATCGCTGTCGGAGTCGGAGTCACTGTCAGAGTCGGAGTCGCTGTCTGAGTCAGAATCACTGTCTGAGTCTGAGTCACTGTCAGAGTCTGAGTCACTGTCGGAATCTGAATCACTGTCGCTGTCTGAGTCGGAGTCGCTGTCGGAATCGGAGTCGCTGTCTGAATCTGAGTCGCTATCAGAATCGGAGTCACTGTCGGAATCTGAATCGCTGTCGGAGTCGGAGTCGCTGTCGGAATCGGAGTCGCTGTCGGAATCTGAATCACTGTCGCTATCTGAATCTGAGTCGCTGTCGCTATCTGAATCTGAGTCACTGTCGGAGTCGGAATCGCTGTCTGAGTCAGAGTCGCTGTCGGAATCGGAGTCACTGTCAGAGTCGGAATCGCTGTCTGAGTCAGAGTCGCTGTCGGAATCGGAGTCACTGTCAGAGTCAGAGTCGCTGTCGCTATCTGAATCGGAGTCGCTGTCAGAATCGGAGTCACTGTCGGAATCAGAGTCGCTGTCTGAATCGGAGTCACTGTCGGAATCGGAATCGCTGTCGGAATCTGAATCACTGTCGCTATCTGAATCGGAGTCACTGTCTGAGTCTGAGTCAGAGTCACTGTCTGAGTCAGAATCACTGTCTGAGTCAGAATCACTGTCGGAATCGGAGTCGCTGTCGCTATCTGAATCGGAGTCACTGTCAGAGTCGGAATCGCTGTCGGAGTCGGAATCGCTGTCGGAATCTGAATCGCTGTCGCTATCTGAGTCTGAGTCACTGTCAGAGTCGGAGTCACTGTCAGAATCGGAGTCGCTGTCGGAGTCAGAATCGCTGTCGGAATCAGAGTCGCTGTCTGAATCGGAGTCAGAGTCGGAGTCGCTATCTGAATCACTGTCGGAATCTGAATCACTGTCGGAGTCAGAGTCGCTGTCGGAATCTGAATCACTGTCGGAATCTGAATCGCTATCGGAGTCGCTGTCTGAGTCAGAGTCGCTGTCAGAGTCGGAGTCGCTATCAGAATCGGAGTCGCTGTCGGAGTCAGAGTCGCTATCTGAGTCTGAATCACTGTCAGAATCAGAGTCGCTATCTGAGTCACTGTCAGAGTCTGAATCACTGTCTGAGTCGGAATCGCTATCTGAATCACTGTCTGAGTCGGAGTCGCTGTCTGAATCGGAGTCGTTATCATTTGTTGGGACAGTGGCTGTTGCACTATCACCAATACCAGCATTACCTGTTAGATCAGTAAAACTACCATCTGGAATACTGACTGTTACACTGCCAGTGGTCCCTGGATTTCCGTTAGCAACCACGGTACCTGTCCAGCTACCGTCAGGTTGTTGAGTCAAGCCTGTAATTGTGCCGCCTGTTACCACCACATCACTTGGATCAAATCCCTGCACAGGCTCACTAAATGTAATCGTAACTTTACCTGTGGCTTCATCAATCGTAATATT
The DNA here is from genome assembly GCF_030053775.1 of Acinetobacter corruptisaponis. Taxonomy (GTDB): domain Bacteria; phylum Pseudomonadota; class Gammaproteobacteria; order Pseudomonadales; family Moraxellaceae; genus Acinetobacter; species Acinetobacter corruptisaponis. Next base: position 1,383,011 of record NZ_CP125669.1, read on the forward strand.
TGCGACTGGAGGAGTCGTGTCAGCTTCATTGTTATTATTAGATCCCGAACCACCTCCACCAGCGGCGGCAATCGCACCACCCGCAACCAGTGCCCCTCCCCACAATGCAGCGGAACTTAACCCCGCCGATGCTGCGGCACCTGTCAATGCTGGTGCTACGGCTGCTATTGGTTGCAATACCGCAGACTCAGCCAAAGCAGGCACAATCGCTGGAAGTTCTTCTAGAAAAACCGCATTTTCATCATCAAAATTATCTGCCGCCACATCGGAGTCTGCATCTGCATCCGCGTCGGCATCTGCGTCAGCATCCGCATCGGCCTCATTTTCTAAATCCTTAAACTGGGCCCATAATAATTGGTTATCGTCACCCTGAAGTACAAGACTATTTTCCGTTGCTCCACCATTATCAAAGAAATTTTGAATAACAATAATTTCTCCATTTTTTAATAGTACAACCGCGTTTAAACCATCTCTTTTTACTTGAGCGATATCGTTAATCTCTACTTTTAGTAATACAACGACTGGTTCAGACGAGGATAGTTTAGTAATGTTATCCGTTGTATTTAAAAGCGTTTTATGGTTTTCCTTGGAAATAATTTGTATCTCAGACATGATATTATTCCTCATTATAATTTATTTGTTTTCAACCGTTTATCAATCATTTTATTGAGTTTTGGTTTGAGTTATTCTGTTTTTGCTTGTGATAGAGTTATCAACTCCACTCTAAAACAATTCAAAAAAATGTTAAATACATCACACAAAATCAAAATAATGTGCAAAAAACACATTACAAAAAATGAGATTTAATTTAATGTTTTTTAATAATTTTTTTATTATCCAAATTATTATTTATTTTTTTTAGTTACATTTATACAGCAATAGTAATAAAAACAGTATTAAATCAAATTAAAAAAGCACCCAATTAAATGGATGCTTAATTTAAAGATATAATGAGCAAACATACATAATGACATTTACTCAACAGAGAATATAATATTAAAAATTATCAGGATTTTCTAAACGTTTCACTTCTTCACGTTTATTTGGATGATGTACAGTTGCGACACCATCATCCGATTTTTTATCCAGTAAAATCTCAGGATTATAAATCGTCAATGTTTCCCGACCCAAGGCATCCTCACCCACAATATATTTAAACCCACGGCGGTTCATCTTATTACATAGGCGTTGATAAACACCTTTAAGTCCTTGAGTTTCTTCATTTGGATTAAAATAAAATGCATTCATTACAGCTGGTAAACCCAACCCACAAACAACACCTGAAAGCAGTACACTAATAAAGGTATAACCAATCAGGATACTACTATAGGGACTCAACTGAGGAACATTTGCAACAGCAAGGATTAATGCCAGGGAGATCCCACCACGTACCCCACCCCATGAGAGAATGGTTAAACTGCCGTTGTAGCTTTTTTTGCGGAAAGATGGGAATAATGCGAAAGCTGAAAAGTTTGCTGCAAAACGAGATAAATGCAGGATTAAAAAGGCAATAATACCACCAATAATTAAATTGGCACTTAAATCCAGAATAAACAACTCCAAACCAATTAGGGTAAACAGGAAAGAGTTAATAATCCCTTCAACGGTATGCCAAAAATGATTAACTTCCTGAATCTCCTGCTCTTCCCTAAATTCCTGCCATTTATTACCGACGATCAAGCCACCAATAACACAGGCGATCGGAGCTGAGGCATGGGCAAATAAAGCCACCAGATATGAACCACTAGCCAATAATGCAGTGGTTAAAATGAGTGACTCCATCTCATGTTTACCACGTAATAAACGCAAGATTGCCAAACCAAAGCCAAAACCAATAATAACCGCTACAAAAATTTCATATAACAAGGTTTCAATTGTTGAAATCAGTGAAAAATGAGCACCTTGTAGAACTTTTAATAAGGTCATGAATAATGCAATACACATCGCATCATTAAATAGAGATTCACCTTCCAATTTTACCATTAAGTGATGCGGTGCTTTAATCGAACTTAACACCCCCTTAACACCAATTGGGTCAGTTGCACCTAAAGCCGCACCTAATAATAATAAAACTTCAATTGGTACTGGATATCCAACAGCCCATTGAAATAAATACAGTAATCCAGCATAAAATCCAGCACACAATACCAGGGCGATTGTTGCCAGAATACCAATTGGCTTCCAGTAGTTGCGTAAATCAGAAATCTTAAACTTTAATGCAGAGGAGGTTAGAATGAAACAAATGACACCATTGATTAAAAAGTCATAAAAATCAATTTCACGGACAGCAGATTCAATATTGTGAATATTAATGGTAATAAACTGGTTACCATTGAGTAAGCTTGCACCCCATTGCAAGATAAAAACGAAAATTGCCGAAACAATCGGTACACCTATCGCCTGTGGAAAGCCAAGTATTCGTTTATTAAAAATGGTGGTGGCGATGGAAAGTGCAAAAATAACGGTTAATGCTTGCAGAAGAAAGAAATTGCCCATAACACCTCTTTATTTATATCAATCGCATACACGAAAGTATCTCGTTCAAAATTTATAACTTAAATTCAATAATGTATTTCAAGCTGCCAAGTCAGTCATAATAACTGAATTTTGAAAGGATTTTATCTATAAGTTTTTCATTTTATTCATATCACAATACAAACATATCAACACACTTGCCTAAAGTCTCTAACAATGACCCAAACCCATTCATTCACAATCTATCTTTTCAAATAAGGATAAAATATCTTTAAGTTACTTAAAGGTATCACACTGATTGATATCACCCGATTTCAGTCCCAACTGGAACCAATGCATACGCTGCTCACTGGTACCATGTGTGAAACTATCAGGAACAACCTGTCCTGTGGCACGTTTCTGCAAATAGTCATCACCAATCTTTTGGGCAGCATCCATCGCTTCCTCGATATCACCCTGCTCCAGAAATTGTGTACGCTGCTGGTTCTGATGTGCCCAGATTCCTGCAAAACAATCCGCCTGCAATTCCAAACGTACTGAAAGCTGATTGCCCTGTGTCTGACTCATTTGTGAACGTGCCTGCTGCACCTGAGAGGAAATGCCCAACAGATTTTGAATATGATGACCAACCTCATGTGCAATCACATAGGCCTGAGCAAAGTCACCCGCCTGATCCTGACGGGAAAATTCTGTTTGGTTCTGTTCTCCAGAGATTCCCATTTGCTGGCGCATTTCTTTAAAGAATGAGGTATCAATATAGACTTTTTGATCTGTTGGACAATAAAACGGTCCCATTGCAGCCTGGGCCGTGCCGCAACCAGAGCGCACCACACCATTAAACAACACTAATCTTGGTGGTTTATAGGACATGCCTAACTGTTGAAAGATAGGAGTCCAGGTATCTTCTGTATCTGCCAGAATAGTTCCGACAAAATCGCTGGCTTCTTTCTGGTCGGCAGTCAGGCTTTGTGGCGCACTGCCCTGTGAGGATTGCGCACTGGTCACAGCCTGGGTCGCCTGATAAGCCTGTTGGGGGTCAACCCCAAAAAACTTCCATGCAACAAAAGCAACAATAAGCCCTAGTATACTGATGCCGCCTGCTTTTGCCCCACCACCACGACGGTCTTCAACATTGGTACTGATTCGACGACCTTTCCAGCGCATAGTGACCTCACATGATTATATTGTCCAAGATTTAAGCGGAAGCCTTTGACCACACTTTCTGAATCAACCCAACAATGATCAATACAATGGCACCTGCAACCAGACCAATACCCAAATTAATCAAGGTCGGTGTCAAGGCGCCAATAATTGAACCAACGCTTGGAATCAGTTCCAAATGGTCTACCGTTTCTTCAGTAAAATGATGCAGCAATGGAATGGTATGGCTAATAATGCCACCACCAACCAAGAACATTGCAACCGTTCCAACAATGGAGAGTGTTTTCATCAACACAGGGGCAAAGGCCAGCAAACCACGCCCAATCTTATTTTTAAATTCAGATGCCTGTTGGGTTAAATATAACCCTAGATCATCAATCTTGACGATCATGGCAACAAAGCCATATACGCCAATGGTCATCACAATGGCAATAATGCTTAATACAGTCACTTTAGTCATAAATGCTGCTGTTGCAACTGTACCTAACGAAATTACCACAATTTCAGCGGATAAAATAAAATCAGTACGAATCGCGCCTTTCACTTTTTCTTTTTCAAACTTGACCAGATCAACTTCAACCTGTTGCAGGTTTTCACTCGCTTCTTCGGCTGTCTTGGCTTTTTTGTGGTGCAGCATATGCACAACTTTTTCTACACCCTCATAACACAGGAATAGGCCACCAATCATCAGCAATGGATTAATCAACCAGGGCGCAACCACACTGATTAAAAGTGCCAGTGGAACAAGAATCAACTTATTCACAAAAGAGCCTTTGGCGACACTCCAGACCACTGGTAATTCACGGTCAGAACGCACACCACTCACTTGCTGGGCATTCAACGCAAGGTCATCCCCCAATACCCCAGCAGTTTTTTTGGCTGCCATTTTGCTCATCACGGCAACATCATCTAAAACTGTCGCAATATCATCCAGCAGTAATAATAAACCACTCGCCATTTTTATATCCTAGTTTGTATTTATGCAGCTATTGTAAAGTGGATTAAAGCCATTTTTATATTTATCTATTGAAAATTCTTTGCGTATTTTTTGTAGGTCTGTTTTACAGAGACTAGGGTCTGTTGACATTTCACCTTGCGAGCTATTCAGCTCTCATTGCGACAGAGGACATTTTTTAGATGGTACAAGGCATGACTTACGAAATTTAGTGATTCTAAATGAGTAAGGTATAACGCAGTAGCGGCAAAAAATGTCCCTGTCCCGTAGGGTTATGGCTAAAACTTCCATAAACTGTGTTATGAAACTTGACAAGGGGGTCGCCATTGCCTGCGTTTCATGCCTTGTTTATGTTGTTTTAGCCTATAACGCAAGACATGGCTGAAATGGCAACAGACCCTACCCCTATTCCCGCAATATACCGTACAATATGCTGCATTAAATATTTATCAAATGACTGAATCTTGGAACATATCATGAGTAATGCTGATCAACGTCCAATAATTTTGACAGGCGACCGCCCTACTGGACAACTTCATCTTGGACACTTTGTTGGTTCATTACGCTCTCGTGTAGGCCTACAGGACAGCCATCATCAGCATCTTTTACTGGCCGATGCACAGGCCCTGACTGACAATGCCGATAATCCAGATAAAGTTCGCAACAATATCCTACAAGTGGCTCTCGATTATCTGGCGGTGGGTATTGATCCAACCAAAACAACCATTTGTGTGCAGTCCTGTTTGCCTGCCCTGAACGAACTCACCATGCTTTACCTTAACTTTGTCACTGTGGCACGTCTGGAACGTAATCCAACGATCAAGTCAGAAATCCAGATGCGTGGTTTTGAACGTGACATTCCAGCAGGGTTCCTATGCTATCCAGTGGCTCAGGCGGCAGACATCACCGCATTCAAGGCAACTGTGGTGCCTGTGGGTGAAGACCAGATTCCAATGATTGAACAAACCAATGAAATCGTGCGCCGTATCAACCGTCAAATCGGACAGGATTTATTACCTGAATGTAAGGCGCTGTTATCCAATATGGGACGTTTGCCAGGTTTTGATGGCAAGGCCAAAATGTCTAAGTCATTGGGCAACACCATTGTCTTAAATGCTTCAGATAAAGACATCAAGAAAGCGGTCAATGCCATGTATACCGACCCAAATCACTTGCGTATTGAAGATCCAGGTCAGGTTGAGGGTAATATTGTATTTACCTATCTAGATGCCTTTGATCCAAACAAGGAAGAGGTTGAGGAACTCAAGGCGCATTACCGTCGTGGCGGTTTGGGTGATGGAACAGTTAAAAAACGTTTAGAGGGTGTGTTGAAAGAATTGATTACTCCTATTCGTGAACGTCGTGCAGAACTGGAAAAAGACCCTGACTACATCATGGACATACTCAAGCAAGGTACTGACAAATGCCGTGACATTACCCAACAAACTTTGGATGAAGTAAAAGCGGGCTTGGGTTTATTTAAATTTTAATTTACGTTACTTTTACCATAAAAAAGCCCATATTTCTGGGCTTTTTTAATTAACTCACTGATTTAAGTCTAATTTAAGAACTACCCAATAAAATTCACAACTAACATTTTTCGTCACTTATTAACATCTATTAACAGTAGGTAACATGAATACCTATGAACTTAGTCAAGTTTTTTTATATTATAGCTACGTAGATTAGAGAAAACTAATCTTATGACATTTCTCCTTTTCATCGGAACTGTTTTTTAACAGATTCGTTGTTCAACGCAATGACAACCCCAATCATTGCGTTTTTTTTCGCCTAAAAAATCCTACCTTTTTACAGGAATATACTCCACAGTGAAATAATCCCAATAAGGCTGAATTGGCATGAATTTAGGTTGAATTTAATACTCATTACATTTACTCTTATAACTGATTTATTTTTATAAAAATTTTATTAATTATCTCCACAAGAAATAAGAGTAATAGTGATGATATGGGATTTATTAACACATCCTTCAAATATTGTTTTTAGCATTTCGTTAATGCTATGCCTGTTTATTGGCGTACTTGAATTCATCTTGCTGCTGTTTGGGGGTAGCTCAAGTTTTCTCGAACAGTTTTTACCAGATAGCCTCACCGATGTAGACCATGCCGATGTCGGAGTGGATCATCCAGAGAATCTCTTTACCCAGTTATTGGAATGGCTGTATTTAGGCAAGGTTCCCTTACTGATCTGGCTCATTATTTTCTTAACTGTATATGCACTAACGGGCCTGATCATTCAGGATATCTTCTTCCACCTAACCGAACATTACCTGTCTGCATGGATTATTGCACCTGCCTGTGTGTTTCTGTGTATGCCTGTGGTGCGTATCAGTGCTGCACTCATCGCCAGGATTATTCCCAAAGATGAAACCACGGTTATTTATAGTGAAGACTTGATTGGCAGGACAGCCCAAATCATTTTAGGGGATGCCAAACCCAACTCCCCTGCACAGGCCAAAGTGAAAGACCAATTTGGTCAAACCCATTATGTTTTGGTTGAGCCAGAACTCGACATTGTTTTTCAGCAAGGACAAGAGGTTATTTTGACGCAGAGAACCAAGATTGGTTTTCAGGCAATTTCGATTTAATTTTTATATTGATGATACGAGGGCATTTAAATGTTTAATTCAGCATTGACTGAAATTTTAATTATTACAGGTGTTATTTTTGCGGCACTGATTTTTATAGGGATTATTATTGCTCGCCTGTACACACGTTCCAGCAAGGAAGTGTCTTTTGTACGTACGGGTTTTGGTGGGGAGAAAGTGATTTTAAATGGCGGGGCAATTGTTCTGCCTGTATTGCATGAAATTATTCCTGTAAACATGAACACCTTGCGTCTGGAAGTCAAACGTGCTGCTGACCAGGCGCTGATTACCCGTGATCGTATGCGGGTGGATGTCATGGCTGAATTCTATGTTCGGGTAAAACCAACAGGTGAATCCATTGCAACTGCGGCACAAACGCTGGGTCGTAAAACCATGTCACCCCAAGAGTTGAAAGACTTGGTTGAAGGTAAGTTTGTTGACTCCCTACGTGCCGTTGCCGCTGAAATGGCAATGGAAGAACTACATGAAAAGCGTGTGGACTTTGTGCAAAAAGTTCAACAGGTCGTGTCAGAAGATTTGTCTAAAAATGGTCTGGAACTTGAAACGGTGTCATTGACTGGTTTAGATCAAACCAGCTTTAAATTCTTTAACCCACAAAATGCCTTTGATGCGGAAGGTTTAACCAAGCTGACCGAAACCATTGAAGACCGCCGTAAAAAACGTAACGACATTGAACAGGATGCTGACTTGGCGATTCGTGCGAAGAATCTGCAAGCTGAACAGGCAAGACTACAAATTTCTCGTGAAGAGGAATATGCCAAGCTACAACAGGAACGTGAAATTTCAATTCGTAAAGCTGAACAAAGTGCTGAAATTGCAGCGCAGGAAGCGGCTAAAAAACGTGAAGCAGAAGAAGCCCGTATTGCTGCTGAACGTGAAGTTGAACTGAAACGGATTGCTTCCGCACGTGATGTTGAAAATGAAAACATCCAGAAAGCTCAGCTCATTCAAAAAGCTCAGGTTGAGCAGAAGAAAACCATTGAACTTGCAGAGCAGGATCGTGCCATTGCGATTGCAGAAAAGTCCCGCGCTGAATCAGAAGCCAAAGCCCAAGCAGATAAAGCCCGTGCCGAAGCAGTAAAAGCCGAGGAAGAAGTTGTGACTGTGCGTGAAACACAACGTGCGGAACGTCAAAAAGCGGTGGAACTGGTTGCTGCTAAACAAACCGCTGAAAAAGAAGCAATTGCCATTACCGTTGCTGCCGATGCAGGTAAAAAAGCGGCTGCTGATGAAGCTGAGGCAATACGAATTGGTGCAGAAGCCGAGGCTGAAAAAGTACGTTTAAAAGCCAAAGGTGAAGCGGATGCCAAAATCCTGCTTGCTCAGGCGTTGGAGAAACAATATCAAGTCGATGCAGAGGGTGCCCGTGCAGTGAATGAGGCGGCCAATACCCTTTCTGCTGAACAGGTGGAAATGCAAATTCGTTTGGCATTGCTCAAACACTTACCTGAAATCATTCGTGAAAGCGTTAAACCAATGGAAAATATTGATGACATCAAGATTTTACAGGTGAATGGTTTAAATGGTTTTGCAGGTGGTTCTGTATCAGGTGAAACAGTTGAAAATACCCAAACCTCTTTGTCTGATCAGGTTGTGAATAGCGCCCTACGCTACCGTTCACAAGCCCCGTTAATTGATAGCTTAATGAATGAACTTGGTTTACAAGGTGGTGATATTAATGGTTTAACTCAAGGGTTGAAACCAAAAGCGGAGTAAGTGTTGTTGATCTAAAAAGAGTCTTAGCCATAAGGCTCTTTTTTTATACAAAATAAGGAATAAAAATGAGTACACATGGCTTTTGTGCAGGGACGCTCGTTCATACAGAACAAGGCTTAATTCCAATTCAAGAGATTAAAGTTGGGGATATGGTGTTATCTAAACCTGAATCAAATGAAGGGGAAATTGGTTACACACCTGTCGTATCAACCTTTCAACATAATAAACAACCCTTATGGTTATTACAGGCGGATAAGTTTTATGGAAGAGATATTAATAATAAAATAGTAAAAATTGTCCAATTAGATAAATATGAAAATGACACATATAATCTATTAGTTACTCCAAATCATCCAATCTGGGTGGTAGGGATAGGCATCTTAGATGAATATAATAATGTATCAAATCAATATGAACCTTACTCACAACCACATTGGAAAAGAATCGACCAACTACAACAATATGAAATGATAGTAAATAATGATGGAATATTGTTTAGTATTGCAAGAGTACAACCTTTATATCAGTTTAAGGAAGCAAATAATAAAGAAGCTCTAGCTAATATAGCTTGGTATCAACAGAATTATCATATCACGTCTGATATGGAAGATTATGATAATTATAATTTTAATTGGGGATGGGCTATTAATGTATTGAAATATCAGGATGCTGACTCAGCAAAAGGAATGCGTTTAATTGGTAAGCCTTGGGATGATAATTCATCATTTGATCCAGAAAACGGAGGAGCCCCTTATACAGCAACAGTATATAATTTTGAGACTGAAAGATACTATACTTACTTTGTTCAACGTTCGGGAATTTGGGTACACCAATAGTATTCCCAATAAAAACCCCAATGACTCCATTGGGGTTTTTTAAAGATTAAAATCTAACGTATTACGCCAAACCTTTCTCTTTTAAAACTTGTAGCATGGTTGAACCAAGCTCCGCAGGGCTACGCGTATACGCCATTCCCGCGCGTTCAAATGCAGCGAATTTCTCTTCAGCAGTACCTTTACCACCAGAAATGATCGCACCCGCGTGACCCATACGCTTACCTTTAGGCGCAGTTACACCCGCGATGTAACCTACAACAGGTTTAGTCACGTTAGATTTGATGAATTCAGCAGCTTCTTCTTCTGCTGTACCACCAATCTCACCGATCATGATGATTGCATCAGTGTCTGGATCATCCTGGAACAATTGAAGCGCTTCGATCTGGTTCATACCTGGGATTGGATCACCACCAATACCGATACAAGTAGACTGACCTAAACCAAGCTTGGTTGTTTGAGCAACAGCTTCGTAAGTCAATGTACCTGAACGTGAGATGATACCAATACGACCTGGTTGGTGGATGTGACCAGGCATAATACCGATCTTACATTCACCTGGAGTGATCACGCCTGGACAGTTAGGACCAACTAAACGAGTACCGTTACCATTCGTTTCCAAGTAGCGTTTTGCTTTTAGCATGTCGATGGTTGGAACACCTTCAGTGATCACAACGATTAGGCCAACACCTGAATCAACCGCTTCAACGATAGAGTCTAAAACAAATGGCGCTGGTACATAGATGACAGATGCATCAGCATTTGTTTCACGTACAGCATCTTTCATAGTGTTAAATACTGGCAAGTCAAGGTGAGTTGTACCACCTTTCCCTGGAGTCACACCCCCCACAACTTTTGTACCGTAATCCAAAGCTTGTGCAGAGTGGAAAGTACCGTTTTTACCAGTAAAACCCTGTACCAATACTTTAGTGTCTTTATTAATTAATACGCTCATGATTGATACTCCCCTTACGCCTTAACTGCAGCTACAACTTTTTCTGCGGCATCAGATAAACCATTCGCAGAAATTAATTTCAAACCAGATTCATCAAGTAATTTCGCACCTAACTCAGCGTTGTTCCCTTCTAAACGAACAACAACTGGTACAGTTACGTTTACTTCCTGAACCGCTGCAATAATCGCTTCAGCAATCATGTCACAACGTACGATACCACCGAAGATGTTAATTAAAACACCTTGTACAGACGTATCAGCAAGGATGATTTTGAACGCTTCGATTACGCGTTCTTTGGTTGCACCGCCACCAACGTCAAGGAAGTTTGCAGGCTGACCACCATAAAGTTTGATGATATCCATGGTTGCCATTGCAAGGCCAGCACCGTTCACCATACAACCGATGTTACCTTCTAAAGCAACATAGTTAAGGTCAAATTCAGATGCTTTTAATTCACGCTCATTCTCTTGCGATTTGTCACGTAAAGCAGCAACTTCTGGTAAACGGTAAAGCGCATTAGAGTCGATACCGACTTTCGCATCTACACATAAAATCTCGCCATTTTCACGAACTGAAAGTGGATTGATTTCAAATAATGCAAAATCATTTTCTACGAATGCCTGGTAAGCAGCAGACATGATTTTTACAAATTGACCGATTTGCTTGTCTTTCAAACCTAAAGCAAACGCAACTTCACGTGCCTGGAATGGTTGTAAGCCAACGAGTGGATCAACTTCAACCTTGATAATTTTTTCTGGTGTTTCTTCTGCAACTTTCTCGATTTCTACACCACCTTCGGTAGAAGCCATGAAAGTAATACGACGGCTAGAACGGTCTACAACCGCACCCAGATAAAGCTCACGTTCAACAGGGTAAACATCTTCAGCAACGATAATGCTGTTTACTGGCTGGCCATTTGCATCTGTTTGATACGTTACAAGACGAGTACCAATGATGTTGTTTGCAAATTCGATAACATCTTCTTTAGATTTCGCAACTTTAACACCGCCAGCCTTACCACGGCCACCTGCATGAACCTGCGCTTTCATTACAGCGAATTTACCACCAAGCTGTTCAAATGCAGCAACTGCCTCATCTGCATTTGTTGCCAAAATACCTTCTTGTACTGGCATGCCATATTTTTTTAATAACGCTTTAGCTTGATACTCATGTAAGTTCATTTAGTTACCTACTATGTTGTTTATTGTGATACAGCCTGAATATTCTTAAAACCAAACTGCTACATATTGAGTAAATGATTGCCTTATAAAGCCAATCACCATCATTTAAAAAAGTGTGGCGAACCACACTTTTTGTTTACTTACGCTTACGTTGAATGGCGTGGATTGCACGACCATCAACAGAAAGCGCCGCTTCATGTACAACTTCAGAGAATGTTGGATGACCAAAAGTCATTAATTGCAGGTCTTCCACAGAAGAAACAAACTCAAGTGCAATCATGCCTTGATGTACGATGTCAGACGCATTAGGACCCACAACGTGCATACCTAAAAGACGATCTGTTTTTGCATCGGCAACGAATTTCACAAAACCAGCCGTATCACCAGCCGCCAATGCACGACCATTCACCGCAAACGGGAATTGACCTGCTTTCACTTCATGGCCTTTTTCTTTGGCTTGCTCTTCAGTTAAGCCCACCCAAGCTGCTTCTGGATGCGTGTAAATAACGCTGATGATGGTGTCATAGTTCACTTGAGCAGCATGACCGTGGATACGCTCAACCGCCATTACGCCCTCTTCCATTGCTTTATGGGCAAGCATTGGACCGCGTACCAAATCACCAATCGCGTAAACACCTTCAACAGATGTTTGGCACTGATCATTAACATCAACCAAACCACGCTCAGTCAGTTTAATGCCTGAATCTTCTGCCAATAAACCTTCTGCATAGGCTTTACGGCCGACACAAACGATTAACTTGTCAAAAACCTGTTCTTTGTCTTCGCCAGCCTGGTTATATTTAACCGTTACTTCGCGACCATTGGTTTCAGCACCAGAAACTTTGGCACCGATACGGATATCCAAACCTTGTTTCTTCAAGATTTTTTGATATTCTTTCGCCAATGCTTTGTCCGCCATTGGTAAGAAAGCATCTAATGCTTCAAACACAACAACTTCTGAACCAAGACGGCGCCATACTGACCCAAGCTCTAGACCGATCACACCTGCACCGATCACACCAAGACGTTTAGGAACTTCTGCGAATTTCAACGCGCCAGTCGAATCAACAATTAAGTCTTCATCAACAGGAGCGACAGGAATATTGACAGGTACAGAACCCGTTGCAAGGATGACATACTTTGGTTCTAAAACCTGTACTTCACCTTCAAATGGTGTGAATTCTACTTTTTTACCTGCAAGTAATTTACCAGTACCTTGTAACCACTCGATGCCATTACCTTTCAGTAATTGAGCAACACCACCAGTCAATTGATCTACAACTTTGTCTTTACGTGCCAACAAAGTGTCTAGATCAAATTTAACTTCACCTGTGGTGATACCATGTTCAGCAAGTTCGTGAACGGTTGCTTCATAGCGGTGGGAAGAGTCAAGCAGTGCTTTAGATGGGATACAGCCCACATTTAGACAGGTACCACCTAAAGATGGCTTACCGTTGTGGATACGTTTTTCGATACAAGCGACTTTGAAACCAAGTTGTGCAGCACGGATCGCTGCCTCATAACCACCAGGTCCACCGCCAATAACAACAAGATCAAACTGTTGAGACATTTTTATCTCCAAAGTCCCATATAAAGGATCACTTTATATGGGAGATATATTTCTAGTATTAAAGGTCAAGAATGAGTTTAGCTGGTTCTTCCAACAATTCCTTGATCGTCACCAAGAAACCGACAGCTTCTTTACCATCGATTAAACGGTGGTCATAAGAAAGTGCTAAATACATCATTGGCAAGATTTCAACTTGACCATTCACCGCCATAGGACGTTCCTGGATTTTATGCATACCCAAAATCGCAGTTTGTGGCTGGTTTAAAATAGGAGTTGAAAGCAATGAACCGAACGTACCACCATTGGTAATGGTGAATGTACCACCAGTCATTTCTTCAATTGACAACTTGCCTTCACGCGCTTTCGCAGCATAACCAGCAATGCCATTCTCAACTTCGGCATAGTTCATACGGTCAGTATCACGGAGAATTGGCACAACCAGACCACGGTCAGAAGAAACCGCTACACCAATGTCGTAGAAACCGTGATAAACAATGTCATCACCATCAATCGATGCATTAACCGCTGGGTAGCGTTTTAATGCTTCAGTTGCAGCCTTAACAAAGAAAGACATAAAGCCTAAACGCGCACCATGACGCTTTTCAAAAGCATCTTTATATTGCTTGCGCATTTCCATGATTGGCTTCATGTTGACTTCGTTGAATGTCGTCAACATCGCCGTTTGCTGGGTAGCCGCCAATAAACGCTCAGCAACACGCTTACGCAAACGTGTCATTGGAACACGTTTTTCGATACGCTCGCCTACCGCCACGCTTAATGGCTGAACTGATGCAGCTGGTTTAGCCTGATGGCTTGCAACATCTTCTTTGGTGATGCGGCCACCACGACCTGTACCCTGTACATCAGCGGCATTGATGCCTGTTTCAGACAATGCCTTACGAACAGCAGGAGCCTGATCCTGCACGGGAACAACTGGCGCTGCACCCGCTTGAGTATTTGCGGCAGCTTGCTCTACCTGAGCAGGTGCTGCACTTTGCACTGCCTGAGTATCGGCAGCACCAGAAACAGCACCCGCTTCAAACTGTGCGATCACTTCGTCAGATAAAACGGTGTCCCCTTCATTTTTGATGATTGCAACTAAACTACCGTCAGCTGGAGCAACCACTTCTAAAACAACTTTATCGGTTTCAATGTCACAGATCACTTCATCACGTGATACAGGTTCACCTACTTTCTTGTGCCAGGTTGCAATCGTACCGTCAGCAACTGACTCTGGAAATACCGGTGCTTTAATTTCGGTTGCCATTATTTAGAATCTCCTGATTGTTCAGCTTCAATTGCCAGTGCGTCATTGACGAGCTGAGCTTGTTGTTTTGCATGCAAGTATGGTGAGCCACAGGCAGGTGCGGCAGATGCTTCACGACCTGCATAGCTAATGCGAATTTGTTTACCAGATTTAAGAACATCTTCATATAGACGAGGAACAATAAATAACCAAGCGCCCTGATTCTTCGGTTCTTCCTGTGCCCAGACAAGTTCCTCGATGTTTGGATACTGAGCCATGACTTCAGCTAAACGCTGTTCTGGATATGGATACAACTGTTCGATACGAACAATCGCAATATGGTTTAAACCAAGCTCACGACGTTTTTCGAGTAAATCGTAATAAACCTTACCACCACACAGCACCAGACGGGTCACATCAGTCTTGTTGACTTGATCAATTTCATCAATCACGGTCTGGAATGAACCGTTTGCCAACTCTTCCAAAGTTGAAGTCGCAAGCTTATGACGTAATAACGACTTTGGTGACATTACGATCATTGGCTTACGGATAGGACGAACAGCCTGACGGCGTAACGCATGGAAAATCTGCGCTGGAGTTGTCGGTGTCATCACCTGCATGTTGTCTTCAGCACACAGCTGTAGGAAACGCTCCAAACGTGCAGATGAATGCTCTGGACCCTGACCTTCATAACCGTGTGGCAACAACATGGTAAGACCACAGACACGTTCCCACTTGGTTTCACCCGAAGCGATAAACTGGTCAATCACAACCTGTGCACAGTTTGCGAAGTCACCAAACTGGGCTTCCCAAACAATCAGGCTTTTTGGCAAGGTGGTTGAGTAACCATACTCAAATGCAAGCACCGCCTCTTCTGACAATAAAGAATCATAAACCGCTGTACGTGGCTGGTTTTCCTTAATGTGACAAAGTGGGATATAAACCGAACCATCCGCCTGATTATGCAGTTTGGCATGACGGTGTGAGAATGTACCACGCCCCACGTCTTCACCCGTGATACGCACAAGGAAGCCATCATCCAGCAAGGTTGCATAAGCTAGAACCTCAGCAGCACCCCAGTTGAGTGGCATTTCACCTGTTTGCATTTTCAAACGGTCATCAATCACTTTCTGGACCTGACGCTGCAATACAAAACCTTCAGGTAATGTATTCATGATTCTGCCAAGCTCTTTTAAGCGGTCAATACTGACTGTGGTATCCCAAATATCAGTATATTCATGGCCCAGATAAGGAGACCAATCAACAAACATTTTCTTGTTCGGCTCAGTCACCAACGCGTTCGCCACATGGTTGCCCGCTTCAAGGTCAGCGCGGTAATCTTCAACCATTCGGTCCGCACTTGCACGATCAAGAATTTGCTGTTGAACCAACTGATCAGCATAAAGTGTACGCGTGGTGGCTTTTTTATTAATGATCTGATACATCAATGGCTGTGTTGCGGATGGTTCATCCGCTTCATTATGACCACGGCGGCGATAACAGAACAGATCAATTACAACATCTTTACGGAACTCATGACGGAAGTCATGGGCGATTTGAGTCGCAAAAATTACAGCTTCAGGATCATCCCCATTGACATGGAAGATCGGTGCCTGAATCATTTTTGCAACATCAGTACAGTATTCGGTAGAACGGGCATCACGTGGATCAGAAGTGGTAAAACCAACCTGGTTGTTCACAATAATATGAACAGTACCACCAACCGTATAGCCACGAGTCTGCGACATCTGGAAAGTTTCCATGTTCACACCCTGACCTGCAAACGCCGCATCACCATGAACAATCAATGGTAAAACATCATCACCACCGATATCCTTACGGCGAACCTGACGCGCACGCACCGAACCTTCAACCACAGGTCCCACAATCTCAAGGTGCGATGGGTTAAATGCCAGTGCCAAATGCACTTCACCGCCAGATGTCATCACATTTGAAGAGAAGCCCTGATGATACTTCACATCGCCAGAACCTTTTTTGTGCAGGCTTTTGCCTTCAAACTCACCAAAAAGGTCGGCAGGGTTTTTACCCATAATGTTGACAAGCAGGTTAAGACGACCACGGTGTGGCATCCCGATCACAACTTCTTTACAGCCTACACTACCTGCACGCTGAATGATTTCGTTGACCATTGGAATAAAGGACTCACCGCCTTCAACACCAAAACGCTTCGCGCCAACAAATTTATTACCCAGATACTTTTCCAGACCTTCAGCAGCCGTTAAACGCTCCAGAAAGCCTTTTTTCTGATCAGCGCTGAAGTTGAATTTACCGCGCGCACCCTCTAAACGTTGCTGAATCCAGCGTTTTTCCTTAGTGTCAACAATGTGCATATACTCTGCACCAATTGATCCACAGTAGGTTGCCTCCATTGCCTCAACCATTTCAGACAATGTCGCTTCCGCTTTACCAATGGCAAGGTTACCCGTATTGAAAACCGTATCTAAATCAGACTTCGTTAAACCGTGGGCAGACAAATCCAGGTCTGGAACTTCTTCTCGTTTCGCAAGACCTAATGGATCAAGTTTGGCTTTTTGATGACCGCGGTTGCGGTAAGCGGCGATGAGTTGTAATACAGCAATCTGGCGACGCTCGTGTTCCGTGCTAACAGCGCTTTGTACGACGGGTTGAACTCGGCTTGCATTACGACCTAAGAGGAGGAATTGCTCGCGCACATTGCTATGTGGTTGATCACCTTTAGGGTATTTATCAAAATATTCACGCCAGTCCTCTGACACTGAGGTTGGGGACGTTAGGTACTGTTCGTAAAGCTCTTCAATATACGCTGCACTATCAGCGGAAAGTTCAGTGTCAAGACGCAATGCGTCAGCAACTTCTTGCATTTTTGGACCCATTTCCTATTGCAAAAAATAATACAGGTTGCCTTTTAAGCACACCCATGATTCATAGCGTCAAATTGGTAACAAGACACTACTACCCAAGATCATCCAACCTTGAGACATTATTACTACACATCAGGAGTATTCCCTTTGATGTAACAAATGAGTCATGCACTTTCAATTCAAAGCACATAACTCATTCTCATACTCGATAAAGTCGAGCAATTTTTTGCAAATCATTTTAGAAAAATTAAATAAGTTTTTAACTTTTCTAAATTGACTTTACTCAAAGAAAACTGCATAAATTCACTGGATATTATCTAAAGATAACGTCAGGAATATGCTTATTTTTTGCTTTCGTTTGCTGGCTGAAATCCTATCATGTAATCAAGCTTGAATTGATTTTTTTGACACATACCATTCATAAACCAGCGAAATACACGTATTCAATTATATTCTAATATACCGCCCTTTTTCTAAAAATTGCACTTATATCGACCAAAGTTAAAGATTCTCTACAAATCTCGCACAAACACCACGCAGAGTGCCTAAAAATAAAGCAAATACCCGATTTATATTTATTTTTATTATTTGACTTAATCGTAAATTTTATAAGAATCCCTCATATAGCTGGTGGACGTTATTTAATAACCATACAAATATTACCAACCCTATGTTTCCAACTTTATAAACAGCCGTATCCAAAATAAAAAAACGGAAGCCTCTTTCGAAGCTTCCGTTTTTTGGTCAGAAAAGCGATTAGCCCGCTTGATCCAACAGCATGTTACGAATGTGACCAATTGCCTTGGTTGGGTTTAAACCTTTCGGGCAAACAGATACACAGTTCATGATGCCTTTACAGCGGAACAATGAGAATGGGTCATCTAAACGAGCCAAACGTTCCTGGGTTGCGGTATCACGAGAGTCAATGATAAAGCGGTATGCATTTAACAATGCAGATGGCCCAAGGAACTTGTCAGGGTTCCACCAGAATGATGGGCATGAAGTTGAACAACATGCACAAAGAATACATTCATATAGACCATCAAGATGTTCACGCTCTGCCTGAGACTGTAAACGCTCTTTTGGTGGCGCTGGCTGATTGTTAATCAGGAATGGCTGAATCTTGTTGTACTGGTCATAGAACTGGTTCATGTCTACAACCAAGTCTTTTACCACTGGCAAGCCAGGTAAAGGACGGATCACAATCTTCTCTGGCAAGTCGTTCAGGTTCCACAAACAAGCCAAGCCATTTTTGCCATTGATGTTGACACCATCAGAACCACAGATGCCCTCACGGCATGAACGGCGGAACGTTAATGTCTCATCCTGTACTTTCAACGCTAGCAACGCATCAAGCAACATACGGTGCTTGTCGGTTAACTCAAGTTTAAACGTTTGCATGTACGGCGCTTTATCCTTATCAGGATCGTAGCGGTAGATTTCGAATGTACGAGTGCCTCTACTCATCTTTGTTCTCCCGATTAGAATGTACGTGGCTTAGGTTCGATTGCTTCAACCGTTAATGGGCTGAAACGAACTGGCTTATATTCAAGACGGTTGTCTGATGAATACCATAAAGTATGCTTCATCCACTCATCATCACGGCGGCCGTATGAATATGTTGGGTGATCAGGTGCCAACTCATAGTCAACCACTGTATGCGCACCACGACATTCCTTACGTGCAGCAGCAGAGATTAAGGTTGCTTTTGCAACTTCATACAAGTTTTCAACTTCCAATGCCTCAACACGTGCAGTGTTAAAGACTTTAGACTTATCTTTCAAATGAATGTTGCGAACACGTGGCTCAATCGCAAGAATCTCTTTTACACCTTTATCAAGCAATGCCTGAGTACGGAATACACCTGCGTGGTCTTGTACGATGTCACGGATTGCGTCTGCAACTTCCTGAGCATTTTCACCAGAAGTTGAGTCATCCAGCTTACGGATACGCGCCAAGGTTTTTTCCAACACATCATTTGGTAATGGTTGATAATCATCGCCATGATGTTTAGTCACATAATCAATGATCGTCTCACCCGCTGCTTTACCAAATACCACAAGGTCAAGCAATGAGTTGGTACCTAAACGGTTTGCACCATGTACAGATACGCAAGAACACTCACCAATTGCATAGAACCCTTTCACAGGTTTTACATAATCACGTGTACCTTTATAGGTATATTCTTTGGTGTCCTTGTCATAGTGAGCAGAGAATTCACCCTCTTCCACACCATGCGGCACAACCACTTGACCGTGCATATTGGTCGGAATACCGCCCATTTGATAATGGATGGTTGGTACAACAGGAATTGGTTCTTTGGTACAGTCAACGTTTGCGAACTTCTTGCCAATCTCAAATACAGATGGCAGACGTTTCATAATTGTATCAGCTCCCAAATGCGTCATATCCAACAGGATATGATCCGCTTTAGGACCACAACCACGCCCTTCCTTAATTTCCTGGTCCATTGAACGCGATACGAAATCACGTGGTGCCAAGTCTTTTAAAGTTGGTGCATAACGTTCCATGAACGGTTCGCCGTCTTTGTTACGAAGGATACCACCCTCACCACGACAACCTTCAGTCAACAATACACCTGCGCCCGCAACACCTGTTGGGTGGAATTGCCAGAACTCCATATCCTGTAATGGGATACCTGCACGGGCAGCCATACCAAGACCATCACCCGTGTTGATATAGGCATTGGTAGATGCACGGTAAACACGACCCGCACCACCAGTAGCAAACAATGTCGCTTTTGCCTGGAATACTGCAATGTTACCCGTTTCCTGATCGTATGCAGTCACACCGAGGACATCACCTTCTTCGTTACGGATCAAGTCAAGTGCAATCCATTCAACGAAGAACTCAGTCCCCATTTTGACATTGCTTTGATACAAGGTATGAAGCAATGCGTGACCCGTACGGTCAGCAGCAGCACAGGCACGTGGAACTGCTTTTTCACCATAGTTTGCAGAGTGACCACCGAATGGACGTTGATAGATCGTACCATCTTCATTACGGTCAAACGGCATGCCAAGATGTTCAAGTTCATACACGACTTTTGGGGCTTCACGACACATGAATTCACATGCATCCTGGTCACTTAACCAGTCACCACCTTTTACGGTGTCGTAAAAGTGATAGTGCCAGTTATCTTCCTGCATATTACCTAACGACGCACCAATACCACCTTGGGCAGCAACGGTATGCGAGCGTGTTGGGAATACCTTGGTCAGTACCGCAACTTTTAAACCTGCTTGGGCAAGTTGGTAAGAAGCACGCATACCTGAACCACCACCACCTACGATCACTGCATCGAAAGTGAGGGTTTGAATATTTAAATAATTTTCTTTAGGGGTTGCCATGATCTGTTCCTATCAATTTGCCCAGAAAATCTGGATACCCCAGATTGCGTACACGAACACTGAAATAATGACGGCAGAAGTCAATACAAGGCGTAAACCTGAAGCTGATGGACCCATCTGACGAGTCGTTACATAATCAGTAAAGACTTGCCACATACCAATCCAGGCATGTGCAACCAGCGATAACACCGCCAATAAAGAAAAAATCTTCATTGGCAGAGTCAGCATAAAGCCAGCCCACTGTTCATAGCCAAATCCGCTGTTGCAGAGAATCCAGCCAAACAGAACAACAGTATAGGCAGCCAATACAACCGCACTCACACGCTGGATATACCAATCGCGAGAACCTGAACCTGTTAAACCTGTAGCACTTTTCATCAGAACATAATCCATACAAAGGCTGCGATAATACCAACCGCAGACAAGATCAATGCGATTGTAGCTGCGATGCGACCGCTCTGTAATTCTTCAGCAAAACCGAGGTCGGCAAGCAAGTGCTTGATTCCTGCGATAAAGTGGAAAATTAATCCAGCTACAAATACCCATACGATGAAACGTACAATGATATTTCCGAAAACGACATTTTTAACGTAGTCAAATCCTTCTGGTGAAGATAAAGATTTATCCAAAATCCATAAAAGAACTGCGACCAATAAGAAAACGATCACACCTGATAAACGGTGCAGAATTGATGCAATAGCCACGGGTGATTTTAAGTTTACAGCTAAAACTTGACCCATGGACAAATTGACAGGTCTGTTGCTTTTCACAGCGGGCATCCTGTAAGTAGAAACTCCAACTGGAGTTTGTTTGAATTAATTCAAAGGAAAGCTGGCATTGTTAGGCAAGCACAGCTCATGCCTAACCTATAACGACACCGAATTATAAAACGTGAAATATCAAAATACAAACAATCAGCTTTCGCTTTAGTCGAAAAAAATAATAAATAAGAATCATTCACATACACAATATTTCCCAGATAAATTAAATTTTTGGCCAAATTATTTTATCCATTTGTTTTATAAAAACAAAAATACAAAACTTTTTTTTATGAATAGTTCCAAGCTGGAAAAAATCCCCATTATTTATTTCAAAAAAAATATGTTTTTCTCAGTAAAACCCCATTAAATGAGTCGGCTTTAAGTATAGTCATAAATAATACCCCTCATTTATATATTAAATATAATTAACCACTAATCTATTATTCTGGCCTAATCCATATAAATACATCGATTTATTTTTAATCAATCAATCGCACCATAATGAACCACTTATGCCGTTATATATCAGCCTTTAAACTGTTTTTTGAACTATTATTTAACGCGAGACCATGAGATATATAGGGTTTTGGTGAGCTAAGCCCTTAATTTTACAGGCACCAAAATATCACCAGAGTAAAAATTTACTTACAATTGTACTGGTGCTTCATTTTTTTTATGCACCTGAAACATGATTTGACATATTATACTCGACCGATGCTGTGAATTTACTCAATTTTTTCTTTGATACTGAATGACTAATTGACTGTAGCAATGTCATTTTTTATCCCTAAGTATAATTGACAAAATTTTAGTAGCCACTAATCTTATAGCAAATTTTGACACCGTCTGATTCGCACATGACAAGATTAGGATTTCGAGTCAGATAATCATTCACCAGGACAGGAGATCTATTGAATGTCTGCAGCAACTGGCAAAAAAGCCGTATTACAGCTTGATGGCAAAGAAATTGAATTACCAATTTACAGCGGCACATTGGGCCCAGATGTAATTGACGTTAAAGATGTATTGGCATCGGGTCATTTTACTTTCGATCCTGGTTTTATGGCGACAGCTGCTTGCGAATCTAAGATCACATTCATTGATGGTGACAAAGGTGTGTTATTGCACCGTGGTTATCCAATTGATCAATTAGCGACTCAAGCAGACTACCTCGAAACTTGCTATTTACTGTTAAATGGCGAGCTTCCAAATGCTGAACAAAAGGCGGAATTTGACGCTAAGGTACGCAACCACACCATGGTTCACGATCAGGTTAGCCGTTTCTTCAATGGTTTCCGTCGTGATGCTCACCCAATGGCTATAATGGTTGGTGTTGTTGGTGCGTTGTCTGCGTTCTATCACAATGGTTTGGATATCGAAGATATCAACCACCGTGAAATCACTGCAATTCGTCTTATCGCAAAAATTCCTACGCTTGCGGCGTGGAGCTACAAGTACACGATTGGACAGCCATTCATTTACCCACGTAACGACCTAAACTATGCAGAAAACTTCCTGCATATGATGTTTGCTACGCCTGCGGATCGTGACTACAAAGTTAATCCGATTTTGTCTAAAGCAATGGATCGTATCTTCACGCTTCATGCTGACCACGAACAAAATGCGTCTACATCTACTGTACGTCTTGCTGGTTCTACTGGTGCAAACCCATATGCATGTATCTCTTCAGGTATTTCTGCACTTTGGGGACCATCACACGGCGGTGCAAACGAAGCTGTACTGAAAATGTTGGCTGAAATCGGTAGCGTTGAAAACGTTGCTGAATTTATGGAAAAAGTAAAACGCAAAGAAGCGAAGCTTATGGGCTTTGGTCACCGTGTTTACAAAAACTTTGACCCACGTGCCAAAGTAATGAAAGAAACCTGTGATGAAGTGCTTGGTGCATTGGGTATCAATGATCCACAACTTGCGCTTGCAATGGAACTTGAGCGTATTGCGCTTAGCGACCCATACTTCATTGAACGTAAACTTTATCCAAACGTGGACTTCTACTCAGGTATCATCTTAAAGGCGATTGGTATCCCTGTTGATATGTTTACGGTTATTTTTGCATTAGGCCGTACTGTTGGCTGGATCAGCCACTGGTTGGAAATGCACGCTTCCCCATATAAAATTGGCCGTCCTCGCCAGCTTTATACAGGTGAAAAACAACGTGACATCAAACGTTAATTTTTAAGAAATTAATGTGAAAAAGCTGCCAAATGGCAGCTTTTTTTATTACTTCCTAAAGCTCATCCTCTTCTAGGGCACGCAATAGGTTTGTACTGATCCCATCGGCACGCAGCCAGGCCAGTTCATAGCTTGCCTTGGCTAAAGCCAACACACGTCGTTCAAACTCATCCCAAACCACCTTTACCTGCGTGTGGGAAATTCCAAGTCCACTTTCCTGTGCCAAATGCTTATTTTTCTCACAGACTTTTAAAGCATGATACAGCTTACGTCCAGCACTTGCGCTTTCCAGAATACGAATGTGCTTACCATGGATAAAGCCCTCGACATGCTGGAGACTAGCATTGGGCAGCAATGGCACCAGAATCTGGTCCAGTTGTGCATCCAAACGCTTCCAAACCACCAACCGCTGTTCAGGCGTATAGGTGTTCCACTGGATCACTTCATGATTAAAACGGCGGCATCCACGACACACCAGATCACCAAATACCGTTGAACAACGCCCTGCGCATGGGGTCAGTGATGGGATTCGACGATCATTACTCAAAACTTATTCCTCTAAAACCATATTAATTTTATGGTTTTCTCGCTTATTTTCAAATTTCACGCTAAAATATGCGCCTTGTTTTTCCTATCTTAATACATTTGGAGTTATCCATGAACGCTACTGTAGAACAGCTTGCACCTGTAGAACAGCAAGCGACCAATAATTGGGTTGTTGCGGCACTATATCAATTTAAAGAAGTTGCGGATGCAGCCGATCTGCAAAAACGTCTTCTGGACTTAGTGAATGGCATCAATTTATGTGGAACTCTGATTGTCGCTTCTGAAGGAATTAATGGTACCGTTGCTGGCGACCGTGCAGCAATTGACACGGTTCATCAATTCCTGTTAAACGAAGGCTTTGCCGCAATGGAATATAAGGAGTCTGCCAGCTCTGAAAAACCATTCCGCAAGATGAAGATTAAACTGAAGAATGAAATTGTTACCCTCGGTGTTGAGGTTAAGCCACGTGACCTGGTTGGTCATTATCTTGATCCAAAGGAATGGAACGAGCTGATTAGCCGCGATGACGTGATTCTGGTGGATACCCGCAACGACTATGAATATAAGGCAGGTACATTCAAGGGCGCAATTGATCCTAAAACGGAAACATTCCGTGAATTTCCTGAATATGTAAAACAAAACCTTGAGCAGCACAAAGATAAGAAAATTGCCATGTTCTGTACAGGTGGTATCCGCTGTGAAAAATCCACTTCCCTCTTGTTGCAGGAAGGCTTTAGTGAGGTTTACCACTTAAAAGGCGGTATCCTTAAATATCTGGAAGAAACATCTGCCGAGGAAAGCCTTTGGGAAGGTGAATGTTTTGTATTTGATGGCCGTACTGCCGTGACACACGGGGTTGAGGAAGGCGAGAACATCAAGTGTCATGCATGCGGCTGGCCTTTAACCAAAGAAGAAGCGGAATTGCCAAGCTATGAGCATGGTGTTTCCTGTGTTTTCTGTATTGATAAAACCACAGAGAAACAGAAAGAGGGTTTCCGTATGCGTCAATCGCAAATTGCAGCAGCAAAACGTAAACGTCTATAAAATTTAAAAAAACCTGAAAGCCATAGTTCTACTATGGCTTTTTTATGATAATAATAAAATGATGTAACGATTAGACCATTGAGCATCATGATTAACCATTCTATGCTAAAAACAATAATCAAATGAACTATATAAGGGTATTATGGGACTTGAAGAATGGGTCTTGTCAGTCATGGAGAAGCTTGGATATTTAGGCATCGCTTTTTTGATGTTTCTGGATAACATTTTTCCTCCTATTCCTTCTGAAATTATTATGCCCTCTGCGGGTTATACCGCCTCTAAGGGGGATTTGAGCTTAATTGGCGTTATCATTGCTGGAAGCGCAGGCTCACTGATCGCCGCGATGATCCTTTATTGGATTGGCCGTAAAATTCCTGAACAGCGCTTATTCAGTTTTATAGAACATTACGGCAAATTCCTTAGAATCAAGGTTACTGACCTTGAAAAGGCCTTGGGCTGGTTCAACCAGCATGGGCACAAAATCGTTTTCTTTGGCCGTATGATTCCAGCGGTACGCTCGCTGATTAGTATCCCCGCAGGAATGAGCAAGATGCCTTTTGGCAAGTTCATGACTTACAGTGCCTTGGGAACGATTATCTGGACAACATTCCTGGCATTTTTAGGCTATCACTTCAGTGAAAACCAGGCCCTGATGTCTTTAATTATGCAGCGTGTTGGCTATATTATTTTGGCAGTTGTCATACTTTATATCATTTGGAAAGTGGCTAAAAAACTTGGACAGAAATCATAAAAAGACAAAAAATTCTCCTTTATTATTTATTCATGTCAGTTAAGGAAAAACCATGCAGCATGAGTTTTGGCATCAAAAATGGCAAAAAAATGAGATTGGCTTTCATCTCAGCCAGCCTCACCCATTACTGGTTAAATATATGGGCTGCTTAAACATTTCTCCCAATAGCCGTATTTTTATCCCACTCTGCGGTAAAAGTTTAGACATACATTGGCTTTTAGGTCAGGGCTATCATGTCGTGGGAGTTGACCTGAGTCCAATTGCCATTCAGGACTTAATCTCAACACTTGGCCTTTCCTTTACCGAAATGCAGTCTGGAAATCTTAGCCACTTTCACCATCCACAAATTGACCTGTTTGTCGGTGATTTTTTTGAATTGACTATTGAGCAGTTGGGGCAGATTGATGCGATTTATGATCGGGCAGCCTTAGTCGCCCTACCAGAACAAATGCGAAGCCAATATGTCCAGCATCTCATTCAGATTGGTGGTGATGCGTCACAATTACTGATTAGCTTTGAGTATGATCAATCCATGATGGCTGGTCCGCCTTTTTCCATTTCCACCCAACAACTTCAGGACTATTATTCCAGTGAATACGCCATACAGCTACTCGATAGCCAAAACGAACTGCTCAAAGGCAAAGTGAATGCACAGGAAAAAATTTGGTTGCTAGAAAAATAATGTTATGCCCCATCACCAAATAAAAAAACGTCCATAAGGACGTTTAAATACTTCACGCGATACATGGCGGAGCAACTATTATTGCCGCCTCAAACCTATTATCAGGCTGGTGTATGGTACATGAGATAAATTTCATTTAAATTATCTGGAATTTCCTCGGCCAATTCATCCATCAACTGACCATTGCGGCGGAAAGACTCCATTTGTGGATCTTCTTCATCAATGCCACTAAACACCATAATCGGCAAAGTCAAATCAACCAGTTGTTCTTCATATTCAGGCGTAAACCAAGCATCTTCGTTCAGGAACATGGCATCAACGAAACCGACACTCCAGTCACCTAAACTCGAATCCACATCAGCCTCTTCAATTTCAAATGGAAACTCAATTCCATTTTCATTGGCCAAATCCTGACGAATTGATTCCAGCCAAGCTTTAATCTGTTCGATGATCTCACTCGGAACTTTCTTTTGATTGCTCTCGAACAGCTCATCCAGCCAACGGTCAAACTTTGGGCCAACAGCGATAGCACACAAAAAGCCATGAGTCGCCGCAAAATCTAAACCATATTCGTTTTGGTCGCCGTCAAGATAATTACTTAACAAGTCTAAATCCAGGGTACTCATTTTTTATCCAGCTCTAAAATTACATTTTCGACAGCATAACATTTTCAGACGCAAATTCTCAGCAATTTTGCCTAGTCTTCGTCATCGAGGTCATCATCGTCGAAATCGTAGTCAAAATCTTTTAATTCTCGTTCCAAACGACGCTGAGCCAACAGATCATCAATCAAACGGCGTTTTTCCAATGATTCCTTGGCGCTGATTTTTCCTGATGATTCATCAAAACCAACATCATCATCGCCGTAGTTATCATCATCTAATTCAAAATCTGTAGAAGACACGAAGTACCTCTTATACGAAAAATATAAATGGGTCTAGCCGCTATTTATCTGTCTTAAACACACATGTCAAGGTTTATTTTATTTTTTTGCTATAAATCGGTGATTTGTACTTTTTTTCGGCGGTTTTTTTGTGTAATTATAATCCCAGGACAATACCAATCAAAAAAGTTCTGCAAAAAGGATGGACTGCTTGAAAAATTATGACACACCCCCATATTCAAGAAACAGACGTGAAATCAATACTATTTTTTATTTAAAGTAAACGGATCAAATCCAGAACATTCCCCGTGAACTGTGCTATCATGCACGGTTTTTCACCGCCACAGATTCAACAAAAGAGTAAGCAAAGATGAGCGATATGAATTCCCCTACTTCGCAAGTAGCGGCTCTGATTAGCCGAGGCAAAGAACAAGGTTACTTAACTTACGCTGAGGTTAACGATCATCTACCAGACTCAATTACGGAAAGTGAGCAGATTGAAGACATCATCCAGATGCTTCAGGACGTTGGTATTCCTGTGCATGAACGTGCGCCTGAAACCGATGACACCATGTTTGGTGAATCTACCGAGGCTGCCGATGAGGTTGCCGAGGAAGAGGCTGCTGCCGTACTGGCATCGGTTGAAAGTGAACCAGGCCGTACCACAGACCCTGTACGCATGTACATGCGTGAAATGGGCACGGTTGAACTTCTTACGCGTGAAGGCGAGATCAGCATTGCAAAACGCATCGAGGAAGGTATCCGTGACGTTTTACACTCAATCGCTTACTGGCCAAATGCAGTGGAAGTCGTTTTAAAAGAATATAATGATTTTTTAACTGGCGAGCGCCGTCTTGCTGATATTCTTTCAGGCTATTTAGACCCTGAAACCGATGAGGATATTCCTGAAGTTCTTGAAGAAGAAGCGGAGCTTGAGGAAGATGAAAACGCGACTTCTACCACCAAGGAAGTCAAGCTTGATGATGATGACGAAGAGGAAGAGTCTGAGGGCGATGATGATTCTGAAGGTGATTCAGGTCCAGACCCTGAAGTGGCCAAAGTTCGTTTCTCGGAATTAGAAACTGCCTGGAACCAAACCAAATCTGTCATTGAAAAACATGGTCGCAATAGTGACGAGGCAAAAGCTGCACTAGAGTCTTTGGCTGCCGTGTTTATGATGTTCAAATTTACACCTCGCCTGTTTGACATCATTTCAGAAATGATTCGTGGTACCCATGACCAAATCCGTGCCAATGAACGTGAAATCATGCGTTATGCGGTACGTCGTGGCCGTATGGATCGCAACCAGTTCCGTATGACTTTCCCAGAACAGGAATCAAACCCAGCCTGGCTGGATGAGCAGATTGCCAAGGCACCTGCTGAAATCAAGGGCCATCTGGAAAAAGTACGCCCAGATGTGTTGGCATTCCAGCAAAAGATTGCTGACATTGAAAAAGAACTGGATTTAAACGTTAAGGATATCAAGGATATTTCTAAACGTATGGCTGTTGGTGAGGCGAAAGCCCGCCGTGCCAAAAAAGAGATGGTTGAGGCCAACCTACGTTTGGTAATTTCGATTGCGAAGAAATACACCAACCGTGGCTTGCAGTTCCTTGACCTGATTCAGGAAGGCAACATCGGTTTGATGAAAGCGGTGGACAAGTTTGAATACCGTCGTGGTTACAAGTTCTCAACCTATGCAACCTGGTGGATTCGTCAGGCGATTACCCGTTCGATTGCGGATCAGGCGCGTACCATTCGTATTCCAGTACACATGATTGAAACCATTAACAAGATCAATCGTGTTTCCCGCCAGTTGCTTCAGGAAATGGGCCGTGAGCCGACCCCTGAAGAGTTGGGCGAACGTCTGGAAATGGATGAGGTTAAAGTCCGTAAGGTGCTAAAAATCGCCAAAGAACCGATTTCGATGGAAACACCGATCGGTGATGATGAAGATTCACATCTTGGTGACTTTATTGAGGATTCCAACATCACTTCTCCAGTAGATGCTGCGACCTCTGAAGGCTTAAAGGAAGCGACCCGTGAAGTGCTTGAAAACCTGACTGAACGTGAAGCGAAAGTGTTGAAAATGCGTTTTGGTATTGATATGCCAACCGACCATACCTTAGAGGAAGTGGGCAAGCAGTTTGACGTGACGCGTGAGCGTATTCGTCAGATTGAGGCGAAAGCACTGCGTAAACTACGTCACCCCTCTCGTTCAGAGCACCTACGTTCATTCCTTGAAAATGACTAGGGACATCCTGTATCAAGAGCAAAGCCATGCTCTTGTGCAGGGCTTGAAGTTAAACACTTCATCCCCATTTACTTAGTTAGATCATAAGCGCCTGCACTGATGCAGGCGTTTCAAATTAAGAGGTTACTCATGGTAGACCGCACTCCATCTCGCGAATTGCAAGAACATCTTTGGGTTTTCCCGATGGACTATCCAATCAAGTTGATTGGTCATGCTGGGGATGAACTTCGAGTGGCTGTTGTAGATATTTTGCAAAAGCACTTTCCTGAATTTGATGGTGACTCAGTCAAGGTACAGCCATCACGTACAGGAAAATACCACTCTTTAACCGCTCAGCTGCGCTTTGAAGAACTGGAACAGGTTCATGCCCTGTATGCTGATCTTGCCGCCTGTCCTTTAATCAAGACAGCGCTGTAAATAGAAATCCAAAATACGAAAGTGTTTTGGATTTTTCTTTTAAGGAAATAAAAATGCAACACGTTGATGATGAGTTTTATGAGCGGGCTGACCAGCACATTCAATTATCCAATGAACAAATCACTGATCAAATTGGTAAAGGTAAAGTCAGTGCTTCCATGCTTTATGCTACCTCACGCTTTAATGCGTGGATCAGTGCCTGTGGATGGAATACAGGTACAGAGTTAGAACAAGCAAAAGAAGAAACCATCCAATATTTTCTAGCCGAATATAGAAAAATGCTTGAAGAAAATCTGGATGATTATATTGAAAATTTTGATGAATATATGTCTATTCCTCCAGAATCTGAAAACATCAATTAGTTATACCAATCCTCATAAATAAATTAAATTTTTACATTTCCAAGAAGACGAACACAGTTCGTCCCTACACATATATCAGATTGAATTGTAGGGGAAAACTGTGTTTTCCTTTTCTAATAATTTTTTAATTTAATTTTACAGGTTGGTATTATTTCTATAACTAAAACCTCAAAGGAAGTTTATTGTGACGAGCCTTAGTAAACCCTCCTTAATTATCCGCTGTTTCAAAGACCTACAAGACTACAGCTCGCGCTTTGAAGCCATGAAAGACTTTACGGCGAATCGCGACGAAAGCACACCTGATGAGGTTTGGCTATTACAGCATCAGGATGTCCTTACTCAGGGACAGGCAGGCAAGGCAGAACATATACTCGTACAGAGCAACCTCCCCATCGTTCAGACAGACCGTGGAGGGCAAGTGACATGGCATGGACAGGGACAACTGGTCGCCTACTTCCTGTTTGATTTAAACCGCCTGAAATGGCATGTACGCACCTTGGTCAACTTTGCGGAAAAGGCCATGATTGACCTGCTTCAACAATACAATATCCAGGCCTATGCAAAGCCTGATGCACCTGGCGTGTATGTGGACGGGCGCAAGATTGGTTCTCTTGGTTTTAAAATCCGTCGGGGACGCAGCTACCACGGTTTAGCCCTGAATGTTGACTGTGACCTGACAGGCTTCCAAACCATTAATCCTTGTGGATACGCAGGGTTGGAAATGGTACGCTTGCAAGACCTGCTTGAAGATTACCCAAGCTTTGAGCAGCTCTGTCATGATTTTGTTTGCTATTTAAAAAATACGAATTTCTTTCATGACCCTGAAGTCAAATCTGAATAAACTACTTTTCAATTTTAGAGAAATAAATTAGAGTAATTACTCTAAATTTGCTTTTGCATAATTTTAACAAGGGATACGCAAGTGATTTCGACCAAAGCAGTGAAGCCCACTTTGCAATTTGCCTACGTAAAACTCATGATGGATGTTGTTGGTCGTGGTTTAGTAATGGCAAGCCAAGTGGACGATGAAGTACAACAGGAAGTTTCCAAGTTTCCTGTTGGCTTTATACTTTCAATGAATGTTT
The DNA here is from genome assembly GCF_030053775.1 of Acinetobacter corruptisaponis. GTDB lineage: Bacteria > Pseudomonadota > Gammaproteobacteria > Pseudomonadales > Moraxellaceae > Acinetobacter > Acinetobacter corruptisaponis. Next base: position 1,414,939 of record NZ_CP125669.1, read on the forward strand.
TTCCAAATGGACCTGCATTTGTTGCGCGAGTAACAGAAGAAAAACAGTTAGAGCTTCTCTCTAACTATAAAGGCAAGCCTGATTTAACCATCACGTTCAAGCATCTTACCCATGCATTTCTGGTTTTCTCGTTTCAGGAGAGTACTGCCCAGGCATTTGCCAATGACCGTATGATTGCCGATGGCGATGTATCCAGCGCAATCCGTCTTGTGCGTTGCCTGAACAAGATGGAATCATTGATCCTGCCTAAGCTGATCGCCAACCTTGCAGTCAAGCGCTATCCAGCTGAATTAACATTAAAAGAAAAATTCACTGGCGCAAAAAATATCTACCTCAAAGTCGCACAATCATATTTCAAACGGAGCGCATAACATGGCTAAGCCTTATTACGAATTTTTCTGTCCTGTAAAGGTAATTGCTGGTAACGCCGCGTTAGAGCATATCCCGTTTGAGCTTGCAACTTTAGGCGCAAAACGCCCAATGATCATTACCGATAAAGGTGTGCGCGCCAACGGTTTACTTGGCCCAATCGAGGCGGCATTCAGCACCACTGATGCCGTGATTGGCGCAATCTTTGATGACGTTCCACCAGATTCAAGCCTGGAAGTGGTACGTCAGGCAGCGGAACTTTACCGTAAGCAAAACTGTGATGCGATTATTGCGATTGGTGGCGGTTCAGTGATTGACACCTCTAAAGCAACCAACATCCTTGTGTCTGAGGGTGGCAATGACCTGCTTCAATACTCTGGTGCGCATAATCTTCCAAAACCATTAAAGCCATTCTTCGTAATTCCAACCACGTCTGGTACAGGCTCTGAAGTCACCATGGTTGCCGTGGTATCAGATACCCAGCGTAATGTGAAGCTGGCATTTGCATCTTACTACTTGATGCCTCATGCTGCGATTCTTGACCCACGCATGACCTTGACTTTGCCACCACACTTAACCGCAATGACTGGAATGGATGCACTCACGCACTGTGTTGAGGCATACACCTGTTTAGCAGCGAATCCATTAAGTGATGCCTATGCAAGTGCAGGAATCAAGAAGATCAGTGAAAACCTGTTCAAGGTGCTGGACAACCCTAGTGATGCCCAAGGCCGTTTAGAGTTGGCACAGGCTTCGACCATGGCGGGTATTGCATTCTCCAACTCAATGGTTGGTCTGGTTCACTCACTTGGCCATGCCTTGGGTGCGGTGGCTCACCTGCCCCACGGTTTATGCATGAACCTATTCCTGCCATATGTGCTTGAATATAACAAAGAGATCAATGGCGATAAAATTGGTGAATTATTACTGCCACTTGCAGGTGCAGACATTTATGCACAAACACCTGCCAGCCAGCGTGCAGATAAAGCGATTGCAACCATTTTAACCATGCGTGACCGCCTATTCAGCCTCACCAAGCTACCACGTACCCTGCGTGAAACAGGTAAGGTAACTGAAGCACAGTTGGATGAAGTGGCTGAGAAAGCGTTAAATGATGGTTCTATCATTTACAATCCGAAAGAAGCAAGTTTGCAGGATCTACGTACAATTCTACAAAAAGCTTGGTAATTCATTTATTTAGATAAATAATTATCATTTATGAGCCCTGATCTGACCCAATGATCGGGGCTTTTTTCATTTCAGTGAATTTTTATTCATCTGTTTCTCTGCACAACTGGCAAAAAAATTGCTAAAAAAAGCGTAAAAGTACTGACAATGTTCATCAATTTACGATAGATTGGCGAACTTCTTTTTTTCTATAGGGGGGATCGTTTTCGTCTCAAACGATCCTTAAACCATAGCTGATCCTTGATCAACGATTATGAGGATAACGCCGTTGACAAATATCTCTGGGACTCCATCGGTAGCTAAGCTGCAAAAAACGCTAGGTCTCTGGCACATTATCATTATTGGCTTAGCCTACATTCAACCCATGACTTTGTTTGACACTTTCGGACTGGTATCGGAAGAAAGTCATCATCATGTTCCGACCTCCTATATTGTTGCCCTAATTGCAATTTTATTCACGTCGATCAGTTATGGTCACATGATTCGTCGTTACCCATCATCAGGGTCGGCTTATACCTATGCACAAAAATCCATCCATCCAAACGTGGGCTTTATGGTGGGCTGGTCATCATGGCTGGACTACCTGCTGTCACCAATGGTCAATATCATTCTGGCAGGCATCTATCTTGACGCATTATTCCCGAATGTAAACCACTGGGTCTGGGTGATTGTCCTGACCGCCTTTATGACTGGCATCAACCTACGTGGTGCACGTTTTGTGGCGAACTTTAACAGCCTGATTGTCCTCGTCCAGCTTATCGTGATTGCTGTATTCACCTATCTGGTCTATAGCAAGCTACAGATGGGATATAATGCTGAAGGGCCAATTACCGCAGAAACCCGTTACCAGCTCTGGAGCCTGGAACCATTCTGGAATGACCTGACTTCTGTAGGGGCATTGATTACAGGTGCAACCCTGCTGTGCTTCTCGTTTACGGGCTTTGACTCGCTCAGCTCTCTGGCCGAAGAAACCAAGGACACTGAAAAGACGCTGCCTAAAGCGATTTTCCTGACTGCATTATTTGCAGGTATTGTGTTTATTATCAGTACCTACTTTATGCAAATCTACTTCCCGAATGATCCTAAAACTTATTTTGAGGATGTTGCCGCAACCCAGCCTGACATCCTGTTGCTGGTGGGTGGTTCGTTATTCCAGTCCTATGTGCTTGCCTTTGCGATTGTGACGGTCATGGCATCAGGGATTTCTGCCCATGCAGGTGTATCACGCTTAATGTATGTGATGGGTCGGGATGGTGTCATTAACAAGAAAATCTTTGGTCATATCAGCCCGAAAACCTTTACGCCATCCTATAACATTCTGATTGTTGGATTGGTGGCATTAAGTGCAGGTTTCATGAGTCTGGATGTGGTGATTTCCATGATTAGTTTTGGTGCCCTGATTGCGTTCACATTTGTGAACCTGTCCGTGATTTCACGTTATGCCTTACGTGATGGCCGTACCAAGAACTTCAAGGACATTGTGAGCTTTGTGATTATTCCGCTCTTGGGCTTTCTCAGCGTTTTTGCCATGTGGCTTGAAATTGAAGACACGGCATTGAAATATGGCTTATGGTGGGCAATGTTCGGTATTTTATACCTTGGTTATAAAACCAAAGGCTTTAAATACAATGCCCCTCAGCATAATGAGTTTGATGACCGTTAAACTGGTTAAAATAGAAAAGGCGCTCAATGCGCCTTTTTTACCGCCTTAAAAAGCTTAGCCATGTAGCTTTTCAACAATTGATTTCACCCGTTGTGCATATAGCTTGGCGGTTTCCAAGTCCCCTGCTGGAATTTCATCGACACCTGCATCTGAGGGGGACTGAACCAATAACCCCACTGAACCACCCAAGTTGTTTATATCTTCACGTGTAGCAGCCTTGGTGTTGGCTGGAAGCAGACCCAAACTTACCCAGATACCCCCATGCTGTGAAGCTAGAGTTTGCAATTGAATCAGGGTAACCTGCTTGTCCCCATTCAGGCTTGCACTATTGGTGAAACCTGCAAACACCTTGTCCTGCCAGCCACGTGTAAACCAGATTTTTGAGGACGCATCGGCAAACTTCTTAAACTGCCAAGGTGTGGCAGCCATGTAGGTTGGTGCCCCAAAGACAATGCCCTGTGCATCATTTAAAGTTTGCCAATCCTGTTCGGTAATATCACCATTCTGGTCAATTTCGATTAAAGATGCCTCAATGGTTTGAGCAAAGGTTTCAGCAATGACTTTGGTGTGACCATAACCAGAAAAGTAAACAACTGCGATTTTTGACATAGGAGTATCCTAAATTTTTCAAAACTTCGATTTAATGATATATTTTAGAAACTAGGTGTCAATTAGTTACCAATTGGTAACTAGGGTTATAAAATGGGAAAATTGAGGGTTCCAGACATGAATCAGGCATTAAAATATGATATTTATCAGCAACATTGTCCTGCCCGATTATTTTTTGAAAAAATTGCGGACAAGTGGGTATTGTTGATCATCAATATCCTTTCCCAGGAAACCCAGCATTTCAATTTATTGAAAAAGAACATTCAGGGGATTTCCCCCAAAGTCCTTTCACAAAAACTGAAAATGCTTGAACGCGATGGCTTTATTGAAAGGCGGGTACAAAACACTTCTCCCATCCGTGTCGATTATTCATTAACCTTGTTAGGGATTGAAGTGGCGAAAATGGCATATCAACTGAAAGACTGGGCGGAAAGCAATATTGAGCAGGTGATCTCGGCCCAGCAGCGTTTTGATGCCACACAACAACAAGAAATGTGAGGTTCAATATGTATCCACAACCTTTAATTGCCGTTGCAGATGTTGAAAAAACCAGTCGGTGGTATCAAACAATACTCGGCCTGCAAAGCGGTCACGGCGGCAAGGAATATGAACAGTTGCTGTTTGAACAACGCATGGTGCTACAGCTACACCAATGGCAGGCACATGAGCATCCGCATATTGGCAAGCCTGAACGAATTGTTGGAAATGGTGTGTTGTTGTGGTTTGAGAGTGCTCACTTTGATCAGCTTGTTGATAAATTACAAGCCCATCAAGTCGAGATTTTAGAGGGGCCTAAATACAATCCTAATGCAAATCATCGGGAGATTTGGTTTAAAGATCCAAACGGTTATATTCTAGTCGTGGCAAGTCCCTATGGTGATATATAAAAACTTTTAACAATCAGGTCAGTGCTTTAAACCCCTGCTGCCGCCAGGCTTCATAAACAATCACCGCGGTTGCGTTGGAAAGGTTCAGGCTTCTTGAATTTTCAGCCATAGGTAAACGAATCCAGTTTTCCTGCGGAAACATCAGCCGCACCTGTTCAGGCAAGCCACGGGTTTCAGGTCCCATCAACAAGGCGACAGGACGATTTAAATTTACTGTATGTGGTGTGGCAGAACCTTTGGTGGTCAATGGAAAAATATCATTAATGCCAATATCCTTTGCCTTTAAATCGGCGAGGCAAAGTTCGATGTTGTCCCAAATCTGCATTCTTGCCCATTCGTGATAATCCAGGCCTGCACGTTTCAGCTTCTTATCATCCAGTTCAAAGCCCAAAGGCTTGATCAAATGGAGTTGCGCACCTGTATTGGCACATAAACGAATGATATTGCCTGTGTTGGCAGGAATTTCAGGTTCGTATAGGACAACATGAATCACTTGTTTCTCTCACTTTGTCAGGGCGCAATCATGCGCCCTACAACCATTGTAACTGTTCACGCAGACTCACCACCTCACCAATAATGGTTAAGGTCGGTGCCACGATATGATGTTCAGACACTTTGGCTGCAATATCCGCCAATGTACCCACCAGCACTTTCTGCTCAGGCGTTGTACCTTTGGAAATCAAGGCAACAGGCATACTTGGACGTTGACCATGAGCAATCAGTTGCTCACAAATACGCTCCAAGCCCACCAAGCCCATGTACAACACCAAGGTCTGATTTTCATACACCAGTTCATTCCAGGGTAATTCTGGTGAACCCTCTTTTAAGTGCCCAGTCAGGAAACGAACACTTTGTGCATAATCACGATGGGTCAGCGGAATCCCTGCGTATGCGGAACAACCCGATGCGGCGGTAATTCCAGGCACAACCTGAAAAGTGACACTAGCTTCAACCAGCTCCTGAATTTCTTCACCACCACGTCCAAAGATAAATGGATCACCACCTTTCAGGCGGCAAACGCGTTTACCCTTTTGTGCATACTCCACCAATAAGGCATTAATACCCTCTTGTGGAACGGAATGATTGGAGCGTGCCTTACCGACATAAATCTTTTCCGCATCACGGCGGCAGAGTTCCAGAATCGGCGCAGACACCAAGCGGTCATATATCACCACATCCGCCTGCTGCATTAAGCGTAAGGCTTTTAAGGTCAAAAGTTCAGGATCACCTGGTCCAGCCCCCACCAGATACACCTCACCTTTTGGAGCCGTCCATTCAGTCAACGCCTGCTGGATCAGATCATTCGCCACATCCAGATTGTCATTGAACACCTGCTCCTTTAACGGGCTGGCATACAGGTTCTCCCAAAAGATACGGCGTTCATCTGGATTGGAAATCTTTTCCTTGACCTGTTTACGCCAAAGACCTGAAAACTCAGCCAGTTTACCCATGCCATGCGGCACAATCGTTTCAATCTGGGTACGAAGTTGTCTGGATAAAACGGGCGATGCGCCATTGGATGCCACCGAAACCACCAAAGGTGAACGGTCAATAATCGCGGGAACCATGAAACGGCAATGCGGAATATCATCAACACTGTTGACTAGAATATTGCGCTGCTCGCATTGTTCAAAGACCGCCTTGTTCACTTCAGGCTGATCGGTTGCGGCAATCACCAAACGATAACGTGTAGCAAGAATACTTTCAGAAAAAACAGCCTGAATATATTGCCCCATTGATTTGTAAATAAGCTGGCGTAACTCAGGCTCAATCTCAGGTGCAATCACATCGACAATCGCACCTGCCTTCACTAATAAACTTGCTTTACGGTAGGCAATATGCCCACCGCCAACAATCAGACAACGTTGCTGCTGCAACTTTAAAGAGATTGGGAAAATTTCCACGATATGCCTCTAAATTTTAAATCTGATTGGGCTAAAGCAAAAACTATGCACAAAATGGATGCACAGTTTAATCAATATAGCTTGCACCGCCCATATATGGACGTAAAACCTCTGGAACCTCAATTGAACCATCAGCACGCTGATAGTTTTCCATCACTGCAAGCAAGGTACGACCCACCGCCAGACCTGAACCATTCAAGGTATGCACCAATTCGATCTTCTTTTGATCAACACGGTAGCGCGCTTTCATGCGACGTGCCTGAAAATCGCCCATATTTGAGCAGCTTGAGATTTCACGGTAAGTATTCTGGCTTGGTACCCACACTTCCAGGTCATAGGTCTTGGTTGAACCAAAGCCCATGTCACCACCACAGAGCAAAATCTTGCGGTAAGGTAAACCCAATGCCTGCAAAATGCCCTCTGCATGTGCTGTCAGCTCTTCCAGTGCCTGCATTGAGTGCTCTGGTTTCACGATTTGCACCATTTCAACCTTGTCAAACTGATGCTGACGAATCAGGCCACGAGTATCACGCCCGTAAGAACCTGCTTCACTACGGAAACATGGGGTATGCGCTGCATATTTCAGTGGTAAACGGTCAGCATCCAAGATTTCGTCACGCACAAAGTTGGTGACAGGCACTTCTGCGGTTGGGATCAGGTAATACTCTTTCTCACCTTGAAGCTTGAACAAATCTTCTTCAAACTTAGGCAACTGCCCTGTACCACGTAAGCTATCTGCATTGACTAGATAAGGTACATAAGCTTCGGTATAACCATTTTTAAGCGTATGCGTATCCAGCATGAACTGGGTTAATGCACGTTGTAGGCGAGCCAAAGGCCCTTTCAATACACTAAAACGTGAACCTGTCAGCTTGGTTGCGGTTTCAAACTCAAGACCACCCATCCATTCACCAAGATCGGTGTGATCCTTGATTTCAAAGTCAAACTGGCGCGGTGTGCCCCACTTTAAGATTTCAAGGTTGTCACTCTCATCTTTCCCTTCAGGCACAGACTCATCTGGCAAGTTTGGAATCGCCAGTGACTTCTGCTCAAGCTCAGTTTGCAGCTCAGCCAAAGCCACTTCAGCAGCCTTGATTTCATCACCAATGGCAGCCATACGTACCATGATCTCAGAAGCATCACCACCTGACTTTTTGATTTGACCGACCTGTTTGGCACCCGCATTACGCTCTGCCTGCAAGTTTTCAGCCTTGGACTGTAAATCTTTACGGCGCGCCTCTAAATCCGCCCATTCCTGAACATCAAGCTGAATACCACGTTTTGCCAAAGCGGCATTGACCGCTTCAATATTATTTCTGAGTAATTTTGGGTCGATCATAATCAATCATGAATAGAAAAAAACTGGCTATAGTGTAAGGCTTTAACCTGAAAAAATACAGTAATAGACAACAAAGACTCAGCATCCACACACGATATGTCGATGCTGAATACTGGCTAAACAGGCTCTTTCGGCAGACTTGGCAGATATTGCGGCTTAATAAACTGTTTGGCGGCATAATATGGCAGGGTCAGCTCGCTCATCCCCTCGGCGTACGAAGCCAACTCATACAGCGGATAGACAAACACTATCCCATTGACACCATAATAATAGTTGTCACTGACCTGCAACTGCTCTTTCTTGATGTTATGGTCCTCCAGCCAATTCTGATTCGAGGCATATAACTCATCGCGTAGTTTTTGGTTCATGTCAGGTTTAACCAATTCACTTACAGTAATGTGTTTTTTATTGGACAGGTCAAAATTGACAAATTCCTGATGCGACATGCCATGTGCCGCACCCGCAGGGTAACTATAGGTCTGAATTGCAAAAGTCGCCAAATTATAGTTTTGCCCTACAAAACGCACATAGGTGCTACTTTCACTAAGCGAGGGTTCATCCGCTGGCACCTTGACTTTTTGGTCTGCAATGTTGGCAAAGGCATTCGGCTCTGCCTTTTTCATACGATTGATAAAATATTCATCAATCCATTTTTGCTTGGTCTCTACCGTTTGCAGGTCATAACTGGTACAACCATCTTCCAGACACAACTTTTGTTTAGGAATCTTGACCGCCACAACTTTGGCCTGAATCAATGGAATATCGACTTTTTCAGCAGTAGCTGCCGATTGTTCCTTTTTAGGTTGGCAGCCAGCAAGTGCAATGACCGTAAGTATTGGAATGAGTGGAATCAATTGTGATCTTTTTACTATTTTCATCGCTATGCAAGTCTCCAGAATTTTTCTTCACTATACAAAGCCTTGTAGCTAGATGAAATTAAGAAATGTATCTATATCGCGCCCAGCAAAAAGCCGCAACAGATGCGGCTTTTTTAGGGTCTGTTGACATTTCACAGATGCTTGCGACAGAGGACGTTTTTTAGACGGTACAAGGCATGTTTTGCGAAATTTAGTCATTCTAAATGAGCAAGACATAACGCAGTAGCGGCAAAAAATGTCCCTGTCCCACAGGGTTATGGCTAAAACTGCCCCAAACTTCGTTATGAAACTTGACAAGGGAGTCGCCATTGCCTACGTTTCATGCCTTGTTTGTGTGGTTTTAGCCTATAACGCAATGCATGGCTGAAATGTCAACAGACCCTAACATGGTCAAATTCATTACTGGTCAATAATATCTGTACCTTTTGGCGGTTCAAAGTTAAAGACCGATGCTGGAATAGCTGGATTCACCTTAATATTGCTAAAACGCACATAAGTGGTTTGGCCCAAGGAATCCTGCAACACCATCAAGTTCGGCGCCTTATTGGCACCAAAGCTAATGGTTAGGCTTTGGAATGCGCCATCCTCCTGTTTTGGATACAAGGTATAGTACAGCTTGGTTCGGTCAGGCTGGGTGACACGGTAAGCATCCATAATCTGGTTGGTATTACCTGACAATAATAGTGCAGGCGTATTGGCCACCTGATCATCCAGACTTTGGCGTACCGCCTGCTGTAAATCTGGATCATAAATCCAGACCACCTTGCCTGTGGTCACAATGGTTTGTTTCGCGGGACTGGTGGTTTCCCAATAGAATTTTCCAGGACGCTCAACTTTCATCACACCCTTAAAGGTCTGATTCATGTGCTGGGCTGTTAAGCCTTTTTTCTGTACAGTTTTATTATTGGTGGTCTTGGTGCTTTGTTCAAAATCTGCGGTCAATCGTTGCAGGCCAGCCAACTGCTGTACCAGACTGCTAGTTGCCTGCTGAGCCGATGCAGCCACAGGTGCGGCAAACACCTGACTTCCCACAACAGGGGCAAGCGTGATGGCACTTAATGTTGCGGCATAAGCTATTTTTTTTACGAAATTCATAAAATGAACCTTCTATCAGATTTCTACTGTTATGACGACATCTTACTGTTTTTGATCACGAAAAAAATGAAGAAATACACAGGTTTTGTGTGTTTCGTGTCGCAAAGTCCTGCATTATGTATGAAGTTTCTGCCTTTATGTAGAGATTGTAAGTATAAAAAACTGCTTTTTACTCAATAATCCGATATTCATGATACCTGTCTTATAAACCTCGGCATAGGGATCAACGCGAATTGTATGGCATGCTATATTTGTATGAACACACAGTGATTCAATGCAAGAAATATATTATGAAAAGCCTTGCCTTTCTCCATCGTAATGATACCCGATTTGCCATTGGTGACTTCTATCCTGCACTATCTGTATTTTCCTATCATGAACTCGGCAATACCACTTCCCCATTTCTACTTCTGGATCATCTGGGACCAGGTCGTTTAGCACCGAAAAGTAATAAAAAAGGCGTGAATCAGCATCCCCACCGTGGTTTTGAAACTGTGACCCTCGTTTTTGCAGGTGAATTGCAGCATCAGGATTCAACAGGTGCTGGCGGGATCATTAAAGCTGGTGATGTGCAGTGGATGACCGCTGCTTCAGGGGTAGAGCATATCGAGCAGTTTAGTCCCGAATTTCGCGAACGGGGTGGCAACTTTGAGATGGTGCAATTGTGGGTCAACCTGCCAGCCAAAGATAAGATGTTGGCACCACGTTATCAGGGCTTGGCTGACCACGCTATTCCTAAAATCTTATTGGAAAACGATGCAGGTTATGTTCGGGTCATTGCTGGCGGGTTTCAAAATACACAAGGGGTTGCACAGACATTTACACCCATGAATGTGCTTGATCTACATTTGAAAAAAGGACATCAGATGATACTTCCAGCCGGTCAAGGTGACACAACACTGATTTATTTGCGTAGAGGCAAAGTTCGGTTTGCGACTGATGAAGACCTTTTAGAAGAACAAGGAATGGCCGTCATGTCAGCCTTAGGTACAGATGTTGAAATCACGGCACTGGAAAATTGCGATATACTATTTCTATCTGCCCAGCCCCTACATGAACCCATCAATGGTCATGGCCCTTTTGTCATGAACACCTATGATGAAATTCTACAGGCCTATGACGATATTAAGACAGGGAGATTTGGAAAGAAATCCAGCTAAATCTTAAGTATTGAAAAACGCCATGCATAAAAAAACCTGCTCAAAGCAGGTTTTTCTGAACCATTAAAGCTTAAGCTTCAACAGTTACATAGCGACGGCCAAACTGACCTTTCACTTCAAATTTCACTACGCCGTCAGCAGTAGCAAATAAAGTATGGTCACGGCCCATACCAACATTTGCACCAGCGTGGAACTCAGTACCACGTTGACGAACGATGATGTTACCAGCAGTTACAGTTTGACCACCGTAAACTTTAACACCCAACATCTTAGGATTCGAATCACGACCGTTCTTCGTCGATCCACCGGCTTTTTTAGTTGCCATGTCTATTTACTCCTGTGTTAGCCTGCGATACCAGTAATTTTCAACTCGGTAAACCATTGACGGTGACCTTGTTGCTTACGGTAGTGTTTACGACGACGCATTTTGATGATGCGGATTTTGTCGTGACGACCATGGCCAACTACTTCTGCAGTTACTTTTGCGCCAGCTACAACTGGAGCACCGATTTGAATGTTGTCACCGTTTACAACCATTAATACATCATCAAACGTAATAGTCGCGCCAGTTTCAGCTTTCAATAATTCTACTTTAAGGGTTTCACCCTCAACAACACGGTGCTGTTTACCACCGCTTTGGATTACTGCGTACATAATGTACTCCAACATGCCCGTGTCGTCGTGCCGATAAAGGGATATACCGATCTTAAGACGAACGCCACTGGGGTTATACAAGGCGATAGATTTTAAGTGAAAATTGATCAAAAAACAAGTGATTTTGCACAAATGCGCCGATCAACAAATGAGCTATGGATTTCATAATAAAATCAAACAGATTGAGAATACGTTGTTTTTATTGATTCTGATCGGGTTTTGCAATACATTCTAAAAAACCAATTGCGACAATAACAAACTGTGTTCATATAAAGTCACACATACTATGGTATAAAGCTTGGGTTTGGCTATTAAAGACCACTTTTTTGTCTAACGAAAGCCCCAAAATCATCGCAATGATTTAAATGACTGATTACACAGCCTGTATAACTGTTTAGCAACAGACACATTGATACACTTAACATTATATTTCACCTGTACGAGGTTTTTCTTCATATGGTTATCGATTTTAAGCAAGACATTCTCTCTCCAGTAGCGACAGATTTTGCTGCGATGGATCATTTGATCAATGAAGGAATCAGCTCCAAGGTTGGCCTGGTCATGTCAGTCAGCAAGCATGTGGTTGAGGCTGGCGGTAAACGTATGCGCCCGATCATGTGCCTACTTGCGGCACGTGCATGTGGTGTAGCCAATATGCAGCATGCGCAGCATCTGGCTGCCATTATTGAAATGCTGCATACCGCGACACTGGTACATGATGATGTTGTGGATGAGTCCAGCCTGCGCCGTGGCAGGCCCACTGCCAATGCAACCTGGAACAACCAGACCGCCGTTCTGGTCGGTGACTTCCTGATTGCGCGTGCCTTTGATTTACTGGTGGATTTAAACAACATCACTTTACTCAAGGATTTCTCCACAGGAACCTGTGAGATTGCGGAAGGTGAGGTTTTACAGCTTCAGTCCCAGCACCAGCCAGAGACCACTGAAGAAACCTATCTAAGAATTATTCATGGTAAAACATCACGCCTGTTTGAACTGGCAACTGAAGGCGCGGCTATCTTGGCGGGTACTGAAGAATACCGTGAGCCACTACGCCGCTTTGCGGGTCACTTTGGCAATGCCTTTCAGATTATTGACGATATCTTAGACTACACCTCCGATGCGGAAACACTGGGTAAAAATATTGGTGATGATTTAATGGAAGGCAAACCGACTTTACCGTTAATTTCAGCATTGGCCCACTCCACTGGTGATGACCATGCGATTATTCGTCGCAGCATTGCAACAGGCGGTGTGGAACATTTGGATAAAGTGATTGAAATTGTTCATCACTCAGGTGGCCTGGATTACTGTCAAAAACGTGCCCAACAAGAAACGGATGCCGCTTTAGAAGCGCTTAAAGCACTTCCAGATAATGAATATCGCCAGGCACTGATGAACCTGACCTTAATGGCCTTACATCGACTACAATAATTTTTCTGAGTGCCTATGCATTTAAATTTATCTGATTTATTTTTAAAAATGCAGGAACAGCTTGACCATCCTGAAGCTGTTCCTGAAAGTCTTCTTGCCAATGAGCAGATCCTCATTGAACTGGTCAACTGCATACGACCAAAAAAACCGAATGATGCTGAAGAAGTCAAACAGCGAATTCATGCATTGATCAAAATTCTTTTGCTGACTCCCACTTCAGCAACTTTACTCCAGAATTTCCTGCTCAAGCTGATCAGCCAGTACAAACAGATCAGCCTCTATGCCGACAGCGGCATTCTTTCGCTGGATGGTTTCTGGAATCAGCTTGGGCAACGTCTTGGCGCACATTTCCTGCCTTTAGTGGAGGATGGCAACCAGCTTAAAACCCTCGTTGGCAAAGTCTTTCATGAGCAAAGTGATGGAGAATGGCTGGACCTGATCGAAAATCAGGACTGGATTACCCTCTTCAACCTGATTGGTGAAAGCCAAAGCAACACGAATGAAAAACAGGTGTGTAAAACTGACCTGATCAAGGCCATTACCGTGTTGTCCTATCGGATTAGTGGTATTGGTCTGTATCCAGAATTTATTAATGCACAACCCGACATTATTGAATATGAGTCACCTTTTCTGGTTCAGAACCGTGAAATTGTAGAGTTCATTGAAAAGTATAAACAGCAGATGCACCAGCAGGATACAGTTGCGGTTCTTGCTCCTCCCGATGCGTCACAGGCCTTTGTGATGCTGGACCAATGCCGTGAGGTTGTGCTCAAGATCCGTCGGGCAACCAAGCGCATTGGGGTCAGTATCAGCCTGACCTATTTATTGTCCTTACTGGAGCAGGCGCTTGACCGCATTGAATTATTGCTTGGTTTGCTTGCCAGTAAAAATGATTTCCACTATATCGCACTGGGACAGTTAATTACTGACCTGACCCAGGCCCATTATGATGAAAAAAGTGTTCGTCACCTGTTAAATTCAACCAGTGAATTGATTGCCCTGCAAGTCACCGAAAATGCCAGTAAAACAGGTGAACATTATGTAAGTACCGATAAAAAAGGCTTTTTCGGCATGTATAAGGCGGCGGCAGGTGCAGGCGCAATTATTGCCGTCATGGCCACCTTGAAAATTTTAACGACCCGCCTGGTACTTGCTCCATTTATGCATGCATTTTTATATAGCATGAATTATGGTCTAGGTTTCATGCTGATCCATGTGCTGCATTTTACGGTTGCAACCAAACAACCTGCGATGACAGCCGCGGCACTTGCGGCAACGGTACAGCAGCAGAAAGGCAGTAAAACGGCCCAGATTGCTGAACTGGCGGCTTTGATTATCAATATTATCCGAACTCAATTCATTGCAATTCTGGGGAATATTTCAATCGCCATTCCTGTAGCGGCCTTAATTACCTTTTTATGGCAGTACAATCTGGGGGAACCGTTACTTTCCCCTATTAAGGCAGCCAAGACACTACATGATTTAAATCCATTTACTTCGCTGGCTATCCCCCATGCGGCAATTGCGGGTGTCTGTTTATTTCTTTCAGGCCTGATTGCGGGCTATTTCGATAATCTGGCAGTCTACCGAAAGGTTGGCCCCCGTCTAAAACAGCACCGCCGCCTAAAACGCTGGATGGGACAGGCACGACTAGACAAGTTTGCCAACTATATTGAAACCAATCTCGGGGCTTTGGCAGGTAACTTCCTGTTCGGGATTATGCTGGGAAGTATGGGAACCATCGGTTTTATTTTAGGCCTGCCGCTGGATATCCGTCATATTGCCTTTGCATCCGCCAATTTCATTCAGGGCTTAATGACAGTGAGCGGCACACCTGACCTTGGTTTAATCATCGTGTCATTTTTGGGCGTTATGTTGATTGGTCTCACCAACCTGTTTGTCAGCTTTACCCTGACGATTATTGTCGCGTTGCGTGCGCGTCGTGTTCGCTTCTCACAGTGGAAACCCTTGGCTAAATTGGTCATCACCCATTTCCTGACCCGACCAAGTGATTTCTTCTGGCCACCAAAACAACCTGTTGAAGTGGAAGAGCAAAACACGACTGAGCAAAAAATGAGACATTAATCAAATTTTGTTATGTTTTTTTACTGAACCTTAAAAAAACATGAAAATGAAATTATCATAAAATTTCAAGACTTGACCAAAAGTGTACTCGCAAGTACACTTTCAAACACTCGACAACCCTGAACAATGGTTAAGCAAATAATGAGGTTCGCATGCCGTACCTACTGCTTTGTATTGGTTGCTTTTTTTTAGGACTCGGTGTGTTTGGGCTGGTTTGTCTCGATACATCGACTTTAGACCTTTTGAGTGTTCAAGCTTTATTTGAACACCGTTCGTTTGTGCTTAACCAGGTGACCATTCTGCTTTCTCGACTGGGTGGAATGCCATTTTTATTATTTTTAACCACATTTTTGTGTATTTATCAAACTTGGATTAAAAACTATAAGAATGCAATTTTTATCGCTTTAAGTGTGGGTGGAAGTATTGTGATTGGTTGGCTTCTGAAATGGGGCATTGATCGACCAAGACCCCTAGAATTTTATCACCTGATTCAAAGTTATGGCGCATCTTTCCCAAGTGCCCATAGCCTATATGCTGCGACCCTTGCGAGTATGTTCATGTTGCTGTACAGCACACATAAATACCGTAACAGCGTCATTTTAGTATCTACTTTATGGTTTGTTTTCATGGGGATATCTAGAATTTATGCAGGGGTTCACTACCCAACCGATGTATTGGCAGGTTGGGGAATCGGGTTGATTTGGACTTCGTTGCTTTGGTTTTGGCTGTATCAAGGCAATTTCAGCAACAATTTGTTTTTAGATAAAAAATCTAAATTGAGGTGGAATAATGATGTCAGCTAAGCTTTGGGCTCCTGCCCTCACTGCTTGCGCATTGGCAACAAGCATTGCGCTTGTTGGTTGTAGCAAAGACCCTAAAGATGCACAGCAAGCCGCTGCTGCTCAAAAAATGCCCCCTCCTGAAGTCGGTGTCATTGTTGCACAACCGCAAAGTGTAGAACAAAGTGTGGAACTTTCTGGGCGGACCTCCGCCTATCAGGTTTCAGAAGTACGTCCACAAACAGGTGGTGTCATTTTAAAGCGCTTATTTGCTGAAGGCAGTTATGTCCAGGCAGGTCAGGCGCTTTATGAAATTGACGCCAATACCAACCGTGCAAGCGCAGACAGCGCCCGTGCGACCTTATTGCGCCAGCAAGCAAACCTAAATGCATTACGCGTTAAAGAGGGACGTTATCGTCAGTTGGTTGGCACCAATGCGGTTTCCAAGCAGGAATATGATGATATTCATGCCCAGGTCCTGTTGGCTGAAGCCGATGTGGCAGCCTCTCAGGCGGCATTGAAAAATGCTGAGATCACTTTGGGCTATTCTACTGTACGTGCGCCAATCTCAGGCCAGTCCAGCCGTTCTTCGGTAACAGCTGGTGCGTTGGTGACAGCGAATCAGGCTGATCCTTTGGTCACGATTCAACAGCTTAACCCGATCTATGTTGATATTAACCAATCCAGTGCCGAAATGTTGCGCCTACGTCAACAGCTCAGCAAAGGCAGCCTGAACAACAGCAACAACACCCGTGTCAAGATTACGCTTGAAGATGGTTCCGACTATCCTGTTGAAGGCCAGTTGGCTTTCTCTGATGCCAGTGTCAATCCAGACACAGGTACAGTGACCTTGCGTGCGGTGTTCTCAAATCCAAACCACCTGTTGTTACCAGGCATGTATGCAACTGCCAAGATTTCACAGGGCATCATTCCAAATGCCTACCTGATTCCACAGGCGGCTGTGTCACGCCTGCCAACAGGACAGGCCATTGCCCTGGTTGTAAATGCGAAGAATATGGTTGAAGCGCGCCCAATCACAACGGTTGGTGTGAAAGCTCAGGACTGGATTGTCACGGATGGCTTACAGGCGGGTGACAAGATTGTGGTTGATGGTGTTGCCAAGGTTAAGGAAGGCCAGGAAGTTTCTGTAAAACCTTACCAGCCACAGGCAAAAGCACCACAAAGTCAAAATGCTGCACCGCCAGCAGCTGCTGAACAACAAAAGCAAGCCGATTCACCAAAAGCTGAACAAAAAGCTACTTCACAAGCTTAAGGGGTAGATTGCATGGCTCAATTTTTTATCCATCGCCCAATTTTTGCATGGGTGATTGCGTTGGTGATTATGCTGGCGGGTATTCTCTCGCTCAGCAAAATGCCAATTGCACAATATCCTACGGTTGCGCCACCGACGGTCACGATTTCCGCAACCTATCCAGGTGCATCGGCAGCAACAGTGGAAAATACCGTAACCCAGATCATTGAACAGCAGATGAATGGTCTGGATGGTTTGCGCTACATTTCATCAAACAGCTCTGGTAATGGTATGGCATCCATCCAGATTAACTTTAAGCAAGGGATTGATCCTGATATTGCCCAGGTTCAGGTACAGAACAAGTTGCAGTCCGCAACTGCGTTGCTGCCTGAAGATGTACAGCGCCAAGGGGTTAAGGTTTCCAAGTCAGGTGCAAGTTTCCTACAGGTTGTTGCATTTTATTCTCCTGATGGACGCTTATCCGATGCTGACATCAAGGACTATGTAAACTCAAGTATTGCTGAACCGCTTAGCCGTGTTCAGGGTGTGGGTGAGATTCAGGTGTTTGGTGGTTCATACGCCATGCGTATCTGGCTGGACCCTGCCAAATTAAGCAGCTTCAACCTAACACCAACGGATGTTGCAGCGGCAATTCGTGCCCAAAACGCTCAGGTTGCTGTGGGTCAGTTGGGTGGCGCACCGTCAATCAATGGTCAGGTTCTAAATGCGACTGTGACGGCACAAAGCCTGTTGCAGACACCAGAACAGTTTAAGCAGGTCTTCCTGAAAAACCTGCCATCAGGTGCAAAAGTTCGTTTAAACGATGTGGCACGTGTTGAGTTGGGTTCTGATACCTATCAGTTTAATACACAGTTCAATGGCAAGCCTGCGGCGGGTATCGCAATCCGTCTGGCAACAGGTGCCAATGCGCTGGATACTGCCGCAGCGGTTGAAAAGCGTTTAAGTGAACTTCGCAATAACTATCCAACAGGTCTGAAAGACCAGCTTGCGTTTGATACCACCCCATTTATCAAGCTTTCAATTGAAAGTGTGGTACATACCCTGCTTGAAGCGATTGCACTGGTATTCATCGTGATGTTCCTGTTCCTACAGAACTGGCGTGCAACGATTATTCCAACACTTGCTGTTCCTGTGGTGGTATTGGGTACATTTGCCATCATCAATATTTTCGGTTTTTCAATCAATACGCTCACCATGTTCGCAATGGTTCTTGCCATTGGTCTGCTGGTGGATGACGCGATTGTTGTGGTCGAAAACGTTGAGCGTGTCATGACCGAAGAACACGGTACACCTGTTGAAGCGACTGAAAAGTCGATGAAACAGATTTCTGGTGCCCTGATGGGGATTACCAGCGTACTGAGTGCGGTATTTATTCCAATGGCATTCTTTGATGGCACAACGGGGGTGATTTACCGTCAGTTCTCCATCACGCTTGTGACTGCAATGGTGTTGTCACTGATCGTTGCATTGACATTTACGCCAGCACTATGTGCGACCATCCTTAAACAGCATGATCCGAACAAGGAACAAAGCAACAATATCTTTGCCCGTTTCTTTAGATGGTTCAACCGTACATTTGATCGTATTTCACATGGCTATCAGGGCGGTGTAGACCGCATGATTCACCATAAAGTGTTTTCTGGTATTCTGTATGCGGTCGTAATCGCTGCGCTTGCATTCCTGTTCCCAAAACTTCCATCTTCGTTCCTGCCTGATGAAGATCAGGGCGTGGTGTTGACGCTTGTACAGCTTCCACCAAATGCAACCCTAAGCCGTACTGATGCAGTACTGGATACCATGACCCATTTCTTCATGGAAAAAGAAAAGGATACAGTGGAGTCTATCTTTACTGTCGCTGGTTTCTCTTTTACGGGGATGGGACAAAACGCGGGTCTGGCGTTTGTGAAGTTGAAAGACTGGAAAGACCGTACCACGGCTGAGACAAAAATTGGTTCTATTATCCAGCGTGGTATGGCACTGAACATGATTGTCAAGGATGCGTCATACATCATGCCGTTACAGCTTCCAGCCATGCCTGAACTGGGTGTCACCGCTGGCTTTAACCTACAGTTAAAAGATGTGAGTGGTCAGGGCCACGAGAAGCTGATTGCAGCACGTAACACCATCCTCGGTTTGGCATCCCAAGACAAGCGTCTGATGGGCGTACGTCCAAATGGTCAGGAAGATACACCACAGTATCAGATTGATGTTGATCAGGCGCAGGCGGGTGCAATGGGTGTCAGTGTCGCTGATATTAACAGCACCATGGGCATTGCCTGGGGTGGTTCATACATCAATGACTTCATTGATCGTGGACGCGTGAAAAAAGTCTATGTGCAGGGTGAAGCCAATGCCCGTATGATGCCTGAAGACCTGAACCAATGGTATGTACGTAACAACAAAGGCGAAATGGTTCCGTTCTCTGCATTTGCAACTGGCAAATGGACCTATGGTTCACCACGTCTTGAACGTTATAACGGCGTATCATCCGTCAATATTCAGGGTACGCCTGCCCCAGGTGTAAGTTCTGGCGACTCCATGAAAGCCATGGAAGAAATCATCCAGAAATTACCATCCATGGGCTTGCAGGGCTTTGACTATGAATGGACAGGTTTGTCACTGGAAGAACGTGACTCTGGCGCTCAAGCTCCGTTCTTGTATGCCCTCTCCCTTTTGATTGTATTCTTATGCTTGGCGGCACTGTACGAAAGCTGGTCAATTCCATTCTCGGTATTACTTGTAGTGCCGTTAGGGATTATTGGTGCGGTGATTCTGACGTTCCTGGGCATGGTATTGTTTAAGAATCCAAACTTATCCAATAACATCTATTTCCAGGTTGCCATGATTGCGGTGATTGGTCTTTCGGCTAAGAATGCGATCCTGATTGTTGAATTCGCAAAAGAATTACAGGAAAAAGGTGAAGAGTTGCTTGAAGCAACCCTGCATGCATCCAAAATGCGTCTACGTCCAATTATCATGACCACACTAGCGTTCGGCTTTGGTGTCTTGCCATTGGCGCTTGCAAGCGGTGCGGGTGCGGGTAGCCAGCACTCAGTTGGTTATGGTGTATTGGGTGGTGTCATTTCCTCAACACTTTTAGGTATCTTCTTCATCCCTGTATTCTTCGTGTGGATTCGTAGTATCTTTAAGTACAAACCTAAAACTTTAAATACTCAGGAGCATTGATCGTGATGCAAACTGTATGGTCTATTTCCAGTCGTGGCATTGCAATCTCTGCACTCGCGCTGTCTTTGGCTGCCTGCCAAAGCATGCGCGGGCCAGAGCCTGTTGTGAACACAGATATTCCTGAAAGCTTTGCCTCTTATGGCAAGTCTTCTGGAACATCAATCGCTGAACAGGGTTACAAAGATTTCTTTGCTGACCAGCGTTTACTGCAAGTGATTGATATGGCACTTGCCAACAACCGTGACTTGCGTACGGCTGTCCTCAACATTCAAAAAGCGCAGCAACAATACCAAATCTCAGAAAACAACAGATTGCCAACCATTGGTGTCGGGGGTGGCGCAACTCGACAGGTATCCCCTAGCCATGATCCAAACAATCCTTATTCGACTTATCAAGTGGGTATACCACAAACAACGTATGAGTTGGATTTTTGGGGCCGTGTTGCCAGCTTAAAAGATGCGGCACTGGACAGCTACCTTGCGACACAGAGTGCGCGTGATGCCACACAAATTAGTTTAATCAGCCAGATCACTCAGGTTTGGTTAAATTATTCATATGCAAGCGCACAGTTGAAACTTGCGGATCAAACCCTCAAGGCACAGCAAGACTCGTTTAACCTGAACAAGAAACGTTTCGATGTGGGCATTGATAGTGAGATTCCATTACGTCAGGCGCAAATTTCGGTTGAAACCGCACGTAATGATGTTGCCAACTATAAAACGCAAATCGCACAAGCACAAAACTTGTTAAATTTACTTGTTGGACAAACAGTTCCTCAAAACTTATTGCCACAACAGCAAATTTCTCAAATTACCAAACAAAGTGCTTTAAGTGCTGGTTTGCCAAGTGATTTGCTCAATAATCGTCCAGATATCAAGGCGGCTGAATATCAACTCAGTGCCGCTGGTGCAAATATTGGTGCAGCCAAAGCACAACTCTACCCGACGATTAGCCTGACAGGTTCGGCAGGTTATGCTTCAACAGATTTGAGCAACCTTTTTAAGGCGGGTAATGCAGCCTGGTCAATTGGGCCAAATATCAGCTTGCCAATCTTCGATTGGGGTACACGTAAAGCCAACATCAAGATTTCAGAGACTGATCAGAAAATTGCCTTGGCAAACTATGAAAAGTCAGTTCAATCTGCTTTCCGTGAAGTGAATGATGCCTTGGCAACCCGTGCCAACATTGGTGACCGTTTAACCGCGCAACGCCGTTTGGTGGATGCAACCAACACTACCTATAAGCTGTCTAACGCCCGTTTCCGTGCAGGTATTGATAGTTATTTAACCGTGTTGGATGCCCAGCGTTCAGCGTATTCGGCTGAGCAAGGTTTACTGCTGTTACAGCAGGCAAACCTGAACAACCAGGTTGAGCTTTACAAAACATTGGGTGGTGGTTTAAAGGCCAATACCAGTGATACGGTAACACCGCAACCCTCTAGTGCTGAAATACATGCTGCACAATAAACCTTAAATAAAATGTACCATCTATAGCCATCTCCCGAGATGGCTATTTTATTTTAAGCCCGACTGAATAATAATTTAATCCCAAATGATTGGCATATTGTGCCGCTTCGGCACGCGATGAAATTCCCAGTTTATGGTAAATCGACTTAATATGACTTGCGACGGTACTTTCCGCAATCTCCAGCTGTTTTGCCACCTCACCATTGCGTAAACCCTGACCAATATAAAGTAATACCTGTTTTTCCCTCTCGGTTAA
Organism: Acinetobacter corruptisaponis; assembly: GCF_030053775.1. GTDB lineage: Bacteria > Pseudomonadota > Gammaproteobacteria > Pseudomonadales > Moraxellaceae > Acinetobacter > Acinetobacter corruptisaponis. The sequence continues at coordinate 1,437,164 of NZ_CP125669.1, forward strand.
ATTATGCTCTATGGTGGCCACAGATCGGGTGGACTGGAAATGGGCCATCAAACGGCGGGCAATCGAGGGGGATAATGCAGGAATTCCTAAACGTAACTGTCTTAGTTGATGAATAATCAATTCCTTGGGTTGTTCCTTGACTAAGTAGCCCTCTGCTCCCCCTGCCAATGCATTGACAATATGTAGGTCATCACCCAGTACACTCATCACCACACATTGCGTATCAGGATGACGCTGGCGTAGATAGCTTAACACTTCAATTCCCGAACCATCGGGCAAACCCAGATCAATCAGTGCAATCTGAAATTGCTGATCCAAACAGATCGACAGCCCCTCCTTGACCGAATTTGCCACTTTAATCCTTGCATCAGGAAAAGCATCTACAATAACGGTCTGCAACCATTGCCGTGTTTCCAAACTATCCTCAACAACCAGAATATGCATTTGTGATTATTCCCTATTTGAGCCAAGTGGCAACTTCATATCAATCAACAACCCCTGTTGATTGAGGAATTGTATTTCTCCCCCCAATAGTTGCACCCTTGTCTGCATATTGGTTAAACCTTGTCCCTGTCCTATTTTAAGATCAGCTAAACCCTGCCCATCATCCTGAACCTGCAACAATAAAAACTGGGTTTCAATCCGAATTTTAATTTTGAGATGTTGGGCATAAGCATGACGGATACAGTTATTGGTCGCTTCACGTAGAATTGAACGTAGCCCATGAATCATCTCCAGACTCATGGCTTGCTGTACATTGCCTGTCATTGACCAATCCAACTGAATATCTGCCAATGTCAGACGTTCGGCAATTTCAGCTCGGATATTGATCAATAACTCCTCAAAGCATATTCCACCCGACATACTATGATTAATCACATCCCTTAAATCTGTCAGGGTATTACGAATCATATCGTCCTTACGCTGTGGTTGCTGGCTATGCAAGGCATTGACCAGTTGCGAACTGATATTGTCATGTAAATCCCGACGAATACGTTGACGTTCCTCGATCACACCCGCTTCATAAGCCATCTTCGCCTGTATCGCATAATCCAGCATCTCACAAAGCTCTGTTGCAATGGCAACATCATACTGTGAAAAAAGGCGACGTCCCTGCCCTGCATAGCCCAGTGTCACCGCATGCAGTTGTTGAATGGCGGGAATGTGCAACTGTAAACCCTGCTGTGCCAAAACTGGCGCTTCGGTATATATACCCTCGTCAACCTGCAAGGCGGCAAAGTTTTTCTGCAAAACTTCCTGCCAGAGCTGCTGTTGGTTTTGCTGTGCCGTTGCCAAGGTAACACCAATAATTTCACGGAATTGCAGCTCTCGCTTTGGGCTAAGATAGCCTAAAAACTTTTCCCAGATCCAGCCACGCAAAGGTAACCAGAGTATTCCACAAACAACCAAGGCCAAGGTCATGGAAATCTTTGGGGAGAGATTTAACAGGCTAATAAAGATAATATCGAGCAAGATTAAAAACACAATGGCAATCAGCAATAATAGGATTCTTCCCCACCAGATCCCAAGCTCAAATAAACGGTAACGTAAAATACCGAATGCCAAACCAATATAGACCAGTAAAAACAAGGTAAAGGCATAGCCCTGTAATGCTGAGGTGTCAAAACCAAATAAGGTGGGCAATAAGATAAACAGGACAAACAGGGATGTCCCCAATAGCCAGGACAATAAAAACCACTGCAAGGCAGCGCGCTCAAGCGGAGCATATTGGGAGAACCACCAATGTATTGCAGCGAGAACAAATGAGCAGAGCAAACCGAGCATCACTAAAAAGCGTCGGGCAAAGGTCATGGACTCAAACATGCCCATCTGCTGGGCGATAAACCAAAGCACAAAAATACCAATAACACCCACCCCCACCCAGTTGGGTGCGATACGGCGTGGGTAATATAAAAGCAAGGCAACAAAACTGGCGATAAATACACTACCACCAAAGAAATTTAGGTCACTCAGAAATTGAAATAATGTTGTGGGTAAGGCAATCTCTCTGGTGCTATAAATTCCAGCAAAACTGGAAAATACCAAGGTGCATATCCCTGATAATAATAGATAACGTGCTGCCAATTCATTTGATCGGAATGCGATACGGCCGCAGAAATCAACCATGCCACCACACCAACAATCAACTGCACCCAGAAAGCCAGATCAAATGTTTTTACTGGACGATGGGGCGTCACAGATATGGAATAGACCTGACCATTACCAAGCGTGAGTTCTAGTTTTTGCTGCCGCAACATATCTGCAATTTGTCCCTGCCTTTCCAGAAACTGGGCATAATTACGATAGGTTCCCATTGCACTGTCAGGTTCTGGTGCCAAATCCATCGGAATCAGGTCAATGGCTTGATTTGGTATGCTGATTCTTTTCAACACCTGACTTTTAGGACTCTCCATCGTTCCTGCTAAACTGGAATCCGTATCCAGTATCCTAATCTGCTCACCCACAATCCCTAGCTTTAAGCCCATATACGGCTGGTTAAAGCTCACCCATATCACAGCCCCCGACCACATGATTGCGAAAATCGCAGCCATAAATAAAATGGAAACAGGTGTAAACCTCGTCATTATTTTCATACTCGCGTCCCTACACACGACATTCCCTAAAAAGTTTTTTGCGATAGCTTTATTATTTTCCATTAAATTTGCCAAATATTCCTCCCCTGTTCAGAGGATAGTATTCTCCTTTATTTGATCCATAATAAAAAATACCTTAAAGAACAAAATCTTGCAAAACAAGGAAAAGGAGATCAGGAATGTCTATTAAAACTGGGAAAACATGGATACTTGCACCGCTAAGCTTGAGCATGATACTGACGTTAACAGGATGTTGGTTTGATGATGGTTCTTCAACAAGCAGTTCGAACTCAGCAAAAACTGATACACCTAAAGATGAGACACCTGCAAATACCACAACACTGACAGGAACAGCTGCGATTGGTGCACCTTTGGTTGGGGCAAATATCAGTTTAAACTGTGCTGGATATAATAAAAGCAATGCCACAACCACAGGCAATACAGGAAACTGGAACTTTGCTATACCTACAGCAAATTTACCTTGTGTTGTGAATGTGGCGGGAGGAACTGCCAATAATATTGCAAATACACAAAACCTATATGGTCTAAGTCTGGGCAATCAAACCAATGTCAATATCACACCACTTACCACACTGGCTTTGGCAGGTGCCTCCAATAATGCACTGGGTTTAAAACTGGAAGATTTATTCAAGGCGGCAAATATTGATTTCAGCAAGCTTGCTGCCCAAATTGATGCGGCGGTCAACAAGCTCAAAAATGACTTAACGGCACAAGGTTTTAACTATCCAGATATTGTGGATTTCAATCCATTTTTTACCGCTTTTAATCCTCAGGCAGGTAACAGTTACGATGACCTGCTTGAGGCGGTTATGGCCGCAATTCAGGCAGCCAACAGCAATCTGGCGGCATTGACCACAACCTATGCAACAGGAGGCGCATTACCTGCTGCAAGTACAGGCAACAATGGTGGCAACAACAATAATGGGGGTAATAACAACAATGGAAATAATAATGGCGGCACAACGACACCTACCAATGCGATTGGATTAGCCACATTTAATAATTACAGCACTGCCGATAATGAAGCTTTCTTTAACAGCGTAAAAGGAACCTACCCTGTTGCCATTTTCCGTGCACCAGCAGGAAAAGAAAGCCATATTGGCGAGGGTAGTCTTACCATCAGTGGCACAGCAGAAAACTGGTCATTACAACTTAAAGCGCATGATGGCACAGTGATTAACGCCTTAAATAATAAATCGGTAATCTATGGTGCATTGACTCCTGCTATCGGTAAGTTGTTTTTAAATAATGGAAATACCCCTGATAAACATATTAGTGTAGATGTAACCAATAGCGGTCAAATTACAGGTTGGGCAGGTGGTTTTGCTGAATATGGTTTCCGTAATAATATTCTAGGGTATGGTACAGTTGCACCAGAAGTCCTTAAACATCTTGCTGGGACTTGGCAAGGTGATTCACTTGCCAATACTTGCAATAAGCCAAAAATCACTGTCACGATTACAGCAGATGGTTCAGTGACTAATGCAGGAAAAGGCAATCTGAGTTGTGCAGATGCTTCTATTGAAAACAAATGGGATGGTAATGATGATTATATTACCTCCTCTATCGTCGATGTAGGTGGTTGGCAGAATGGCAAATGGGTCACTACATCAAAAACAGTGTATACCATTTATTTAGACCAAACCAAAGGTGGCGGCTCACAGGCACAAGGCGGAATCCGTTTAACAGTTGATCGCATAGACCAAAAACCTGAAAGCATTCAGGCCGCATCAACCTTATCTGGTTTTAGTGGTAATATTGAAACGGTGAATGCTATTCCTTTTAACCCAAATGCCGCGGCACGTACTGAACCCACTACCGAAGAACTGGCCGATAAAGCACGTTTGGATGGGAAGTCTGGTATTACAGCAATTGCTGCAAGTAATGTAACCACCAAAACTTACACCTATAGCAAGGCTGCAAATACTACAGGGATAACAATAGATGGTAATTTAATTAAGCTACAATTCAACTCCGACTCACTTTTAACCAGTAGTGAAGCTGGGAACTGGACTTTGGCATTTCCTGCAAAAGTAGGCACTTATGAATGTACCTCTACCCTAGAGCTCGCAAAATCATCTGGGGATAGTGCCTATCTGTCCCTAAACAATATAACGTTCCAATATGCTTCTGACAGCATAAATGCGCATAGTGGTAAATCAGAACGTAATACAGGTGGAGCATGCACAGTTACGGTACTTTCGGTTGGCAATACCATTGAAGGAAGCTTTTCTGGCAAACTTGTCGGTGTCTTAGGTGCACAATATACCGTGAGTCAAGGCTATTTCTCTGTCGTAAGACAATAATGTTTTAATTATTCAATTTTCAGCGGCCATCCCCATTGTTTTCATTTGGGATGGTCTTTTTTTATCTATAGAAGTTTCTTTCTTGCTCATCTTGATTTATCGTGAATTTACAATATAGAAATTACTTGAGGCAATATGTTACTCAGCAGCTTGGAATCTGTACCTGGCCATGAAATTTTACGTCAGCTTGATGTGGTGTATGGCAGCACTGTCCGCAGTAAGCACGTTGGTCGCGACCTGATGGCGGGTTTAAAAAATATCGTGGGCGGCGAACTGACGGGTTATACCGAACTTCTTGAGGAATCCCGTCAGGAAGCCACGCAACGCATGATCGACAAGGCACGCGGTTTAGATGCCAATGCGATTGTGGGGATTCGCTTTTCCACATCGAATATTGCCCAGGGCGCGTCCGAGCTTTTTGTATATGGTACGGCTGTCGTGGTTCAGCCTATAGCACCTAAACTTCCTGATCCATTTAGCGCTTAGGCATGTCTATGAGTGGATTAATTTTTCAGATCGTTATTTTTCTGATTCTTTTTTCAGTCGGTTGGGGTTTTGGTCGTCATATCGAACAAAAACATTTACGCGAACTGGATGAGAAAGAAAGGCAATTTGCCCATATCCGCATTGATACCAACCGCTTTGTTGAAACCTCAGCAAAAGGTCAATTGGTAAGCAGCAATGTGGTGATCTCACATGACTATTTTAAATATGTGCTTGCCACCATTAAAAACTTCTTTGGTGGTCGTCTCATCAGCTATGAGAGTGTGGTGGAACGGGCACGGCGTGAAGCAATGGTTCGGCTCAAGCAGGAAGCACACAGGATGGGTGCAAACCAGATCATGGGGGTTCGTCTCAGTACCACTGAACTGGGCATGCAAGGTGGCATGGTTGAAGTGTTTGCTTATGGTACAGCTATTTTAAATGAGTAAAAGGGAGCAAAAGCTCCTTTTACTTCACTTTGGTTTTACGAATCATTTTATACAATAGGCTTGGTGACAAACGGGACACCAATACGCCCAGTTGTTCTTTCTTCCCGCCGACAACCACATATTCATCGCCTGCCATCAAAGCCTCAACCACACGCTGGGCAAATACATCGGCATCCAAACCATTTTCAATGGCTTCGTCCTGATGCCCCTGTGGCTTACCCTCACCATTTAAGGCATTAAAAGAAACATTGGTTTTAACAAAGCCTGGAAAAACCACCGAAACCGCAACCCCATCTTTTGAAACCTCGGCACGAAGACTGTTCGCCCACATATGAATCGCCGCTTTGGCAGCTGAATAACTGGCACGATATTGTGTACCCAATAGGCCCGCCACACTGGAGACAAACACCACCCGACCAGACTTTTGTTTGAGGAATGTTGGTAACACAGTCTTGGTAAAGAACACCTGTGAAAAATAATCCACTTCCATGATGGCACGTTCAGTTTGCATGGTGGTGTCCTGAATCAGGGCACGCTGACTCAGACCTGCATTGTTGATGAGCCAGTCAATTCGACCTTTGCATGTCAAAACCTGTTCATGCGCATGACGTACCTGAGCTTCATCAGTAATATCTGCGGCAATTGAAACATGACGTTCTGGCTTGAATAAACCGACACGCACAGCTTCGAGTTCATCATAACGGCGTGAGGTCAGCACCACCTGCGCACCCTGCAAGGCACATTCCCTCGCCAGCGCCTTGCCCAAACCAGAAGAGGCGCCTGTAATCCATACCACTTTATTTTCAAGGTTTTTTAGCTTTGCCATATCAACGATCCTCTATGCCTGATGACGCATAAATTTTAAGAAGTAATCCACATAAATGACCGCAACCTGCTCATCCAGTTGAGTACCTAGTTTTTCCAAACGTTTATAGCCTAGATGTGTAGTCATGTTGATCACGCCATTGAGGGTTTTATCCACCACAAAATTGAACTTCAGGCATTTTTTCGGTTCACGAATTAAATGGGTCACGCCAACATCAATCACATCGGTCAGCAGTTTCAACGCATTCACCGTTTCATGACGGTCTCCACCAGCAAGCTTCTGGCTGGAGCTTTTCACCTGTTGTGCAAGCTGCTGTTCAATTGGATAGGTCATGTAAACCTTTTCATCTTCAAGCTGGATGGTTTTGGAGAGATATTCCACCAAAGGAACCAAACGGTCATTGCCAAAGAATGAAACTGACCACGGCATATATTTGCGAATGGCTTCCAGAATTTGTTGAATCACCTTTTCAGATTCACCCGTCTGGGAATAATGCTGGTTTTCCTGTAACAGCACCATAAAAACCTGTTCAATCACTTCACAAGCCATTTCTGAAAGGACATTCCCCAACGCATTTGCCTGACTTTCCTTATTGCCCTGTAATAACTGCGCTCGAATATGCGCAAATCTCGCGTATGTATCCGCATGAATATTTAAAAAAACGGCGGTGTTCATTCTAATTACCCTAATTCTTAGATTGCATAAAATAAGGGCTTGTTCAACAAGCCCTTATTTTTCCATCAAACTGTTTTATATCATTTTTGGCTTTCTACACGCCGAATTTACCATATTCTATTCCGCATCGACATGCATAAATGCCAAAAAATGGTTGACGCAATCCGTCGCAGCGTCTGTATCCACCTGATTTCCCATCTTTTCCAAACGTTTATAGCTCAGATGTGCCGTCATATTGATCACCCCATTCAGGGTTTTATCAACCACGGTATTAAAATTCAGGCACTTTTTCGGTTCACGAATCAGGTTGGTCACGCCCAAATCCACAATTTGAACCAGAGTCTGAAATACATCCACCATGTCACTGATTTCATTATTTTTCAGTTTTGTCACCAAAGCATGGGCCTGCTGTACCAGATGTCGATCAATCGGATAAGACACATAGACCTGTTCATCATGGTACTTAATCATATTGGAAAAATAGTTGGCAAAGGGACAGAGGCGTTCATTGCCAAACAATGCAATTGACCACGGCATGTATTTGCGCACCGCACCAATAATCTGCTGAATGACTTTTTCTGATTCTGCCGTATATTTTTGCGTGAGCTGTGTGGGCTGGCGATTCTGAATCAGCAAAACTGAAAAGACCTGCTCAACAATGTCGCAGGCGATTTCTGAAAGAACCTCCCCCAACACCCGCGACTGACTTTCATGTGTTCCAGCATTCAGTTGCTGGCGGATTGTTTCAAATTGTCCGTGTGTTGCTTCATTAATTTTCAATAAAATTGAATAACTCATCTGAACCATCCTTTTAGTTTTAGCATTCTTATATTGTTATTTTATGCATCTACATCTTTAATTATGTGATCCAATACACATAAATCTAACTTTTTTCCACTAAAAAACCAACGCATTTCGTCAGCTTTTTTAGATGAAAATCTTGGCGGTTTTTTTGCTACAATAGATCCAATTTTTTATTCAATTTTAATCTTCTGTACTATGACTGACGCTCAATCTGCTCAAAATATTGCAACCACTTACGATCCAACCGAGATCGAAAAGAAATGGTATCAAATCTGGGAACAACAGGGTTACTTCAAACCATCAGGTCAAGGTGAATCATTCTGTATCATGATTCCACCGCCAAACGTGACAGGTAGCCTGCACATGGGGCATGGTTTTAACAATGCCATCATGGATGCCCTGACCCGTTACAATCGTATGATGGGTAAAAACACCTTATGGCAACCAGGAACTGACCATGCGGGGATTGCAACGCAGATGGTGGTCGAGCGTCAACTCGGTTTGCAAGGTGTGACCCGTCATGACTTGGGTCGTGACAAGTTCATCGACAAAGTTTGGGAATGGAAAGAACAATCTGGCGGAACGATTACCAAGCAAATCCGTCGTTTAGGTTCATCTGTGGACTGGTCTCGTGAACGCTTCACCATGGATGAGGGCTTGTCCAATGCGGTAAAGGAAGTGTTTGTTCGTTTGCACGAAGATGGCTTGATCTATCGTGGCAAGCGTTTGGTGAACTGGGATCCAAAACTGCAAACTGCTCTTTCTGACCTTGAAGTTGAAAGCAAGGAAGAAAAAGGTTCATTGTGGCACTTTAAGTATTTCTTTGAAGATAAATCACTGAAAACCAAAGATGGCAATGACTACCTTGTGGTGGCAACCACACGTCCTGAAACCTTGCTTGGCGATACAGCGGTTGCAGTCCATCCAGAAGATGAACGTTATGCCCACCTGATTGGTAAAAATATCATTCTCCCAATTACAGGTCGTTTAGTGCCTGTTGTTGCCGATGAATATGTCGAAAAAGATTTCGGTACGGGCTGTGTGAAAATCACCCCAGCGCATGACTTCAATGACTATGAAGTGGGTAAACGCTGTAACTTAGCCATTATTAATATCTTTAATAAAAATGCAGAAGTGTTGGCTGAGTTTGAATATATCGCCAAAGCGGGTGAGCAAATTTCTCAATTGCTGCCTGCCCCTGCGGACTATATCGGCTTGGAGCGTTTTGCTGCCCGTAAAAAACTGGTTGAACAGGCGGAAGCTGAAAGCTGGCTGGACAAGATTGATCCGTATGACCTGAAAGCACCGCGCGGTGACCGTTCAGGTGTGATCGTTGAACCACTATTGACAGATCAATGGTATGTGAAGATTGCGCCACTTGCTGAGCCTGCAATTGAAGCGGTTCAGGATGGTCGAATCAAGTTTGTTCCAGAGCAATACACCAATATGTATATGTCATGGATGCGTGACATTCAGGACTGGTGTATTTCACGTCAACTGTGGTGGGGTCACCGTATTCCTGCCTGGTATGATGCCGAGGGCAATGTGTATGTGGGACGCAATGAAGAAGAAGTTCGTGCCAAAAACAACATCGCTGCTGACGTCGAATTAAATCAGGATGAAGATGTACTGGATACATGGTTCTCCTCTGCGCTTTGGACGTTCTCAACTTTAGGTTGGACTGGCGATGCACAGAAAGATGCAGCCAATGATTTCCTTAAAACATTCCACCCGACTGATGTGTTGGTGACAGGTTTTGACATCATCTTCTTCTGGGTTGCGCGTATGATCATGATGACCATGCACTTTATGAAAAATGAAGATGGTTCATCTCAGGTGCCATTCAAGACGGTTTACGTTCATGGCTTGGTACGTGATGGTGAAGGTCAGAAGATGTCGAAGTCCAAGGGCAATGTGCTTGATCCGTTAGACTTGATTGATGGTATTGATCTTGAAAGTCTGGTTGCCAAACGTACTACAGGTTTAATGAACCCAAAAGATGCGGCGAAGATTGAGAAATCAACCCGTAAGGAATTTCCAGACGGCATCAATGCCTATGGTACAGATGCGGTTCGTTTCACGTTCTGTGCGCTTGCCAATACGGGTCGTGACATCAAGTTCGACTTAAAACGTGTTGAAGGCTACCGTAATTTCTGTAACAAGATTTGGAACGCAACCCGTTTTGTATTGATGAATGTTGAGGGACAAACCGTTGGGCAGGAAGCACGCCCTGATCTTTGGGAACTTCCTGAACAATGGATCATCAGCCGTTTACAGAAAGCAGAAGCTGCGGTGCATCAAGCCTTTGCCACTTACCGTTTAGACCTTGCAGCGCAAGCAATCTATGACTTTATCTGGAATGAATACTGCGACTGGTATGTCGAGCTGACCAAGCCTGTGCTTAATGATGCCAATGTGTCAGAAGAACGTAAGGCAGAAGTTCGCCGTGTGTTGCTTGCAGTAATGGAAGCTTCTTTACGTTTGGCACATCCTTTAATGCCGTATTTGACTGAAGAAATCTGGCAAACCCTTGCGCCAATGTTGGGCAAAGGTGGCGCAACCATCATGACTGCACAATACCCTGTGCCTGATCAAGCGAAGATCAATGATCAAGCCGAAGCAGATATGCAGTGGTTACAAGGCTTGATTGGTGCGGTACGTAATATTCGTGGTGAAATGGGCTTGGGTAATGCACGTTTATTGCCTGTATTGCTGCAAAATATTTCTGATGCTGAACGTGAGCAAATCACCCGTATTGAAGCGTTATTCAAGGCATTGGCGAAAGTTGAAAGCCTGACTTTCCTGGCGCAAGGTGAAGAACCACCACTTTCCTCTTCAAGTGTTGTGGGTCATGCATCGGTATTTGTTCCAATGAAAGGATTGATTGATCCGAAAGCTGAGTTAGGCCGTTTGCAGAAAGACTTGGATAAAGTTCAAAAGCAACATGATCAAATTGCCAATAAACTTTCTAATGAAGGTTTCGTAGCGAAAGCACCAGCAGCCGTTGTTGAGGGTGAAAAAGTCAAATTGGCTGAGTTTGCTGATCAGTTAAGTAAAATTAAAGCAAGTATGGAGCAGATTGCTGCGCTTTGATTTATAGAAAGTAGTGAATACGTATGTTAAGTACGTATTCACTAACATTTTTCTGATTCCAACTATAAACTTGCTCTTTTATAAAAATCACTTTCTTTTAGAAATTCAGCATATTGCCTTAATTTCAAAAGTTGCTTTTCTCTAGGTTTTATCTGTAGCCAATCTCTAACATCCAAGAAAATATCATTTTCAATATCCCATATTTGCTTATAGCGAATATCAATCTTTTTTTGTCCATTAACAAATAATTGAAAGGTATTTTTAAGAAAACCATCTTTTTGATTTATAGTTAAACTCTCATCATCTAGGCGATACAACTCCCTATCAAATAAAAAGTATATAAACTCTCCATAACCCAGAATTGCCGCTAATTTCCTCTGTTTATCGACTTCAGCATAAAGCCCACATCCATTTGATGCTCGCTGATTTCGGGATATATTTGATCGTTCCAACTCTTTACTTACAAAGTTAAAGTAGTAAAGTTTATCTTCATGATCAATGCTTAAAAATATTATTGGGTTATTTTCCATTCGTTAATATCCGAATAAATTTAATATTCCTATGTTGCTGAATTCTATTAATACCACAAGGAGTAAATTTCTAACATAAATTCGATATATGATATTCCCTCTCCTCTCAGGAGAGGGTCAGGGAGAGGTCGGATTGGAAAGCTCGCAACATATATTCCATAAATCTCCCAAAACTGCTTCCGTATTTCTGAGCACATCATGATTCCAATATCGAATAACCTTGAAATCTAAAGCTTCTAAAAACTTAGTTCGTTCAGCATCATATTCAATCGCATCAGTTTTAGCATGCTGACCACCATCCAATTCAATCACCAAACCTAGTTCATGGCAGTAAAAATCCACAATATACGGCGCAATCACATGCTGGCGACGAAACTTTAGATTCATAAATCGTTTAGCGCGGAGTATCTGCCACATCAGGCTTTCTGCTTCTGTAGCATTTGTCCTCATGGTTTTAGCGAATATTAATAATTGTGGGTCTAATTTCATTTTTTATTTTCCATTTTAATTACCCTCACCCCAGCCCTCTCCCACAGGGAGAGGGAGAACAGCTAATTATATGCAAAAAATAATTAAAGTTGATGTTCCCTCTCCTTTTAGGAGATGAGGAACGATTGTAGTTCCGCAAGGGAGAGGTGCTTTTGCAGATTAAAGCGTACCTGTCCCACTCACCTTTTTATATGCTTTAAGCCTTTTCCCACTTCAACTGCTGCCTTAAATCAGTACAATCGGCATCTTATGCTTGCTAGACTCGCCTTACAAAATGTACAATTAAAATGTACATCTAAATAGGACAAATAATATGAACAACATTCCATTTAGCCAAGTCCGAGCCAATCTTGCACAACTGATACAACAAAGCAAACAAGGTCAACCGATTTTTATTTCACAACGAGGGCAAACCTCTGCGGTGCTATTATCTTTCAATGACTATCAAAAATTAGGCAATCAACCACAAACTCTTATGCAGGCATGGTCAGCATGGCATCAACAACATATACAAGATTTACAAAATGAGACTGATGATTTTCAGCCTGAACGCTCACAAGAACAGGGGCGAGATTTTTCATGGTAAATCCTACCCTCTCTCATATTAGCTACCTTTTAGATACCAACATCATTTCTGAATTAATCAAGCCACAACCCAATCAGCATATCATTTCGCAATTTCAACTGTATCAACATGAAATTGCGATTCCGAGCTTAGTTTGGCATGAACTTCGGTTTGGTTGGCTTAAAATGCCTCAAGGGCAACGTAAAGAAATGATTGGTTCTTTTTTACATGACATTGTCAGTCTGATTCCCATTCTTTCTTATCATGAATCTGCTGCCAAAATTCATGCTGAAATTCGCTTAGAAGCACAACAAAATGGGCTTAATCTTCCCTTTGCAGATGGACAGATTGCAGCAATCGCAATGGCTCAAGGCTTACCTTTAGTCACTCGTAATAGCAAAGACTTTCAAAATATTTCAGGTTTAAGGTTGGTCAATTGGTTTAGATAACCCGCATTTTTCCGTATTCTCCAAATCCAGCAACAACGTTGCATGATAGCCTTTTGCCCAATTTTGCTTAAACGCTTTATGCACCTGATCAATTGCAGCCGCACTTTGCTTCCCCACCGCAAAGGCATGTTCAATATCATCGGCCCGCATAAACACCATGAGAAAATCCTCACCCTCAATATTGACATGAAACCAAGATTCAAGGCTGACTCCCTCATGCTTTAAGGTGTCAATCGCCTCGTCTTTTCTTGCCGAAAGCTCATTTTTCCAAGCCTCAACATTTTCCATCACATCAGGTTTCAGCTTAATCAAACGCGCAACAACATCAGTCATTCTATTTCCCCTCTATAAAACTGTGCTCTTTTTAAGCAAATCGCACCACTTTTCACCAAAATTACAATTTAATTTCTAAATTGGTGCATTTTTTGCATTATAGATTTCATCAAATTAAGTTGTTCTGTTACAACTTAAGTTTTTAGATTTACTAAATCTATTTTGGTGCAAAAAACGAATCAAATATTTGCATCAAAACCAAATTTAGCACTTTTTTTGAGCACCACTATGCAAAACGTAGATCTATTTTTCTTACTGCTCGGTGCAGTACTGGTATTGGCAATGCATGCTGGCTTTGCATTTTTGGAACTGGGTACAGTACGCCATAAAAACCAGGTCAATGCGCTCAGCAAAATCTTAACTGATTTTGCCATTTCAGCAATTGCCTATTTCTTTGTAGGCTACTGGATTGCATACGGACAGAACTTTTTCCATGCAGGCACTACCTTGGCTGCCGATCATGGCTACAACCTGATGCGCTGTTTCTTCCTGCTCACCTTCGCCGCCGCCATTCCAGCGATTATCTCTGGTGGTATTGCTGAGCGTGCCAAAATGCGCTCCCAAGCCATTGCCACGCTGATTCTGGTCGCACTGATCTATCCATTCTTTGAGGGTATGATCTGGAATGGCAATTATGGCTTGCAGGGTTGGCTGGAAAAAACCTTTGGTGCTGGGTTCCATGACTTTGCAGGTTCAGTAGTTGTGCATGCCATGGGTGGATGGATTGCATTGGCGGCGGTGATCTTGCTGGGTGCTCGAAATGGTCGCTATAAGAATGATGGTCGTGTCAGTGCGCATCCACCATCATCCATTCCATTCCTTGCCTTAGGCTCATGGATTTTGATTGTGGGCTGGTTTGGCTTTAACGTGATGAGTGCTCAACGTGTGGAGGCCATCTCTGGCTTGGTGGCAATCAACTCACTGATGGCAATGGTTGGCGGTACATTGGCTGCAAACTTTATGGGTAAAAATGACCCTGGTTTCCTACACAATGGTCCATTGGCAGGTTTGGTCGCAATCTGTGCAGGCTCCGATATTGTGCATCCTATTGGTGCATTATTCATTGGCGGCGTTGCGGGTGCCCTGTTTGTTTACCTGTTTACTTATACACAAAACAAGCTCAAGGTGGATGATGTACTGGGTGTGTGGCCTTTACACGGTGTCTGCGGCGCTGTTGGTGGTATCGCTGCGGGTATCTTTGGTCAGCAGGCTTTAGGCGGTTTGGGTGGCGTGTCCATCATTTCCCAAATCATTGGTACAGGCTTAGGTATTATCATTGCGCTGATTGGTGGTTTTGTCGTGTATGGCATCTTAAAGGCGACTTTGGGTATCCGTCTTTCTCAGGAAGATGAATATCGCGGTGCAGACCTTTCCATTCACAAAATTTCGGCAAATTCTGAAGAATCCATGTTCTGATGTGGTTTGATGATTAGTGAGTATTCCTGAAATTTCCCTTGTATGTGCAGACCTCACTACAAGGGAATGATTTTAACTATAAAAAATATATTTAAACCTGAATTCAACTTAATTTTAAATCTTTCCCAACAATTCATTCACACTGTTTGATCACCTGTCTCTATAGAATATTGACATGCCAAACCCTGCGGACTATGCTTTGTGTGCTGACCCTCATGGTCAGACGGTTTTGACAGACCGTTTTTAGACCACATCAGAACTATTCTTTCTGAGGAATAGTTTTGTGTGTAAGCTCCTCGTTCCCTCCCGTAGCGGTAGGACGGGAGAGGGACACCTTCGGGTGTGCTGGAGTCTAAACCAGTCTGTCAACCCTCTTTCGTTCTGCCACCATAATCAGACAATGGTTTGGTAGAACTTCTATTTTAACAGGGGTTTACTATGCGCACCATTTCTTTTTCATCGGCAATCATTGCCAAAGCCTTTATTCCCATACATTCCAGCAGACTTTTAATGCTGTTTGATCGTCTATAAGTTCTGCGAACTTTAGATCAGACTGACTAAAAAATCATATCAACAATAAAGCATCCGAGATGAGCCAAGGCACATTCTTGTGTGGCGGAGTCATGCCTATTTTTTGCTGTTCCTAAAAAGGCGGTGGCATTCTGATCTCATGCATATACAACAAAAAAACTTATGTTTAGTGGTGTGTTTATGCCAAATTTAGAAATTTCCTCAAGGGCACTATCAGTGCTTGATTACTCAAGAAATCTTTTTAACTTGTATGGATTTCAGCAGGTGGGTGTGGATCGGATTATTAGTGAAACCAATATAGCGAAGGCAACATTTTATCGTTATTTTCAGTCCAAAGAAAAACTTATAGAGCTGTGCCTTATTTTTCAAAAAGATACGCTAAAAGAAAAAATCAGGAGAATCAGGGCCTGTTGCCATCATTCAAATGTGCTTGATCAGTTGAGGAAAATTTATCTGCTCCATGTCGATTTAAATGGCCCGTATCATTTGTTGTTTAAGGCTATTTTTGAGCTTGAAAAGTTATATCCCAAGGCCTATCGAATTGCTGTCGGATATAGAAAATGGTTAATCAGACAAATTCGGTCTTTACTGTTAAAGATGAAAAATACTGTGACGGTTGAGGATGCAACGATATTTTTATTTATTGTTGATGGTTCTGTTCTTGAGCTTTTAAGAATGAATTGGGCAGAAAGACAAGATAGCCTGCTGGATTATTTCCTGCGAATGATTTGATTCTGGCGCATACAAAGAATGAATCAGCCTGAGTTTGACTTAAATATTGGTCTAACTTTCTGAAAAAATATCGTGGTGGAGTCTTGCCAAGTTCTCATTCAATTTCAGAATCAGCTACTACTTCTTGCAATGCACCAAAGCTTTAAACGCTTTGGTGTGCCCAGTCTAGCCCCCTTTGCGAAACGTTGTTTCTCATTCGGCATGAGGAGCGAAGCTCTGCAAGGGCAACCATCTTGCACAGCTATCGCGGATGACTTTTTCGGGCATTATATTTCATCAAGGATTTTATATCGAACTCAGGTTATTTATTTTTATTTCAAATATACATTTTAAATATATTAGCTCGCCCCACATTTATTTTATAAATTTGTATTACCTTATAATACAAACAACAATTTTATTATAATAATAAAAATTATCATTCAAATAAATTTAATTTCTGTTTAAGGTTCAGTTAATTTCATATTAAGTTCCATCATTTTAAATCTCAGTCAAATCTGCGCCAGTATCATTTATTCATTATGTTAATGAAATCCCCTTTTCTCTTATGGAACAGTTGCCTACTCATTCTCAGCGGGTTGGTATTGATTTTTGTATTTCCAGTCGCTGGACAGATTGATTTATATCTCATTCAACCATGGGTCAACAGTGCAGGTCTGTTCGCATCAAAGGGCGACTGGTACTTGGCGACCCTGAATCATACCTATGTGAAGAAAATCCTCACATTGGTCTACATCAGCTTTTTTGTGCTCTGGTGTGCCTCATTCAAGGTGGAGAAACTCAAGGTCAACCGTTGGCAATATGGCTATATGTTCTGGGTCAGTATGCTGTGTACCTGTACGATTGGTTTAATAAAAGCCCATTCAGCCCATGCCTGCCCTTGGGCTATGACACAACAAACCGCAACGGGCTTTGTTTGGAATTTCTCCGCCACTGCTGGGCATTGTTTTCCAGGCGGCCATGCCAGCACAGGCTTTGCATTGATCACTGGCTACTTTACCTACCGTTTGCGTGAAAGAAACCGTGCATGGTTTTATTTATTTGCTGGTTTAACACTGGGTTTTGCGATGGGTTGGGCACAGATGATGCGGGGTGCACACTTTCTCAGCCATAATCTCTGGACAGGCTGGATTTGCCTAACCATTAACTTTGTTCTCTATGCGGTCACTGAAAAATACCACGTATCGCTCCCCGACCGTAATTCCGTACCGCAAGCGCAGCTTGATGTGGTAAAGTGAACACCTACTACAAGTAAGTGTTTATAAACATCAGGATGTTTTTTGCTGGCCTATGTCTGACTTTCAAACTTTTTTAGAATCGTCTTTAACCACACAACAGAATTCGATTGAGGCCTACCAACTCAACATCGGCAAGGTCTGGCTTAAAAAGGCTTCCGAGCGTCATGGTTTATGGCTCTACACCCCCCTGAAATGGCTGGCAAAAATATTCAACCTCGGTGCAATCATGCCTGTTCCCAACCGAGGGGGATCAATCGCAATTCAGTGTGAATTCAAGCGGATTCAGCAACTCAGGGAATTAGGGGTTTCCACGCCAAATGTGTTGGCAGTTTCGGAAAAAGGCATTTTATTACAGGACATTGGAATACAGCATCAAAGCCAGACTCAGCAACTGGATCAGGCACTTGCCCGCCGCAAGGAAAATCCTGATGCACAATTTCTACTATTTACCCAGGCGATTCAGTCCATTCAAAGCATACATCAGAAAGGTGGGTATTTAAGCGAAGCCTTTGCACGTAATATTCTAGTCGATGAGCAGAATCAGTTTAGCTTTATTGACTTTGAAACTGATCCACGTGATGTACTCAGCCTGCATGACTGTTTTGTACGTGACTGGTTGCTGTTTATTTTCTCAACGGCCTATCATTTTGAATTTGAGCAATTAAACAATGCCAGCCTCATCCTCTACAAAGCCCTGCTTGCTGAGCCGCAAGTCTATAAGGACATTGCCAAGGTTGGAAAACGCCTGAGCTGGGTACTTAATTTCAATGTAAGCAAGGTCGGTAATGATGGAAAACGCATTCAGAAATGTGTGTTGTTTCTGCGCGACCTTAAAGAACACGCTGAAAAGGCATCAGCATAGTTTTCTCTATGCATGATGCTCCAGTTTTTTAGGAAGTTTTACCAGCACGGATAAACCGCCTAAATCAATACTTCTTGATAAAGTGAGTGTGCCGCCCAAACGCTGTGTGGCCTTATCCACAATTGAAAGTCCAAGGCCACTGCCCACTTCCAGATGATGGTGTACACGGTAAAAACGTTTTAGCACCTTGTCGTATTGGTCTGGATCAATGCCCTGCCCACTGTCATCAATCTGTACATAGGCAAAGCCATCGGTATCATCATATACAGAGATATTGATGATGCCCTGATTCGGGGTGTACTTGATCGCATTGTCAATCAGGTTAAAGATAATCGAATGAACGGTTGGCTCTAGGCTTTGCATTTCGATCAGGTCATTACGTTCAAAGCCCAGATCAATTTCCTTTTGCATGGCGAGATTAACCAGTTGCTCCACACAGTTCAGTGCCACATCATTCAGGCAAAATCTGGTATTGGGTTCAATCAGGCTTAATCCAACATCCTGTTTTGCCAAGGCCAGCAACTGTGTTACCAAGTGCTGAATACGCGCCAGTCCCTTGCTGAGGTTTTGCAAAGCCTCATGTTCAGGAAACTGGCTAATCAGAATCTTGGTTTGCAGGTTCAAGGCGGTGACAGGCGTTCTGAGTTCGTGTGCCGCATCGGCAATAAACTGTTTCTGTTCGGTCTGTGCGTGCTGGATACGTTCAAATAAACGGTTCATTTCCTCAATGGTTGGAATCAGTTCCTGCGGATATTCCTCACTATCAATCGGTGCCAGTCCCTCAGAGCCACGCTGGGTCAGCTCAGCTTTAAAATCTTCCAACGGTTTTAGGCTTAAACTGATAATAAAGGCCAGTACGATGATCGCGAACGGCAGCAACAGCACATAGGGAATAAACATGCTTCCCGCCAGTTCCCAGGCAAAGCTTTGACGTACCTTTTCCTGCTGGCTAATCTGAATTTGATAATCCTTTAAGGGAAACACATAGACTCGCCAAGTACCCTGCACAGTATTTTGGGTATAAAAACCCGCCTGTTTTACAGGGGGAACCAGTAAATGGGTTTGGTGCCAAAGGTGGCTTTGATCTTTATATGCCCAAATATCAACCAGTAAATCCTCTTCATGGTAACTTCGGTGCAGTTCTATTTTGCTGGCAATCTTTATGATCGGTTCAACGGCGGAACGTTCAGCCATATACTGCATCTGGGTATCCAGAATTTCATTGACCTCATGCAGGGCAATTTTATAGGCGGTAAAAATCAGCAAGCATCCAAGCAGAAGACTAAAGACAGATGTTCCCCAAATCAGTCTTTTTTTCAGTGAATATTGCTTCATTTTTTTCATAAATAATCAGGGTTGTCCCAGTCTGTAGCCTAGCCCACGAATGGTCCGAATAAAGTCCTTGCCAAGCTTGGCACGCAGGTGATGCACATAGACCTCAATGGTATTGCTGGTGACCTCACTATCAAAGTCATACAGCTTGTCTTCAAGATTAGCCTTGGAGAAGATTTTATTGGGATGCGTAACCATTGGAATCAGGATGGCCCATTCACGGTTGGACAATTCAATTTGCTGCCCTTTAAAAGTCGCCAAATGCTGTTCCACATCCAGCGTCAACTCACCACTTTTAAGTAGCTGTGACTGGTTTTTCAATAAGGCAGTTTCTGCATTTCCACGGCGCAATAGTGCATTGATACGGGCCAGCAATTCATCAAACTCATAAGGCTTGACCAGATAATCATCCGCACCCTGATTCAGGCCATCGACCCGATTCTGCAACTGGTCCCGTGCCGAAATAATCAGCACAGGGATGGCGGTACGCTGGCGAATCTGTCTGAGGATCTGCATGCCATCCATCAGCGGCAGGCCCAAATCCAGCAGGACCAGGTCAAAAGGCTGTTTGGTCAGCAATGCCAAGCCATCGACCCCATTATTGACCCCCTCCACTTCAAACTGATGATAGCGCAGCAGGGTCATTGTTGACTCTGCAATC
Source organism: Acinetobacter corruptisaponis (assembly GCF_030053775.1). GTDB lineage: Bacteria > Pseudomonadota > Gammaproteobacteria > Pseudomonadales > Moraxellaceae > Acinetobacter > Acinetobacter corruptisaponis. Next base: position 1,457,553 of record NZ_CP125669.1, read on the forward strand.
ATAAAATCATCTTCGATCATCAAGATTTTGGTCATGACTTCATCACACCTTATGGATTAGGGACATGCTGCCAGCATATCGTTATTCGGGTCGATCACTTTGCTTTTCACATCAAGCAGGCTCAGCATGGTCGGGAACAGGTTATCCTGACTCAACTCCTGCCTGCCCTGCTGTGCCAAACATTTGATCTGTTGTTTTGCCTGATGTTGCCAGACAGTGGAGAACCACATCAACATCGGGATATGAGTCTGTTGCGTTGGTGCAATCGCATAAGGCGCACCATGCAAATACATACCGCTTTCACCTGTGGACTCTCCATGATCAGATAAATACCACAAAGCGGTTTGATATTTCGTTGTATTTTTTAATGTTTCAATCAGGGTGTCCAAAACATAATCGGTATATAGCAAGGTATTGTCATAACTGTTCAGCAATGCATCTCTGCTACAGCCCTGAATGGCGTTGGTGTCACAGGTCGGCTTGAACACCTTGAATTGTGCAGGAACACGTTTATAGTAGGCTGGCCCGTGACTGCCCATTTGATGCAGCACAATCAAACGTGGACGATTGTCATCTTGAGGAATTGTGGCTAAATAGGCCTTAAAGCTATCAATCAGAATATCGTCAAAACATTCCTTGTCCTTGCACCATTTCTGCTGGATGGGTTCAGGAATCTTGAATTGATTGACACGGTCACAGGTGCCTTTACAGCCTGAATTATTATCAATCCACGTCACCTGATAACCCGCCCGCTGGGCAATATCCAGTAATCCCTCACGATGGCTAGCCAGACGCTCCTCATATTGTTTACGGGGCATACCTGAAAACATACACGGAACCGAAACCGCAGTTGCTGTACCGCATGAACTAACCTGTGAAAAGTTTAAAATATCCTGCTGTGCCAGTCTTGGGTTGGTATTTTTACCATAACCATTTAAAGAGAAGTTTTCAGCACGTGCTGTCTCACCTACGACCAGAACCATCAGTTTCGGTAAAGAGGTAGCCTGTGCCTTTTGCATCACCGCATCTTCACCATACACGACCAGTGGTAAATTCTCTTTAGGCGCTTTCTTCTTATAATATGACGCAAAGGAAGCAATCATGTTCTGCGGCGAAATCATGCCTTTCAGGTCACGGTTTTCACGAAAGATTGCAGCAAAATCAACATAGAAAACAAATAATAGCCCTAACACCATCGCCAAGGAGACAACTAAAGCGATTAGCTTATGCAATAGCTGACGAATGATGGGTTCAGGTTTGATTTTTATCATGAGAATCACAATAATCGGCAGTACCGTCATTCCCAAAGTCCATGTCACCAAATGCCATGACCAGGTATCACGCGCTTCCGCAATATCAGTCTGCATCAAGTTCTGGATTTGGTCAGATGTAATGAGTACGCCTAGTGTATTCACTGCATAAGCGGCAAAACCGCCAATAAATACCAATGCAATCGCCAGAGGTTTTGCTGTCCATTTCCAGTTAAAAAGCTGGAAAATAAAGTTATAGGCGGCAACCACAATAATGATTGAAGCGACAACAAATAATCCTGCCTTTACACCATTATATGGTGTCAGCGTGTGTATTTTTTCAAAAAAGGCAATATTTAAAAATACACCTAACCAAATTGCCAACAATAGATTAAATGCAATTAAAGAAATGGGTTTTATCTTTAAATTTTGAAAAAATGTCATCATTACAGTCTAAACATAAATATCCTGCTTCCTTTTTAATATAAAAATACAAACTTAAAAATGACTTAAATAGAAAAAGACGATCAAGTGATCGTCTTTTTGTTAAAATAATAATGATATTAATTCTTAGAACTTAAATTCCAGACCTAAACCAGCAACAGGTTGTTTATCCTTTTTACTGGCCTGTTCAAGCGTTAGGTAACCTGCATAGCCATAAGTTTTCACCTGCTTGTTAAATGCATAGTCCACGCCACCAATGATCTGTCTGGCTTCAAAGTCTTCAACACCTGCTGGTTTAAAGCTGGTGGTGTTCTGGCTATATTGACCTTTTACTGTCCAGTTTTTTGCCTGTGGAATGGTATATTCTGCCCCCACCAACCAACCTTTTGCATCATCAATTGTATCGGCTCCCGCTGTGTTTCCAGTTGCTTTTTCAACTTCTGAAGTCTGGAACAACGCTTTAAGTGCCAAACCATTCACTGGGTTGATACGGCCAATCACACGTAAAGTATTGGCTGCTGCTGTTACAGTTGGTGCAGTCGTTGTAGTACCAGAAGTAGGAATTGCTTTATCAGAGGCATTTAAGAAACCTCTTCCCAAGAATGGGCTTGGAATGGCTTTATCATAAGCAACACCAGCAACCAATAACGGACTTTCAAAGCTTGCTGACGCTGACCATGCATCACCTAAACCACGGCCTGCTGTTTTAACAACACCTGATTTACTGGTATCAATTCCTGTTGCTTCGCCTGTTGCCAATAGGCCACTTACTTTAATGGCTCCGTCCAGTACAGGAACTTTTACTGCTGGTGATTCATAAACAACGACGTTGCTAACACGTGTTTCACCACCAAAGATTCCACCAATGTCGGCCTTGTTGGCAACATAGTTGTTAAAAGTATCAACGACACTAGAAAGTTGCTTCAATGGCGTATCATGTACACCAATTTTCACTGTACCCAACTGGGCATCTTTCAAACCGACAAAACGGTTACGCTGTGACCAGTCTGTGCTGTCACCATCTGCGCTGAAACCCCATTCAATGGCATAAACGGCACTTAAACGGTCTGTAAGTTTTTCATCACCCTTAACACCAATAAATGAACTGTTAGAGCTGACTTCCCATACATCCCTATTGTCTGTATTGGCATTTTTTTCTGGTAAATAGTCAACACTGGCATCAATCTCACCATAAATGGTTGGTGCTGCAAAGGTTGTGGTTGCAAGTAAACTAAGCACTGCTGCTGTTACAATTTTGATTTTCATTGTGTACGTCCTAGCTAAATTTGTAACAAATCCTACACATTAACTTTATATGACAAAACGATTAAAATCTTATTAATTTATTCCATTTTCGACTAAAGTTTAATTTTTAGACACTTCCCCAGCATCGTTTAACTCACTTTTTCTTATCCTATCACCCAGATTATTATTTTAACTATCAATCAATTAAAAAAATAAATTTATTTTCCATTTCAACAAAAATACCTTTATTCATAAAACAACTATTTTTTATAAAACACTTCAATTTTCCATATAAAACATGGCTTCAGCACATAAAACCTATTTCAACCATAGGACATTTTAGAAAAAAATTGTAATAAAAATATATTTTCACCTTGCATTATTTTTCCAAAGGAATATTGGCCATAAACACAAAATGGCAACCCCACAAATCATGGCCAAATAACGGTAATATCCGAATACATCCCCTACGATTCCACTGATCAGATACAGCAAACCACTCACTGTCGCCATGACTGACACCTGAAAGGTAAAGTCTGTTCCAGCAAATTGCTTACGGCTATATTGCATAACCAAGGTCAACATCACCACCAACAGCATCGCGGAACAGGCGTCTTCAAATGCGTTCACGGCATATAGCCATAACGGCGCAACCTGAACCTGCTGGTCATATGCATACGCAACAACGGCGTAAGCGGCCAGACTCAGAATTTTCAACAGGGAAAATATGATCAGGCAGCGTACCCGAGAAAAATATTTCAGCAGCATACCTGCACAAGCCGCCCCGATCAGCGCAGCAATGGCACCAAACATGGTGATAAACACGCCAATTTGGGTGAAGCTCAATCCCATATCCACCATAAGCGGCTTTAATAACGGCCCTGCCAAACCATCGGCGACCTTGAAGCTGATCAAGACCATTAACCAGCTTTTAAGCACTTTGGATGAGCTAAAATAATTCAGGTAATTCCTGATGGCCTGTATGAATGAGGGAGCAACCTCTGGATCATCAACGCTTGGCCTTGAATGAAGCGGTTCCCTATAAAATAAAACAGGTAAGGTGTTCAGGAAAACCAGTACTGCCAACACAAGAAATGTTGCCTGCCAATGTAGCCAGTCCAGACACCAGAGTACCGCTCCACCACCGACAATGAAACCCAGACGGGAACCGATCACCTGAAAGGTATTGCCCCAATGTTGCTGATCACTTTTAAGCAGGTTCACAGCCAGACCATCTGTGGCAATATCTTGAGTTGCTCCAGTAAGATTGATCAGCAGCAATAGCACAAAAAAAATGATCAAATAACTGGGTTGGTCCAGAGACTGAATGGGAAAAAAAGACAAAATGACTAGAATGACCACGCTACATAATTGGGTGGGGACAATCCAGCTACGATAATGTCCCAGACGTGACAAGGCATAACGATCCACATAGGCCGCCCAAAAAATCTTGATTGACCACGGCAGCATCAACAACCCAAAGCCGCCAATATGTGCCAGAGATACCCCCTGCGCCCTTAAAATCACGGGCAAGGCATGGGTCATAAAGCCAACGGGAAGTCCCTGTGCCCAATATAGGGAAAACAATAAAATGTAAATCTGTCTGAGATTAGGCACTTTTTCAGTTTCCCTTGGCAAGCTATGGCGAAGCCCAGAGTATCTAATCCTTTCAGTGTCATGGCAATAAAATCTTATTTTTTGCCAATGCGGGCACTGTCATGAGGATTTAAGATGATAGGAGTTGTTCTTGATCTATCTTCGCTTATGCCACAAGATTTTCCAGATTTACCGCCGCTAGTTCCGCAACGTGGCACAGCGTATAGTCGTGCATTGTGCAGAAAACTTTTCATTGGTCAGGGATGGAAAGTGGTTGGAGAGATTCCTAACCTCCCCAAAGCGGTGGCAATTATTTCACCACACACCTCAAATATTGATGGCTGGTATGGGTTTCTTGCAATTGGGGGTCTGGGTTTAAAGGTGACGGTGCTAGGTAAGGACACTTTATTTAAACCGCCTTTCGCGCCTTTTTTAAACTGGGCTGGTCTGATTCCAGTGCATCGGGACAGCGCACATGGATTGACCGAACAGGTGGTAACCACTATCCAGAAATATGACAAAATCTGGGTGGGGATGGCGCCAGAAGGCACCCGTAAAAAAGCCGAGAAAATGAAAAGTGGCTTTTATCATATTGCCCATGCCGCTGGCGTACCGATTGTGATGTTTTCTTTCGATTATGACCATAAGACCATTTATAGTCTGGGCGCGTTCACCACGACAGGACACTACCAGCAAGACCTTGAAAAAATTATGAAATGCTATGAGGGCCATTTCTCACCAAAGAATCCACACTGGCTGGCTGAACCCTTACAAAAACTTGTGAAAAAATACTAGAAAATTAAGGGCAAATCTGCTCTGATGTGCCCATCTTTTTGTACACTTTATCTGCATTTAATATGAAAATTGCTCGACTGTCTTGCCTGGCATTAGTTAGCCTGGCTTTATTTGGTTGTGATCAGACTGCAAAAAAAACACCTCCCACAACAGCAATCAAGGCCCGTGAACCTGTGATCGCGCTGGCTTTAGGTGGTGGTGGTGCCAAGGGCTTTGCTCATATTGGCGTGATCAAGGTACTGGAATCTCATGGGATCAAGGCCAAGATCGTCACAGGCACCAGTGCAGGCAGCTTTGTGGGCAGTATCTATGCCAGTGGTCAAACACCTTATCAAATGCAAAACCTTGCCCTAAAGCTGCAAGAGTCTGATCTGCGTGATTTAACCCTCAACAGTCAGGGCATTATTTTAGGTCAGAAACTACAGAACTATGTCAATGCTCAGGTGGGCAATAAACCGATTGAAAAATTCCCAATCCGTTTTGCTGCGGTTGCAACCCGTTTAGACAATGGCAAAAAGGCTGAATTTATTAAGGGCAATGCAGGTCAGGCAGTGCGTGCATCCTGTAGTATTCCGAACGTTTTTGTACCCACTGTGATTGGCAATACCAAATATGTCGATGGCGGTCTGGTCAGCCCAATTCCAGTAAAAACGGCAAAGGATATGGGTGCTGATATTGTGATTGCGGTGGATATTTCAGCCCGCCCAACGGGTGACAAACCATTGAGTATGTGGGGATTGCTCGACCAGACCATTAATATTATGGGACAGCAAAGTATTAATGAGGAACTGAATCAGGCAAACGTCGTGATTCAACCTAAAGTTGGTCATCTTGGTGTGCTTGACCTGAAGTCAAGTAATGAAGCGATTTTAGAAGGTGAGAGAGCGGCTCAGGGTAAAATCGTTGCCATTCAAAAAGCCATTACTGATTTTAAGAAGTCCCCTGCTGCATTACAGCCTGCACCAAAAGCAAAATTCTAGTAGTAGCGTATCAACAATACCCATCCCGTTAAAAAAAAATACCGCAATATGTCTATTTGGACATATTGCGGTATTTATTGATTAAACAGTTTTTGCCATTTTGAATGATGCCATTACCACTGTATCCCTACAGCTATAGTACCGCTGACATCATTCTGCGTATTGCTTGATACCCCACCTTTAAAGACGTATTTGTTATCAGGTGTCACTCCTGAAATACCAATTGCAACCGCCTGTTCACCATTATGGGTCGATGTGCCGATAGAGAGCATACTTTTTCCTGCTGCTGTTGGTTGTGGTAAATTACCCACCGCCAATGCACTTGCAATACCCGCATTCATAGACTGTTCTGATTTAGCAAAACTACGTTCTAAATCATTGACTCGAGCATCGGTATATTGTTTTGCACTTTCCAGTGTCGCTTTATTTCCAGCATCACTATAGGTTTTAGCATCATTCAATACCTTGGCATCGGCTGTTGTATAGTCCTGACGAATGACCGCTTCCCGCTCATTAGTATAGGTCTTGGCATCTGCTAAAACTTTGTCATCGGCTTTGGCAAAGTCCTCACGTATCACCACTTCACGATCATTGGTATAGGTTTTTGCATCACTCAAAACTTTTTCATCCGCTTTGGCAAAGTCCTGACGAATGACTGTTTCACGGTCATTGGTATAAGTTTTGGCATTAGCTAAAACTTTGTCATCCGCTTTGGCAAAATCTTCCCGAATCAGAGTTTCTCGTTCATTGGTATAAGTTTTGGCATCACTTAATACTTTACTATCAGCATCTTTCATTTGCTTAACATTCACTGCATCAGTGTCCGCAGTGCCCGCAGCAACATGGATGATTTGACGTTCTTTATTGGTTGCACCAACCGAAACGGTATTATCCCGATTCGAAGCTGAGTCATTACCGAGGATGACCGCATTTTTAGCCGAAGTATCGACATTGTTTCCGACCACAAAGGTAGCATCACCTTTGATGGTATTGTCATTTCCAATCGCATAACTGTCATCGGCTTTTACGGTGTTTGGATCACCAAATGCGCCCGAACGATTGCCCTCCACGGTATTTTGTTTACCTACAACAGTGTTGGATTCACCCTGAGCAGATGCCCCCGTACCAATCACTGTATTGTGCTGACCATTGGCAACTGCTCCACTGCCTATCGCAATCGCTCCATTTCCTGTGGCTTTTGCATCAGTGCTATCGATATGATCTGTATTTACATCAACATAAGGATTGGTTTGTGTTTTGAGCCAGTCCTGCTCTGTACCTGTAAAACCATTTTCGACGGCAATATCAAAGGTACTGCGACCTGTATCGCCCTTATCACCTTTGTTTCCTTTCAAGCTGAGTAGCCATTCAAGCTCTGTACCCTTAAAGCCTTTACTGACCGCAATATCAAATGCACTTTGTCCTTGTTCGCCTTGAGTACCGTCCAGACCTGCTGCACCAGTATCTCCCTTGTCGCCTTTAGCACCATCCTTACCATCAACACCGTTTAGACCATCTTTACCATCCTTACCATCAATGCCATTTGTACCGTTGATACCGTCTTTTCCATCTTTACCATTGATGCCATCTTTACCTGCTGCTCCAGTTTCTCCTTTTGCACCATCTTTTCCATCAACGCCATTTAGACCGTCTTTTCCGTTGATACCATCTTTACCGTCTTTGCCTGCTGCTCCAGTGTCTCCCTTGTCACCTTTAGCACCATCTACACCATCACGACCATCCTTGCCGTTGATACCATCTTTTCCGTCCTTGCCATCAATACCGTTTGTACCATTGATGCCATCTTTGCCGTCCTTGCCTGCTGCTCCAGTTTCACCCTTATCGCCTTTAGCACCATCTACGCCATCACGACCGTCCTTGCCGTTAATGCCATCTTTGCCTGCTGCACCAGTATCTCCCTTATCACCTTTAGCTCCGTCTACGCCATCACGACCATCCTTGCCATTGATGCCGTCTTTTCCATCCTTACCATCAGCACCGTTTAGACCGTCTTTACCGTTGATGCCGTCTTTACCTGCTGCGCCAGTGTCTCCCTTGTCACCTTTAGCACCGTCTACGCCATCACGACCATCCTTGCCGTTGATGCCGTCTTTTCCATCCTTGCCATTGATACCATCTTTTCCGTCCTTGCCATCAATGCCGTTTGTACCATTGATACCATCCTTGCCATTGATACCATCCTTGCCTGCTGCTCCAGTTTCACCTTTTGCACCATCTTTTCCGTCAGTACCATTTAGACCATCTTTACCGTTGATGCCATCTTTTCCGTCCTTACCATCAATGCCATTTGTACCGTTGATACCGTCTTTGCCATTGATGCCGTCTTTTCCATCCTTACCATCAGCTCCGTTTAGACCGTCTTTTCCATTGATACCATCTTTTCCATCCTTACCATCAGCACCATTTAGACCATCTTTACCGTTGATGCCATCTTTTCCATCCTTGCCTGCTGCACCAGTATCTCCCTTGTCACCTTTAGCACCGTCTACACCATCACGACCATCCTTGCCGTTGATACCATCTTTTCCGTCCTTGCCATCAATACCGTTTGTACCATTGATGCCATCTTTGCCGTCCTTGCCTGCTGCTCCAGTTTCACCCTTATCGCCTTTAGCACCATCTACGCCATCACGACCGTCCTTGCCGTTAATGCCATCTTTGCCTGCTGCACCAGTATCTCCCTTATCACCTTTAGCTCCGTCTACGCCATCACGACCATCCTTGCCATTGATGCCGTCTTTTCCATCCTTACCATCAGCACCGTTTAGACCGTCTTTACCGTTGATGCCGTCTTTACCTGCTGCGCCAGTGTCTCCCTTGTCACCTTTAGCACCGTCTACGCCATCACGACCATCCTTACCATCAATACCATTTGTACCGTTGATGCCATCTTTACCGTCTTTGCCTGCTGCACCAGTGTCACCCTTGTCACCTTTAGCACCGTCTACACCATCACGACCATCCTTGCCATTGATGCCGTCTTTGCCATCCTTACCATCAATACCATTTGTACCGTCTTTGCCGTTGATGCCATCTTTGCCGTCCTTGCCTGCTGCTCCAGTTTCACCCTTATCGCCTTTAGCACCATCTACGCCATCACGACCGTCCTTGCCGTTAATGCCATCTTTACCTGCTACGCCAGTGTCTCCCTTGTCACCTTTAGCTCCGTCTACGCCATCACGACCATCCTTACCATTTGTACCGTTGATGCCATCTTTACCGTCCTTGCCATCTACGCCATTTGTACCGTTAATACCATCTTTTCCGTCCTTACCATCAACGCCATTTAGACCGTCTTTACCATCCTTGCCTGCTGCTCCAGTTTCACCTTTTGCACCATCTTTACCGTCTTTACCATCAATGCCGTTTGTGCCATTGATGCCATCTTTTCCATCCTTACCATCAACGCCATTTGTACCATTGATACCGTCTTTTCCGTCTTTACCTGCTGCGCCAGTGTCTCCCTTGTCACCTTTAGCACCGTCTACGCCATCACGACCATCCTTACCATCAATACCATTTGTACCGTTGATGCCATCTTTACCGTCTTTGCCTGCTGCACCAGTATCTCCCTTGTCGCCTTTAGCACCATCTACGCCATCACGACCATCCTTACCATTGATGCCGTCTTTGCCATCAATACCATTTGTACCATTGATGCCATCTTTACCATCAATACCGTTTGTACCATTGATGCCATCTTTTCCATCCTTGCCATCAACGCCATTTGTGCCGTTGATACCATCTTTGCCGTCCTTACCATCAGCTCCATTTAGACCGTCTTTGCCATTGATGCCATCTTTTCCATCCTTGCCATCAGCTCCATTTAGACCGTCTTTGCCATTGATGCCGTCTTTTCCGTCCTTACCATCAATGCCATTTGTACCATTAATGCCATCTTTTCCGTCTTTGCCATCTTTACCATCAATGCCGTTTGTGCCATTGATGCCGTCTTTACCTGCTGTGCCAGTTTCTCCTTTTAACGACTCCAGCCAAGCTTCTTCTGAGCCTGTAAAGCCATTATTGACGGCAATTTGATAGGCACTATCGCCTTTATCTCCTTTTACGCCCGTACCGCCACCTGTACCACTTCCATTGGCTTCGATATTTGCCACACGGTTATCAAGATCGGTGAGTTTGGTATCAACCGCTTCAAAGGCTGAACCGACATTGTTGTAGATATTGGTTTGAATGGTATAGCTTGGGGCTTTCCAGCTACCGCCAGCATAGCTTGCACCGCCACCAAAGGCACTCACCACCGCCTGTAACTGGGAGAGATTGACTGCATCGGTGTTGGCTGTACCTGCACCTACAAAAGTAATCTGTTTTTCTGCACCTGCTTTACCGACTGAAATGCTGTTCTCTCGGTCAGTTGCGGAATTATGACCAATGGCGGTTGAGCCAGCAAAGGCTGCGGTGCTGTTGCTACCAAAGACGCTACTGTTGGTTGCCGATGCTTCACTGCGATAACCAAATACACTGCTATTATCGCCGCTTGCGGTATTGGTTAGACCAAAGGCGGAGCTTTCCGCACCTGATGCGGTATTGCTATACCCCACGGCATTGGAGAAGTCGCCTGATGCGTCATTCGAGCGTCCAACGGCGTTGCTTTCCAGTCCTGTCGCTTGGTTTCTAAAACCAATGGCACTGCTTGAGCTGCCTGATGCGGTATTACCAAAGCCAACGGCACTACTCATATCACCTGATGCGTTATTGCTTGTACCGACTGCATTGGCGGTGAGTCCTGATGCCACATTTGCCCCTGCTTGTGCCGCAAGAATAAAGGCATTCTTTTGTGCTAACGTTGGGTTGGTATTACCATCAATGGCGGTAATATTGCCAATGGTAAGTTCGGCAACGCTTTTGGCAGTGGTGGTAATGGCAATGCCATCAATGGCGGTAATCACGCCTGTTGCAGGGTCTTTGGTGAGTACGGTTTTATCCACGCCTGAACCGACTGCATTGGACAGTGTGCCTGTGGCTTGGTTGCGTGAACCGACTGCATTACTGGACGCTTTTGTTGCGGTGTTGCGATAGCCTGCGGTTGTGCTGTTTGTACCTGATGCCGTACCACGATAGCCAACTGCACTACTGTTTGCCCCACTTGCAGTATTGGTTAGACCCAATGCGCTGCTTTCCGCACCCGATGCGGTATTGCTATAACCGATTGCATTGGAAAAATCGCCTGTCGCTTGGTTAGAACGTCCAAAGGCATTACTTTCTTTGCCTGTGGCTTGGTTACTATAACCAACTGCACTGCTGCGTAGTCCTGATGCGGTGTTACGGTGTCCCATTGCACTGCTGTAATCACCCGATGCAGTATTGGTCAGACCTACGGCACTGCTTTCCGCACCTGTTGCTTGGTTGCTATAACCAACGGCATTGCCATATTGACCCGATGCGGTGTTACGTGAACCCATTGCATTGCTATAGTCGCCCGAAGCCTCATTCGTCAGCCCCAATGCACTGCTTTCTGCGCCTGATGCGGTATTGCCATAGCCGACTGCGGTCGCAAAGTTTTGTGATGCGGTGTTGTATGTACCAATGGCACTGGCATAGTTGCCTGCTGCGGTGTTTTGGCTACCCATGGCGTTACTGGAAAGCCCTAAAGCGGCATTTCCGCCATACTGCACGCTATTGATATAGGCATGTTTTTGTTCGGCATTTAACACGTAGCCATTGACCGACTCTAGCAAGGTTGGGTCGAGTTTTAGGCTTTCCCAATCGCCTGCTTTGCTGACCACAGTCACGCCATCAATGCTGTTAATCCAGTCATTTGTGCCTTTGGTGAGGGTTGGGGTGCGTCCGTTGGGTGAAGATGCGCTACCGATTGCCGTTGCAGATTGTCCTAATGCGTTACTGTTTGAGCCAATGGCGGTGCTTTTGTTGCCTGTGGCTCGGGTTCTGACCCCGATTGCCACTGCATCGTTACCTGATGCACCGTCACCAACATAGTTACTGTATATATCGGTATTGGTTGATTTGACGCTGTAATAATGGCTACTTGTGCCTGTACCGCCACCACTTACGCCAGCAATGGCGGTGAGTAGTTGGTTGTAATTGACTGCATCGGTGGCTTGTGTGCCATCTGCGACATTGGTAATTTGTTTCGCTGCGCCTGCTTTACCCACGGAAATACTGTTCGCGCGGTCGGTTTCAGAGTTATTGCCGATTGCGGTTGAACCCTCATACGTGGCTTTGCTGTTACTACCAAACACGCTACTATTTTTTGCCGATGCGGTGTTGCGATAACCAAAGGCACTGCTGTTTGTTCCGCTTGCGGTATTGGTCAGACCAAAGGCACTGCTTTCCGCCCCTGCTGCGTTGTTGCTATAACCCACAGCATTAGAAAAGTCACCTTTTGCGGTGTTGGAGCGTCCAAAGGCTTGGGCTTCGTTGCCTGATGCGGTGTTGTTATAGCCGACTGCACTGCTAAAATTGCTGGTTGTCGTATTGTCCACGCCCACGGCAAGGCTAAGATTGCCTGCTGCGTTATTGGCATAGCCCACGGCGGTTGCTGCGATACCCGAAGCGGTATTGTTACCTGCATGGATATTATTAATCGCATTTAGGAAAGCGGTTTTTTGGTCAGCCGTTGGGTTGTCGATGCCGTCAATCGCTGTGAGGTTTGTTGGGTTGAGTTGGTCAAGGGTTGTGGCGGTGGTGGTGACGGCAATACCATCTATTGCGATAATTACGCCTGTATTTTCGTCATGAGCAATATTGCTATTGTCCAATCCTGAACCAATGGCATTGGACAATGTGCCTGTGGCTTGGTTGCGTGTTCCGACCGCATTGCTTCGGGTTTTACTGGCTTGGTTGCTTGTCCCTACGGCATTGCTTACCATACCAGAGGTGTCATTTCCTGTACCAAAGGCATTACTTGCTGTACCTGACACAGTATTTGCTATACCAAAAGCGTTACTGCCACTGCCTGATATATTATTACTCATCCCGACTGCGTTACTGGTTGCCTCTGTAATAGTATTGAGTAAACCAAAAGCACTACTGGCATCTGTGGTTGTATTGTATAAACCAACTGCGGTACTTGCACTGCCTGAAGTTTTATTCATTGTACCAACGGCATTGTTCATATCACCTGAAGTTGTATTCATCGTACCAAAAGCATTACTCATATCGCCTGAAACTTTGTTAGATGAACCAAAGGCATTGTTTGCTATAATGGTCATGCCTGCACTGCTACTACCTGAAACTTCATTATTCATTCCCACGGCTGTCGCACCACCTGACACGGTATTATGAACACCAAAGGCACTGCTCATTTCACCTTTGCTAGAATCAGCAGTAACGCTATTCATTGCCCCAACTGCACTACTTCCCATTCCAGAAACAGTATTTGCCATACCAAAGCTACTACTACCTTGTCCTGATGAGGTATTGCCAAAACCTACGGCTGTACCACCCTCATATGCTTTATTCCCTGAACCAAAGCTAGCACTACCTTGCCCTGATGATTCATTTGCCATACCAATGGCTGTACCTTTATCAGATGCAGTATTTGCCATACCAAAGCTACTACTACCTGAGCCTGATGATTCATTGCTAACACCAATAGCTGTACCACCATTAGATACTTTATTTGCCATACCAAAGCTACTACTACCTTGTCCTGATGAGGTATTGCCAAAACCTACGGCTGTACCACCATCATATGCTTTATTCACCATACCAAAGCTACTACCTGAGCCTGATGATTCATTCCCCATACCAACGGCTGTACCACCATTAGATACTTTATTTGCCATACCCAAGCTACTACTACCTGAGCCTGATGATTCATTGCTAACACCAATCGCTGTACCACCATCGGATGCTTTATTCATCATACCCAAGCTACTACCACCTAAACCTGATGATTCATTGCCAACACCAATAGCTGTACCACCATCAGATGCTTTATTCGTCATACCCAAGCTACTACTACCTGAGCCTGATGATTCATTGCCAACACCAACGGCTGTACCACCATCAGATGCTTTATTCGCCATACCCAAGCTACTACTACCTGAACCTGATGATTCATTGCCAACACCAACGGCTGTACCAGCACTAGATGCTTTATTCCCCATACCAAAACTAGCACTGCCTGAGCCTGATGATTCATTGCCAACACCAACGGCTGTACCAGTGCTAGATGCTTTATTCCCTGAACCAAAGCTAGCACTGCCTGAGCCTGATGACTCATTGCCAAAACCAATCGCTGTACCACCATCAGATGCTTTATTTACCGACCCCATTGCCATTCCGCCATCCAGTACGGTATTTTGCATCCCAATCGCAGTGCTATTTTGTCCTGTGGTGGTATTTCCCATACCTATCACATTATTGAGAGTCCCTGTTGCAACATTGGCAAGCCCCAAAATGTTACTCATTTCGCCTGTACTAATATTACCGCCTTGTTGTAAGGCATTTTTAAAGGCAGCAACTTTTTCAGGGTCGGTAATTTCTGTACCATTCACAAAGAAGCCTGTAATCGAATCTATGGTTTTGCCTGTTGCTGTAAGCTGAATGCCTGAAACTTCGGTTAAGACTGTGCCATCGTCTTTCATCGTCTGTGTTAAAATCGGCACACCTGCACCCGAACCTAATACAGTATTGTTGGCGTTGTGGCTGTAATTGTTGTTTGGCGTGCTGCTGCTATTGGCGGAAATTAAACTTTTGACCTGACCTAAATTGGTGGCATCGGTATCGGCTGTGCCTGCCTTAACATTGGTAATCTGTTTTTCTGCGTCTTTTTTACCGACTGAAATGCTGTTGATTCGGTCAGTTTCGGAGTTCGTACCAATAGCGGTTGAACCCTCATGCGTAGCTTTGCTGTTGCTACCAAATACACTGCTGTTTTTTGCTGATGCTTCATTACGATAACCAAAGGCAACGCTATTTGTTCCGCTTGCAATGTTGGTTAAACCAAAAGCACTGCTTTCCGCACCCGATGCAATGTTGCTATAACCGATTGCATTGGAAAAATTACCTGATGCTTCGTTGGTACGTCCAAAGGCGTTGCTTTCATTGCCCGTTGCAAAGTTATTAAAACCGACCGCATTGCTGGTTTGTCCCTGTGCGGTATTGGCATAACCCACGGCAGTATTAAACGTCCCTAATGCTTTATTGCCAGAACCAATGGCATTCGCCCCTGTACCTGATGCGATATTTAAGCCTTGTTTTACCGCCGTCACAAAGTTATTTCTTTGGCTGTTGGTCAGCGTGGTATCACCATCAATAGATTGGATGTTGTTATACGCCAGTTCTGCAATCGTTTTCGCTGTGGTAACAATCGGAATGCCGTCAATCGAGGTGATTTCTCCGTTGCCATTGGTGGTTAAAACGGTATTGTCTATGCCTGAACCCATCGCATTGGAGAGTAAGCCTGTGGCTTGGTTGCGTGAACCAATGGCATTGCTGGACGTTTTAGTCGCAGTGTTACGGTAACCGACTGTGCTGCTGTTTTTGCCTGATGCGGTGTTTTGATGACCGACTGCACTGCTGTTTGTACCTGTGGCTTGGTTGCGATAACCGACTGAGCTACTGTTTGCACCGCTTGCAAGATTGGTTAAACCCAAGGCACTACTTTCCGCCCCTGATGCGGCATTGCTATAACCCAACGCATTGGAATAATTGCCTGTGGCTTGGTTAGAACGTCCAAAGGCATTGCTGTCATTACCTATGGCTTGGTTTTGATAGCCCACTGCACTACTTCTGTCAGTTGCAGCGGTATTGTCATAGCCTACGGCACTACTTGAGTCGCCTAATGCAGTATTTTTAGAACCTATCGCATTGCTTTGTTTGGCAGTGGTCACATTGTTAAAGCCTATGGCACTACTTTCTGTTCCCGAAGCGGCATTGGTCACACCTATTGCACTGCTGAGATTCGCTACTGCAAGGTTGCCGCCTTTTGCGGCTGCCGCTTTAAAGGCTGCCACTTGGTCAGGGTCGGTAATTTCGACCCCATCGACAAAAAATGAGGTAATTGCACTGACCAATGGAGCATTGGATGTGACTTGAATCCCACCCACGCCAACAACCATACTGCCTGCACCGTCAATTTTATGTCCGCCACCACCTGAACCCAAAGCAGTCATTTTATTACTGTGGGCGTAGTTATCGGTTGTGGTTGTGCCACTGCTTGGAATAGCTGCAATGGCATCGGTCAGTTGTTTTTTATTGACGGCATCGGTGTCGGCTGTGCCTGCTGCCACGTTGATAATTTGCCGCTCTTTGTTTACTGCACCGACTGAAACGGTATTATCTCGTGTCGATGCGGAATCATTGCCGAGAATCACCGCATTATTGGCGGTCGTTGCGACATTATTGCCCAAAACAAAAGTTTGATTGCCATTTGTTCCTGTCGGGGCATCACCAATGGTATTGTTATTACCAAAAGCATAGCTATCATTGCCATTGACCGTATTCGGGTCGCCAATCGCCCCTGAACGGTTGCCATTGACAATATTGCCCGTTCCAATGCTAATGGATTTTTCACCGTTGGCTTGTGTACCACTACCAATGGCAATAGATTCGTGGGCATTTTCCCCAACGCTGGCATTATCGCCAATCGCTACGGCTTTGTTTGCTGTTGCGTCTATACTCGCTTCGGTTGTACCACTGGATTTGACTTGTGGATTGCTTGCACCACCGCCCGAACTGCTAATCAATGCGGTTAAAGCAGTACGCTGGTCATCCAGTTGTTTTTTATTGACTGCATCGGTATCGGCTGTACCTGCTTTGACGTTGGTAATCTGTTTTTCCGCCCCTGCTTTACCTACGGAAATACTATTGGCTCGGTCGGTTTCGGAGTTATAACCCAATGCAGTTGCACCTGCATGGCTGGCTTTGCTGTTGCGTCCAAATACGCTGCTGTTTTCTGCCGATGCAATACTACGAGCACCAAACACATTACTGTATAAACCTGATGCTTCATTTTCCAAACCAAAGGCACTACTTTCAGTGGCTGTCGCCTCATTGCTATAACCGACCGCAGTAGTATAACTGCTCAGCGTTTTGTTGGCATGACCTATCGCATTGTTACCGATTCCACCTGCATTATTACTTGAACCCATAGCATTACTTTGAAATGCAGCCGCTGTATTGGATGAACCGATGGCATTGGTATCATTATTTGTCGCTTCATTATTATGACCAATAGCATTGGCACGCATCCCACCCGATGCCCGATTACCCTGCCCAATCGCATTACTTAAATTGCCTGATGCGGTATTGCCCTGTCCAATGGCATTCGAGGCAATACCATACGCTGTGTTTTTTCCCGCCCAAACTGCCTGAATAAACGCATTTTTTTCATTTTGTGTAACCAAGGAGTTACCATTAATCGAGGTAATTTTATCGGCAGTAAGGTCTTGTAGATTAGACACGGTTGTTGTTACCGCAATGCCATCAATTGAAGTAATTAAACCAATTCCATCACGACCGATGGCATTTTTTTCAACCCCTGAACCTATTGAATTGGCAAATAAATTGCCTGCGGTATTGCGATAGCCCACCGCATTGCTGTTTGTTCCACTTGCAGTATTACGATAACCCACCGCACTACTATTCGTTCCACTTGCAGTATTGGTTAAGCCCAAAGCACTGCTTTCTGCACCTGATGCAGTATTGCTATAACCGACAGCATTGGAAAAATTGCCCGTAGCTCTGTTAGAACGTCCAAAGGCATTACTTTCCAAACCTGTTGCCTGATTGTCATAACCCATCGCACTACTTTTTGCAGTCCGTGCAATGTTAGCATTACCCAATGCACTGCTTTCGTCACCTGATGCTTCATTATTGCGACCACAGGCAAAAGCATTTAAACCTGCTGCGGTGCTATTTACAGTTTGTCCATCATTTGCCTGACTGCCATCACAGACATCGCCTGCCCATGCTGTACCTGTGAACATCGCCCCTGAAAGCAATGCGATACTTAAACATAAATTCTTGAATACAAAGCTTGCTGGAGCAAAAACCTTGTTTTTGCTTAGGTCACTATAGTGACCAGTTTCACTTAGGCTATTTTGTTTGACTGTTGTGCGATGCCCTGCATTGCTTTTTGCCAGTTCCGATACCGCAACCCATGTATTGTGTGTCTTGCTCCAGATGACTCGGTAAATTCTGTTCATGTTATTCCCCTAACAAATATATAAAATTTCTTAGGGACTATTTTCTGCTCTATTTTTTCTCATAAAAACTCAAAAACGTCTCATTTTTTTAGTGTAATTTTACGATTTTTACAAAAATTTATACATAAATATCAATTATTTAATTTTTTAATAAGGTTTCATTTTGTCTCATTTGGAGCAGATACTGTCATAGCAAACAACATGCAAAAGCCGATTTTCCTATACAATTACCAAATAGGCTTTGTTACGTTATGTACCAAAAATATCATTTTAACCAAGGCATATACTCCTATTGAATACATAAAGAATGAGTGAAGAAATCTTTATTTCCACTGAATCTGTTGATGCAGATATCCGTACCGATTTTTATCGCAGCCTGTTCTCATCCTTTTTAGATATTACCCCTGTAGATCAAAATCCCTTATCAGGTTCCATTCATATCCGTTCAGTCGATCACTGGACCATGACCCATTGGAAATTTGGCCTACAACACTGCCACCGTCGTCCCAACCTGATTTTACAAGCTGATATTGATGCCTATTTACTCATCCTCATCACCAAAGGCTATTTTAATTCCACCACAAAAAACACCAGTACCCTGTTAAATGTTGGCGATTTAATCCTGATCAATACCTCACAGGTCAACAGTTCCATCAGTGCTGGCGAAAGTATGTCGCTGTATATTCCACGGACTGAACTGGAACAGCACATGGGTCATTACCGCATTCCAAATGAAGTAATTTTGAAAGCCAAGCAACCCATGACTCAACTCTTAACAGACTATATGTTGAGTTTATTTAATGTCGCTTTAGACTTAAAACCCAGAGAAAGTAATCCTGCTTTTGAAGCCTTGTTGTCATTGCTGGCGGTCAGGCTCAGAAATGGAAAGATGCCCATCCATCAGGAAGTCAATACGGTTTTAAAATGGAGAATACAACAATATATTGATTTAAATATTAAAAGTCCTGATCTTGGCATCGAAAAACTCATGTCCCGCTTTAATGTTTCAAGGGCACATCTGTATCGGGCATTTGAAGCAGAGGGTGGTATTGCCACATTTATCCGCAACAAACGGCTAGACCGAATTTATTGTGAACTCATCGATCAAGACTTTTCCACCTCCGTCTTAACTGAAATTTCCCAGGCTTATGGATTTAACAATTCCAGCCAGTTTTTACGCGCTTTCCGCTTGCGTTTTGGGATGTCACCGATGGAAGTTCAAGGCCACTATTTAGACCAAGAACCAGATCAACTTGATTTAAAACCTTATTTTATTATGCAGAGACCATGATGGAGTAAAAGTCATGTTCAACTGTTGGATACATTTAAAATGAGTGAAGAAATTTTTATTACAACAGCATCCATCGATCCTTATATTCGTGATGATTTTTATCGTAGTCTGTTTTCCACCTTTTTAGATGTGAGCCCTGTTGAACAGAATCCATTATATGGTTCGATTCGTATTCGTTCAGTCAATGACTGGACATTAACGAATTGGCAATTTGGCATACAACGCTGTGACCGTCGTCAAAACCTGATTCTACAATCTGATATTGAAGCCTATCTGCTCATTTTAATTGTTAAGGGACATTTTCACCGTACCACACAAAAAAACAGTGTCAGGGTTGAAGCAGGTGATCTACTGCTGATTAATACGGCACAGGCCGATAGTTGTATTAGCTCAGGTGAAAATACCGCCATCTACATTCCTCGTGCATTATTAGAAAAAAAGCTGGGCAATTATCGGCTCCCTGATGAAACCATTTTTAGAGCCAAACAGCCAATGACTCAATTACTCACAGATTATGTATTGAGCTTGTTTAATGTTTCGGTGGATTTACATGAAGAAGAAGTTGATTCCGCATTTGATGCCCTGCTTTCCTTACTTGCAGTCAGGCTAAAAAATGGCAATGTACAAACCAAGCAGGAAATTAATCCTGTATTAAAACATCGGATTCTACAGTTTATTGATCTTAATATTAAAAATCCCGAGCTTTGTATTGAAAGCCTGATGTGCCGTTTTAATATATCCCGTGCACATTTATACCGAGCCTTTGAGGCAGAGAGTGGTATCGCCACCATCATTCGGGATAAGCGCCTCGACTTGGCCTACTATCAACTCACCCGACAAACATCTTCAAAAACGATCGCTGACATTGCTCAGGAATATGGCTTTAGCAATTTCAATCAGTTTTTGCGTGCATTCCGCTTACGTTTTGGAATGTCTCCAAGTGAAGCAAAAGATCAGAGTGTTGGGGAACACTCAGGTGTACTGGATTTAACTCAGCATTTTATGAATTTTTCAGATTCAACCTGAATTTAAGGGTGAATATTCATCCACCAACCTAAATGAGAATAAATCTAAATAAAAAACAATCTTTTTATATTCATAAAGATAATCATCTGCTAGAGTGGGGAAAGTGAATATTTTTTCACCTCCACTCAGTTTAATGATGCGAGCAAATCTATGGAGTTTGTAGTTGAGCCTTGGCACTGGTTTGTATTAGGGATTTTACTGATTCTTTCAGAGTTGATTTTGCCTGCTTTTGCCGCATTATGGTTTGGCATAGCAGCAGTCATGGTGTGTATTTTACTGTGGCTTTTCCCAATGATGGGCTTTACTACCCAAGTGGTAACCTGGGGCATTTTATCTATTTTATGTACGATACTCTGGTTCAAGTTTATCAAGCCACTCTCGACTGATAAAACCAAGGCAGGATTACCACGGGAAGCCACGATTGGACAAGTGGGTATGGTCATCCGTACTGGGCTTGACCATGATCAGATCATTGTACGCTTTCCAATGCCTGTTTTAGGGTCAGATGAATGGAATTGCCGAACCACAACGGCTGTTCAGGTCGGTGACCGTGTTCGGGTCGTTGATATTCTAGGTAATGATCTAGTGGTCCAACCACATAGTAGTAATATTTCATAACAAAGAGGGTTTTGATATGTCTGCTGGAGCGATTATTGTTTTAGCTCTTTTGGCTTTTATTGGTATAACTATTTTTAAAGGGGTTCGTATTGTTCCCCAGGGTTATAAATGGATTGTACAACGTTTAGGTAAATACCATACCACGTTGAGTCCTGGCCTGAATTTTGTCATTCCGTATGTTGATGAAGTGGCTTATAAAATCACCACCAAGGATATTGTGCTGGACATTCCTTCACAGGAAGTGATTACACGCGACAATGCGGTTCTGGTGATGAATGCGGTTGCCTATATCAATCTCACCACACCTGAAAAAGCGGTGTATGGCATTGAAAACTATACATGGGCAATTCAAAACCTTGTTCAAACCTCACTACGTTCCATCGTGGGTGAAATGGACCTGGATGATGCGCTGTCTTCCCGTGACCATATCAAGGCCAAATTAAAAGCCGCGATTTCTGATGATATTTCCGATTGGGGAATCACGCTCAAAACCGTTGAAATTCAGGATATCCAGCCTTCTCACACCATGCAGGCCGCGATGGAGGCACAGGCTGCGGCTGAACGTCAACGCCGTGCGACTGTGACCAAGGCGGATGGTGAAAAACAGGCCGCTATTTTAGAGGCAGATGGCCGTCTGGAAGCTTCCCGCCGTGATGCCGAGGCACAGGTTGTACTTGCCGAGTCTTCACAACGTGCCATTGAAATGGTCACCAGTGCTGTGGGCGATAAAGAAATTCCTGTGGCTTACCTTCTAGGTGAACAATATGTGAAAGCCATGCAGGATTTATCTAAATCAAGCAATTCGAAAACTGTGGTATTGCCTGCTGATGTATTAAATGCCATCCGTGGGATTATGGGTAAACACAACTAAATTCCTGATGTAAAAAAACAGCCTACGTGCTGTTTTTTTATTGTACTTTTAAACGTTTTTGATCTTTGACTGGAAGCTTTTTTACCACCAGATCATAAGAGTCATGGATCAGCTCTGAGAGCAATTCCGCTGTGAGCGCCTTATGTTCAACAATGGAAATCCAGTGTTTCTTATTCATGTGATACGCAGGTTTAATAAAGGGGTATAGCTCCTGATACTCCTGACTTTTATAGGGATCACATTTCACATTGACCATTTTGATATTCGCAACTTCGGCAGTCAGCACAAAGATTTTTCCCAGAATCTTAAACACTTCATAATCAGGCCCAAAAGGCTGAACATGCTGGCTAAAAGGAAGTTGCGTGGCGACCTCGATTGCACATTGATGTAGCTTTTCCCCATCCATGCGTATTTCCTCCATCGACTTGCCTAAATGGACAAGCCAGGTATGAAAGTTTAAATACAGCCTAACCAGCAATCAGCTTTTACGTGCCAATAGAAATCTTGAAATTTCAACCAGTTCTTTGGCGTCCTCACCAAAATAGGCCAATGCCTCAAATGCCTGATCATGCAGGTTTTGCGCGTATGCCTGTGCCTGTGCCAACCCCATCAAGGCTGGATAGGTCGACTTTTGTACCTGCTCATCCTTACCTGCAGTTTTACCCAATATTTCAGTGCTGGCGGTAATATCCAGAATGTCATCCTGCACCTGAAAAGCCAAACCAATGGCCTGCCCAAACTGACGCAACCTTGGAATCGCCTGATCCGTACCAGCAAAGATTGTCACTGCACCCATCATGATCGCAGCCTGAATCAATGCACCTGTTTTATTACGGTGAATATTTTCCAGTTCAGCCTGATCGACCTGTTTGCCTTCAGCCTGCAAGTCCAGCACCTGACCACAGACCATTTTTGAACTGGCTGTCGCTAAAATCTGCATTTGCTTGAGTACAATCGCTGCCTCCGTGCCCTGCCCCTGTTCATCAAACAAACGGCTGCCCAGAATCTCAAATGCCATGGACTGCAAGATGTCACCCGCCAGCAATGCGGTGTCCTCACCAAACGCCACATGGCAGGTCGGTTGTCCACGACGCAGCAAATCATTATCCATACAGGGTAAATCATCATGCGCCAATGAGTAGCAGTGAATCAACTCAACCGCCACTGCCGCACGGCGGGCGGCTGCAAAATGATGGTTGGGTCGCAGTGAGGCGGCCGCATAGCACAATGCAGGACGGACACGCTTCCCCCCCAGCATCACGGCATGATGCACGGCGGCTTTTAAGGGTTCTGGAATTGCAAAGGCAGCCAATGCTGTCAATAAATCCTGTTGAATACGTTGTTGAGCCTGTTGTAAAACATCCGCATTAACTTGAGAAATAGATGACACAGTTGCCCCTGAAAGCTTGAATAAAAGGATAAATGACAGGACCTGTCAGAATGGCGACATCATACCATTATTTATCTCAGGAAATTGTGTTTGTATTTTTAATGGATTCAAAATAATAAAGCCTCCCAAAGGAAGCTTTATCAAAGTTATTAGTCTGCCAGTTTAGAATGTATCACCTGGCACACGCACCCAGCCTTCCATGAGTACACGTGCACTACGGCTCATAATGGCTTTTTTCACAGCCCATTTGCCATCAATCAACTCAGCTTGAGCACCAACACGCAATGTCCCTGATGGATGACCAAAACGAACCGCTTGACGCTCACCACCGCCCGCTGCCAGATTCACCAACGTGCCTGGAATTGCTGCTGCCGTACCAATCGCAACTGCGGCTGTGCCCATCATGGCGTGGTGCAGCTTACCCATCGACAAGGCACGAACCAATAAATCCACATCAGCCGCTTCAACGGTTTTGCCACTTGAAGAGGTATAGGTTTTTGGCTGAGAAACAAAGGCAATTTTAGGCGTATGCTGACGGGCAGCCGCTTCAGAAATATCCTTGATCAATCCCATCTGCACCGCACCATAGGCACGGATTTTTTCAAAGCGCGCCAAGGCAGCATTATCACCGTTGATATGATCCTGCAATTCTGTACCCTGATAGCCAATATCTTCCGCATTCAGGAAAATAGTTGGAATACCCGCATTGATAAAGGTGGCCTGAAATGTACCAATCTCAGGTACTTCAAGCTGATCCACCACATTGCCTGTAGGGAACATATCGCCGCCCTCTTCACCATCATCGGCAGGGTCTAAAAATTCAATCTGCACTTCCGCTGCTGGAAAGGTCACGCCATCCAGTTCAAAGTCACCTGTTTCCTGTACCTGACCGTTGGTCACTGGCACATGCGCAATAATGGTTTTTTGTATATTTTTCTGCCAGATGCGTACCGTACAAATACCATTTTCAGGAATACGTTCTGCATCAACCAAACCATTGGAAATGGCAAATGAACCCACTGCTGCGGTGAGGTTGCCACAGTTACCACTCCAGTCCACAAATGGCTGGTCAATCGAAACCTGTCCAAATAAATAATCGACATCATGTTTTGGTTGTGAACTTTTTGCCAGAATTACGGTTTTGCTGGTACTTGAAGTTGCACCACCCATGCCATCAATTTGCTTGCCATATGGGTCTGGACTGCCAATCACACGAAGAAGAAGTTGATCACGTGCCTTTCCTGCCACCTGTGCCGCTTCAGGCAAATCATCCAGCTTGAAAAACACCCCCTTACTTGTGCCACCACGCATATAGGTTGCTGGGACTTTGATTTGCGGTACTGAGCTCATGTCAATTTCATCCTTTTATCATGTTTTGGTGCAGCTAGGTTTTGTGTTCAACGTTACTGCACAGCAGTCATAAATGCCATACGACCAATGGTTTTAGGTTAAGTATTTTAGGCAAAATATGACCTTTATATTGGGTATATCAGCATGATTTAACAATGGCACGAAAGCCAATAAACATGGTTAAAAAAACAAAGTGACCTTTCAAGCGTACAAATATAAATCAACATTTATTTTACCACTCATTCAAATATAGGATTTTAAATAACTTTTAAAAACTACTTTACAGTCATAGCCTGCCTGTACTTTTACTAGGCGAAAATCCTGCAATCTATTAGAATAATCCACTTATTCATCGTCGAGCTCAGTCCTTTGAACAACGATTCTTCTCAACTTCAGCGTGGACTAAAAAACCGCCATATCCAGCTCATTGCGATGGGTGGAGCAATTGGTACGGGCTTATTTTTAGGTTCTGCACAGGTGATCCAGTCTGCTGGACCATCCATTATCTTGGGTTACGCGATTGGTGGCTTGATTGCCTTTTTAATCATGCGTCAACTCGGTGAAATGATTGTTGAAGAACCTGTTGCAGGTTCATTTAGCCATTTCGCCTATCAGTATTGGGGTAAGTTTCCAGGTTTCCTTTCAGGCTGGAACTATTGGGTATTGTATATCCTTGTTGCCATGAGTGAGCTGACGGCTGTCGCCAAATATATCAATTACTGGTGGCCTCATATTGCCGCTTGGCAGTCGGTGCTGTTTTTCTTTGTCATCATTACCGCCATTAACCTGACCAATGTGAAATTCTACGGAGAATCGGAATTCTGGTTAGCGATTATCAAGGTGACCGCAGTGGTTGCGATGATTCTGTTTGGCCTATTCCTACTGTTCACAGCGGATGCCAATTCAACCGCGTCATTCAGTAACCTGTGGGCACATGGCGGGTTCTTCCCAAATGGCTTCGATGGCCTGTTCTATATGCTGGCGTTCCTGATGTTTGCTTTTGGTGGGATTGAATTGATTGGTATGGCGGCAGCCGAAGCCAATGATCCAAAGAAAACCATTCCTAAAGCGATCAATCAGGTGGTGATTCGTATCCTGATTTTCTATGTCGGTTCACTCACCATCCTGTTGTCACTGGTGCCTTGGAACCAGTTGGATTTAGGTGGTCTGGATAAAAGTCCATTTGTGATGATCTTTAGCCAGATGGGGATTGGCTGGGCTGCGCATTTACTCAATTTTATTATCCTGACTGCGGCTTTATCGGTCTATAACAGTGGTATGTATGCCAATAGCCGTATGCTGTACGGTCTGGCTCAACAAGGCAATGCCCCTAAAGTGTTTGCCAAGACCAATAAACAGGGCGTGCCTGTACCTGCTGTTTTACTGTCTGCCTTATTGATCTTTGGCTGTGTGTTGTTGAACTACTTTGTTCCAGAAGATGCGCTGGGTCATTTGATGTATGTGGTCGTTGGTGCTCTTGTGCTCAACTGGGCCATGATCAGCCTGACACATTTGAAATTCAAGGCGATGACCAAGGCAAAAGGCCTGAAAACCAGCTTTCCTGCATTATGGTCGCCATTGAGTAACTATCTGGTCTTGGCATTTATTGCTGTAGTGCTGTATATCATGTGGCAGCAAGGCTTTAAGGAATCTGTGTTAATGATTCCAATCTGGATTGTGCTCATGTTTGCACTGTATAAAGTGCTGAATCTAAAAGCCAAGAATTAAACAGTTGATCGGTATTGAAAAAGTGATTGTTCTAGCAATCACTTTTTTGTTTATGTTTTTTCATTTACAATCACCGCACTATGCGCTCATAGCTTAACTGGATAGAGCAGTTGCCTCCTAAGCGACCGACGTGGGTTCGAGTCCCGCTGAGCGCACCATTATTAAAACCCTAAATCAATTTCAGAATAGACAACCTATTTATTGACAGGCAACACACTAAACCCATATTTTTTAAATACGGTTTTTGCTTGACCACTTTGCAGGAATTGATAGAATTTCACTGCATTCGGATTTTTCTTAGTCAAGCCGACAGGATAAATAATCGGCGGATGGGTATTTTCAGGGAACACCCCTGCCACCACAACATCCTTGCTAATTGCAGCATCCGTTGCATAGACAATTCCCACCTGACACTCGCCACGTGCCACAAAGTTCAGCGCCGCACGAACATCTTCAGTTTCAACCAAACGCGGTTCCACCTTTTCCCACCAACCGAGTGAAGTCAATGCCTGTTTGGCATATTTACCCACAGGAACGCTTTTAGTATCCCCTGTACAGAGTTTGCCCTGTACCACTTTGCTTGGGTCAAATTTCTGGTCCATTTTAATTTTAATCGGGCGATCTTTAGGTGTAATCAATACCAGACGATTGCCCAACAAGTTAATCCGATCACTCTCTGCAACCAGTTGTTTATTCTGTAAATAATCCATCCACTGTACATCGGCAGAAATAAACACATCGGCTGGCGAACCTGCTTCAATCTGTTTAGCTAAGGTTGAAGAGCCCGCATAAGAGGTTTTGACCTCAACCTTGTTTTTCTGCTCATAAATTGCATCCAGATCATTGATGGCATTGGTCAAACGGCTTTGTTGCACAAACCTAGCATCAAAAGCTTATTCAGCAATATAATTTCAAAATGAATAAGCCTGCCTCTAAAATCTACCGTACAACCAATTGGTCATCCTATAACCGAGCCTTAATTAACCGAGGTAATATTTCCATTTGGTTTGATCCAAAGACTCAGTGGTATGCACAATCACAAGGCAAGCAAGGTCGAAATCAAACCTACTCTGATACAGCGATTCAATGCTGCTTAATGATCAAATCGCTATTCCGACTCTCTTTACGCATGGTCACAGGTTTTGTTCAAAGCTTGATTAAACTCTCTGGATTAGATTGGACAGCTCCGGATTATTCCACCCTTTGTCGTAGACAAAAGCATATTGATATTGCGATTAGCTATCAAAAAAGTAGTAATGGGCTACATCTACTCGTAGATTCTACTGGCTTGAAGTTTATTGGTGAAGGTGAATGGAAATGCAAGAAACATGGGGCTGAATATCGTCGCCAATGGCGTAAGCTTCACATTGCTATAGATGCTAAAACCCTGCAAATACGTGCAGTACAACTCACCACAAATAATGTCAGTGATTCTCAAGTACTCGAAGATTTACTTGCTAAAATTCCCTTGGATGAACCAATTGATTCTGTTTATACAGATGGTGCTTATGACACCAAGCACTGCCGACAAGTCATTTTAGATCGAGATGCACATGCGATCATTCCACCTAGAAAGAATGCAAAGCCTTGGAAGGATCAGCAAGCGAGGTCTATAGAGCGGAACAAATTATTAAAGACAGTCAAACGGCTAGGCAGATCGCTTTGGAAAAAGTGGTCTGGTTATCACCGTCGAAGTTTGGTTGAAACCAAGATGCATTGCATCAAATTATTAGGCGATAAATTAACAGCGCGGAGTTTTCCAAGTCAGGTGAATGAGATCCATGCACGCATGGCAGTCTTGAATAAATTCACAGAATTAGGTCGCCCTCATACCCAAGTTGTCTCTTAAATTTGAGTAGCTTAAGGGAACTCAGCCTTTCAAACCTTTATGCAACAAAGCCACAACAACTTAAATTCAATGGCACATTTTTTGCTGACTTTATAGTGCTATTAAAGATATGCATCTCCATGCAGCCAACGATGCCTGCTTGCGTTTATTTGAATGGGTGAAATGAAGACACTCATTTCAAATGTTCATTCGCAATGTTGAAATAAAGGTAATGATCATGGCTGAATCAATCAAAACTGTCTGTCCCTACTGTGGTGTAGGCTGCGGCATGATTTTGCAGGTTGAAAATGGTCAGGTGGTGAAACTTGCAGGTGACAAGCAACATCCGACCAACTTTGGACGTTTATGTACCAAAGGCTCGTCGGCTGATAAAGCCTTACGCAATTCTGGGCGCATGGAAAAAGCCTATATCCGCAAGCAACGTCAGGAAGAACGTGTTGCAAGCTCGATGGATAGCGTCATTACTGAAACCGCAAAGCGCTTCCGTCAAATTATCGATGGTGATGGACCGAATGCGGTGTCATTCTACGTTTCTGGGCAAATGTCGATTGAAGCTCAATACCTGATCAATAAACTGGCCAAGGGTTTTGTTGGTACCAACAATATTGAATCCAACTCACGCCTATGTATGGCAAGTGCAGGCAGTGGCTATAAACTGTCGTTAGGTGCTGATGGCCCTCCTGGTTCATACAAGGATTTTGATCACGCCGATGTATTTTTTGTCATCGGTGCCAATATGGCAGATTGCCACCCAATTCTGTTTCTGCGCCTGATGGATCGGGTCAAGGCAGGGGCAAAACTGATTGTGGTTGACCCACGCCGTAATGCCACCGCCGATAAAGCCCATATTTTTATGCAGATCAGGCCTGGAACTGATTTAATCCTGCTTAACGGTTTACTGCATTTACTCTGGAAGAATAACCATCTTGACCATGAATTTATTCAGGAATATACCGAAGGCTGGGAACAAATGCCTGCTTTTCTGGAAGATTATCCCCCTGATTATGTCGCTGAAAAAACTGGAATTGATGAGGCCAAGATTCGTCAGGCAGCACAATGGATGGGTGAAGCCCAAGAGTTTATGACCTGCTGGACCATGGGTCTCAATCAAAGTACTCACGGCACTTGGAATACCAATGCCATCTGCAACCTGCATCTGGCAACAGGAAAAATCTGCCGTCTGGGCAGTGGTCCATTCTCCCTCACAGGTCAACCGAATGCCATGGGTGGGCGTGAAATGGGTTATATGGGACCTGGACTCCCTGGGCAACGTTCTGTATTGATTGAAAAAGATCGGGATTTTATTGAAGAACTCTGGCAAGTGCCCAAAGGCACCCTAACCACCCATCTAGGCAAAGGCACCATTGATATGTTTGAGCAGATGAAAGCAGGAGCAATTAAAGCCTGCTGGATTATCTGTACCAATCCTGTCGCGACGGTTGCCAACCGTAAAACTGTCATTGAGGGCTTGGAAAAAGCCGAGTTGGTGATTACTCAGGATGCTTTTCTGGATACAGAGACCAACAAGTATGCCGACATCATGTTACCAGGTGCACTCTGGGCAGAAGCTGAGGGCGTGATGATCAATTCTGAACGCAACATGACCCTGATGCAAAAGGCAATTGCCCCACCTGGGGAAGCATTGCCCGACTGGCAGATCATTAGCCGTATTGCCTGTGAAATGGGCTATGCCCATGCCTTTAGTTACAACTCAGCATCCGAAGTGTTTGATGAAATCTGTCGTTGTTCCAACCCGAAAACAGGTTATGACTTACGTGGTGCCAGCCATGCACGACTGAGGGAAACACCCCTGCAATGGCCTTGCCCACCGCTGGATACCCCACAGGGAGCCAATGATCGCCATCCAATTCGTTATTTAAATGACGGCATCAGCCAATACCTGCTTGAAGCACAGGACAATAAACCCAAACCGCGTTTAATTTTCCCCACTGAACGAGCCAAAGGCGTGTTCTTTGCCCGTCCGCATCTTGATCCTGCGGAGATGCCCGACACTGATTTCCCCTTTGTCCTGAATACAGGTCGTTTGCAGCATCAATGGCATACCATGACCAAAACAGGCAAGATTGCCATGCTGAACAAGCTCAATTCAGGACCTTTTATTGAGATTCATCCTGAAGATGCGGCCAACCTGAACATTAAGGATAAACAACCTGTCGAAATCCGTTCACGCCGTGGTAAGGCTATTTTACCTGTGGTGGTCACTGATCGCGTTTTGGCAGGCAACTGCTTTGCCCCATTTCACTGGAATGATTTCTTTGGTGAAGATTTAGCCATCAATGCCGTGACCAACGATGCCATCGACCCAATCTCGCAACAACCTGAATTTAAGATCTGTGCGGTGTCGTTAGCACCTGTTGCTGCAACAGAAACACTCCTCGTTGCAGATGCATTGAACCAGCAAAAACCGATTCCGCAAGATCAATCTACACCAGCAAACTCCATTGCAATACCTGAAATCGCACAAGGTACAGAGATGTCACAGATCAATATTTTCGCCCAAATGACGGGTATTGAGACAATCAGCACACCCCCGCTCAATGATGCTGAAAAGATTTATCTGGCAGGTTTTATGGCAGCGTTGCAAAACCTCCCTGTACAGTCAGGCAATCTACCGACCTTGCCACCCAATGCACCCATTTCAGAACAAGCCAAACTTTGGTTGAATGGCATGCTGGCAGGCTTATATGCACGCGTACCACTGGACTACGCTACATCGAATCATGCAACCCCAGCATTGATCAGTTCAGAGACAAACGCACTCAGCTTGTCTCAAAGCACCGAACCCGAAAAACCGAAAGTCACCCTAATCTGGGCTTCTCAAACAGGCAATAGTGAAACACTGGCAGAAAATTTCGTCCAAAAAATCAAGCAGACTGGTTATGAGGTCAATTTTCAGGAGATGTCAAACTTTAGCGTCGATCAACTGGAAAAAACCGATCACCTGCTTTGTATCAGCAGTACCTTTGGCGATGGTGATGCGCCTGATAATGGGCAAAATTTCTGGAATGACTTAAGCAGTAAAGCAGACATTAAACTGGATCACCTGAATTATAGTGTGCTGGCGTTGGGTGATCCGAACTATGACCAATTCTGTGGTCATGGTAAAAAACTCGATCAAAAACTGGCTGAACTGGGTGCATCACGGATTTTTGACCGTATTGACTGCGATACCGATTTTCAGGAAAAAGCGGAACAATGGTTAGGCACGGTGCTGGCTAAACTGGCAGAATCGGCCAAAATCAAGGCTGAACCCTCACCGCTTAAACCCCAGAAGCCAGACTTGACTGCACCAAGCAAAGCCAGTCCGTTTCAGTCTCGTCTACTGCAAAATGTACGCCTGAATCATGAGCATTCCAACAAGGATATTCGCCTGTTTGCCTTTGATATTGAGGACTCAGGAATTAGTTATGAAGCAGGTGATGCACTCGGAGTCTGGGCAAAAAATTGCCCTGAACTGGTCAATGAACTACTCAGCATCACCAAACTGGATGGGGATAGCCCTGTCTCGATGGTGGATTTAAAAGGTATGACATTGCGCCAAGCCCTGACCGAACGCTTTGAAATTGCCAAACCACAACTCAACGCGCTAAAACTGATTGCGACCAAAGGTGCTTATCAAAAACTACAGGACTTGCTGGACTACCCAGATAAAAATGAACTAAAAAAATGGCTGTGGGGTAAACAACTGGTTGACGTTTTATATGAATTTCCAGTCAAGCTATCGGTTAGTGAACTCATCAGTATTCTGGCTAAACTACAACCACGACTGTATTCGATTGCATCAAGCCCGAAAGCCTACCCTACCCAAATCCATCTTACGGTTTCCGCAGTGCGTTATGATTATCAGGGCAATGCGCGAAAAGGAGTATCCTCAACCTTTTTGGCTGATCGTGCCGAGCAAGGTCATATTGGAATTTTTGTACAAAAATCAGCATCGTTCCATCCACCTGCCGATGCAGACATTCCCTTGATCATGGTTGGGCCAGGTACAGGCATTGCCCCTTTCCGTGGCTTTTTACAGGAACGTCAGGCCTTAGATAAACCAAGTAAAAACTGGTTATTCTTTGGCGAACAAAAATCCAGTACCGATTTTTACTATCAGGATGAACTAACAAAATTCCAGCAAGATGGCGTGTTAACCCGTTTAGACCTTGCCTTTTCGCGTGATCAGGAACAGAAAATCTATGTGCAGGATCGCATGCGTGAGCATGGTGCGGAGTTATGGCAATGGCTGGAACAAGGTGCATACTTCTGCATCTGCGGTGATGCCAGCCGTATGGCAAAAGATGTGGATGCTGCACTAAAAGAAATCATTGCACAACATGGCAATAAGTCGGCAGAGCAAGCCAGTGAATATGTCGCCAGTATGAGCCGTGATAAACGTTATTTACGCGATGTTTATTAACCCCCATTCATTTGTAAAGGGGGAATCACGATTCCCTTAACAATATTGATCTGATATTCTAAGGCAGAATGATGTAGTCATTCATAAATGAATTTTCTAAAAATTCACCTTGCACAAATGACAAGTAATGTTGCTCGATAGATGCTATTTCCAGACAATCATCCAAATCAATGACAGCGTCGGTATGTGGTTTAAACCAATGCTTTTCGATTGCCAATTTTCCCTGTGCCTTGGCATCTGCCTTGTCTTTGCCTGCAACCACCAAGTATTTATGGGTTTCGCCAAACTCATTTGGCAGATAAGCGCCCAGATTAATTAAATAGGGTTTGAGTTCAGAGGGCGATTCCTCCTGACTGATGACAAGTTGGTAAGATTGATCATGGTAGATCGTCCCCTGAATTTTCATCCATCCGTCAATATGCAGTCCTTGTGACTTGCCAAACCATTGTTGCTTTAGATAGGGATAAACTTCTGTTAGATCACTGCAAATCACAGGAATGACATCATGTACCTCAACATTGGCTTGTTCATGCTTGCCGCCCAGTAACACCAGATACAATGACTTCATTTCAATACCCAAAAACAGAAAACATGATTCAATGAGTTAAATTAATCATAAGATATAACAACTGAAATACTCAATCTTTTTAGGAATGCCGAAGTAAGAGGAAAGACAAAAATCAATCCATCATCCCAACTGGATTGATTCTTCTTATTCTTGAGGCCCACTCTTTTAAGGCATAATTGGTTGTGATGACCAGCATAAAACCAATAATAAACGAGCCAGCCACATCAAATGGAAAATGCACACCTACAAAAACTCTTGATAATCCAACAACCAGACTGAGTGCCAGGCCAACCATTCCAATCTTTTTAAAGCCTGCAAACCAATAAGCAAAGCCAATGATCACGACAGTCAAGGTATGCTGACTTGGAAATGAAGAAGTTGCTCCATGTCCAATCAGTTTATCCTCTAAACCAATTTGAAACGGTCGCGGATGATGATAAAAGAATTCGACGACATCACTTAAAACTAATGAAAATAAAACGATAACCAATGTCTTTACAAATATAAGGCTATAGGTTTTCCATTGAATGGCAACTAAAAACAGGAGGAAACTAATAAAAACTGTATTTAGGTCATCCGCTAAAAATATGACTATTTTATCTAAAAATGGATATTCCTTGGCTAAAGAGTTAATACAGTGAAATAAAAAAATATTCAAATCTTTAAAAATCATTTCCGTTTCTATCCACATTATCCATAACAGATGAATGCGCACAATATACAGGATAAAGATGAAAAATTTATTAATTTCTATAATACTTTCTAATTATTTTACCTAAAGTTTCAGTCCAGTTTCTTTTTAAAATCTTCCTAAGCTTAGGTTCTGATAACTACAAATAAATAGGGTAAATTTACCCTATTTACCCAGATTTTCTTGATCTCTAGAATTTAAATTCCAAACCACTTCCGACTACAGGTTGCTTGTCTTTGGCACTTGCCTGTTCAAAAGTTGAGTAGCCTGTATAAGCATAGGCTTTCACCTGTTTGCTAAATGAATAATCGCTGCCTATAAGCAACTGTCTGGCCTCAAAGTTAGCCTCACCATTTTTAAAACTGGTAGAGTTTTGACTATATTGCGCTTTCACAGCCCATTTTGATTGATGAGGGAATTTATATTCAGCCCCAATCAGCCAGCCCTGCGAATCATCAATATTGACCGCAGCAGCATCATTGCCCTGCTGATCTGCAACCTTAGAGGTTTGGTATAAGGTTTTTAGGGCCAAGCCCTCTACTGGGGTTAAACGACCAATCAAACGTAGTGTATTGGCTGCTGCAAAAACCTCATCAACCTGGGTTTCAGTATCTTTGGCGTTCAGTAATCCATGACCTAAAAAATCACTGGGTATCGCCTTGTCATAGCCAACACCCACAAGGAACAATGGATGGGCATAACTCAGCGAAGCAGACCATGCATCGCCCAGACCTCCACCAGCGGTATTCACTCCACCACGGCCATCATCCTTAATTTGACCACCCTCTCCTGTTGCAAGCAGGACCCTGGTTTCCAAACTTCCACCTTTCAGCTCAATTTCAGGAGAATCATATACCACGACATTGTTGACACGGTTTTCACCTGTCATGATTCCTGTTACATCGGCCTTGTTGCCAATATAGTTGTTGAAGCTGTCTACTGGGCTCGACAATTCTTTTAATGGCGTATTATGTTTACCAATTTTGATGGCCCCAAAACGTTCATCCTTTAGTCCTACAAAACGATTACGTTGCGACCAGTCCGTTTTATCCCCGTCTGCATAAAATGCCCATTCTGCCAAATAAATGGCACTGAGGTTTTTAGTTAACCTTTCCTCACCCTTGATGCCCAGAAAGGAACTATTGCTACTCACTTTCCATACATCACGATCCGCCATATGCGCATTGTTTTCAGGCAAATAGTCTAAACTTGCATCAATCTCGCCATAAATCCTTGGAGCTGCAAACGTTGAACTCACCATAAGACTCAACATTGTTGCAAAGGCAATTTTTATCTTCACTTTGTTTTCCTAACCGTATAAAAAAGTCAAAATATCCCTATTTCGTTTGCTAAAAACGAAAATGAACAGTTCAATCTTAAATAATTAAAAGAAGATGCTTTTATATGCTTAGGCCTATAAAAGCATCATGATGGATCTATGTTTTATATGTGGTAAAACGGAAATACACCAAACACCAAGGCACTTCCCATCAATACACAACACGTAATAAATGCCCACTTTAAGGTAAATTTCTGATGATCTGCCAATTCAACCGATGCCAAACCACATAACAGGTAAGTCGAGGGCACCAATGGCGACAGCAGGTGAATCGGCTGACCAATGATAGAGGCACGCGCAACCTCAACAGGACTAATACCGTAATGGGAAGCCGCCTCGGCAAGAATCGGTAAAACACCAAAATAAAAGGCATCGTTCGACATGAAGAATGTCAATGGCATACTCAATAGCCCTGTAATCGGTGCCATATAGGGTCCCATGCTGGTTGGAATCAGGGCCACAAACTCCTTGGACATTGCCTCAACCATGCCCGTTCCAGACAAGATGCCCGTAAACACGCCCGCAGCAAAAATAACTCCAACCACTGCCAGCACGCTGTCGGCATGGGTAGCGATACGCTTTTTCTGCATATTGACACATGGATAATTCACGACCAGTGCGATACAGAAACCCAGCATAAATAAAATGGACATGGGTAAAAAGCCTTTCACCAAACATGCCATCAGGACTAAAGTGAGAATTGCATTAAACCAGCGTAAATGCGGACGCTGGGCCTCAACATCCTTTGAAATAGAAATGTTTTCAGCATGGCTAATATCGATCAGCTCAACAATGCCTAGACGCTTACGTTCATACATGCCATAAAGATAGGCAAGAAAGAATAACCATGCCGCAGCAATAATCATGGATGGAATCATGGGAATAAACACTTCACTTGCATCCACCTGAAGTGCGCTGGCTGCACGTGCTGTAGGCCCGCCCCACGGGGTGAGGTTCATTACACCACTACACAACAGCATCAGGCAGGTCATGATCAGCGGATTCATCCCCACACGCTTATACAACGGCATCATTGCCGCCACACAAATCATGTAAGTGGTTGAGCCATCACCATCCAGTGACACCAAAAAGGTTAAAAACACCGTTCCCAGGGTGATCTTTAATGGATCTCCCTTTACCTTTTTCAGAATCCACCGAACGGATGGGTCAAACAGGCCCGAGTCAATCATGATTGCAAAATACAGGATTGCAAAAAGAAGCATCACACCTGTTGGAGCAAGCTTCTTGATTCCCTCCAGCATATTATTGCCAAGGTCAACCAAGTGAATATGACTTAAACTTTCGAAGTAAAAACCTAATCCCCAGGCGATAATCGCAAACAGGAATGGGATTAAAATTAATGCAACTAATGCACTAAGACGTTTTGACATGATCAAATACATAAAGCACAAGATCATGCTTATACCTAAAAAAGTAAGCATTTTAAGCAATCCTTAGCATAATAAATTATTGTGGTTGATTTCCTAAACCACGCCAGATTCTATGCGATGTAGGACTGGACACCCCATTTAATTTAATTATACTGACACAACAATCATTCACATGAAAAATAAAATAAATATTTATACTATCAATTATTTGATTTTTAATAAATTTTCAAAATACCAAATGAGACACCATGACTATGCATCAAAATAAAATATATAAATAACCCGAATCTTGTTTAAGCCGATATTTCCATAATACGAATCATCGGCTTGTTTTGATGACATATTTGATAAGCACATAAAGATGCATAAATACCAGCTAAATAGCCTGCAACACTTCTCGCTCTAGTCGTCACTAGATTGTACGCCCCCTTCAGCAAACTGAATAAAGTTTCTATTTTATTGCGTTGTTTCAGATGGTATTCATCTGCTTTTGATAACTGTATAGATTTCATGTTCTTTCGGTGATAGGTAATTAAATCAATATCTTGTACTCTTAATTTACTCTTTAATTCATGACTAATATAGCCACGATCAGCATACAATTTAGCAGTCATTCCTTTGACTAACTGTTCAACCATTTTTATATCTGCTGTATGCCCATTTGATAAAGCTGTGCTGAGTATTTCACCTGACTGATTCATAAGTACATGCAACTTACAACCAAAGAACCAACCCATAGAACTTTTACCACGAGTTGCAATTGCTGCTAGCGATTTATGTCTTTTTATTCGCTGATTTTTACAGACAGCCAATGTCGTTGAATCGATCCATAAATAAGAACTTTGCTGATCTTTCATCAGGGCGAAATGTAAGGCATGTAAAGCCAGTTGATGAGTATTGATCAGGTAAATCATACGTTGGTAACAAGGCAGGCTTTTGAATAAATGAAGATAGTTATGTCTCAGTGCCGTAAAGAATGCTTTAAAGTTATTGAAATGTGAATGTTTATACCAAATTGCAATAAAGACAATTTCAGAAATACTGAGCTGTGCAGGGCGAATTCTTAGGCATTTAAGATTTTGCTTTAAGAATTTCCAGTAAACTGATTCAAATTTTAGAAAGAAATCATCAATTATACAGAATAATTGGGTACTATCGAACATAAGGACTAGAGTCGTAAGTTTTGTGTGGTAACTAACTGATGGCTCTAGTCCTTCTCTTTTTCAAGTCTATGGCTTATCCGTGATTCAGGTTAAATAATACCTATTTAAGATAAAAATGTTTCATATCCACCCCCTACAAGGTTATAAATTAAGCACAAATATGATTATTTACTCATCAAAACCAACTTATATATGAGTTTTTAAGGAACATATAAATTTAACTTTATTAAAAACCAGGAATATCACTTAAATATCTGTTTATAATAAAAACACATTATCTGGACATTATTTTTAGCTATATATTTATGGATATTTAAATAGAAATATTATTTTAATTAAATCCTATAAACTTTTATTTTTTAACAAATTATAGAATTTCATCTTTTATAACGGATCGAATTCTGGATTTTTCACCTATCTCTAGCCTTAAATTCCATGTAATTTTAATGCGCTATCTACAGACTGTTTGGAACAACTGAAATATAATCATTCAATCATTGCTTATTGACTCGTTTTAACATTAACTCGTAAACAAAAGATTTGCCCAACAAAAAAATATGGAAAGTGCAACAATGAAATTTTCAAACCTACAGAACGATGAAAGTTCTGCCACTGAACAGATGCAACTGATCTTTAGCCAACAACGGGCAAATTTCGACGCTGAGCCTTATCCCGACCTAGAATCAAGACGCACCAAGTTATTTAAGCTCAAAAAACAAATTATCCGTTATCAGGATGTCATCGCGGCAGCCATCAACACGGACTTTAGTTCACGGTCCATAGATGAATCCAAACTGCTGGACTTACTTGGTTCGGTTCTGGAAGCTGAACATGCCATCCGCCACCTACGTCGCTGGATGCGTCCAAGCAAGCGCAGTACTGAATTGCTGTTTTTATCCAACCGTTTACGTGTGCAATACCAACCCAAAGGTGTGGTGGGTGTGGTTGTACCCTGGAATTTTCCCGTTTATCTGGCACTAGGTCCATTGGTTGCAGCGCTTGCCGCAGGTAATCGAGTGATGATCAAACTGCCAGAAGTGACTCCTGCCACCAATGCCGTGGTAAAGCGCATGCTGGGCGAAATTTTCAAAGAGGATGAAGTTGCCGTGTTTGGCGAGGAAATTACTGACCCTGCGCAATTCACCTCATTACCGTTTAACCATATTGTCTTTACAGGCTCTCCTGCGATTGGACGGGTGGTCATGCGTGCAGCGGCAGAAAATCTAACCCCAGTTACCCTTGAGCTTGGCGGAAAGTCCCCTGCCTTGGTCAGCCGTCATTATCCTTTGGCCGATGCTGCTAAACGGGTTCTGCATGGTAAGGCAACCAACTGTGGGCAGATTTGTGTTGCGCCAGACTACGCACTGGTTCCAAAAGAAAAGATTGATGAATTTGTAGAAGAATGCAAATCCAATTTCGCCGCCATGTATGGCAACAATATCAGCAACAACACAAATTACACCTCTATCGTCAATGACCGCCATTTGAAACGTCTTCAGGAAATACTGGAAGATGCAAAACAAAACGGCGCTCATATTATTGCCTGTGGTGAATATAATCCTAAGCAGGATGCCCGCCGTATGCCTGTGCATATTGTGCTGAACTGTACGCCACAGATGCGGATTATGAAAGAAGAACTGTTTGGCCCAATCTTACCGATCGTGGCCTATGACACACTGGACGATGCGATCAATTTTATTAAGGCGGGCGAACGACCATTGGCCCTGTATTGCTTTACACATGATGCCAATGAACGTGACTATATCCTGAAAAACACCCATTCTGGCGGTGTCACCATTAATGACTGGGGCTGGCATGTGGTAAACCATGATGCGCCTTTTGGTGGTATTGGAAATTCAGGAATGGGAACCTATCATGGTGAAGAGGGTTTCCGTGAACTTTCACATGCCAAAACTGTCTTTATTCGCCACCGCTTCTTCCCGACCCAATTGTTCTACCCTCCTTATGGCACCTGGATACAAAAACTTGCCTTACGCTTCTTCCTAAAACAGGGCGATCCAAACCTGAAATAAAACTTATTTTGCAGGCGCACTCGAAAATACATGGATTTTCCGTCCATGTATTTTCTACCCATCTCCCAGATAAATTTTATAAGTAAAAATTGTCCCTAGATTTTATTTAACCCCAGTTACGGATAAGCCAAAGAATTAACCACATGAATTTGAGGCTTATTCTTCTGACAAAGCTGATAAGCACATAAAGAGGAAAATACACCTGATAAGAAACCCGCAATTGAACGATGTTTTCCTGTGACCAAATGGTATTTTTCTTTCAGTAAACCTATTAACGTTTCAATTCTTTTTCGTTGACGTAAGTGAAATTCATCAGAAAATGGTAATAGCATAACTTTCATATTCTTTCTAGGATAGGTAATTAAATCAATGCCTTGCTCTTTAAGAGTTTCTTTTAGTGCTTGGCTGATATATCCCCGATCACCATAGACTCTTGCTGATAATCCATCAACTAGTTTTTCTACCTTTCTAATATCAGCAATATGTCCATTCGAGATATCTGAATTTACAATCTCCCCTTGATGATTCATCAACAGGTGTAATTTACAACCATAAAACCACCCCATAGAACTTTTACCACGAGAAGCAATATCATCTAAAGCATGATGTTCTTTAGGAATTCTTTTATTTTTACATACAGGCAAAGGTGTCGAATCAATCCATAGATATGAATCTTCCTTATGCTGATTTAACGCATAATGCAAAGCATGAATCGCAAGCTGATGTTGATTGATAAGAGTAAGTATATTTTTATAACAAGGTAACTCTTTAAACAACCTGCTTTCATATTGACATAGAAGTTGGAAAAAAGCTTTAAAGTTATGCATTTGAGAAGCTTTATAGCAAATGGAGATCGTCACAATTTCAGACAAGGAGAGTGTGGCTTGTCGGATACGTTGACGTTTCTTCTCCTGTTTGAGGAATTGCCAATAGATAGGTTCAAACTTTTTGAAAAAATCATCAACACTACAAAAAATTTCTGTAAAATCGTACATGGTAGTTAGAGCTTTTAGGTTGTGTCGTAACTTTCTAAATTGTTCTAACTACTTTTTTTTCAAGTCAATTTCTTATCCGTAATTCAGGTTATTTAGTATTTAAAATTTAACTATTCATTTAAAAATCACTTCAGATTTCTATTTTTAAAAAGCTGAAACATCAATAAAAATCCTAGTTTTTACAAAAAATCCTTGACCTTACAAAATTTTTTTTTAGTAAAAATGCAAAAAATTGGCCTTACCATCTTAAAGTAATAGTTTATATTTTTCATCATATTATTAATAAAAACACAGGTGTATATTAAATTTTATAGCATTTTTTTTGTTCAATTTCATGTAATCAATCGTACTGACTAGTTCATTTAGAACATTTACTCTTATTTTAATTATGGTATTTTTGTTACATGAAGTTATAGCCAATCATAGCTTCGTCAATACTTAGAATCTTGAAGTTCAAGGAAAGATTTAAAATGAAATTAAAATATCTTAGCACTGCCATGATCTTAGCGACGCTACCTGCAACTGGAGCTTTTGCAGCAGCATTGGATCGTTCAGGTCAGTCAATGTCTGCTTTTTTCCAACCAGGAAATTATTTTGAAGCTGGTATTTCGGTTCTAGATCCAACAGTAAAAGGCAAAGAAGCTGGCGAATCGCTTCAACCACACCGTGATATTGGTGATATGGCTGATGACTATTATTTTCCAAGCGCTGCCTTAAAATTACAGGTTACTGACCAGTTTTCATTTGGCTTGCTTTATGACCAACCATTTGGTGCAAAAGCTGCTTACTCAGGTCAAAACGTTTTCGTAGGTAGCAGCAGCGATACCGTTTTACCAAAACCACGTTTAGATGCAATGGCGGCAGATAAAATCTCTGGGGCAGTAAATGATACTGTTGCCCTTTTGACTACTGGTGCAACACTACCAACCAATCATGATTTATATGCACAACAGCAAAAAGTTCAAGGCACAATCAACGCTCTTGTACAACAACAAATGGCAGCAAACCCAGGTGCTCCAGAAGCAGTGATTCGTCCAGCAGTGATTGCTGGGGTAAAAGCCCAAATTACGCCAGATGTTACAAAAACTGTAACAGATAAAGTTGAGGCTGGTATTACGGGGGTAAATAAATTATTACCTGGTCAAGGTGGAACTAACGTCGAAGTTGACAGCCAGAACATTGCTTTCGTCTTTGGTTTCCAGCCAATTAAAAACATTAATCTGTTTGCAGGTGGTGTGTATCAAACAATTAAGGGCGATGTTAGCTTACGCGGTACAGCCTATAGCGTTTTTAATGGTTATGATGCACATATCAAGGAAACTGGCGGTGCAGGCTGGTTGGTTGGTGCGGCTTACCAAATTCCTGAAATTGCATTAAAGGCATCAATCACCTACCGTTCAGAAATCGACCATGATGTAAACATTAAGGAAAATATTTCTGCATTAGATGCCCTTTCTTTGTTGTATCCAACACCAGAAGCAGGTTTGGCCCGTGCCAAAGCAATTCGTGATGACAACAATAAAGACACAACCATTACCACACCTCAATCAGTCAACCTGGATTTCCAGACAGGGATCATGGCAAACACCGTTGCCTTTGCCAACGTACGCTGGGTAAACTGGAAAGACTTTGCAATTCAACCATATCAGTTTGGTCTATTCTCTAAAGAAGTTGGTCCTGCGGTTAGCCGTCCAAATGGCTTCAATCTAGTTGAATATTCTGATGACCAATGGTCAGTCAACGCGGGTGTTGGACGCAAGCTTAACGAACAATGGGCAGGTAACGTTTCTGTAGGCTGGGACTCTGGTGCGGGCAACCCGATCACCACTTTAGGTCCAACAGAAGGTTACTGGAACCTTGGTCTTGGTGTTCAATACAGCCCTACTCCAGCAACCTTTATTGCGGGTGGTGTGAAATATTTCTGGTTGGGTGATGCCAAGGCTCAAACAGGTGCTCAGGCGGGTGAAGATCGATATATCGCATCGTTTGAAGATAACAATGCAATCGCTTATGGCTTGAAAATTGGTTACCGTTTCTAATCAGTTTTTATGAAAAAAAGACCGTCTTATGATGGTCTTTTTTTCGCAAAAATTTTTCTACTTAATGATCAAAATAACATTTAAGCATTTAAATTCCATTCATGGAAATACTCTTTATCTCACACAGCTTTACCAAACAATGAATATAGGTACATATAACTCAAGTAGTTTTCATGACTTTATCAGTTCATTTATGGACATTTGTAAAAATATTTTGGTCAGTAAAAACTATGTTACTTTTCGCGCCATTCTTGTTACAAAGTGATATGAGAGAAACCATCCATGAAGCTTCATGCTATTCAAAAGGCGCTTTTACTTAGCTTAGTTCCCACCACTTCAGCTTTTGCCGCAGCTTTAGATCGTTCTGGTCAGTCAATCGCGCCTTTTTTACAGCCTAACAATTATTTTGAAGCGGGTATCTCTGTTCTTGATCCAAATGTTTCTGGTCAGGACATTTCAAACAATAATACGGGTGACATGGCAAAACATTATTATTCACCAAACGCCGCATTAAAGCTTCAGGCAACAGAAAAATTTTCTATTGGTCTTATTTATGATCAACCTTATGGTGCTGACGCTGAATATACAGGCAAAAGTAACTTTATCGAAAACCGCCCTGTCCCATTTAAAGGTGGTACATCAGTTACAGTAAAAACTGAAAATTTAAACCTACTTTTCGGTTATCAACCCACCCAAAACTGGAACCTGTATGCAGGTGCTGTTTATCAAACACTGGATGCCAACGTATTACTACGTGGTGCAAGCTACAGTGCCTACAGTGGCTATGACTTCAAGACAGGCCGAGATGAAGCTGTAGGCTGGCTAGCAGGTGTTGCCTATCAAATTCCTGAAATTGCCTTAAAAACCTCACTGACATACCGTGCAAAAATCAAGCATGAAATGAATGCCTATGAAAAGCATGCTATTGCGGGTCTGACAGGTAATGCTGGATTCGATGCACTCCTAAATAATATTAATAATTCTCAGGGTGAAACAGAAATCACCACACCACAATCGATCAACCTCGATTTCCAGACAGGCATTATGGCAGACACGGTTGCATTTGCGAACCTACGCTGGGTGAACTGGAAAGACTTCGCTATTCGTCCTTATAAGTTTGGCGCAGCCTCCATTCTCCCTCCTATCGTTGCCTCAACAGGGAAGAAA
The DNA here is from genome assembly GCF_030053775.1 of Acinetobacter corruptisaponis. Lineage (GTDB taxonomy): Bacteria > Pseudomonadota > Gammaproteobacteria > Pseudomonadales > Moraxellaceae > Acinetobacter > Acinetobacter corruptisaponis. The sequence goes on from NZ_CP125669.1 coordinate 1,501,953, forward strand.
GATGGTTTTGACCTTGTAGCCTATACTGACGATCAATATTCAATTACCACGGGTGTGGGCCGTAAACTGAATGATCAATGGGCGGGCAATGTCTCTGTGGGCTGGGACTCTGGTGCAGGTAATCCTGTGACTACACTTGGTCCAACGGAAGGTTACTGGAACCTTGGCCTGGGTGTTCAATATAGCCCTACCCCAGCAACTTTCATCGCTGGTGGAGTGAAATACTTCTGGTTAGGTGATGCAAAAGCCCAGTCAGGCTCTCAGTTCAACACAGCAGGTTATGTGGCTGACTTTAAAAATAATGATGCAATCGCGTACGGTTTAAAAATGGGTTATAAATTCTAATTTTGATCAATCAAAACAAAGGGCACATCATATGCCCTTTGTTTTATCCAGTTTTCTATTATCATAGTTAAAAACAGAAAATCTCAGGTTTATTCTGGAATATTACGCTGAGATACTGAACGAATCGCCTGCTTTAATGCTTCATAACCATGCAGTGGTGGAAACTGTGGAAATTCAGCAATTACATTGTCTGGCGCATCAAACAGGAAACCGTGATCAGCCTCACCCAGCATGGTTGTGTCGTTGTAGGAATCACCAGCAGCAATCACGCGGAAATTCAAACCATGTAATGCTTTTACAGCTTGACGCTTTTGATCTGGTTGACGCAGTTTATAGGCAGTAATCATGCCATTTTCATCTGTCTCAAGCTTATGACAGAAAATTGTTGGCCAGCCTAATTGCTTCATCAATGGATGGGCAAACTCATAGAATGTATCAGATAAGATAATCAGTTGAAAATGGGTACGCACCCATTCCACAAATTCTCTTGCACCCTCAAAAGGCCCCATGTCTGCAATAACGTCCTGAATATCATTTAAACCCAAACCATGTTGTTTAAGGATGTTTAAACGCTGGGTCATTAATACATCGTAATCTGGAATATCACGAGTTGTTGCCTCGAGTTCTTTAATGCCAGTTTTCTTTGCAAAATTAATCCAGATTTCTGGAACCAAAACCCCTTCAAGATCTAGGCAGACGATTTCCATGAATGCTTCCAATGTTGGTTAAAAATTGCTGTATCATACCATTAACATTTTCAATTTTGCGCTGTTGTTGAATAAAACGGTTTTATTCTGCAAGATTAAAACCACAAGCAGGCCAACAGCTTTGCTTATAATGATTTACAATTGTGCCCAAGCCTATCGCCAGGAACATTCATGACTGTTATTCCTACTATTGACCTTGTAGATGCGCTCGTTGCTGAATACGCAGACAAATCGCCACGAGAAATTTTAGAACTCGCACTTAGCCAGCAAGGTGAGATTGCAATTTCATTTTCGGGTGCGGAAGATGTTGTGCTGATTGATATTGCCTCACGTCTTGGCAAACCCTTTCGTGTATTTAGTCTGGATACAGGTCGTTTGCATGCGGAAACCTATCAATTTATTGAAACGGTCCGTAAGCATTATAATATCAATATTGAAATCTGCTTCCCTGAATCCGCAGCAGTACAACAACTGGTTAATGAAAAAGGGTTGTTTAGCTTTTTTGAAGATGGGCATCAGGAATGTTGTGGTGTTCGAAAAGTGCAACCTTTGCGTAAGAAACTTGCCACTTTAGATGGCTGGATTACAGGGCAGCGTAAGGACCAGAGTCCAACCCGCAGTGATGTTCCTGTGGTTCAAGCCGATGTCGGTTTCTCTGGCGAGGGCAAACAACTGATTAAATACAACCCTCTTGCCAACTGGAGCAGCGCGGATGTATGGAGTTACATTCGCATGATGGAGATTCCATACAACCCACTGCATGAGCGTGGATTTATTTCAATTGGCTGTGAACCATGTACCCGCCCAGTGCTGCCAAACCAGCATGAGCGTGAAGGCCGCTGGTGGTGGGAAGAGGCAACCCATAAGGAATGTGGCTTGCATGCGGGCAATCTTAAAAAATAAGCTATAACAGATTTGGTATATAAAAGCCACTGATTCATCAGTGGTTTTATTTTTTCTGACTACTGTGTACAAAGTCATATTTTAACCAGAACAAACCGTATATACTTCACACAACGGTTCAATAATTCTAATAAGAATTATAGGGTCTGCTGACATTTCACAGATGCTTGCGACAGAGGACATTTTTTAGACGGTACAAGGCATGACTTATGAGATTTAGCTATTCTAAATAAATAAGGCATAACGCAGTAGCGGCAAAAAATGTCCCTGTCCCGCAGGGTTATGGCTAAAACTGCCCCAAACTTCGTTATGAAACTTGACAAGGGTATCGCCATTGCCTGCATTTCATGCCTCGTTTGTGTGGTTTTAGCCTATAACGCAAGGCATGGTTGAAACGTCATCAGACCCTACAAGTATCTTATAAAAAATGCAATGAGAGGCTATATCTGCTATGCGCCCATTACACCCAATCGATTTCATTTTTCTTTCCTTAGAGAAAAGACAACAACCTATGCATGTAGGTGGCTTGTTTTTATTTGAGATTCCAGAAAATGCATCGCCTACTTTCGTTCATGACCTGGTTCAAGATATCCGCCAATCAAAAAGTATTCCTGTTCCACCATTCAACAACCAGCTCAATGGGCTGTTTTGGGGAGAGGATGAAGAGTTCGATATTGACCACCATTTCCGCCATATTGCCTTGCCAAACCCAGGCCGTATCCGTGAATTACTGGTTTATATTTCCCAACAGCATAGCTCACTGATTGACCGTGCCAAACCGTTATGGACCTGCGACATTATTGAGGGAATTGAAGGCAATCGCTTTGCCATGTATTTCAAGATCCATCATGCGATGGTGGATGGTGTTGCAGGTATGCGCCTGATTGAAAAATCACTTTCCAAAGATCCAAATGAAAAGCATGTCGTACCATTATGGTGCGTTGAAGGAAAGCGTACTAAACGCTTGAAAGCACCTAAAGCCCCTGCTGTCAGTAAAATCAGGGGAGTTCTGGATACAATTAAATCCCAATGTGAAGTTGCACCTAAAGTGATGCAGGAACTTTCACAAACGCTGTTTAAGGAAATTGGGAAAAACCCTGACTATGTATCAACATTTCAGGCCCCACCGTCAATTTTAAACCAACGTGTAAGCTCTTCCCGTCGTTTTGCTGCACAGTCTTTTGAACTGGAACGTTTCCGTCGTATTGCCAAAACACTGGGCGTCACTCTTAATGATGTGGTATTAGCGGTATGTTCTGGTGCATTACGTGACTATTTGATCAGCCATGACAGTCTGCCAAAAAAACCGTTAATTGCGATGGTGCCTGCTTCATTGCGTACTGATGATTCTGATGTCAGCAACCGTATCACCATGATTCTGGCAAACCTTGCGACCCACATTGCAGACCCGATTGAGCGTTTAGAGATTATTCGCCGTAGCGTGCAGAACTCAAAACAGCGTTTTAGCCGCATGACTGCAAATGAAATCCTGAACTATAGTGCGGTGGTGTATGGACCAGCAGGTTTAAACATCGCGTCAGGAATGCTCCCAAAACGTCAGGCATTTAACCTTGTGATTTCGAATGTTCCAGGCCCACGCGAACCTTTATACTGGAATGGTGCGAAACTTGATGCACTTTACCCTGCTTCCATCGTGATGGATGGTCAGGCACTCAATATCACCATGACCAGCTATCTGGATAAACTGGAAGTTGGCTTACTTGCGTGTCGTAATGCATTGCCTAAGATGCAAAATCTTCTAACCCATTTAGAGGACGAAATTCAGCGTTTTGAACAGGCGATTCAGGACTTGCCAGAACAGAAAGTTGCGAATTAAGTTCGCAGAAAAAATTAAGGGGCTTTACATAGCCCCTTATTTTTTAATTGCACGACAACGTTGTAAAAGCTGATGACAGGCGGAACGGATCATGGCCGTGGTAATCTGGACCTCTTTACCTTGGCTATCAACCATATAGCACGTATTTACAGGGTTACTGTCCAAAACATGCTTAAAACCGTGATTCACTAATCTTTCACTGACATTCATAGTTATATACCTCTTATATTTTGCTAAGACACCAAATAGTGCCTATGGCTCATTTTATTGTTCTAGTATTTAAAATTTGTGATCGAAAGTAAAATTTCAGTTGTAACAAGGCTTAAGCGAAATATTGTTACAACTTTAGCTTAAAATGATATCGTATTGCTCTTGCGTATACAAATTTTCAACCTGAAATTTAATCACGCGATTGATGAAATGTTCCAGATCCGCCACGGCTGGGGCTTCTGCTGTGAGCAGCCGATCAATGACTGCTGGATGCGCAACGACAGTAAAGCCACCCTTGGAATCAAATGCACGGGCATAACGCAGGATTTCTCGAAATATTTCGTAACATACTGTCTCCGCGGTCTTCACATAACCACGCCCCTGACAGGTTGGGCATGATTCACACAGTAAATGTTCCAGAGACTCGCGGGTACGTTTGCGGGTCATTTCAACCAGACCAAGTTCCGAAACCTGAGTAATCTTGGTCTTGGCATGATCCCGTTCCAGCATCTTTTCAAACTGGCGCATCACCTCGTCACGGTGTTCGGCTTCCTGCATGTCAATGAAGTCAATAATGATAATTCCACCAAGATTACGCAAACGCAATTGTCTTGCGATGACCTGTGTGGCTTCCATATTGGTCTTAAATACCGTGTCCTCCAGACTCCGCCCACCGACGTAGGACCCCGTATTGACATCAATCGTGGTCATGGCTTCGGTCTGGTCAATCATCAGGTAACCACCAGACTTGAGTGCCACCCGAGTCTGCAATGCTTTCTGTAGATCATCCTCAACGTTGTATAAGTCAAACAGTGGTTTTTCGCCAGGATAATGAATCAACCTATCCTGCATACTTGGCATAAATTCATCAATGAACTCTTGTAGCTTGCCGTAGATTTCCCGTGAATCGACATAAATTTTGGCAGTTTGTTCACTGGCGAGGTCACGAACCACTCGACGTGGTAAAGGTAATTCCTCAAAGATCAGGGATGGGACAATGGTACTTTGCTGGGTACGTTGAATATATTCCCAAAGCTTGGCGAGATAGCACATATCCTGCACAATCGCCGCTTCATCCACGCCCTCTGCGGCGGTACGCACAATCACACTGCCTGGTAACTGGTGCTCCGCCTGAATACGCTCAATCATGCTGCGTAAACGGTCACGTTCCTCTTCGGACTCAATGCGCTGGGAAACCCCAATGTGGTTGCCAAAAGGCATCATCACCAGATAACGGGATGGGATGGAAAGGTCCGTACTGAGTCGGGCACCTTTAGTGCCAAGCATGTCTTTCATGACTTGAACCGTCAGGATTTGCCCTGGGTGTAGTAACTCAAAAACGTTGGGAGTTGGCTGTGAACGTGGCCACACCATATCATTGATATGTAGAAAAGCGGTACGGGATAAACCAATATCAACAAAGGCAGCCTGCATTCCTGGCAGTACCCGCACCACCTTGCCTTTGTAAATATTACCCACTAAACCGCGCTTTACCGTACGCTCAACGAATAATTCATTAACCGTTCCATTTTCAATCAAGGCCACGCGACATTCCATCGGTGTGACGTTAATCAGCAATTCTTCTGCCATAACCAACTCAAAATTTTATAAAAATTCTTATATCCGAAAGTGTCAGCCTGGTAATTTTATACTGAGGCCTTAACGCTTTCTAATAACTGTACTGTCTCATATAAGGGTAAGCCTACAACATTACTGTAACTTCCCCGAATCTGTGGAATATATTGCGCAGCAATTCCCTGTATCGCATAGGCACCTGCCTTGCCAATGGGTTCGCCAGTAGCCCAGTATTTTTCCATTTCTGCATGACTCAAACGCTGGAACTCAACCTGGGTACGCACTACGGTGCTCAAGATTTTCGAGCTGCTTGCCACACAGATTCCAGAGTAGACATCATGCCATTGTCCAGAAAATGCTGACCAGATTTCAAAGGCATGCTGCTTTGACTCTGGCTTTCCAATAATTTCTCCAGCACAACTTAAACTGGTATCCGCTGCAATCACAATCGCTTCAGGGTATTGGTTTAAAACAACCTGAGCCTTGTCCCTCGCCAAACGTTCAACATACTGTTCAACAGTTTCACCGTCCTGCACAGCCTCATCAACATCTGGACTATAAATATCAAAGTCCAGACCGAGTTGCCTTAACAGCTCCTGCCGACGGGGTGAGCTTGATGCGAGAATTATATGCGCCATTTATGTAAACAATAATAAACCAGAGGCCACGTCACGATACTGGTCAGCACCGGCTGCCAATGACGTGCAATCGAAAAATGTGTCCCTGCAATGGTCTGGCTAATCCACAGAAAAATGATATGCGTCACAATCGCAATCACCGCAATCACCCATGAATTTCCAAAAGTGAGGATACGGCGTTCACGAATAAAATAACGTGTCGCAAAGGTAATAAATACAAAACTCAGTGCATTTAGACCGAAAGGTGCATCCAGCAGTAAATCAACGAACAGTCCCATGCCGAATGCAAACCAGACCCCACACCAGACAGGCTGATAAAGAATCCAGAACAGCATGATCATCAGCATCACTGATGGGCGCCAGCCTGAAGCTTCATAGGCCATTGGGTAGACCATCAGGATTGATCCGATCACGATGGAAATGATGATCATCCAAAGCGGGTCTTTGCGCTTCTCATAATTCAGCTTAGCGATCGGCATAAGGCTGCTCCTGCGCCAAGGATTCAGAGAACAGCACCACCACATGATGACCACTTGCAAGCTGGGCCGCTGGTGTCACATCAATTTCGGCAAACTCACCCGAAGTATGACGGCTCACCTTAGACACAGTTCCCACTAAATAACCCGCTGGAAAATGTTCGCCCAAGCCTGAACTAAACACCTTGTCCCCCACCTGAATATTGGCACTGGTGGGTACATACTCCATTTTGAGCTGTCCCAAATCACCTGTACCCGAGACGATTGCACGCATCCCCGTACGCTCCAAACGTACAGAGAGGGAGTGTTCCTTATCAGACAGCAACATCACCCGAGAACTGTGCGGATAGACACTAATCAACTGCCCCATAATGCCTTTATCATCCAGAACAGTCTGGCCCACCTTTAAATGGTCCAATGAACCACGGTTGATAATGATGATATGGCGTAAAGGGTCAGCATCGGTTCCAATCACTTCCGCAATCTGCATACGGCCATCAATAATCAATGGCGTATCCAAAAGCCCTCTTAAACGGTTATTTTCCGCAGAGAGTTCTGAAAGTTTTTGTAGACGAACCTGTGCCTGTAAGAGTTCAGCCTGCATCGCAGTGTTTTCACGGCGCAACTGGGTTTCAGATTTGGTCTGTTGGTTCAGCCATTCTCGCGACAGTACAGGATAGCTCGCCAGCGCATAAATCGGATTATACGCGGCGTACAAAACATCCCTTGCAGGTTGAATTACATAAGGCATGCGCCAGTCAAAGAAAAGCACCACCAGGCATGTAATGACCGCAATGATAAACGAGCGAAAAGATGGCGGTTGTCTTGAAAAAAGATTCGGTTGCACCGCCTAGTCCTTATGGTTTAACCAACGAAAAGCATGTCATGGTTTGGGTTGTCAAAGAACTCTAAGACTTTACCGCCACCACGGGTGACGCAGGTTAAAGGATCATCCGCAACAATCACAGGCAAACCCGTTTCCTGGGCAAGCAGTTTATCGAGGTTACGCAACAACGCACCACCACCCGTCAACACAATACCACGCTCTGCAATATCCGAAGACAGTTCAGGCGGGGTTTGTTCAAGCGCGGATTTCACTGCACTCACAATACTTTGTAAAGGATCAGAAATCGCCTGGGTAATTTCATCAGAAGTTACGGTAATCGCACGAGGTACACCCTCTGCCAGATTACGACCACGCACTTCAATCTCAAGGGTCTTGCCATCAGCAATCGCCATACCCACTTCTTTCTTGATCACTTCGGCTGTAGTTTCCCCGATCACACAACCGTGCGCCTTACGAACGTAGTTGATGATTTGCTCATCAAATACATCACCACCGATACGGAGTGAATCTGCGTAGACACAACCCTGTAATGAAATGATCGCGATCTCGGTCGTACCACCACCCACATCCACCACCATCGAACCACATGCCTGTTCAACTGGCATACCCGCACCAATTGCGGCAGCCATCGGCTCTTCGATCAAACGCACATCACGCGCGCCTGCATTGAACACAGCCTCACGAATTGCACGACGCTCAACCAATGTTGATTTACATGGCACACAGACCACAACACGCGGTGCTGGTGGAAATAAACGCTTTTCATGCACCTTACCAATAAACTGGTTCAACATGGTCTCAGTGACTTCAAAATCGGCAATCACACCGTCTTTCATCGGACGAATCGCTGAAATATTCGCTGGTGTACGGCCTAACATTTGTTTAGCATCAATTCCTACAGCCGCCACAATTTTTTGTGAGCCACTGTGACGAATGGCCACAACTGTTGGTTCATTTAATATAATGCCACGGCCTGGTGCATAAATAAGGGTATTTGCAGTACCTAAATCAATGGCTAAATCCGGCGAAAACAAGCCAATTAGTCGTTTTAGAATCACGGGGGCGTTCTCAATTAAACTTTGTGTGAATACAAGGTGGCAACTTTAACGAAATGTGATGCTTTGAACAAGTCAATCGCTTATTATAACGCACGATATTTTGCAATTTTTTGATACTGAATTAGGTAAAGTTATGTCTACATCATCAGATGCTCAGCAGACGACGGACTTAAATGCACAAACCGTTTCAGGGATTGCGCATCTTGCCCGTTTATCCCTAGATGAAACGCAATCTGCTGAATATGCTCAAAGTTTAAATAAAATTCTTGGCATGATGGAAAGCTTGAAAAACATTAATACCGATGATGTTGAGCCTTTAAAAAGCCCATTTGACAATCCACAGCCTTTACGCGCCGATGTGGTGAGTGAAAGTAATCACCGTGATGAATATCAAGCGGTCGCCCCTGCAACAGAAGCAGGTCTGTACCTTGTACCTCGCGTAATTGAATAAGATTTATTCGATTAGTCAATATTTTATATTTAGAATGTAAAGAAATTTTTCATATGACAGATTTACATCGCTTATCAATCCGTGAACTTTCCGAGGGCTTAAAACAGGCCCAGTTTTCATCACGTGAATTGGCCGAACATTATTTAAAACGTATTGCCCATATTGACCCAAAAGTAAAAAGTTATGTGACAGTCACCGCAGAACAGGCACTTGCTGAAGCTGATGCGGCTGATGCGGTGCTAAAGTCAGGCAATGCACATGCACTAGCGGGTATTCCGCTGGCACATAAAGACATTTTCTGTACCCAAGGCATTAAAACCACTGCGGGTTCAAAAATGCTGGATAACTTCATTTCACCTTATGATGCAACTGTGGTTGCCAAAGCCAAGGCTGCGGGTCTTGTGACTTTAGGCAAGGTGAACATGGACGAATTCGCCATGGGTTCAACCTCTGAAAACTCTTACTTCGGTGCAACCTCCAACCCTTGGGCGCTTGATCGTGTTCCTGGGGGATCGTCTGGTGGTTCTGCTGCGGCTGTGGCTGCGGATTTAGCACCGATTGCGACAGGCACAGATACAGGCGGCTCTATTCGCCAGCCTGCCTCATTCTGCGGCTTAACAGGCTTAAAACCGACCTATGGTCGTGTGTCTCGCTTTGGTATGATTGCCTATGCATCCTCTCTCGATCAAGGTGGTCCAATGGCACGTTCTGCGGAAGACTGCGCTTACCTGATGAATGTGATTGCGGGTCATGATGCCAAAGACTCTACTTCGATCAATAAAGAAGTTGATGATTATGTTGCCAACTTAAATGGCACAGCAGTCAAAGGCTTACGCATTGGTATTCCAAAGCAATACTTCAATGTTGCTGGTTTAGATGCGGATGTAAAAGCACGCGTTGAAGAATCATTGAAAAAGCTTGAGGAAATGGGCGCAACCTTGGTTGAGATTGATCTCAACATGACTGAAGCCTATGTGCCGACTTATTACCTCATTGCTCCTGCGGAAGCATCTTCCAACCTGTCTCGTTACGATGGCGTTCGTTATGGCTATCGCTGTGAAAATCCAAAAGACATTTTAGATCTTTATAAACGCTCACGCTCTGAGGGTTTTGGTGCGGAAGTGCAACGCCGTATCCTGATTGGGACTTACGCCCTTTCTGCGGGTTATTACGATGCCTATTATGTCAAGGCACAAAAAGTACGTCGTCTGATCCAGCAGGATTTTCTAAAAGCATTTGAAAATGTTGATGTGATTGCTGCACCATCCGCACCAACCACGGCGTACAAAATCGGTGCCAACCTCAGCCCGACTGAAATGTATTTAGGCGATATCTATACGCTTGCGGTGAACCTGGCAGGTCTACCAGCGATCAACGCTCCTGTTGGTTTTGATCAAGACAGCTTGCCTGTGGGCTTACAGTTGATTGGTAACTATTGGTCAGAATCACAATTGCTTTCAATTGTGCATCAATATCAACAACATACAGACTGGCACACCAAACGTGCGGCAATTGCTGAGGAGAATGCATAATGGCTGAAGCTCAAAAGTTAAAGTTAATTGACGGTTGGGAAGTCGTTATCGGGATTGAAATCCACACTCAGTTGGCGACAAAATCAAAAATCTTCTCAGGTTCATCGACTGAATTTGGTCAAGACCCAAACACCCAAGCCAGCCTTGTTGATTTGGCAATGCCAGGTGTCTTGCCAGTATTAAATGCAGAAGTGGTTGATCTTGCGATTCGTTTTGGTTTGGGTATTGATGCCTATATCGACCAAGCGTCTGTGTTTGCACGTAAGAACTACTTCTATCCTGACTCTCCGAAAGGCTACCAGATCAGCCAGATGGACAATCCAATTGTTGGCTTGGGTCATATCGACATCCAGCTCGAAGATGGCACAACCAAACGTATTGGCGTGACCCGTGCCCATCTTGAAGAAGATGCAGGTAAATCGGTCCATGACCAATTCGAGGGCATGTCGGGTATCGACCTGAACCGTGCTGGCACGCCTTTACTTGAAATCGTGTCTGAACCTGATATGCGCTCGGTTGAAGAAGCGGTTGCCTATATCAAGGCGATTCACACGCTTGTGCGTTGGTTAGGTATTTCTGACGGCAACATGGCTGAAGGCTCATTCCGTGCCGACTGTAACGTGTCATTACGTCGTCCAGGTCAACCTTTCGGTACTCGTTGCGAATTAAAAAACCTCAACTCATTCCGTTTCATTGAGCAAGCGATCAATGTTGAAATTGAACGCCAAATGGACATTTTGGAAAGTGGCGGTTTGATTGACCAAGAAACTCGTTTATTTGACCCGAACAAAATGGAAACTCGCTCCATGCGTTCCAAGGAAGAAGCAAACGACTATCGCTACTTCCCTGACCCTGACTTGTTGCCTGTGATCATTGCCGAGGCACAAATCAAAGCAGCTTGTGCAGCACTTCCAGAGTTGCCTGCGGCTCGTCGTGCTCGTTTCATCGCTGACTTCGCTGTGACTGAGTACGATGCACATGTATTGACGCTATCTCGTGAAATGGCTGATTTTTATGAAGCAGTTGTGGCTGCATCTGGCGGTGCTGCGCAAGGTAAAGTCTCTGCAAACTGGGTAATGGGTGAATTCTCAGGTGCCTTAAACAAGGCAGGTCTGGAATTGGCAGACTCCCCTGTTTCTGCTGAGCAGTTGGGCGGCATGATTGCACGTATTGTGGATAACACCATTAACGGTAAAATTGCTAAGCAAGTGTTTGGCTTTATGTGGGAAGCAGAAGGAAAATCTGCCGATGACATCATTGCTGAAAAAGGCTTAAAGCAAGAAACCGATACAGGTGCGATTGAAGCGATTATCAAAGAAGTGCTTGCAGCCAATGAAAAAATGGTTGAAGAGTACAAGTCTGGTAAAGAAAAAGCCTTTAATGGTCTGGTTGGTCAAGTCATGAAAGCTGCAAAAGGTAAAGCCAATCCTGCTCAAGTCAACGAGTTGATGAAGAAATTGATTAGTTAACTTATTAGCCAATTTATTGATTTCATGCTATAAAACCTCGTATTAATACGGGGTTTTATTTTGAGAAAATAATGGCTTTAAAAACAATATTCAATGTAAGTGAAGAAAAAACAGCTAAACTTGCTGTATTGATTGATGCAGATAATGCCTCAGCAAAAGACATTAAAAATATTTTAGATGAGTTAACGAAATACGGTGAAGCCACTGTAAAAAGGATTTATGGAAATTTTGTTAATCAAAATGGGAGCTGGAAACAAGCTATTAATGATTTAGCGATCAAGCCAATGCAACAATTTGCCTATACCACAGGAAAAAATGCCACTGATGGTTTTATGATTATTGATGCAATGGATTTACTCTATACCAATCGTTTTGATGGCTTTGCACTCGTTTCCAGTGATAGCGATTTTACTGCTTTAGCCATTCGCATTAAAGAGCAAGGTGCCACAGTTTACGGTTTTGGAAAAATGCAAACTCCCGAAGCTTTTAGAAATGCTTGCTCACATTTCACTTATGTGGAAAATTTAAGAGATGATGAGGAGATTGCAGTAATCTCCCAGCAGAATAAACCACAAACAAATATTAAAATCACAGACAAAGAAATTGAAAAATTAGAAAAGACTCCTGTCATAGCATCTAGCCCCCATCCTGAATTGCCATTGTCCACAATCAAACAAATTTTTGATAATCAAGACACGGAATGGATTACTGTTGCCTCTTTAGGTTCTCAATGGAAATTATTACAAAATGATTTTGATACAAGAACATACGGATTTAAACGCCTGAATGATCTAGTTAAAGGTTTCCCTGAAATATTTGATTACGATGAGCGTATGCTGGAAAATGGGCATAAACATTTATATATAAAATTAAAATCTTAAACTTATAAGGGTTTAGACTTTATAATCTACACCCTTAATCTATAAAAATACTTGGTAAAACCACTTTTAACTCAGCAAATTTGTAATCCTGAATATTTCGAGTGACAATCATCGTACAGCCAAAACTTAAAGCAGCAAAATATTGGATAATATCTTCAAAATCAGTAAATTTAGAATCTAAAGCTTTGCTAATACCCATATGATCAACAGGAATAATGACTAAAAATTTTAAAAGTTGTCGGATACAAAACGAGCTGTCTCATCGCCGCCCAATTTACGCAAAATATAATAAATATTGGCAACACTATTCGATGAAATACAGCCTGTAAAAATCCCACTTTCACATAAAGCCAAAACCTGTTGACTTGCTTCAACAAAAGGCTGACGGGCTAGAGCAACATCCAAAATCACATCAGAATCAATAAAAATACGCTCACTCATAGATGCTTTTCCAAACGTGCATCTGCGAGTAATTCTTTATAATCCTGCCCATTATCCTGTGCTGCAAACATTCCTGTTAAATACTCAGTAATAGGAGCTTGAATCTCATTCACTCTGTTTGATTGTGCTGAAATACGATCCAAATAAGCTTCAACTAAACTGGAAGCACTTTGCTGGTGTTGCTGTGCATAATTCTTTGCTCGTTCAATCACATTTTTATCAATAGACAAGTCAGTTTTGCTTGCATAACCTCACCCCTATACGTATTATTTTTTAGCAAATCATTTTCATTGATGAAGAAAAGTGAATTGATTATTCCCCTCTTGACACGCCCAACTTATTCCAAATCTCAAGTGTTAAAAAGACATCAACAAAATTCCAGAAATATAAGCATTCTTTTTGTACCACGGCAGCTATCTAATTACCGGCTCATCTCTGTAAGTTTCAGCTATTAAAACTTTGGCCTGTTTACAGAATTGATCTTGCTCAGTTTGGCTGAGTTGCACTTTTTTAAATTCCAGAATCTGTAAAGGGGCAGCAAAAGCCGAGGTCGCCAGACAGCCCAAAATCCCTGCAAGCATGACATAGCCAAATATCATTTTATTTTTAACCATCGGATTTCCTTAGGTTATTTCTATATAATCAAGGAATCATTTAATAATTTCTTCAATTTGATCTGGTTACCATTGAAATATCTGATTTCACTTGACTATCAAACTTTTAGAAACATATATAACATCAATTGTTGATCGGAACTTTATATACAATAGCGAGTCGTTTAGTTTTATCACCAACAGCAAACATTACTAAAAGTTGCTTATGCAATATATCAATAGCTAATCCCTCAGGCTCCCAATGCCCCTCTCTCCCATAAGATAAACGATCATATTTTCCTAAAGTCAACTGATCCAGCTTTTGTATTAATTTTCCATCTATAGAATAAACATATAAACGCTTATTATCGGAATTCTGATCTCCAACTCCACCACTTAACAAATAGATATATTTTCCATCCGAAGTCATGGCTTGAAATGCATATTTATTTTTGATTAAATCAGAGTCAATTGACCACTCATATAAATAAGACTGACTTAGATCCGTACCATTTTCTAATTTAACCTTAGTTAAATCAAAAACTCGCATTACCTCTTGTTTATTTTTACGTGAGCGTACAATTAGATATCTAGCATCTGGGGTAATCACAGGCATTGTATAGCCACTTTTTTTATAATTTTTATCAAATAATTGCACAGTTCTTACATTTTTAGGCTCCCCATTTGGAGAATAATTAAAGCCAATAATTTTCCAGCTTGCATCTGTGATACTTGCTCCTGCTGATGCCCAAATTAAACCATTTCGAGGGTCAACCGTGATTCCCTGATGCCCAATAATATCTGTTGGCGATTGATTATCCTGAGCAGTGATCTGTGCTGGACTTAAAGAGTTAAAATTAAAACGATTAACCACCCCTCGATTAGGCTGACCAACAACATGTAAGGAATATAATAATCCTTTAGTTGAATCTACAGCTATCCCTTGTACAACATTATTCTTACCTTTTCCCTTGCGAATCAAGGTGACAATATTCATATCTGAAACCTTGCCGACCTTATTATTTACTGCAATATCCTGCTGTAACACTCCTGCATCCAATGGAAATGACGGAGTGGTCTTTGCCTGAAGTGGTGTAATACTCAAAGGAATAAGCACTAACCATAATATTTGATAAAATTTAGATTTCATTAAAAATTCCCGTTCAATTTAACTTTCATTTATCATAATCAATATGGGCATATCTTGATGCACCAATATACACACCACATACAATTACTTAACTACACTTTCAATCAAATCCAGCTCCCAAACCCCACCTGCCGCCAAGCCCTTGCACATGCCTGTCCACATATCTTTGGTATGTACAAATTTCTGCCCATCCCAAACCCATTCAGCACTTGACCAGCAGTCTCCAATTCCCCGTCCTTTTTGTGAGCTACTGATTATCCCATCCCCAAAATCGGAGGCATGTTCAGTCACAAAGATTGCTTTTCCTGTTAAAGACTCATCCAGCACCCACGCTCCATATCCCTCGTTATATGCTCCTCGCCAGCACAGAGTCGTTGCCAATACTTTTTTATTGCTTAATTTGTAGAGTTCAATCGACTGAGGTTTTACGCCATCACTGCTATAAACTCCCTCACAAAAACCATCTTGTTTGGGTGTAGGTTGTGCTGCCATCAATGATTTATACACGGACTGATACTGCTTGCTGTTGGGCTGCAAAGTTAGATAAGGTTTGCTGGCTGTTTTAACCTGTTTTACCACCAATTTCGGTTGGGCCGCCAACACTTTAGCTTCGCTCATTTTTCCCTTTTTGACCAATGCCCCTGTGGTTCCAACACGTTTCTGAAAATCATCCATTTTCAATAATGCAGCAGTCATACCTGCATCCGAAATATTCCATTGCAATCGATTGTTTTTAAATATGATGTCTGCTTTATCTCTGGCCTGTTGCAACAATCCATAGACCTGTGCCGTAGTTAATTTGCCCATGAGTGGAAATTCAGTGCCATCGACCGAGACAGGCCCTAAATCTTTGCCATTGACATAAAAATGAATATTTTTAAGCTGAGTTTTGGGAATTGATGGTTCGGTAAATCCATCCCCCAAAGCAAACTCGCCTGTGACTTGCTGAGCTTTGCCCGCCTGACGTGTCAATAAGATTGATGCTGGATAATCATCACTGGATTCATTGTGATAGCCCGCAGCTCGGCAGGTTCCCGTATTACTACAGTATATTTCCCAGTCCTGATGGCTAAAGGAAATACCCTTGATTTCCTGGGCAAAAGCCATAGAACTCATGGCGAGTAAATAGCATATTGGCAGTATTGTTTTCATGGCGTTTATTTCCCTATTCAATCTATTTATTAATGCCGCTTCAAAATTTTAAATATTCTAAACAGTTTGTTACTTATGTTCTTGTATGAGAGCGTATGTTAATTTTAGGGAAATTAAAGTCACGCTGGACAAATCTCAGCAGCATCTGGCTGGAACAATTTTAAACTTCTATCATTTTACCCATTAAATCATGCGGTTTGAGATTTTTGGCTTTCCTTGAGCAAATTCAGGAAATGTTCTATGCGGATACTGTTTTCCTTGGTTCGGTAAATCGCATAAATCGGGGCAATACAGGGTTTTTTCGCTTCCAGTGTTCGATAGACAATCTGCTTATTCCAGAAGTCCTGAATAGAGTCAGGTACGATTGAAAGCCCAATGCCAGCCGCAATCAGATTGAGACTTGAGGTTAAACGCGGTGCCTCTTGCACAATGTTGGGATTAAAACCCGCCTGATAGCAATTTGCCAGAATATTATCAAACAGGTCCTGTCCTGCTAATCGTCGGTAGAGTACAAACTCATAAGGTTCCAAATCTACCAGACGGATTGCGCCCTCCCGACTCACCAATGGATGATTATTGGGCAGGGCTACAATCAGGGGTTCATCCAGCACATGCAGACTTTCTACTTCGGCATGAATGGGTGCGGGTTTGCGTAAAAACACAATGTCCAGTTTTTCATTAATCACTGCATCGGTTAATGCACTGCTGCTATCCTCTTCCAGATGAATGGCAACGGCTGGAAATTGTTCACGGAACTGACGTAACACCGCAGGTAGAAATGGATGCAGACCTGCCGAGTTGGTAAAACCAATATTGAGTTGACCCTCCAAACCTTGTGCAATATTTTTCACCCTTTTTGGTATTGACTGGGCATGGGCCAGAATGGTGATCGCTTCCTGATATAGTACCTTGCCCGCTTCTGTTACCTCAACCCCACGTGGCAAGCGTTTCAGTAAAGTGGTGTCCAGCTCCTCTTCCAGACTTTTAATCAGTCGGGTTAGTGGCGGTTGCTGCATGTGTAAGCGAACAGCAGCCCTAGAAATATTACTTTCCTCAACCACTGCAATGAAAGCATTCAGCTTATGGATGTCCATTTCATATACTCAAAAAGTATGGTTTATGCAGAAAATAGCATTTGTGAATATAGCATAAATCTTCCATGCTATTTCCAGAATAGATGAAAAGTCAGGTAAATCCAATTAAAGTCCAAACCCTATCAATAGAGCGTGAACCATTCGCAAATACTCCTGATTGCAAGGCACTTTTTATGGGTTTTATGAAGTTGGGCTTGATGGGTTTTGGTGGTGTTCTACCATTGGCACACCGCATTATTGTTGAAGAGCATAAATGGCTGGATGAAAGTCAATTTACCGACCTGCTGGGCGTGTGTCAGTTATTGCCTGGGGGTAACATCATCAATATGTCGGTTGCGATTGGCATGGAGTTTCAAGGCATAAAAGGTGCGATCAGCTCGGTACTTGGTTTGATCTCGGCACCCACTGCAATCGTGTTGATCCTCTATCAGGTGTACGAATACTTCCAATATTTACCTGCGGTCAAGCATATGATTCAGGGGCTGGCAGCCGCAGCAGCAGGGTTGTTGTTTGCGACTGGCCTTAAAATGCTCAGGCCAATTTTAAAAAGCTATTTGACCTTTTTTACCATTCTACTGACCTTTGTATTTATGCTCTGGATCAAGCTTCCACTGGCACTGACCTTATTTATTTTGCTTGCAATGAACATGCTGGTATTGGGAGTGAAAAAGTCATGATTTTGCTGTTACTTGCCATCGTATTTACCCAATTGTCATTGCTCGCTTTCGGAGGTGGCAATGCCATTCTTCCTGAAATGCAACATAAAGTGGTGACAGTTCACCATTGGATGACGGCGGAACAGTTTAGCTCACTGTTTGCCATGGCACAGGCTGCACCTGGACCAAACATGATGATCGTGCCTTTGGTTGGATGGCATGTGGCAGGTACAGCAGGTTTGCTGGTCACCTCACTCGCCAAGTTTGGCCCCTCTTCCATCATTACGATTTATGCACTCAAATTTTGGCAGCGTTTTAAGGCACATCCTTTACGGGCACGTTTTGAGAAAGCCCTTAAACCAATTACTGTCGGTTTGGTTCTGGTCAGTGCATGGCTGATTGCAGATGCCTCCGCACAAAACCTGCTACTGGTGATGATCGTAATTGTGACTGCGATTCTTGGGATGTTTAAAAAAGTTCATCCGCTCTGGGTTATGGTATTAGGTGCTGGACTTGGGATGTGCTTACTGTAAGTGATAAAAAAACCTGCTGATGCAGGTTTTTTTATTATTGAATGACTTAATCTTTATCAAGAATAGATTCAAATGCTTTTAAACGTTTGTGAATGGATAATAATTCAATAATGGTTTTCCATGAGCTGATTAAGTATTGGAAAGATTCACGCACTTTATCAAAAATGTTACTGATTTGGTTAATTAAGCCCAGTGTCATTTTACCCGCAGCAATCGCAGGAAATAACACCACTAAGCTATATAAAATATCCAGTTGCTTATACCAGATTGCGACCAAGTTAAAATAGGCATAATGGAAATAAAGCTTGAAATAGTTATATCGGACACGGCTAAACAATTCTTTCAAGGTAAGCGGGTCAGCACGATTTTCATGGTCTTCACCATAGACCAACTCTTTACGGTAAGCCGCCTCAACCTTTTGATTATTAAATTGTAGGCCTGGTAATTTCTGACCTACGATCATTAACACTACAGTTCCGACCACAGCCCAGACAATTGCCGCCCATACCAGTGAATGTTCAATCTCACCCACAATTGGAAGCACTGGCACTTTTTCAGAGATTTTAAATAATAACGGCAGGAACGCGATCAACACCATCACCGACTTAATCAGTTCAACCCCCAGATCTTCCATAATGGTGGCAAAACGCATGGTATCCTCCTGAATACGTTGCGAAGCCCCCTCGACATGGCGAAGCTGATCCCAGTTTGCAGTGTAGTATTCATTCATGGCGGTACGCCAACGGAACACATAATGGCTGGTAAAGAATGCATTGATCACCGCAAATGTGACAGCAATCATCGCGATATAAAGGAATGTCAATGTACCTGTATAAAGGTCATTGATATCACCGCCGCCATCACTCAGCATCTTTTGGATCATGTCCCAGAATGGGCCATACCATGCATTGATCGCAACGCTGACCTGTACCCCAAACCAGATATTAAACAGGATAAAGGCTGAACCCCAGATTGACCACTTCTGCCATTTGTTATCAGAAAGGAATCGCCAGAACCCTGCAAATAAGGCGGTTGAAAGCAGAAACCAGAGATAGAACCAAATAAATGCAGGTGACCAGAAACGGCTCACCCCAATTGGCAACTCTGCTTCAGCATAGCCCTTGGGGAACCCCAGATATTCACCCCATCCATGACCACCTGTGTACCAGAGCAGCATGTTCAGGGCCAACCATACCACCACCGAGATAAAAAATGGACGTGGGTTAGGAAAAAATGATTTAAACATCGTGCTTAACAATCCTTGTTGTGTTGCAATTGACGCAAGTACGTCATCCTATAACCTCAAACTTAACTTTGTCTGATAGAAAGTTTAATGAATTTCAGGGTCTATTAACATTTCATCTATATCTTGCGTTATAGGCTAAAATCACTCAAACAAGACATGAAACGTAGGCAATGGCGGCCCCCTTGTCAAGTTTCATAACGAAGTTTGAGGCAGTTTTAGCCATAACCCTACGGGACAGGGATATTTTTGCCGCTACAGCGTTATGTCTTGCTCACTTAGAATCACTAAGTTTCGCAAAACATGCCTTGTACCGCCTAAAAAATGTCCTCTGTCGCAATGAGAGCTGAAAGCTCGCAAGATGAGATGTCAATAGACCCTACTTATTTACCTTCTTTCTCAATTTTTTCATAGCTTTTTGACGAGTATTTACAATTTGTTTAGGTCAACGAAACAATTTTGAGCCTGTTACTCTCTGTATCCATATAAACCTTAGGGATTTAATGGACTGGTCTTTAAGGCAAAATCTTGCTGAGCAAATTGTGCAGCGTTTTTCTTGCTTTGAATGGCGAGCTCAATTTCAGAAAGCTTTGACTGAGCTGCATCAATCCCTGCCTGCATGGTCATTTCACGTCCCTTAATATCAAAAATATGGGCCTTTTCACGCAAGTCAGGTTGAATCACCACATCCGCATCTTTCAGCTCTTCTTCAGCCAGACGGCCCTGCATAATATTAATATTCTGGTTAAACAAGCCCCAGACATTGGTGGTTTCCGTGTGGATCGGCTGGGCCAGAATATCCACCGCAATTACCACATCCGCCCCTAGGTCACGTGCAACCTGAACAGGCACAGGACTCACCAGCCCGCCATCAACATATTCAACATCATGAATTTTGGTGGGTACAAACATGCTGGGGATTGAGGCCGAGGCACGAACCGCCTGTCCAGTATTGCCATAGTTAAATACTGTTCTGCTGCCATCCTTAAGTTCGGTTGCCACCACATACATTGGAATCTTGAGCTTCTGCAAGGGCGTGTTATGTACCTGCTGGTTGATATAGTCCTCAACCTTTTTACCGTTAAAAAACCCTTTTAAGCTGACATTGACATCACGAACGTCATTGGCTTTCAACTTTAGGGCAATGTCACGCAACTCGGCGGCGGTTTTGCCACTGGCATAGATTGAACCAACGATACTTCCAGCACTCGTACCAACAATAAAGTCTGGACGAATCCCCTGTTGTTCCAGCACTTCTATCACCCCAATATGGGCATAGCCACGTGCACCACCACTCCCCAAAACCAAAGCGATCACGGGACGTTTTTGCTGTTGTTTGATATAGCTATAAGGCTGGCTCACCACTTGTGCCTGGGCATCTTCAATCGCTGGACGTAAATGTGAGGTTGTTTGACAACCTGTTAAAATGATTACTGAAAGCCCAAGTATGCATGATTTAAGCCGTTTCATATGCAGTTGTTGCCATATTTACTGTGTTTCCAGCTTAAATTTTAGCTCTGCCCAGCCTGAAATGCTGTATCAGTTTTTTTGCTGCTGTGACTGGCAATTCATAAAAAAGCCCCTCGAAAGGAGCTTCTATCAAAATCACCAGATATCTGAACCAACTTTTTTCTTTAGTTCAGGATATTGATC
The DNA here is from genome assembly GCF_030053775.1 of Acinetobacter corruptisaponis. Taxonomy (GTDB): domain Bacteria; phylum Pseudomonadota; class Gammaproteobacteria; order Pseudomonadales; family Moraxellaceae; genus Acinetobacter; species Acinetobacter corruptisaponis. Next base: position 1,523,397 of record NZ_CP125669.1, read on the forward strand.
AATCTTGAACTCTGGTTCCTTAATACCTTTCTTAAGCTGAGAGGTATAGTCTTTCAGCAAAGTGCGTGCCATTGGAGTTAACAGCAGGATTGCCACAAGGTTGATGGTCGCCATGATACCCATAAACAAGTCCGCCATCGACCAAACCAATGGAACGCTGCCAATCGCACCAAAATACACCATCACCAATACAAAAATGCGGAAGATGAACATCGCTTTCGGACTGTTATTGATAAACTGCACATTGCTTTCCGCATAGGCATAGTTACCCAGTACTGCTGAATAACAGAACAGGAACAACAGGATCGCAAGGAAGTCACCACCCCAGCTTCCCACCTGGGATTCCAAGGCACGCTGGGTCAGTTCAACACCGACAAAGCCTGCATCGTGGTAGACACCCGACACCAGAATGATAATTGCGGTACTGGTACATACAATAAAGGTATCAACAAAAACACCCAGCATTTGCACAAGCCCCTGGTTCACAGGATGCTTTACATCCGATGCCGCTGCCGCATTTGGTGCAGAACCCATACCCGCTTCGTTTGAGAACAGGCCACGCTTGATTCCCTGCATCATGGCCATAGAGATCATGGCACCAAAGAAACCACCTGCTGCCGCATTAAACTGGAATGCTTCAGTGAAGATCAGCCTAAAAATACCTGGCAGCAATTCATAGTTGCTTATGGCAATGTACAGGGCAACCGCTAAATAAAGCCCAGCCTTTAAGGGTACAAACATTTCCGCAAATTTGGCGATACGCTTGATTCCCCCAAAGATTGCAATTGCAACCATCACCACCAGCGCCAGCCCCACCCATGAGATTTCCAGATCAACAGCACCTAGATGGACAATTGGGTTGGCCTTGTCCCAACCCCATGCATGGGAAGAAGCATTGGCAATGGCATTGATCTGAACAGAGTTAAATACAAAACCGTAGGTAAAGATCAGTGCAAGCGCAAAGACAACACCAAAGGCCTTACTGCGTAACCCTTTGGTAATGTAGTAGGCTGGCCCTCCCCGAAACTGCTGGGTATTGTTGTCCCTGACTTTAAATAGCTGAGCCAGTGATGATTCAATAAAAGCGGAACTCATACCAAGTACTGCGGTAAACCACATCCAGAATACAGCACCTGGCCCACCAACGGCGATTGCAATTGCAACGCCTGCGATATTTCCCACACCAACACGACTTGCCAGGCCCGTTACAAAGGCCTGAAACGGTGTCAGGCCATGCATATCCTTTTCCGCCTTACGGCTTCCCTTCATCACCTTGATGCTATGAAAGAACATTCGGATCTGTACGGCTTTGGTTGCCACTGTATAAAAGATACCCACTGCCAGTAGAAAAATAACCAGGAAATCCCATAGGGGATCATTGAAAAAACTAACCCAGGCCATCAGGGTGTCATTTAATTTTTCATTCATCACTTATTCGCTTTAGATATTTTATGTACGACCGTACATATACGATAACAATGGATGAATCAAAAAAGCCCCATATGGGGCTTTTGATCCGAATTAGACAAAGAATTTTAAAATGAGTTGAATGACAGTTGCATTGATCAAGTCAACAAAGAACGCGCCACACAGCGGCACAATCAGGAATGCTTTATGGGACGGGCCATACATATTGGTAATCGCCTGCATGTTTGCAACCGCAGTGGGTGTTGCTCCCATACCAAAACCACAATGACCTGCCGCCAACACGGCAGCATCATAGTTTTTACCCATAACACGGAACGTCACGAATGCGGCATATAACGCCATCGTGAGGGTTTGCGCACCCAGAATCACCACCAAAGGCCCAGCCAAATCTGCCAGTTGCCATAATTTGAGTGAAAGCAGGGCCATAGCCAAATAAAGGGATAATGAGGCATTCCCAAAAACATCAATTGCACGGTCAAAAATATCAACCTTTAATATGCTTTCCAGAATGTTGCGCAAAACAACACCACCGCCCAATGCCCAGACAAAAGTTGGCAGCTCAAACCAGGTGCCTTTGCTATAACCTGTCATAAACTCGGCAAATGCCAGACATGCAGCAAACAGACCCAGTGTGGTAATGGCATTATCCGCAGTAATCAAACGGACTTGATGTGGATTTTCAAATGGCGCAAGTTCATCAGGATGCTGGTCGAGATGGGTATCACGATTCTTGATCTCGGAAGAGGTTTTTGCATGGGCAAGGTTATAACGGTTAATCAGCAGCTTGGCCAATGGACCGCCGATAATCCCACCAATAATCAGGCCGAAAGTTGCACTTGCCATACCCAATGCCAAAGCGCCTTGAATACCATGCTGGGTTTCAAGGATTTCACCCCATGCACCTGCGGTTCCATGACCACCTGTCAAGGTAATTGAACCAGCAATCAGGCCAACCAATGGATCAATACCCAACAAGGTTGCCAGACTCATCCCAACCGCATTCTGCACCACAATGAATGAGGCAACACAGACCAGAAAAATGACTAATCCAATACCACCCTCTTTGAGCTTCATAAAGTTGGCACTTAGACCAATGGAAGCAAAGAAGATCAGCATAAAACTAGTCTGTAATTCGGTACTGAATACAATACTGTAGCCCCAGAGTGAATGCACCAGCAGGGAAACCACTGCTGCCACCAAACCGCCTGCGACAGGTTCAGGAATATTGTAGCGTCTTAAGAAATCAATTTTGTTGACCAGTAAACGTCCCAATAACAGAACGATCACTGCCGAAATTAGTGTGTAGAAACCATTAAAAGTAAATTCCATATTTTATTCCATTTATTCTATTTGTTATGTAGATGAACAAGCGCTGTAACGATGGCGCGAAAGTGCTGCATCTGTTCTTGCCCACTGGCAGCATAGGCATTGTTCATCATGGAAGTTGCAACGGTTATTGCCAAGTCCTGAATAAATGGCTTACGGATGAGAGGTAAACTCATGAGAAGCTCCTGTATCTGGTGTATATTTCAACATTTTCCACAGGCATAAAATTGGATAAATTCGATATGCCTGAGCTAGAAAATTCCCCTCACCGTGTTAGCAAGGAAAGCCTAATCAATTTTAAAAAAGGGCGTATTATGCATAAATTTAGAATATTGTGTGTATTTTTTTATTCTAGGGGCAATCACAGCCCTAATATATATCAATAAATATTACTTCTATTTCATTGTGTTACAAATACATTTAATTTTCACATAAAGAAACAAAAGAATAAAAATATATCTGTTTTTATAAGGCAGACCTCATTTAGATATTTTTTAGCCAAAATCCAATCTACGACTAAAAAGTCATCTGCAAAACTCATTTATTACTTTATAGTCTCATTCCATGAGAAAGACCATAAAAGATGAGGAATTTTTATGAACACGGAACAAGTCCGCTATGTCGATGATGCCATTACATCCCGCCATTCAGTACGTGCGTTTCTGGATACCCCTGTTGAAACCCAAACCATTAAGGATATTTTGGCGGTTGCCAGTCGAGCACCGTCTGGTACAAATACACAGCCGTGGAAAGTGTATGTGGTGACAGGTAAAAAACGAGCTGAAATGATTGACCGTGTTTGTAAGGCACAAATGGAAATGTTTCAAAAGCCAGAACTCGCTGGGCAGTATCAGGAAACCTTTGCTTATTATCCTGAAACCTGGATTTCACCTTTTATTGATCGCCGCCGTGAAAATGGCTGGGGACTCTATGGTTTGCTGGGGATTCAAAAAGGGGAAAAGGAAAAAATGGCGGCACAGCAACTGCGTAACTACCAGTTGTTTGATGCACCTGTTGCCCTATATTTCACCGTGAACAAGGCAATGGGCATTGGTTCAAAAATGGATATTTCCATGATGATCCAGAATGTGATGGTTGCAGCTAAGGCACGGGGCTTGGATACCTGTCCACAAGCCGCATGGAACCATTTCCATCCAATCGTACTGGATGTGCTTGGCGCACCTGACGATGAAGAATTGGTGTGCACTGTTGCCTTGGGCTATGCAGACCCCGACCATATTGTAAATACCTTTATTACACCACGCGAAGCTGTTGAAAACTTTACTGTATTTGTGGATTAGAATCATTTAACCTTATTTCTCCCTTTGATATTCATCGGGAGAAAGCTTAATAAAAGCAATAAAAATCATTTATTTAAAATATTAGGGGTCTCCATGTCAAATTCCAGAGAGTTGTTTAGGCTCTACCCAGCTGTATTACTTCTTTTCTTATCCTCCACAGCCTCTCATGCTGAAGAAACGCAGGAGTCCTCAGTACCAAGTGAGATAGAACAATCTTCAGTACAAAGCCAATACCAACAGGAACTTCATGAAAAGATTAAACGGGCAAGAGAGGCCGCACGACAACAAACTGAACAGCAACTCCAAGAACAACAAGCGATACAAGAACAAAGGATTGAGCAATTAACACAGCCTAAAACCACTACAACGACTGAATATGTACGTATCGAATCCACTCAACCAGCAGAAGCAGCTCCAGTACAACCAGCGAACATGACTGAAACAAAGAGTTCAGGTGGTTTCCCATTCTTTTTTATTATTGCCTTTGGGATTTTAGGATTTATTGGATGGAAATTTTTTAAAAACAGCGATCAATCTCATACCAGAAAACGTAATCGGCCTACCCCTCAAAGACCGAATGGGTCAGGGCATAGCACACATTCACAACAAAATCAGCAACAAACCCAGAATTCATCTTCACAACAGCACAATGAACAACATTCATCTCATACTCATTCAACACAACAGCAAGCACCACTTCAAACCAGTGACCGAGTCAAAACTGTTCTAGATGACTTCTTTTCAGCAGAACCACAAATTCCAATGGCGTACAGACAGCAGCTCAATGATACTCATCTAGATTTTACTGCCGAAAGCCTACATCGTCTTGATCAGATATTATCCTTAATAAAAAAACAAACTAAGCCTGATTATGCACAATATTGTGAGGAACAGCCTTATCAGCAATTTGTGATTTTTTGCGGTCTCTATATGCAATTTTAATATTTAAGCAGCAGTATTCATCTGCTTACCCACTTTAAAGATCGCAAATAGTCCCGCACTGGTAAACATCAACATCATCAATCCCATATTGAGTGATGCTTTCCAAATCAGGAAGTTTAAAATTACCCCACCCAGCAAACCGCAGGCGAATTGCATACTGCCCATGATCGCACTGGCTGTTCCTGCCCTTGCACCCTGTTTCGACATCGCCAAAGCCATTGCATTAGGCCCAGTTAGGCCAATCCCTGAGACGACCAGACATAAACCTGACATTAACAGCCAAAGTGGCGCGTGGTTCATCAAGCCAGCACTGACCACAATCACTGCGCCAAAACATTGAATTGTCCCACTTAAGCGCAAGCGCGGAAAAATGTCCATGCGGGTATTGAGATGTTTATTCAGTGAGGACATCAGCATAATTCCACCAGCATTCAGCGCAAAAGCATAGGAAAATTGCTGCTGTGACAATCCATACTGTCCCATAAACACGGCGGAGGCAGAGCTGATGTAACAGAACAATGCCGCACCAGTCAGACAGCCTGCAAACATTGGCTTTCTAAAACTTTCATCTTTTAAGATTGCGGCGTAAAGGGTCGTCACCTGATAAAGAGACAAATTTAAACGGCGTTCTACAGGCAAGGATTCCTTAAAGAAGAAATGTACACACAACCAGCAGATTACCCCAATCACCGCCAAAGTGATAAAAATAGCCTGCCACGGGAAAAATGTTAGAATCCAGGCGCCAAACATAGGTGCAAGAATCGGTGCCAGTCCCATCACAATCATCATGCTGGAAAAGGCCTGCGCAGACCCCTGCATATCCAGACGATCACGGATGGCGGCTCTGGCAATCACCACCCCGACACAACCGCCCAAAGCCTGAAAAATCCGAGCAGCGATTAAAACCCATTCATTGCTCACAAAAACACAGGCCAAACTGGCAACCACATACAAGGCCAAGCCAAAATATAAGGGGGTTTTGCGCCCAATACGGTCACTTACAGGCCCATAAATCAGTTGTCCAATCGCAAGTCCCAGAAAATATGCAGGTAAGGTATTGGCAATCATCTGCATACTTACCCCAAACTCATCCGCCATTTGTGGCAGCGCGGGTAAATACATATCAATGGATAACGGCCCCAAAGCGGTCAATAAAGCCAGCAATAATATCCATGCTGTTGAATATTGACGCTGACGGGGTTGCTCTGCCTGCATAATACTGTACTTTTCATGTTAATCATGTTTGCAAGCTTAGCATCCTTACTGTATTTGTGCATAATATGAGTGATAAAATCGATTGAAGAATACAAAAAGGATCAACCTTGAATCCCTGGTTCGGACGTTTAAAACAGGCAACCTACAACACCACGTTTATGTATAACGTGCGTATGCTCATTGCCTTTACAGGCACGGCTTTTGTTCCCTATCTGCTCAATTTCCAACTTGCCACCATTCCGCTGACACTGGGTGTAGTCGCCGCAGGGATCAGTGACATTGATGACCGTTTTTCCGTGCGCATCATGAACCTGATTTATACCTATATCGGTTTCTTTATCACTGCGGCATCGGTTCAGTTACTATTTCCCTATCCTGCCGCCTTTGCAATCGGGTTGATTGTTTCCTGTATCGGCTGGATTTTACTGGGTTCACTCGGTCGGCGTTATGCCACCATTGCCTATGGCTGTCTGGTGGTTTCAGTCTACTCAATGCTGGGTGTACACCTGTTTGAACAATGGTATCTACAACCAGCCTTATTGGTGGCTGGCGCAGCCTGGTACGGGCTGCTTTCCACCATTAGCTTCCTGTTATTTCCTGTTCGTAAATTGCAGGACCAGCTCTCTGCGTCATATCATGCGCTAGGTAGCTTTTTATTTGCCAAGTCCAATCTGTTCGATGTCGACATGACCCCATCAAGCTATCAGCAAAGCATGATTGATCTGGCGTTGGAAAATGGCAAGCTGATCTCCATCTTCAATGACATGCGCATGGCACTGCTGACCCGCCTCAAGGGGGATCGGGGCCAGAAAGATACACGGCGTAGCTTGCAGTATTATTTTGTTGCACAGGATATTCATGAGCGGGCGGATTCAGCTCATATCGACTATCAGAAACTGGCCAAGATTTTTCAGCACAGTGATATTTTATTTCGATTCCAGCGTATCCTGACCATTCAAGGCAAGGCCTGTCAGGATTTGGCGAACTGTATTTTAACCCGTACCCGCTATGTGCATAACAAACGCTTTAAGCACAGCTTTGAAAACTTAAGGCTGTCGCTGGAAAAGTTGCATGCAGACCAAGTCTATGATCAGGTGCGGATTAATGCCCTGTTTGCACTTTATCAAAACTTAAAGTCGATTGATGCCCAGCTCCAGAATCTGGAGACTGAACGTAACATTCAACTGATCAATGCCCAACAGGTGGAAAATCAGCTCAAGGATGATGACCTGAAAGGCTGGAATGACATGATGGTACGGGTCAAGCAGCACCTGACACCTGAATCAGTGCTGTTCCGCCATGCGGTGCGTCTGTCCATTGTCCTGTTTATCGGTTACATCTTCATTCAGTTAACCCATATTGCCTATGGCTACTGGATTCTACTGACGGCACTTTTTGTCTGTCAGCCAAACTTTAACGCGACCAAACGCCGTTTGTATTTACGAATTGTCGGCACCCTGATTGGAATTATTGTCGGTCTGGCGATTATTTACTTTATTCCGTCACTTCAGGGACAATTGGTCATGTTGGTGCTCAGTGGTGTTTTATTTTTCGAGCTGCGTAGTAAACAGTATGCCCAGGCAACCGCCTTTATCACCATTCTGGCCTTGATCAACTTCAATCTGGATGGTTCCGCCTTTGCCGCAGGTTTGCCACGCCTGATCGACACCATCATTGGCTGTGCACTGGCATGGTTTGGGGTCAGCTTTATCTGGCCTGACTGGAAGTTCCGCCGCCTGCCACGCACCATTCAACGTTCACTGCAAGCCCAATGTAAATATCTGGCGGAAGTGGTGACGCAGTATCATCAGGGACGGAATAATGCCCTGAACTACCGCGTGGTCAGACGGGCAGCGCATAATAATGATGCGGAAGTTGCATCACTCATTTCCACCCTTGCAACCGAACCCAATATTGATCCCACCCAGAAAGCACAGGCGTTTGAGTTTCTCTGTTTAAGCCATACCTTTCTCAGTTATATCGCGGCCTTGGGTGCGCACCGTGAACGCATTGAAGACCCTGCGATATTAAGCGTGTTGGATCAGGCACTGGATGATATTCAGGGTGCACTTTTAAGAGACGAAGTGCCTGACCTGTCTTCACAAAATATGCTGCAAAGCATACGCGAACGTCTAAGCCGCAATGATGAAAACGACCAGAAGTCGCTGATTATTTTGCAGCAGCTCTCCCTGATCCTGAGTATTTTGACCCGTTTAAGTATGCTGAAACAGAGTTTAAGCCATGAACCCCGTGAAGATGGTACCGAGTTTGCCTCACTTTAGGGACGATTGGTATTTCGGTATTTCAATCGTCCCTATGATTCGCTATTGGCCTAATATCTTTGCATGCCAATCAATGATAAACTTAACCCAGTTCTAAACTCATTTTTTAAACTATGACCGCCAAAACGCTATACGCTTATACGCTACAACCCGTTCCTTACGAAGTTTCTGAACAAGAACAACGTCAAGCCCAACTTATGATTTGGCGTGGTACCAATAAATTCAGCCGCAAGGCCTGGCTGATTATGATTGCACTTGTGGTGCTTTCACTGGTTGCAGCAGGCCTGATCAAGTATTACTCCACCTACTCAACCGCGATTTGCTGGGTGGTGATTATTGGTGTGGTACTGTTCTACCTCATCAAGAAGTTTGGTCTGGAATGGTATGTGAAACGTAAAATGAACGAGTTCCCTGTGCAGGAAATCAAGGGGATTCGTTTAGGTGTACAGCCCCACGGGATTGTGATGCGTCAGAAAATGGGACTTCAGGAAGGTACGGCAACCATCGGTTGGAAAGATATTTACGAATGGTATAATACCCCTGATTTTATTTTAGTTAATTTCAAGGTAAAAACACCAAAAGGTGAAGAGCAGCAAGGTGCCTACATCCTGCCAAAACGCATGGATTCAAAGAATTTCTCATTTAATACAGTACGCAAGCACTTGAATGAGACGGTTGGTGTGGCTAAGCCATTGTAGTTAGATCCAGCAATAAGCCGTATATAAAGAACCCAGCCTAAGCTGGGTTTTTTCTTATTGTCATTTACCAGTTTACCTTTAAAGACACAACACCATTGATGGCTTCACCAATGCTTGCCCAGGTTCCACTCGAAGCCCAATATTTTTTATTCAACAGATTGTTAATGTTCCCATTCACCACCGCATCATGCCCATTCAGTTTAAACTTATAGGAGAGGCCTGTATTTACAAGCGTATAGGCAGGTACCTGTATGGTATTGTCTGAACTAATATAGGAAGAACCATTATAACGGACATTGCCATGCAGGCTTAGTCCATCAATTGCCTGAATTGCATATTCAGCATTGGCAACACCCGACCATTTGGCAAGGCCTGCGGGCACTTTACCCTCAATCGCCTTATTGGCTTCTGCAACCTCATCAATACTGGCATCCAGATACATCATCCCCAATCCAAGTTTTAATGCATTGGTTGGCTTATATGTCCCACTCAGCTCCAAGCCCTGATAATTGGTTAAACCATCCTGAGTTAAATATTTTAAGCCATCTTGAATGCTGTCCATTGTTGCAGCTCTTTGCATTTTAAACAGAGCGGCGGTTATACCAAATGGATTGACATTATATTTCACACCCAGTTCATATTGCTTACTTATTGTGGCTGGCAATACCTCACCTGCATTGGCATATTTCTCACCAACCCTAGAACCCGCCTCCAAACTCTCAACATAACTCGCATACAGGGTGGCTTCAGGTACAAATTTATAAAGTAAGGCAATTGTTGGTGTGGTCTCCTTAGTGTTATATCCCGAATCAACTGTTGGATCGTGATCCACATCCTCCTGGTCATAGTAGGTATGCCGTAATCCTAAAATAGCCTGCCACTGTTCATTCAGCTTAATCGTATCACTTAAGAAAGCATAGCTCTGAGCGGTCTGACTACCTATATCTGGTTCCAAACTAAAATCTGGTGTATTGGCAATTCTAAAAGAGGTTGGCGAATACAGGTTCGCTGTATAATCCGTAGACCAATACGATTGCTTAGACCATCTGTCAGTACTTTTGGTATAGCCTCCCCCTGCGACCAACTCATGCTGAATCTTGCCCGTGGCAAGATTTCCAGTCAGCATTGCCTGATTCATTAGCGTTTCAGATACACCTGCAAACTGGTATATGGTTCCGTCATAATCCCCAGCAGTATTTAATAAACTGGCAAAGGTGAGATTGGATTCATGTAGTTTTCGGGTATAGCCAAACTGGTATTTAACATTCCAGTCCTCATTGATCTCCCAGCCCAACCCTGTAGAAGCAGTAAAGGTATTGGTTTTATAAAAGGAATTATCAACCGTCAAATTATCATAGTCATAAGTTACCTTAGGCAATTTTTCGGTTATAGCGGAAAAGTCAAATACTGGGGGTTCATGCTCGGTTTTATTATTTTCATAAGTAAAATTGGCGGTCCACTTTAAATGATCCGTAATTTTTTTATCCAGCGCCAAAGATGTCACAAAGCGGTTCTGTTCAGCGTCATTATAGGCTTTGCCCTGATCCCCACCTACAACAAAACGATATCCCAAATCGACGGCATCAAGATAGTTGCTGGTATCAATTAAAGCTGAAAATGTACTTGGGTTGCGATAACTGACTTCAACACTGGTTTCTGGACTGTCTTTAGGTCGTTTAAGTTGGTAACTAATTGCTCCGCCAGGGGAACCGAACCCATACATAAAGCCTGTTAAGCCTTTTAACACAGTGACACTTTCAGCCGCTTCGGATGGAAAATCCCCGCCCCAATTCAAGGCCATTGGAAAACCATCAACATAGTAATTGCTGACTCCAAGCCCACGAACTGACGTTCCCCACCAGTCCGTTGCCATCGCAGCACTTTGACTATAAACAGCAGGGTCATTGATAAAAATCTGCCCTAAGGTTTTCGCACCACGTTTTGCAATGTCGTTACTTTCAACCACCGTTACAGAAAAAGGGGTGTCTAAAATGGATTTATTGCCAAGAACGCCTGACTGTGTCCGCTTTTTTAATCCGACAGGCTGATCATCCGCCGCAACCTTAATCACGGGAAGCTGTGACGCATTGCCATCAACCGCCGATTGCGCCACACCATTCACCGCAATGCTGTTGAGTTGCCCCACCTCACGAACTGGTTTTGATCGCTGTGGTGTGCTTTTAATTTTTTCAATGCTCCAGCCACCGTGGTCACGCTGTACCAATTGTAGTTGAGTACCCTTTAGAAGCTGTTCAAACCCATCGGCAATACTGTAGGAACCACTCAGCCCCTGTGTATTCATCCCCTTGGTGAGTGCTGGGTCAAATGACAATGCCACGCCTGACTGCATGGCAAAACTGGATAATGCCTGCCCCAGTTGTCCTGATTTAATCTCATAATGCTGCTGTGCTTGCTCATTGGCAGCATAGGCGGTGACTGAAATACCCAATGCGGTACTGAACACAGCAATCCGTATTGCCTGTGCAAGCGCGTTTTTCCCCTGTTGAGCGTACATATTCCCCCCTGATCAATATTCATAATACGTTCCTGATCTATGCCAGTTGAAAATAAAAATCAGCTCAGGAAAAAACAGATTTTTTTGTTTTTATTTTGCCTGCTGCACGACTGTCCAATAGCCACCTGCATACCGCTCAATCTCCAGACCATAGGTTTGGACCAGCATCGCATAGACTTTTTCCAGATCATCAATTGGGTAGCTGCCCGATATCTTTATATTTTCAATTTCGCTATCCACCCGAATCATCCCTTTTTGATAAGTTTGCAAACGTTCAGCAAAATCTTTTAATGTCATTTCATTGACCATTAAAAAGCCTTTGGTCCAGGCAATATTGCCCTCCTCAAAAGGTCTGACCTTACTGATATGCCTTGCATCAAAGCTTAGCTGTTGCTGGGTTTCAATGATTTGCTGCTGTTGTGATTGATGGGGTGACACCTGCACTCGACCCTGTGTCACCGCCACCTGTGAATATTCAGGCATCATTTTCACCAGATATTTTGTCCCCAAGGCCTGCACCGTACCCTGTTGGGTACTGACAAAAAATGGACGCTTCAACGGGTCATGCTGGGTTTCTATCCAGATTTCACCCTTGCGTAACACTACTGTACGTTGCCGATCGGTATACTCCACATCAATTGCAGAAGATGCATTAAGCAGCACCATTCCCCCATCAGGCAACACAACACGTTTTCGCTCACCTACCCCACTACGATAATCAGCCAGCCATTGCTGTTGCTCGCTGGCAAGATACAGACCTGAACAGAGCGGCAAAAATGCCAGCAGCCAGAGATATTTTTTATAAGACTGTGTGGAGGAATGTCGAACTTTTTGCATCACAGGAATGGTAATGTCTAGCGGCACATCTGAAAATTTTGTTTGCAGCAACAAGGCCTTTTGCCAGATTTTTTGATGTAGCGGACTCTGTTGCTGCCATTGCTGTAACTGTTCAAGTTCCTCTAAAGAAAGTTCACTTTCTTGCAGTCGCATGAGCCATGTACTGGCTTCAGCTAGAACTTGCTGCTTATTCACACTTGGCATCAGCTTAAATGTCCTCGGCGGCCAGCATAAGGTCCAGACAATGCATATAGGCACGCTGAATATTACGTTTCACTGTACTGACCGAAATTCCCAGTCGATCCGCAATGTCCTGATACTTGAGTTGCTCCAGTTGGGCATACAGAAATGTTAAGCGTACGGTATCAGGGAGTTCAGCCAACAACTCCACAATTTGAGTTAATGTTTCAATAATCAGGATTTGGCGCTCTGGTGATGGATGCTCCCGTTCAGGTTGCTGTGCCAACACCTCCAGATAAGCCCGTTCAATCTCCTTGCGCTGCAACCAGTTCACCATCAGACCTTTTGCAACATTGACCAGATAAGCCCGTGGCTGCTGAAGTTCCAGTTGTTGCTGTCGTGCCAAAATCCGAACAAAGGTATCCTGTGCAAGGTCGGCAGCATCGGCTGAACTTCCCAATTTTTTATAGAGCCAGTGATAAATCCAGGTATGGTGTTGCTGATAGAGTGTTGAAAACTGCTGGTTGAGCGAGGAAGATGACATGGAATACGCATTCCATTATACAAATAATAATTATTATCATTTAATTTTCTTATAAATTCAATTGCAGTTTATCGCCAAGCTTTAGTCCTTTTCCAAATGTTACCAGTCATCTTCCTACTCATTTTATATAAGGTTTATTAACCTATATTTGAAAATAAGAATCAAAATCAATATTATCTACAAAATCCATATTCTATTCTTATTGTTGGGTTATATTTACAGAAATTCCATTATCTTTCCATTTTTACCCATGTTTAAGAAAACTCTTTTCCAGATTCATTGGTTTCTCGGAATCAGCGCTGGCTTGATCCTCTCCATCATGGGAGTGACAGGAGCCATTTACTCCTACGATCAACAAATCTTAAAAATGATCAATCAGCAAAGTTATGTGGTACAAGCCGCAACAACTCCCAAGCTGACACCAGCGCAACTTTATCAGCATTTCAACCAGCAACGACCTGGAATTGAGATCAACAGCATTACCCTCTCTTCCGACCCAACCGCCTCCTCTACAGTCAATATCAAGAAAGAAAGTGAACGGCGTGGCTATAACATGATGGTCAATCCCTATACTGCCGAGGTTCTGCCTGAGATCAAGGGGCGGGAATTTTTTCAGTTTATTCAGCGTTTGCACCGTTATCTGACGATGGGTGATTTTGGCAAACAGCTGACAGGTGCTTCTGCGCTGATGCTGATTTTCTTTGTATTGAGTGGACTTTATCTGCGTTTTCCGAAGAAACATTCATTTAAACAATGGTTCTTTATCAAACCCAAGCTAAAAGGTCGCAACTTTATCTGGGATTTACATGCGGTGGTTGGAACCTGGGTGGTTGTATTCTACCTGTTGTTTGCATGTACAGGTTTATACTGGTCCTATGACTGGTGGCGTGCGGGTATGTTCAAGGTCATGGGGGTCGAACAGCCCCAACGCAATGAGCACAATAATGAGCGCGGTCAGGCCAAACAGCCTGAACTATCCCAGCAACAGGTCAGCAGCATTCTTGACCAGACATGGACAAACGTCAATGCACAGATTGGCGGCAAATACTCTGCCCTCACCCTAAACATTCCCAAGCATGATGACGCAAAGCTAGAGCTATCATTCGTTGACAATATTCCACAGCATGAACGCGCACGTAATCAGGCTGTCTATAACTATCAGCAGCAAAAAATTGAAAAACTAGAATTATATGAAGATAAAAAGCTCAATGAGAAAATCATGAGTAGCATGCTGCCTGTGCATCGTGGCAGTTTCTTTGGTTCAACCTACCAGTTCATTGCCTTGCTTGCCTCACTAGCAATGCCTCTGTTCTTTGTGACAGGCTGGATGCTGTACCTCAAACGCCGTAAACAGAAGAAACTGACGCTGGCAGCACGCCAATCGCTTAACTCACAACAGATTGATCCAAATGCAAAACCATGGTTGATTACTTATGCGTCTCAAACAGGTGTAGCTGAGCAACTGGCCTGGCGCACTGCCACCAGCCTACAGGAGGCACAGCAACCGACTGTGGTCAAACCCATTCAGCAACTCACTGAACAGGATTTACAGCAGGCACAGCAGGTTCTATTCGTGGTCAGCACCTATGGCACAGGTGAAGCGCCCGACCTGGCAGCAGGATTCTGTAAAAAGCTCATGCAACAGACGCCTGACCTCAGTCACATGCAATATGCGGTATTGGCGCTCGGTTCCAGAGAATATCCAGACAGTTACTGTAGTTTTGGTTATGCGGTTGATAAGTGGTTAAAACAATGCAATGCACAGGCATTTTTCGAGTTAATCGAAGTGGACAATGCAAATGCCAATGATATTCAACGCTGGAATCAGGCCTTGTCTGTGGTAACTCAACATGAACTGCATGCCATGAATATTGAAAAGGTCTTCGATCAATGGACACTCAGTGAACGCCATGTACTTAATCCAAATAGCTTGGGACAGGCAGCCTATAATATTGAACTGACAGCACCTTATGACATTAGCTGGCATGCGGGAGATATTGCCGAGATTCAACCAGCCAATAGTATGGCTGAGATTGAAGCCTTTCTGATCAAGCATCAAATTCCTGCCCACAGTCAGGTAGCCTCACTCAAACAACCTATTGAACAGGTGCTGTGGGATAAAAACCTGCGCACTGAGATTCAGCCATTTAATAATCCCGAGGAACTGTTGCAACAACTTCCTATCCTACCTACACGGGAATACTCGATTGCCAGCATCCCGTCACAGCAAGTTCTACGACTGGTGGTGCGTCAACAATGTGATGAAAATGGCCAATTGGGGCTGGGTTCAGGTTGGCTTACCGAGTTTGCATCCTTAAAACAAACGATTGCCTTACGCATTCGTAGCAATGAATCTTTCCATTTGATTGATGACAACCGCCCTATTATCTGTATCGGCAACGGTACAGGCATTGCAGGGTTGATGAGCCTGTTACAGCAGCGTAACCGTCAGGATTACAGCGCCAACTGGCTGATCTTTGGTGAACGCCAACGTGAACATGATTTCTTCTATCAGGAAACGATTGAAGCATGGAAAAATATGGGCACGCTCAAACGTCTTGATCTGGCTTTTTCCAGAGATCAGGCGCAGCGCATCTATGTGCAGGATGTCGTGCGTGAACAGGCTGGTGAGTTAATTAGCTGGATAGACCAAGGTGCGGTCATTTATGTCTGTGGCAGTATTGATGGCATGGCTTCAGGTGTGGATCAGGCACTTACCGATATCCTAGGTGAAGAAAAAATGGATGCACTTCGTCAGGCAGGACGTTATCGTCGGGATGTCTATTAACTCGTAGTTCACTTTCCCCCCAATAACAACGGGTGTTTTCACACCCGTTTTTATACAACAGCATCAGAATTTGCCTTTCGCCTAAATTTGCATACACTTAGCACGATTCAAATCGACCACTATTCAAATTATGCAACTCAGTTCATGGCTTCGTCTCTTATTCGCCCTTGTCGGTTCAGTCCTGTTCATTGATGGTGCGGTGCTGATCGCATTTAAAAAAATCCATATTGGGACAGTGCTTCCACTGCTGCTTGGCCTTTTTTTCTGTCTATATGCATTCTTTTATTATCATATTGAACGTTTCTTTTTCTATCATTTCCGCCTACATTCCATTTGGCGCTTTGGCTGGTTATGCTTCTGGATTTGGTTGATTAGCTTAGGCTATTTTTTTAATTATCTGGCAGAGAACAATGTAAAAACCCAGACCATACCACCAGTACGGGCAATTATTGTGTTGGGTAGTGGTGTTGAAAATGGGCAGCCATCCGCCACCCTTGCCAAGCGACTTGATCGAGCTGCACCAGTGGCCCTGGCCCAACCTGATGCCAAACTGGTTTTGACAGGGGGTATTGATTTTGGAGAAATCCAAAGTGAGGCTGAGGTGATGTCCAGCTATCTACAGCAGAAGCACCATATTCCCACTTCGCAAATACTTTTGGAGGATAAGAGCACCAGCACTGAGCTGAATCTTAAAAATAGTCAGCCTTTGTTGCAGGCACAACACATTAATATCCAACAGCCAATTGCAATCGTGACCAGTGATTTCCATACACTGCGGGCGGCCGCAATTGCGCGAAAACAGGGATATCGCCATATCAGCATGCTGGGTGCCACCACCCCTTTAGCCACACGTTATAATGCATGGCTAAGGGAGTATTTTGCATACGCAAGTGGCTGGTTACTGGACGAGTATTGACAGGGTTATCCCTATCAGTATCTTAATGCTTATTGATGCAGACGAATGTCCCGAGGTAACGGCAACTTCAACTCAGCAAAAACTTCTGGGCGCTGCAAATAGATCTGATACAGAAAATTCTTAATATCCAATAATAATGAATCAGGGTTAACCAGTAGGTTATTCCCTTCAGGCGTTAGGTCTAGAGAAAGTATGGTGTTATTTTCCTTTAAAAAAGGAATCATCTTTTCAATGAATGCCATCAAGGGCAATTCCTGAACCTCATAATTGGCCCAATTGTCCTTGATCAGTAACCTTGCCATTCCCTTGTTCTGCCAAATGGACATCGCATGCTGCCCTGTTGGTGTTGCACATAGTGCCCAGCCCTCATGATACAGGGCAACCACATGACGCTGGACAATAATATTCTCAATGAACTGGCGATAAAGCTGTTTAGGCGGTGAATTGGATATTGTGGTTTGAGATTTCGACGCAGCCTTGCGTTGATATGGATTTTTCATAATAAATGACTTCAATATTAGAATGATTATCGTGGCACATGATAAATCAAGCTTGAAGTGATTACAATGAATTGATTTTTAAGATGATGGGATATGGTGGGCGCTGACGGGATCGAACCGCCGACATTCTGCTTGTAAGGCAGACGCTCTACCAACTGAGCTAAGCGCCCTGAACAAGGATAAACAAAGCAAAGCTTTGTCTGAGTGCAAGAGAAAAATCTTTGATTTTTCTAATTAACTCTCGTTTCAGAGAAACAAGTATAAACATACTTGTTAAAACAAACATTTTCTTAAACATGGAATCAAGAAAATGGCGCAGCGGACGGGGCTCGAACCCGCGACCCTCGGCGTGACAGGCCGATATTCTAACCAACTGAACTACCGCTGCACTGCTGTACTTCTTTTCAGAAGTTAATGTCACAAATTATGGTGGGCGCTGACGGGATCGAACCGCCGACATTCTGCTTGTAAGGCAGACGCTCTACCAACTGAGCTAAGCGCCCTGAGCGAGTAAAAAGCAACGCTTTTTACGAAGCGCAAGGTAAAAATTGATTGATAATCAATTTTTATGACGCAAGACAAACAAAGTACTTAGTCTTGTATCCTAGGATATTCTCAATCCTGCAAATTTAAAGTGGCGCAGCGGACGGGGCTCGAACCCGCGACCCTCGGCGTGACAGGCCGATATTCTAACCAACTGAACTACCGCTGCACTATATAATTTTGCAATTATGAGCTAAACGATATTAAAACTTAAGTGGCGCAGCGGACGGGGCTCGAACCCGCGACCCTCGGCGTGACAGGCCGATATTCTAACCAACTGAACTACCGCTGCACTTGAGTTTTAACGTAAAGGCTTGGTGGGCGCTGACGGGATCGAACCGCCGACATTCTGCTTGTAAGGCAGACGCTCTACCAACTGAGCTAAGCGCCCTTAACGTCTTCATCGTTTGTGAGGTGCATTATAGAGAATCTTCACAGCCTGTCAAACGCTTTTCATGCTCTTTTCGGAAAAAACCGTGTGAATGATTAAAAAATAGGTCATTCTTGATAAAACACAGGATTTTCGTATTTTATTTAGGCACTTATTTACAATCTGGCTGCTTATTTTCCAATGTCTGTTCTGAAATATAAACCAGTGCATGTTCAGGAACAAGCCCGAAAAGCTCGATAATTTCATCATTCTTCATTCGGATACAGCCATGAGACATCGGAATGCCCATCGGTTCCGTATCAGGTGTTCCATGAATGTAAATATATCGTTTAAAGGTGTCACAGCCCTCCCCCTGGTTAAAACCAGCCTCCAAACCATCCAGCCATAAAATTCGCGATAAAATCCAGTCCCTTTGCGGAAACTGTTGTGCAAGCTGTTGATTGTAAATTTCACCTGTGGGCTGGCGTGCAATAAAGACTGAATGTGTTGCTGCGTCATGACCGATCTTTTGGGCAACACGATGCCAGCCTCGTGGGGTTTTACCACTATTTTCTTGTTCACCAATCCCATTCTTGCCAGAGGAAATCAGATAAAACTTGTTATGTTTCGGCAAATGTAGAGTTTGTTGTGCCAAGTCAATCAGTATGTCTGCCTGTTCCGATGTATAGGCCATGTTTCATCTCTAGATATTTAATCGTACTGATTTATTTCAGCATAAAAATGCTGTGATTTCTGTAGTTTTGATTTTTAGAATTTATAGGCGGTTGACCAAATGATTTAGGAAAATGGTGTTTTTTTTGAATTTGCTTTATATATGCAAGATATACTCTGCAAGGTTTTGCACATGAGGAATATATTCCGCAAGAGCTTCGCTTTTTTTAACTCGCCACTTGAGCGTAGCTCTCGTCTTGCGCAGCTAAAAAGCTTCGCTTTTTTTAACGCTGCTCAGGCTCAGGGCGTAGCCACAACCAGATCGCCACAATCAACATGGTGACATCAGTAAATACCTTGACCCAGAACGGCGCGTTGGTAAACAGCATTAAAATCCCACTAACCAGCATCATGATACTGGCAATCCACTTGGCCTTGCGTGGCACAGTTCCATTCTCACGCCAGTTACGCAGTGTAGGGCCATATTTGGGATGGTTCAGTAACCATGCATCCATTTGCGGCCAGCCTTTTGATGCCGCCCATGCTGCCAGAATCAGGAAAACTGTTGTTGGCATACCCGGTAGAATTGCTCCAATAATTCCGAATGTGATAAAAATCACCACCAAGCTACGCCAGAACAATGTTTTCATTTAGCAATTAACCGACACGTCAATACAACCATGCTAGTATAAAGTGTTTTTATTGTTGTTTATCAAACTGAGCTTATTATTTCTCGATGATAGGTGACTATGCCTGAGAAGATCGATTCACCCAGCTTTTTTGAACCTTGGTTACAGTTTAAGCACCCTATTGTTCGGCAGTTGGCCTTTTGCATTGCCAGTCCCAATATCCTGACCCAAATACCCGATGATTTAAAAATTGAAAATTATTTTGAACTTCATCCCAATACGGTTTGGCAAGAACACTATCAAGCTTATGAGGCTCGGTTGCAACAGTTGGATCAGCAACCCCAACCCTTAATTGACTTTATGGCACGCCTGAAAAGTACCCGTTTAGGTTTGCGTTTTGAACACCTGCTTTGGTTCTGGCTACAGGATGATGATTATCACCCCTACCAGTTATTAGGCCACAGCATCCAGAAAATTGTGGGGGCAGTCACTCTGGGTGAGCTTGATTTCCTGTTACTCAACAAACAGACCCAGGAAATTGAGCATTGGGAAGTCGCCTTGAAATATTATTTGGGAGAGAATGAACTCAATTTATCTGAATGGTTCGGCCTAAATCGGCAAGACACACTACAGCGAAAACTACGGCACTTTACCCAACGCCAGTTTCAGTTTTCCAAGGCCAACCAGTACCAGATTCAGCGTAAATTTGCAGTCATGAAAGGACAACTGTATTTACCAGAACATCATTACGCATCACCTATTCCAACATGGATCAATACATCCAGACGTTTAGGTCAATGGGGAACCATAATCCCTGTACTGCCCTACTATCGCCTACAACGGCATGAATGGCTTTGCCCTGATCAGCATCCATCTTCACAAACTGCCGAATGGTGGACCAATGGACTTTATCACAATGCAGACACTGACCCCATGGATTACATGTTCCGTCAACCTGTCCTGTTGTTTAACCCAGCTTAACCTGATCAGGTAACATTTTATAACACATCTACAATCAAACCATCATGTTCATTTTCCAGTTATTTTTTTAGCCTCTAATGACATCATAATTAAATTCAGACGGAGAAGATGATGAAAAAAATTTTAGTTGCTTCTATCATGACCGCTTTTGTATTAACTGGTTGTAATACCTTTAAGGGCTTTGGGAAAGATGTTTCCAAAGCAGGTGACAAAGTAACTCAAACTGCTGAAAGAACACAGGATAAAATGTAGCCCCATAGAACAACGTTCACAAAACCTTATCTACAACCTAGATAAGGTTTATTTTTACATACCTTTCTCAGCAATATTCCCCTATTATATTGGTTCAGATTTCACCAGATTTAGCACCATCTCGCATGAACCATTCCGATACGCTTGAACTTAGTTTACAACTTCTACGCCAACCCTCAGTAACACCTGTTGACCATGACTGCCAGAACATCATGGCTGAACGATTGGCCAAGGTGGGTTTTAATATCGAAAACATGCGTTTTGAAGATGTTGATAATTTATGGGCCCGTCGTGGTACAGAAAGCCCTGTGTTCTGTTTTGCGGGGCATACTGATGTTGTTCCGACTGGACAATTGGATGCATGGAATTCAGACCCATTTTTGCCTAGCATCCGTGATGGTAAATTATATGGCCGTGGTTCTGCCGACATGAAGACAGCCTTGGCCGCAATGGTGGTCGCTTCGGAGCGTTTTGTCACCAAGCATCCTAATCATAAGGGTTCGATTGCCTTTTTAATCACTTCCGATGAGGAAGGTCCATCCATCAATGGCACGGTTAAAGTTGTTGAAACTCTGGAAGCACGTAATGAGAAAATGACATGGTGTCTGGTTGGCGAGCCTTCAAGTACCCATCAACTTGGTGATATTGTCAAGAATGGCCGTCGTGGTTCACTTAATGGGGTGTTAACAGTACAGGGCAAGCAAGGTCATGTTGCCTACCCTCATCTTGCACAGAATCCAATTCATTTGGCAACCAAAGCATTGGATGAACTGTGTGCAACTACATGGGACAATGGTAACGAATATTTCCCTGCAACCTCATTCCAGATTTCAAATATCCATGCGGGAACAGGTGCAACCAATGTCATTCCAGGCACACTGGAGGTGACCTTTAATTTCCGTTACTCCACTGAAGTAACAGCCGAAATTCTCAAGCAACGTGTCATTGAAACACTGGATAAACATCAACTGAATTACAGCATTGAATGGACATTGTCAGGTTTGCCATTCCTCACTCCAGTGGGCGAATTGGTAAATGCGGCAAGAACAGCGATTAAAAACGTGACAGGCGTTGAAACTGAACTTTCAACCAGTGGTGGTACCTCTGATGGACGCTTCATTGCACCTACAGGCGCCCAGGTTCTGGAACTTGGGGTATTAAATGCCACCATTCACCAAATCAATGAGCATGTCAATGTTGATGATCTGGAGCCCCTGGCTGAAATTTATGAACAAATTCTGGAACAGCTTTTGACTTAATAGATTTTATGGTCATAAAAAAAGGAACTCTGATGAGTTCCTTTTTTATTAGAGACCGAGGTGGGTCTGGATATTTTGCAAATGGGGAACAAAAAATTGCTTTTCGCCCATCTTCACATACTTAAAGACCTTATTGTCATCCACGTCCCGCTCTTCATCTACAATTTCCGAGATACGCACACGGATCGACTCAGGCATTTCATTACAGACCAAGGCAAATCGCTCAGAGACATCATCGCCCTCAATGACCAAGGCCACGCCCTGCTTCTCGTTCGGGTCATTCACCGCATAAACGGGAAGCTTTAGGTCATGCCATTCAATGTGGTCAACATTGGTTTGGGTATCCATTGCTGACAACACGATATTTTGTGGTAACAGCATGGGAACCTTTTGATGGCACTGAATAATATAGGCATCAATAAACCCTGTTGATACCGTAATTAAGTGTTGTAACTCTTGCTGGTCAATTTGTCCCAATGCCGAGTTTGCGCCTTTTTTAACCATTATTCATTACCCCTTAGCGCACTGTAAGTAAACTTTCAATATTTTCCAGAAGCGTTTCTTCCTGGAATGGTTTACCCATATATTGATTTACCCCCAGTGACAATGCACGTTCACGGTGCTTCTCACCTGTACGTGATGTAATCATGATGATTGGCAAGTCCCGATGTATTTCATGGTGTCGAACAAGGTTGGTCACTTCGAAACCATCCATTCGTGGCATCTCAATATCAAGCAGCATCAAGTCTGGCTTGACTGTCTCAAGCTGCTCAATTGCATCGACACCATCTTTGGCTGTCACCACATCATAGCCTTGACGTTCCAACAGACGTGACGTCACCTTACGTACAGTGACCGAGTCGTCCACAATCATGATCAGGCGGCGCTCATCATAACGCTGTTTGGTATAGGTCTCATCCGCCTGCTTGCTACGCGCTGTTGACTGTGCCTGACGGGCAATATTCTGACCATCCAGAATCAGGCAGACCTGACCATCACCGAGGATGGTGGCACCCGCGATCACACCAATACTTGAGAATTGCTGACCAATCGGTTTCACCACGATCTGGCCACGAGAACCAATCAACTGGTCTACCAGTAATGCGGTAGTCTGTCCTTGTGCGCCCTTAATCAGGAGCACAGGTAAAGAGTGAACCACACCATTCAGACGCGGGATTGGCTGTCCTGCAACAAACTCGGACAGGTAGCGCAGGCGATAACGTTCCTGGTCAATCTTGAAGTAATCTTCCTGGCTATCAAAGTATTGTTCCAACGCCATTGGCGAGATACGCACAATACGGTCAATCTGCGCAAGTGGGAATGCAAACTGCTGGTCGCCCGCTTTTACCATCAAGGCATCACTTACTGCCACGGTTGTCGGTACGCGGATGGTAAAGGTGGTTCCCTTGCCCAGAACAGAGCTGACACTCACGTGACCACCCAAGGCCTTGATATCGCTCTGTACAACGTCCAGACCGACACCACGGCCAGAAATCTGGGTCACCTGTGCAGCAGTACTGAAACCTGGATGGAAGATAAACTGTAAAACTTCTTCCTGATCAAGTTTTTGATCCGTGGTCATCAAGCCTGTCTGGATTGCCTTGTCCTTGATGCGGTTGACATCAATCCCTTTACCATCATCACTGAATGTGACCACGATATCCGTACCCTGACGGCCAATGTCCAGAACAATATGCCCTGTTTCTGGTTTTTTAGCCTGTAAACGCTGCTCACGGTCTTCAATACCGTGGTCAATCGCGTTACGCAGCATGTGTTCAAATGGTGCAACCAGCCTTTCAAGAATACTACGGTCCAATTCACCTTCAGTATTGTTGACCACCAGTTCAGTTGGACGATTCAGGGTGGAAGCCGTTTGGCGAACAATACGTTGTAGACGTGGCAGCAAGCGTGAGAATGGCACCAGACGGGTACGCATCAGGCTTTCCTGAATTTCTGCCTGAATACGCGACTGCTGCAACAGCAGACCTTCAGTATCACGAATCTTCTCAGAAAGTGTGGTTTTAAAGTCAACTAAGTCCGAAGCTGATTCCGCAAGCGATTTTGACAACTGGTTCAACGATGAGTACTGGTCCATCTCCAACGGGTCAAAATCGGCATAACGGGAATTTTCTCCACCATGTCGGGCAATGATCTGACTTTCAAGCTCACCTTCCATTCGGCGTAGCTGATCAGCCAGACGCTTGATTGCAAGTTCCATTTCCGTCAACGTACCACCCAGCTGGCCCAGGTCCATTTCAATACGTGAACGGTTGATCGCATTTTCCCCTGACAAGTCAATCATCTTCTCGATGACATCAGCAGAAACACGAATCATTTCATTGTTCTGTTCAATACGTTCTGTGGTTTCCCACTCACCCAACATGGATGGTGGTTCAGTACCATCACCCTGAATAAACTCCATCGTATATTCAGGCGTGAAGATGTCTGTTGCAGAGAGTTTTTGAGGAAGCTGCGCCGCAACATCCACAAACTCCATCTTCTCCAGACTTTGTTTTAAACCATCAAAATTGGCATATTGACGCTTAAAGATCGCATCATTGAGCCATGCCAGCGCAGTATTAAGCAGATTGTCATAAACGTTTGAGCTGAAATGATGCACACCAAACTGTTCAAAGGCGTTTTCCAGATGATAGGCAATGATTGCAATCGCATCCATTTCCGCCATGCGTGCGCCACCTTTCAAGCTGTGGGCATTACGCTGGAGCTGTAACAGCAAACTACGGTTACCGCGCTGGTCAAACCATTGTTTTAACAAGCCTTGAGCCTGTTCAAGCAGCTCTTCAGCTTCCTCAAGGAATGTCTGTTCCACCAGTGAACGAACATCATCTTCAAGAGAATGTTCAGCATTTTCCACAGTTTGAAGAGAGGAGGTATCTTCAACCTGTTCTTCTATATCATTGCCACTCAGCTCATCTGCCGCAAGACTTGGTTGCTCAGAAACTTCTGCTTCTTCAACAAGTTGCAACACCTCTAGTTCACTGCTCTCATCCTGTTCAGAAAGTGCGGTGATTTCAGTTGCAGGCTCGCTTACAACCAGATCAGCCGAGTGATCCGCTTGCTGAAGTAGCTGTACCACATGCGTTGATGGGTAATCAATTTGCTGGTCGCGAATGGTTTGAATACGATCCGCAATATCATCCTGTACCAGACGAATCAAGGCAATCAGCTGTGGTGTTGCCTGAATCTGCTGGTTAATCAGCTTCTCGTAAATTGTTTCCAGCTCATGCGCAATCAGGCCGATATGACGCGCCTGAATCATATTTGAACCACCTTTTAAGGTGTGCAAATAACGCATCAGATTTTTCAGCGCCCCCACATCCTGATGGTCTGCTGCCCATGTACTGAGGTCAGCATCAATTCCCACCAGCAACTCATCCGCCTCTTCCAGGAAGATGTCCAACAGGTCAGGATCAAAGTCACTGTTTGATTCGGCTGACTGCAATTGCTGCTTATCCAGTCCAAGCTGGGCTGCCAATGCCGTAACATCAACTGCGGTATGTGGAGATTCTATCTGAACAGGGAGTTTAGAAACAGCTGTCTCTTCTTCCACACCAACTGAATCAACCTCTTCATCTGTCTCTTCAAGTTGTTCAACCGCCACAGGTTTGGCTTCGAATGTACCCGCCATCTGACCAAGGTTTGTCAGAACCTGCAAGACATAAGTAGATGGGTAATCAACCTGCTGGTCACGAATGGTTTGAATGCGATCTGCAATATCATCCTGAACTGAGCGAATCACGGTGATAAGTTGTGGTGTTGCCTGTATCTGCTGGTTAATCAGCTTCTCATAAATTGTTTCCAGCTCATGCGCAATCAGACCGATATGACGCGCCTGAATCATATTTGAACCACCTTTTAGGGTGTGCAAATAACGCATCAGGTTTTTCAGCGCAGCTACATTTTTATGGTCAGCAGCCCATGTATTGAGATCCGTATCAATCCCCACCAGCAATTCATCTGCCTCTTCAAGGAAGATGTCCAACAGGTCAGGATCAAAGTCGCGGTTTGCCTCATCCGATTGTAACTGTTGCTTGTCCAGCGCAAACTGTGCCGACAGGTCTGTAATATCAAGAACAGACGCAGAATCCTGGGCTGGTTCAGGTGCAACTGTTTCAGGCACAGCATCCACAACATCTGTGGAAGCCTGTTCCAGAAACTCAATATTCTGCTGGGTAAATGAACTTAATTCATTCAGGACACGTTCATGTGCCTTGGTTAAGGTGACACGCTGTCCAGCAGCCAAGGTATCAAACAACTGAATAAACTGTTGGTGCACCTGATGATACAACTCAAACGCATAATCAAGATTCAACAGACTTGGTTTAAAAATCAGGTCCTGATAGCTTGAACGCAATAGGCTGGTATATTGATACATCCCAATCGTGGCATGATGATGCGTATGCTGTAACAGAATTTCCGCCTGATGACTTAATAGCTGGATATATTGAGGGAATTCATTTCGGGCACGTTTTTCAAAATCAAATTCCACATCCAGTAAATCATTAATATTTAATTCTAGTAATTCAGAAACCAGACCCTGTGGTCGTATTGCCTCACCATGTTTTTCTTCTAGCTGGAAGTCATAGCTATCCCATGCCACATTGAATGTGTCATAAATCTCATCCAGTTTCTGTTTCGCACCCTGCTGCCTTAAGGTATGTAGGTAATCACGAACAAACTGGGCGTAATGGGTGAGCAATGCGGTTTCATCAGAACTGGAATCCAGTTCATCCTGCAACAAGGTCTTAAACAGGTTTTCAACTTTAGAACTTGCTTCAAATACCTGATCCACATGCGCCATTGAGGAACTACCACGAAGGGTATGTAAAGCCCTGATCAAGGTATTGTAGTGGTCATTATTTGGACGCTCGTTCAACAGGAACTGATCAATAGCCGTAAGATGATCTTCTGACTCTTCCAGGAAGATGGCCAAGGTTTCCTTGGCAAGCACTTCATCCTGCTCAGTTTCAATATCCTGTTGCACCTGATCAGCCACAATTGTGTCATCAATGGCATCCTCAACACCATCAATCAACTCAAGACCCGTCTGAACATCATCATGTGTTAAAGTGTTTGCAAGGTTTAATAGCTCATAAAGTGCAGGCTCTGGGCTTTGCTGTTGTTGTAGTTGCTGCCCCAATAAAACCAGTGGTTTTAAATCAATCAAATGTTTTTGAACCGCTTTAAAATCATGTGAAAGCTTAAAACGGTAAATATTGAAAACCGCCTGAACATAGCGTTGAATTTCCGTGTTCAGGGAAACAGTTCCCGAAATCACGCGATTTAAAGTGTCTTCAACCGTCCAAGCCAACTCACCAGAGGATTTCGCACCTACCATTCTTCCAGAACCCTTGAGGGTATGGAAATGGCGACGCACATCTGTAAGCACATCCTGTTGATGAGGTTGTTCCGTCCATTGAACCAACAAAGGTTCTAATTCAACAAAGATTTCATCCAATTCTTCAATAAAAATCTCAAGAATCTCGGCATCTTGTTCAAGATAGCTATCTTCAGGAAGCGTCATCGTTTCAACTAACGTTTTTAATATTTGTTTCATAGCTGCTTCTTTCGTTTTTATCCACCAGTTGTGGGTAAAAATTACGTGTATCTATCACACAAGATGTCGTTGCATTCCACCACCACCTTGTTGAGATATTCTACATCTCTAAATAGGAAAGACAGCGCCCCACTCTGTCTTTCCAATGCTGCTTACTCAGGTAACTTAAAGTCAGTTACTGATTCACGTAATGATTCAGCCATGTTTGCCAGTTCAGAAACCGAACGTGCTGTATCAAACGTTGCTGTGGTGGTCTGTGAAGTAATTTCCTGTACAACATTCATGGTGGTTGCAATATGACTTGCTGACGCAGACTGAAGTTTTGCTGCATCAGAAATGCTCGCAATCAGTTTTGCCAGGTCACCTGATACCGTTTGAATCTCATCCAGTGCAATACCCGCATCTTTTGCCAGATTGGCACCACGCACAACCTCGGAAGTCGTTTGTTCCATTGAGATAACAGCTTCGTTGGTATCGGTTTGAATGGTTTTTACCAGTCCTTCAATCTGCTTGGTTGCTGATGCTGAACGTTCCGCTAGACGCTGTACCTCATCGGCTACAACCGCGAAACCACGGCCCGCTTCACCAGCCATGGATGCCTGAATTGCAGCGTTTAAAGCCAGAATGTTCGTCTGGTCGGCAATATCGTTGATCAGGGAAACGATGTTACCAATTTCCTGAGAAGACTCACCCAAACGTTTAATACGTTTTGATGTTTCCTGAATCTGCTCACGAATGTGGTCCATCCCCTCAATCGAACGGTTTACAACTTCCGCACCATTTGATGCAATTTGCACAGAACGCTGTGCCACCTCAGCAGACTCAGATGCGTTTGCAGATACCTGGTCAATTGACAATGCCATTTCGTTCATCGCCGCTGACGCACCTGCAATTTCTTGTGCCTGGTGTTCAGATGCCTCTGCCAACTGGTTGGTAATATCCTGAGTATCCTGGGTATAGCGTGCAACTTCCTGTGAAGTATCCGTGATTCGGGATACAAGGTCACGCAACTGGTCAATCGCGAAGTTAATCGAGTCCGCAATTGCACCTGTGAAGTCTTCCGATACTGTTGCATAAGAACGCAAGTCACCGTCCGCCAAATCGGCGATTTCATCCAGTAAACGTAAAATCGCGTTTTGGTTACGGTCATATTCGTCTTGCAGACGTGTTACACGCTCTTTATCCGTATTACTACGCAAAGCAAGTAATTGTAGTGCAGAGAACACCAATAAGCCCAATGCAGCAATTAACACGATACCTGCAATAACATTACCCCAGCCACCCTCAGCTTTTTTCGACAACTCATTCAATGAAGTCAATAAGGCATCAGATTGAGAGAAGATTTGTGAAGATGCCTGACGTACACGAACAATCTGGTTCGCGTTTTGTAGAACCGTTGCCGCCGCTGATTTCAAGACAGCGTCATAGTCAGACTTAATACTGTCTACAGACTCACGTAGATCTGGTGAGGTGATACGGTCAACGCCCAGTTCAGAGCTACCATTGAGCTGTGCATTGAGGTAAACACCAAAGGTATCAATATCCGCACCAAAGTCATTCGCAGAAACACTCGAATTGTCTGTACCCACCAATACCGAGTTGATTGAACGTAAAATACGCTCTGCGATGAACACCTGGTTTTTCGTGATAATTACCTGACTACTTGGCATGTTTTCACGAACCATCTGGTCAACCATCAGGTTATATTCAGCCTGAATTTCAGGAATCGTTTCACTGATCGAGATGTTTGTATCATAAAGCTGGTTAATGATTTTTTGTTGAGATGCGATCAGCTCAATGTTCTTGGAGACATTCCCCCAAAGCTCGTTAACCTTTTTATACTCATCAGAACCTTTACCATAGACACTTTCAACGGTGTCAAGGTTTTCAGCAAACTGCTTCTCCGACTCAACCAGACTTTTCATCGCTTCTGGTGTACCAGATGCGGTTGCTTCTGTTGCCTGACGCGAGATCATTTGCGACAACAGACGTAATTCACCCAGACTACGGGTCAATTGGTTGGAACGTGGTACGCTCACAAATAGGTAAATTAAGAGGATGACTGCAAGGGCCAAAGCAATTAAAGCACGATAGATAATCGGTTTGGATTTTTCTGTTTCACCGAACAAACGGGAAAATTGATCCAGTTGCGTTCGGATATTCTCCAGAAACGCTCCGCCTTTCTTCAAACCAGCGCTATCGCCACCATTTTTCTTTTTGAGTTTAAAGCCCATATCAGCTTCTCCCCTGAATACGCGTTTATCTTCCGTAGCGTACAAATTAGTTTATAAATTTTATTGATGCATTCATGTATTGAGGATTTTTCAACAACCGACTCAGTAAAAACACATGCCATTGCTGATTATGCTGGTGAAAGTAACCCTGACAGTAGTCTTTTAACTTACTGTCGAGTTCAGCATTTTGAGAAAAGAAACTTTTCTTGTTAAAGTGCTGAATCCCCAGAACCTGGTCAACAACCAGTCCTACATAATGATCTTGATGGCTAATACATATCACTTTTTGTGTTGGTGAAAACTGACTCCGTTGTCCTGAAATAAACTGACTTAAATCAGAAACTGAAAGCAATCGCCCACGAATATTTGCCAAGCCACGTACCCATGCCTGAGTATTTGGAACAGGGGTATATTTCGGCGGATAGATCACCTCCGAAATTTCCCCCAATGGTGCAACAAAATATTGCCCCAACATTTCAAAAGCGATACCAGACCATCGGCTGACTTCATTCTGAGTTGAAGCATATTGTTTATTGCCCCGCTTGGATAAGCGAAGCAATTCGATAAATCCATTTGCTGCCATACCCTATCCCGTATTGAGTAATGAAAAGGCTCGTATTGGTTAACTTAACAGTTGTTTAATCACATCGATAAGTTGCTGTTCATCAATTGGCTTGGTCAAATAGTCGCAAGCCCCCTGACGTTTACCCCATACGCGGTCTGTCGCCTGGTCTTTCGTACTTACGATCACAACAGGGATATGCTGTGTGTCTTTACCCTTGCTAATCTGGCGTGTTGCCTGAAAGCCATTCATCCCTGGCATCACCACATCCATGAGGACCAAATCTGGCAATTCTGCCTGCGCCATGGTAACACCGTCAGCCCCATTGGTCGCTTCTAAAACTTCATAACCGTGCTTAGTTAAAATTTCTCTAAAACGAAATGTTTCAGTAGGTGAATCATCTACTATAAGAATACGAGCCATTTTTTCCTCAATTTAATTTTATGCGCTAACGTGGTTACGAATCGCACTTAACAGCTCATCTTTACTGAATGGCTTGGTTAAATATTCATCCGACCCCACAACACGCCCTTTAGCCTGATCAAACAAACCGTCTTTGCTTGACAACATAATCACTGGAATATTTTGGTAGTTTAAAGAGTTCTTAATCAATGCACAGGTCTGATAACCGTCCAGGCGTGGCATCATGATATCAACGAAAACGATATCTGGATTTGCTTCCGCAATTTTTGATAATGCTTCAAAACCATCGACCGCCGTAATGACTTCACAGCCTTCTCGTTGCAACAAAGTCTCGGCTGTACGGCGAATCGTTTTTGAATCGTCAATCACCATTACTTTCAAATTTTGAAATTTATCTTCCATTTAATTGTCCTGCCCCATTCACTCAATACAAATTATGCTTGGTTTAATTTGTTTTATACAGATTAGTTGATATTTTTAACATATCTTTACTTGCATTATCAACGAAGTTTTTTGAACCAACCTATCAGTTTTCCTTAACAATAACAAGTAGCGCACACTTTTGAGTAAATTCCTAAATTTTTTGTATACTAACTATTTTTAATTGTACAAATAGCTACTAATATACAAGTGATTATTATTTAAAAATAAGTGATTTAGTTAACTTTTTTACGGGGAATGTAATGACTGGTTCGTTAAAGTGCGGTTTCCGCATTCGTCACTTTACAACGATAACTCGTAATTGCATTTGTACATTTCTTTTAATGTTCCTTGTTTATGGCTCAAGTTTTGCGGCCACGGAGCAACCCCGAGCAGTCTGGTATCGCTACTATGACAAGAATGGCATTGCCAATGTAAGCACCTCTGTCACTCCAGAACATATCCGTTATGGCTATGAGGCGCTTGACCGCAACATGCAGGTGATCAAGCGCAACCAGCCTTATAATGCCACCCAGGATATTCAGCAGTCCACACGTCGGGAATCATTGGCACGTCAGCGCGAACAGGATCTGAAACTCAAACGTGCTTATGGCAACAGTAAGATTGCGGCTGCGAAAAGGGACCAGATTCTGGCCAACCTAAAAAAACAGCTAAACTACCAACAGGAGCAGTTGCAACAGCTGCAACAGGACAAGATCGGCTTTAAACGTCAGGAAATGGAATATTACCGCAAAGGTGAGCCTCTCCCCGCCCAGCTCAAAAATAATTTAGAAAATAACGTCAAAAATATTGAGCGCGTGAAAAAAACGGTGGAAAGTTTGCGTAATGCCTATAGCAGAACAGAAACCGATTATACGGATATCATTAACCGCCTAAGCAGACTTGAGCAAAATGATCTCCCTCATACGCCATCTTCCCGTCCCTAATTAAATATTTATTTTCAAACACTTCATTCTCATTTTGATCATTTGCATTGAATTGCCCCACTTTACTTTTCCCGAAATTCCATGATTCATGGCATAATGCCAAAACTCACAAGTGGAGAGATATTTTCCGCCACTGTTGCAGCTTTTTTCAATCACACTTAACTTTAGGATTGTTTCCATGCGCGCAAGCCGCTTTTTATTTGCAACGTTAAGAGAAACCCCAAATGATGCTGAAGTCATTTCACACCAGCTCATGTTACGTGCGGGGATGATTCGTAAACTCGCTTCTGGCTTATACTCTTGGTTGCCCATGGGAACGCGTGTCTTAAAGAAAGTGGATGCCATTGTCCGTGAGGAAATGAATCGTTCGGGCGCTCTGGAAGTGTTTATGCCAGTGACCCAGCCTGCGGCGTTGTGGGAGGAGTCTGGACGTTTTGAGCAGTATGGCCCAGAACTGTTACGCTTTAAGGATCGTCATGACAATCCTTTTGTACTGGGTCCAACGCATGAGGAAGTGATTACCGATTTGGCACGTAACGAGCTAAAAAGCTATAAGCAGTTGCCTGTTAATTTTTATCAGATTCAAACCAAATTCCGTGATGAAATTCGTCCACGTTTTGGTGTGATGCGTTCCCGTGAATTCATCATGAAAGATGCCTATTCATTCCATGCAGATCAGGCCTCATTACAAGAAACCTATGACGTGATGTACGACACTTACTGCCGTATCTTTACTCGTCTTGGTCTGGATTTCCGCCCTGTGGAAGCAGATACTGGCTCAATTGGTGGTTCAAGCTCGCATGAATTTCATGTACTTGCTTCAAGTGGTGAAGATGATGTGATTTTCTCAACTGAGTCTGACTATGCAGCCAACATGGAAAAAGCCGAAGCCATTCTGGTCGGCGAACGTGCGGCACCAGCTCAAGCATTGGCAATTGTTGACACACCCAACCAGAAAACCATTGCAGAGGTTTGCCAGTTCCTGAACGCTGATGCCAAACAATCGGTTAAGGCTTTACTGGTTCAGGGTCAGGTTGATGAAAATGACAACACTCCTGTGATTGCCCTATTCCTGAGAGGCGATCATGAACTTAATGAAATTAAGGCTGAGAAGCATCCATTAATTGCTGCTCCACTTAGCTTTGCTACTGAAGAGCAAATCAGTGCACTGGGATTGAAGACTGGTTTTATTGGTCCTCAAGGTTTACTGGAAAAAGGTTTAACCGTAATTGTGGATCGTGCGGCATCGGTATTGTCTGACTTTATTGCAGGTGCAAATGAAGCTGACAAACATGCCACAGGTGTCAACTGGCAACGCGATGCACAGTTTACTGAGGTCTATGATCTGCGTAATGTGGTTGAAGGTGATCCATCCCCAGATGGTAAAGGTACACTACTCATCAAACGTGGTATTGAAGTGGGCCATATCTTCCAGTTAGGCACCAAATATTCTGAAGCGCTGGGCTGTAAGGTTCTGGGTGAAGATGGCAAGCCATTTACAGTCACCATGGGTTGTTATGGTATTGGTGTGACCCGTGTGGTTGCCGCTGCCATTGAACAGAACTATGACGACAAGGGTATTATCTGGCCTCAGGCAATTGCACCTTTCGAAGTCGCAATTGTGCCAATGAATGCGCATAAATCACCACGCACCTTAGAGGCTGCTGAGGCACTTTATGCAGAGTTGCAAGCACAGGGTTATGATGTGTTATTAGATGACCGTAATGAACGTCCAGGTGTGAAATTCTCTGACCTTGAACTGATGGGAATTCCTCACCGTATCGTTATCGGTGAGAAAGGTCTGGATGCAGGCACTTTTGAATACAAGGGTCGCCGTGATGCGGAAGCCAGCAACCTCAGCAAAGATGAGTTGCTTGCAAAATTAGTAGGTTGATAAAACCCTGCAATAATAAGAAAGCCGTTTCGATTTAAACGGCTTTTTTATACTTAGACAGTTAAGTCCTTGATTGTTTCTGATGGACCATTATTTTTAACGGATTCAATACCCTTATCTCGGGACTGCTCACTGGCATAAAGTTGGCTATTACCAATAACCTGATGATTTGCCGCTTTCAAGTTAAAGTAAGGTTTATCATTTTTTGATGTCAGTCGTTCATAACGTGCATCATCTGGGCTATTTTTTTGTACTGAAGCAATTCCATTCATTGCGGCTGCCTTGGTTTTATATAGTTCACTGTTTAAAATGGGTTCACTATTCCCCGCCTTTAACACAAAACGATATTGACCATCACTTGCCTGGCTTAGCTCGAACCATCCTGCCATAAAAACCTCTATTTTTGAGTTATTTGTGTTCTTTATCTCATCTCAACAATAATAATATAGATCAGGCAACCCGCATTAAAAAGACTATTTTTTGTTCAATTTTGGTAACTTACACATATAAAAAAGGAGCATTTTTATGCTCCTCCATAAGCCAATTGCATTAAGCCTTTTTGACAAACTCGGATTTTAGTTTCATGGCACCAATCCCATCAATCTTACAGTCAATATTATGACCATCACTCGCATCAGCAATTAAACGGATGGTCTTTACTTTCGTACCAACTTTCACCACTGATGAGGAACCTTTAATTTTTAGGTCTTTAATGACCGTAACACTGTCACCATCCGCCAACACATTACCATTGGCATCTTTAATGATTTCCTGTTGTTCTGAAGCCTGTCCCTCACTCTGCTTCCACTCATGTGAACATTCAGGGCAGATCAATAATTCGCCATCTTGATAGGTATATTCTGATTGGCATTGTGGGCAATTTGGAAAAGACATAAAAAATCTCAAAAGCATTATTATGCGAGATTGAATGCTTTTTGCAAAATTTTAGTTTTTATTATTTGAAGTACCCTTGTCTTTCATGTTTCGATTTTCTTTCTCAACACATAGTTTTTCAGCACCAATGCATGGTTAATTTTGGGGTCTTTTGCCGCATAAAGCAGGGTCAGCATTTCATGCCTCTCCATTTCCCTTAATTCGTTCACATGAGGATTAGAGTCCAGTTCCTGATAATACTTTTGCTGAAAAGAAAGCCAATGCTCAGCTTGATGATTGAATTCTTTTCTCAATTCTGTAGAGGGCGCAATTTCTTTTAACCAGAGGTCTAAATGTGCCCGCTCTTTTGAAACCCCTCTGGGCCATAGACGATCAACCAGAATGCGCTTACCATCAGTCTCTGCAACATCCTCATAAATACGCTTGATTTGTATAGGCATATTCTTCTCTTTTTCAATCGGCTAACTTTCCATTGAAATATCGATGACCTGCCCTTTGGAATCGAAACTGACACAAATAACATAATCTGTCACATCATCAGCCAAGGTAAAGTCCAGCTTTTCACTATCATCTCCCCATTGCGAAATCAGTATCAAAGCATCCAAAACCTGTAAGACCGTAGGGGTAGCTGTTGCAAAATGTTCTTGCCAGTATTCTGGCTCAATTTCTTCCAGATGGTGTCGAATAAACAACTCAACACTTTCTCCTGCCTGTTGATTTTCCAGTTCTGTACACATGGCAATACGTGCCAGCTGTTCACGTTGTTGCAGGCTGATTTCTGTCATTTTCTTTTCCCCAACTACATAAAATCTGTATTACTGAAATTTTATCAATCATTCATTTTATTCATCAGGAATTTCAGCTTCCACCAATAATCCCAATAAATATAAGGATTCCTGCCATCCCAAATAACAGGCTTCCACAGGAATCACATCAGGTATTCCCTCTTGGGTAATATTGATCTCAGTTCCAACCAGCACTGCCTTAAATTGGATGGTGACTTGAATCTGCCCTGGCAAATTGGGATCTTCGAATTGGTCAGTATAACGTAGCAACTCATTTTCAATAATTTCTACATAAGTTCCACTAAATGCATGGGAACGATTGGTAGAAAAATTGGTAAATGACATCTTATAAGTCCCACCAACCTGAGGATCAAAATGATGTACTTTCGCGGTAAAACCATGAGGTGCCATCCATTTCGCCAATGCATCTGGAACCAGGAAAGCTTTAAAGACACGCTCTGGTGGGGCCTTGAATACTCGATGTAATTTAACTGTACCTGTCATTTTTATTCTCCATCATTGTTTATCACTCTTGTTATATTTGTCATCACCATGAATCAATGGTTGCAATGACTTTGGTTGCCCATTCTGTCATAAATAAGCAGAATCTAAAGCTGTTTTTTTGTGAAAAATAGCGCAAAATAAACCCCTATATTTTAATGACTAGAACACAGCCTTAGGATGAATCAATGAGTCAGCTTGCTTTTACTGCTTTTAGCTTAAATGGTGTAGATGCACAAAAATTCCTACAAGGCCAGGTGACTGTTCATGCTGAACGCCTGCCAGAAAATGAAAGTCGCTACACCGCTATTTGTGATTTGAAAGGGCGTATTCATTTTGGCCTATGGATCAAAAGATTAAATCCAGAGAGTTTTGAACTGGTGACAACTCAGGATCAGGCAGAAGAGTTTTCCAAACACATTAAAAAGTTTGGTGCCTTTTCAAAAATGAAGCTAGAAGAAATTGGTCAAGTTTTTCCAAGTGTTATAGGCAACCATACCGCGTTTTCTTCAACAGAAACAGATATAAATGCATGGCAAATACAAGCCATTCAGTCTGGACAAGCATGGATTACCCAAGCAACTGAACATCTGTTCCAGCCACAGGAACTGCGTCTGCATCAACGAGATGGTGTGCATTTTGATAAAGGTTGTTACCTAGGACAGGAAATTGTGGCGCGTCTATGGTTTAAGGCAAAACCTAAACACTGGTTGCATTTGATTCAAGGCAATGATGCTGTACCCACTCCTGCAACCCAACTGAATAAGGATGTGGAGGTGGTCAATAGTATCGCTCTTGAAGAGGGCTATTTGGCTTTGGTAATTGCCAAACCAACTGCTCTGGAAGAACTTCATCTAACCGTTTTAGATTTACCAGAAGCTTTAAATGGTGATGTGGCGAGACCTCAATAATTTTTATGCGATAGGATTGCCCAATATTCAAATGGGCGCTATTGTTTCGTCATACTTATCAATTTCAATTTGCAATGAAAATAATGATCAAAACTTTATTATCTGCGATTACGTTTGGCCTCATCACTTTATCAACAGCACATGCTGATATCCAAACAATTGAACAAAACCTCAAGACCAACTATCCAGAACTCTCGATTCGATCAGTGACTCCCTCACCAATATCAGGACTTTATGAAGTCTACGCAGGTGGACGTTTGATATATACCAATGAAGAGGCAAAATACCTGTTTATTGGTCAACTGGTCGATCCAAAAAACCAAAAAAATCTAACCGAAGAGCGTTTAATTGAGCTCAATAAAATTGATGTTAAACAATTGCCATTAGAGCAAGCTATTCGATATGTTAAGGGTGATGGTAAACGTACACTTTACATATTTACAGACCCCGACTGCCCTTATTGTCAAAAACTGGAACAGTATATGACCTCCATTGATAATGTGACTGTCTATTTATTTCCGTTCCCGTTAAAAACCCTGCACCCTCAGGCTGAGGAAGTTGCCAACAAAATCTGGTGTGCTAAAAACCAATATGAAGCTTGGGAGGATTATATGCTACATCGTAAAGCTCCAAAAAATTCAGGACAATGCACTACCCCAATTCAGAAGAATCTAATTCTGGGAAAAAGTCTACAAATCAATGGAACACCTACCCTATTTTTGAAAAATGGTACTCGGATTGCTGGTATGCCACAAAATGCAGAACAAATTGAACAATTACTAAACTCAGCTGAGCAATCTAAATAAATGCATAAATTAACAGTAGTTTAACCATTTCCACATGATGTATTCACATTTTTCTTTATCAGTATTTTAAAATAATTTATATATTTCAAAATACTACAAACCCAAGATATATTTACCCATAAATATTGAAATACAAAATTTCCATTTACATTTTATGCGAAAATCTTACACTTATTTTGGTCACAACATTGTTTTCTGCCAACAACAAAGGATTGCGGCAGATTTACATGAAAGGAAAATAAAGATGAAAAAGTTGCTCATTGCCAGTCTAATCATGGTTGCAAGCCATTCGGTATTTGCAGCCGATAATAAAACCTCAGCAGCTCCAGATGTCTTTGCAAAAGCCACTCAACTTTATGAAGCAAAGAATTATCCTGAAGCATTTCAGGAAATGCAGCGCCTAGCAAATACAGGCAATGCCCAAGCAATTTATAATGTGGGCTACATGACCCAAATAGGGCAAGGCACAGTTAAAGATGAAAAAAAAGCTTTGCAATATTATCAAGATGCCTCCAACAAAGGATTTGGTAAGGCCAGCTTTATCTTGGCACAAGCCTATCATAAAGGGAATTTAGGCCTCCCTAAAGATGCTCAAAAATACAAGGAATTTTTAGACAAAGCTTCCGTTCAGGGTTCTGAGGAAGCAACTGTTGAGTTTGCAGATTTGTTGTTTAAACAGGGCAAACCCGAATATGATCAAATTGCTATTCAACGCTTACTGCCTTTGCTACGCAAAGATTATTACCCAGCAAAAAACCTTAAAGCAATTTATGATCTTGGTATTGGTGTAAAAAATAAAAATCCGATTATGCAACTACAAGCTGTAGAAAGCTTAAAAGACTTAGCGAAAAAAGGCTATGCGCCATCACTTATGGTTTTAGGTAATATGCTAGCAAACGGTGGAATTATTGACCAAAACCTTCCTGAAGCTCAAAAAATATTTAGTGCATTGGCAGCACAAAATTTTCCAAATGCCAAAGAAGCATTAGCCGAAGTTGAAAAAGCAATCGCTGCTAAAAAGTTTGCTCCAGCAACCTCTAAAAAATAATGAAAAACCCTCTTATATTCTATTAAAAATAAGAGGGTTATTTCTATTTGAATTAAAACTGCTTGCTGACTCTCATTCCCACACTTAGGTTACGCCCATCAGCAGGCTCAAAAAATCGACTGTTCCCTTCATTAACAATGACTGAACCAATATAGTTTTTATCGAACAGGTTATCTATCCGAACAAAACCATTGACACTCCAATCGACATATTTCCTTACATAACCCGTATAAACAGAGGCAATGGTATAGCTTGCTGCTGAATCACTATTGATGTCATTCACATAGACTTTATCCATATAGTGGGTATCAACACCAGCATAAAAACCCAGTTCAGGCTGCCATGTAACTCCAATAAAAGCTTGATTTTTAGCAATTCCTGGAATGAGATTGTTTGCTGGAATTTCTGCAACATTTCCTAATTTCGGAACTTTCGTATCAAACTTTGCATCTAAATACGCATAGCTCGTATTGATGCTCAAATCTTTCCATAATTTTTTATTCCAGCTTAACTCTGCACCTTTGCGTAAGGTTTTATTAGCATTACGGTAGGTTGCACGTCCACCCATATTTTCTGCTGCAACAATGTCATCTTGAGTGTCGATATAAAAAGTAGCGAGGTTAAAATCACCACATCTATTTGAAGATTTTAGGCCAACTTCATAGTTATCACTTTTGGATGGCTTTAAATCTAAAGTACTTGCTCCACCACCCTGTGCAGGGTATGCCATTTCAGTGAACGTTGGTGTTTCAAAACCTTTGGTATAACTGGCATAGACCAAAGTCAGTGGAACAATCTGCCAACTTAAAGCGACAGATGGCAAAATTTCTTCATAGGTCGTTTTACCGCTATTATCACCATTTAGACCAACGATATAACGATCTTTGGATTTGTAATGTACGTTACTGTAGCGCACTCCCGTATCTAAACGCATTTTTGGTAGGAATGACCATGATGCTTGTAGATAAGGATCAACATTCCATAAAGTATTTCGCTCATCTCGGCGCAAAGCACCCACAATCCCTTTATCACCCTGATCATTAAAATTTTGGAAACCCTGTCGATCTTCATTCATGGCGTCTATAGAAACACCAGCAGTAAATTGGGTTTTGGGAAGTAAATCCTTACCCGTCCATCGAAAATCAGTTCCATAGTAGTCACGTTTAAAATCAATCACCCCACCCGCCTGATAAGGTGTATTGGGATTTTTTTGAACCATATCAGGAATAGATTGATATTGAATGACTTGCCGCTGTCCGACATAAGCCATGGCATAAAGTTCATTTTGATCATTGATTGGCTTTGACCATGTCACACCAGTCTGGGTCTGGTCAATTTTTTTACGCGCATTATAATCCATGACATTTTTTGCAACTTGTTTGGGATTGTTCTCCCACTCTGCTCGAGTTAGGCCACCTGGATCAGCAGCATCAATATTGACGTAATTAGTGACCCAGTTAATCTTGCTGCCATCATCCAGATTCCATGTCAGTTTGGCATTATTTAAGGTTTTATTGGCACCGCTATGGTCACGGAAACCATCAGTATCAAAATAAGACGAACTAATGATATAACTCGGCTCATTTTGCTTGTCCGTCCCTCCTTGTAGTATCAAACCTGCACGATTTTTATGATGACTGCCCCCAGCATAACTCATTTCAATAGAATCTTTACCTTGCCCTTCTTTGGTCGTTGCCAGAATTGCGCCACCCGATGAGTTTCCGTACAGGGAAGAAAATGGCCCAGTTAAAATTTCAAGATGATCGAGGCTGCTCAGGTCAATATTAGAAGTCTGCCCCTGCCCATCAGGCATGGTTGCAGGAATACCATCGGTATATAAACGGATTCCCCTCACCCCAAAAGTAGAACGGGCACCAAAACCACGCATTGAGAGTTGTAAATCCTGCGCGTAGTTCTCTCGGTTGCGCAACTGAACACTTGGAATCCCTTTGACCAGTTCAGTCAAGTTGACTTGGGCAAATTGATCTGCTTTAGGGCTTTCAATACGGAAAATTGAAGCTGGTGTTTCCATATAGGTGGTATTGGTACGGGTTGCCTCGACTTTAATTGGGATAAGTTGCTGTATTGGCTGTGTCTCTATATCAACTTTAGCAGCCCATACCAAGGAGCTATTCAACCCCATACTTACCGCAACACAACCGTATAAAAAATTCAGTTTAATTAAAGGCATAGAAATTCCTTATGGACCTAAAATATAAGAAAGCAATTTTCAAAGACAAGCATGGATTATTTTAATATTGATCTTATCTCATTGGGATTCAATAAAATGATCAAAAACTAGTATTTATCAACCTTAGCAAATAAAATTAAAGGTCGATATTATTGTAAGTAAAACATTTGCCCTCATTGTATTGTTGTTGAAACAACTTGAGCACATCATGCCCGAACTTCCAGAAGTTGAAACCACCAAGACGAGTTTACTGCCTTTACTCGACCAAAGTGTTTTAGCAGTTAAAGTATTAAATGCAAGCTTACGCTGGAAAATTCCTGATGATATTCAGAAATTGGTTGGGCAGCGTTTAACAATGCTTTCACGCCGCTCCAAATATATTCTGGCTGAATTTGAACAGGATCAAATGCTTTGGCATTTAGGCATGTCAGGTAGTTTTCGCTTGTGCCAACCCAGTGACGAATTGCGGAAACATGATCATTTAATTATTGATTTTGAAGATATTCAACTGCGCTATCATGATCCACGTCGTTTTGGTTGTATTCTTTGGCTAGATCAGGACAAACAGTCCAAGCTTATTGACACGCTTGGTCCAGAACCTTTAAGTGAAGATTTTAATGCGACTTATTTGTTAGAAAAGCTAAATAAGAAGAATGTAGGTATTAAAATTGCGCTTATGGATAATCATGTGGTGGTAGGTGTTGGTAATATTTACGCAACTGAAAGTCTATTCAATATTGGAGTTCATCCTGCACAACCTGCTTCAACTTTAACCCAGGCACAAGTTGAAAAGTTGGTGATTGAGGTCAAGCGCATCCTAAAACAAGCGATTGATCTTGGCGGTTCAACTTTACGTGACTATAGTAATGCGATGGGCGAAAATGGTTATTTCCAACAAACGCTGCTTGCTTATGGTCGTGCAGGTGAAATGTGTGTCAACTGCGAAACCACGCTGGAGAATTTAAAGTTGGGACAACGCGCCAGTGTGTTCTGCCCACAGTGCCAACCCTTAAATAAGAAAGCTTAGATATTTCAATGCTGGCTCAAGGAGAGTGATTTATGCAGACTGCAATTGTTCGGCATATTCTGGTCAAGGATAAAGACTTGGCAGAACAACTGAAAAAGCGGATTCATTCTGGCGCGGACTTTGCGAAAATCGCCAAGCAATATTCAACATGCAACTCAGCAAAACGCGGTGGTGAACTCGGTGAAGTGAAAAAAGGGCAGCTTGTTCCTGTGATCGACAAACTGGTCTTTACTGCCGCGGAGAGGGTCTTACACGGTCCAATTAAAAGCCAATTTGGCTTTCATCTGGTTGAAATTAAATTCCGTATGGAGGGTTTTCACTAAAGCTTTTCTTTTACCGTGAATGATTGTTCTATATCTGCTCATTCATGACATAAGTCCATGCTTGTACAATCTCACCAGAATTCAGAATGGTTTTAACTTGTACTCTTTTATATTGCACCCCCTCAAAGTCATCCAGCATTTGCCAGTTTTGTTCTAATTTTTCAGTGCTAAACAAATAACCTTCAACCAATGGATCTTTATTACTCAGAATAATTGCGGGTAAACCCTTATCTGGACCCCAATCTAAAATATGAACCGTTCCACGTACATAAGCTTTCTGCCAATCTCCACCGATTCTACCCAAAATATGTGCATTTTCCCGATTTGGGCATAAAGTACCGTAAACAAAGAGCTGATTCATTGAGGATTCCGACAAAAATAGTACGTCACAAAATGACGCT
Organism: Acinetobacter corruptisaponis; assembly: GCF_030053775.1. Lineage (GTDB taxonomy): Bacteria > Pseudomonadota > Gammaproteobacteria > Pseudomonadales > Moraxellaceae > Acinetobacter > Acinetobacter corruptisaponis. Next base: position 1,566,520 of record NZ_CP125669.1, read on the forward strand.
TACAATCAAATAAAGTCATTTTGGATACTACACAGTAATTTTTATTCTTGCTATATTCAAAGCACAAAATAACTTTAATCAAAGCTATTTTTATAATAATCATCATTTTAAAGTTTAAGGGAAAATATCATGGGGACTTATAGCCGTTATCGTTTAGGCATTGTAAGAGATGAGTATCTTTCAGTTCGAGAAAAACAAAAGATCATTCAACAACTGTTTGATGATTGTGATATTGATCCACACAAAGAAATGGCGAGAGCGATTAGTTTAGACGGTCAGACCGAACAAGAAGCCAAATGGTATAATGCGGATGAACATTTAATCGCATTTAGTCAAAAATATCCTGATCTACGTTTTATTTTAGGTATCTCTGATTGGGATGATGAATATGGACAAGATGAATATTTTACGCTCTTTCATCAAGGACAAGCCATACGTGATCAACGCAGATTTATGGGTGAACCTTTAACGTTTGGCGATCTTGAACTAAATGAATGGTCTGTATTCCGTTCTCAAGAAGCAATCTTATTTCAAGATCAAACTGATTTCTTAGAGAAAATCATTCAACAACAACATGATAATCAAACTACAATCATTATTCCATTTAAAAAATGTGAAGATATGGATGAAATCGAAATAGTTTTAAATGACTATTCGATTTTCTCAGATACAAAGGCGATTTTTAAAGAGGTAGAAACATTATTTCCTGACTTAAAAGGTATTCGTACAGCATTAAAAGTCAACTTTCCATCTGAGCAGTATCCACTCTTTCTAGAAGCTGCTGAACGTTATATTTTTGAAATGAGGTAATTTAATATTTACAGCATTGAAAAACGGTGCAATCAAGCACCGTTTTTTATTCAAAACCATTTAACCCTGTTTTTTCAATTCATCACGGATTTCACGTAACAATTGAATATCTTCTGGCGTTGCTACTGGTTCAGGAGCGACTTCTTCTTGTTTACGAATACGGTTCATCACTTTCACCAACAAGAACACAACCCAGGCTAACAGCAAGAAGTTAATCAAGATCGTCAGGAAGCTACCATAGGCAAATACATTAAGTCCTGCATCTTGAGCTGCTTTCAGCGTGGTAATGTTATTTGGGTTATCTCCCAATACCAAGAACCAATTGGTATAGTCCACTTCCCCACCCAGGATCCATGAGATCACAGGCATGATGATATCCTTGACCAGTGAATCGATGATTTTACCAAAAGCGCCACCAATGATGACACCTATCGCTAAATCCATCATGTTGCCCTTAATGGCAAACTCTTTAAATTCTTTAATAATACTCATCTATAACTCTCCAGAGTTGACATGATCGCACCTACTTTTGCATTGTTTATTACATAGGCATAGTTATTCATCATAATGTTGATAATTTAATATTATTCTGAAAAAAATAAAGTTATTTCACACTTTAACAACATATTTTATTTTAATAAAAATATGAACTTAAGCATGAGGTATTCATTTATTTTATATAATAAAAAACCGCTAAACAGAATTAGCGGTTTTTTCTTTTTCAGTTAAGAAAAATTATTTATCACGGTTACGCTTACGTTCGTTTTCAGTCAAGTAACGCTTACGAATACGAATTGATTTTGGTGTTACTTCAACTAGCTCATCATCTTCAATGAATTCAAGCGCTTGTTCAAGCGTATATTCCATTGCAGGTGTTAAAGTCAATGCTTCATCAGTACCAGATGCACGGACATTGGTGAGCTGTTTCGCTTTAGTTGGGTTAACAACCATATCGTCTGAACGGGAGTTAATACCGATGATCATGCCTTCATATACTTCAAGCTGTGGTTTAGCAAATAAACGACCACGGTCTTGAAGTGTAAATAATGCATAGCCCAAGCAGGTCCCTTGAACCATAGAGATCAACACACCGTTTTGACGCTTCGCCACAGTACCTGCTTTTGCTGGACCGTAATGTGAGAAGCTTGATGTCATAATCCCTGTACCAGAAGTCATGGTTAAGAATTCAGAACGGAAACCAATCAAACCACGTGAAGGAACAGTAGCTTCAATACGGATACGGCCTTTACCGTCAACTTCCATATTGGTCATCTCACCTTTACGGAAGCCCATTTGTTCCATTACAGAACCTTGGTGTTGTTCTTCAACGTCAAACGTTACATTTTCAAATGGCTCTTGTCTTTCGCCATCAATTTCTTTCATGATGACTTGTGGACGAGAAACACCCATCTCGAAGCCTTCACGACGCATGTTTTCAATCAATACTGAAAGGTGAAGTTCACCACGACCAGAAACCTTGAAACGGTCTGGACTATCAGTATCTTCAACACGAAGTGCTACGTTGTGAATCAATTCACGGTCAAGACGTTCACGAATATTACGTGAAGTCACGAACTTACCTTCTTTACCCGCAAATGGTGAGTTGTTCACCTGGAATGTCATCGAAACTGTAGGTTCATCTACAGACAATGGTGGTAAAGCTTCAACATTTTTCGGATCACAAATCGTGTCAGAAATATTGAGTGCATCAATACCTGTAATACAGATGATATCGCCTGCTGATGCAGATTCAACATCAACACGCTCTAAACCGTGGTAACCCATAATTTTAAGGATACGACCATTACGTGTCTTACCTTCTTTATCAATTACAGTGACTTGCGTATTCAATTTCACTGAACCACGTTGAATACGACCAACACCGATAACACCAACGAAGCTGTTATAGTCAAGTGATGAAATCTGCATCTGGAATGGACCATCAACATCAACGGCTGGTGGTTCAACGATATCGACAATGGTTTGGAACAATGGTGTCATATCATCAGCTAGTTCCTCTGGTGATGGACCTGCAACACCACGAAGACCTGAAGCATAAACGATTGGGAAATCCAATTGCTCATCAGTTGCACCCAAGTTATCAAACAAATCAAATACCTGATCAATAACCCAATCACAACGAGCACTTGGCTTGTCAACTTTGTTAATAATCACGATTGGCTTCAAACCACGTGCGAACGCTTTTTGCGTTACGAAACGAGTTTGCGGCATAGGCCCTTCTTGAGAGTCAACAAGAAGCAATACGCAGTCAACCATCGACATTACACGTTCCACTTCACCACCGAAGTCGGCGTGTCCTGGGGTGTCAACGATGTTGATGCGATATTCGGTGTTGGTACGTGCATCTAACCATTTGATTGCAGTGTTTTTTGCAAGAATAGTAATACCACGTTCAGACTCAAGCGCGTTAGAATCCATAACACGTTCAATCTCGCCTGCGCGATCGCCAAGAGCACCTGATTGTTGTAAAAGTTTGTCTACAAGAGTCGTTTTACCATGATCGACGTGCGCAATAATGGCAATGTTACGGAGAGTTTTAATATCTGACATGTAAAATTCGATACGCTTTAAATTTGAGGGCAAATTATACAGAAGAATCCTAAACTTTAGTAGTGACAGTTTATTGACAGAGTGCTTTTTTTCTGACGAAACGTTACAGAATCGTTGGTAAAGTAGGCCAACTCTATTAGAATATTCCACTAATGCTTATCGCTTTTTTATACTCCCATGTCGAATTCCCAACCCCAGCAACCGCTTGATCTGGTCTATGGACTAAATGATCAACCGAAACCTTTTGTTGCATTTTTAGCCGCATTACAGCATCTTTTGGCAATCCTGGTGCCTATCGTAACCCCAGGTTTATTGATCTGTCTGGCACTTGGCGTGTCCCGCGAAGACACCAACATGATCCTGTCCATGTCATTGATTATTTCAGGGATTGCGACCTTTTTACAGTGCAAAAAAGTTGGACCATTTGGTGCAGGATTGCTGATTGTCCAAGGTACCAGCTTTAATTTTATTGGCCCCATCATTGGGATTGGCAGTGCCATGGTTGCAGCAGGCACACCAGTTGAACAGGTGATGGCAGCCATTTTTGGCGTGGTGATTGCGGGTTCATTCATTGAAATGGGTGTCTCCAGAATTCTACCCTGGGTTAAAAAGCTGATTACCCCACTTGTGACAGGCATTGTGGTTCTGCTGATTGGCTTAACCTTGATTAAAGAGGGTTTGATCAGCATGGGCGGTGGTTATACTGCGATGCAGGACAATACCTTTGCCAATGCAGATAACCTCATCATGTCCTGTACCGTGCTGGGAATTATTATTCTACTCAATCGTATCCGTATAATTTGGGTGAAAAGTTCAGCAATTTTAATTGCTTTGGTCATTGGTTATATCCTTGCTGGATTTATGGGACATTTAAACTTTTCTGTGTTACAGGATGCGCCACTGATCCAGATTCCAACCCCAATGCATTTTGGATTAAGCTTTTCATGGAGCCTGTTTATTCCAATGGCATTTATCTATTTGGTCACTTCACTGGAAGCGATTGGTGATGTCACCGCCACCAGTAAAATTTCCAATCAGCCTGTTGATGGTCCAATTTGGATGCAACGAATTAAGGGTGGTGTATTGGTCAATGGTGCGAACTCATTTCTGGCGGGTATTTTCAATACATTCCCAAGTTCTGTGTTTGCTCAAAACAACGGTGTCATTCAACTGACAGGTGTGGCAAGCCGTTATGTCGGGATCTGGATTGCCATCCTGCTGGTTATTTTAGGTCTGTTCCCTGCTGTTGCGGCGGTAATTCAAGCTGTACCTCAAGCTGTGCTTGGTGGTGCGGTGATGGTGATGTTCGGTGCTGTTGCTGCGTCTGGAATCAATATCCTTGCCAGCATCCAGCTAGACCGCCGCGCATTATTGATTATTGCCATTTCCCTTGCACTGGGTTTAGGTGTGGCACAAGTGCCGCAGATTCTGGAGCACCTACCTGAACTATTTAAAAACATCTTTAGTTCAGGCGTGGCAACAGGTGGACTGGCAGCCTTGATTTTAAATATTGTTTTACCTGAAACGCACAAATAACCATCTGGCAATCGCACTGCCCAGTTTTACTACTGGGCTTTGTTTTTGATGAGAGATCAAAATGGATCCACGTAGTGAAGTTGTTTTACGACAACAGGATTATTTAAATGGGCAAGTGCTATTGATCAATGCCCCAAATGATCAGCTTGCCAAGAATTTACCTAGCCAAGTTCCAGCCTCTGTCTGGACCTGGAATTATGCCGACCATCAAGCTTTTCTCAATGTAGGAATCAACTCACATTTTTCAGTTGAATTTCCTCAGGCAAGCTTTGATCAGGTGATTATTTTTGTACCTAAATCAAAAGAGTTGCTGAATTATATTCTGCATGTGGTGACCAGCTATTTAACACAGGGACAGTCTGTTTTCCTTGTCGGTGAGAAAAAGGGCGGTGTGGAACGTGCTGCCAAACAATTGCAGCAATACGGTAAAACCCTGAAACTTGACAGCGCACGTCATTGTCAACTTTGGCAGATGATCATCGAAAAAACTGGGCAATTAAAGCCACTTGAACATTGGATTAAAAGCTATAGCATTCAGGTTGGACAAGACCAGCTAGAAATCACTGCCCTACCTGGTGTATTTAGCCAGGACCATTTAGATGTCGGTACAGCCGTATTATTGCCTTACCTGAATCAAATAAAATCAGGCAAGATTGCCGACTTCGGTTGCGGTGCGGGTGTGATCAGTGCTTATCTATCCAAACTTAATCCAAACCAACAAATTTTTGCACTGGATGTTGATGCATTTGCATTACGCTCAACTGAACTGACCTTTCAACAAAACGGTTTAAATTTAACCCAGCTTCACCTTCAGCCTGTCACAGGTTTTGCCGATGCGCCCAAAGAGCTGGATACCATTGTCAGCAATCCGCCTTTCCATCAGGGTATCCAGACCAATTACCATGCCAGTGAAGCACTGTGCCAGCTTGCCAAATCTCACCTGAATAGCTCAGGCGAGCTATGGATTGTCGCCAATCGATTCCTGAACTATCCGCCACTGATTGAGCAAAGCTTTGGTCAATGTACAGTTAAAGCGGATCAACAAGGATTCAAAGTGTTATATGCCTGTGCAAAATAAACAGTTTAAGGAATTTTTATGAGCGATACATCTGCTCCCCAACATCTCCAGCGTAAGCTTGGGGCACGCCACCTCAATATGATTGCCATTGGCGGTTCAATTGGCACAGGCTTATTCCTTGCTTCGGGTTCTACCATTGCCACCGCAGGTCCAGGTGGTGCGTTATTGGCATACGCCCTAATCGGGATCATGATTTATTTCCTGATGACCAGTCTGGGAGAGCTTGCCACCCATAACCCAAGCTCTGGTGCATTCTTTACCTATGGCAGCCGCTATGTTGAAGAGGGTTTTGGCTTCGCACTGGGCTGGAACTACTGGTATAACTGGGCAATTACTGTCGCTTTTGAATTGGTTGCAGTACAGTTCATTATGAAATTCTGGTTTCCTGAGATTGCAGGTTTTTACTGGAGCGCAATTTTCCTTGCCGTGATTTTTGGCATTAATGCCATGACGGTCAAAGGCTTTGGTGAAAGCGAATTCTGGTTTTCCATGATTAAAGTGGTTGCGATTATCGTCTTTATCATCATTGGGATTGCCATGATTGTAAAAATCATGCTTACACCTGATGTATCGGTATGGAGCAACTGGACCAAGGGGGATGCGCCTTTTGTGGGTGGCCTACAAGCTTTGGTCGGAGTCGCCATGATTGCGGGATTCTCTTTTCAGGGCACTGAAATGGTGGGTGTTGCCGCAGGTGAATCCAAAGATCCAAAGAAAACCATTCCATTGGCCATCAAACAGATTTTCTGGCGCATCCTGCTGTTCTATATCCTGTGTATTTTTATCATTGGTACATTGGTCAGCTATGACAATCCACTGTTGCTACATGCAGCCGAAAGTGAAAATATTGCCCTTTCACCCTTTACCTTACTGTATGAAAAAGCAGGCTTGGCCTTTGCCGCAGGCTTAATGAATGCAGTAATTCTGAGTGCGATTTTATCTGCGGGTAACTCTGGGATGTACTCCTCTACCCGCATGCTGTTTGATATGGCAAAAGAGGGGCGTGCGCCAAAATGGTTCTCCAAACTGGATACTCGTGGCGTTCCCATGAATGCCTTGTATGCAACCACAGCCGTTGCGGCCCTCTGTTTCCTGACCACTTTTATTGGCGAGCAACAGGTATTTAACTGGTTGCTGAATATGTCAGGCATGTGCGGATTTATCGTCTGGCTCGGCATTGCCATTTCACATTACCGTTTCCGCAAAGGCTATACAGCACAGGGCTATAAAGTCGAAGACCTTGCCTACCGTGCCAAGTTTTTCCCATTCGCACCGTGGTTTGCTTTTATTCTGTGTTCAATCATTATCTTAGGTCAAAATTATCAGGCCGTTCTGGGTGGCAAAATTGACTGGTTAGGCTTACTGTCAACCTATATCAGCATTCCATTATTCCTGATCATTTGGTTAGGCTATAAATGGAAACATAAAACCAAACTGATTGCCTACCAAGACATGAATGTGAAAGAGGGCGAATAAAAAACCATTTTTTACTTGACCATTATGAAAATATGGGTAGAATTCACGCTCATATTTTCAACGGCACTATTTTATAGGAGGACAACATCATGCCATTACTACAAGGAACAACTTACTAAGGTTTGGCACGTTGTCGTCTCACGGACAAGTGACAAATCTGCTGATCACTTGTCCGAATGCTTTATTAGACCTGGCATTCGCTAGGTTTTTTTATGCCTATTCGGACAGAAAAATTAAAATGACCGAGATAAGAAAATGGGCATACAAAAAATTCTCAATGCCGAAGCACACTATGGCGTTCCAGTGAAAATATTCACCAACGACATTGATAGCGACAGCATTGAACAACTTAAAAAAATGGCACAACTGCAATTTATTTATTCACATATTGCGGTGATGCCAGACGTGCATGTGGGTAAAGGGGCAACCGTTGGCAGCGTGATTCCAACCCAACATGCGATTATTCCTGCGGCGGTGGGTGTTGATATTGGTTGTGGCATGAATGCAGTTCGACTCAACCTCAAAGCATCCCAATTACCAGACAATCTTGCACCTTTACGCCATGCAATTGAACGCAAGGTTCCTGTCGGCTTTGAATTGCACAAGCAAATCAAAGCCAAGGCTTCCAGCATTATTCCATTGGAAAAACGCTTGCAGCCGATCATTCAAAAACATCCAGGCTTGGTTCGGATGCTGCGAAAGTTTGATGCAACCTGGCAAAAACAACTCGGTACTTTAGGTGGTGGCAACCATTTTATTGAGCTATGTCTGGATGAAAATCAGGATGTCTGGATCATGCTGCATTCAGGTAGTCGTGGCTTGGGTAATGTGATTGGCACCTATTTTATCGAACTGGCAAAGAAAGAAGCACAGCACCGTTTTGGGCATGTCCCTGACAAGGATTTAAGCTACTTTGCCGAGGGGTCGGCCAATTTTAATGATTATGTTGAAGCAGTGGAATGGGCACAAAACTATGCTTTTGAGAATCGTCGGGAAATGATGCGACTGATTCTGGAAGCCATTCGCCCGCTTCTACCGCCCTTTCAAATGACCAAAGAAGCGATTAATTGCCATCATAACTATGTCAGTCGGGAAAATCACTTTGGTGAAGACCTACTGATTACCCGTAAAGGCGCTATTCGGGCAGGTCAGGATGAACTCGGTATCATCCCAGGTTCAATGGGCGCTTGCTCTTACATTGTAAAAGGCAAGGCAAATCCTGAATCATTCTGCTCTTGTTCGCACGGTGCAGGACGAAAAATGAGCCGCAACAAAGCGAAACTCTTGTTTAGTCAGGATGATTTGATTCAGCAAACCCAAGGCATTGAATGCCGTAAAGATGCAGGTGTGATTGATGAAATTCCGAGTGCATACAAAGACATTGATCAAGTCATGGCAAACCAGTCTGACCTGATTGAAATTATACATACACTCAAACAAATTTTATGTATTAAAGGTTAACACGATGAAACTAAAAGATATGCCAAAAATTAAGGCTCGCAATCCTGTTGCACTCTCTCCCTTACTTCACAAGGGAGGTATTCATGAAAGCGAAAAACCGAAAGCTCAACATCGTAAAGAACGTAAAAACACCAAAAAGTTTTTAAACAAAACTGATTGGCTCTAATAAAAAAGCGGCTCAATTGAGCCGCCCTTTCATATCATCAAGACTCAATTACTGAGCTTGTTGACCTGGTTGTACAACAACAGTACGGCTACCAGTGATCGCAGCGAATACGCGACGGTTCATAGCACGACCTTCTTTAGTCTTGTTGTCTGCAATCGGTTGATCCCAAGCGAAACCTTGAGTAGACAAACGAGATGCATCAACATTGTATTCATTCACAAGTGAAGATTTAACAGAATTAGCACGAGCCAGAGACAAACGCTCGTTCAACTTACGTGGACCAGTGTTGTCTGTATGACCTTCAATACGGGCAGTTGCATTCGGGAATTCACCCAATTTCTCTGCCACTTTCGCAATTTCAGACTTGTACTGCGGCTTGATGTCTGACTTGTTGGTATCAAAGAATACACGAAGCTCCATGTTAAGGTCTTCAGTCATCTCTTGTGGCTGTGGCTGAACAGGTACTGGTGTAGGTTCAACTGGAGCAACCTCTACCACTGGTGCAGCTGGACGCAAATGACCACCTACAACGACTTGAAGAGCAGCCATAGCCTGGCCTTCCCACCAACTGTTATCAAAGTTATAAGTTGCACGACCTTCAGTACGAAGTGTTAAGGCATCGTTCAATTCCCACAACACACCACCACCTAGGTTACCAATCGTGTCGTAAGAACGGCGGTCTAAACCTGGGTTATCAACCGTAATTTTTGAATAACCAGCACCAGCCAAAACATATGGCTTGATTTTGCTGTTATAGTTACCAGTCAATACATCAGCTGTTGCAATTAAATTACCGCTTAAAGTCTGATGTTTTGCATCCCATGGCTGACCATTTTCAGTAGCGCTTTCTTTACGGCCAGCATCAGCTTTGGTTTGTTGGTACTCAACCTCAGCCTGCAACCATGGCGTCAATTCAACACCAATTGCAGCACCTACAAGTAAATCACTTTGTAAAGCGATACCAGAACCATTCCCACCAGTCCAGCCAAGGCCGTTTGGATCACGATCAGTTAAAGTATCACGCATTTTGTCTTGGGTATCTTCTGGATACCAGTGATAACCAAGCATTAAAGGGGTAATTGTGACACCTGCATTTGCAGCAACAAAAGGTGCTACAGCCAGCATAGCAAGTACAATACGACTCATTTTCATGGATATCCTCCAAAGATAAAAAATATTTAAGCTTGCTCTAGTAATTTTTTGAACACTGATAAGTCTTGTTCTACTTTCAGCCATTCATTGCACGTTGAATCATACAAACACTTGATCAATTTTCCAAGCATTTAGCAATATTTAGCCCTCGATTATCGAAAAATACTTATCCCCCACTTAAGATAGCAGCTAAGTAAATTTTCATATAACGTTGTTCTAGCGCATGAAGTTTATCATTTTTTAATCAAGGTTTTAATCACATATCAAAAACTTTTCAATAAGACTAAACAATTCCAACATTTCTTTCAAATATAGAACAAGATTTTTTCACCTCGTTCTGTTAATGAGTCAATTATGTAAATTTTAAAAACAATAAATATTTAACCTCACAATTATAAATAATCTTAGAAATAAAAAAAGCGACTCAGTTGAGCCGCCTTTTCATATCACCAAGATTCAATTACTGAGCCTGTTGACCAGGTTGTACAAGAACAGTACGGCTACCAGTAATCGCAGCAAATACGCGACGGTTCATGGCACGACCTTCTTTAGTCTTGTTGTCAGCAATCGGTTGATCCCAGGCAAAGCCCTGAGTTGTCAAGCGAGATGCATTTACGTTGTATTCATTAACAAGTGCAGACTTAACAGAGTTAGCACGAGCCAGAGACAAACGTTCGTTCAACTTACGTGGACCTGTGTTGTCTGTGTGACCTTCAATGCGAGCAGTCGCATTCGGGTATTCAGACAATTTCTCTGCCACTTTAGCAATTTCAGACTTGTACTGAGGCTTGATGTCTGACTTGTTGGTATCAAAGAATACACGAAGTTCCATATTAAGGTCTTCAGTCAACTCTTGTGGCTGTGGCTGAACAGGTACTGGTACTGGTTCAACAGGAGCAACTTCCACCACTGGTGCAGCAGGTTTCAAGTGACCACCAAGAACAACGTTTAAACCAGCAAGTGCTGTATAGTTCCAGAAGTCTTCATCAATATTATAAGTACTACGTGCTTCAGTACGAAGAGACAAGGCATCATTTAAACGCCAGAATACACCTAAACCAGCATTACCCAATGTACCTTCTTCTTTCAAACCGCGACCAGCACGACCAACTGTATCATCGAATGTATATTTATAGTGACCTGCACCTAATAATACATATGGCTTGATTTTGCTGTCATAGTTTTTAGTGAACAAATCTGTGGTAGCGTAGAAGTTACCGTTAATTTGTTGTTGTTTGTATTCAGCGTTAGGAGTAGCGCCGTCCACATCACCTTTAACCTGGTTGTATTCAGCCTCAAAACCTAACCAAGGCGTTAATTCAATACCAAGCGCAGCACCAACAAATAGATCATCCTGAAGCTCAGGACCGTTTGTTAGATGATCACCACCATTATTATGTGCAGTGCTTTGCATTGTGTAACCGAGTAATAATGGAGTAACTGTTACACCCGCATTAGCAGCAGCTAAAGGGGCAGCAACAAGCATAGCAAGTGCAATACGACTCAATTTCATGGATATCCTCCAGAGATAACATTTGTTTGTTGTTAAGCTTAGCCTATAATTTTTGACCACTCATAAGCACCAAGACTTACAGTGTTATTTTTAAGCTATTCACTTAACTTTGAATCATACAAACACTTGATTAATTTTCCAAGTGCTTGATAACTTTAACCTAGTAAATTATTGACAAAATTTCTTACAATTTCCGTTGTAGTTCAGTAAATTTTCAATTCACATATAAAGTTGAAATCGATTATCGTTCGCAAGTTTTTATTTATTCGCTACATAGCATTTCTATTTAGATAATGACCTCAATATAGATTAGTGCATTATTTAATTTAAAAAACATAATTTAACACTTTGTTATTTATATATTTAAACAAAAACTAACTGGGTTTCACATGAAAAGAACATTAGGTTTTACCTTAACCGAAATAGTGGTGACTACGACTGTTTTATCCATCATAGTCGCTTTCGCAATTCCAGCATTTCACCATTTACTAGCTTCTTGGGAATCAAGTCATAGTATTAGAATACTCACAATGAACATACAAAAGGCAAAGACTGATGCACAAATTTACCATAAAAATGTGATCATTTGCCCAAGTCAGGATTTAGAGAGTTGTCATAATGACTGGAATAAGGGTTTTATTAGCTTTATAGATAGCAATAAGAATAGACAACGTGATAATGGCGAAACCTTGTTATTTGCCAGCACACTTAATCATAAATATGGTTCACTCAGCTATAGAGGCTTTGGTTCTTCACCTCGATATATTGTCTTTCAGCAGGAAAATGGCTTGCCTTTCGCTTCAAATGGTAGCTTTATTTATTGTTCCAATTCACTGGATTATCATTCAAAACTGGTCATTGGTCGGATGGGACATCCTCGATTTGAGAAAACACCCACCTGCTAAAAAAACTCTTCAGTCTAGGCTAGGCGACATAAAACACTTTATTCACTGTTTTTTTTTACTATACTGCATAGGTTTTGAACATTCTCTGCAAATTATAAGTCTGGAGACACACAATGACTGACATCGTAATTGTCAATGGCGCTCGTACAGCAATGGGCGGCTTCCAAGGTGCATTATCAACTGCAACTGCACCAGAACTGGGTGCAATCACAATTAAAGAAGCAATTGCCCGTGCTGGTCTACAGCCAACTGATGTAGAAGAAGTCATCATGGGTTGTGTGTTACCAGCAGGCCTAAAGCAGGGCCCTGCCCGTCAGGCAATGCGTAAGGCAGGTTTACCTGACTCTACAGGTGCTGTGACGATTAACAAGCTGTGTGGCTCTGGTATGAAAGCGGTTATGCAGGCAGCTGACATGATCAAGGCAGGCAGTGCTGAAATCGTGGTTGCAGGTGGTATGGAATCCATGACCAATGCACCTTATGTGTTGCCAAAGGCACGTGCGGGTTACCGTATGGGTCATGGGGAAATTAAGGACCATATGTTCCTTGATGGACTTGAAGATGCTGAAACTGGTCGCTTAATGGGTTCGTTTGCCCAGGATATGGCAAATACGCGTGGTTATACCCGTGAGCAAATGGATGATTTTGCCATTCGTTCTTTACAACGTGCGCAAAAGGCCATTACTGAAGGTTACTTTAAAGATGAAATCGTTGCTGTAACCGTCTCTAGCCGTAAAGGTGATGTGGTTGTTGACCAAGATGAACAGCCTTTAAATGCCAAGCTGGATAAAATCCCAGGCTTAAAACCAGCTTTTGCCAAAGATGGCACCATTACTGCGGCGAATGCCAGTTCGATCTCTGACGGCGCGTCTGCACTTGTACTTACCAACAGTGATGTGGCTACTCAACGTGGCTTACAACCTTTGGCAAAAATCGTTGCAACAGCATCAAACTCTCAACACCCATCTGAATTTACCATTGCACCTGTAGGTGCGATTCAGAAAGTCTTGAACAAAGCAGGCTGGGATGCGCAAGATGTTGACCTTTGGGAAATCAATGAAGCATTTGCCATGGTCACCATGTGCCCAATTGATGATTTCAAACTAGATGCAGAAAAAGTCAATATCAATGGTGGTGCCTGTGCTCTTGGACACCCAGTTGGTTCTACAGGTTCCCGTATCATTTTGACCCTGATTCATGCACTTAAACGTACGGGTGGCAAGAAAGGCGTTGCTGCGCTGTGCATTGGCGGTGGTGAGGCGACCGCTGTTGCGATTGAATTGATCTAAATATCATTCTTTTCTATAAAAATCCTGCTTGATGCAGGATTTTTTATTTTCATACTTACAAAAAATAATGCACCCCATCTAAAAATCCCGATAAGTTATGCTGTGTATAAAAAAACAACAAGGAGATACCAATGCAACTCAACCATTATCTAAATTTTAAAGGACAGGCCGAACAGGCATTCATTTTTTACCAGTCTGTGTTTGGCGGTGAATTTGCCATGATTAGCCGCTATGGAGACATGCCACCAACTGAGGAAGTTATACTGTCTGAAGCGGATAAAAGTTTAATCCTGCACGTTTCCTTACCGATCAATGAATTTACGGTCCTTATGGGATCAGATGTCAACGATCAGTTTTGTGCACCAAATAATGTGTTTACGCTGGGAAATAACCATTATATTTCGATTAATCTTGAATATGATGAAATGGAAGCACGACGTTTATTTAACCAGCTTTCAGTACATGGCCATATTGAAATGCAACTGGAAAAAACTTTCTGGGGTGCACTCTACGGTGCATTTACCGATCAGTTCGGGATAAAATGGATGGTCAATTGTCAGCTTGAAAGCATATAAATAACAGAATAAAGACTTCATCGAAATAATTTTTTGATGAAGTTCTAAACATCAATATTTGAATATTGTGCAATAATCATTAAGCCCATGGTAATAAAACCAATTCCAATCCATCCTGCCAAATCAATGTGCTGCCCTAGAAATACCTTTGCCAACGCGGCTGTCGCGATTACCCCAATTCCCGACCAGAGTACATAGAGAATACCCGCCTGCATATATTTCAAGGCGATGGCAGCACAAGTAAAAGAAACGATATAGAGAACCAAAGCGATGCCCTGATCAAGCTTATTGACCAGTCCATTGCCTTTGGCTGAATAAAAAGTGGAAAGCACATCAGTTGCAATGGCGAATAACAGCCAAATTACCCCAGGATTTATTTTTGAAATCAGTGTCAACATTGTTGTTCTTCAATTTATTGGATTCAATCATCATCAATAAAAAAGCTGAACCGTAGTTCAGCTTTTGCTTTCAGGATACTTACGCACCTGTTTGATAACTGGCTTGTGGCACTGCGGTTGAAGCCTGATAAGGATGGGTAAAATCCTTAAGTCCAGCAGCCGCTTCGTGAATGTCCTTGCCCTCTTTGACAACAAAGGTATCAAAGCCAGAACGTTTCAAATAATTTAAAACATCCTTAAACACATCACCCACTGCACGTAATTCACCCTGATAGCCCTGACGGCGTAATAACGCAGCAAAAGAATAGCCACGACCATCACCAAAACCAGCAAACTCAATGAAGATTGCATCCAGTTCATTTAATGGAAATTGATGGGTTTCAGGTGAATCATTGACCGTGATATATAAAGCCTTTTTACCTTGTACCAGTGTCAACTGATCAAGCTGTGCAGTAGTCAGCACCACATCACCTTGAGGAATCACACCATCTTCAGCAATCACTTGATAGCTATTGTCTGCAATTGTGCCATCTTTAGAAAGCACTTGTAGCGATGTATTAAGCATAAGCACGCTCCTTAAATGGCTGGATGCCAACACGGCGGTAAGTGTCGATGAAACGCTCACCCTCAGTACGCAAGTCAAGGTAGGTATTGAGGATTTCTTCAATCACATCAGGAACGGCATCCGCAGCAAACGATGGCCCCAGGATATCACCTAAAGAGGCATCATGATCAGCATGACCGCCCAAAGTGATCTGGTAGAACTCAGCACCTTTCTTATCGACACCCAAAATACCGATGTTACCAACATGGTGATGACCACAGGCATTCATACAGCCTGAAATATTCAGGTCAAGTTCGCCCAAGTTATAAATGGTATCTAAATCTTCAAAACGACGACTAATCGCTTCTGAAATTGGAATGGATTTCGCATTAGCCAATGAACAGAAATCACCGCCTGGGCAGCAAATAATATCGGTAATAAAGCCGATATGCGCGCGTGCCATGTTGTAATGTTCAAGTGTTTGCCATAATTCAAACAAGTCTTTTTGTGGCACATCCACCAAGGAAATGTTTTGTTCGTGTGTGGTACGGAACTCACCAAAGGTGTATTTATCTGCCAAGTCAGCAATCAAATTCATTTCTTCAGTAGTAACGTCACCAGGAGCAACGCCTGCACGTTTTAGTGAAATCGTGACGATACGATAGCCTTTGACTTTATGTGCATTGGTGTTGACGTTAAACCATTGTTTGAATTTTGGATGTTCAGCAAACAGTGCTGAAAAATCCTGATCTTCCAAATCCTGATAGTTGAATGGTGTAAATTCTTCATCCAGCTTTTTCAGGATTTCAGGCTGAATCTTTAACGCTTCACGTGTGTATTCAAATTCAGCCTCAACTTTTTCAGCAAACACGGCAGGCGTTAAGGCTTTTACTAAAATTTTGATACGGGCTTTATATTTATTATCACGACGGCCATGCAAGTTATAGACACGTAAAGTTGCTTCAAGATAAGCAATTAAATCTTCACGTGGTAAAAATTCACGGATCACACTACCAATGATTGGTGTACGGCCCAAGCCACCACCAACCATGATTTTATAGCCCATTTCGCCCGCTTCATTGCGCACGATATACACACCGATATCATGGAACGCTGTTGCGGCACGGTCTTTTTCTTCCAAAGCAGACACGGCGATCTTGAACTTACGTGGCAGGAATGCAAATTCAGGGTGGAACGTACTCCACTGACGAATCAATTCGCAGGTTGGACGTGGGTCTGCCACCTCACCTGCCACCACACCTGCAAACTGGTCAGTGGTGGTATTACGGATACAGTTACCAGAGGTTTGAACTGCATGCATTTGCACAGTTGCCAGTTCAGCCAGGATATCTGGTACATTTTCCAATGCAGGCCAGTTCAACTGAATGTTTTGGCGGGTAGATACATGAGCATAGCCACGGTCATATTCAGTGGCAATCTCAGCAATTTTTCTGAGTTGTTTGGTATTCATCAAGCCATACGGCACAGCGATACGGAGCATCGGCGCATAACGTTGCACGTACAAACCATTTTGCAAACGTAATGGACGATATTCGTCTTCGGTCAGTTTTCCTGCTAAATAGCGTTCTGTTTGATCACGGAACTGGGCAACACGTTGGTTGATCAGTTGTTGATCGAAATCCGTATATAAATACATGGCGTATGGCTAGTCATTCATTATAAAGGCGGATAGCATAACGAGCTTTTATTCATCAACAAAATGCTTTTTTTGCATATTTAATAACGGTTTTATTGATAAGCCTGTCTTAAACCACAAAAAGAAAAAGCCCAGACGAATCTGGGCTTTTCAACATCATGCCTAAATGAAACTATTTCTTATCTGGCAATGCATAGGCAACCACATAATCACCCATTTTGGTGCCGAATGAACCATGTCCACCCGCCATAATCACCACATATTGCTTGCCATTGATTTCATAGGTCATTGGAGTCGCCTGTCCACCCGCAGGTAGACGTGCTTCCCATAACTTGTCACCATTGGTCACATTAAATGCGCGGATGTAGTTATCCTGGGTTGCTCCCACAAACATCACATTCCCCGCAGTTGAGATCGAGCCACCCAATCCTGGTACACCAATTTTCACTGGTGGCAATTGGAATAGATTTGGCAAGCTGTCACGGATGGTACCAATCCGTTTTTTCCAGACCACCTGATGCGTTTTTAAATCCACCCCAGCGACAAAGCCCCAGCTCGGCTGTTTACATGGCAATCCAAATGGCGACAGGAATGGACTGATCTCCACCCCATAAGGTACGCCATACATTGGCTGTACACCTTGCTCCGTCCCCGCACCCTTGGCAGTTTGTGGACGGTTTGGATCGGCAGGAATTAAACGGCTGACAAATGGCAAGCCAATCGGGTTCATTACAGCGACCTGACGGTCCGCATTCACCGACATACCGCCCCATTCAAACACACCGAGGTTACCAGGGAATACCAGAGTACCATTTTCAGATGGCGGCGTATAAATGCCATCGTAGTTCAGGCGTTTGAATTTCACACGACACATCAACTGGTCAAACATGGTGGCGCCCCACATATCCTTGTCCGTCAATTTGTCTTTCGGTGCCAGATTCAAGTCAGAAAATGGCTGGGTTGCTGAGTAGTGTTCACCCTTGGTTTGAGGACCCCATTTCACAGTTTGAGGCACTGGTCTTTCATTAATCGGCACAATCGCCTGACCTGTACGACGATCCAACACAAAGGCATTCCCTGTTTTGGTCAGTACATAAATCGCTGGAACGGTCTGGCCTGATTTGTCCTGTACATCTGCCAAAGATGGCTGGGATGGTACATCCATATCCCACAAGTCATGATGGGTGGTCTGGAAATGCCACACCAGCTTACCTGTGCTGGCATTGATCGCCAGCATCGAGTTGGCATAACGCTCTTTCAACTCAGTACGGTCCCCGCCCCAGATATCAGGTGTACCCACACCTGTTGGTACATAGACAATGTCCAGTTTTGGATCATAAGCCAGTGGTGCCCATGCATTCGGAGAGTTATTGACAAAGGTGGTATCCTGACCTGGCATGGCATTGGGATCGGCTGCACCTGTATCAAACACCCACAATAATTTGCCCGTGTTCACGTCATAGCCACGAATCACGCCAGATGGCTCTTTATTAGAATAGTTGTCGGTGACAGAACCCGCAATCACCACGGTTGTACCAGAAACCACACCTGGTGAAGTCGGGTTATAACCACCTGGATAGGCGTAAGGCATAAATTCCTGTAGGTTCACTTCGCCATTCTGGCCGAAATCAGAACAAGCCTTACCTGTATCTGCATTCACCGCCACTAAACGGCCATCATTAACAGGTACAAAGACTTTACGAGGACATTCAGTAGAGGCCGATTTCTTGGTCTGCAAGCTGGTGGCAAACTCAGTGGTATTGGCCGCATCGTAGTACATCACCCCACGACAGGTTAAATGCTGGAACGTTTTATCGGTTTTGAGTTTTGGATCAAAACGCCATTTTTCCTTGCCTGTGGCAGGGTCGATGGCAATTAAATGTTGGTGTGGCGTACACATAAACATATTGTTGCCAATCTTGATGGGGGTGACCTGATTGGTGGTTTCACCTGAATCATTATCCGTTCTGAAATCACCTGTACGGAATGTCCACGCCACTTTCAGGTCTTTGACGTTTTTGTCATTAATCTGGGTCAGTGGCGAATAACGCTCACCGCCCTGACTACGCCCGTATGCAGGCCAATCTTCAGGAGCAACCCCATCCACCGCTTTTGCCTGTGCAGGTTGTGGGGTTTGAATCACTCCGTTGATTTCCTGTGGATCATTAAAGATTGAGTACACCATCACCACAATCGCAATCGCCAGCGTAGATGACAGTGCCACCTTGCTTGAGGTCAGGTTATCAATGCCTCGTGTGACCGCAGGAATCAGCAACCACAATCCCAGAATCCCTAAAATATCAAGCCGTGGTGCGAGTGCCCAGAAATCGGTGCCGACTTCCCAGACACCCCAAATAATGCTGCCCAGCATCAGCAGGGCATATATCCATAATGGGCCTGAGGCACGTTTATAAAGTTGTACTGCCACCACCAGCAACAGCACACCTGCAATCACATAATAAAAAGACCCACCAATTGCTGCGAGCCAGATACCGCCAATGAGCAGGAATAGTGCAATGACAGTAAGGATAATAACCGTCAAAGTTCTAAGCCCAGATTTTGCAGATTGATTCATATGATCACCTTGCATCTTTTGTATTTAGAGATCAATGAGGCGAATGATCAATCCGCTTCATCGTCGAGTTCAAATTACAAGGGCAATGTTGCAGATGCCGTCCAGTGACCTGACTCCATCTGCAACATTGCCAGTGTAGAATTAGAAAATTGTCTGGAATTTGATTCCACCCACCCAGGTCTTGTCGCCATCTTTGAGCGCACCGACATGATGGACATATTGAATATTTGGTCGAACTGTCAGCCAGTTGGTCGCATGAATGCCGTAGTACAATTCGGTATTGTATTCTTCATCGAGTAAGGGATTGACCTTGTCATTGGCATGAATACGAGCCACACCCAACGCCAGCTCGTCCTGTGGACGCTGGGCGAGCAAGCCCTTATAACTCACCCCGATATTTTGCATATCTTTGACTGAGTTAGTTTTTGAATCATGTACAGTGATATTGACAAAACCAGTCAAACCGCGATCTGACTGACCATCCCCTGTAAGCTGTTGTTTGGCAGTCAACCAGCCGCCCTGTTTGTGTCCAGTCTTGGCAGGATTGGCAATTTCTGCTGCATCAGCCGTGCTGTAGTAATAGCCAACACGGTATTCACCTGAAAGGGCCTGTGATCCTAATTTAGGTGTCCATACCAACTCTGCGGGGATAATTGCGCCTTTTGAGCCATCAGTGCTGAGATAGAAACCCTTACCACGCTGCAAATTGTCAGGGTTATATTCATAAGCCCCGATTTGTGTATATAGGTCTGGCTGGAGATTGTATTTAACCCGCAATGCCCACTGGCTGACAGGCCAGTTATACCATTGGTCACCGACCCAGTTACCCACTTGTGAACCACATAAGGCCAGATTCTGGAAATCACAGTTAAAACTGTTGAAATCCTCACCCTCACCAAAACGCCCGACTTTAATATCTAAAGCTTGATCTAAAAATTTCTTCTTGATCCATAAATCAGTTAAGCGCCAGGTTTGACCACGCCCCCAGACTTCCTGAGCAGAACTTAAATGCCCCTGTAGGCCATCTGCGGTTTGGGAAAGCGATTGTCCATCACGATAAGTCACGGTGACCTGGGCTTCGGTATCTTGCCAACCCAGAATTTTATTGAGGTTGAAGTGTGTGCCTAAAGCCAGTTGTCCTGTATATTCACTGCCGTGGCTGGAATGCTGTTTGGAATCCAGAACCCCTGCAAATTCACCTGTATAATCCGCAGAGAAGTTGTAACCCTGTTCTTGCAACGCAGTGCGTTGACCGTTCCAATCCCCAAACAGCCATTGACCATTCGGGTCAAATGCTGAGGCTGCCTGAGTGTATTGGCTAAAAAGACTCAATGATAGAACGGATAAACAAGAAACAACCCATGATTGAGAGATTATCATGTTTACGTAACCTTTTATGTTTTTGTTATAAAAGGTTACGCTGATTTTGAACGGATTGATTTATTCAAAATGTTAAGGATATGTACAGTATTTTAACAGTTAGGGTCTGTTGACATTTCACCTTGCGAGCTTTCAGCTCTCATTGCGACAGAGGACATTTTTTAGACGATACAAGGCATGACTTATGAAATTTAGCTATTCTAAATGAATAAGGCATAACGCAGTAGCGGCAAAAAATGTCCCTGTCCCAAAGGGTTATGGCTAAAACTGCCCCAAACTGCGTTATGAAACTTGACAATGGTCTCGCCATTGCCTGCGTTTCATGCCTTGTTTGAGTTGTTTTAGCCTATAACGCAAGCATGGCTGAAATATCAACAGACCCTCATGATTAAATGCACATATTTTCTACCACTTGCCCTCACCAAGCCCCTGACCAATAAAGTTGTATTTCATTTGTGAACGGGAGAACTTGATTGGGCAAGCAAGCTGCGGCTCGGTCTGTTCTGAATTTTCAGATAATGGCACATTAACCACCCAGCCACGCTGTTCCGCCATTGGTGAGGTCAGTGCCTCATCCAAACTTAAGACAGGCTCGACACAAATATCAAGGCTTTGGAATAGCTGCTGCCATTCAGCAAAATCCTGTGATTTAAACTTGTCCTGCAATGCCTGTTTGACTGCCTGACGATCTTCAGGGTCAAAAGATGCACCTTTTGCCAACAGGATTGGTAAATCCAGCGCAGTCGCCAAACCTGCCATAAACTGGGGTTCCAGACTGCCTACAGAAAAATGGCGACCATCTTTGGTTTCATAATAATCATAGAAACTGACGCCATTCAGCATTCCCTGCTCAGGCCCCTGCGGGGTTTGCCCTGCCAGACTTGCAGAAGCCGCCATACTGTTGAGGCTGGCCACACAATCGGTCATGGAAATATCAATATATTGTCCCATACCACTACGCTGGCGCTCGACTACGGCCGCCAGAATACCAATCACCGCGTGTAGCGAACCACCCGCAACATCGGCAATCTGAATGCCCAATGGCGGTGGGCCACTGTCCTGACGGCCACTATGACCAGAAATCCCTGCCAGTGCCAGATAGTTAATGTCGTGCCCTGCCCGATCTTTATAATTGCCCGTTTGACCATAGCCTGTAATTGAACAGTAGATTAAACGTGGATTGATCTCTGCCAGCGTGTCATAGTCCAAACCCAAACGGCGCATCACGTCTGGACGGAACTGTTCAAGCAGGATGTCAAACTCGGAAATCTTGTTCCTGATCATTTCAATATTGACCGCATCTTTCAGGTCCAGTGCAATCGACTGCTTGTTACGGTTTAAATAACTATGGGCTGTCGCCTGTCCATTGGCATAGGGTGGCATAATTCTCACAAGGTCTGGACGTGTCGGTGATTCAACATGGATCACTTCTGCACCCATGTCCGCAAGGTACATGCTGGCAAATGGTCCAGGTAACAACGTTGAAAAATCCAGAACTTTCAATCCCTTTAAAGCGGTTGGCATAATAATTTTTACTCAGTTTGTTTAAATTTTCTTTTATACTAGGTTTGGATAAACACAAAAACAATGTCATGTTCAGCCATTTACCTTGATAGTTTCGGCAATTTAACATGTACTGAATGAGCAATTATTTTTCTTGTCAATTGCCCAACTTGATATTTTAGACGGTTATTTAGGTCAATTATCGTGAACAGTAAAGAAACTGAAGGATTCAATATGAGCCGTGATACGATCAGCATCCACTTCGTGAATGCGGCTTTAACAGGTGTCAAACGCCTCGGCATGGACGTGGAAACATTACTTTCTCATGTCGGCATAGAAGCAGAATTGCTGCGCCAGCCCAAGGCCCGAATCTCCCCAGAGCAATACACCCGCTTCGTTAAAATGTTGTGGATGGTGACGCAGGACGAACACGTGGGCTTTGATGTCCAGCCACGCCGTCTCGGTACGTTTGCTATCATGTGCCAGTTGATCATCCACTCCAAGACACTTGGACAGGCACTAGAACTCTCCTCCCAGTTCTATAAACTATTTGGCGATGAATGGTCGGTGAGTCTGGAACGCGACAAGCATGAAGCCCGTCTGGTTCCACATATTCCCAAAGCCCTTGATCCTGATCATTTCATCACTGAAAGCATGTTGATGATCTGGCATGGTTTGGCTTCATGGCTGATTGAACGTCGCCTGCCACTCGAACGTGTCCATTTTGGCTATCCACGTCCCAACCATGCTGATGAATACGATGCGCTGTTCTTTGCACCTGTCATGCAATTCGATGCACCACGTACCGAAATTACTTTTGCTGCGGATTATCTTGATCTTCCAATCCGTCAGGATGAAAAGACCTTAGAGGAATTTTTAAAAGCTGCGCCAGCGCAACTGTTGGTAAAATTCAAGAACACCAACTCGCTCACATCGCGTATTCGTGATGTGTTAAAGAGCCAGATTGGTGAGGAAATGCCGACACTGAATGATGTGGCCTCCATGCTGTATCTTTCTCCGCAAACCTTGCGTCGTCGTTTGGCTGCGGAAGGCAAGAGTTATCAAGGCGTGAAAGATGCCCTGCGCCGTGATGCTGCGATTCACTTATTGTTGACACCAAACCTGACCCTTGAGGATGTCGCCCAACAAGTTGGCTTTAGTGAAACCAGTACCTTTCACCGTGCCTTTAAAAAATGGACGGGCGTTACACCTGGTTTATATCGTCAGTTGCATGGACAGCATTTATAAATCACTGCATATCGATAGTCTGAAAATTCAGGCTATCTATTCTGCCGATTCAGTAAATAACCATTGCTCTATCCCTTTAGGATAAACAGGATATTGGTTGACTTCGATTTGTTCTTGACTCATCCAGCAGGCAGTATAAATAGATCCATCCATTTCACAGCCTTGTATTTCCACGTGTCGATAAAATTTCGAATCAGCAAATTCAGCCTCATACATAAAAACAATTTCATGTCCCTGCTGTCCATCAAAGCTAAATAAATTTTCCACTACACCTAACAGTTTTGGGCGAATAATCTGTTGATGAATTTCTTCCAAGACTTCCCTTTCAACTGCCTGTACAGAAGTTTCACCAAATTCAATTCCGCCGCCAATCGGTCTTAAATAAGTTTCATTCTTACTCGGATCATAACCATAAGCCAGTAAAACCCGATTCTGATGTCGAAAAATACACAGGGCTTTTGTTCTGATATGTGTCATTGTACTGCCTTAACGTGCTTTAAAAATGATTCAGTCTGTTTAGGTGAATTCAGACGAATAAATTGGATATGCTGATAAGCGGAATTGTGCATGAGGTCGAAATATTTGTTGCGGTTTTTAGGATAAGATTTGATTAACCAGACAAAAATTGATTCCTTAGACAACATCAATTTTAAACTTTCCCGATTATTTGAATTTTCCCACAACTTTTTTCGGCTGATGACACGTCCCAAAGTGCGTTTAGTCAGACGGTATAGATTGATGTGAAATGGATAATCCAGCCAAATCACGGTATCCACCTGTTGCATAATCATCGGAACGGTACGGGTATAAAGGCCATCCAATACCCATCCTGACGTGGCATCCTCCATCGCTGTTTTTAGTTTGGAGAATAAGGCTTCATTTGATGATTCCTGCCAATCATCCAGCCAGAGCAAATCATCCAGTTCGATATAGTGTAATTGTCGTTTTTGTGCCAGTTTTCGAGCAAGTGTAGACTTACCAGAGCCCGTGGTGCCAATAATATTAATGAATTTCATCTGAAATGCTTGCTTCAATTATAGCGGGCCAGTTTACTGATGAAGCCATTTTTTTGGCAAGTGATCAATTGGCGAAAAACATCAAACTTGCCAACGTTTATCATCATTGCACTGCCACTTAAATTGAGTACACTCGATGCACAATGATTTTAATTCAAGGCAATACAAGGAACAGCTATGAGCGAGGCCTATATTATTGATGCCATTCGCACACCACGCGGAAAAGGAAAAAAAGACGGCTCATTACATGAAGTAAAACCGATCACTTTACTCACAACATTACTGAATGAATTACAACAACGCCACCAGCTCGACACCTCAAAAGTCGATGACATCGTACTGGGTTGCGTTACACCAATTGCTGATCAGGGCGGCGATATCGCCAAAACCGCAGCCATTGCCGCTGGCTGGAATGATGATGTTGCAGGGGTGCAAATCAACCGTTTCTGTGCATCTGGTTTGGAAGCTGTCAATTTGGCAGCACAAAAAGTCCGTTCTGGCTGGGAAGATTTGGTCGTTGCGGGTGGTGTGGAATCCATGTCACGTATCCCAATGGGTTCAGATGGTGGTCCGTGGGCACTTGATCCTGAAACCAACTTAAAGTCTTCCTTTGTTCCTCAAGGTGTTGGTGCTGACCTGATTGCGACTTTAGATGGTTATAGCCGTGCTGATGTGGATGCCTTTGCAGTGAATTCACAGCAAAAAGCGGCAGCGGCACAGGCAAATGGTCATTTTGATAAATCCGTTGTGCCTGTGAAAGATCATTCAGGCGTGATGATTTTAGAAAAAGATGAGTTTATTAAGGGCAATACTACCGTTGAGGGCTTGGCAAAACTGAATGCCAGCTTTGAAATGATGGGTCAAATGGGCTTTGATGCGGTTGCCTTACAGAAGTATCCAGAAGCGCAAAAAATCACCCATGTGCATCATGCAGGTAACTCGTCAGGTATCGTCGATGGTGCGGCAGTGGTACTGCTTGCGTCTGAAAAAGCGGTTAAGGAACAAGGCTTGAAACCACGTGCCAAAGTGCTGGCAACTGCATTGGTCGGTACAGACCCAACCATCATGCTGACAGGCCCTGCTCCTGCTGCACGCAAGGCGCTGCAAAAGGCTGGCTTAAGCATTGATGACATCGACCTGTTTGAAGTGAATGAAGCATTTGCTGCCGTGGTGATGCGCTTTATCAATGAACTGAATGTTCCTGCCGAAAAAGTCAATGTCAACGGTGGTGCGATTGCAATGGGTCATCCACTGGGTGCAACAGGTGCCATGATTTTAGGTACATTGCTGGATGAGTTGGAGCGTCAGGGCAAGAAACGTGGTCTGGCAACGTTGTGTGTCGGCGGTGGAATGGGGATTGCCACCATCATTGAGTTGGTATAAAAACTGGCTGCATTGATCTTGCCACGTTGGAAACACTTTCAAAAATGCTCATTTACACAGCGTAAACTGCGCTTTTTTCAAATATTTCCGCCTCGCAAGCTCTGCTTCGCCAGCGTTTTTAAGAAATAAATTTAGGACGATGATGTATGAGCGCTATTAAATACGAAAAAAACGCTGACAATATTGTAATTCTTACCCTTGATTCATCTGGTCAGTCTGCCAACACCATGAATGCGGAGTTCCGTGACTCATTGGATGAGGTCAGCCAAAAACTGAAAGCTGAAACTGATCTCAAAGGCGTTATTTTCCGCTCAGCCAAGAAAACATTCTTTGCAGGCGGCGATCTGGATGAACTGATTCAGGTTAAACCCGAACATGCCACAGAATTTTTCAAGATGATTGAAAAGCTCAAAGGTGACTTGCGCACCATTGAAACGCTTGGCGTGCCTGTGGTTGCCGCATTAAATGGTACAGCGCTTGGCGGTGGTTGGGAAATTGCCCTAGGCTGTCATTACCGTATTGCGATTAATGATCCAAAAACCAAGTTTGGTCTGCCAGAAGTGACTTTAGGCTTACTGCCAGGTGGTGGCGGTATCGTGCGTATGGTACGCCTGCTCGGTCTCCAAAATGCGTTTCCATTCCTGATGGAAGGCAAGCAGTTTGGCGTGGATAAGGCAAAATCGCTTGGTTTGGTACATGACACCGCTGAGAATGAACAAGAGCTTTTAGATAAAGCGATTGCATGGGTAAAAGCCAATCCAAAATCGCAACAGCCGTTTGATGTGAAAGGCTACAAGATTCCAGGTGGTGATCCAAAAACGCCTGCTGTGGCTCAGGTGTTGGCGATTGCACCAGCGATGCTGCGTGATAAAACCAAAGGTTGCTACCCAGCGCCTGAAGCAATCATGGCAGCAGCGGTTGAGGGTGCGCAGGTTGATGTTGATACAGCTTTGCGTATCGAATCACGCTATTTTACCCAGCTTACCGTGGGTCAGATTTCCAAGAACATGATTGGTACATTCTGGCATGGTCTCAATGCGATCAAGTCAGGTGCGAGCCGCCCTGCTGATGTTGCTAAATGGCAAGCTACAAAAGTAGGTGTTTTAGGTGCAGGTATGATGGGTGCAGGTATTGCCTATTCAACTGCCATCAAGGGCATTGCTGTGGTACTGAAAGATGTATCAGTGGAAAATGCCGAAAAAGGCAAAGCCTATTCGCAAAAGCTGCTGGATAAACGTGTTTCTCAGGGTCGTATGACCGCTGAAAAACGTGATCAAGTGCTGTCACTGATTACAGCAACAGCTGATGCGGCAGATTTGCAGGGCTGCGACCTGATCATTGAGGCTGTTTTTGAGAATCAGGAACTAAAAGCCAAAGTGACTCAGGAAGCTGAACAGTATCTAGCTGATGGTGGTATTTTTGCATCCAACACCTCAACCTTACCGATTACGGGTTTAGCGACGGCAAGTAAAGATGCCAAGAACTTTATTGGCCTACACTTCTTTAGTCCAGTCGATAAAATGCAGTTGGTTGAAATTATCAAGGGCAAAGAGACTTCGGCCAAAACTTTGGCTAAAGCCTATGACTTTGTACAGCAAATTGCCAAGACGCCAATCGTGGTGAATGACAGCCGCGGCTTCTTTACCAGTCGTGTGTTTGGTACATTCATTCAGGAAGGCATGCGTTTACTTGCTGAAGGCGTACATCCAGCCAAGATTGAAATGGCGGCACTCAAGGCAGGCATGCCAGTCGGCCCATTGGCGATTCAGGATGAAGTCTCTTTGACTTTGACTGAACACGTGGCAAGCGAAACCCGTAAAGCCCTACAGGCTGAGGGCAAAGACCTACCAAAAACCCCTGTGGATGAAGTGGTTCATACCATGATCCACGAACTTAACCGTAAAGGTAAGGCTGCGGGTGCGGGTTTCTATGAATATCCTGAAAATGGTAAAAAACATTTATGGGATGGACTCAGCCGCTGGACTAAAGACCATGATGTTTCTGAACAGGACATCATTGATCGCTTGCTCTATGTTCAGGCACTGGATACTTTACGCTGCTATGAAGAGAATGTTCTGGAATCGGTGATTGATGCCAATGTCGGTTCGATTTTTGGAATCGGTTTTGCGCCATGGACAGGTGGCGCAATCCAGTTCCTGAACCAGAATGGCATTGAGAAATCTCTCCAGCGTTCAGAACAATTGGCTGCTCAATATGGTGAGCGTTTCAACCCACCTGAATTACTTAAAAAACATGCCACATCAGGTGAAGTGTTTAAATAATACGCTTGTTCCGAACTAAACACATTAATCCTCCTCCCTCTTATCAAAAAGGGAGGAGGATTAATTTTTATGAGTTGCTTTAAACAGGTGAATTAACCTAAAAACCAGACTCTTTGTGGTACAGGTCTTGCCACCGTCGGTTCTGGCTGTTCGACCAAGGGAACAGGTGCTTTAACAATATTGAGAGACTGGGTGAGGTGATTTACATGACCTTGCAACTCCGTATCGTCTATCGTTTTAGCGTAGTCAATCAAATGCTGGGCATATTCCTGATTTTCCACCATATAAAGAACATCGACCACACGGCCAGTGACCCGTCTTAAACGCACATAAAACTGTGTAACAGCTGCAAAAACATCCGTATCAGTTGAATCCAAAATCATTTTTTTCTCCATCATATTCTGTTTTTCATCAATCTTGTTATCACTTTCAAAGTGCACGCCTTACCCCTAATCCTGCTCAGCCTATTATCCACCTTGAAAGAATCTGTCTTCATTGTATTGAATACTATGGTGATTTTAATGATCCAACAGCATAATCCATATTGGACAAAAGTCGATTTTTAGCCCGCCTCTTAACATCTGCACAATGAGTTCCTCATACTTTTATGCTATAACGCTATTTATTTGCGCTCCTTAGGAAAATTCTATGTCTGAAAAACTCTGCCCTGAAACATCTCCCTGGGGTTGGAAAGCCCTGATCATCACCTGTATTTTAAGTTTTATTTTTATGGTGGTTTTCTACCTTGCCATGAATAATGAAGCGGACTATATGCCAATGAACCAGAAGAAAGCAGCAACCCAGGCTGAAATGTCACAGTCGTCCATGACCACCGAAACAGGCAATACTGAAACACATCAACACCAGCACTAAAGTGTTATTGTTGCTCATGATGAATCCGTGTTAAACAGGGATTCATCATGATATTCGAGATGTTCAATGCTTCAGCAAAATCGTCAGGCACTGGTCGTTGAAGGTGGTGGAATGCGTGGCGCATTCACCAGCGGTGTTCTGGATGCATTTTTACAGCAACAATTTAATCCCTTTGACCTCTGTGTCGGTGTCTCCTCAGGTTCTACCAATGTTGCCAACTACCTCGCCGCACAACAGGGCCGCACCCTGCAAATCTATCTAGATCACTCACTCCGCCCTGAATTCATCCATTATGGCCGCTTTTTTAAAGGTGGCGACCTGCTCGACTTAAAATGGATGTGGGATGTGGTTGAACAGGAACATCCGCTCAATCAGGCACATTTATTTGCCAATCATCCAGAGTTTTATATGGTGCTCACCCATGCCATTTCAGGTGAGGCAACCTATATCAAGGCCTCTAAGGACAATATCCTCGATGGATTGAAGGCATCCAGCTCCATTCCTGTACTGACCCGACAGGCGGTTGACATATTTGGTGAACCCTACTTTGATGGTGGTGTTGCAGATGCATTGCCCGTGCACTGGGCAGCACAGCAGCATGAGGTTTGCAAACTGATGGTGCTACGGACACGCCCGCAAAATTATCACAAGACCAGCAGCAAAGGTGACCAGCTCCTTGCCAAATATCTGTTTAAGCAACAACGTGGTTTTGCCCAAAGCTTATTAACCAGAACACAACGCTATAACGATTCCGTCGAATTTGTACGCTCACCAGCAGAGCAGAAAATTCTGGAGGTGTGTCCTCCTGATTTAAAGAACATGGCTGGGCGACTCTCCAAGAACAGAGCGAAAATACGTTATAGTTATGATGTGGGTCTGGAAACTGGATTAAAGGCAATTGAGGACTGGCACAAGCTTTAATTCACCATAAACAATTCTGCGTTTTCACTTGGCAACCTAGGCTAAAAAGGCGCAGAATCTGGTTTTACTTTTTGTTTATTTTTGGAATTTATTATGAGTAATCAACCATCTCCATAAAAAGATTCAAGTGAAACCGTATTGGGATGGAAGTTTGTCATCATTGTGGGTGTACTCAGCACCATTTTCCTCACTTTTTTTTATTTGGCGATGAGCCAGGAACCTGACTATATGCCAGGTGCGCAACGTAAGGCACAGCAACAAAAACAACAGGCTGAAAACACTTCCCCCGCTTCAGAAGTGGTTGAACAATCCCATCAGCACCACGAATGATTGAATTGGGCTAGCATACCTAAAATTTGACACCAGAAATTATAGAGTTTAAGTTCAATCCATTAATCTATAACACTTATTGTATAAGTGGCATCATCATTTCAATATGCGGAATGCCACATTCATCATACGGATCGCCTTGCGTGACAAAACCAAGTTTTTCATAAAATGAAATGGCATGAACCTGTGATGACAGTTTGAGGAATGGACGATATTGCTGTTGTGCATAGTGAATGATATCCAACATAATCATTCTTCCAATGCCCTGCCCCCGATACTCCTGCATAACTGCCACACGCCCAACACTGTTGTTTTGCAATAGACGCGCTGTGGCTACAGGTTGATCACAATCATAAACCACAAAATGCTGTGAAATTGCATCCTGATCATCCCACTCATCCTGTTCAGGAATATTTTGTTCGACAATAAACACCTGTTCCCGAATCATTCTGGCATCTTGCTGCAATTGATCCCAATCGCCATTTTCAACGCTTAACATACCGATCTCAACACGCCTAACACTTGCAACCCAGATTTTCGACTGGCATTTGATCCTGCAACAACAATTCCAGACTTTGTTTTTCAATGCCATACATGGCTTTTAAGGCCTGAATCTGCTGCATGATGTTTGGGTCAGGCTGTTGAATATCCTTGCGCTTGGTTGCCAGAATCATCTTGTTTTTGCTGGTATGTTCCAATGCCACAAATTCAAATACCTTGGTTTCATAACCGTATGCCTTTAGCAATAAGGCTCGTAGGGTATCGGTCAGCATTTCTGCCTGCTGGCCTGCATGAATCCCGAACTGGAGCATGGGTTGCAATACATCTGGGCTCTTGAGTTGTGGTCTTAATTCCTTATGGCAACACGGCGCACACATAATCATGGAAGCATTGAGACGAATCCCAGTATGAATGGCAAAGTCAGTTGCAATGTCACAGGCATGCAGGGCAATCATCACATCCAAGTCACTCGAACGAGGTTCTCGTCTTGCGCTCGGATAAAGCGATGCTTCATTTAATCCTCGCTCATCAGGTTGATAACTGCGTACATCACCCTCAAAAAAATCGAGATGATGATATCCGACCTGATCAGCCACATTTTGGCAGAACTCCACCAGATTGGAACGCAGTTCAACGCCAGTAATCAATGGTATCTTGTCTTGTGCCTGCAAATAGTCATACAAGGCAAAGGTTAAATAGCCCTTGCCTGAACCAAAATCGACAATGTTCAACTCTTGCTGTGAGGCATCAATCTGTTCATAGGCATTGGAAAAGATTTCAATGAACTTATTAATCTGTTTCCACTTACGCGCCATGCTTGGAATGATCTGCCCTTTTTCATCGGTAATACCTAGATGCTTCAGGAATGGGCTGTGTTGTTGCACATAACGTTGTTTTTCCCGATTATGCTGATGCTGTTCCACTTTGGTTGCAGAAGCCTGTTTTTTCTGGATATTGAGCATGGCTTTCTTTTTATTTTTCTTCAGTTGAATATCCTGATTGAGTGTAAATAAATTTGCCTGTTTAGACTGCGCCAATAATTCTGCTATTTTCTCCAGCCCCTCATCCATTACATAGTTTTTGGTGATGTCCTGAGTGGTGTGGTGATACAGGCAAGTCAAGGTTGGCTGTCCCTGCAACTCAATCATGCGAAAAGTCATCTTTTCCAGATCTGCCAGATCACCCTTGTACTGACTAAGAATCAGCCGTTCAAAACTTTTATTTTCAATAGATTGCTGGATATCCAAGAAAAACTGCTGTTCCTGTTCAAAAGAAAATTTCGGCGCAAACATAGTGAAAACCTGACAAATGGAAACTAAATTTTAAAGCGTCTTACTTTAAAAGGGAAATTGCATTACGATACAGTTGTATTTTTATTCAGATGAGCTGTGAATGGCTTCAACCTCCCCACTCGATTATGATCCCAAAGAAGAACTGATCAATGCCTATAGTCATGGCCTGGGTGCCGTACTGGCATTGATTGCTACCATTTTTCTGATTGTGAAAGGCTATGGTTTACCTTTGGGACAATGGATCAGCTTATGGGTCTATGGTCTGAGTCTGGTATTATTGCTCAGCAGTTCCATGTTGTATCACTTTGCCCAGGACGAACGTAAACGTTATTGGTATAAAAAGCTCGATCATACTGCCATTTATTATTTAATTGCAGGGACTTACACGCCCTTTCTCAGCATTGCCATTCCAACGGCAAAGGCACACGACCTACTGATTGCCCTCTGGGTCATTGCGCTGATTGGAACACTGTTTAAGCTGGTGTTTATTCACCGTTTCCAGAAAGTGTCTCTGGCAGCCTATCTGGTGATGGGCTGGTTGGCTGTTTTGGTCATGGACGATATGCAACGTTATCTTGCGCAAGATGCAATACAGCTGTTAGTCGCAGGCGGACTCGCCTATACGGTCGGCACATTGTTTTATGCTTTAAAAAAGGTAAGATATACCCACGCAATTTGGCATGTTTTTGTGCTATTAGGGGCAGGTTTACACTTTTTAGCGATCTATTGCTATGTATTATAAATCCATGCATCGCAGGCAGCTTGCTGGGTAAATTCCGCATTCAAAAGAAATTTTCAGGAAAGGTTTTACTGTTTCCTGAATAAATCACATTAAGGTTTTGTATGTCGTCAAACGCTACGACTGTCACCACTGAAGTGGCCAGTAATTCAAAGGTACGGGTATTATTTGCCAGTCTGGTGGGTACTACGATTGAGTTTTTCGACTTTTATATCTATGCCACAGCGGCAGTCCTGATTTTCCCCCATTTATTTTTTCCAGAAAGCAGTGATGGTGCTGCGGTACTCAAATCACTGGCAACCTTTGCCATCGCCTTTATTGCCCGCCCGATTGGTGCGGCGATTTTTGGACATCTAGGTGATCGAATTGGGCGTAAAGCCACATTGGTTGCCGCCCTACTCACCATGGGGATTTCCACTGTCTGTATCGGGCTGCTTCCGACATATGCCCAGATTGGCATTATTGCCCCATTGCTACTCGCCTTATGCCGTTTAGGACAAGGTTTAGGCTTGGGTGGGGAATGGAGTGGCGCGGTTTTACTTGCCACTGAAAATGCTCCAGAGGGTAAACGTGCATGGTATGGCATGTTCCCACAACTTGGCGCACCGATTGGCTTTATTCTGGCAACAGGTTCATTCCTCCTGCTGAATGCCTTTATGTCTGAACAGGCCTTTATGACATGGGGCTGGCGGATTCCCTTTATCTCCAGTGCAATTCTGGTGTTGGTCGGTTTGTATATCCGTTTAAAACTGCATGAAACCCCTGCTTTCCAGAAAGTGTTGAATAAGCAGAAAGAGGTCAATGTCCCTTTCAAGGAAGTTATGACCAAGCATTTCCCGATGTTGGTACTGGGCACCATTGCCGCAATCTGTACCTTTGTGGTGTTCTATCTGACCACAGTATTTGCACTCAATTGGGGAACCTCCAAGCTCGGTTATGCGCGCGGTGATTTTCTTGGCTTGCAGTTGATTGCCACGCTATGCTTTGCAGCATTTATTCCGCTGTCTGCGATTTTTGCAGAGAAGTTTGGCCGTAAAAACACCTCGATTGCTGTCTGCGTACTTTCAGCACTGTTCGGATTATGCTTTGCGCCACTACTGGGTTCAGGTAATCCAATACTGGTGTTCCTGTTCCTCTGTATCGGCCTTTCCATCATGGGACTGACTTATGGCCCGATTGGCACTGTACTTTCTGAGATTTTCCCAACCTCAGTACGCTACACAGGTTCAGCCCTGACATTCAATTTGGCAGGTATTTTTGGTGCATCCTTTGCCCCTTATATCGCCACCAAACTGGCGGAAAACTATGGTCTGGGTGCTGTTGGTTTATATCTCAGTTTGGCATCCATTCTCTCTTTAATCGCGTTTTTACTGATTCGTGAAACCAAGCATGATGATGTAAACAACCAGATTTAAACCTCATTTTCCAGATGATCCAAAAATAAAAAAACCTGGATCATCTGGAATACCATTTATCGGGCAATACCCAAGCCTACCCTGTTAAATAGATCACAACATTTTCCAAAATATTTTTTATGGTAAAATTACCGCTTCCATTTTTTTAGACGATTGTGTTATGTACGCAGTGATTATCGTTGCCGTATTTTTGCTCAGCTTCTTATATACCTATTATCGTGGTAAAGAACGCTTAAAAGCCTCTAGACAATTATTTGATCATTCCACGTTTTTGGCACCCGTCAATATGTTTATGACTGGCTTCTCAAAGCTCCCAAATCAACCATTCTTTGATGTGGCACAGTTCCCAGAGCTCAAGCCATTGCAGGATAACTGGCAGGTGATTCGTGAGGAAGCCATTCAACTCCAAAGCCAGATTAAGGCGGCGGAAAAAAATAATGATGCGGGTTTTAACACATTCTTTAAACGTGGCTGGAAACGTTTCTACTTAAAATGGTATCAGGACAGCCACCCATCGGCGCAGCAACTTTGTCCTAAAACAGTGGCATTACTGGAAAGTATTCCCTCTGTCAAAGCTGCCATGTTTACTGAGCTACCATCAGGAAGTTATTTAGGCAAACACCGCGACCCTTATGCAGGTTCAGTTCGTTATCATTTAGGTTTAGTCACACCAAATAGCGATGACTGCTTCATTGAGGTCGATCAGGAACGTTATAGCTGGAGAGATGGTGAAGCCACCGTTTTTGATGAAACCTATGTGCATTGGGCGCATAACCAGACTGATCAAACCCGTATTATCCTGTTCTGTGACATCGAACGTCCGATGAAATGGGGCTGGGCACAACGTTTCAACCACTGGTTTGGACGCAATGTCATGTCTGCGGCAAGCTCGCCAAATGATGATCAGGACAAAACTGGCTTTATCAATCGCATCTTTAAATACGGCTATGCGGTACACCATTATGGTCGTGGCTTAAAGCAACGTAACCGTCGTCTATACTATGTATCTAAATGGCTGCTGTTTGGCATGATTATCGGGCTCATCTTGCTGCCAAGCTTTTTATAAAAGTTAACCCTAACCTGAATTTGACTTAAAGATTTCTCTAACTTATTGAAAAAAATGATCTTGGCGGAGTCTTGCCGAGTTCTCAGCCAATTTCTAGATCAGCCTGCGACTAGCCCTACTTTTCTTTCGGGAAAAGTAGGCAAAACCATTGTCATCCGCAAAACTCGTTGACTGTCATCAGCTAACTTAATGAATCGCAGAAACAGCATCTTATTAACGGAGTCCTGTCTCGAACAATTGCGGATGACGTTTCCGAGTATCATATTTTCGTCAAACTCACGTTAATAAATTGATAAATGGGCATCACTTCAATTCTCTTGCTGGGTTGCAAGCTAAATGAGGTGATGTCCTTGCTATTTTCATTATCTAAAAAGTTAGGATTTTCATCTGAAAGCGTAAAAGTAATTAATATAAGTGATATACAAACAGCGCATAATTCTATATATAAACCCGTGTTTCAAGGCTCAAAAATACTCAGTATGAGTGATATACATCAAAATAATAATTCTATAATTTACAAATCCTTATAGTGCTATTTACCATAAAGGATGATGACATGAATAGATTTACCCCCCATTTCTTCTCAAAAACAGTGGTGGCAACACTGATTGCCACTTCACTGTCTGCATGTCATCAGGATAACGATGATGATAGTCCAACTGTTATAGAACCAGTGAAAACCGTACAAACGCTCAGGGGTGAAATTACACTGGCGAAACCATCCACAGATACCCAGTTTAAGGTGTTCAGTGGAACAACCGAAGTTGCCAACAGTAAAAGCTTTAATAACGGCAATTTTTTAGTCGAGACCCTGCCTGTTACAGAACAGCAATTAAAGCAGTTGCGTATCGAAAGCAAGGCCTGTACTGACACATTGGTGGAACTCAGTTGTGCGATATTATCAACGTCCGTTACACCTAAGCAATTGAATAGCATCATTCAGGTTGATGTTCGTTCTACGCTGGTAGATCGTTTAGTCCAGCAAAAAAACCTGTCTTTGGCTGATGCGGAAAAACGGGTTTCGTATTATTTAATGCTACCTGAAGAATTAACCTCACAGGACGGCGTTGATCCGAACCTGTTTAATGCAGCCCGTTTTGTCTCAGACCATCTCATCGAGGCCAATAAAGCAGGCATTGGCCTTGATGCCCAAATCAATAAAACGGTTGATCAAATCGCGGCTGATGCCACCTTACAGCACCCATATAAACCGCTACTTGGGCTGAATCCTTTGGTGAAAGGCATTGGTATCGAGTTGGCAAAAGGTGCTGTTGGTGCGATTGGTGGCGAGCTTATGGGTAAAGCCCTCAGTTTTATGGGACTGGGAAGTGATTTTGAGGCATCGGAACGCCATAATGAAATCATGGCACAATTGGGTCAGGTGAACCAGAAATTGGATGTGATGAGTAACCAGATCAACCAGATTCAAAGTGGCGTTCAGGAAACTTTACGACAAATCGAAAAAATTGATGTGAAGCTGGAAAGTGCCGCCCAACAGCAACGTATTCAGCAATTACTGACCCAAACCACTGCATTATCAGAATATGTGGAACAGGTTAAAATTATTCTGTTTGATTTACAAAATGCACATCAATTGCCATCTTCATTACAACCTAATGAACGTAAACGACTGAAAACTGCCATTGAAAACCTGATGACCAAGCGTACCCTCGTCTCTTCCACCCTGAATGGAACTGTGGGTAATGCGTCGATGATTGAAAACCTGATCAATGTACAATTTCCACAAAGTTCAGATCTCAATAAAACCGTGTTCTTTGGTCCAAAAGTGATTACCGCCATTCAAAATCATGTTCAATATTATGATGATATCAACACGATGGCATATTATCTCTTTATGGAATATTACAATGCGCTGGATCAGGAAAATAATCTCCCTGCACAGGATTGTCCAGATACGCTGTCCTCATCCATGACCTATAAACGTCAGTGTGTTTTATTCCATGAACTGAAAACAGCACGTAATAACTATCTGGCACTTGCACCACAGGCTGAATTGCCAGTATCGAGTATGTTTATCAATGTCTATCAAGGCTATCGCAAGGATATTCTGCCTTATGTCATCTATCCAGTCGGTGACTTTAACTACATTCAATTTAATAATAATACAGGAACCACACAGGCGGTACTCAGCAGATTGACCGAGAACCTCAGCATACCATCCACAACTCGTAATGAAATATTGGGTTTAACCAACTGGATGTATATGGAAAATTCGATATGGACTGGGTTATTTGGTAATCCAGCTTATAATAGTAAGGGGATGCTCAAAGATGTTGCTGTCGCAAACGGTGCACCTGCATCCGCATTTGTCACAGCGACGGGTGATTATGCGGTTTGGGTGAATGATCCAAGTGGTCAAACTCGCTGGTCACGTCGTTTAACCACGACCAATGCAGTAGAAAATAACTTTAATAACGCCAAGTTTATGGTTTTAGGGCAGCTTAAAAATATCAATGAGGTGGAAAAATACATGGGTAAAGTGATTGCCAATCGCTTTAAATAATGTGAACCAACCTTTAAAAACAATAAACTGTTTTAGAGACTCCAGTAGAATGACCGTAATATGATGATTGAATCTTATTGCGGTTTTTTATTGAATCTTTTATGGCGTGTATCGCTATCACTCAAATAAGTGATTTTAACTATAAATATAGGCCTCTGATCATAAAAGTATCGTATATAAAACATATGAATCACTTATTTAAGTGATGGTCAATTTATATGGCTGTTCTCTATACTACAGCATAGATTGAAAATCATAGAACAGAAGACAATGTCGCATTTAGAACTGATTTTACCAACACCTGTATTGGTGCTTGAAGATGATCCTGTTATGCAGCGCAGATTGTCCTACTTGCTATTGTCTGTTGGTTATTCACTGGATAGCGTCTTTTTTAGTACCACCATTGCAGATGCCAAAGTGTTGTTTGGACAGCATGAGATTGGTTTTTGTATTGTTGATTTAGGCTTGCCTGATGGACATGGTCGGGAACTGATTCAACATGTACGTTGTCATGATACTGAGATTCCCATTCTTGTCATTTCTGCATGGAATACGCAATCTGATATTTTGTCGGCAATTCAGGCAGGTGCAACAGGTTATCTGCTTAAGGAACGTGATGATTTTGAACTGACCCTATTATTACGCAGTATCTTCAAGGGTGGTTCACCGATTGACCCGTTTGTTGCACAACAGATTTTATCGCAGATCAAGTTGACACCATCAGACCAAGATCCCTTGTCAGAACAGGAACTGTTACTCTCTAGCCGAGAGCTGGAAATTCTGGAATGGGTGGCAAAGGGACTGACCAATAAAGCCATTGCCAAGCAGATTAACTTGTCTCCTCATACCGTAAATTCCCACATTCAACATATTTATCGGAAACTTGCCGTATGTACCCGAACCGAGGCAATAGATACCGCTCGCTCTTTAAGGCTACTTTAGCGTTTTGCTGTGTTGTCATTATCCTGTTCAGTGGTTTAACTGTTAGCTCTTATGCTGCAACAGACTGTACTGCCGAAATTCGACATATTCAGGTTGTCCAAGCCACAAGTGAACCCTCGCAAGTTCCACAAAAAGGCTGGCAAAAAGTTCAGTTACCTGACCATTGGCAGAAACGCTGGAAAAATTATGATGGTCATGTCTGGTACAGAATCAGTTGGGATTATCTTTGTCCAACCCATCAGCGCAGCTCTATTGGCTTAGCTGTTCATTCCATCAATATGGCAGGGCAAGTTTATCTGAACCAGCAACTCATCTGGCAAGACCAATCCCTGCAAGAACCCCTGTCCCGTAGCTGGAATATGCCCCGTTACTGGGTCTTTCCTGCCACCGCTTTACATCAAGGACAGAATACAATTTTAATTCGGGTGACAGGTATCGCAGCACAGTCACCTGGCTTGGGGAAAATTTATCTAGGGCAACCTGACTTGGCTTTCCAGCACTATCAACAGCAATGGTGGTATCAACGCTTTTCTCATTTGGTTCGGCTGATTTGCTCGATTACACTGGGTATTTTATGCTTTTCCATCTGGATATTACGGCGGCAGGAAACAGCGTTTGGCTGGTTTGCCCTTGCCTGTGCGTTTTGGTCAATCTTTACCTATTACCTACTCAGTACTGATCCTGCTCCCTTTATCCACACCTTTGATGTGGCTCGGGCAAACATCATATTTTTGCTGTGCTATGTGGTGTGCTTTATTATTTACACATGGCGTTTTTCAGGTAAGACCTACCCTAAACTTGAAAAGTTTATCTGGCTCAGTGTGGTTATTTTTGCTGTGTTGGTTTTGACCTTGCCAGTCCAGCAACAGGATTGGATATTAAAAATTGTCCTGATCTACACCATATTGGGTTTTATCCTAAACTGCCTAATTTATCCTTATATTGTTTATCACTCCAAACAAATCGAGCAATATTTACTCGCATTATGCTTGGTCCTATATTTACTACTTGGGTTATATAATCTAATTTTATTCTTAAAACACAGTGAAATAAATTATTTTACCATCATTTATACCACACCCGTTACCGTCATCTTTATTTCCATTACACTGGCCATGCGTCTAGTGCGCAATATGAAGCTGATTGAAGCATTCAATGAAACACTTGAACAAAAAGTCATAACAGTCAAGGCTGAACTCAATGATTCCCTCAATACCCAGCATCAGCTTGAATTGACCAATATCAAACTACAGGAACGAATCAATCTTGCTCATGATCTGCATGACAGCTTGGGAGGCGCATTGGTGCGTTCCATCGCAATGATTGATCAAAGCCACAGCAACCTCAGCAATCAACAATTTGTATCTATTTTAAAATTATTACGTGATGATTTAAGGCAGGTGATTGATCATGGTTCAAGTAATGGGGTTAAGGTTCCTGAATCCCCTGTTTTATGGGGTGCGCCCATACGCCATCGTTTTGATCAGTTATTTGAGGAATTAGACATTCATTCTGAATGGTATTTTCCTGAACAGTGGGAATTCCAGCCCACGCCATTAGAATGTTTAACTCTTTTAAGAATTGCCGAAGAGGCGCTCACCAATATTATTAAGCATAGTCAGGCAAAAAATGTAGCCATCAAATTATACTTTTCGGGACAGCAACTGATTCTAAAAATTGAGGATGATGGAATTGGCTTTGATGTTGATGCAGTTAAACAGTCAGGAATAAGTATTGGTATGCAGAGTATGCACATGAGAATGGAACAGTTGAATGGTCAATTTAGTATCCACTCTCAATCAGGATACACCTGTTTATCTGCCTGTGTGAGCAGGATTATTTAAAGAGAAGAAACATAGCTTTATATTTCTTCCCCAATCAGGCTTACTGTGCAGGTGTTGCACTGGCAGTTTGCGCTGCCATATCTGCCGCCTGAACAGCCGCCTCACCAATCAGGGCAATCTTGGCTTTTTCCTGACTCTTGGCAGACAAAGCAGGATTTGATGCCACGATACGGTTGATATTGGCAGAGTTTGCAGGCGCAATCGCCGCAGTCTGTAAAACGATTGGACGATTGCCTGTATCACCCAAGGTATAACGAATTCCTGTGCGCGGGCTGATAATGGTGGTGACATCACGCTTTACCTGTGCCTCTGCTGTGGTGTTGCCCTGTGCAGCAAGTACCTTGTCCACAGTGGTTGTTTGTGGTGCGTCTTCCGCAACTGCAAAACCAGAGACTGCCGCACTTGCCAAAATCAAAAGTTGTAATGTTTTTTTCATTGCTTTCCCGCTTTTAATACACATTCAATCAAGAATAATAATCCCAATAATCTAACTATAAAGCCAGCTGTGACTCAAGTTACTTCTCGTAAAAAAAGCAGGACTTAAGTCCTGCTTTTCATCACAGCTGAAAATCAGCCTAAAACTAGATTTTACCGTGACATTGCTTATATTTTAAGCCAGAACCACATGGACATGGTGCGTTACGGCTTTCTGGAACTGCGAACTGGGCATTTGCCAATGAACGGTCTGGTTCTTCAGAAATGGTCACTTCACCTGTTAAGCCATCAACATCATCATGTTCAAAAGAAAGACGCATTGATTCGGCCTGACGCTGCTGTTGAGCCTCTAACTCAGCCAGTTCTTCAGCAGTTGGAACATGGACACGGGATAAATCCGTCACCACGTCAGACTTGATAATACCCAGCATGTTCACAAACAGGTTAAATGCCTCTTTCTTGTATTCCTGCTCAGGATTTTTCTGGGCATAGCCACGTAAATGGATACCCTGACGCAAGTAGTCCATCGCTGCCAAGTGGTCTTTCCAGTGACGATCCAGTGAGTTCAACATAAAGTGACGCTCAAGCATCGCTGCCGACTCATCACCCATCTGTTCACGACGCTGACGATAACGCTTAATTACCTCATCAGAGATACGCTCAATCAACCCCTCTTCATCCAGACGACGGTCTTGATCCAGCCATTGCTGTACAGGAAGCTCAATGCCCAAATCGGTACGCAGGGCATTTTCCAAGCCAGCAATGTCCCACTGGTCATGAATCGACTCTGGTGGAATAAAGTTCGCAATCAGGCCTTTCACCACTTCATGGTGCATTTCCTCAATGTAGGCCTGTAGTGTGCTTTCCGCCAGAACCTCATCACGCTGGGAATAAATAATCTTACGCTGCTCGTTATTGACATCATCATACTTCAACAGGTTCTTACGAATATCGAAGTTGCGTGCCTCAACCTTGCGCTGTGCATTTTCAATTGAACGGCTCACCATCTTGTGCTCAATGGCTTCATTTTCCTGCAAGCCCATTGCACGCATCATGGCAACCACACGATCACCCGCGAAGATACGCATCAAGTCATCTTCAAGCGATAAATAGAAACGAGATACACCTGGGTCACCTTGACGACCTGCACGGCCACGTAACTGGTTATCAATACGACGTGATTCGTGACGTTCAGAACCAATGATATGCAAACCACCCGAACTTAAAACATCCTCGTGATCTTTTTCCCATTGTGCTTGTAAGCGGGCTTCATCTTCAGGCGTTGAATTTTCAATTTTGGCAAGCTTGGCTTTCCAGTTACCACCCAGCAAAATATCTGTACCACGACCCGCCATGTTGGTCGCAATCGTCACCGCATTTGGACTACCCGCTTGCGCAA
The DNA here is from genome assembly GCF_030053775.1 of Acinetobacter corruptisaponis. Lineage (GTDB taxonomy): Bacteria > Pseudomonadota > Gammaproteobacteria > Pseudomonadales > Moraxellaceae > Acinetobacter > Acinetobacter corruptisaponis. The sequence continues at coordinate 1,609,319 of NZ_CP125669.1, forward strand.
TAATATCCGCTTCACGTTCGTGCTGTTTTGCGTTCAAGACTTCGTGATGAATACCTGCTTGTAGCAACTTAGAAGACAAGATTTCACTTGCTTCAATAGTTGCAGTACCAATCAAGATCGGTGCAACACCCTGCTGACGAATATTGGTAATTTCTTCAATAATCGCGGTGTATTTACCATTACGGTTTAAATAAATTAAATCGTTATGATCCTTACGAACCATTGGACGGTGCGTTGGAATAATGACAACATCTAGGCCATAAATTTCTTTCATTTCCGCAGCTTCAGTATCGGCAGTACCTGTCATACCTGAAAGCTTTTTATATAGACGGAAATAATTCTGGAAAGTTGTGGTTGCAAGCGTTTGGTTCTCAGGCTGGATTTCCATGTTCTCTTTGGCTTCAACCGCCTGATGCAGACCTTCCGACCAACGACGGCCAGGCATGGTACGACCCGTGCTCTCATCCACAATGATGACTTCTTCTTTTTGTGACTGTGGATTAATACCAATGATGTAATGCACGTTCTTTTGATAGAGGTAATGTGCACGGATTGCGGCAGTCACATGGTGAACCAGATTCAGGTTTGCTGCTGAATACAGGCTTTCACCTTCAGCCAGCAGCCCCATGCGAATCAGTTCCTGTTCAACGGTTTCATAACCGATTTCAGTCATTTCAACTGAACGCTGTTTTTCATCGACCCAGAAATGTCCGCCATCAGCCACTTTTTCTTCTTTCTGTGGACGTAGTTGCGGAGGAATACTGTTGATCAACTGATAGAGATGGGAAGAATCTTCACTCTGTCCTGAAATGATCAATGGCGTACGCGCCTCATCAATCAGGATTGAATCCACTTCGTCAATGATGGCATAGCTGAGACCACGTTGTTTTTTCTCTTGCAGAGAAAACACCATGTTGTCACGAAGATAGTCGAAACCAAATTCGTTGTTGGTTCCGTAGGTAATGTCTGAATTATAGGCCTGTGCCTTTTCGGCAGGCATTTGCATGGAGTAGATCACCCCAATGCTTAAACCTAAAAATTCGAATAAAGGACGGTTTAACTCGGCATCACGCTGTGCCAGATAGTCGTTTACGGTAATGACGTGAACACCCTGACCACTCAAGGCATTGAGGTAACAGGCCAGTGTACCCATCAGGGTTTTACCCTCACCCGTACGCATCTCGGCAATCTTACCTTCGTGCAGGGTGATACCACCAATCAACTGCACATCATAATGACGCATGCCCATGACACGCTTTGCCGCCTCACGGCACACCGCAAAGGCTTCAGGCAATAATTTATCTAGACTTTCACCGTTCTGAAAACGTTGTTTGAATTCTGGAGTTTTTGCAGAGAGGTCTGCATCGCCAAGAGCAGATATCGTCGGTTCCAGCGCGTTGATTTGTTCAACAATTTTGCGCATGCGTTTGAGTTCACGCTCATTTTTAGTACCGAAGATACCTCCGATCAGACTTGCCAACATGAATAAACTCTCTAATCCTGTTTGTTATAAGGTTTGTCGCAAAGATCAACAAACCCTAGGTCGGTTAATTTTTTCTTGGTTGTTATTATGGAGTCAGAAATAAGAACTACAAGTGCTTTGCATCCAAACAGGTAAAAAAATCTGCGAGGCGATTCTGACATGCATAACCAAAGAGCGTTAATGTAGCAAATTTGCATTTAAGTTACATCGATTTGCATGTGAAATTCTGATCATTTTTTTATCATCAACACCTCACCTATATATAAAAAACTTATAATCAAATAAAAAAACAATGATTTGATTCATATATAAATTGGCGCATAGTAAGAAGACACAGCATCAGATAAGCAGAATGAGGAGACCAAGAATGAGCTTACGTTTAGGTGATATAGCCCCAAATTTCCAACAAGAATCAAGCGAGGGCCTTATTGATTTTTATGAGTTTCTAGGGGGTGGCTGGGGAATCCTGTTTTCACACCCCGCAGATTATACGCCTGTCTGCACCACTGAGCTTGGTTATACCGCCAAGCTAAAAGATGAGTTTGCAAAACGTGGCGTCAAGGCAATTGCACTGTCTGTGGATGATGTTGAATCACATAAGGGCTGGATTCAGGACATTAACGAGACCCAGAACACCACGGTGAATTTCCCGATTATTGCGGATAAAGACCGCAAGGTGTCTGAGCTTTATGGTTTTATCCACCCAAATGCCAGCGAAACCTTAACGGTACGTTCACTGGTGATTATTGATCCGAACAAGAAAGTTCGCCTGATCATCACCTACCCTGCCTCAACAGGCCGCAACTTCAATGAAGTGTTGCGTGTGGTGGATTCACTCCAACTGACTGACAAGCATAAAGTGGCAACACCCGCCAACTGGCAACAGGGTGAGGATGTGGTAATTGTGCCATCACTGAAAGATGAAGAGGAAATCAAGCAGCGCTTTCCTAAAGGTTATACGGCAGTGAAACCTTATTTAAGACTGACACCACAGCCTGAGCAAGATTGAAGCCAATTAAAGGCTTCAAGCGAAGCGCAAGACAAACGAAGTGCGTAGTATATAAAAACGAGCAACGCTCGTTCCTGAGAAGCGACTAAAGCTTCGCAAGAAAGCGAACAGTTATGCTGTGAGTTAAGAGATTGAAGCCGATTAAAGGCTTCAATCGAAGCGAAAGACAAACAAAGTGCGTAGCAATAAAAAATTTCCCTAAATTCAATGGAATTTAGGGAACGTTTAATCTTGGTATTTTTGAATCAATACGCTATAAGAATAATTCGATTCGAAACATAATAAAAACCACCATGATCTATAACATCCACCACCTGCATTGCGGCAGCTTCTGCCCCGTTTGTGCCCCCTTGTTTGGACAAAAAGGCTGGAAAGCCCATTTGGTCTGCCACTGTCTACTGGTCGAGACTGATCGGGGTCTGGTTCTGATTGACACAGGTTTGGGCTTGCAGGATTACCTACATACCGAACAGCGTTTGGGCAAGCTGCTCAGCCGATTTGGGCAGTTTGAATCCAACCTGAAACTCAGTGCCATCCAGCAGATCCAGCAACTTGGCTTTAGCCCCAACGATGTGAAATACATCTTTGTAACCCATCTTGATTTCGATCATGCTGGCGGTATTTCAGACTTTCCAAATGCCACTGTGCATGTATTGGCCTCTGAATTTAATGCCACCCAATCCCTTTCCGCCAAAGGAAAACTTCGCTATAAAACCGAACAGTTTAAACAGCACCGACACTGGAACTTTGCAGAACAGACTGATGGTGAGGCATGGTTTAACCTGCAAAAGGTCAAAGGCCTTCCCCTGTTTCAGGATGAAATTCTGATGGTTCCCCTCATCGGTCATACGCTTGGACATAGTGCGATTGCGGTCAAGAAACAGGATGGCTGGATTTTATTCTGTGGAGATGCCTATTTCTCACATCTCGAACTCAATCCTAAAAACAGGTTAAAGGCATTAGATTTAACAGAACGATTACTGGCTGAGGACAACCAGCAACGTTTACACAACCTGAAGCAATTACAATATCTGGCTCAACATGAACCGAGCATTGAGTTAATTTGTGCGCATGATCCAGTTGAATTCAATCGTTACCAATAATATGCACAAGACACTGATTACTGTTATTTTCATATCATCCCTAAGCTTGGGTGGTTGTATGAAACACTCAAGTCTGGAGGAGCATCAAAGGCCCCAGCATTGGGGAGTACTGATTTCAGATACACATAATTTTTACCAGATCAGTCCTGATGTTTTTCGCAGTGAACAACCCAGCAACCAGTTAATCCCTTTCCTGAAAAAACATCAAATTGGCACTGTCATCAACCTGCGCGCAAGAAATGAAGATGCCAAGGTTTTAAGGGATCAGCCATTTAATCTGGTGCATATTCCCATCAATACATGGTCGATTGATCGGAATGACTTGCTTGAAGCCATGCAGACCATTCAAACGGCGAAGCAACACAATCAGAAAGTTCTGGTACATTGTTATCATGGTTCTGACCGCACAGGTGCGACCATTGCCATGTATCGTATTATTTTCGAGAACTGGTCAATTGAGGATGCCGTTAAAGAGATGAAACAAGGCGGATATGGATTCCATATCATCTGGAAAAACATTGACCAGCTTTTTAGTCCTAAAAATGTAAAATGGATTCAACAGCAGTTGTTGAATCCATCTTAACTTAAGCTACTATATCCAAAAGTAAGAAGTCCGTAAAAGAACTTTATTAAAAGTTAGGGGCTGTAGTAGATAAGCCTAAATATCTGTCCAAATGAGTAGTGTTTTTAACTGCTCTTTTGGACTACCATAATTGAATCTAATACTAATCCCCAAAAATAAGTTAAACTAATAAGATGAAAAATCAACAGATTCAGCATGACCTAAGTGCATACAATTTTGGGGAATTATCCACACGAGAAAAAGACCCTCGGGCAAGAACACGTCTATTGATTTTACATCAATATTCAATCGGTAAAAGCACGCCTGAAATATCAGAATCCATGTATATTTCAGAACATACTGTCATGAAAACAAGGCGAAAATATTGGAAATATGGATTATCCAGTATCTACGACCAACCACGCTCAGGACGCAAACCCAAGTTAGCCAAGCAAGATATAGATACCTTTAAAACATTGATTGTAAAAGAACAGGAAGACAAAGAAAGAGGAAGTTTGGTCTGTGATGATATTGTGGAATTGGCAAAAGAACACTTCAAAGTAGATTATAGTCGTAATGGTATGTACCATGTATTAAAACGTATAGGAATGAGCTGGATTTCTGCACGCAGCCAACACCCACAAGCAGATATAGCAAAACAAGAAGATTTTTAAAAAACTTCAGTGCATTAGTTGAGTCAATATTACCTGAACATGTTGCACTTCAAGATGTTGAAATTTGGTTTCAGGATGAAACACGTATAGGACAACAGGGTTCATTAAGTCGAATATGGCATTATTGTGGGCAACGCCCACGGTTGATCAGACAACAACAATTTCTGTGTCGTTATATATTTGGAGCAATTTGCCCTGAGCATGGTACAAGTGCAGGGCTGATTTTACCTCAAGTAAATAAAGTGACAATGCAACTACATATGGCTGAAATAAGTAAATATGTTTCTCAAGGAAAACATGCTGTTGTAGTTATGGATGGCGCATTGTGGCATCAGGAGAGTTTAAATTTACCAAATGTAAGCATATTGAAGCTCCCTCCATATTCACCTGAGCTTAACCCTATGGAGCAAGTTTGGTTGATGATGAAGAAGCGGTATTTATCTAATCGCTGCTATTCAAATATCGAAGCAATATTAGATGGGTGTTGCCAAGCGTGGCAAGGCATTTGTGAGGCTGTCGATACTATAAAATCCCTAACCCAACGGCAGTGGGCTAAAATTTAATTTAATTCTGAAAATTGGTATAAATTCACATTCCTTAATAAACAATATAAAGGCATTTCGGTCAATACCATTATATTTTCTTAGCACTCTTTTTGCTTGATTCCAGAAATTTTCTACTCCATTGATATGGTTCTTATCCTCAACAAATTTTTCTGAATGGTTGATTCTATGATAGCTAAAATCACTTACATCAAGAGCATTATAACTACGATAGCTATCTGTATAAACAATGCTATCTGGAGCAATTTTTCTAGTAATTATCGGCATTAAGGTTGCTGTCTTAGTATCTGGAACAATCTTGACGTAAACTTTGCCACCACGTTTAAGCATACCAAATACAGCTACTTTTCCCGCAGCTCCACGCCCACGTTTTCCCTTGCGAACACCACCAAAATAACTTTCATCTAGCTCAATTTGTCCCTCAAAAACCTCTATGGCATCTTGGTCAAGATAGTACATGATGACTTGGCGTATTTTCCTATAAAACAAAGCAGCAGAATTAGGTTGAATACCAAGTAAATCTGCTGCTGTTCTAGCGGTTACCTCTGCTATAAAAAACTCAAGTAGTTTTCTTTGAGTTTTTTTACTTAATTTACATCTAGTTATCTTCATAAAAGTAGACTAGCACACTTCTAATCTACTACAGCCCCAAAAGTTATGTTAGTTTTATTTTTTTTAACAATCTCTTAGGGAAAGCAATTTTATACCCATTTTCATTCAATAAAAATCTTGTAATTTGTAAAAAAATATCATTATTTTCTAAAGATATCTCTAATAACGTTACATGATCACCTTTTCTAATATCATCTACTTCTTTAAGTAATAATTCAAAAGAGATCTTATCTCCTTTTAGATCTATAGTTTTAGGTAAATAGCTAGCCTCTCTATGTCCAGTATAACGTTGTACTAAACATAATGGAGAGCTAATAATTTCAAATATCTTCTTTTGTTTATATATTCCTTTTCTAATAGATGGATAATGTACATCACCTGTTAAAAGTAGCATACCTCTAGTATCATTTGTTATCTCTGCAATACCGTTTAACCATAAGATATAATCATTAAAATCTGCAAGATTCGCATCAAATATATGTTCCTTTATAATTGAGATGCCAGTCTCTAGAAGAGATTGGCCTGTAACAATGACTGGGTAATCATTTTTAGAAAGTGATAATTTCCAATTATTAAAACCATTCCAAGCTCTATTGCTCATAGCAAATCTATTATCAAAATTTTGTCTACAACTTCTTGTATCAGCCAAGAAAAATGAAATAGGGTCAATCTTAAAATAAAAAGAATCTCCTACTTGAAATGAATTTTGATTAAAATCATAATTAGCTGTCTGAAATTTTTTAAAACATTGCTGAGCACATTCTTGATAAATTTCTTTAGAAAAATTTAATATACTATCAACACTTGTAAATGCTCTCATAGGATAATTATTCCAGTATTCATGATCATCTGGAATACTAACCCAAGGAGCTAACTGAAGAATTTCTCCAAATCCATTGGATTTATCTTTCCAATTCTCCCAATAATTAAATAAAAAGTCAGACATTAGTTTTTTATAATATTTTCTTTTAATGGTATCTTCTAAATAACCTAATGGCCTAAACACTTTTCTAAATAAAACCCTATCTTTGATATTTTCTTTACTTTTTTGAAAATACTCTCCAATTTTTCTAATCCATCCAATATCATCTAAATAAACTTGATCTCCCATCATAATAGTCATATCAATTTTTATGTTTTTTAATATCTTTAGCAACTCCTCAATATTCTTATTATCTTTATCATCGAGACGACTATAGCAAGATGTTAATAATATACTAATTTTATTGTTATCACACTTTTCAATTGAATCAGGAATTTGCCTTGTTTTTATATTTTTTTCGCTCTCACCTATTCTCAATGTAATAGATATAATATTTTTATAAAATATATGATGAACATCAAACTCATATATACCTGTATAATAAAAAGGAGAATCACATAAGTCTTTATAATCGACATTTGTCAGAGGCGTACTCCAGTTATTTGGTTTTACAGCCATACCATCAATAGACCATTGAATTGACTGTTCTTTTGTTAATTTAGTTAGCGTACGTATACCCAACCAAACTCTAACTTTACCAATTGGAGCAACCATACTTGACATACTAATTTCCATTTCTTTCCTCCAATTGGTTCTTTTTATTCTATTTTATGATATATAATTTTTTCATAGTAACCATCCAGTTCTTACACTAAATGGTTACTATATTATTAACGTTGATCAAGTGGAACCCAGTCAATCACCCAGGCAGACTTCATGCCCAGACTCTCATCTGAGGTAATTTTCTTACGTGCCGCATCAGCAGTGTCCCGATCTTTGGATGGCCCCACCATAATCCGAATTCCCTTGGAGGTTGGGCTGGTGGTGACTTTATAACCTTTGGCGCGTAACTTGGACACCACTGTATCGGCATTGGCCTGGTTTGCCGCCAGCGCCACCTGTACCATCCAGTTTTTGTCACCATTTTCCATAAGCTGACGGGCTTTTTCAGCCTCAGCCTTTTTCTTGGCATCTTCCTCAGTTTTACGTTTCTTTTCTTCAGCCGCTGCTTTCTTTTCAGCCTCAGCCTTACGCTTGTCTTCCTCAGCTTTTTTATCCGCTTCAACCTTGCGTTTTTCTTCAGCCGCTTTCTTCTCTGCTTCAGCTTTACGCTTATCTTCAGCTACTTTCTTGGCATCTTCCTCAGCTTTACGTTTCTTTTCTTCGGCTGCTTTCTTGTCGGCCTCAGCCTTACGCTTGTCTTCCTCAGCTTTCTTATCCGCTTCCACTTTACGCTTGTCTTCAGCTAGCTTCTTTTCAGCGTCAGTTTTCTGCTGCTCTGCCTTTTGCTGTTCGGCTTTCTTCTTTTCTTCCAGCTTACGTTTTTCTTCAGCAAGTCGTTGAGCCTTAGCCTGGTCGTCCTCAACCAGTTCTGGTGGAATATTATCTGAACTTTCCTGCGCCGCGGTTCTACGGGCATTGATTGCAGCGTACTCTTCAGCGGCTTTACGTGCAGCCGCAGCCTCAGCCTCCTGCTGCATTTTCAGGAACTCGGCAGCACGGGCCTCCTGTTCAGCAACTGCCTTTTCACGCGCACGTTTCTGTTCATCCAGCAAACGTTTTTCAGTTTCAACATCCACAGCCAGAGGCTGCAAGGAGACCATCTCCCCCTCTTGTGCTGGCTGGGCTGTTTTAGGCTGAGTTTCGGTTTTGGGAATAGGGTGAGTAACTGTAGCCTGTGTCTTATCCTGCTCTATTTCTTCATTACCCTTGAGAAGTAATGCTGCCAACAAAACACCCCCTCCAAGTAGAACAACGCCACCCATCCAGCGTTGCTTGTTATTCATTGACATTGTTCTAAATACTCCCAGATCGCTTCCAAGGTATGAAACGAACCACAGACTAAAATCAGCTGATTGTTATTACATTGTTTCAGCACAGATTGAAACGCTTGCTGGATACTGCCAAACTCATGTACCTGCTGGCCCTGCAATGCCTCGTGCAATTGTGGCATTGCTGCGGCCCTCGGCACATCTAAAGTAGCAATAAACCAATCTTTTACTGTTGTTTTTAGTAAATCGGTGACAGACGCGATGTCCTTATCTGCCAGCATCGAAAATACTGCGACAACTTCTGTGTACTGTTTATTGTATTTTAAGAATTTTCGCAACTGATTCAATAAAAATTCGACACCATGCGGGTTATGTCCCGCATCAAAAATAACGGTTTTATCCTGTATCTGGCGAATTTCAAAACGCCCCTGCAAACGTGCCTGCTGAATACCTGTTGCAATGGCCTGCTGTGAAATTTCAATCCCACTCACCAGTACCGCGGCCACGGCAGTGGAGATGTTGTCCAGGGCCAACTGCCCCACAGGAAGCTTTAAGGTTGTGCCAGATGATGCAAATGACCAGCCCTGTCCATCATCATTCAGTTGATAGAAATAATCCCGATTCAATGCATACAGGCTGGCGTTTGTCTCGGTGACCTTATCCTGAATGGCCTGTGGAAGTTGCTGTTGCCCTGCAAAAACAACGGGAATGTCTGAACGGATAATACCCGCCTTTTCAAAGGCAATTTTTTCAATGGTATCACCCAGCCAGTCCACATGGTCCAAGCCAATATTGGTAATCACCGCTATATCAGGGTCAATCACGTTGACCACATCAAGGCGACCACCCAGCCCAACCTCAAGCACCCAGACATCACATTGCTGCTGCTTAAAAATGACAAAGGCCGCCAATGTGGTGGCTTCAAAGAAAGAAAGACTTAGACCACATTCACGACGCGCCTGATCAACACACACAAAGGCATCAACCAAACGCTGGTCATCCACCTCATGACCAGCCAGCTTTACCCGTTCATTAAAGCGATAGATATGGGGTGACTGATATAGCCCAACCTTGTAGCCCTGTGCATTTAGAATCGCCGCCAATGTGGTTGTGGTTGAGCCTTTACCATTGGTGCCCGCAACTGTAAACACCCTGGCTTTTGGCTGCATCACGCCCAGCCTTTCAGCAACGGGAATCACTCGCTCCAGCCCTAAATCAATGCCTGTAACATGAACATGGCCCCAATAATCGAGCCATGTTGTGAGTGTATCTGTTGAATGGGGAGCGTCTAGTTTCAAGGTAAGTTCATCAGTTTAGCCACTAGTCTATATACAGTATCACGTAACGCATGACGATGAACAATCTGATCGACTACACCATGATCAAGCAGATATTCCGCACGCTGGAATGGCTCCTCCAGTTTTTCACGTACGGTTTGCTCAATCACCCGCTTACCTGCGAAACCAATCATGGCTTTCGGTTCAGCCAGATGAACATCCCCCAGCATTGCCAGGGAGGCAGTTACACCCCCATAAACTGGATGGGTCAACACCACCAGATAAGGCACGCGTGCCTCCTTCATTTTCTGGATTGCCGCAGAGGTACGTGCCATTTGCATCAGGGACAGCATGCCCTCCTGCATACGTGCGCCACCTGAAGCAGCAAAACACACCAAAGGCTGGTGTAGCTGGATTGCCCGTTCAGCTGCCTGTACAAAGCGGTCACCGACCACAGTACCCATTGAACCGCCCATGAAGTCAAACTCAAAGGCACATGCCACCAAATCCAGACCTTTGAGCGAGCCCTGCATCACCACCAGTGCTTCTGATTCACCTGTTTTATCCTGCGCCTCACGCATACGTTCTGGATAGGGCTTGCTATCCACAAACTTTAGCGGGTCTTTGGCACTAAATTCCTGACCAAGCTCTGAGTTGACCTGATCGAAGAACCAGGTCAGGCGGTCCCGCGCCTTCATACGCAAATGTTCATCGCATTGCGGACACACATAGGCGTTGAATGACATGGCTGTACGCGTCACCAAGGCATGACATTCAGGACATTCAATGGTTGGCTCGGTAAAAGTTGACTTAAAGGTCTGCTGTTCATCCGCAACCTGAATCCCTGGCACCTGACGTTCCGTCCAGGGTGTTGTGGGACTAAGCACTTTCCCTGTTGCTGATTCTGGACTCAATCGTTCTTGACTCATACTAACTCATCGAGCGCGGCTCGAAGCTCCTTCACTTTATTCACCGTCTGTTGCACAGCCTCATCCGCTGGCAATGTCGCAAAAGATTTAACGAAAGCACTTCCCACAATCACGGCATCGGCAACCTGTCCCATCGCTTTTGCAGACGCTGCATCACTGATTCCAAAACCCACACCAACAGGTACAGTCGTCTTGGACTTGATTTTTGCAATACGCGCCGCTGCCTCAGAGGTGTCCAGTGTTGCCGCACCTGTCACGCCTTTAAGTGACACATAGTACACAAAGCCGCTGGCCTGATTGACCACATGCTGAATACGCTGGTCAGTTGAGGTTGGCGCAAGCAGGAAAATCTGGTCCATCTCGTTTTGCTTCAAGACTTCACCAAACTGCTTGGATTCCTCTGGTGGCAAATCCACCAGCAGTACGCCATCCACACCACAGTCTTTGGCATAGGCAACGAACTTTTCATAGCCAATCACCTCAACAGGGTTTAAATATCCCATCAACACCACTGGCGTGGTTTGATCCTGCTCACGAAAGGCCTTGACCATATCCAGTGCGTCAAGGGTATTGGTTCCACCTGCCAGGGCACGCTCAGCAGCCAAGGCAATTACAGGGCCATCCGCCATTGGGTCTGAGAACGGCAGTCCCAACTCAATGACATCAACCCCCGCCTCAACCATCTGATGCAGCAATGGAACAGTTACCTGTGGATGCGGGTCACCTGCCATAACATAAGAAACAAGCGCTTTACGTTGCTGAGATTTAAGCTGTTCAAAACGAGTGGCAAGACGTGACATAGGATTATGCTTTCCTTGATTTATATAAATTGAGGAGTTGTTTGTAGTCATACAGAAACACTGCATTGTAACGCTATTTTTTGCTCATTGAACAGGGTTTGGCGCGATTCAACAGCGAATGTTGCTACTTACAACAGCCCGCATACATTTATCTCTATTTTTGTTTTTTTCTCAATGATCAAAGCTTCCTAATTTCTGTACATTACAATTTTAAAAACTGCTTCGGTGTGACACCTGTCCAGCGCTTAAACGCACGTCCAAAGGCACTCTGATCGGCATAGTTTAAACGCTCGGCAATTTCGGAAAATGACTTGCCCTGTTGCAGATAAAGCTTACTTTGCTCCAGACGGTATTGATCCAGAATATCCTGAAAGTTCAATTGATAGCTCTTGAGCTGACGCTGCAAGGTACGTTCCGAGCAGTGCAAACGCTTGGCGACATAACCCTGTAAAACTTCCTCTTGCTGCAACAGGCCCTGCTCAATATAGCTCTGGATTTTCTGCCGAAACTGTTGTTGCTGTGCCTCAAAAGAACTCATGCTATTTAATGATTGCTGTGCCTGAGTAGAGAGCACATGGTTCAACTGTTGGTCTGCCGCAATGCTTTTGGCCTGTAAAATCTGGTTGGAAAAACGAATGGCATATTGCCCAGCCTGAATCTGAATTGGACAGCCATAAAATTTTTCAAAATGATATAAAGCCATTTGCGGTGTATAACCAAACTGAATCATCTGCGGTGGCACCAGGGCATCCTGTACAATCGACTGTGCAATTTTAAGGATCAGTGCCAGATTCAGCTCATACATTTCCCGATAATCGCAATAGGATGCACTCCATACAATTTGAATGTACTGTGAAAATTGTTGTACGCTGAGCTGTTCCAGATTGGTTTGCTTAAACACCAGAGAATAATAGCGCTGCAAAAGCTGTAAAGCCTGCTCCAGATCCAGACTGGTTGATGCCAGATACCCCATCAGCCCCAAATCCTGCAAGTTGGCATGTTCAGCCAAAACCAGTGTGATCGGACGAGGGAAATACGCCTGTGCCGCCTGCAACAGCAATGTGTAACGCTCAACATCAAATTCCTGTTCATCTGGATTTTCCAGGCAGGCACGAAAGTCATGCCACAGCTCAGGTGCCACAGCCTTAGACAAATCAATGTGTTCCTGCTGTAGGACACGATTCAACAACCGTAGATATCCAATGATAATTTTAACTGACATACGCCAATCTCATCCTGATCTGTCGTTATTTGTATAAAACTTGGCTGTAACTGTCAAAACATTTTACTGAACTTTTTTCATACTAAGTTCATGAAAAAGACAAGGAATAGCAAAAATGAACGCACATGTTTCCTATCAGGCTGATCCAATTGTAAGAACAAAACTAGACTTTCACCTCAATGAGGCTCCACGTTTCTGGTTTGGTGGTGATCCATTCCGTACCCGCATGTTTGATGCATTAAGCCTGACTTTCCCTGATGGAGAACGCTATTTCATTGAATGTGTGCGTTTATTCCGTGACAAGATCAATGATCCTGAGTTACAGGAACGTGTGGCAGACTTTATTCGTCAGGAAGCCCAGCACGGCATTGCCCATGACAAGATGAACCAGATCATGAAAGAACAAGGCATGCCTGTGGATCAGTTCACCAACCGTTTAAAGAAAATATTTAGATTTGAATTGAAGAATCGCTCACCACAATACAATATTGCCATGACGGCGGCGGCTGAACATTTAACCGCCCTGATGGCAGACACATTCTACAGTAAGAAAGAAACATTGGCGGAAGCTGATCCTTTTGTGCGTGCACTGTTTGCATGGCATGCGATTGAGGAAATGGAACACCGTGATGTGGCTTTTGATGTCATGCAACAGGTCGGTGAAGTACCAGAATTAACTCGTCGTTCTGCCCTCGTTATTACGACCGTGTTAATGTTTGGCTTCACACTTTACCGTACTGATGTCATGCTTAAGAGTGATGGTTTTAGCTTTAGGCAGCGCCTTGATATGGCACGCAAGGGCTTGCCGTGGTTCTTTGGACGCAAAGGTATTTTGACTGCAAAAAGAGAGCAATATAGCGACTGGTTTAAAAAAGATTTTCATCCAAACCAGCACCCGATTATTCGTCAATACGATGTCTGGATTGACACACTGGCCAAAACCAATGACCCTATTGCTGCGGGCGAGGCTTTTTGGCAAGCTGGTCTATAAACCTCCCATCATCCCTCTTTTAAAAGAGGGATTTTTTTACGAGGATTACCATTTGGCGTAATGCTGTTCCAATAGACCATATTGTTGATTCAATATGATCAGTTCAACATCTTCATGCTCAATTGTGCCACTTATTTTGGCCTGCCACTGATTAAACTGGCTACCAATTAAACGCAGGTTAATATTTTCAAAACGGCACCATGCTGTTTTTATGGTCAGTTTTAGTCGTCCATCCAAAGAACGGATTGACCAGAGTTTTTCATTCTGCTGTTCAAATAAAATATCGGTGAGTGGATATAAACGCCCATCCACCCAGAGTGCATTTTCATTACCAAAACTTTCATTGACACCTGATGCAAGGTTTAAACCTATTCGTCGGCCATTTTCATCACGGAACTGGCATGAGAGCCAGAACCATGCTGTTTCAGGGCGTAGAAAGCCACAGGTATCATCCAATGCAGCCAGACTTTGCGCATTAAAGTCAACTTTCTGCCGTTCTGGGTTGATAAAGAAACCCTCGACAGCCAGAGTGGTCTGTTTCTGGGTATAGGTCCAGCCATTGATTCCTGTTGGCGTACATAGACTGAGTGCATCCACACCTGCACAGAAGATGCGGGCTTTCAGCCGCACCTCCCCATGTTTGGTCACCTGAATGTAACGCACACCATTGGCATGCTGCATATCGAATTGATAGGCAGATTTCTTAAAATAACTTTGGCTAAATAAAGGCTGTTCATCCAGATGGGTTTTCAACGCCAGTGGCTGGATCGCATTCCATTCAATCACCTTTCCTGAAAGATGGTCATAGACATAGAAGAAACCATGCCCCGCCCATGATAAATCGACAATCGCCACACCAATACTGTAGTGTTCATGCTGCAAACCACAAAATCTAAATTTTTTATATTTAAGCTGCTTGCGCCAGCCTTTCAGCACCTGACCATAAGGGGTTTTATAGATATAATCGTCCAGATTGATCCGTGAGGGTATCTGGTCAAAACGCCCATAACGAGGCTGACCATTTTCCTGTATTAATTTCACAACACTTCCCCAAATAAATTATAATGTTAAAGCGGTTCTGACCTGATTTTTACCATTCCGTTTGGCTTGGTACATCGCCTTATCTGCCTGTTCAAACAAGCCTCTATAATCAAAGCCACTAAAAGCCGTACTGCTCACCCCAAAACAGGCCTTGATAGAGAGTGGTTCATTTTCCCTAACTTCAATTGTCGTTTGCTCCAATGCCTTACGGCATGCCTCTGCCACCAATACTGCATTTTCAATTGAGGTAAATGGCAGCAGAATCACAAACTCCTCACCACCATAACGCCCAATCACATCACTGGCTCGCAGGTTTTTCCGCAATATATCCGCAACGTGTTTTAATACCAGATCACCCTGATGATGCCCATACTGATCATTAATGGTTTTAAAATTATCAATATCCACCATGATCAGTGAGGTTTCGCGATGGGTAATCTGTGCCTGCTGCATCTGTAAATCAATAATCTCATTAACCCCACGACGATTAAGCAGGCTCGTTAATTCATCGGTACAACTGAGTTTTTCAATTTTTGAACTATACCTACGCCAACGCTCCACACTAATATCAAATAGTGTGATGGTAAATGCCGCATATAAGGTGGTATAAAACATGGTATAGATAATCTGGGCATTTTGAATATCTTTATGCAGCAAGGTATACGGTTTATAGGCAACCGCATAATCCAGATACCCAGTCACCGTAAGGCCAGCTAAAATATAGTATGCAAATACATAAAAGGCCAGACCAAAATACACCACAAATCGGGGATATAATAATAATGCGGTAAAGGCAATCCCCATAAAGATAATGCCATTCAGGAGGTTCAGCAAACCTACCCCAATTGGCAGTCCCAACAATGAGAATGGATAATAAACAGATAAAAACATCACATAGTAAATGTGCAGGTCTGGCTTATTTTTAATAAAATAACCCAATAAAATAAAAAATGTATTTAATATAATGATGCCAGGAAACAACCATTGAAACCGAATAAGTAATTCAGTATTTGCCAATGGATGATACATGTATTTTATTTGGATAAAGTAGATCACGACTGCGGTAAAACTGGCATACCACAGTATTGATTGGGATTTTTTGACTAAATCCCAGTCCAGAATAACTAGAAAAGCTTTGCTAATATATCTAGGTAAGGAATATTTCATCCCCCGTAATCCTATGTGATTACATCCATGTAAAAACCTAATGACCATATAATGTCATTAGGCATAAATTTACCTTAATCCTAGCATATAATTTTTTAGTTTTATAAGTCGACCATCGGAATGCCATCAATTTTAGCAACCGTCATCAGGTCCTTGTCACCACGACCTGAAACTGTTGCAATAATGATCTGGTCTTTCGACATGGTTGGGGCAAGTTTGCTGACATAGGCCATCGCATGCGAACTTTCCAGTGCAGGAATAATCCCCTCAATCTTGGTTAAGTCACGGAAACCCTGTAATGCCTCATCATCATTGATTGGCACATACTGCACACGATTCATGTCTTTCAGGAAGCTATGCTCAGGCCCCACACCTGGATAGTCCAGACCTGCCGAAATACTATGGGTTTCAATGATCTGACCCTGTTCATCAGACATGAGATAGGTACGGTTGCCATGCAGTACACCAACGTGACCTGCATTGAGTGGTGCAGAGTGCTTGCCTGTTTCAATCCCATAGCCTGCGGCTTCAACACCGTACATCTTCACATCCTGATCATTCAGGAATGGATAGAACAGACCCATCGCATTTGAGCCACCGCCAACACAAGCCACCAAGGCATCAGGCAAGCGTCCTGCCTGCTCCTGAATCTGGCTGCGCGCTTCACGACCAATAATCGACTGGAAATCACGAACCAACTGTGGATATGGGTGTGGACCTGCAACCGTACCAATTACATAATAAGTACTATCAACATTGGTCACCCAGTCACGCATCGCTTCGTTCATGGCATCTTTCAATGTTTTTGAACCACTTTGTACAGGAACAACCGTCGCACCCAATAAACGCATACGGTAGACATTCATGGCTTGGCGTTTTACATCTTCCGCACCCATGAATACCACACACTCCATGCCCAAACGTGCTGCAATGGTTGCGGTCGCAACGCCATGCTGCCCTGCGCCTGTTTCCGCAATGATGCGCTTCTTACCTGACAGCTTTGCCAAGAGTGCCTGACCAATGGTGTTGTTGACCTTGTGCGAACCCGTATGGTTCAGGTCCTCACGCTTGAGGTAAATCTGCGCACCACCGAGATGCTGTGACCATCGTTCAGCATGATAAAGTGGACTAGGGCGACCAACATAGAACGCAAGATCACGGTCAAACTCTGCCAGAAACTGTGCATCATTTTTCATACGACCATAAAGATTTTCTAGATCCTCAAGTGCAGCCATCAGCGTTTCTGATACAAAACGCCCACCATGAATCCCGAAATGCCCTTGCGCATCTGGAAACTGGGTGTAATCAATCACCTGATTTTCTTGACTAGAGTTTTGCTGATCCACATTGGACTCCTTGCATAAATTTTTCAATGAGTTGTTGGTCTTTTATACCTTTTGCGGACTCTACGCCTCCGCTGACATCCACAGCAAAAGCGGCTGTGACATCAATGGCTTCACTCACATTCTCAGGGGTTAAACCACCTGCCAAAATCAGTGGAATATCGAGTTGGGGAAACTGGTTCCAGTCGAAGCTGTGTCCCGTGCCACCTTTCAGCTCAGGATGCCATGCATCCAATAGTATGGCACTGGCACCTGCGGCTTGATAACGCTGGATTTCAGCCACCACATCCAGATCTGGTTTAACCTGTATGGCCTTATACCAACGGCGTTTGCATTGTGCTGCGATCTGCTGGCATTGTTCAGGACTTTCATCGCCATGTAGTTGTAATACATCCAAAGGAACTGAATCAAGTACGCTTTGTATTTCTTCTGCACTCGCATTTACAAACAGGCCAACCAGTTGCACATAAGGCGGAACCAGCTTAGCCAAAGCCTGTGCCTGCTCAATGCTGACATGGCGTGGACTTGGTGGGAAGAATACAAAACCGATTGCATCCGCACCTACCTCAACCACAGACTGGATATCCTGTGCGCGGGTAATTCCACAAATCTTGGCACGCGTCCGCCGTTGTATCTGCTGCATGGGCAATCCGACTTTAAATAAAGATTTTAGAATGCTGATATTGTAATGCAAAACTCAATCAATCGGATAACTATGCAAAATAATATGTAATGTGCTGCCACTCATGTAAAGACCTACTTTTTGTTCATATCTTGTAAGTTGTATATGCCCCCTTTATACTTTGCACCATCTTGCAACAAGTCTAAAGCAAATTGCTTTGCTTATAGGGAAGTTGGTGAAACTCCAACACTGTCCTCGCAACGGTAACACTGAAATGCTGATCTTAGCTTAGCAGCCAAACCACTGCATCTGATGATGTGGGAAGGTGATCAGTCTATCATCTTTCAAGATGATTATAGTGAAGTCCGAAGACCTGCTTGTTGTACTTATCTACTTTAAACATTCACGAGGAATGAATGTCTGGAGCGCACATGTCTATTTCTTTCCAGCCAACACGCTTAGTTGGCGCTATCGCTATTGCGATGGGGTTTACTTCAATCGCCTTTGCTCAGGATCAGTCAACTGACAAAACAGTTTCACTTGATACCATTGTGGTGACGGCATCCCGTACTGAACAAAAAATCAAGGATGTGCCTGCACGTATCTCTATTGTAGAGCCACAGATTGTTGAACAATCACCAATCGCATCCTTACCTCAACTACTACAAACTGATGCATCTATCAATATGGTGCAAAGTGGTGGTTATGGACAAACAGCGGCAATCTTCCTACGTGGCACCAACTCCAACCACACCTTATTGTTAAGGGATGGTGTCCGCCTGAATTCAAATACTTCTGGCGCAGCATCCCTATCCTTTATTGATACGACTGATATTAAACAAATCGAAGTATTAAAAGGTCCAGCCTCAGTGTTATATGGCGCAGATGCGATTGGTGGTGTCGTCCAGCTCATTTCAAAAACACCTGAAAAGACATCTGCCTTTATAACAGGTGAAATTGGTGAGAATAAAACCTATAAATCAGTGATCGGTGCCGATTTGGCAGAAAATGGTTTTTATGCACAAATTCGTGGTCAACGTTTAGAAACGGATGGTACATCTGTTACTGATGCCAAAGACAATAAAAAAGCCAGTTTTGATCAAAAAGGTTACAGTGCAAAAGTCGGTGTAGACAAGCAAAACTATGCTGCCTCTGTTGATTATAGTGAAAACCAAGGCTATAGCGATTACGACAACTATGGAAACTTAGTTTCACAAGACTTTAAAAATGAAGTGATCAATTTAAAAGGCCGCCTAAACGTCCTGGATAATTTAGCTATTCATGCACGCCTTTCTCAATTCAAAGACAATCTGGATCAAAATGACTCACCAGATTATGTATACAGCACCACGCAGGAAGCTGAGCTTTATACAAAATGGCAATTCTCGCCTGCACAAAATGTTTTGTTGGGTTCAACCTTTAAAGATATCAAAGGCAATGTTTACTCTAAAAACCTCTGGGGCGGAGCAGATGTTAAATACAACGAGTCAGTCGATACCATTGGCTATTTTGTTCAACATCAATACCAGCAGGATGGACTAGAAACTCAGGTTGGTGTCCGTGTTGAAGACAACGATAAATTTGGTACCCACACTGTAGGTCAGGGTGCTATCCGTTATCAGGTTCTCCCATTGACAAGTGTCTATGCCAATATTGGTTCCGCTTTCCGTGCCCCAACAACCAATGACTTATATGCCGTTTCGTGGGGTGCAAACCCTGATCTAAAGCCAGAAGAAAGTTTCTCTTATGAAATGGGTGTAGATCAAAAGCTCAACGACAATATTGAGTTAGGCTTGTCTATTTATCGCAATAAAGTCGACAACCTGATCAGCTATCAGGCTGGTAAATTGATTAATGTCAACAAGGCAACCTTTACGGGTGGTGAAGCATCACTGCAATGGCAACAAGATGCTCTGTTCCTCAACACCACTTATGCCTATGTTCAGGCCAAAAATGATGAAACCAAGAAAGACTTGAATCGTCGTCCTAAACAAAGCTTGACTTTAACCACAGGTTGGGATGACGGTGTTTATGGCATTTCTGCATCTGTTGTTGCAAAATCCAGCTCAAAAGACATTGCAGACTACCCATCCACCACGCCAACAATTAATCCAGGTTATGTCAGCACCAATGTGAATGCATATTGGCAAGCAACCCCAATGATCAAGCTGTTTACCAATATTGAAAATATTGGTGATGTCAATTATAAAACAGCTTATAACGGCAATGGTGTTTACTATATCAATGGTGGTCGCCTCGCCTCTGCTGGGATAACATTCCGTTACTAAGCCGACAAGCGCATCATAAAAACACTTGATTCACTCCAGTTTCGGGGTAATGTTCTGACCGACATTATCCCCTTTTTATTTTAGGACAAGAGCAACAGAACTATGGGACATCGTTTAAGCAAGATTTATACACGCACTGGCGATTCAGGCACAACGGGTTTAGGAGATGGTTCACGGGTTGCCAAGGATGATTTACGCATCACTGCACTGGGTGATGTGGATGAACTGAACGCGACCATTGGGGTACTCCGCGCGCAAATCAGTACCAGCCAAATTGCAGATCAAGACCACTGGGACAAAAGCCTGAGCCTGATTCAACACTGGCTATTCGATTTAGGCGGTGAAGTCTGTATTCCCAACTACCATTTACTCCAACCCGTTTGTATTGAGTTTCTTGAAAAAGAAATTGACCGCATGAATGAAAGTCTGCCAATGCTGAAAGATTTTATCCTCCCATCAGGCACTTTGGCCTGTAGTTATGCCCATCAGGCGCGTGCTGTCTGCCGTCGTGCTGAGCGTGCCCTGATGTCTGTGCATACACGCGATCAAAATATTCAGGCAACCGCTTTACAATTACTCAATCGTTTATCAGACTGGTTGTTTGTGGCTTCACGCAGTTTACAGCGTGCCGAGGGTGGTAGCGAAGTGCTGTGGCAAAAGAATATCAATGACAGTATTGATCCAGCATAAAGATGGTTTAGGTAGAAAATAAATGCGAATTATTGGTCATCGTGGTGCACGCGGCGAAGCGCCTGAAAATACCTTGGGCGGTTTTCGTTATTTGCATCATCTAGGGGTACGTGCCGTCGAGTTTGATGTGCGGCAACTACAGGATGACCAATTGATTGTCATCCACGATGATAATTTTGAGCGTACCACAGGTCGTTCACAACATGTTGAAAGTTGTGATCTAGCCACCGCACAGCAGTTTGACCATCGCCATCAATGGCAGGCTTGGGAAAATGAAGAATACACCCCTCACTTAACAGACGTGATGGCATGTTTGACCGAGTTTGAACATATTGAAGTTGAAATCAAGGCTGTTGCAGATGAAGCGGCGGCTGAACGCCTGATCTTAAGTCTGCATAATGAACTCAAGGGCTTTGAAAAGACCGCAACCATTACCAGCTTTGATGTGAAGATTTTAACCGCCTTACAGCAACATCACAGCCACTTTAAACGTGGCTTGCTGGTTGAAATTCCACTGGGTGAATATGCCATAGAACTGGCCCAGCAATATGGATGCTGCCAGATTGGCTGGAAAGACCAACTGGCAACTGATGAAATGATTCACCTGACGCAACAGGCCCATCTGGATATCAGTGTCTGGACAGTCAATGATGTGGAAAGGGCGAAGCATTTACAGCAATTGGGCATTCAGGGCTTAATCACTGATGTACCAAGCACCATGCTCAGATCTTTGTGTTTGTAGAAATCGCAGTATAAACAATTAAAATATGGGATTAGGGCGAATACATCGCCCCTACTTTATCTTTTAGGCTGTGCCTGAATCAGACGCTGCCCTTTAGCATCAAGCAAATATAAATTTGTACCATCAAACTGGAAACGCTCAACCCGTTGAATGAGATCCATCAAATCAGCTTCCTGGGCCAAAGCCTTATGACAACTGTCATGTCCAGCCATAACATCAAAATCAAGTTTCTGCCGAGCAAAGTCATATGTATAACGACCATAAATAGCGTTACAGCCTGTATGGCCAGAGACTGTCTTTGTCACCGAGTTAAGCAGGAAACTCGGATACTGGTTAAAAAACAATGCACGCCTATTCTGAATGGTCATAATTTGCCATTCAACATCTTGCACACCATCGCTACTTTTACGAACCTGCATTGCAGGAGGCTGAACCACACGTTTTGGTTGCAAGGTGGTTTTCTGCACTGTTTTGGGTTGACTCTGGCAGGCAGCCACCATCAAAACACCCGACAAAATGAAAGTTTTATGAAAAAAAGATTTCATGGAAAAAATCGGATTTTTCACGGTAATTTGCTCAGACATTGATTTCTTTCACCTTTTAATCAATACACCAGTTAGGCAGGCTGAATTCTGTTACGGTTCTTTAAGTACAACTGTAGAATAATGCTAGTGTTCATTTATCTGAGCGTGCTAATATCAACGGTAAAATAGCAATATATCGTTATGATTGGTTTTGCTATCTCGTTTAGTTTTATTATCTTGTGCAAACAAGGTTACTAGGAGCGCTGACGGATATGACTTCCGCCCCACTCAAAAAAGCACCCATTAACTGGACTGCTAGCATTACCTTAATTGGAACACCAATTCTTGCGATTATTCTAATCCCTTTATACGCTTATTATTATGATTTTAGTGTAAGTGCCTGGGTCAGTTTATTTTTTCTTTTGGCATTAAGCAGCCTGGGAATTACCGCAGGTTATCACCGTCTTTGGGCACACCGTGCCTATGAGGCCGCTTTACCGCTTAAAATCCTGTTGATGATTGGCGGTACTTTCGCTGTTCAGAACAGTATCCTGTTTTGGGCTTCAGGCCACCGTACCCATCACCGTCATGTTGATGATGTAGATCAGGATCCATATTCAATCAAACGTGGTTTCTGGTATGCACATCTGGGCTGGATGATTCGCGACCACTCACCCTCTGAACCTGATTACAAAAACGCACCTGACTTGCTCAATGACAAACTGGTGATGTTTCAGCATAAATACTATGTGCCAATGGTCATTGCAGTTCATGTGGGCTTACTGGGTGGTGTTGGCTGGGCAGTCGGCGATGTTTGGGGTGTCGTTCTACTGGGTGGTTTACTACGCCTGATCATTAGTCATCATGTGACATTCTTCATCAACTCACTGTGCCATATGTGGGGCAAACGTCCTTATACCGATGAAAATACCGCACGTGATAATTTTGTATTGGCAATCCTGACTTGGGGTGAGGGTTATCATAACTACCACCATATTTTCCAGTACGATTACCGTAATGGGGTAAAATGGTGGCAATACGACCCAACCAAATGGTTAATCTGGACCAGCTCCAAACTTGGCTTGGCTAAAAATTTACGACGCATTCCAAGCTTTAATATCCAGAAAGCTGAACTTGCGATGAAATTTAAATATGCTGAGCAGGATTTGGCGATCTACGGTCATGATGTCAATACCGACATCGTGCAAATGAAGCAACGTATTGCGCAGGAATACGAAGCTTTTACCCATACATTGAATGATTGGGCAAAGTTGAAAGAGCAGGAACTGCACGCGAAAAAGGCAGCGATGGCTGAAAAAATCCATCAGATCGACCATAAACTTAAGGTTGATTTCCAGTTGCTTGAACATCGTCTTGCTCACCATCGCGAATGTTTGGAAACCTTAATGCGTAACATCAAAAAAGCGCCTGTTTCTGAATAAATCCATGATGATTGAAAATGGTCTCTTTATAAGAGACCATTTTTTTATGTCTTCTAAACAGTATTTGCTATATGTTCTTGTATGGCTTTAGCCTTTACTTGCCCTTGTGGCAACATAATTTGCTATATTCATTTTTAACCCCGATCACGATGTCCAGTTTATGCAATTCAATCCCCGCTATGCTTCCCTCAATCCTAAACTTTACCATCAGCAACAGCCCAGTCCTTTACGTGGTGCAAAAGCTGGTCACTTTAATGAAGCATTAGCTGATGAATTGCAATGGAGTGAAGAGGATAAAGTCAACTGGGTTGAGATTTGTAGCGGACAAAAAACCTTTGCTGAATTTCCACCTTTAGCAATGGTCTATGCAGGACATCAATTTGGACAATGGGCTGGACAGTTGGGCGATGGTCGTGGCTTGTTGATTGGGCAAATTCTCAACCAGCAAGGACAAACCATTGATCTCCATCTTAAAGGTGCGGGTCCCACACCCTACTCTCGTATGGGTGATGGTCGTGCTGTACTGCGTTCGGTGATTCGTGAATATCTGGCTGGACATGCGCTGAATGCGCTTGGCGTGGCTTCAAGTCATGCAGTCGGTTTTACCACTTCAACGCAGGGCGTACAGCGTGAGACATTGGAACTGGGTGCCATGTTGTTACGCACCTCAGACTGTCATATCCGTTTCGGTCATTTTGAGTGGATCAATCAATATGCTCCTGAACTTTTGCCTGACTTTACGCAAAGATGTATCGAATGGCATTATCCTGAGTGTTTGGAAGCAGAGAATCCTGTACTTGCTTTCGCTCAGGCAGTGGTTGAACGGACTGCCATCATGATTGCCAAATGGCAATTGGTGGGTTTCGCGCATGGAGTGATGAATACAGACAATTTAAATATTACAGGTTCAACACTGGATTTTGGTCCGTATGGCTTTATGGAACGTTTCCGCCCGAACTGGATTAACAACCACTCTGACTATCAGGGTCGCTATACCTACCAGAATCAGCCAAGTATTGGACACTGGAATCTATGGACTTGGCTCAATACTCTTATTCCACTAGCCACGCCTGAAAATAAAGAACAGTTCAAACTGGATTTGGCGACTTGTTTAGAAAAATTTGAACCTACCTTTTTAGAGCATTATGGTCAGGGTTTATGCCAAAAAATGGGACTTCCCCATTTTCATAAAGACAGTCTGGATTGCGGTTTTGCCTTTCTTGGTATTTTGCAAGTGGAACAACTCGACTACACCCAAAGCTTTATTCGCTTACAGCAACAGAATTACAAGGCATTAAGAGATGATTGTATCCATGTACAACAGTTTGATGATTTCCTGACACGTTATCACAACATTCGACAGCATCAGGATACTGATGAGTTGAATCAAGCCATGCAACAGGTTAATCCACATTATATTTTGCGTAACCATATGGCTCAAAAAGCCATTGAACAGGCTGAACGGGGTGATTTCAGTGAGGTTGACCGTCTATTTGAACTGCTCAATCAACCTTATCAAAAGCAACCAGACTTGGAAAATGAACAGGATATTGCACCTTTGCCGAGTGATATGCCTGAAGTGATGGTGAGTTGTTCATCTTAATTCTAAACAGTTTGAGTTCCCTTACGCCGCTATCGCGGTTCAGGTGAGTTGTTCATTTAAGAGTCAAAAAATAGTGTCACAACAACAAAGCTACAGTGAATATTTTTATTTCACCATTACTCAAGACAGCGAACAATCTGTCCAGAAAATTTCTGAACAATATCATTTTGATCGAATGTGGGGCTATGAAGCATGGAATAAAGGTCAAATCAGTGATGATGGCACACATCAATTTCAGCAAATGTGTATTCGCTTTGATGTTGACCCAAATTTAAATAATGCAGAGCAAATCCAGCATTGG
Organism: Acinetobacter corruptisaponis; assembly: GCF_030053775.1. Classification (GTDB taxonomy): domain Bacteria; phylum Pseudomonadota; class Gammaproteobacteria; order Pseudomonadales; family Moraxellaceae; genus Acinetobacter; species Acinetobacter corruptisaponis. The sequence goes on from NZ_CP125669.1 coordinate 1,635,061, forward strand.
TTTACTTATCTTGAAAATAAAACCAATATATTACAGCTTCCTGCATCATTTCATCGAACTTTGCATTTAGTCACGCATGGTGCAAATACACAAAATGCAGGGTTTCATCTGAATATTGATCTCTTGCGGGAACTGAGCGAATTAAATGCTGGATTTCACTTACATGGTTATTTAGATCAGGATGATGGGCATGATTATCCCTATGCAAAACCAATCGCAACAACAGAAGAACCAAGTCCATGTAGTGAATATGCCTATTTCTGTATTTGGTCTAAATTACCAGCAAATCAGTTACAACAATTATTTCCCGAGTTAACTTTTGAAGTGTGTTTTGATCAAGGATTTAAACCTGTAACCAAACGACAATTAAAACATCAGAATTCATTGATTAAATTATGTTCGCGTTTGGATCGAGAAACAGTAAAACTGGATGAACATATCACTGATGTAGTGGAACAGTTACTCCCTTATCACCACACATTGCAGCAGCTCTTTTTTAATCCTCAATATTCACTCAGTATCAGTGCAACAGGACATATTGAAAATCCACATCACCGACTTGTCAGTGCAGCCAATATTAGACAATTGTTTACGCTAGAGTTAAGTCTAGATGTGGATTATTATTTTGCCTAGCCCCTACCATTGATACTGGGCAAATAACTGTGCTCCCATCCGCTTGGCCTGATTGGTATTCAAATCATCCGCAATATATTTCAAGCCAAAATTTTGATGCTGTACGGATAAACCAAAAGCATGGGTCTGGGGTTCAAAATGCATTCCCCATTGTACACCTCTATCCCAATAAGCGTTCAATTGCCAAAGACTACTATATTGATTGCTGATTGAGCTTATACCTAACTGCCAAGCCTGATCCGACTGATAATTGAAATCAGTATAAATTTTAAAAGGCAGTTTCTGCGTATATTGGTGATACTTATTAAATTGTCCCTGAATATCAAATCGGGGACGCTTATCCTGATCATAAGCAATCTGATATTGGGTGTAGGGTGTATCTTGCCAATATAAATAGGCCAAAGCATCCTGAATATTGATATTTAATTTCCAGTGATTCGCCATAGTCCCTTGTAATGAAGTATCAAATGCAAAACCATATCCATGATTCGCTCGCTCATTCCAGCCCATTTTGTCTTCTTTTAATGCTGGCTGGTCATAACTATAGTCAATTTGACCATTAAGCCACTTCACACGATCCATAAGTTGTTCCTGATCTGTGGTTTTCGCCAAAGCATTCACCTGACCATCAGCATAATGTCGGCCAATTAATGCTGTTGCCCCTGTAGTTACATTCCAGTTAGGTGAAAGTTGCCAGGTATATGCAAATCGTGACCCAACCGTATCAATATGCTGTGCCTCTAGTTGCAAATTATATTGAGTATTGGCATCAATCAATTTTTCATTTTTGATCTGATAATATAATTTTGCAGTGTCTGGACTAAAACGTAGTACATAATCATAACGCCAAATCCAGCTAAAATCCCATTGACCCTGTTTAATACCCAACTGCATTAGACCATGGGCAAACGCATTTTTTCCCGATTTAAAGTTTGGGTCATCCCAATCATCTGTAAATGCGTGAATCGACAAAGGTTCACTATATACATCTGCCTGTACTTGATAATAGATTTTTTCCTGGGCATTGGAATAGAAAGGCATTAGCATTCCCAATACAGCTAGACTTTTTTTGAGCATATAAAAAGGGGGATTTACTCCCCCTCTCCTTTTTATGATTATGGTGCAATCGCTTTAACGGTATTATCTGTGAATTTTGCAGAATATACGTTATCTGAGACTTTGCTTACTGTAGCGTATGAGGTGTTACCCACTTTAATCTGTGCTGACGTAAACTTGTCAAGATCAGCAATTTCAACATAAGCACCATTGGCATGAGACAGTTTTGCCCATACAGTTGGCTCATGCGCCGCATTAGGATCATTACCAATCAAATTATCTGTTTTAAAATCAGCCGTAAGCGCATCTTTATCTACAGCAACCTTAATCGTTGCTGTACCTTTCTGATACTCATTACGCTTCGCAGTTAAATCAATACTAAATGGTTTAATGCTGGTACCACCACCCTTGACATTACCACTGAGTTTCACATTAAGGTCCGCGTTGATAAATGCAGCAGCAGATTCATCACCACCTGTAATATCAATTACTTTGGATAAATCATTATTTAATTTAATGCTTGCCTCTAAGTTCAGATTCTCATTTCCAGCAACAGCCTTACCTTTTAAATTCAGCTCAGTTGGGATAAGCTCAGTTGATGTACTTGAACCATCCTTAAACTGAACTTGTGTAGCCTTGCTTGAAAACTCCGTTAAGCTCAACTCTGCACCCGTACCAACATCAGTCAACACAATATTCGCAAACTTAAACTGTGCAGTCTTAGGTGCTTGGTCACTAGAACGGTCATCCAGTTTTTTTGCATTGTTATACACAACCTGAGCAGTACTATCACTATTAACCGCCAAAATCGCTTCTTTCTTGCTCACAACATTCTTGGTCGCAATTTTCCCACCAGCAACCAGTTTAAAATCATAAGTTGATTGGGATGCCGAGAATGGTGCCTTAAGCTGGAGACTATTTACGGTCACTGTAGCGTCATTACCAAAAACGTCATGACCTGTCTGGGTTTTAGAGTCCCAGACATAATCTGTCCAATATTTAGCTGTAACGCTGCCTGTTACAGTCACAGAATCAGGCTTTACACTCACTTTTAACGTATTATTGCTCAATTGATAATCAGGATAATAATACTGGCCATAGGTTGAGTCTTCTTTTAATAAAGCCTCTAGCTGAGCCGCATTATATTCTTTTTCTGAACCTTGTGCATCTTGCTGTGCCAATGAGGCTAAAGTCAAAATCAAGCTACTGGCATTACCAATATCACTGCCAGCATCACTAATTGCATCAAATGTTGGCTGGTATTGTGATTGCAATCCATCAAAACTATCAAAATAACTAATAATAGTATTTGTTGTATCTACCAATTGCTTTGCCTTATCCAGATCTGATGCTGGAATGGCTGGATTTTCAGGATTATTACCACCATTATTTGATGATGAATCACCGCCTCCACCACAAGCAGTTAAAATGGCTGAACAAGCTAAAACCAACAATGTTTTCTTAAACATTCTATAACCCCTTTTTATAGAAAATTGTTATCTAAATTTTTAAATTTAGGATTTTATAAAACCATACTTAGGTTTTTTATAATCATATCTAGTTATATTTATAATGACAATTGATTATTTAATAGCCCTTTATTAATAAAGGGCTTATATTTTTTACTCATCAGGATATTCAAAACGATAACCAACCCCATACACTGCCTGAATCCATTCATGACGATTGCCAGTATCAGCAGCTTCGGTGATTTTACGGCGCAGATTTTTAATATGACTGTCAATCACCCGATCTGCCACATCAAAACTGTCAGGGTTAATATGATCCAGTAGTTGCGCCCGTGAATATACCTGACCTAAATGTTCTAAAAACAATTCTAATAAACGAAACTCTGTTGGCGTTAAAGTCAGTGCCCTTTGCTGATACCAGATACGTTGCTGCGCCTTATCAATACGGAATAAATCATCTTGTTCAGGTTCAGCCTTACGCTCCAAACGGCGCAACACCGCTTGAACGCGTGCAACCAGTTCTTTCGGACTAAAGGGTTTACAGATATAGTCATCTGCACCCATATTTAAGCCCAACACGCGGTCAATTTCTTCAGTACGCGCTGTTACCATGATAATCGGCAAGTCTGACTGTTCACGCACCTTACGGCAAATGGTTAGGCCATCCATACGTGGCACCATCAGGTCCAGAATCATTAAGCTAGGTTTACGTTGTTGAAACTGGGTGTAGGCATCTTGACCATCATGAAACATGCTGACCTCAAAGCCAGCCGCCTCCAAATAATCCCGAACCAGCTCTGCCAGTTCAACCTCATCCTCAACCAACATAATGTGTTTCATGGTCTTCATCCTATCCATTATCCTCAAGCAAAGAGGAGCTAAAAAGTTATTTGATCTGTTTTGGGAAAGTCAGTACACAACGTAATCCACCCAAAGGTGAATGATCAAAGCTCAGTGAACCACCCAATGCCTGTGCCAATTTACAGGACAATGCCAAGCCCAGACCTGTGCCTCCAGTGCTACGGGTACGGGAGTCATCCACACGGTAGAAACGTTCGCCTAAACGTGCAAGTTGCTCATCATTGACACCCAATGGACTGTCATCGACATACAGTATCCATTGTTGCTCATTTTGTTGAGTGTGAATCTGTATTTTTCCACCCTGTTCCGTGTAACGCACACAGTTCCCTAACAAATTGACGATAATCTGTTTAAAGCGGTCACGGTCTAAAGATAACAACACGCTCTCGCCTGACAGTGAAACTTCCAACTGATTCTGTTCAAAAGTGGATTTAAAGTTTTCAACTTCCTGCAACACCACATCCCAAGGGTTGACCTCAGCAAAATAGCATTTGAGTTGCTGTGCATCCGCCTGCGCCAAATCTGCCAAGTCCTGTGTCAGTTTCTTTAAACTGGTCACTTGACGCATCATGGCATCCAGATGTTCAGGTGTAGCTTTACGGATTCCATCCTGCATCGCCTCAATCTGTGCCTGCAATACCGCCAATGGCGTTTTCAACTCATGTGAGGTATCCGCCACCCATTGACGGCGGGACTCCTCATGTTGATGGAGGATGTCAGCCAGATGATTGAGTTGATTGGATAAATCCCCCAACTCATCATTGCGTTTAATCACTACCTGATGCTGGTAGTTGCCACGCGTCATTTCCAGTGTTGCATTGAGCAAACGTTGAATCGGTTTCTTAAAGTAGGTCGCCATCAATAATGCCGCAACCAGACTCGACAGCACGGTAAGCGCATAGACCAAAAGCAGATATCGTTTTTGATTACTAAAGAAGTTGATACTGGATGCATCATCCTGATCGAGTACAGGTTTCAGTCCCAGATAGCCCACCACATCCTGCCCCACCATAATCGGGCGGTAGGAAATTTGATCTGACGCAGGCTCGCCTACAATAAACTGGTGTTTGGCATCATACAGCGAGAGACGCGAACTTAAGCCCAAGCGATCAGGAATTGACACAAAACGTTTTTTACCACTTTCAACGGTGCTTTGTTGTTTACTGCCTTTTTCATCGGATTTTAGCCGAAACTGGCTGGCACGCAATGGAAATTTTAGGCCCTCAAATGGTTGATATTCTGAGGGTAAATTCTTTTTTAGAATATTCAACTCTTCTTCATTAAAAATTTGACGGCTTTTGATTTCAGTATTGTTTTGTGCCAGTGTTGGGGAAAGACTAAGTAAGGTGTGGTCATTAAAATAACGTTGCTGCAATGCGATGTCATACTGGCGACGCAACCACCACTGCGATAAACGGTCATAGTCATCAGGTGCTGCCGTACCCTCGATTTGAAGAATCTGCGCCTGAATGGCATTGCCCCAGTCATGGTAAACCGTATAGACATTGCCCAGATTGGCAATGAGGCGGTCCAGTTTCTGCATTTCCACATCGGCGACATAGCGCGCAAAGTTTTTTTGCATGGTCCAGTGCAAAATCCCCAGACTAATCGTTGCGATCAGCAAGGTGGTGAGCAGGACTGTCAAAAACAGGCGTAGCGCGATCGGGACACGACGAACATTCAAAAGCTTAGTCTCAATATTGTTCTATTTATGGATTGTACCCAACATGGTTGAAAAAAACTCTCCATTGTTTCTTCATCTTTATTATCTAATCTTTAACTATCAAAAATAACGCAGATTGGAAACACCACCATGAATCTTAAAAATACATTATTGCTCGGCACATTGATGACAGCCATGTTTGGTTTAACAGCCTGTCAGTCTACAGCACCCAATACCTATGCAGATGGACACCGTCACGGCAAATACCCAATGCAGCGGGATGGCGACCGTGGCTTTAAACAGCGCCCACAGCTCACCCCTGAACAGCGTGCGGAATGGCAGGCAAAACGTGAACAACGTTTAGATCAACGCGCAAAAATACGTGAAGAACATGAAGCGCAACGGGCAAAAATTGTCACCGCCTGTCAGGGCAAACGTATTGGTGAGCGTGTCAACATTCAATGGAACAACCGCACCATTGAGGGGACATGCGAAGTTCGCTTTACCCCAGACCAGGCCAACTTTAAACGTCAGGCTTAATCACCCCACCTCTTTCCTCTTCCTCACGGGCGCGTTAAGCGCCCTTTTTTTATCTACACAGCTGCTTACGATTTTCAACATGCAGTTTAAGTCAAAAGTATAAAAAACACCTACAATCTAAACCCTTAAACAGGTTGAACCACAAACTTTGACTTAGCAGTCACTCAGAAATGACCTGTAAAAGCTTGTACCGAACGATGACTTGTTGCACGATTAGCGCTACAAAATGGAGCCAATTGGGCACATTTATCATTGACTAAGATTATAACTCTGGTTTCACCAGTATTGAGGAACCCGCTATGCCACAATACAAAGCACCCTTACGTGATATGCAGTTCGTATTGCACGAATTATTAAATGCTGAAGCACATTACGCAAAACTGCCTGCATTTCAAGGCAACGTAAGCCGTGAATTGGTTGATCAATATTTAGAAGCAGCGGCTGACTTCTGTGAGAATGAGCTTTCTCCTTTAAACCAAGTCGGTGACCGTGAAGGTTGTACTTGGAATGACGGTGTTGTCACTACGCCTACAGGTTTCAAGGAAGCGTATCAAAAATATATCGAGCTGGGCTTCCCATCGCTTTCTGCTGATGAAGAATTTGGCGGTCAGGCATTGCCAAACTCTTTGGGGATTGCAATCTCTGAAATGGTGGGTACAGCAAACTGGGCTTGGGGTATGTATCCTGGCTTGTCTCATGGTGCGGTACGTACCCTTGAGCACTGGGGTTCTGACGAACAGAAAGCCACTTACCTACCGAACCTTGTTTCAGGTGTCTGGACAGGCACCATGTGCTTAACTGAATCTCATGCAGGTTCAGACTTGGGCATCATCCGTTCTAAAGCAGAGCCAAATGCAGATGGCAGCTATGCAATCTCTGGCGAGAAAATCTTTATCTCTGCTGGTGAGCACGACATGGCTGACAACATCATCCATATCGTTTTAGCTCGTTTACCAGGCGCGCCTAAAGGCACCAAAGGTATTTCACTCTTTATCGTTCCTAAGTTCCATGTTAATGAAGATGGTTCTGTGGGCGAGCGTAATGCGGTTCGTTGTGGTTCAATCGAACACAAAATGGGTATTCACGGTAATGCAACTTGTGTCATTAACTTTGATCAGGCAAAAGGTTACTTGATTGGGCCTGAAAACCGTGGTCTAAACTGCATGTTCACATTCATGAACACTGCACGTATTGGTACAGCGGTTCAAGGTTTGTCTGCATCTGAATCTTCTTTCCAGGGCGCTTTAACCTATGCCAAAGACCGTTTGGCAATGCGTTCTCTTTCTGGCCCTAAAGCACCTGAAAAAGAAGCAGACCCAATCATCGTTCACCCTGCTGTTCGCAACATGCTTTTAACACAAAAGTCATTTGCTGAAGGTGGTCGTGCGCTGGTTTACTTATTGGCTCAATATGCAGACATCGTTGAAAAAGGCGAAACTGAGGAAGAGCGTAAGTTTGCTGACAATATCCTGTCTTTGTTGACACCTATTGCTAAAGCATTCCTGACTGAAACGGGTTCTGAATCTGCGAAGCACGGTGTACAGGTATTTGGTGGTCACGGCTTCATCTCTGAGCACGGTATGGAGCAAATTGTACGTGATACACGTATTGCCTGCTTGTACGAAGGTACCACTGAGATTCAGGCACTTGACTTGCTAGGTCGTAAAGTATTGCAAACTCAGGGCGCAATGTTGAAAGACTTCACCAAGATCATCCATAAATTTGTTGAAGCAAACAAAGACAATGCTGCAATGCAGGAATTTGTTGCGCCATTGGCTGCTGCCAACAAGGAATGGGGCGACATCACCATGCAAATCGGCATGCGTGCAATGCAAAACCCTGATGAAGTGGGTGCGGCTGCGGTTGACTACCTATACTTCTCTGGTTATGTCACACTTGCTTACCTATGGGCACGTATGGCATTGGTTGCACAAGAGAAACTGGCTGAAGGCACAACTGACGTTGACTTCTACAATGCGAAAATCAGCACTGCCCGCTTCTACTTCAAGAAGATCCTGCCACGTGTTCGCTCTCACGTAGACGTGCTTTCAACAGGTGTTGCACCATTGTTTGAACTTGATGCAGAACACTTCGCTTTCTAAACATAGTTTAGAATGAGATGCAACGTTCATCACAGAAAAAGGACTGGTCAGTTTTGACCGTCCTTTTTTTGTTTAATCAGTGCTAAATTTACACCATTCATTTATTTGTTCGTTTTATTTGATCACTTTGCACATGACCTGTGCGTAAAAAGGAACGATTATGCCAATTTATAATGCCCCATTAGCAGACATGAAATTCATCTTAAATGATGTATTTAAAGCAGAACAATTTTGGCAGTCTAATGAGAAGCTTGCTCATGTAGATGCCGCAACTGCTGAAGCGATTTTAGAGGAAATGGCAAAGTTTGCCCAAAACGTGACCCATCCATTGAACCGTACTGGCGATGAAGAAGGCGCGCGTTGGGAAAATGGCGACGTGTTTACACCAGCAGGTTTCAAGGATGCTTTCCGCCAATATGCTGAGGGTGGCTGGATCGGTCTAGGTGCCGATGAGGAATGGGGCGGTCAAGGCATGCCAAAAATGCTGACTGTACTTTCTGATGAAATGCTGTTCGCAACCAACCCATCTTTCATGCTTTACCCGCTTCTTTCTGTGGGCGCAGGTATGGCTTTAAACAGCTATGCATCTCAAGAGCAGAAAGAAACTTACCTGCCTAAAATCTATTCTGGTGAATGGTCTGGCACCATGTGCTTAACCGAGCCACATGCAGGGACTGATTTAGGGATTATCAAAACCAAAGCTGAACGTAACGAAGATGGTACTTACAACATTACAGGTACGAAAATCTTCATCACAGGTGGTGACAACGATCTCGCTGAAAACATCATCCACCTTGTTCTTGCAAAAACACCTGATGCACCTGCGGGTTCACGTGGTATTTCTTTATTCATCGTACCGAAGTTCCTGTTAAATGAAGATGGTTCTTTAGGTGAGCGTAACCCTGTTGGTCCTGGTTCAATTGAACACAAAATGGGCATCAAGGCATCTGCGACTTGCGTGATGAACTTTGACGGTGCCAAAGGTTACCTTGTTGGTAAAGAAAACGAAGGTCTTGCGGCAATGTTCGTGATGATGAACTACGAACGTTTGTCTATGGGTATTCAAGGTCTAGGTGCTTCTGAATTTGCCTATCAAAATGCGGCACAGTATGCGACTGACCGTTTACAGGGTCGTAGTGCTGCTGGTGTACAATCGCCAAACAAACCAGCAGACAGCATTTTAGTGCATGGTGATGTGCGCCGTATGTTGCTCAACGTACGTGCCAACAATGAAGCATCTCGTGCCTTTGCAGTGTATGTAGGGCAACAACTGGACATCACCAAGTTCTCAACTGATGCAGAAGCAGTGAAAAAAGCCAATGACCGTGTTGCGCTATTAACACCGATTGCAAAAGCATACCTCACAGATACTGCATTCCAAGCAACTCTGGATGCGCAAATGGTGTTCGGTGGTCACGGCTATATCCGTGAGTGGGGTATGGAACAATGTATCCGTGATCTTCGTATTGCTCAAATCTATGAAGGTACCAACGGCGTTCAGTCTCAAGACTTGATTGGTCGTAAGACCATTAAGTGTGGCGGTGCGTTCATTGCTGAATATATCGCTGAAATCCGTGACTTTGCCAATGCACTGGACACAGACTTGAACTTCATTAAAGATGCAACCTTAGATGCTGCAACTGAAATTGAAGCCATCACCCAATTCATGATTGAACAAGCTGCTGAAAATGTAGATTTCCCGAATGCTGCTGCGGTGGATTATCTACATGCAGTTGGCCTACTGAGCTTTAGCTATATGTTCGCGAAGATCGCTGCTGCTGCTAAAGACAAGTCTGGTGATTTCTACCAAAACAAATTGGCTTTGGCGCAGTACTATGTTGAGCGTATCTTGCCAGAACTTGATTCTCGTCTTGCGAAAATCAAGGCAGGTTCTGACTTGATCATGAACTTTAGCGAAGATTACTTCACTAATCAGGCTTAATTTTAGTCTGATTATGCAAACTGCCTAGACCAATTGGTTTAGGCAGTTTTTTTATGACCGTTGTAAAATCAGCATAAAAATTGCATCCATTTTCATGATCATGTTGAGTACATTAAATTTCCATGTCTAGTTCAAAAGAGAAACTTGAAGACCTACAACGTCTATTCGACCGTTTAGGTCACTATGCAGTTGAAGCCTTTCATTATCTGGCGCTGTTTATTATTGGCTGTATGATCGCATGGTCAGCCGTGCATACAGTGATTGAAATCCTGACCGTTAAGCAATACGCAAGCATTGACGATATTCTGCTGTTATTTATCTATCTTGAACTGGGGGCGATGGTTGGGATTTATTTCAAGACCAATCATATGCCCGTGCGCTTTTTGATTTACGTGGCAATTACCGCACTGACCCGTTTACTGATTGCTGATATTCAGCACAATCATAAAGCCTCAATGGATCAGGTGATTATTACGGGTTCTATTTTAATCCTCGCCCTAGCCATTTTAGTGGTGCGTTTTGCTTCATGGAACTACCCATCCGTGATTCGTAGCAAAGATCAAGAAAAGCAAATTCCTGCCAATAAAATACCTCAACCCCAAGATGATGAACTGGCATAAATAAAAAAGCAGGCTTGATGCCTGCTTTTGATCGATCATGTTATGCAACCCGATAGACACGGTATTTTGAATCCACCAGTACATATTTGCCCTGTACCTGCATCCAGTTATAACCACGTGGTGGTTCATACAGGCGATGTAGGCGGTAGTTTGACACCACATAGCGGTTACTACGGAATGCCGATGGCAACTGGTCACCACGTTTAAAAACAACACGCTGACCATATTTGTTGCCCCTATCATTTGACCAGCGGGCTTCACGATGGTCATGGCGGTCATAACGATGGTCGTAACGATCTTTATAATCGTGATGATTGTTCCAGCGATTTGAATCTGCCATCGCAGATGCAGAAACACCAAGCATTAAGGTTGATACAAGTAATATTGCCGTCTTTTTCATTGTTTGATCCTCTGTTTGACCTGTATCCAGATTAAGAGAAACTCAAGGAGAAACCATGAATAAAACCCATGACATTGCAAAGCTTTGTAATGAATTCCAAGAAATTATGGAGATTCATGATGCAAGGAAAATTTAGAACTCATCGAAAATCAGCGAATAATTTCAATGGTGAAATTATCATCAGTTACCAAGAGATAACGTCCATCCACCATAACCCAGTGTCGACCGCGTGGCGGCTCACGTAAGGAATAATAGTCCCAGTCACGAACCACATAACGCTCACTACGGAACTCACCAGGCAGCTCATTCCCCACCACGAAAGACTCACGGCGATAACTGCCCTCATATTGGGTATCTGGATAATATTCAATCCGAACACCTGGTCGATGGTTGGGGTAAGGGTGGTTATTATTTTGATAGGGCTGATAATAATAGCCTTTTGGTGGCGCAGTGGGGGTATAGCGCTGGTTTGAAAAGGCAAATGGGTCCTGTGCAGGCTGCTGGTAAGATGGCGAAGCCTGATGCGAGGAACGGCGCTCCACCCCACTATAGCCACTCCAGGCATTATCGGCATAGACCATTGCGGGGAGACAGCTCAACACACCAATAAAAGCATAAACATCGTATTTAGATCGCAACATTGCCCTCTCCCATGATCAAATCGTAATTTTTATTTTAGAACAAAAAACCAGCAATGACTGTTACCATTCGATACCATTCAGGGCAAATCAAGGATGAAATAAGGAGGGATTTTCTTGCTCAGATTAAGAATATGCTAAAATCCATTTTTCAGTTTTGGGGCAATGTCAGTGTCTGAAATGAATTTTGATCGTCTCTATCAATTCTTCTGTAAGGTTCCAAGTGTGCAGGAATCCAGAATCGTGGCGCATGGTACAGATGGTCAACATGCATGGTGGTTTAAATTCAATATTGATGTTGAACATCCTTTGGCATGGCAGACCGTTCAGGAACTTGGGCATGTACTGAATTATTTATCCACCAATGAACGCTTGCCAACCCAGTTCTTTCCTGTTTCACCGCCACCCTACATGAATGGTGAAGCCAAAGACTTTCTGGCCTGGGTGATCCAGTGCAACCATGCTGAGTTTAGTCCTGATGTAGTGTGTGACTGGCTGGAAGTACGACTTCCAACACCTGTGGAAGATGAAAGCCAGTGGAAAATCAAAACGGATCTTAGTGAACTCGATCAGCTGGCAGATAAAGATTTAGATCAGTTGATTCCACCGAATCTGTAAATTTAAGAGCGAACTGTGTTCGCCTAAATAAGCAATAAACAGAAATATCATAATTTTTATAATAAGGCGAACACAGTTCGCCCCTACAGACCAATAATATGAATATTGCTAAACAACGTAAATCTAATCGTTTAATGGGCTATGACTATAGTCAAAATGGTGCTTATTTTATTACAGTCTGTATTCAAGATCGACAAACTTTATTGGGGGAAATTTCTGTAAAATCAAATCCAACCCATCCAGAAGATACTGCTGTTTTAATTCCCTCCGAACTAGGTAGATTGGTGATCCAAGAAACAGAAAAATTAATGACGATTTATTCACATATAACTTTAGATTGTTATGTCATTATGCCAAATCATGTACATATGATCATTGCGATTGATAATGTGGCATACCATGAACAAATGCCTTACAAAACTCTAGTGCTCCCTACAGTGTCACGGATTATTAAACAATGGAAAGGTGTCATTACGAAAAAGGCAGGGTTTTCACCTTGGCAGAAATCCTTTCATGATCATATTATCCGTAATACAAGAGATTATATGCACATTCGTGAATATATTGAAAATAATCCCGCTCAATGGGAATTAGACTGTTTCTACAAAAAGTAGGGGCGAACTGTGTTCGCCCGAATGAGCAATAAACATCAATATGATGATTTCTATAACAAGGCGAACACAGTTCGCCCCTACAATTTCATCCTACAATTAAAAAGTCGATAATCCTGACCATTCCATAAAACGATATAACCAGTATTTGGTTTTCGATTCATCTGCATATTTTGCATAATCAACTGTCACTTGACGAGCATTGGCATTGCTCCATGCCGCATCAAAATATTGTCCTGCATCTTTAAACACCTGCGCCTGTGCTGAGCCAACCACTCGCATATCAGTTTCAAGGTTATAGTTTTTCAGGTTACGTGCAGTGAGGTTCGCTGAACCCAAAATTAGCTCAGCTTGCTGGGCATTGTATTTGACCAGCATTTTGCTATGACACTGTTCGCCATGCGTATCACACCAACGGATCGGGATGCCTGCGGCATGTAGCTCCGAAGCCACCTGACGATTTGGAATACCATTTTTTTGACGACCAAAGGCATCCTTGTTTGGGTCAATCATTAAACGAATATTGACTCCACGTTGCTGTGCCTGCTTCAATACCTCAATAACATTGCGCTCAGACAGATAGAACATGGCCATATCCAGATGTTCTTTAGGCTTGGCCTCATGAATCATGTTGAGTACGGCATCATAAATGGCTTTTTCAGTCAGCACCTGAACTTGTGGCAAACTTTTGTCTTCAGTGAATCCGCCCATAATCACAAAAGGACTGGAACCCTGTGACATTTGCGCAACCGCCTGTTCAGTTTTAAGCACATCAATTGCTGTTGGTCCATCCACCACCAACGCCACATTACTATGATGTGAACTGCCATCGTGTGGATTGGCGGAAGTCACCAGACTTTTCCAACCCTGCTCTGTATCCACCACCAATGTTTTACGGTGATTCGCCTTAAAGTTAAATAGTTCCAGATAACTGCGCAGGGTAATCTTTTCATCGCCGAAAGGATTACTTAACCAGCCTTTTTCTGGGTTATTACCCAGACTTTGGCAGCAGATATACCAGAAACCTGACCACAATGGATTCGATGCACGCAATGGTTTTAAATCTGTTTCAATCACATCCACGCCTGCCTGACGTAGCTGACGGTAATGCTTTGGTGCAATCCCACCATAAACAGAATTGATTGGATCAGTAATGACAACCACCTGAATATTTGGGTCTTGATGACGCTTTGCGATCAATGCATCGGTCAGTTGCTGCATTAAAGGAAACTGTTTAACTTTGGATTTTCCAACTTCCTGATTAAACAGGAACATATCCAGCACAATTGTGCTCTGTGCCTGATCAATCAGTTGAAAGACTTCCCTGAAAATATATTGGTCTACCTGTTGCTGACCCTGCGCATCCATATAAGTTTGATCTGCCAGAAATTTCACATTGGCATGGCGCAGTTGTCCCGTAAAATCCAGCCCTTGTGGGAGCGGTTTTACAGTGTGGTAAATTGCCGAAGCAATGTACCCAATCACCACAATACTCAATATGACTGCCATGTAACGCCGACCTGACCAGTTTAATTTTTGATGGATTCGTTGGAAGATACGCATATAAACAGAAAAAGCCCTAGCCTAATGGGTTAAGGCTAGAGCTTATGCTTTGATTTTTCAATAAGATTTAAGTGACAAATTAGAAACTAAAGTTCACACCAACAGTAAAGTTACGTCCTACCTGTGGAATGGTCGAGAGGAATGAGGCATGTTGATAGACCTGATCATCCAGCAGGTTGTTGGCATTCAGGAACACCCGATAATCACTGACATTACTGTACTTGCCTGAGTATGCGACACCGAGATTAAGCATGTTATAGCTTTGGGTGTCGGTTTCATAAGCCGCAATCTTGTCCTGCTGGAACACATGGTAATACTCAGCCGAACCACTCCAGTGATCATCAAAATTAGCATTGACCTTAGTTCCTAAACGACCTGCGGGTACACGTGGCGCATTGTCATTATCGATCTTGCCACGTACATAGTCACCAAATACACCCAGCTTATAAATTGGAGAAATTTGATAGCCTGCTTCCGCTTCCGCACCATAGAACTTGGCTTTGTCCTGTGCATACTGCACCAGACGGAAGTCCTTATAACGGTCTAAGGTTTGGGCATAGATATAGTCATCAAACCAGTTGTGATACACGTGGACATGATAATCAAAGGTCTGATCATCATAATGGAAGCCCAGTTCCACATTATTTGATTTCTCTTTGCCCAGTTGGTCATTGCCCAGCTCATAGGTATTGGTGGCAAAATGTCCACCCTCTGCATAAAGCTCCTGCGCCAAAGGCAAACGCTCCTGATGAGACGTTACCAAAGAAAGCTTGTAGTTTGGCGCAAACTCCCAGTTGGCTGCACCAGAAACAGAAAAGGCTGAACCGTCGAAATCTTTTTTGCTTGAATCATCAATATCAATTTTTTGCTGGTCTGCCCGTGCCGCTAGCTCGACATGCACATCATCAAACTGGGCATGTTCCAAAGCGAACACACTCCATTTTTTGGTGGTGTTTGGTGCCAAAAAGGCTTCTTCACCCGTAAGTTCCAGCTTTTGTTGTCCGTACTGTGTACCAATCACACCCTCCCATGCACCCAGTGGATTGTGTACCAATTCTAAACGTCCATCATAGCCCTTGTTTTTAAAACGGGTTGCAATGGTGTCTTCTTCAATTTCATCATGCTGGTAGTCGGTATAGCTGGCCTGTGCACGCAACTTTTTAAAGCCTGCAAACGGATCATCCAGTTCTGTACGTACATCATAACGTTCAGATTTCAGGTCAATCCAGGGACCTGCTTCATGTGCATGATCATGGTCGTGATCTTCGTGGTCATGCTCCTCTTCATCATGGTCGTGTTCACCACAGTGCAGGCTGAGTCCATGTAAATGACAGCTTTCATATTCATGGCTATGTCCTGGCAAGCCATATTGATCCTGACGGTTGCTATAGGAAATCCCCGTAAAGCCACGATCATAAATCCATGACAAACCGACATTTACCGTTTGACCTTTGGCAAAGGTGTTGTCAACACGGCGTTCCTTTTCGCCCTCATGTACATAATCTGGTGCAATATAGTCATTGGCTTCACGCTTTAAGCCCTCAACACGCAAGGCAACCTGATCACCCAAGCCCAGCGTTACACCCGCACTTGCCAGCTTTTCATCACTGCCCGTGTTGTAACGCAGGCCAACATTGCCCTCATAGCCCTTTTCTGGCATTGCTGTTGGAAGTTTACTATCGGTGACATTCACCAGACCGCCCACTGTTCCAGCACCAAACAACAAGGTGGATGGCCCACGAATTACTTCAACCTGTTTTGCCAGTGCTGGATCAACCGTTACCGCATGGTCTGGGGAAAGTGTTGATACATCAATATTTTCAGATGAGTTTTGTAGAATCTTCACGCGTGGACCATCTTGCCCACGAATCACAGGTCGGCTAGAACCCGCTCCAAACTGATTGGAGGAAATTCCCGTTTCACCACTCAATGCCTCGCCAATGGTCACTGCCCCTTGCGCCAAGCGTTTTTGGTCTACCACAGTGTCTGCAACTGCAAAGTCCTTTGAGGTTTGCTCAAGTGGATGCGCCTTGATGCGGATGGTGTCCAGCGTGGTCGCCTGCTCATTTTCTGCGGCAAATACAGATACAGACGCAACAGCCAAAATGGATAAGGTTAGAATATTTTTCGGAAATGACATACCGTGTCTCAAATCAGTCGATCTTTATTTTTGTTATATTATAACATTTCATTATTTTTGCAATAAAAAACATACATGCAAACTTCATTTGTTAAACTGCCACTCCATGATTTAAGCATTCTTCATGATTCAAGCTTATGCCCTTTACCCTTTCCCATGCGGTACTTGCCCCACCCTTATCCAAACTTAGTCGAGGTCATTTACCCATTGCAGCCTTAGCCATCGGTTGTATGACACCAGACCTGTATCGCCTGTTTACAACAGAAACCATTGTGTTAACCCATCAATGGTCAGGGATTTTATTTCCCAATCTTCCGATTGGCTTATGCTTTTGCCTGTTGTGGTATTTACTGTATCGACCCGTGATTTATCGTTTTTTAGGGACCAGGCACCCTTTAAAGGTCAAATCCTTTGATGAGGCGGTGGCTTTTATACTGATGTGTTGTTTAGCCATCATTTTAGGAACAGCAACACATCTCATCTGGGATGGATTGACTCATTTAGACTTCCGCACCTTTGCCTTTCAAGACACGCTCGCCCAAAATGTTTCCCTATGGAATGTTCATTATCCCCTGCATTTTATTCTGCAAATTGCATCATCCATTCTCAGCTTGCCTTTATTATTGTGGATGTGTCTAAACTATTACCAAACCTACAAACAGGACACGCCTGTATCACGGAAAATAAAGCTGTTTGCCCTGCTGAGTATGGCCATTTCAGTGACTGGCGGCATGTTGGCAGTATGGAAATACAGCCACACCA
Organism: Acinetobacter corruptisaponis; assembly: GCF_030053775.1. Classification (GTDB taxonomy): domain Bacteria; phylum Pseudomonadota; class Gammaproteobacteria; order Pseudomonadales; family Moraxellaceae; genus Acinetobacter; species Acinetobacter corruptisaponis. The sequence goes on from NZ_CP125669.1 coordinate 1,652,679, forward strand.
TTTCGGCTGAACTGTGGAATACTGAACGTTATTTCTTTATTGGCAAAGCCATCAACCAATTCTCCCAAAATGGACTGATACTATTTAGTATTTGCTGTTTAATGAGTTTGTTGCTGCATCGAAAAGCCTATATGGCAGAATTTTAACCCAAAGCATTGAATTAGGATTGTCCCCAAAGCATTAAGACTTGAGACTGGACGTTCAACAAGGCATAATCTTCGCTCCATTGATGCTGCGCTGTTTACGTATGCATCTTCTACAGCCAATATAGTTTGGATAATAATTCAATATGATGCGCACTCATTACTGTGGCTCTTTAACTGAAGCCCAAATCGATCAAACAGTGACTTTATGCGGTTGGGTTCACCGTCGCCGTGATCATGGCGGTGTGATTTTCCTGGATATGCGTGACCGTGATGGTCTGGTTCAAGTCGTTATTGACCCTGATACCCCAGAAGCATTCGCAACTGCGGATAAAGCGCGTTCTGAATTTGTATTAAAAATTACAGGCCGTGTTCGCCGTCGCTACGAAGGCACTGAAAATGCCAATATGGTGAGTGGCCAGATTGAAGTTTTGGCAAAAGAAATTGAAGTTCTTGCTGCTTCTGAAACGCCTCCATTCCCATTAAATGACGAAAACACCAATATTTCAGAAGAAATTCGCTTGAAATACCGTTTCTTGGACATTCGCCGTCCAGAGATGTTAGATCGCTTACGTTTCCGTTCTAAAGTCACCAACCTGATCCGTAATTATTTTGAAGATCATGGTTTCCTTGACGTTGAAACACCAATTTTGACCCGTGCCACACCTGAAGGTGCACGCGATTATTTAGTGCCAAGCCGTGTGTCTAATGGTAGCTTCTACGCACTTCCACAATCACCACAATTGTTTAAACAGTTGTTGATGGTCGGTGGTATTGACCGTTATTACCAAATTGCCAAATGTTTCCGTGATGAAGATTTACGTGCGGATCGTCAGCCTGAATTTACCCAAATCGACGTTGAAACATCGTTCATGAGTGACGATGACATCATGGATTTAATGGAAGGCCTAACGGTTAAAATGTTCAATGAATTATTGAATGTGAAATTCGATAAATTTGAACGTATGACGTATAACGATGCTATGCGTGATTATGCATCTGACAAGCCAGATATGCGTATTCCATTGAAACTTGTTGACGTTGCAGACTTGATGCAGGACGTTGAGTTCAAAGTGTTCGCTGGTCCTGCTAAAGACCCGAAAGGCCGTATCGTTGCTTTACGTGTACCAGGCGTGGGTTCACTCCCACGTAGTGCGATTGATGAATACACCAAATTCGTAGGTATCTACGGTGCAAAAGGTTTGGCTTATATTAAGGTCAACGAACTTGAAAAAGGCATCGAAGGTCTACAGTCTCCAATCGTTAAATTCATCGAACCAATCGTACTTGATCTTCTTAAACGTGTTGGTGCTGAAAATGGCGACATCGTATTCTTTGGTGCAGATAAAGCCAAAGTTGTAAATGATGCAATGGGCGCACTTCGTGTCAAAATCGGTCATGACCTGAATCTTGCAACTTGTGAGTGGGCTCCACTTTGGGTGGTTGACTTCCCAATGTTTGAGGAAACTGATGATGGCAAATGGACTTCTGTACATCACCCATTCACACTGCCAAAATCAAGTGTTGAAGAAGTGAAGAGCAATCCAGGTGCAGCACTTTCAGTTGCATACGATATGGTCCTCAACGGTACTGAAATCGGTGGCGGTTCACTGCGTATCTATACTCTGGAAATGCAAAAAGCAATTTTTGAAGCGTTAGGTATTGGTGAAGAAGAAGCAGAAGAGAAATTCAGCTTCTTATTGAATGCGTTGCGTTACGGTGCGCCTCCGCACGGTGGTTTGGCATTTGGTCTTGACCGTTTGATCATGTTGATGACAGGTGCATCTTCGATTCGTGATGTGATTGCATTCCCGAAAACCAAGACTGCTGAATGTCCGTTAACTCAAGCGCCAGCGCCAGTTGAGGCAAATCAATTGCGTGACTTAGGTATCCGTTTACGTGAAAAAGCAAAAGCTGAAGAGAAATAAACTTTAGGTTTATGATTCGGTGGAACCCTGCTTGATGCAGGGTTTTTTGATTTTATAGGTTTCTTATATTACATGGTTTTACTTTGCGATCATGCCTGCTAGTGGCATAATAAGCTGCTTTTTATTGAGAGGTCAGTCTTATGGCAATGCGTCCTGATGTACGTCGACACACAATTGTAATTATTGTGTTTTCACTGGCTCAGTGGTTCTTTATGCGTTACATCCTCGCCAATGAACTGTTCAATATGACCACCAATCAGCGAATTTTATATTTCTGTATCAGTAGCCTTGCGGGCGCACTTCTGATTTTTGTGGCACTGATCTATATGGTGCTCAAGGGCAATACCGATAAGCAAGACTGATCGTCATGTCGTTTTACATTACCCTACTTCGTATTTTACCTTTAGCATTTTTGCGTAGTATCGCCAAAGTGGCAGCCTACTTTATCAATCAAAATCCTAATAAAAGTATGCTATGGAAAACTCGAGTCAATATTGGTCTCGCCTATCCAGAACTTAGCCCAGAACAAAAAGAACAATTGGCGCGGGAAAGCGTCACCAAACAATGCCTAAGTTATATTGAGTCTGGAAAATGCTGGGCAATGCCACCTGAATGGAGTATCCAGCAAATTCATACTGTGCATCATCTGGAAGTCCTTACGGATGCGCTAAAAGAACCGAAAGGTGCACTGATTATTACGCCACATCTAGGCACATGGGAAATGATGAACGCATGGGTACATCAATATGGCACCCCAACCATTATGTATAAACCCATGAAAGATAGTGGTTTTAATGCCTTTGCCTTACATGCACGTCAACGGCTCAATGCAACACTGGTTCCTACTGATGCCAATGGGGTAAAAGCACTGTTTAAAAACCTGAAACAAGGGGGCTTCAGCGTAATTCTACCTGATCATGTTCCACAACCCTCTGGCGGTGTAGTGGTTCCTTTTTTTGGCATTCCTTGCCTGACCAGCACCCTCGCCAGCAAAATGGCACAAAAAACCCAATGTCGTTTAGTGGGTTTAAGTTGCTTCCGCCGTGAAGATGGTGAGGGTTTTGATGTGTACTGTGATGAGCTGAATGATCCTGAACTTTATGACAGAGATATTGAAAGGGCAACAACCGCACTCAATAAAGCAGTTGAACAGATGATCAACCGCTTCCCTGCGGAATATATGTGGGGATATAAACGTTTTAGGGGGGCCTCTAATAAAGAAGATTTATATCGAAAAACAAGCTTTTAAATTTTCTTATAAACTAAATTTTTTGGATATTTCAGATTCTCTAATTGCATAATACCCTGCTCAACTAATTGATCAAGAATAAGCTGTCTTTTTCGGTATTGACTACGTTTTTTAGAGGGTATTTCTTCCAGATTAATTTGATTACTTAAAGGTCTAAAAATAAAATTATTCCATTCATCCAATTCTGCGTCGAATTCTAGCCAGAATTCATTTAAGTTGGTTTTAACTCGTTCACGGTTCTTCGCCCGACGGCTACTTTTAAAAAAATGATTTTCATTAGACACTCCAACCACCTGCTTTACATTATAAAAATCACAAAGCACAGATCACCCATGTAACATTAGTTGTTTAGGGCGTAAACCATAAAGATTTTTCGTCAACTGCTTAATCAGTTCAGGATTTGTGTCCTCTTGCCTTCCTCCTTGTAATCCACCAATAAAGAAAGCAGGTTTTCCATTTAGGGATATATAAGAAAAAGTTAAAATATATTGTATGCTATCATTTAATCTTAAAATAAGGCTGCTTTCACCTTCTTTACAAAAATATGATTTAAATAAAAGGGATAAACAAAGTTCATCTTTATTCTCACTCTCCAAGATATACTTCCACAAATTAATCTCTGTTTGCATAGAATGGCTTTCATCAATCTGACTAAAAAACCAATCATAATGTGCCTTTAAATTCTTTATCTTTTGCTGATTATCAAAATTATTACTAAGATAAGCACTCTGTAATTTAAGATATAAATCTTCTTTATAATTTTCTTTCCATTTTATCAATTGTGGTGTTGAGTTTAAATAGGCAACCCAAATATAACTTTCCCGCCAATTGATAAAGAATCGTAAAATATATTTAAAGTATTTCATATAAGATCTTTTAGAAATAATAAAAGAGTCTACTACACCCCAATAAAGAAACCTATTCACAAACACCCCGACATTACATTAACCTGAATTACGGATAAGAAATTGACTTGAAAAAAAAGTAGTTAGAACAATTTAGAAAGTTACGACACAACCTAAAAGCTCTAACTACCATGTACGATTTTACAGAAATTTTTTGTAGTGTTGATGATTTTTTCAAAAAGTTTGAACCTATCTATTGGCAATTCCTCAAACAGGAGAAGAAACGTCAACGTATCCGACAAGCCACACTCTCCTTGTCTGAAATTGTGACGATCTCCATTTGCTATAAAGCTTCTCAAATGCATAACTTTAAAGCTTTTTTCCAACTTCTATGTCAATATGAAAGCAGGTTGTTTAAAGAGTTACCTTGTTATAAAAATATACTTACTCTTATCAATCAACATCAGCTTGCGATTCATGCTTTGCATTATGCGTTAAATCAGCATAAGGAAGATTCATATCTATGGATTGATTCGACACCTTTGCCTGTATGTAAAAATAAAAGAATTCCTAAAGAACATCATGCTTTAGATGATATTGCTTCTCGTGGTAAAAGTTCTATGGGGTGGTTTTATGGTTGTAAATTACACCTGTTGATGAATCATCAAGGGGAGATTGTAAATTCAGATATCTCGAATGGACATATTGCTGATATTAGAAAGGTAGAAAAACTAGTTGATGGATTATCAGCAAGAGTCTATGGTGATCGGGGATATATCAGCCAAGCACTAAAAGAAACTCTTAAAGAGCAAGGCATTGATTTAATTACCTATCCTAGAAAGAATATGAAAGTTATGCTATTACCATTTTCTGATGAATTTCACTTACGTCAACGAAAAAGAATTGAAACGTTAATAGGTTTACTGAAAGAAAAATACCATTTGGTCACAGGAAAACATCGTTCAATTGCGGGTTTCTTATCAGGTGTATTTTCCTCTTTATGTGCTTATCAGCTTTGTCAGAAGAATAAGCCTCAAATTCATGTGGTTAATTCTTTGGCTTATCCGTAACTGGGGTTACATTAAATTTCATAAATTTCACTATTCAAAATTTATCTCATTCTATTAAATCTAAATTAAATAAATTCTTCATAATAAAATTTAAAAGTAAAATTTTTTACAATTACAAAATCTAAATTTTTAAAGATTGTTAGATTTAACAATCATTAAATGATATTTTTGTAAGAAGTACCAATATAATTGTAGATTTTAAAGTGAGTTACTGTAGTTCCACAATTAAATAGGATCATAATAAAAGCTTTGAACTTTTTGATTTAATTCAAAAGATTCTGATAATTTTTTAGCAGTTACTAACGCTTCAGCAATTGTAATATCCATATCCAAGTAACGATAAGTTCCTAAACGTCCCACGAAAGTTACATCATTTTCCTGCTGAGCCAACTCAACATATTTCACCAATAAGTCCTTATCATTAATTAAACGAATTGGGTAATATGGAATATCATTCTCCGCACATAACCGACTAAATTCTTTATAATAAACAGTTTTCTCATGATGTTCCCAAGGTGAAAAATGCTTATGCTCAGAAATTCTAGTAAATGGAATTTCTTGGTCACAGTAATTAATTACCGCATTCCCTTGAAAATCACCCTCATCTGTTACTTTCTCAAAATCTAAAGTACGGTATCCTAAACGGCCATATTGATAATCAAACCATGAATCTAAGGGTGCCGACCAGATTACATGATCATATTGACTGACCATTGACTTATCAAAACAGGTATTTAAATCAACTGTAATATTTTTATGATTGAGAATATTTTCTACAATTTTAGTATAGCCCTTACTCGGCATTCCCTGAAAACGGTGAGAAAAATAATTATCATCATAATTAAATCGAACAGGTAATCTTTTTAAAATACTGGCTGGAAGTTCTTTAGGTTCAAGTCCCCATTGCTTTTTAGTATAGCCATAAAAAAAAGCATGATATAAATCCTTACCAATGAAGCGCATTGCTTGCTCTTCAAAAGTTACAGGCTCCTCTATCGATAAATCAGCCTGTTTTTCAATCCACTCCTGAGCTTGTTTTGGATTAAATTGCTTATTAAAAAATTGATTAATTGTATGTAAATTAATAGGCAGGCTGTATACACTACCTTTACTTACAGCTTTGACACGATTTACAAAAGGTTCGAATTCACCATATTTGTTAACATAATCCCATACTTCTTGATTATCGGTATGAAAGATATGTGGGCCATATACATGCAACATAATTCCAGTTTCATCATCACGTTGAGTATGACAATTTCCAGCCACATGCGAACGTTGGTCAATTACTGTTATAACATGGCCCTTTTCTGCAAGCTCACGGGCAATAACAGCACAAGAAAAACCAGCCCCAACACATAATATTTTTTTCATTGCCTTATTTAACTCCTAAAATTTTTTTCCATCGAGGTCTAATATAAGGTGATTTTTCTGGATAAAAAACTTCATTGTAAACCTTGTTAAATGAATCTATATCTTTTAAACGTAAAGGGGCAACCCCTTTCACAATTTCATCAAACAATTGTTTTTTATTTTGAATATATTGATTATTCTCTAATAATCCAGAGAAACAACCATTTTTTATTACTATTTTATATTTCTTTAATAAATTATTTTTTTCCAAATAAGGTGACTCTTGATTACTTCCTAAACCATGTCCAGCAACACCGACAGGTCGAGTATGGAATACTGGTGCTGCATCAATAATACCAATTTTTCCATTATTCTCTAGCATAACAGGCCATAATGCATCCAATCCCCAACCTGATTTATTCTCAGAAAATGTTTGCCAAACTTTTTTGAAAGCTTCCTTAGAAAAGCAAGGCGCCATAACTTCAACAAAGTTTGTTTCCCTATAAATAAAATTACTTACTTGTAATAATAGGCCAAAAGTAAAATAGCTATTTTTTGTTAAAGCTGGCTGAGCCAATATAAATTGATATTGATGACATAAATCAAAGAAAATATTTAAATTCTCAGCAGTTGTACTTAAATCATCATCAGGAAGCCATATATAATCATATTCTTGCCAGAGATCAGGATAATTTAGAAAAAAATCATACAAACCTTGCCATTTAGATCCTTTAAAATTATGCACAAATTTGATATGGTCTAAATTATATTGTATATCATTACCAAAATAACTTAATACTACATCAAAGTTGGATGATTCATTAACCCACTCTGGATGTAATGAATTGTCTCCACATCGGACTACTACTAATGTTTTCATATACAAGCATATTCCCCAAATATAGATATTTAATCTAAAGCCCTATTCATAATCAATGTTTCACAAAATTTAAGTGACATTACCAAGATTTTTTATACATTATTTTGACATCAGCTTTACGTTTTAATCTCTTATTTTTAAGGAATAAACGCTGGATCCTCTGTATTGTACTCAAATTAAGAACATTATCTCTTCCAGCAATATTAGAATCATTTAAAGATTGTAAAATTAATGGGGATGCTAAAAAACCCTGCTTTAATTGTCCAGAAGCATAACGCCATACTTTATCTATAGGGCAAAACATCTTTTCACTAGCCTTTAAAAAATGCTCAGCAGCTTTACTTGAAATAATATAACCACTTGTTAGTGCTGGCGCTGGATCACATTCACAACCAACAATACCTAAATCTGAAGAAAAATTTCGTAAACAATAAATCTTCCAGTTTTTAATTGTTTCCAGTCTTGACCATAGATCCTTTTCATTTACTGCTTGATCTCTAACTAAAATATTTTTTGAAATTAATTGGTTTAAAATTTCATTATCCATATTATAAGGATCACTAGAGGATATGTTTAAAAAATCAAAATGAGTATAAAAATCTTTTGAGTTTAATAATTTTTTTAGCGCAAAATCAATTTGGATATCATCTTCAAGTATTAATGCATAATCAAGCTGTTCGTCTAAAATTTTTTGCCAAATTGCCCGATGGGACATAGCACAGCCGACTTCCCCAACTGATGGTTTTTTCTTCTGCTCAAGAATAAATTTAGGAACATCAAATAATGTTTGTGTCTCCATCGTCAGTTTTGAGCCATCAATTGCTGCAAAACGCTCAAATGGAATCCCTAACTCATCCAACTGTTTACTGACAAACGCTAATCGGTCTGGTCGTTTATCCAAATTGACCAAGAATACTTTCATCATTTCATTTTTACCTAGTGTGTAATGAGAGATACATAGCTTTTCACCGCTACGTCAGTAAAAAATTGCTTTTGCAAATTTATTTTAAAATTTTCACTTTGTGAAAGAGCATCCTGAATTTTCTTACCTAAAAGATCACTATCGCCAACTTGAACTAAATTAATTGAGGGAAGAATTTCACTTGGCCCTGATGGACAATCTGTACTAATCACAGGAGTTCCCAAAACCACAGCTTCCAAAATAACCAGTCCCAAGCCCTCAAAATCAGAAGACAATACCATTAATTTTGCATGTTTAATAAATGGATAAGGATTCTTTTGAAACCCAGCAAAAATAACTTTATCTTCGATATTCAATTCTTTTACTAATTGTTTTGAAGTTTCCATCAATTCACCTGTACCAACCAGCACAAGTTTCTGTAGTACATTTGCTTTGGCATAAGCCTTAATCAGAATATCATGACGTTTTTGCTGCTTAAACTTTCCAACATGTACAATATAATCCTGATATTCAGGGATAAATTCATTGGCTGTTTGTAATATTGTATCCACATCAATTGGATTATAAATGGTTTTGATCTGGCTCTTTTCACCAAATAACTGCCTAAAATCCCGTGTAACCCCCTCACTTACACCTATACTAGGCTTAGCTAAATAGGTCTTTTTTAACTGTTCAATAAATTGGGGTGTGAGTTGCTTTGCATATTCCTGACTGGTGGTATTATGAATGACCAGATGAACATTTGGTAATTGACTATGTGCCAAGACAAAATCTACAGGATATAGATTTGAGAGTACTAGATCAGGTATCCCAATATTTTTTAGCACAAACTTATCAAATGCCCGTGCTGCAAAACCTGTCCGCATAAACTTTGGAATTGCACGGTATTTCTGATAATCAAAAAAATGAAGCTGGATATTTTCAGGTATAGGCAAATCTATAATATTTTTAAAATAAACAATATGTGCTTCATGTCCAGCATCAACCAAACCTTTTGCCAGTGTTAATGCAAATCGCTCTGCTCCATTTCCCTGTAATGTAAATATTGCCAATACGATTTTCTTTTTCATTTATTTGACCCAGTCAAAATCTGTCTTATTCAAGGCAATAAAACGTTTTTCCGCTTTTGGCATCACTTGTATATAGCGAATTGCCATTGCCAATTGTCCCATTAAACGTCTCTGCTTAAATAAGATTTTCTCAGATAAATTGCGATATACAGGTTTATGATGTTCTGAACGACCAATAATTGAATCAAGCTGCAACTGATCTGTTAATCCATATGCAACCATCTGATCTTCCTGAATCAATAGGGCTGGTTCAATTTGTAAACTATTTAATGAATAATCACTAAAAATGAAAGCATCTGCTGGTGCAGTGCTCACATTTTGTAAACGTGTTAATAATTTTTTTGCTCCAGAAGGGTAGATCATATATCCTCCCGTACCTGTACGTTCCTGATAAAGCTCAAACAGCTTAAACTGTCCATTTAATAAACGAACTTTAGGTTGTTTGCTAATAATTTTCTTGCGACTGCGAACTTCCAGATTAATCAAATCAACATCAGGCAATTGCTGTTGTTCAATATTTTCCAATACCTCACGGCTATTTTTTGCCAATACCGCATCATCTTCTAAAATAAGACAGGGTTGATTAAGCTCAACCACTTTTTCCCAAGCGGTTTTATGGCTTAGAAAACAAGCCAATTCCACTTTTCGTAAAGGGCGTTGCCAACCAAAAGCCTGTTGTTGATATTGCTGTTCTGAGATATTGATAATCGAAACCGCAGGTAAGATTTCAAAGACTAGTCCCAATTTGGAAAATTGTTTCTGTTGAAAATGTAAACGCTCTATTGATGCAGGTAAATTAATAATCAATATTTTCATAATTTACCACCATCTGGTACGTTCACGGGTATGACGTTTTCTTGCACGTGAATATACATTATTATTTTCTTCATTTTGCACACGATCAAAAATCTCAATCACAATTTGACCAAGTTCATGATGACCACACACCTTGTCCAGACGCCAACGCATATTCCTGAAAGTATCATCTGTACCTACAGCTAAAGCCGACGTTCCGTCAAACAATGCTACACGTTCATTTTGTAGGGTATGTTTAATACTTTCATTTTCCTGATACTGGAGATCGCATAAGATTGCTTCTGTCTCCTGTGCCTTTATGGTATTCATCAGCACAATTGCATTCATTAAAATCGCCTGCAATGTCATATCTTCATCATAGTCAATAAAGGTATCACACGCAGAAATTAGCCAGCGGATATTGAGATACTCAAGTAAGAAATCACGTTCAGCTAGCCAGAGTGCCTTGAATTTATTAAAATTTCGTTGTGCATCAATATCACGGCGGATTAAAACAATTAAACTTGCATGATAATGGCTTAATTCAGGTTGTCCCACAAACTCCTGACGTAGATTCTGAATATGAATGTTTAAATCTTTATCCGAACCATAGGTGTATTCAACTTGATCGCCTGAAATAATATTGGTTTTTAGCTGCTGAATATCCACATTCCCTAAAGCTGCATAGACCTGGTCTGCACCAAAACGACGTTGATGACGACTAAAAGAAAACCATTGTTCAAATCTGGATTTTTTCCGTGGTGGCATTTTAACAACCTGATTAACTCATTCTAGGGATTACTGCCAAGCGTCTTTAATCCAATCCGAAGGCAAAACATAACGATACCATTTCCCACCGCCACCATTGACAGCATCAGGTGGATTAATTTCGCCATGAAAAACAATAATTTTGGCATCTTTAGGTTTTACAGGTGGCTTAAAATACGCCAATGGAATTTTTTGCAGGCAATGATATTTATAGCTCTTACACCAAGCATCATTCCAATAGCTTAATTTTCCCTCTTTATGAACAAACCAGGATAAATATGCCTGTTCATTACGGAATTTCTGACGGATTTCATCAAAATGCTCACGGAAATAAGGCAAGATTTCAGGGAAAGCACCCAATTTAAAACGGTAGACTGAGCTATTGCCTGTGATGCGCCAAGGACGTTTCCAGTCATGAATAATCAGGAATTCTCCTTTTTCCTGAAAGAAGCAGTCAATATTATCAATAATCACAACATCAAGGTCGAGAAACAGCGCATTCCCTTTTAAGCCATATAAATCTGGTTCAAAGGTTGAAAGCTTGTTCCAGCCACGTTCAGGTGCACCTGCTGGCAAATCTAAAGGTGGGATTGGGAAGCATTGTACATTGGGGTCAATTCCCTCTGTACGATCAGTCAAACACACCATTTTAAATGGCAAGGTCAGATGGCGTTTCACCATGTTATACAAACGGTTGACATATTCTGCACCGTACTTGGTTCCCCATTTCATGCACAAAATAATATTGTCTTCATGAGTTGCCGAATCTTGTTGAATATCTGCCATTTGATAACCTTAATGCTTGAGATACGATGTGCCACTTTGCGGTTTTAACATGCAATTGTGTTCAATCATATACACCGAATGTTGAGTTATCTTAGCATAGACCTCATCAACTTTTTTATTATTAATTCGTCAAGTAAAGAGAATCACAAAGCTAATCTTTATACAAAATTAGGCTAATTCACCCCAAACAAGTCTCTGGTATAGATCTTTTCCATCACATCACTGAACATAGGCACCATCCGATTGACAATGATGAGATCAGACAATGATTTAAACTTTTGTAGGCTAAATTCAACAGGATGACCTAGATATTTACTCACATCCAGAGTCGGTTCATAAATAACAATTTTAACTCCCTGATCAGCCAGTCCTTGCAACACATCATGTATCGCAGACTCCCTAAAATTATCAGAATCGGCTTTCATGGTGAGTCTGTAGATACCAACACAGGATACGTCTCGACTTAAAATATCATCAATAATTGCCTGCTTGCGGGTTTGGTTGGATCGGATAATGGCTGAAATCAACTCTTGTGGTGTTTCATGATAATTGGCGAGCAACTGCTTGGTATCTTTTGGCAGGCAATAACCTCCATAACCGAAAGATGGGTTGTTATAGTGATCACCAATGCGTTGATCCAAACCCACACCCGTAACAATGTCCAAAGCACTTAACCTGTTTTTTAAGCAATAGGTATCCAGTTCATTAAAGAAAGCAACACGCATGGCTAAGTAAGTATTGGAAAATAGTTTAATCGCCTCGGCTTCTGTCGAATCCACACATAGAATCACCGCATCTTTTTTAATGCTTGCCTTAAGATAAAGCTTGGCTATTTTTTCAGCCCGCTTTGACTTTTCCCCTACAACGATTCGTGATGGATATAAATTATCCTGTAGCGCCTGCCCCTCCCTCAGAAACTCAGGAGAAAAGATCAAGTTCTTTAGACCTAGGCGCTTACATAACTCAGCGGTATAGCCAACTGGAATGGTAGATTTGAGTATGATCAAAGCCTTGGGATTGATTGCCTGAATATCAGCAAGCACGCTTTCTATGCTTGAGGTGTCAAAATAATTGGTTTCAGGATTATAGTTGGTTGGCGTTGCGATAATGATCAGCTTGGCATGTTGATAAGCCAGCGCCTTATCACAGGTCGCATCAAGGTTAGATTCAGATAAATAGTTTTGAATACAGGAATCACTGATCGGTGAAATTCGCTGGTTAATATTTTTCACTCTAGCCTGGTCAATATCAAGCACAGTGACATCGTGTTGTCTTGAAAATAATAATGCATTTGATAGGCCCACATAGCCTGCTCCAACCACCGTAATTTTCATTGTCGCTCTATTTTTTAATTCGGTTTAGAGACAACTTAGTTCAGTTAAATGAAAGATTGATGATGCTTTGATTGCAGTCTATTGACAATTCGGCAATAAAAAAAGCGAAGCCTAGGCTTCGCTTTTTCAAGCATTTGAGCTTACTTCACATAAGTCAGCCAATCTGCATATTTCTCATTACGGCCTTGAACCGCATCAAAGAACGTCTTCTGGATCACAGTGGTGATCGGACCACGTGAACCACAACCGATTTCACGGTCATCATATTCACGAATTGGTGTCACTTCCGCTGCTGTACCTGTAAAGAATGCTTCATCAGCAATGTAGAACTCATCACGGGTGATGCGGCGTTCGATCACTTCATAGCCAAGGTCTTTGGCAATGGTAATCACGGTTTGACGGGTAATGCCCTCAAGCGCCCCACCAGCCAAGTCAGGCGTATGTAACACGCCATCCTTGATCAGGAATACGTTCTCACCTGCACCCTGACATACAAAGCCTTGCGGATCAAGCAACATGGCTTCGTCATAACCTGAACGCGCCACTTCCTGATGTGCCAGGATTGACACCGTATAGTTACCGCAGGCTTTTGCCTTACACATGGTCACATTTGGATGGTGATGGGTAAATGATGAGGTTTTAACACGAATACCACGTGCCATTGCCTCTTCACCAAGGTATGCGCCCCAGCCCCACGCGGCAACCGCAGCATGGATGGTATTGTCAGTCGCGGCAATTCCCAGCTTCTCAGAACCAATCCAGATCAATGGACGCAAGTAGCAAGATGCCAATTTATTTTCACGTACAACGTCAATTTGTGCCTGTTCCAATGTCGCTTGATCAAATGGAACATTCATTTGATAAATTTTTGCTGAATTTAACAAGCGCTTGGTATGGTCTTGTAAACGGAAGATTGCAGTACCATTTGGGGTTTCATAAGCACGGACACCTTCAAAAACACCCATACTGTAGTGCAGTGTATGGGTTAAGACGTGGATTTTCGCATCACGCCAATCAACCAATTTTCCATCTTGCCAAATAAAACCATCACGATCAGCCAAATTCATGGCACATACTCCAAATTTTTACACAATCATTCACTTTCCAATGCTGTCGCAGTTGGATCAATTAACCTTTGCCATAACTTGCAAACGATCTCTCGGGTATCGTGCCAATCCGCAGCATTGACTTGCATAGATTGATTTGCAAGCGCTAGACGGTGGCTCTCAGCTCGTTCACGGAGATAAGCGTGTATAAGTGCTGTGGCATCTTCACTGGATAAGCAGCCTGCTTTAGCAGCATCTTCTAGAATTCTTACATTGTCGGAAAAATGGGCGAGATCTGGATTCGTCCCACTCCATGCAAGCACTGCATACTGTGCCATAAATTCGATGTCAACGATACCACCTGAGTCCTGTTTTAAATGAAAAATCCCATGTTTTTTTTGCTCTGTCGATGAACCCAAGTGATCTTTCATTTTTTGACGCATTTTCAGCACTTCCTGACGAACTTCATCTTCATCACGGACTTGGGTCAGAATCTGACAACGAATCTGTTCAAACTGCTGGCATAAATCGGTATCACCCGCGATTGAACGTGCCCGAACCAGTGCCTGATGTTCCCATAACCATGCGCTTTTTTGCTGATAGTGTTCATAGGCTTTCAGGCTGGTCACCAGCATCCCTGCCTCACCCGATGGTCTGAGACGTGTATCAATTTCATAAACCCGTCCATCCAGCGTTTGCGTGGTCATCAGGGACATAAACTTTTGTGCCACCCGAATGGCGAACTCGGCACCACTAATGCTTTTCTTGCCATCAGTTTCACTTTGTTCCTCAAGGGCATGGATAAACACCAGATCAAGGTCAGAACCATAGCCCAGCTCAATCCCACCCAGCTTGCCATAACCAATCACCGCAAAGCCTTTGGCATCGAGACGACAGCGCTGACCATTGATTCCGACAGGATAGCCATGCCGTTCCACAACCGCCTGATAGGCTAAATTTAAAGTTGCCTGAACGCTGACTTCCGCAATATCAGTTAAGGCATCGGAAACTTTCATGAGTGGACTTTCAGCCAGTACATCACTGGCAGCGACAGTCAATACATTGCTCTTTTTGAATAGCCGCAATACCCGCATCTGGTCTTCAACCTGATCAATCTCAATACGCAGTAATTGCTGACGCAATGAATCCTCCAAATCCTTGCGTTGCGGCAAGCCAAAATCCATCGACAAAAACTCATCCAGCAACACTGGATATTGCGCCAGTTCCTCACAAATCCACGGACTGACGGTTGCCATTTTGACCAGTCGCTGCAAGGCACCACGGCTTTCCATCAACATCACCAAATACACGGTACGGCGCAGCACTGACTCCACCAATGGCATCAAACGCAACAAGGCGACTTGTGGTTGCGGTGACTGTAAGATTGCCTCGATCAAATGCGGCCAGAATTTCTTTAAACGTTCCAGGGCACTGGCTGGAATTTTGCGTAAAGCCTGCCCATGCCAGAAGTTCTGAATCAGGTTTGTGGCATCATTATCCAGTACAGTATTGAGGCGTTGTTCCAACTGTGAAAAATCATCAATCGGTGCAGAAAATTCCTGTTCCTGAATCAGTTTCTTGAACTGAATCTTCACCTTGTCACGCTTCTGGTTCAGCACATCAAGAAAGGCTTGCCAATCTGCAAAGCCCAAAGTCTCAATCATGCGCTGCCTTAACTCGGGTTCATTTGGCAGAGACTGGGTTTGCTGGTCATTGAGTGCCTGAATGGCATGCTCAACCCTTCTTAAAAACAGGTAGGCATCTTCAAGATCAATCACCGCTTGCTGATCCAATAATTCAGCTTCACCGAGATGATGTAAATTGACCAGACATTGACGGTCCTGCAACTCACGTTTCGAGCCACCATAAATCAGTTGAAATACTTGGACGATAAACTCAATTTCACGAATGCCGCCAGCACCGAGTTTAATATCATCCTCAATATTACGGCGCATCACCTCACGTTCGATCATGGCTTTCATTTCACGCATCGCAGCAAATGCGGAATAATCCACATAACGGCGGAAAACAAATGGACGCGCCATTTCCATCAGTTCAGCGCCTGCCTTGCCACCTGTAATCACCCGTGCCTTGATCCAGGCATAACGTTCCCATTCACGTCCATGCTGGCTTAAATATTTTTCCAGTCCCGTATGGCTAATTGCCAAGGCGGAACCATCACCCCAGGGACGCAGTCGCATATCAACACGGAATACAAAACCATCCGCACTAATATGATCCAGCAGGTAAATCAGCTTTTGTCCCCAGAGAATGCAGAACTGCTGCACATCAATACATTTACGCCCATTGGTTTCACCCTGTTCATCAAAGGCAAATATCAGGTCAATGTCACTGGAAAGATTCAGTTCCTGCGCGCCTAATTTACCCATGCCAATCACAATCAAGTCCTGAACCTGACCTGAATAGCCTATCGGTTCGCCATGTTTAATAATCAGGGGAACAAGTGCAAATGCCTTGGCTGCACAGATACAGGCATCGGCAAAATCAGAAAGTTCACGGGTCAGGGTAACGACATTGGTGAGTTGATTGGCATCCTGCCAAATCCAGCGAAACATCAGCCTGGCACGTAGAACACGCAAGGCTTTCATCCAGGCCTGCTCATCAGTTAAATCTATGACAGCATGCTGGACTTTCTGGTGGATACTTTCAGTTGAAAGCGAATCAAGAAATTGATCTTCCAAGTAGTCTTGTTCTAATTGTGTCTGGTATAAATTTAAAACTTGCTCAGCATATTGGCTTGCAACCAAGGTTTTTTGTCGCTGTTCCACATTCATATAAAAAAGCTCGACTAATGTCATGTCATCTCAGATCATTTATATCAGTTACGAGCTTATCTTTAAAATCTCTTTAGGCTAATTTTGCCTTGGTTTTAGGTTGTTCAACGCATACATCCATGTGCTCACTTGCGGCTGGCAACAGCACCTTAAAAGTGGTTCCCTCACCCTCTTTCGAGCTGACGCTAATTTCGCCATGATTTAAATCGACAAAACGCTTGCACAAGGTCAGGCCTAAGCCTGCACCCTTTTCACCCGCTGTACCTTTTAAACTGACGGTTAGGCGAGGATGGAACAACTCTGCCATTTGCTCATCTGTCATACCCAAACCCGTATCCTGAATATAAATGGCAACATGGCGACCCTGCTCTTCCGCGCGAATCGACACCACGCCTAAACCATCTATATCGGTAAATTTCAAGGCATTGGACACCAAATTCTGAATCAGGGAAGTAACCATATTCATATCAGCATACGCCTTGATATGTTCTGGCACATCATTGATCAGGTTTATATTTTTCTTGACTGCAAGTGTCCTTAAAATATCCGTGACAATGGTGGTCACCTGTCTTAACTTAAATTCAATAGGGTAAGCACTAAAGCGTCCACCCTCGGCCATTGACCAATTTAACAGACTTTCCAGCAGGTTATAGGTCGACTGGGCAGTATCATAAAGATAGTCTGCAATATTCTGGACACTTGCCTCATCCAGTGTGTCACGCTCTTTTGCCAGAATCTCGGAAAAACCCAGCAAGCCATGAAATGGCGCACGGAGGTCGTGGGAAATAATGGAGAAGAACTTGGTTTTACTAAAATTAAGCGCCGCTTCCTGTTGGTATAATTCCTTTAATTCGTCATGGTTAAACTTCAATTCCAGTTGCTGCATGAAATTGACACAATGGGCCTGCAACAATTGTTTTTGTAAGTCAGTAAATTCCTGAGCCACTTCATCGAATAAAATCACATAGCCCAAGGCAGTCTGATTGGGATGTCTGAGTTGCAGGGCGATTGCAGTTTGTGCTTTTCGCTTAAGTGAAGCGAGAAAAGCCAGCAGTGTTGAATATTGTGGATGTTTACAGTCAATCAGGTCATCATTCACAAATAAGGTATTTAAGCTCTTGATAATTTTTGAAGAATCAATCACTTTTAATTTTTCAGGGCAACGATGCCAAAGATAAGGTTCCTGATGGAAAACAAGCAATGCGGTATTGGCCTGCATCAGGTTTCGGTTAAACTGCAAAAATTGCTCAAGTAAGTTTTGTTCTGAAGTTACACCTAAAGAAAGAGAAATTTTACAAGCACTTAACTTATCAGCCTGATGTAATTCTAATAGTTGAATCGCCATGCTCGCCTCTCGAATATTATCGTTATGACATGTATGTAGGTTTTATTTAAAAAAAATGAGAAAATCATCACCCACTATTAACAAACTTTAACATAAAAGGCAATTGTTGATTCGATCAATTCGCAACAAAACGTGATTTTTCAACAAAATTTTATTTCTGCTTATAAAACAAGCAACTTCGCTGTTTCTGAACATTTTTATAAAAATACATAAAAAATCTATAAATTGCTCTAAAACTAAACAACTGATCAGCAGGCATGATTGACAACTGTTTTAAACAGGGTATTATACGCAACACAAAGCATCGCACTCTTCCCGAGGTGGTGAAATTGGTAGACGCGGCGGACTCAAAATCCGCTGTCAGAGATGACGTGTCGGTTCGAGTCCGACCCTCGGGACCAAGATTCAAAAAACCCCAAACTAGCATTAAAAGTTTGGGGTTTTTTCATATGTGGCCCCGAACAATATGAAACTCTCTGACTTTTCGTTTGACCTTCCTGATGAACTAATTGCACGTTATCCACTAGAAAGCCGTAGCGCTTCACGCCTACTGCATATTGATGTGCAGGGTCATTATCATGATCATGCCTTTACCGATATTCTGGACTTACTGGAAGATGGTGATTTATTGGTGTTGAATGACACCAAGGTCATGAAAGCACGTTTAAAAGGAAAGCGTGCCACAGGCGGTGCAATTGAAGTGCTGGTTGAACGGATGTTGGATGCCCACACAGGTCACTGCCACATTAAGTCAAGCAACTCACCCAAGGCTGGTGCAGAACTATATATTGGTGAAGATGCCATTCCTGTGACAGTACACGGTCGCCATGAAAACCTGTTTATCGTTGAGTTTTCACAACCAATTTTATCTGTGCTTGATCAATATGGTCAGTTGCCGATCCCTCCTTATTTCAACCGTGAAGCTGAAGAAATTGATACCGAACGTTATCAAACGGTATTTCACGACCCTGAAAAAATTGCCAGTGTAGCAGCCCCAACAGCAAGCCTGCATTTCGACCAAGGCCTATTGGAAAAATTGGCAGCCAAAGGTATTCAAAAAACCTTTGTGACCCTGCATGTCGGTGCTGGTACATTTATGCCTGTGCGTACCACAGATATTAGCAACCACATTATGCACAGTGAATGGTGTGACGTACCACAGGCAACCATTGACCTGATTTTGGAAACCAAGGCGCGTGGCAATAAAGTCATTGCTGTGGGTACAACCGCAACCCGTGCGCTGGAAAGTGCAGCGCAAGCCAATCACGGTCAGATTGCAGCCTGGACAGGTGATACACAAATCTTTATTTATCCAGGTTATCAGTTCTGTATCGTAGATCGTTTGATCACCAATTTCCATTTACCAGAATCGACCTTGCTGATGCTGGTTTCGGCTCTGTCCAATCGAGAGAATATTTTAGCGGCCTATCAACATGCTGTTGAACAGCGCTATCGTTTCTTTAGTTATGGCGATGCGATGCTGGTTGATAAACTAGAAATTTAAAAAATATAAAGATAGGCTAAATCAAGGTTTAGCCTATTGCCTCATAAAAATAAATTGAATGATAGGAAATTTATTTTGGGATAAAAAAACAATTAGATTCACATGACACTTCTTAGTTTATGAAAGTTAAAGCATAATTAAACGATCTTAGCCTTATTACAATGAATTGATCCTCTCCATGCCGATCGACACCGTCCAAGAAGCCCTACATATAAGACGTAAAAAAAATGCCCAGGTTTTTCGCAATATTGCCCGACTTTGGGAGATCGGGCAAAAATCACATAACGATCAAGAATTGCTGGATGCGTTGCATCCTTGGCGTGAGGATCATGGTTTACGCTTTTTTAATGTACTGCCCTATCTATTGGCAATTACCAGTATTAGTACACTCATTTTTGGCTATTTTCTTCATCCCCACATCCAGTTTATCTGGAGTTTTCTGGGGGCTTTTTTGACAGGCTTTTTAGCCTATTTACTCTATGAACCCAAAGAACCATTGACACAGGTCATCAATTATCTGGAACAGCGCATGACTGTATTGCGTTATGATTTACAGTTTCAACAGTTGCCTGCCTACCTGCCAATACAGGCACAACCCCTCTTGGTAATGAGCAGGTTAAAGCAATACTTTCCCCTGTTTAATCGTGGCACTGAATCAAATGAAATTACGCAATATGCGTCTACCACATGGAATGATGGCATAACAGAACATCAAGTTCTGCTTTTTCAATATCACTACATCAGTGAAATGCCAATTTTTCAGGAAAACAATGAGAAAAAAATCGTAAAAGAAATTCACAAGGACTTATGGGGCGCTTTTATCTTTCAAATGCCTGCATTGGGTGTCGCGGTGAGCAATCAGCGTTCACGTTTTTTTGCACCCTATACCAGCTCATGGCAAAGCAGCGATATTTTAATCAACCAGAAACTTAAAATTTTCGGTCTTGACCAGCATCAGCTCGCCAAGGAAGTTGGCCCTAGTATGACATTAAAATTGCATGATTTTTTTGAACATTTTACAGGTGATTTAATTTATCATCATGAAGAGCAAATATTGTGTTACGTGGGCGAACAAAATCTTTTCCAAACCGCCAGTAAACGTAGTGAAATTCATGATATTCCCGCATTACGTGGTCATTTACGTACCATGACCATGCCGCAATATCAAAAGTTTCAGCAATTGATGCTCAACTTAATTCAATAAATCCCCCTAGTCCTTTTTAAAGAAAAGGAAATTGATGGGGGAATAACAATAAGGGGAATGGCGATGACAGGTTTACTGATCTTCCTGGGAATTTTTGTTGTGATCATCGTGTGGGGTGTTTATACACGAAACAACATCGTGCGTTATTTTAATGCCACCAAACGTGCTTGGTCTGAAGTTGCAAATTTTGAACGTCAAAAAGTCAAAACGCTAGAAGCCTTAGAGGCAACACTTGCCCAATACACCCAGTTTGAAAAATCGACATTGGAAAAAGTCACTGAGCTACGTCAACAGATTCTCAATTTAAATGTGAATGACACGGATATTTCCCAGTTACAGCACATTGAAAAAATGAGCAAGGAACTGATTCGCAGCCTGAATGTCGTGGTTGAGAACTATCCTGAACTCAAAGCCGATGCGCTGTATAGCAAAATGATGGATGACATTCAGGAACAAAATGAAAATGTCGGTGCGGCAATTACTATCTTTAACCGTAATGTTGAGTTGTTTAATAACCAGATTGAGGTGTTTCCGAACAACCTGATCAACACCCTAACCTTATCTAAAAAGAGTATTCGTCCATTCAAGGACAACCTTGCAACGGAAAATTTTGACTATAAGCCGAATTTTTAGAATTCCCCTCAGTCCCCCTTTTTCAAAGCAGGATCATCAAGTTCTAATTTTACCCCCTCTAAATCTCCCCCTTATCAGGGGGAGACTTCCCACGAATCCTATAAAGAATTGATTTAAATGGTGTTCCTCCACCTTTTCAAGGGGGAGGCTAGGAGGGGGTTACAGATTGTAGATACCTATGCTTTTTCAAAGGGGGGACTTTTCCACACATCACCAACCAATATTCAGCCACTTCATACAGAAAACTTTTTTATTTTATCCCTCGCTACATTTAGTAGTAGAACTACACGCCATAATCAAGGAAAATACCCGCTTTTGATCAGCGAACTGTTTTTTCGCCTTGCGCTGCGCTCAAAGCAGTGCTTCGATCTTGCTCAGGATAGTGTCATGCAATTTGAAAAATTAGGCCAGTCGGGGCGTGCCCGTCGTGGTCGACTCACCTTAGAACATGGTGTGGTGGAAACCCCTGTGTTTATGCCTGTAGGTACTTACGGTACAGTGAAAGGCATGTTACCTCGTGATATTGAAGAAATTCAGGCACAAATTATTTTGGGCAATACGTTCCATTTATATTTACGCCCAGGCTTGGAAGTCATTAAAGAGCATGGCGGTCTACATGAGTTTATTCGCTGGGATAAACCGATTTTGACTGATTCAGGTGGTTTTCAGGTCTTTAGCTTGGGCGCGATGCGGAAAATCAAAGAAGAAGGTGTAACATTCCGTTCACCTATCGACGGTTCGAAAGTGTTCCTGTCTCCAGAAATTTCAATGGAGATTCAAAGTGTACTCAACTCAGACATCGTGATGATCTTTGATGAGTGTACCCCTTACCCAGCAACGCATGAAGAAGCGCAAAAATCATTGCAGCTTTCCTTACGCTGGGCGAAACGTTGTAAAACCCATCACCATGATGAGCTAAAGAATAAAAATGCCTTATTCGGCATTATTCAGGGTGGGATGTACGAAGACCTGCGTGATGAGTCACTCAATGGCCTGTTAGAGGTCGGTTTTGATGGCTATGCGATTGGTGGTTTATCGGTGGGTGAACCGAAAGATGAAATGATCAAGGTACTGGATTATTTACCCAACAAAATGCCACATGACAAACCTCGCTATTTAATGGGTGTAGGTAAACCTGAAGATATCGTGGAAGCAGTTCGCCGTGGCGTGGATATGTTCGACTGCGTGATGCCAACCCGTAACGCACGTAATGGCCATTATTTTGTCACCGATGGTCTGGTCAGAATCCGTAACAGTAAATATCGCCATGATAAAGGGCCTTTAGACCCACATTGTGACTGCTACACTTGTAAAAACTTCACCCGTGCCTATTTATATCATTTAGAGAAGTGCGGTGAGATGCTGGCCTCCATGCTTGGCACCATCCATAACCTACGTTACTACCAGCGCCTGACACAGGGCATACGTGATGCACTGGATAATGGCACATTTGATGACTATGTTCAGGACTTTTATGCGCGTCGAGGACTGGAAGTTCCACCCTGCCCTGAGGACTGATGTGAAGTAAATGCATCAAGATTTGCGCCTGACCGCAAGACAGGGTACATTGCAAAACGAATTGGAATTTATTGTTAATTTTTTGGCTTTTTAACTTTAGGAAATCGAAATGAGCTTTTTAATTTCTACTGCTCACGCTGCACCAGCGGCCCAGCAAGGTCCTAGCCTGATGGCAAACTTATTGATGATTGCGGTGTTTATCGCGATCTTCTATTTCCTGATCTGGAGACCACAGGCGAAACGCGCCAAAGAACATCGTTCTTTGATCGAAAGTCTGGGTGTTGGTAGTGAAATCGTGTTTGCTGGTGGTTTGATGGGGAGAATTACCAAACTTGATGGTGACTTTGCCGTTGTTGAGCTTTCTCGTGGCGTAGAAGTCAAAATCCAGCGTGCCAGTGTCATTTCAGTATTGCCTGAAGGCACTTTAAACAACCTTTAATCATAAGATCGTCGTGCCTCAGCACGACTTTTTCATTTAAGAAGAAAGCGAATGCGTTACCCTGCATGGAAATATTTACTGATCCTTGTGGTACTTGTGATCAGTACGTTATATGCACTTCCTAGTCTGTATCCAGATGAACCTGCTGTCCAGATTTCTGGGGCAAAGGCAGGTACCCAGATTGATCAGAGCATAGTGCAAAAAGCTGAGCAGATTTTAAAAGCTGCCAACCTCAGCAGTCACGACAACAGCTTCACCAACAACGCGGCATTACTACGTTTAGACTCCTCAGAGGCCCAGTTAAAGGCCAAGGAAGTGCTGCGCCGTGATTTGGGTGATGACTACGTGGTTGCCCTCAACCTTGCACCAACCACACCAGAATGGTTGCAAAAGATTGGGGCCAAACCGATGAAACTTGGTTTGGACTTGCGTGGTGGTGTACATTTCCTGCTTGAAGTCGACATGGATAAAGCAATTAGTCAGCGTATGGAAACATCTGCGACTGATCTGCGTCGTCAATTTCGTGACAACAAAATCAAGTTTAACAACCTTAATTTAAGCAACAACACCATTACCATCCAGTTTGCAGACAATGCTGACCGTGATGCGGCGACAGACTTCCTGCGCCGTAATGGTAATGAGTTTAGCCAGCAGGCAGTTGCAACGGCTACAGGCGCGACCTTAAAACTGAATTACACCGATGCCCGCCGTCAGGAAATCCAGTCTTATGCGGTGAACCAGAACTTAACCACCCTACGTAACCGTATTAACGAGTTGGGTGTGGCTGAAGCACTGGTACAGACACAGGGTAACAACCGTATTGTGGTTGAATTGCCAGGCGTACAGGATACTGCCGAGGCAAAACGTGTTCTTGGACGTACCGCAAACCTTGAGTTCCGCTTGGTTGCTGACAGCAATGATCAATATATTGACAAATATACAGGTAAATATAATGGTCAGCCGCTTCCTCCAGGTACGGAAGTATTTGCCTATGAATCACTGGATAGTGGCCGACAACTTCTGTTAAACCGTAACCGTATTTTGACAGGTGAACGCGTCCAGAATGCAAGCTCTGGCTTTAGTCAGGACTCAGGTGGTGCAGAAGTCAACATTACCCTGGACACCGCGGGCGGTAAGCTCATGGCTGATGCGACACGCAATTCTGTTGGCAAGCGTATGGCCGTGCTGTTTATTGAAAATAAGCAAAAAATCAGCTATGTCACTGATCCTCAAACAGGAACTCAGACTGAAGTTCGCACCCCATATACCGAGTCTGTGGTGATCAATGCCGCAACTATTCAGGCCGTGTTGGGTTCACAGTTCCGTATCACAGGGCTTGACTCTCCACAGGAAGCGGCTGAACTCGCGTTGATGCTTCGTGCAGGTGCCTTGGCTGCACCAATGTACTTCGTGGAAGAACGTGTGGTCGGTCCTAGCCTTGGTCAGGAAAATATCGATAAGGGTGTATTATCAACCCAAATCGGCTTCCTGTTGGTTGCAATCTGGATGATCGTATTCTTCCGTTTATTCGGTTTGATTGCCAACTTTGCACTGGTGTTTAACCTTGCCATGATCCTTACCGTGATGTCATGGATTGGCGCTTCCCTCACCCTGCCAGGTATTGCGGGGATCGTGATCACCATTGGTATGGCGGTCGATGCCAACGTACTGATCTGTGAACGGATACGGGAAGAAATGCTCTGGGGCGCCTCGCCCAAGCAGGCCATTGTCGCGGGTTATGATCGAGCCTACAACACCATTTTTGACTCGAACTTAACCACATTCCTTGTTGCGTTTATCTTATTCGCAATTGGTACAGGCCCGATTAAAGGCTTCGCCGTTACCCTGATGATTGGTATTGTCTGCTCGATGTTTACTGCAATTACGGTAACACGTGCAATCGTACAGCTCATTTATGGCAAACGCCGTAATTTGACCAAGTTGAGTATTTAAGGAGATTCACATGACTGATCTGACTCAACAGGACTCAAAGCAATACGGCCGTCCAGATGATCTAAAAATCATCCCATTCATGAAGATTGCCAAACCTGCCGCAATCTTCTCGATTTTGCTGACTATTGCCAGCATCTTCTTTATTGTGACCAAAGGCCTGAACCTCGGTTTGGACTTCACTGGTGGTATCTCGGCTGAATTGAACTATAAACAGGCGGTTCAGCCTGCTCAGGTGGTTCAGGCACTGGATCGTGCTGGATTCAAGGATGCCGTGGTACAAACTCTGGGAAGCAATACCGACCTGATCGTGCGTATGCCTGTGCAGGAAGACCTTGAGGTTGAAGATTTAAGCAACAGCATTACCAAAGCGGTTCAATTGCCAAACAACTCAGTAGAGGTTCACAAGGTCGATTCTGTGGGTGGTGCGGTAGGTAATGAACTGTATATCCGCTCTGCGGGTGCGGTGGCACTTGCACTGATCCTGATGCTGATTTATGTGACCATTCGTTTCGAGTTTAAACTCGCGATGGGTGCGGTCATGTCGTTATTCCACGACATCATCATTATTATTGGTGCTTTCGCCCTGTTCCAGTGGCCTTTCGACTTAACGGTATTGGCTGCGGTACTTGCAGTCATTGGTTTCTCGCTCAACGATAACATCGTTGTATCGGATCGTATCCGTGAGAATTTCCGTAAGATTCGTGGTGCAACCCCGCGTGAAATCGTGGATATTGCCCTTACTGAAACCTTACGCCGTACTATCCATACCTCGATGACCCTGTTACTCGTGGTGCTTGCCATGATGTTCTTAGGTGGTGATGGCCTGCACTGGTTCTCTGTGGCGATGTTTGTCGGTGTATTCGTCGGTACTTACTCATCCATTTATATTGGTACAGCTTTCGCTTTATGGCGTGGCCTGAATCGTCAGGACTTTATTGTCCAGGTTAAACCTGAGTTTGAAGAAGAAGAGATTCCTTAAACTTTCTACTTCTCTTGATTCAAATAAAATGCCAGCATGATTGCTGGCATTTTTTATGACCTACAAAAGTGCCTGACTGAGTTGCAAAACCATTTGTTTATTTATGCGTTGCTGCTCTGCGGTAAGCTGATTGGAAAGTTCAATGCCTGTTTTAAAATCCTGTTGTTGCATCGTTTTATTGAGGGCCTTGATATTCTCCAAAGCCTGCTGGGCATTTGTAGGTTGCTTAAAATCGGCAAAAATCTGGAGGTTTGATTGTATAGATTGCACATTGAGCTGTTGAATCTTTTTAAAAGTCGCTGTACGTGGTTGCAAGGCCTGATAAGCTTGCAGTTCCCGTACATCGTCATATTCTGTTCGTTGCGATAGCTTTTGAAGATTTCCAAGTGTATCCCACTGAGCATCTCGTGGATAAAGTTGATGCTCAAGTATTGAGTAATCCAACCAGTCCGAGAACAGATCAGCATCAATATGCCTTAAACGTCTATCTTTCTTAATCGCCAAGATTCTTAACTGTTCCAGAACTTTTATTTCTACTTGCTGTGCCTGATATTTACTGACAGTCTCTATTTTGAGTGCAGGCTCTCTTAAAAATGTCTGAGTATCACCATGCCTGGCATAATAATCAATGACGTTGTCCTGAAAAAGCTGATTCATTATTGTTAAGGTCTGCATATCCAGACTTTGAATATTTCGGTAACTTTCCGTGGCAAAAGTGGCTTGCCGAATTCTTGCAATATTTTGATTATTGGCATCAATGATTAACTTGGCATATTTAACATAGTTTTGTTTAAATTTTTCTCTTCCTGCTGATGAACTTAAATCTATTTTCTCAGTATTGAGACGGGGAATTTCCAGCTGCTGTATGAGGTTTTGGTATTTAAGCCAGTCCTGAATTAAAAGCTGCTCATATTGAGGACGAAATGTTTGAGTAATGATTCTGGGCAATAACTGTGCATCTGCATAATGATATGTAGCAACGATTCCCATTCCCCCCAATAAAACCACAACCAAAAAAATTTTCTTCATTGTTTTCAATTTTTATTCGCTTTTGAACCGAGAGTATAGAAAAAATCATCTCCACAAGTCAAAACAGACCAAGCTTGAATCACCTGAATCTGTGGAAACTGAAAACCACGACAGGACTGCTCTGCCCGCCATGCCACTGTCAACACAATCTTCTGATTTAAGATAAAATTCTGATAGGCAAAAGTCCCCAGTAGCGGATGGGAACACATTCCTCCATGACTGGTTGGGTGAACTTGGGTATTTAAACTGTTGAGGTCCAAACGAATCCCCAGACCCGATGCCTTTAAAATTGCTTCCTTGGTCGTCCAGACCCTAAACCAATATTCCTCATCCTGACTTTCTTGCCATGTTTGATATTCTTCGGGATGAAATGCATGTTGTGCCAAGGCATCAAAGCGAACCTTTCGATCCAGTTCCTCAACATCAATCCCAATGTCTTTAACACGTTCACTCATGGCCAAAGCATAATATTGCTGACTATGTGAATGGTTAAAATGTAGCGAATGGGACGTTAAAAAAGGTTTGCCATGTTCATGCTGGGCAAAAGCTAAGTCTTCTATTGAGCAATCCAGTTGATTCGCGAGAAAGTGATTACGCTGAGCTTGAATCTGCTGTTTTTTATAATGATTAAAACTGCTTAAATCAGCAAAATCTGTTTTATTCTTTTCAAGCAGTTGAGCCAATGCCTGAACATAAATCTGGATGATACGCGCCATAATAGCCTCCATTGCAGATAAAAAAGCCCAAAGCAGACTTTGGGCTTTTTGACATCAAGAAAAACTTAACGCTTGAATTTCTTTTCCGCCTTTTTAAATTTCTGGATATAACGACGTTTACGTGCGGCAACACGCTCATCCACTTGAGACTTACGTCCTTCAAATGGGTTTTCTGAGGTCTTAAAGTCGATTTTTACAGGTGTACCCTCAAGCTTATACACTTTACGGAACACATTCTCTAAATAACGACGGTAATCCGCAGGGGTTTTATCAACCTTGTTTCCGTGAATGACGATGGTTGGTGGATTCTGTCCGCCCATATGCGCATAACGCATTTTAATACGGCGGCCACCAATGGATGGCGGCTGATGCGCTTCGGTGGCATCATTTAAAATCTGGGTCAGTTTCGCTGGTGAAACTTTTAAGTTTGATGATTCATACGCACGGTGAATGGATGGATATAATTCTCCCACCCCAGTTCCATGCAGTGCAGAAATCAAGTGGATTTTTGCCCAGGGAATAAAGTCAAAACGGCGTTCAACATCAAGCTTACATTGCTTGCGGTCATACTCGCTCATATTGTCCCACTTGTTGATCGCAATGACCATGGCACGACCAGCTTCAAGCGCATAACCAATTAAATGCAGGTCTTGCTCTACAATCCCCTCACGGGCATCAACCACCACGACTACAACATTGGCATCTTTCATCGCCTGAAGGGTCTTAACGATTGAGAACTTCTCAATCATTTCATCCACCTTACCTTTACGACGCACACCTGCGGTATCAATCAGGGTATATTGGCGGCCATCACGCTCAAATGGAATATAAATCGAGTCACGTGTTGTTCCAGGCTGGTCAAAAGCCACCACACGCTCTTCACCGAGTAAACGGTTAACCAGCGTTGATTTCCCCACATTGGGACGACCAATGATTGCTAAACGCAAGCCCGTGTTTTTATTGTGTTCTTCTGGATTTTCATCTTCTGGGACTTCCGCCAGGACTTCTTCCAGCATTTGCTGCACACCACGACCATGACTGGCCGCGACCTGCATTGGTTCACCCATACCAAGCTTATAGAACTCAACCAGAGCCGCTTCAGCATGGACACCATCGACCTTATTGGCAACGAGGTAGACTTTCTTGCCAAGGGTACGCAATTCACGCGCAATTTGTTCATCTGAAGCCAATAGGCCTGCGCGGGCATCCACAACAAAAATAATGATATCGGCTTCATGGATGGCAGTTTTTGACTGCTCCGCCATATAGGTGTCGATACCACCCTCATTCTCACCGATACCACCTGTATCGACCACAATGAACGATTTGTTCTGATAAACCGCATCACCGTATTTGCGGTCACGGGTTAAACCAGCGAAGTCAGCAACCAAAGCATCACGACTTTTGGTGATTTGGTTAAATAGCGTTGATTTTCCGACGTTTGGACGACCAATGAGCGCAATAACGGGTTTCATAAACTAACCTTAATTCAGACGAGCCATCTTGATGACATCGTATCAGAAACAGTATGGAAGATTTTGGTGATCAAGTAATCACAATAAAAATTCGGGGCTTTGATAATCAAATACCCCGATCAATGCTCTGTTTAGCAATCGCTAATTGATTATTTTAGCACAAGCAGCGCTAAAATTAACGATTCTGCCAAATGCTTAATGCACCTTTCCGCGTAGCGACGTAAAGCTGGTTATCAATCACACGGAGTGATTGTACTTCACCACTGGTTTTGGCACGTCCAAGCAGTTTACCCGAAGCAGGATCAATCAGATGAATCACACCATCTAGATCACCCACCACAAGGTTTTGTCCCAACATGACAGGATTGCTGAGCTGACGGTTCAGCAACTCTTCATTTTGCCAAGCTAATTCACCTGTGCTCAGGCTATAGGCATTCAGCTTACCATCCACCGTAGAAACAAATACCTTGTCACCCGATACTTCTGGGCGGTTGGTACTACTGGCATCTTCACTCCACACCACACGTTGTGTAGCTAGATCAGTGACTGTGACCTGTCCCTGGAAACTGGTGGTGACCAGATACTGACCCGCAACCACTGGATCGCCCACAATGTCAATCAGGCGCTGAATGTCTGAACGCCCCTCACTGATCGCAACACGGCGCTGGAAACGTGGCACGCCACTAATCACATCCAGACCATATACATAGGCATTCGCTGATGCGACCAAAATAGTACGGTCATCCAGACGTACAGGTGCAGGCTGACCACGCAGGCTAAACTGGACGTTTGGCAGCTTATATGCCCAAACCTGTTGCCCAGATACAGCGTCATGCGCAAAGATGGTTCCATCATTGGCAATGGTAATCACACGGCCAGACTGGATTAGTGATGGAGAAAGAATTGCACCAGACAACTGTGTTGTCCACTTTTGTTCACCCGTGGCCTGATCCAATGCAAATAACTGTCCCTTACGGTTGCCCACCACAACAATTCCCTCAGCCGCCTCTACACCAGCAGTGAGCTCCTGTTTGGTAATCTTGCTTTTCCAAAGTCGTTCCTTGCCCTTATAGGCAGAAACCTGACCATCAGGATCAATCGCAAAAATCACGCCATTGTCGGTATCCAACTGTAAGCGTAAAGCCTCAGCCGCATTTGTAGATGAAACACTTTGCGAAAACACAAGGTTCAAGCCTTGTTGTTGCTGAATTTTCGGCAATGGATTTGGTTTGGCCTCTTTGACCTTATTACTTGAACATCCAAGCAATAAAGCTGAAGCAACTGCAATTGCCAAAGGTAGTTTTAGTTTATTCTGCATTAAGACTCATCCACTTTGGTATCTAAGATCGGGCGCTCAATTTCAGGATCATCTACTAAAACGCCAACACTTTCGAGTTTAATTTGTAAAAGCTGACGCTCCTGTTTACGCTCAAGCAGGTTATCCCAGGCACTTTGATACGCCTTACGCGCGGATGCATTATCTTTTTTCGCAACAAAGATATCGCCACGCAACTCATCTGCGGTTGCCTTAAAGGCAGGCTCTGTCACACCTGACAAGGTTTTCAACGCATCATCAAACTTCTTTTGCGCCAGTTGTGCATCAGCCAAGCGTAATTTAACAATCTGCACCAAACCCGCATCTTTGACTTTCGAGTTTTCAACTTTCTTCAATGCTTTTTCAGCAGCAACATAATCCTGCTTGTCATAAGCCAGCTTTGCCAGAATAAACTGGGTCTGAATCGCCTGCACAGAATCCGCATCATCCTTAACAATTTTGTCTGCCGCTTCAGAAACCGTTGCCAAGGCATTTGGCTGACCTGATGCCGCTTTTGCCTCATCCATCAGCTTTTGTACCTTGGCGGTTTGATTCTGGGCTTCAGCCAGGTTCTTCTTTTGCCAGTATTCCCATCCGAAAAAGGCAATCAGGGCAATGAGAATTCCGCTAATCATGGCAGAACCATATTTTTTGGCAAACGACTTTATCTGGTCGAGTTGTTCTTCATCACTTAAACTCATGTGATTGTCCTTTTCCTAAATATTGTGCAATTTATTGTTTAAATTTTTCGATAAAAAATGGAGTCAGCTCAGTCAGGCTCACCTGTGACTGTTCAGCCGTGGCAAGCTCTTTCACCAAAAGCTGCTGCGCATCCCATTCACGCTCACCCAGAATTACGGCATAGACCGCACCTGACTGGTCTGCCTTTTTCATCTGGCTTTTCATGCTGCCTTGGGAACCTGTTTTTAGGCGAATATTACTGTTCACAGCTTCCAACTGGTCACGGATTTTCTCTGCCAACACCAATGCTTTTGCTTGATAAGCTGGTTCGGCTACCAGGAACACTTCACAGTCACGCACCACTTTCGCCTGCTCAACCTGCTCAAGCAACAACAACAGGCGTTCCATCCCCATGGCAAAACCGACTGCTGGTACAGACTGATCCACCTTGCCTTTTAGCTGCCCAACCAGACCATCGTAACGGCCACCCGCACAGACCGTCCCCTGTGAACCCAACATGGTAGTGGTCCATTCAAAAACTGTCTTGTTGTAGTAGTCCAGACCACGAACCAGCTTTTGATTAATCACAAACTCAACACCAGCATCGGTTAAATACTGCTGTAATTGCTGGAAATGCTGGATTGAATCTTCTTTGAGGAAGTCATGCAACTTGGGTGCATTTTCCAGAATCTTCTGGGTGGATTCACTTTTAGAATCAAGGATACGCAATGGATTGGTGGTCAGGCGACGTTGCGAATCTTCATCCAGCGCGTCTTTATGCTGGTTTAAAAACTCAACCAGTGCGGCACGATATTCTGCACGCTCATCGGTTTCACCCAAGGTATTTAATTCTAAACGGACATTAGCTGACACACCCATACGTTTCCATAAACGAGCGGTCATTAAAATGATTTCGGCATCAATATCAGGTGTTGCCACACCAAAGGTTTCCACACCAAACTGGTGGAACTGGCGATAACGGCCCTTTTGTGGTTTTTCATAACGGAACATTGGGCCAACATACCAAACCCGCGGTGCAGCGCCTCGTAGCAGGTTATGTTCCAGCATGGCACGTACACAACCCGCCGTGCCTTCTGGGCGCAAGGTCAGTGATTCAGGCGGATTACCTTTATCAAAAAAGGTATACATTTCCTTTTCAACGATATCTGTTGCATCACCGATGGCACGTTTAAATAAACCTGTTTGTTCAACAATCGGCAACCTGATTTGTTGATAACCATAGGCATCCATTAGGGATGCAAGTTGTTGTTCCAGACTTCTCCAAGCCGCAGTTTGCGTTGGAAGGATGTCATTAAAACCCTTGATAGCAACAATTGAACTCATGATGAACTACGAATAATTTCTTTGGATTTAGCTTCTTCAAGCTCTTGAACACGTTGACGAACCATTGTTTCAATTTCATCAACCAACTGATTGGTGTCAATCAAATGACTCTTTTCGCCATTACGGTAGACCAGTGAACGTGGCGATGCACCAACAATCCCGATATCTGCCTCTTTGGCTTCCCCAGGTCCATTGACCTTGCAGCCAATCACAGAAACATCCATTGGGGTACGAATGTCTTCCAGACGCTCTTCCAGTGCCTGCATCACCTGAATCACATTGAATTCCTGACGCGAACAGCTTGGACAGGCAATAAAGTTAATGCCATTGGAACGTAGACCTAACGATTTTAAAATATCAAAACCGATTTTAATTTCATCTTCAGGTTCGGCCGCCAATGAGATACGCATGGTATCACCAATGCCTTCCATCAACAGGCCACCCAGTGCAATGGCCGATTTCACCGTACCTGTACGATAAATCCCTGCTTCAGTCACACCTAAATGCAGCGGATTATCAATCTGCTGGGACAGCAAACGGTAGGCATCCATGGTTAAAAATACATTCGATGCCTTAACACTGACTTTAAACTCATGAAAGTCTAAACGATCAAGAATGTCGATATGGCGCATGGCAGACTCCAGCAGGGCCTTTCCTGTCGGCTCACCATATTTGACCTGTAGGTCTTTTTCCAGTGATCCCGCATTCACCCCAATACGGATTGAGATGCCATGATGTTTGGCCGCAGCCACTACTTCACGGACTTTCTGGTCTGAACCAATGTTTCCTGGGTTGATCCGCAAACAGTCCGCACCATAATCGGCAACCGCCAAGGCAATACGATGATCAAAGTGAATGTCCGCCACCAATGGTACGGAAACACGCTTACGGATGGCACCAAACGCCTCCGCCGCTTCCATTGAAGGCACAGAAACACGCATGATGTCGGCACCTGCATCGGCACAGCGCTGAATTTGCGCAACCGTTGCATCGACATCACAGGTTTCGGTATTGGTCATGCTTTGAACACTAATCGGGGCATCACCACCGACATACACCGAACCGACACGGATTTTACGTGTTGGACGGCGTTTAATTGGGTTCACAATCATCGTATAGCTCTACTCTTTGGCATTAACGAGACAAACGGAATTCTGCCCTGCCATTGACCGTATATGGAGACAGGGAAATCTGTTCCTGATTTAAGGTCAATGATACGGCGGTCGCGTCATCAAGACGAATCTGGAATGGTGACTCACCACTCAGGGTCAATGTCGATGCCTGACGACCTGTAGCCAACACTTTACCTGTTGCATCGACAATATGCACAGAGGTTGGTCGGCTAAAATTCAATACAAGCTGGTCACCCGTTGTTGCAACACTATTCCCCATTGGGAGAATCTCAACATCCGAGTTGGTGATTTTAGGCACATCCGCTTCATCCTTATGGCTGGAGGTCCAGTTCTGCACCGCCATCACAGCCAACCATGCCAATAATGCCAACACAGCCAGAATTGCAATGCGTTTTAACCATTTACGGTTGCGCACACTTTTCGACCCAGCAAGCTTGCCCATGGTCTTGATTGGTGAGTTGCTCAGGGCATGATTCGCCTTGAGACCCGTGTCATTGACATAGATTTCATCAAAACGCTGGATGATGGCGCTGGCGTCCGCATTCAGCAGTTTCGCATAGGCACGGTAATAGCCTTTGATGAATGTGGCTTCAGGCAATGACTTGTAGTCATCCTGCTCCAATGCCGTCAGGGTTTTGACAGGCATGTTCAATACGTTTGCAATCTCTTCAAGTTCTTTCTTTTGTGCAATACGAATTTGACGCAAATACTCACCAGGTCGTTGAATATTTCCTAACGTTGACGAAAGTGAGTTTGAGCCAGTTGGC
The DNA here is from genome assembly GCF_030053775.1 of Acinetobacter corruptisaponis. Classification (GTDB taxonomy): domain Bacteria; phylum Pseudomonadota; class Gammaproteobacteria; order Pseudomonadales; family Moraxellaceae; genus Acinetobacter; species Acinetobacter corruptisaponis. Next base: position 1,687,698 of record NZ_CP125669.1, read on the forward strand.
TGATGTGAATTTGGATTTATTTCCATACGGCCTCAGTACTGTACTGTAATTGCAAATAACGTTGATATTCTGGACTATCAGGAAACAAGGCACGCATTTGGTTGACCAACACCTGCATTCCCAACTGATCCGCATTGGCTCGAGCAATGCGTATACCAATCCAGAGTGCGCGGGCACCCTGATTCTTCTGCCCCACATTACGAACATATTGTTCATAAAGCTGTGATGCATCTCTATTGTTCTGCTGCAAATAGAAAATTTCCGCCAACTCTAACATGGAGATGGTGGCATTTCGATTCGCCTGTAGCGCCTGTTTGAATGATTTTTCGGCATTCGCAACATCGCCCAGTTTTAAATAGATCCGCCCCAGATTTTCCAGCGACTGATAGCGCTGGTCATAGCCCAGGGTTGCACCCGCACGGGTAAATTGCTCAATGGCATCATTATAACGTTGCAGCTGGTACAAATATGTACCGTAATTATTACGGGCCTGTGCATTATTAGGCTCAGAGGAAATCGCACGCTTGAAATAGGCGTCCGCTTTCTCCATATTGGGTTTACTGCCCTCTTGTTGCAGCAGGATGCCCATCATCATGTTGGCGTTTGCATCACGGGAATCGACTTTCAATGCCTGGTCAAGGGAGCGTTTGGCTGAATCCAAGTCACCTGTACGGATATATTCTGCGGCGAGCTGGGTACGCACCTGCACCCCTTTTTCTGGGTCTTTCTTCAGTGTTGTTGATTGGCAGGCGCTTAGGCCCAATACAGTAAACACAACAGCTGTCGCTATAATCGTTTTTGGTCGAGTTGTATTCAACGCTTTACCCTCAAGTTTTATCCTTGTGTGCGCAAAATTTCTTGTTGCTGCGCCACTTTCTTTTTCCACTGTTCGGCACGACGGGTACGGTCAGCCACCTGCCCCACCAATTGACCACAGGCAGCATCAATATCATCGCCACGTGTCTGACGAATCGTACACACAAAACCTGCATCAGACAAAGTTTTTTGGAATGCAATAATACGGTTTCGGCTTGAACGCCCATAAGGCGCATGCGGGAATGGATTAAATGGAATCAGGTTGATTTTACTTGGCAGATTTTTTAATAATTTTAATAACTGCTGTGCATGTTCAGGCTGGTCATTCACCCCATCCAGCATGACATATTCAATGGTGACATGACGACGTGCACTTTCGTTGCCATCTTTTGCCAGATAACGCTGGCATGCAGCGATCAATTGTTGTAATGGGTATTTTTTATTAATCGGCACCAGTTCATTACGTAGCTCATCATTTGGTGCATGTAGTGAAATCGCCAGTGCCACATCTATATCCTGTGCCAACTGGTCAATCTTGGGAACCACACCCGATGTTGACAACGTCACACGGCGTTTTGACATCCCATAGGCAAAGTCATCCAGCATCAACTGCATGGAGCTCAGGACAGCATCATAGTTGAGCAATGGCTCACCCATGCCCATCATCACCACATTGGTTACAGTACGTTCACGCTCAGCAACAGGCACATCTTCCATATAGGAATAGTTTGCCATCCAGAGCTGACCGATAATTTCCGCAGGGGTTAAATCACGCTGGAAACCTTGCTTGCCTGTAGAGCAGAATGAGCAATCGAGTGCGCACCCAACTTGCGAAGAAATACAAAGGGTTTTTCGTGCTCCCGTTTTATCCTCAGCAGGAATCAGCACGGTTTCAACCAGGGAACCCTCGCCATCACCAACACGGAACACCCATTTACGTGTACCGTCTTTGGAATAGTTGCGGTGCACCACTTCAGGCGCCTTGATCTCACAAATCTTTTCCAGTTTTTCACGCAGCTTACCTGAGATATTGCTCATCTCAGCGAAATCAGTTACGAAATACTGGTGAATCCATTTCATTACCTGACCAGCACGAAACTTCTTTTCGCCCAGGTCTTCAAAGAATTTTTCCAGTTCAGTACGAGACATGCCCAATAGGTTCACTTTTGTATGGGTAGCTTGAACCACAGGCGTAGAAACAGACTGTTGTTTTTCATCCATATTTTCCGATGAAACTACGGCTACAGAACTCATGTGAATTTACCTAAAAGATGTCAACGCTAGAAAAGGCTGTGCATTATTTACACAAACTGATCTATAAGAAAATAAAAAACCAGATAAGCAGTATACCACTTATCTGGCCTGAATGCTTTGGATTAACGAGTGCGTGGGCAGATCTCGTTGTCAGCAAAGAAGTAAGCGATTTCACGCTCAGCAGAAGCAACTGAGTCAGAACCGTGAGCTGCGTTTTCGTCGATGCTTACAGCGAAGTCAGCACGGATTGTGCCAGCAGCCGCTTCTTTAGGGTTTGTAGCACCCAAGATTTCACGGTGAGCAAGAACTGCGTTTTCACCTTCAAGAACTGAAACAACCACTGGACCAGAAGTCATGAATGCAACGAGGTCAGCAAAGAAACCACGTTCTTTGTGCTCAGCATAGAAACCTTCAGCATCTGCCTGAGAAAGGTGTTTCATTTTAGTTGCAACAATTTTTAAGCCATTTTTTTCAAAACGGGCAAAAATGTCACCGATGTGGTTTTTTGCAACTGCATCTGGTTTTACGATTGATAAAGTACGTTCAACTGCCATGATTGGCTCCCTAATCCAGGTCTAAACATTAAAAAAATTTGCCGCATTATACCGATGTCAGCACCAATAATCAGCTTGAATCTGTAAAAGTTCGCTAATTTCTGATGAATTTTTATCGAACTTCATCCAACCATGCCATTTGGATGGCTTCCAGCAGGCCCTCTGTTGACTTATTTGGGTCATCACTAAAGTCAGGCAAGGCACAGACCCATGCGTGTAAATCGGTAAAACGAATCCATTGTGGATCAACCTCTGGATGCGCTTCGGTGAGTTCAATCGCAATATCAATCGTATCTGTCCAACGTAAGCCCATATGACAACCTGAATGTAATGAATGTGATTCAGCCTACTTTAACAAATCAGCAGATTTAAGGAATAGTGCTGTTTTGGTAAATTCACCTGAAATTTGTTGATATGTCTATAAAAGAATATTAAAGCTTGGTGCCAGCAGGATGATTGCGCTTGCAACTGAGGCCCCAATGATCGCCCCCACAATCACATCACTTGGATAATGTAGCCCAAGAATCATTCTTGACAATGCAACCAGAATCGTAAATGGCAACATCAACAATAATAAGATGGGTTGAATATAGCCCACGGTCATCGTAACCATCACCGCATGCAGGGTATGGCCTGATGGAAAGCTAAAATGGTCCAGCGGTCGCTCGCCCAAAACAATGACCTGATGGACCTGGTAAGGTCTTGGACGTGTGGTTTTGTGTTTGAGGAATTTATAAATTAAGGTGCCTGCTGAACCTGCCACAATCAGGTACAGAATTTGTAGACCGTATGCCAACCCCTGCATGATCCATACGGACAGCAACATCACATACCAAAAAGGCCCATCTCCCAAACGACTGATGGTTTTAAAAAACAGGGCAACTGCTTGCGTCTGGGAGAGATGATTGAGATATACGCAGCCTTTTAAATCGAGATCGAGCATTTTTATTTTTGCATTTTGAAATTTCATACTTTTTCTCCTCTTGTTGAGAATACTTTAGGTAGAGGTCATGGGAGACTCCTTCACCACCTGATAAAGTGCTTGTTCAAGTTGCTGTACAGGAAACTGCCAACTGCTGTGCTGCACACTTTCACTGGCCAGCATGCCCATTTGCCGCAATTGCGGAAGCGCAGGTAAACGGCAAATGGACTGAATCAATTCGGCTGTATGCCCCAAAGGACTCAACCATCCTGTTATATTATGTTTGACGTGCTGGTGTGCGCAGACGTAGTCATAGGCAATCACGGGCAAACCACTGGCGATTGCCTCCAGCACCACGTTGCCAAAGGTATCCGCCTGACTGGCAAAGGTAAACACATCTGCACTTGCGTAGGCTGTTGCCAACTCATGCCCGCCAAGACTCCCCATAAAGATTACGTCTTTGGATGTGGTCATCTTGCTGAGTCGGACACGGTCAGGCCCATCACCCACAATCACAAACTTGATATTGACACCCTGCTGGGCCTGCAAGGCATGAAAGCTTTTAATCAGCACATCAACTTCCTTTTCGGGTGATAAGCGCCCGACATACAGCATCACACGGGTATCAGCATCGATACCCCATTGTTGGCGGAGTTGCTGGGAACGATGTTTTGGGGAGAACCGTGCTGTATCGACACCACGACCAACCACAACCAATGGACAGGTCACGCCAAAACCACGCAGTGCCTGTTCGGTATACTGGCTCGGCACACAGGTCACATCGGTACTGTTATGAAACCAGGTTAAGTAACGCTGGATGGGCTTGACCAGAAAGGCCAGATCAAAGAAGCGACTAAAATCCTGAAAAGGTGAATGAAAGCCACTGGAAACCGCAATCTTCTTTGCCTTGGCTGCCTGTAATGCAGTGAGTCCTAAAGGTCCTTCAGTCACAATATGCACCACATCGGGTGAGAATTTTTCAAAGGCCTTGGTGACTTTCAGATATTGTGGCCAGCCAAATTGCAGGCTTGGATATTTTGGAATCGGTTGGGACAGCACCAGACATTCCTGTTCAGGATGGAATTCCGCACAGGTTTCTTTCTGCACTGGACGAACCAGCAGGATTTTATGCCCAAGACGTTGCAAGCCCTGACATAACTGCATCATGGATAAAGCCACACCATTGATTTCTGGTGGCCACGTTTCAGTTACAATTGCGATTCTGAGACGTGGACGAACCAAATCCCGCAGCTCGGATCGTTCATAAGAATAATCGTTTTGCTGCTTCCTCTTAAAATAGAATTTAAAATTTTCAGGAAACTGGTCTTGCTTTAATAGAGATGTCGCGTATGTACTCTGCATATCGCCATCCATTTGTGTCGTTATTTTCATGCGTTTAGCTTATAAATATTTTTTGACACTTTAATGATCAGTGTGTGACAGTTTCATGAATCGAATGATATGATTCACCACATTCATATAAAATAAAAAGATTTTAAAATCATGCAAATACTTAAAGTAAAACACAGAACTGAATTTAGCGAATATTTGCGTTTTACCATTCCCAATAAAATGAAAGCGATTGGGGTTTATGTGATTTTCTTATTAGGTTATGGCTTATTATTCACCTTACTCATTTATATTATAGATTGGATAAAAGGTCATCCTTATCAATTTCATTTTGCTTATCTCATTGTTGGTTGGATCTGTGCTTTGGCATTTACTGCACCAAGCAATAGCTTTCAAGACCATCGGCTGCCTTTTTTTGCTGAAAAATATATTATTGACCAAGATTTACGTCAGGATCTAACCCAACTGAATTATATCAAAGCCAACGCCACTATTATTGAGGTGCAGATTCAACCGAAACGTTTATTTAGAACACAATTCCATACGCTTCGTTTGCAATTAGAGGATTCAGAAGAAATCATTTGCGATCAATATGTACATTTAAACCTACTATTCCCCTCTATTTTTTTGTTAGGAAATGCACATTTTTTAAAGGCAGCAACCACATGGATTGGACAACAAGTCGAAGTCTGTTATTTACCACAGTCCAAACGCATTTTTCGACTACAAGCCAAACAAAGTTATGAAAACTTCCAACTGCTTTCCGAAGCCTTTTCTGAACGTTTCTCACTACAACAACTTAAAAATCAAAGTTTGCCAACAGTACCCTCTGCTTTAGCACAAAATTTTATTCATATTTGCCGAGTTGATGCCGTTCGTCATGACCATCAAAATTATGAATTACAGATGATCACTAACCATCAAACTTATATTGTTCCATCTTCAGCACAAGGTTTTAATATATTGGAAAAAATGTTACGCCGAATTGATCAGAAAAAATATCGGGAGTTTAAGCAAAACCCCCAACTACAATCACTATTGCTTTATCCCAAAAATTAGGCAAGTGGATTATCCACAGCAAAAATTTTCTGATCCTCTAAACGCAAGGCAACCAGTTGCTGCCCCCAGACACAGCCACCATCGACATTTTGAATTTGAGAGCTAATGGTTTTACCCTGCAAGGCCGCCCAATGTCCAAAAATAATTTGATGAGTTTGTGCAGCCTGACTATCAAACTCAAACCACGGCTGAAAGCCTGTTGGCATCGGTGCATCCAGTGCATCCTTGAACTCAAACTCCAGCCTACCCTCTGCATTGGTTAAGCGCATACGGGTTAAATAATTGGTAATACAACGCAAGCGAGCCTGCCCAGTCAAATCATCTGACCAAAGATCAGGTTGCTCACCATACATTTCCGCAAGGAAAGCATCCAATACCGTAAGATCGTCATGCCCAACCACCTGTTGCACTTCACTTGCCAACTGCACAGTTTGCTCTGCCGACCAAATACAAGGCACACCTGCATGGGTAATCAAGGTGTGATCATTCGGACATAAACTTAGAGGCTGTTTACGCAGCCAATCAATCAATTCATCACCATCAATGGCATCAACAATCTCTTGTGTACGGTCTTTGTCCTTGATTTTTTTCAAGCCACGCGCGCAGGCGATCAGGGTTAAATCATGGTTGCCTAAAACGGTTGCAGCAGCGCCTCGGTCAGCCAGCTTTTTAACAAAGCGCAAGGCACCCACCGAGTTTTCGCCACGCGCAACCAAATCACCTGCAAACCATAAAAAGTCCTGATCTGGATCAAAGCGAATTTCTTTCAATAACGCTTTCAGGGCTTCAAAACAGCCCTGCACATCACCGATGACATAATTGTAGCGCTTGGACATTTTAAGACACCATTTGATCGGACAATGCCACAAAATCAGCCAGACTCAAGGTTTCTGGACGTGCCATCGGGTCCACACCTGCTTTCTCAAAACCCTCTTCAACCAACATGCCTTTTAAGCTGTTACGCAAGGTTTTACGGCGCTGGGTAAACACATGACTGACTAAACGTGCCAAAGCTTTTTCATTTTTTGCGATAATTGGCTTAGTTTCATAAGGTTCTAAACGGAATACCGCAGAAGTCACTTTCGGTGGTGGATTAAATGAGCCTGGTGGCACTTCAAACAAGAATGTCGGTTTACAGAAATACTGGATCATCACCGATAAACGCCCGTACTCTTTGGTATTTGGCACAGCGGTAATACGATCAACCACTTCTTTCTGCAACATGAAATGCATGTCTTTGACTTTGTCACCAAACTCTAAGAGATGGAACAAGAGTGGGGTTGAAATGTTATAGGGCAGATTTCCTACGACACGGAGTGGACGGCCTGCCTGAAACAACTGGGTGAAATCATATTTTAAGGCATCTGCCTCAACAATGGTCAAACGTTCAGGATGTGGCACGCGAGCAGGCAAGCCTGCTGCCAGATCACGGTCCAGTTCAACCACTGTGAGCGCATCGCACTCACCAATCAGGGGCGATGTCAGTGCAGCCAAACCTGGGCCGATTTCAACAATATTATCGCCCGCACGTGGATTCACTGAGCGTACAATTTTGGCAATCACACGCTGGTCATGCAAAAAGTTCTGACCAAAACGTTTTCGAGCCTGATGCCCTTCATCTTTAGGGTTTAGGGCATTAATTTGATACATAATAATTCCAACGTGAATAATTTATCCGTCAATCACTGATGAGCTAAATCAAGTGCTAAATCAACCGCAACATGCAAACTCGACGATTTTGCCTGTCCAGTACCTGCAAGAGAAAGTGCCGTACCATGATCGACAGAGGTTCGAATAAATGGCAGGCCTAATGTAATGTTTACCGCTTCACCAAAGCCCTGTGATTTTAACACAGGTAAGCCCTGATCGTGATACATCGCCAGAACCGCATCTGCATCTTTCAGGTTTTCAGGGGTAAACAGGGTATCCGCAGGTAAACTTAAACTCATATCAATGCCTTGCGCCCGATAGGTTTCCAGCACGGGATTGATGACATCAATTTCTTCCCGCCCCAGATAACCATCCTCACCTGCATGCGGATTTAGACCACAGACCAAAATTCGTGGTTTGGCTATTTTAAATTTTGTTTTTAAATCATGAATCAGGATGTCAATCACCTGATGCAGGCGTTGTTTGGTAATCGCATCTGGTACATCACGCAAGGGTAAATGTGTCGTGGCCAGAGCAACCCGTAATGTTTTGGTGGCCAGCATCATGACCACACGATCAACACCCGCAAACTCCTGATAATATTCTGTGTGCCCACTAAAGGTAATGCCTGCATCATTGATCACGGATTTCTGCACAGGTGCCGTTGCAACACCCACACTACGTCCAGACATCGCATACTCGGCTGAACGTCGTAACTGCTCAATCACATAAGCCGCATTGGCGGGATTTAATTGTCCCAGTTCAACAGGTTCAACTAAAGGGATATGCTCCACAAAAAGCTGCCCTGACAGGCTTGACTGCTCCTGTCCCTGATATGCAACCAATTCAACAGGATTGCCCAGTTGTTTTGCACGCTGCCGCAACATCTGCATATCCGCCAAAACCACCACTGGGCGCTCATCCACTCGCCCAGCCAAACTTAAGCAGATATCAGGACCAATCCCTGCGGGTTCACCTGACGTGACATATAAAGGAAGCATAATCATCTGGGTTCCCAAGCTGTATCACGTTCAGTATGGCGATTATTTCTCAGGATTACCACTTGATGTTCTAGGTAGATTTTCAGGAACCAGATTTGATGGAACGGCATCCACCGTACGTGTCCACGGATTGACCTTGATTTGTACTTTTTTCTCTGCTGGTACAGTCGCCGCCACTGGTTCTTCTTTCACTTTTTCTACAGTTGCAACAACTGTACTCGCTGGTCTTTCTGCAATTGCAGTCGTTCCCTGTTTTTCAGGGCTAGTTGGCTGATGTTGTGTAATAACCGCTTCTTTTTTCTCTACAGATGGCTGGGTTGCCACCACGCCACTTGCTGGGCGCGTATATGGCTCCACAATCGCTCCCTGTTTATAAACCGTTTGCGAGTTGGGGTTGGTTGCCACAGGTGAACTGGCTGGATTGACCATATCCACAGGAATTTCAATCGGCTTCATTTCAGCAGTTACCGCCATGGCTGGGTCAACATGATCATTACCACGACTTTCCAGAACTTCCAGCTTGCGCTCTGTCCCCTCTTTAGGCTTGAATTCTGAATAATTGGTCACGCTGCTCTGGTCTACCCACTTATACAGTCGCCGTGCGTTTGCTTGTGTAGAGCAAACACCGATTAACAGGCTGACTACAGCAATTTTTGCAGCAAACGACAGTTTCATGGAGGGTTCCTAAGAGAGCTAGATACTTCTATTTATTTCAATTAATTGATGTAAAAATGATAGGGCAAATCCCATACCCTCACAAGGCAAATAATGTAGCCTAAAATTCGCGACGCTATAGTTACAAAATCAGTCACTTTACAGCAAAATATGGCATCCTCATCGAATTGTTCTTGTACACTTTTTCAAATTCATATAGAATTCGGTCTCCTTTTGTTTGGGCGATTCCTTGCCCAAACCAACTATAATAGGTAGTGGTTAATGAAAACTCTCAGCGCTAAGCCAGCTGAAGTTCAACACGACTGGTACGTTGTTGATGCTTCTGGCAAAACTTTAGGTCGTCTTGCGACTGAAATCGCTCGTCGTTTACGCGGTAAACACAAAACTTCTTATACCCCTCACGTTGACACTGGTGACTACATCGTAGTGATCAATGCTGAACAAGTTCAGGTGACTGGTAACAAATCACTTGATAAGAAATACTATCGCCACACTGGTTTCCCTGGTGGTATTCGTGAAACTAATTTTGAAAAATTAGTTGCGCACAAACCAGAAGAAATCTTCCAACGTGCTGTAAAAGGTATGTTGCCAAAAGGTCCTCTTGGTTACGCGATGATCAAGAAGATGAAAGTGTACGCTGGTAGCGAGCATCCTCATACTGCTCAACAGCCACAAGTTTTGGACATCTAAGGGATACAGCACATGGCTACTAATTATGGTACAGGTCGCCGTAAGACCGCAACTGCACGTGTTTTCTTATCAGCTGGTACAGGCAAACTCGTAATCAACAATCGTACTTTAGAGCAATATTTCGGTCGTGAAACTGCTCGTATGGTTGTGCGTCAGCCTTTAGAGCTTTTAGAAGCAACTGAAAAATATGACCTTTACATCACTGTTAAGGGTGGTGGTATCGGTGGTCAAGCTGGCGCAATCCGTCACGGTATTACCCGTGCGTTGATCGCTGCTGACGAAACTTTAAAACCTGCTCTTCGTCAAGCTGGTTTCGTTACTCGTGATGCTCGTGAAGTTGAACGTAAGAAACTTGGTTTACGTAAAGCACGTAAACGTCCTCAATTCTCTAAACGTTAATCGTTTTACGAATTGGACAAAAAACCTCGGATTTTTCCGAGGTTTTTTATTTGCATAGACTTTCATTCCACAAAGATGCTTTTCTAGCATTTTTTTAGTATGCTAATCCGTTTATATCTCTAGCTTTGTGATATGTCATCGGTTGAAAATACGCCTGTTCAAGGTATTACGCTTTATAGTCATGCAGATGATTTCCGTTCACACTGGATTCGTTTTTTACTTGCTGAAAAACAGATCAAGTATCAGCTAATCATTACCGACCATGAAGATGAGGACTTAGCTGACCTGAATCCATATAACCAGTTGCCGATGCTCATTGAGCAGAACCTAAAACTTTTCTCGGCAAATGTGATTGCAGAATATCTTGATGACCGTTATCGCCAGAACAAGCTCTATGCAGATGCGCCAATGGCAAGGGCTGAGCAGCGTCAATATATCTGGCGTTTTGAGCAGGACTGGTTTCAACTGGCTGACCACATGCTCCGCCATGCAGACACACTCAATCCCGCACAAAAACAGAAAGCACAGAAAGAGCTGAGAGATACCCTAATCTCACTGACCCCTTTATTTCAGCATTTTCCATTTTTCATGTCTGAAAATTTCTCCATTCTGGACTGTATGCTTGCTCCCATTTTCCTGCGCTTAAGGAGCATGGGGATAGAGCTTCCCCAACAGCACTGCCGTCCCATTTTCTTGTATTGCCATCGTATCTTTAGCCGACCATCTTTTATTAAATCAATGACAGCTCAAGAAAAAAACAGCTACAATGACTTAATTTCTACGATTTAATAAGTTTTTTAATTATGTCTGAGCAAATAACCTTTACCCCGACACGTCCCTATCTTGCCCGCGCCATTTATGAATGGATTTGCGATAACCAACTGACACCCTACTTATTGGTTGATGCCACACAACCCCATACCGATGTTCCACTACAGTTCGTCAAAGACGGACAAATTGTCCTGAACCTTGCCCCACATGCCATCCATGCTCTGCATATGAGTAATGAGGCCATCACGTTCTCGGCACGTTTTGGCGGCGTGGCAAAAGAAATTTATGTGCCTGTTCGGGCGATGTTGGGAATTTACGCCAAAGAAAATGGACAGGGTTTATTTTTCGATCCAGCTGAATATGCTGACATTGAAGATACAAACACTCCTCAGGTGTCTGAAACAAAGCAAGAAGCAGAACCAAGTAAAAAGAAACCTTCTCTTAGAATTTTAGATTAAACGAGGAAATACACGATGGCATTTGACTTAGTTCAATACTTTTCCGAACAAATTAAGCTTCAAAAACCACAGCTTTTTAGCCAGTATTCTCCCAAAGAAAAGCAATCTTATATTCATGAAGTCAATGTGCTGACATTGGGGCAACTGATTAGCCTTTGGAGACAAAATCCCCAAAAACTTTATCAAGAGATCAAGGCTGCTGACCCACTTTATATTCAGGAAATTGCCCGACACCTCACTACCTCCAAACATAATAAATCTGCACTTAGCCCAGCCGAGCTAGAGTCCAATATTTCGGAAGTATTGAGTCTACAGTTTACTGAACTGAATCAACTTGACCAGACAGGAAGCTTTGGACAAACAGGACTCACAGAGCTTTTGCTTGGACAAATCGAGCACTTGTCTGGGCAGGCAGAAGACTGGGTTTGGTCAACCAACCAGCTTACTGAACTTAAAGGTTCCAAGCCCGTTGAGCAGCAAGATATTTCACTGGAAGCCACCATGCAGGAGTTCAATCAAATGGTTCATCAAGCACAACCTAGCATCCATCACACTGAAGAAATTGAGGTTGAACAGCCAGATGTTCCAGCCTGGTCCTATCTGCTTTCCCCACTCATTGCATTGGTCATTTTACTATTCATGTATTGTTCTTACAGTCAATTACTTGCACATTAATTAAACAATAATTGATAAAGAAAGTTTAAAAACTTTCTTTATCATGTACTTATAATAAATTTAAATTTCATAAAATATGTTTTAATACAGTTTAACAAGAAAAATATTTACATTTATTTACAATCAAAAGGAGAATTTAAAATCAAATATTAGTGTGAATAAAATCACATTAAATTTAGATTATTATCTTTAATTGGTATTTTAAGTTGTTTATTTGACAAAAATTGTCAATTATTAGCACTCCTGTGATTTCAACACTTTTAAAGTATTATTGATTTAATAAAAGAGTTTCCTATAATAAAGTTATCTACTTTTGAAAACTAATCAAAAGCAAAAGTAGGGAATATAAATTCATAAACAAGATGTATTAAGTAGAGATAAAATCATGGCTAAAATTTCATTAGAAAGCTTAACAAATATTGATGGTTTCGTTGCAGCAGCGTTGGTAGATACAGAAAGCGGTTTGGCGCTGGCAACTCAAGGCGGGGGCGCACTTGATTTAGAATTGGCGGCTGCGGGTAATACTGAAGTTATTCGAGCTAAACGCCGTGTTGCTAACTCTCTGAAACTTAATGATGATATTGAAGATATTCTCATCACCCTTGGTAAGGCATATCACTTGATCCGCCCTCTGGAAAGCAATGGCAACCTGTTCCTCTATCTAGTATTGGACCGCAGTAAATCTAATCTGGCAATGGCTCGACATGAGTTAAAAACATTTGAAAAAGAGTTAGACTTTGCTTAATTGGCAATTACACAATATTTAATATAATTAGACTTCTTGTATATATCTTTATCTTCTTTATTTATAATAAGAAGATAAAGATAATACAAGCGGTCTATTATTAGTCTCTATTATAAAGACTAGTTTTGTGCAGTCCAATATTTTATAAATTATTAAAGTGATACTATGAATGGACATTGCATTAATATCGCGATTTCGGGTATAAGTTTAAAAGTTTCAGATGAATTAAAAATAGAACTTAGAAAAACAATACCTCATGAATTTGGCATTAACTGGATTAACATTGCCGATCCAAATATCGACTTACTACTAATAAATGAAAATTTTTTTGATACTGAAGGCATTCAACGTATTTTAGAAGAAAAACAACTTCCCTGCTTAAAGGTTTCCAAAGGGCAAGGAACTTGCAACATAGAAGAACACAATACACTTTACCTACCCTTTCAACAAACCGACGCCTTGAAAAACTGGATTCATCTTCGTCTTTTAAGTTATCTATCCAATCAACAATCGCAACACACCAAGATAGAGCCTGTTTCAGGACATGATGCGGTCAATAAAAAGTTTTTAACAGACATGCTGAATCCAGAGAATGCCCGACTTCATCTTTTTGATGATCACGGCACCCTGGCAATTATTGACACACGTAGCCAGATTGCCTGGCTGGAGCCAACACGAACCCAGACCCAAACCAACCACAGTTTTAATTATGAGTTTGCGACCACCTCAGACTTCACCAAGGTGTCCCGTAAAGTCGAATATAATTTACAGGACTGGTTATGGAACCTGTTTTGGCATTCACTTGAATTTCAGCGTTTAGCGCCAAACGAAAGTGAATACTATAAAATCGAATACTGGCCTCAACCAGCGCAAAGCAGCGATCGAAAAATTACACTGCATCTTTCAGCCTGCTTTATACAAGGAGCACAACTTTCCCAAGTCGCCACACAATTAAAACTTCCCATTCAAACGGTTCAACAGTTTATTGCTGCCTGCATTGTTTCCAACAACGGCGGCATTATCACTGCATCAGAAAGCCATTATTTACAAACTGAAACTGCTGAACAACCAGCTGAACAGCAAGGTTTTCTGAATAAATTTTTCGGCAAAATCAGACGCCGCTTTGGGCTTTAAGGAACAATATGATTCTTCAACAATATAAAATTGTGTTTGCAGGAAGCATGGGTGCAGGTAAAACAGAAGCGATTAAGTCCCTTTCTGAAATTCCAGTCCTTGCCACCGAAGCACTCAATACAGATAGCCAGGCCCATAATAAGATGCAAACGACAGTTGGTATTGATTATGGTGAAATTACATTAGATGATGGGGTAAAGATTGGTTTATATGGAACACCTGGGCAATCGCGCTTTGACTTTATCTGGCCTGTCATTTGTCAGGGTGCTTTAGGTGTTATTCTATTAGTCGACCATAACAGCAAGGTTCCCCTTGAAGAACTTGAGGGCTATCTTGACACGTTTAAGGACTATACCAAGAATATCTCTATTGGTATTACTCATGTCGATGAAAACAAGGAACATACCACCTCTATTTATCGGGAGTGGCTGATACAGAACGAGTATCAATATCCCCTGTTTTTTATTGATGCCCGTAAACAGGAGCATGTGTTGCTCATGATTGAATCACTCATTGCAGCACTAGAAGTCAATTTAAAAGCAACAAATTAATCACTTTATAAAGAGAAGAATTATGTTCAGTATTCCGAGTCAACAACGTACGGCGCCCAAAGAACTCATTCAAATGGCGAAAGCCCAGGCCAATGATATTTTAATGAACATTCGGGGTATTGATTACATCATGCTCTGTTCAACTGATGGATTTGAACTGGCTTCCGTTTATAAGAAGAATCCTTATAACAGTACCAAGCTTGCTGCTGTCAGCAGTTCCATTCTGGCAATGGTCAGTGCGTTCCTGAATGAAATCCAGTTGACTGGATGTCAAAGCATCACCCTCGATGCGGAGAATGGCAAGGCCATCCTGACCTCTATTCCTGCACCACATCATCCGATGGTCATGGTGACGCTGAGTAATAAGGATGTTCTACTCGGACAGTTGCTTTATAGTTTAAAACAGGCCAGTGCCGCGATTGTTGCCGCTGATCAAACATAATTCTTAGCATTAACCAGTTTACACATCCGAAAAGCCGCCAACTTTTCGGATTCTTTTTATATAAAGTGATCTATTTCACAGCCTAATACTCAAGGTACACTCAATTGTATTGTGACAGATTGGTAAATTTGGACCATATTCCATTTTGATCCACCTCAAACCCACACAAAAGCCGAACCATTGCCCCATCAATCATAAATAAAAACAGATCAATATCAGGTTTTAACAGGCTGATTTCCATACCTGACAACAACTCAAGAATTTCCCGCACCAGCCATTCCCGATATTCAAGCACTACCTGATAGGCTGTAGGATAAAGCTGTTCAATTTCAAAAATGGCCTTGAACAGAAGATGGTAAGGG
Source organism: Acinetobacter corruptisaponis (assembly GCF_030053775.1). Classification (GTDB taxonomy): domain Bacteria; phylum Pseudomonadota; class Gammaproteobacteria; order Pseudomonadales; family Moraxellaceae; genus Acinetobacter; species Acinetobacter corruptisaponis. The sequence continues at coordinate 1,703,206 of NZ_CP125669.1, forward strand.
CTATTGAGGTCTGCATGTAAAAGATAAATTTCCCTGAGTTTATCGGCTGCCGTGAGGTGTTGGCATGAATAAATAATTGCCCGCACCTCTTGTTTAAGCCGCTCTTTTTGCACGGTCATGCATATTTCTATAAATCGTTCTTTAGACTGAAAATTATTATAAAACGTCATTTTGGCAATTTTGGTTTGCTGCAAAATAAAGTCGATGCCTGCCTTGTGAAATCCATAACGATCAAATAGCTGGATTGAAGTATGAACCACCTGTAATGCTCTTGGAGAAATTTTTAAATTTGGCATATAGATACCATCCACTCATCTTTTTTGTTGTATTTAAATGAGATAAAAATGCCCTTACCCTATAACGAGTAAAAAAAGGCATGCAGCGACTCTGAAAGACTGCCCTGTCGCATCTCAAGTTTTATTGTTGATATGTTTTTTTAGTCGCAACGACCTAAGGCCTGAACACCCAAAGGCGATCAAACTATGCGAAAGACTAATCTGGAGGTATAAGAATAAAATACATAGCCAACTCCTAAAATTCGGAATTCTGCCAATGCATTCAAAATTATGGTGGCAGAACGAAAGAGGGTTGACGGACTGGTTCAACTCCAGCACACCCGAAGGTGTCCCACTCCCGTCCTACCGCTACGGGAGGAGACGAGAAGCTTACACACAAAACTATTCCTCAGAAGAAATAATCCTGATGTAGTTGAAACGGCCCGTCAAGACCGACTGACCATGTGGGTCAGCATGTACAGAATAATCTGTGAGTTTATGAGTGTCAATGTAGAGAAATGGCAAGTTATTAAATTTCTTAACTTTTAAATATAGTGGCGGATCAGCACATCCCCACGTTTTCCCTTGCGCACACCACCAAAATAACTTTCATCCAGCTTAATTTGTCCCTCAAGGACATCTATGGCATGTTGGGCAAGATGAGACATAATGAACTGACGTATTTTTCTCTAAAACAAAGCAGCAGAATTAGGTTGAGTGCGGAGTAAATCGGCTGCTGTTCTAGCGGTTACTTCTGCTATAGAAAACTCAAGCAGTTTTCTTTGAGTTTTTTTACTTAATTTACATCTGTTTATCTTCATAAAAGTAGATTATCACTGTTCTAATCCACTACAGCCCCTTAATTTTTATATGTTATTTTTCAATTTTCTTTTTTGAAAAAAGAATCATCTATTCTTATCTATCAATATGTTCATATCTTACCCAGCTTTCACACTATGGCTTTAGACTAAAGAAATAAACAATTGTTTTTTAAACATCAGATGAATGGTAAGAATTTTAAATGATTTAGCAACATTTTTTCATTATTATATTTTTTGAACAAAAATACACCATAAAATGTTCGTTAATGAACACAACCAACAAAGTGTAGTTATTTTTTGTTCATGAATCTTTAAGCACTATGGAGAGAGCAATGAAGCTGAATAGCTTAAAACTAGGCGCAGGGGTCGCGTTACTGTTAAGTGGTTTTGCAAGTCAAAATACACTGGCAGATTCCTATGTATTTGTAACCAATACAACACCACAAACTGTGTCAATACAGGTGAACCATACAGGTAGCCAAATTTTGCAGCAGGGAAACCAATGGGCTCAAGAAGCAACGCAAATCGCACCTTATGAAACCAAACGTGTATTACGCCTAAACCGTTATTCTGGAATTAAATCTGGACAGACCTATAATTTTGATACTGTGGTCACTAGCGGCAACTCACAGGTTATATTGAAGCAAACCATGACTGGAACATGGACTGGTAGCAATATCAAGCACGGTATTCAAACGTCCACAGCCACTTCACCCTGGTATTCTGACCGTAATGTGTATCGCCTCAATACAACTTATGGTGGGTTGTCAGCACAGGCTGCTGTAAAAGCAGAATACACAGGTGGATATGATGATTTCCATTACACCATTCACCAGAACACAGTTCAAGAACCTGTATCAAGCAGTGCAGATGAATTAAAGGTGCTCACTTATAATGTGTATGCCCTACCCATGGTTGCAAGCAAGATTAGTGAGCGGTTGGCTGAACTTCCAAACCATGTAAAAGGCTATGATGTGATTATGATGCAGGAAGCATTTGCATCATCACGCACAGGCATGTTGAATCAACTCGCTCAGCAATATCCATATCAAACCCATATTCCAGTTGGTTCTGGCTACAACTTATTTGACAGTGGCTTAGTGATTGTGAGCCGTTACCCAATTGTGAAAACAGCACAGTTAATTTATCCAGATTGCACGGGAACAGACTGCTTTGCTGACAAGGGGGTACTGTATGCTGAGATTATCAAGAATGGTAAAGCCTATCATGTGACTTCAACCCATACTGCTTCGTTTGACACAACTGAGGCGCGTGCTTTACGTCAGGTACAATTTCAGCAAATTCGCCAGTTAGTAGATCAACAGAATGTTCCAAATTTTGATGCGGTACTGATGGGTGGTGATTTTAATGTGAATAAATTCCTATGGCCGCAAGATTATCAGGATATGCTGACAAACTTAAATGCAACCGCACCCGTTAGCACAGGCTACACTGCGTCAACTTTTGACCCTCGTGTAAACAAACTGGCTGGAGCAGCAGGTTCGGGCGGAACAACTGTTGAATATCTGGATTATATTGTTTCTTCAAATACACACCGCCAACCTCTCCAATCCCGTAATGATGTTCGTATTTTGCGTTCTACGGCTGACCCACTCTTTATGACCTGGGATTTATCTGATCATTTTCCAGTAATGGGTCAATTTAACTACTAACTTCATAAGTAGACTAAGATATGAACAAAAGACTAGTGTTGACAATCATGGTTGTTTTGGTGGTCTTGGTCGGTTTTGTAGTTTGGAAGAGCACCAGCTCTTCCGCTGCAATCCAGCAGACCAAAACAACCACCCAATCAAATGATCCATCTACAGGCTTTAGCGATACCAAAATGCAAAATAAGAACAAGGAGGAAATTTTACAAGAGTCTCTTTCCAGGCAATTACAATCGCTACAAAAACAGCCTGGCAATATTACTCAATTCCTAAATGATTTTAATACGAATTGTCATGTTCAGGATTGTAATGCCGCTTTAGCGAAAGCATTAGCCAATTACCCTGATCAAGCATTTGCGCATTTGGTTGAAAACCTATTAAAACGCATGCCGCAATATGAACAACAAATGCAGAGTACAGTATTATCCACATCCTTATCGCCTAAACAGCGTTTCGATGCACTATGGAAATTAAGAGAACAGACTTTAGGGACAGCAGAAACGATGCTCGGTTTCGGACAAGAGCGAAATTATGCAGACTATCGTTTCGCCTATAATGATTTGTCCCAAAATCAAAATCTCAGCGCAGAACAACGTCTAAAAGCTTTTGAGTCACTGCAACGTCAGTATCCTGATGCAGTAAAGCAAGAAAATAACATTGGGCTTTACGAACAGGCAATTCAATTACTTAATCATAGCTCAAGTAATCCTACTGAAATTGCGAGCTTGAAACAAAAACTACAACAGCAGTATTTAACTGAGCAAGAACAACAAGATATTCAACGTCGTGATCAACGTGAAGTACAACAGCAGCAACAAGTTATTCAGTATCAACAGGCTGTTAAACAGTTGCAGCAAGAAATGGAACCCCTCAAATCTCAAATCTCGGAAACTGAATGGCAAAAGCAGTACCAACAACGTTTGGAAAAACTGCGTTTAGATATGTTTTCTTAAATAATTGAGCCATCCACATATAGATGGTTCAAATCTTGAATAACCAATATGATATTGGTCAATCTGCATAGTTTTTCGTCATTCTTTCCAAATGAATGTTAAGATCAATCCCTAGATCTAAATACAAAAAGATTGATAGGAATCAAAGGAATGAACTACCCGCAATATCAACACGACTTAAATACGGCACTGGAATCGGAAATACTGGGTGAGCTTATTTTTCTAAATGCGGCCAAACATGCCCGTTCAGCAGAACAACAGCAAAAGTGGCAAACCCTGGCACAACTGGAAACCCAGACTTTGCAACGGTTACAGGATTTTCTGAAACAACAGGGGCAAACTGCCTCCATTCGTTTTCATCTTAAACTGCAAGCCAAGGCATCGGGTATTGCAATGGCGAAACTTCCCTGGAAACTTGCCATGCATCTACTTAAACAGGGCACAAAACCCTTTATGGCAACGTTCGAACGGATGAATCAGCACGCCGATGCAAATACTCAGGATTTCCTCAAATATCTGCTCGCACATGAACAGGCTTTGGCTGAATTTGCAATGCAGGAATTAAAAGGCAATTCAACAGACTCATTAGAAGCTGTATTCAAGTTATTAAAAAGCTAGGTATCAACCTAGCTTTTTAATTTATACGCTTTATGCAATCGTGACATTTAACAGTAATTGTCGTTTTTTCACCTGCTGCCCCACCTGACCAATCAGTTCCTCAACCACACCATCCACATCAGACTTGATCTGCTGCTGAATCTTCATGGCTTCCAAGACCAGTAAGGTTTGGCCTTTGCTTACGGTGTCACCCACATTCACCAACAGATTGACAATCGCTCCATCCATTGGTGCACGGATTTTACCATCGCCCACCACCTCAGCCGCCTCTGGAGCCGCATAAGTGGTATTTTCGATCACAACATTGCCATTGCCTGCATCTAGATAAAGCTGGTTTTGATCAAGCACATAATCCAGTTTACGGCGTACACCATTCACATTGTAAATAACTTGATCATCACTTATTTCAACCACATCCACCGTGCTTTGCTGGTCGCATAGTTCCACTTTCACTTGCTGGTGATTGGTTTGGACATGCAGCAATAATTGCTGGTCTGCATATTTCAGCTTGAGTGGGAACGGGATTGAAACCCCAGTTTGCCAAGATACTTTTGACTGGTTCTGCTGGGTAAATAACGCCGCAGCAACCGCCAATGTTTCAATATTCAGGCTTTGCTGATGCAAGCTAACATCATCCTGAAAATGCTGCTGGATAAATGCGGTATTGGTATCACCCGCCACAATAATTGGATGACGCAGTAAATTCACCAAAAACTGTTTATTACTGTTTACACCTAACAATACACAATCATCAACTGCCCTTGCCAGTAAGCGAATGGCATCCTGACGGGTTTTGCCATAGGCAATCACCTTGGCAACCATTGGGTCATAGAATGGGCTGATTTCACCCTGTTCCAGCATGCCATGATCAATACGTACATTTGGCAATGCGGCAGGCTGCCAACGCAACACTTTCCCTGTCTGTGGCAAGAAGTCCTGACGTGGGTCTTCCGCATATAAACGCACTTCAATCGCATGCCCGTTTAGGGTCAATTCATGTTGCTGTAATGGCAGTGTTTCGCCATTGGCCACACGCAGTTGCCACTCGACCAAATCCAGCCCTGTGATCATTTCTGTGACTGGATGTTCCACCTGCAAACGGGTATTCATTTCAAGGAAATAAAACTCACCCGATTGATCCAGTAAAAACTCAACAGTACCCGCACCGATATAGTCACAGGCTTTGGCTGCTGCAACAGCAGCCTCGCCCATTTTCTGGCGTAGTTCGGGTGTCATCACTGGGCACGGAGCTTCTTCCACCACTTTTTGGTGACGGCGTTGAATCGAGCAATCGCGTTCAAACAGGTACACATAGTTACCGTGTGTATCACCAAATACCTGTATCTCCACATGGCGCGGTGCAATCACCGCTTTTTCAATGATCAACTCACCTGAACCAAAGGCATTTTCTGCTTCGGAACGTGCAGTCTTTAAGGCTTCCAACAAATCAGCCGACTGGTGTACCAAACGCATACCGCGTCCACCACCACCTGCCGAAGCTTTCACCATTAAAGGGAAACCAATCTTCTCTGCTTGTTCAGCCAAATATTCAATGTCTTGCTGATCACCCTCATAGCCAGGAACACACGGCACACCCGCCTGAATCATGGCAATCTTGGATAAACGCTTGCTCCCCATCAATTCAATTGCAGGTGCAGTCGGCCCAATAAAGGTAATGTTATGGTCAATACATGCCTGTGCAAAATCAGTGTTTTCAGACAGGAAACCATAGCCAGGATGTACCGCATCGGCACCTGTCTTTTGACAGGCTTCAATAATGTTGGCAATCGACAGATAGGATTCTGAAACCTTGGAGGCTCCGATATACACCGCTTCATCTGCAACCTGAACATGGCGTGCATTGGCATCGGCATCTGAATATACTGCAACGGTCTGATAGCCCATTGCTTTCGCTGTTTGCATCACCCGAACGGCGATCTCACCACGGTTTGCCACTAAAACTTTTGTAAAAGCCATTTTTATTCTCTCTCAAAGCATCATTTCGCCTTGCTGATTACTCTTGCGCAGTGAGCAGTGCTTTGCTGATCACTGCTCATCCATTGCCCAAGTTGGCAAACGTTTTTGAATAAAGGCCATCGTGCCTTCCTGACCTTCTGCCCCACCAACGGCTTGAGCAAACTGCTGTGCAGCATCATCAAGCAAAGTGTCTAAAGGCTCATTTAAAGTACGGTGTAATAAGGCTTTGGTGGTACGGGATGCCAACGGCGCAGCACGTTTAATCTGTTGAACGGTCTCAGCAAGTTTTTGTTCAAGCGCTGCTTCATCTGAAGCCACTTCATGCACTACACCGAGCTTTAATGCGGTCTCACCATTAAAACGCAAGCCCAATAGTGCCAAACGACGCGCTTGGGTCAGTCCAATTCGTTTCACCACAAAAGGGGCAATTTGTGCTGGCAACACACCCAAACCTGTTTCAGGTAAACCAAACTGGGCGTTATCACGACTAATCGCTACATCAGAAACACAGGCCAAGCCAAAACCACCACCCAGTACCGCACCCTCTAAAATCGCCACAACAGTTTGCGGTGCCTGATCAACCTGTTCAATCATGGCACCGAAACGGCGGTTAAAATCAACATAGGGTTGTAGGCTACCAGCATTGGCAGCTTCAACACGTAAGCCCGCCATATCCTTAATGTCTCCACCTGCACAGAAATGCCCGCCTTTTCCACGCAGGATCACGGCACGAATCGAGGTATCTTCGGCAATATGAGCAAAGACCTGCTGAATGGCATTGACCATGTTTAAACTCATGGCATTACGGCTTTCAGGTCGGTTCAGCCATAGCGTTAAAATACTGCCTTGTCGTTCAAGCTGGATGCTGTCATCCACTTGTAAAGTATCCAGATTACTCATTTTATTCCTAATTTTTCATTCTTAATCACAGGTTAGCTATACGGGATCAATATCATACGCAACCACATGATCACAGGGGCAGCATTACCTGGATCAAAGATCCTTGCCCAACATATGACATTGTTATAGCCCAGATGACCATGACCTCAGCCCCTCACATCAACCCAACCATGCTTCACAATATATCTCCACTTTACAAACCAAGCAAGTGCTTGGTTTGTAAAATAAGCATTATCATGCGTGATTAGCTTTGGCGGTACGCACCACAGCGTCTATATCAACCTCATCAACTTGATGAGGTGGAATAAACTGTTGGGCATAATCCAGCCATAAACGACTTTGGACAAAATAGATAAACAGTGTACGGTCAAGATGATTTTCCTGACACATTTTTGCCATGATCATCAGCGACTCAGAAATGGTTTTGGCAGATTTGTAAGGACGATCCGCGGCAGTGAGAGCCTCAAAAACATCGGCCAATGCCAGAACACGCTCCTCAACAGACATTTGTGCCGCTTGTAAGCGTCTTGGATAACCCTGTCCATCCATACGTTCATGATGGTTAGTGGCAAGGTCAGGAATACGCTGCAAATGCTTGGGCCAAGGTAATTTGGTCAGCATAATCAGGGTCTGGACGATATGATTGTTAATCGCAAAACGATCTTCGCTGGTCAGTGTCCCACGGCGAATACTGAGATTATAAATTTCTCCAGTATTTCTTTGGTAATGCGGAAGTTGCATGTCAAAACCATGCATGTTTAACGGATCATCCCGCTCTACATGGGGCTTATAATTTTCATCCCATGCAACGATATGCTCAGGTTTATCTGCCAGTAGTCGCTCCTGTACGGGGAGTGGTGGCGCAGGATGATGATAAAGTGACTGTTCCAGTAGCGATAGCCCAAGACGATTATCAAAATGACGTAACCATGTTCGCTGTGCGATCTGTTCTAAACGTAAAATCGTCTCATCACTTAAAAATTCCCCTCCAATATTGCATTTGGCAATAAAGGCAAAATCAGCCTGTAGTTGCGCATACTGTGCATCACGCTGGGCTTCTGCACATGCCTGTTCTGTTCCTGTCAGTTGAGCCTTTAGACACGCTATCTCGGCATCCCGATATAACACTTCAAAACGGGTACGGATTTCATGGATACGGTTGTACAAGGTTTCCAGTTTGGTGGCTTTGTCAATAATATGTTCAGGCGTGGTAATCTTACCGCAGTCGTGTAGCCATGCTGCCAGACGGAAAGCCTCACGATCATCCGCATTGCAATGGAAATCAGCATATTGCCCTTGTGTTTCTGCTGACAAGTGATCCACAATCATCATTGCCAGTTTGGGCACACGACGACAATGTCCTCCTGTATGGGCACTCTTAGTATCAATCGCATCGGCAAGAACCAGAATGAAAGCCTCCAGAAGCGCTTTCTGTGATTCAATAAATTGCCTTGTTTCAATTGGAATTGCCAACATTCCAGTTAACCGTTCACTAAAAATCAGGAAGTTTTGTGACGTATGTTCATGATCACCTTTATGCTCTAAAATCACATAACCCAAAATATGTCCATCACGCCCACGTATGGCAAAAGCCTGACACAGGGCATGGCGGTTAGGCTGCTGATTCTCAATGTTGCCCAATTGTGCCGCAACGGTATCTACCTGATCTTGTCGTCCATAGGCGGCATTTTTTTGCCAACTGTTATCTTTTGACTGAAAAAGATACACTGCGCCACTATCACAACGAGCGGCCTCTACAAACAACCGAAGTACTTTATTCAGCATGGTGTCGATCTGTGGTTCAGCTTGCAGCACCTGACTGATTTTTAACAATGCTTCCATGGTACGGCTGACATCATCCGTAACATCGGTCAGTTGATAGGCTTCATACAACAAACTAAACTCAGGGCTAGGACGACTAAAATCAAAATGTGACATCTGCCGAACACGACGAATATGCTGTTCAATAATCTGGCCAATACGATGACCAAGCCATGCCCCCAAAGCAAGAAGCAGCATCCCCAAGACAATCGCAATCCCAATCATCTGGCGGCGATAAACAGGCAAATCCTTGAGTAGCTCTTGACTTGGAATGGCAACCAATAGCTGTAGCCCCAGTTCACGATATTGGGCAAGTTCAATCTTTCGCCCCAACCATTGTTGATCATCAGCCTGATAGGTCATCACCTGAGTTTGTGATGGTAACTGCCACAACTGCAATAAGGCTGTGTTTTCCAGATGTTGCAGTGCAGGGGCTGGTGTGGTGGATGTGACTTGATCAATAGCCGACCCCGTATTGACCCCAATCACTTCGCCCTGACTATCCACCAATGCAATTTGACTATGGGGGGTAATACTCAATTGTTGCAGTGCATCCTTAATTCCATTTAAGGGTAAATCCATCGCAACAATCGCATGGGAATTACTACTGCGCATGGAAAGTGTTACACCCATTAAAGGTGTATCTGCATAAATATAGGGTTTTGAAATGGCAACATCTGTGGTGGCAAGCGCATTGTTATACCAGGGACGTTGCCGAGGATCATACACATAGTCTGGATCTGTACGTTGCTCAATCAGGTTGAGATGCTGATCATAGAATAAAAGTTGGTGTGTACGCTTTTCTCCTGCCTGCCCCAACAATGCACGAACCACGTATTTTGCCTGTTCTGGTGCGCGATAGCTCTGACGTAATGTCGCCTTGGTTAATGGACTCACCAGAAAATAGTCACCATTATCATAGCCAATATACACAGACGTTAATAATGGATTGGCATACAAATTGGTAGTAAAGGCCTCTAGGCGTCGCAACCGCTGGGGCAATGTGCTGGCTTCAACCACAGGATCAAAGGCCAGAACGCGCAGCAGTGCTTCAGCAGGATCAATAATTTGTTGTACTTTTTGTTCCGTGATTTGACTGGTCATTTCCGCCTTGCTAGTTGCGGCATCCAGAAGCAAAGTCTTTGCCTCAAACCAGTTAACTGTTGTAAAAGTGACGGATGTCAATGTGATGGCAATGATCATCATCATGGTCATCACCATGCGAATACGCCATTTATGTTGGAGCCGCTGCATTATCCTTTGCATATTTTTGTTCCATGTGTTGCATCTTGCAACACGACAAAAGGCCAATATTTTTTTAAATATTCTGGGTATTTGTATAACATTCTATTTTGGCAGGTCATCACAAACATCATAAGTCAATACCCTGAAGATGACAATCCAGAGGGAAAAAATTGCGATGAATTTAAAAAATTAAATAATTGATATCAAATAAATATTGATGTTTTTATAAAGATTTTAAAACTATTTTTATAGGTAAAATATTTCGTTTTATTATCAGGATAATGCAAAGCCAAACTTTAGCCACTTGAGGTATACCAATCTTTCATCATTTTTCATTTTACCTTTCTAAATCCTCCCTACCATGATGCTTAAGCCGCATCTCAGGGAAGATTTAGATATAGGTAAAATATCAATTAACTTTAGATCACCCTTTCTGCTTCTTCGGCAAAATATCCATTAGCTTGCAGATAATTCCCAACATGATCTCATCCGCACCACCGCCAATCGAGCCAAGACGACCATCACGATAAAGCTGAGAAGCTGGATTATCCCACATAAAGCCATTACCGCCCCAATATTGTAGGCAGCTATCCGCCACCTCACGGGTTAAACGCCCTGCCTTGAGTTTTGCCATTGAAGCCATCATGGTGACATTCTCCCCTGCAATATGCTGCTCACAGGCTTGATAAGTCAGTGCCTTAAGGGCTTCCACTTCGGTCATCAACTCAGCAAAACGGAAATGTACATATTGGTTATTAATGAGTGGCTGTCCAAAAGTGGTACGATCCTTGGTGTAATCAATGGTTTGTTTAATCACATTTTCCAGCCCACCGACTGCATTGGCACATGCCCACATGCGTTCTTCCTGAAACTGCATCATCTGCATCATAAAGCCCATACCCTCAGCACCCACCAGATTGCGTTGCGGTACGCGGACATTATCAAAATAAACTTGAGCGGTTGTGGTTGAGCGCATACCCAATTTATTCAACGGTTCTGAAAAACTAATCCCTGCGGTTTTCGCTGGGACAATAATCATGGATTTATTGACATGCGGTTTATCATCAGAGGTATTGGCAAGCAGGCAGAAGAAATCTGCTTGCAGTGAATTGGTAATCCACATTTTGCTGCCATTAATCACATAATCATCGCCATCTTTTTTTGCTGTGGTTTTAACTGCGGCTACATCTGAACCCGCATGTACTTCTGATACTGCAATTGAAGCCACATACTCACCACGAATCGCAGGATTCAAAAATTCTTCTCTCAGTTCCTTGCTACCAAAACGGGCAAGGGCTGGGGTTGCCATATCGGTTTGCACACCAATCGCCAATGGCACACCACCACAGGCTGCACGGCCCAACTCTTCTGCCACCACAAGGTTATAAGAATAATCCAGACCTAAGCCGCCATTTTCTTCAGGCTTACAAATACCCAGTAAGCCCAAGTCTGCCATTTTTTTAAATACATCATGGATTGGGAAACGTCCTGCCTCTTCCCATTCTGGAATAAATGGGTTGAGTTCATTTTCTACAAACTGACGTGCGGTACGGCGTAAAGCGTCATGCTCTGCGGTAAATTTCATGGTTTTGTCCTAAATATTTTTATTGCCTAAATTTTTTGTTGAATTAGAAACGTGACACGCCAAATCGTGTTGGATTTAACTCACGTTGCTGTGCTTCATAAATGGTCTGTAACAAGAAGATCAATACCTTACGGGTATCTCGTGGGTCGATAATGCCATCGTCATGCAACATTGCAGTGTTGAACAATGCCGTTGATTGTTGTTCCAGTTTCATTGAGGTACTTTGCTCAAGGAAATCCAGCATCTGCGGATTCGGCTCCATGCCAGAGGCTTTCTGTTTACCCTCAGCCACGATACGCAGCACTTTCCCTGCCTGAGCAGAACCCATCACCGCCACATGCGAGTTTGGCCAAGCAAAGATAAAGCTAGGTGAAAGACTACGCCCACACATGGCATAGTTACCTGCGCCATAGGAACCCGCCACCACAATCGAGATTTTCGGCACAGTCGCATTGGCAACGGCTTGAATCAACTTGGAACCATGTTTGATGATGCCATTCTGTTCAGCATCGGTCCCCACCATAAAGCCAGTGGTGTTATGCAGGAATAAAAGTGGGCGCTGGGTTTGCTCACAGAGGTGAATAAACTGCGCTGCCTTGACCGCCCCCTGTGGTGTGATTGGACCATTATTGGTAATGATGCCAATATGTACCCCGCCCATTTTTGCCCAACCGCAAACGGTTAAAGCATCATATTCCTGCTTAAACTCCAGAAAATCAGAATCATCAATAATCCGTGCTACCACTTCTTTCATATCGAAAGGTTGCTTTGGATCCTGTGGAATAATGCCTAAAAGTTCTTCTGCTGAATAACGTGGTTCCTTATAGTCCTGATTGAGACTGGTGGTTTGTTCTTTCCAGTTCAGATGCTCAAAAATTTCACGGGCAATACGAATGCCATCGGCATCATTTTCAGCCAGATATTCCGCCACACCTGACACTTGGGTATGCATTTCTGCACCACCGAGCTCCTCTGCGGTTGCCACTTCACCTGTTGCGGCCAACAATAATGGTGGACCAGCCAACAGCATTTCTGTTTGCTTACGCACAGCAATCACATAGTCAGATAAACCAGGTTGATAAGCACCACCCGCAGTGGCATTACCATGCACCACCGAAATCTGTGGAATCCCTGCCGCAGACATGCGTGCCTGATTGGCAAAGGTCATGCCACCATAGGTAAATACTTCTGCCGCATAGTTCAGGTTCGCCCCACCACTCTCGGTCAATGTCACAATCGGTAATTTTTGTTCAAGCGCAATCTTTTGCAAGCGTAAGGTTTTCTGTACGCCCATTGGGGACATGGTGCCGCCCTTGATCGCACTATTACTGGCAGTCACTAGAGCACGAACACCACTGACAAAACCGATCCCCGCGATAATGCCGCCACCTGCCTCCGAACCATCCTTATCATCATGCATGTTGTAGCCAACTAGGCCACATAGCTCGACAAAAGGCGAATCCGCATCAAGAAGTAAACGCACCCGCTCATGCGGCAGAATTTTGCCTTTCTTATCAAACTTCGGCTTTGCTGCATAAGACTTATCAATGCCTTTTTGTTGTACGGCACGGACTTCTGCGATTTGATTGAGTAAAGCATCCCGATTTTTTTGGTACTGTTCACTACCCACTGCAATTTCAGATTGAAGAATTGTCATGGTTTAGTCCTTCTTTTCATCTTGTTGCTCTGCTTTTCCAATCTGATCTTTGAGTACATCAGGAATAAAAGCACGGTGGAAACCATTAAAAGAATGGCTATTGGTCGCATCTGCCAATGGATACATCCGTGTCCCTTGTGAAGCTGCGCCATCGACCCTTAACGTCACACCTGAGACAAAAGCAGCGGCATCAGAAAGTAAATAGCAAATCGCTGAAGAAATCTCAGACTCTGTCCCCATACGTTTTAAAGGAACATTGCCAGCCAAACTTGGGATAATGAATTTGGCAAAATCACCACTGTAATTATCCATGCCAGAAGAAATAATCCAGCCTGGTGCAACGCAGTTAACCCGAACACCTGAACGTCCCCATTCCACTGAAGCGGTTTTGGTCAGATTGTCCACACCTGAACGTGCTGCACCTGAATGCCCCATACCAGGCATACCGCCCCACATATCGGCAGCCATATTGACAATGCTGCCACCATGTTTTGCCATCCACTGGTTATAAGCTTCTCTCATCAGGTAAAAAGTTGAATGCAGGTTATTACGCACCACCGCATCAAAACCATTGGCAGAGATACTTTCCAGATTAGATGGGAATTGCCCACCCGCATTATTGACCAAACCATCCAGCTTGCCGAATTTTTCAATCACTTCGGCAATCATGTTTTTGACTTGTTCTTCATCACGGTTATCACAGACGATGAAATGAACTTTGCCACCATCTTCGTTAATTTCCGCAGCGGTTTTTTCCAGCTTTTCAATTTTACGCCCTGTGATGATGACCTGTGCACCTAAGGATGCCAATTCATGTGCGGTGCAACGCCCAATACCCGAGCCGCCACCCGTGATGATAATCACTTTGTCGGCAAAAGCATCTGCCCTGAAAATTGATTGATAACCCATTTTTACATCCTTACTTATTTTTCTAACAATTGTGCTGGTACTTTGACTGGCATATCTAATAATTGCTGTGCAAATGCCTTACCTTGTGGGTCAATACGCAGGCTGGCAATTCCCCCACCACCCAGTGCGTTTTCCAGCATAAAATTCAGTGCATGCATGGCAGGTAATTCATAACGAATGACTTTTGATTTATCTGGATCTAAAACATGCTGCATATAGTCCGCAACATTGGCTTCGGTGAGTGCAGCACGAATCCACGGCAAATATTCTGCTTTACGTGCAATCACCCCGATATTGCTGTGATTGCCCTTATCGCCACTACGTGCATGAGCGACCTCAACCAAAGGCACTTCAATTTCATCGCCTTGATAGCTCGCCACTTCACCCACTGGATGCAGGATAATGTCTTGTGGAGCTAAACCTGTTGGAATCTGAACTGGATGGCGTTGTCCTGCGAAGTCCACCTCAACATTGATTTGATCTTTATCAATCAGGAAAGAGAACAGTTTCACCACTGCCGAAGCTTTAGGGCGACCACCGACAATGCCTGCCAAAGCAGGTGCCATACCTGTAGATGCCTGTGCAATTTCAGAGGCAAAGAACATACAGGCTTCTTTAAACATATGTTTCACGGCAATCTTGACCACCACTTCACGGCTATCCTTGATTCTTGAATGTGAACCATAGGTACTTTCAATCCCAAGAATCTCCACCGATTTTTCACTAAATGGTGGGACTGAACGCAGAGCCAAGACGCGTTCACATTTATTTAGAATCGCATCAGCAATAACCTGTGCTTTTTCAGGCGCTTCACGACCTGCAATCAAGAAACTGACGAGAACACGATAACCATCAGCATAAGTGGCACTGACTTTATATTGCCCTGTTGGCGCACGACCTGTCGCCCCTGTCACCTTAACCCGATCTTCACCTACCTGTTCTAAATGGACTTGGCTAAAATCAGCAGTCACATCAGGAAGTAAGTAAGCTTGTGGATTGCCAATTTCATAAACAATCTGCTCTGCCACAGTCGCAGTTGAAACCAATCCACCTGTACCTTGTGGCTTGGTCACGATAAAGGAGCTATCTGCACTGACTTCCACAATCGGAAAGCCCATATTGTCAAAGCCCTGTACCAAACGCCAATCGGTAAAATTACCACCTGTACATTGCGCACCACATTCAATCACATGCCCTGCCAATGAACCCTGTGCCAGCTTGTCATAATCACCCAGTGACCATTTGTATTCATGTAATAAGGGTGCAAGCACAACCGCCGAATCGACCACACGCCCCGTAATCACAATATCCGCACCCAAGTCCAAGGCATCCCGAATCGCAACGGCTCCTAGATAGGCATTGCTACTGGCAACATGCGCAGGCAAAGCTTCGCCATTAAACATTTCCTGAACATTTTGTTTAAGTAATTCAGCATGTTTAGGCAGTATATCATCACCAAGTACCACTGCAACTTTTAAATCCAATCCCTTTTCATCAATGATTTTTTGTAGTGCATCACGACAGGCTAAAGGATTAACACCCCCAGCATTGCTAATGACTTTTATTTTTTTCTCTGCAATTTTTTTGATGAGGGGCGACATGACACGACTGACGAAATCCAGTGCATAGCCATGACTTGGATCGGTCATCATCGCCTTGGCCATGATCGACATGGTAATTTCTGACAGATAATCAAAAACCAGATAATCAATATCACTCAGATGGACCAACTGAAATGCAGCTGTGTTGGTATCGCCCCAGAATCCTGATGCACACCCGATTTTGACTACCCTCTGGTCATCCTGTTTGACGCTTGTCATGAGCTTTCTCATTGTTATTGCTAAAAACGCCTTAACATTACCAAGCAAGTGCTTGGTTTGTAAAGTGCATAATGATATGCTGTATTGGCAAAAATAAACAAACTCAGGCAAATACTTGTTATAAAAAGATAAGACAATTTACGAAATGAATTTTGTTACAATACACACTAGAGTAAACGGGATAGATAGATTGGCATGATTGCTACTTCAATTGAGCAAATACCTAAAATTGTATGTTTTGACGATAGTCCACGTGGACGCTTGCTGCTTGGTGCCGCCTATCTGTTTTACAAACAGGGTTATGACAAGACCACGGTTCGCCAACTCGGTGAGTTTATTGGTATCCAGTCTGGCAGTCTTTTCCATCATTTTAAAAGTAAGGATGACATTCTCGCCACCGTGATGGAACAAACCATTATTTACAATTTTGCCCGTTTAAAAGAAGCGGCTGAGCGCTCCAGTGATCCTGAACAACAATTACGCGACTTAATCAAGGCTGAACTGATTTCAATTACAGGCGATACAGGGGCAGCAATGGCTGTACTGGTACATGAATGGTTTGCCCTCTCTAAAGAGAAACAGGAATATCTGCTTAAAATGCGTAATGAATATGAGCAGATTTGGCTGGATGTGATTGAGAAATTACGTGCCCAAGGCAAGGTTAAACATGATGCCTTTATCTGGCGACGTTTGGTTGGTGGTTCTATTTCCTGGTCGGTCACATGGTATCGACCTGAGGGAAAAGTAAAGGTAGATGAACTGACTGAAATGGTCTGGGAAATGGCCTTGAAATAACTGGATTATTGCACGACATAACTTAACGCCTAGTCATTTTTCTCTATTCTTGTTCAAAATAAAAACTGCTATTCTGTTGAAACATCAAACGATTACAAGAAATAGTAAAAATGAATCCAGTACAACATGCCAATATTTCGGTGAAACGTCGTGGGGGCGAGCTTGAAGACTATATTGATATTCATGCGCTGATCGACAGCACCAAAATGCTCTGTACCGACAACCGCCATCGTATCCTGCATACCTTTTGGGGTGTTCAGGAAGTGATTATTCCAATCTTTGGACACCATTTTGAAAATAGTGCTGGCAAAAGTATCGAAGTCAAAGACCTGTGCGAAAAAGATCATTTACTGGTGGATTTTCATCATCGTTTTATTCCAACCTTAGGCGATTTTGTTGCAGCCATGCAGGATATTCCGACTGATGGGCTGGCGAAACGTCTGGAAAAATTCCATTCCGATGTGATTGATGATCCCAAAATCTCTGCGACTTTACTTTCACCTTTATCAGTCACAGGACAATTAAAGTCCTTACTGATTACGCATAATAGTTGGTTTATTAATACCATTTTGCCAATGATGGGAAAAGCTGAAGCCAAGTTTATTGATTTTGATATCAGTCCAGACTTCTTTTTCAATCCAATGCGTTTTGAGCTTTGGATGGATAATGGAATGGCTGTGCCGCCTAGTGCAGTGAAATTACAAGAATTAAAAACTAAAATTGCTTAAAGGAAAATAATCATGCAAGAAAAAATCTATGTGATTCGTCATTTATCATTTTTTTATACCGATGAATGGTATAAACCTCTGATAGATTATACTGACCATACAGGTCATATCACAGACTTATTTGATAATAAAGAAGATGCAGTTTCAAAATGGAAACAACTTGAATATGATTTTAGTCATAAAGTTCATTTTGAAAATATCATGTATTGTGAATATTCACATGAAGAATTTCATGGACAAGAGAATATCTTAGCTCAAAAATCTATAGATGAGATATTTGAGATCATCCAAGAGCTACAATGCTATGTATATGGTTTATATGAATATCCAAAGCAACTCAAACAACTAGTCTTATTTAACCAGAAATCACAGCAATATGATTTTTGTGATCTTCGTATGGACGATGATGATGTAGAAAGCAATATTTTTATTCCAAGTAATTTCATCAAAGATTCCCCATTAAATGATGAAATTTCACCACCTATCCATGATATTTTTATTGAACATGACATTGATTTAAAAGGTACTTTAGAGGAATTAAGTGATACTCCACTCTTATTACAACGCTTAATTGAAGAAAATCCTGATATTAAATTTTATTCACCCAATTCATTAAAAATACAATTTAAGGATTTAGCCCAAGTCAATGCTCTATTAAAGAAACCAATTGAAAAAGAAGCTCGTTATTTAAGCATTGAAGAAATTTATCAACTTGAAAAATCACTCAATCAAACTTACTTAAAAGGAATAGAGTAAAAATGAGCAACATCCAATACGTTATCCGTCAAAACGACTTTGCCTATAATGATGAATGGCATCTCACCAACTGCGTCTCAACAGGCACAATCAAGGAGATTTACACAGACAAGGCCGAAGCTGAACAGGCATACAAGGCATTGGTGGTGCAGGGCTTGTACTATGATGAGCTATGCAACTATGACATCGGCAATGGTGAGGCAGATGATGAAACCTATGAAAAACTTGAAGCTTTTATCCTAGAAAAAACAGGCAAAACCTTTGATATTGATGATGGAGAAATCCCTCAACTGAATGAAGATGATGCATTTGAGTTCGCTAAAATCTCAGGTATTGTCTGGTATCAGCTACTGGAAGTCGATGCAACACAACCCTGCTATGTGCTTTGGATCAACTCGGAAGAAGACTATTTTAGTGGCTATGAAACTGGCAGCATCATTTCCAGTCAGGATGAAAACTTTAGTGATGTATCCTGGGAATCCAATATTTATGCGATGGATTATGAGTTTGAAGCACTCTTCGACAAGCCACTTTCCGAGTTAAGTGATAGTCCAGACCTGTTTAAAGCATTTATCGAGCAAACGCCAGATATTCGTTACGATGCTGAAAAAGACTCCATCGTTGGTATTGCCTTAGACAATATCAAATTTATTCACTTAAAAGCCTTAAACTCCTTTCTTAAGCAACCAATTTTTGAAATTCGTCAAATCTCCTTAGAACAATTGGCTGAGTTAGAATAATCAACCAAAGTGAGATTAAAAAAGTGCGGTGTTTTGACCGCACTTTTCACTTGTTATGATCAAACCAAGAATTAATAGCCCAATTGGCGACTGATCAAGTCTTTCATGATTTCCTCTGCCCCACCGCCAATCATGTTGACTTTCACTTCACGGTAAATTCGCTCTGACTTTGTGCCACGCATAAAGCCCATACCACCTAGTGTTTGAACAGCTGCATCTGCACAGAATTGCATGGTACGTGTTGCCACATTTTTCGACATAGAAATTTGCGCAATCAAGTCTGCTCCTTGTAACTCTTTCTGTCCCATACGGTAGGCTGTATCTTCCAGCAATGCCCGCGTTGTGGTCAGTTGCGTTGCCATATCCACCAGTTTATGTCGAACCACCTGATGGTCAATCAAACGCTTGCCAAAAGTCTGACGCTGTTTGGCCCAATCCAGCGCCTCTTCATAACATACCAACGCATACCCATACGCCATTGCCGCCAGCCAAAAACGCTCCATATTAAAGTTATTCATAATCACTTTAAAACCTGCATTTTCTTCGCCTAATAAATGGCTAACAGGCACTTTGACATTGTCAAAATGTAAATGTGCGGTATCCGATGCCCACCAGCCCATTTTCTTTAACGGTGATTTGGTTATCCCATCACTATGTGCATCGACCAATAACATGGAAATACCCTTAGCACCCTGCGCATTTGAATCAGTTTTGACCGCAACGGTATAATAATCAGCCCGAATTCCTGAAGTGATAAAGGTCTTTTCACCATTTAGAATATAGTGATCACCCTCTCGAACTGCCTTGGTTTTAATTGCCGCCACATCAGAACCACCACTCGGTTCAGTAATTGCCAAAGCCGAGATTTTTTCGCCAGCAATAATCTGGGGCATCACCAGATCCCGAATTTCAGGTTGAGCAAAATGATGAATCGGTGGTGTACCAATACTATGAATCATCAGGGAAATATGAACACCACCTGATGCCGCTTTTGCCATTTCAATTGCTGCCAACATCACATAAAAGGCATCAGCATCAGGAATGCCACCATGCTCAGCATCAAAACCCAAGCCCAGTAAACCGACACTTGCAGCCTTTTGATAAAGCTCTCGTGGGAATGTTCCTGCTTCATCCCATTCATTGACATAAGGTGAAATTTCTTTTTCTACAAAGCGTTTTACACTGTCTGCAAAAGCCCGATGTTCTGCTGTGTAATAAATCGGGTTGAATAAACCATCCATGCTCTTTTCCTAAATTATTATTTAACTCATTGTTGTTGTATGAATCAGGCTTTAAACCAATTTCCTCATGATCTAAAGCCCTAAAAGATTTCGATTAATAGCCAAGTTGGCGACTGGCAAGGTCTTTCATGATTTCCTCTGCTCCACCACCAATCATATTGACTTTCACTTCACGGTAAATACGTTCAGATTTTGTGCCACGCATAAAGCCCATACCACCTAATGTTTGTACCGCAGCATCAGCACAAAATTGCATGGTTTGTGTTGCCACATTTTTGAGCATACAAATTTGTGCAATCAGTTCATTACCCTGCAATTCTGGTTTTCCTAAACGATAGGCTGTATCTTCCAATAGGGCACGGGTTGAAGTCAGACGGGTTGCCATATCCACCAGCTTATGTCGAACCACTTGATGGTCAATTAAACGCTTACCAAAAGTCTGGCGCTGTTTTGCCCAATCCAAAGCCTCCTCATAACAAACCAGCGCATAGCCATAACTACTCGCGGCAAGAAAAAAACGCTCCATGTTAAAATTGTTCATAATCACAAAGAAGCCCATATTTTCTGCACCAAGCAGGTTTCTGGCTGGCACGCGCACGTTATCAAAATGCAAATGTGCTGTATCCGATGCCCACCAGCCCATTTTATCCAACTTAGATTTGGTGATGCCCTCACTATGCGCGTCAATCAGCAGTATGGAAATACCATTTGCCCCTTTGGCATTGGGGTCGGTTCTCACTGCAACGGTATAATAGTCGGCGCGAATACCTGAGGTAATAAAGGTCTTTTCACCACTGACAATATAATCGTCGCCATCCCGAACTGCTTTGGTTTTTAGGGCTGCCACATCAGAACCACCGCTGGGTTCAGTAATTGCCAATGCCGAGATTTTTTCGCCTGACAAAATTTGTGGTAAGACCTCAGCTTTTAGCTCCTCTTGGGCAAAATGCTGAATCGGTGGTGTCCCAATAGTATGCGAAAGCAATGATGCAGCTAAACCACCCGATGCGCACTTTGCCAATTCAACCGAAGCAAGCAAGGTGTAAAATGCATCCGTTCCTGCAATACCGCCATAATTTTCATCAAAACCAACACCGAGTAAGCCAATATCTGCGGCCTTTTTATAAAGCTCTCGAGGAAAGGTTTCAGCTTCATCCCATTCATTGATAAAAGGGCTAATTTCTTTTTCAGTAAAGCGCCTAACACTCTCAGCAAAGGCTAAATGTTGTTCAGTATAATATAGGGGATTAAGTTGCATGCTTCCTTCCTGGCGATTATTAATCATTGTTTTCGAATATTTAGTGAACACTAAGGTATCAAAACCACCAAAACCAAGCAAGCGCTTGGCAAAATTAAAAGTTAAAAAATATATACAATTCACCCACTGCTTTAATTTCTTATAAGAAATTATTCATACTCATCGAACTCTATATTTTTAATAAACTACGAAATCCTCTTGTAGAGTAATAAGATTGTGCTCCATTGTGATAGGTAAAAACTCGACCATAACGACTATCACAAAAAATAGCACCACCTTTTATTCGAATATCATCTGGCGCTCTCACCCAACTTGACGTTTTTAAATCAAAATGTTCAATTGACTGTAATTGCTTATATTGCTCTTCTGTCAATAATTCAACACCCATCCTTTCAGCTACATCAATAACATTATTTTCAGGTTTATGTTCCTTACGGGAATCCAATGCATCACGGTCATAGCACAGGCTTCTACGTCCTTTTGGTGATTCTACAGCGCAATCATAAAATACGATTTCTGAAACCTTTGAATCAAACATAACCACATCAGGTTCTCCTCCTGTATTCTCCATCTCATTCAATGACCAAAGCTTTTCAGGCTGCTGTTTTAACGTATTTTCAATATCATCCCAATTCAGGCCCTGATGACGATGCATATTTTGTTCAAAACGTTGTTTTAAGATCAGCAATAATGTCTCTGTTTGTTCTACGTCTAATTGTTTTTTCTTACTCATTTTATCAGTGCTCTAAATTCTTAGTTTTAGGTAGATCGACCATCAAACTGATTCATTTTTTATTGTTTTACCGTATTAAACTGGAGAGTTCAAATTTTGTTCTATCCTATCTCCTCATTACTTTAATGGTATTAAGATGAAAGTTGTACCCGCCAAAGATATTCTAATCTTGCTAAGACACCAACAAAAAATGCTTCACCTAAAATATGTATGATTGCAAAGATTGTCATTTCCCGCCTAAACATCCATAACATAATCAGACAAATCAAAACCCAAATACTATTAGCAACCACCAAAATGTTGACCAAGGTGATTGAACGTCTTTTATAATTAGCTAATAAAAATGAATAACATGCATATAGTAAATTGACACAGCCAACAAAAATAATAACTTTCTTTGGCAAATGATAAAGTGGACTTAACCATTGGGCAACAAGCAACACAACCACTCCTGCTAATGCAGCTGCCCCACAATCAATCCATAAAATATTCTTTACAATATTCATTATTTCAATACTCTTTTTATTTTGATTCGAGAATATAACTTATCATTTGAAGAAAATAACAGTTCGAGTATTGATAAAGAAACTAAATAAAATTTTAGTCAATAAAAAAACCTCCCAACATTGGTTGGGAGGTTTTCAATTTAAAAGCTGGCGATGACTTACTCTCACATGGCAAACGCCACACTACCATCAGCGCGGGGAGGTTTCACTTCTGAGTTCGGGAAGGGATCAGGTGGTTCACTCCTGCTATTGTCGCCAGCAAACTGTTTTGGCTTTCGGTGGTCTTACATTCTGCCACCTAGTACCGAAGAGTTTAACGGATTAGCTGTTGAGTCTGTTTTAGTGTTCGTAGTTTAACTAGTTTCTGCACTAAATCAAGTTTTACTTTGGTTTAATCATTTAAGTTGATGCTTTATATACAACTGTTTGGGTGTTGTATAGTCAAGCCTCACGAGCAATTAGTATTGGTCAGCTTCACACGTCACCGTGCTTCCACACCCAACCTATCAACGTCCTGGTCTCGAACGGCTCTTTAGAGGACATAAAGTCCTAGGGAAATCTTATCTTGAGGTAGGCTTCCCGCTTAGATGCTTTCAGCGGTTATCCCTTCCGAACATAGCTACCCGGCGATGCGACTGGCGTCACAACCGGTACACCAGAGGTTCGTCCACTCTGGTCCTCTCGTACTAGGAGCAGATCCTCTCAAATTTCCAGCGCCCACGGTAGATAGGGACCGAACTGTCTCACGACGTTCTAAACCCAGCTCGCGTACCTCTTTAAATGGCGAACAGCCATACCCTTGGGACCTGCTTCAGCCCCAGGATGAGATGAGCCGACATCGAGGTGCCAAACACCGCCGTCGATATGAACTCTTGGGCGGTATCAGCCTGTTATCCCCAGAGTACCTTTTATCCGTTGAGCGATGGCCCTTCCATACAGAACCACCGGATCACTAAGACCTACTTTCGTACCTGCTCGACTTGTGGGTCTCGCAGTTAAGCGCGCTTTTGCCTTTATACTCTACGCGTGATTTCCGACCACGCTGAGCGCACCTTCGTACTCCTCCGTTACTCTTTAGGAGGAGACCGCCCCAGTCAAACTACCCACCAGACATGGTCCTCGCCCCGGATTACGGGGCAGAGTTAGAACCTCAACATTACCAGGGTGGTATTTCAAGGACGGCTCCATACAAACTAGCGTTCGTACTTCAAAGCCTCCCACCTATCCTACACAAGTAAGGTCAAAGTTCAATGTCAAGCTGCAGTAAAGGTTCACGGGGTCTTTCCGTCTAGCCGCGGGTACACTGCATCTTCACAGCGATTTCGATTTCACTGAGCCTCTGCTGGAGACAGCGCCGCCATCATTATGCCATTCGTGCAGGTCGGAACTTACCCGACAAGGAATTTCGCTACCTTAGGACCGTTATAGTTACGGCCGCCGTTTACTGGGGCTTCGATCAAGAGCTTCGCTTACGCTAACCCCATCAATTAACCTTCCAGCACCGGGCAGGCATCACACCCTATACGTCCACTTTCGTGTTTGCAGAGTGCTATGTTTTTAATAAACAGTTGCAGCGGCCTGGTTTCTGCGGCTGCCAACCGCTCAGGGAGCTAGTCCCATCACCGTCAGCAGCGTACCTTCTCCCGAAGTTACGGTACCATTTTGCCTAGTTCCTTCAGCAGAGTTCTCTCAAGCGCTTTGGTCTACTCGACCTGACCACCTGTGTCGGTTTCGGGTACGATTCCTGTGTAACTGAAGCTTAGAGACTTTTCCTGGAAGCATGGTATCAGCCACTTCACTGTACAAGTACAGCTTGCTATCGACTCTCAGCATGGAGCACCCCGGATTTGCCTAAGATGCATGCCTACTGTCTTCCACCTGGACAACCAACGCCAGGCTGACTTAACCTTCTCCGTCCTCTCATCGCATTACACAGAAGTATTGGAATATTAACCAATTTCCCATCGACTACGCCTCTCGGCCTCGCCTTAGGGGTCGACTCACCCAGCCCCGATTAACGTTGGACTGGAACCCTTGGTCTTTCAGCGAACGGGTTTTTCACCCGTTTTGTCGTTACTCACGTCAGCATTCGCACTTCTGATACCTCCAGCAGACTTCTCAATCCACCTTCATCGGCTTACAGAACGCTCCCCTACCACTTACGCTAATGCGTAAATCCGCAGCTTCGGCACATAGTTTTAGCCCCGTTACATCTTCCGCGCAGGCCGACTCGACTAGTGAGCTATTACGCTTTCTTTAAAGGGTGGCTGCTTCTAAGCCAACCTCCTAGCTGTCTATGCCTTCCCACATCGTTTCCCACTTAACTATGATTTTGGGGCCTTAGCTGGCGGTCTGGATTGTTTTCCTCTTGACTACGGACGTTAGCACCCGCAGTCTGTCTCCCGGATAGTACTCATTGGTATTCGGAGTTTGCATCGGTTTGGTAAGTCGGGATGACCCCCTAGCCGAAACAGTGCTCTACCCCCAATGGTATTCGTCCGAGGCGCTACCTAAATAGCTTTCGGGGAGAACCAGCTATCACCAGGCTTGATTAGCCTTTCACCCCTATCCACAAGTCATCCCCTGGCTTTTCAACGACAGTGGGTTCGGTCCTCCAGTTAGTGTTACCCAACCTTCAACCTGCTCATGGATAGATCGCCTGGTTTCGGGTCTACACCCAGCAACTATACGCCCTATTAAGACTCGGTTTCCCTACGGCTCCCCTATGCGGTTAACCTTGCTACTGAATGTAAGTCGCTGACCCATTATACAAAAGGTACGCAGTCACCCAACAAAGTGGGCTCCCACTGCTTGTATGCATGCGGTTTCAGGATCTATTTCACTCCCCTCACAGGGGTTCTTTTCGCCTTTCCCTCACGGTACTGGTTCACTATCGGTCAGTCAGGAGTATTTAGCCTTGGAGGATGGTCCCCCCATATTCAGACAAGGTTTCACGTGCCTCGCCCTACTCGTCATCATGATGTGTGCCCTTTCGTGTACGGGAATATCACCCTCTACGTTCGCACTTCCCAGAGCGTTCCACTAGAACACACACCACTTAATGGGCTGATCCCCGTTCGCTCGCCGCTACTAAGGGAATCTCAATTGATTTCTTTTCCTAAGGGTACTGAGATGTTTCACTTCCCCTCGTTCGCTTCATAAGCCTATGTATTCAGCTTATGATACCTACCTTATGGTAAGTGGGTTCCCCCATTCAGACATCTTCGGATCACAGGATATTTGCCGCCTCCCCGAAGCTTTTCGCAGGCTATCACGTCTTTCTTCGCCTCTGACTGCCAAGGCATCCACCACATGCACTTAATTACTTGACTATACAACCCCAAACAGTCGTTAATACCTACAAGTAGTATTACCAACATTTCAGTTTGACGCACTGTGCACTTAAGCACTGTACAGCTT
Source organism: Acinetobacter corruptisaponis (assembly GCF_030053775.1). GTDB lineage: Bacteria > Pseudomonadota > Gammaproteobacteria > Pseudomonadales > Moraxellaceae > Acinetobacter > Acinetobacter corruptisaponis. Next base: position 1,729,634 of record NZ_CP125669.1, read on the forward strand.
CAATCTAAATTCATATACCAAAACGCTTGATTCAGTGTTTTTGCTAGTTCTCAGATTAAATATCTTCTTAACAATTACTTGTTAATTTAATACTTAATCGAGTTTGAACAATTTATTTCAGACTCAATTCTACTAATCTGTTAATGATTAACTACTGCCTCGTCAGCGAGTAGTAAACTGTGATAAATCACAGAAGTTAATAAACTCAAATCAAAATCTCTTTTGATTTATTTATACATTTATTAATTTCTATAATTTATTTAGCTTTAAATTAAATGTTTCCATTTAATTCGTGGTGGAGACTAGGAGAGTCGAACTCCTGACCTCCTGCGTGCAAAGCAGGCGCTCTACCAACTAAGCTAAGTCCCCAGCTTATCATCTTGAACGATATATCTTCTCATCTAGCAGCTTGTGACTATTCATCACTTCGTCAGTAGTGGTGGGTCTGACAAGACTTGAACTTGTGACCCCACGCTTATCAAGCGTGTGCTCTAACCAACTGAGCTACAGACCCTCAGATACATCTTCGAAGAACAACTTGTTGTGGATTCTTACCAGTCACCAATCTTTCGTTAAGGAGGTGATCCAGCCGCAGGTTCCCCTACGGCTACCTTGTTACGACTTCACCCCAGTCATCGGCCACACCGTGGTGAGCGTCCTCCCTAAGGTTAGACTACCCACTTCTGGTGCAACAAACTCCCATGGTGTGACGGGCGGTGTGTACAAGGCACGGGAACGTATTCACCGCGGCATTCTGATCCGCGATTACTAGCGATTCCGACTTCATGGAGTCGAGTTGCAGACTCCAATCCGGACTACGATCGGCTTTTTGAGATTAGCATCCTATCGCTAGGTAGCAACCCTTTGTACCGACCATTGTAGCACGTGTGTAGCCCTGGCCGTAAGGGCCATGATGACTTGACGTCGTCCCCGCCTTCCTCCAGTTTGTCACTGGCAGTATCCTTAAAGTTCCCATCCGAAATGCTGGCAAGTAAGGAAAAGGGTTGCGCTCGTTGCGGGACTTAACCCAACATCTCACGACACGAGCTGACGACAGCCATGCAGCACCTGTATCTAGATTCCCGAAGGCACCAATCCATCTCTGGAAAGTTTCTAGTATGTCAAGGCCAGGTAAGGTTCTTCGCGTTGCATCGAATTAAACCACATGCTCCACCGCTTGTGCGGGCCCCCGTCAATTCATTTGAGTTTTAGTCTTGCGACCGTACTCCCCAGGCGGTCTACTTATCGCGTTAGCTGCGCCACTAAGTCCTCAAAGGACCCAACGGCTAGTAGACATCGTTTACGGCATGGACTACCAGGGTATCTAATCCTGTTTGCTCCCCATGCTTTCGTACCTCAGCGTCAGTATTAGGCCAGATGGCTGCCTTCGCCATCGGTATTCCTCCAGATCTCTACGCATTTCACCGCTACACCTGGAATTCTACCATCCTCTCCCATACTCTAGCCAAACAGTATCGTATGCAATTCCCAAGTTAAGCTCGGGGATTTCACATCCGACTTATTCAGCCGCCTACGCACGCTTTACGCCCAGTAAATCCGATTAACGCTCGCACCCTCTGTATTACCGCGGCTGCTGGCACAGAGTTAGCCGGTGCTTATTCTGCGGGTAACGTCCACTCATCAAGGGTATTATCCTCAAGAGCCTCCTCCCCGCTTAAAGTGCTTTACAACCAAAAGGCCTTCTTCACACACGCGGCATGGCTGGATCAGGGTTCCCCCCATTGTCCAATATTCCCCACTGCTGCCTCCCGTAGGAGTCTGGGCCGTGTCTCAGTCCCAGTGTGGCGGATCATCCTCTCAGACCCGCTACAGATCGTCGCCTTGGTAGGCCTTTACCCCACCAACTAGCTAATCCGACTTAGGCTCATCTATTAGCGCAAGGTCCGAAGATCCCCTGCTTTCCCCCGTAGGGCGTATGCGGTATTAGCATTCCTTTCGGAATGTTGTCCCCCACTAATAGGCAGATTCCTAAGCATTACTCACCCGTCCGCCGCTAGGATCAGTACCGAAGCACCTCACCCCGCTCGACTTGCATGTGTTAAGCCTGCCGCCAGCGTTCAATCTGAGCCATGATCAAACTCTTCAGTTAAAATCATTTTGCACCTTATTAAAGACAAGGTGCCAATTCTGGCTCATCAATTACTGACTTATATATTCGCTCAAATAAACTTCGAGAAATTTTAACCAATTAATCAATGATAATTTATCGATCGATCAACCAGTAAAAATCCACACAAGTTGTTCTTCTATTCTCTTAATGATCTTCTCGATGATTCGTCATCATCAAGCTAGGTCGGCTATGTTACCCTAAATCTCTTTAAAGTCAACCATCAATCTCAAATTTATTTCAAACCACTTTAAGTAACTGATTTAAAACAACTTTCAATCAACAGCACCACCGATGGAGTCGCATTATAGATCATTCCAAATACCTTGCAACCCCTTTCTTTAAATTATTGCAACAACTGCCTACTTCTTGCACAAATAGGGTTGAAAATGTGGAATTTGGTCCATTATTTGTTCAGTTTTACTTTTTTCCTGCCAATGCAAGGGACGACAGTCCACATATTCACAATAGCCTGAACCCTCATATTTTTCATTTTTCCAGAACAATTGGTAGTTGAAGCTTCCCACATAACCCGCAGCCAAGCCAAATTTATAATCCCCTCGGCTTTGTGCCTGAAGATGAAAAACAACCTCATCATTTTCCTGATACTGCCAAATAAACTCTCTGGGCAAATACATTTCCCGACCATTCGGTGTCTGGATTTTAGGATAGACCCGTGTCACATCAAAAATAACCTGTTTCTCATAAAGTTGTGTTTGCTGTCCCACAGACTGAATCTCAATTCTTGAAAAAACGATGTTGTTCCATTGATTCCTTAATTCTGAGAGTACGATTTGTAAGTCTGGGATCACCTGAATAATTTGATAAGTAAAAAAATGAAAGGCTATGAAAGGTAAATAAATTGCCCTGGCATGTTTTAAGATACCCTGCGCCTCAATTTGGTATTTCTGCTGTTTGTAGGTGATCTCACCCTCACATTGGCATCTTACATACCAATAGTCCGCCACCCCCCATTGCAAGGCTGAATGATTTTCTATTTCCGCATGGGTATTTACCTTAAGCTGACAACTTAATTCGTCATCAATACGCTTAAAGTAATAATTGGGGAATTCTGCCTGAATATGGTCAACATCTAAAAATTGATAACGGTCCATTTCAAACTGACACTGTTCTTTGGCACTATAGCTTTTAAGGTGCCCTACAGTGGCAACACTACTACTGACCAGAACGGTTGCGGTATCAATAGCCGTAGTCGTAATTGCGCTGGCATTATAACAGACAGGAATTCGTGGTTGCCCAATCAGGCTGATAAAGTTGAGGTAATGAAACGGTTCAGGCAAGTTTGGCAGGATCAAGGCCTGATAGACAATCTTGAACAAGCCTTTTGGAGGGTAAAAAGTTAAAGCATCTGTCTTATTCAGGTTCAGCAGCTTTAATTGATTGTTATTCATCAATATTGGCATACTGAACCTCCATTTTTTAGGTTGTTATTTTTGAATCATTCTTTTTGGCTAGTAAAGTGGTGATGAAACCTGAAAGAATATAGAGAATAGATACAATCAGGATTCCTACTGGAATGTTGTACGTGATTGCGGCAAAAATCAAGACCACTGGCAACATCACAACAAAAGGTACACGTTTGCGGTCCATTTGTTTAAATGAGTAGTATTTGATATTTGAAATCATCAACAAGCCAATACTGACCATGACAATACAGTTAACAACTTGAACTACGATATCTTTTAAGTCGAATACAAATGGAAAGTCCCGCCCAACCCAGACCATTGAGATCACCGTCACCGCTGCAAGCGGGCTGGCAATTCCAATAAAGTAACGCTTGTCCACCACACCAATCTGCACATTAAAACGCGCTAAACGGAATGCGGCACAAGCCGTATAGATAAAGCAACATGCTAAACCAATACGGCCAAGATCATGTAAACTCCAGCTATACATCAGAATTGCTGGCGCAACACCAAATGCCAATAGGTCAGACAGTGAATCATATTGTTCGCCGAATGCACTTTGAGCCCCGATTGCCCGTGCAACACGACCATCCAGACCATCCAGCAATGCCGCCAGAAAAATGGCATAAATCGCCTGGTTAAAGTTTCCATTCATGCTTGCGATGATGGAATAGAAACCCGAAAGAAGTGCAGCAGTGGTAATCAGGTTAGGCCATAGATAGATGCCACGGCGTTTTACTTTCTGCCCCTCATGCGTCTGCTCTTCTTCTTCCACTTCAAAGGTGATGCCATCGAAAGAATGGTCTCTATTATTTAAATCAGAATCTGGTTTAGGAGAATTTGTCATTATTTTCAATTCCTCGAGAATATCTTGACGGTGGTGGGCTTATTCACCCACCAACCAACGCACCGCAGCGTGACCACCATTTTCACTCATGCGCAAATGTGGGAACAGCCATTGTAGGGCCTGGTCCGCATCTTCTGAGAATTTCCAGGGTGGGTTGATCACCAACAAACCACAGCCATTTAACCCGACTGGTGTGTCATCTGGCCATACACAGATTTCGCACACCAACTGACGGCGAATCCCTGTCTTGAACATTTTCTTTTCAAAACGTTCGATCATGGCACGGTCTTTAATTGGATACCAAACCGCAAATACGCCTGTAGGCCATTTTTTATAAGCAGTCTGCAACAGCTCAACCAGTTGTGGGAAATCTTTACGCTCGATCTCATAAGGTGGGTCGATCATCACCAAACCACGTTTTTCTTTGGGTGGAATAACACCCAACAAACCCTCATAAGCATCGCGCTCATGCAAGCCCATACGCTTATCACGGATGTTGTGGCGTAATTGCTGGAATACATCGCGCTGCATTTCGAACACAGTCGCTTTATCAATTTCACGCATCGCCTGCAAGGCAAACCACGGCGAACCAGGATAGCTGCCTTTGCCCTCTTCAGTACGCAGGCTTTCCACCAGTTTCAGGTATTCCTGAATGGCCTCAGGTGCCTGGCGCTTTTCCATTTCACCCAACTGTACCAGACGATGAATCCCTGTTAAGAATTCGCCAGATTTTTGCGCTGGCGCAAGTGATAAATCATACTTGCCCGCCCCGCCATGAGTATCAATATATCGATAAGGTTTATCTTTGGCATTTAAACGAGTGAGCAGTTGAAGCAAAAGTACATGCTTCATAACATCGGCAAAGTTACCCGCATGGAAATGGTGACGGTAATTCATGTTGACAATTATTCCTCAATTCAAAGGATAGTTTAACATGAAAATAGAGGCTATTCTTTAGCATTGATGTGATCACCTCAAATTGCCCTATAAATGATTAAGCATGAACTGGAACTGTATGCAATCTTCCTCTCTCCCAAGCTACTGGAATCTGGACAAGATTCTGGATGATTTAAATGCGTCTGGATTTGCCCTGATCGATGAGGTGTATCCAAATGAATATGTACAAGCACTGGTACATGAATGTAGTTCACATCTGGAGCAGTTCAGGGCGGCAGGTGTGCAGAATGGTGTGGTGAGCCACATTCGTAGCGATCATATTTTATGGATTGATGGTCAACTTCCGATTGCGCAGCAACATATCCAGACCTTGGAACATTTATCCCAAGTTTTGAATCAGGCTTTTTATCTGGGTATTAAAGAGGTTGAGGCACATTTTGCCTGTTATCACGCAGGTGAGTTTTATGCCTTGCATCGGGACAATCCACAAAAGAAAAATGACCGCATGATTTCAACCGTGTTCTATCTGCATAAAGACTGGCAGGAGGATTGGGGTGGTCAATTACGTTTGCAGGATAAGAATGATCAGTGGCATATCATCCAGCCCCTACCCAATCGCCTTGCAATCTTTCAAAGTGATTTATTGCACGAAGTTCTGTTATCGAAACAACAGCGTTTATCCATCACCGCATGGCTACGAAGTGGAAACTCAATATGGAATGGTTAAATCCTTTAAATTACGAAAAACAGCCCGATATAACTCGGTATAACTGACGATTTTGGATCAATAAATGTCAAATGAAACCAAACAGGTGATTGCACGGATTGGTGAAACCGACCAACTTTATTTAAATGGCAATACCCCTGAACTGGCTTTGGAGCGGGCTGAATTGCGTTTGCAACTGGTCTTGCTGAGCCATGTTCGTCAGGAACAGTTGCATTTTTTGCAGGAAGCCATCGTTCTGCTTGAACAGGCACGGATTGAATATGAAGAAATGCCACTTAGTCTCTATCTAAACCTGTCCCTGCAACTTGCCAAAGCCTACATGATCTATTTTGAACTGACCAAAGAACAGCGTTTTGCCTTGATCACCCAGCAGATTTTAAAGCCGTTGGCACACCACAACCATCTGGATATTTACTTCTTTCTGGCCTATGCCTCAGCAGCGAAAAAGGAACAGGCATTAACCCAACACTGGCTGAAAAAGTATGTGTCCTGTTTAGACCATGATCTGGAACTGTTACAGGTTCACCCCGCATTTAGCCTTGCCCGTGAGGAAGAATGGTTTAAAACCCTGATTCGAAATAAAGCTCACTGATATGAGCTTTATTTTTATATGTGCTTATCGAGTGCTATCTAAATGCAGTTGCTGGTTAAGCTCATCAATCACAATTGCCCAGTCGTCATCTTTATCCCAATGGCTTTTTAGGAAATCACGTTGGCCAGCACTCCAGAACTCAGCCTCATGTAGTTTTTGATCAGCCCCAAGCTGGTGTGTTTTCACAAAACTTTCAATTGAGGCATCATCCGCCTCAAGTCCCAGTTGTTCAAATAAAAGCTCAAGTGTTGGTTGTTGTTCAAACATTGTTATTCTCCACATCATTGTCCCGATCAAAATAATCTAACAGCAAATACGGATTGCATGGAGATGTATGTCTATATTTTCTTGTAGTTTTTTGTTTTTTATCGCAACAAAAAAAGCACTCTCCAAGAGAGTGCTTTCAATTTATCAAAAAGATAAATTATTTTAGCATGTCAGCAATTGCCGCACGTTCTTCTTCAAGTTCCTGAAGAGTCTTGTCCATACGCTCACGGCTGAACTCGTCAATTTCAAGACCTTCAACACGTGTGTACTCGCCATTTTCACAAGTCACTGGCACACCGTACATTACGCCTTCAGGGATACCGTAAGAACCGTCAGATGGAATACCCATCGTTACCCATTTGCCGTTTGTACCCAACGCCCAGTCACGCATATGGTCGATTGCAGCGTTGGCAGCTGAAGCAGCTGAAGACAAACCACGCGCTTCGATAATCGCAGCACCACGTTTACCAACAGTTGGAAGGAATACGTCTTTGTTCCATTCCGCATCGTTGATCTTGTCTTTCAAGCTTTCGCCATTTGCAGTTGCAAAACGGTAGTCAGCATACATTGTTGGAGAGTGGTTACCCCAAACAGTCAATTTCTCGATGTCAGCAACCGCAACACCCGCTTTCTGAGCGATCTGGGTCAACGCACGGTTGTGGTCAAGACGCAACATTGCGGTGAAGTTTTTCGCTGGAAGGTCTGGAGCAGATTTCATTGCGATATAAGCGTTGGTGTTTGCAGGGTTACCTACAACCAATACCTTAACGTCACGGCTGGCAACTTCGTTTAAAGCCTGGCCTTGACCAATGAAGATTTCGCCATTCACTTTCAACAGGTCAGCACGTTCCATACCAGGACCACGTGGACGAGAACCTACCAACAACGCATAGTCTGCATCTTTAAATGCAACCTTTGGATCATCAGTCCCGATCATGCCCGCCAATAATGGGAAAGCACAGTCATCAAGTTCCATCATTACGCCTTTAAGCGCTTGTTGAGCTTTTTCAACAGGAACTTCAAGCAATTGTAGAATGACTGGTTGATCTTTACCTAACATTTCACCGCTTGCAATACGGAATAGTAAGCTATAACCAATTTGACCAGCAGCGCCTGTAACGGCAACACGAACGGGTTGCTTCATGTGATATTCTCCAGTGAGATGCGTTAGCACGATTGAATTTTCTTGTTATTCAACCGAATTATCATAAACGGCAAAGATTGTACTCTAAAGCGAACGTAGATGCATGTAAAAGAGAATGGATTTCAACAAAAGTCTGATAGAAAATACAAATTAAGCCAGAAAAAATGCCTAATAGCTGCCCTTGATGGTAAATTCGTTTGGACAGCCCGTGACAATATGGCTTGCACATTGTTTGTATTGCCCATTTTTCTGGTAACACACGCGAATTTCAGTCAGGATGGAATCGAACCTGGAAGCCTGACAGCTAAAACGGATTCCGTTTGGTGGCAGGGATGGATTGAGCTTGGTAAATTGCTGACGCAGGTTTTCCTTTTGTACCTCAATGGTATTTGGACTGGTCAGGTCAGCAGGAATTTTCAGGCGCTCGGCAAAGTTGATGACCGTCCTGAAATACTGACTTGCATTCATGGGGACACAGCCGCCAACATTTTGCCAAAGTTGAACCCGTGCGTTTTCATCAGGCATAACCCGTGCGACAACCTTTGCCTGCAATGGGCTTAGTTTTGCTAAAGTCTTGGTTTCACAGTTTTTATTGACAGGCACTTCTGGCAGCAGGCTTGAGATGGTTAGTGAATAACCCTCAAGGCATTTGCGCTGTTTCTGCTTCGATGTATCCAATGCACAAGCCGCGGGCGTCATTTGTATATGCATGACATAACCAACCAGATCGTTATTATCTGCTGCATATAATGGCGCACTGAATGATAGAACCAAGTAACAGAACAAACTCTGCAAGGTTCCTAACATTGCTTGCTTGAATATTTTTTTCAATTTCATCAAATACAAAAACTTCATTGTTTCAAATTAAACATCTCGTGTTCTAGGGTTCATTGCGCACAGGAATGATACTCATCCGTTTCTCCAGGGATTGCGCACCCTGCCCTAGTACCACGCCATAATGTGTTGCATTGGTCATCACATGCTTAACGTAATCACGTGTTTCCAACAATGGAATGGTTTCTGTGTACTGGTCTGCCGCCATGGTCTGGAAATCTGGCTGCCAGCGTTTTGCCCGATTAGGCCCCGCGTTATAACCTGCTGTTGCCAGTACCGCATTGCCACTCAATTGGCTCTGAATCATGGACAAGTAATAGGTGCCATAGCGAATATTGGTATTCATTTCGCTCAGTGCGGCTGGGTTATAGGTTTCCCCCATTTGGCGGGCAACCAACTTGGCCGTGTTTGGCATGATCTGCATCAGGCCACCCGCTCCAACATTGGAACGTGCTGTTGTTACAAATCGGCTTTCCTGACGCATTAAACCATATGCCCATGCAGGATCAATACCAGCATTGTAACTATGGCTGGTGACATTGCTACGGTGCGGTGTTGCATAGCGGTAGGTGTCGTTATGCTTGTTCATGGTACGGTCAGCGGCGTAAATCGCGCGATCATACCAGCCCATGTCATGTGCACGTTTTGCCGCCGCCAGCAACATTCCATCATCCTGCTGCAAGTAGGCCTGACGAACCGCCCAGTTCCATTCCCTGTTGGTGTAGTTTGCTGGCGCATTCACATCGCGAAGTGCAAATGCACGTCTAAAATGGATGTTTTGATTTAAACGCTGTATATCCTGTGAACTCGGCTGCTCATCATAGGGTTGATGGTTATAACGCTCGCCCAAACGGTCCTTGGCAAGCAAATTGTGATAGTCATCACCACTTTGCGCCAGCTTTCGATAAATCTGCTGCGCCGCCTGTTTTGATGCTGCATCTGAACGTTGCTCAGAGGCACGCGCCAACCAATATTGCCAACGATCTTCCTGTTTTTGGGTGACTGACATCGCATCAATGGCACGAATCAAACTTTCCCATGCACCGAAACGAATCGCCTGACGCGCGTAAATTTCGGCTTCCTCTGGACTCAGCGGATAACCATAACTTTGGTCGTAGGCATTGAGCACTTCACGATTAAAACCATTTTTCATCACTGTGGTGCCACCGACATACCCAATGGTACGGTACAAATATTTTTGTACAGGCGGTGGCGTATCCTGAGCCGCGCGCTGGATATTTGCCAAGGCATTGGTTAAATCACTGTCAGCCACACGCCCCAGAGCAAAAATCAGGTAGGCATAATCCGCATCATTGGTTTTTGGCGCACTCCATAAATACCCCAATGGGTTTTCCTGAATCTGATTCAACTGGGCAAGCGAAAGATTCAGCCCCATAGTTTGTGCGGTTGCAATAGCCTGTCCCGACTGCCCTGCACGCAACTGTCCCCATAACCGCTGCTGACGGTCCTGGGCAGTCATAAGCGGGCTGGAAAGCATCATTCGCCCCAACCCCGTACATGAGTCAGGCTGGGCATTGGTGGCTAACCAGACATCTTTATATTCCGCATAAACCAGACTGTCACCTGTCTGTGCCCTGACCTGCGCAACAGCGCAACTTTCGGCCTGGTCTGGATTGGTCACATAGCTTAAAACAGGTTTTGCTTCGCTAAAATTCGCTTGTTTGACTTTTTCCTCAACGTAGTCAGCCGCCAGCTTCTCAGCCATTGCAGATTGTGGATAGCGCTGGGCAAAGCTGATAATTGAGGATGCAGGCTGAAAACCAAGGTTGGTGTTGAGTTTCCAATATTCTGGATAATAGCCCAATACATCATTTTGCATGGCATCTTGATATTGGTCGAGCAAGGCGATGTTGCTGGCATTGGCCGCACGCAGGGCATCGTTAAACTGTTCATCCAGCGCATAGACAGAAGAGCACGCAATCATTCCACCAACCGCCACAATACGGCGGAAGTTTTTCTTGTTATTCAGTTTATTGGTCACGGTTGTTATAAAATCATGTTGCTTATTCATCTTCATCAATACATTTGCCCAGTTTTGCCCTGCCGTTATAGTGTAATAAGTCTGGCTCCCCACTATTGTTGTGTTATGTAACTTGCTGATTCATATTCATTAAAATTCACGTAATTTCATCCACAATGTGTCCATTTTTGTCAGTTTTTTATTCTCTGCGCACATCGAAAAATACTGCTATAATCCGCGGTTTGTTTAAATCCATCTTGTTTAGGAGCCTGCATGACGGTTCAAACATTCATTCCCAGTGCTGTAAAAGCTGCCTCAGAAAACACTGTTACCCAGCCAATGCACACCGCTGATGTTTCAATAAAGAAGCTGTATATTGAAACTCAAGGGTGTCAGATGAATGAGTATGACAGTCATCGTATGGCAGACTTGCTCGGTGATTCACATGGCTATGTGCTCACCGACAATCCAAATGAAGCAGACATTCTGCTCATGAACACCTGCTCAATCCGTGAAAAAGCGCAGGAGAAAGTATTTAGTGGCCTAGGTCGCTGGCGTAAGCTGAAAGAACAGAATCCAGATCTGGTGATTGGTGTGGGTGGCTGTGTTGCCTCTCAGGAAGGCGACAACATCCAGAAACGCGCTCCGTATGTGGATATGGTCTTTGGTCCGCAAACCCTGCACCGTTTACCACAGATGCTTGATCAGCATCAGGCACAGGTGGAAAAGCCAAAGAAAGAAAAAATCAAGCTGGTTGATATTTCTTTCCCTGACATTGAAAAGTTCGACTTCCTGCCTGAACCTCGCGTTGAGGGATTTAAGGCCTTTGTCTCGATTATGGAAGGCTGTTCAAAATATTGCTCATTCTGTGTAGTGCCGTATACCCGTGGGGAAGAGGTTTCTCGCCCTCTGGATGATGTGTTGGCAGAAATTGCAGGGCTGGCTGAAAAAGGCGTACGCGAGATCAGCCTACTCGGTCAAAATGTGAATGGTTATCGTGGTGAAACCTTTGATGGCGACATCTGTACTTTCCCTGAATTACTGCGTTTAGTGGCCGAAATTCCAGGGATTGGGCGCTTGCGTTATACCACCTCCCACCCGCTTGAATTTTCAGATGACCTGATTCAATGCTACCGTGACCTGCCACAGATGGTGTCGCATTTGCATTTGCCTGTACAAAGTGGCTCAAACGATGTGTTGCAGGCAATGAAACGTAACCACACCATTGATGTCTATATTGATAAAATTGCCAAATTGCGTAAAGTGCGTCCAGATATGCATTTATCCAGCGACTTTATTATTGGTTTCCCAGGTGAAACCGATGCACACTTTGCTGAAACCCTACAGTTCATTAAAGACCTGGATTTCGACCATTCCTATAGTTTTGTCTATTCAAAACGTCCTGGTACGCCTGCGTCAGACCTGCCAGATGATACGCCTGAACAGGTGAAAAAAGACCGTTTGTCTCAGGTTCAGCAAGTGATTAAGCAATCAAGTATTGATAAGACTGATGCCATGCTGGGTAAAATTGAACGTGTCCTGATTGAAAAGGTATCTGACAAGGATCCGAATGTTTTAATTGGTACAGCGGACAATACCCGTCTCGTGACCTTTATCGGTGACGCCGCGTGGATTGGGCGTTTCGCGGAGATCGAGATCACGGAAATTAAAACTTTAAATTTAGTTTATGGTGAACTCTTGAATCTTGAACCTGACGTGGCGTAATGTAAGGGTATTCCTACACGTGAGCTAAAAGGGTTTCTCTTGACTTCAGCGATTAAACGTACTGTAACGTTCCCTGAAATTTCCATGGAACATTTAAAACGAATGCTCGGTGCATACAACGGGCATTTAAAGCAAATCGAACAACGTTTAGATGTCAAAATTACTCACCGAGGCGATGCCTTTTATCTAGACGGTGATATAGAAACAGTCGAAAGGGCCGAGGCACTGTTGCAACGGCTCTATCAAGAATCAGAAATTTCCTCACAAATCAGTGCTGATGTCCTGCATTTGATGATTCAGGGTTCACAGACCGACCGTGAACTGATGGATGATTCAGATCAGGAACATACAGGACTGGATAGCGTTTGGTTGCAGACCCGCAAAGGGCGAATCAACCCACGTGGTGCCAACCAGAAACGCTATGTGCAGCGTATTTTACAAAGTGACATTTCATTCGGAATTGGCCCTGCGGGTACAGGTAAAACCTATCTCGCGGTTGCTGCTGCAGTGGACATGCTGGAACGCAATGAAATCCAGCGCATCCTGCTGGTCCGCCCTGCGGTTGAAGCAGGTGAAAAACTGGGTTTCCTGCCAGGTGACCTCACCCAGAAAATTGACCCTTATTTACGCCCACTTTACGATGCCCTCTATGAAATGCTGGGCTTTGAAAAAGTGGCCAAACTGATTGAACGTCAGGTGATTGAGGTGGCTCCGCTTGCCTATATGCGTGGACGAACCCTCAATCACTCTTTTGTCATTTTAGATGAGGCACAAAACACCACACCTGAACAGATGAAGATGTTCCTCACCCGTTTAGGTTTTGGTTCGCGTGCCGTGATTACAGGTGACGTGACTCAGGTGGACTTACCTCGTGGGCAGCAGTCTGGTTTGGCTCATGCCTTACGGGTGCTTGAAAATGTCCATGAAATTCATATTACCCGTTTCCATTCCCGTGATGTGGTGCGTCATCAACTGGTACAAAAAATTGTTGAGGCTTACGAAGGCTGGGACAGCGAACAGCAACGCCTGTCTGCTGAAGCCCGTGCCGAACGCAAAGCTCGACAAGAAGCATTGATTGCAGAAAATGATTCTGCGGCAGATGCGCAACACTCTTAGAAAAATCTCCAATCCCTCTTTTGTTGCGATGCTTTAGTCGCATCTCAGGGGGACGATTTTAAGGATCTATTTTGAAAATCAATTTAAGTCTGCAACAAGACTTTCAAGCTGCTGAACTACCACTTAAACGTGGTCAAATCAAAAAAAATATCGAAACCACCCTCCGTCATGTTGGTTTCAATACGGACTGTGAAATTGGTATTGCCTGTGTTGATCTGGCAGAAAGCCACGAGCTAAATCTGCAATACCGTGAAAAAGATAAACCCACCAATGTACTGTCTTTTCCAAGTGACATTCCAGAAGAAGTGCTTAGCTTACTGGATGCAGAACCTTTGGGTGACTTGGTGATTTGTATTCCCGTGGTTTTACAAGAAGCCGCAGAACAGCAAAAAACACCAACGAATCATTTCACGCATTTATTGGTTCACGGCATCCTGCATTTGCTTGGCTATGACCATGAAACCAGTGAATCTGATGCTGAAGAAATGGAAGCATTGGAAATTGAGATTCTTAAAAAGCTTGGTGTTGCAAATCCATATCAGGCAGATGAAAGCTAGAACAACTTTCCATGTATATCGTTATTTTTAAAGCCACTGTCAAAGAACTAGATTCAACCTACTCAGCAATGGCACAAAAGCTAAGGAATAAGGCATTGAGTCAATATCACTGCATAAAGTTTGAGGCTTGCAGTGAGAATGGTTTTGAAATTGCCTTGTCTTATTGGAATAGTCTTGAAGATATTAAACGTTGGCAGCAAGATGTAGAGCATCTGCTTGCTCAGCGTTTAGGTAAAGAAAAATGGTATCAGGATTTTAGCGTTGAAATTTGCAAAGTAGAACGCGCCTATTCAAGTCAAAATGGATTGTGAATAACCTCGGACTTATCCACAATCCCAATAAAAAACGGCTTAATCAAGCCGTTTTTTATTATTCGCTGCAATTAGAATTGATAGCGTAAAGTTAAAGTTGCGTTGCGTGGTGTTCCCCATGTGGTTTGACCATATGCAGGGAAGATTCCATAATATTCCTTATCAAATAGATTATTAATATTCAATTGTGCAGAAAAATCTTTGGTTAATTGATAACGAGCCATTAGATTCACCAATGCATAAGCATCTTGCTCAACTTTTTCTGACACTCCTAAAGGATTGCCTGCCATGACATAAGTACTACTTTGCCAGTTAACACCACCACCAACAGTAAGTGCATTTAATTTGCCTGGTAACTGGTATGTTGTAAAGGTCTGTACTAATTTACGTGGTAACTCAGAATTTACATCATCACCATTTACATCAGTTGCCTTAAACTGGCTATAGCCTGCGGTCACTTTCCAGCTAGGTAAAATCTCACCAGTTAACTCAACTTCAAAACCTTTACTTTCAGTCCCTTTCGCAGCACGATAATAAACTTCCTTATTCTCATGAATACCAGCCTGTTGGGCTAAATTATCCTGCTGAATTTGGAATAACGCCAAGGTTCCATTTAACTTGCCATCAAACCAACCAGATTTTATACCTATCTCTGTACTATTCCCCTCAATTGGATCAAGCACCGTACCTTTCACATCTTTTTCAGCTTGCGGTTGAAAAATATTGGTATAACTTGCATAAGCTGAAATAGACTTGTTAATGTCATATACGACACCAACATAAGGTGTAAATTCATTGTTATATTTAAGCTGATATGAGCCAGGTGTATAAACGACTGCACCAGTTTTTTCAAAATCAGTGAGGCGACCACCTAAAATGAATTTTAATGGGTCAATAATAGTCCAGCGTGTCGCCACATAAGCCGCATTCTGCTTGCTATTACTTGTTTCATAGAAGCTTGTTGCACTCCATGTTGGGGTTGGATAATTCCCATTCCAACGATTGAAATTGCCCACACTAGGTACACATCCACATCCAAAATCAGCAGTACGGCTATCCGCATTGAAATCCTGTTTAGAATAGAGATATCCCAATGTTAATTCATGCTGCTGTCCCCAAAGACCGAACTTACCATTGACTTGTAAACTCACGTCATCCTGAGTAGTGTTGACTTTATATGAACCTGCAAACGCACCCGATCCCAATCCAGTATTTGAGTCTGGATAACCGCTCAAAAATAATAATTTTGAATCGCCATTACGGTCACCACGACTATAAGATAATTTAGCATTCCAGTTATCATTAAAACTGTGGGTTACATCTGCAAATAAATTAGTGTAATCACTATCCCATTGTGCCCAATTCGCACTCGTTGTTTTGCTACGATTCCATTTTGTACGAGTACCATCACTATACCAAACAGGTAAACCACCCCACATTGGACTATCAGTTTTATTTTCCTGATAGCTTACACCTGCCGACAATACGGTATTTTCTGCAATATCAGTCTCTCCTGTCACCAAAGTAGTTAAAGCCTGTTTCTTCAACAAGTCAATATAGCTATCACCCTGCTCATACTGAGCAACTGCACGTCCACGCAATGCCCCTGATTCATTCAGACTATTGGCAATATCACCCATGACACGATAATTATTCCAGCTACCGCCACTGACTTCTAAATTAGCTGTCGGCACTTTACTTGTTGCACGCTTGCGAATCATATTAATGGCTGCTGATGGATTGCCAGGTCCAGTCATAAGCCCTGTTGCTCCACGCACCACATCAACTCGATCAAATAAAGCTGTACTTGTTACAGTTTCACCAGAACTCCATGGCTGGTCATAACGTGTTGGAACACCATCAATTTGGTAATTATCAATCTGGAAACCACGTGCATGTAAACTGCTACGGTTAGTTTCATAACGCTGAACATTGATACCCGTTACATTATCGGCAACATCAATAAGGCTTGTAAGCCCTTGGTCTTTCATTCTTTGTTCAGTAACCACCGAAACTGACTGAGGTGTTTCCTTAACAGATAAGCCCAAGGGTACGGCAGTTGTCGTTTTTTTAACGGTATAAGCTTTCTTCTCTTGGTTTTCATCTGCCGCCTTGACTGTAATTGTCGGCAACTGTGCATTTTCATTTGTCTCAGCATAAACAAATGATGGCAGCAACATCGCCATGGCAAGCATAAGTGGATGAGCCTTGAAAGCTCCAGTCGGATAGTGATGCATAAGGCAGGTCCTTATAAAAGGTATGGAGCATTTGAACAACATTCCCTCTCACTCCCCCTAAAACCAGTATTTAAAGTGAGAGATAAGATTATTCAAAAGGAGAGTTCAATAAAAGACATAGCAAATGATAATTATTTTTATTATCAATTCAAGAAAATTCGAATAAATTTAGTTCCTTGTTTTTATTTCACTTAAAGTAATATTTAAAAATTAAAACTATTAATATTATGATTTATATATAAAAATATTTATTATTTTTAGAATAATAATTTTCTATAAATTCTAAAATACTGGCTTAATGCACCTCAAATTCAGCATCGACAGGGTCAAAACGCCAGGTACGCACAATTCGCAACTCAGAAATATCTTTCATATTGGCATCAAAAGCTCCAAATGGTGCACCACGGCGTACAGAGGCTTTTGCTGCCTCATCCAGAATTGCATGTCCTGAACCTTCAATGAGGCGAATGGCACGGATACCCCCCTGCGCATTCAGAATGACCATTAGACGCACTTCACCCGACAGGCGCTGTTGTTTTGCTTCATCTGGATAGTAACGGTTGCCATACAACTCAACTTTTTGACGGAACTTATCCAGATAGGCAGCCGAAGCATCCTGCTTTGCCTGTATGCCATCAACTGTTTTAATACGCTGTTTGCGGCTAAAGTTTTGCTGGCGTTTCAGGTACTGGGCCTCAAGGCTTGCCACCATTGCAGCTTTCGCCTGAAACTGGCTTTGCAATTCATCCAGCGCCTTTTTCCGCTCACTCTGTTCAGCCTGTTTCTGCCAGCTAAGTACGGTCATCAAGACTTTTTCTTCGAATTTTAATTCCCGTTTTTGTTGAACCTTTTCCAGGCTTTCCAGTTCTGACTCACCTGTCGTTGCATCCGCCTGCATTGGTGAGGGCATGTCACTCGACATCAGGTGTGCCTCGCGGAATTCACCTGAACCCTTTTGGTCAGCCTGTGCCAAAAAGTCGGCATCTTTTACCTGCTCCTTGCTGGGATGAACCGTGACCGCAATTTCCTTGGTTGAGGTATCAGTAGGTGATGGCATCGCAAACTGAATGGTCAAGACAACACCATGCAACAGCATCGCCAAAGCCACTGCTGCAATAAAAACTGGATCTTGCCACCAATAAGGAGACAGTTCAGAACGAAAATTTATTTTCTTCCACATGCGATTCAAGCGACAAAAATGTCTCATCCCCAACGGTGGTTACCGTATAAAAACCTAACAGATATTCAAAATTTTACAAAAATGTGATCCACTTATAGCTACAGTGTTTCCATACCATCATTTTATGAAAATGTAGCAATTAATTTTGCTACACTGCAAGTTAGAAATTTATTTTTATTTTTTAGTTATTACAAAGATCGTGGCATTGCATTAAAAACAATTCACTTTCTGGAACAACTTTTATGCAAACGCTAATTTCATCCGTTGTTAAACGTCTACGTAAAGTTTACCAAAAAGCCGAAGAATTCATCGAAGAAGAAAGAGAGTTTTCGTTATCGCAGGTGTTTGTGAATGCGACAATGGAACGTTATGTCACCGAGAAAGTGGAGATCATCAAGGACCTGCATGCAGACCTTTATGATGGCTGGCTACGCCTTTATGCAACACTTGATGTCAAGGGAATACACACCACGCTTTCCGTGGACCTGAAACTGATTCAGATGGAAATGAATAAAGATGTTCAACTGATGGTATTTGAACAGATCAGCAACACCCAGGTGATTGAGGCAAGGTTTAAAAACATTTTCCTGAAATGGGGTTTTCACACCGCAATCTGGTATTACCAGAAATTTCGTGAGGAAGACCCACTCGGTAAAATTCTGGAGCATTTTGACATTGTCTCGGTTAAGGATGACTTGCTTTATCTGGATTTAAACCAGTGGTTTAGCAAGAAGCCGAGCATCATCGAAACGCTAAGCAAGGTGCATGTGAACCGTGCCAGAGTACGCCCCGCTGAATTGATTGTCTGGGGCAATGTCAATCTGGCTGCAATCCTGTATCCATCCAACGAAGATGACTTTGATGAGGATGGGCTGGACGAGACTGAAGTTACCCCTATCCAGCAAAAAGATACCAGAAGATAAGGAAATCGCATGCATGGGGCGTGTCATAAAATCGTTCACGCCTCAAAACTATACATCTTCATGTTTTATACGAAAAATTAACAAGCGCTTAGTAAAAAACCTGATCTTTTCTTCATAATCTACAGGCATAATAACCATAAATCGTAATGATAAATGAGTGTTCTACTTTACGATGCACTCAAAGGAAACCGTGTTATGACAAAGAAATTATCGAAAGTTCTTGGTTTTACGACAGTAACCTCAGCTGCAATCCTATGTGCAGGCTTATCGAGCCATGCATTGGCAATGGCCCCTTTTCAGGCGAGCTATCAGTTCAGCTACAACAACAAGAATCTCGGTTCTGCGACACGTACCCTTTCGCAACAAGGCAACAACTGGACCTATGTATTCAATGCAAAGGCAGGTGGTATTGCATCCGCAACTGAAACCAGTCAGTTTAGTCTTGCGGACAATAAAATCACCTCACAAAAATTTAGCCGCAGCAGTAAAGTCCTGATCCAAAACAACACCATGAGCATCAACTTTAATCCAGCCAGCAAGGTGATCAACACCAAAAAGGATGACAAAACCCGTTCATTCGCCTGGCAGGCAGGTGCACTGGATGAGTTGAACGCCGAACTCCAGTTGCGTGAAGACCTGAAGAATGGCAACACACTCCAGACGCGCTATTTGATTGCTGATGACAAGGCGGTGGATGAACGTCGTTTTGTGAAACAGGGCAACGAAACCATCAAGACCAATTATGGTACTTTTAACACAATTAAGGTGGTGCTCCAGCATGACAAGCCTGAACGCAACACTGTTTTCTGGCTGGCGCCAAAGCTCGACTATCTGCCAGTAAAAGTGACCCATAATGATGGCAAATCATCCTATGGCCTTTTATTGACAGGCTATTCAGGGAAAACCAACTAAGTTCTAAAACAAGACGCGACTTCGGGTTCAGTGTGTAAATAGGGTTGAAAACTGCATCAACCCAACAATTTTGGCTTGCAATTTTTTGGATGCTTTTTAAAATATGCCTTTGCTTGAAAAAGCATCCGTTTAGAGGATTCTCCCGTGTACGCTTTAGAACAGAAAATCTTAAATGAAGGTATCGTTCTATCTGACCAAGTTTTGAAAGTTGACGCTTTCTTGAACCACCAAATCGACCCTGTACTGATGCAGTTGATTGGTAAGGAATTTGCCGCTCGTTTTAAGGATGCGGGAATTACCAAAATCATCACCATTGAAGCATCGGGGATTGCGCCAGCCATCATGGCGGGTCTAGAACTTGGTGTTCCTGTGATTTTTGCCCGTAAATATCAGTCCTTAACACTTAAGGATGATCTTTACCGCTCTAAAGTGTTCTCATTCACCAAGCAAACTGAAAGCACCATTGCCATTTCAAACAAGCACCTCAGTTCAACAGACAAGGCGCTGGTGATTGATGACTTTCTGGCAAATGGTCAGGCTGCACTGGGCCTCATCGACCTCATTCATCAGGCCAACGCGGAAGTTGTGGGGGTCGGGATTGTGATTGAAAAGTCATTCCAGCCAGGCCGTGATGTCTTGCTTGAGAAAGGCTACCGTGTCGAGTCGCTGGCACGTGTAAAATCCTTGGCGGACGGTAAAGTTAGCTTTATCACAGAATAAGCTTGACCGCTGACGAAAGGGCGCCTTGAGCGCTCTTTTTTATATTGGAAAATGAAAAAATACTACACATCGCAAGTGTCATGCCAAGCGCAATCAAGGTATCATGACAACAATTTTGCTGTTCCATATTCATTGGTTTCAACATCTTTTGATTAACCACAGAATGTTTTAGAGAGAGTTATGCGTACATATTTAGACCTTTTACAACATATCCTCGACAATGGCGGTGACAAGGGTGACCGCACTGGAACGGGTACACGTTCAGTATTTGGTCATCAGATGCGCTTTGACCTTTCCAAAGGCTTTCCGCTATTAACCACAAAGAAAGTTCACTTTCGTTCCATTGTGATTGAGCTACTTTGGTTCCTGAAAGGTGACACCAACGTTCAATATCTCAAGGACAACAAAGTCACCATTTGGGATGAGTGGGCAACTGCGGAACAAACCGCCCGCTTTGGCCGTCCAGAAGGTGAGCTTGGTCCAGTCTATGGCCATCAGTGGCGCAACTTTGGCGCAACACAAAATCAGGATGGCAGCTACCAGCAAAATGGTTTTGACCAAATCCAATGGCTGGTCAATGAAATCAAAACCAATCCCAATTCACGTCGTTTGATTGTGTCAGGCTGGAATCCAAACGAGGCTGGAAAAGTGGCTTTGCCACCCTGCCATACCCTGTTCCAGTTTTTTGTTCAGGATAACAAACTGTCATGCCAGCTTTACCAGCGCAGTGCGGACGTGTTTTTAGGCGTGCCATTCAATATTGCCAGCTATGCCCTGCTTACGCATATGATTGCGCAGGTATGCGGTTTAGAGGTAGGTGACTTTGTCTGGACAGGCGGTGATACGCATTTATATGCCAACCATTTTGAGCAGGCCCAGTTACAGCTTACGCGTGCACCCTTACCGTTGTGCCAGTTAAAGCTTAACCCAGACATCAAGGATATTTTCGATTTTAAATTTGAAGATATTGAAATTGTGGGTTATGAATCACACCCTGCGATCAAGGCACCTGTGGCAGTTTAAAATCAGATTAGGGAGACGATCAAATGGCATGGCAAGGTATAGAAGTTGTTCACGTGGTGGCAATGGATAAAAACAACTGCATCGGCAAGGGCAATGCCCTGCCTTGGCATATTTCTGCTGACCTCAAGCATTTCAAGGCCATCACCCAGGGCGGTGTGGTGATCATGGGCCGTAAAACCCTGGAATCAATGGGACGTGCCCTGCCAAACCGTGTGAACTGGGTGATTACCCGTGATCCGTCATGGCTGTATGAGGATGTGAAGGTGGCGCACAGCATCGAAGAGGCACTTGATGGTGCACTTACAGACGTACAACACGCTGAAAAGTCATCCTTATTTATTATAGGTGGAGGAGAGATCTTCAACCAAACACTTGCGATTGCCGATCGCCTTGAACTAACCCATGTGGATCTGGATGTTCAGGGAGACGCACATTATCCAGAACTCTCTGAGGATTTTCATAAAGTAAACTCAGAACATCATACTGATGAAAAAACCAATATAGCGTTCGAGTTTGCAACCTACCAAAAATAAAAAATGGATTGCAGATGCTCATGCATAACATTGGATCACGAGAGTTCTTTATTGCACTAGGGATTGGTTTCCTACACAGCCTTTTTGCCCTGTTCGTGATCCTCTCCAGTATCTGGTTATGCCTTGCCTTATGGATTCAACAGCCCCTCGGAACGGTGCTCAGCCGTGTGGTCATCGTCATCTGGGGCTTATTTGCCCTGAGCCTAATTGGCTTTTATGTCAGTGGGCATTTATTTAGCCGCCGTACTGACATCATCATCTACTGTCTGGTGTTTGCCTGTTCACTTGGCTGGTATTTTTCTTTGGATGCAAGACAGGACCGAGACTGGAATCCTGAAGTTGCTGAACAGTTGAGCTACGAAAAACAAGGTGACCTTGTAACCTTGCATAAAGTTCGCAATTTTGACTGGCATAAAGATGGCAGCTACGATATTCGCTGGGAAGACCGTCACATTGACCTGAATAAAATCACAGGCGTGAATGTGATTACCTCCTACTGGATGGGGCCACAAATTGCACATACATTGGTCAGCTTTGATTTCTCTGATCAAAAACCCCTGGTTTTTTCCATTGAAATTCGCAAAGAAAAAGGTGAAGAATTTTCAGCCATTGGCGGTTTTTTCCGTAAATATGAACTCAGCCTAGTCGCCTCTGACGAAAAAGACATTGTGTATACCCGAAGCAATATCCGCCATGAACAGGTCTACCTATTCCCGATCAAAATGCCTGCCACTGAACGCAAGGCCCTCTTCATTGAGTATCTCGACAAGGCTGATGAATTACGGGCTGAGGCGAAATGGTACAATACACTGACCAGTAACTGCACCACGCTGGTATTTGATATGGTACAGGCGATTAATCCACAACGACTACCTAAAGATTACCGTTTATTGGCATCAGGCTATCTACCCAATTACCTCTATGATCTTAGGGCACTGGATCAAAATTACAGCATGAAAGAATGGTATCAGATGGCCTATATCAATACGCGTACCGCAGATTTTGGGCAGCGGTCAGACCAAAGCAGTGAGGCATTTTCCAGGTTGATTCGAACAGGTTTACCAAAGAGTGAATAATTAAGTATAAATTCACGTGAATATTTACCAAAAACTACGTTCATCCTACAAAAACACTTATAAAAACGTGAATCATTTCACATTATATTTTGATGTAATATATCCAGCAAAACAAACAACTGAGTTTATCTTATGGTAAAAAAAATTTTAGCGGCAAGCACTTTGGCTGCAACATTGGCATTTACAGGCTGTGCATCACTTGAATCTTCCCTAAACGCAAACTCTTCAACAGCGATTGTTTTACAGAATACCCCATGGTTTGCAACCGAAGTCAATGGGACAAAAATCCAGTTGGATAACCCGAACCGCCCAACACTGTCTTTTGATACAGACAGTAAACGCTTTGGCGGTGCTGACGGCTGTAACAAGATTCAGGGTAGCTATGAAACCAAGGGCCAACAGCTTAGCCTAGGCCAAATTGCAGGTACATTGATGGCTTGCCATGGCGTACAGGACACGGTTTCCCGTCAGTTTAATGATGCTTTAGCAAAAACAGATCGTTATGAAATTAAAGGCCATGAGTTGAAATTTCTAGACAAATCAGGTCAAACTTTAGTGAAATTTGTGACGGTTATTCAGCCACTTCCTTTCAAGAACTGATAATGTCCTGAGCCAAAAAGTAAAAGCCCGTTTCAAATACGGGCTTTTACTTTTTAGGCACTTCGTTTACTTTAATAGCATTCTGAAAAATTAGAAAAGGGAAATATATGCAGCAAGCACTGTTTGGTGGTGGATGTTTTTGGTGTGTAGAGGCTGTGTTTTTACAGCTTAAAGGTGTAGAGAAAGTGGTGAGTGGCTATGCGGGGGGTATTGTCCACAACCCAAGTTATGAGCAGGTCTGTCAGGGCAATACACAGCATGCCGAGGTGGTCCTGATTGATTTCGATGAACAGCAGATCAGCTATTCACAACTCCTGAACGTGTTTTTCACCACACATGATCCAACCACATTAAACCGCCAGGGCAATGATATTGGCACACAATACCGCTCCGTCATCTACTATTTCAATGATGAACAGAAACAGCAGGCTGAGCAGGTCATTCAGGGTCTGGAAGATGAAAACCTCAACATTGTCACCGAGTTAAGTCCAGCACCTACATTCTATCCTGCGGAAGAATATCACCAGAATTTCTATGCCCGCAACCCATCACAGGGTTACTGCAACTTTAGCATCCCACCCAAGCTTTCCAAATTACGCTCCAGATTTGTAGACCTGCTCAAAACTGATTAGACATAAAAAAGCAACTCATCATTGAGTTGCTTTTTATCTAACGAATTGAAAGTCTAGTTTTTGCTTACAAAGGCAATATCACTTAAACCTGCTTCACTGGCACGGGACATCACCTGAGCCACGGTATCATATTTGGACTCTTTATCCGCTTCCAGTTGAACTGTTGGCTTTTGCTCGCCCTGTCCTGCCTCATGCAACCTGGTTTCAAGCTCTGCTAAACCTAGATTTTGCCCGTCCAGGAAAATTTCACCATTGGCTTTAATACTAATGGTCATCGCTTTTGGTGGCGGTGGCTGAATCTCTGCCTGAGTTTGTGGTAAATTTAATGGAATTGATGGGTTAGCAACCGTTGCTGTGACTAAAAAGATAATCATCAATACCAACATAATGTCGATCAGAGGAATGAGGTTCATCTCATTCATGCCACTATCGTGGTCTTCACCCAATTGAAAGCCCATTAAGCCTGACCTCCAACTAAGCTTTGTTGCGTTGTCTTGGTTTCTGACACTGCCGCTGTTTCCTGTTGCAACATGGTGTCAATCAATAGCTTGTGCGCCTGATCCTGTAAGTCATGTGCCAAACCACGATTGAAACGTACACAGATGTTATAGGTAAGTACCGCAGGAATTGCCACAGCAAGACCAAGACCAGTCATGATCAGGGCTTCACCGACTGGGGTTGCCACCTGAGCCAGGCCTACCTGTCCACTATTACCCACTGCGACCAGTGCATGGAAAATTCCCCACACCGTACCAAACAAACCCACAAATGGTGCAAGTGAGGCAATCGTCCCAAGAACAGAGACACCTTTTTCCGCCTGTGACTTTTCGGCAGAAATCTGGCGAAGCAATGCCTGTTCCGCAACAGCCTTACGCTGTTCAAAGGTTAAAGGCTGTAGCTTAGACTTCAACGTGGCCAAGGCCTGGGCAAGCTGGGCATAGGCCTGTTGCTTCAACTGGCGTGTTCCCAATAGGCGTAGAATGAAAATAGTCCATGTCGCAATCGACATTGCTAAAAGGATGAAATACAGTGTTTTACTTACTGCATCTGCATGTTGCCAATAAACTGAAAAGTTCATATACGAACTCCTGATTTTATCTGTCGCGAGGACTCAAATTGATTAAGGACTAAGATCAAACGGTTGCTCTGCTCGAATTGGGTAAGCAACACCATTTTCCATATAAGGTTTAAATTTTGCACTTCTGACAGCACGTAAAATCTTTTCATCCAGACTTGGCAAACCACTACTGCGCGTAATGCGGGCATTGGTAATTTTACCTTTCTCATCTGCTTCGATGAGTACCATTGCTGAACGCGGCTGGTTTTCCAGATCTTTTGCGGACACTGACAGTTTTGGTGAACGGCTCCACTGCACGCCTGAACCACCAATTGAAACACGTTTTGGAGATGGATCCGCTGGCGGCGCTGCTGGTTTTGGTGCTTCGACCACTGGCTGTGGTTTTTCAACCACAGTGGTGCTCACCACAACAGATTCAACCTTGGGCTCAACTGTTTCAACCACAGGTTTTGGCGTTTCTGCTTTTTTAACCTGCTGAATCTTCTTCGGTGGTGGAGGTAATGCCTTTTCAACCACCTTGACCTCTTTCACTTCTTTTTTCGGTTCAGGTGGCTTTGGCTTTTCTTTAGGCTTCGGTGGCTCAGGCTTCGGTGGTTCCTTAATTTTAACGAACTTGACCTTGAGCGGCTGTTTTTCGACTGGTCTTAACTCAATCGTTTTCATGTGGCTCACCGCCCACAGAACTCCCACATGACCAATCACAACCGCCACGAGGGCAGCGATGATTTTTTTCTTCATCGGATGAGGTGTATTCAATATTGCAGGAGATTGACTCATAAGAATCTAAGTACCTAATAGATGGTGACGCTTTAAAAATAAAAAACGATTTCACTCATCGGATAGAACAATGAAAGTGGGCTAATAATAAATGAGAAGTGTTTTCATTTGCAACTATTTTTTCTTGTATAATCATTAGCCATTGAAAAATAGGCATAAAAAAACATGCCTTACAGCATGTTCTTTTTACATAATGCATACACAATAACAAATTAGAACACTACAGTTTTATTGCCATCGACAATGATGCGGTCTTCCAGATGCCATTTGACTGCACGTGCCAATACATTACGTTCGACGTCCTCGCCCAACTCACGCAATTGCTCAACATTGTAGTCATGGCTGACACGTTCAACATCCTGCTCAATGATTGGACCCTGATCAAGGTCGGCAGTGACATAATGCGCTGTGGCACCAATCAGCTTCACCCCTTTCTCATAGGCCTGTTTATACGGGTTTGCACCAACGAAAGCAGGCAGGAATGAATGGTGAATGTTGATGATCTTCATTTCCCATTGCGAAACAAACTCTTCGCTCAGGATTTGCATATAACGCGCCAGAATCAATAGGTCATTGCCTTGCATCATCTCATTAATCTGGGCGTAAGCTTCCACCTTGTTGTCCTTGTTGACAGGCACCACATGGAACGGAATACCAAAATTTTCAACCGCTTCGCGTAAGTCTGGATGGTTGGAAACCACTTGGGTGATTTCACATGGCAACGAACCACGTGCATGGCGCCATAACAGCTCCAGCAAGGCATGGTCCACTTTGGAAACCAGAATCCCGACTTTCTTTAGTTCACCCACGAAAGTTAGTTTCCATTGCATTTCATAGCGATCTGCAACATTGGCCGCAAAGGTTTGCATCAGGGCTTCTTTACGGGACTGTAAATGATCTAGCTCAAACTCAACACGCATAAAGTAACGTCCGCCTTGAGCTTCTGTTGCGTACTGATCAAGTGCGGTAATGTTTGCTCCCTGATGATACAAAAAGCTCGATACAGCTTGCACGATCCCTGGCTTGTCTTCGCAAGTAATCAGTAGTCGTGCCGTATGGGCAGTGGTCGTGTTCATGTGGTTAATATCACTTATTCGAATCAAGTTAAAATCAAGCCGAGCATTCTAGCGCTTTTTTGTCATTGACTAAATAGGTGAAGCCTACTCATCGTCGTCATTTTTAAGATTGGAGAGGCTGGCAAACAATTCTGATGGACCGAGTGAGCGCAGTAACTGCTCGTAGGTCTGACGGCTTTCCCCCATTAAATATGGGCCTTCCAGGAAAACCATTTGACGCAATGCCTGCCAGACCCACTTTTCCTCCAGACGGTTGTTGTCACTGATATGGCCCGACATATACAAAAAGTTGGTCCAGTTGGTCAGTACAATCCAAAGGTTGATGATCAATGCCTCAATTTCCGAGTCCGTCATTTTCATCAGGCCAGCATCCACAAATGCACGGTAAATTTTCTGCCCCTGCTGCATCACCTGACCTGCAAAATGTGGATAAACTTTGCGAAAGTCTTCATTATTTTCGACCAGATGATAGACATCACGATGAATAAAACGATAGGCCCATAACTGGTTGCTCAACACCTGAAAATACCTGATTTTGTCATTGGCATTTAAAGGTCGATCTGTTGGTAATGCCAACATTTCCAAAGTTTCAGCCTGATATTGCTGTGCTAATTCTTTAATAATTTCCTGCTTGTTTCTAAAGTGATAATACAGGTTGCCTGGGCTGATCCCCAGTTCAGCCGCAATGTGGTTGGTTGTGACCGAACGCTCGCCACGCTCATTAAACAGCTGCAAACTGATTTGCAAAATTCGATCTTTGGTTTTGTTCGGTTTAGCATGCGACATTGATTTTAACCATCTATAACATTATCAATAGGTTATAAAACAAACCTATAAAGCGACTTGACACTTTAGAGTATTTACTCTAAAAATTAAAAAATAATAAGCTTTCTTTTGGTCCACTCCTATGAACAGTCAAACAAAAACAACCGCGATGACACCTCGTGTCGATGTACAACGGTTACATGATTTGCTTGAGCAGCAGCAAGCAGCCTACCAACGCCATCCTGTACCAAGCGCAAAAGAACGTATTGAACGCTTAGCCCGACTTAAAAACATCTTGGTAAAATATCAAGATCAATTTGCGAACGCAATCAGTCAGGATTATGGCAACCGTGCCATTATGGAAACCAAGATTGGTGAAGTTCTTACCTGTTTAGAGCATATCAAGTACTATAGCAAGAACCTGACTGAATGGATGCAGCCCTCTAAGCGCCATATCAGCATGTTACACCAACCTGCAAAAGGCTGGGTACAGTATCAGCCATTAGGCGTGATCGGTATTATTGCACCGTGGAACTATCCATTACTACTTTCAGTTGGTCCACTGATCTGTGCATTGGCTGCGGGTAACCATGCCATGATCAAGATTTCAAGTGCATCATCAAACTTCGGTTATGTGCTTGAAAATGCCCTTTCTGAAGCATTTCCTCAAGAGTTGGTGACCGTGGTCAATGGTGGTGGTGCCATTTCGGATGCGTTCAGCCATCTGCCTTTCGATAAAATGATTTTTACAGGTTCAACCTCTGTCGGTAAAACCGTGATGGCTGCCGCTTCACAGAACCTTGTTCCTGTGATTCTGGAACTAGGTGGCAAGTCTCCAGCACTGGTCCATTCTTCAATGAATATCCGTGATGTGGCGCAACGTGTTGCTGTAGGCAAGCTCTGGAATGCAGGTCAGACCTGTGTTGCGCCTGACTATATGTTCCTGCCTAAAGGCAAGACCGCAGAGTTCACAAAACACTATCAGGATTTTGTGAACACGATGTACCCAACTCTGCGTGACAACAAGGACTATACCTCTATTGTCAATGACAAGCAGTACAACCGTCTGCAAGGTTATCTGGAAGATGCACGTGACCAGGGCGCAAGTATTGTTGAATTAAATAGCAAAAATGAGCCTTTAACTGAGGTTCGTAAAATTGCCCCTACACTCTTGACGGGTGTGACCACCGAAATGGACATCATGAAGAATGAAATCTTCGGCCCTATTCTGCCTATTTTAGAATATGAGCACATTGAAGATGCGATCCAGTTCATCAACAGCCGTCCACGTCCATTGGCGTTCTATTATTTTGACATTGACAGCGCACGTGCGGACTATGTTGCTGGACGCACCCATTCAGGACATTTTGGCATCAACCAGGTACTGACCCATGTGGCACAGGATGACCTGCCATTCGGTGGTATCGGTGCGTCAGGTATGGGTAAATACCACGGTAAGGAAGGCTTCTTCAGCTTCTCGCATGAGCGCTCAATGATGTCCAATCCTGTTAGCCCGAAACTGTACAGCCTCAAATTTATTTTGCCGCCGTACAATAAAGCAGCGCACAAACTGCTTTTGAAAACCCTATTCCGCTAAGCTGATCAAGGCATGATCTATTACACTAGATCATGCCCCGTTTTTACCAAATTCGCTTGTCTTTTAATCGTATTTTTGGTATAAAACGCCCCTTGAATGATTTCATCCGTTTACTTGAATGGCTAGTTGCACGAAACAGTGCTGTATAAACTAGCAATGGAGTTCACCATGTCTAAGGTTTGCCAAGTTACCGGCAAGCGTCCAATCGTTGGTAACAACGTATCGCACGCAAACAACAAAACCAAACGCCGGTTCGAGCCGAACCTGCACCACCACCGCTTTTGGTTAGAAAGCGAAAAACGTTTTGTACGTCTTCGCTTAACCACTAAAGGTATGCGTATTATTGATAAATTGGGTATCGAGAAAGTTGTTGCTGATCTCCGTGCTCAAGGTCAAAAGATCTAAGGAGTCTGAGCAATGCGTGATAAGATTCGTCTCGTTTCTACAGCTGGTACTGGTTATTTCTATACCACAACTAAAAATAAACGTACTATGCCGGAAAAAATGGAAATCAAAAAATTTGATCCAAAAATCCGTCAACACGTGATTTTCAAAGAAGCTAAAATTAAATAATTTTAGTTCCTTAAAAAAACGGCTTCTCTTGAAGCCGTTTTTTTTATTGCCTAAAAAATGCTATTAATAGTAAGAAATGAGTTACATGATTTTTTTTGATCATTAAAAAAATTGTCATCAACAAATTCGATTTTACTTGTTACAATTTATTCGCTGTTTTCTTGGCATGTTTTATGCTCATTTATTTCTACCTTAACCGCAACGATTAAGGAACTACAATGCCACATGATGTTGATTTGATTATATTACTTGCTGTCGGTTTTGGTATGGCCCTTATTTTTGGCTATATCGCAGCACGTCTACGCCTACCTCCCTTAATCGGTTATTTAGTTGCAGGCATTATTATTAGTCCAAATACGCCTGGTGTGGTGGGTGATATTCAGCTCGCCAACCAGCTTGCCGAACTTGGAGTGATGTTCCTGATGTTTGGCGTGGGCATGCATTTTTCCCTCAATGATTTACTTCAGGTCCGCCGTATTGCCCTACCTGGCGCGATTCTGCAAATTGCGGTTGCCACCTTGCTTGGTATCGGTGTTTCCATGTTATGGGGCTGGAGCTTTGGTTCAGCGCTCATCTTTGGTTTAAGCCTATCCTGTGCCAGTACCGTGGTCTTGCTCAAGGCACTGGGTGATCGTGGGCTACTCGACTCGGTTAATGGAAAAATTGCAGTGGGCTGGCTGTTGGTTGAAGACCTTGTCATGGTTCTCGCGCTGGTTCTTTTACCTGCAACCGCCGTGTTACTGGGCGGACACGCCTTGCCTGGTACAGACACCTCACAAAGTATCTGGCTGACGATTGGCATTACCCTACTCAAAGTCACAGGCTTTATTGCATTTATGCTGATTATTGGCAAACGCCTTGTGCCAATGATAATGCAGTTTGTCGCTCGTTTAGGTTCACGCGAATTATTTACCTTAACTGTAGTTGCAGCGGCGGTTTCGATTGCCTACGGTTCCTATGCTGTTTTTGGTGTTTCAATGGCACTTGGCGCTTTCTTCGCGGGTATGGTGGTGAAAGAGTCCGACTTTAGCCATCGTGCAGAAGAGGAAACCCTACCATTACGTGAAATCTTCTCAATTTTATTCTTTGTCTCAGTCGGAATGCTGTTCGATCCAAGTATCCTGATTGAAGAGCCTTTGCGTATTCTGGCGGTCATCGCCATTATTATGGTGGGTAAAACTTTGGCCGCGATGGCATTGGTTTTATTCTTCCGCTATCCGATCAATACCGCTTTAACAGTCGGTGCCAGTTTGGCGCAAATCGGTGAGTTTTCGTTTATCCTTGCGACACTTGGGCTATCACTGGGTTTACTCACTCCTGATGCACAGAACCTGATTCTGGCAGGTGCACTGTTCTCAATTACCCTCAACTCATTTGTGTTTTCTGCCATTGAACCTGTACAACGCTGGATTCGTGAGCGCTCGCATTTGGCACGTTTGTTGGAACGTAGTGGTGACCCACTGGCTATGCTTCCAGATGAGGTGGATCAGGCCTATTTACGCGATCAGGTGGTGATTATTGGCTATGGTGGCGTAGGTCGCCGTATCAGTGAAAACCTGATACAGCAAAACATCAAGGTGGTGATTGCTGAGGAAAACCGTGAGATTGTGGAAAAACTGCGTTCTCAAGGCATTGCCGCGGTCAGCGGTGAGGCAACTGAACCCAATGTGCTGATTCAGGCCCATATCCAACATGCACGCCTGCTGGTCATTTCCCCAATGGATATTCTGGATATTCACCGTATTGTTGATATTTCCAAACAGCTTAACCCTGAAATTCAGGTACTGGTCTGTGCTGAGAGCAAGGAAGAGGCTGCGGTGATTCGGGAGGAGCACTTGGGTGAAGTATTCTATGCCAAGGAAGAAATGGCGAAGAATATGAGTCATCATATTTTGAACCAGATTGAACTCGCACACCAATCCCCTGCACATTAAACATTTTCAGGGCAATAAAAAAGCGTACCCAAAGTACGCTTTTTTAACTTTCAGCATTAGCTGAAATGGGTGGGTTGCTCATCCACAATCTCAGCCTGCACCTGATTCATCTGCTTTTCCAGCAGGCCAAACAGGGCCGCCTGAATCATATGCTGTGCAACCATTGGTGTCTGTTCACCTAAAATTGCCTTAACTTCATCACTAAACTGTATCTTCACCAAGGGCTCCTGTTCAGAACCAGCATTACGCAAAGCAAGTTCGCCACCTTCAAGTTGAACCAATTCCAGTATCGCTTCCTGATTACCGAATAACTCTTTTAACTGTTGCATTGACATATATTTTCTCCATGCTTCAACATGGTGGCAAAGTACCCTTGCACTTTGCGCTCTCACGTCTTATCTATATAGGTCCTGTTTGCGCAGATTTCAAGTCTAAGATCAATTCAGGCTAGAACTCAACCATCTCGTTACGAAAACCATCAATTAAATGGCTTAACTCACGATGCCACTCCCGCAGAATCTTGGCATCTGGCAGCCATGCCTGTGGGCTTTGGGTGACCTTGATAATCAGGTTTGAGGAGGTCTCATTTTCAGGCTCTGGTGCTGTTGGTTCTGGTGCGTATTGACACATGCGGTAAGCACGTTTTAATTCGGCAATAAAACCATCTTTCGCCAGTTGCTGCAACACCAGCACTTCTGGCGACACCTGCCCCTTGTCCGCCATGTGTTCCTCAATGGATTTAAAGGTCGGCTGTAAATCATTTAAGCGGTAGTAGCGCACCAGTTCCTGCAAAAAAGCTAGAATCGCTCCATGCAAATGGAAAACCGCAGCCTCACGATAGGCCTGTGCCTGTTGGATATGTTCAGTTTGCTCAGCTTGTTGACATGCGAGTCGGGCAAAATACAGTTTTTGATTGGTGCGATCAGCATGGTAACGGGCAACACGGGACATAACACATTCCTTTCAGTCAAGCATTTACTTGGGTCTATTTCATTCAAAAGACCTTAATGTATTGTAGAAGTAATTGTTCTCTTTGAATATGCAAATTTATTCAGATTATAGTTCTTTCATAATCGCATTACGGAGCTTTTCAACCTGTTTTACATCTTCCCCTGCCACCATGGCATATACAAAAGATTGCTGATTTTGATCTACACATTTCACCGCAGCACGGTTATTCTGAAAATTACCATAAACATTAAATTGATTTTGCACAATTTTTGAAAAACCAAGCTTCTGTAATACCTTATATCCCTTATCCGCACATGCTCCCACTGACAGGTTTAATTGTTTATGGTCTGACCACAGTTGTGGAGGAGAATTAAGAAAGGGTTTTAACTGCTGTGCTTTAGCCATAATTCTAATACTATTTGGACTTACGACCTGATAGCTCATGTCAAGCTTATTTAGTCCTACTTCTAAAAACTGTAAAAAATTAGAATTTTTTAGGCGAATAGGGGCTGTCTTGTTTTGGTCTACATTTGCATCAAAACTAAAATTGATACCAAACTCATGCCTAATCAAATGGGTCACAGTTGACACTGAAGCATCTTCAAAATTAAATTGTGATACCTTTTGGTCTTGTAGTTTTTTTCTCATTTCTGCCCGATAGTCAGGCATTGCAAAACTATTTTGTAAAATGAAGAAAAATAATAAACCCATCAAAAGTTTGTACATATTTTTATACCTTGTTATTTATACTTCAATTTTATATAGCTTTCGTTTAGCCATGACCTCAATCGGTTCAGCAAAAGGCCGTACATTACTGATCACCCAGGCAAAATATCCCTCAGCCCAATAGGAGGCGCAGGCAGCCTCCATTTCGTCTGGCTGCCACGGATGCACTGATTCAATGTCAACCAGCGCCACTGCCAATCCCGCTTCCTCATCACCATCATTCAAAAGGAAGTTTTGATTCTCAACAATAACCAGGTTTTTTAATGGAAAGCTTTCAGGTTGCCATGAGCGAACCTCCAGGGTCTTTAGCCCTTGTACAATCCGCCCACCATTCGGTGTGACAATGGATAAAGCGGTATATTGCTTTAACATCTGGATTTAGGCTTTGTCTTCCGCTATTTTCACACGGATACCAGCGCCTTTCACTTTCAAGGTATTTAGGCCTTTAACAGCCTTAACCGCCTCACGTGGATTTGGCATTTCCACAAAACCAAAGCCTTTCGACTTGCCTGTTGCAGCATCCTTGACCACCACACAGGATTCGACTGCGCCATATGCTTTGAATAGGTCGAGCACTTCTGCATCGGTTACGCCACGGTCTAAATTACGAACTAAAATTTTCATGTTAAAACCTAAAAGATGATTCACGCTTAAAGAGGTGAATCAAAAAATGAATCCGTCTAGTTTAATCCAAATCAATCCCAAAACCTAAACTGATTGCAGTTGAACGGGAGCGACTGGCTTGACCATAGGCACGTGGAATATCACGATGAATCCGAATATCGACCAAATCCTGAGGTAAATCATTAAGGAAATAGCTTTCTATTTTTCTACCCAGCTCATCATACTGATCATGTGACCATAAATTTAAATTCTGTTTGGTCAAAATCAGCTCATTTTCCGCACGGGTTAAGGCAACATAAAGCACTCGACGCTCCTCCTCCACATCATCAAAGTCACCCTGTGCCCGCGCATGCGGATATTGTGTGGGTGAGACATGCGGCACATAACAGACCTTTTGTTCAGCCCCTTTGGCTGAATGGATGGTAATCAATGTGACCAGGTCCTGATCTGGAGTTTTATCAATTTCTGAAACAGAAATCGGATCAAGTACATATTCCTCGAGGAATTCTCCAAGCGAACTGTGCTTGCGTGCCAGTTGCTTGACCAAGTCAAAGTCTTTGACACGACGTGACCAATCTTTAGTTTTATAATTATTTTCCAGTTGTTCATTCAAGGCATCCAAGGCCAGACCAATGCAGGCTTCAACATGCTGTTGCAATACATCCAGTTGCATCAAGATTAAAATCGCTTGTTGTGGTACTTTGCCATGTCGCTCCAAGCGCTGACAACGTGCCTCGATATCAGGCAGTTGAATGAGTTCCTGCGCCAATTTACTGGCACCGACATCACCCACCCCATCCCAGAGCGTCAGGAAACGCATCCAGGCTAGATCATCCTGTGGATTGACACTAACGCGAAGTAAGCTCAACACGTCTTTGACATGCGCTGATTCAAGCAACTTCACTCCACCAATAAAACGATATGGAATATTCGCCGCAATTAACGCTCCCTCAAGATAACGACCGCTAAATCCTGAACGTAATAACACCATATGTTCAGCCCAAGCAGCACCTTGACTATGTCGCTGATTTAAATCCTGAATAATCCAGTTGGCTTCCTCAAACTCATTACTCAAGATATGCAGTTGTGGTTTTAAACCTTGACCACGATAGGCCTGTAAATGTTTGCCATACTCAATCGGACTTTGTTGCAATAACCAATTGGATAAATCCAGAATGCCTTGTGTGGAACGATAATTCATTTCCAGCGTCAGCACTTCAGCATCGGGTACACACTCTTTAAAGTGATGAATATTTTCAAAGTCAGCGCCACGGAAGCCGTAAATGGACTGCGCATCATCCCCAACACAAAACAGTTTCACTTTACCAATCAAAGGTTGTAGTAAGGCCCATTGCAGTGGGTTGGTATCCTGCATTTCATCAACTAACAGTGCCGAACAGAAACCAGTGACCCAATTCACCAACTCAGGTGAATTCTGTAAATGCACTGCCACAATCGCCAGAATATCATCATAATCCAGAAAATTACGTTCTTGCTTACGCTGTTCGTAGGCTTTCATCAATTCAGCAATTTGTGTTTTATATTCGATGGCTTGGGGTAACTGTTCAACCAAGGCCTCTGATAGTTTGGTCTTGGTATTACGGGCATAGGAATATAGGTCACACAGCTCGGCTGCTTTCGGCAACACATTGCCCTTATCCTTGCCACGCAACAGGCGAAACATCAGCAACTGATCATCTCGGTCAATAATGCTGAACTGGGTCAGACCAAATACTTTTGGATTACGGCGCAGCAGGTAAATACAAAAAGTATGAAAAGTCGAGGCACGCAAACCTTTTGCCTGCACGCCCATATGCTGTTCAACTCGGGTCACGATTTCACTGGCTGCACGGCGGGTAAAGGTCAAAATCTGGATCTGTTGTGCTGGCAAACCTTTGTCAATTAAATACGCTGCCCTTGCCACAATGGTTTTGGTCTTGCCACAACCTGCCCCTGCCAGCACCAGACAGTTTTGTGCAGTCGTGGTGGCAGCCCGTTTTTGTTGTGGATTCAGTTCATCAATTAGCTTGGCAAGCGTCATAAAAGCGGTCAATTAAAAACGAAGTGCTATTTTAACAGACTAAAGCAGGAGAGATATTTTCTGCTACAAAACAAAAAGAGCATGTGTGACACATGCCCTTACTTTTAAATTGAACCATTAAACTGTGGTTGAACTATGGGGTAATTGCTTAATCGCCCCTGCAAAACTCAGATAGTTGATCCCCTGAAATAAAATATCAATCGCAAGGAACATTCCCAATACCCAGAATGGTGAATCAGGTGATGATAAAATCAGGATACCTGTTAACAGGGTGAGTATGCCTGAGAAGAGCACCCATCCCCAGCCTGAAATCGGTCTCAGGATAAATGCGTTTACGCTACGGATAATCCCCGCAATAATTAAGGCAACTGCCAAAAAGCTGGTCAACACAACAGCGGTAATTACAGGTGTGGTAAACGCAAAGTAACCTGCTACCAAATACAACACACCAAACAATGCCCACAACCAGCGTGTACCACCCTTAAACACCGTAAATGCCGCAACAAAATGCAGAATACCGCCCAACATCATCAATACACCGAACAGCAGTACGGCGGATAATGTTGCGAATGGTAGAGCGGCTAAAAGAACCAAACCGAAAATAACTAACAAGACACCCAATAACAGATACCATTTACGATCAGCGTGTAGCTGATTGCGAACCAGATCATTACCCACCGTTTTCATCATGATTTACTCTTTTATCATCAATGTGCTATGTATATATTGAGCGTGTTTTAGATCTAATTCTGTATAAGGCATGTTGACAATTCATGACAAAATGTTGAAAAACCAGTGTTTTATTCCATAATTTTTTATTGAGCTTGTTGTTTTACAAGATATGGATAAGTCAAAATTTATCCACAATTTACTTGATCCAGCCAATTTCCTGGGCAGTCAGCACACTGATCACGGTTTGTTCCAAATCATTCGGCATTTTACTTTTATGTTCTGAAAGAGGGATACTTCCCCCCATGATTTCCGCCTCAGTTTGTGGATACAAAGGCTGCTTATCTGCCTGTGCATAACCGATTG
The DNA here is from genome assembly GCF_030053775.1 of Acinetobacter corruptisaponis. Classification (GTDB taxonomy): domain Bacteria; phylum Pseudomonadota; class Gammaproteobacteria; order Pseudomonadales; family Moraxellaceae; genus Acinetobacter; species Acinetobacter corruptisaponis. Next base: position 1,767,200 of record NZ_CP125669.1, read on the forward strand.
GGAAGATAGGTTCACCCGTATTTAAATGATACTTATCAGTCGCGCCAAAGCCATGGAGTAACTCATGTACAAGCACCACATTGTTCTGCTGTGCCTGTTTTTGTGAAGCAAACAAGTTCACAGAGGCAATCCGCCCACGTTCCAAAGCGGTAGAATGTTTTAGCTGTTTGACTTGTTTTGGATCATAATAATTTAAATATAAAGTTAAGCTTGGTGAACCATCCACAGCCTGATGTTGTTTCCATGCGTAAAATCGAAACTTTAAACTCCATAAAATATTGTTCAGAATACTTGGTTGTTCTGACATTTTAGGAGGTACTTGATAGAGTTCACGCCCTAACTGAACCATAAAATAACTACTTTGCCCTCGGTATTGCTGGCTATTTTTCCCTAAATAATACTTCACCTCAGTAAAATCATCTTGCTGTAATTGTTGAATATACCGTTGTGCTGCCACTGAACCATCTGCATTAATCGGATGCAAAAGAATATTTATCGGCTGATTCCAATCCTGATTTTGGTCACGATAAGCATTGACTGCCACAATTAACAGCACAGCCAGTAAACATGCAACCCGAATATTCTTCCACATCGTTTTCATCTCAATAAAATCTTTTCTTTTTATTTGCTTCATAAAAAATGCTAGCAATTGCTAGCATCTTTTTTGAAGTCAACAATTACGCTTCAACCCATTTTCCATTTTGGAAAACCAGACTCCACTTGGTCTGCTTGCCCTCAGCAGTTTCAGACCCGACATATTGTGCCTGATTCTTACGGCTGAATTTCACCACAGTTGGATTACCCTCAGGATCAACATCTGGTGCTTCCAGTAAAAACTGATATTTCGGATCAAGCTGATCAGCAACACTACGCAGTTCAGCCACTTTCGGTGCACGGGTCTCACGAATTTTCGGAAATTTACTTGCTGCAAGGAATAAACCAGCCGCGCCATCACGCAAGACAAAGAAATCATCGTGTTTGGTTGAGCGTAGGTGTTCCATTTTGATTGGGTCAACACGCGGTGGCGCAGGCTGACCATTCTTCAATACTTTACGGGTATTGTCACAGCTTGAGCAGGCGAAATACGGACCAAAACGGCCTGTTTTCAGTTGCATTTCACCATCACACTTATCACATGGAATGGTTGGGCCATCATAGCCCTTGATCTTGAATTCACCTTCTTCAACTTCGTAGCCATCACAGTCTGGATTATTACCACAGACATGCAGTTTACGACCGCCATCCACCACATAGCTGTCCATTGCAGTACCGCATTTAGGACAGCGATGTTTTGACATCAGGTCTGCTGTTTCAGCACCATCATCATCAGACAATGCAGCCAAAGACTCGACAGGCGTTAAGTTCAATGTACCCTTACAACGTTCTTTGGGTGGCAGGTTATAACCTGAACATCCCAAAAATACACCTGTTGTGCCTGTACGAATTTGCATGGGGCGAGAACATTCAGGACAAGCCACGTCTGCAACTTCGATAGGTTGATTACGGCGCATGCCGTTCTCACCTTGTGCATTGGTCAAACGCTTTTTAAAGTCACCATAGAACGTATCCAGCAATTCTTTCCAGTTACGTTCACCTGTCGCCACACGGTCTAATTGTCCCTCTAAATCTGCGGTAAACGCATAATTCATCAGGTTGTTAAAACTTTCATCCAGACGGTCAGTAACAATCTCACCCATCTTCTCTGCAAAGAGACGACGGTTTTCAAGTTTCACATAACCACGTTCCTGAATCGTGGAAATAATCGCGGCGTAGGTTGATGGACGACCAATACTGCGTTTTTCCAGCTCTTTAACCAAGGAGGCTTCGGTAAAACGCGCAGGTGGCTTGGTAAAATGCTGGCTTGGGTCAAGTTTTTCCAGCTTGAGCACTTCGCCCACTTTTACCGCAGGCAATAAAATATCATCATCAGATTTATTGGCCCCACGAACGCGGGTAAAGCCATCAAATACCAAAGTACGACCTTTTGCCTTTAACTCAACATTTGCCGCTTCAACAGTCAGGGTTGAAGATAGATATTCTGCTGGTGTCATCTGACAGGCAACAAACTGACGCCAGATCAAGTCATACAGACGTTGTGCATCACGCTCCACACCTGCAAGTTTATCCCCAGTCAATCCAACATCCGATGGACGGATTGCTTCATGCGCATCTTGTGCGCCCGCCTTGTTACCATAACGATTTGGTTTGGCTGGGATATATTTTTCACCAAAATTTTGCTGAATATGGTTACGCACCATATTCACCGCGTCATCACTCAAAAAAGTTGAGTCAGTACGCATATAGGTAATAAAGCCACCCTCATACAAACGCTGCGCTAGCATCATGGTTTTCTTCACCGAAAAACCTAAACGTGTGCTGGCCGCCTGTTGCAGGGTCGAGGTGATATATGGCGCACTTGGATTGACCTTGGTCGGTTTATCCTCACGCAGTGCCACTTTATATTCAGCATCTTTTAATACGTTTAACAACGCATCAGTTTCTGCTTTATTCTTGAGTTTAAGCGTTTTACCTGCCTGTTTAACTGCTTCAAGACGAATGTCATCTTTCTTTGATAGCGTGTCTGCAAAAACTTGCCAATATTCTTCTGGAATAAAGGCACGAATTTCACGTTCACGTTCTACTACCAGTTTTACCGCAACTGATTGAACACGACCTGCCGATAAACCACGGGCAATTTTTTCCCACAGCAACGGCGAAACCATAAAGCCCACTACGCGGTCAAGGAAACGGCGTGCCTGTTGTGCATTGACACGGTTCAAATCCAGACGTGTTGGCTGTTTAAACGCTTCCTGAATGGCATTTTTGGTGATTTCGTTAAAGACGACACGATGGTAACGGCTGTCATCGCCACCAATCACTTCCCGTAGATGCCAGGCAATTGCCTCTCCTTCCCTATCCAAGTCCGTTGCGAGATAGATGGCATCCGCATCCTTGGCAAGCTTCTTGAGTTCAGCAACCACATGTTCCTTGCCAGGCAGTACTTCATAATGGGCAATCCAGTCATGTTCTGGATCGACACCCATACGGTTGATCAGTGCCGATTGAGCCTTTTCAGCTTTTTGTTCTTCGGTTAACTTGGTACGGGTCGCAGGCTTCTTTTCAGTCGATTTTGCACCACCACCTGTAGGTAGGTCACGCACATGACCCACTGATGACTTGACAACAAATTGTGAACCTAAATATTTATTAATGGTTTTCGCTTTTGCAGGCGACTCCACAATCACCAAGGCACGTTTTTTTGCAGCAGATGTGGGAGCTGCTGTGCTTTCTGAAGCAGAGCGTGGAGTATTCGCCATAATAAATCGTTTTTCCTATAATCAATCAATGAATTAGCGTTGTGCCAATTCATGTAAATAAGCTTTCATATCATCGAGTTGTGTGGCTCTCAGGTCAGTTTCCTCATCCCAGTACAGTCCGACACAGTTCGCTTGCATATCAATAGCATAAACTCCTTTTAATGCAATGGTTAAATCATTAAATTTCTGATCACCCTGCACCACCTGAAGCTTTCCATCCACTACCCTAGCCCGCATGAGTGCCAAACGTGCATCTGGAATCAGTACACTATAATAAGCCACCATGCTGGCACGTTTTTCCGATGCCATTGGAATTTTTGTCCATTCTGGTGCCACAATCAAACGTGGATGCAGCCCCATCTTACGGGCCTGCTCACGCATCATGCCAAGCGCCTTTTCCCGTGGACTGACACGTAAGCCAAAAATAGAGCCAAGTACAAACAGTACAATCGCAACCGTGATCCAAATTCCAATATTACTCATAAAGCCGCCTACAACTTCCTTTTATTAGCGTTACATAAGTTTAAGTTAAAAGGCAAGTCCGTTTTATACTTCAAAGAGCTTGCTTAAAACGAGGGTCATGTCGTCGTAACAGTTCCGTCAGTGTCGGTTTTTCTGTAAAGGTATATTCATGCTTTTGTTGTAATGCCTGTCTACGTTGTAAAAGTTCAGGTAAAGTAGATTTCTCTTTCACCACATTGTCCAGTTGAACTATTTTTTCTTTTTGAGGTTCCCTCCCAATATCTTCAGGCAGAATTAAATTTGCCCATGTATGAAGATTGTTTTCAATGTAAATTACTTTGAGTTCATCTTTCTGAATTATTTTATAGTTTAACAACAAACTAAAAATTAAATTTTCATCAATATGTTCCACCTGTACTTTTGTTCGAATTGTATTTTTCAAACTCTCAATTTTTGTGGGTTTATTGGTTGGAATTTTTGCCAAATATTCACAGAACTTTTTAAAAATCATTAAATGTGGACGTTGGGAAAATTGAGTAATATCAGGAATAATCGTCGAAATTTCTTCATTTAAATCAGATTTCAATGTTTCTTTTGGTTGTTCAATTAATGTTTTTATTTGAGTTGATTGAAAACCCATTATTTTCAGTAAATCAACAATATATTCTAAAGCCCCATCATTAGACATCACATCAAAACAAGTTGCTGTTTTATCCATCTGAATTGAAAGTTGTCCTGCTAAAAATGCTAAACCAAAATCAGCAGCATCCTTACCAATTTTAGGCATTTTAATCACAACTAATTTTTTCTCCACGACAAAAGGAGAAAATTTAATCAATGCATCTAAACTTAAAGTCACAGGTGATTTTGCGTAAACTAAATATACACAAGCATAAGTTTTCAATAAATGTAATAGCTCTTTTTCAGTTTTATGAATATTTTCAATATCCAAGAGCAAAACTTTCTTCATTTTTATCTCTAAATACAAAATCCCCTAATTTCATCACTTTAACTTTTCAAATTTATTTTATCAATAATGCGGCGGTTTATTACTCATGGGATCAAAAGGGGCTATTCCATCAGACAGATCGGATGCCTCAACACGCTGGTACAACAACTGCATCTGTTTTTTTAAATCAGCAATTTCACGTGTCTGAATGGCGAGCTGTTGATTCAATTGCTCAACTAAATCATCCAAAAATGCAATTCGCACTTGCAAATCTTCAATGGGTGCGGAAAATGACGCGTGATCATCAAAATTTTTTGGTTTAGTCATTTCAGACCTCATCTGAGCTTTTAGGAAACATTATGGCCTATATTACTTTAAGGGATGTCCATCTCGCATTTGGCGGACCTGCCCTACTCGACGGCGCGAACTTTAATCTGGAGCGTGGCGAACGAGTCTGTTTAATCGGTCGTAATGGCGAGGGTAAGTCTACTTTATTAAAACTGATTGAGGGAAGCCTATTACCCGATACAGGTGAAGTTTCGATTCAAAATGGTTTAACCGTTTCCATGCTGGCACAGGATGTGCCAATGGATTCAGGTAAGGTGGCCGACATTGTTGCCGATGGCGCAGGCGAAGCAGCAAGCGTATTAAAAGAATACCATGAGGCAAGCGATGCCTGTGTTCTGGGCGATATGGAAGCCTGTGACCGTATGGGCATGCTCCAGCACAAACTCGACCAACTGGATGGCTGGGCACTGGAAAACAAGGTCAACACCATTTTGGGTAAAATGGGACTTGATCCAAATGCCGATCTGGCTGACTTGTCTGGTGGACGTAAGCGCCGTGTGTTGCTTGCCCGTGCCCTACTGACCCAGCCTGATGTGTTATTGCTGGACGAACCAACCAACCATCTGGATGTTGAAAGCATCGAATGGCTGGAGAAATTCCTGCTCGACCAGAATAATCTTACTTTACTGTTTATCTCGCATGACCGCTCCTTTGTTGACAGCATTGCAACACGTATTGTTGAGCTTGATCGTGGTGTTTTGCGTGGTTATGAGGGCAATTATTCACGTTACCTCGACCTCAAAGCACAGCAAATGGAGGCAGAGGAAAAACAAAATGCTTTATTTGACAAAAAGCTTGCTGAGGAAGAAGCCTGGATTCGTCAAGGCATCAAGGCACGTCGTACCCGTAACGAAGGGCGTGTCCGTGCCCTAAAAGCCTTACGTGAAGAATCAAAAGCACGTCGTTCCCAACAGGGCAAAGTCAGCATGGCAACTCAGGAAGCCAATCGCTCAGGCAAGCTGGTGTTTGAAATTGAACATCTACGTGTTAGCTATAATGAACAGCCACTGATTAAGGATTTCTCCGCAATCGTGTTGCGTGGAGACCGTATTGGTCTCGTTGGTGACAATGGCGTGGGTAAAACCACCTTGATCAAGGCCATTTTAGGTGAAATCGAACATGGTGGTTCAGTCAAGACAGGTACACAGCTCGAAATCGCCTATTTTGACCAGTTACGCAATGCGCTGGACCTTGAAAAAACGGTGATGGCAAATGTTTCAGAGGGTTCTGACTTTGTTGATGTCAATGGTAACCGCCGCCATATCTATAGCTATTTGCAAGACTTCTTATTTTCACCAGAACGTGCCCGTACCCCAGTAAAGGCACTGTCTGGTGGTGAACGAAACCGTATTCTACTGGCAAAACTTTTGCTTAAACCATCAAACCTGATTGTGATGGATGAGCCGACCAACGACCTGGATATGGTAACGCTTGAATTGCTGGAAGAAATGCTGTCTGAGTATAAAGGCACTCTGTTGCTAATCTCGCATGACCGTGCCTTTATGGACAATGTCGTGACCTCAACCTGGGTCTTTGATGGCAAGGGCAATATTGATGAATACATCGGTGGCTATCAAGACTATCTGGAACAACGTCCTGACCAGAAAGTGGTTGATCAAAAAAGCGATGTGAAAAAGGCGCAGGCCAAAGCAGAGGCAGCAGCATTGGCTGCGACTGCACCGAAAAAAGTCAAACTCAGTTATAAGGATCAGCGTGAGCTTGAACAGCTTCCTGCTGAAATTGAGAAACTGGAAAAGGAACAGGCTGAGCTTTCTGCAAAACTTGCTGATGGGTCGTGGTTTGTAAAAGATGCGGAAACAGCCACCAAAGCCAGCCAGCGTTTAGCCGAAATTGAGGAAATAATGCTGGAAAAACTGGAACGTTGGGATACGTTGGAGAACCTGTCTAAAGGAAATTAAAGAAAAGTACCATTTCTAAATAGGGTACTTATTCATTTTGTATGACGATGGCAATCACCCCACTTTAATTAATCAATTAATTGGTGTGATTGCCATCCCACTTTCTATTTACATGATTTCAATATCTTGTGATAAAAAATCAGCTTTAATTTCCTGATAGATTTTAAGGTTCTCATCATCAAAACAGACAAAAATCACCTCCTGTACTGACTGCCCCTTGTTTAGTTCCTCACATATCGTTCTTAAGGCAACCTGCGCCGCAGCCTGTTTTGGAAACCGATACACGCCAGTTGAAATGTTGGGAAAGGCAACTGTCTTTAACTGCAAGCTTTCAGCCAGTTTAAAGCTGTTGCGATAAGCATTTTCCAGCAAAATCGCTTCATTATTTTCACCTTTGCGCCATGTTGGCCCAACGGTATGAATGACATATTGAGCAGGCAGATTTCCAGCAGTGGTAACCACAGCTTCTCCCACCCCACAGCCTCCTTGCTTGGCGCGTATCTTTTGACATTCCTCAAGGATTTCAGCCCCGCCTTTGCGATGAATTGCGCCATCCACACCACCACCACCTAAAAGCGAGGTGTTTGCCGCATTAACAATCGCATCTACAGCAACTTGGGTAATATCACCCTTGATAATTCTTATGGTTTTCAAAATATGCTCCTGTTCTGATGATCACCCATCAATGTCTTAATATAAAACAGTCTGGGTTTAAAGCCATATTTAAAGTTGCAAAACCAAGTTCATGCTACACTGCTGCAAAATTCAATGTCATTCATATTTATAAGTTTATGAGTCAACAGCAGTCTTATATACCTGGCGAATTTCAATGGGAATTCCTATTACCCAAATACTGGAAAATCTGGATCGCCATCAGCTTTCTCATGCTACTGGCAATCCTGCCTTGGGCAATTCAATGGCGACTGGCACATAGCCTGGCTGCCTTGTGCTGGCATTTACTCAAGTCACGCCGTAAAACCACGCTTAGAAACCTGGAACTGTGTTTTCCCGAATGGTCACCTGCCGAGGTTGAAGCACAGGCGAAGCAGGTATTTGTGGATATGATGCTGGGTGTGTTTGAGACACTGAATGCCTGGTACTGTCCGAAATGGTTTAAAGGTCGTCATAGCATTGACGGTCTGGAACACATTACCCATGCCAAAGCACAGGGTAAAGGCATCTTATTGCTTGGCACACATAGTACCCTGCTGGATGCAGGCGGTTATATCTGTGCGCAATACTTTGAGCCCGATGTGGTTTATCGTCCACAAAACAATCCCATGCTGGATATGCTGATTTATCGTTGCCGTGCCACTATTTACCAGCACCAAATTGACCATGATGATATGCGTGGCCTGATTCGCAGGCTCAAGGATGGCGGTGCAATCTGGTATAGTCCCGATCAGGATTTTGGTTTAAAGCAAGGGGTGATGGCTCCTTTCTTTGGTGTTCCTGCCGCAACGGTGACTGCACATCGTCGCCTGTTAAAAATTTCCAAATCTGTTGCCATTCCCCTTTATTTCTACCGTTATGGTGATATCCGCAATCCTCAGTACAAAGTGCTGATTGAGCCAATGGTTGAAAATATGCCAAGTGAGGATGAAATGGATGATGCTGTTCGCGTGAACAAGATTATTGAAGCCCAGCTTAGAATCGCACCAACACAATGGATGTGGTTCCATCGCCGTTTTAAAACTCGGGCTGAGGGTTACGAAAAAATCTATTAGCCATAAAAAAATCTGTGCCCGAAAGCACAGATTTTTTCATTTTAAAATAATAGTTTACTTAGGGAAAACCACACCCGTGGTTAAATCATACTGACTTGGTGCATTGCTATACGCTCTACCCAAACTCGTTGCAAAGAACCACCCCAATTTACCCTGATCCTGAATACGGTTTTCAACCCCATAAACGCTTTCTGAACTATCTACCGCATCGTCCGCATAAAGTTTGTATTCAACCGCGCCTGTGTTTTCGCTATCTTTCTCAAACAAATATCCCTTGGTGTTAATTCCAAACCCAATACTGTTATCCTTGTCAATCAGACGGTAACCCTCTGCTGCCTGCTCTTTTAATAGTTTTTCCAGCTTCGCCACATCTTCGGCATTAAATGGAATATTACGTTCAACCTGGAAATAACGGTAGTTATAGATGCCATGATGCGTGCTGCTGTTTGCACAGGTGGTCACATAAAATGTGCCATTACTTGTACCATTATTGGTATAGGTAGAACCTGCATCAATTAATTTACAGCCTTTTGCGCCCATGTCATTAAATGCAGCCAGAATATTGGCTCTGGTCGTATCTGTTATAAAACGATTTTCATAACTATAGGTCGCTGGTTTTTGGTCATTTTTTACAAATAAATATTTGCGGGTATTATTCGAGGTTTCTCCAAAAGATAGCTTGTAGAGATAGCCCAACGCACCCTGCTTTTTCAGTTCATCAAACCAAAGTGTATAACGGCTGGCGACAATATTGGTGCTTACATCAGCTGTGGTATAGGTGTAGGTATCCTGTGAGGCGTTATTTTTCACATATAAGTTTTTGTAGATGCTGTTGCTTCCCTCTGGATTTTTTAATGCAACTGACGGTGTAATGAGTGCATAGCCTTGGCGACCCTGGTCATTCAACTGGTTCAGAACATCTGCCCATGCCGTTTGATTATCACCGAAACGATAACTTGCGGTTGCAACAATCTGCTGTGGCTTTTGCTGGCTTAAAGAGGGAGCACTACGGGTATAACAGGTATTCACCCGACTAAAATCAACTTGTTGCAAGTAAGCATGAATATCATTCGGCTGATCTGTGGGCACAAGACAGAACTGATCTGCATTTTTGAAGCCAAACACCATAGGCTGTTTGCTCCCCAACTTACCCCCTACTTCAAGTTGCCATTGTGCCTGATTAAAGCTGGAACTTTGTATGGTCTGTGCTGCCCCAATCTCAGTCGCCAAACTAAACTCACTTGGCTGTTTGTAGCTTGGGGAAAGTTCACCTGTACAGTCTTTTGCATTCGCATATTTTACCGTTTCATTGACAAAACGGACGCTATTGTCAGCCATCTTAACAATATTCATTTTTAAGCCAGAACCATTGATACAAGCCCCCTGCCCAGCCATCCATGTTCCCACAAAACGGTCCGCAACGGTAGTTGGAGTCGGTGTGGGTGTTGGAGTCGGTGTGGGGGTTGGAGTCGGCGTAGGGGTTGGAGTCGGCGTAGGGGTTGGAGTCGGTGTGGGGGTTGGAGTCGGCGTAGGGGTTGGAGTCGGTGTGGGGGTTGGAGTCGGCGTAGGGGTGTTATTGGAAGATGAGCTTCCACTACATCCCACCAAAGCTGCGCATGTCATGCCAATCGCAAGTTGAGTCCATATATTTTTCATCATATTGCCCTCTGTGTGAAATTTTCACATATATTGTCTGTGAAAATTTAACACTTTTCTGCTTGAGTGCAAATATTTTTATGCTTAAATTTAGGGTCTGTTGATATTTCAGCCATGCATTGCGTTATAGGCTAAACAACTCAAACAAGGCATGAGACGTAGGTAAGGGCATTCCCTTACCAAGTTTCATAACGAAGTTTGAGGTAGTTTTAGCCATAACCCTGCGGGACAGGGACATTTTTTGCCGCTACTGCGTTATGTCTTGCTTACTTAGAATCACTAAGTTACGCAAAACATGCCTTGTACCGTCTAAAAAATGTCCTCTGTCGCAATGAGAGCTGAAAGCTCGCAAGGTGAAATGTCAACAGCCCCTAGACAAAAGGTCAAATCGTTGTATTGATAGGTCAAAAGCCATGGATGTTCAGCAAAACTTAATAAGACAATTCAATGCATTACCAGAGGAATGGCGTGCATGGCTGGAAGAAAACTTTGAACGTGGCTGCAACCCTGTGGAGCTTGCCAATATTTTGCTGCGTGAGGGCCTGATTACACTTGAGACAGATGAAACTTTTACTGGACCGCAGGAGTCATTGACTGGGATAGCAAGTCCTGCTGAGTCCACCGTCCATTTCAGTATCGAACAGAAAAAATGGCTGGCTCAGGCGGTTCTTGAAAAAAAAGCTCAAATAGATATTTATCAAACACTTCAGGCTCAGGGTCTCAGTGAAAAAGCCATCACTCAGGAATTACTGCAACTTAAACAGGACCCCTATTTTCAGATTGCCCAGCAACAGCACTTTTTAGTCAAAAAGAGAAATTGGCTATTGGATACCTTAGACCGCTTTGCACGACTCAACCCTGAATACCAACAGATTACACGTATTAAGATTCCGTCTTTTGATTTTTTTATTCAGCATTATTACAGCAGAAATTTACCCGTTATCCTGACGCATGCGATTGATCACTGGCCAGCGCTGACAAACTGGTCACCCGCCTATTTTCAGCAGGTAGTGGGTGATCAGGAGATTGAGGTCCAGTTTAACCGTGAACAGGACCCACTCTTTGAAAGAAACTCCATCCGACACAAAACCAAAATGACCATGCGGGACTATGTTGACCTTGTCACCCAAACCGATCATTCCAATAATTTTTACATGACGGCGAATAATGCCAAAGCCAGCCAATCCAGTCTGACCAAGCTATTTAGGGATATTGGACATTTTAATGGCTATACCGACCACACACAGATGACAGATCGCAGCTTTATCTGGTTTGGCCCCAAGGGTGCATTTACCCCCCTGCACCATGACTTAACCAATAACGTTCTGGTTCAGGTCTATGGCAGGAAAAAGGTCACCCTCATTCCAGCCCTGCAAGTCGCCCATTTGTACAATGATGTTGCGGTGTTCAGTAAAATTGCTGATCCTCATGCCGTAAATCTCGTGGAATCCTTTCCCGAATTTGCACAGAGCAGCAGAATTGAATGTGTGCTGAATGAGGGAGAGGCCTTGTTCATTCCATTGGGTTGGTGGCACTGTGTGGAAAGTTTAGATGTATCCATCAGTGTCTCTTTTACTCATTTTAATATTGACAATGCTGGTGCCGAGACATTCCCATCCTCTGTTTAGTAGTTGGGATCAGACACTTGCCTGCTTCAGTGCATCAACCGCTTAGGGTATTTTGATATGGAAAAACCAGCCGAGCAAATGACCGCCGCTATAGAGCAATCCTCTGCAAATACACAGGGCGTGATTCCCCAAGACGCAGAAACCACGTTGGAGAGTATTGTGCCAATGATGCAGCATATTGCGCATTGGCTCATTCATTCAGGGGTGGGTTATACCGATTTTGTGGCTGCCCTGAAACCTGTTTTCTACGAACAGGCCCTGGCTGAGCTGGGACGGATCAAGCAGAATAAAACTGACTCTGCTGTCAGCCTGCTCTCTGGCCTGCACCGCAAAGATGTCAGTGCCTTTCGGCAACAGGCCACCCAGCTCACTGAAACAGCCAAGGCAACCTATGCCATTAGTGTCCCTGCACGGGTGATTGCACGCTGGATTGCCCTTGAATTGCCCCACCAGATTCCAGTCTCAGGTGAGGAAAATAGTTTTGAGGCGCTGGTCAGACATATCTCAACCGAGAAACATCCCCGTTCAATTTTGTTTGAACTACAACGTCTGGGCGTGGTGCAACAGGTTGGGCAGGATGTGGTGCTGCAACAGAATAGCTTTACACCAGACAACCAGATGCAGGAAAGCAAGGCACTGTTCTCCGCAAACTTAAGCGATCATCTTGCAGCGGGTATTGACAACTTTATTAGTGACAAAAGCTTTACCCATCTGGAACAGGCTGTACTGGCGGAAAAACTCACCATGTCGTCGATTGAAGCGCTACGCCAGCTCAGCCTCGAACTGTGGCAGGACATGGCCAAACAGTTACTCAATGCCGCCATCCACTACTGCGAACAAGACCAGGAAAAACAGGATGCGGACTATCAATTTCGTTTCGGGGTCTATCAGTACGATAGAAAAATAAATCTACAAGTACCTTATATTTATAAGGGTGGATAAAATGAATTCAGGTAAAAATTTAGGCCTAGTGCTTTTGTTCTGTAGTTTGTCCAGTGCCTTGACCGCCTGTGGCGATGATTACCATTATCTGGCGGCCAATGTCAGTCTGGGCGGCAGTGGTTCAGGCACACAGAAACCCCGACCTGGAGGCAGTGATGCAACAGGCAATGGTAAAGGTGATGAAGATAGCTATGAATATTATATGACCATCCCTGATGCAGTTGTAGATGAATGTCTTGGCATACAACGCTCCATGCAATTTATCTATGCTGATAGCAAGCAACCCATCCCGTCAGGCACTGTACAGGAGCTTGCGGCAACACCATTACAGATTGAGCTGAGAAATACCACACCAAACTATATATTTGAGCATGTACCACAATGCCGACAGGTGGAAGTATGGTCGGAACTGGGCAATGTACATATTCAGTCAGACCAATATTTAAGATGTGCAGCAGAACAAGACAGTATTCAGGTGCTACGCCCTTATGAAACCCGCATCTACGAATTTGATGCCAAACTACCGTCAGATGCTGAGCGTTGGAAAATAAAATATACAGCAGCCAATTATAGTATCCAGTCATCAAGCAACGATTTACGCTGGACACGCTGTCAGCCTTTGGAGATCACACTTCCAGTAGACAAGATTTTCAAACCAAAGAAAGTCATGGACCCAGAGGATGCCGCCAGACCAGATGGAGCTGGGGACTCAATGGGTGAAGAGGAAATACCTGTAACCGAACAGGAAAATGAAACAGCACCACCAGAACAGCCAACAGCTGGAAAACCAATGCAAAAAATGAAAGTGGCTCAATAGAAAATTAAAACCCGAGTTTCGCATCCTGCAAAACTCGGGCAAATGAGGTTGTGCTTTCACAATATTTTTATTATCTTGCTTCCATAGCATGCATCATATCCATGATGCTTTTTCCATCTCAGCGTCGCTATCCTTAATCGGAAATCCTTTCCTGCGTCCCTGTGCTGATGTATTTAGAATAAATCTTTTAAGCGGCCAAGACTATTCGCTGTGGACCTAAATCACTGTACGATAATGCTTACATGAGAGTTTAGTGATTATTCTTAATGATTGCACTTTTATGAGTCTGGGCAAGTTCATCCACCACCACTTTTTCCTCCTGCTCCGCTTTCGCTATGCCCTCCTGAATCGCCTGCTGCGCCTCGTCCTCATCACTTTCTGTCTGCTCCAGCTCTTCCTGCTTTTGTTCAAATATCTTTCCTGTTTGCAGCACCACATAGATTGGAAAATGGTCTGAACCAATATGGGGCAAACGCTTCATTTCAACTAGACCAAAGTCAGTACTGTGGAAAATATGGTCCAGCGACCAACGTAACAGTGGATAATCCGCATGAAAGGTATTCATAAAATAACGTCCCACACGCGGGTCAAGCAGACCACTGATCCGCTGGAACAGGCGTGTGGTTCTTGACCATGCCACATCATTCAGGTCACCCATCACAATACAACTCTCATCAATATCCTTGATCTGGTCGCCCACAATCAGGAGTTCAGCATCCCTTAAGGTGGAATCCTTTGCCTCTGTGGGACTTGGCGGCTTTGGATGCAGACAGTACAACTGCACACTTAGCCCCGAACGCAGGCGTATTGTTGCATGGATGGATGGGGTTTCATCACTCAGGATGAATTTCACTTCGGTGTCCGATAACGGCAAGCGGCTATATAGATGCATTCCATACAAATTATCCTGAGGCACTGCAACACGGTAAGGATAATCCGCTTCAATCGGTTTTAATGCCTCCTGCCAAACCTGGTCGGTTTCCAGTGTCAGCACCACATCAGGCTGCAAATGGTCAATCTGTTCCAGCAACAGGTGATATTTATGGTTTGGCGTAAGCACATTGGCGACCAGCAATGAGATTTGCTGCTCAAGATTCAGTTGATCCCGACGCACATGCAAAACCTGCTTTTTCCAGACAGGTGTATAAGGCAGCACCATCTTAAGTTGGTAGGCAACCGCCGCAATCACACCCAAAAGCAGTAACTCCCTAAGGGATGTCCACTCTGCATCAATAAAAAGCAGGCCAGCAAGCGCAACCAATCCCACGAACAGAATCTGTAATCTTGGAAAATCAGCCCCCCGAAACCACCACTCATCCCGTCGAATCAATGACCATCCACTCAACCAGATCGCCAGCACCGCACAAACCTCAATTGCTATCATTTTGCCCTACTCTTATTACACTTCATTGCTGATGTTGTGGATTTCTGAATCATGTTATGGTCTTATCAATTTTCTATCTAATATAAACAAGTTATTCCACTCAAGAAAATTATGGTTTTATTTAGGTAAAGCTTGCAGTTGCGGGCACTTTTGATACACTCAAACCCCTTAAAAGTTTTTTACATACCGAGGCACAATGACATGAAAGTAGGTCTGGTCGGTTGGCGTGGGATGGTTGGTTCTGTCCTGATGCAACGTATGGTTGAAGAGAATGATTTCGCTCATATTGAGCCATTCTATTTTTCTACCAGTAATGCAGGTGGTGAAGCGCCTGCATTTGGTGGTAAGACTGCCCCAGCACTTATGGATGCATCAGACATTAACAGCCTGAAGCAAATGGATGTCATTTTAACCTGTCAGGGCGGTGACTATACCTCTGAAGTCTTCCCAAAGCTTAAGGCTGAGGGTTGGGATGGTTACTGGATTGATGCCGCATCCACCCTGCGTATGGCGGATGATGCAATTATTGTGCTTGATCCAGTCAACCTGAATGTGATCAAGGATGGTTTGGTGAATGGCACTAAAACATTCGTTGGCGGCAACTGTACCGTTTCCCTAATGCTGATGGGCTTGGGTTCACTGTTCCAGAACAATTTGGTGGAATGGGCAACCTCAATGACTTATCAGGCCGCTTCTGGTGCGGGTGCGCAAAACATGCGTGAACTCATCACAGGCATGGGCTATTTGTATAACAACACCAAAGCATTACTGGACGATCCAAAATCCGCCATCCTTGATATTGACCGTCAAATTGCTGATTTACAACGTGGTGAGGGTTTCCCTAAAGCGAACTTTGGTGTACCGTTGGCAGGTTCCCTGATTCCTTATATCGACAAGCAATTGGAAAGCGGCCAGTCAAAAGAGGAATGGAAAGGTCAGGTCGAAACCAACAAGATCCTGGGTAACCAGCAAATCGTTCCAATTGATGGCCACTGTGTTCGTATTGGTGCAATGCGTTGTCATTCTCAAGCCATTACTTTGAAATTAAAGAAAGATGTACCGCTTGACGAGATTGAGGATATGATCCGCAATTCAAGCCAGTGGGCAAAAGTGGTTCCAAATACCCGCGAAGCCTCCATGACTGACCTGACTCCTGTGGCGGTTACAGGTACTTTAACTGTTCCAGTGGGCCGTCTGCGCAAGCTGAATATGGGTAAAGAATACCTGGGCGCGTTTACAGTGGGTGACCAACTGCTCTGGGGTGCGGCAGAACCGTTACGCCGCATGCTGCGCATCTTAGTGGAATACAAGAACGCCTAAGCAAAAAATAGATGAAAATCAAAAGCCGATCACAGTTGATCGGCTTTTTTCTTGTGATTGCCGATGAAGATTTTACAATTCATTTACATCACGGTAATGTATACTTTTGAATTGACTAAAACATCACTGTTTCATGGATCGAGATGACTATTTATAACAAATTAAAAATTGCCATTTTAACCATATTATCCTCGCAACATCTTTATGCAATCACACTTGATCCATTGCAAATCCAGTCCGCACCAGGCGAGTTGCTTTATGCAGAAATGAGCTTTCATCAGGCAGATGCCAATTCAAAACTGGATGTTAGCCTTGCAACGCCAGAAGACCTGATGATGCTTGGTGCAACACACCAGCCACCCGCCGCCCTTAATTTTTTTACACGTCGTAACAACAAGGGTGAAGGGGTGATTGTCATTACCTCTTCAAGACCAATGACCGACGCCGAGCTGAACATTATTGTTAAAATTCAGGAAAATGGCGCAGCACACCTAAAACATATCAGACAGCCAATACGCCAAAAAACCCAGATTGCAGCAGCTAAAAGTAGCAATGAAAAAACGCTGGCGCCTAAATACATTGTCAGTGAAAAAGATATTGCACTGAACCTACCAGAAAGTACACGTTACAACGCAAATGCAGCAACAAATTCAAAAGAAACAAACCTAAGACAGGAAAAACTCCTGAACGCACCCTTTGCTCTTCCTCCTGCATTAAATATTCCAGAGAGCAAAGCGCCTGTTGTCACAGCCATCTCGGTTGCACCTCCAGCTAAAGCAGAACAGACGACCACCATTCAGACAGCCAGCAATACACAAGCAACGACAGCTAAAACAGCGGCGACTGAGCAAAAGCCAGCCACTCCAACAATCAAGCAGGAGGTTCAACAGGCGGCTGTTGTTCAGGCAGCAAACAATCCAGCACCACCTCCTATTTCCAATACAGCAGTGGCCGAGCAAAAACCAGTAACTCCTGCACCAACAATCAAGCAGGAAGTTCAACAGGCTGCGGTTGTTCAGGCGGCAAATGCCCAGCCAGCCAATGAAAATATTCCTGCTGAGAAACCAATCCAAAATACTGAAAATAAACTTGTGGAAAAAAAGCAGGATACCGTGGCTGAGTATCAGGCAAAAAATAAAGAGCAGCCAATTAAACAGCCATCGCCCCAAAGCAGCCCATCCTCAGCATCAACTGAAAATAGTCAACAGCAGCATGTGGTTCGACGTAATGAGTCGCTATGGAGCATTGCACAAAGAATTGCAGGGCAAACCCAACAACCTGTGTACAAAGTCATGAACCAGATCAAGGCTCAAAATGAACATGCCTTTATTGGTGGCAATGCCAATCGGTTAAGACAGGGTGCTCATTTAAATTTCAATCTGGGCACTGTCCCAAGCCACCAAAACCCAAATGCAAATCAAATTGCAGCCCAAACACCACATGGTGCACCAGCAGGAAAAGCCAAATATCGCTTACAACAGGCGGAAATGACCCTGCTTGCTGAAAGTAATCAAGATTCCAGTACTGGAAGTGCGAAAAAAGACACACTACAGCAGAAAACCAGTGCAGATTTATCATTAAAAGTTATGACAGCACGCGAAAAAACCGTTACATTACAGAGAAACGTAACACAGTTAGAATTGGCATTACGTGGTAAGGAACAACGGATTCAGCTACTGAATGCTCGGCTTGCAGAGCTACAGGAACAACTGAAAGCGCAACAGGAAACTAAAAAGCCAACACGCTAGGTTACGGGAAAATTCTCATAAATTTGCACAAAAGCGGCTCTATCTTCAAGGGGTATGGATCATGTCAACTATAATAATTGTACTGCTAGTCGTTGTACTGGTTGTTGCAGTCGTTTTAAAAAAACGGGGTGACAATCAAGGCAATACAGCACCCAAAACGGGTGCCAACAAGACAGCTAAAACAGCAGCTACAAAAAAAGTTTCACGTACGACACTGGCACGTGAAGAACAGGAAGCCGCCCCACAATCCACGAACCAGATTCCAGACAGTCTGCGCCAGAAACTTGAACAGCAAATTCAAAGTGGCAACTACCAGACTGCTGAGGCACAGATCAATCAGGCCTTAAAACAGGATAATACCCAGCATGAGCTGTACCTGTACCTGCTTGATATTCATTTGGCACAAAAAGATGATTTTGCCGCTGATCAGTTGATCAAGCATGTCCATGCCTTAAAACTGGAAGAGATTGCGCAAGCCGCTGAAGCCAAACACCGTGAGTATGAAAGAAACAGACAGCCTGACTCAATTGAGTTTAGCCCAAGTAATTTTCAACAACCGCATACACCTGCTGCAACCCCTGTTCAGAACAATACCGCTGATTTTGATGCACTGGTTCAAACTCCAGCAACACAGTCTTTTGATGATTTACAGTCTGAATACACCACACCCGCTGAACAGGAGAAACCTGCTGAACAAGTTCCTGAAGTTCAGCCTCTGGATTTCAACTTTTCTTTTGAACAGAAAGAAAGTGCTGAGTCTAGTCCTGTAGCTGAACCCGTTGATACAAAAGAACAACAGCAGCCACTTGAGTTCTCATTCAATTTAGAACCAAGCACCACCTCTCCAGCAGTTGAAGAAACAAAAACTGTAGAGAGCAAGCCAGAATTAAACTTCGACCTATCCAGTCTGGAAGTCGGTTCAAACCAGACTGAAACCAAGTCAGAGGATATTCCAGCTCCAAGCCTGGATTTTAATTTTGAACCATCAGAGAATAAACTAGAGACGCCACCTGCGGCTGAAAAAACCGAGTTCACCTTTGATGTTACAGAGACAGTTACCCAGACTGAACCTAAAACAGCATTTATTGAACCAGCACCGCAAGTACCCGCAACTGGCAATGATCCTTTGGCCCAATCATTCCCCGATCTCCAACAGCTTGATGAAGCACAGCTTAACCTTGAACTGGCTGAACAATATATTGAGCTCGGTGCCTATGAGTCAGCACGGGAACTGTTAAAGAACAGCCAGGCTCTTCTAAATGCGGAACAACAACAACGTTCAGAAAAGTTACTTAATAAAATAGCTTCCTGAATTTGACCCGTCTAATATAAGCAGTCTTATAGACTGCTTTTTTTATACCAAAAATTCTGATTATGCAAAAAATCGCTTTAATTTATATGGGTGGTACATTTGGCTGTATTGGCGAACCACTTATGCCAATGCCCGAACAAGCCTTTTTACCTTTGCTGGAAAAGATTATTCCCCCTCATTTACAGGTTCAATGTTTCGCCGCTCCCAGCATTAAGGACAGTAGCGCATGCACGGCAATGGACTGGCTGCAACTGATACAACAGGTTCAGCAGTTACAGCACAACAATTACCAGCATTTCGTGATTATTCACGGTACAGACACACTGAGTTATGCTGCGGCAACACTTGCCCGTTTTCTGGGACATTCATGCCACGCAATCATTACTGGAAGCCAGTATCCGCTACTGAATATTGAGGGAAATGACACACGAGAATTCACCGATGCGCTTGGAAATCTGTATTTAGCACTGGAACAGGTGCTAAAACTCCCTGCGGGTGTATATCTTGCTTTCCACCAACAGGTTTTTCATGCCCAAACCACATTGAAAGTACACACAACCGAACTGGATGCCTTTACAGGAATCCCTGCTACCCAGAAATGCCTGACATCTGCCAATCAGTTTATTGTACAGGATGAACGCATTACACAGGCTGCACAACTGTGTGTGCTTAACCTCATGCTACAGCCAATACCGCAACAGCAACTGATCTTACAACTCAAAAACATTCTGACTGCACCCCCACAGTTTTTGGTGCTGCAAGGTTTTGGAACAGGCAATATCGCTGTCAATGATGAGGTTTTGGCCTTGTTTGAAGATCTATATCATCAAAAGTGCCTGACCATTGTCAGCAGTCAAGTTACCTTTGGTCAGCTTGACCAGCGTTATGCAGTCAGTTCATGGATACAATCTACCAGGGTTTTAATCAATGATTGCCACAGTCATGCCGATTTATATGCAAAAACATTGCAAATGTATTTAAAATACCCGACCCATGATCAATGCTTTGAACATTGGCATCATCATTAACTGAGGTTTAAATATGCAACGTTATGCAATTGGTATTGAATTTTGTGGTACTCAATACCGTGGCTGGCAAACCCAACAGGCAGGCGTTGCAAGTGTTCAGGAAACCATTGAGAAAGTTCTCAGTAAAATTGCCAATGCACCTATCCTATTACATGGGGCAGGTCGTACCGATGCAGGCGTGCATGCCACCAATATGGTTGCCCATTTTGACACTGAAGCAGTCCGCCCTGACCATGGATGGCTGATGGGTGCGAACAGCCAGCTTCCAAAGGATATTTCAATTCAGTGGATCAAGTGCATGGATGAAAGTTTCCATGCACGTTTCAAGGCGACTGCACGTCGTTATCGCTATGTCGTGTATAACGCCCCTCACCGCCCAGCATTACTGCATAAACAGGTTACGCATATCTATTATGCGCTAAATACAGAGAAAATGATTGCGGCAGCGGCCAAGTTTGAAGGCACTCATAATTTTGAGACGTTCCGTGCAGCGGCCTGTCAATCAAACCAGCCTGTACGCCATGTAAAGCATTGTCGTCTATTTGAACATGGCCGTTATTTAGTTCTTGATATTCAGGCAGACGGTTTCCTACACCACATGGTACGAAATATCATGGGGTGTTTACTGGAGATTGGACAGGGCCTGTATGAGATTGAGCATATTGACACCATGTTCGCTGCACAGGACCGTAAAGCCGCTGGTATTACCGCCCCACCTGACGGACTTTACTTTATTCAGGCCTATTATCCTGAAGAGTTTGACTTGCCACAGCCACCACTAGGCCCACAGTGGTTAAACCTGCCTGAATAAAAAAGCCCTATCGATAAAAGATAAGGCTTAGTCATTCTAAAAAATCTAACGTTGTTTGCGTTTACGGTATTCCACTGGCGTTTCATTGGTCCAGCGCTTAAAGGCACGGTAGAAAGTACTTGGCTCGGAGAAGCCTGTTAAATAAACGATTCGCTCCACACTTTCATTGGTGTTTGCCAGCAGCTTCTTCGCCAAACGACAGCGATAGTCGGAAAGAATCTGCTGAAAGCTGGTATTGGCTTCACTCAACTGGGTACGTAAACGGCGTGGCGTAATATTGAGTTGTGCTGCAACAGTTTCCAGTGTCGTTTCTCCACTTTCCAGTGTCGAACCGATGGCACGGCGTACCTCGCCCACTAAATCATATCGGGCGAGTTCCTGCAACTTTTCAATTGCAAGCTGCTCATGCAGTTGCAGCAATTCAGGTTCAGCTTGCCATAATGGATAATCAAGCACGGCATCATCAAAATAAAGGCGGGTTTCTTTTTGACCCAGGCTGACAGGGCAGCCATACACCCGAAAATATTCATCATCATCCGCACCCTCATTGAAGTTGAAGTCAATGTAGATTGGCTGAAACTGCCCTTCGGTGATGAATTTAAAGAAGCGAAGAATGCCCGACATCGCACATTCAGAAAAATGACGGTTTACAAATTGGTCAGACCAGTACTGCTCACCATTGCTTAGGTAACAGCGACCATCTGCAATCACCAGTTTGGCATCAAAGGCATCACTGATCAGGCGCTGATAGGCCAAGGCACGTTTCAGGCCTTCTCCAAAAGTTTCACTACTGATAAATAGATGTTCAATCACCTGCCCACGATAAAGCGGTAAATGCTCCCCCAAATGCAAACCAATGTCTGGGTCATTGCTCACGTCCTGTGCCGCAATCCAGAATGCGTTCTGCGCACTTAATGGTGTTCTGGCATTTGTATCAACCTGATTGAGTGCGACACCTGCCTTTGTTAAAATCTCTTCAGTTGGTAATCCAGCTTTACGAATCGCCTGATAACCAAAGCGCAATACAACCGATGCATCTGTTAACTGACCCACGCAGTGCCCTTCCCTGTAGATACTTTATTGTGACAATAACACTAAATTTAGATTAACGTTGATTGACCAAACTGACAACACTATTCTGCTTCTTTTGTTAAAAAAATTCGTCGATTGTCTGACAGTTTTTTCCAAATGATGACTCAAAGCTTTGCCACAGCCCCATCTTGTAAAATTTAAATAAATTGACTATAATTTGCGCCTTTCCAATTTGATCATCAGGTAGGCTATGGCCAATAAAGAGGAACTCATTGAGTTCGAAGGCGTTGTCACCGAAACGCTTCCTAATACGATGTTCCGTGTGCGTCTAGAAAACGGTCACGAAGTTATTGCTCACATTTCTGGTAAAATGCGTAAACACTATATCCGCATTTTGACAGGCGACAGCGTAAAAGTTGAAATGACACCTTATGACTTAACCAAGGGTCGTATCACTTACCGTGCACGCTAAGAATTAGTGAATGCAAAAAAGCCACATCAATATGTGGCTTTTTTTATGTGCATAAACAAGGGATTATTCACTTAAACGTGTGGTTTTACATCCCACGGTTTGGCACTCACGAAGACGTTCCAGCAACCAGTGATTGCGTTCCTGTGTTGTGGTCAGGCGGCATTGCACATCAACACTGTTCTGCTGTGAATCTGTACAGCTTGCGTCGCGATGGCGTATCCATGCGAGCTGTGCCCTTTTTAGAATCTTTTGTTGTGTCTCATTGAGCTGCTGGCGTAACTGCTGATAATTCTTGTTTAAGTCAGCATCGGCACTCGCATAAATTTTATTGGTACAGTAAATATCATCATAAGTGTTACGTGCCTTGTCGCAATTATCTGCATAACTCAATGTGGCGAAAGCACCACACATTAACCCTAAAATTATATTGCGCATCAAGTTTTTCCCAATCGCTTAATTATGCGGCATATCTAAGCATATTTTGCGTCAATTGAACATTACTTTACAAACAGATAGGTATGTATATTTTGATTGGTTCACACAAATGGACTCGACAAGATGTGCCCTTTGGCTTTGAATAAAAAAAGATCAATACGATAAAGGAACGTCATAATGATAAATTCAAGGTCCCTATTCTTTTGTTCAGTCATTGGACTGTCAGCATGTATGACCTCTCCGCAGCGAAACACCAGCCTCCCCGACTATCTACAACCTTACATTGGCCAGTCTGCAAGCAGTATCCAGCAGCAGCTTGACTTAAGACCTTTAGGACTGCAAACCCTGGCCCAGCCCCAAAACCAGAACAACCAGCTTGTTTATACGGTGATCCGTCCTGTACGTATTCCCATTCCAATTGCCCAGTCCGCCGAGATGGGTGCCCAGAACATTCCCATTCAAAGCATGGGCAATGCAGGCAGTGCCTATGACCTCAACCTGCAATGCAAAATTATTTTTGAGCTGGATCAGCAGCAGATTGCCCGCTCCATCCGCTATGAGGGCAAAGCCTGTTAATTTTTTATGTTATAAAAAACGCAGCGATTGCTGCGTTTTTGGGATGCCTAAGTTACTTAGCCTAAAACCGCCACCACAGCTTCACCCATTGCATCCGTACCGACCTTGGTCATCCCCTCAGCCATAATGTCAGCTGTGCGCAGGCCCTGGTCAAGCACTTGGCCTACCGCATCCTCAATGGCCTGTGCAGCAGTTTCCTCACGGAATGTATAGCGCAGCATCATTGCTACAGAAAGAATGGTTGCCAGTGGGTTTGCCACATTCTGGCCCGCAATATCAGGCGCTGAACCATGACAAGGCTCATACATGCCTTTACCATTTTCATCCAGTGAGGCAGATGGCAACATGCCAATTGAACCTGTCAGCATTGCCGCCTCATCAGACAAGATATCACCAAACAGGTTGCCTGTTACAATCACATCAAACTGTTTTGGCGCACGCACCAACTGCATGGCCGCATTGTCCACATACATATGTGACAACTGGATATCTGGATATTGTGCCTGCTGCAAGTCAGTTACGGTTTGCTTCCACAATTCAGTTACTTCAAGGACATTTGCCTTGTCAACTGAACACACCTTGCCACCACGCAGACCTGCAAGCTCAAACGCCACCTTGGCAATACGCTTGATCTCACTTTCTGAATAAACATCAGTGTTATAGCCTTGCTTTTCACCATTTCCCAGTTCACGGATACCACGTGGCTGACCGAAGTAGATACCACCTGTAAGCTCACGTACAATCAGGATATCCAGACCAGCAACAATTTCTGGCTTCAGGCTTGAAGCACCTGCCAATTGCGGATAAAGGATTGCAGGACGCAGGTTGGCAAACAGGTTCAATTCGCTGCGGATTTTTAACAGGCCACGCTCTGGACGGATTGAACGCTCAATCGTATCCCATTTAGGCCCACCAACTGCGCCCAACAAGATTGCATCGGCTTTTTTCGCCTGCTCACTGGTGACAGCAGGGTAAGGTTCACCATGTGCATCAATCGCAGAACCACCCAACAGACCATGTTCCCATGTCAAACCTAAATTAAATTTTTCATTGACCTTGGTCAGGACTTTCTCAGCAGCGCCCACAATTTCAGGACCAATCCCATCACCTGCCAAAATTAAAATATGTTTAGACATCTATTTTTCCAGTTTCATTAGTGCAGTTTTAAACTGCAAGTCATTAAATCTTTTTCTCAACAAACTCGCCCAGTCCTGTCACCACATCATAAGGGCGGCAGAAGCGGCGAATGGTATGCTGTTCTTGCTGTAAATCCACACATAAGGGTTCAGGTGCAGACACATTCAATAAACTACCTGAGCGTTTTGCCCTGTCCCGATACATTTTAAAGGTGTAGCGCTGATGCGGCTTAAACTCATGAATTACATGGAACATCTCGGCGCGGTCTGGAGAAATTGGATAGAAACGAATCACAACCTCATATTGCTTGGCAGGTATACTTAAATAGACCTGCTGTTTTCGGCTGAAAACCGAACCATCCAGACGGATGATGCCGTGTTCCATTGCCTGTTGACTGATACGATGGGATTTCGCATCCATCACAACAATGTCATTGATTCGCTCAAACTCACAATTCTCAGTCCCTGAACAATATAAAGTTGCATTATTCGCTTTATTTTCCAATGTGGTCTGTGCAATTCGAACCTGATCAACAACAGTCGGCGCGTTTTGGCATGCCGTTAACGTTGTCGCAAGACCTAAACACAGCAAAATACTGTAAGCGAGTCTTCTTTTCATTATTCAAGCCCAGTCCTCATAACATGCACACATGCAAGCAAATATTATTCGCTAGCATGTTAGCAAGAGTTCAATGTCTGCGCTATGACTATCTTTAAAATGTCCTCAGACATTAGGGTCTGTTGACATTTCAACCATGCCTTGCGTTGTAGGCTAAAACGACATAAACAAGGCATGAAACGCAGGCAATGGCGCCCCCCTTGTCAAGTCTCATAACGCAGTTTAGGGAAGTTTTAGCCATAACCCTGCGGGACAGGGACATTTTTTGCCGCTACTGCATTATGCCTTACTCATTTAGGATAGCTAAATTTCGTAAGTCATGCCTTGTACCGTCTAAAAAATGTCCTCTGTCGCAAGCATCTGTGAAATGTCAACAGACCCTAAAGTATCTCCAGTCAACAAAAGCCTAGGCCTTTATTTCCTGAAACACCCAAGGACGCGCCTGTTTGGCTTTTTCTTCATAGGCACGGATGTCATCCGCAACTTGCAAGGTTAAGCCAATATCATCCAATCCATTGATTAAACAATGTTTACGGAATGGGTCAATCTCAAATTTAAATGCCTCACCTGTTGGAGTGCGCACTTCCTGCGCCTCTAAATCGATGGTCAGTTGATAACCCTCTGTCTCGGCACATTCCTTGAACAACTGGTCAACGATCTCTTCAGACAGGATCACAGGCAACATGCCATTCTTGAAGCAGTTGTTAAAGAAAATATCGGCAAAGCTTGGCGCGATCACGGTACGGAAACCATATTCATTCAATGCCCAAGGCGCATGCTCACGGCTTGAACCACAACCAAAATTGGTACGTGCCAAAAGAATGCTTGAACCCTGATAGCGAGGCTTATTTAATACAAAATCGGGATTAATTGGACGGTTGCTAATGTCCTGCCCTAAATAGCCTTCATCCAGATAACGCAATTCATCAAATAAGTTATCACCAAAACCAGTCCGCTTAATTGACTTTAAAAACTGCTTTGGAATGATTAAGTCGGTATCGACATTGGCACGGTCTAAAGGTGCAACAATACCTTGTTCTACAGTGTATTTTTTCATGATCCTGCTCCCTTAGAATGAACGAACATCAACAAAGTGACCTGCGATTGCCGCCGCTGCCGCCATTGCTGGACTGACCAAATGGGTACGTCCACCATTGCCCTGACGACCTTCAAAGTTACGGTTTGAAGTCGATGCACAATGCTCACCTGGTTGCAACTTATCTGCATTCATTGCCAAACACATAGAGCAACCTGGTTCACGCCATTCGAAACCTGCCTCCAAGAAAACCTGATCCAAACCTTCCTGTTCAGCCTGCTGTTTCACCAAACCAGAACCAGGAACAATCATCGCCTGTTTAATGCTTGAAGCGACTTTACGGCCTTTGACCACTTCCGCTGCCGCACGAATATCCTCAATACGTGAGTTGGTGCATGAACCAATGAATACACGGTCTAACTGAATATCTTCCAATGCCTGACCAGCAATTAAGCCCATATATTGATAAGCACGGGTCCAGTCATTGCGCTGCACATCGTCTTTTGCCTGTTCTAAAGTTGGCACTGCTTGTGAAACAGGAATTACCATTTCTGGTGAGGTTCCCCAAGATACTTGTGGCTCAATTTCTGCGCCATTTAACACGACTACAGCATCAAATACTGCATCTTCATCAGAATGTAAGGTATTCCAATAAGCAACCGCCTGATCCCATTGCTCACCTTTCGGTGCATAGTTACGGTCTTTCACGTACGCAATAGTTTTATCATCAACAGCTACCATGCCGACACGGGCACCCGCCTCAATGGCCATGTTACATACCGTCATACGCCCTTCGATTGACATATCACGGAACACCTGACCACCAAACTCGATTGCGTAGCCTGTACCACCAGCAGTACCAATTTTACCAATGATGGCTAACACCACATCTTTTGAAGTTACGCCTTTACCTAATACGCCATCGACACGCACCAGCATATTCTTCGATTTTTTCTGTACCAAACATTGCGTTGCCAAGACATGCTCAACTTCGGATGTTCCAATACCGTGTGCCAAACAGCCAAAAGCACCATGTGTTGCAGTATGTGAATCACCACATACCACCGTCATGCCAGGCAATGTTAAACCCTGCTCTGGGCCCACCACGTGCGCGATGCCCTGACGGATGTCATTGATGCCAAACTCAGTGATATTAAAGGTTTTACAGTTGTCATCCAAAGTCTGAACCTGAATGCGGGAGGTATCATCCTCAATCCCAGCAATACCCTGTTCACGTTCCTTTTTCGAGGTTGGCACGTTATGGTCAGGGGTTGCAACGTTGGCACTTAAACGCCACGGCTGACGGTCAGCAAGTTGCAAGCCTTCAAATGCCTGTGGGCTGGTCACTTCATGTAATAAGTGACGATCAATGTAAATTAAGCTTGAACCATCATCACGTTGCTTAACCAAATGGTCATCCCACAATTTGTCATATAATGTTTTGCCTGCCATGTCATCGCTCTCCATCGTGCTTGTCATAGGACTGAATTAAATCTTGAGTTGATTATAGCAACCGTTTTACATAAATCTAATTTATCATTTTTATAAATTAAAAAACTTTTAGGAATAGATAAAACTATTTTAAAAATCTAGCTATTAACTGCTTAAAAAGCCATTAAACAAGTTAACCAAATAGAAGAGGTTAACTTTAATCAGAATGAATTATTCAACATATACATCAGAGAGTTTAAACTCTGGATAAACCTCTAACAATTTAAAGCAGTCATGGATGCCATGACAGTATTTACCCTTTAAATAAACCTCAGCATAGGAATGCTCAAATCTGAATTTTCCATGTCTAAAATAGAAAATTCTTTTCAAAGCGATCGTATTTTGAGAGAAACCTATATCACGTAATAGTTCCTTATCAGCACGAACCAACCCCCAAAACAAAGGGATACATAACAATTGAATAATGAAATATAGGATCAAAAATAGCTTAGCTAAAAGCATGGCAAAAGTAATGGCAACTGGAGAACCTCCAAAAAGCAAACTAAGAGAGATGACTATGCTTAACCATATTAATATTGGCAAAATAACAGCTATGTCTAATAAAGCGTATTTGAATCCATACCCCATCCAAGCTGGAATATGAAGAATTGCTGTCTTTAAGTTTAATAATGCATCGATATGATGTCTTAAAGAAACATCATCATAAGCATAAGTCACAACACGAACACAACTTCCCTCTTCAAAAAATAACTCCTGAAAATTTCCCTGAAGAAGATATCCATTTATCTTGCAAGTAAACTTCTTACTCCGTACATAACGTGCACGATAACTCGTCATATCCAGTCTTAAGTGACTTGGCTGGATTGATAAATCTTCAACAATCCCCTCTAAGGTTATAATATTTTCCATATAACTATTTTATTTACAAAAAATAAGCATCTTTATCCCCTACTTTTCATTTTATGTCAGCGATTGCTTTATTCAATGTGGTTTATCACAAATTTCTTTTTTACATTTCACTCGATAATGATTATTATTTACAAATGTAAAAACTTCCAAGGAAATCCCCATGACTCGAATTAAAAAATTTGTACACAACAATCGCCAAACTTTTAAAAAAACTTTAAGTTATTATGTTGTGCATATCAGTGTTGCCATGATGGTTGCCTATGTGATTACAGGAAACTTTTGGATCGCCGCAACCTTAAGTCTACTTGAGCCTACTGTTCAGGCATTTGCTTTTTTCTTTCATGAAAAAGTCTGGAATCACTTTGAAGTTAAATAACACACATTAAACGATTTTAAAATTTCCTTGGATCATCCGATATGAATCTTGCTGCTTTTGAAGCATTTGTCAAAGTAATGGAAACAGGTTCAATCTCGATTGCAGCAGAACAACTTTTTATTACCCAGCCTGCCGTCACTAAACGTATTCATGGTCTGGAAGAATATTTTGGTGTCAAACTATTTGAATCTGCGGGACGGGGGATTCAGCCGACCCATGCGGCGCATTCCCTTTTACCCAAAGTGAGAACCTGGCTGAATGAGCTTGGGGAAATTCACCATACGCTGAGCCATGAACAATCACAGGTACAGGGCCGTTTAAAGATTGGTACCAGTCACCACATTGGCCTACACCACCTTGCTGAACCCCTAAAGCGTTTTGTGCAGCAATTTCCACAAGTGACTTTAGATGTGCATTTTGTTGATTCTGAACAGGCGCATGAGCAGGTTCTGGCAGGTGAACTGGAGCTGGCATTTTTAACCCTGCCTCCTGTTGGCGATGATCGTCTCAACTATGTCACCATCTGGAATGATCCTCTGGTTTTTGTAACCTCCCCTTTTCATCCCTTAGCCCAGCAAACAGAACTGAGTCTGGAAAACCTGATTGCCTATCCAAGCCTGCTTCCCGCCTCACATACCTATACCAGCCAGATCACACTGGCGGAATTTGAAAAGAAAGGGCTAAAACCGAAAATCACCATGAGCAACAATCCCTTGGAATCCATACGAATGTTGGTCTCAATTGGTTTGGGTTGGTCAGTATTACCAAAAACCTTGCTCAATCAGGATTTAAAACAACTGGATTTAAAACTGAATATGAACCGTCAACTGGGCATGGTCTGGCATCCTGCACGTATCCAGTCCAAGGCTGCCCAGGAACTGATCAACATGATGCTGTTTGTTTAAACTTCAATCCCCGCCACAGCTACTGCAACTACTGCCACAACTACTAGAGGAGGATGCGGACTGATCCTGTAAATATTTGGCGTAGCCCTTGGTCATTTGCTCCAATTCAAAATACTGCCCATTATTCCAGTTTAACGCCTGATCAATGGCAAATAGTCTCGGCATCTGTGTGGTATTTCTTGGGTGGTCACCATGCAACATACAGCTATAACGCCAAGCCTCAAAGAGTTGCCTGTCTTGTTCTTCCGCTTTTATATTTTGATCATAAGGCTGATGGTTTAGCGTTCTCCCAAGCGTCTGCTGGCAGAGCTGCTGATATTGCTGTGGAAATTCCAGCATGACATGCCATAGGGCATCAACCGCATGTGAGGGCATCGCATAGGCTTGTTGTTGCATGGCATGAAGTGCCAAATAATCCTTAAAACCCAGTTCGATCAAGCGCCGTTGCTTTAGACCCAGTTCAGGATATTGATTTCGGAATTGATTCCAGAAAATTGCATCAATTTTTAGCTCATCTATTTTCTGCAATTTTTTACGGCGGGTTCGGGCAATCAGGGCATTATTACCCACAATAATGGTCCAGATAAAAGGGATAAGCACCCATCCAGTAAAGAACTGTTGTTGCCATGCATACATCAACAGCAACATAATGAGGGGTAACAAGATCCAGCGTATTTTTATATGAGGTTGATGACGTTTTAACTGGATGAGTGCATCAACTGTGGTGGAAGTATTTTCTTCCCGATTTATTTTTATTTTCATGCTTAAATCTTAAGAAGAAAAGATGACAATTCTATGACAGCAAATCAGAATTAAGAGGCCTTTCTCCATAAGGAGAGAGGCCGTCCTGATACGTTATTTAGTGGCATCTTCATGCAGGGATTCATTCAATTGATCCACGATAATGGCCCATTCCCCATCTGACTTGATTTTCTCTGCCAAAAATTGACGCTGTGCCTCTGACCAATACACTGCATCTACAATATTGATATTGGCCTCAAGTTGGTGACTGTCAATAAACTGTGCAATTGCCGCTTCGCCTGAATCTAGGCCAAGCTGTTCAAATAAGTTGGTCATTCTTGGTCTAACGTTATTCATGACTTATTTTCCTTTTATTTCATCTTGTTAAGAATTCAACATAGCATGTTTACTGGAAAATTAAAGTCAACAATGTCCTAAATTGACCAGTCCTGAATTTCCCAGCCCTGTTCCTGTGCCAGCTTCTCCAAACGGTCATCTGGATTGACTGCAATGGCATGGGTGGCATATTCAAGTAGGAAACGGTCATTAATCGAGTCTGAATAGGCCCACGATTCCTCAACTATCCGACCATCTAACCATTGGTCCAGACGTGCCAGCTTGCCTTTCTGGTAGCATGGCAAGCCTGTTACTTTACCCGTATATTTACCCTCAAGCACCTCAGCATTGGTTGCAATAATTTCAGTAATGCCAAATTCACGGAAAATTGGTGCGGTAATAAAATCACTGGTTGCGGTAATCCCGACAATGGCATGTCCCAAATCCTGATGTTTCCTGATGGCCTCAAAACCTTTAGGGCGCATTTGTGGACGAATCACCTTTTGCATAAACAACTGATGCAGCTCAGTTAAATAGGCATTGTCATGTTGAGTCAGAAATTCAAATACAAATTCATTATAGGCAATCGGATCGAGTTGTCCCGCCTTATAGTCTTCATAAAACTTGTCATTCATTTGACGATGATGAACTGGATCAACCAAGGCCTCATTGACCAGAAACTCCCCCCATGAATGGTCAGAGTCGGTATTTAACAGGGTATGATCTAAATCAAACAAAGCCAATTTCATATAAATACTCATTTAAATGCAAATTAAAGAAAAAAAACGTAAATCTATTTCCGTAAGTCACTAAAAATTCGTTAAGATCATAGCAATTTAAACATTTTACTTTGACCTTTTTCGAGTTGGACGTGAAGAGTGACTGTCCCCGAGATCAAAGTCAACGATATAGACAAAATTTAGGTAGCCAAATGATCGACTCAGAAGGTTTCCGACCCAACGTCGGGATCATTTTGGCAAACGATGATGGACAAGTCTTATGGGCAAAGCGCATTGGTCACAATGCCTGGCAATTTCCACAAGGAGGTATCCAGTTTGGAGAAACCCCTGAACAGGCACTTTATCGTGAACTGAGAGAAGAAGTCGGCTTATTGCCCGAACACGTCCAGATTATAGCGCAAACTAAAGGTTGGCTGCGTTATCGTTTGCCACATCGGTACATTCGGTCAGATTCAGACCCCGTATGTATTGGACAAAAGCAAAAATGGTTTTTACTGAGGTTGACGGCATCGCCGCACCATATTCAGCTAAACCTGTCAGACCCACCCGAATTTGATCAATGGCAATGGGTGAGTTACTGGTATCCATTGGGTCAGGTGGTCAACTTCAAGCGTGATGTTTACCGCAAGGCCATGATGGAGTTGTGTTTACAGTTACCTCAGCGTTAATTGTCGCAAAATCATCATATTAAGCAATGATTTTTAACGATATAGCTGTTATAAATAGGCATATAACAATTTAATAAACTGGAGCAGGCACCTCATGTCAAACATGCAACTCGACACGCTCAGACGCATTGTGCAGGAAATCAATGCGTCCGTCAGTTTGCATGATTCCCTCGACATTATGGTCAACCATGTGGCCGAGGCCATGCATGTCGATGTCTGCTCGATTTATTTGCTGGATGAACGCAACAAGCGTTATGTGCTGATGGCCTCCAAGGGCCTAAAGCCTGAG
Organism: Acinetobacter corruptisaponis; assembly: GCF_030053775.1. GTDB lineage: Bacteria > Pseudomonadota > Gammaproteobacteria > Pseudomonadales > Moraxellaceae > Acinetobacter > Acinetobacter corruptisaponis. Next base: position 1,800,290 of record NZ_CP125669.1, read on the forward strand.
GCGGTTGGACACGTTTCCTTAAGCGTGGGTGAAGGTCTGGTAGGCCTGGTTGGAAAACGTGAGGAAATTGTCAACCTCGACAATGCTCCAAAACACGAACGTTTTGCCTATTTACCCGAAACAGGGGAAGAGTTGTTTAACTCATTCCTCGGTGTACCTGTCATGTACCGTCGTAAGGTCATGGGCGTTCTGGTGGTTCAGAACAAGGAGTCCCAGGACTTTAGCGAGGCGGCTGAATCATTCCTTGTCACACTGTGCGCACAGCTTTCTGGCGTCATCGCCCATGCCCATGCAGTCGGAAATATTGATGTTTTCCGCAAACCGAATAGTGGTTCCACCTACAAGACCTTTCAGGGAGTTTCTGGCGCAGGCGGTATTGCATTGGGTCGGGCGATTGTGCTCTATCCGCCCGCCGACCTAACCGCAATTCCAGACCGTGAAGCTGAGGACATCAGTGACGAGCTGGCATTGCTTGATCAGGCCATTGCCTCTGTTCGTAAGGAAATCCAGTCTCTGGATGAAAAAATGCAGGATTCCCTCATGTCAGAGGAACGCGCCTTATTCAGCGTGTTCCTGCGCATGCTGGATGAAAATGCATTACCTAGTGAAATCAAGGACCATATCCGAACAGGTAGCTGGGCTCAGGGTGCTGTGCGCAAAGTCATTGACAAGCATGTGGCGCTGTTTGCGCAAATGGAGGACGACTACTTGCGGGAACGGGTTTCTGACCTCAAGGATTTGGGACGGCGCATTTTAGCCTGCCTACAGGAAGCGGATTCAAGCCATCGTGAACTCAGCCCTGACAGTATCTTGATTGGTGAAGAGATCAGCACTGCGGCACTGGTTGAACTGCCTGTCGATAATATTGCGGCAATTGTGACCTCTGAAGGTGCCGCCAATTCACATATGGTGATTGTGGCACGTGCCTTGGGGATTCCAACCGTTGTTGGTGTCACCGAATTGCCAATCAACACATTGGATGACATTGAGATGATTGTCGATGCCTATCAGGGGCGTGTCTTTGTCAATCCGCCACGCCGCTTACGTCAGCGTTATAAGGAAGTCCAGAAAGAAGAAGAACAGATCGCCAAAGATTTGAAGCAATACGAAACACGGGATGCCATTACTCCTGACGGGGTGGAAATTCCATTGTTCGTCAATACAGGTTTAATGATTGATGTGGTGCGTGGCGTTCAACGGGGTGCCAAGGGCGTGGGGCTGTACCGCAGTGAAATTCCATTCATGCTGCGTGAGCGCTTCCCAGGTGAGGAAGAGCAGCGTGCGATTTACCGTCAACAGCTCAGCCATTTTGCCAACAAGCCTGTGATTATGCGGACGCTAGATATTGGTGCGGACAAAGACCTACCCTACTTTAGCATTGAAGAGGAAAACTCGGCACTGGGCTGGCGTGGCCTGCGCTTTACCCTTGACCATCCAGAGATCTTTTCCGCACAGATTCGCGCCATGCTCAAGGCCAGCATCGGCTTGAATAACCTACATATCCTGCTGCCGATGGTCACCAGTGTCAGCGAGGTGGAGGAAGTCCTCTATTTATTGGAACGTGACTGGATTGCGGTTCAGGAAGAGGAACAGGTGAAGATCACCAAACCTAAAATCGGCATCATGGTTGAGGTTCCAAGTGTCCTGTTCCAGATTGATGAATTTGCAGAGTTGGTGGACTTTTTCTCTGTGGGTTCCAACGACCTGACCCAATACCTGCTTGCGGTTGACCGTAACAACCCGCATGTTGCCAATGTCTATTCACATTTTCATCCGTCTGTGCTGCGGGCTTTGCAAAACCTTGTTCAAGCCTGCCATCAGCACCAGAAGCCGATCAGTGTGTGTGGAGAAATGGCGGGTGACCCTCTGACCGCCATCCTGCTCATGGCAATGGGGTTCAATACACTTTCCATGAGTTCAAGCAACATCCTGCGGGTGAGAAAGGCAATTTGCCATGTCCCAATGGCAGATGCAAAACAGCTACTGGACAATGTCCTGCAAATGAATAACCCACTGGTCATTAAAAGCTGGCTTGAACACTACTTTAAAACCCACGGCTTGGCCGATATGGTAAAATCCAATCGTTTGGTCAGTGCCTAGAAAATAGCTAGGGCATCCTTTCAAGGATGCCTTTACATAACTGCAACAGGTGAAAAATGTCCTATTTTTTACATATGAACATACAAGCTGATTTGAGGTTGATTATACAACTGCCCTTAACGAACCATTCAATTCCTTTTAATTGGTTATTTTAATGGGACTTTTTTCAAATTTTAACAATTTATAGCTCAACAATTCTCATTGCCACATTTAATATTTATACAGCTTTTATCAAATAAAACATTTACGGCATCAGCTTTAATCCATTGGAAAAAAAGCTTTCATCAACCTAAAGTAAAAACACAAAGGATGTTCAATCATCATTGCAAATCCCGTACAGGCATCTGAATTTTGATACCCAGTTTGCACATGAGCTGATTCAAGCATCTATCTTTTAGAACGGTCAAATGGTCGAGATGAGTTTACACAGGTCATCTTGATGGAGAACAAACATGAGCCAAGACGATAAAAAATGTCCTTTTAGCCACTTAACCACAGACTTTGGTGCTCCCGTTGTTGACAACCAGAATAGTTTAACCGCAGGTGCACGGGGACCCTTGCTTGCCCAGGATTTATGGCTAAATGAGAAACTTGCCAACTTTGTCCGTGAGGTGATTCCTGAACGCCGTATGCATGCCAAGGGTTCAGGCGCATTTGGTACTTTCACCGTCACCCATGACATTACCCAATATACCCGCGCCAAAATTTTTAGTGAAATCGGCAAGAAAACCGAGATGTTCGCCCGCTTTACCACCGTTGCAGGTGAACGCGGTGCGGCCGATGCGGAACGGGATATTCGCGGTTTTGCCCTAAAATTTTATACTGAGGAAGGCAACTGGGATATGGTGGGCAACAACACGCCTGTATTCTTCCTGCGTGATCCGCGTAAATTCCCTGACCTGAACAAAGCGGTCAAACGTGACCCGAAAACCAATTTGCGCAGTGCAACCAACAACTGGGATTTCTGGACCCTACTTCCAGAAGCGCTGCATCAGGTCACCATCGTAATGTCAGACCGTGGTATTCCTGCCAGCTACCGTCATATGCATGGTTTCAGTAGCCACACCTATAGTTTCATCAATGCAGCCAAAGAACGTTTCTGGGTGAAATTCCACTTTAGAACCCAGCAGGGCATTAAAAACCTGACTGATGCTGAAGCAGAAAGCATTGCAGGGAAAGACCGTGAAAGCCATCAACGTGACCTATTTGATGCGATTGAAAATGGTGACTATCCAAAATGGACGCTTTTTGTTCAGGTTATGCCAGAACAGGATGCGGAGAAAGTGCCTTACCATCCATTCGACCTGACCAAGGTTTGGCCGCATGGTGACTATCCATTGATTGAAGTCGGTGAATTTGAACTGAACCGCAACCCTGAAAACTTCTTCCTGGATGTGGAACAGTCAGCCTTTGCCCCAAGCAACCTAGTGCCTGGCATCAGCGCCTCACCAGACCGCATGCTACAGGCACGCCTGTTTAACTATGCCGATGCACAACGCTACCGTCTGGGTGTGAACTACCAACAAATTCCAGTCAATGCGGCACGCTGCCCTGTACACAGCAATCACCGTGATGGTCAGGGCCGTATTGATGCCAACTATGGCGGTTTACCACACTATGAGCCAAACAGCTTTAACCAGTGGCAGGAACAACCCCAATACAGGGAACCTCCATTAAAAATCAATGGTGATGCGGATTTCTGGGATTATCGTGAAGATGACCATGACTATTTCAGCCAGCCTCGTGCCCTGTTTGAACTAATGACACCTGAACAACAGCAGGTCTTGTTTGGCAATACTGCCCGTGCAATGGGCGATGCGCTGGACTTCATCAAATATCGCCATATCCGTAACTGCCATGCCTGCCACCCTGCCTATGGTGAAGGGGTTGCAAAAGCACTTGGCATGACCGTTGCTGATGCCCAGGCTGCCCGTGAAACTGATCCAGCCCGTCACTTACCAAGCTTTCTTTAATTCCTGAGAATCCTTTAAAAAGCCATCTTCGGATGGCTTTTTACATTGAATTAGGCGACAATTTAGTCAAGCCATGACTAGAAAAACAACCATGCAGCATAAACTAGAGCAACTGATTCAGGCACATCACATTATCCTGTTTGATGCACAATGTGTGCTGTGTTCGGCCTGGGCCAATTTTATGATTAAAAATGACCATCATCTTCAATTCAGGCTTGCATCTGTTCAATCCAGCCTGGGGCAACAACTTCTCAAAGAATATCAGCTTCCCACCGATCATTTTGAAACCATGGTACTGCTTGAAAAGGGCCAGCTTTATACCGAATCAACCGCTTTTTTACGCATTATTCAACGTCTGGACAACCCTTATGCCCTACTGAGATATGCTGGGGTGATTCCCAAAGCAATCCGCGACTTTGCCTATCGCCGCATTGCCTTAAACCGTTACGGTCTTTTTGGTAAAACCGACCACTGCTATATGGTCACGCCCGAGGTTCAGCAACACTTTTTGTTGGATGATGTACTTCAATGAAAAGCCCGATTGAAACGATTCAACACATTTTAAAGTTTTGCCAGTTGATGATCGCACTACTCTGGATTTATCAGGGCCTGATTCCCAAACTGTTTTTTCAGGCCACTGGTGAGCAATACGTTTGGCAACAGTTATATGTACCCACCATTTATATTCCCTGGATGATTTCCCTGTCAGGCATCGCCGAGATTATTTTTGGTGGCCTATTTTTATGGATAACCCATCAGTATCTGCATTGGCTCAGCATCTTCAGTTTGACTGGATTATTGGCTCTTATTTTGTTTATCTATCCAGAGCAAACCTATCAGGCGTTCAATCCTGTAGTGATGAATGTTGGACTTGCGAGCCTTTCCATCATTGCCTTATGCTGTATCAGGACACTACATGAAGCTAGGCCCGAATAAAGTGCCCCTCACGGATACAGTAAAAAGGGTTCACCAGTTTTGAAGAGGATTTCATGGCCTGCATCAGTTCATGTTCTGGTGCATCACGGTCTTCATCGGTAAGTTGGAAAGTGCGATAGTGAATCGCCAGTGAACGGTGCGCATGCAGGTCCAGATGCGCATGAAAGGCATCCTGTGGATTCATATGCACATAACGCATCAACTGACGTGGCTCATAGGCGCCAATCGGCAGCAATGCAATTCTTGCAGCCCCATAGCGTTCATAAATTTTCTTGAAATGACCTGCATACCCCGTATCACCCGCGAAAAAACAGTGGCCCGTTCTCGACAATAGTGAAAATCCGCCCCACAGCGCCCTGTTCTGGTCCCTGACACCACGTCCCGATGCATGCTGCGCTGGGGTATAGGCGATCTTTAATTCATCATGAAAGGGGATTTCCTGCCACCAGTCCATTTCAATGACATGCAGATGCTTCGGCAGATAGTGGCCATTGCCCAAACCTGTATAAATCGGCATTTCAAATTTCTGGTGCAGCCAGTCCAGGGTAGCCAAATCCATGTGGTCATAGTGGTTATGACTTAGCAACACTGCGTGGATGGTTGGAAGATGCTCCAGTGCAATGCCCGCTGGGCAAACCCGTCTGGGTCCCCGTCCCTGCTTTGGGCTGACATATTCACACCAGACTGGATCGGTTAAAAAATTATAGGGACCGATCTGGATCAAAATGGTGGCATGTCCCACAAACCAAATCTGCCAGTCATTCAGGCCGGCATGAGGGCGGTTTTGCGGCAACTCAAGCATCTGGTTACGCAGATTCGACTCATGGCTACGGTCAACATTCCAGGTAAAGGATTTACGTGTTGTCAGCCATTTTAGCAGCCCCTTACGGTCAAACGGTGTCAACGGTTTGTCCAGGTTGTAGAAACGGTCAATCCCACAGTGGTCAGAGGCCTCGTGTGGAAAAGGAGGTTTCCCCCAGGTATGGCTCAAGCAAGATTGTGTCGGCAATTGGTAGGTTAATGTCGGCTTATCTTTCATGTACTTCTTCTGTGGTGGAACCTGATCGCTCGTGGGGCTGGGTTATATTGGCTTAGGATTATGGCTTATTTTTAAGGCTTTATCTTTTCCAGATCAAGATATGGCTTGGGACGATAACCTGGCCTTGACCTGCCTGATCCTTTAAAAACATGGCTTTCCATAATCGGTTCTTGATCCTAACATAAGGTCATTGAGTTATGCTGATTTTCTCTGGCTGAGTCAACACAATTTTACTGAACTCATAACGCCAAATGACAATTCAGCTAAACTTACAGGCATAGCGTTTTAATATATTTTTTATATTTTAGAAAAAAGCATATTGTCTAGAAAAGCAGCTACTATATAATGCGGCCATGAGAATTATTTTTTAATACTTTAATTAAGAATAACAGTAAGACACACACGGACAAGTCTTATGGAATTACGCCATCTACGTTACTTCATCACCGTCGCTGAAGAACTCAGTTTTAGTAAAGCCGCACTAAAGCTGCATACGGCGCAGCCCTCATTAAGCCAGCAGATCAAGGACCTTGAGGATGATATTGGCGTACAGCTCTTTCACCGCACCAAACGCAAGGTTGAACTGACCGAGGAAGGGCTGGTTTTTCTGGAACAGGCTCGCCTCACCCTGACACAGGCGGACAAGGCCATCACCATGGCACGGCAGGTGGCTGCGGCAAAAGTCCAGTACCTCAAAATTGGCTTTGTCCCTTCTGCTGAAATCCGTATTTTTCCCTATATTCTACCGCGCCTGAGGGTCAAGCTTCCCAAGCTGCAAATCCGCACTCTGAACCTGAAAGAGAATGACCAAATCGCTGAACTCAAGAAAGGTGACTTAGACATTATTTTTATTAATCAGGAGTTTCAAAATGATATTTTTGCCAGTCAGTTGATCCTGAAAGAACCCTTGGTGTTTATGCTCCCCAAACAGCATCCCCTGGCGCAATTAACTGAAATTCCAGTAGGGCAATTAAATGGGCTGGCCATAACCGTTCTGTCCCAAAAGCTTTCCCAGCCCCTGTTCGATACCATCACCCAGTACATTGAACAGCGACAGATTCAGTTTCAGACAATTTCCGAGGCCAACAGCATTGCGGAGAGTATTCAGGCAGTGCATTCAGGCCAAAGCTGTGCCATTCTGCCCTCCTATATGCAGGCACTGGCAACCGATCAGATTGTGATGCGCCCACTTAGTCATTCCCTCCCCTGTCTGGATGTGTTTTTCAGCTATAATAGACTTGAGCCCAGTCTGGCCACAGAGCAGTTTCTGGAAGAAATTCGGCAGGTATTTGAACTCGATATTCCTGCATAGTCCCAATGATGAAAAAGATAGCCGATTCAGTCGGCTATCTTTTTACCCTTTAGGCATTACTAAAAAATTCCGCAAACTTTTGGTAACTTGGTCGTTGCTTTATATTGTCAAGATAACGTTCTATGGCTGGATGGGACTGAACTCCTCCCATTTTAAGCTGCCAGAACAGCATCGCGGCAACCGTCACATCGGCAGCGGTAAATTGCTGACCACATAGATATGGATCAGCCTCGCTTAGCCCCTGAACAAAGGCCTGATAGGCATCCTGATAATCACCATATCCCACTGAGGATTTTTGTTCTGGCTTCACCTCCACGCCCAGCATTTGATTGGTGGAAGCCGCTTCCCACGGACCAGAGATAAAGAACAGCCAACGATAGTACAGGCCCCGTTTAGGATCATTCAATGCAGGTGCCAAACCCTTGTCCGCAAATTTATCCGCCAGATAGGCACAAATCGCATCCAGTTCATAGACCACCACCTCATCGTCCACCAATACGGGAACCTTTCCAAAAGGGTTGATCTTTAAGTATTCAGGGGTCTTCATTTCAGTTTGAAAGGCAACCTCAATGCGTTCACATTCAACGCCCAGTTCGATCAGCAACCAGTCCACCACCACACCACGTGAATAATTATTGGTATAAAGTTTAAGTGCCATTTTCATATTTCCTTGCTTGTTGGTTTTATTTAAATCTAATTGTTTTGATTGTCAGTTTTTGTCAGTAGTCGAACGACAAACCTCCTGTGTCCACCATTGCTGAAAAAGTTGTTGCTTAAACTGTGGATACAGTTCCTGACTCAGGCTCAGTTGCTGAATCCGATCTATGCGAAAATGCCGAAACCCATCACGCAGTTCACACCAGGCAGCCAGCACGATACGGTCATTAAAATAGCCCAGTGCAAACGGCCACAATATCCTTGAGCTTATCGTTTGCTGCTCATCGGCATAATCAACCAGGATTTTCACCTGCTGGCGAATGGCCAAGCGGACTTGCTCCACCAGTGCCTCATCCACAGGCAACCAGACATTGATCGCCCTTAAGGTGGTTTGCTGCAACAACTGTTGCCGATGTTCAGGCAGTACCGCATTTAACTTTGCCAATACAGAAGTAGAGGCCGATTTCAAGGCCTGATCAGGAATATAGTTCAACCAGTTCAGGGCAAGGACAATCGCCTCAATTTCGGTCTCATTCATGGTGATGGGAGGCAACAGGAAATCCTCCCTGAGCTGAAATCCCAACCCTGCCGCCGCCTCAATTTCCGCTCCCTGCGCCCTTAAGGTTTCAATATCACGGTAAACACTGCGCTGGCTAATCTGCAAACGCTCGGCCAGAACCTGTGCCGTCACAGGATAACGGTACTCCCTTAGCAGTTGTAACAGGTTGAGCAAACGGATTGAACGACTCATGACTTCCCTTTTATTATTATGCAGGGTAAGGCATCATTCCCCTTATCCCTAGTCAGGTCAATATTGTGTTGATTAACTTTCAATCAAGGCTGAGGATGGCAATACAGCTTGAAAATAGCCATGCAGGTCCTGAACTGAACTGACAATGGTCAGGGGCTGGTATTGCTGCAAGGTTTCCACACTATGCACCCCATAGCTCACCCCAATGCGCTGCATATTCAGGTTTTGCGCCATTTCAAGATCATAACTGGTATCACCCACCATAATGGCCCGCTCTACCGCCACACCTGTCTCAAGCAGGATTTCCTGCAACATTAACGGGTCAGGCTTTGATCGGGTTTCACTGGCAGCACGGGTAATGTCAAAAATATCGTGACTATTGGTTTGGTTCAGCACCCGATCCAGACCTTTGCGACTCTTACCTGTTGCCACCGCCAGCTTGATCCCCTGCCGTTTTAGGTCAGCCAATAGTTCCGCAACACCACCAAACCATGCATCATCTTTAGAGTTCGCAACATAATGGTCTGCATAGCATTGCAAAATATCCTGCTGTAAATGCGGCACCTGTGGAAACAGGATTTGCATCACCTCTGGCAGGCCCAGCCCAATAATGCTTTTCGCAGCCTCATTGGTTAAAGGCTGCTGGAACTGTTGCGCCGCATGTTGCAGGCTTGCCACAATTTGTCCCACTGAATCAAATAAGGTTCCATCCCAATCAAAAATCACCAGTTCGATATTTTGACTCATTTCTGCTTTCTCAACTCATTTAAAACCTGTTGCATGTCTTCAGGCATTGGCGCCTCAATGGTTGGGTAGCCTGGAATTTGCAGACGCATGGCATGTAGGCACAAGCGTCTGGCCTCTGGACCAACGTAGGCGGTGCTGTGACCATATTTATCATCACCAATAAGTGGATGACCAATACTTAAACCATGCACACGAATTTGATGGGTACGTCCTGACAAAGGTGAGGCATGCACCAGTGTTGCCGCCTTGAAACGTTCAACCACGTTCCACTCGGTTTTACTCGGCTTACCCTCTTTAGAGACACGCACACGGCGCTCGCCATTGGCAAGCTCATAGCGGAACAGCGGTGCATCAATCAGTTGCTGATCCAGACTGACCTGCCCCTTGACGATTGCCGCATAGGTTTTCTGGATTTTATGCTCACGCAGTAAATCCTGTAATAATTTTAAGGTACTGCGTTTCTTGCTGATCATCACCAAACCTGAGGTATCACGGTCAATACGATGGATCAGTTCCAGATATTTTTTACCTGTGGCGGCACGCAGGGCCTCAATCAGGCCATAGGCCACACCGCTGCCCCCGTGCACCGCAATGCCCGATGGCTTATTCACCACCAGCAGGCCCTCATCCTCATAGACCACACGACTCAACAGGCTTTGTGCCACACTGTCACTGACAGGAACCGCACTTTCATCTTTCTGTTCGTAGCGGATCGGGGCAACACGAACTTGGTCGCCAATTTCCAGACGGGTCTCGGCCTTTACCCTTTTTTTGTTTACACGGACCTGTCCCTCACGGATCAAACGGTAAATACGGCTTTTTGGAACACCTTTTAATCGGGTAAATAAAAAATTATCAATTCGCTGTCCAGCCTGATGCTCATCCACGTCAAACCAAGTGACACTTTGCCATTGCTGTGTAGAATTCATACGCTCGATTCATCCAAGATTTGCTAAATACGATTAAAAAATGATCATTTAGCTAAGTTATTTCACAAGAAACCTAAACTTAGCCCATAGGCAGATGCCGCAAGGTTTGATATATTCAGCGCACGGATACCGCCGTAAGTGAGCATCAAATCAGAAATTTTATTCAGTTGAAATTTCAAATTGATGAGATATTCACCAACAGCTCGGATAGGTCCTAAAGAATTATGCCGACGCCGAAGGCTTATTATATCGGCAAAAATGGCAAACTGTTGCGTTTAATTGTGCATCTGCACATAGGGTTTGTTGATATTTCAATGAACCCTACGGTTTGTCCAGAAAAAATATGTTGCCAACAAGTTTGTTGGCTATTAAACGTAAACTGATCCACATCAGACAATTTGCTCCCTGATGCCGCATTCAGGCTAAAGCGTTGATGCATTGGAACTGCCAGGCAAAGATACGATGATCATTCCGTATCGGGACGTCCAGATGGGGCGGCCTTAATGCTTAATGACAGTGAAAGTCATCACATCCAATGCACCGCTCACCCGCCAGTGAAGCGCACAGGAAACTTGGATCATTTAGGGTCCAGTGATATATCACGGTGCCCAGGATTGAAGCAGGATTGCCGACATCGAAATAACCGTATCAGAACCCAGAACTGGATTTACAGTCAGTGGTTTCAGAGCTTCGCATATCAAAGCTGCTCCTGAGTCTTGATCACGCCAATTTGATGTTTGCTCAAAAATAGCGAGCGAGTTGTTTGTGTGCATCACTATTAGGTGTCACACCCATGAAACGTATGCTGATTAATGCAACCCACGCTGAAGAGGTTCGCGTTGCACTGATTACTGGTAATCGTCTTTACGATTTCGACCTGGAAAATCGTACCCGTGAACAGAAAAAATCAAATATCTATAAAGGCCATGTCACTCGCGTTGAACCGTCTCTAGAAGCAGTCTTTGTCGAGTACGGCGCTCAGCGCCAGGGCTTTTTATCAATGCGGGAAATTGCAAACTCGTATTTCAAGGCGGACCCACGCCAAACCTCCAACATCCGTGAACTGATCACCGAAGGCACAGAATTACTGGTTCAGGTTGAAAAAGAGGAACGTGGCAACAAGGGTGCCGCGCTTTCTACTTTCATTTCACTGGCTGGCCGTTATCTGGTTTTGATGCCAAACAATCCGAAAGGTGGTGGCATCAGCCGTCAAATTTCAGGTTCAGTGCGCGAAGAGCTTAAGGAAATTCTGGCATCCCTGAATGTTCCCCGTGGCATGAGCGTGATTGTACGTACTGCGGGTATCGGTCGCTCACAGGAAGAACTGCAACTTGACCTACAGCATTTGCTTGACCTCTGGGCACAAATTCAGGGTACGGCAAGTTCTGGTCCATCACCAATGCTGGTGCATCAGGAAGCGGGTGTGGTGACACGTGCCATCCGTGACTATCTACGTGATGACGTTGCTGAAATCCTGATTGATAGCGAACAGGCCTATAATGAAGCCTATAACTTCGTTAAGGCTGTGATGCCACGTCAGCTGGACAAGTTAAAAACCTATACCCAGAATGAGCCATTATTTGCCCATTTCGGTATCGAAAGCCAAATCCAGACTGCTTATGAACGTGAAGTAAAACTTCCTTCTGGCGGTTCAATCGTGATTGACCAAACCGAGGCACTGGTTTCCATCGATATTAACTCGGCGAAATCAACCCGTGGTCATGATGTTGAGGAAACAGCATTAAATACCAACCTTGAAGCGGCTGAGGAAATTGCGCGTCAACTTCGTTTACGCGATATTGGCGGTTTGGTGGTGATCGACTTTATCGACATGACCAAGGACCGCAACCAGCGTATGGTTGAGGCGAAACTTCGTGAAGCAACCCAAAGTGACCGCGCACGCATCCAGTTCGGCCAGCTTTCACGTTTTGGCCTGATGGAAATGAGTCGTCAGCGTTTACGTCCATCGCTTGAGGAAGCAACGGGCTATGTGTGCCCACGCTGTCATGGCACAGGCATGGTACGCGACCTACGCTCCCTTTCACTTTCAATTATGCGTAAAGTGGAAGAAATTGCATTACGTGAACGTCAAGGCGAGGTACAGGTGGAAGTCCCTGTGGAAATCGCGGCATTCCTGTTGAATGAAAAGCGCCACAGTCTTGTATATCTGGAACAAACCTCCAATGTGCGTGTCACCATTCTGCCACATCCACATTTAGAAACGCCACATTATGAAATCCAGTACAATCCAGCAGGCTTTGCACCATCCAGCTATGAACGTACTGAAGCGACTCGTGACAGTGAAAAACAACTCGGCTATGAATCTTCTGAGTGGCATCTGGAAGAAGCTGAGCACAGTCATGCTGCTCCAGCACAGCAGCAGGCGGCAGCGCCACAGAAAAAGGCTACAACACAGCAAGGCACTGCCCAGCCAAAACAGGCACAGGCAGCAGCATCAAAAGCAGCAAGCCCTTGCGCATGGTTAGAGAACCTGTTTGTTCAAAAACAGGCTCAGACCATTGATCAGTCCCGCTCTGCACAAAATGCGGCGTCAGCCATTGAACAGATGATCAATAATGGCGCTGTGAGCCGTGGTCAATTCGGCCAGGTTGCAACAACTGCAATTGCAGAAACGACAGCAAATAATGTCTATATTTCCCAGACACCTGTAAAACAGGAAACCCGCGAAGCGTTTGATAAAGACGAAAAGTCGAACCGTCCAAATCAATCCCAGAACCCGAAGAAACGTAAGCATAAAGAGCAGCGTGAACAGCATGTACACGCCCATGAGCAACAAAATCAGGTGCATGAGGAAGTTGTTCAACTGTCACGTCAGGAACAGCGCCAAGAGCAACGTGACCTGAAACGCCAGCAAAAACGTCCGCAGGAATCACAAAACCAGCAACAGCAAAATGATGCTGTTCATGGAAATGATGCCTCTGCACCGTTGCCACGTCGTGACCGTCATAATCAGCAGCGTCCAAACCGCCCGAACCGTCACCGTGACCAAAGTGTTCTCAATGAAACGCCTGTTGCAGTTGAGGTTGCGTCCAATCCACAGCAGCTTAAAGTTGATGTGATTGATACGCCTCGTACTGAACCAATGAACACGGCATTGATCGTCAACATTGATCAGGGACAGAGTGAAATTGTTGCGCTCACTCCACAGCAGACTACTGCGCCAGCGCCACAGGTCGAGCCAGTAAAAGCAGTTGTAGAGACGATTGAAACAGCCACACCTGCCCAGGCAGAGCAAGTTGCTGCTGAAACAACACCAGTTGAAGAGGCAACCCAGGCACCAGCGAAACGTGCAAGCAATGATCCACGTTCACGCCGTCGTCATCAGCGTGGGGCGCAAAGCAGTCAGAAAGCGGCAGCAAAAATTGCACCATCGCAAATTCCAACGTTGGGGCAATACACCATGGGTGGCCTGATTCGCCATGTTTATGGTGAAGATTGCACAATCCTGATTGAGCAGTTTGGTTTGGTGACCACGTTCAACCGTGCCTTACAGAAGTTCGCTGAACAATATGCCAGCACTCTGGTGGTTGAAACAGCTGCTGAGGAAAAGCGCCCTGTTACACGTGATGCAGAACTTCCAAGCCAGAAGCCAACGGAAGAAGCTGAACCAGCACCTGTATTGCCATTAACACCACCAGAAGCATCCGCTTCGCGTGTTGCAAATGATCCACGTGAACGTCGTCGTTTAGCAAAACTTGCGGCTGAGCAGGCAAAAGAGGAACATCTGGCTTCCAATACAGCGCCTGCTGCCCCTGTAGAAAGCACTGAAACCACGCAAGAAGTGCAGGCAACAGCAATTGAGGCAGTTGCTGCAGAAGACACTATTGCTGATGCAGCAACTGAACAACAGGCACTGGCACTTGCAAATGAAGAAACGCCTGTGGTGGCAGAAGAAACAGCACCTGCTGAAGTAGTTGAACCACAGCAACCTGCTGTTGAAACTGAAGCTGCGGTGGTCACAGAGACAACTGAAGCGGTTCAAGCCGTTGAAAATACTGAACCAGCCGCAAACGTTGAAGAAACGGATGCGGAAGATGAAGCTGCAAAGGCGGAAAAAGAGAAATCTAGCCGCCCCCGCCGTCCACGTGGACGTCCACCGAAAAAGAGTACCGTTGGCAATGAATAATTTGCTAAATTGCACTCAATAAGCAAAAGCCTAGTCATTTCGATGACTAGGCTTTTTTGTTACTGTAAAATGTAGCGTCATTGAAATATTGCAAGAGAGGTAGGCCCTTGCGCTGCTTAGTCGCAGCTCAGGTTGATTGCTCTAGGGACTTACCATTAAAAACAGCATCAACAACAATGATGTTAAATGGTTGTGTTCCAACAAATAGCCATTTTTTGGATTGATCGAAAAATAAAACAGGATTGATATGAGCCAAACTACGCAGACCGATATTATTACCCTTGGTGATGTCGCAACCCGACTTCCGAACTTCATCACCAAAGTACCTCATATCCTCAATGGTCTTAAACAGGCATATTTGCGGACACCAGCCTCTCCAGCTGGTTTAGGGATCGCCTTTGAAAAAGCAGTAAAGCGTAACCCGCAAGGTATTGCACTGTTATTTGAAGATCAAAGCTATAGCTATCGAGCACTAAATGAATGGGCAAACCAGATTGCACATTACTATTTGTCTCTGGGCGCAAAAAAGGGTGATGTTATTGCGGTGATGGTTGAAAACCGTCCTGAACTCATTGCCACAATCGTGGCGCTGGCCAAAATTGGCGTGACCATTGCCCTGGTGAATACCTCACAAGTCGGCAAGGTACTTACCCATAGCATCAACCTGGTCAATCCAATTGCAGTGATTGCGGGTGAGGAAGTCCGTGCTGCCATTGATGAGATCCGTCAGGACCTGAATGTTGCCCAGGACCGTTTCCACTGGTTTGCTGACCAGGAAACGCGCAAGCATGCTGGTACTGCACCTAAAGGCTATGTCAATCTTGCCCAGCAAATTGATCAATTCCCGAAATTCAATCCATCCACCACCCGTACAGTGACAGGCAAGGATGGCCTGTTCTATATCTATACTTCTGGTACAACAGGACTGCCTAAGGCGGTTATTTTCACCCACAGCCGCTGGACGCTGGCTTATGGTACATACGGCCATATCCTTAATCTTGGCAAGGATGACGTGATGTATGTGACCCTGCCACTTTACCATGCAACAGGCGTGGTGGTGTGCTGGTGTGGCGTGATTGCGGGTAGCGCAACACTTGCGGTACGTCGTAAATATTCAACCAGTGCATTCTGGAAAGATGTTCAAAAATTCAATGCATCTGCGATTGGTTATGTTGGTGAACTTTGCCGTTACCTCATTGATGCGCCGACAACGGAACTTGACCGCGCCCACCGTGTCACCAAGATGATTGGTAACGGTATGCGTCCAAACATCTGGGGCAAATTCAAGGAACGTTTTGGTGTGCAGGAAGTTCTTGAACTTTATGCATCAAGTGAAGGCAATGTTGGCTTTAGCAACATCTTTAACTTTGAC
This sequence comes from Acinetobacter corruptisaponis, assembly GCF_030053775.1. Lineage (GTDB taxonomy): Bacteria > Pseudomonadota > Gammaproteobacteria > Pseudomonadales > Moraxellaceae > Acinetobacter > Acinetobacter corruptisaponis. Next base: position 1,816,253 of record NZ_CP125669.1, read on the forward strand.
AATACCGTGGGCTTCTCTCCTACCCCTTATGCCATTGTTGAGTTTGACAAGGAAAAGAATGAGCTTGTCCGTGACAAGAAAGGCCACTGCAAGAAAGTGAAGACAGGTGAAGTGGGCTTGCTGGTTGGCAAGATTACCAGCCGCTCTCCGTTTGATGGCTATACCGACCCTGAAAAGAACAAGTCGGTTATTCTCAAGGATGTATTTGCCAAGGGTGATTCATACTTCAATACAGGTGACTTGGTTCGTGACATCGGTTTCCGCCATGCACAGTTCGTGGACCGTTTAGGCGACACTTTCCGCTGGAAAGGTGAAAATGTATCAACCACTGAAGTTGAAAACATGGTTTGCGAATACGATAAGATTGCAGAAGCCGTGGTTTATGGTGTGGAAATTCCCAATACCAACGGCCGTGCGGGTATGGCTGCAATCACGCTGGTGGATGGTGAAGAATTGAATGAAGCTGATTTAAGCGCTATGGTGAACGTATTCAAGAAATGCCTGCCATCATACGCAATCCCAGTATTCCTGCGTGTTCAGGCCAAGGTTGAAACCACAGGCACATTTAAATACCAGAAAAACAAGCTGAAAGAGGATGCCTTTAATCCAGGCAAAACGTCTGAACGTTTGTTGGTGTTATTGCCAGGGGCAACAGGCTATTGCGATGTAAATGCTGAAATCTTTAACAATATTCAAAGTTATCAGTACCGTTTTTAGTTTATTTTTTAGCTAAACGAGAGGAAATCGTGTTTTTTATAAACAATCATTCGCATGATTTACAATTTCCTCTTGTGTTAGCTGAATAAATTGCTAGAATACGCAACATCAAAACGATGCAGTGTTTGAAAGATTTATCTTTCCTCTGATTGCTTAGGATCCAAGACCAAAGAAAATCATAGATTTTCTCTTGCGCTCGGGTAAAGCGTTGCTTTACTTATCCTCGCTCAGGGTCGTTAGCTCAGTTGGTAGAGCAGCGGACTTTTAATCCGTTGGTCCCGCGTTCGAGTCGCGGACGACCCACCACTTTATAGTTTTGATTATTATCTGGGTCGCTAGCTCAGTCGGTAGAGCAGCGGACTTTTAATCCGTTGGTCCCGCGTTCGAATCGCGGGCGACCCACCAGATTCAAAGCCTTGTAAATCAAAAGTTTACAAGGCTTTTTTAATTTCAGATCATCTCAAAAAACTTCTCTCTGTGGTTCATTTTACGGTTCATCGGTTGAATACTCCGATGGTCTCAATCTATCCATTCTATATATTCAACCAGATGATCTTTCATCAAAGTATGCTGTACAAGGCTTTATCCTCTCTAGCTTAAATCTAGGCATAATAAAATAGCGTTCTTTCCCCTTTCTAGGCATGTTAATGAATGCTTGGGTATAGAGACACTGCACGAGATAGATTCTTGCTGTTTTATGCAATTGACATGCGTCTACGGTACTCTCTGACCTCTTTCCCCTGCCAATCAAACCATTTGTGGTATGACAAGATAAGCTCTCGCTGACAAATCGCCTACGTTCTTGAAAAACAGACCGTAAGCGGTTCATCAGAAAAAAGCCTAACGTTTCAGGAAATATCGGTCATGGTCTACGAATCCTCGCCATTGCAGACTGCATCCGTTCTGAACTATCTAACATTTCTCGCTGTGCATTTTGCTGTTGTTGTATCGTGGTCATTAGTCGATGACGATTATCCAAAGCACTCTTTATTGTACCAATACAGGCAACCGTATCCTCATAGCCCTGTTCTATCCAATCATCAATACGATCAGGATTAAACGCTAGCAAATCTGTTATGCCATCTCTGGAAATATTTTTTTGCGGGCGAATTTCCACAACCGTTGTATTTGGGAAATCATGTCTATTCCAGAATGAACCTTCGGATAAATGACTGACAACAACGAGATTACATCCTGATTGAACCAATGGCGTGATAGGTGTATTGCCTTGTGCAGTTTTCCAACCACCTTGCCCACCATCCGTATAGGTATGCTGACCAATTTTCTGACTTTCATAAAGTATGGGTAACGCAGCCGAAGCCATTAAAGCACTTTTCCAATCCTGTTCTGAAAGTTGCTGCAAACAAAAAAATTCGGATGGTGCAGTGTCTTTCAAATCGAGTTCAGCTGCGATACAACTGGCTATATCCAACATGCCACCACGACTTCTATAGGCTGAAACGTATAACGGTATACCTTGTTGTAAGTCTTGCCATGTTAAATATTGATTCAGTAATGCTGTTAAAGGGGCATTATCCAAAATACCCTCTTTTCCATGTAGCTTTTCTTCAATTTCTTTGATGAATTGCGGCTCAAGATTGAATGATCGTAATAACCCTTTCATTCCACGATATGCCACATACTGTGGTGAGTTTAGACGTAAACCCAAATTTGCCAATAAAATGAGATATGCAGGAATAAAGAATTTCTTAGTTTGGACTTTAATTGGCGATTGTTGACTCAATACTCGCCAAACCCGATTTAATCGTTCATAACCTTGTCGCATAGAGTGGCTAGAAGCTAATATTGAGCCATTTAATGCCCCGATACTCGCCCCTGCAATACAATCTGGTTCAATACCATATTCGGCAAGAGCTTTTACCACGCCAACGTGATATGCCCCTTTTGCGCCACCACCTGAAAGAACTAAACCTGTTTTGATAACGTTCCCCATTATCGTGCTTCAAACATTTCATCAAACGACTGCAATACCAAAGTTCTTGCAGTTAAAATACGAGGTAATGCAGGTGATAGCTGTTCAGGCTGTTGTGATGCAAAATAATTTAATGGCATTTTGTTTACACGTGTCCAATCACCCATATAGGCATAGGATTCATTAAAATCCAAGCTATATTCATCATCATGTTCCGCCCATTGCAATGGATGTAAAAAGTCTCTTTTTCCAATTCCTTTATCATCTTGTAAAGATTGAATAGCTGTTAGGCAGATATGATCTCTTAAATCTTGGAGTGCTCGTCGTGCTTTTGGTTCTTCTTTATACTTACGAACATAATCTCCAAAATCTCCCCAATATAATCGCTCCAAAACGGTATAAAACTTCAGTAAAGGAGATAATTGTTCAAAGTCATGAGAGACTTCCCATTTCTTAAATAACAAATCAATTTGGCGTTCGGCTTTACTTTCTGCTTCAATCAAAGACAATCTTTGATCTAAATGGTCACAACGATCATGTAAATCTTTTGATAATTGTGCCAAAAGGTCACGAGTTTCTACGCTAAAATTTGCTAGGTCTGTAACCGCATCCTGAACTTCAGTAATTTTCTGATTAGCGATATGAATTGCTTCAAAACCTAGTCGATGTTCTTGAGTGAGTACGTTTAACCACTCAAATGCAGATTCGACACCCTCACTTAGATTTTGATTAATTTGATACTGACGTTTTGCTCCTGTCCCTGTAAAACCATCAACCAACCGAGAAACTTTATCTAAGCGTTGTGATTGAACATTAATGTGATCTTTTGATACTTGGATACTATTGGCAATTTCAATGACAAACTTATCTGCCATACAAGGCATGGTTTCTGATACTTCAAACTTCATATTGTGACCTTTCTATAATGGGTAATCTATTCAACTCAATAAAATCAGATATACTTTTCAACACATTGCTTTAATGCCTTATTGCGTTCTTTCATCTTTTCTAGAGATAGAGAAAAGTCTTGAAAAGCATGATTTTCTACCTCATTCTTTTTCTGAGGTTTTGATGACGCATTTGTAGTTGATTTCTGCAACTCTTTTATTTCATCTTGTTTTTCATTTTTATCATCAATAAGTTCACTTAAGTCTTGGTAAAATTTAAGATTTACCAGTATTTTACTCCACTTTTTCTTGTCTAGTTTATCAAATAGTTTTTGTAAGTAGTGATTTATAGCATTATTCAAAAAGCCAAGCCCTTGAAATCCTGTAAACTCATCTATACCCAAGTTATCAAAATTATCTTTTAATAATTCTCCTACTTCCTGCATCATTTCAAAACCATTTTCTACTGTTATTAATAAAACATCCGCTCCTCTCAAGGTACAACACATTTCCGCAGCCCTTAAAAACACATTATCAGCAGTAGAAATAATAGATCCCAGATTGTAAATAACATCTAAATTAAGACCAATTTTATTATCTCCAATATTTTCCAAGCTCAAATTTTCAAGCTTTTCTATTTTAACTATTTTTTTTATTTCTTTTATCATACTGTCAATATCTTCCATTCTACTATCTAAAACTGAAAAAGTATCTTCAAAATCATTTTGTAAGAATTCTTCAAAAAACCCTCTTACATCACCCTCTTTTCTTATAGATTCAACTTCATCATCTTTAATTTTACTCATTTTAATTTCATCTATTTTATAAGCATAATCTTCAGATTCAATATTAGCTAAATCACGATCCCTTGCAGTTTTTAAAACTGATATATCTTTATCTATAGCTATAATTTCTTCTTTCAATATAGATATCTCTTTATTATCAGAAGAATCACCTACTTCACTTTGATCACTTACATCCACTGAGTAAATGTTCTTTAGAATAGAAAAAATAGGACTTAAAGCATCTATATAATTACCGAACTTATCTGTAAATTGATCTAAATTTGTAAACACAGTTTCATCATTTTGCGTATCCATTTCTCCAAATAATTTACGAAGTTCTTTAGGTTTTAAGATTGATTCCTGCATGACTTCAATTGCACGATATAGAGATTTTTGATCAACTAATTCCTGATCAATCGTAGATAGAATATTTTCATCAAAAATCTGCTTAACCATCTCCTGCTCAAATTGAAATAATGCTTGAGCTTCATCTTTTAAAATTTCTATAGGTGTATAACGCATGGTTTCCCCTTTATTCCCTTTAATTTAACGCTTGGCTTAAAATCACAAAAATATTATTTATTGAGCTGCATATTTATCCAATATAGCCCTTTAACCCATCCATCAACTCACTTTGCAAGCTTTCAGGACTGACCACATGAATATGTGGCATCCAGTAACGGATCAGCGAAAGAAGTTGGACTGAACTGGCATACTGACTACTCATCAGCAAACCACCGTTATCCATTTCTTTGACAATTTGCTGATGTGGCAACAAACTCCGTTGTCTAAAATGATCTGCAACTTCTGCACTGATCGTTAAAATAGCTTCCTGTTTGTCTTGTCCAAACCAAATACTTTCTTCTGTTTCTAATTGCTTCAATATTTCTTTGCTATGCTGAAAAGAAGGTTGATTGTCATGGATCGTAAGCTCTTTAACAAAGCTGAGGCGATACGCTTTTAATTTCTCATCTTTCACTGCTGCCAAATACCAACAACTACGATGATTAATCAATTTATATGGCTCAAGTAAGTGATAACTACCTTTATAATAAAGCGTGATTTTATGCTTCTTTAAAATAGCAGGTTCTAATTGCTCAAATAGAGCTTTAAACTTTGTACCATCTTCATTAAATTGCCCTTTACTTTCATAAACAAATTTTGCATTTTCATTCAGGATACGATGCAAGAATTGTCTATCCATATTAGGGAATAAATCAGAAACACCTGATAGTATGGAAAAATGACGAATATCATCATTATTCAATTGCCCTAAATAATAATTTTCAGGTAACGCATAAAGACCATCATCATTCAGCCCAAGCATAGGCAATGCCAACATTAAACGCTGATTAATATCACGCTGTATGGTACGTTTACTGACACGATGTTGTTCTGCAAGTTGCTTGGTATCCAATGCTTTGCCTTCATTAAGCTGACACAGCATGTCCGTGATACGTTGTGCTAATTTGACATGTTCATTTTCATTATCTGTCATTTACTCTTTCCAAAGTTAATCTTTCTTATATCCATAATACCCACACTGATAGACAGGTGATGTCGTCACTAATCAAAATAATGATGTGCCTTATAAAAAGTCCATTTATTTTAATTTTTTCAATTTCCATTTTTATGACGACACAGCCTGTCCGCCCAACCTGTTAGCTTATAAACATCGCCAATAGACGTAGGAAAAACCGCTATCAAACCTGTGCTTAGAACTTTATGAATACTAAGTTTGGTGGTGAGGTCGGCAGCAATTGTACCTAACTAAGGTACGTGTTACTACGATTTTTTAGGGGTAAACAACACAATCTCGTCTCGTGTGTTCAGTCACATTAATCATTGCAGGAAAAAAGTCATGTCACATTATGAAAAAAATGAAAGAGTCAATAAAATTGGTGTATTTGAGAAATTCATCCAACGTACAAATCACAAAGGAATGAAAATTATACTCGCTTCCATGATTGCACTCATAACTACAAATAGTTTTGCAGGAGTTACATTGGAACAAGGAGATACCATGTATTATTTTGCTAAACAATGTAATGAAAAGGGTAAAACAGCTTATGCCTTGACTGATACAGGTCAATGGCAAGCGTATTCTGCCGCAGAAGTTTATGAGCAGTATAAGTATATGAAATCTATGATCACGATCAATCAGTTCTTATCAACGACACCATCCAAAGTAACAAAAGAGGATGTACTTGCATATTTAGATAAAACACGACCTAAACGAATTAAGTCTGCCAAAAGTTATCTTGCATGTAAGTAATATTTTAAAGCATGTTCAAATATTTTTAATATGAGCATACCTAATTATAAATCTCAAAAACTTCAAGCTATAAAATAATATGTAATTAATCACATTTTACTTACATATTATTTTCATGGTCTATAAACAAAGGAGTGACCATGAAAATTATTTATTCTGTATTCAATATAGGTTTATTACTTGATAGCGATAAATCATTTTTCAATCTTATTGCAAATAATGTAAATATTAACCCTAAAACAAAACCCTATACTCTTTCCACCTTATTCATCCCTGTAATAAGAGAATAAGGAGAAAGTTGTATGGATGCCTTACAGCAATGGTTTATAGAACAGCATGAAAAAAGGAAATTAACAATTCAACAGCTCGCACAAAATCTGAACCAACCTGTTTCATATATACAAGACATTGAACAGGGAGAGCATATTTTAGAGATCGTTGAATTTTTACGATATTGCCGTGCTTTGGATGTTGATCACAATATAGCGATTGAGATTATTCAAAACGAATTGCAAAAACAATCTTAACCCTTTGCTTTGTTGATTTCATTTTGAATTAAATCCAATCCAGTTTGAGGATTGATTCCAAGCGTATTGCAGTACCAAACGTATTCCACAATATCTAAACGCCTTTCGCCTTGTTCAACTTTTTGTATGTACGAATGAGGTTTGTCCATGCGTTCAGCCAAGCTACGCATAGAAAGGTGGCGTAATTTGCGTTCACTCTTGAGCCAATGGATCAGAGTTCGCATCTCGTCAGTATAGATACTATTTGTCATGTACCTATTTTGAATACACCAGACAATGTACCCAAAACAGATACAAAAAGTACCTTAAACACGTACAAAGAGATTAATATAACCTGAATTACGGATAAGAAATTGACTTGAAAAAAAAGTAGTTAGAACAATTTAGAAAGTTACGACACAACCTAAAAGCTCTAACTACCATGTACGATTTTACAGAAATTTTTTGTAGTGTTGATGATTTTTTCAAAAAGTTTGAACCTATCTATTGGCAATTCCTCAAACAGGAGAAGAAACGTCAACGTATCCGACAAGCCACACTCTCCTTGTCTGAAATTGTGACGATCTCCATTTGCTATAAAGCTTCTCAAATGCATAACTTTAAAGCTTTTTTCCAACTTCTATGTCAATATGAAAGCAGGTTGTTTAAAGAGTTACCTTGTTATAAAAATATACTTACTCTTATCAATCAACATCAGCTTGCGATTCATGCTTTGCATTATGCGTTAAATCAGCATAAGGAAGATTCATATCTATGGATTGATTCGACACCTTTGCCTGTATGTAAAAATAAAAGAATTCCTAAAGAACATCATGCTTTAGATGATATTGCTTCTCGTGGTAAAAGTTCTATGGGGTGGTTTTATGGTTGTAAATTACACCTGTTGATGAATCATCAAGGGGAGATTGTAAATTCAGATATCTCGAATGGACATATTGCTGATATTAGAAAGGTAGAAAAACTAGTTGATGGATTATCAGCAAGAGTCTATGGTGATCGGGGATATATCAGCCAAGCACTAAAAGAAACTCTTAAAGAGCAAGGCATTGATTTAATTACCTATCCTAGAAAGAATATGAAAGTTATGCTATTACCATTTTCTGATGAATTTCACTTACGTCAACGAAAAAGAATTGAAACGTTAATAGGTTTACTGAAAGAAAAATACCATTTGGTCACAGGAAAACATCGTTCAATTGCGGGTTTCTTATCAGGTGTATTTTCCTCTTTATGTGCTTATCAGCTTTGTCAGAAGAATAAGCCTCAAATTCATGTGGTTAATTCTTTGGCTTATCCGTAACTGGGGTTAATATAGGAAATTAAAGAACATGAGCATTAAGAAACTTACAACTATTATTATTGCTATAGTTGTAATGACCGTAGTTTCTACAATATTGGTCTATAAATATGCCACTACATCCAAATGCAGTCCTATGAGCTTGGAAAAAGCACTTGATACTTTTTCAACAGCGCAGATAAAAAATGATCCTGATCTTATTAAATGTATTTCAGTAACAAAAAAAGAAGAAGCAGAATTTCTTCAACTACAAACATTTCTAGGAGGTACTGACTTTAATGATACTGTCATTAAAGCTTTTGAATTACGTGATGCTGCAAAAAACTTTGAGGAGTCATCAGTTGAAAAATCTGATCTCAAAGTTCCTCAAAGCCCGCAGAAAGAAACAACCCCTGCTGCACCAACAGTCAGTTATGAAGCCTTATATGTTTCAGATGAAGGTGTAGGCTATGACCAAATTTTTGCATTGGAAAACCGTGGTGAAGATACTATGGGGCAAGCAATTAATTATCAGTCAAAAGCAGGTCGAATTAATGTAATGGAACAAGTCGTGGAGGATGTTGAAGCGACAGGTTACGTTCAGATTAACTATGCCTATAAATTTGCTGATCAATATGTACTGATTGTTTCCACAGGTGAACATGGAAATAGTTGCCCAGCCACGACCTACGCCTTTAGCTATGATACAAAAAGTGAAAGTGTAACAGGTAAAACTGAAATAGATGGCTGTTCCGAAAATGTCCAAGCTTTTGCTGAAGGGAATAAGCTGACTGTGAAAAAAGATGGAAAAGCAACGACCATCTATAATGGTAAAGTCTAATATTTAAATCATTTAACTAAAATCAAAGGATAAAATTATGAAATCTTTAAGCATCTTTATTACATTATTTATATTCGCAATGTCCACAGCAAATGCTGCGACATTAAATGTAAAAATGAAGAAAAATACTCAGTGGGGAGAAGAATCAGCTCAATTAGCAACTGATAAAGGACTCATTTCCATTTATGCCCTAGAGTTAACCAAGAAGCAGGCGAATGATTTGAATACGCTGAAAAAAGGTAATTGTGTTCAAATCAAAGCCAAAGATCAGACTTTAGAAAAATCTGATGGTGTAATATCCGTTATGGAATTTGAATCTGCAAAAACAGTAAAGTGTAAATAAACCTGATGCTGCATACATAAATTGTAATCGTCCGCATTTGGCATAGATATTATTTTCATGGTGATTCAATCAAGGAGCAAACACCGTGAAAAAACATTATCCAGAACTTGAAAAAGTATGTGAGGTTATGGACAACATTCCTCATCCCAAGTGTCAAAACTTGGCGAATAGTATCCGTACCTGTAATAGCATTGATGCCAGTCATCAGGAAAAAGCTGCTGCTGTACTGATTGCCGCCTTACAATTTCTTTAAATCTTGATCTTATCAATAGCCCCCAATGCAGTCACGTGCATTGGGGGTTTTGTATTTATGGAGCATCATCATGCAACCACAACCTCGTATCCATGACAAAGTGGGTTATTGCCTTGTAGAGACTTTGATCTGTAATAAGCTTTCTGAACGTGCCGAAGGGAAACTGCATTATCAAATTTGGCAGCATCAAGAAGATAAGTCTTTTGGCATCTCACTTTGCAAGAATGAATCAAGCGGTGGCTTTAGTGCCGAACTCATTCAAGTTACTGACATTTTACAGTGTTTAGCAAATCTCAAAGCCACTGAAAAGCCATTTCATGCAACGGCATTCAAATCTCTATTCTCAGGGAAGTCGGCAAATAATCATTGCTTCCTTGCTGCGGTGTTCGTAGACCAGAAACTTGTCCAACCACATCCTATGACCGAAAGATTATTGGAAGTTGATGTTCATTTTGAATTGTGGGTGAACCAATTGGAAAGCCTTGTATCAATCGACAAAGAGATTACGCCAACCAAAAGCAGTAAAAAACGCCCTGAAAAGGAGATCGAAAATGAAGTACATCAAGCATAAGGATGACATCAAATATGTAATCAACCGTGAAATTGCTTCGACAATATCCAGTACGATATCTCGACTGGAAACGCAATATGAAGAAGCCTATCAAGCCACCCAACATGGGTGGTTTATTGTATGTGAGCAAGGCAAAGAGTTATTTCAGCCCTTACCAGAGCTGTCTTTTAGTCTTTATGAAAAGATCAAAAATGGCGAGGCTGAATATATAGAGGAATTATCGGATTGGTATGAAATCTATATTTTACTCAATGACAATGAGGGCGTTTTGGTGTTCATTCCACGAACATTACTTCCTCAACATTCTTTACCCATGATACCGAACTGAACGCTGAGTGAGTTACAGCTTGGCGTTTTAGCACACAGCATCAAGGACGTAAAAATGTCAAAGAAACCTTTATTTAAACTTGGTCAAGTGGTAGCGACTGTAAATGCCTTAACCTTTGCCAATCAGCATCAAATCGACCTACTTGGCTTGTTGCAACGGCATCATACAGGTGACTGGGGAAATCTATGTTCTGAGGATAAAGACAGTAATGAAGAGGCTCTCATCTGTGATGGACGTATTTTTTCTAGCTATCAATATGAAACGGATAAAATTTGGATCATGACTGAAGCTGATCGAAGTCTAACGACCATCTTATTGCCGATTGATTACTGAATCGTCCTGTCAGACCACTGCCTTACCTCAAAATAGACCGTAAAGCTGTTTTGGCTTTACGGTTTCTTTTTTGATAGCGAGGTCAGGCATGACGTGATGGATTTTCACGATAAAGTGGCTTACGTTCTAGTAGTCCGTGGGCTTAAATGCGGCATTTTGTCGAGTACAAAAACCCGTCTTATTGTTTGAAGAGCGATATATCTCCAACTTATATTGCTCTACCTCTAGGCTCTCACGTGCTGCTTTAAAATATCGATTGAAATTTCTTGGAGACTGCGTTTCACATGCTGAGCTTGAGGTTGAATATCTTGAATAATATAACTCTCTTAAATGTGCTGTTGATGCAAAGCCATCTTGATTTAATAAATCTTTCAATAACTCATCCATCTGTTGCGGTTGCATATTGATCTTTCGACAGTTTCCAATATCAAAATTATTTTTTGTATGTCTGACTGAATATAATTTTGGTTTATCTTTAATTAACTTGAAATTTGTTCTATATCGGGCAGCCGTTGAATCAGGCGTACCTTGAATTGCCATAACTTGCTTAATGGATAATCCAACGTCTTGTTCCAAAGCGTCGTAAATATCTTTAGGTATATAGAGTGATTTCATTTCATAACCTTGGATAGAAAAGCCTATTGTAAACAGTCTGTGTACTTATGTTATCACGCCATCACTACTAATGTTACTGCTCCATCAACACTTAGATGCCACCAAGATTGCTTACCGAGAAATTTATTTTCAGGACAGTTGGGATGAGAATGAAAAATTGAATTTAAAATTTAGATCAAAATTTAACCAATATGAATCCATATTAATCAATTACTTAGGATACAATTTTAACATTTGACATGTATTCTAAAGCTCCATTTCTCATCTATAGTTCTCTCATGGCATTGAGCCATACAACATGATTCGCTTACCCCAAAATAGGCAAATCAATCACAATCATTGTTATGAAAGGTATCAATTATGAACACTGTACAAAACGAAAAAACTAATCCATGTCGACATATCAACTATGGGTGTTACATGGAAAAGAAAGAAACATATCCAGAACTTGTTTCAGGAAAACAACATCACTCTAGTCTGCTCAATCATGAAGCAAGTTGCATCCTAAATGGGGTGGATAATGGTATTTCAGATTCAGCCTTGATGACACAGCTTCTTTTTGAAGATGTCTCATTACATGCTTCTTTGATTACTAAGAGTCTAAATATACCAATGACTATTATTAGAAATAATGGCTATTGGGTCGAATCTGTAAAAACCTTAAAAGTGAGTAGCGATTCAGTACAGTCTTTGGTTTTACTCATTGAACTATATAAACCTGCTAAAGTAATTTTGGTAGAGAATTACACATCTCAAGATGAGCAAGAAAATCAATTGACATCTTTTGGTTATTATATGGTTGATAAGGACAATCAGTTTTTCGCTAAAGTGGTATGTATTGTTGACCATAATCAGTATTGTGTAATTAAGCCAGATAATCGTGTTGAGGACTTACTTTTCGAGGATCGCATGGTTGAACGTATGTCGTTCCTCTTTGAGAATATGCCAGATTATTTCTCATTTAAATATAATCACTTATTGACAGTATTATCTGATAACGCTTATTGATTAAATTAACGTAACAGGCATGCAGTTACGTTGAATTAAAATCCAACTCTAAAAATATTCCTTTCAGCTATGACTATTACATAAGGTCAGAGAATCAATCACGCCTATAAAAAGCTTATTGGCACATTCCTATTATTCCATTCCCCTTGTTGCTCTAAGCGACAAGGGGTCGTTATGCCTAATTTTCACCCCAAAAGGAATCATTATTATGAATGTATCCCTAAAGATACCAAGCTCTGCTTTGGACATGAACAACTATCCTTTGCCAGAGGGGAAGTCCAAGCATGAATATTCTGTCAATGGTATAAAAGGCTTGCGTATCGTTGTTTCAACCAAAAGTACAACATTTTTGTGGCGTTATTCCTTTGCACGTAAGAAATGTTCAATGGTGCTTGGTAAATATCCTGAAATCAGTATCTACCAAGCGATTGAATTAATTACACAGTATCAGGTGTTACTGGACAAAGGGATAAACCCAGATGCTGAACAACGTCGCCAACAAAGTACCCCAACCTTTGCTTACTTCGTAACGCATATCTATTTGCCTACGGTTCAGCCGTATAAACGCTCATACAAGGATGATGAATCTCGTATCCGTACTCACCTTATTCAAATTCTCGGTAAGTTACTGATCAATGGAATTACTGTACCGATGGTCAGTTCTGCACTAATCGAATGTCAGCAGAAAGGTCTCAGTAATGCAACAGTTAATCGTATTCGTGCTTTGTTATCGAGTATTTTTAATATGGCGATTGAGCATGAATGGATTACGACGAATCCTGTAAGCCGTGTTCGGAAATTCAAGGAAAATAATCTGATTGAACGTTATCTCAATGATACAGAGATGCAGCGTTTAGACAGGGTATTGATCCAACCTGCTCAATTCTCTATTGATAACCTGATTATTGTAGCGATTGTCCGATTTCTGCTACTCACGGGTGTCCGCAAGCGTGAGGCAATGGATTTGCAATGGTCTGATGTCGATACGGAAACTGGGGTCTGGCTGCTCAAGCACAATAAGGCAGGCAAAGCTCGTCAGATTCCATTGAGTAGTGAAGCCTTGAAGATCATTTGTTCAATGCCAAAACGCTGCCCATACGTTTTTGCCAATCCTGAGACCTTGCAGCCTTATGCGGATATTCGTAAAACCTTTGAAAAAATCTTGAAAGCTGCGGATATCGACAAAATCCGTATTCATGATTTGCGACATAACTTTGCAAGTATGGCTGTGAATAGTGGCGAGTCTTTGTATGTTGTACAAAAGTTGCTGGGGCATTCTTCTCCAATCACCACGCAACGTTATGCTCATGTACAGCATGACACGCTCAGAAATGCCTCTGAAAAAATCGCTCAGTCTATACGTCAGACAAACCGAGCGAGCTAAACCCTAATCTTATCAATCATGAATGGGCACATTCCCCAATGTGCCCATAGGAGTTTCTATGTCTTTTTTTCCTAAACCACAATGTATTCGTCTGCCAAACAAGCAAAAAATCATGGATGTCGCCCATAAGATTAACTTGAGTGATGGTCATAATCTGCTGATTGCAGGGACGGGTCTCGGCAAAACAACCTATGTTTTGCAACATTTAGCCAAACAACGCCCCATTATTCTGTTATGCCCTATGGTCTCTCAAATTAAGCAACTTCAACAGGACTATGCCTCAAGCAAAGAGATGGTGTTCAGTCATGGTGAAATGAGTAACAGGGAGGAGGTTTTATCCGCCATCGCTCAAAGAAAAAGTGTGGTCATGACTTTTGACCAATGGTTGCACTATCGTCATGCCACATATCAAACTCGCCATAGCCCTGCAACGCAATTGAATTTTGATCCATATACATTGGTGATTGATGAAGTACATAAGCTTTCCAGTGCAGGGAGCTATCGTGATAAGGCGATTCAACCGATTCTGGCAACGATTAATGGCAATCAATTCAGTCAGGTGTTGTACTTAACAGCAACACCGACTGAACATCTATGCAAGATGATCATCCCTACCCTGACTCGATATTTTCATATCGAACCAAGCAACCCAGTACAGCGTCAAATTACCATCACACATTATGATGCAACGCATATTCTGAATTTTTATCCTGCGCTATGTAAGCGATTGGAAAGCAATGCTCTGGCTGGGCAATCTAAAATTGCGCTCGTGCGAGTCAATAACAAGGATGATGGCAAAGCCATGCAAGCGATGTTAGCCCAAAAAGGCTACAGGGTGATGCTGATCAACCGTGATGAAATGAATAGCAAATCCTGTCGGGATATATTACAAACGTCGGAATTAAGTCTGAACTATGATGTCATCATTTGTACTTCTATTTTAGATGAAGCTGTCAATTTGAATAATCGTCATAATGAAATTGATAGTATCCATTTTATTGGACGACATGCTCATCCTGAAGAAATCGTTCAGTTTATTGGTCGTACTCGTCAGGCAAATCCCCCTATTTTTATTCATCTTAGTCAGGAGATGAGTAAAACTAAAATTGATTGTCGCAAAATGCACGCCAAAATAATGGATGAATTAGAGGGCATGTATTTAAATATGATCAGTTTTTTGACGAGCATCAAAAATATGTTTTCCCAAGATAAAATTCGTGATTTGGGTGACATGATTTCCAGTAAGGTTGACTACGTTAAAATGCTGAATAATATGAGTAATGAGGCTTTTGAAGTCAGAGCATTTTGGCATGATGGTCAAAAGATCATTCTCAACAAGTCCAATCTTGTGGCAAAACTCTATCGTACTGATCTTGCCAAGTGTTACAGCAATATTCATTATCTTCAGTTTCGCATTCAGCAATTGCTGCCCAATGCCAAAATCACCTTGTCTTCGTCAGCGTGTCAGGTGAATAAAGCCCTAGACAAAGCGTTCAAACAAGCCAAAATTGCACTGATTGAGCATCAAAAACAGGTTGTCCCTGATGTTATGGCTTCACTTGTCCGAGCCATGAAATCGAACAGTATTAAAGACTATCCCAAAGTCATTCAATATTTGGAAGATTCCGATATTCTATTTATTCAACCCTATAAGAAAGATGAACAACCACTCCACTATGAAATATTTGGTCAGGCTGTATTTCTCGCACAATACGTCACCAATCTAGAGGATGCACATCAAATCTTGTTGAATGACAAGATTGAATTGATCCGCAAAATTGACTATGACTATCAGAGTAATCCTATTGTCAAAGCGGTGATGTTTGGTTTGGGCGACTACCTCAAAAAATCAGAGAACCTCAATATCACCCATACGGTCAAAGATATAGAGCGACGCTTGAATAAGTATCTGCAACGTCTAGACTGTTTGGCAACAACCAAACATTTTTTAGCTCAGCACCCATTCAAATATGTCGAATTGGTAGAAGACAAAATTCTATTCAAGCATGACCAAATCATTAATTTTCTGAAACGATATACCCATGTTCAGATATTGAATGACAAGAAGTCACTCGACTGTAAGAAAGTCATTTTTTTAAGTATTGGTGGCGGATTTGGGTATAGCTACCAAGCCTCACCCAAAACCCAACATAGTAAGAAACTGCAATTCGAGCAGAAGCTTCTAGACAAATATCAGTTTTCTGGTGCAAGATTTGGTCATCTTATTGCCAACCTACCAAAAGAAGAATTGATCATGCTTGATTGTGACTAAAGCAATGGTTTGAAAATGGTACTTCCCGATGAGTACCATTTTATAGCATTTAAGCAGTGATCAGCTCAAATGATACATTTGATACAACGTCATAGGTTAATCGCTTTTATTCCCATGAATTACGCTGTATTTGAGGTTATTTTTTTCGTGTCTCATTATGATTTTCGATTTTCATGTTTGAGCACTCCCCTAGTTGAATTTGTATTATTTGGTACGGAAGTCGTCATACCATGATGCGACTGATCTCTATGATTGTGATGACGCTACCAAATAATACAAATGCGGAGTAAAAACGACGCATTGAAAATTCGAGTATTCACATGAAAACAAAAGAAAAAATAGAGAGTTCAAGGGGGAGTTTTTCTAAAAAGAAAAAAATTCAAATGCGAACACACCCCACATCGGTCACTTGTATAGATAAAATGATATCCTCCCTGCATTTGCTTGCCCTAATGGAATCAACGCTTTATAGCTTGACGCTAACGCCATAACGATTCTTGCATGGACAAATAGAGTATAAGTAATGACATGGTCAAATCTGTGGTTGCGGTCTGAACTTGTCGATAAAACTGTCATGGTCTTTTGCGGTTCATTCAAACCATTTATAAGTCTGATACTTAGTATTGAATGTACCTCTATGGTCTGTGGTTCATTTGAGGTCTTTGTTCAAAAAACTGTCCGATATGATTGTTATTTTTCTTAGACTTATCAAATGAGTAGCCTCAATATTTCTGATACATAGAAATCGTAAAACCTTATTTTTCTTGGTGTTATAGTTTATCGTGCGGTCTTATTGATTTTATTCATTTTTTCATCACACCCATTAATATAATTCATTGATTTTATGATGTAAATAATGAGCACTTACTTTGACTTTTAATCCGTTGGTCCCGCGTTCGAATCGCGGGCGACCCACCAGATTCAAAGCCTTGTAAATAAAAATTTACAATGCTTTTTTAATTCCAGATCACTCAAAAAAAACTTCTCTTTGTGGTTCATTTTACGGTTCATTGGTTGAATACCTCGATCACCGCTCCCCTTTGCTGTTCTCTTGCTTGCGAATTTGGCTCAGCTTAAGCGATACAGTTTGATAGACTTCTATGCTGGGGAATGGCATCGAATAAGCTGCACAAGCAGAACAAAGTGTGAGCTTTGGAAGCTTGGGGACTTATTCATGCTAAAAATGTGGTGATTAGAAAGCTAAGGAGACTTAGCTATGGGATATTTTTGCTCATAGACTGCTTTTGGGGCAGGTACTCCCTCAAGAATTGTTCAATTGAAGTTTTTCTATAAAAAGGTTTGCACTGTATAAACATATCCTCAATAATTAAATCACCTTTCCTTAACAAAAACACATAGATATGCAAAACACAATAAGCAGTGCACAATTGGTTGGTAACCTGGCTGAATCAAAAGTGATTGAATGCTTAGAGTCGTTAAGCAAGCCTTGGCAATCGTTTAGTTCGGTAGAGTGGCGATTGATACAACAACATGGCGAACAGATTGGGGAAGCGGATGCAATCGTATTTCATCCCCAGCATGGCTTGATTGTTCTGGAAATTAAGGCAGGTGCTGTATATGTAAAAGACGGGCAATGGTTCTATGCTTCTGGTCGGTCAATGTCACAATCGCCTTGTCAGCAGGCTCGGCGTAATCGCTATGCGCTCATGGAAAAGCTCAGTGCAAAAATTGGTAAAGAGGCGCTCAATCAATTAACGGTGACTCATGCCGTGTTTTTTCCTGATGTGATATGGAAATCTGAAACACCAACTGAATTACCTTCAAAATCTTTTCTTCTTGATCGTCAAAGTTTAAAGAATATTGAAAATGCCTTGCTACAAATCTTTAAAGAAGCAAGCTCTATACAAAAGACTTGGACAAAACCACAGCAACATGCCATTCAGCAAATCTTTGCTCCATCTGTTGTTACCTTTAGCCCCTTAGTCGTACAGATGGAACAAACCAGTCAGGCTCTGCATCGTGCAACACAACAGCAAATGCATGTCTTGCGTATGCTCAGTAGTCAAAATCGTTTATTGATTGATGGTATTGCAGGTTCTGGTAAAACTCATTTAGCAATGGCACTGGCAGAGCAACATACTCAACAAGATAAACAAGTCTTGCTCACTTGTTATAATCGTTACTTAGCGGCACAGCTTGCACAGGCAACTGCACACATTCCCAATATCAAGGCAATTGCCTTTCATGATCTTGTCAAGGAATACGCTGAATTGGCTGGATTAAGCTATACAGAGCCCCAAAATCCTGCTGATTTAGAATATTTTTATGGCGAGGGTGCAACAGAATTACTGCTAGAAGCCATAGATATTGTAAATAGCCGTTTTGATAGCATCATTGTTGATGAAGCAGCCGACTTCAAATCAGAATGGTGGATTGCCCTAGAGGCTTTAGGTACAGAAAATTTTAGCTGGTATTGTTTTTTTGACTTACAGCAGAATATTTATCTTGATAAGCAAATATGGCAACCACCTTTTGCAGCTAATGTCATGTCATTGACCGAGAATCTGCGTAATACTCAGCCTATTGGCTTAGTTGCCACCAAATATGGCCAATCCAAACCTGCTGAACGTTATTTAGTTGAGCAAGGTATTGAGCCCCTTTGGCACTATTGCGATGATTTTGCGGAAATGGCGATACAACTGCGACAGTTGCTCAAGCAATTGATTGAGAAAGAACAAATCCCTGTGGAAAACATTGTAGTCCTCTCCCCTTTCAGACATAACAACAAACAATCCTCTTGGTCAGTTGGATTAGATCATGTCAACGTCAATACCAACATGGCACAGATTGTGCCAAATCATGTACGTGTCGGAACAATTCAGGGCTTTAAAGGCTTGGAGGCCGAGGTTGTTATTCTTGTCGGGCTCAATGCCAAAGCTGCTCAACACCCAACCTGGTTTTATGTCGGTGCGACTCGGGCAAAAGCAGCCTTATATATTTTGGCATTGAAAGATAGTTGGTTCGCAGAATCTTAGAAATTTTACTTTTTAATAAAGTAACTCTATATTCGAGTCACGGGTGACCCATCAGATTCTGAAAAACCTCATCAAAAATAATGAGGTTTTTTATTTTGTAATAACTATTTTTCAAAGATGCCCATCCTCTCAGTTTTTGAACACCCTTACCTAAAACTATTTATGGGCTGAATTATAAAAACACTTCCAACACTGAATTTAAAAATACATGCCCCTGCTCAGTACAGGCAATTTTAGATACATCATCGACCAGTAATTTTTTATTGCGTAATGAATCCAAAATCTGCTCCAAATCTAACAAAGCCAATCCTGTACGCTGCTCATAAAGCTCAGCCTCTACTCCATCATTTAAACGCAAGGCATTCATCATAAATTCAAAGGGCAATTCATCCACTTCAATCTTTTTCATCTGGAGATGATCCGCAGGAACCTTGGCTAAATAATCCTTGGGCAAACGGGTTTTCTGAAAACGATAAACCCCATCTGGACGGGTGACCTTACCGTGTGCCCCCGCTCCAATTGCCAAATAATCGCCAAACTGCCAATAGTTCAGGTTGTGCGCCGATGGCTGTTCTTTACGCCATGCGGAAACCTCATAATTGATAAAGCCCTGTGCCTTTAAATAAGCTTCGCCCTGCTCCTGTATCTGCTCCAACAGTTCATCCTGCGGAAGCACAGGTTGGGTACGGAAGAAAACGGTATTCGGCTCAATGGTCAACTGATACCAACTCATATGAGTTGCGCCCTGCTCTACCGCAAGTTTGAGGTCAGTTAAAGCCTGTTCAAGGGTTTGTTGGGGTAAACCATGCATTAAATCCACATTGACACGCTCAAAGCCTGCCTGCCGCGCCTGCTGAATGGCACTGAGCGCATTATCGGCAGAATGAATCCGCCCCAAGCGCTGTAAATGTTCTGCATTAAAACTTTGCACGCCAATCGACAATCGGTTAATGCCTACGGCAAGATAGTCTGCAAAAGGATCATGTTCAACCGTTCCTGGGTTGGCTTCCAAAGTAATTTCACAATCAGGCTCAAAGTCCAGACGAGCCCTGAGCTGTTCAAATAACCATGCATAGCCCTGTGCAGAAATCAGCGATGGCGTTCCCCCACCAATAAACACACTATGGATGGAGCGCCCTTGTGCCATTTCCACCTGAGTTTCAAAGTCAGCTACCAATGCCGCCAGATACTGCTGTTCCAGGTCGGTGGACAATTGACCATCAGGTACAGCATGTGAGTTAAAGTCACAGTATGGGCACTTGCGCACACACCAAGGCATATGGATATAAAGTGAAAGTGGAATAAGGGCTGGATTTAATTCACTCAAAATATAAGCTCAATAACAGAACTTAATTATTTTAACATGACTCGACTAATCAACGGCTCATCATCTATGTTATGTATGAGACCACCAAGAATAATGAATGATATAAATATGATCAAACTCTCAAGCCAGTTACTTTTTATCATTCCCCTCGCTTTGGGAATTGGTATTGCAATGGCCTTTCAAACCGCAATAAATACCCAGCTTAAAACATATTTACATTCACCCATACAGGCAGCTTTTATTTCATTTTTGTTTGGTACAATTATTCTTGCGGTTATGGTCTATTTCCAGAGCGCAGCAAAACCAAGTTTAAGTGAACTTTCACACATTCCGTGGTTTTTGTGGCTGGGTGGAATACTTGGGGTTTATGCAATTAGTATGAGCATTTATACTGCACCTAAACTTGGCTTCTTAACATTTACGGGTTTGGTCATTTTTGGGCAGCTTGTCATTTCCATGTTACTGGATCATTTTGGCTGGTTAGGGACAGAGAAAACCCCTGTCAACTGGCAGCGCCTACTCGGCGGTATTGTCATTTTCATTGGTGTTTTACTGACTTTACAACGCTGATTTTTCACAATTTTAAAGAGTATTTTTTGTGCCCCACACCCACACTGCACGGTTTGAACTTAAGCAACTGTTTCACCTGATGTTACCCATCCTGATTACACAGTTCGCCCAGGCGGGTTTAGGCTTGATTGACACGATTATGGCAGGCCACTTATCCGCAGCCGACCTCGCCGCAATCGCGATTGGTGTGGGGCTGTGGATTCCGATTATGCTGCTGTTTGCAGGCATCATGATTGCCACCACACCACTGGTTGCGGAGGCACGGGGCGCAAAAACACCTGAGAAAATCCCAACCATTGCACGCCAGTCCTTATGGGTTGCCGCAATTCTTGGAGTGGTTGCCATGCTGATCCTGCAAGGCATGCCATTCTTTTTACCCCTGTTTGGTGTACCTGAAAGCTTACTCCCCAAAGCCAGCCTGTTCCTGCATGCAATTGGTTTTGGCATGCCCGCAGTGATGATGTACGCCGCTCTGCGCAGTTATTCCGAGGCATTGGGACATCCCCGTCCTGTTACAGCAATTAGCCTACTTGCCTTATTGGCGCTGATTCCCCTAAATCTTGTTTTCATGTACGGATTTGGCCCTATTCCAGCATTGGGAAGCGCAGGCTGTGGATTTGCCACAGCCATCCTGCAATGGTTGATGTTCATCACTTTGGCAATCTATATTTCCAGGGCCAAGGCTTACCAACAGGCACCGATTTTTACCCAATGGGAAAAGCTGGACCTAGGCTGGACAAAACGGATTTTAAAGCTGGGCTTTCCGATTGGTTTGGCGGTTTTCTTTGAGGTGAGCATCTTTAGTACGGGTGCCATTGTCCTCAGCCCATTGGGGGAAAATGCAATTGCAGCGCACCAGATCGCCATTTCAGTCACGTCACAACTGTTTATGATTCCCCTGTCCTTGGCGATAGCCTTAACCATTCGGGTTGGCATGTATTATGGAGAGAAAAATTGGCTCGCTATGCGTCAGGTACAAAAAGTCGGGTTGATCAGTGCGACCATCTTTGCCGCCTGTACCATGGCCCTGATTGCCCTAGCCCGTCCCTATATCGTGGCGATTTATACCAATGATGTACACATCATGCCGATTGCCATGTACCTACTCTGGTTCGCAATGGCATACCAATTGGTGGATGGCTGGCAGGTCAGTGCGGCAGGCTGCCTGCGTGGCATGCAGGATACACAGGCCCCGATGTGGATTACCCTGATGGCCTACTGGGTGGTGGCTTTTCCAATTGGCTTGTATCTGGCTCGCTATACCATTTGGGGTGTGGCGGGTGTCTGGCTGGGCCTGATCATTGGTTTAACCATTGCCTGTGTCCTGTTGATTGGTCGTTTATATTTGAATAATAAACGTTTGATGCAACTGACAAGCTCAAATCCATAAGCAACAGCTCCGATTCAGTTGCTATCATGAGGGTAGCGTGGATACTGCCCTCACGATAGTAAATATCAACAAGATTGAGTGATTGATTCATAAGACTTACACGACTTAACATTTTCATCTAGGCAATTTAAGTTTTGTCGCCTATGATCAGGGTATCGCTTAAAATCAGATCACAGGGGTCCAACCATCATGGCAAAGCATGCAAGTTCTCCCAGTAAACGTTTTCTAAAACTGGCTGGCATGACTGCAAGCATCGCCAGCAAAAGCGTTGCCAACTCCATTCGCAACCTGACCGCAGATGAAGAACAAAAAAATGCGGCACGCAGCCAGCTTTTTCAGGAAATCGGTTTACAGATTGCCGATACACTTGGAGAAATGAAAGGCGCAGTGATGAAAGTCGGACAGATCGCCTCACAATACAAAGACATTTTCCCACCCGAAGTCGCCAAGGCGATTGCCAAACTGCAACGTCAGGCCCCAGCCATGCCTTTTGCCGAAATCAAGCAGCAGGTTGAAAAAGAGTTGGGCAAACCACTGAATGAGATTTTTACCTCATTTGAGCCAGAACCTTTCGCGGCAGCCTCGATTGGTCAGGTGCATCGTGCAGTACTCCCTGACGGGCAGGCGGTGGTGGTGAAAGTGCAATATCCTGGCGTTGACCAAGCCTGTGAAAGTGACTTAAAGCAGGTCCGTCTTGCCCTGCGTTTAATGGGTGTTTTAAAGATTGATAAAAAATTACAGGACCAGTTATTTCAGGAGATTCAGGATAGCCTTTCCGCCGAGTTAAACTACGAAATTGAGGCGCAGAATCTGGAAGTGTTCAAGACTTTCCATGAACAGCTTGATGATCAAGTGATTATTCCAACAGTCTATAAACCTTACTCTTCCCGACGGGTACTCACCCTAAGCCTGGAACAGGGCGAATCCATTGAAACCGCAAGCACATGGTCGGTTGAAACCCGCAACCAGATTGGCCGCCGCCTGATCCGTGCCCTAGGGCAGGAGATGTTCTTCCTGAAACGCTTCCATTGTGACCCCCATCCAGGCAATTTTGCCTTTCGGAAAGATGGCAGTGTCATCATCTATGACTATGGCAGTGTCAAAACCCTTTCGCCAGAACTGATTCAGCACTTTAAGGCCCTGGTGAATGCTGCACGTCAGGAGGATATTGCCCAGGTTGAAGATTTACTGGTAGAACTGCATTCAATTGCTGAAAAACAGAAATTTCCAAGCGAGCTGTATGTTCAGTGGATTGAGGTGCTGTTGCGTCCATTAAGCACCCATTATGATTTTGCCGAAAACTCATCCCATCATGATGGCATGCGTCTGGTGAAAAAATCATTGAAATACTGGGATGTATTTAAGCCATCTCCAGATACGTTAATGGTCAACCGTACCATTTCAGGACATTACTGGAACCTGATCCATCTTAAGGTGCATGACAACCTGAATGACCTGTTTGAGGAACTGGTTCCCAATTAAAGCCTGATGCAGGTTTTTATCATGCCGCCTGAATCTTTGGCATAAATTCTTTGGTGAAATAAGGGATGAGCAAGCCTGATTCAGGATTTAACAACTTTTGCTTATAGTCTTGCAGATATACGGTTGTGTCATGGTCATTCGGATGGAAATCTGGACGCAGATATTCCATCACATGCCCAATTGTACTGCCAAAAACGCCATTCTGGGGATTCCACAGTACATTTAGGCTGTAGGCCACATCTTTCCAATAACGCGGACTTATTGTATTCAATGGCCGTCTTAAAATTGGAATACCTACCGCACCAGCGAAAACCAGTCCCATAATGGTAAAACTGGCAAGGAAGAAGCCTGTAATACGCAGGGCATAATTGCCTGAAATCAACTGGAAAACATCATAGGCGACATCCTTATGTTCCGATTCCTCCATAAAATGCCACATCCATAAGCCCTTGGTCTTGTCATCGATTTCTTTTGCCCAGATCTCCGCATCATGCTTCATGGCAAATTCTGCAAATACCGCAGTAAAATGCTCAATACCTGCCATCAGTGATAATTTCAACGGCTGGGGAAAACGGTGAAAACCATACTTGAAAACATTTTCCGCCAAAAAACGATAAAAACGTACAGGATATTGATGGTTTGCCAGAGTCTGGTCATTAAATGCATTGTGTACTTTAGAATGGATCGCCTCCTGACCAATTAAAGCGGTTACACGCTGTTTTAGAATCGGGTCATTCACAAAATCACGGTGATAACGTGCCGTTTCAATCACCAGTTCCTCACCATAGGTCAGGAAAATCGACATCGCTGTTACATAGGCACTTGCCAGCTCTGCATTGCGGTAAAAATTGTTATAGAAATTCTGCCCATCAAATCTAAACTCAAGATGACGGATTGGGAACGGGATTTTCTTGGTAAAATCAGGGTACTCAATGGTGGAGTTCATCAATTTACCCACAGATTGTTTTAACTTCCTTACAAGCATCGCAATTCCCTGTATTCTAAAATAAGATGATGTGGTGTGTTTTTCCAATGTTTGCCTGCATATCCAGTTTGCGTGCAGACCAATCCATATAAAGCAACACCATATTAATCCGATCTTTTGTTCGGGTTCAATTCAGATAACGTCCTAAATATTTATTCTTATAAAACAAATATTAAACAATAGCTTAAGAATATTTTTCATATCAAAATATGTATCAGTCATAGATTTTTATAAATAAAGATATGAAGTATTCGGGTTTTTCATGCTCAAACCACTTAACTTAAACAGCAATTACCTTAACCATTCATCCATGAGGATTTATTCTCATTAAGGCAAAACTTGAAATAGATTAAATTGACTTCATTTATTGTTATGTTATAACATTTCTTTAAACAATGGAGTAGTTCACAATGCGTAAAGATATTCATCCCGCCTATCAACAGGTTCTTTTCCACGACACCAATGCCGATGCCTATTTCCTGATTGGAAGCACCATTCAAACCAAACAGACCAAGGAATATCAGGGCAAGGTTTATCCCTATGTCACACTGGATATTTCCAGCGCATCACATCCGTTTTATACAGGTGAAGTGCGTCAGGCCAGCAATGAGGGCCGTGTCGCCAGCTTTAACAAACGCTTTTCCCGCTTTAACCGCAAGGCTTAATCTAGTTTTAAGTTTTATTGATTAAACTGACACAATTCGAAGTCTAAGGTTCTATCTCCTCCTCTTAGACTTCTTTTTTTATGCCCAAATTAGCTGTTGCTCATCTTTTTGAACTAAGTGGCCGTCAACCACTGATGCAGGCTCATGCCCAGAATGGTAAACAGCAACGATCCAATCACATGAATTAAAATCGCTGCACAGGCGTAGCCCAGCTTGCCACTTTGCAATAGGGCAATAATTTCAGCGGAAAATGTGGAAAACGTGGTTAATGCACCACAAAATCCCGTAATCACAAATAGTTTATAATTGGGACTCAGCGCACTTTGGGAAAAATAAGAAATTGCAAAGCCAATAATAAAGCCACCCACAAAATTAACGGTGACCGTACCTAAAGGAATATCTGGAAAAATGGGATTCAGCTTTAAACCCAGAAACCAGCGTAGCCATGCACCCAGCACAGAACCCAAGGCAATTGAAATTAAGGGATAATACATGGCTCACTCCAAATTAAGCTTTGGAGAAAATGGTGGATTGGACATGGATTTATAAAGATTGTGCTGGAAATTTTTCATCTGCGAACTCCAAATAGAGAACAGAGTACGCACGAACCTACGTCCCCTGTTCAGGGTCACGTAGGCATCATTAGCCACTATGGCGGTTTGTAACAGGAGGAATGCCATCTCCTTTGCTCTAAAATAACATAATTCTGCGACAACTCAACTGCTGTTTTTAGGCGGTGATAAGGCTGTGCATAAGGTTTAAGTTATCCACAGTTTAGGGGGGGGCTGGCTAAAACCTGCTCGCCGATGACATGGAAATCCAGTTCAGGCACCACAAAGGCAAATACTTCGGCATTATCCTCCAAACCCAATTGCTGTAACAGTTGAGGGGCTTTTAGGGAAATCATCTCTGCTGCCTGAATCTGCTGAAATTGTATCGGCATTTCAATATCGCCCTGTGACAGCCGTTGTGGCTGGTCGACCCATTCAGCCCATGCATGATCCTGATCAACAAGGAAATGTACCGCCTCATCCCATGAGGTAAACACGTTCCGCCATGAGTCTGGCAGGCGTTTTTCCCCTGTGATTTGTACATTGCTGGCAAATGAGTAAGCAGGATCAAGCATGATGTCAGTATGAATGCTTTTTTGCTGCTTATGATACTGATGCTGAAATACAGGCGTATATTGGGCAGGCATTACATCACTGGCCAAACGCCCACCCAACACATATAGATACTGGTCTAACATCACCTGTTCAAATATCACCGTCTTGGGATGTGAGTCATCCAGATAAAACCGCCAGTTGCTTTGCTGGGGGGATGGCATCAATTTTCGTAGCCTGCCTAAAAACTGGAATCCAAAATGATGGTGCTGATAGGTCAGAATCGTAAAAATGGTTTTACCCTGTTTTTCCCACAATGTCACCTGTTCAGGATAGCGTTGCCGAACCTGTTCAGCATCCACCAGCCATGACAGATAAACAATATTGCTGACCCGACTTTGCAAACGCATAAATGGCAACACACGCATCAACATACGGCGCAGTTGCAACAACACACCACAGGCGAGCAGTCTGGCTAAAAAATTGAAAAATAGTATTTGTCTTGGTGGTTTAAAATCATGGCGATTCATTATTATTCAGTAAGTTAATTCTTTCCCTGAGCATAAACCGCCTGTATTGCTACGTCCAGTTTAATTCCTGTCTTCATCAATTCCATTAATTCAATGCTATGATGCTGCCATTCATTTGATCAACAGGGAACTGAATATGGCTCAAGAATTATTGTCACAATTAAAAGATGGTTCTGCAAAGTTTGCAGATGTGTTGGCATTTATCGAGGCGCGTTATCAACATACGCCAACCGCTTTTCAAAATGGCGCGCAGTTTAATGCGGCAACTGAAAATCAGGGCAGTGCCAAAGTGTTCTCTTTTGCCAAACTTGAGGGTTTAAGCCAACAGGATACCCTCAATTTGTTTGCGGAACATTATGCCTCTGTACTTGCCACACCTGAAGCAAGCGACCACCAGAATATCCGCCAGTTTATGCAGAATGGCTGGGATGGCGTGAAGTTTGAGGGTGAGGCTTTAACAGCAAAATAGGAGGTGTTTAAGCCTCCAATTTTGATTAATCTGTTTTAACTTAACGTGCGTTCAATCAAAATATTTATCTAACTTATTGAAAAACAAATATCTTAGTGGAATCTTGCCGAGTTCTCATTCAATTTCAGGATAAGCTGTCAGCTAGACCTACTTTTGTTTCGGCAAAAGTAGGCAAAACCATTGTCATCCGCAAAACTCGTTGACTACCATCAGCTAATTTAATAAATCGCAGAAACAATACTTTATTAACGGAGTCCTGTCTCAAACAATTGCGGATGACTTTTCCGAGTATCATATTTTTACTGAGCTTAAGTTATTTTTAAGGCCTTTCCAGTTTGCGTAGCTCAGTGGTTAAACTATAAAAATCTCCACCCATTTTGCCTACGCTATCCAACTGCTGCTGATTGATCATCGTCCCATTCCAAAGACAGTCATCGACATAAATAGACTTTACATCCAGCAAGGCAACCGTTCCACCTGATGGCAGGCTACTCAATTGAATCACTTCCCTTAAATGACATTCATAACGAATGGGAGAATCTCTCACTGCCAACGCTTCAACACTATTGCCAGCACATGACTCAATCTCAGCAAAATCAAACTCACTCTGCTCAGGGGGAAGCAAGGCACAGGATAAATTCATCTTTTCCATTAACTGGGAATTCACAATATGTACCACACATTCCCTGGTCGCAATTAAATTTCTCAAGGTGTCCTTATCCTGACCACTTTGTGGATTGACCTGTGAATACCACAGGATCGGAGGATTACAACTGGCCACATTGAAAAATGAGTAAGGGGCAATATTGTCAATCCCATCAGCGGATCGGGTACTGATCCATGCAATTGGACGCGGCGTGACTCCACCGACCAGTAAACGATAGGCTTCGGTTGGACTGAGGGAGGCTGTATCAAAAATCATGGGAATCACATTGAGAGTTTAAGGACGTTCAGCATATTGCGGTAAATCATCGGCAATACAATCCCATTCAGCTTTAGAAGCAACAAAGATATGCATAGTCGGCTTTTGTTGTAGCTGAGTATCTAAAGTACCAATTCTCAAACGATAAAGCTCTGGCTGTGTATCACGCGAGCTGATCAGCGGTGAACCACATTCACCACAAAACCAACGGTACACCCCCGATACTTCAAACTTTTTAATTAGGTTTTCACCCTGCACAATTTTAAAATCTGCACTGTGAATCGGGGCATTGGTAGCAAAGGCTGTGCCATTGGCTTTACGGCAGCGTTGACAGTGGCATTGCACAATCTCGCCAATTTCACCATGAATCTCATAATGGATGCCATTACATAAACAACTTCCGTGGTAAATAGGGGTAACTTGAGACATGCCAATTATCCTAATCAAAGTTTTCTAAAAACTAGCATTTTTGAAAGCTCAACAACAAGATAAATATTATATGGCTGCATTCAATAGTTGATGTACGCCTTGCCCTGCCGCTCGCCCTGTGGCAAAACAGGCAGTCAGTAAATATCCACCTGTCGGTGCATCCCAGTCCAGCATTTCCCCACAGCAAAATATATAGGGATTGGACTGCAATTGCAGTTGTGAAGATAAGGCTACTTGCTTTACCCCACCTGCACAGCTAATCGCTTCCTCAATTGGGCGGAAACCATCCAGGGCAATGCTTAACTGTTTGATCTGCCTTGCCATCATTTCAGGCTGTGACCACAGATTTTTATCCACCACTTCTCGTAGTAAATTGATCTTCACATGGTCCAAACCTGCCTTACGCCAAATATTGGTAATGGACTGCTTTTTATTGCCCTGCAATTTCTTTTTTAATTGTTCAATCGTAATATCAGGGAGTAAGTCCAGATGCAGTTGCAAGGGCTGATTCTGGGCTGCAAGCTGTCTTAACTCACGTCCCAGTTTATAAATAACTCCACTTTCCAAACCATAATGCGTCACCACAATATCGCCATGCGTTTGCTGGTCAGGCTGTACCCATGCATTGACACGCTTGAGTGGCTGGCCAAAACAGTCCTGCATAAACGGTGACCAAGCCTTTAACACACCAACATTGCTGGCCTGAAATGGCTTAATTTCATTTGAGGATAACCAGTGTTGCCAGCCACCATCGCTGCCCAACTGCGGCCATGACACTGCACCACAGGCCAAGACAATCGTGTCATAACTTTTTGTGAATGATTGGGTTTGATTTTCAACGATTAATTGATTACCAGACAACGCCACACAACGATGGCGATAATGAAATTTCACGCCATCCGCCATTAGACGTTTTAACCAAGCTCGCAACAATGGCGCGGCTTTCATCTCCACAGGAAATACCCGCCCAGAACTGCCAATGTAGGATTCAATGCCCAGCCCGTGCATCCAGTCCTGAATCCATGCAGCATCGCATTGCTTAATCCAGGGGCCTAGCCATTCAGCATGGTCATAACGCTGTATAAACGTTTCGACAGGCTCGGCATGGGAAATATTCAGTCCCGTTTTGCCTGCCATTAAAAACTTGCGGGCCGCTGATGGTTTTTGCTCATAAACCTCAATATCGTAGTCGTATTGACTCAGCACTTCAGCCGCCATCAATCCTGCTGGGCCTGCGCCAATAATCGCAATACGCTTAGTCGGCATCAGGCTGCCCTTGTATGTTTCGCCCCTGCAACGGTGCAAAATCATCAAAACGGGTCTGATAGTCCTGTGGTTTGGTGATCACTAACTGCTGACACAGCTCACCACGTTGCAGATACTTGATCTCAAAATGGGTACGGGCCGAGTCTGTTGCAATCTTTTGTTTTTCATAAGGCAATTTCCACACATCAATGAGCTGTTGCTCTGCCTCATCAATATATGCTGGAATGTTGCTCGCCAGCGTAATCGTACCATTCGGTTTTAGGCGGGAAAGCAGGAATTCGAAAAATGGCATGTTCAACCAGCGTTGTGCTGGATTATGCGGCTCTGGATTGGGATAGAGAATAAAAAACTGTTCAACCTGTACTGGAAACAGGGCATGCACCACCCAAGGCAAGGCATCGGCATGGATGGGATTTAAATGTTCACGCGGTTCCTGTTGATGCTGTTTTTTCATCGCCACAAACTTTTCTCTGGTTCGTTCAATTGCATATAACGTTGCCTGCGGATGTTCAGCAGTGAACAACAAGGCATGCCTGCCTTTTCCAGCCCCAATCTCCACGCAGATTGGGATATCTGGAATCGGCTGAAAATCACGTGGTGCCTGCATGCGTTGTGCTTGAAATTGACGAATCGACATAATCCCATCAAACTATCTATAAATCGGCATAAGTCTAACAACTCACCTGACGTTTGCCTAATCTATTTACTTGCTGCCTTAGGAATTTTCCATGCCCCGTACCTTTCCCTGCCCTCGTTGTGGCCAGCCAAGCACATGGGAAAATAATGATTTTCGTCCATTCTGCTCAGAACGCTGTAAATTGATTGATCTGGGTGCCTGGGCAAGTGATGAATATAAACTCCCAACTCAGGATGCGCCTCAGGCGGATCTCAAACGCCATGAAGATGATTATGAGGATTAATCATCTTCCTTATTTAAAAGGATAAGAATAGGATTCACTACTTATCCCATGCCTGTTTTATAAAAATAATTCTTAATAAAAACTTACATATTTTAAATATGAGAATTACATCACAGTAATTTACTTTTTTTTGACCTTATGCAAATCTTTATTCCATAAGCCATATAAACCAATCAACTATTACAAATTAAATATCGCGCTGGTTTATTTTTGACCATTTTTTATAAGAAGTCAGCGTAGTGAATAAAAAAATTAAATTTATCAGGAAGTGACAATGAATAACTATATTCCCTACCAGCTTAAGGTGTTGGCAACACAGATTGATCCCAATTTAGACCTCCATTGGCAAGATGCATTACAGGTTCTGTTTTCCAAGGCATCTCCAGCAGAATGGGAAAATATCTGCCAGGATATTTTGCAACTTAAAAAAATTCACTGGAACAGAAAAGAGCATACTTTTTCATATCTGGCAAAACATGACTTTCATTTGCTCACTGAAAAGATTGCATATGCACATATCAAGCTGCTGACGACCAGAATTGCAGGCTCTCTGGAGAAACTAAGGAAATATAACGACATCCATGACATTTCTGACTATCTGGAGAATATTCTCAGCCAGATTCACCAGATCGACACTGAAGATGATTTTGACCTACAGGAACAAAAGAAACTGATTTTAAGGGAATTCATCTACGCCGCAGCCCAAATCATTTTGGCAAAGCAAGAAATCGACCTGCCAGCCAACCAAAGGCATATAGATACAGTGGTGATCAAGACATTCATCACCGAAGTGTTCCTCAAACAACAGCTTTTAAAATACACATTCAATATTCTTCGCTCGCATCAGCTCAGGGAGGAAAAAGACCATATCCTCAAATACTTTTTATATAAACAGCAGAAGTCCAGACAACTGGATATTGTCAAAACCTCAAAATATATCTTTGCACTGGCACCTAGCCCAGAAAGCCAGATGAACACCTTTTCCATTCGCCGATTCTTACAGGAGGAAAAATTTGAGGCATGTGAGAACATTTACGTCAACTCAGCCATCCTGCATTTGGATAAGATTGAGGATGAGGCACATCTTGAGCAATTCCAGTGGCAGGTTGGCCGAATTGTGACGATTGATGTGCAGGTCAATCATTATGTGTCCGATATTGTCCGCAACATCGAACTGTATACCCATAAAACCCTGATTCCCTTTCTCATGGAACCACTCAACCCAAGTGGTGTATTTCTTGAAAAACTGGTTGAGCAACGGCTGATTGATTTTGAACAGAAGTTATGCACCAACATTCTTGAGCCGATTGCAGATGCCCTAAAACATGCGGTACACCACATAGATGAATGCAATTATCTCTATATCAGTGTGAAGCAGACTTTGGATGAGCTGATCCGCCATTTCACCGAGTTTCAGTCACAGCCCTCAATCATCTTCAACAAACAGGTGATCCTGTTCATTGCCCGACTCAAGTCCTATGCCACTTTGTTGCAAAAAAGACATTCCGATGTATTTACCGTGTTTTCTTATGATGAATGGAAAAAACATCATACTGAGGCCCTGGAACCGACCAATATCCTAAAGGATATTAGTATCAGCTCCCTACAGGAGTACAAAGATGCCTTTTATGAGCTCAAGGAAAATCAACGCCAGCTGAAACAGAGCTCGTCTTTTTTAAGCAAGCTGCTGAATAAACCACAGAAGATCAAGGACAATATTCTTAAACTCAAGCAGAAAACCTCTCAAATCAAGAAACATGCCCATCAGGAGATTATCCGTATCCAGCGTCGTTTTCCGTCCCTGACGGTGTATCTGGAATTTGAGTCACTGATCTCAGTCAACCACAAAGAACGACACTACGCTTTTCCAACAGGAGACAATGGAATTACCCGCCTGCCCATTCTGATCCAGATCCCAGAGGACAAAGCCTCTTTTGACTTGCAGAGCATTTGCAACCATTTAAATTTTGACCTGAATCTGGCCAACCAAAAATGGTTAGAAACGGTTTAGCCTAATTAGGTTAACCTGAGTTCGACAAGGAATATGATACTCGGAAGCGTCATCCGCAATTGTTTGAGACAGGACCCTGTTAGTAAAGTGTTGTTTCTGCGAATCATTAAGTTAGCTGACGGTAGTCAACGAGTTTTGCGGATGACAATGGTTTTGCCTACTTTTGCCGAAACAAAAGTAGGTCGAGCCGACGGCTTATCCTGAAATTGGATGATAACTCGGCAGGATTCCACCAAAATATTTTTTTCAATAAGTTAAGTAAATCTTTAAGTAGAACTCGGGTTAAGCTAAGGTTTTCTTCATAAACCTCATACTTTATAAAGAAGAATTAATCATTCAGATTAACCTGCTTTGCTTGCCACAAAAGGATTAAATTGCTTTTCATAACCAATGGTGCTCATTGGCCCATGCCCTGAAATAAATTGTGTTTCATCAGGCAAACTAAAACATTCACGCTGGATAGAATCCAGCAATTGCTGGTGATTTCCTTTAGGAAAATCAGTACGCCCAATCGAACCCTTGAACAGGACATCGCCCGTCCATAATAAGCCATGTTTAGCATTGTAGAACATCACATGGCCTGGGGTATGACCAGGCGCAAAACGCACCTCAAACTCATCCTCACCCAGTTTCAGCACTTCACCACCCTCTAGCCACTGATCGACCTTGACGGGTTGTGGAATCGGGAAGCCATAACGTGCCGAAACTTCCTGAATCATGTCTAGCCAGAATTGATCCTCTTTATGTGGGCCAATCACAGGCACTTTCCATGTATCAACCAGCTCACCGACCGCACCTGCATGATCAAGATGTCCGTGGGTGAGCCATAGCGCTTTCACATTCAGGCCCAGAGCTTCGACTTCTTTTTTCAGCACTGCCGCATCACCGCCTGCATCAATCAAAATCGCGTCTTTGGTTTCACTGTCCCATAAAATCGAGCAGTTTTGTTGAAAGGCAGTCACAGGGACAATTTTGACTTGTAGCATAAAAACCTCTGGCTAAAACGCAGTTAACGGTGGGCTAAGGTATGGGTTAGGGCATCAAGATTAGCCTGAACCAGACTGGCAAGCAAATCAATATGTGCCTGATCGGTATTCAGCGCAGCAATATAGGCATATTCACCACCGCCCGCATGCTGGAAAATCTCCTTATTCTGCATCGCCAACTCTTCCAGCGTTTCCAGACAATCCGCCGAAAATGCGGGACTAATCACCTGCACGGACTGAACCTTTTGCTTACCCCATTGTTGTAATAACTGATCGGTATAGGGCTTGACCCATTCCTGTTTTCCGAAACGTGATTGGAAACTAATCGCCCATTCCTCATCTTTCAGATGCAAGGCATCTGCAACTAAACGGGCAGTGATTCGGCAACGGTCGGCATAAGGATCACCCTTGTCCGCATAAGGCTGGGGAATGCCATGAAATGACATCAATAACTTTTCAGGCTTGCCATGTTCAGCCTGATAGTTGAGAACACTATCCGCCAATGCCTGAATAAACAGGGGATGCTGGTAGTAATCCTTGATGAGGGTCAGTCCTGGCAAATGGCGCTGCTGTGGAATCCATCTGGCAAAGGCATCATACAATGGTGCAGTTGAGGTGGCTGAATACTGGGGAAATAGTGGTAAAAGAATCACATGCTCTTGCCGTGTTTTTTCCAGTTGTGCCAAGACATCATAAATGCTCGGTTGCCCATAAGTCATCGCAGGGACAACCGTGAGGTCAAACTGATGATTTTCTTCCTGCAAACGTTGCTTAACCAAACGTGTTTGTTCAAGCACAATTTCCCGCATTGGGGAATCTTTGGACCAGACCGATGCATAAGCTTCGGCAACCCGCTTAGGTCGAAAAGTCAGTACAAACAGATGCAGGATAATCCACCACAGTAATTTGGGGATTTCAATGACACGGGTATCGGATAAGAACTGTTTTAAGAAACGACGTACTGCTGGCACAGTGGCTTGGTCTGGCGTACCTAAATTTGCTAAAACCACAGTCACTTTGGGTTTTGGTGTCGCTGACATACATCGCTTCCGCTATAGCTGAATTTCTCCAGTTACTTTAGCAGTTTTACCGCACTTTTTTAAATTGGATTTAGGGTCTGCTGACATTTCACAGATGCTTGCGACAGAGGACATTTTTTAGACGGTACAAGGCATGACTTATGAGATTTAGCTACTCTAAATGAATAAGGCATAACGCAGTAACGGCAAAAAATGTCCCTGTCCCGCAGGGTTATGGCTAAAACTGCCCCAAACTTCGTTATGAAACTTGACTAGGGGGTCGGCCATTACCTGCGTTTCATGCCTTATTTGTGTGGTTTTAGCCTATAACGCAAGGCATGGTTGAAATATCAGCAGCCCCTAGTGCATGGTCTTAAACTGAAAAACCCGATTGCTGTCCAGTATGTTGCTTTCCAGAAGCTTCTGCCCTTTTGCGGTCAGTTGCCACAGCATGCGTTGGCGGTCATCCCGTCCTGTCGGCACAATCCACTCATTCTGACGCATCTGCAACTTGATTTCATGCAAGGCACGGATATTCACCTGTGCACGAGATACCGCATGCGCCCTTGGCATTTCCTTACGCGCATCATCCAGACCCGTTTCATTGAGATATTCGTTCATGCGCTTGGAAAAATATTCTTCAGGCGTTGGAATCACAAATGATGAACCAAGCACATTCAGTAATTGTGCCCAGGTCATTTTACGGTGTGGTTTGACTTCCTTGAAATTACCATCCTGATAGGCATGCATACGGTATTCAAATGCATATACTTCATGCATGGATACCTTTGGTACACTGGTAAGTGGATCAGCTTCCCGACTGCCCATTTCAGTTTCAAGCTGTTTAACCTTGGCACGCAAGGCATCAATTTCATCCCGCAACACCTGGGTGTTTTGTGGACGAACCCACCCCACCACAGGATAGCGTTCCAGCATTTGCGGCATACTGGAGCGAACGGCAAGCTCCAGATCCCTTAAGCTACGATAAGTAAAAACCTGATCAACTTCATGTTGCAGCTGTTTTCTAAACTCTTTGAATTTTTCTTTTAGCTCATTTTTGTGGTCATGCAGTTTTGCTTCGCGTGATTCTGGCTCTTCGTGCATAAACACAATCACGGGTTTCTGTTTGGTCATGGCATAGATATATTCCAGATGCATATAGCCCACACCTGAAACGGACTGCTCACCATACTGGCTACCCAGCAAAATCACCACGTAATCACAGTCATCAATCTGTCTGCGGGCAATGGAGGTGCTCAAGGGTGTACGCTGCTCCAAGCCCCACGAAAAGAACCCCATTCCAACCAGCGTTTGGGCCAAAACCGCCCGTTCTGGTTGCATTTCATTGCCAGACGTAGAAATAAAAACCTGATAACGAGTATCTTGCATAGGCTAGGTCCCAATTCACTTATCAATAACCCTTAAGCCGTTTCGCTTAAGCCTTATCAATAATAACCCCAATAAAATCTTGAATATGAATCAACTGACGCGTTTAGGCGCCCATATCATCCAAATTCTGAATCGTCCATGTTAATTGTTCTGGCATGAGATGCTGGAGTACCGATTTTAACTCAACAGCATTATGACCACTGGCATAACATTCAATACGTGTAACATTATGACTTATTTTGTCACATAATAACCTATTTTTTATCAAAATATAGGCTGTTTGTCGCGCAACTGCCTGTCCAGAATCAATTAATTTTAACTTTTCATCAAAAACCTGATGAATTGCATCCCTTAAAAAAGGATAGTGAGTACATCCCAGCACTAAAAAATCCGCGCCCTGCTCCACCACAGGCTGCAATATATCCTGCAACACATCCAGACAGGCCTGACTCATTTGCTGTCCCGCCTCAACAAAAGGCACCAGTTCCAGACTGGTGACTTTTAAAACCCGAACGCCAGCAGGTTCGGCAAACCTGCTCATCACATCCTTGATGAGCTGTCCGCGAAAGGTTGCAGGTGTCGCCAGCACAGCCACCACTTTCGAACGTGTTTGCAGCACGGCGGGCTTTAATGCAGGCACCAATCCCACAATCGGAAAATGCTCGCCATAGTAGTCACGTAGGTAGTCCAGACTAAATGCCGATGCAGTATTGCATGCCACCACCGCAATCTTACAGCCCTGCCGATACAGCCACTCAATCGCACGCGCTGTTAATTGTCGAATTTCCTGATCTGAACGGGCCCCATAAGGTACATGCGCGGTATCGGCATAGTAGAGAATCCGTTCGTTGGGTAAATGTCGGGCAATCTCCTGCGCAATCGACAAGCCTCCAATGCCTGAATCAAAAACCCCAATCGGCGCATCAGAGGATGCATGTGGCATGGGGTCAGCCAATACGGGCAGGGATTGGACAGCAGTCATACAAATACATTAACACTGTGGTTTCTTCACTCTTTTAAGCTTAAACCTCAGGTGCTTAAATGCAAGACCAAATCACCACTTTTTAATGTTAAAACCGTCTCACCCTGTGCATTTTCAGACAAACTGCCATAGTTTACAAGGTGATAAAAACTTTGACGCTGAATCAGGGCATTCATTCCAAAACGAACATGCACATAAGGACGTAATTCATCCTCCCCAGCTTCATTTGGATAGGCACGCATAAAAACTGGGTGCCGCTCATCCACAATCACCACATCCTGATTGCTGGTGGTGAGCTGCAAATAGCGCTTGCCCTCTATCTCAACCTGATCCACCTGGTTGATTAGCAACGGTTCATCCTCAACCTCAATTTCAATCTGCTCAACAGGTGTTTTCAGGTAAAACTT
Organism: Acinetobacter corruptisaponis; assembly: GCF_030053775.1. Taxonomy (GTDB): domain Bacteria; phylum Pseudomonadota; class Gammaproteobacteria; order Pseudomonadales; family Moraxellaceae; genus Acinetobacter; species Acinetobacter corruptisaponis. The sequence continues at coordinate 1,854,449 of NZ_CP125669.1, forward strand.
TCCATCCTCTTTCCACAGCACCTTGCTAAACAGGTCGAGTAAAGCCTGCCGCTTGACCAATTGACCTTCGTGCCACCATTCTCCATTGGCTTTTATCTTTAGATCCATTTTGCCGCAATGCTTTGGATGCCACTGGTCTAAAGGTGGAATTGACCTTTTGTGACTTTGCTGTACATCTTTTACGTATTGTGCAATGCTCATTAAGTTTTTATCATCAGAAAACACGATTTTTCCCTTATTTTGTAGCGAGTCTGGTGGAGAATCATTTTCATTTATCGTCGTTTATGCCTAGCTGACGAGAAAATATGACCGCTCAGCCAATTGGCGAGTCCAAGGTTTAAAACTATACTATCCCAAACGTTTGCAAGTACAATAGTGTCTTTGTGCTTGGCAATACAGAACACTCATGGCAGCACCGAATCGCAATATTACGGTTGCCACCCTTAAAAATATGAGGAGTCCTACATGGAACACATCGAACGTGAAGCGATGGAGTTTGACGTAGTGATCGTAGGTGCAGGACCTGCGGGTTTATCTGCTGCGATTAAAATTCGTCAACTAGCGATTGAAAACAACCTACCTGACCTTTCTGTGTGTGTTGTTGAAAAAGGCTCTGAAGTAGGTGCGCATATCCTTTCTGGTGCTGTACTTGAACCACGCGCCATGAATGAACTGTTCCCGAACTGGAAAGAAGAAGGCGCGCCACTCAATGTTCCTGTAACAGGCGACGAAACCTATTTCCTGCTTTCTGATACCAAGGCACAAAAAATGCCGTATTGGATGGTGCCAAAATCAATGCACAACGAGGGGAACTATGTAATTTCCCTGGGTAACGTTGTTCGCTGGTTAGGCCAAAAAGCGGAAGAACTGGAAGTTTCAATTTTCCCTGGCTTTGCCGCTTCTGAAATTCTTTACCATGAAGATGGTACTGTAAAAGGTATCCAGACGGGAGATATGGGCATTGGCAAAAATGGTGAGCCAACGCATAACTTCACCCCTGGTTATGAACTTCATGCCAAATATACCTTGTTCGCAGAAGGCTGCCGTGGTCACCTCGGTAAACGTCTCATTGCAGGCTTTGCGCTAGACAGTAGTTCTGATCCACAACACTACGGGATCGGAATTAAAGAGCTTTGGGAAATCGACCCAGCAAAACATAAACCAGGTCTTGTAATGCACGGTGCTGGCTGGCCATTGTCTGAAACAGGTTCTGCTGGCGGCTGGTGGCTCTATCACGCTGAAAACAACCAGGTGACTTTGGGTATGATTGTGGATCTGTCTTACGAAAATCCGCATATGTATCCATTTATGGAAATGCAGCGCTGGAAAACCCACCCAACCATCAAGCAATTCCTTGAGGGTGGTAAACGCATCTCTTACGGCGCACGTGCAGTGGTCAAGGGCGGTTTTAACTCATTGCCTAAATTGACTTTCCCAGGCGGTTGCCTGATTGGTGATGATGCAGGCTTCCTGAACTTCTCTAAAATCAAGGGCTCACACACTGCCATGAAATCAGGCATGTTGTGTGGTGAGGCGGTATTTGAAGCGATTGCTGCGGGTGTTGCCAAAGGTGGCGATCTTGCGATTGCACGTGTACTTGAGGGTGAAGATCACTTTGCCAAGGAACTCACCGCTTATACCGAGAAATACAACAACTCCTGGTTAAAAGAAGAGTTATATAACGCACGTAACTTTGGTCCAGCAATGCACAAGTTTGGTCAATGGATCGGTGGCGCATTTAACTTTATTGATCAAAGCGTCTTTAAAGTGCCATTTACCCTGCATGACTTGAAACAGGATTATGCTGCGCTTAAAACAGTTGATGCTTCAACATTCAAGCCAAACTATCCGAAACCAGATGGCAAGTTGACTTTTGACCGCTTATCCTCTGTATTTATTTCAAATACAGTGCATGAAGAAAACCAGCCTGCCCATTTGAAACTGACCAATCCTGAAACACCAATTCAGGTGAACCTGCCAAAGTGGGATGAGCCTGCACAACGTTACTGCCCTGCTGGCGTATACGAAGTCATGGAAAATGATGATGGTTCTAAACGCTTCCAGATCAACGCAGCCAACTGTGTTCACTGTAAGACCTGTGACATTAAAGATCCATCACAGAACATTACCTGGGTAACCCCTGAAGGTGGTGGTGGTCCTAATTACCCTAACATGTAATTAGTATCCAAACATGCAATCTATTATATAGTCATTACTCAAAGCCCTGATTGAAAAATTGGGGCTTTGTTACTTTTAACATTCAAGCTAGAATCAACTCAATTTTTTCTTTTTCTGGACGTATTTATGGTTATTCAATATTCAATATTCAATATTCAATATTCAATATTATACAAATATAATCAATAAAAATCAACAATTTAATTTAAATCACCTAGCTTTTTTTAAGGTGGTTTAAGATGAGTGGTATTAAAAATAATTTACAACATAATGCAACTGCACAAGCCAATACTGCTTTCTTAAAAGAACTTCAAGCCAAGCTACCCCAATATTTTACGGCTGAAAAAACCGAAACGATTAAACTTAAAGATGATCAGACTGAAACGCAAGTGATCCAAACTAGCGAGTTTAACATTGAGAAGTTTTTAGCTGATTTAGCACAGAATAATATCCATGAATCTCGGGATGGCTATCGTCTTTCTTTTGTAGGGAAAGACTATGCCCGTTTACAAACAGGTTTAGCTTCTGAAACCGTGATTGTGCCAGATATTGAGCATAATCAAAAACCTGAAAATCAGAATAGTCAAAATGTCTTTATCACAGGAGATAATCTGGAAGCTTTACGTCATTTGCAAAATGCTTATACAGGCGATAATGCAATCAAAATGATTTATATCGACCCTCCCTACAACACAGGTAAGGAGTTTGTTTATAACGATAAATTTGATTTCACTGATGAAAAGCTAAAAAATCAGTTAGGCTATAGTGATGAAGAAATTGCTCGCCTTAAATCTATTCAGGGTAAATCTTCGCATTCGGCTTGGCTGACTTTTATGTATCCTCGCCTTAAAATCGCTCAAAAGCTTTTGCGTGAAGATGGTGTGATTTTTGTCTCTATTGATGATAATGAACAAGCCAACCTTAAATTATTGATGGATGATGTCTTCGGTGAAAATAACTATTTATCAACAATTTCACGTTTAACAGGTACGCCAACGGGCAACGGAAATGCAACTTTTGTAAATGAACTTGATTACATTTTAGTCTACTCAAAAAATTCTATATATTTTCAAGCGAATGGACTACCTTTAACAAAAGAACAAACTCAAATATATAATCAAGAAGATAAAAATGGCAAATACTTAATACGCTCTTTACGCCGAACAGGTGGTGAAGATCGTCGTGAAGATCGCCCATCAATGTATTATGGAGTTGAATCTCCTGATGGAAATCTCATTTTTCCAATTGGACCAACAGGATATGAAAGTAGATGGGTCGTAGGAAAAAGTACCTATGAACAAATGAAAGAAAATCATTTGATAGAATGGAAGCAAGTTTCAGGGCAATGGCAAATCTATCAGAAGTTTTACCTAGAAAATAGAGTACAGCAACCCTCTAATTTATGGAAAGATAATGTAGGAAACAAACGAGCAACAAGGGAAACAAGAAAATTATTTGATGAAGAAAAACTTTTTGATTTTCCTAAACCTGTAGACTTAATCAAGCAAATCTTAACCATCGCATCTCATCATAATTCAATCATCCTAGACTTTTTTGCAGGATCAAGCACAACAGCCGATGCAGTCATGCAACTGAACGCCGAAGATGGCGGCAATCGAAAATACATTATGGTGCAATGGGACGAACAGACTAGTCCTGATTCTGCTGCACGCCAAGCTGGTTATCAAACGATTGACCAGATTTCCCGAGAACGGATTAAACGGGCTGCTGCAAAAATCCGTAGCGAAAAAACCGATTTACCTGAACAGCTTGATTTAGGTTTTAAACATTATCGACTTGCCACACCGCAGATAAAAACCCTTGAACAAATAGAAAACTTTGACCCAAATCAACAGGATTTATTTGCCCACGATATGCTCGAACCATTCTCTGCCACAATATTACAAGTGGATGGGCTAGCGACAGGCATAGATACCCTGTTACAAACGTGGTTGATGAATGATGGCTATCCATTTAATACACCAATCGAAATACTGAATTTTGCAGGCTATCAAGCATTTTATTTAAAAGAAGCACAAAGTTTATATTTACTTGCACCTGATTTTAAAGCCGATTGCTTAAAGGTCTTACTGAATCAAATGGGTCAAAATCAATTATTGGTCAACAACATTATTTTATATCCTTATTCATTTAGTTTTGAGGAACTCCATCAACTTAAAACCAATCTCAAAACCAACTTAGAGCATACGCCTAAAATTATCGAGAGGTTTTAACAATGAAACTGGATAAACTACAATATCAGCTTGATGCCGTTCAAGCTGTGATTGAAACTATTGATGAGAATAAAATCCAGGCGAGCCATCCTCAAGCCAATCCCCTACTGCATATTGAGCAAGGGATTGATGTCAAAATGGAGACAGGTACAGGAAAAACCTATGTTTATACTCGTTTGATCCATCAGCTTAAACAGAATTTTAATTGTTTTAAATTTATCCTGCTTGTACCGAGTCTAGCGATTAAAGAGGGTGTTAAGAACTCGATTCAATCCACTGGCTGGATACAGCATTTTAGACAAGAATTTAATAATCAAAATATTCACTTAGGCTTGGTCAGTGCAGGTGACTTTGCCAATAAAAAAGGGAAACGCAAACAAATACCCGAAGCAATACGAGAATTCTGTGATAGCTCTCAGGCTGAAAAAAATAATATTTCAGTACTATTACTCAATGATGCCATGCTTGCCTCTAAATCCATGACCACAGATGATTATGACAGTACCCTGTTTGGTCATCTTTCCTCACCAATTCAGGGTCTGGCACATACTCGCCCAATTGTGATTATTGACGAACCTCATCGTTTTAAAAAAGAAAATACTGCATGGAAAAATATTGTTGAGAATTTACAACCACAACTGATTATCCGCTTTGGGGCAACTTTCCCTGAACGCAGTATAGGCACAGGCAAACATAAAATCATTGAAAAAGACTATGAAAATCTAGTCTATGAACTCAATGGGATTCGAGCTTTTAATGAAAATTTGGTGAAAGGTGTGCATATTCAATATCCACATTTAAACCCAAAACAGACTGATCTGATTAAATTCAAAATAACCAAAGTAATAGATAAATCTACCCTATTATTTAGTCAGATCGGGAGTAAAAAAACTGTTGAAATTAAAGTTGGCGATGATTTAGGCATTTTGGATATTGGGTTTAAAGGACTGGAACTGGATAAAGATGGCAGCAAGTTTAAACTTTCTAATGAACTGTATCTAGAGACTGGAATGGAACTGATTCCCCAAACCTTTGCTCAAAGTTATCAGGAAATTTTGTTAAAACAGGCACTAGATGCACATTTTGAAAAAGAGAAAACCAATTTCTATCGTGAACACCTTGCCAATCATCCACCTAAAATCAAAACCAATACCTTATTTTTTATTGATAGCGTTGGTTCTTTTCGAGGTCAGGATAAACAGGAAAAAGGCTGGTTACGTTTAAAGTTTGAGGAATTACTACGCCAACGTTTAGCAAGTGAAATAAACAAGGCAACGGGTGAATATCAGGAATTTCTACAAGCATCATTACAGGATATTGATGCCTGTATTGCAGGGTATTTTGCCGAAGATCAACAGAAAAAAGGTGATGAAGCAATTATTGCCGAAGTTGATGATATTTTACGCAACAAAGAAAGTATGCTGAAATTTAAACATGCCAATGGTCGCTGGAATTTAAGACGCTTTCTATTTTCAAAATGGGCATTGCGTGAGGGTTGGGACAATCCTAACGTTTTTGTCATTTGTAAACTCCGATCTAGTGGTTCAGAAATTAGTAAATTACAGGAAGTTGGGCGTGGTTTACGTTTACCTTTTGATGAGAATGGTACACGTCTCAATGCCGAACAGCATCATGAAGATTTTCGTTTAACTTATATTATTGATTATTCTGAACGTGAGTTTGCCAAAAAATTGATTGGTGAAATTAACGCCGATGGTGGTGGCTTAAAAACCAATAGCATTAACGATAAAATCTTAGCGACATTGGTTGAAAATAGTTATGCCAACACTTTGGCAAAAGCCAAAGGCAAACTTTTATTAGAGGATATTATTGATGAACAAGATCAAATTCTGGATATAGAAAAACTTTGTTCACTCTTCCCTACGACTTTTGTACAGAAACTCCAAGACGGCAAGGTAACGGGTGGCGAAGAAAAGCCACGACCAAAACTTAAACTCAACAAAGATAATTTTGAAAAAATCCGTGATTTATGGAATGTGGTCAGCAAACGTTATTTGCTGGAATTTGCAAAAACACAACCAGAAGAAATTGAAAGCTTAATTGATGATACCCTTGCCCAAGTAGAATGGATGGCTCCAAGTATTGAAATCAAGAACCTTATGCTGAATGTTGAACGACAGGCCATGATTCATCAAGGAGGATATCAATCTATACAAAGCCACATCGGACAACTCAACTATGGTCAGTTTTTAAAACAGTTACATCAACGAACATCACTCTCTTTGAATGGCTTACATCAAGCCTTGATTCGTTATAGTCAACACAATGAAGTGAAGCCTGAATATTTTAATCAGCATAATATTGAGCAATTTTTAAAAGCATTCCAACATACTTTTATTGAGAAGTTTGCCCAAAAATATGAGTATTCCAGTTTAAATTATACTGCTAGCACCAGCATTTTTAATGATCAGGGAGAGCTTGTCACTGAGTTGGCTCAAGGTTTAGTCGGTGAATATATTGCGGATGATATTCAACGTCCTCATGATCAAAAATATTTATATGATCGTTATGCCTATGACAGTGAAATTGAACATGAGATTTTAAAAGTTCAACCGACTGATGAAGTGATTGTGTATGGCAAACTTCCTCGTAAAAGTATTCGTATTCCCACTTATATTGGTGGAACAACCAGCCCCGATTTTATTTATGCTATTCAAGCCAAAGATAGTCAAAATATTCACTTAAATCTAGTCATTGAAGCAAAAAGTGATAATCAAAGGGATTCAGATAAATTAGCCGTTAATATACAGGAAAGGTTTTTTAAGCAAATCAAACATCAGAATATTCAATGGCATGAAATTACGGATATTGCCAAGTTTGAACATTTGCTTAAAAATAGCCTGATCAAGGAAGCATAACAAATTAAGGAATCGCCCTGTCCCAAAAGGTCAGGGCTTATTCATAGCATGACTATATATTAGCCAATAAAAATTCATAAGCAGGACTGTCTATTTTCCAAAAGTCACCAAACTCTCTCCAGTAGACAAATGCCTGATCTTTGCCGCCTACCGTGATATATCCCTCATTAAATCCAGCAGGTCGAGGATGACGTTTTTTCTTGAGTTCTCGGGCAACCAGGGGAAAAGCCGCTTTTGCTTCAGAAAATGCGGCTTTAGCCCTATCCATATCTTGCTGCATTAATGCAAACAATACTTTTCCATATAAAAATTCAGGGCTATAGTCTTCTGGATACTTGGTATTCAGCCATTGCAATTTTAATTTATTCCCTGTTTCAAGAAAGCGTTTTAATAACAGATAGCGTGCTCCCTGATTATCATTTGGGGATATCTTGACTAATCTTGTAAAAATCTGCTCTGCCTCAACAGCCATCGGTGTATCAGTCATATGCAAGGCTAAATTAAAGCAAGCCCTTAAAAATGGACGGTTCTCAATAAAGCCCCATTCCAATAAATCTTTATCCCAGTTAAATGTAGTGGGAAATGCTGCCAGTCCAATACGATGAGCCTCACGCAAAGCAAGATAAGATTCTATTTTACGACCAGAATATTCATAAACCAGCCCAAGATGAACCCAAGCATCAATATGTTGGGGATACTCAGCAAGTAGCTTGGTTAGAGTCAGCTCTGATGCAAGTAAACTGCCTTGAGACAAGTACTCCAATGCTTCATCAAATTGCTGCTCTATATCCTCATCAAGCAAAGTTTCAAAAACCCACATGTGTTTTTCAAGCTGTTTTAATTTCACTGAACCATTTCCTCAACAATTTAACTCAATATCCAGACTACCCTTTTTGTACCAAATAACGATATTCAGTATTGCTATTTTCATCAAGGCTTTCTTCTTTGAGCAAAAGCTCATGCCCTAAATGCATACAAAATTTAGGAATATCCCATGATGTTGATGGATCAGTTGCCAATACTTCCACGATGTCGCCTGACTTTGCTTTACGAATAGCTTGATGCAACATCATCACTGGTTCAGGGCAACGTAAACCTCTCGTATTCAATTGAACAGTAGCAACTTGGGGTTGTTCAGACATCGTAAAACTCAAATATTTTAATATTCACATTTTAACATAAACTGCACTTATAAAAATCATCGGCAGCTTTTTGAAAAACTGTACATTTTTTGCATCGTTTTATTGATGCATATCCGCTTTTTCTTCGGTATGATGAAAATCATCTAATTGATATAGAGAGTCTTTAGGAAAGATCATGGTCGAGGAATCCAGTCCATCGTGGGGTATGCGTGGCTTAAGAAAATGGTTAGGTACCGCACCTGAAACCCGCGATGAATTACTCAAGTTAGTTCAAGACTCACGTCGCTTTTTAGAGCCAGATACTGTTGCCATGCTTGAGGGTGTTCTCGATCTGCCAGCAACAAAGATTCGAGAGGTCATGACGCCACGTACAGCGATTATCAGCTTACAGGAAGATGACCAGTTACTTGATATTCTGCATGTACTCATCGATTCAGCACATTCACGCTTCCCTGTGTTTTCAGCGGATCAAAGTGACAATGTGGTGGGTATCCTGTTGGCCAAGGACCTATTGCCTTTCTTAACTGAGCGTAATGTCAAGGTGGATATACGTTCATTGATGCGCCAGCCTGTGTTTGTGCCCGAAAGTGCACGCTCAGACCAGGTGCTGCGCATGTTAAAGAATACGCAAACCCATATCGCCATCGTGATTGATGAGTATGGTTCAACCTCTGGCTTGGTGACACTTGAAGACATTCTCGAAGAGATTGTAGGTGAAATTGAAGACGAGCATGATATTGCGGATGAAGAAGCGTTATATATCGTGCCAGACAATGACCCAACCACAGCCAATACCTGGATTGTGCAGGCACTTACACCAATCGAACACTTCAACACTATTTTAGATGCTGATTTTTCTGACGATGAAGTTGAAACTATGGGCGGCTTACTGCTGCAAGAAATTGGTTTAGTCAGCGATTTACAGGGTCAGACCATTGAACTTGGAGATTGGCAATTCACCATTATTGAAGCAGATGCGCGCACTATTCATCTGATTCGAGCTGTCCGTCAATGAGAAGCTATTTTGAAAAGCTGTTAAATTCATCTCAACCTCAAAAACAGCTCCCTTTTATTGTTCCACTGCTGATTGCACTGATCTCAGGCGCAATCTTCAGTCTGGCACTTGCACCGTATTATTTCTGGTGGCTGGCGATTCTGTCACCAGCATTGCTTTATGCGGTGTTACGCCAGCGTAGTCCACGCCAAGCCTTTGCACTGGGCTGGGCCTATGGTTTTGGTTTATGGTTTGTGGGGGCATTTTGGCTCTACACCTCCATCCATACCTATGGCGACACCAATGCCTTTTTAAGCATCCTGATGATTGTCTTTATGGCAGCCGCAATGGGCTTATTTACAGCTTTTCAAACATGGGCTTATCGACGGTTTTTTCCAGAAACACCATTAACCTTTGCACCGCTCTGGGTGATGTTCGAATGGGCAAAAACCTGGGTATTTACAGGTTTCCCATGGTTGTTTGCTGGATACGCATTTACTGAACGGCTGCTGGATGGCTATGCGCCTTTATTTGGCATTTATGCAGTTTCATTTGTGGTCATCGTGCTGGCATGTGCTTTGGTCGAAATTTTAAATCGACGCTGGTTTTGGGCCATTCCCTCCACCTTGCTGGTGCTAGGGGCCTGGGGTGCTGGATTTATCCAGTTTGTTCAGCCCAAAGCCACCAAGCCACTGAGCGTGTCTCTGATTCAGGGCAATATTCCTCAAGACCTGAAATGGCTGACTGAATACCAGATCAAGACTCTGGAGATTTATGCAACCCTGACCCGTGCCGAATGGGGGCGTGACCTGATCGTTTGGCCCGAATCTTCAATTCCAATGTTCCAGACCGATATTCCTGAGTTTTTGGATGCCATGGCGGCTCAGGCCAAGAAAACTGATACAGCCTGGGTAACGGGTATTCCATACTGGGATGTGACAAAGTCACAACAGGTGGGTGAACCACTGTACTACAACAGCCTCATGTCTTCAGGTAGCGATTCTCACGGTTTGTACAAAAAGCAGCGTCTCGTACCTTTTGGGGAATATATTCCATTGTCAGGCATGCTGAAATGGGTACTGCCTGCCATGCAGAATGATGTCAGCATGAGTGGTTTCTCGCGTGGTGCAGCCAATCAGAAGCCACTGATCGTGAAAGGTCATGCACTCGCAGCCGCAATTTGCTATGAGGTCGCCTACCCGAACCTCACCCGCCGCAATGCATCCAATAGCGACTTTTTAATCACGGTTTCCAATGATGCCTGGTTTACAGGAACGGCTGGACCTTGGCAACATCTACAAATGGTGCAAATGCGCGCCAAAGAAAATGGCCGCTGGTTTATTCGCGCCACCAATACTGGCGTGACAGCGTTTATTGACCACAATGGCCATATCGTGAAACAGGCACCTTTGGATGAGGAATTTGTATTACGTGGTGATTTACCCGCAATGCAGGGGCAAACCTTATATAGTCGTTTCAGTGATTATCCAATTCTGATCTTCTCCATTCTTCTATTGGTTATGGGCTGGATTTATCGTCCACGTAAAGTTGATGTTTCCTTTAAGTCACGTCGATAACCTACAGTAACTTTGTTCCCAGAGGCACATCAAACTCTGGGACACAAAGTGCAACTTCCCCATCTGCATTATGAAAGCCTGTCACCAAACATTCTGACTGAATGGGGCCAATTTGCTTCTTCGGAAAATTCACCACCGCCACCACCAGCTTCCCGACCAGGTCTTCAGGTTGATATAACTTGGTGATTTGTGCACTGGATTTTCTGATCCCAAGCTCCTCACCAAAATCGACCTGTAGAATATAGGCTGGCTTTCGTGCTTCCTTAAAAACCTCTGCCTGAATAACTCTTCCTACACGTAATTCTACCTTTGCAAAATCATTCCACTCGATCTGTTGCATCTTTCCTCTCTTCTCTTGCATAGTCAGTTGAAGCATAGCGAATTTAGCCACCTCAATAAATACACCTGTTTTTATTTCCAATCTAGATACTTCATGCTAAATTAGTGCTGCTGATCTTAAAGCCGTAAACGTTTACGTCAATCAACATGCCAACATATCTCCAACAAGGCTTGGAGCTATGACATCAAGATATTTTTATATTTTGGTCAGGCACTGGCGTTTGTTGGTTTACGGAGTAAAAAATGCAGAGTTCAAAATCTTCTTCCTTTAATTTTCAAAAGATCCCAAGTCGGTACGCTTCCATCGTTTTACCTTTCTTCCTCTCCATTATCATGACTTTTATTGTGTCATGTATTAGCACGCTGCGAAGTATGGGCCTCGCGCAGTTTTCCTTTCATACCTGGATATCTACCTGGGGAATTTCATGGCTCATTGCGTTTCCTGTCTTGTTACTAGTATTGCCTATCGTTCGTAAAATCACGATGCTACTGGTACGACCCGCTTAAATTTGGAGAATAAAAAAACGTAGATTTTAAATCTACGTTTTTGGCCCTAACTATTCAGGATATTTAAAATACAACAGATAAGTGCACGGATAAATATGCAACCAGACTTGATAAAAATAACATCGGAATATAGCGGTAGGCTTTAAACAACAATTGCTCATATCTGGAAATCATCTCCTGATTATCCCATACCGTTGTTTTTAAGGCACTTAGGAAACACAGCACAAACCATGCGCTCAACATGCTTAATGCAAAAAAGCCAATCATGATCTGGCTACTGCCCTCTGTAGTCTGCCACAGGCTTAAGGCACCCTCACTAATCGGCAGCAGGCTTAAAATGAACAATACAGACTTCAGCATTGTCCAATGAAACTGATTCAGCTCATCCAACATAAAAAATGCTTTCATCTGATGACTCCATACTTGATTTAAATGGTCTGAATTTATTATGCAAAGCTTCGATATAAAGAGAAAGTCTATTTCCCTACATAGTTTCTATTTCTTGTAACTATTAAATATGGGAATAGTTCTTATTATAAATCTCAAATATCATTCATTTTAATAGTTCTATATTTTTCAAAGTATTATATTTTATTCACGAACTAAGAAAAATTATCACTTCACTCCTGATTTATTTTATTTAAAAAGTGAAGTGATATTTTTGATTAGATATTATTGCTGATAATAAATATCAGCATCATTACCCTCGCCGCCCTCTTTACCATCCGCACCAAAGGAATATAAATCAAATGGACGACCTTCACGACCTGGAATCACGTACTGCAAGTCATTTTCCCAGCTGTCTTTAGGATAGCCACCCTTGACATAGCCACCTGGCAACCAGTTCTTTGCAGAGGCAGGCTGATTTACCAAGGCATCCAAACCACCATCCTGCATGCTTGGATAACGGCTATTGTCCAGTTTGTATTGATCCAGTGCACCTGCAACACCTTTCAGTGTGATCTTGGTGGTGTCCACCTTGGCTTTTTCACCACGTCCCATCACATTGGGTACAATCAGCGCAGCCAATACACCTAAAATCACAATCACCACCATCACTTCAATGAGTGTAAAGCCTGAGGCAGGATTAAGTCGAGCAACGCTCGACCCTGCCGCAAGACGAGAAGCTATGCTTCGAGTAGCAGAATTAGGATTATACTTAGAATGCTGTTCACTCACTAAATTATTCATTTTCATCTCAAACATCAAATTTCCTAGATCATATTATTCATATTAATAATTGGCAACATGACCGCAATCACAATCACCAACACAATGGCTGCCATAAAGATCAGCATCAGCGGTTCCAGCAATGCCAGCAAGGTGGAGATAAAGGTTGTGACTTCCCGATCCTGCATGGTCGATGCCCGATCCAGCATGCGGTCCAGTTCACCCGAAGCCTCACCACTCCGAATCATTTGTACCATCATTGGTGGGAAATAACCGCAACGCTCCAATTGTGTTGCCAAATTACCACCTTCTGTTACACGTTCCATCGCCACTTCAATCGCATCGCGAATCACCCAGTTATTGCTCACTTCCGCGCCAATGCGTAATGCCTCAACCAAAGGTACGCCCGAACGGGTCAGGATTGACAGCGTACTGGCAAAACGCGCCGCATTTATACCACGCGAAAGTTTACCAAACAGTGGCAACTTGAGCGTTAAACGGTCAAATGCATAATGCCCTGCTGTGGTTCTGAGAAAGCGGGTAAACAGGATGATGATAATCACGGCAAGGATTAGCATCCCTATCCAGGTATGGCGAATAAAGGTACTGGCTTTCATCAGCAGAACCGTAATCCACGGTAATGCTTCTTTACTCTGCTCAAAGGTTTTGACAATTTCAGGCACAACGTAGGTCATTAAGCCCATCACAATCGCAAATGACATCAGCATCAGGATAATTGGGTAGATCATCGCGCCCTGAATTTTCTTCTGCATGGCAAAGCGGTTTTCAGTGTAGTCTGAAAGCTGGTCTAAAATCAGGTCCAGATGCCCAGAGCGCTCGCCTGCTGCCACGGTTGCGATATAGAGTTCAGGAAAACGGCCTGATTGCTGCATGGCCTGAGCCAGTGAATGGCCTTCCAGCACTTTAGAACGCACGGCGATCAACAGGTTTTGCACATGCGTTTTTTCGCTTTGCTTACTGACCGCACGCAAGGCTTCTTCCAGCGGAATACCTGCCGCAACCAGGACTGAAAGCTGACGGGTCATCAATGCCAGGTCATAGGCACTAAAACCCTTTCTAAACCATGAGCGCTGTTGCTGTTTGTCTTTTTGCTCAACCGCATCGACCGCAAGCGGTGTCCATGCTTTATCTCGTAACTGTTGACGGATTTGGCGCGCGGAATCTCCCTCAAGCACACCTTTATGTTGCTTTCCTGAAGCATCAAGCGCAGTAAATTGATAAGCAGGCATGGTTCTGTTCTAATTGTCCCAAAATAGTTGTCGTTACCGTTATATCCGTGTATGAGATGGGGAACGAGTGTTCCGCAAGAAATTCATCGACATAATGCACAGCACTTTAGCATAATTCAACAACATGCAGTCATGCCATTTTACACCTGATTGAAGCCTATATGCCGAACCAAGATTCCAGCGCCATTGTTTACCGTATTCGGGTTGCCATTCCTGTCTATATTTATGACACGTTTGACTATACGGTCAGTGCCGAGCAATATGCGCAGGCACAAGTTGGCGCACGCGTTGCGATTTCGTTTGGACGGCAGAACCTGGTTGGGATCATCACTGAAAAGGTTGATCCAAACGAAGCATTTACAGGTCAATTTAAGCTTAAAGCCATTACCGAACTGCTCGATCAGGAAGCAATTCTAGACCAACAAGTTTTAACTTTATTGACATGGTCAGCACAGTATTACCAATTTCCAATTGGCGAAGTCATGCAAAGCGCCTTACCCACCCTACTCAGACAAGGCCGCGCACTGGACATCCTGTTTCACCAATGGAAAATCGTTCCCCATGATGATCCCGATGGCTTATTGAAACGCTCGCAAAAACAATATGATGCCTACCAGATTCTCAAACTACATCCGCACGGAACCACAGAGAATATTTTAAACCTGAGTGGTGTGGAAACCACCACACTTAAGGCGCTGGAAAAAAAGGGGCTGGTGCAATGTCAGCTTGAACCGCATGATTTCACCCCAATGCCTGTACAGTTGGCACAAATGCCACTCACAGCCAATCCAGACCAAAAGCAAGCCATTCAACAGATTTCAAAATCGCTGCATCACTATCAGGCTTTTTTACTGGATGGCTTAACAGGCAGCGGTAAAACCGAAGTCTATCTACAGGTCATGCATGAGGTGTTAAAACAGGGCAAACAGATGCTGGTGCTGGTGCCTGAAATTGGCCTGACTCCGCAAACCGTTGCCCGTTTTAAGTCTCGCTTTCACTGTGATGTGGCCTTGCTGCATTCAGGCCTGAATGATTCAAAACGCCTACAGGCCTGGCAGCATGCCCAGACGGGTAAAGCTTCAATTGTGATTGGCACACGCTCAGCAATTTATACGCCCTTACCCCGTCTTGGGCTGATTATTCTGGATGAGGAACATGATCTTTCCTATAAGCAGCAAGAGGGTTTTCGCTACCATGCCCGCGATGTGGCACTCTATCGGGGACATCTCCAACAATGTCCCGTAATTTTAGGGTCAGCCACACCAAGTATTGATAGCTACCACTTGGTCGAATCAGGTAAATTGCATCTACTTGAATTGAACCAACGTGCTGGCGTTGCGAGCTTGCCCAAAATGCATGTGATTGACCTAAAGGTGGCAAAAAAACAGCATGGCATCAGTCAAACCTTGATTGACCAGATCAAGCAGACACTGGAACGCAAGGAACAGGTGCTCATCTTTCTCAACCGCCGTGGCTATGCGCCTGTGCTGATTTGTGAAAGC
Organism: Acinetobacter corruptisaponis; assembly: GCF_030053775.1. Lineage (GTDB taxonomy): Bacteria > Pseudomonadota > Gammaproteobacteria > Pseudomonadales > Moraxellaceae > Acinetobacter > Acinetobacter corruptisaponis. The sequence goes on from NZ_CP125669.1 coordinate 1,870,221, forward strand.
TGTGGCTGGCAGGCCAATTGCCCACATTGCGATGCCCACTTTACTGTGCATTCACAACCCTATCATTATTTGCATTGTCATCATTGTGGCACCATTCAGCGTTTGCCTGAGCACTGCCCTGAATGCCAGCAGCAAACCCTCAAGAGCATCGGTGCAGGCACAGCAAAAGTGGAAGAACACCTGAATGAGCTGTTTCCCCATCATGAAGTGATTCGGGTGGATCGTGACAGCACCAGTCGGGTGGGGAGCTGGCAGAAGATTTATGACCGTATTCAGCAAAACAAACCAACGATTTTGCTGGGTACACAAATGCTGGCAAAAGGGCATCATTTCCCCCATGTCACTTTGGTTGCCATTCTGGATATTGATGCAGGATTACTGAGTGTCGATATCCGTGCGCCAGAACGTACCGCCCAGTTGATTGTGCAGGTTGCAGGTCGTGCGGGCCGTGGCGAACACAAGGGCCATGTCTATTTGCAAAGCCTACGCCCTGACCATCCCATGCTGACCACACTGATTGAACATGATTATCGAACCGTTGCAAAGCAAATGCTGGCTGAACGCAAAATAGCGTTATTGCCACCCTATCGTTATGCTGTGCTGGTTCGGGTTGAATCCAGAGATAGGGCCTATAGCCAACAGTTTTTAACTGAGATTGCACAACAGTTAAGGACAATGGCAACAGACAGTGTTGATATTTGGGGACCTATTCCTGCACCGATGGAGCGTAAAGCAGGTCGTTATCGGGCGCATATGGTGATTTTGTCTGCTGATCGGGCAAAACTGCATTTTTATTTACGCCAATGGTGGCAACAAGTGGTACATTTACCTCGTCAGCATCAACTGAGACTGTCGATTGATGTAGACCCACAGGAGTTTAGTTAGAACTGAATATGAGAAACATAAAAATTTGAGGCATTAGATGTCCTTACTGCTACAAATCATTTTGTTATTATTTGCGACCTTAATCTTTGCACCATTGGCAAAACGCTATGCCTCAACCCCTGTTTTGGGTTATCTGATGGCAGGGCTATTGCTGGGTTCTGGTGTTTTTAATCTGATTGATGATGCAGGGCTAATCAGTCAACTGACTGACTTGGGCATGGTCATGTTGATGTTGTTTCTGGGCTTTGCCTTTAAACCGCAACAACTCTGGGTACAGCGCCATAATCTGATGATCAATAGTGGATTGCCACTGCTACTTAGCATTATTTTTCTGGTCAGTGCCAGTTTTTTCATCCTACAGGATTTTCTAAAAAGTATGATTCTGGGCTTTGCACTTGCCCTGTCATCCATCACCCTTGTACAGCAACTGCTTCAAAATAAAATACAAATCAACAGTAAATTGGGGCAGACTGCACTACCCAGCCTACAGTTACACACCCTGTTTGCAGTGGTTCTAATTGGCTTGTTTCCCCTACTGGAAGACACAGCATCGACCCAGCATGGTATCGCCTATTTCGCTGCGATCATTGCCACCATTTCAGGTTTGTTTCTCGCCAGCCGTTATCTGGTTCGACCTGCCTTTCGCTTTTTGGCACATCGCCACAGTATTGAGCTGATTCCCGTTCTGGGACTATTGATCGTTCTCTCAGTACTTTTAATCATAGATATTCTCAATATCCATGTATTGATTGGCGCTTTTCTGGCAGGCATCTTACTGGCAGAGACTGAGTTTAAGGTGGAAGTTGAACGGATTATTTCCCCTTTTAGAGATGCGGCAATTGGGTTGTTGTTCCTTGCCATAGGACTGGGACTTTCCCTGACTCCCCTGCTACAGTCACCTTTATTCATTCTGGGTTCTATCGTTGGATTATTGCTAATTAAGGCAACTATGATTGCGGCAAGCAGTTATTATCAGCACCGTTCTGCCAAGTTCAGCCTTGGACTGTCCATCCTGCTGGCACAAAGCGGTGAACTGTCTTTTATTCTGCTAAAAATCGCTGAAACCGAACAGTTACTCAGCAAAGAGATTTTGCAACCGACCTTGCTGATCATATTTGGTTCAATGCTGCTCACCCCACTGCTGTATTGGCTAATGAATGCCAAAATCTTGCCCTTGGTGCAGAAAAAAGCTCCTGAACATTCTCAGGATGTGCCACAGCATCCCATTCTGATTGTGGGCTTTGGACGTTTTGGACAAGTAATTGCACGCGTATTACATATGCAAGGTAGGCAGTTCAGTGTGATGGACAGCAATCAGCCTGATGCCGATTTTATTGAACAATATGGACACCATTTCCTGGATGCCGATGTCACCAAAGTCGAAAATCTGCGTGCGGCGGGCATTGAATATTGCAAACTACTGATTATTGCCATTGATGATGTTGAGGACAGCATGAATCTGGCGCGCCATCTTTGTTTAAATTATCCAGACCTGAGCTTACTGGTGCGTGCGCGTGACCGACATCATGCCCATTTATTGCATGATTTAGGCATTCAGCATGTTTGGCGTGAAACCTATCTGTCTTCACTTGATATGGCTCAACAGGCACTAGTTGAAACTGGATATTCAACTGAGGATGCACAGGTAAAAATCAGCCAGTTCCAGCAGCAGGATCAACAGTTGCTCAAGCAGTCGCCTTGGTATCATGATCAGTATGAAACAATGGACAATTATCCCCATGCGCTTGCTGAACTTGAGTATTTGTTTGAAAACATGAAAATTGTTTCTCCTGAACGCGTGCCTGATGATCAGGCGACACAAACTGATGCAAAATCGCCGCATGAAACATCTTGAGTTTTGGCAAAGCGCCACCATTATTGACTGCATACCCCCCATTCACCCACTTGTGCAGCCGTTCAGGCTTGGCAAGTCAAAGCGTTGTTTGTGCGCTGTACGGAATACTGGAGAAAAAGATGTCTGATTTACGCCAACGCTTTTATATTGAAGACTGCCCTGTTCGCGGTGAGGTGGTTCATTTGGAAGAAACGCTGCAAACCATTCTGGCACAACGTGAATATATGCCCGCCGTGCAAAGCCTGCTGGGTGAAATGCTCAGTGCCACCGCCTTACTGGCAAGCACCCTTAAAATCCGTGGCCGTATCAGCCTGCAAATCCAGGCCAATGGCACATTCAAGTGGGCAATGGCGGAATGCAACCACTTGGGTGAAGTGCGCGCACTGGCGGATTATGAAGATGACCCAAGATTTGTAGAGGGGTCGGACAGCCGTACTGTACTTGCGTCACTCAGCAGTCCTGTTCTATTTATCAATATCGAGCCTGAGCATGGCGAACGCTATCAGGGGATTGTGCCACTGGATCAACCGACACTGGCAGGTTGCCTGATGCAGTATTATGACCTGTCTGCACAGATTCCAACACATATTGTTCTGGCAACCAACAGTAAACGTTCGGGTGGCTTACTGATTCAATTGCTTCCACGCAATGATGAGGAAGAGCAGAAACTGGTGGATGAGGATTTATGGCCACGTCTGACCATGCTGACTGAAACACTAAAACCAGAAGAGCTGACCGACCTGCCAGCCAATGAGATCCTGTACCGCCTGTATAATGAAGAAGAAGTACGTTTACCTGATGTTGAGCAGTTAAAGTTTGGCTGTACCTGTTCCAAAGCACGCTGTGCCAATGCCCTGATCCAGATTGGGGTGGATGCGGTACACGAAACGCTGGAAGCACAGAACCCGATTCAAATGGATTGCCAGTTCTGTAATGCACGTTATGAGTTTACTGCCGAAGAAGCTTTGGCCTTGTTTGGCGAACATTTGAGTTAAACTATTGATTAAGCCTTTATATAAAAGATATAAAGGCTTAATTTTGGAAAGTGCCTATCAATCATTTTTTTCACTATGCTACAATAAAAGACTAAAAAATAAGCGTCTTGTTGGAGGTATTTAATGTCAAATATGATGCTCAACCTAGATGCTCAACTTGCAGAAAAATTACAGCGACAAGCTGATTTACATGGCGTTCCCATTGAGGTTGAAATCCATAAAATCCTACAGGCCGCCTTATCACCATCCACAGATACCGCAAACTGGCTAGATAGCATCAGAAAAAAAGCGATGTCTTTTGATGGATTAGAGCTTGATTTACCTAAACGTGAGTATATTCCCGAAACGACTGGATTTATAGAATGATTATTCTGGATACCAATATCGTTTCAGAACTATTACGCAAAAAACCCAATGAACAAGTTATTCACTGGTTACTTCAACAACAAAGATTATCCTTATTCACCACAACAATTAGCTATAGTGAAATGTTATATGGCATCCACATTATGCCTAAAGGGCAGAAACAACAGCAATTATTGACAGGCATCAAGAATATTTTTGATACGGACTTTCGTGATTTAATTCTAAGTTTTGATCAACAAGCAGCCGAACATTATGCAGATATTGCAGCCTTACGTAAAACCAAAGGTCTCCCAATCAGTCAGTTTGATGCAATGATTGCAGCAATCACTCGTAGTAAAAACGCAATTTTAGCGACTCGTAATATAAAAGATTTTCAGTATTGTGGTATAGAACTCATCAATCCCTGGAATATTTGAGTTGACGCATATTGCTCTTGGAAAGCTTTTATTTCTGATAAGTGCTTGTTGCTATTGAGCGTCTTACTTACTTTTTAAACGACCAGAAACAAAACAAGTCTTATACAATCCAGCCTATTGAAATCTTGGCAATTCGTTTCATAATGAAAGAAACCCGATAACGATATTCATCAAATTATGGCAAAAAATTATTATGAGGAACTAGGGGTTACACGCGGTGCCTCAGCAGACGAAATCAAGAAAGCCTATCGTAAATTAGCAAAGAAATATCATCCAGATATTAGTAAAGAAGCAGATGCTGAAGCCAAAATGCAGGCGATTAATGTCGCCTACGATACCTTGGGTGATGCCACTAAAAAGGCTGAATATGACCAGATGCTGGATCATCCACAGGGCTTTGCAGGCTTTGGCCAGGGTACAGGTGGATTTGGTCAAGGCACGGGTGGTTTTGATGGTTCCCAGTTCTATCGCCAAAGTTCAGGCGATGGGGGTGCAGACTTTAGTGGTTTTGAAGACTTGTTCGGCCGTTTTGGCGCAGGGTTTGGTGGTGGGCAGCAGCGTTCGCAACGCCAGCAACGTAGTTACAAGGGCGAAGACCAGCATGCCAGCATTCAAGTTGATTTAGACATTGCCTATCACGGTTCGACCCAGCAAATTACCCTACAGATTCCGACCTACAATGCCTATGGTGAGCCTGAGGTACAGCGCAAAACGCTGGAAGTCAAAATTCCAAAAGGCATGAAAGAGGGTCAGCAGATTCGTCTCAATGGGCAGGGCCAGAGTGGCATCAATGGTGGTGAAAATGGTGACCTGTATATTGAGATTCAATACAGGGATACAGACCGCATCCATGTGGAGGGGGCCGATGTCTACCAGACCATTGATGTAAGCCCGTGGGAAGCGGGTCTGGGCCAGAGCATTGAGGTTTCCACCCCTGCTGGGCAGTTGAAAGTCAACCTCCCTAAAAATGCCAAGAATGGTCAGCAACTCCGCTTAAAGGACAAAGGGATTCCAAACAAGACCGCAGGTCATCTCTACCTGATCATCAATATTGTGTTACCGCCAGCGCACAGTGAACAGGAACAGCAGGCCTATCAGCAGTTTGCCGATACCTTCTCCACTTTCCGACCTCGTGCCTCATAAGGAGCAAGATCATGACAACCATTCAATACAAAGAAATTCAATATAACGGTCACTGCCAGGTTGAAATCATTGATGAACAATTGGCACTTGATCTTGAGCATTTTGCCGAAGCCTGTGGTCAAAGCACCGACTGGGTACTCAAGCTGATCGACTACGACATTTTGCAGATTCAGGTTGATCCGCAAAGCCACCAGTTCATTGGTGAAGATGTTGCCCGCGCCCGTCGTGCCTACCGTTTACAGCGTGACTTCGATGCCAGCCTATCTGCAGTTGCGGTGATGCTGGACCTGATTGATGAAGTGCAGCAACTCCGCAGGCAGTTAAAACATTTTCATTCGTGAGGAAATAATAGTCTCCGTTAGAAAGAAATATTCATATTCTCTCTTAAGATAGTCTCTTTCCATTTTAATAAAATTTGGTTAGTCTAAGTCCTGTTAAATTTTTTTAAGAGAAATATGAAAAATTTTTTAATCTACTTTAGGAATAATAACCTTGAAGTAACACATAAAATTTATGTACGAGCTAGAAATAGCCATAATATTGTAGAGGCCGCAAAAAAAATTTTAGATATTAGCGAGTACTATTGTTATGACTATATAGATTATGGCCAAAGTAAGAAAAAAAATATTTCATTAATTATTATTTAGAGATTCTTTTATGAAAAATACTTTATTAGTGAGCATGGCATTTATAGTGACAGGATGTGTTAGTACGAGTCATGTTCTTCCAATGGGTAAAGACACTTTTTCTATTTCTGCTACCGCCGATGGTTTTCGTGATGCCGCATCAGCAAGGAATAAGGCATTTAACAAGGCTACCGAACAATGTACCACAATGGGTAAAAATTTTATGTTTGTCAATGAATCTATTATGCCTACACGTATGGGTATTGATACAACAATTACGCTTACATTTCGTTGTTTAACAGATAATGACCCACTATATACACGACCTAATATTCAGCATAGTCCAGATGTGATTATCGAGAATCGGAATAGATAAGTAAAATTAATATAAATATGTACGGCTAGTTTTATCAATTTTCTCCAAATACATTAGACCAAAAATCCACCCCCAATACTCAAGAAACTAGCCATAATAACTAAATCTAAAAGCTATATAAAATACGACTTATTTAAGTTTGGTCATTTTCTCAACCTCTTTGAGGGTTTGTTTAATCGGTTCATAGTCCAGAAACCAGAGCAGGTTCAGGTTGCGTTGTTTATGCTGCTGTGCCAGCAGGTCAATGACACTACGCTCACCCCGTCCCACCAAATGCTGCTGATAGAAATAGTACAGCAACAGTACTGTACTTAATAACATCACCGCCAGCATGATCCAGAACCCAACAGGTGACTTTAATCCTGGAATAAACTCAAAGTTCATTCCGTAAATTCCCGTCAGCAAGGTCAGGGGTGCGAATACGGCGGTGATGATCGCCAAAATCCGCATATTTTCATTGGTCTGGTTGGCAATCGCCGAAAAGTGTAAATCAATGGCCGATTGAATGGCGTTTCTCAAGCGTAAGGTATGCTTTTGCACACGCTCCACATGGCTCATCAGGTCATTCAGTCGAACCAGAAGAATGTCCTGTGTTTTGTGTTTATGTTCACTGACCACATGATGGTAGTTGTCTACCAGCTCATCCCGAAATTCCTGCAAGGTCTCAATCTGTTCCTCACACAGGTTTTCAATCTGCTGGAATGCCATATCCTCATGGAACAACTGATGCCATTGCTTAAAACGGCGGTTGCCCTGCAACAGTTGCTGTTGCCAGTATTCAACACGGCGTGTCAGTGGGGTGCGCAGGTTGAGGTAGCCATCAATCATGCTGTTGAGCAGGCGCAAACAGAGATCCGCTGGGGTACTGGCCAGTTTACGGGGTTTATTCTGCTCCTCAATCGCCCGCCCCATAATGGTCTGGATGCGTTGGATATAGCTTTCCACCGCCTTATTGCCCTGCTCCCTTAAACTGATCAGGACATTCGGCGTTAAGATAAAACTCATCGGTGTGGTGGCCAAGCCAAAAACACTTTCATGAGATTCCAGTGGACTGTCACTTTCATAAATCTGGTCGTCTGGGCTAATCAGTTTGCGGAACACCAGCAGGTCATATTCCTCGACACTATCGAAAGCACAGGGATGTTCGATATTGAGCAGGTCGCGCATATGAAACTCATTCAAAACCAGCCCTGTGTGCTCATAAACATTGTTCTGCCAGGATTCTGTATGGTTGACCAGATCCTGCCTTAAACTATCCACCCACAAAAATTCCAGCGTATGTTCTGATTGTTCTTCGGCACTAATAAAAATCGTATCTTCACTGTTATGACGATAAAAATAATAAAGCTGCATAACCCTGATATTCATCTAAATCCTAAAAATATCATGCCATAAAAAAGCCCACACAAGGCGGGCTTTTTGTCAGTCGATTGCAGCGATTATGCTTGTTCGATGTCTTTCATGGTCAATTTGATACGACCACGGTTATCCACATCGGCAACCTGAACCTTAACGTCCTGACCTTCTTTTAATACGTCAGTCACGTTGGCAACACGTTCATTTGAAATTTGTGAAATGTGAAGCAAACCGTCTGTACCTGGTAGGATATTCACGAATGCACCGAATTCAACGATACGAATCACTTTACCTGTATAGATTGTGCCTGGCTCAACTTCAGCAGTAATCGCCTGAATCTTGGCAATTGCAGCTTTAGCGGCAGCCTTGGTTTCACCAAACACACGCACTGTACCATTGTCTTCGATATCAATCGCAGCCTTGGTTTCTTCGGTAATAGCACGGATGGTTGCACCACCTTTACCAATTACATCACGAATCTTGTCTGGGTTGATGCTGATCACTTCAAAGGTTGGCGCATTGGCGCTGATTTCCGCACGGGCACGTGAAATCACCTTGTTCATTTCGTTCAGGATGTGCATACGACCAGCAAATGCCTGATTCAATGCAACTTCCATGATTTCTTCGGTAATTCCTTCAATCTTGATGTCCATTTGCAGTGCAGTGATCCCGTTTGCAGAACCCGCCACTTTAAAGTCCATATCGCCAAGATGGTCTTCATCACCCAGGATGTCAGAAAGCACTGCGAAACGCTCGCCCTCTTTCACCAGGCCCATTGCGATACCCGCAACTGGTGCCTTAAGTGGAACACCCGCATCCATCAGTGCAAGTGAAGCACCACATACAGACGCCATTGAAGATGAACCATTCGATTCAGTAATGTCTGAAACCACACGTAACACATACGGGAAACGGTCAACTGGAGGAAGTACCGCCTGTACACCACGACGCGCCAAACGGCCATGACCGATTTCACGGCGTTTAGGGCCAGATTCACGACCTGTTTCACCTACAGAATATGCAGGGAAGTTATAGTGCAACATGAAGCTGTCAGTCTTGGTACCAGCCAAGGTATCGACCATCAACGCATCACGTGTGTTACCTAGAGTTGCAGTCACAAGTGCCTGAGTTTCACCACGGGTAAACAATGCTGAACCGTGGGCACGATCCAACACGCCAACCTGAACGTCGATACCACGAACTGTTTTGGTGTCACGACCATCAATACGCGGTTTGCCAGACAAGATGTTGTCACGAACAGTACGGTACTTAAGGTCTTCGAACAGGAAGTCAACTTCGTCCGCGATGCCATCAACATCTTCTTCAGGAACGAACTGCGCTTTCGCTTCTGCATACAGCGCATCCAAAGCCGCATAACGGTCTTGTTTTACCGCAATGGTATATGCCTCTGAAATTTTTGCTTCAAACGCTTCTTTCAGTTTTGCACGCAATTCTTCATTGTGTGTTGGCGCAACCCACTCAGATTCTTTGGCACCAACGGCAGCGGCAAATTCTTTAATGGCTTGTACTGCAATTTGCATTTCATCATGACCAAACAGAACCGCACCCAGCATCTGGTCTTCTGAAAGTTCTTTCGCTTCAGATTCAACCATAAGCACTGCTGATTCCGTACCTGCAACCACAAGGTCAAGGTCAGACTGTGCAAGCTGTTCAAGCGTTGGGTTAAGAACATATTCACCATTGATCAAACCAACACGCGCACCACCAATTGGGCCACGGAAAGGTGTGCCCGCAATAGACAATGCGGCAGATGTACCCAACATTGCAGCAATGTCAGCATCCATGGTTTTGTCAGAAGAAACAACGGTTGCCGTTACCTGAATTTCGTTGAAGTAACCCTCTGGGAACAACGGACGAATTGGACGGTCAATCAAACGAGAGATTAAGGTCTCTGCTTCAGAAGCACGGCCTTCGCGCTTGCCATAACCACCAGGGATACGACCAGCTGCATATTGTTTTTCTTGATAATTCACAGTTAACGGGAAGAAGTCCTGCCCCGCTTTTGCTTTTGGCTGTGCAACCACCGCAACAAGAACAGTCACACCACCCATTGTGATCAACACTGTATTTGCCTGACGTGCAACACGACCCGTTTCTAAAACAACCTGGTGCTGACCAAATTGGAATTCTTTACGAACGATATTAAACATTGACATGTATTATATTTTCCTGGTTTCTTTTAAAAAGTTATTCTAGTGAGACCCCTAAGGTTTGGCATTCAGACCACAACTCGCGTGTGGATAAATGACAAAGCTTAGAAGCCATCGCACCAGATCAAAATTTTTAAATAAATTTAAACACAAAGAAGGAGCGAACATGCGCCCCTTCTAAAAATCGCCTAACTTAAATCAGGCGAAACTTTGTTTTCAGCGTTAAGGCATTGCAACATGCGAAATACCGAAAATAAAGCCAAATCGAATTAACGACGTAAACCTAATGCGCCGATCAAAGCAACATAACGGCCGTGATCTTTACCATTTAAATAGTCAAGTAGTTTACGACGCTGGTTTACCATACGGATCAAACCACGACGGCTGTGGTGGTCATGTTTATGCTCTTTAAAGTGACCTTGCAAATCATTGATTTGAGCAGTCAACAAAGCAACCTGTACTTCTGGTGAACCTGTGTCGTTTTCAGCACGAGCAAATTTAGCGATGATCTCTGCGCGATCTGCGTTAGTTAAAGCCATTCGATTTCTCCGAGATGCTTAAAAAATAAAATGATAATGATCAGTTGCAAGCAACTGATTGCCGTGCATCACTACAGCAAGTCGCCTATTTTAAGTGATCTATGGCTATATTGCAAAAATGTTTTTATTTCGTCATTTAGACAATGACAATTGTCAGAAAAACAGGCAAACTATTTATCAATTCTGTTTTCAGTTTGTAACAGAAATGAAAGAAAACGAAAAATTAGCGAGGGAATCGTGAAAATCTTATCCACCAATACCTGTTATGTGCCAGATGACCTCAATCAAGTCATTCGTTCCAAAGATGAAGTTGCAGCTGAATTGGGCGGCATGACGGAAAAACAGGTCCAGAAGATTTGGGATAGTGTTGAATGTCTTTATAAAACGGGGAACTATCCTTTAATTACCTTATGTCTACGTCGACAGGGACAAATCCTGCTGAACCGTAGTATTGGTTATGCCCAGGGCAATTCTCCCGATGGTCTTGCGACGGATGCCAAGATCGGCACACCAGATACCCCCGTTTGCCTGTTCTCAGCCTCTAAAATGGTCACGGCAATGCTGGTGCACATGCTGGATGAGCGTGGTGACCTGAACCTGCTGGACCCAATCAGCTATTACATACCTGAATACGGGGTCAATGGCAAACGTCGCGCCACCCTGTTCCACCTGTTATCACATCGCGGTGGAATTCCACGGATTGAGGGTGAGGTGACGCCTGAACTGCTGTTTGATGAGAAAGAGATTTTAAAGCGCCTGTGTGCAGCCAAGCCCGTTTCACCATCAGGCACCCATCTTGCCTATCATGCCGTGACCGCAGGCTATATTCTGGGTGAGGTGGTAAAACGTGTCACAGGACAAAGTGTGCGTGAATATTTGGCTGAACATATTGAAAAACCAATGGGTCTGGATTATTTCAACTATGGCCTAAAACCTGAGTACCGCGCGGACGTTGCACTGAACTATGCCACTGGCATGCATCCAAGTTTGGGTACTGATCGTTATTTAGAGCATGTGCTGGGTGCTGGACTACAAACGGCTGTCGACATTACCAATGACACACGTTTCATGGACACCATCTGCCCTGCTGGCAACATCTACACCAGTGCAGAGCAGTCAGGACGTTTTTTTGAAATGTTGCTCAGCGGCGGTGAGTATCAGGGCAAACAGGTCATGAGTGCCAAAACCGTTTTCCGTTCCACCTTGCCGACCTCTGGCGTCAGTATTGACCGTAGTTTACTTGCGCCGATGCGTTATGCTCTAGGGCCAATGCTAGGCAGTAACCCTATTGGCTTGTTTGGCCCAATGACGGGACAGGCGTTTGGACATATTGGCTTCTCAAATATTTTATGCTGGGCCGATCCAGAGCGTGACATCAGTGTGTCATTACTCACCACAGGAAAATCTGTGGTTGGTACCCACTTGCCCGCACTGGCAAAAACTTTGTACCAGATCTCAAGCAACTGTCCAAAAATCCCGAAAAACCAGCGCCGCTCATTATTTGCCACTGACCGTAGCGAAAATGATCTGGTTTAATCAGTTGAAAAACAACTACGCACAAAAAAGCCCAAGTTTTCGCTTGGGCCTCTGCGCGTAGTTTTTATTATTCTAGTTTTGATTTATTTTTATTCTTTATTGCTTGTTATTTTTTCATTCAGACCCTCTGAACGTTCCACAATATTATGATTTTTATGTTTCCTTTGGTTACATCTTCTTCCCTCTATACTTACTATTCTGTCAAAATTAATTATGGAGAAAAATAGCATTTTTCTCATCTCTTTGTAAGCAAAAACGTACGGTTCTGTATAACATTTAACTTAACAATCCAGAAAAATTGTTAGACAACAATATTTTACTCTCAGATGATGCCGTTATTTTTCAACAGATAAATGTCTATACACAAAACAGTGCAAATGAGCTATCACAATAATTGATTAAGTATGGTCCAAACGATATTGGTTAAAATAAAACCAATATTTATCATAATGTTATTCATTCAATATGGATAAAAATAAAAAAGCCCTGTAGTCTCTCCCAAAACTACAAGGCTTAGCGGCTGTAAGTTTCCTCTTTTATCACTTACCTCACTGTAAGTTCGCTGTCTTTTAGACTTTCTTATTATCGTTTTGCGATTTACCTAGCTTTCCGTGCTAGGCTCTTTGTGTGTACATAATCTCAAAAACACTCAGCTTGCTCTAGCGACAATATCTCGAATCCTTGTAAGCTTTTTCTTACAAAACAGTGAATTTTAAAGAATAAGTTTATAATCCAGCAAAATTGATCTTTTGTACTAAACCACTGCGGCGAACTGTTCGAATTGTAAGCGCCTGTTGCAAGGTGCCTGAATCGGCCAGAATACTGACCACTTTTTTGGCGCGTGTTACCGCGGTATAAATCAGTTCCTGACTCAGTAATTTCTCTGCGGGAGCATCCAGAACAATCGCGGTATGGGTAAATTCAGAGCCCTGTGACTTGTGAATGGTGAGCGCAAATGCAGTTTGCATGTTCCGAGGTAAGCGATGTGCAGCAATCCATTTATCCAGACTTGGAAAATACACCTCAAACTGCTGAGATTGGCTTCTATGTTTAAAACAAATGCCAATGTCTCCATTGGAGATTCCAAGCTGATAGTCATTATAGGTCATCATCACAGGGCGGCCCACATACCAGTCACCCACCGCAATCTGTTTAAGCTGCTGGTTGAGCCACTGTTCAGCATAACGGTTCAGTTGCTGCAATCCCAGTTGACCATGTCGAACGGCGGTTAAGATTCGGTAATCATCAAATGCGTGTATGACCTGCTGGATATGCAGTTCTGGTTCATCCACCTGCATATAGTGTTGCAGTGCCTCAACATAGCCCTGAAATCCATACATCAACTTTTGTTGATAGGGTTCAATTTCGAACTCACCATACTTGGGCAAATATTCCAGTTGAATAAAATCTGGCATCTCTTTGGATAATGCAATCGGTTGCAAGCTGGTAGGCGCAGCAATCTCCTGTTCCAGTCTGGTCAATACCTGAGCATGTTGTGTTGGCTCCTGCTGGGCCTGAATAAATCTTGCCAACTGTCCAATTTTTGCCTCACCCGCAAAACGGCGGCTTTTTTGCAACTGGACACGGTTTTCAGCCAAGCCCTGCACCTGCTGCAAGTCTGCCAGTACAGAACCCACATCCACAGAAGCCAACTGGTTGGCATCGCCCAGTAAAATAATGCGGCAGTGTTCGGGCACCGCCTCAAACAGCAGTGTTGCCAGATTCAAGTCCAGCATGGAGGCTTCATCCACCACAATCACGTCATAGGGCAAAGGCTGCTTTTGGTGAAAACGTGGGATCTGCCGATTGCCCATACCCAGCAAACGGTGCAGGGTCTGGGTGTTTTGGTGGCGCAGTTCATCGGTGACCAATCCCGACTCAAGCAGTTTTGGATCATTCAATGAATGTTGCAAGGCCTCCTGCATACGCTGGGCTGCCTTTCCTGTGGGTGCAGCCATCGCAATGCGTAGGTCAGGAATCATCTGGTTCAGTACCGCGATAATACGGGCCAGCGTATAGGTCTTGCCTGTTCCTGGCCCCCCTGTAATGATACTCAGCCATTGCTGCATCACCATTTTAAGGGCAGCCTGCTGATGTTCATCGCTAAGCAAGTGCTGATAAGGTGCTGTATCGACCAACTGAATCGTTTGTCGCTTTAATCGACAAATCTGATCAGCTAGGCGTTGTTCCAGTTGCCAATATCGGTATAATGCCAAGCCCTGCTGATCGTGGACGCATGGGGCAACCTGAGTGGCTGCAACATCGCTGCAAACCACCAGATCGCCCAGTGCCTCAAGCTGTGCTGGATTTGCCTCAATACAACTGTCGCCTTGCAGGCTGGCCTCAATCAGTTGCTGTAAGATTTGCGCTGCACCAACTGCCTGAGCTGATTGGGAAAATGGTGCCTGTGTGAGATAGCTACTCCACATCTCAAGCCAGCCCGCCGTTGCTGACTGATCATTTACTTGTTTGTCCACAGAGTTATCCTCAAACTTACCCACACGCTTGTCCACAAGGTTATAAACATGCTTATCCACATGATAAGCTACTGTTTAATCTAAATTCATTACTTTTATCTACATTGGTTTGCCCATTTTATCCTCAGAAAAATATCCGAGGATAGCATCCAGACGCAAGATAAATTCAACATCAGGTTTCCAGTACAGATAGCCCTGCTGCGCCTGTCCATTCATGCCACGCAAATACAGATAGGATGCCCCACCTAGATGCTGCTCAATCTGGTAATTCTGTAGTTTCACGCTTAGGTAGCGGTGCAGTGCCACCAGATACAAGGCCGCCTGTAACCAGTAACTCGACAGCGACATGCTGTCCGCAATCTGGCTGGGCTGGTAATCTGCCTGTTCAGCGCCCAGATAGTTACTTTTATAATCGGCGATATGGTAGCGCTGACCATCGAAATAGACCAAGTCAATTGAGCCATTCAGGTAGCGGGCAGATTTCGCCTCCAGCAATTCAGGCATGCTGATGCCATATTCTGTGAACAGTTGCTGTACGCGCTGCATGGCCAGCACACGATCCGACAAGGCCAGATAAAATGGACATTCCGACAGATATTGTCCTGTCAGCAATTGTTTTAATTGAAAACCCTGATTCAGTGGCGTGGCCAATACCTCACCCAGCCATGCCGCAATCCATTGGTATAGTTGCTGCTCTGAGTTTTCCTGTGCTGGAAAATAATTCTGGTATTGATCCAGCAAGTCAAACCATAAGCCTTGATAGGTATTCTTAAAACGGCGGCGAATTTCCTCAACCCACGTTTCAGGTCGCTGGAAATCAATCTGCTCAAAAATCTCATGCAGAAAATTTCCAGCCAGTGTTCCTTTCGGGAAATATTGCTTAATCCACGCGATTGGTTGGGAAACAGGCGCAGATGCTGTCAGTATAACGTTTAGCTCATCTTCAGCCTGATCAAAGTTCTGCTCAATATTGGCCAGACGATCCGCATGACTAGCCTTGTGTCTTAAATGCTGTGCCAGATAACTGAAGCTGGTCTTGCCCCGTGCATAAAAACGCTGCATAGGTAAAGGCTGTGCGGAAAGTGGAATTCTTTGTTGGGTCTGCTGACGATGCAATACCTGTGGTCGCTCCAAAACTAGGGCTTCATCCAGACAATGTGGATGCTGGAATACCTCACCCTGATTCTTCCAGAATGCCAATCCTGAAAGTTTGTTCTTATCGCCCTTTTCAGGTTCAAACACCGCATAGACCCGATGACTGGCACGGGTCAGCGCCACATACCACAAACGGTTCTGCTCAGCCTGCGCCCGTTGCTGGTGCTGATCCAGCTCATTCTGTTGCAGAAAGTTTTTATCCGCAATCGCCACCACGCGTTGTGTTCGTGTTTGCCCTGTTTCTGGCAACTGGATTTCCGTGGTTGAGAAATTTAAAGTCTTTTGTATCTCAGAAAAGGCTTTATTCGCCCCAAGTAAAAAGACGATTTTAAATTCCAAACCCTTGGACTGGTGGATGGTCATCAACTGCACCCCAGCTTCACTGGAAAGCTTATGTTCCAGTTCCCATTCACGGTCACTGGGGGAATTGAGCTGCTTTAAATACCAGTGATAGAGGTTTTGTGCCCCCTGCACATGCTCGCTGTGCTGACTCAGGATATCAGTGAGATGGCGCAGATTGACCACTGCCCGTTCATTGTCCTTGCTCTGGGTGGCAACCAGTTGCTGCCAGATACCAAACTGGTTTAGGCAGCGTTGCCATGCTACCAGAAACCCCTGATTCAGCCACATCTCACGGATGTCATCGAATTGCTGGATATAATGGCTCAAGCCCTCTGAACTTTGTTCCAGTGCCAACAGTCGAGTTAAATCAAATCCAAACAGTCGACTCAGCAAGGCACGCTTTAACTTGGCCTCATCATAGGGATGCAGCAAGGCCGTGAGTAAAGCGCCTATATCCTGTGCAATCTTTGAATCAAACACACTACGTTTTGAGGGGCGATTGACACGGATTCCCAAGTGTTCCAGTGCATACTGCACCTCGTCCAGTTGTCGGTGGCTACGGGAAAGCACCGCAATATCATCTTCACAAATGACCTTGCGTATCTCACCATCTAGGCATAGCTGCTGCAAATGTGCCTGATTCAGCAAGCTCTGGATTTTCCATGCGACTTGAGTGGCTTGCTCATTACCCTCTTGCAGTTGCAACCAGCGCAACGGTGCGGGATTGGCCTGTTCATTGTCAATCAGGGCAGGATGTGGACGCGAACCAGCCTGAATCGGGTCATAGATCACCTGCTCGCCAAAATCCATTTGCCGCTGAAACAGCACATCCACCACTTCAACCAGTTCTTTCACCGAACGGTGGTTGTGGATCAGTTTATATTCACGCCCCTGCTTCGCCATAATATCCTGATAGGCATTCAGGAATGTCAGCATGTCGCCACCACGGAAGCCATAAATCGCCTGTTTACGGTCTCCGACCATAATCATGCAGCCCTTTTGGTAGCGCTGCGGATGTCGCCAGATGCTCGCCAGCATATCATCCTGATCCTGATTGGTGTCCTGAAACTCATCCACCAAAATCAACGGATAACGTGCCTGTACAAATACCGCAAAATGTTGCCCCTGCTCGCCCTTTAAGGCATCTGACAAGGTTTTAATCTGCTGGGCAAAGGTGGTTTCACCCTTTTGTTGCAGGATTTGCGGTAGTCGCTTCTTTACCTCAACACACAAATAAGCCTTTAAATAAACCTGTAGCTGCTCAAACTGTTGCTGGGTCTGCTGGATCGCCTGAAATAATGCCTGTAGTTGTAATAGGGTTGGATGCTGATAAAAGCCATCGGCGATTTCAGCAGGGCATTTTTTAAAAATCTTTTGATTGTCCAGCCTATCCAGAAACTTGAATACCGCATCACGCGCATCAGCAAAATAGGCATCAAAAATCTGGATGCTTTCAGGCTGTTTTAAGGCGTTCAATAAGCTTGAGCAATGCACTGTAAATAAGCTATGAAAGGCATGATTACGGAATGTCGCACCATTAATATGTGAATAATAGGCTCCATCTAGATGAAAATAATCTGCCAGTGTATCAAGGTCGATCTCGGTCGCCTGTTGTTGCCAATATTGTAACTGCGCCAGTTCAATCTCAGGCATGTCAGGCAATTTAAATTGTGCCGAACTAAAGTTGAGCGAGCTTTCCACCATGCTGATAAAATGCTCAACGCTTTTTAGCCCACCCACACTATAAAGTGCATCAATCACCTGTTGTGGCTGCGACTGAATCCATTCGCGCAACACATCGTGGATCAATTGACGGGTATAGCTCTTGGCATCTTCAGTAATTTGGGCACGTTCGATCTTGCCACTTTCAAAGGCAAACTCGCGCAATAGCTTCTGGCTAAAGCTGTCCAGTGTCCCGACAAACAACTCATCCAGTTGGTCAATCACCAGTTTCAACCGTTCACAGGCATAGGCGATACGTGGCGCAAAGGTTTTTAACACATGTTGTTTTAGCGGATCAGTTTCCTGCTCCGCCTGCATGTGAATATCAGTTTCCAGTACGCTGCGTAATGGCTCCAGATACTGCTGAATCTCCACCAGACGCAAACGGATACGGCTTTTTAGTTCGGCAGCGGCGGCACGGGTAAACGTGGTAGCAATGACCTGATTCGGTAAGTATTTTTCCAGAAAAATCCGTACCATTAAACTGGACAAGGTATAGGTTTTGCCTGTTCCAGCCGAGGCTTCGATCAGGTGCAACCCCTCAAACTGAATATCCCGAATCGGTTGATAAGACACAGAAAAATGTGAGTTCATGCCTTACTCCACACGTAAAAATTCGAAAATAGGTTGATACAACGCATGGGAATAATGATCACAGGCATAGTGTAACAATACGGTTGCATCCTGTTCCTGCAAAAGGAACTGCCAGTCACGATGCAATTTACACGCTTCATTTTGAGTCATATCAAAACCAGAAAAATCGCCTGTATCATTCCAGTCTTTTAAAACCTGTTTTTGGCTGTCTTCAACTAGAACCCTTTGAGACTCCTGCTCGACCCATTCGTGGAACTTGCCTTTTTCCATTGGCTTCAAGATCAAGGCTGCGGGTAAAACCACAGGCTGTTGCTGTGCCTCTTGCCACAGTTGTAACCAGTGGTTTAAATAGTGTTTCGCTTGTTCGGAACCCAGTCCCTCACAAATCACGGTCTGGTCACTAAACACCACGATACGGCGTTTTTCTGTAGCGGAGTCATCGTTCAGCACAGCCAGCCACAACAAATACTCCAGCCAGACCTTAACAAAACGTTTAGCCCGCGCACTCGACGCTTCCACACTGACCCAGTCCTGTACATTCTGTTTTGGCGTGACACAGGCCATTTGCAGTTGTTTTGAGATACGCCAGACCCGTTGTGTGGTTGGTGTCGGGGCTGCCGCATATTGCTGTAAACGTTCAAGCAAGCGCTGTTGCTCCAAGCGGCTTTGCTGCCATGCACTGTGCTGTACCTTTCCAACTGGAAGCTGATCCTGCAAGATACCAGCCGAGGTCTGTTCATCCTGCTGCTGTAGAAAATGACGAATGGCATATTTCCCCAAACCATCCAGCAATAACGGTTCAGTTTGATCCACCAGTTCAGTTGCCGTTAAATTTTCCACCCCCAGGGTTTTTAAATACAAACGCGCTGGGAATGCCACATCCTGAATCCATTGCTGGCTATTTAGAATCAGCATCTCATCATGTTCAACAGGATAACGGGTATTCACCCACGCCTGCCGTTCCCCTTTGACCTGCTGAATTTGCGATGCGACATTAAACCAGTGGTCCTGATAACGGACATGGCCCTGTTCCGCCATAAAACCCAGTGGATCAAAGGGCTGTAGCCGATGGATATGATAAAGCGGATAAAGTTGTGGGGGGATGTCATCAAATGAAGTCTCTTCCTCAGGAAGCGATTTAGAGAGGGAGGGCTTTACAATCAACGCCAAATGATCCCGAAAGGCCTGCAAAATACTGGAGGGTTCACGCACCTCCCCATCATTGACATCAAAGCCATTATAAAACAGCCAGAGCTGTTCCTCGGCCAAAAGCACCGCATCCAGAAAAGCCCCCTGATCATCTTCTAAACGAGAACGGTCACCCAATTGCTGACGTAATGCATCCATTAAATCAAAGGGAATATGCGCATCCCGATTGGGGAATTTACCTGTATCCAGATTAAGCAACACAATCAGGCGATAAGGAATCGGGCGAATCTGTCCAATCTGGCTAAAGGTGATCTGTCCTGTTGGCTCAACCTGTGCCGATTGGCTTTCCAGCGTCCGTTGAATTTCCTCAATGATATAAGGCAATGGCAGTGTAATCTGGCGCAAATGGGTTTCAGCATCATCATAATAACTCGCCAAAGTCAGCATCCGTTCCTGCTTCTGTACAATCTCACGCACGGCCTTTAGGGCAACAATATCGGCCTGCTCAAACTCCTGAATATCATCCTTGAGCTTTTTCAGCCAGTCCTCAACAGGTGACTGCTGCCCCAGCTCATGCGCAATCAACCAATTGCGTCGGAGAGATAAATCCTGATAAATCTGGATCAATATCCCGATCAGCTCAAAATCATCTGGCTGCACCTGTGCATAGCTCAGTATATCCTGTACCAACACATGCGCTGGCACGGCAATTCCCAGTGCCAGACGATCCAGCGCAAATTTAAAGCTATAGCGATAATCCTGATCATCGGCACTCAAGCTCTGTTTTAAATGTTCAGTATCCAGACCGCGCTTAAAGCCTGCATCACTCAACAAGGCCAGCATCCGTTGTGCCTGGGTATAGTCTAGGCCATAACGCTGTTGTGTTGCAGACAGATTGAGCCAGTCGGCAAAATCATCATGGGCAAAGCGTCCCTGTGTAAGCTGCAAACGCCCCAGCACCGCACGCCATGCATTCAGGGCATCCAGTGATGCCACGCCTGCAATCTTGACAGGCAGAAACACCTCATGCTCATTCGGCACAGCAGGAAAAACACTGCGAATCAATGGCTCAAGCTCAGCCAGATTGGGTGCAAGCACCAGCACATCACTGGGACGGCGAGCAAGCGTATCAGGCTGTGACAACCAATGTACCAACTGTTCCTTTAACACCTCAAGCTGGCGCAAACTGGAATGGCAGACATGCACCTGAATCGAATCATCATCGAGTGCAAGCTCATATTGTTCCGCTTTAGGTTCAGCCAGATAAAAAATATCGGACTGGACCTTACCCAGCAGGGTTTCGGGAAACTGCTCCACAAAGGCATCCACCCATTTCCCTTCCTCACCCGTGGCAAGTTGTGAAAGCAGCGAAAAGTGGTCACGCGCCTGTTTGCCCAACCGTGTCAGTAAGGGATGTCTGGATTCTCGCGCCTGAGAATTAAAAAACAGGGTGAACTGTTCAAAAAAGGTCTGGATTTCAGTATCGGTGGCGTCTGGATTTTTGGCAATAAAACGCTCTTTAACGCCCAAGTCATAACGCTGCTTCCATAGGGGATCGACACTATCCGCCCAATATTCCTGCGAGGGGTTATAGTGCAAAATCAACACATCCAGATACTGCCCTAGACGACGCAAGAATTGCAGTTGGCTGGGTGGCAAGTCCAACAGGGTAAATACAATCACCTGATCTGGAAGCTGCGCCAATGCACGCTGGCGGGTCTGTGGATTGTCCAGAACCCGCCAGAAATCGGCATCAATACTTTGCATCTCCACAAAGTCGGCATGAAAATAGTTTTGCCATAGCCAGCGCTGCCAGGCTTCCAGTTGCTGGGTCTGGTTTAAGCTAAATGCGGAAACTTGCTGGTCAGTTTGGGAGATTAACCGTTCAATATCCAGAGGATGATCTAGCCCCCATGCCGCCAGCCAGTTGCCTGCACAGCGACAATTTCCCTTGCATCCCTGTTGGCAATCGCCACGATAAAGCATGTAGTTGTTAAACAGTTGTGAAATCTGTTCCGCCACCCAATACAACATTCCCTGTTTTTTAAGCTGTTTTTCTGTGCCCTGTTGCAACTGGTCGGCACTGTCATAAATCCGTTGCACAATTGAATAAAGCGGATGCTCTGGCGCAAGGCTATTTTGCTCTGCCTGAATAAAGGGCTGGAGCGCCTGATAAATTCGCCATTTCAGGATCAGCCGTGGAATATTGGCCTTACGGACTTGTTCTTTATTCTCCAGCACTTGTTGATAGGCATACCACTGGAAACCACGAATTTTCTGGTGAAATTGATAGTTGGCGGTCATACCCTGCTGCTCGGCAATTTTCTGGGTCAGCCACTGCTCCTGGGCAGGACTCGGCACAATAAAATGCTGGGTTTTAAACACCTGAAACGGTGATGCACTGGGTTGGGTAATGGAGGCCATCACACCTTGCAATAACACATCAAGGCGTTGACTCTGAATAACATGAATACCCATCCGTTAATACAACCTCATCAATAAACGACTATTTTGATACATGAAAATACATAATCATTAGGGTCAGTTGACATTTCACAGATGCTTGCGACAGAGGACATTTTTAGACGGTACAAGGCATGACTTATGAGATTTAGCCATTCTAAATGATGAGCAGCAAAGCTGCGCAAGATAACGCAGTAACGGCAAAAAATGTCCCTGTCCCGTAGGGTTATCGCTAAAACTGCCCCAAACTTCGTTATGAAACTTGACAAGGGGATCGCCCTTGCCTGCGTTTCATGCCTTGTTTGTGTGGTTTTAGCCTATAACGCAAGGCATGGCTGAAATATCAACTGACCCTACTATACAACTTCATATAACTATGTCACGTTAAACACAGCATGAAATAAAAAATTTGTTTTGAAATTCACCATTCAATACGGTTGAATATACGATCAAGGGATAGACTTTAGGTATAACTTTATGAAAATTGAAAAAATTCCTGATTCAATTGACCCAGGTTTAAATCTGGAACAAATCCGTGATGAATGTCTGGCACGTACCAAGAAGACTGCCTACTACTCTGCGGGTGCGGCCATTGTCCCCATTCCATTTTTCGATGTGGTGGTTGATTTAGGCATGCTCACGAAGATCATTCCTGATATTAACGCACGTTTTGGCCTGGCACCTGAACATATCAGCGTTTATGACCCAGAGACCAAAAAAGTTCACTGGGATGAACTGCGTAAACGTGGCTTCGAGTTTTCAGGTTTTGTGGTGGCACGTACCGCAATGAAAAAATCATTTAATGGTTTTTTCACCAAGATTGCCACCAAACAGGTGACTAAATTCATTCCTCTGGGTGGGCAACTGGTGGCGGCCAGTCTTGGCTATTTTATGATGCGTAAAATCACAGAAGCACATATTCAGGACTGCTACACACTTGCAAAACGGATTCAGCAAAAAAGCCGTAGTACGATTGTAGCGTAATAATAGGATAAGGCAGATTAGTCTGCCTTAAGCTGTTCCAGAATCGCCTTTAACACTTCAATCCGTGCCGTATTTTTATCATCCGTCGCAATCACATGCCATGGCGCATAGTCAGTGGAGGTACGTTCAAACATATCCGCAGCGGCTTCAAGGTAGTCATTCCATTTATCACGGTTACGCCAATCCTCCTCGGTAATCTTAAAGCGCTTATGCGGGGTTTGTTCACGTTCCTTGAAACGGACGGCCTGCTCATCCTTGCTAATCGCCAGCCAGATTTTGACAATCACCGTCTGGCTGTCCACAAGGTTCTGTTCAAAACGGTTAATCTCATCATAAGCACGTTGCCATTCAACCACTGAGGCAAAACCCTCAACACGTTCCACCAGCACACGTCCATACCAGGTCCGATCAAAAATCGTGATCTTGCCGCCATCATTCAGTCGTGTCCAAAACCGCCATAAATAAGGGCGGCGTAATTCATAGCGCTCAGGCGCCGCAATGCTATGAATTTCATATTCACGCGGATCAAGCTTTTTCACAATCCGCTTGATGGCACCACCCTTGCCCGCAGCATCCATTCCCTCAAAGGCAATAATGACCTTGCGTTCATCATAGCGCAGGGCATCAGCCACTTTTTTAGTCAGTTTATTGAGTTCTTCTTTATAATCATCTTTAACCAAACTCTCTTTGGAGGGTTCCAGCAATTGTTTCGGGATGTTTGCCTGTTGCCATTTTTCAGTCATTTTGGTCTGGTGGTCAGGAAGTTCCTGAAGCGTTTGCAAAACATATTGTGCAAAGCACTGGTCGCGGTACTTTTCATCCTCGCCATTAATGATAAACCAGTCATCGGTGAACCTGTGGCTCAGGTTCTGCAAGGTATCGTATTGTTTCTTATTGCGCCAATCCAGACCATGCAGTTTATGCCAGTGCTGTTCCGAGGCATCAATCTGGTCCAGCCGTTTTTGCAATGATTTCCATGACAGGTCGAACCAGACCTTAACCACATGCACATGGTTATGTTGCAGGTCATGTTCAAACGTACGCATTTGCTCAACATAGCCATCAAACAACGCCTCATTTAATGGCTTGGACACATGCATTGCGGTTGCCAGCAGGTCACTGTACCAGTTGCCAAACATCACCACAATCTGCCCTTCGGCAGGTATAAAAGGTGTATAGGATTGCCAGAATGTCTGGTTATTTGTCAATAGCTTCGGGGCATCCGCCTTGACTTTCAGGTAACGGGGATCAAGCCACTCACGCAACTGCTTGACCGCCTCCCCCTTGCCCGCCAGTTCAATGCCACTAACCAGGATCAGGACACTTTTCGCATTGTTCTTGCCCCGACTGTCTTTCAATGCATACTGGGCCTCAATCAGGTCCAGCGAAAGCTCATCTTCATCACGTAATTCAAATTTTGGTTCTTGGGTACTCATGTTTTGCTCTAAACGGCTCATTATTAAAAATAAGTATAGTGAAATCGACCCAGCACCAAGAAAGCCCCTTGTACAGTTTCTGTAGACAAAATGAGTGCATGGACATACTGACCGATTGTTGGACATTTAGGGTTTATGCTGTCATGGTTCTCAGCTATGATGCGCCCTATGATTTTATGGTTTACTTCAATTAAGTCCGATTATGTCTAAACTCTCCGCATTTGATGACCTTTTACAACAATACAATGCTTTCAACTATCATGAAGACCCAGCCCTTGCCCAACGTTTGCATGATGTCCAGAGCTGGATAAAACAACGTCTTGAGCATAGCCATCAAGAACTATTCAGTAAGCCAGAAAACCAGATCATGGCGCAATATTTCCTGAAACGTTTATATGGCGGCCCTGATTTTGACGCACTGGCAAAACAAATCGAACGCCTGCTTAAGTTTGCCCATAAAGTAGAGGGCCTGATTCCTGCCAATGCCATCAAGACAGGCACCAAGTCGGTGAGTCTGGCGGTACTGGCCACCCAGCTTGATGAGCAGGTTGCGAAGCAAATACTGGCGGACTATCCACTGGACACCCCATTAACCGATGAAATCATGCGCCAGACATTCCTTAAACTGGAACAGCATGACGCACGTTATGAACAACTGGATTTGCTGGATGAACTGGGTGTGACGCTGGATAAATATATGCGTTCCACCATGATGTATGCCGCGTTTAAAATGTGTAAGGGCGTGGCGCATAAACACCAGTTTGATGGCATGTATGAGTTTATTCAGGAAGGTTTTGATGCCATGAAGCCAATGAAGTCGGCGGCAGCATTTATTAAGACCTTTACCGCAAAAGAACGCGAGATCATTGAGAAAGTCCATTCAGGGCATCCAGATCCTTTCCGCAGTTAAATGCTGGACTATTCCAATCCCTCTACCAAGAGGGATTTTTTTCATCTTCACATAAAAAATTAAAACACTTTTGGGAAAGTGACTTTCTGTATATTATTCATAACAATGATATGCTAAGCCCTGTAAAAAAATACAAAATCTGTCATGATGCATGCTGATTCGTGCCGCTAGAGCGAAAGTTTAGGAGAAAACAATGTCTAACGAAAACCAACAGCCCACCCCAGAAGTTGAGCAAACCCCAGGTTCAGACAAAGTCAGTCCTTTCCTCAGCACACCGCTTCCACAGGGAGCACCACAGGGTCAACAGCAATCCTTACAACAGGGTTTGACCTCAGCACCAACAGGTTCCGTACCGAAATACAACCTGCCGCGTGGTGCCAATACAGGCAATGTTGGCGCAACCACCCATTTTGGCTATCAAACTGTCAGCAGCGATGAAAAAGCACAGAAAGTGGCGGAAGTGTTCCATTCAGTGGCAAGCAAATACGACATCATGAATGACCTGATGTCATTTGGTATTCATCGTATATGGAAACGTTTTGCCATTAACATGTCAGGCGTACGCCGTGGACAGCATGTACTGGATATCGCGGGTGGTACAGGCGACCTGGCTAAAGTGTTTAGCCGCGAAGTTGGCCCGAATGGTCATGTGGTGCTTTCAGACATCAATGAATCGATGCTCAATGTGGGCCGTGACCGCCTGATTGATGCGGGTTGTACCAATGTGGATTTTGTGCTTGCCAATGCAGAAACGCTTGAACCCTTTGCCGATAACAGTTTTGACCTCGTCACCATCAGTTTTGGTTTACGGAATGTGACCGATAAGGATGCAGCACTTGCAGCCATGTACCGTGTACTTAAGCCAGGTGGCCGTTTACTGATCCTCGAATTTTCCAAACCTGTGTTTGAACCATTTTCAAAGCTCTATGATCTTTACTCATTCACGGCCCTGCCAATCATGGGCAAACTGGTTGCAAATGATTCTGAAAGCTATAAATACCTTGCTGAATCCATCCGTATGCACCCAGACCAGCGTACCTTAAAAGGCATGATGGAAAATGCGGGCTTCCAAAGCTGTGACTACCACAACCTGACAGGTGGTATTGTTGCTGTTCACCGTGGATTCAAACTTTAAGGCTTAGGATATGTGGTCGATTTTAGCACTGGGTGCAGTCGAACGTATCATTCATCAGGTGATTGATCTGGATGCGATTAGCCGTATTCAGCTCAATCAGCTACAAGGTCAATTATTGCGGGTTGTGATTGATCATCCACAACTCTCAGTTGATGTTTTTTTTGATGAAAATAAAGTTCGTCTTGAACCTACCGTGACGGGACACAGTCAAAGCCCATCAATATTTGAACAGCGTCCATATGATGTTCAAAATAAAATTACAGATGCCACAGCCACCCTGCATGTCGCCAATGTGGTCGAATTAGCCAAACTCCTGCTCAGTGATATGGACCAGATTGGCAATATTCCACTGCAAGGTGACTATCATTTATTGCAGGATATCCAGCGTATCATGCAGCAGGCAGAACCTGACCTTGCCGCACATCTATCTCCGTGGATTGGTCCTCAGCTGGCGCATGAACTGGGTAAGATACAGCTTGCACCGAAGCAGCTCAAACGCTCATTGCAAAGCCACCTGTTCTTTGTTGAAGATGCCCTAAAAGAAGATAGCGGCTTATTTGCCCCACGCTGGCAAATGGATGACCTGAATCGGGAGACCCGCCAGCTCAATCAGGAAATAGATCGTCTGGATGCCAGATTCCAGCAATTACAGGCCCAATTACACCCCCTCCTCACCTCCCCCTCAAAAGGAGAGGAATTATTGAACCCCACACAAGACTAGGTAAGATTTTATATGATTCCGCATGTTAGACGGTTATTTGAACTTTGGCGCATTGCAGCACATTATCGCCTTGACACCTTATTTCCTGCGGAAGAATTACCTGTAAAAGCCCAACATGCCTTGGGTGTGATTAAAATGCATCCTGCGGCTTGGTCAAGCCGTGAGAAAAAGAATCCGCTTAAGCTTAAAGAAGCTCTGGAAGAGATGGGGCCTTTGGCGATTAAGCTGGGTCAACTCCTCTCTACCCGTCGTGACCTGATTCCACCAGAACTCTTATCGCAACTGGTGCTGTTGCAAGACCGTGTAAAGCCCTACGACACCCAGTTGGCTAAACAGCGGATTCAGGAATCCCTCAAGGCGGATGTTGGCACCTTGTTTGCACGTTTTGATGAACAGCCACTTGCCGCTGCCTCAATTGCGCAAGTGCATACCGCCGCATTGCATGATGGCCGTGAGGTGGTGGTGAAAGTCACCCGTCCTGATATTCGCAACCAGATTCTTCAGGACTTTGAAATTTTGGCATGGCTGGGTGACTGGCTGGAAAACCGTCTGGAAGCTGCCCGTGCGCTGCACCTTTCCGAGATCATTCAGGACTACCGTCAGATCATTTTAAATGAGCTTGACCTGAGTCTGGAAGCAGACAACACTCGCCGTATGCGTCATTACTTTACAGGTTCCAGCATGATGTATGTGCCTGAAGTCTATATGGACAGTAAAGACGTGATGGTCGCTGAACGTATTACGGGCGTACCGATCTCCGATATTGCGACCTTTGACCGTTTAGGTATGAATCGTGCAGACTTGGCAGAAAAAGGTTTGACCATTTTCTTTACCCAAGTGTTCCGTGACAACTTTTTCCATGCCGATATGCACCCTGGCAATGTCTTTGTAGAGACCATTAATCCAGCCAATCCACGTTTTATTGCGCTGGACTGTGCCATTATGGGTGAGCTGTCCAAGTCTGATCAAATGACCGTTGCACGAATGTTACTGGCCGTGATGAACAGCAACTTTATGCAGTTGATTCAGATTGTGCATCAGGCAGGCTGGATTCCACCAGGAACTGATCAGGATGCACTGGCACGTGAAATGCGCCGTACCGTTGGTCCGATGGTGTCCAAGCCGATGGATCAACTAGATTTTGCAGGCATCCTGATTCAGGTGATGGATATTGCACGGCGTTTCCATCTGGAAATTCCACCACAACTGATGTTGTTACTCAAAACCCTAGTTCATGTTGAGGGTCTGGGCACTGACCTTTACCCACAACTGGATATCTGGAAACTGGCAAAACCGATTCTCACTGAATGGGTCAAGGCCAATATGAATCCAGTGAAAAATTTTAAGGAAATTGGTCAGCAAATTCCTGATTTATTATTGGGTGCACAGGACTTACCGAGCCTGTTGATTGATAGTCTCAATGGCTTGAAGAATCAATCCGCCTGGCATGACAAACAGCTTAAAGAAATTCAGCAGATGCGTTTGCAAATGCAGCAGCAACAGCGCCGTAGCTGGATGTTTGGCAGCACCATGTTGATTTTGCTGACCATTGCCATTATTACACCGTGGTTTGTCTCAATTGTCTTAATTGTATTGAGTAGCTTGTTGGCGCTGTGGCGTATTATGAAATAAGCTACACTCGCCTATAAACAAGGGACTTTTTAGCTTCAAGTGTGATGGGGTGCTATTGGCTCCTCATCATTGCCACTCAATCAATATAAAAATTCAAGTAACAGCACTCTTATCGTTATGCTTTAAATGGTCATATCAAATAACGAATATTCTAAACTGTCTCAATTGAATAAATAATTTATACATCCCAATCCAGCTCATAATAACCAAATTTAATATCTGATTTTATTAATAATATTATTTTTTATCAGCTCTAGTTTTAAACTGTTTCCAAGAAAACCCTATCCCCTGTTGTGTTGGATATCCGAACCACTTCTCCTGTTTCCAATGCCGCCTCATTTATTTATTGGTAGGTTTTTGGTAGGTGGGAAAAAATTTTAACCCTCCCATACTAGGCCTACAGTGACGAGATCACTGAATAACAAACAATGGATTATGGAAGAAGGAATCACTCCATGGCTTTTAAGAATATTGCAGATCAAACAAACGGTTTTTATATCCCTTGCGTGTCACTTTTTGGCCCTGGCTGTGCCAAAGAGATTGGAACTAAAGCTCAAAATCTCGGTGCGAAAAAAGCCTTGATTGTAACGGATGAAGGCTTATTTAAATTTGGTGTAGCCAATACCATTGCAGAATATTTAAAAGATGCTGGCGTAGACAGCCATATCTTTGCTGGTGCAGAACCCAATCCAACAGATATCAATGTGCATCATGGCGTACAGGCCTATAACGACAATGGCTGCGATTTCATCGTTTCTTTAGGCGGTGGTTCCTCACATGACTGCGCCAAAGGAATCGGCCTGGTAACAGCTGGCGGTGGACATATCCGTGATTATGAAGGCATTGATAAAAGCACTGTTCCCATGACACCGTTGATTGCGATCAATACCACGGCGGGAACAGCATCTGAAATGACCCGCTTCTGTATCA
Organism: Acinetobacter corruptisaponis; assembly: GCF_030053775.1. GTDB lineage: Bacteria > Pseudomonadota > Gammaproteobacteria > Pseudomonadales > Moraxellaceae > Acinetobacter > Acinetobacter corruptisaponis. The sequence continues at coordinate 1,900,135 of NZ_CP125669.1, forward strand.
TTACCAACACTGACACCCATGTAAAAATGGCAATCGTCGATTGGCGCTGTACCCCACTGATTGCAATTGACGATCCTAAACTCATGGTGGCCAAACCTGCTGGCTTGACTGCCGCAACGGGTATGGATGCTTTAACACATGCGGTAGAAGCCTATGTTTCCACAGCAGCAAATCCAATTACCGATGCATGTGCAGAAAAGGCGATTGCCATGATTAGTCAATGGTTACGCCCTGCTGTTGCCAATGGCGAAAATATTGAAGCACGTGATGCCATGAGTTATGCGCAGTACTTGGCAGGTATGGCATTTAACAATGCTTCTCTCGGTTATGTTCATGCGATGGCACATCAATTAGGTGGTTTCTATAATCTGCCGCATGGTGTATGTAATGCGGTACTGTTACCCCATGTCTGTGAATTCAACTTAATTGCCTGTCAGGATCGTTATGCAAAAATTGCAGAATTGATGGGTGTAAATACTGACGGATTTACTGAAACTGAAGCGGCTTTTTCAGCCATTGACGCCATTCGGGAATTGTCATCTTCAATCGGTATTCCATCTGGTTTGAATGAACTCGGCGTGAAAACTGAAGATCTTGCAATCATGGCTGAAAATGCACAAAAGGATGCATGTATGCTGACCAACCCACGTAAAGCGACTCATGCCCAGGTTGTGGAGATATTTAAAGCTGCTCTCTAATCGTTCTGTTAAAAGTAAGTCACAGCCTCCGAGAACTGGCTTACTTTTTTTGTGGGAATAGCAAACTGGTGATATTCCCACTTTTTTTATCCCTATAAAAACTGTGATCGCAGTACACAACCATTAAATTAATATACTGATATATTTAATTTTTTAATAAAACTAAAATTAGAATTTCAAAGATAATTTTTCGCAGAATACTAAAAATGAGCTTCAAAACATATCTTTAAACTTATTCAAAGATAAATGCGCAGGATGATCTGAAGGCAATAACTCCATCAGGCGTTCAACCGCATCTATTGCTTCGGGGAAGTGAGCAACATGCTTCAATAACAAATCCGTTTCTGTGGTTTTAAAGATTGCATCACTTAAACGCGACTCCAGACAATCCCGCCATGCGCATAAAAAAGGGCTTTCCGTCTTAGCCAAAAATACCCCTTTGTATACCTGTAACGCAGAAGCCACATATCCAGAATCAAGCGCCTGTTCAGCCAAAAGAAAATCAGCCTCCACATCGGCCAATAAACGATAGGGCCGTGAACCTAGCATCCCACCCAGAATATCCCTGAGTTGTGACATTTCAGCTTTTAATGTGCCAATGCTGACTTTACGCTCACCATATAGGGCTTGATGTAATTTTTCTAAATTTAATCCATTTGGACAAAGCACCAAAATTGCCAAAATCTCAATTTGACGTGGTGTAAGAACCAATGACTTACCATTAAAGAAGATTTGTGGGGTTGAAAAAGCACGGATATATAAATGTTGTCTTTGCTGATCAATAAGTGCGGTTTGAATGATGGAGGCACAACGCTCTGCCGCCAAAACCCCTAAACTGTTGTGTTTTTTCCACGTGGTTGATAAATCGACCACACCCAATACCTGTTTGGAATAAGGGTCGATAATTGGAGCTGCATAACAGACCCAGTCATGGATGGACTCCATATAGTGTTCATTGGAAAATACACAACTGGATTGTTGGGTTTTTAGCGATAGAGCCAAAGCATTGGTTCCAACTACCTCCTCTGCCCACTGCCCACCTGCAATGAAATGTACCTTTTCAGCGGCACTTTGCATTTGTGTACTCGAAGCAGTCCATATAATCGTACTTCCCACATCACCAACAGCGATCACCATCGAGGATTGTGCAGCAATATGGCCCAGTTCACTGGAACAGGCATTTAAAGCCTTATCCAGACTGGTTTTATTTTTTTTATTGTGGTTGAGCAACGGTGCCGCCAAACGCTCTTTTGGAATTGAGGACAATACTGATCGCTGCCAAGAACTCGCGATACTCTGCTCTAACTTCTCAGCACTTCGGGGAGACAAACTATTTTGTTGCTTTAACTGATCAATAGACTGTCTTTGCCGTATTAGCTCTTGCTTTGTAAACATTTGTGCATCCCTCACGTCTGAGCATGGTTTCCAACCTTTCTCCAACCTTCACCCTTATATCCTAGTCAAATAGCGTACAAAAGTACCTTATACCAAAGCTGTAGACGCTTAAGATCAATTATAAGCAAAGGAATATATATATGCGTTACATCAATCCGAATCAACCAGATTCCAAAGTCCAGTTTAAATCACAGTATGAAAATTTTATTGGTGGCCAATGGGTAGCCCCTGTCAGAGGAGAATACTTCGACAACGTTTCACCTGTCGATGGCAAAGTATTTACAAAAATACCGCGTTCCTCGGTTGAAGACATTGAACTTGCACTTGATGCAGCCCATAAAGCAAAGGCTGAATGGAATAAAAGCTCTCCAACAGTGCGTTCAAATATCTTGCTCAAAATTGCCGATCGCATGGAGGCAAACCTTGAAATGCTTGCGGTTGTGGAAACCTGGGATAATGGCAAGCCAGTTCGTGAAACCTTGGCAGCTGACATTCCACTGGCAATCGATCATTTCCGTTATTTTGCAGGTTGTATCCGTGCACAGGAAGGCGGCATTTCAGAAATTGATGACGATACCATTGCCTATCACTTTCATGAACCATTGGGTGTGGTGGGCCAGATCATTCCGTGGAATTTCCCAATTTTAATGGCAGCATGGAAACTTGCTCCCGCACTTGCGGCAGGAAACTGTGTGGTTTTAAAACCTGCCGAACAAACCCCAGTCGGAATTTTACTGGTTCTTGAACTCATCCAGGACCTTTTACCAGCAGGCGTACTCAATGTGGTTAATGGTTATGGTGCTGAAGTGGGTCGGCCACTGGCAACCAGCCCACGTATTGCCAAGATTGCATTTACAGGTTCAACCCAGGTTGGACAATTGATTATGCAATATGCGACAGAAAACATTATTCCAGTCACGCTGGAACTTGGTGGTAAGTCTCCAAATATCTTCTTTGAAGATATTATGGACAAGGAAGATGATTTTCTGGACAAGGCACTTGAAGGCTTTGCCATGTTTGCATTGAACCAGGGTGAAGTGTGTACCTGCCCATCTCGTGCATTGGTTCAGGAAAGCATTGCAGATGTATTTTTAGAAAAAGCCATTGAACGTGTGAAACGAATCAAGGTTGGTCATCCTTTAGATACTGAAACCATGATTGGTGCCCAGGCTTCCCTAGAGCAACAAGAGAAAATTTTACGCTGCATCAGTACTGGCCGTGAAGAAGGTGCTGAACTTCTTACGGGTGGTAGTGCCAGACAAGAAGTGGGTGAAGGTTTTTATATCGAACCAACCGTTTTCAAAGGGCATAACAGTATGCAAATTTTCCAGGAGGAAATCTTTGGCCCTGTCCTGTCAGTAACGACCTTTAAAGACTTTGATGAAGCGATTCAAATTGCCAATGAAACCATTTATGGTTTAGGTGCTGGAGTCTGGTCTCGTTCGGCACATACCTCATATCGTGCGGGCCGTGCTGTTGAAGCAGGCCGTATATGGACCAACTGTTACCATATTTATCCTGCACATGCGGCATTCGGTGGCTATAAGAAGTCAGGCATTGGTCGTGAAAACCATCGCATGATGTTAGACCATTATCAACAAACCAAGAATCTTTTAGTCAGCTACTCAACCAAACCAGCTGGATTCTTCTAATCACGACATCCATGTCATTCTTTTTGAAAAGGGCGAATGTATATGACATTTGCCCTTTTTATTTATTCACTCGACCACGATCCACCTACGTTGCAACGATGTTTTCAAACTCATTGTTAATTAGGCGACACATAGAATTTTAGCAAGGCATCCTTTCTGATTTAATAAATTAAGATCTTATAAATTTTCGGATTACTTTACTTGAATCCAATTTTTACTTTTTACATTTAAAATAGTTAAAATTTTTAACTCATCCCAACTTTAATCTTTATTGGTCAAACTAGTTATTGTTCTTCCACCTCAAAATTGATTTGCCAGCTATTATCAAACGTTGGGAAGTGGTATAGGATTAAGCTGCTTTCTCTTTAAAAACAACCCAATAACGACTGCATAAGAACAAACAATGAAAACACCCCATTTTGCGATTATTGGGGCGGGTACAGCAGGACTCGCCACTGCCATTTTACTGGCCCGTCAAGGTCATTATGTCACCATTTTTGAACAGGTGGATGAACTCGCGCCTGTGGGTGCAGGTTTATTATTACAACCTGCTGGCCTGGCAGTGTTTGAGCATCTTGGCGTACTCGCCCATACCTTAAAACTTGGAGCAAAAGTGACAGGCTTGGAGGGAAAACTTGCCGATCAGCGTCTGTTGGTCAATAGCCATTACCATCAGGCTGGAAATCATCTTTACGGTTTAGGCATACATCGTGCCACCTTATGTCATGTACTGATGCAAAAGCTGGCTGAGTATTCCAGTCAGATCAACTGGAGAATGGGACATGGCATTGATCAGATTCAGGAAAGTACCCATGAGGTTCGACTCATCGGGTCTTACCAACAACAGAAATTTGATGCCTGTTTTGATGCTGTCCTGATTGCCAATGGTGCCCGTAGTCAATTGCGTCCCCAAGCTTGGGTGAAGGTTGATCAGGCTTATCCGTGGGGTGCTGCATGGAGCATTGTACCTGAATGTCCTGTATTGGACTCTGAAATCCTGCATCAATTTTATGATCGTTCCAAGATCATGATGGGGATTCTACCGACAGGCGCAATCCCCTCTGCGCCACAACAGCGACTTTCCAGCATCTTCTGGAGTTTGTCTACTACACAACTGCAATCATTTTTAAAGGATGAATTGGCAAAGCGGCAATGGTTAAAGCAGGTTTCAGATCGCTGGCCTGATGTGGCTGAATGGTTGAAACAACTTTTGGCTGATCAACAAAATCAACCTCAGTGGTTGTCAGCCCAATACCGTGATGTGGTGATGTCCCAGTTTGGGCAAGGGCGAATTGGGGTCATGGGTGATGCAGCACATGCCATGAGCCCTCAACTCGGGCAAGGTGCCAATATGGCTTTGTTGGATGCATGGACCTTTTCACAGTCCTTGCAGCGTGCCAGGAAAAATCAGCAGATTGACTGGGCAATGTTGTGGCAGCACTATCACCAGCACCGTCGTTCCTCGATCCAGTTTTATCAATTTCTCAGTCGTTTGCTTACACCACTTTATCAATCTGATCACTGGTGGGCAGGCGGTTTACGTGATCTGGTGTTCCCGTGGATGTATCAAATTCCCTACTTCCGCAAAGAAATGGCAATCACCATTTCAGGTTTAAAAACGGGGATGTTCCAGCAACTAGATTATCAACAAATTGCCCACTATCAAGAGGAGGAGGATTCTTTGGTTTCCAGCAATGAATCCATTACTGACTATTAACCACATTTATTAAGACCTAAACTATTTATGAAAATTAGTCATTTAGATCACTTAGTTCTAACAGTTGCTGATATTAAAACCACCTGCCAATTTTATCAGTCCGCATTGAATTTTGAGGTCATCAGCTTTGGTGAAAACCGAAAGGCACTGCAATTTGGTTCTCAAAAAATCAACCTGCATCAGGTGGGCAAAGAGTTCGAACCCAAAGCTTTTCACCCCACCGCTGGTTCAGCAGATTTATGTTTTATTGCCGAAACGCCATTAAATAAAGTGATCAGCCATCTGCAAAGCCTAAATATTGAAATCGTTGAGGGGCCGATTGAAAGAACAGGTGCAATGGGGAACATATTATCCATCTATTTACGTGACCCTGATCAAAACCTGATTGAAATCTCAAACTATATCGATAGGTAAAAATAGAAAGTTCCAGCAATAAAAATAAGGCTAAAACATGAAATATAGTTTTCTATGGGCACTCTATCGACAGGATAAAGGCAAGGCGATTCAAAAAGGATGCTGGTTTTTATTTCCAAGCTTTGCCAACCTGTTCTGTTTTCTAAATTTTCACCATCAACTCATTGAATGGCAAGTGAATCCTAAATCGACGATAGGAAGATTGGTGATCAGCCCTCTATTTCCGTGGGTGATCTTATGGGACAGCTTGCCCTGTATATTTCTTCTGTTGATCCATCAAAAATATTTGCCTCGAATTTTAAACATTTGGCTTTATATCACAGGTGCTTATTTTTTAGTTGATGCTTGGTTTTGGTCAAGCTATCCTTGGGGTATGCTGATCATTGTTGCTTGGGCTTTGCCCTTTTTAAAAATAGAAAATACCAATTTGATGGGAACGTATATTCAACCCAACCATTAAATGATTTTTTACCCAACAAACATAGCCAACCCTAGCCACAAACGCTAAACTAGCTGCTTTGCCCACAACGGATTTCACGCATGTCAAACTGGTTAGATGAAGTTAAATTTGATTCCAATGGTCTTGTTCCTGCCATTGCACAACATCATCAAACAGGTCGCGTGTTAATGGTTGCATGGATGAATCGTGAAGCATTACAACTGACTGCTGAAAAAAATCAGGCAGTCTATTATTCACGTTCACGCCAAAAACTTTGGCATAAGGGCGAAGAATCAGGACACTTTCAAACCGTGCATGAAATCCGTCTCGATTGTGATGCCGATGTCATCATCCTACAAATTGAACAACATGGTGGCATTGCCTGCCATACAGGTCGTGAGTCCTGCTTCTACCGCAAACTTACACCACAGGGTTGGGAAATTGTTGATGCGCAGTTGAAAGACCCAACTGCCATTTATGGCGCATCTGCCAAAACAGAAGCACATGATCACCGTCACAGTGAACAGGTGGATGTACTCAGCCATTTAGGGCGCCTGATGCAGGAACGCAAACAGGCTGAAGCGGACAGCTCCTATGTGGCAAGCCTGTATAAAAAAGGCATCAATAAAATTCTGGAAAAAGTCGGTGAAGAAAGCGTGGAAAGTATCATCGCGGCTAAAGATTATGCGACACATGCTTCACTGGAAAATAAACATGACCTGATCTATGAAGTGGCTGATCTTTGGTTCCACAGCATTGTGATGCTTGGCTATTTTGATCTTGACCCGCACGTTGTTTTGGATGAACTCGCGCGTCGTCAGGGCTTATCTGGCCTGGTTGAAAAAGCCAACCGCAGCAAAGAGGCGTAACCCATTCCTGTGTCGAGTATCGAAAAACCCAAAGCCACCTATGAACAGGCAGTCGCCATTGACAACGCCCGTTTAGGACAATCCTTTAAAGTGATTGCCTATGCTGGCACAGGTAAAACCACCACCTTACAAATGATCAGTGATGCCATGCCTGAACGGCGTGGCATGTATCTGGCATTTAACAAGGCCATTGCGTCCGAAGCACAAAACAAGTTTCATGGCAATGTGAACTGCCGTACCTTTCACTCGCTGGCTTTCCGCAGTGCGCCGCGTGGAGTGACGGATAAACTACGCCTGCCCCGTCTTAGCCCAAGCTTTATCGCAAAAGAATATCGTCTGGAACCCATTACCCTGCGGCGTTTAATGGGTGGACGTTATGAAAAATATGTGTTGATGCCAAGCCGCCTTGCCAATCTGGTCGCCAATGCGGTCAGCTATTTCTGTTCCACCAGTTCGCAATACCCTGCACCGCGTCATATTCAGGCACCCAGTTGGCTGCATCAGGATGATATTGAATCCTTACAGCAACACTTATACCCAGCCGTTGAACGTCGCTGGCTGGAATCGATTGACCAGAACCATCAGGCAGGGATTGGACACGATATTTACCTAAAACTTTGGGCATTGTCTGAACCGAATATTCCCGCCGATTATGTGCTGTTTGATGAGGCTCAGGATGCAGACCCATTGATGCTCGGCATTTTACTACGCCAAAAAAGCACACAGGTGATTTATGTGGGTGATGCCCATCAGCAAATCTACGCATGGCGTGGCGCAATCAATGCCATGCAGCAGATGCCGTTGCCCGAAAGTCGTCTCACCACCTCATTCCGTTTTGGTGACGCCATCGCCGATGTTGCCAACAACCTGCTTGGTGCACTGAATGAAACTGTGCCATTACTTGGCAATCCAAACTTAAAATCCACGGTGGTGAATAAACCGCATACTAAAATGCGTGATGCGATTCTATGCCGCACCAATGCGCGTGCCATGGAATTACTGCTTTCAGGTTTGGTGCATGGTGATAAAGTCAGTCTGCAAGCCGACCATCAAAAACTCAGTCGCTTTGTTGATGCCGCCAGTTTACTGAAACAGGGCAAACGCATTACCGATGTGCCTGAACTGGCGTGGTTTAACTCATGGCATGATGTGCATGAGTATTGTGAAACCAATGATGGCAGTGACATCAAGCCTTTGGTCAAGCTGGTGGATGAACATGGCACTGAACCACTGAAAAAGGCATTGGCGAAAATCACCCCGATTGAACAGGCAGACTATGTGATCTCAACCGCGCATAAGGCCAAAGGGCTGGAATGGAATCGGGTGCATATTGAAGATGATTACCAGTTCAAGATTAACGGACTGGAACATAAAATTACAGATGAGGAATTAAGACTACTTTACGTCGCCTGTACGCGTGCTAAAGTAAGTTTAAATATCCATCATCTTTATGACCTGATACAACAATTAAAGCTAAAACAAAGCGCTCCCTCAAGTCTTCGCCAGTCCGCAGGTTAAAGCGCTCGTGACTGAGGTGAACTTATGCAACTTGAATCGGTTCTATTTAAGCATGTCGGCATGTTTCGGGACTTAAACATTGAGTTTCAACCTGAACAATATCCCATTACCCTGATTCTGGGTGACCAGTCCACAGGCAAAACCACCATCCTAAAGAACATCTATCAGGCCCTGACCTGGTTTTCGGCACGCTATAAGGATATTCGGACTGCGGGTGTGGTGATTGCGGATCAGGACATTATGCTGACTCGGCTACAGGCCAAAATCCAGATTCAGGTACACATGAGTGAGGAACTCAATCATGGCTTGACTGAAAGTAGCGCTGCACAGGCAGCCGACACAGAACGCTGTAGTTGGAAACTCTACAAAACCTTTAACAGTCAGGGGGTGGGAATTAGCCAGGTTGAAAGCCAGCAGCTTGACCAGATGGTGAGCCTGTACCAAAAAATGAATCAACAGGACCCCTTGCTGGGTTTGCCAATGATTGCCTACTACCCTGCGGAACGTTTTGTACAGGAAGTGAATCTACAGAGTAAAAATGTGCCAGGCACCTTGCAGGACATTTCAGCCTATGATTTAACGCCAATCCCCTACACCACCTTTGCACGTTTTTTTGAATGGTTACGGGAAATCAGTGATGTCGAGAATGCGCACTCGGCCCATATTGTCAGACGCCTGATGGGCAACGACTTTAACCAGCAAAACCAGTCCGAAATATTGCAGGAACTGCAACTGGAATTGGTCAAGCATCCCAAACAGCTCTCCGCACCCAACCTGCATGCCCTGAAAACCAGCCTGAATACCGTTTTTCCCAAGCTGCAAGACCTTTACATCCAGTATGTTCCCAAGCTGCAACTGATGGTGCGTTATGAAGATCGGGTGATGCCATTTCAGCAACTGTCTGCATCAGAAAAAACCTGGATTGCACTGGTGGGTGATATTAGCCGCCGATTATGCCTGCTCAATCAACATAGCTTTGATCCATGTCTGGAGGGCGAGGGCATCCTGCTGATTGACCACGTGGATATGCAGTTGGACCAGGATGCATGTGCCGAAATTCTTGAGCGCTTGCATGAGGCATTTCCCCGTCTGCAAATCATTGTGACAGGCAACCGTGATGAGTTGCTTGAACATGCGCTGCATTACCAGTGCCTAAAACTGGACCAGCACGGTATTTACCCGATTCAGTTGGAGGCATCACAACAGCAGCTTTCCGCCTTATATCAGGATTTGGTGCAGCCTGAACCAGAGGGTGAGACCCAAACACCCCTCCTGCCCTCTGAACCCACATTAACCAAAGTGGATGCGTTATTTCACCAGATACAGGAGCTGAATCCACAGGAAAAGTCTGATTTATTGAATTTACTCAAGATTGATGACACACCACAACAAAGTCCACTTTGAAATACGGTTCAGGACAGTATTGAAAACGATACATCAACATGATATGTAACTTCATGTAATAACATCAGATTTTTATTGATATTTTATAGTAAAATAAATCTCATTTTTTATTTTCAAGTTGCGCAATACAACTTGTGACTGTCCCTATTCACTTGATTGGGTTTCTGGATTTGAAGTTTTGGTATTCTCCTTGAGTGCCTGTGAATCCTGAAAGAAAGTTCATCCTTAGGTCTCCCGACCTAAATCATCAATATGGATACCAGTGTGCTACCGATTATTATCTTATTACCGCTCATACTCGGCACCACCCTTGTCTCACAACTGCAACGTATTTCACGGGGCGTGACGGCACTTGGGGCGATTGGCATCAGCCTGAGTTGTTTTATTTTACTTTTGACCCAGGCGGAAACGGTTCTTCAGGGCAATACCCTGCTACAAAGCTGGGATTGGCTGCCACAACTGGGCATCAACCTGAGTTTTCGTCTGGATGCACTCGGTTTATTGTTTGGCCTGCTGATTAGCGGTATCGGCACACTCATTTATATTTATGCCTATTTCTATCTCAGTCCCAAAAACTCACTGAGCAAACTTTACCTGTTGCTGATGCTGTTTATGGCGGCCATGCTGGGCATCTCGCTTTCGAACAACCTCATCATCCTATTGGTGTTCTGGGAACTGACCAGTATCTCCTCTTTCCTGTTGGTCGGTTACTGGAGCCAGTATGACGCCGCGCAGCGTGGCGCACGTATGGCCCTAACCCTCACAGGTATGGGCGGCCTTGCCATGCTGGGGGGCTTTGTGCTACTTGGGCAGATTACGGGAACGTATGAAATTGACCAACTGGTGCTGATGAAAGACACCATCCAACAGCATCAACTGTTTGTACCCACTCTATTACTGATTTTGCTGGGTGCATTTACCAAAAGTGCGCAATTCCCATTTCACTTTTGGCTACCCAATGCAATGGCTGCACCCACGCCTGTGTCTGCCTATCTGCACTCTGCCACTATGGTGAAAGCAGGAATTTTCCTGCTGGCGCGTTTAGCACCGATTTTTATTGGTGCCGCGTTGTACCACAACCTTGTCACCTTTGTTGGCCTGTTTACATTGTGTATGGCAGCAGGCTTTGCCATCTTTAAAGAAGATTTAAAAGGACTATTGGCATACTCCACCATCAGTCATCTGGGCCTGATTGTGTGCCTGCTTGGGATTGGTTCCCCACTTGCAGTTGCGGCAGCCATTTTCCACATCATCAACCATGCCACCTTTAAGGCGGCACTCTTTATGATTGCAGGGATTATTGATCACGAAACGGGTACACGGGATTTACGCAAACTGAGTGGGATTTGGGCACTGCTACCTTTTACGGGAACCTTGACCATGATCACCGCCGCCTCCATGGCGGGCGTGCCACTGACCAATGGCTTTATTTCCAAGGAGATGTTCTTTACCGAATTGCTGGCAAACCTGTCAGGCCCAGTGATGGTGATCTCGGCCATTGTGGCAACCCTTGCAGGAATCTTTGCGGTCAGTTATTCGATTCGTTTGGTGCATGGCGTATTTTTTGATGGCCCACTGGGTAAACAGGTGCCAAACAAGGATGCCCATGAACCACCACTTGGTATGCGACTGCCTGCAATTATCCTTGCGACTTTATGTATCCTGGTGGGTATTTTCCCTGCCCTGCTTGCGGGCACGCTAGTCAACAGTGTCACCAGGGCCAGCCTGATGCAGCCAAATTTTGAGGGTGTCCATCTTGCCATCTGGCATGGTTTTAATGCCCCTTTAGTCATGAGCCTAATTGCACTGGTCGGTGGAACGCTGTTCTATTTTGCCCTAGCCAAACAGGGGCGACTGCGTAAAATCGACCTTGATCCCTTGTTTGGACGCCTACAGGGTCGAATTTTATTTGATTTATTCCTAAAACATTTGTTGCTCAACAGCCGCAAGATTAAGCAGGCGACTGAAAATGGCTCTTTGCAAAGCTACCTGCTCTGGATTGTGCTGTTTAGCATCGTCATGGTTGGCTTGCCACTGTTCAACCAAGGCTTAACCACAGGTACACGCGAACTGACCCATGCACCATGGGTGGCGATTGTACTGTGGCTCACCCTGTTCTCTGGCTGCTGGATGATGCTCTGGTTCCACCATGAGCGTATCAAGGCCGTGCTGATTAGTGGTGCAGTGGGTCTGGTGGTCACCATGGTATTCATTACCCTGTCAGCGCCTGACCTTGCCCTGACCCAAATCACGGTGGATGTGGTCACCACGGTTTTATTGCTGATGAGTTTGTCACTATTGCCACAACTCACCCCTTATGAATCCAGCCGCTCACGGCGCTGGCGCGATGCCAGTCTGGCCATTGCAGGCGGTTTGGGAATTGGCTGGATTAGCTGGCTGATTTTAACCCGTGACCATAATTCAATTTCATGGTTCTTTATGCAACAGTCGATTCCTCTGGGTGGCGGCTCCAATGTGGTCAACGTCATCCTTGTGGATTTCCGTGGTTTCGATACTTTCGGTGAAATTACAGTTTTGGGCATTGCCGCCATTGGTGCACTCTGTTTAATGGATGGTATGCGAGCGCATGGCACCACCATGACCCAGGGCCTGACCTATCGCTTCAATCCATCACCATTGATGCTGCGTATCACCGCATCATGGGTATTGCCACTTGCACTGGTGGTCAGCACCTACATCTTCATGCGTGGACACAACTACCCAGGCGGTGGCTTTATCGCGGGGCTGATTACCGCGATGGCACTGATCATCCAATATATTGTGGTGGGTCAGGAACAGGCTGAGCGCATGATTGGAGCTCGGTCTGGTCGTCTCTATGAAATCTGGATTGGTTCAGGATTGACCATTGCAGGATTGACAGGTATCGCGGCATGGTTCTGGTCACGCCCATTCCTGACCAGCGCGCACATTTATGTGGAACCACCCTTACTGGGCAAAATGCATCTTGCCTCCGCCGCATCCTTTGATCTAGGGGTATATATCACGGTCGTCGGGGCGACCATGTTGTTGATCTCGGTGCTGGGAGACTCACGTCACTCGAGCATGTCTGGCCCTATTCCCAATGGAGACGAATAAATGATCAGCCTTGAATTTTTATTGGCTTCGGCAATTGGTCTACTCACCGCCACAGGGATTTACCTCATCCTGCGTGCCAGAACCTTTCCCGTGGTACTTGGCCTTGCCATGATTGGCTATGCCGTAAACCTGTTCCTGTTTGCGATGGGACGTTTACAGGTCAATGCCCCTGCTATTTTGACGGAAACCACCAAGGTCACTGACCCATTGCCACAGGCACTGGTCCTGACTGCAATCGTGATTGGGTTTGCCACCACTGCATTTGTTATACAACTGGCACTGCGCAGCCGTTATGAATCGGGAAATGATCATGTCGATTCCAAAGAAGACCCGACCCTGACCTATGACCCACGTGAGGATGAGCCATAATGTTTGACTTGAATACTTTCTGGCATACTCACACTCCAATCATCAGTATCTTGATTCCAGCATTGACCAGCTTTCTGCTGTTGTTGCTGGGTAACCCTGGTGCAGGTTCATTAAAGCAGGACTGGCGTCAACCCTGGCGACGAGGCATCAGCCTCACCTCCGCGATTCTGGGTCTGCTGACTGCCATCAGTTACCTGATGATTGCCAGTACAGGACAGATTAGTGTTTACCAGCTCAGTGAATGGTCAGCCCCGTTTGGTATTGTGCTGGTGCTGGATCGCTTATCGGCATTTATGCTGGTGCTGACCTACGCACTGGCCATTCCCGTGATCTGGTATGCTAGCGACAACTGGGACACCCGCGGTCGCTATTTCCACACCATGTTCCACTTTCTGCTCATGGGGGTCTGTGGCGCATTCCTGACAGGTGACCTGTTTAACCTGTTTGTATTCTTTGAAATCCTGTTGATGGCTTCCTATGTACTGTTGTTGCATGGTCAGGGCCGTCCTAGATTTCAGTTGGGTATCCATTACGTCACCATAAACCTGCTGGCTTCCGCCCTGTTCCTGATTGGTCTGGGCATGATCTATGGCAGTGTTGGCAGCCTGAATATGGCGGATGTGGGCCGTATCCTGCCAACACTGGACAATGACCAGCACAAGTTGGCCATTGCAGGTGGCTTACTGCTGTTTGTGGTGTTTGGCATCAAGGCTGCAATGCTGCCTGTCGGGTTCTGGCTGCCAAAAACCTATGCGGTTGCCAGCACACCTGTTGCCGCAATCTTCACCATCATGACCAAGGTTGGGATTTACGCCATTCTGCGTGTCAATGGCACAGTGTTTGATGATGCCATGGCACAAAGCATTTTTAAGAACACACTATTGTTGATTGGCCTGGTCACTTCGATTTATGGGGTGATTGGTGCAATTGGTGCAGAACGGCTGCGCCGTTTTGTCGGCTTTATGGTGCTGTCATCTGTGGGTACATTGCTGATCGCGATTGCCATGTTCAACACGCAGGCATGGTCGGCAGGCCTGTATTATCTGGTGCATAGTACCCTGATTGCCGCTGCATTCTATCTGTTCTGTGGCTGGATCACCGCCCAACGGGGCACGTTCAAGGATCACCTGAAAGTTGCACCCAAAATCAAGAATGAAAAGGCAGCGGCACTGACCTATTTCCTGATTGCAATGATGATGGCAGGTTTACCACCATTTAGTGGCTTTCTGGGTAAGGTCTTTATTTTACAGGCCACCGCTGAAACGGCGTATCAGGGCTGGATTATCGCCATTATCCTGATCGTTAGCCTATTAAGTATTCTTGCATTGACCCGTGTGGGTTTCATTCTGTTCTGGCGTGCCAGTCCACCCGAAATTGACCCGAATGAAGCAGCCTATCAAACTTATCAGGGATTGCCAGCCTATGCACCCAACCGTAATGACAAAGCGATCTATGTTATTTTGGCAGGGCTGATGGGTTATGTCGTGTTTGCATCTCCAATCCAGACCTATACGGTATTGACCGCCCAGCAAATCCAGAACCATGCGCTCTATAATCAGGCCATTCTAAAAACGGATGCACAGGGCCGCGTGATCAGCGTACAGCCTTATGATCCAACCTACCTGCCCGAAACAAAATATGGGGGCGAAGTTGAAGATCATAATGCCTTGTTGATTCCCGATGTTATTTCCAAAGCAACTCTACAGGGTGAGCATATCTCAGAATACAAGCAGCGCCAGATTGCCGAACAAGTGCTGGATACACCGACAGTTCCAAATTCAACCCAGTTAAAGCCAATGGAGGAACACTGACATGCAAAAAATAAGCTTGCTTGACCGTTGGTTCCCCCATCCCTTTGTGTCATTTCTGGTATTTTTGAGCTGGCTGATGCTATCGCATAGCGTGGACTTAACCGATATTTTATTTGCACTGTTATTGGCAATTATCATCCCACGTCTGGTACGTCCCTTTATTGCCAGAACACCCCACATTCACTGGCTGCCTGCGATCAGATTGGTGTTTGTGGTGCTGTGGGATATCATCGTTTCAAATTTTCGTGTTGCCAAGCTGGTGCTGGGTCCGTTGGATCATCTACACCCGAAATGGTATCGCGTGCCACTGGAAACGGAACATGAGCAGGTCAACACTTTGCTGGCGATGATCATTACCACCACCCCTGGAACCGTTTCAGCAGGGATTGATCAGGAACGGGGGGATATCCTCGTTCATGCACTCAGCACAGATGATACCGAACTGGATATTCAGGATATTAAAAAGCGCTATGAAATGCCTTTGATTGAAATCTTTGATGTAAAGCTAAATAAGGGAGCAAGCAAATGACGATTTTGCCATATGCACTGGGTATTGGTTTAATTGCCATTACCATCTCCATGTTCCTTTGCCTCATCCGACTGATTATTGGCCCGTCTGTGATTGACCGTCTGCTCGCATTGGATACCCTGTTCCTCAATGCCACCTGTTTGGTTGTAGTCCTGGGCATTTACTGGGTCAGTAGCAACATGTTTGAGGGAGCCTTACTGGTTGCAATGCTTGGCTTTGTATCCACAGCAGCGCTTGCCCGTTACTTCACCACTGGACATGTGATTGACTAGGAGACCGCTATGCCTTTGATTTTTGAATTGATTGTTTCATTCTTTGTGGTATTTGGCGCTTTCTTTATGCTGGTCGGATCAATCGGCATGATCCGTTTGCCCGATCTGTTTATGCGCCTGCATGCACCAACGAAATCCAGTACGCTGGGGCTGGGAAGCTTTCTGATTGCGGCCATGATTTTTTCCGCAACTCAGGGGCGCTTTGGTTTTGCCGAATTGCTGATTACCCTGTTTGCCTTTATCACCGCACCCGTTTCCGCCAACCTGATGGCACAGGCAGCGATTCACTTACGCCTGCGCTCAACCAGTGGCGATGTGCCAGAGGCTTTAAACCGCCCACTGCCTTGGCAACGTTACCGTCGCCTCCCGACAGAGGACAAAAAAGACCAACTTTAAGTTGGTCTTTTTTTACTGAATTGAAATCTGTGGCAACATTTTATTAGTAGATCAAACTTTGATTATTGATCAAATCCTGTAAATACAGTTGGTCATCAACAGTATCATTTCAACGTTTAGATTTTGAACCTCTTTTCTTATTTTTCAGTTTTTTTGAATCGATGGGTTGTGTTTTAGTCGGTTCAATTTCAAAAGCTCGCTCACGTAACCATTTTGTTGCAATATACTTTGTACCATCGATCACAGGCATTCCTGCATGTAACGTATTCTGGTCTGGCCTACCCAAAATATCAATATTGGTGAAAAGCAATGCTGCACCTTTTTTCGGTTTAAACTCCAAACCAAGATTTGGGAATTTTGTACTCCCCCCAGCCTCAACATCTGACAAATAAAGAATAAAAGTCGCCACACGCTGACCACCATAAGATAAACTCTTAACTCCCCCAGGACTATTTGAGCTAAAAAAATCTACGTGGGGCCTATATTCACCTGTTTGTTGATATCGCAAAATTTGTAGGTATTCCCCATGAGTAGCAGGCCAGTTCACCAATGTGGCAATACGCTGTTCAATCGTGGCAATCAATGGGTTTTGACCATGTAAATAACACATTGAATCACTTTTTCTATGAGATCCAATCTCATTGGAAGCAGTTTCATCATTTAATATAAGAGCCCGTTCGAATTCTCCACTCTGTTCAGAAAGATGGATCAACTCATCGCACTCCGCCTCACTGAGCATATCTTCAAAATAACACATACCTGGTCGTTCAAGGTACGTGACCAAACGAATTCTTTGCTCCTGAATATCAAAAAAATTCTTTTTTACATCAATTAAATAAGATAAATTAAAATCTGCCATTTTAAAATCACCCAATTCTTCATCGGTGATTTTCAAGCCATTCGCAAGCAAGATTTTTCCAAGTTCTTCTGGAGATTTATCTTCAGCTTCTAAATGGTCAAGCAACCAATTCTTCCACTTTATAGGTAAAGCCTCTACCCAATTAGGTAAACGTTCATCTGTATTTTGCACTGAATTTTCCTTATTCATACCTACTATATTCCAAACCGCAATCCGTTCATATTTTAACTATAGCTTAGACAATTGTCTCATAGACCACAACAGAATCATTTTACTAAGCTCCACGCCAAAACTTTAGATTTTTTTAAAAGTACTTTCTTAGTTTATAAATAATCGCTTTATAACAACTCACATATGTAATGCAATGTAATCCCCAATGAAAACAATACAAAATATGGAGGGGTACATATATTTTTGGAGAATACTATTTATTTTTCGATTTAAGTATATAGAAAACTGACTCAACATAAAAAGAGTAAATAAAATAGCTTTCAAACTAACAAACTCTACTTATTTATTCTAAGTAAAGTTTGTCATGATTTGAGACCAACTTTAAGTTGGCCTTTTTTTACTGAATTGAAACCTGTGGCAACATTTTATTAGTAGATCAAACTTTGATTATTGATCAAATCCTGTAAATACAGTTGCTCACTTTGATTGGTCATCACCAGTACATCCTTATATGCCTGATTCGACTGGCCACGAACACTCAGCGTATTGGTTTTTGCATCCGTATCATAAATAATCTCGATATAGCTGGAAAGATTGGAACTGGTTGCATGACTGTCCAATATTTGCGACAAATCAATCTGGTCTTCCGCCATATCAAAGTCAGTTACATAATCCACAGCAGTTTCACCTGAAGCATTGATCAACAATTCAAGAATATCATTGCCTTCGTTTAAGATGAATAATTCACTCACCGCCGCATCACTACTCAGCACGTTATCACCTGAATCACCCATTACAATACTGGTGACTTCATCCTCAGCATTGACAGGACGATCCACACCAAACACCTGATAAATCTGCTGTGAGGAAATACTGCCACCTGTTTCGAAATTGAAAGATTCGACCTCATGCGCACCACCAAGGAAGAAGTCTTTTACTGTAACCTTGTTGCTATTGCTGCCATTCACCTTAAGGATCAGGTCATCACCCGATTTAGTTAGATAGTTACCCACCTGGCTAAAGGCAATTCCATTGCCAAAAACCACCTGATCTGTACCCAGCTTTTCATCAATGACCATGGCACCTGAACTATAGTTATAGGTGGTGTTAAAGGCATCTAAATCCGTATTTTCAGGTGCTGTGTTTGCTGGCGCACTTTGCTGTGGCATGGTGATGCCAAATGCCCCAAAAATCTGCTCAGCGGTAATTTGCCCACCAGTCTCAAACTGGAATGTTTCAACCAGATACTGACCTGCCAGGAAGAAGTTTTTCACCGTGACCTTATTGGTGTTGCTACCATTCACTTTCAGGATCAGGTCATCACCTGATTTGGTCAAATAACTTCCCACCTGATTAAAGGTAATACCATTTTTAAAGATGACCTTGTCATTGCCTGAATGTTCAGTAATGGTTAAAGCACCTGTGGTGTAGTTATAGACAGTGTCACCTGCAACCTCACTGGAACCCTGATTTCCTCCACCTGTAGATGGCAATGTTAAACCAAACGCCCCAAAAACCTGCTCTGCCGTTAAATTACCACCCGTCTCGAATTCAAAGTTCTCAACCAGATAATTCCCTGCCAGGAAGAAGTTTTTCACCGTGACCTTATTGGTGTTGCTACCATTCACCTTAAGAATGAGATCATCACCTGATTTAGACAGATAGTTACCCACCTGGCTAAAGCTAATGCCATTTTTAAAGATGACCTTATCATTGCCCGACTGTTCAGTAATGGTCAATTCGCCAGAACTATAGTTATAGGTTGTATCTCCCACGGGATTTGGTGGCGTTGGGGTTGTTCCTGATGGAATTGTCAGGCCGAATGCACCAAAGATTTGTTCAGCCGTTAACTGTCCACCTGTTTCAAACTGCAAGGTTTCAACCAGATACTGACCTGCCTTAAAGAAATTCTTGATGGTGACTTTATTGGTATTGCTACCATTTACTTTCAGGATCAGGTCATCCCCTGATTTGGTCAGATAATTACCCACCTGACTAAAGGTAATGCCATTCTTAAATAGAACTGTATCATTACCCGATTGTTCCGTGATCGTCATTGCACCAGAGCTATATTGATAAATGGTATCACCTGCTGGATCTGATGAACCTCCAGAAGAAGCATTGACCTTGACTGCAATTTGAGCCGCTGTAATGGTATAGCCACCATTCGGCTGTACACTGCTAATTGCTTTCTCACCACCCAGGAAGTGGTCCTTGACTCGGACCGACTGATTTGGATTATTGTCAATCGTCACAATCAGGTCATTATTTTCTTTGGTAAATTTAATCCTATCCTCGGTAATACCCTGATCCATCAACCACAGAACATCAGTTCCACCACCTGTCTGGTCAATGGTCTCTGTGCCATCAGCCAAGTAATAGAAATATTTATCATTTCCTGCACCACCATCCAGGATATCGTGACCTGTACCGCCCCTCAGTGTATCGTCGCCCTGCCCGCCATAAAGGATGTCATTACCAGCCCCGCCATAAAGAATGTCGTTGTCCTGATCACCATACAGAATGTCGTCACCCTCATTACCTTCTAAATAATCAGCGCCTATCCCTCCATAAAGCGTATCATTTCCAGCCTGCCCCCACAGAGTGTCATCTCCAGCCTGACCATAGATGATGTCATTGCCTGCATCTGAATAAACCTTATCGTCACCTGCACCCATTTCAAAGGTTTCATGGGTATCACGATAGCCCCAAACCTCATCATTATTGGCTGTACCATGATAGGTGACATGGTTTTCAATATAGCTATTGTTCCAAGTAGTTGAGTCAGCAAACTGAATTTCATTAATCTTATGATGTCCACCCACAAAATAGTTTTGGATGGTGATTTGATCTGGTTGATTGCTATGCTGGATGACTAGGTCATTGCCATAACGATGGAGGTTTATGTCTGTTGTTGCAATACCCTGACCAAAACGCAATACATCAAATGAAACAGCGACATTGCTATAGTTCTGGCCTGCTGGACGCTCAATAATGGTGTCCTGACCATCCCCCAGATTAAACAGGTAAACTTCATCCCCAAATGAACCATAAATGGTATCGTTACCCTGACCACCCTCAACATAGACTGCACGCTGCGCCTCTGTCAGCTCCGTATCCTGAATAGCATGATAACCATCGTCATCTTGTATAAATTCATTTTGATTAGAACCATTTACAAATTGTCTTCGGTTTACATCAACAATCAGGATATCATCACCCGAACCGCCAGCAAGTAGTCCAAGCTCATCACCATACAAACCTGTTAAGGTAAGATGATCCTGTCCATCGCCACCATACAATTTGCCTTGTCCAGTTAAGGTATCATTGCCAGCCTGCCCCTCTAGGACACCTTGGCCATTGAGAATGTCATTGCCCTCACCACCAAGCAAATGCCCAGCGCCTTCAATTTCATCATCACCTGCACCACCATCAAGATAACCTGTGGCATAGATTTTATCGTTACCTGCTCCGCCATACACAAAGTATTGGGTTTCTGGTGTTTCTGAATAGACTGAACGGCCATAAACAATGTCATCACCATCACCTGCATGAATCACATCATGATCGGTTGTTCCCTCAATAATATCGTCTAGTTCAGTTCCCTTAACCGCCTGAATATTGAGTGCAGCCTCATCCCATTCTGTTTGGTCATCAAAGCGAACTTTGTTGATTGGCTTATTGGATAGATAGTCACTAAATTGTGACTCAACAATCAATTGGTCTCCCGTAATACGGTGGATAATGATCATATCCTGACCCACTTTTCTGACAATCAGGTCATCTGGATTGATATTAATGAACTCAATCGTATCAATATCGGTTTGATTCTTGGATTCGTACTGGATGGTGTCCTGCCCCCAACCCAAATCCAAGCGATAAGTATCGTTTCCTTGTCCACCAATCAGTACATCATTCCCTGATCCACCAACTAAAATATCATCTCCAGTACCACCATTCAGTTGGTCGGAACCATCGCCTCCATCCAGAAGATCGTTGCCTGCTCCACCGTTGAGAACATCATCGCCAGTCCCGCCATAGAGCTGATCTGAACCATCACCTGCATCCAACAGATCGTTACCAGAACCACCGATAAGGACATCATTGCCATTGCCAGCATAGAGTTGGTCATTATCAGCACCACCCTCTAAATGATCATTGCCGTTGTCACCATAGAGCTGATCCTGTCCATCACCACCATAAAGCTGGTCTGAACCGATATTTCCATGAATGACATCATCACCAGCCTCACCTGAAATCGTGCTACCCGTTGTATAGGCTCTTAAAACATCAGCTTCTGCTGTTCCCAATAGAACCAAGGCTTTCACAGCCTCAATATTCAGTGTAGTACTGTCTGAGAACTGGATTTGGTCAATTCGGTAATGCCCCAGCGCATCGGACTGAAAATAGTTCTGTACCGTGATGCTGTTTTCAGCATTCAGGGTACGAATCACCAAATCGTCATTATTACGTCGGAATATGAAGTCACTTTGGATTAAACCCTCTGTAAACTGGATAATATCCTGACGGTTTTGGCCTGAGTCGTAGTTGTTAATAATGTCATGACCAAAATTAGGGGCAAAGATATAGGTATCGTTTCCTGTACCACCCTCTAGATAGTCATTGCCTGTACCACCGTTTAATGTATCATTACCTGCGTAAGCATAGATTACATCATTACTTTCCAAGCCCTGAATATGATCTGATACATAGGCATGTCCATGTAATTGATCAATCTGATTCGTTCCCATAAGTTCGACAATAATCTTACTGGCTATTTCATATTTATTCCAAATTGTTCCATTGTCAAACTCGAGGGAAAAATTACTATTAAAGAAATTTTTTATAATTAGCTTATTATCAAGTCCATAATTAATCTGTATGTCATTCTTATTATCAGGTGCAAAATCTATTAAAATATCTTCTTGCAAGATATTATTTAACTTAATCAGATTTGAACCATTTCCATCAATAATCGTATCTTGCCCTGAATCCACATTCAAAACATAAATATCATCCCCACTACCACCTTGGAGTAAATCACTTCCTTGTCCGCCCTCCAAAATATCATCACCTGCCCCTCCCTCTAGGATATCGTCACCAATTCCACCTCTTAGCTCATCATTCCCATCGCCACCATACAACCTATCCAGGCCATCACCACCATATAATTGATCCGCACCTATATTGCCATGAATCACATCATCGCCAGCTTCACCAAAAATCGCACTACCCGTCGTATAAGCTCTTAAAATATCAGCTTTTTCTGTTCCAATTAAGACCAGTACTTTCACTGCTTCAATATCTAATATGACCCCATCCGAAAATTGAATTTGATCAACACGATATTGTCCCAAAGCATCTGACTGAAAGTATGACTGCACTCGAATGCTATTTACATTATCTAATGTACTAATGATGAGGTCATCATTATTGCGTCGGTAGGTAAAGTCACTTTGTACAAAACTATCTGTAAATTGAATAATATCTTGGCGGTCTTGAGTAGCATCATGATTATTAATAATGTCATGACCAAAGTTAGCGGCAAAAATATAGGTATCATTTCCTATACCACCATACAGATAATCTCCATCTGCCCCTCCAATTAATATATCGTTACCCGCTCCGCCATAAAGCTGGTCAATATCAGCACCACCTTCTAAGCGGTCATTACCAGAATCTCCATAAAGTATGTCTTCACCAGTTCCACCATATAGACCATCATCTCCCTCTCCGCCATAAAGCTCATCGTGTCCTCCTAATCCTAATAGTTGGTCATTGCCTTTATTTCCATACACCAAGTCTTTTCTCTGACCGCCATTTAAAATATCATCTCCATCCAGTAAAAATATTGGACTATTCGCCTTACTTTCAGTAATCGAAATCTCATCAGCTTCAGTCGTTCCGAAAATATTTTCATTAGTATTCAGATATTTTTTAACGAGATCATAATCTTCCTGACTTAAATTACTTTCTAAAGCTTGGTCTAATGTTTGTTTAAATGTATTAAATATTTTTGAATTATATGGATCTATTCCCTCTAAAATAGGATACATATCTTTCACAAATTTGAGTGTGTTTTCAGATATTGATTCCATCGTAACGGTGTTAATAATATATTGATTTAATTGGGTAAAATCAGCAGTCCATTGCCCATTTCCTTGGTCAATAAATTCAATTTTATGGAATAAATGTGCGCTATGACTTTGCTGCATCAGCATTGTATAAACATATTTGAAATTTTGTTGATAGACTTGTTCTATACCTACAAACTCAGCTTGACTGACTGTAGCAGCAGCTTGATTACCTAATAGTTTTTCTAATGCTCGTACATGTTGAGCATTAATATTAACTCCCAGACTATCTGATTGTATTTGTGTTACACCAGTCCATTGAAGAATAATTTGTTCGACCAAGTCTAGGCGGGCTTGATTATCTTCAAATTGTGCAACAAACTCCTTGACCAATTCTTTTAATTTACCTGTTGTATCCAATTGCATCGCATGGTGTAAAGAATAAACATTACCAAAACCTGCTAATTCTGGTAACAGTTGTATATCTTCATCAATTGGGATTTCTGCGCCATTATGAATCACCACAGGAACACTATCTTGTCGATCTGTATCAAACCAAAGTGTATTGGTTATGCCTGTAGTCTCATCTAAATATGTGAATGTACTATTTTCACGATGCTCAACATTATTCTCATCAACGGTAGAATGTGATTCATAATTGAGATTAATTGATTTTATATTTAACTCTTGTAATGATTTTAATTCGTTGCTTTCCGATACCCCATTGCTATTAATATCTTGCCAAACACGGAGTTGATGATAAATTTCATCGGCTTCTGAAATTTCACCATCGTGATTATCATCCAATTCTTGTAACGCGATATAACCATTGCCTGCAAGACTGCCATCAGCCAGAAATGTTTCTGTTCCAAATAACTCAGCACCACCGTCTATTTTACCATTACCATTTCGATCCAGTACCAAGAGTCCATCTTGTGGCGCAATCCATGATGTTTTTTCAGCAAAATTACTATTATCTAAATCAAAGTAAACCCCAGGATTTTTGCTAAGAGTTGAAATTTTGCCATCATTATCCAGATCCAGACTTAAGGGATCTCTTGGTGGAGGTGGTGGATTTGGGACTCTAGGTGTAGGAGGTTGCGGTGCTGGTGGTGCTGGCTGGTTTGGTATAACTAAACCCAAGTCACCATTTTTCCAAAACCACACATGATATTGATGTTCAAAGTGATTTGCACTTTGAATAATTAAATGATATTCACGACTATCATTTTGAAGCGGGTTATATAAATCTTTGAATGTTTCATCTGAACCGTCATAATCTAATACAAGGCGAGTTTTTTCATATCTGGTAATATAATATTGCTGATTGGTACTTAGCCATGTGTTATAACCAAAACCAACTTTTTCACCAACCTGAAGTTTATAGCTATCTGCTAAAAATTGCTGCCCCATCAACGTGAACATTGTATCCATACGGATTTCACCCACTCCGTCTAGATCATAAATATGGTCAACCCAACTCCAACCTTGGCTTATTTTATTTTCTCCAACTGTATAGTTATAAGTATCGTAGCCTATGTCCCCCATCAGGACATCGCCACCTTTGCCTCCAGACAAAGTATCATTACCTGTTCCACCCGCTAGTACATCATGATCATCACCACCATACAATTTATCGTCCCCCTCACCACCGAACAGCACATCATTTCCACGATTTCCATATAATTCATCATTATCTTGACCACCAAACAAGGTATCTTCACCATCTTCACCGAAAAGCTGATCGTCACCTGCATACCCATGAGCAGTATTTTTTGTACCTATGTCATCGCCATCAGGAAAACCAAAGAATGTTTTATTTGGATCGGTCGAACCTGTATAAATGATATCATTACCATGACTACCGTAGAGCGTGTCATTACCTCCACCACCATACAATATATTCTCTTCTAAATCTAATTCATTATTCATACCATCTACGGCATATAATACGTCATCCCCAGCTGCACCATATAATGTATCTGCACCTAAACCACCAAATAATATATTAGAATATTTATCTAAGTCATCAAACTCTATTTCACCAGCGATAAGTATATCATTACCTTTCCCACCAATTAAAATATCACCCCCATCACCACCTACTAATCTATTACTACTATTATCCAATAAATCTAATTTATTATTTTCTGTTTTTTTGTTTGCATAAATAATGTCAGAACCATCCCCACCATAGAGTTCATCAGCACCTATTCCACCATACAAAATATCATTATTGCTGCCTCCATAAAGTTTATCTATACCAATACCACCGAATAACTTATCATCCCCCCAACCGCCATAGAGTTCATCATTACCTTTACCACCAATGAGCTTATCAGAGCCTATACCGCCATTGAGCTTATCATTACCACCTAGACCAAAAATCGTATCATTTCCCAACCCAATAATTATTCCGCCATTTAGCTCTTCTGAACTACCAGTACCAATGATGACATCATTAAATAATCGTATAATGCTTGATTCAACTGTAATATTTTCATTTGTTTTTTCAATTTCCAACAACTCGTTATAATCATGAAAATACTCCAATAAATCCTCATCAGATAAATGTTCAAGATCAGCCAGTCGTCCATTATTAATCCATTCACTTTTTTGTAGTGTGGAGAGTAAAACCCTAATCCCAATCCATTGATCACTATGCGGGACGAGGATAGCTGTTAGCAAAGGACTGCCTAATAAAATACCTGCGGCAGCTGCTATATTTAATCCACCTGAAGCACCATAAGAAAATGTTTTTATTGCACCTATCGCCGCGTCAACACTTGCATCTGATTGTGGATCTCTGAATTTATCAATAGTAAGTGCCATAGCAGTACTGGTCATTTCAACAAATTGATCGACTTTGTCAGCATCGACAATTCTTTTCCCTATTTTTATACCAGCATTTTCATCGACATCGCCTGTTTCATTTATTTTTGTATCCCAGAAATAGAATGCACCGCCCCATTGGCTCACACCGAGCCCTGCAACATCTATCGCAGCTTGAATATCATGGCTCACCTGATTTTCTAATGATGGAATAATGCCATTATTATTCACAATATCTTCATAAACGTTTTTAGCGATGGTATTACTGATCAACGCAATATTTGCATCTGTTGGTGACAATGCTGGTGGACCTGCCAAACGTAAACTTTCTTTATTGATCTGCTGGATAAAATAAGCGGATTGAGATGGTTCTATACTGGTATCATTTAAGTACCTATTAATTTGTGCTGCTTGTTCAAACCAATAAGCTTGTGCATTCGGCATTTGAGTATGAAAATTATCATAAATATATCGATACATCCCTGCGTAGTCGGGTTTATTAGTATTTAATTTATATTGAATTTGCATTTGTGCCAATTGTGTTGCTGTTAATTGAATTGTCATTTTTTAATCCTCATTAATTGCATTAATATTTTTAATTGGTGAAACATTCCATGCATCTAAAAGACGCCATATTGCTGCATCTATATCTTTTACGTGATCTATGTTTTTTTGGTTTGTAAACCAATTAATCTTAATACCTCCATAAATCAACTCATAACTTCTCCCCAAAATTAAAGAATCTTCATTTGGTGAAATATTGAAATAAAAACCTGAAATCATTTTATTTTTAGATTTTCCAAAACAATTTTCCCATCCACTAAAATTTTTATCACTATAACAATCTAAATTATATTTTTTAAAACTTGGATTACTATCTAATTTATTAATATAATTAGATTCAAAAAATTGCTTTGTATTTATATTTTGCTTTAAATCATTTATTCCAAAATTAGCTACAAAAACTTTGACTTGATCTATATGATCAAGAGTATTTGTTCGTAAACTAAAAGGACTTCTATCCGTCGCCTGTACAGTAGATCTGTTAAGCATTAAATCAAACTCAAGCTGCCCATCAATGTATGGCATAGATAAACTTTTTGCTTCTGCTATACTAATCGTATCAAATTTCTCTGGTACATAATCTATCGAAAACTGTCCAACATAATATTCAAGATGTGGTTTATAAAAATCTCTTTCACATTTTTTACAATGTTCATTAATGATATGTTTTCTTCTTTCTCCAAGTTTAGCCTTAATAATTAAATGATCATTTTGTTTCCATGTCACAACTTCACCCTCCTGTGGTATATACGGAGGTTCTCTTTTCTGCATACATGCTCCTTGCAATAAGAGTGTTATTGTCAATAAAAATAGTTTTGATTTTTGCATATTTCATTCCACAAATTTAACCACCGATTAATTTAGAGTTAATGGGTCGTTAAAATTTTTGTATTTCCGTTAATTGAATCATCATTTTTTTAATCCTTAGACTTAATAGTTAAATTTTGTGCTTCTGTTGCACCCTTTAAATTTTCAACTCCATCAACTACAGGAATCTTTACGTTTACACATAGAGTTTTTCCATTTAGCTTATCCTCGTTTACTTTAGCTAAAAGCTCTTTTTTACCCCAAACTGTTATAAAATCACCATAACCATCTACCTTTATAGCAAGATCAACTGTTTTTCCAGCCCCTCGCATTGATGATCTATTTGATAAATAAACATATTCACCACATATCTCTTTTCTTACATAAATATAGTCCTTAGTTTCCTCTTTTAACCAATAAAAAAATAAAATAAATGAAATAAGAATAATAAAAAGAGCTAAATATGCGTGTTTTTACTTGTTAACAAAAGAAATATACCCCCAAAAAAAAGGGTCTTATATAAATATGAAAGTAGGGTTAAAAAATCCATAATTTCTCTTCTTACAAATTAACTTCTATTACTCTAACTGATCCAATACTGTCTCGTACAATGGTGAAACAAGGCAATCCTTAATTTTTAAATCTATAATTAAAACCATTGTTAATAAAAATGAAAAAATATAAAATACCAAATTCAAGACCTCACGAGTTTGGGTATTTTTATAAGATTTGACAAAATCTTTAATATAGAAATCTTGATAACCAGATATTTCAAATATTAAACTTTTAGAACCATAAGGCTTCCTCATTTGATAAAACTTTACATTATGTACTCCTCCTTTAAATTTCTTATCCCCAATATAATTACATCTTGATGCCACCCCATAAATATTACATGACAATAAGTTTTCTCGTCCTGTTCTTATATTTTTTACTAAAGGTCTATCACCAGTCCATATTCTATTTCTCGGCAACTCTTCACTCACAAATAAAAATCTATCTTCCTGAAGATGTTGACTCATATAGTCAATATCTATTTTAATAATATTTAAACTTCCATTTATATCTTTATGAAAAAATATAGATAAAATAAGAAAAGCCCAGACAGCCATAAAAATCTTTATTAAAATAGTTGCCTTATCAAAAAAAACTTAGAAAAATAAAATGGCAGATAACAAAACACCCACAAGACTAAAATATTAATAAAAGGAATAATTAAATAAAAAAAGGTAAATGGAATCACACCTTTTTCTGGTTCTAATGATGCTTGGCTAAAAGCCAATAAAAATATAGAAATTAAATTAATTCCCATAAATATTTGAAAATATCTTGCCATACTCATCTTATATTCCTCCTTAATTTCAAATTTATATTTACTTTAATAATTTTTTAGGTCTCACTTTCTCCACCTCATTAAACAAACTAAACGTCTGACTCACATAATTCACCACACCACTTATTTGATCCATATATTGCATAAGTTCAGGTGTTTTCTCAGCTTGAAGTAGTTTTACTGTTCGTGATGGATCATAACCATCAAACTGACAGTAAAATAAAGGTTCACCACGTTTTAGAATTAAATCTTTTGAAGTGTCATGCCATTCAAATGCCCACATGAGTGGTCGAGGCCAAATGTGAATCGGAAAACGTCCACCAAAGATCGTGCCTGGTAGCGGATTCTTGCGGTAATGCCCAAAAGCATCCAGTTGAGTGAGATACACCACTTCATCTGCAATAAAGCAATACGGAAGTTTCAGTTGTAAGATTGGGACTTGGGGGGTACGCCATTCATTCTCATTGACAATTGTGAGCAGCTCCCTCAATTTATTGGCACGTACAGGCGACTGATCACCCAATACATTAACTAAAGTCGGCTTGCCCTGTGCATCCCTTGCAAAACGCAGGTGAAAGTCAAATGGACAATTCACCGCGAAATAGCGACTTTCCAACTGTAATACCGCAGGACAACGGCTTGCTGACTTGGCATGTTTGGTTTGTGATTGCGAACGCATCCGATAAGGTGGTTCATATAGAATGGATGCTTTATCCTCTATTAAAAACCAGCCAACCTGAATTGGTCCTTCCCCGATATTTTTTTGATCATCTTCAATGGTAAAATGAATGTGCATTTTTAAGTTTGTTTTAAGCTTTTCATAATAAGCATATTACTATTGTTTTGCCTTTTTTTCATACAGAATTGTCTATATAATTTTTTGATTTATCTAGCAAAATGACTTTAAAATGAGAAACATTTATCCTTACAGTTGATTTCTTAGGTTGCCGAAAAACTATAAATTATAGAGTGAAGTCAACTTTCCATATTATCCACTATTTTTATAAATATTTTAGAGCATAAAAAAGCCACCCTAAGGTGGCTTTCTTTACAACTTATTCTTTATCTTGTTCACGTTCAGGCAAGTCTTTCACGGCTTCAGCAATCAAACCAAACATATAGTTGCCATAGGCATTGGTTTTATCATAATGAAAACGCAATCTTGGCGTAATACGCGTCTTGATGCGACGGCTCAATTCATGACGCAAAAAACCAGAAGCTTTATTGAGTACATCTAAAGTTTCCTTGTTGGCTGCCTCACTTTGATCATCACCCAGTTCACGCCCCATCACTGTGACATAAACTTCAGCATATCCCATGTCAGCACTGACTTTCACCGCAGAGATGGTCACCAGACCACCCAAACGTGGATCTTTAAGCTCCTGACGGATCAGTTCAGACAACTCGCGTTGTACCGAATCCGCCATGCGCTTTAAGCGTTGGCTACCCGCCATTAAAGACTCCGTTTAATCAATTGAACATCATACACTTCGATCTTGTCTTGCACTTTGATGTCTTTATAGCCTTTCACTGCAAGACCACATTCCATACCTGCACGAACTTCTTCCACCACATCTTTATAGCGACGAAGAGATTCAAGCTCACCCTGGAATACCACTACATCATCGCGTAATACGCGAATTGGCTTGTTACGATGTAATGTACCCTCAAGTACCATACAGCCTGCTGCTGCACCAAACTTGCTTGAATGGAACACTTCACGTACTTCTGCAACACCCAGAATTGTTTCACGGTGTTCAGGTGCAAGCTTACCGCTCATTGCAGCTTTGACATCATCAATTAAATGATAGATCACGCTGTAATAACGGATATCAATGCCATCCTGATCAGATTTTTGACGCGCTGTGTTATCCGCACGCACGTTGAAACCTAATAACACTGCTTCAGAAGATTCAGCTAGCGTTACATCTGACTCAGTGATCGCACCAACGCCAGAACCGATGACACGTACTTTCACTTCATCAGTAGAAAGTTCATCAAGTGCAACATGAAGCGCTTCCAAAGTACCACGCACGTCAGTTTTGAGTACAACATTCACATAAGGAACATCTTTTTTACCCATAGACGCCATGATGTTTTCAAGACGCATTGCACTTGCACGCTCTAAACGCTTATGACGTTCACGGTCTGAACGAGCATCGGCGACTTCACGCGCTTTCTTCTCGTCATTCACGACAAGTACTTCATCGCCCGCCATTGGTGCATCAGGTAAACCTAAGATTTCAACTGGAATCGAAGGGCCTGCTGACGTAATACGCTTACCGTTTTCATCAACCATCGCACGTACACGACCGTAAGATGAACCAGCAAGAACTAGATCACCAATGTTCAAGGTACCATTTTGTACCAGAATCGATGTTACCGCACCACGGCCTTTATCCACACGCGCTTCAATCACCACACCTTGCGCCGCACCTTCTGCTGAAGCTTTAAGCTCCATCAGTTCAGACTGAATCAAGATCAAGTCAAGCAGTTCATCAATTCCTGCACCAGAGTGCGCTGAAACTTTGGCAATCGGAACATCACCGCCCCACTCCTCAGGCACAATACCTTTGGTGGTCAATTCATTTAGTACGCGATCTGGATCCGCTGATTCCTTGTCCATCTTGTTGATGGCAACAATAATCGGTGTACCTGCTGCACGGGCATGGTCAATCGCTTCGGCTGTTTGTGGCATCACACCATCATCAGCCGCAACCACGAGAACCACGATATCAGTTGCTTTCGCACCACGTGCACGCATTGACGTAAACGCCGCGTGTCCTGGTGTGTCGAGGAAAGTAATAATGCCTTTCTCAGTTTCAACGTGGTATGCACCAATATGCTGGGTAATACCACCCGCTTCACCCGCAGCCACCTTAGAGCGACGGATACGGTCCAGTAATGATGTTTTACCATGGTCAACGTGACCCATGATCGTTACCACTGGTGGACGAGTGGTTTGCTCACCACGCGCTTCTTCAGCCGCAACCAACAAGTTATCTTCTGCCTGCGTATCAGAAACAAGAACAGGATTATGCCCTAGTTCCTCAACCACAAGGACTGCTGTATCCTGGTCAATGGCCTGGTTCTGGGTCACAAGCTCACCCATTTTCATCAGGGTCTTGATGACTTCACGAACCTTAACCGCCATTTTTTGTGCAAGATCGGCAACGATGATCTTCTCACCAATCTCTACATCATAAATCTGTTTCTTAACAGGTTTTTCAAAACCATGTTTGTTTGACTGGCTGGTTTTCAAGCCACGCTTATGATGGCTCTTGCTAAAGCTCTGCTCCGCCTGGGCATCGCCACCACGACCACCTTTCTTACTTGCACGTGGATTTGCAGTTGCACCGCCACGCTTGATTTCACGGTCTTCCTTATTGAAAGAATCTTCATACGCCTGACCAACAAGTCCAGCGGCTAAAGGTGAATCATCAATCACACGAATGGTTGTGGTTGCATCATCATTTGAATATTTCGAAGCCATCTGGCGCATTTGCTCCAGCGTACGCTTCTGTGCTTCTTCCGCAGCTTTACGACGTACAGCTTCTTCAGTCGCCTTTAACTTGGCTGCTTCTGCTTCACGGGCTTTTTTCTGTTCAGGTGTTTCTGTTGGCTTAACAACAGGCGCTTTAATCACCTTGTCACTACCACGTTTTTTCACCACAACTGCGGTTTTTGCAGGAGCTTGTGAAGCACTTTCAGAAGTATGCGCTGCACGCATGGCTTCCAAAGTCGCATTGGTTTTTTGTTCACCATGAATACGAGCTTTGCTATCCGCTTCTTCACGCCCTTTCTGCTCAGCACGGGCTTTCGCCTCAGCTTCGGCACGAGCTTTGGCTTCCGCAGCGATCTGCTCTGGATTTGGCTTGGCAAAAACCTGCTTTTTACGCACCTCAACATTGATACTTTTTGCTTTACCCGAAGTGCTGGTGACTTTGGCTGTATGGGTAGTTGTACGTTTCAACGCAATTTTTCCTGTGTTACCACCGCCCTGACCATGTACTTTTTTCAGGTGATTCACCAAAGTATCCTGCTGTTCAGTGGTAATAATGTCATCTGCTTTACGCTGTGGTAGACCTGCATCGCGAACCTGTTCCAGGAGTTTCTCTACAGGACGTTCTACGCTGAGCGCTAACTCTTGAATCGACTTGTCCGTCATCTATTATCTCCTAGTTAAACCATGATTCACGTGCTTTCATGATTAATTGACCTGCCTTGTCATGGCCCAAGCCTTCGATATCTGAAATATCATCAGTCGCTTGGTCCGCCAAGTCATCAATCGTAACCACACCACGCGCCGCCAATGTATAGGCAATCTCGGTGGTCATACCATCCATACCGAGAAGTTCCGCACTTGGCTCCTGAATATTTTCCTGCTGTTTTAACGCATCGGTTAAAGCAGCCTCTTTTGCTCGGCTTTGCAGCAATTCGACCAAATCAGCCTCAAGCTCGATTTCATCAAATGTCTCAGCTGGCACATAGGCAATTTCTTCCAGAGAAGTGAAGCCCATTTCGACCAAAGCCATGGCCAAATCTTCTTCAATATCGAGACGGGACACAAACATATCCAGATATTGCTGTGCTTCATTTTGCTGACGAGCACGATACTCTTCTTCCAGCATCATGTCGAGTTTATAACCCGTTAATTCCGATGCCAAACGAACATTTTGCCCCTGCGAACCAATGGCACGTGCCAACTGGTCATTGGTGGCGAAAATGATATCCGCACTGTGTGCATCTTCATCAAGCACAATGCCTGATACATCAGCTGGTTCCAATGCGCTTGCGATATATTGCGCTGGGTCATCAGACCACACCACAACATCAATACGCTCACCATTCAACTCCTGCTGTACCGCCTGGATACGTGTACCACGCATCCCAATACAAGCACCCACAGGGTCAATACGATGGTCATTGGTTTTCACTGCAATTTTAGCACGAACACCTGGCTGACGCGCTGCCGCCTTAATTTCAATGATTTCTTCAGAAATTTCTGGAATTTCTTTCTTCATCAAGGCAATCAGCATTTCAGGACGTGCACGTGACAATAATAATTGCGCACCACGACCTTCACGGTTGACGTTATACAAAATGGCATTGATACGTTGCTTAGGACGTAAAATCTCTTTATGAATGGTTTCTTCACGTGCCAAATACGCTTCAGCATTGTCACCAAGGTCAATGATAAAGCCATCTTTGGTTTGCTTTTTCACTTCACCATAAATCAGCTCGCCCACTTTCGACTCATAAGCATCTGCAACCAGTGCACGCTCTGCCTCACGAATCTTTTGCACAATCACCTGCTTGGCAATTTGCGCTGCAATGCGACCAAATTCAATCGACTCAACTTCCAGCTCACGCACATCGCCAATTGACCACTTCGATGGGTCTACATCTGAGATGGCATCCTGGCATGCAGGCATTTCATGATCTTCATCCGCAACGACAGTCCATTGACGGAACGTGCGGTAATCGCCTGTTTTACGATCAATCTCAACGCGAAGCTGAGCTTCTTCCGAATGTGTACCTTCGTAAAACTTTTTCTTCGTTGCCGCAACCAGCGCTTGCTCTAGGGCTTGGAAGATTGCTTCACGACTAACACCTTTTTCATTACTAACCGTTTCTGCAACGGTAAGAATTTCACGGCCCATAAGTCACCTACCGATTTCTTATACAATTAAGTTAATATTAGTCTTGATAGATTAAGTTTGCTTTATCAATATTATTACTATCGATTTCAAGCACATGCTTAGCATCCACTTCAACCTGAATCATTTCATTTTCCAGATCAACGGAAAGCAGTTTTGCCTGAAATTTACGACGGTTCTCGACGGCAGCAATGAGTCGTAAAGCGACCTGTTGCCCAATATACCCAGACATTTGTGACAACTGAAAGAATGGACGGTCCCAACCTGGTGAGGATACTTCCAGGGCATACTCACCTGAAATTGGATCATGGACATCAAGCATGGCACCAACCTGTTGCGTCACGCGAACACAGTCTTCAACACCAATGCCACGCCCTTGTTCAACCTCACCCTCTTCATTCAGGACAGGTTCAGCACTCTCATCAATCGGTTTATCAATAAAAATGCGTAATAAAGAACGTTTACCTTGTGGCAGGAACTCAATCCCCCATAAATCTACACCACAGGCAGCCACAGCTGGTGCGATAAGATCATATAATGCTTGAGATTTATTTGATAATTTCATTTACTCTCGTTGCTCTCATGCGAGCCAATCAATCCCGTATAGTGAAGCATGATGTTCTTGATCACGCCATACGACTCATATCGACACTACACGACAGCCAAACAACCAATAAAAAAGGGCGTAAATCGCCCCTATTTTACACAGAAAAGCATTGCCCACTGTGCAAAAAGGCCCACCTTACTGTGAGCCTCCTTTAAGAAACTTGGTAGCGGGAGCTGGATTTGAACCAACGACCTTCGGGTTATGAGCCCGACGAGCTACCAGACTGCTCCATCCCGCATCAACGTGCAAAAAGTATATACAAATATAAAAAAAAGTCAATTTAAGTTTTCTTTACATTTGCCTGATTAAGTTGCACCTTAATCAAATGGTAGCGGGAGCTGGATTTGAACCAACGACCTTCGGGTTATGAGCCCGACGAGCTACCAGACTGCTCCATCCCGCATCAACAATCACTGCAACACCAAACTTACTGGTTATTAAGCTTGGTGCGGAAGGGGGGACTTGAACCCCCACGCCCGAAAGCACTACCACCTCAAGGTAGCGTGTCTACCAATTCCACCACCACCGCAGCTTTCTGGGACGCATTCTATTCCTTTAAATCCCAAAAGGAAAGTATTAATTCGACTTATTCTGTCGTTTTCGGTGCATTTGATGAAGTTTCAGGCGATGTTGCAGGAACAGACGTTGAACTTTGCACAGTTTTTAAACTATAGGCATCTGTGGTCTGTTTTTTCGCAAAAACCGCCAGGGTTAAACTGGTGACGAAAAACAATGCAGTAAAGATCGCAGTTAAACGGGTCAGGAAATTTCCCGCCCCAGATGCACCAAACACAGTTGCCGCACCACCGCCACCGAATGACGCGCCCGCTTCCGCACCCTTACCTTGTTGTACTAGAACCAATGCAATAATTAGAATTGCTAAAATGATATGTACAACGAGTATAAAACTATACATTTCTATTCCCCGTTACTTATTTTGTGCAAATGCTTTTGCAATTTGGTAAAAAGATTGTGCGTTGAGTGACGCACCACCGACCAAAGCGCCATTAATATCTGGGCAGGCCGCCAATTCATCTGCATTTTCAGGCTTAACACTGCCACCATATAAGATTGCCATTTGCCCACCCACAGGTGTAATTTGCTTTAGCCCCTCACGGATTTTTGCATGCATAGCTTGGGCATCTGCTGGTGAAGCGGTCTTACCCGTGCCAATCGCCCAGATCGGCTCATAAGCAATCACAATGTTTTGCCACTGTTCAGGCTTCACCACTGAGGCGATATCACAGATTTGTTGCAATACCACTTGCTCAGCCAGTCCCTGCTCACGTTGCTCAAGGCTTTCACCCACACAGTAAATGGCGGTAAGTCCAGCATTCAGCGCATTATACAATTTTGACTGAAGTGTTTCGACACCATCACCGAATAATTCACGACGCTCGGAATGGCCAACCAGAACAAAATCAATTTGGCTATCCTTGAGTAATTCTGCACTCACTTCACCTGTATACGCACCCGTTCCCGCTATACGCGATACATCCTGAGCCACCGTATAAATTGTCCGAGCCGCATCCTTGAACTGTGCCTGAGCATGGGTAAGGGCAATCGCAATCGGTGCCATCCCAATATGGCATTGCTCAGGCAAAATATTGTCCTGTTGTAATAGCCGTTTAAATTCTTCTATTAATTGAAGAGCGTCAGCATGCATTGGATTCATTTTCCAATTGCCAACAACCCAAGGGGTAATGGTCGGACTCGACATACTTTGGTCTACTGCTAATTTCTAAAAAATGCTGCATATTTTACACGGATTTTTATAAAATTCAGTTTTTTTATCTGGTTTAACCTGATAACCACTTTACAGTTGGTTTGTAAAAATTAATGTTATAATGGTATAGCATTCTATTTATTTGAAAATAGGTCATTTCCTGACTGATTCTATTATTTCCATTTTTAGGTAATTGTCTTGGTTTTAGAAAATTAATTTGTAAAAAACTCGATTAGTTCAAAGTTTTAGATACGAATCAAGTCAAAAACGACACTTTCTCTAGTAGTATTTTTACGCAACAAAAGTATAATTTTGTAAGATAGCTATTATAAACATTTATTGTCACAAGGCGGACAGATGTCAGGATTACATACGTCTCCAAAATTTTCGGGGTTCATTCGGCGTTTAGTCGAAGAGGGGCATTTGCCTGCATCAAACATGCAGAATTCCATTGATGCGGCAAAAAAGGCCCAACAGGATATTGTGGCTCACCTGATTGAGCATCAGCGCCTCTCACCACTCACAGTTGCAGAAAGTATTTCCCATGAATTCGGTGAACCTCTGTTCGACTTGGCTGTATATGATACAGCCTTATTACCTAAGGAACTAACTGACAATAAGCTGATACAAAAACATCGGGTTGTACCTTTGGTGCAACGCGGCCAAATCCTATATGTTGCGACCAGCAACCCGACCAATATTGATTCATTAGATGCCATTCGTTTTAATACCAAGCTCAATATTGAACCGATTATTGTTGAACACAACAAACTTGAGAAACTGATTGAACAACAGTTTGGTGATAGTGGTAGTTTTGACTTCGGTGATAGTGAAGATTTTGACCTGGATGTGGATGTTGCTGAAGATTCGAATAAAAACGATGATGAGGCTCCTCAGGGAGATGAATCACCAATTGTAAAATATATCAACAAACTGCTGATTGATGCGATTCGGATGGGTGCATCCGACCTACATTTTGAACCGTATGAAAAAACATATCGAGTACGATACCGCGTGGATGGTGTATTACGACAGATTGCCACCCCCCCTTTACAAATGGCAAATCGTCTCGCATCCCGTTTAAAAGTCATGTCACAGATGGACATTTCTGAAAAACGTATGCCACAGGATGGTCGTATTAAGCTAAAGCTATCCAAAACCAAGGCCATTGACTTCCGTGTCAACTCTTTACCGACCCTGTTTGGTGAAAAACTGGTACTACGTATTCTCGATCCATCCAGTGCGATGTTGGGAATTGAAGCACTTGGCTACGAAGATGAACAAAAAGCCCTATTCCTCGAGGCATTGGATAAACCTCAAGGCATGTTGCTTATTACAGGTCCAACAGGCTCAGGTAAAACGGTCTCCCTATATACTGGTCTCAATATACTCAATACTGAAGACACCAATATTTCCACAGCAGAAGATCCTGTCGAGATTAACCTGGAAGGGATTAACCAGGTCAATGTTAATCCTAAAACGGGGCTAACTTTCTCTGCCGCACTAAAGGCATTCTTACGTCAAGATCCAGATGTGATCATGGTTGGGGAGATCCGTGACCTTGAAACTGCTGAAATTGCCATTAAAGCTGCTCAGACAGGTCATATGGTGATGTCAACCCTCCATACCAATAGCGCACCTGAAACCCTAACCCGTTTACGTAATATGGGTGTACCATCCTTTAATATCGCAACTTCAGTCAATCTGGTTATTGCACAACGCTTGGCACGTCGTTTATGTGCTCAATGTAAGGAAGTTGTGGAAATTCCAAAACAGAGTCTGTTAGAACTCGGTTTTACTGAACAAGATCTCGCGGACCCAGAATTTAAGATATTTCAACCTGTAGGCTGTAGTGAATGCAGGGAAGGCTACAAGGGCCGTGTCGGTATTTATGAAGTCATGAAAGTGACGCCAGAAATATCTAAAATCATCATGGAAGATGGTAATGCCCTACAAATTGCAGCAGCCTCAGAAAAGGCAGGATTCAACAATTTACGTCGCTCAGGTTTGAAAAAAGTGATACAGGGGATTACATCCCTCCAGGAAGTCAACCGAGTCACCAGTGAATAAAATCAATAAAAAGGATTACAATCATGGCAGCTAAAAAAGCGCAAATGATGCCTACTTTTGCTTATGACGGAGTAGACCGTAAAGGGGCAAAAATTAAAGGAGAATTACCAGCTCGTAACATGGCTTTAGCTAAAGTCACCTTACGGAAACAAGGAATAACCATTAAAAACATTCGAGAAAAACGTAAAAATATTCTCGAGGGGCTAACAAAGAAAAAAGTTAACACACTGGATATTACGATATTCACACGTCAATTAGCAACCATGATGAAAGCAGGTGTACCATTGGTTCAAGGCTTTGAAATTGTTGCTGATGGATTAGAAAATCCTGCTATGCGTGAAGTAGTATTAGGGATCAAAGGTGAGGTTGAGGGGGGAAATACTTTTGCTGGTGCACTCAAAAAGTATCCACAATATTTTGATAATCTTTTCTGCTCTTTGGTTGAGTCAGGTGAACAATCAGGTGCACTTGAAACGATGCTGGATCGTGTGGCAATTTATAAGGAGAAAAATGAGCTTCTTAAACAAAAAATTAAAAAAGCCATGAAATATCCGATCACTGTTATTATTGCAGCACTTATAGTCACAATTATTTTAATGGTTAAGGTAGTGCCAGTTTTTCAGGATCTATTTAGTTCTTTCGGCGCAGATTTGCCAGCGTTTACTAAAATGGTGGTAAATATGTCGAAGTGGATGCAAGCATATTGGTTTATTCTTATCATAGCCATCGGTGTCATTCTTACAGCTTTCCTTGAGGCAAAGAAACGAAGTAAAAAATTTAGAGATACTTTAGATAAAATGGCACTAAAAGCACCTATTTTTGGGGATCTAGTCTACAAGGCGATTATCGCCCGTTATAGCCGCACCTTAGCGACCACATTTGCAGCAGGTGTTCCACTTATTGATGCATTGGAATCAACTGCTGGTGCTACCAACAATGTTATCTATGAAGAAGCGGTAATGAAAATCCGTGAAGATGTTGCCACTGGTCAACAACTACAATTTGCGATGCGAGCATCCAACCGTTTCCCATCCATGGCCGTGCAGATGGTTGCAATTGGTGAAGAATCGGGTGCACTTGATGCAATGTTAGACAAAGTAGCAACTCATTACGAAAATGAAGTAGACAATGCTGTGGATGGCTTAACCTCTATGATGGAACCACTGATAATGGCAGTTCTAGGCGTTTTAGTGGGAGGGTTAGTTATCGCCATGTATCTACCAATCTTCCAAATGGGCTCTATTGTTGGTAGTTAATCTGGTGATTGAATGCAAGAATTGATTTTTTATTTTATCGAAAACCGAGCTGCATTGTACCTAGCAGTTGGGCTTTTTAGTCTATGTATTGGTAGTTTTCTCAATGTTGTTATTTTTCGTACGCCAAAAATGATGGAGCAAGAATGGCATCAGGAATGCCAAATGCTGCTTCATCCAGAGCAACCACTTATTGATCAAAGTAAGTTAACACTAAGCCAACCTGCCTCAACCTGTCCTCAATGTAAATCCCCTATTCGCTGGTATCAGAATATACCTGTAATTAGTTGGATCATACTTAGTGGTAAATGCGGTTCCTGCCAGAATCCAATTAGTATTCGCTATCCATTGATTGAACTTCTCACCATGGTTTGTTCATTAATCGTTGTAGCAGTATTTGGTGCAACCATTCAGATGCTCTTTGGTTTAGTCCTCACATGGGTATTGATCACACTCACTTTTATTGATTTCGATACACAATTGCTGCCAGACCGCTTTACGCTTCCTTTGGCAGCACTAGGCTTAGGAATTAACAGTTTTGCAATTTATACAACTGCCACGTCAGCGATTTGGGGTTATTTGATTGGTTTCCTCTGCCTATGGGTCGTTTACTATCTTTTTAAATTGGTAACTGGTAAAGAAGGTATGGGATATGGTGACTTTAAGTTGCTTGCTGCCTTGGGTGCATGGATGGGGCCTATGATGCTTCCGCTTATTGTCCTGCTTTCCTCAGTCGTGGGTGCGATTATTGGTATTATTCTCATGAAGATACGTGGTGAAAATCAGCCCTTTGCCTTTGGTCCCTATATTGCGATTGCAGGCTGGATCGCATTTTTATGGGGAGATCAAATTATGAAAGTCTATTTAGGTGGTTAATATGCGTTTTATCTTGGGCATTACAGGCGGGATTGGCAGTGGTAAGTCAGCCGCCACGCAATGGTTTGAATCCCAAGGTATTCGCGTCATTGATGCTGATGTTGTGGCAAGGGAAATTGTTGAACCAGGCCAGCCAACGCTACAGAAAATTCAACAGGTGTTTGGCGACTGGGTAGTATTAAAAGATGGTAATCTAGATCGTCGAGCACTACGTGAACATATTTTTCAGTTCCCTGAAGCTCGTCAGAGCCTAGAACAGATTACTCATCCTGCTATTCGCCAATCCATCATCCAGCAGTTACACCAAGCAGAAAGCCCCTACGTGATTCTGGTTTCACCCCTGCTCTTTGAAACCAACCAACATGAACTGGTCCAACACACCTTGCTGATTGATGCAGACGAACAAACCCAGTTACAACGTGCCAGCCAGCGTGATGGGCAAACTGAAGAACAAATACGAAAGATTATTGCAGCTCAAATGCCCCGTACTCAAAAACAACAGCTCGCCAATGATATTGTGCTGAACGATGGACTACTTGAACATCTGCACAAACAACTCAAACCATTGCACCTAAACTATTTACAGCGGGCTGAGCAGATCGGCTAATCCTGTTTCTGTTGAGACAACTGGGCCGTTAATGCATCTTTACGGAACCAGCGCCATGGTTGTAACGCACCAATACCCATACCCACCAATCCACACATAATCGCTGGACTCAAAGGTTCATTTAACAGCGGTACAGCAATGACAGCAGCAATAAATGGCGCCAAGGTCACAATGCTTCCCGTTTTAAATGCACCCAAACGTTCAATTGCAGCAACATAAGTCAGGGTTGCAATAATCACCACCAAAACACCATGAAATACCCCCTGTATCAGCAAATGGACAGGCTCTGCTTCCTGAAAATGTTTAGGAATAAACAGGATATAGATCGGTAAATAAATCAGTGCTGACCAAATCGCCACACTTGCCATTGAATGCCAGGCTGATAATTTCCATTGTTTTAACAATACAGTGAAGATGCCCCACCAAACCGCACTCAGAAAAAAGAGAATATCGCCAAGGCCAAAAGCAGAAGCCTGCTCATGCAACATCAGGTAGCTCATCAGTGCCAGAGCACTCAACATAATGATGAGACTGAGCCAGGTATGTTTGTCAAAAGGCTGTTTAAACAATAAATAAGCAGCTACGGCAGTACACAGTGGAATACAACCATTGAGAAAAATTGCGGCATGCGCTGCGGGTGCATGTAAAAAAGCAGTATAAACCGTTAGACAGTAGGCCAACCCACCAGTTAAGGCCAAAATAATTGGACGGGGATGCCACAAGAATGCCAAATCTTTTTTATACACCAGCACAGGCATGAGAATGATAAAAGCAATCGCAAAACGCATTGCCACCAAGTCCCAGGCACTGACATGCCAGTGCAGATTTAAACGGGAGAGAATGGTAAAACCACCCCAGATGCACATGGTGATACAGACAAACAGATAGCCTTGCGTGCGAGCAGTCATTTTTAATTACATTGACGATAATTGTGTGAATTATACAGCATTACGCTGACGGCATGCCTCATAAAGTGTCATCCCTGTCGCCACACTGACGTTTAAACTTTGTAAATCACCAGACATAGGGATATAAACGGTTTGGTCACATTGCGACTGGGTTATAGGTCTTAATCCTGTATCTTCCG
Organism: Acinetobacter corruptisaponis; assembly: GCF_030053775.1. Classification (GTDB taxonomy): domain Bacteria; phylum Pseudomonadota; class Gammaproteobacteria; order Pseudomonadales; family Moraxellaceae; genus Acinetobacter; species Acinetobacter corruptisaponis. The sequence continues at coordinate 1,943,240 of NZ_CP125669.1, forward strand.
CCCCCATCACAATCACCACTGGACCGTTAAAATCACACTGTTGAATAGGCAATGCCTTTTCATCCAGCATTGTGCCAATCACACGGGTATGTGTTGTCTCTTTGAGATGTGCCAAAGTGCGAGCCAAATTGGTGACCTGAATAAACTTCACTTTCTCGGCCCCGCCCGCTGCAACTTTACGTGCTATCGGGGTTAAACTTGCTGAACGGTCACGCGGCACAATCACGGCTTGCACCCCCATTGCCGCCGCAGTACGAATACAGGCTCCCAAATTATGCGGGTCCGTCACCTGGTCCAATGCCAACAATAAGGCATCAGGTGATTGCTGCATCAACTGGTCCAGATCTTTTTCATTTAAGGTTGGATGTGGACGTACAGCCGCCACCACCCCCTGATGAAATGGCAGACCTGCCAGTTTTTCCAGACTGTCTCGGCTGGCTTTCTGTACGCTAATTCCAAAAGGTTCAGCCAACTGCAAAATCTTTTGCAAACGCTGGTCATCACGCCCTTTCAAGGTGAATAAGGTCAAGACTCGTTCAGGCTCCAACTCCAGCAATGACTCCACTGAATGAACGCCATAATAATATTCAGGTTTAGCCATGAACGACCTCTTTAAGAAAGCGGAATATAAAAGGAGATTTCCTAAAAATAAAAATCCTGCAAAGTGACTTTACAGGTAAGGAGCTGTTATAGCTCCGCAAGGGAACTTAATAAAAAATCCTGCAAAATGACTTTTACAGGATTTCCATTAAATCTAGTGTACCCGATTTAGACAGGAATAGGTTAGCCTTCTAAATGGCAAACGTAATCAAGGACTTCATCCGTCTCAATGTCAAACTTGCTATTTCCAGGCACATAGAAAGACTGTCCCGCACGGAACAATTCACTTTCAGTGCTGTCAGCGATTTTAACCCGACATTCACCCGAAATAATCTCCATACGCTCTGGCACATGGGTCGCAAAGGTTAAAGGCTGTTCAGTGGGTAAAATCACACCTAAAGTCTTTTTTGTACCGTCTTCAAACTGTACTGTATGACTGATACATGCCCCACCAAAATACACATTCGATTTTTTGATGACCGTTACATGATCAAACTGCACTGAACTCATGCGTACTCTCCAAATAATGCCGCATTTATATTAGATTATGCTGGACGTAGTTTAATTGTGCCATCGCAACTAATCAATCCATTTCCTTATGCAAAACTAGCAATTTTTATTCCCATATTTAGTGCCTGTTGATTTTATTTTTTTAATATTGCCAAGCGTAATTCACTCTTGTCGCTACGATAAAACTTCTTTATCTTTAAGCAAAATATTCTGTGCATTGGATGCATTTATGCTCACCCATTTAACTTTAATTAATTTTGCACTTGCCGACCATCTGGCACTGGACATTGAACAGGGTTTCAATGTGCTGACTGGTGAAACTGGCGCAGGCAAATCGTTATTGTTAGATGCACTCTCCGCATGTCTGGGGGAACGTACCGACACCAACTATGTACGCTATGGGGCGGATAAGGCCGATGTGACCGCTGTTTTTAGCTATAAACCCGATAGTGTAGAGGCTAAATGGTTGGCTGAGCATGAACTGGATGAGGATTCAGGTGAGATTCATTTAAGACGCGTGATTTTTGCCACTGGACGCAGCAAGGCGTGGATTAATGGCCGTCCAAGTAGCTTGGCTGAACTCAAGGAAATTGGACGTTTGTTGGTCCAGCTCTATAGCCAGCATAGCCAACAGCAGTTACTTGAACCGCCCTACCCGAAACACTGGCTCGACCGTTATAGCAACTTTGCCGCTCCCGCCGATACAGTACGTGATGCCTATGCGACATGGCAAAGAAATATTAGACAACATCAAACCGCATTAGAAGCTCAAACTACCCGAATTCAAAGAATACAATCCCTTGAATCACAGATAGAAGAACTGGAAGATGTGATTCAAACCGATTATCGAGAGATTGAACAGGAATTTGACCGCCTTAGCCACCATGAACACATTATGCAGGACTGTGGTTATGGCCTAAATGTGCTGGATGAGGCTGAGCAAAACATTACGCAGGAAATCGCTTCCATTATTCGTCGTTTCGAGTCGCATGCGGGTCGCAGCGAACAGCTTTCCAGTATCTACAATTCACTCTTAAATGCACAAAGTGAGATTGATGATGCCACCTCAAGCCTACGTCAGTTTATTGACCGTCAAAGCTTTGATCCTGAGCGCATGGAACAGCTCAATGCAACCCTGGAAATCTTTCACCGCCTTGCACGTAAATACCGTACCCAGCCTGAACTGCTCAAACAGGAATATGAAACCTGGCAGCAGGAACTGGAGCAGCTACATCAACTGGAAGATCCTGAAACCTTGGCGGAGCAGGTTGAAACCTCCTATCAGGAGTTTATGCAACAGGCACGGCATCTGGATAAAATCCGTCGTGAAGCTGCCATTCCATTGGCGAAACAACTGACTGAGCAAGTCAAACCACTGGCATTACCAGAAGCATATTTTGAGTTTAAGTTTGAACCTCTGGAAGCAGCCAATGCCGAGGGTCTAAGTTTTATTCAACTCTTATTCACGGCCAACAAGGGTATTCCACCACAACCGCTGGCCCGTGTTGCATCAGGCGGTGAACTGTCACGTATCGCCCTGGTGATGCAGGTCATGAATGCTGAAAAAACCGAATCTGAGGTGTTGGTATTTGACGAAATCGATGTCGGGATTAGTGGTGGTACGGCTGAAGTGGTGGGGCGTTTATTGGCTGACTTGGCACAGCACGTACAGTTGCTTTGTATCACCCATCAGGCCCAGGTTGCGGCACAGTCTGACCAGCATTTACTGGTGAAGAAACAACAGACCGACCCCGCCAGCAGCACCATCATTGAACTGGATGAAGAACAGCGTATTCTGGAGCTTGCCCGCATGTCTGGTGGTGTTGAAATTAGCGAAACCACCTTGCAGCACGCCAGACAGTTACGTCAGCTCAAATTCCAGTCAGCCTAGCTTATGCGACAAAATATCAGAAAATGATTGGCGAAATCCGATCAACTCTTGTATGTTGATAAAAACAACCTATTATTTAATCCCCCTAAATCCCCCTTTTTAAAGTGGGACTTGTTTTGATGGAGAACCGCCTAGGTGACGAAACAATATTTAACTCACCGTTGTCTTATCGCTCCACCAGACATGGCAGATGACTTCTTTGCAAACACAGTCATTTATGTTGCTCGTCATGATGAGGATGGTGCTCAGGGCATCGTGATTAATCGCCCATCAAACCTACAGATCAGGGAACTTCTCAACGATTTGGAGATCGATGCAGACAACGTACAGCCACATGCGGTTTTGCAGGGTGGCCCTTTACGTCCTGAAGCTGGCTTTGTGCTGCATACGGGCCAACCAACCTGGCACTCGTCGATTGCGGTTGGAGAGAATGTCTGTATCACCACCAGCAAGGATATTCTGGATGCGATTGCCCATAACGAAGGTGTGGGGCGTTACCAGATTGCGTTAGGCTATGCGAGCTGGAGCAAAAACCAGCTTGAGGAAGAAATTGCACGGGGTGACTGGCTAATCTGTGAATCCGACATGGACCTGATTTTCAACTTGCCTTATGACGACCGCTGGGATGCCGCCTATAAAAAAATTGGGGTAGACCGTATCTGGTTTGCTTCCGAGATTGGTCATGCCTGATATGCAAGCGTCCCAATCCATCATGGCTTTTGATTTTGGTACCCAAAAAATGGGGATGGCAATTGGTCAATCCACTATTGAAAGTGCCACTCCCCTGCCATTATTTGCCATGAAAGATGGTATTCCTGACTGGAATCAATTGTTAAAACTGGTCAGAGAATGGCAACCAAATCTGTTTTTGGTGGGTTTGCCATTGAATATGGATGAAACTGAGTCTGAACTGTCAGCGCGTGCGCGTAAGTTTGCACGGCGTTTACGCCATCAGACCAATATTGAAACATGGATGGTGGATGAACGTCTCACCACCCGTGAAGCAAGGCAAGAACTCGAATTTTATCAGGAACAAGGCCGAGCCAAACGTTTATCAGCGGATAGTTTTGCTGCTGCACTACTGATTCAAAGCTGGTATCGTGATCCTGCTGGGATTATACCTTGATCATTTTTCAATAATTCTAACCGTTGCTGTTCGTCCTGAAACAAAGGCCAACGGATTCTGTGGTTGCTCATCCAGCACAATTTTCACTGGCACACGCTGGGCCAAACGTACCCAGCTAAAGGTGGGATTCACATTTGCCAATAAATTGGAGCTACCTGAACGCTCACGATCTTCAATTCCCATTGCAATGCCCTGCACATGCCCACGAATTTTCTGGTGATCTCCCATGAGCTGTACTGTGGCCTGATCTCCCACATGAATACGATTGAGTTTGGTCTCCTCAAAATAACCCACCACATACAGTTGATGACGATCAAGCAAGGCCGCAACCGCCTGCCCCACTTTCACATAATTACCGACACGCAAATCAAAGTTCGATAAGGTACCATCCGCTGGTGCAACCACTTCTGAACGCTGTAAATTCAACTGCGCCAAATGTAGATTGCTATTGGCAACCTCAATCAGGGCCTGTTGCTGCTGAATAGCGGCATTGGCCTGCTCAATGCTTGCCACCAGTTGCTCTCGCTCGGCAATGGCCTGATCACGCGTTGCAAAAACCTGATCCTGTTCCTTTTTGGAAATCGCACCATCCATCAGGCTGGCATAGCGTGCCGCATTCTTTTCCGCCAATTTCATATTGGCTTCTGTCTTGACCAGACTGGCTTTGGCACCTGCCAGATTTGCATGTGCCTGAGCCAATCCTGCTTTGGCTTTAGCCAGATCAGACCTGGCCTGCTCAACATCAAGTGCCTGACGTGCAACATCAACCTTAAAAAGCACCTGCCCCTTTTTCACGGTCTGGTTGTCCTGTACCAGTACCTCTGTCACCAGACCATTGACATCAGAGGCAACCTGAACCACATCGCCACGCACACGTCCATCACGCGTCCACGGTGCGGCATTGTAGTAATTCCATAAATGCACCACCGCATAAACCGCAATGAAAACCGCCACCAGTAATACAATCGGACGTATGACTTTGCGCACATCAAATGCATTCATGTTGATCACCTTTCACACTTATTTCCAGCTTGTTCAATTTCATGAAGAATCTATTTAAAAACCTTATATCCACAACCAGACAAACAGCCCATGCACCAGCAATAGCAACCCCAGGTAGAAGCACAGATTGAAAATACTGGGCAGTGCAATCCAGCCTTTCACCACTAGACGGTCAATCAATGGACTCATGACCTTAAACAACACATAGGCAATAATGGCCTGCACCAATAAGATAGGAAAATAGATCCCATAAATATTCATTTCACCCATGGGACACACCTAAGCCATACATTTCCGAATACTTCTGTTCTGTTGAAATATGCCCAATACTTTTGCAAATATTGTTAAGGGAAATCAGCAACCGTTGACGCAATTGCCTATCTTCAATCTGTTCTGCAATGCCCTGTAAGACCTCTATCTGCTGCACAATCTGTATTGGAAAATGATTCAGCGAAAGCTGCGCCTCCTGTGATTGAAAGTATTCAGCAAGCTGCTGTTGCAATAGCTTGACGGCATACTGTAAATCATCGAATTGAGGCAACTTCTGGCTGATTTCCTGCAAACGCACCAAATCAATAATTGAACTACTCTCAATCAATGCATTCTGGATTGAGGTCTTGATCTCTGGATTCTGTACCATCTTGGTATTCAGCACCCCAACACGGTCCAGCATGCTGCGTAAATGAATCTTGAAGTCACTGCCATAGGACAGGTTAATTGCCTGACGCATGGCCTGGTAATGCAGGGCCAAAATTCGGGTCGCGCTGGTGTCGGGTGAAACGGCACGTACAAGGTCAATCACAATCAGTGAAACCAATACCCCCAGAATCATTGCAAATGAGCTGTCCAGATAGGACACTGCATCAATGGTGTATTTATTATGTAGATTCAGCCCCATCATGGTGTTAATTCCAAGCACCATACCAATCGGCATCAGCATCTGATTGGCCATCATTGTGACAGCCACCAGAAACACTGGGAATAAAACCAAGGCCAGTTGCCAAAATGCCGTGATATGCGGAAATATCCCAAAGGCATATACAAACACCAGACCCGCCGAGACAATACTGCCCCAAATGAAAATCCGCAGTACAGGCACAGGATTGTCCAAAGCCGTTAAGATACAGGCGGTAATTGCACCCATCTGCGCCATCATAAAACCTGCTTTCCAGCCTGAAAGAATCCATGCGGCAGTGACAATAAAGGTAATCAAGACCGCACTGATTCCACCCCGAATCGCAATACCATGATCGCGGTGCAAACTTGGATATTTGGTGGTCATTGCCGTGATTTCCGCAGGAATCTCTTTATTGCCTTGCTGAATCTGTTGCCACAGCAGCTTCACTGCCAGAATATTGGTAATAAAATGGCGCACATCCATCTTCAATGCAGCCAATACAATTTGCTGCTCAGGCGTTGCCATCAAGATCAGTTCGGCAAAATCCTGTTCAAACCTGTTTGGCAAGCCTTGCAAATCCATAGCCGTTAATGTTCGTTCCTGCTTTAAAAAAGCCAAGGCATCCTGACGAATTACGTTTAAATGTGGCGAAAGACTGGTCAGTTGCATTTGCTCAAGCTGTTTGACCCGCTGGGATAAGGCGACAAGGTTGGCAACCACCAGTGAAACCTGATGCAGCATTTCCTGCAACGGTTTGGTCATGCCTTTGAGTTCACCTTTTTCATAGGCTAGATGCACCGCCAAGGCATGGATATCCGAGGCATCACGGGTAATTACGGACAAAACCTGAGTGTAACTATCTGGCGACTCCTGAATCATCACCAGCTTCTCAAAAGTACTTTCCAGATCATTCAGGGTTTTATTGACACGCTGCTTAATCATAGCACCCACATGAACGGGAAAGAATGTGGCTGAAACCACAGCGGTTGAAATGACCCCCACTGAAATTTCCAGTACACGGGCCAAAGCAATATCAAAGATATTGTAAGTGTCCATATAGGTAATGGCGTTATAGACAATCATTGCGGTTGAGTATCCCGCCAGCATAAACACGTAACTACGTGGTGTGCGGTCCAGCAATGAAATATATAAAGCAAAGCCAACCCATAAGGACAGCACAACGGTAAACAGCCACGGCGTATTAATAAAATGTGGTGTCAACAGCAAGGCAATCATTGCCCCTGCAAGCGTACCAATCAGGCGGTAGACACATTTTGAGGACACCATGCCTGAATAGGGATTGGCAATGATCATCACTGTTCCAATCGACCACATTGGATTAATCAAATCCAGCTCAAATGAGACAAACAGCGCCAACATACCTGCCACAAATGTTTTGCAGGCAAAAATGAGGTCAAGTCGGCTCGGGCGAAAAGCCAACAACTGTTTAAATAACATGAACGTGTCTCAATTCAGGATCAGTCTACCGCCCCGATCATCTACCTCACATATAAACGTGACGGCAGAATCAGCCAATCTGGAAACAACCAGATTGCTTTGACAAGGTGAGAACTGATGATTTGAAGTGATGCACAATGATTGGAGTTTTTGCAGCATGAGCCTAAAAATAATTATCCAATAAAGACATTGCACTGACAATTTTTTCAAAACCCAGCACATTAGTCAAGACAAATTATCACTATTTGATAATTTACAAATTTAATTTAAAATAATACTTTTAAAACACCCTGATTTTCTCAGCAGAAGCATTAATTTAATCTTGCCTGCCGATCAAGTCCAAAAGTCCATATCCGACCTTAAATTTTTCTGTTATAAAGCAATAAAAGTTCGGTTTTAAGGTTATTTTAAGGAGTAGATGTCTCATCATGGCAATTTCGAGTTTTGGTAAAATTCTCACCGTGCTGGACTTGTTTTCAGTTTCACGCCCGATTATCAATGTCGATATCATTTGTGATGAGCTCGGTCTTTCCAAACCAACCGCCTACCGTTACCTCAAGGAACTGGTGTCAACTGATATGTTAAAGCGGATCAGTGGTACATCAGGTGACTACACTTTAGGTTCTAAAATTGCCGTACTGGATTATATTTCACACAGTACCGACCCATTGGTGCAGATCAGCATCCCCTTTATGCGGGATATTGTGGAACGTACCGAACTGTGCTGCCTGCTGACCTACCTAAACCATGACTATTGCATCGACCTGCACCATGAAACCTTTAAGGAAGCGGAACTCATCTCATATGGCAGGGGCTGTCCGCGTCCTGTATATGTCGGAGCCTCTCCAAAAATCGTGATTGCCCATTTAACCAAGCAACGGATTCAGGCCTACTATCAACAGTTTACCCAGGAACTATCTCAGGTTGGCTTTGCCCATAATGCTGATGAGTTTATGCAGCAGATGCGAAAAATTAAGAAACAGGGCTTTTATTTATCACAGGGTGAGATTGACCCGATGGTTTGTGGCCTTTCAGTGCCAATTCGTTTCTCAAGCAAGGAAGCACCCATTGCATTGACGTTGGTTGCCTCAAAGAACCGTTTTGACTTTCTGAACATTCAAAAGCTGATTGAAATCTTGCAAGGCAATGCTGCACAGATTGAGCATAAATTTGCCACCCTTTCTGAAAGTCAGGGAAATTAAACCTGAGAATATTAAAAAATATTTACATTTTTATGCGTTGTAAATATCAACAAATTCTCATATGATGATTCTTTTCTTCAGCATACTCTCCCCAAAAGAGCATGACTTTTCCTTAGAGTTAGAGAACTAAGCTCATCGTTGTTATGGGCTTTTTTCTTGTCTGTTTTTTATGATCAAATATAAAAAAGCCTTTCAAAAGAAAGGCTTTCATTTATACAGCTCTACAGAAAAATAGTTAAGGCTGTTTCAGATAGGGCCATGCTGCTTTCATATAAATAAACATCGACCACAACGTCAAAATTACTGCCGCATAAAGCAAGGCATAGGCCCACATTTCCAGTGGTTTCCAGTTTAATAGAAAGACACTGATCGCAATCATCTGGAAAGCGGTTTTATATTTACCCACAGTCGACACTGCCACACTGGTACGGGCACCCAGTTCCGCCATCCATTCACGTAGCGCAGACACGGTGATTTCACGGGAAATAATCACGATCGCCGCAAAAGCCATTGAAATGGTCGGTTGCCATTGCACCAGTACAATCAATGCCGCCGCAACCATCAACTTATCGGCAACAGGATCAAGGAAACGTCCAAAGGCAGAGGTCTGATTCAGTGTTCTGGCCAGATAGCCATCAAACCAGTCAGTGATAGCCGCCAGCACAAATATGGCGGTCAATATCACATGACGCATCATTCCCCCATGATGCTCAGCAATCCCAATGGCAGGCGGCCAATAGGCAATTGCCAAAAATACGGGAATAAGGGCAATACGCGCCAAAGTTAAAATATTAGGAATGTTCAGGATTCGCCCTGTGCTCATAAACACCGCCATGTTGTTCGCATCCAATACATATATTCGCTATAAATATAGGATGTGCTGAGATTGTATCCATCATAGGGTCAGTTGATATTTCACAGATACTTGCGACAGAGGACATTTTTTAGACGGTACAAGGCATGACTTATGAGATTTAGCTATTCTAAACGAATAAGGCATAACGCAGTAGCGGCAAAAAATGTCCCTGTCCCGCAGGGTTATGGCTAAAACTACCTCAAACTTCGTTATGAAACTTGACAAGGGAATCGCCATTGCCTGCGTTTCATGCCTTGTTTGTGTGGTTTTAGCCTATAACGCAAGGCATGGCTGAAATATCAACAGACCCTTAGCAACTTTATACGAAATACACCGCAGTGTCGATGAACGCCCGTTTATATTTTAACTCATCCGATGCTACCGTTAGTTCAGGCAAATACAGCCACTGTCTGTCTCAGCACAGCGATTAAACGGTTTTCACGGTCCCACAAGTAGGCATATTCGGTTGAATAGCCGTGTTCAGCAAACTCAGTCACCACCTTGTATTTGAACCAGTCCTGAACCTGATTGGCAATTGGATGCAGATAGGTAATCTGCCAGCTTAAGGAACTCGCAGGTGCTGGGGTTTTAAACATGGGCAACACCCCAGGTGGCCAAACGTCCATGAGTGCAAACAGGTCAGCCAACTGCATTTCACGGTTGTCATGACGATGTGGTGCAAAACGGCTCCAACCACCAAAATCTGGCAGTTTACTTCCCGCCATTGGATAGCTTCCCTCAGCCCAACACAGTTCAAATTGCTGTAAACATTGTGGCATCAAGCCCTCAATATAGGCTGTTTTATCCAGTTGCTCAGGACTCGGATAATCAGGAACCTGTGGCAGGTTATGAACATTGATGCGGGATTCACGGGCTGAACCAAAACTTGCCACCAAAATACTTTGTACGGCATCTTCCTGCCACAAACGCACCTCAAGTGTTGTCACTGACTTGCCCTGCCGCAAAATCTCAGCCGTGAGTTTTGCCTGCCCCTCCTGTACAGGGCCAACAAAGGTCACGTTACAGCTTAACAACTGTTTTGCCGTATCCTGCACCACGCTCAGCGCCTTTTGAATGAGAAGCCCAGCAATCAGACCACCAAACACGGTGCGGCCCTGTAGCCAGCCTGATGGAATATCAACCCATTCCTGTTGTTCAACCTGTTGATACAGCGGAAGCAATGACATCATTTTTTCCTAAGCGTTAAAAAATTTATCTTTAAACGTTTTTGTACGGTTGTGAATGATCATTGACGCACCAGTCACTGAGCAATTTAGTCAATTTACTCATGCAGAATTTTATAAATTGTCCGTGCCATCACTTCTCCCAGGCCTGGTACCAGCATCAATTCTTTTTCCGAGGCTTTCAGTACACCCTGAATCCCACCAAAATGAGTTAAAAGATCACGACGGCGTTTAGGTCCCAACCCTGGAATGGCTTCCAGCACAGAACTGCTACGGCGCTTGTCCCGTTTGGCCCGATGCTTGGTGATGGCAAAGCGGTGCGCCTCATCCCGAACCTGCTGGATCAGGTGAAGAGCCTTGTGGTCTTCCGAAAGCTGAATCTTGGTGCCATCGGTAAAGTGCAGTGTCTCCAAACCAGGCTTACGCCCCTCTCCCTTGGACACACCTATCATAAAAGCATCAAGCTGAAGTTCCTGCATCACGTCCATTGCCATATGCAGTTGCCCCTTACCGCCATCAATCAGGAGCAGATCAGGCAACATATTCTTTTTATAGCGGCGGATCAGTGCCTGGCGCATCGCAGCATAGTCATCGCCACCTGTAATATCCTGAATCGCAAACTGACGATAATCTCGCTTTCTCGCGCCGCCCTGATCAAACACCACACAGGAGGCAATCGGTGCCTCACCCATGGTATGACTAATATCAAAACACTCAATTCGGTCAATGGGACGACCCACCACCTGCTCAAGTTGATAAAAGCGTTCACTTAACTCCAAATGGTTGCTGAGTTTGCCTTTAATGGCATGCTGTACATTCATCTGTGCCAACTCTTGCCATTCTGCCCGCGTTTCACGCACTTTATATTTAATCTGCACCTTTTTATTAAAGGTTTGCTGCAAGGCCTCTTCAAGCTGTATTCGGTCAGGCACATCGACATTCACAATCAACTCAGTTGGCACCTCATCCGCCACCTGAAAATAGAAGTTGGCCATAAAATCACTGAGCATCTGGCCCAAGTCATCTCCCAACATATCAGGAAAATAACTTTTTCCGCCCAGCATACGTCCATTGCGCACATACATGATCTGGACGCAGGTTACGCCTGCCTGATGGGCAATCGCCAAAATATCGGCCTCACCCTTGATCTTAAATACCGCCTGCTGTGCCTGAACCTCACGTAGCAAGGCCAAACGGTCCCGATAAAACACCGCTTTTTCAAATTCCAGTGCTTCCGCAGCCTGTTCCATTTTCCCAATCAGTTCCTGATTCAGCTCCTTGGTATCACCCTGTAGAAAACGGATCGAGTTATCGACATCTTCTTTATATTCTTCTGGGCTGATCAGGCCTACACACGGTGCGGTACAGCGCTTGATCTGATATTGCAGGCAGGGACGCTTGCGCTGGGAAAAATAGCTATTTTCACACTGACGCACATTAAACAGTTTTTGCAGAATCAGTAAGGTATCCCTTGCGCTATAGGCACTTGGATAAGGCCCAAAAAACTTGCCGACCTGATGCTTGCCCTTGCCACGTCCACTGGCAATGCGGGGATAGGGCTTGTCTGCCGAAACAAAGATATAGACATAGGATTTATCATCGCGCAGCATAATGTTGTATGGCGGACGATGCAGTTTAATCAGGTTTTGTTCAAGCAGCAGCGCTTCGGTTTCAGAACGGACAACCAGTGTCTCAATATCATAGATACGAGCAACCAATGCCTGTGTTTTGGGATGTTCAATGGTTTTAACAAAGTAACTTGATACACGGTTTTTTAGGTTTTTTGCCTTGCCCACGTACAGCAACTCGCCATCCTTGCCCAGCATCTTATAGACACCTGGCAGTTGGGTCATGTGGGTCAGGATTTTTTCAATGTGTTCACGCGCGTTTGAATTCACAGCAGACTTTCATCATCAGTAATGTTTTGATGATGTAGCCTGAGTAGATGAATTTCAAGTCTGGTCAACTGAAATCCATCTTTCCGACATAGCTGGCAAGTATCGAATTAGAAAACCTTATTCAGCACCTTATCCACACTCTTGAATGCAGTGTCATTAAAGAAGTCACAGGCCAGCACACTATTCGGTTGAGCATCATTCACCTCCTTTTGTGCATGTGCAAATCCCCAATACTCCTTGTTTTGATACAGTACACGTGTATCGGCCAGGTTCTGCGTATCACTTGGCTGGTAAACAGTCCAGCCTGCATTTTGCCAAGTTCCTGCACCTAAAACAGTGCTGTTGGTGCTGACATGGTCAAGGGCCTGGGTTGGATAAAACTCGATATAATCCTGAGTACTCAGTTGTACCTGTTTCTGCCAGCACACAGAATTGTTGGGGAACTTGTCTGTGGTTGCCACGGTTAAGCTTTTAATTAGGCCAAGTGTGGTGTCACCCACTTTCGTTGAGCGCTGAGCTTGTGTATAGAAATAGTCCAGATAATCCGCGATCTCCTGACCAGACAAATCAATCTTCTTCAACTGATAACTTAGCTTGAATGGCGTTTTGTTTCCAAAATTATAAGGTTCATATTCCAGCACTGTATCATTGAATATTGCATTGTCTCCAACCCAATATGCACCAGTGGTGTTTTGCGGCGGGGAAATCTGGGATAGCTCATCTTTGGTTAGGAAATTGCGGGTTGCTTCCGTTTGCAGTTTTGGTGCCTGAGAATAATTTACGATGAAATTTTTATCTTTATCGACCTGATAAGTTTTTTTCGTTAAATCATCTCCTGCCTTTGCAGTGGCAATATCATAACTAAAAAAAGAAGCCTTGCTGGATGGGTCAACGATCTCATAAATTGCGTCATCTCCACCGCCACATGCTGTAAGTCCAAGCACACCCATGCAAATCAATAGTTGTTTTTTCATTATCATTTCTCTTCATAAAAACCAGTCAGATTATCCTGAATTAGACCATCTGTTACAATCTGGTTAAACAAATTACTACTTATTTGCTGCATTAAAAAACGCCCTTTTGGGCGTTAAATCAAGGATTAAAAAACGTAAGGTCGAATAAAGATCAGGAAAAACAGTCCCAGCATGATGAACCATTTCAGGAAATAGTAAAGCTGACGATTTTTAGCCTTTAACGCTTTGGCCTTGATACGAATTTGATAAATATAGCCAAAAGCCTTGTTTAAACCACCTGTTTGGTCACCTGCTTCATTGGGTGAACTGGCTGCGGTCATGACACTTTTTCCAAACCAGTGGTTAAACTTTTCCATAAAACGGGTTTTTAATGGGCGTTCCACGTCAGCGAAAAAGATAATACGGTTCTGGTCAGTGGTATTTTCCGCATAGTGAATATAGGTTTCATCGAACACCACACTTTCACCGTCACGCCATGAATAACGCTCCCCATCAACATCAATAAAGCAGCGATCATCATTGGGTGTTATTAAACCCAGATGGTAACGCAATGAACCTGCATAAGGGTCACGATGGCGTACCAGACGGCTATCTGGTGCAAGCTCGGTAAACATTGCCGCCTTAATGCTAGGTAATGTCTTTAATAAAGCTGTTGTTTTCGGGCAGAGTTCGGCCGCAGATGGATGTGCCGAGTCATACCATTTCAGGTAAAAGCGTTTCCAGCCTGTTTTAAAGAAAGAGTTAAAACCCAAGTCATCATAGCTACTGGATGCCTTAATGCCACCCTTGTCATATAAGGCCTTGGCCTCATCACGAATCATTTCCCAGTTTTCATCCAGAACCTTTAGGTCCTTGAAATACTGGGTGTCGATATACGGTTGGTTTGGCACTCTGGAAAAAAGGTACATTAAAAAATTAATGGGTGCGAGAATGGTTGAATGGTCAAAAAACTGACGATAAAACGAATGTTTCACTTTACCACGGCGCTGAATATACAGCGCAGAGATGATAAATATCGCTAATATGATCCACTTAATCATAACTTACTCTATCTGCCCAGATGAAAACCCAATGCCAATTTGATCGCAAACCTTCCAAATCGCACACAAAAAATAAGTCGACTATTCTACCAAATTTAAGTATTTAAATACCAATTTGCCTTACTTAAATCGGACAAAAACGATATTCATTTTTTATCCCAACCCATCTTTGAAGAAAGTGGAACACATTGTTATCCCATTTTTATGGCCTAGCTGATTCACACAATGGATGAGTTACAACAAATTGATGACCCTCGCGTCACGGCTTGATACAACTTGTTATGTTCTTTTTGGATATAGTTATCGTAAGATTAGCGAAGCATTTTTGCGCCCTTTCAGGCGCATAAGCTTTATGACATCAACTTAGAATCCTCCACAACAAGGAGATCAGGCATGATCCACGCTGGCAATGCCATTACCGTCCAAATGCTTGCGGACGGAATTGCAGAATTCCGCTTTGACTTACAAGGTGAGTCGGTTAATAAATTTAACCGTGCAACCATTGAAGACTTCCAGGCAGCGATTGCTGCAGTTAAAGCCAATAACGACATTAAAGGCTTAGTTGTTACCTCTGGTAAATCAACATTTATCGTGGGTGCAGACATCACTGAATTTGGCGACAACTTCGCGGCAGGTGAACAGGCGATTGTTGACTGGCTTATGCCTGTCCATGAAATCTTCAACAGCTTTGAAGATTTAGACATTCCTAAAGTTGCTGCAATCAACGGCACAGCATTGGGTGGCGGTTTTGAAATGTGTCTGGTATGTGACTATCGCGTCATGTCAGAACAGGCACAGGTTGGCTTACCAGAAATCAAACTTGGTATCTATCCTGGTTTTGGTGGTAGCGTACGTTTAAGCCGTTTAATCGGTATCGACAATGCCGTTGAATGGATGGCAATGGCGAATCCCAAGAAGCCTGCCGCTGCACTGAAAGATGGTGCTGTAGATGCGGTTGTTGCTGCTGACAAGCTACAGGACGCTGCGGTTGACTTGGTTAAGCAAGCGATTGCTGGCCGTTTTGACTGGAAAGCAAAACGTCAGGAAAAACTAGACGCAATCAAGTTGGACACATTGGAACAAATGATGGCGTTCAATACTGCGAAAGGTGCGGTATTGTCAAAAGCAAACCCTGCGCAATATCCAGCGCCAAAACTTTTGCTTGATTCTTTACAGGCGGGTGCGAACTCAACCCGTGATGACGCATTAAAAGCTGAAGCACAAGGTTTTGCCAAAGCAGCAATCACACCACAGGCAGGCGCATTGATCGGTTTATTCATCAATGACCAAGTTGTGAAGAAAACTGCCAAGAAATATGAGAAAGGTGCTCACCCAGTCAACCAAGCAGCGGTATTAGGTGCGGGTATCATGGGTGGTGGTATTGCTTACCAGGCGGCAAGCAAAGGCACACCAATCATCATGAAAGACATTGGTAACCCGCAACTTGCACTCGGTATGAAAGAAGCGAATGGCTTGCTGACCAAGCAAGTTGAACGCAAGAAAATGAAACCTGCGCAAATGGGTGAAACACTGGCTCGCATCCGTCCAACTTTAAGCTATGACGAGTTTAAAGAAGTGGATATCGTGATCGAAGCGGTAACTGAAAATCCAAAAGTAAAAGAAATCGTGCTTGCTGATACTGAAAAGCATGTTCGTGAAAACACGATCATCGCATCTAACACATCTACGATTTCAATTACACGTTTGGCGAAAGCATTACAACGTCCTGAAAACTTCGTAGGTATGCACTTCTTCAACCCAGTACACATGATGCCATTGGTTGAAGTGATTCGCGGTGAGAAAACGTCTGAAGAAGCGATTGCAACCACTGTTGTACTTGCCCAAAAAATGGGTAAAACACCAATCGTTGTAAACGATTGCCCAGGCTTCCTTGTAAACCGTGTATTGTTCCCTTACTTCGGTGCGTTCGATCTTCTTGTAAAAGACGGTGCGGACTTCCAGCAAGTTGACAATGTGATGGCGAAGTTTGGCTGGCCAATGGGTCCTGCCTACCTCATCGACGTTGTGGGTATCGACACAGGTGTTCATGGTGCAGAAGTCATGGCAGAAGGTTTCCCTGACCGTATGAAGCCAGACTACAAAGGCGCGATTGAAGCGATGTACGAAGCAAAACGTCTTGGTCAAAAGAACGATGTTGGTTTCTATAAGTACGTATTAGACAAGAAAGGTAAGAAAGCAAAAACTGTTGATCCAACAGCATATGAAGTGATTGCACCTTTCGTAACTGGTGAAAAACGTGAGTTTGATAACCAGGAAATCATTGACCGCATGATGCTTGCTTTCTGTAACGAAACCGTTCGTTGCCTGGAAGACAACATTGTTGCAACGGCTTCTGAAGCGGATATGGCAATGATCATGGGTGTCGGTTTCCCTCCATTCCGTGGTGGTCCATGCCGTTACATCGACCAAACAGGTGTTGCTGAATACGTTGCACTTTGCGACAAATATGCACACTTAGGTAAGGCTTATGAAGCGCCACAAATGTTGCGTGACATGGCTGCTAACAACACAAAATTCTACGGTTAAGGAGCGACGTGAATGGCTAATTTAAATCCACGTGACGTTGTGATTGTTGATGGCGTTCGTTCTGCTATGGGCAAATCACGTAACGGTATGTTCCGCAATGTACGTGCCGACAGTTTATCTGCTGAATTGGTTCGTGCCCTCGTTGCCCGTAACCAGTTTGACCCAAATGAAGTTGAAGACGTGATTTGGGGCTGTGTAAACCAGACTTTAGAGCAAGGTATGAACATTGCTCGTAACATTGGTTTACTTGCTGACCTACCTAAGACTGTTGCAGGTCAAACGGTTAACCGTCTTTGTGGTTCCTCTATGCAGGCAATCCACACCGCTGCTGCACAGATTGCAACCAATCAAGGTGATATCTTCATCATCGGTGGTGTAGAGCACATGGGCCACGTAGGTATGATGCACGGCATCGACCTAAACCCAGAAGCATCTAAACACTATGCCAAAGCATCGAACATGATGGGCTTAACCGCTGAAATGTTGGGTCGCATGAATGGCATTAGCCGTGAAGAGCAGGACAAGTTTGGTGTTGAGTCTCACGTTCGCGCGTGGGCGGCAACTCAGGAAGGTCGTTTCAAAAACGAAATCGTAGGCATCTTGGGTCATAACCAGGAAGGCTTCCTTGAGCTTTGCGATGTCGATGAAGTGATTCGTCCAGATGCAAACCTAGAAGCTTTTGCTGCATTGAAACCTGTATTTGACCCGAAAGGCGGTTCAGTTACTGCTGCAACATCTTCAGCTTTGTCTGATGGTGCTTCTGCGATGTTGTTGATGTCTGCTGAACGCGCTCAGGCACTTGGCTTAAAACCACGTGCTGTGATTCGTTCAATGGCTGTGGCAGGTTGTGATGCTGCGATCATGGGTTACGGTCCAGTTCCAGCAACTCAAAAAGCGCTTAAGCGTGCTGGTCTCAGCATGGCTGACATTCAAACCATCGAATTGAATGAAGCATTTGCTGCTCAAGGCCTGTCAGTCATGAAAGGCTTGGGTATCTATGACAAGCAAGACATCATCAACCATAACGGTGGTGCAATTGCATTGGGTCACCCATTGGGCTGTTCTGGTGCGCGTATCACAACAACATTGTTGAACGTGATGGAACAACAGGATACGCAAATCGGTCTTGCAACCATGTGTATCGGTCTTGGTCAAGGTATCGCGACCATTATCGAACGTGTTTAATCAACACTAAGATAAAAGAAAAATCCCTGCTTTGATCTGACCCCAATAAGTTGGACAGTTTGATTAAGTGGTTTTTAAGGACTGATTTCTGTACTGTACAGGACTCAGTCCTTTTAGTTTCACCTTGATTCGATCATGGTTGTAATAGTGGATGTATTTTTTCACGACTTGTTCCAGTTCATCAATGGATTTAAATTCTTCTCCATAAAAACACTCTGATTTCAGTATTCCAAAGAAGCTTTCCATAGAGGCATTGTCTAAACAATTTCCTTTACGTGACATACTTTGTGTTAAGCCATTCTGTTTCAATTGTTCTTGATAATAATGCATTTGGTTTTGCCATCCCTGATCTGAATGGATCATCGGTTTGTCATCAGGTTTTAGTTTATCTATAGCCTTCTTGAGCATATCTTTCACCAATCCAAATACTGGTCTGCGTTGAATATGGAAAGCTATGATTTCGCCATTAAATAAATCCATGACTGGTGATAGATAAAGCTTCTCACCTCGAACATTGAACTCAGTCACATCAGTTACCCATTTCTGGTTGGGCTGTTCTGCCTTAAATTGACGTTGTAATACATTGTCTGCAATCTTGCCCACTTGTCCTTTGTAAGAGCGATATTTCGTGGCTCTGACACGTGATTTAAGTTGCATAGACTGCATCAATCGTTGAACACACTTATGATTGATCACCAAACCTAAATTCCTCAAGGCAAGGGTAATCCTACGATAACCATATCTTCCTTTATGCTGATGATAGATTACCCTGATTTTCTTTTTCAAATCATAATCTTGATCTTCATGTTTATATATTTGCACATGGTAATAGTAAGTACTGCGTGACATCTTGGCTGCATGTAATAAATGCTTTAATGAGTAGGTTTGCCTTAATCCTGATATAAGTCTTGCAAGCGCTGCTGTTCGGCAGCTTCTTTTGCTTCCTGTTCCAGCCTTAAGGCTTTCAGCTTTTTTAAAAAGGCATTCTCTGCACGTAAATATGCTAATTCTTCCAGTAACTCTTTTTGGGTTTTATCTTGGTCTGCCTTAGACAGTTTGATCGGTTTAGGCATAAGTTTGGTTCGCCCTTTAGGCTTCGGTTTTAAGCCATCTATACCTTGCTCTCGATATTGACGCAACCAATTAAATACCTGTGATGGGCTTTTAAGGTCGAATTTAATCATTGCTTCCCGAGCGGATAAACCATCTGTTTGAACCGACTCTATCACTGCCAGTTTAATTTCAAGAGAAAGTACCCGATGTCTTTGTTTTTCAGAAAAAGCTGCTTCACCGTTTTTATTATATTGAGCTACCGATTGGCGAACGAGACTTTGGTCAATATTAAAAAACTTAGAGGTTGTTGGATAACCATAACCTGATAAGTAATGTTGAACAACTTTCAGTTTTAATGCTTTGTTGTATTTAGCCATTAAAAAGCACCCTTCAAATTAGACTAAGAGTGTCCAACTTTCGGGGTGCAGTTCACTTTATGCAGGGATTTTTTATTTCAGATGCAATCCAAATGCTAACGCATCCACAAATTATTTTGAGAGTTATTTAATCCATCACGAATCTGCTGCTGTAATCTCAGAACCTCATCAAAATTAATTTTTATTGTTCCATCACGAATGCCATCGACATTATCGCGAGTAATATTAAAAGGTTGCAACATTTTAAAAAGCCCATTGGTTGGGTCTGATGACTGAAAACCCGCCGCCACAGCAAAAATATTATAGGGTTGCAATGTCAATGGAATCTGCGATGGATCAGGATCGGCTACTTTCGGCTGATAATCGACTGTCGCCGTAGTTTCTTTTATTGGCTCATTCTGCATATCGCTATGGGTCTTATATATGCGGTGTTGCAAAGCCTGACGCACTTTCATGTCTTCCTGAAATGGCACAGGTCCCACTTCTTCACGCAATTCGGATTCAGCCATAACCCGAATCGTTGGCAATGTGGTCACCTCTTCTGCCTGCACGGTTAGTAACGTCATAAAAGCAAATAGGGAAAGAAAGACAGATCGTTTTAGAAAGTTCATCGCTTGCTCCAAATATCTCTCATCCATAAGAAAACAGTGAGTTAAATAAAAGCATCTATGAATAGGCTACAACAAAGTGCTGTTCGATTCAGTATGGCTCAGATAAACGGTCACCGTGATTTAAAATTTGAACCAAAGATAAAATCCATGTTTGAGAGTGGTCATGTTTAATCTTTGTAAATATGGTCATATTTGATCGATAAAACCCTCGCTTATACGGATATTTTTTATTATTGTTTCCTCAGGATTATATCAATATCAATCATTATTTTAATTTAGAATTCAAAACATTAGGAGTAAATGGATGTCTTCGACCCTAAGCAAGGCAACACTTGGTGCAGCAATCATTGCCACATTTTTAACAGGTTGCGCCACCAAAACCCTCATCACCAAAGATGGTAAAACCTATAATCGAACCACCAAAATCACTTTAGTTGAAGACAATGTGGTTGCTTTCGGACGGCCTGCACAAGCGGCCCTGAATTTACCTAGAGACAGCATCGTGATTGCAGGACAAAAGAATAGCTATATCCTCACGCAGGGTGGCTCCCAGTTTGTGACCTTGATTAGCAAGCTTGACCCTAAAAATATTCAGATCACACGGGATCTAAACTTTTATTCTGAAAAGAACGATGGAAATTTTTCGGGCACCTTGCCACTTTCCTATGTAAAGCTTAAAGAGGATTTAGGCAAAAAAGACCTGGAGTTTTTTATTGAAAATGGCGCCAAGGAATGTTCTTCCTCCAGTGACGAACGGATGCAGGCGCAACGCTTCTGCTTTGATGTTAAGCTGGCGGGTGTGGTCTACCCTGCCGCAAACAACCTAACTTCATTAAAAGCCTTAAGCAAGCCTTATCAGGTCACTATTTATACCCAGAAAGAGGAAAGATATACATCCAAATCTGGCATGAATCCTTTCGAAAAACTGGTTCTGCTGCCATTTGCCGTTGCAATTGATGTGGTCAGTTTGCCATTTCAGGCAGCGGACAAGATTTTTGATTAATCCCAAAATATAAAGACTTTTCCAACGGGATGGTGAACATAGCTAACTGTGCGTTTCTTCCTCATCATCGCCCTCAAAGGTCTTGGAAATTTTCTCAATATTGAGGCTCTTTGCCATCGCATCAAAGATATTTTTATACACACCCTGTTGCTGGTAAAGCTGGTGGTGTTCACCATGCTCCACAATCATGCCGTCCTGCATCACATAGGTATAATCGGCATCAATAATCTGGGAAAGGCTATGCGAGATAATGATCACGGTACGGCCCTGCTTAATCTCATCCAGACTATGCTTGATCTGTTCGGTTGCAATCGCATCAAGGCTTGCAGTGGGTTCATCCAGAAAAATAATTGGCGGATTTTTCAGGAACATCCGTGCAATGGCTATACGTTGCTGCTGCCCTCCCGAAAGTAATAGGGCATTGGACTGATAAGCCTGTGGCAACTTCAAAATCTGCTCATGGATGGAGGCTTTTTGAGCGGCAAGGATAATTTCGTCCTGTGTTGCATCCATCTTGCCATAGCGAATATTTTCCTCAATGGTGCCCTGAAAAATATGGTTCTTTTGCAGCACCAGACCAATATGGTCGCGCAAATACTGGGTATCAATCTCGGTTAATGGTGTGCCATTGAGCAGGATTTCTCCTGACTGAGGTAAATAGAATTTATCCAATAAACTGATCAGGGTGGATTTACCCGCCCCCGACAAGCCCACCAATGCAGTGATCTTGTTCGGCTGTATGGTCAGGTTAATATCTTTCAGTGCATGGAAGCCATTGGGATAGTAAAAATTCACCTGTTTCAGTTCAAACCTGCCTGTCAGCGGGTGTGGTTTGAGCTCTCCAGAGGTTTCGATTTCATCATCGGCTTCCAGTATCTTGAAGAAGCTTTCCGCATAAATCATCGCGTCATTTACTTCATCATAGATGCGGTGCAATGAACGGATAGGGGCAGACACATTATTAAACAGCAGGATATGAAACATGATCATGCCAATGCTCATATCACCAACCAGCACAAAATAAGCGGTCAGGATGATAATAAACACCACGCCAATCTGCTCAATAAAGGTTTTTAGTCCATCAAACAGAAAGCTGAGCTGACGGGTATGCATCTGGTTGTCAGTAAGCTGTTTTTGTAGGCTGAGCTGTTTCTCCGCCTCGATTTGTTCACGGTTAAAAGATTTAATCACGGTAATGGAATTAATAATACTTAAAATACCCTGACTTTTACGCTCGCGGCCATCACGTAAATTGCGCCGTGTTCCACCCAGTTTCTGCGCCTGCTTAAAGGTAATCCAGAAATAAATCGGCACAATGCACAGCGCCACCAAACCAATCCAGACATTGGCATAGAACATCAGGCACAGTGCAATAATAGCACTGCTAAACAATGGAAAAATATCAATAAAGAAGATCTGAACCAGTCGGGTAATGGAGCCAATACCACGATCAATACGAGTTTGCAATTTTCCTGCCTGATTGTCATCCTGGGTAAAGAAAGCCAGCCGATATTGCAGGAATTTGACGATGATGGCCTGCGCCACATCCTGTGCAACCAAAATCCTTAACTTCTCCCCAAAAAATTTCTGTCCAAACTGGATAAAGATATTGATCACTTCCTTAGACAATAAAATCACACTGATGGTGACCAGAATATGCCCGCCTGCATTCAAGCCCTGTCCCGATTCAACCACGGCATTGATGCGATCGACCGCATACTGCAAGGTCAACGCATTCACCTGTGCAGTTAAGGCACCGATCAGTGTCAGCACCAGCGTCACCGCAACCAGTAACTTATAAGGCAATACAAAAGGTCTCACCTTATAAAACAGTTCTAATAAATTCATATCTTAAAATTCTTCATTTCGAATGGGTTGATTTAGAGCTTCCTTATAATAATTTGCAGTTGCCTTACAGTTCCTCTTCCAACACCTCGGCATTATTCTTCTTGATCTTTTCCATCTTGCTGTTCAGCCTGAGAACTTCCTGATAAAGCGTATTAAACTTTTTCACCTGAGAGGTCTCATGAAAAAGAATGGTTTTATCTTTGTGCTGCCACTGACTGTTTTTCAGCATATCAAACATGGCCTGTGCCTTGCTAATGATCTGCTGCTCAATCGGGAAAATGTCATGGGCCTTATCCGCTTTCAGGTTGTTCTCCAGTTTTTCTTGCAGCGACTTTCTCATATCATGGTGGATCGCAAGACTTTTTGCCTGCTCAAGTGCGCGTAACTGGATATGCTGCCGTTCCTGTTCATATTCAGCTGAGATTTTATTCACATCAGCCAGCATTTGTTCTGTTTCCCTATAATTCCGCTGGCGATCCTGATCCAAACGTTCCACATCTAAAAACGTGTCCCAGTGCACTTCTTTCAGTTGCCGTAAATAATGGTTACGCGCCTCAATGTTTTGCATCCAGTAGGTGAGCAGGAACTCAGACATCACCTTGTAATCACCCGACAAACGTGGATCATGCACATCCAGCTTTACAGGAATTGACCAGTCTTGCGCCTGATCATAGAGTTCACGCATTTTCTCCGCCATCACCACCTCAAACATTTGCTGACTGTTGACCGCATGTTGTTGCAGACGATGTTGATACAGGAAAAAAGAACCGATACAGCTCACCAAGAGCGCAAGAAAGAATAAAAAACGGCGCATATCGCCTCCAGATTTAATTATATTTTTTATGTTGTAAAACCCAGTCTAATCAATAACAGGCCTCTGTTTTATCATTTTTTATTTCAATTCTCGTAACGGAGCATTACATTTTCATCGCTTTAAATTCAGTGGCTTCGCCCCTATTATCTGTTTAACTAGAATTGAAGAGATACGCCATGCGTGTGGATATTTGGTCAGATGTGGTCTGTCCTTTTTGTTATATCGGTAAAAAACGTCTTGAGCATGTGGCGGCAGAGGCGGGTATTGAACTGGAGGTGCATTGGCACAGTTATGAACTGGACCCAAACGCGCCTGCAAAACATGAGGGTTCCAATACTGAGCGCCTAGCCAGGAAATATGGTCGAAGCTATGCCGAAATGGAGGAGATGGAACGCAATGTAGCTGCAATGGCGGCTACTGAGGGCATTGATTTTCAGTGGCAGAAAGCCAACTCAGGCAACAGCTTCAATGCCCACCGCATCATCCATCTGGCACAGAGCAAGGGTCTGGGCAATGAGGCAGAAGAGGCCTTTTTCCATGCCTACATGACTGAGGGCCTGGCGATTGGTGAGCGTGAGGTGGTTGAGGAAATTGCCTCACGGATTGGTTTGGACAATGCCGAAGTCGAGTATGTGCTTGATTCAGATGAACTGACCGATTTTGTTCGTCACGACGAAAAAATTGCCCGCGAACAGCTCAACATCACAGGGGTGCCGTTTTTCGTGTTTGACCAGAAACTCGCACTTTCTGGCGCACAACCACGTGAGATTTTCTTGCAGGCGCTGCAACAGGCCCAGTCAGCAATAACAGAAATTGAGCAGGATGATGCTGCGCAATGTAATGATGAAAGTTGCGAAATCAAACCTTAATAATGCTGGTCATTGGGTAAGCTTCAACGTCAGGCCGAAGCTTACCCATTCATATACAGACCTGTATAATCTCTTTTTATATCAACCTTTTATCATAAAAAAACCACCTTTTATCTAGGGTCATCATTCCGTCATTTTTTAAGCGCTCCTGTTTGCTGGGCTTTTCACCAGCAGATATGTGCGGCTGGTCACAACTCAGCCATAAATTTACAGATACAATTTAGTTTTGTGATCTAATTAACCGATGCATACTTTTAAAATGTTTTTATTTTCAAAGCTAAACCATGAACAATTTCTCTATTTGGAATAGCTAAATGAGATTTTTTACTAACTCATAGGCTATGGATTTTGCATTGTTTTCTTCTATAATCGTCATAAAGTGACATTCTTTTGTTATGGAAATGCAAGCGTTACAAGCCCTCATTAACGGTCAGACCCAACCAGAACAAATATGCATTGAACAGCTTGTAACGTGGGCGAAACAGCATACTTCAACGACTACAACTGAATACAAACTGTTAGAGATTGCTGTCAATATTGTACTGCTTCACTATTTAAAACAGGCTCAAGCCTATCTCTAAGGAAACTATCGATGGACGTATTAGAGAAAGCTCTTTTGGTTGATGAGCTCAAAACTCTCATTGATGGGCTCAATGACAATAAAACTTCGCTTTTTGAAATTGCAAAATCAAAACAACGTATTAAAGACATTTGTGCATCTTGTGACGATCCTGCCTTTCAGGACCAGTTGATTCCGTTTAAACAATTTATCCAGAATGAAGAGTTTTCCGCAGAAGAACTCGCAGATTATGGCTACGCCATGACTTACCGTGGCACCTTTAACTTTATGGGGCGCGTCGAGAATGCCCTGTTCGCTTCTGGGGACATGGGCTGGGCCGCGTTACGTCAGGCACAGCACTGGCAAGTCTGGGTGATTCGCCCAGCCCTGTCTTTCCTTAAAAGCCCGTGGATGAACTCATCCCAAGATGCGTTAAAATGGCTACAGCTCCATGCCAGCGACTATGTAAAAACAGATGATGAGCTTGAACACCTGATTCCTGTTCTGGAACCCATACATCAGAATTCAACAGATGCCCTTTCAGATCAGGCAGCCCATAAGGATGCACTGTCGATAATGAGAGAAGAAACCGAAAACTTTCAGTCACAGTTGGAAGCGATTATTCAGGAAAAAATCCAGCCTGTTGCATCCACAGCGACCACCACGCGTGCCAAATCAGGCTTTAAACAGAATGTGCGCCCTACAGCGAACCTGAACAAGGCCAAGCCGATTGCACTGAAAGACTTCAATCTGGATGGTTTGCTGTGCCGCCTGGAACGTGTTGACGCACGTACATTCCCTTCGCTTTACCGTGTTGATCTGCACAATGACATTGACCAGAACATTAAAATTGACTGGCTCTATCTCAAGGCAGAGAATGACGCACAACCAATCTGGGAATCTGCACAGGTTTTTATTGCAGAGCAGTTGTATGCACAGGGCCAGTTCTCGCATTATGTGGTACTTGTGGGTACACACAACATTGAATATGCGACCACCATCCTACAGGCCTATACCGACCAGCGTCACACCAGAACCAGCTCGATCCACCAGACGAGTTGGATAAATTTCAAGCAGCATTACCACCAGCATGAAACCCTGTTTAATGAATGTGTCATGAATGGCACTTTGGTCTGGCAGCGCGACCAACGGGTATATCCTTATATCCCTGTATCATTTATCAATACTCAGAAATTCATTCCATTCGAGGAAACTGCGGCAACGTTCCTGACCCCTGTTATTCTGTTAAGGGAACGCCAGAAAATCCGCATCATTCACGGTTCAGAACGCGTTAGGCTATCCAGTGAAGACCAGGCCTATCCATACCTATTGCTGGACCGTGCCGAGGGATATACCTGGCAACTGATCCGTCAGGTAATTAGTCGCCTGCCACAACCCATTTCTGTACATGACCTTTATCAGGCACTGGAAAGCAGTGCGGCCTCAGAATCATCTTAAAACCATCCTAAGTTTTACCCCCTCAGTCCATCATTTTCCCTTCAACATTCTGTTGTGGTTGGAGATGATGGACTTTTATTGCAAGCCATTATTTTCCACTGATTGACCTGTTCACCATCCACCCCTGAAACATCTTCCAACCAAGTGTCAACAAGCTTTGTTGATATGACTACTTTTTGTGTCTATCACTTGATTTTATTCAGTAAATCATCAAGAGTTGAGGCAAGAACAATATATAAGCCTGCATTATGATGATTTTCCCAAAAATGGTGTCACGACCTTTATTTTATAGCTTTATGGCGTGCTCTCTAGGTTCAGCCAGCATGGTCTATGCGGCTTCAAACACTGAGCCACAGAATCCACCACAGCCCCAACCTCCACAGACGGAAGCGGCGACATCTGAAAATTTTCTGGACTATATTCCAAAATGGGTGGATGCGACCCCAACTGTTTTTCCTGAGCAGTCCAATCAGCCAATTGTGCCGCCAACGGCGGAAACGGAAGACAGGACATGGATTGACCGCAAACAGCGCAATATCCGCGAATGGGCTGACCGCACCTCAGTTAAGATTGATGACTGGTTTGGGGAGGTAGACCCAGAAAAGCCCGCTTCCGCCACCATCCGCTTTATGCTCGATAATTACTGGAATGAATACGACAATTACGAGGTGAAACCCCGTATTCGAGGGAAGATTAAACTCCCCACCTTGGAGAAACGCCTGAGTTTGGTCTTCGGTGATGATACGCTGGACGATGAGTTTGACAACAATATTGCCAACATCAACAATCAACCGAATCAGGACTCCAGCAAAAGGCTTGATTCAAAACAGGCGCGGGATAACAACGGCTCTATTGCGCTACGTTTTTCAAATTTCTCCAAGCGACTGCCTTTTGAAACCGATGCCGATATTGGTATCCGTTCAGGTGATGATGTCTACCTACGCTTAAGGGCTGAAAAAAACTGGACCCTACGCAATGACTTCCATTTCAACGCCGAACAGATTTATCGTTATGGCAGTGACAGTGAAAACTACCTGCGTACCAATCTGGAGCTGGTCCACGCACGTCCCAACCAGCCTTTTTTATCCAACCAGTTTAGCCTGATCTATGCTGATGAACAGGATGATGACCTGACCTGGGAAAACAGGACATTCCGCCAGCATCAATTTTTTGCCCACAACAATTTCAACTATGGCATTTATACTGGTGGTTACTACAATGACAACAACCTGCGCCTCAATAGCTGGGGGCCTTTTGTTTCATGGCGTCAACCGCTATGGCGTGAATGGTTCTATGTGCAGGGCGACCTGAACTACTTCAATGACCACCGCGAAGACCGTAACCATTATGTCAGCACATTCATTCGTCTTGAAACCCTGTTTTAAACACAGCTAAACCAGACAGAAGCCCAATCAACATAGCGATTGGGTTTTTTTATTTGTAAAAATTCTTTCCTTAATAAATATAGGTTTAAGCTTTGATTACTATATTTATCCTCTTTTATTTTTCTGCATTTCAGCATGAATCAACAATACGCCTTGCCTGTGTATTTCTTGATTGTTGGCAACCTGTGTCTGGGTTATCTACTCAGTCCATTCTTTCCCATACTTTTACCCTTAAGCAGGCATGTGGTTCACTCACCCATTTCCATCGCTAAACGCTCTTTTCAACGCCAACACCACCTAATCCACACCTTAACCTGCACCACGCCCGTAGACTCCAGCAATGAGTCAGGTGATGAACAACTCAGACAGGAACTCATGCAGGTGTTTGGCGACGACTCATTGTGGCAACGCGCACAACAGCCCCAAACCATAAAAAAACTGGGAAAAAATAGCAAGCATAGTGCGCATAAAACCATACCCACAGCAAATCCGATCAGTGCAGGCTGGTCAACCCTTTCAGGCTGGCTACCCTTTAACAATGATCTTGATCTAGGCACAAATTCTGACACAGATATTTATGTCCAGTTTTTAGCAAAGAAGAACTGGGCCTTAGCCTCAGGTATGCATCTGGATACCGCACAAATCTTCCGCTATGGTTCAAGCAGCAAGAACTATGCGGAAACCAATCTGGATTTAACCCAGCAGCTTAAATATCACAGCCTGTTTTCAACCCAGTTGAATGTCTCTAAAAGCCAGAATGAAGAATATACATGGAGTAACCGTACGTTCCAGAAACTATCGCTGCTGTCCAAAAACAATATTAGCTATGGTGTTTTCAGTACGGGTGACTATGAAAACAGGGAGCTGCGTGTCAATGAATGGGGACCTTACTTTTCCTGGAAACGCCCCGTCTGGCGCAACTGGATCTTTATGGAAAACGACATTAATTATTTAAATATTCCATCCGATAAACAGGACAATCATTTCAACTATCAAATGTCCTTTGAGATGCACTTCTGATAAAAACATCAGCACAACTGTGGATAACTTCAATGTTATCCATAGAGACAAAAAACCTCTGACGAATCAGAGGTTTTTTATTATTTAAGGGCTTACTTCAACAACAGGCTATTGATGCGTTTGACATAAGCCGCTGGGTCTTCTGGCAAGCCCCCCTCAGCAATCACCGCCTGATCAAAAATCACGTTGGCAAGGTCATCAAACTGTGCTGAGCTTTCCAGTTTTTTTACCAATGGATGTTCAGGGTTAATTTCCAGAGTCGGCTTGCTTTCAGGAACCGCCTGACCTGCCTGTTTCAGCATACGGATCAACTGTGGAGAGAGTTCGCCCTCACTGGTGACCAAACATGCAGGTGAGTCAACCAAACGGGTGGTCACACGGACTTCCTTGGTTTTGTCCTTCAATGAGGTGCTTAAACGTTCCACCACAGGTTTAAACTGTTCAGCCGCTTCCTCAAGCGCCTTTTTCTCATCCGCATCCTGTAAATCACCTAAATCCACAGCACCTTTAGAGACGTTCTGTAATGGCGTACCATCAAATTCAAAGACAAAATTCATTGCCCACTCATCGACGCGGTCTGCCATCAACAAGACTTCAATGCCTTTCTTCTTGAACACTTCAAGCTGTGGTGAATTTTTCGCGGCGGTTAAGTTATCCGCTGTCACATAATAAATGGCTTTCTGCCCCTCTTTCATGCGGGCTTTATAGTCAGCGAAAGAGGTTGAGATTTCATCATTGGTGGATGTCGCATAACGTAACAGCTTTAAGATACGCTCACGGTTACCCGTATCTTCACCCAAACCTTCTTTTAACACTGAACCAAATTCAGTGTAGAACGTCTTGAATTTTTCCTGGTCTTTCTCATCTTCCGATTTTGCCAAGCCATCCAACAGGGTCAGAACACGGCGGGCATTGCCCTCACGAATGGTTTTGACATCACGGCTTTCCTGCAACAATTCACGGCTGACATTCAATGGTAGGTCAGCACTGTCCACCACGCCCTGAACAAAACGTAAATAGTTTGGAATCAGATTGTCTGCTTCGTCCATGATGAACACACGTTTAACATAGAGCTTGATGCCCGCCTTTGCCTCACGGGTAAACAAGTCCTGCTTCGCCTGACTTGGGATATACAGCAACTGGGTATATTCGGTACTGCCCTCAACACGGTTGTGTGCCCATGCCAATGGCTCAGCAAAGTCATGGCTGAGGTTTTTATAGAACTCTATATACTGTTCGTCAGTAATCTCGCTCTTGCTACGGGTCCACAATGCACTGGCTGAGTTAATTACTTCCCATTCATCGGTTTTGACCATCTGGCCGCCTTTAGGCTCTTCACCCTCGGTAACCTCTTCCTCTTGCCAGACTTCTTTTTGCATCTGGATTGGCAGGCTAATATGGTCTGAATATTTATTGACGATCTGTTTGACTTTCCACGATTCAAGATAATCAAGCGCATCATCACGTAAATGCAGAATGATGTCGCTACCACGGCTCGCTTTATCAATTTGCTGAACTTCGAACTCGCCTGTACCGCCACTGATCCAGCGCACCCCCTCGGCCGCATCCAGCCCCGCACGACGGGACTCCACCGTGATTTTATCGGCAACAATAAAGCCTGAATAGAAACCCACACCAAACTGGCCAATCAGTTGCGCATCGGCTTTCTGGTCACCTGTCAGTTTGGACATAAAGTCCTTGGTGCCTGACTTTGCAATGGTACCAAGGTTGTCAATCGCTTCCTGCTGGCTTAAACCAATACCATTATCTGAAATGGTCAAGGTCTTGTTGTCTTTATCCAGAATGACACGAACATGCAGGTCTGGATCATTTTCATAATATTCAGGATGGTTTATCCCCTCAAAACGCAGCTTATCGCAGGCATCCGATGCATTGGAAATCAATTCACGCAGGAAAATTTCAGGATTGGAATAGAGGGAATGCGTCACCAAATGCAATAACTGAGCAACTTCAGCTTGGAAACTATAATTTTTTGAGGCTTGTTCACTCATAAATCACTCCTTATTTGTGAGGCTTAAATTTAGAATGATTTATGAATGGAGTATTTCCATGATTTTTCAATCCTTAGGACTAAATTTTTTTATACGCGCCCACCATTAAAATGGCCCGTGACTCAGCACGCGATCCTGCAACAACTGGTCAAGCTGCAACTGTCGCTGTGCATAGGCACGTTTCAGGCATGGTGTATTGGCCCCACAGGAGTTACGCTGCTTTAACCACTGGAACTGCTTGTCCTTTTCTGCATCCCGCCCGCCCATTGGCAATGCATGCAGGATAATCTGATAGGTGGTTGCCAGTTTTACATCAGCATCATTCAGTCCAATATTCTGGCAGATTTGCTGTTCGGCTTTTAATTTGGCGGCTTTACAGGAGAAACTTGCCGCATGTGCCTGTGGCAAGGCCATTAAGGAAACCAATACTCCATAGGCCAACAGTTTGTTCATACCCTTTACTCCACACGACTTTAAATTATTTCCAGCATACAAAACTCCATGTTTTCAACCTGTATCTGTTTTATAGCCAAATTGCAAAATAAAAAAGCCTCGCGTAACTGCGAGGCTCCTCATGTAAAGGCTGGGTTTAGAATTTATAACTATAGCCCAGTGTGTATACCATTGGATTAATATCCAAATCGGTGAGTTTGGTACCATTTATTTTTACTTCTGGGCTGAGCTGTGCGTAACGCGCATCAAAGAACACACCCCAGTTTTTCGCATCGGCAGGTTGGAAAGTAAAACCCAACTGCCCAGCAAAACCAAAGTCTTCTTTTACTTTTACCTTATCCCCAGCCAAAGGACCGACACCTTTCTCATCCCATGCCACAAAAGCTGTACCACCTACCCCAATATATGGCGTAAAGCCAGTTGCATTTTTAAAGTTATATTTTGCAGTGATCGTTGGTGGTAAATGTTTAAGCTTTGCCACCTTGGTGCCATCCAGACTCACATCATGTGAGATTGGAGTTGCCAGCAAGATTTCCGCAGAAAATGGCGTATCACCCAGGAAATATTCTACCGATGGGGTAAATGCATATTCATAATCTGCCTTTAAAGTGCCCAAGCCAGTGATTTTTGTCTCATCTGTGGGTGAAATTACACTGCCACCTACCTTAACCTGAAAACCGCCAGCAAATGCAGTTGAAGACAACCCCAATAATGTAATAACTAATAATTTTTTTAGCATTTAAAAAAACCTCTTTAATCAAAATTTCAATCTGTATTTAATAATAATCATGTCTTTTTATTTTATGCAATACATGTTAATTCCGACCAATTTAATTATTTTTACAAACATCTGATTAACAACAATATAAATTTGTAAAGATATGTAATTATTTATAAATCAAACCAATTTACTAGGATTAACCAATTGAAAACCAAGTATTTTTATCAGAATTAACCAGCTTAAAGATATATTTAAAATAAATCTTTTAAAGTATACACTAAATAAATTTAGTTTTATTACAAAATAAAATGAGAACTTAATATAATAAACAGCAATAAAATACAAAAAATGTCACTTTATTTCTTCCATGATAAATAAATAGCAATTATTCATATTAAGGTGGTTTAAAACAAATATAGTTATTATTTAATAAACATAATTATTATATTTAATATAAATGATATTTTATTATTTCTTAATATAAAAAATGGTTCCTTATGGAACCATTCTCTATTCATTATAAAACCATTGCGGCAATCCAGCCAAAAATGAGCAGCGGGATATTAAAGTGTATAAATGTTGGCACAACAGTATCCCAAATGTGATCATGTTGACCATCAACACCCAAACCAGCGGTTGGTCCCAAAGTCGAATCAGAGGCAGGTGAACCTGCATCCCCCAGTGCCGCCGCTGTTCCAATCAGCGCAATGGTGGCCAAGGGTGAGAAGCCAAACTGTACACACAAAGGCACATAAATCACTGCCAGCACAGGCACACTTGAGAACGAAGAACCAATGCCAATGGTGACAAACAAACCAATAAACAGCATCAGGAATGCAGCCAACGCATGATTGTCACCAATGATGTGCACCACGCCATTCACCAAATGGTTAATATCACCAGTGTGGGTCATCACTGAGGCAAAACCCGCCGCCGAAATCATGATGAAGCCCACCAGCGCCATCATACGCATGCCCTGTACAAACACATCATCAGCATCCTGCCATTTAAAAATGCCAGATGCCGACAGTACTGCAAAGCCGACCAAACCACCCAGAATCATTGAACCCGAATACAACTGTGCCACCAAGGTTAAAGCGATGGCAAGCAGGGCCATCAACATGGTTTTCTTCGAGATATAAGGTACATTTTCTGCTTCATGCCTGAGTTCTTCAGCATCCGCTTTCAAGTCATAATCCGACTGTGCAGTTGCCCGAAGTGGCTTGTCCAGGTCAATGGTGGTGACAGGGGTAATTGAGCGGTCAATATAGTCGCGTGGCTTTCGATAGCTGATAAACACCGCCACCAGCGTACCAATCACCATGCCCAGCACAGGAATCGCCATCCCCAATGGCATCATGCCACGCTCGACATGCAGCCCATAGGCCGCACCAATCTTGTTGATATTCCCCATCAGAATCTGTTCAAGGAAAATCGCACCAAAACCGACTGGCAGAAAAATATAGGTCCCAACCAGACCCAGCGTCAGTACACACGCCGCTGCACGTCGGTCCAGCTTTAGGTGGTTCATCACCTTTAATAATGGCGGCACCAATACTGGAATAAAGGCAATATGCACTGGAATCAGGTTCTGGGAGAAAATAGCTGCAATCAGTAAAATGGTCAATAAAAGATATTTCACCTTTTTTTCCTGACTTTTCCCTGCTTCCATACCTAATAAACCAATCAGCTTATGGGCGAGTAAATCAGGCAAGCCTGATTTTGAAA
Organism: Acinetobacter corruptisaponis; assembly: GCF_030053775.1. Classification (GTDB taxonomy): domain Bacteria; phylum Pseudomonadota; class Gammaproteobacteria; order Pseudomonadales; family Moraxellaceae; genus Acinetobacter; species Acinetobacter corruptisaponis. The sequence goes on from NZ_CP125669.1 coordinate 1,977,522, forward strand.
GCGCCAAGGCAAAAGCACCGAGCACAGCATAAGCCAAGGCAACCTCAGCACCATCCCCCAGCCCTGCATTAAAGGCTTCGACCGTTTGAGAAAGGCTTAGACCTGCGACCAGACCGCCAATAATGGCGGAGACCACCAATGTGAGAACAACAGAAACGCGTGCCAGTGACAGGATAAACATCACGGCAATCGCAATGACAACAGCATTCATGAAAAAATTCAGGAGCAAAGAAAAGGCGATATTCTAGCAGATTCATGAAAACCTAGCTGAAAATATCGCCGAATTGTGATCGTTCTTATGTGATTTTTATTCTGAATAATCCGCTAAAGCCTTAGGCCGCCTGACGCTGGATAAATTGACGGATCAGTTCAGCAATCTTTTCTGGCTGGCTGAGTACTGCCCAGTGATTGGCATCCAGCTCGGTATATTCAAACTTCTCCACCCATTTTGGCATGGATTCCGTAATGTATTCAGGACTGACAAACGCGTCGCGCTTTAACACAATTGCCTGTACAGGACACTGTGCATAACGCTGGCGTGGCTGGGTCAAGGATGGAATAAAGTTGGCACGGTACAGGTTAATTCCATATTTACCATCCGCCACAATATTGGCATTCAATGGTAGATCCTGTTTTTTCTCCAGACCACTTAAAATCTTGCCCCATTTCTCTGGACTAAAGAATGTCCATACTGTTGGTGCAAGCAATGGTAAATGGAATGCACCGATGTACCATGATTTAGTCAACATCTTCAAGACATTGCTTGGAGCAGACTTAAATTTCTCACGTAGATACAGAGAGGCGTGGTCCAGACAAGGTCCTGAAATGGTGGTATAGGACAATAAGCGACCCTTTAGTTTTGGCTCAGTTGCCGATTCCCAAGACTGTAGAGAACCCCAGTCATGCGCTGCCATATGGAAACTACGGTTTGGCAGAACCTGATCAACCACTTCCTGCAAATCCAGCGATAAACGTGGTAAACGATAATCCTTGATGCGTTTAGGAATGGAAGACAGCCCCGCACCACGAACATCGTAGGTCACGACAAAATAGTCATTTACCAACTTCTCAATAATCGGTTCCCATACTTCCTGATTGTCTGGATAGCCATGTACCAGCACCAATGGTGTCTTTTTCTCATCACCCCATGTTTTGACACAAAGTGTTTGCTGATCAGATGTGGTGACGGTTTTTACTTGTACTTGCATAATTCCTTCCCATTTTGTTTTCAGTCGGCATGGTCATAAAACAGCCATTGCCAGCGATACAATAAAAATGATACTTATGGAGTATGAATAGAGTTGCAAGAAAAAAAATTGACCATGAAAGACATTTTCAAAAAAATTCGAACCATTCCTGTAGTTTCCAAATTTATGATCAACCACTACTCCCCTTACCGTGGTGCAGGAATCGCAATTGAAACCATTGATCTGGACAATTACCACATCCGTGTCAAAATGCCGCTCACCCGAAAAAACCGTAACATTGTTGGGACACATTTTGGTGGCAGTTTATATTCAATGGTTGACCCATTTTATATGCTGATCCTGATGCACCATTTAGGCCATAAATACATTGTGTGGGATAAAAGTGCCTCGATTAATTTCCTGTCACCAGGTCGCAGCACCGTCTATGCGGATATACAGCTCAGTGCCACTGAAATTGCGGAAATTAAGCAACTGGCTGAAAATCATGAATCTGTGTTTCGAAACTATACATTGAATATTGTGGATGATGCGGGAACGCGAATTGCAGAAGTTGAAAAGGTTTTATACATCCGTCGTAAGAAACCCAAAGCCAGCTCTTAACCAGTCTTTTTTCAAATAAAATGCCTGCAATCAGTTGCAGGCATTTTTAAATCAATCAGATAAAACTTATTTTTTCTTCTCCTGAATGGCTGCACCAGCACCACCACCGATTGCGCCACCAATAGCAGCACCAGAATCACCACCAAAGATTGATTTACCGATTACGGAACCAATACCTGCACCAATGGCACTGCTTGTGGTTGAATTGCTGCTACCACCCTTGGCGTTTGCACCGACACCTGCGCCAGCTGCCGCACCGACACCTGCACCAAGACCACCACCCACATGATTACCTACGCCACCACCGACAGCACCACCAAGCGCCGCCGCACCAATACGCTGGTCAGATGGGGTCATATTCTGGCAGCCTGTAAACATCACCGCCGATAACATCAAAGTAGAAACTAAACCCATTGTTTTTTTCATGACTATACTCACTCCTGTTCGGTTCTACTAAAAAGCATAATCTTCTTTTATGGGGAGTTTGATCTTATTGTGTTATTGGAATGTCCCAATCGATTAATGTTTTGTAAAGACTATCCATTTTTATCATCATTAAATTGACGCTTTAAATGACAAAAAGAAGCCCTTATCCTAGACAAGGGCTTCTTCCTGATTTTTAAACAATACTTGGCGTACTTCTAAATTCTAGTATTTAGTACTTGCCTTTTTTCTCACCATACGCTGCGCCAGCACTACCGCCCAGTGCGCCACCTACCGCAGCACCAGCCTCTCCCCCCAGAACCGCGCCACCCAGAGCCGCACCCACACCAGCACCAATCGCACTGTTTCTGGTGTTTTTACTATTCGCACCTTTTGCATTGGCAGCAACACCCGCACCAATCGCCGCACCCAGTCCAGCGCCAATATTACCGCCTAGACCTTTTCCGACAGCACCACCTGCACCACCACCAATGGCAGCCGAACCAATACGCTTATTTTCTGGACTTACATTTTGGCAACCCACAAACAATGTGGTTGACATTAGACCAACACCCGCAATCATCATCACTTTTTTCATTAGAACTTCTCCTCTCTCAATTGAACGTAGCATAGACTGCTTTCATGAAGCATTTACCCTGATTAAGTAATCAAGTGCTGATGCTGTAATGTGTTTTTGTAACATTTGCTTGTTTTTTCGACAAAAAAGGCACCGCAAGGTGCCTTCTTTGATTTGCTGGAACTTAGAACTGGTCTGAGTTCAACGCTTGACTAAATGCCTGATCAACTTCACTGAAATCATTGTGAAGTTCAAATTCAGCAGCTTCCGCTTCCTGACGACGACGCTCTAGGTGATACGCAAGACCTGTACCTGCTGGGATCAAGCGACCCACAACAACGTTTTCTTTCAAGCCACGTAAGTCATCTTCTTTACCTGTTACAGCAGCTTCAGTTAACACGCGTGTTGTTTCCTGGAACGATGCAGCAGAGATGAATGAGTCAGTAGAAAGCGACGCTTTGGTGATACCCATCAATTGACGTTCAAACTTCGCTGGGAACTTGTTCTGAGCCAAGACAGCCTGGTTCTCCTGAACAACGCGGATGTAATCCACTTGCTCGCCCTTGATGAAGCTTGTGTCACCACCATCAGTGATATCAACTTTACGCAACATTTGACGTACAACAACTTCAATGTGCTTATCGTTGATTTTTACACCTTGCAGACGGTAAACGTCCTGAACTTCGTTCACGATGTAGTTGGTCAATGCCACTTCGCCTTTCAAGCGTAAGATGTCATGTGGGTTTTGTGGACCATCAGAAATAGTCTCACCACGGTTGACATGCTCACCTTCGAACACGTTGATTTGACGCCATTTTGGAATCAATTCTTCGTAGATCTCCGAACCATCATCTGGTGTGATCACTAAACGGTTCTTACCTTTGGTCTCTTTACCAAAGCTCACGATACCAGACACTTCTGCCAAGATCGCATGCTCTTTCGGCTTACGTGCTTCGAACAAGTCAGCTACGCGTGGCAGACCACCCGTAATGTCACGGGTACGTGAAGATTCCTGTGGTACACGACCAATAACGTCACCCACACCAATTGTTTCGCCATCACGGACAGTTACAATTGTGTTTTGTGGCAGGAAGTAGAACTGTTCGCCGCCATCGGTTGTATCCAACACGATTGCAGGACGTAAATCTTTACCAGAAGCAGGACGTGCTGTTACAGGCAAGATTTCAACAGTGGTCATACCTGTTGCATCATCAGTCTTAGAGGTTGCAGTTACACCATCAGCGATCTGGCTGAAACGTGCCTTACCTGCAACTTCGGTAACGAGTGGATGTGTATGTGGATCCCAAGTCGCCACGATACCACCAGCTTCCACAGCTTCACCATCTTTCAACAAGATGCTTGCACCGTAAGGAAGTTTATAACGCTCGCGCTCACGTCCCAAGTCATCCGCAATACCAATTTCACCTGAACGTGAAACAGATACCAAGTGACCTTTGGCATGTTGTACAGTTTTCACGTTGTGGAAACGTACAGTACCTTTGTTACGGACTTGAACACTGTTTGCAGCAGAGGTTCGGCTCGCAGCACCACCCACGTGGAACGTACGCATGGTTAACTGTGTACCTGGCTCACCAATTGACTGTGCAGCCATTACACCAACAGATTCACCTGGGTTCACCAAGTGACCACGTGCAAGGTCACGGCCATAACATTTCGCACATACGCCAAATGTAGATTCACACGCAATAACTGAACGAACTTTAACTTCATCGACACCCGCTTCTTCAAGCTGGGCAGCGATTTTCTCGTCAATTAAGGTACCACGTGGAAGAACCACTTCATCATCAGATGCACGACGTACGTCTTCCGCAGTTACACGCCCCAATACACGATCGCGTAATGGTTCAATCACGTCACCACCCTGAATGAATGGTGTCATCACCAGGCCGCCAGCTGTACCACAGTCAGATTCAGTAATAACTAAATCTTGTGCCACGTCTACAAGACGACGGGTCAGGTAACCAGAGTTCGCAGTTTTCAATGCGGTATCGGCCAAACCTTTACGCGCACCGTGTGTCGAGATGAAGTACTGAAGTACAGTCAAACCTTCACGGAAGTTTGCCTTAATTGGTGTCTCAATGATCGAGCCATCTGGTTTCGCCATCAAGCCACGCATACCAGCAAGCTGACGGATCTGCGCCGCACTACCACGGGCACCCGAGTCAGACATCATATAAATTGAGTTGAATGATTTCTGTTTCTCATCTTCACCCTGCTTGTTTTTCACAAGGGTATAAGACAAGTTGTCCATCATCGCTTTCGCAACCTGGTCGTTAGTACGTGCCCAGATATCGACAACCTTGTTATAACGCTCACCCGCAGTTACGAAACCTTGCTCAAACTGTTGTTCAATTTCACGAACTTCAGTTTCTGCCTTGTCAATAATGACCTGTTTGGTTGGCGGAATCAGCATGTCTTCCATACCGACGGACACACCTGAACGCGTCGCTTGACGGAAGCCCAAATACATCAACTGGTCAGCGAAGATAACTGTGTCTTTCAAACCAAGCTTACGATAGCAAGAGTTGATTAACTTCGAGATGTTTTTCTTGGTCATCTCAAGGTTGATCATGTCAAAGCTTAAGCCTTGTGGAACCACTTCCCACAACAGGCAGCGGCCTGGGGTTGTATCAACAATAATGGTCTGCTTTTCACGATGACCATTTTCATCAATCACGGTTTGATGTACACGTACTTTGACACGTGCATGAATATTCACTTTACCTGTCGCCAAGGCACGGTTCACTTCATGCGTATCCGCAAACACCATGCCCTCACCCTTGGCATTTACCGCATCACGGGTGATGTAGTAAAGACCCAGGACCACGTCCTGAGAAGGAACGATGATCGGCTCACCGTTTGCAGGTGACAGGATGTTGTTGGTTGACATCATCAGTGCACGTGCTTCTAACTGTGCTTCCAATGTCAATGGAACGTGTACCGCCATTTGGTCACCATCGAAGTCGGCGTTGAACGCGGCACAAACGAGTGGGTGAAGACGGATTGCCTTACCTTCGATCAGGATCGGTTCAAATGCCTGAAGACCTAGACGGTGAAGTGTTGGCGCACGGTTCAACATGACTGGATGTTGACGAATCACAGAAGCAAGAACGTCCCAAACTTCTGCTGTCTCACGCTCAACCATTTTCTTCGCAGCTTTAATGGTTGTTGCCTGACCAGAGGCTTGTAGTTTCGCGAAAATGAATGGCTTGAACAGTTCAAGTGCCATTTTCTTCGGAAGACCACATTGGTGCAGACGTAAAGTAGGGCCAACGGTAATCACCGAACGACCAGAATAGTCAACACGCTTACCAAGTAAGTTCTGACGGAAACGACCTTGTTTACCCTTGATCATGTCTGCCAAAGATTTCAATGGACGTTTGTTTGAACCTGTAATCGCACGGCCACGACGACCATTATCCAGCAACGCATCTACAGACTCCTGCAACATACGTTTTTCGTTACGTACGATAATGTCTGGCGCTGCAAGGTCAAGAAGACGCTTCAAACGGTTGTTACGGTTGATCACACGACGGTATAGATCGTTCAGGTCTGAAGTCGCGAAACGACCACCTTCAAGTGGTACCAACGGACGTAAGTCTGGTGGAAGTACTGGCAGTACATTCATCACCATCCATTCAGGCTTGTTGTTCGATTCCTTGAAAGCTTCCATCAATTTCAAACGCTTAGACGCTTTTTTAAGTTTCGTCTCAGAGGTTGTTTGAGGAATTTCTTCACGTAAACGTGCAATTTCCGCTTCAAGGTCGATGTCTTTTAACAAATCCTGAACTGCTTCCGCACCCATTTTCGCAGTGAATTCATCACCATGTTCTTCAAGTGCATTGTAGTATTCTTCATCCGTTAAAAGTTGATACTTTTCAAACGGAGTCATACCAGGATCAGTCACTACATAAGATTCGAAATACAATACGCGCTCGATATCACGTAATGTCATATCAAGAAGCAAGCCAATACGGCTCGGTAATGATTTCAGGAACCAGATATGCGCAACTGGAGATGCAAGTTCGATGTGACCCATACGCTCACGACGAACTTTGGCGGTTGTTACCTCAACGCCACATTTTTCACAAATGACACCTTTGTATTTCATACGCTTGTATTTACCACACAAGCATTCATAATCTTTTACTGGACCAAAGATCTTGGCACAGAACAAACCGTCACGTTCAGGTTTAAAAGTACGGTAGTTAATGGTTTCAGGCTTTTTAACTTCACCGTGAGACCATGACTTAATCATCTCTGGTGACGCAAGACCAATACGGATACGGTCAAATTCAACTGGTGTATGACCATCTGAATCCGTTTTCTTACGCATGATATCGAGCAAGTCTTTCAATTTTTTTCTCCGTGTGTCGGGGAGCCAGGCCCACCCGACTGGGTCACAAATATTGTTTTTTAACTGAAAAATCCTCCTTTATAAAAGGAGGGCTTTTCCCCTCTCCGTGAAGAGGGGTTAAGGGAGAGTCTTAGTCACCATTTTTCAGTTCAATGTTGATACCTAAAGAACGGATCTCTTTGGTCAATACGTTGAACGATTCAGGCATACCTGGGTCCATATAATGGTTGCCATCTACAATGTTCTTATAGATGCGGGTACGGCCTTCAACGTCATCCGACTTAACAGTAAGCATCTCCTGAAGGGTATATGCTGCACCGTATGCTTCCAGTGCCCATACTTCCATCTCACCGAAACGCTGACCACCGAACTGTGCCTTACCACCCAGCGGCTGTTGAGTCACAAGTGAGTAAGAGCCCGTTGAACGCGCATGCATCTTGTCATCAACCAAGTGGTTCAATTTGAGCATGTACATGTAACCCACAGTGACAGGACGGTCAAACTGTTCACCTGTACGCCCGTCAAACAATACCGTTTGACCAGAACGTGGCAATTCAGCAAGTTCAAGTAATTCCTTGATCTGACTTTCTTCTGCACCATCAAATACTGGTGTTGCCAAAGGCACACCTGCACGCAGGTTGCCCGCAAGTTTCAAGACTTCTTCATCAGTCAGGCTATCAAGCTCTTCCTGCTCACCACCCACCTTGTTGTAAATCTTGTCAAGGAACACACGCAATTCTGCAACCGCACGTTGCTGTTGCAGCATCTTGTCGATTTGCTCACCCAAACCTTTGGCTGCCATACCCAAGTGAGTCTCAAGAATCTGACCCACGTTCATACGAGATGGTACACCCAATGGATTCAGTACGATGTCAACAGGTACACCATTGATATCATGCGGCATGTCTTCAACAGGCAGGATGTTTGATACAACACCCTTGTTACCATGACGACCCGCCATCTTGTCACCAGGCTGGATACGACGTTTAACTGCAAGGTAAACCTTAACAACTTTCAATACGCCAGTTGTTAACTCATCACCAGTCGAAAGTTTGCGTTTCTTCTCAGCAAACTTCTCATCAATCTCGTAGCTCTTCTCTTTCAGGAATACCTGAATCTGAGTTAAACGTTCAGCAATTGCTTCGTCATTTGGCTGGATTTCAAGTAGATCAACCAGCTCTAAACCAGACAATAGGTCTTCAGAAAGCTTGTCACCACGTTTGGTTGTACCACCACCGTTAGATTCCTGACCTTTCAACAAGCGAACAATACGTTCACGTGCTGCTTCTTCGAAGATTTTGTATTCTTCTTTCAAGTCTTTACGGTATGCATCAAGCTGAGCTTTTTCAATTGCCTGTGCACGTTCATCTTTTTCCAAACCATCACGTGTGAAGACTTGAACATCAATCACTGTACCTTTAGTACCAGACGGAACACGTAAAGATGAATCTTTTACGTCAGCCGCTTTTTCACCAAAGATTGCGCGAAGCAGTTTTTCTTCAGGTGTTAACTGAGTTTCACCTTTAGGCGTTACCTTACCAACAAGGATGTCACCCGCAGTTACTTCAGCACCGATATAAACAATACCTGACTCATCCAGTTTAGACAGTGCAGCCTCACCAACGTTAGGAATATCGGCAGTGATTTCTTCTGCGCCTAACTTGGTATCACGTGCGACACATGACAATTCCTGAATGTGAATCGACGTTAAACGATCTTCTTGAAGTACACGCTCAGAAAGCAGGATCGAGTCTTCATAGTTATAACCGTTCCATGTCATGAACGCGACGCGCATGTTTTGACCAAGCGCAAGTTCCCCCATGTCAGTCGATGGACCATCAGCCAAGATATCACCACGAGCAACTTTGTCGCCCAAATTAACGATGACATTTTGGTTAATACAGGTATTCTGGTTAGAACGGGTATATTTGATCAGGTTGTAGATATCTACACCCGCTTCACCCGCAATCATTTCATCTTCGTTGACACGAATCACGATACGAGATGCATCAACATATTCAATCGCACCACCGCGGTTAGCAATTACACACACACCTGAGTCACGTGCTACGTTTGCTTCCATACCTGTACCAACAAGCGGCTTGTCAGCACGCAATGTAGGAACAGCCTGACGTTGCATGTTCGAACCCATCAAGGCACGGTTCGCGTCATCGTGTTCAAGGAATGGAATCAATGATGCGGCAACTGAAACAACCTGCTGTGCAGAAACGTCCATATGGGTGACGCGCTCAGGCGACATACGTACGAATTCACCTTGATGACGGACAGAAACCATTTCTTCAGTCAGGTTGCCATCTTTATCAACAGCGGAGTCAGCCTGTGCAATGACAGTACCCACTTCTTCAATTGCAGATAGATATTCAACATCATCCGTTACACGGCCATCTACAACTTTACGGTATGGTGTTTCCAGGAAACCAAAGTCGTTTGCTTTCGCATAAACAGAAAGCGAGTTGATCAAACCAATGTTTGGACCTTCAGGCGTTTCAATTGGACAAACACGACCGTAGTGAGTTTGATGTACGTCACGTACTTCAAAGCCCGCACGTTCACGAGTCAAACCACCAGGACCAAGCGCAGATACACGACGTTTGTGTGTAATCTCAGACAATGGGTTGTTTTGGTCCATGAACTGAGACAACTGGCTTGAACCAAAGAATTCCTTGATTGCAGCAGCAACTGGTTTCGCGTTGATTAAGTCTTGTGGAGACAGGTTATCTGTTTCTGCCTGGCTTAAACGCTCTTTAACAGCACGTTCAACACGAACCAGACCCACACGGAACTGGTTCTCTGTCATTTCACCCACAGAACGCACACGACGGTTACCCAAGTGGTCGATATCATCGACTTCACCTTTACCGTTACGGATTTCAACCAATGTACGCAGTACATCAATGATATCTTCGTGCGATAAAATACCTTCAACTTCACGCGACTTCTGATCAGTACCGACTTCGTAAGGACGGCCCAAACGACGGTTGAACTTCATACGACCAACTGGAGAAAGGTCATAACGCTCAGAAGAGAAGAACAGGTTGTTGAATAAGTTTTCAGCGGCTTCTTTCGTTGGTGGCTCGCCTGGACGCATGACTTTATAGATTTCAACCAGCGCTTCTTCACGGCCTGTTGTGGTATCCGCACGCAATGTATCTGCAACAAAAGGACCACGGTCGATGTCGTTGGTGAACAGGATGTTAAACTGCTTCACACCACCTTCAGCAATCTTCACCATGATGTCATGGCTAAGTACAGTATTGGCAGGAATCACATCACCGCTTTTCAGTGTAATGTCTTCAGCAGTAATACGCTCATATAAATATTCATCAGGTACAGAAAGCTTCGCCAGGTTAGCTGCTTCCATTTGACGTACGTGACGTGCATTAATACGTTTACCTTGTTCAACGATTGCTTTGCCATCATTGTCCAAGATATCAAATTGCGCCATTTCACCACGCAGGCGATCTGGAACGAGGTCAATCTGGTAGCTACCCATATCAAGATATACAGGTACTTTTTCATAGAACAAATTCAGGATTTGTTCATTGCTATAATTCAAGGCACGTAAGATCACAGTCGCCAATAATTTACGACGACGGTCAATACGTACGAATACCAAGTCTTTTGCATCAAATTCAAAGTCTAACCATGAACCACGGTAAGGAATGATACGTGCTGAATACAACACTTTACCGCTTGAGTGGGTTTTACCCTTGTCATGGTCAAAGAACACGCCTGGTGAACGGTGTAACTGAGATACGATCACACGCTCAGTACCGTTGATCACGAACGTACCGTTATCGGTCATGAGTGGCATTTCACCCATGTAAACTTCTTGTTCACGAACGTCTTTAATTGATTTCGTTTCACGATCCTTGATGATCAAACGAATCTTTACGCGCATTGGTGCCGCATAAGTTGAACCACGTAAAATACATTCACGTACGTCAAACTCTGGTTTACCAAGGCTATACTCAACAAATTCTAAAGCAGCATTGCCAGAATAACTTTCAATAGGAAAAACTGAACGAAATGCGGCTTGGAGACCGATATCTTCGCGATTTTTTGGAGTTTTGCCGCCTTGTAGGAATGTACGGTACGAATCGACCTGAATCGATAGTAAGTACGGTGCTTCCATTACATGGGGCAATTTACCAAAATTCTTACGGATCCGTTTCTTTTCGGTATATGAGTATGCCATCTGGAGTCCTCGGAAAGTAAACCAATCCCGCCTGCAGAACGGGTTTGGAAAGAATTACGCAGGCCGATATGGCCACCACTGTTTACAAATGCTGCAATTTTTAGTGGTATTAAAACGCTTAACAATATTTTTATAGGCAAAAAAATATTGGTAAGCATTTGATATTTCATCGTTTATCTAAAAAATACGTTCAAAAACCGTAAAACTAACAAAAAACGAGCCGATTATTGTAACGCAAAAAGGCTGATGACCCAAGAGCCATCAGCCATTTTTTGGAGCCGATTATCAAAAATAATCGACTCCCTACAGTATTACTTAAGTGTAACTGTAGCACCAGCTTCTTCAAGCTTCTTCTTAAGCTCTTCGCCTTCTTCTTTAGAAACGCCTTCCTTAAGAACAGCAGGAGCGCCTTCAACAAGATCTTTCGCTTCTTTAAGACCAAGACCAGTTGCTTCACGAACTGCTTTAATTACAGCAACTTTGTTCGCGCCGAAAGAAGTCAACTCAACGTTGAATTCAGTTTGTTCTTCAACAGCAGCAGCAGCGCCTGGAGCAGCAGCAACAGCAACAGCAGCAGCAGATACGTTAAATTTCTCTTCGAAAGCAGAGATTAATTCAACAAGTTCAAGAACAGTTTTTTCAGCAACTGCGTTTAAGATTTCTTCGTTTGTTAAAGCCATGAGAATAACTCCAAATGGATATTGAATGGTGTGAAAATAGGATTAAGCCGCTTCTGACTCGTTTTTCTCTTTGAGTGCCGTAATGAGGCGACCCAATTTCGAAATAGGAGCTTGAAGAACAGACGCGAGCATAGTAAGCGCTTTTTCTTGGTTCGGAAGGTTTGCAATTACGCTAACGTCAGCACCTTGATAAACCTTACCGTCAAATGCGGCAGCTTTAAGTTCAAATGCTTTGTTAGTTTTCGCAAATTCTTCGAACAAGCGTGCAGCTGCACCCATGTCATCTTCAGAAGTGGAGAAACCGAGAATGGTTGGGCCAACAAGGTTGTCATTTAAGATATCGAATTGAGTACCTTCTAATGCGCGCTTAGCCAAAGTGTTACGTACGATACGCGTTGTAACACCCAACTTACGAGCTTCAACACGAAGTTGTGTCAACTGCTCTACGCTTGAACCTTGATAGTTAGCCACAACAACAGAAAACGCCTTAGAAGCAACTTCGCTTACTTCTGCAACGATCTGTTTTTTGCCTTCGATAAGAAGAGCCATTGTAAAACCTCCTAACGGTGATTTATGCACCCATACAGGCACACTCCCAATTCGTAAGCCTTTCGACTTACACGTGGAGGAGGAACAAATCACACCACCACGTCTACTCAGGCTGAATTTTTAAGAAAAGTATCCGAAAACACTTCTCGCCTGAGGTCTTTGACGCTGATAAATATTCATTTACCAATTCAAAGTTTGCTCAGACCCTCTTTCAACAAAAGAGCCCGAGGCTTTAAAATTCTGTCTAATTACTTAGAAACGTTGTTTACGTCAACAGTAAGACCTGGACCCATAGTCGAGCTTAAAGTGATCTTCTTAACGTATACACCTTTAGAAGTTGCAGGTTTTAAACGTTTCAAGTCTGCAATTAAAGTCTCAACGTTTTGACGTACAGCTTCTTCGCTAAAGCCAAGCTGACCAATCGCAGCGTGGATGATACCAGCTTTGTCTACACGGTAACGTGCCTGACCAGATTTGGCATTCTTAACCGCGTTCGCAACGTCAGGCGTTACCGTACCCACTTTAGGGTTTGGCATTAAGCCACGTGGACCAAGAATCGTACCTAGCTTACCTACAACGCGCATTGCATCTGGAGCAGCAATCACCACGTCAAAGTCAAGGTTTCCACCTTGAATACTTTCAGCAAGGTCATCAAAACCAACGATGTCCGCACCAGCTTCTTTCGCAGCTTCAGCAGCAGCGCCCTGAGCAAACACTGCAACACGTACAGTTTTACCAGTACCCGCAGGCAAAGTTGTCGCACCACGAACAACCTGGTCAGATTTACGAGGGTCTACGCCAAGGTTTACAGAGATGTCCAAAGATTCCTTGAACTTCGCAGCTGGAAGGCTGTTAAGAACTTGTACCGCTTCTTCCAAAGTGTAAACTTTGTTTGCTTCAACAGCAGCAGCAATGGCTTTTTGACGTTTAGTTAACTTTGCCATGTCTTATAGCTCCACTTCCAAGCCCATAGAACGTGCAGAACCAGCAATGGTACGCACACGAGCGTCTAAGTCAGCACCAGTTAAGTCTGGTTCTTTAGTAGTCGCGATTTCTTCTAACTGAGCACGGGTCAACTTACCAACCTTGGTTTTGTTCGGTACAGAAGAACCCTTTTGAATACCAGCAGCTTTCTTGAGAAGAATAGATGCAGGTGGAGTTTTCATGATGAAAGTGAACGACTTATCGTTGTACACAGTGATCACGACAGGAATTGGCAAACCAACTTCAAGTTTTTGTGTAGCAGCATTGAATTCTTTACAGAATGCCATGATGTTTACACCACGTTGACCTAAAGCAGGACCAATTGGTGGAGATGGATTCGCTTTACCAGCTGGAACTTGCAGCTTGATATAGCCGTCAATCTTCTTAGCCATTGAAAATTACCTCTGGGTACAGACGCCGCCAGGCTCCCCAAAAAATTAAACAACACCGAAGTGTTAGAACAACAATGCCCGATCAGATCGGGCGCTTATCAACCTACACAGATTAAATCGTTTTTTCGACTTGGCGAAACTCGAGTTCAACCTGGGTTGGTCGATTAAATACATTAATTGTCAACGTTAAACGTGACTTCTCGTATTGTACTTCCTCCACGACCCCTTTAAAGTCAGTGAACGGACCATCAATAACAAGCAATTCTTCACCTGGTTCAAACATCGTCTTAGGACGTGGTGCCTCACCAGTGTTACGTACACGCGCAAGAATCGCATCAGCTTCACGTTGTGAGATCGGTGCTGGCTTTTCTGGTGTACCACCGATAAAACCAAGAACCTTTGGACATTCTTTTACAATGTGCCAAGTATCATCATTCATTTCCATTTCGACCAATACATAGCCTGGAAAGAACTTACGCTCAGACTTACGCTTCTTACCATCCTTCATTTCAACTACTTCTTCAGTAGGAACAAGGACTTCACCAAAGCTATCAGCAACAGTGCTGCGCTGGATTCGGTCATTCAGTGAACGCATCACTTGCTTTTCAAAACCTGAATAGGCATGAATAATATACCAACGTTTCATCGCACTCTTACCCGATAATTAACTTAATAAACCAACCTAACCCGTAATCGAAACACCATAAAACCAATGATGCAACAATCACAACCAAAAGCACTTGCCACGATGTCGTGATCGTCTCTTGTTTTGTTGGCCAGGTCACTCGACGCAGTTCAATTCGCGCATCCTGCAATAAACGCACAAAGCCTTTACCTTGATGGGTGGCGTATAATAAACCTAAAGCGACCACGACACAAGCCAAAATTACCCCAATACGCACCCAAATGTCATTTGCTGGTGCCCAGTAGGCAGGTAAATGCTGATTCACCAATGCTGAACCGATCAATAAGGCAATCGCAATCAACCACAGGACAGCATCCAGCGGAGAACCTGAACCAACAACTTCTACAGCATTATTTCTTTGAGGGATTGGCGCGTCGCTTAATGCGTCACGCGATTTATCATTCGACATTTTTTTACTCGTCGTAGAATTCGCGACTTATTATATGACAACTTAGCCAGAATCAAGCTTTTTTATTTAAAAAAAGTGGCAGGCCAGGAGGGACTCGAACCCCCAACATTCGGTTTTGGAGACCGACGCTCTACCAATTGAACTACTGGCCTATGATGCAAATCGAAAGCCGAAGCTTTCGATTTGAGTCTAACACAGTATGGAGCTTATGCAGTTACTTTCGCAACAACACCAGCACCTACAGTACGGCCACCTTCACGGATCGCAAAACGTAGACCTGGGTCCATTGCGATTGGGTGGATTAACTCTACTGACATTTCTACGTTGTCACCAGGCATAACCATTTCAACGCCATCCTGTAGTTTGATCGCGCCAGTTACGTCAGTTGTACGGAAGTAGAACTGTGGACGGTAACCGTTAAGGAATGGAGTGTGGCGACCACCTTCTTCTTTAGAAAGTACGTATACTTCCGCATCGAATTTAGTGTGTGGCTTGATTGTACCTGGCTTAGCAAGTACCTGACCACGTTGTACGTCTTCACGCTTGGTACCACGAAGAAGGATACCACAGTTCTCGCCCGCACGGCCTTCGTCAAGAAGTTTACGGAACATTTCAACGCCAGTTACAGTCGTTGCAACTGTATCACGGATACCAACAATCTCAACAGTCTCACCAACTTTGATGATACCTGCTTCCACACGACCTGTTACCACTGTACCACGGCCAGAAATCGAGAACACGTCTTCGATTGGCATTAGGAATGGCTTGTCAATCGCACGCTCTGGCTCTGGGATATAAGAGTCAAGTGCTTCTACAAGTGCAAGAACAGAAGACTCGCCATACTGACCATCGTTACCGTTTAACGCCTGAAGCGCTGAACCACGGATGATTGGCGTGTCATCACCTGGGAAGTCGTAGGTAGAAAGAAGTTCACGAACTTCCATTTCAACCAACTCAAGCAATTCTTCATCATCAACAAGGTCACACTTGTTCAGGAACACGATGATGTAAGGTACACCTACCTGACGAGAAAGCAGGATGTGTTCACGAGTTTGTGGCATTGGACCATCAGTCGCAGCACACACAAGGATCGCGCCGTCCATCTGTGCAGCACCAGTGATCATGTTTTTAACATAGTCGGCGTGGCCTGGGCAGTCTACGTGAGCGTAGTGACGGATTGGAGAATCGTATTCCACGTGAGAAGTATTAATGGTAATACCACGTGCCTTTTCTTCAGGAGCCGAGTCGATTTGCGAGTAGTCTTTCGCTTCACCGCCGTAAGTTTTTGCACAGATTGTTGCAATCGCAGCAGTTAAAGTTGTTTTACCATGGTCAACGTGACCAATTGTACCCACGTTTACGTGTGGTTTATTACGTTCAAACTTAGCCTTAGCCATTTGATTTTCCTCGTTTACGTCGACACCAGTTTAGAGAAAAACAACCCTGAAAAACTTTCTTTATCGACATTCGCCTAAAAAACTAGACACCTAATACTTGAAAAGCAGACTATAATAGCCTGCTTCTTTAAATTTTGTAGATATTCTCTACTAAGCTGTATATCTGGAGCTCTTATCGAGATTTGAACTCGAGACCTCTCCCTTACCAAGGGAGTGCTCTACCACTGAGCTATAAGAGCGATCTCTTCGATGGAGCGGGAGACGAGGATCGAACTCGCGACATGCAGCTTGGAAGGCTGCCACTCTACCAACTGAGTTACTCCCGCATGTTGGTACTGACCACTTATATCGAAGTCGAATGGTGGTGGGAGAAGGATTCGAACCTTCGAAACTTTCGTAGCAGAGTTACAGTCTGCCCCCTTTGGCCGCTCGGGAATCCCACCATATCGCACTTACTTGCAGTGCCATCCTTTATTCAACCTATCAACTTTAAGATGGTGCCGGCACACGGATTCGAACTGTGGACCTACTGATTACAAGTCAGTTGCTCTACCAACTGAGCTATGCCGGCTTTATCTTAGCGTTTGATACGTTTCGTATCGGAACGGTGTGCAGTTTAGCAAAACTCACACATGATGCAAGCAGTTTTTTTAGAAAAACTGCGAAAAACTCATAAAATCAATCCGTTTGACGATAATTCAACCGCTTTGATCACTGCGCGAGCTTTTATCTGGGTTTCATTCCACTCAGACTCAGGATTTGAGTCCGCCACCAGTCCCGCTCCCGCCTGTACATAGACCTTTTGATCGCGGATGACACAGGTACGGATTGCAATCGACATATCCATCTCCCCATGCCAGCCCAGATAACCGACTGCCCCACCAAATACGCCACGCTTTACAGGCTCAACTTCATCAATGATCTCCATTGCACGGATTTTTGGTGCGCCTGAAAGCGTGCCCGCAGGGAAAGTTGCCTTAAAGACATCCAACGCATCCACATCATCACGCACCTCTCCCTGCACATTGGAAACAATATGCATGACGTGCGAATAGCGTTCGATCACCATTTGATCAGTCACCTGCACCTTGCCAATCTTGGAGACACGCCCCACATCATTACGCCCAAGATCAATCAGCATTAAATGCTCAGCAATCTCTTTTTCATCTGCCAGCAAGTCCTGCTCCAACGCTAGGTCTTCCTCCTTGGTCTTGCCCCTTGGTCGTGTACCCGCCAAAGGCCGTACAGTTGCAATGCCATTTTCCAGACGGGATAAAATCTCTGGCGAAGAACCCACAATATGAAAAGGTTTCTGGTCTGTCAGGGTTTGCCCTTGCACCAAAAACAGGTAGGGTGATGGATTGAGATGACGCAATGCACGATAAACCTGCAAGGCTTCACCATCAAAATCAGACACCATCCGCTGTCCAGGCACCACCTGCATCACATCACCAGCGCGGATATATTCCTTGACCTTTTCAATAGTCTCAAGAAACCTCGCCTTACCTGTGATGGATTCAAAATGCGGTGGTGTATGTGGCTTGGCCTGTAGACTGACAGGGACTGCAAGCAGTTGCTCCAGCTGGTCCAGCTTAGTCTGTGCCTGCATATAGGCATCTGCCTGGTTTGCATCGGCATGATGAATCAGGAACAGCGTATCTTTCAGGTTGTCAAACACAATCACGGTTTGGGACAGCATCAACCACAAGTCAGGCAAGGTGACAGGGTCAGCGGCTGGAACATTTTTTAATTTTGGTTCGATATAACGAACAGCGTCATAGCCCAAATATCCAACCAGTCCACCTGTAAAGCTAGGTAGATCAGGCAATTCTTTTTGGGTGGGAACCTTAAACTGGCTTTGGAAGTCGCGAATATACTGGAATGGATCGTTACAGTCTTGCTGGGATACGGAACCATCCGCCTGCTGAACCGTAAGGATGCCCGCATTGCATGAAAAGACAGTTGACTCGCCCAAGCCGATCATGGAATAACGCGCCCAGTTCTCCCCGCCTTCCACTGATTCAAATAAGTAGGCCTGCTTTTGCTCTTTAAAGCGTGCAAAAACTGAGAGTGGTGTTTCTGTATCTGCCAGTCGCTGACGGTATACGGGAATGGTGTTATAGCCAGCGGCCTTGAGTTGCTCAAATTGTACGAGGGTGGTCATGAATTTTCTCTATAGTTTCGATTTTTGTGCGTTTTCGTTTAATGCTGCTTCAAGCCCGCCATCGAAAAACCATAACAGCTTTCATGCCTTTCTCCTCACCATATCTTCCTCAACCAACTCTTCCAGACTGTCCACCACCTGTTGTGGCTGGCAGTCATGGATATTTTCTCCATGATTATAGCCATAGCTGACCACAATACAATCTATACCTGCACGTCTTGCAGCCTCTACATCATTACTTGAGTCCCCAATCATCAGGGTTTCCGCCGCGGATACCTGACACAGCTGCATACAATGCAGTAATGGCAATGGATGGGGTTTGCGCTCAGGCAAGGTATCACCGCCAATGACCATGTTGAAATAGTGAGAAAGTGACAGAATATCCAGAATACCTCGCGCCAAATGTTCAGGCTTATTGGTCACACATGCCATCGCAATGTTATGGCTCTGGCAATAATCCAGAAAAGGCAAGATACCCGCGTAGACCTGAGTATTGACACACAACTCCTGAGCATAAATGTCCACAAACGTATCCAGCAATTGCTTTTGCCGCTCAGCATTCACCTGCCCAAATATATGTTCAAGTACGGTCTCACATAGTTTTGCCGCGCCCTTACCCACCCATGCGCGCACCTGCTCTTCCGTCACCAAAGGAAATTGCAGTTTTTCCAGACTCAGGTTCATGGCACGATATAAATCGGCAGCGGAATCAACCAATGTTCCATCCAAATCAAATAAAATGAGACTACGGCTTTGTAACTGTGCAACTGACATTGAATTTACCCAGAAATAAAAAGGCATGCTTTCTAGCATGCCTTTCATTGTAGAAGCTTAGACTGATTATTTAAAGAACAGCCAGGCAATCACCGCCAAAATCACTAAAATAATAATTGAAATCAGGCCAACCGAAGCATTTTTCTGCTGCTCCTTTTCCTGAGCCACACGGGAGACTGGCTCCTCCATAGGCACAGGCTTTGGTTCAGCAACCGCCTCAACTTGTACATTTTCTGGTATTGGTGCAGGTTTTGGGATGGAAACCTGTTGTGGCATACCATCACGCGTAATACCTGTTTCAGCGGCACGCTCGGCAATGCTTGGCATTCCCTGATCATGCGGCGCTACTGTTACAGGTTCAACCTCAATTTCAGGTAATTCATTGTTCTGGCTGGCTGGTACAAGCACTGAAAATACAAAACTTGCAAATTGCAGCATATCCCCATCGTGCAGCTCTGTTTCCTGCTCAATTCTCAGGTCGTTGATAAACGTGCCATTTGATGAATTGAGATCCTGCACCCAAAGTTGCTGGTCTTTAAGCAATAAAGCGGCATGACGGCGTGAAACATCAGCGGACTGCAACAAAATATCAGCGTCCTGATGCCGCCCCACCAGCATGTCTCGCTCAACGTTAATTTCCTGCCCCGTAAATTCACCTGTAATGGCTTGCAGTTTCCAAGTCATAGATGCCTATCCTTATCATATTTTCTTGCAATAATAACATTTTGACACAAGCGCTTCTGTGCATCTACTGTGAATACGCAGGGCGGATGGTTGTTGTTGTCACCGTATTTTTGCTTCGTTCAGTCGCCTTGGCAGGAAGCTGTATGCTTTGCTTCTGTACAGGTGGTGCATCAATTGCAACAGGTGTTGTCACCACAACTGTCTTGCTTTGCGTTGCTGTCGGAACTTTTTGATAGGGTGAGTTATTCAGCGTAGGTTGTTGCTGGTAAATATCCCCAACATTTTCTGGCAGTTTTGCAAAGTTGCCATTGTTGTCCATTGCAAGCTGTAGGCTGTAAAGCTGGTTATAGCGTTGCTGCGATAAACGGCGTACATCATCGGCATCGCCTACAATGGTTGGATGGATAAAGACCAGTAGGTTACGCTTTTCGTTGCTTCTACTGTCAGCTCGGAATAAACGCCCCAGATAAGGAATATCACTCAGCCCAGGAACACCTTGACGTGACAATGCAGTATTGTCCGCAATCAAACCACCCAGCACCACAGTTTGACCATGCTCAGCAAGCACAGCCGTTTTAATGGCACGTTTATTGGTGACAAGGTCGGTTGCCTGGCCCTTGTTGTTCTGAACATCCGAAACTTCCTGTTCAACCTCAAGGCGAACTGTACCGTTTTCGCCAATATGCGGAACCACTTTTAAGGTGACACCAACGTCCTTGCGCTCAACAGTGGTATAAGGGTTAACCGTACCCGACGTTCCTGTCGATACCGAACCTGTCACAAACGGAACGTTCTGACCCACAACAATATAGGCTTCTTCATTGTCCATCGTCACAATCGAAGGGGTAGACAAGAAATTAGATTTGGTATTGGTTTTCAAGGCTTGTATCAACGCACCATAAGCTTTGCGTGAATTCTCAAAATTACCTACCCCGAATGTGGCACCATTGCCTTTACTCGCATCTCCAGCAATGGCTGCGGCTGCGCCACTTGCCCCAGCACTGGCATAACCTGCGGCAATTGATGCCAAACTTGCCCCGACATTACTAAAGCTCATAAGGCCAACGCCACTGCTTAAATCGCCCAATGCCCATTGAATCCCCAATTGATCTGCATCATTTCCTGATACCTCAATAATTGCGGCCTCAATCAATACTTGCTGACGACGAATATCCAGTTGTTGAATTGCCGCTTCAATTTCACGCATCAGTTGTGGGTCAGCTTTTACCACCAAGGCATTTTGAGTACCATCGGCAATAATACTGACACCATTGCCATTAAAACTGGTGATGCCAGCATTGTTCTGACTGTTATTAAAACCACTGTTCAGGTTAATGGATGAATTGACACCTGAGGAGGAATTACCAGTCTGACCTTGACTATTGGAAGTCAGGCTATTAATCGAACTGGATTTATTCGCATTATTTGAGGTGGATGATGAGGAAACCGACTGCCCCGTCACCAATCCTTGCAGAATTTCAGCCAGATTTTTGGCACTGGCGTATTTTAAGCGGAATACCTTTAAACCACCCAAACGGTTTGCTGATGGCACATCCAGCATTTCAATGGTATGGCGCAAACGTTTGCGTGAATCAGGATCACCCTTGATCAGGATTCGGTTGGTGCGATTATCAGCAATGATACGTACACGCGAACCAATAAAGTCCTTGGATGTTCCAGTGGCACTCATGGTTTCCAGCAAACCGATAATTTCTTCAGCCTGACTCGATTGCAGTGTAATGGCTTCAATATCATTCTGGCCTGTACCATCCAGATTGCGAATAATGCTTTCCAGTTGGTAAATATTGGTCGCGCGGTCTGAAACAATTAATGCATTGGTGCCAGCAACCGCCGCCAAATGTGCAAACTGTGGCATCAGTGGACGTAATGCAGGAATCAGGTCATTCGGATTGGTATTTTCCAGCCAGATGACACGGGTGACAATCTGGTCGCCACCTGCACGGTTACGTGCATCATAAGGAATACCCGAGTTTTTCGCATTACTGTCGGGAACGAGTTTTACCGTATTTCCAGAGGGTAACGCCACCACGCCATTGACATTCAGCACACCCAAAAACAGGTCATACACCTCATCTTTATTGAGCGCCTTGTTGGAGATAACCGTCACATTGCCACGCACACGTGGATCAACTGCAAAATTCTTGCCTGTAATGTCAGCAACTTCATTGATAAATGCGGTTAAGTCCGCATCACGTAGGTTGATCTTCCATGTTTGTGCTTGCACCTGGGTACTGATGGCCGCAACCAGCGGTGCGGCGGCAAGTAGTGCCCAAAGTGGACGTTGATGATTCAAGAAAGCCATAACTTGCACTTGTTCCTAACTTGTGGTGACGGTGTTATCACTAAAAACTCTGTTGTATGGTCATCACTTGATCACCACGTTTTATTTCTATTTTGGCATGCCCCTCACGACGTACTTGCTCTAGTAATTGTACTTCGCTGAGTCCTGGTCCAATGGTCTGACCGTTGACCGATAGGATACGATCACCCGAACGTAAACCCAAGGTGTTTTTTAAGGCACTGGGAGTCCGATCCGATATTTCATAACCATCCGCTCCGCCAGCAACACCCATATTTTTCAGATATTGCTCACGGTTGTCCTGCATTTGCTGAATAGCCTGACCTAGAGCAGATTGGGCAGTATTCTGTGCTGGTGGTGTCTGAGGTGGCACACTGTTGCTGTTATTATTCGTTGATACTGGTGCAATTGGCTGATAAAGCCCCTTATCCAGTCCCTTGAACTTGACTTCACGAGTTGCACCATTGCCCTGCCTTAAAATGACATGATCCCAATATACTTCCGCCAGTTGATATGAAGTCGAACCAATTGTTTCCCCCACACGATAACGCTCGGCGGTATCATTCAGCTTAATCACCGCGGAAGATAAATAACTTGGGTAGCCCAGCAGGACACCCTGTAGTTCCAAATTCACATTGTCCTGTGCCGTTGTTGCAGCAGGCTCATTAAACAGGGCAAATGAACTGATGTTTGGCACCCTTGCCTGCTGTGAACCCAGCTCAACCCGATCAAACTGCATCGGCTGTGGCGGTGCAACCACCCACCAGAACAATGAGGCCAGCTTCCAGCATAACCATAGGATCAGCAATGCCAGAACCAGTGCGCTAAGTTTATCCAGCTTTTGCCAGCGTAGTTGCTGCATTCTCTGCATCAATGCATTCATTAGAAACCACCCTGCAACAATGGCTGACGGGAACTGATTACATAGGTGTCCAGCCCAGCCTTGCCTTGATATGATGGAATATTCAACAGCATACGTTGTGTCAACTGTACATCCAACATGAAACTTGGATCTAAACTGAGATTTGCCATTTTCTGGCTGCGCTGGTCACGTACATCAATCTGTAGTTGCCCGTTTTCATCCTTTAATTCAGCGATCAGGGATGGCATGTTCATACGGTCCTGACGCTGGCCAAAGGTATAGCTCAATTCACCGCCACCCCAATGCAACTGGCCTTTTGCCGAACCAAAACCTTTTTCTTTCTGATAGTTTAACTGTACATCCTTGAGCTGAATCGCATTTTGTGGCCATTGCCAATTTGCAAAATATTTTAGGGTCTCAGGTGAAATTGTTCCCTGCAAGTCCTTGACCATGATTTTTTGGCCAAAACCATATCCAAACACACCATTGAATTGGGTATTGCCACTATGAATATCGAGATTGGCACCCAAGCGCATGAGCAACAGGTCTAAAGGACGTGTTTTCCAGTGTACGGAACCACGCAGCTGGCCTTGCTGCCAATCTGCCTGCCCCTGCCAGATATTGCCGCTGACATTATGTAATATTTGATTATCTTTTGAAAATTTCGCAATTAACCATGTTGCTGGAATTTGTAAAATAATAAAAATTAAAAATGCAAATATGGTGAAAACCCACCATTTCCATTGTTTGGTTTTTTTCTTCATTCCATCCTTACCAACATGCAACAGACCTTCCGTTTCGAGAAACTTGCTCCCCGAATGACATTATGCATACTTTTTCAACATCGCCAATTCTCTTATATAAAAAAACCAAGCTTTTTCAGCCTGGCTCTTGAATCAGGATAAAGTCATCGTATGACAAAACAATGACTTTTAAAACTTGATTAGATTAAGAAATCTTCAAGTTTTGCACCTTTTTCTAATTCAGCAACCAACCAGCGTGGTTGTTTACCACGACCTGTCCAGGTTTCTTCAGCATTATTTTTATTACGGTAACGCGGCTCTACTGCTTTACGCGTTGTTTTTTTACGTTTTTGCTCACCAAGCTCCAATAGTTCCTCAATACTGAATCCAACACTTTCAGCAATCGCAAGAATCTGGTCATAGGCATCTTCAATGGCCTGGTCTTTTTTACTTGCAATTAAAGCTTCTGCTTCCACCTGCAAACGTTTTAGGTCTTCAACAGATAAATCACTAATATCGGGTTTCATTCGAACCACTCCAAATCAAAAAAGGGAATATATCACTCAAAAATAAAAACGAATTTAAAAATTCAATTCCATATTAATTTATAAGTGATTAAATAATCAATATCAGAATAGTCTACTTAATCGCATATATACAATAAAATCACTTTTTTATTTACAATTAAATAAAACATACAGGATTCCGATCAATTAAATGAACTTAAACTAAATGAATTGTGACTGAGGTTCGATAGCAATAATATTAAATTTTTCTTAATTTTTACTAAAATATTTCTTATTCGATGATCTATAAAAGGGTTCTATTCGCTCAATGCATGATTAGAATTACAAAAGAACCCAATGATATAAATATCTATTTCAGGCACCTAAAAATAGACATAATTGTCTTTATTAATCAGAGATAAGATTATGTCCTACACTGGCTTCAAGCTGAATAATTTTATCTCTAATCAACTCTGGAATATTCACTTTCTGTGAGGTTTGCTTATCTACACACACCAACACAGCTTCACCCGTTGCAACAACATGGTTTTGTGCCTGGCTCCATAAAATATAATGCATACGAAATGCACTGTTTCTCAGTTCTTCAATGCGTGCCCCAATATGCAATACATCGGGATAGAATACTGGTCTTAAATATTTACACTGACTGGAAGCCACCACAGTCAATATATCATTTTCGAATATATTTAATGCCATTAAATACGCAATTCGCGCACTTTCAATATATCGGTAATACTGCACATTATTGACATGGCCAAAAGCATCCATATCTCCCCAAGCCACAGTTTGCTCGTGAACAACAGGATAGATAGACAGTTCTTGCATATTTCCACTCATATCTTAAAGTTAAGAAAATTAACATCATTTTCAAAGATTAAATTCAACTGTCTGATTAAATCAGGATTATCGCCAAGCACGGTTTTAATACGTAGGTAGCTCATTAAAATGTTATCTGGATATAGGCTTAAGAGCTGTTCCGCCTCTTGCTGGCGCTGTGTCGCCACATAAATATGCCACTTGGCGAACGTCAACATGGGTACACTGGTATAACGCTGCTCAAGCTGGATTATACGCTGTTCCACATAGGCATAATCTGGAATCTGCTTTAATAACTGCTGCTGGAACCAAAGATAAAACACCTCTGGGTCAAAATGTTCCTGCAATAAATGTAAGGCTAAATCTTCGTGTTGCAGGCTCATTTCTGGCAGTCGTGCCATTAATTTCAGCCATAGGACTTTACTACTGTATGGTCGCGCCTGAATCTCGCTTTGCAGTGCCAAATAACGTTGCTGCAAGGCAATTAAATCATCGACTGAAGCCTGGTCAAACTGAATGAGTAACTGCTGCAACCATAAATCACGATGTTCAGCATCAAGTAAACCCTGCTGCGTGGTACGTAAAAATAACCACGGTTTTTGTAATGCCAACTTACCCCATAAAATCGTGATACGTTGCTGATATGCTGTTTCAATTTCACTTAACCAAGGAGAAAGCTGGTGCTGGGCAAGAAATTCCAAATGCGTCAGTCCCTTTTCAGTTTCCTGCTGTTCTAGAAAAATATCGATACGCTGTAACTCAGCCAGTTCAAAAGCCATAGGTGCCGATCTTTCCAGATGCTGCAACGCAGTTTCATAATCTCCATTTCGATAATCAAACTGCGCATCCACAATATTATTCAGCAAGCCTGATTGTGTAAAAACACGTTCAATAAATACCTGCTGGTCTTTGGCGGCATCCAGTAACCAAACAATGCCGAGTTGTTCATAGGGATGCAGGTCTCTAAAATGCAAAACTGTTTCTTTTTTTCGTTGCTCACGTGCTAAATAACGTCGGGCAAATATCCATAATAACTGTGCAAACAGACTCACCAAAATAAACAGCAGGATAAGACCCCAAACGCTGCTCTGGAATTGCCAATCGCGCCAGTAGATATAGACATAACCCGCGCCATAGCCATAGTTCAATACGGCAAGAAAGGCAAAGATCAATAGACTGACAAGTAGATAAATCAATACAAGCTGTTTCATCATTCGCTACCCCAACAAACTAAGCGTTGTTAGTTTTGGTGTGGGCACAGGAGGTAAATTTAATACTTTTTCCAGTCGCGACCTGATCTGTTGGCTCTTTTGGTCAGGCAATTTCACCAGTAGCTGTATGACCTCCTGAACTGACTTTCGGTATTCAGAAGTTTGTCCCTGGTTTAAGGCCTGGGATGCCAGCAATAATCGTAACTGCGCCTCCTTGAGTACCACATGACGGTTCATTAAATCCGTAGCAGGCTGTTCAACCCTTTCCAGCTTGAACCATTGCCACCATGAACCACTTGCATTCTTTTGCAGCGTAATGCTGGGATTGGAGATTTCTTGCTGGATTTTTTGATCCAGTTGTTGCAGTAGATGATCCAGTTGCTGCTGTTGTTGTGTTTGTGCCAGTACAAACTGTTGAATGGCTAGCCGATCCTGCTCAATTGCCTTCATTAAACTTTGTTGCAATGCAGGAGCAACCGCATATTGAACGATCTGTTGCTGTAACTGATTTAAATGGTCAAGTGCATAGATAAACTGCTGCTGTTCCACTGCAAACTGAATCAACTGCAAGTGTTGCTTAATCAGAATAATAGGCGCGACACCTGTCACTGTCGCTGGCATCGTCACCATGTTTTCAGCAGGTTCCACAACACGGTTATTCTGGGCCTGACGCTGTACAGCAACAAACTGGTCATTCAGCAGTGCATAGCGCTGTTCTGTTTGATCAAGCTGCTGTTGAAGCTGGGAAATCGTTTGAAAATATTGTGCAACATCATAACTCAGCTTGGCCAACCACACCAAACCCAGTGCTAATATTAAATATACAATTTTTCTCATAGATTTCCTTGCCAGTCATGTATGCGTTGAATCATCCCTGATGCAGACAAATTTTCAAGCGGAATAATGTTAAATGCCCTGCCTGTTCGCTTTGCTGTATTTTCCAGTATCTTCACCAAACGCTCACCCAATACCAGATAAACCCATTGTGCTTGAATAAGGTTTTGGCCGCAAAGCTGTTGCCAGTAATTCCAGCTCGCCTCGCTGCTGATCAGCACCATCGTCGGTTGATTGGACTGAATTCTTGATAAGATATCGGGAAAACGCTTCAAGCTTATTTCAGGACACTGCCGATGATACAGCACAAAGTTAACAATGCTGATACCCTGCTGTTGCAGTTGCTGCATCATAAACTGTCGCCCACCTTGACCACGCCAAAACGCAATCCGACTTAAATGGGGATGCTGCCTTAAAATCGGCAGTTGCAGCATGCCCTCAGAGTTTTCAATCTCAGGTGCATCACTTTTAATATTATACTTTGCCAATGCCTGTGCGGTGGTTTTTCCAACTGCAATCCACTGAATATGCACCAACCGTTCCAAAGTGATGCCTGCCTGTTGCAGATAACGCATCCCGATCTCAACAGCGGTTGGACTGACCACAACAATCACCTGCACCCGCTCAAGTTGTTGGTAAAGTTGCTGCAAGACCTCAGAAAAAGGCTCCGCCACCAACTCCAGCAAGGGCAGGCTTTCAACCTGATAGCCTGCCTCAGTCAATGCCTGGGTGAGGCTGGAGGCACGATCTGGAGGGCGAGTATTAATGAACAGCATCAATATAACGCTTTCAACAATTCACCTGCACCCTGTTGCAATAAATCCTGTGCAAGTTGTTCACCCAATTGCTCGGCCTGATCCGCTGAACCAGACAACTGTTGTTTGAGCAAGGTTTTACCATCCACACTGCCAACACGACCCTCAATCTGCAACTGTTGGTTATTTAGGGTTGCATAACCTGCTATTGGAACCTGACAACCGCCTTGGAGATAAGCATTAAAGGCGCGCTCCGCACGGACACAAATCGAGGTTTCCTCATGTTGCAGAGGTCGAATGAGTTGTAATAATGCTTCATCGTCAGCACGGCATTCCAGACCCAGCGCACCCTGCCCCACTGCGGGCAAACTTAGCACTGGTGTCAAACAATGACGGATACGATCGGACAAACCCAAACGCTTTAAACCTGCACTTGCCAGAATAATCGCATCATACAAACCATCATCCAGCTTGGATAAACGCGTCCCTACATTTCCACGTAAATCGATAATCTCTAAATCAGGGCGTAGCTGTAAAATTTGACATTTACGGCGCAAGCTTGAGGTTCCAACTTTTGCCCCTTGTGGCAACTCATCAAAATGTTGATATTGATTGGAAACAAACGCATCCAAAGGATCTTCACGCTCACAAATCACCGCCAGGCTTAAACCCTCAGGCAGGTGCATCGGCACATCTTTCATCGAATGAACCGCCAAGTCAGCACGCCCATCCAGCAATGCGGCTTCCAGCTCCTTAACAAACAATCCCTTGCCACCAATTTTTGCCAAGGGCGTATCCAGAATCTTGTCCCCCTGGGTGACAAATTTCACCAGCTCAACCGTCAAGTCTGGATAAAGTTCATTTAAACGAGAACGAATATGCTCTGCCTGCCATAGGGCAAGGGGGCTTTGTCGAGTCGCAATTTTTAGGGTTTTCATAGCGCTAAATGAGGATTGATCAAGGCAATTGTTCCCAACTTAACTTGATCACCTAAAATTGCAAGTAAAAAATCATAAAGTGCGCAGCAATCATGCTGAAAATGCAGTCTTTAGAGCTGATGCATACATTCTCTCAGGCTCGGCAAATGACGGCGACTCACCGACAGGCGTTCATCCAGCTCACGCAACCGAACCTGATATTGTCCAGCAGCGATCAGCTCCAAGCCTTCCAGATAATCAAGCGAGACCAAGGCATTGCGATGGATACGGATAAAGCGGTCTGAAAACTCCTGCTCCAAATCCTTGAGGGTTTCATCAATCAGCACACTGCCATTTTTATGGCGTACAGTGACATATTTTTGATCGGCCAAAAAATAATAAATATTTTCCAGGGGAATCAGTTCCACACCGCGATAAGTCTTCGCAGCAATCTGATGGCGTTGGGTTTTAGTATCGTACATATCGTCTTGTTGTTGTAAACCAGTCATTTGTGCTTGTGTAAGTTGGGTTAAATGATTAAACACCTGTTGCAGGTCTTGTTGTGCAACAGGTTTAAGCAGGTATCCTTGTGCCTGAAACTTAAATGCTTCCAATGCATGCTGGTCATAGGCTGTACAGAAGATAATCGCGGGACGCGGGTTGAGCTGACTCAACTGCTCGGCACATTCCAGTCCATTCATTCCTGGCATCTGAATATCCAGTAGAACCACATCAGGCGAATCATTTTCAATATGGTTCAACACATCCTGCCCATGCTGTGCCGTCGCAACAACCTCATGCCCCATCTGGGTCACTAAACGTGACAAACGCTCTACTGCGAGAGGTTCATCATCAGCAATCAGAACTTTCATCCTCTCCTCCTTGTCACCGTTAACTTCATCCATCTTTTTTATGGTTAACTGGACTTATTATTTTACTCGATAGTGGTAGCTTACCACCGTCGTATAGAGCGATGCTCCCCCATAAACCTGAAACTTGACTGTTTGCCCATAATAGGCTTTCAGGCGCTGTTTCACATTTTCTATCGCAATTCCATTCCCTTTTCTCGATTTTATTGTATCGTGAGAATAAGGGTTAGTAATGACTATACTGACTTGATTTTGCAATATTTCAACCAATACACTGATGGTTGATGGCTGTAAAACCTTTTCCACCCCATGAAAAATACTATTCTCAAGCAAAGGTTGCAATGTTAATAGTGGAATCGTCACCCGTTTTAACTCAATTGGCGTTGCCTGTATATTCCATTCTACATTTAAACGTTCTCCTAAACGCATTTTTTCTATACTTAAATACTGCTGGCACAAATCAATCTCTTCCGCCAGACTGACCAGTTTAAGCTCCTGAAAGCTTGCCCTGAACAAGCGGGACAAACTGATCAGCATATTTTCAGCCCGATCAGGGTCTATCGCAATCAGGCTCACCACACTGTTTAAACTGTTAAATAAAAAGTGTGGATGAATACGTGCCTGCATTGCCTGAATGCGTGCATTCAGTTCACTGTATTGCTGTTTGAGCCATTGTTCACGCATATACAGGTAACGCATGCAAAACGCGCCCAGCAATATGCCGTAGCTTAAATGCAGGCCCACCCCCTGAAATAAAACCTGTTCTGAAAAGTCAGTCGAGCGGGAAGCCCAGAACTGGATTATATTTACCGCACAAGTGGTAAACAAAACAACCAGTTGAAGTAAAATAAAGCCTAAAATTAATGCCATTTTCTGACTAAATTTGGCAAAAAACTCCTGAAAATAATCAACCAGTGCAGAAAAGGACAAAATCACCCAGTTAATAAAGCAGATATATTGCAAAACACGGGCGGTTTCCAGTGCCTGCCATGAACGTGCCTCTGCCAGCGCCAACACCATCGCCAGCACATTACTGGCAACAATAAGTTCCAATAAGTGTTGCCATTGCCCAATTTTCGTAAAAAAATAGGAAGCTGATGTCTGATCCTGTACATTGTCCTGACGCATTTGCGATAACTTGTTGCGTCGAGTTTCGGCAACTGCGTTTGGATTTGCTATACTCTTTTTTATTTTACTGAGCCGCCATGACCACATCTTCTCAATCCTCTTCTTCAGCAAGCCCGAACCAAACCTCTGGAATGTGGGGCGGTCGCTTCTCTGAAGCAACAGATGCCTTTGTTGCAGAATTTACCGCATCTGTGCAGTTTGACCAACGTTTTTATAAACAGGATATTGCGGGTTCAATTGCACATGCCACCATGCTGGCCAAGGTTGGGGTACTCACTGAAGCAGAACGTGACGACATTATTCAGGGTTTAAGCACCATTCAGGCCGAAATTGAAGCGGGTCAGTTTGAATGGCGCATTGATCTGGAAGATGTGCATATGAACATTGAGTCACGCCTGACTCAACGAATCGGTATCACTGGAAAAAAACTGCATACAGGCCGTAGCCGTAATGATCAGGTGGCAACGGACATCCGTTTATATTTGCGTGATGAAATCGATGACATCCTGACTATTTTACAGCGTTTACAAAATGGCATTCTGCAACTAGCAGGCAACAACACCAACACCATCATGCCAGGTTTCACCCACCTACAAACCGCACAGCCGGTGACTTTTGGTCATCATTTGTTGGCTTGGTTTGAAATGCTGGTGCGCGATACTGAACGTCTACAGGACTGCCGTAAACGCGTTAACCGTATGCCACTCGGTTCAGCAGCACTGGCAGGCACGACCTATCCAATTGACCGTGCCTACACCGCAGAACTTCTAGGTTTTGAGGCAGTTTCCGAAAACTCGCTGGATGCCGTTTCTGACCGTGACTTCGCCATTGAATTTAACGCGGCTGCCTCACTGATCATGATGCATCTGTCACGTATGTCAGAAGAACTGATTTTATGGACTTCAGCACAGTTCAAGTTTGTGAATATTCCAGACCGCTTCTGTACTGGTTCTTCGATTATGCCACAGAAGAAAAATCCAGATGTGCCTGAGTTGATTCGGGGCAAGTCAGGCCGTGTATTTGGTGACTTGATTAGCTTATTGACGTTAATGAAAGGTCAGCCATTGGCATACAACAAGGACAATCAGGAAGATAAAGAGCCTTTGTTTGATGCGATTGATACAGTTCGTGGTTCATTGATGGCATTTGCCGACATGATTCCAGCACTTGTACCCAATATTGCAATTATGCGTGAAGCAGCATTACGTGGTTTCTCAACCGCAACCGACCTCGCAGACTACCTTGTGAAAAAAGGTACTGCTTTCCGTGATGCCCATGAAATTGTGGGTAAGGCTGTAGCCTTGGGTGTGGCAGAGGAAAAAGACTTGTCTGAGTTGACACTTGAACAGCTACAACAGTTCTCTGACCTGATCACAGCCGATGTATTTGATAAAGCCTTGACTTTAGAGGCCTCTGTCAATGCACGCGACCATATTGGCGGTACAGCACCCAAGCAGGTGGAAGCCGCGATTGCCCGTGCACACACTCGACTAGAACAGTTATACGCTTAAGGATTGATGATGACTAGACAAGTATTTTGCCGTAAGTACAAACAGGAACTTGAGGGCTTGGACTTTGCACCATTTCCAGGCGCGAAAGGTCAGGAGTTTTTTGAAACTGTTTCAAAACAGGCCTGGCAGGAATGGTTAAAGCATCAAACCACGCTCATCAATGAAAAACGCTTGAATGTGTTTGAACCTGACGCGAAAAAATTTCTTGAAGAACAACGTGAGAAGTTCTTTGATAATGATGACAGCGTTGAAAAAGCTGAGGGGTGGAAGCCTGAAGAAAACTAAAGCAACGCTTTAGTTTTCTGCAAGACAAGGACGAAGTCCGCGTAGGCTACAATTAAAAAAGAATCACTTATGCAAAACGAGAAGCTAGGCTTCGAGTTAAACAGGAAAGCAACAATTATCACTACGCAAGAACGCACCAAAGAGAGCTGATTTTCAGCTCTCTTTTTACGTTACATTTACACAAGTAATAAAGCCTTACACAGTATACACAGTTGTCTACATGACACTTGAGGGGAATATACTTATAGTGAGTCTAAGAAAGATAAAGAGATACATTGATATCTCACATAACGCATGATATTTCTCTCCCAGACTTTTCCCCCGAAGTCTGGGATTTTTTTATCTGGGATTTTTCCAATAAAAAAACCACTGATCATTCAGTGGTTAATATTAATTCCTGAAATTATTTTTGATTCACTTTCTGTTCAATTTCTTCAATGCTGGTGTGGCGCACATCCATTCCCTTAGCCATATAAATCACCTGCTCGGAAATGTTGCGCGCGTGGTCACCAATCCGTTCCAATGAACGCAGCACCCACATCACATTAATGACACGGGAAATATGACGCGGGTCTTCAATCATATACGTCATCAGGGTACGCGTTGCCGACTGGTACTCACGGTCAATATCCACATCCGCCATGACCACCTTTAAGGCCTGATCCACATCCAGACGGGCAAATGCATCCAGTGCATCATGGATCATCACGCGAACCTGATTACCAATATGGCGTGTTTCCATGTAACCACGTGGAGACTCTCCCTCTTCACACAGGTTTTGGGCAATACGCGCAATTTTTGCCGCTTCATCACCAATACGCTCAAGGTCGGTGTTGGCCTTGCTCATCGCAATCACCATACGCAGGTCAATCGCTGCTGGGTGACGGCGTGCCAGAATCAGGGTTAAGCCCTCATCAATATCTCGTTCAAGCTGATTGACGGTATTGTCCTTGAACTGAACATCAATCGCCAGATTTGCGTCGGTATCAAGCAGGGCATGAATTGCATTGGCAACCTGTTGCTCGACCAAACCGCCCATGGTCATAAACTTGGTATGCACAGCTTGTAAGTCTTCATTAAATTGTGAAGAAATATGGTGACTTAACACAGGATTACTTGGACTCACAGTATGCCTCCACTAGACACATGGAAAATGATGGGTGATTAAAACACAGCAATCATGAAAGTTTTATGACAATAACATGCGCATTGTAGAATGGTGTGAATTGATACAACAAAAAGCTAAAAATCTGGTAGTCTAGGCCTAGCTTGACGGAGCGCAGTTAACAAACTGCTGAGATTGTCTTAACCCTATTTTTTTATCCCAAGGATTTAAAGACAAGTACCGTTGAACCTGATCAGGTTAACACCTGCGTAGGAATCAAGCCCAGCAAAAACCCAGCCCAGTTTTATCCATTTTCCAGGATAAATCCGCCATCGTTTTTGGTCGTGCTTGATTCGTTAATGCTTTCCATAAGGATCATGTCATGAACCAGTTAACGAATCTTTCCCCTGCTGATATTTCTGCCCAACATGAGCAGGATGCTAAAGATTTAACCCGTATTCTACCCGCATCTAAAAAAATTTACGTCGAGGGTTCCCGCCCCGACATTCAGGTTCCATTCCGTGAAATCAGCCTCACTGACACCCCAACAGGTTTGGGTGGTGAGCACAACCCACCTGTGATGGTTTATGACACTTCGGGCGTTTACACCGATCCAAACATACGGATTGACTTAAATCAAGGCTTACCCTCAGTTCGCCAAACATGGATTGAGGAACGTAACGATACCGATGTGCTTGCAGGCCTCAGTTCCGAGTTTGGACAAGCCCGCTTAAAAGATATCCGTACCGCTGACATTCGTTTTGCCCACATTCAGAATCCACGCCGTGCTCAAGCGGGCAAAAACGTGACACAAATGCATTATGCCAAGCAAGGCATGATTACCCCTGAAATGGAATATATTGCCATTCGTGAAAACCAGCGCCAACGCAATGATGTGGATATGCGCCAACACGCGGGACAAAACTTCGGTGCACAAAATTTAAGGGAAATCACCCCTGAGTTTGTCCGTCAGGAAGTGGCTGCGGGCCGTGCCATTATCCCTGCCAACATTAACCATCCAGAATGTGAACCGATGATTATTGGCCGTAATTTTCTGGTAAAAATCAATGCCAATATCGGTAACTCTGCACTCGGTTCATCCATTGATGAAGAAGTGGCAAAAATGACCTGGGCAACCCGTTGGGGTGCCGACACCATCATGGACCTATCGACAGGGAAAAACATCCATGAGACCCGTGAATGGATTATCCGCAACTCACCTGTTCCAATCGGCACAGTACCCATCTATCAGGCTTTGGAAAAAGTCGATGGTGTGGCCGAAGACCTCACATGGGAAATCTTTAAGGACACCTTGATTGAACAGGCCGAGCAAGGCGTGGATTACTTCACCATTCATGCAGGTGTACTACTACGCTACGTGCCAATGACCGCCAATCGTCTGACAGGCATCGTGTCGCGTGGTGGTTCAATTATGGCGCAATGGTGCCTGGCTCATCATAAGGAAAATTTCCTCTACACCCATTTTGATGAAATCTGTGAAATCATGAAAGCCTATGACGTGTCATTTAGCTTGGGTGATGGCTTGCGTCCTGGCTGTATTCAGGATGCCAATGACGAAGCGCAGTTCAGCGAACTCAAAACTTTAGGTGAACTGACACACCGCGCCTGGGAACATGATGTACAGGTGATGATTGAGGGACCTGGTCATGTGCCAATGCATATGATCAAGGAGAATATGGACCTGCAACTGGAAGTGTGTAAGGAAGCACCATTCTATACACTGGGGCCATTAACGACTGATATTGCACCAGGCTATGACCATATCACCTCGGCGATTGGTGCCGCGATGATTGGCTGGTATGGCACCGCCATGCTCTGTTATGTCACTCCTAAAGAGCATTTAGGTCTACCCAACAAGAAAGATGTCAAGGATGGGATTATCACCTACAAGATTGCGGCGCATGCAGCGGACCTGGCAAAGGGCCATCCAGGTGCACAGGTACGTGACAACGCACTATCCAAGGCACGTTTTGAATTCCGTTGGGATGACCAGTTTAACCTGAGTCTGGACCCAGATACGGCACGCAGCATGCATGATGAAACCCTGCCAAAAGAGGCGCATAAATCAGCCCATTTCTGCTCCATGTGCGGACCAAAATTCTGCTCCATGAAGATCACCCAGAATGTGCGAGATTATGCGCAAAATCAACACAATGCCAATCAGTCAAATGATGCGGAAAAAGATGTTGAAGCAGGTCTCAGTGCCATGAAAACCGCTTATCAGGAACATGGTCAAAAATTGTACCACAAGGTGTGAATCGACTAAAAAAAGATTTTCCCGCGAATCATTCTCGGTTAGGATGAGATATGTACAATCTCATCCTGATTGAAGATGAATATTCTTGACCACGCCAGCTATTCAGCATCAGACGTAACGATAGAATCCCGAGAGCCGATCTTTCGGGGATTCATTCAAGTTGAGAAAGTGAGCTTTCGGCACCGACTGTTTAATCAGCCAGACTACTCATCCGTGATTCAGCGTGAGCTGATCCATCGTCCAGAAGCCGCTGGTGTCTTGCTTTATAATGACCAACAACAACGCTTTGCACTGATTGAGCAGTTTCGGGTCGGTGCATTGAATGATACCGACTCGGCATGGCAGCTTGAAATCATTGCAGGCGTGCTGGATGGAGATGAAGCACCAGAAGACTGTATCCGTCGGGAAAGCCTGGAAGAATCGGGTTGCGAGGTTCAACAGCTACAGCATTTATTTAGTTTTTACCCCTCTGCGGGGGCATGCTCTGAATTTTTTCACTTGTATGCGGCAGAAGTAGAATTACCAAAAATGGGGGGCATCTTTGGGATGCCAGATGAAGGGGAGAACATCCAGCTTCATTTATTTGACTATTCAGAACTAGGCACTTTACTTAAGAATGGGCGTTTGAGAAATGCACCTGTGATTATGGCATTGCAGTGGCTGGCTCAACACTTACAACAACGATAAGAATCTGAGGGGCTACAGACGGTGACTTTCCAGGTCTCAGCGTTATCGCAAAATGATTTTGTGATGATACAGATTACTGATACCCATTTACTGGAGTATCCGCATCTGGAGTTTGTCGGGATGCATCCCGAGCAAAGCTTTCATGCAGTAATCGACTTGATGCGCCAACAGCACCCCCATATTGACCTGATTGTGCATACAGGTGATCTGGCCCAGAATCCGACACCAGTGACCTACAATCGCTATCTGCAACATATGCAGAGTCTGGGTATTCCTTTCTTCCACACCCCAGGCAATCATGATGATGTCGCTCATTTCCCTTTCCATGAAAGCGACCAGACACAGGCAACAGTGGTTGAGCTTGGCAAATGGTGCATCATTTTATTGAACAGTGCACAGCCACAACGTATTGATGGAAAAATCGCGGATGGTCAGTTAGAGCAGTTGACCAAACTATTGGAACAGCTAAAAGACCGCTATGTGGTCATTGCCTGTCATCACCATCCCTTTGCAATGCAGTCGGCCTGGATTGACCAGCATAAATTAAAGAATTCTTCTGACCTGCTGGACGCCATCCAGCCCTTTTCCAATGTAAAGGCGATTGTCTGCGGTCATGTGCATCAGGATTCCATTCATAGCTGGCAGGGTGTCGATTTTTTATCAACCCCGTCCACCTGTATTCAATTCAAGCCGAAAAGTGAAAAATTCGCGCTGGATGAGGAACACCCAGGTTACCGTTATATTTGCCTTAAGGCCAATGGAGAACTGGAGACACAGGTCTATCGCCTTCCGACTTCCCAGCGGATGAATAGCTCAGAAGTTTTGGGATATGATTAGGGTCTGTTGACATTTCACAGATGCTTGCGACAGAGGACATTTTTTAGACGATACAAGGCATGTTTTGCGAAACTTAGTGACTCTAAGTAAGCAAGACATAACGCAGTAACGGCAAAAAATGTCCCTGTCCCGTAGGGTTATGGCTAAAACTGCCTCAAACTTCGTTATGAAACTTGACAAGGGAATCGCCATTGCCTACGTTTCATGCCTTGTTTATGTCGTTTTAGCCTATAACGCAAGGCATGGTTGAAATATCAACAGACCCTATAACTTTGATTACACATCACATCCACGATTTCTCACGAAATCTAGACAGGAATGACTACCATCTTGTCTAAAAACTCTATATGATGACGGCCCCTGATGGAAAAAACCATCTTCGGTTTGTATAAAAACACTTGCATATCACCATATTTTTTGCGTATAGATAGTACGTGTATGATGAGGAATGCCCTATATGGCGAATGACAACCAAAATCAAGTCCTGGACGAACAGACAGAAGTGATTGACGATCAAAAAGCGCCTGCAAAACGTGTGCGTAAAACCAAGCCCAAGTCTACGGAAAGTGGAACCACTGCAAGCTTGTTTGGTATCGCACCTTATCAGCCAAAGAAAAACGAAGAATATATGTCTGAAGGACAGCTTGAGCATTTCCGTCAAATTTTAAATGCATGGAAAGCCGAGTTAATGTCTGAAGTTGACCGTACCCTGAACACCATGCAGGATGAATCAACCGCACTGCCTGATGTCAATGACCGAGCAACACAGGAAGAAGAGTTTGCGATTGAGTTGCGTACCCGTGACCGTGAGCGTAAATTGATTCGTAAAATCGAACAGTCGATTGAGGCGATCCAGAACGAAGACTATGGCTTCTGTGAAACCTGTGGTATCGAGATTGGCCTGCGTCGCCTGGAAGCACGTCCAACGGCAACACTCTGTATCGATTGCAAAACTTTGGCAGAAATCAAAGAAAAGCAAAACAACGGATAATCCCCCCAAGTCCCCCTTTGAAAAGGGGGACTTCCACGAATCCAATCAACTTATATGATTCGTGGTGCTCCCTCTCCTTTTAGGAGAGGGTTAGGGTGAGGTCAAGAATCTGACAGCTTCCTTTACATCCACCACAACATCATTTCCCTCATGTCTTACATCGGACGTTTTGCCCCCTCTCCCACAGGTCCACTGCACTTTGGGTCCCTGCTTACCGCAGTCGCAAGCTATTGTGATGCCAAGACCAATCATGGCAAATGGCTAGTTCGCATTGAAGATACCGACATTCCACGCATTTATCCCCATAGTGAAGCCCACATTCTATCCTGTATTGATGCATTTCAGTTTGAACCTGATGCCGAAATCATTTTTCAAAAAGATCGTTTAGACCTTTATGAACAGGTGCTTGAACAGCTTAAACAAATCCAGGCGGTTTATGCCTGCCAATGCACACGTAAAATGTTGGGTTCCAATCATATCTATGCAGGTACTTGTCGTGACCTGCATCTTGATTTCAACCAGCAGGCGATTCGTCTAAAGGTCGCTGATCAGCTCATTTGTTTTGATGACCGCTTACAGGGACAACAGTGCTCAAATCTACATCATGAACTTGGTGATTTTGTCCTAAAACGCCGAGATGGTATTATCAGCTACCAATTGGCTGTCGTAGTCGATGATTATTTACAGGGGATTACCCATGTGGTGCGTGGCGCAGACCTACTGGATAACACAGCACGACAAATCTGGCTCGGTTCGTTGCTGAATTATCCGACTTTGAGTTATATGCACCTCCCGCTTGCCATGAATGATCAGGGACAAAAACTGTCAAAGCAGAATATGGCGCAGGCATTAGACACTTCTAAAGCTCCAGAACTGCTACAGCAGGCGATTTTAGCGCTAGGTCAGCCTAATATTGAACTTGACCAACCCCGAATCATGCTCAAACAGGCGGTGCAACAATGGAATATTGCTTTAATTCCAAAAGGCATTCATTTGGCTGGAATATATCTATAGGCAATAAAAAAGCCCTATGCATGGCAAAGGGCTTCTGTAAAACTTTTAGGCTTGATTGACTAGAAGTTTGATTCTTCTTTTACTGGGTTTAACTCTTGCGTTGATGCATCAATTTTCAGAATCAAACTGATCATGGCTGCACACATCATCAATGACGTACCACCATAACTAATGAATGGTAGTGTTAAACCCTTGGTTGGCATCAGACCCATATTCATGCCCGCATTCACCAGAATCTGTAGCAGGAAAATAATGCTGATGCCATAGGCCAAATAGCCTGCACGCAGGTAGTTATGTTGCAATGCACGGTGGCCAATACGAATACAGCATGCCAGCATGGTAAATGACAGCACCATCACAATGGTCACGCCAACAAAACCAAACTCCTCACCCAGAACTGCCAACATAAAGTCGGTATGTGCTTCTGGAAGATAGGACAGCTTTTGGACACTGTGTCCCAATCCCGTGCCAAACCATTCACCACGTCCAAATGCCATCAACGCATTGGAAAGCTGGTAGCCAACGCCCAATGGATCAGCCCAGGGATTGGTAAATGAAATCAGGCGCTGAAAACGGAAAGGCTCAAACAGGATCAGGGCCGTCACACCCGCAACAATTGCCCCCAGCATAATCAGGAACTGTGTTGCTGGCGCACCTGCCAGAAAAAATACACCCACCATCATCAAGACAATCACGACAGTGGCCCCCAAGTCAGGTTCAGCCACAATGAAGCCAACAGTTAGCGCCATGACACCACTCAGGCGCAGCAAACCTTTCCAGTGCGTTCGCACCTCTTTGGCACGGCGAACCACATAGTCAGCGGTAAAAATTGCCATCACGATCTTGGCAATCTCTGTCGGCTGCAAGGTAAAGCCACCCACCTTAATCCAGCGGTGTGCCCCATTCACTTCAGAACCCACAACCAGTACAGCGAGCAGCAATACAATGGTAATTAACCATAATGGGAACGCATTTTTAAACCACAGATTCAGGGAGACCCGATAGGTTAAAAATGCCACCACCGCCGCAACCACAATTGAGATGCCGTGACGGATGAGGAAGTAGAATGGATTCTCATGTATATATTCCGCATAGGGCATCGAGGCCGACGCCACCATCACTGAACCGAAACACAGCAAGGAAATCACACAGAAAATCAGGATATTGCGCGCCGTCATTTCAGCTGGAAACTTGGGCAAACGACTCAATAGCTGTGCAATTTTTTGTGTGGTATTTTGGGCTAAATCAGCCATAACGCTATCCCTAGTTTTTA
Organism: Acinetobacter corruptisaponis; assembly: GCF_030053775.1. Lineage (GTDB taxonomy): Bacteria > Pseudomonadota > Gammaproteobacteria > Pseudomonadales > Moraxellaceae > Acinetobacter > Acinetobacter corruptisaponis. The sequence goes on from NZ_CP125669.1 coordinate 2,018,608, forward strand.
TTTTCATTCAAGGCATTTACACATGCCACGAACTGGTGTCCACGATCATTATAGCTTTTAAACATATCAAAACTGGCGCATGCTGGCGAGAGTAAAACCACATCCTCCGCCTGTGTTGCCTGCTGGGCCAATTCCACTGCCTGCTTTAGGCTATTGGCATGCTGGATGATGGTGGTTCCCTGAATGGCCTGCTCAATTACTGCCACATCCTCACCGATGAGAATCACGCTCTTGACATATTTCTGAATTGCATCGCGTAACGGCTTGAAATCCTGTCCCTTGCCTTGCCCACCAAGAATCAGTGCCAGCTTGCCTTTCTTAACCTCAATCGCAGCCCCCAGACCATCAATCGCAGCCAGTGTCGCACCGACATTGGTTCCCTTGGAATCGTTGTAATAGCGCACCCCATCGACTGTTTTGACATATTCACAGCGATGTTCCAATCCCTTAAAGGTTTTTAGGGTTTCAAGCATGGATTGCATCGGCAAGCCAACCGCCTCACCCAATGCCAGACAGGCCAGCGCATTGGCAACATTGTGCATTCCCTGAATATACATTTCGGAAGTTTCAAGCAAACGTTCACGTCCACGCGCCAACCACATGGTGCCATCTGCATCTCGCAACACACCATATTGATTCAGGTCAGGCGCATTGAGACCAAAGCTTTGCATCGGCGTGACATCTGGAACCAACGGGCGGCTTAGGTTGTCATCACGGTTATACACCACTTTTTTCACGCCCTGAAAAATACGGTGCTTGGCCTTATGGTAACCCAGCATATTGCCATGACGATCCAGGTGGTCTTCACTCATGTTCAACACCACAGCCACTTCTGCATTCAGGTGTGAGGTTGTTTCAAGCTGAAAGCTGGACAGTTCCAGTACAATCAACTCAGGTTGATCTTTCAGTAAATCCAGTGCAGGACGGCCAAGGTTACCACCCACAGCCACTTTTTTGCCTGCATCCTGCACCATCAAGCCAACCAGTGTGGTCACGGTACTTTTTGCATTTGAACCTGTAATTGCAATAATTGGAACTTCTGTTGCGCGACGTAACAGTTGAATATCGCCCACAACAGCAATACCCTGCTCAATAGCCTGCTGGATTTCAAGTAGCTGCGGCGCAAGACCTGGACTTAGGATAATTTCTTCTGCTTGTTGTAAAAGTTCTGAATCGAGTTTCCCAAAGCTGGTTTTCACTCCAGCGGGAATCTGGTCATGTCCAGGGGGAGTTTCCCGAGAATCCGTAACTGCAACCTGGTAGCCTTGTTCATGTAAAAAGTTGACCGCCGACACGCCTGAAATCCCCAGGCCTGCCACGACTTTTAATCCACCACGCTGTATTAACATTTTCGTTCCATTTTTGCAGTTCACAGAATGGCAAAAATGTTAGCACTTTACTGTTTTAAATGCTTTTTCAGTTTTGGTTTTATTCAGGCTTTTTTGTGTCAGTGCGTAAAAGCCAGACTGGATATACAGATCAAAATGGAATAAAGACCGCAATAAACCATAACCCCAGTGCCAGATACATCAGCCAGTCAATTTTCCTGGGTTTGATTCCCTTTATTTTTAGCTCGATCACCTCAGGACGAAACCATAAATAGATAAAACATAAGATAGAACCGATCCAGTTTATTCCAGCCCGATAAGGTGTACCCTCCCCCCCAGTCCCAATAGAAAGATAATGGTGACCAAGACCATAAATCCAGCCAGAATAATTTTATGCTTAAGGCTTAATGATGTTTCTTCAGTGGCTTCAATCTGGTTCATATATTCTTTTATAATTCCCTATATTCTCTAAATGATTAAGCTTCAGCCCTACCCAAGAACAACATCATTTTTAAATATGATGCTCTTGCATTGAGAACATGATACAAATTTAGAGCCTTACCATAAATGACAATAAGACTCTATTCACATTCTATGTTATGGATTAAGTGGTTGCTGCACGACAATATTTTGTGTCGGGGCAGGGGCAATAAATCCAGCCTTACCAAGAACATCCTGAATGACATAGTTGGTATCAAAATACACTTGCCAATAATGGTCATTATGGGTGTATGGGCGTACTGCAATAATTGTCCCAATTAAATTCAGCTCCAGCACTTCCACATCCACCGCAGGCTCAACCAGAACATTAGGAATTTTGGCAATGGCTTCTTTTAACAAAACGGCTGCCTGTTTGGGATCAGTACTTGCAGAAAGTTGTGCCTGCAACTCAACACGGCGATAGGCATTATGGGAGAAATTCTGGATATTGTCCGATAAGATTTTATTATTGCCTACAATCGTCTGGATATTATCCATAGTATCTATAGTCGTAGCAAATAATCCAATTTCAGTGACAGTACCTATTTCACCACCCGCCTGAATAAAATCCCCCACCTTAAATGGCCGCAAGATAATCAGAAATACGCCAGCAGCCAGATTTGCCAGAAGTCCAGACCATGCCAAACCAATCGCCACGCCTGTAGCAGCAAACAGGGCTGCGAACGTTGTGGTTTGGATACCAAAATAACCCAGAATCCCAATAACCAGCAGAATATTCAGGGTAATATTTAAGATGGATAAACCATAGCGGGTCAAGGTTGCATCCAGATTTCGATGCATAGACAGTTTACGCAGTTGGTTGATTGCAAAATTAATGAGCCATCGCCCAATGATCCAGAGTGCCAATGCACCCAGTACTTTCCAGATCAACGCGGTAATAAATGCCAGCAATGCGGCGCTATTAAAGTCAAATGGAACTTGCATGATTGTTATCCTTTTATATGCTGGATACTAAATTTTAGTTAAATTTATTTCACAAATGTGCAAAACAAACATTTTTATTCTTATATAGGTCTTTAAAAAATATAGCAATTGAGCCTGTTTACATTTCCAGAATATCAACAGGCTCAAACCAGTGAATGTATTAACTTAACGCCATTTTACTACTGTCTGGATGGGTTCCTTACTTTTAGCTGCGGCACTGTCATCGCTGGAGCAACCACAGCCACCAGCACAACCCATCACCATTTTAGGTTTTAACCACGTTGCCAAACGATGCCAGCCCAAACGCTGACACAGGTTGGATAAAGCCAGAAATGCTGCATTTGCTGTTTGAGGAAATACTTTCTTAAATACCACCACAGCACTCCACAGCACCAATACAGCAACAATCAAGTACTCAAACATAGCTCATACTCCCACTCTACTTACCCCCAAATGCGTGATGCAATTTGGTAGGTAAAGAAAGACATTAAATAGGCCAATCCAAACAGATAAGCGGTCATCACCGCCACATGCTTCCATGAACCTGTTTCACGGCGTACCGTTGCCAATGTTGCCAGACAATGCGGCGCATAGATAAACCACACCAGCAAAGACAAACCTGTTGCCAGCGACCAACCTGTACCATCAGCACTGATCAAGTGTGCCAAGCCTTGTGCCACTGCATCATCATCCGCACCAGACAGTGCATAGACGGTACCCAGTGCAGCCACCACCACTTCACGGGCCGCCATCGCTGGGATCAAGGCGATACAGATTTGCCAGTTAAAGCCAATCGGGGCAAAAATTGGCTGGATCACATGCCCCAGCATCCCCGCAAAACTGTAGTCAATTGCAGGTTGTGTTGCACCCTCTGGTGCCTGCGGAAAAGTGCACAGGAACCACAACAAAATCGACAGGGCAAAGATAATACCACCGACACGTTTCATAAAGATTTTGCCGCGATCCAGCAGTCCAATCCCGACACTTTTCAGGTCTGGAATACGGTAACTTGGCAACTCAAGCAACAACGCATGTTGTGATTTGTCCTTTTGCAGGAATTTCATCACGATGGAAACACAAAGCGCGCTGACAATACCTGACATATACAGGCCAAACAACACCAGACCTTGCAGGTTGAAAATGCCCCACACGGTTTGCTCTGGAATAAAGGCCGCAATCAGCAAGGCATACACAGGTAACCGTGCTGAGCAGGTCATCAGTGGTGCCACCATAATCGTGGTAAAACGATCACGTGGATCACTGATACTACGTGTTGCCATAATTCCAGGCACGGCACAGGCAAAGCTTGAAAGCAATGGAATAAAGGCGCGCCCACTCAGACCAGCCTTGAACATCAACTTGTCTAACAGGAACGCTGCCCGTGGCAAGTAACCTGATTCTTCCAGTACCAGAATAAAGAAGAATAAGATCAGGATTTGTGGCAGGAACACCACCACACCACCAGCTCCTGCAATAATGCCATCCACGACCAGACTTTGCAGCAATGGCTGGGAAATGTGTTGTCCCAGGGTTTCTCCAAGCCAGCCAAACAGGCTTTCAATCCCATCCATAAATGGCGCAGCCCAGGCAAAGACCGCCTGAAAGACAATAAACATCATCACAGCCAAACTAATCAAGCCCAGCACTGGATGCAGGAAAATCTTATCAAGAAAATCTGTACGCTTATCTTCCTGATCAACGAAATTCACCACATCCCTGAAAATCGTTTCAATTTTTTGGTGGTGTCCACCTTTTAAACCACTGAGCTCTGTTTGTGGAACCGTGTATTTCTCCTGGTCAAGCGCATGTAGCAGGTTTTCAATGCCTGTGTTACGGACTGCAACAGTCTCGACCACGGGCACGCCCAAACGTTCTGACAGTTTCTGGGTATTGATCTGGATGCCACGGCGACGCGCCTCATCCATCATGTTCAACACCACCAGTATTGGTCGGCCCAGTTCAATGATTTCCAGCACCAAGCCCAAATGCAACTTTAAGTTGGTTGCATCCACCACGCATAAAAAGGCATCCTGCTGCCCCTCTTCCGCGATCTTGCCCTGACAGACATCACGGGTGATTTCCTCATCTGGACTGGTGGCCTGTAAGCTATAGGTTCCTGGCAAATCCAGAACACGAACACTACGTCCTGACGGCAACTGGAAATGTCCGACCTTACGCTCAACCGTTACCCCTGCATAGTTGGCAACCTTTTGGCGGGTTCCTGTCAGGTGGTTGAATAAAGAGGTTTTACCACAGTTTGGATTCCCCACAAGGGCAACACGTAACGCATCACTCATGCAGGTGCTCCTTCAAGTTGAATTTCAATTTTCTCGGCTTCAAGCTTGCGTAATGCAAAACGGGTAAAACCAATCTGGATTAGAATCGGGTCGCCACCAAAAACACCTTTGGTAATCACCTGCACCTGAGTGCCTGGCACAAAACCCAAACTCTCTAAACGCACCGCTACAAGATCTGGTTGTCCAGTCTCATCGACCAGGCGATTCACCTTGGTGATTACCGCCGTTTGCTTGACTTTTAATGCTGACAATCGCACCGCTTCTAACCCTTAACTCTTTTATTCTAGTATACAGATAAATGAGAATAATTACCAAAAACAATATCAATGGCGTTTGGCTTTGTCACAGATCGACAACACAATATTTTTCTTTTACAGTGCAGATGAATCAAGGACACTGGCTGTTATGTTAAATAAAAAACCTCGTATTCCCGCTGCGGTCACCATTCCAGAACACCTGAGTTTTTTACAGGGTTTCCGTGATTATCTGGTGGCGCAAACCGTAAGCCCCCATACCCGTAACGCCTATCTCTCTGACCTGATTCAGTGCAGCGAATTACACACATCGGTTTCATTACCACAATGGTCGAGTGATGACATTGCCGATGTGCTGATTGCGCTGACCAAGGCAGGTAGAAGTCCCCGTTCAATTGCGCGTTGCCTATCGGCACTAAGACAGTTCTATAAGTTTTTAAGGGAACAGAAACTGAGAGATGACAACCCTGTTGCCGTCCATCAATCCCCTAAAATTGGTCGGGCATTGCCAAAGGATTTATCAGAACAGGATGTTGAGGCGCTGATCAATGCGCCTGACACTGACACCGCCCTAGGCCTACGTGACCGTGCCATGCTGGAAGTGCTGTATGCCTGCGGTTTACGTGTATCAGAGTTGCTTAATTTACGCATGGAACTGATCAATTTAAAGCAGGGCTTTTTACGCATCACAGGCAAAGGCAATAAAGAGCGTCTTGTTCCACTCGGACAATATGCCTGTGACTGGATTGAGAAATATCTGGTTGAATCACGTCCGCAGCTCTACAAGAGCAGTACTGATTATCTGTTTCTCACCCAGCACGGTGGCATCATGAGCCGCCAGAACTTTTGGTACGCGATTAAACGCTATGCGCTACAGGCCAATATTCAGGCTGAGCTATCACCACATACCTTACGCCATGCCTTTGCCACTCATCTTCTCAATCACGGCGCGGATTTACGTGTGGTGCAAATGCTGCTTGGGCATAGTGACCTCTCCACCACCCAGATTTATACCCACGTTGCTCAACACCGTATGCAGGAACTGCATGGCAAATACCATCCACGGGGATAAAACCACCACTTGTCCAAGATTGGGATAAAATTTGATTTCGTTCACAATGCATCAGCAAGATTTAACGAAGTCATGGCATTTTTTTGTTATGCTAAGCCCCTGAATATATGAATATGAACAAAAAAGGTTCTTTATGTTGTTTACCCGTTCCAAGCTTGTACTTGCATGTACATTAGCATCGACATTATTGGTAAGTGCTTGCTCAAAAGAAAACTCAGCACAAAAACAAGATGCCCTGACAGCGAGTGCACCTGCAACAGGTGAAGCATCGACCTTAAATGAACGCAATGCCCAGCAGCGTCTAGCTTCAACCCTGGAAAAGCATTTTAAAACCGCCAATATCAATGCCAAAATTTTGGCGGTGAAAAAAACCGAAGTGCCCAATTTATACTGGGTGAGTCTGGAAGGTATGGGTTCGGTCTATGCCACAGTTGATGGTAAATATATCTTTCAAGGTGATGTAATTCGCTTAGGTGAGAAGCAACTGCACAATGTCAGTGAAGCATTTCAAGCGACCGAGAATAAAAAACATTTGGCTACACTAAAAACAGAAGACCTGATTGTTTATCCAGCACAGGGCGGTAAAGCCAAGCATGTGATTTATGTGTTTACCGATTCAAGCTGCCCATACTGCCACAAACTGCATGAACATCTTGCAGAGATTACGGCCAAAGGTATTGAAGTGCGTTATATCGCATGGCCACGCGGCGAACAGTTTATGCCAACCATGACCGCGATCTGGTGTAGTGAAGACCGTAAGGCCGCCTTTAATCAAGCCGTTCAGGGTTTACCTGTCCTCGCTGGAGAATGTAAAAATCCAGTACGTGATCAATATCAACTGGGTCTCAACATGGGCGTAAATGGCACCCCAGCAATTTACAATGTTGAGGGTGAATATCTGGGTGGTTATATGACCCCAGAGGAAATCATCAAACGTCTGGATAAATAATAAATAAAAAAACACCATTCATTTGAATGGTGTTTTTACATCCAGCCTGTTAGTAATCATTCCACGGCACCGCAGGTGAACCAATCCATGCTGATTTTGCAGGAATATTCTCCCCTTTCATCACCAGCGTCAGTGGCCCCAGCACAGCATGATGATCCACATTGGCATTGTATAAAATAATGCCACGCGCATTGACCACTACATCATTTCCGACATTCACCTGACCAATCTTCATGATACGGTCTTCAAATAAATGCGTCTGTGGTCCAGAGAAACTATTAAATTCAGCCCGATCACCAATTTTGACGCAATCAAACTCGGTAATATCTGCGGTATCCAGATACACATCCCGACCAATCTTCACACCCAACAGACGCAGGAAGAAAGGCAACATCGGTGTGCCACGCAAGTAATTGAGGAAGTTCGGAATGGCAACCGATTCATATAAACTGGTAATACCCTCACTGAGCCAGACAAACATGGTCCACATTGGCGCAGACTTAGGTTGATAACGTCCAATCAGCATCCATTTGAGTAAAGCCACAATAATAAAGCAGCCAACACCATATAGTAGTCCAGCAAGAGTCAGAGCCAGCAAGCCAACCGAAACATTATAGATGTTAATCACATCAATAATTTCCAGCACGATCATATAGCCCACCCCAATCGCCAACGCAGCAGGCAGTACAATACGCAAACCCTCAATCAAACCACGCATCAAACGACGTCCAATACCTGGCTTAAAGGTGAGATGATCTGGATAGTGTTGCGCTGCCTCCCGTGCAGGCAATAACAAGGCAGGCGAACCAAACCATGTCTGTCCTGAATACATTTCACGATTGTCAGGTGTTTTGGACTGCACACCGATCAAGACATTATCAGGCAATACCGTTCCATCAGCAATATAGGCGCTATTGCCCACAAAGCTACGATGACCAATTTGAGTGGATTTTAAGCTCATCCAGCCGCCCTTGATTTCTTCATCGCCCAACATCACCGCATCGGCAATAAAGCTTTCATCACCCAACGTCAGCATTTCAGGAATCACGCCTGTTGCAGTTGAGATTTCGGTATTTTTACCAACTTTTGCACCCAGCATCCGAAACCATGTCGGTGCATAAATGGTGGCAAACAAACCATGCAGGGTCTGCAAACTGGTTTCCAGAATCTGGGCGGCAAACCATTTGCGATAATACACCCCACCATGCACAGGATAGGTTCCTGTTTTCAGGTTAGGCAAGGCAACTTTACGAACAATGGATGAAATCACCGCCGTCATCACCATCATCATGGCACTGGCTGGAATCGCCAACAGGAAGTAATACAGGGCGATTTGTAAATGGTTATTCGGATCAAGGTTAAACACGTTCACATCCAACCAATCCACCAGAATAAAGCTTGGAAAGATGGGAATAAAGAAAATACAGGCAATGATCAGCGCACTTACTGCATAATAGCCATATTCCAATATTTTACGGACAAATGACAACGCAGGACGGGCTGGCATTTTTGTCAGCTCATCGACATGGCCAATTTTACGGGCAGGCGTACCATCCCAGATTTCACCTGTAGGCACAGTGGTATTGTATTCAATGGCTGTCAGGGCATTGACATGGGCTTTGGCTTCCAGAACCGTGTTTTCTTCCAACACTGCATAGGAACCAACATAACTGTCTTGTTTAAGCGTAATCGAACCCAACACCAGATGCCCATGTTCCACTTTGGCATTTTCCAGATTGACGTTTGAGCCGATGCTCACCCCATCTTCAATGGTCAATAAAGACGGCATCCGAATATGCACCGAGCTAATATTGACATCATGGCCAATTTTCGCACCCAAAGCTTTCAAATATAGATTCAGTAAAGTTGAACCTGACAACAGGTACACAGGTGAAATACTGCCGATCCGATCTGCCAGCCACCAACGGAAATAGGTCATGCCCCAAAGTGGATAACGCCCTACTTTTACTCCCAGCATCAAAAGTCGTTTTATCCCAATCGATACGGCAAAACTGGCAATGATCACGCTGACATAAACCAACAGCGAAAGCAGGATTGCATAAGGAATACTATCCCGTGCCCCACCTGTAAAATAATGATAGGTAAAGAATGGCGCCAGCCACTGTAAAATATTGATTGAGATCAGGGTTGGAATGGTGATCAATTGAGCCAAACCACACAGCCACTTATACGTCTGGTTACGCGGATTATCCTGTCCAAGCTGTTCATTTTGTGCTTGCTTCGATGTATCCAGCATTAAGGTTGCAATTGCCCCGACTTTTCGGGCTTGATACAGGTTTTGTATAGTCAGATGACGATAATCTTCATGCTGACGTAAATTCGAAACCAACACGGCTGCCAATAAGGAATGTCCACCGAGATCATCAAAGAAATCGGCATCCAGCTTAATCGGTATATTCGGAAATAAGCGATTCAGAATTTCAAATAACACTTCTTCCGCCACATTTTGCGGTAGATCGGATTCACTACGATCCACCATACTGATCAATGGTCGTGCTTTTAATGCTTTACGGTCAATTTTCCCAGACAATAAGCGCGGTACATCTTCAATGATTTCAAAACGATTCGGCACCATATATGGTGGTAAACGCTGACTGAGTGCAGCACGAAGCTGTTTAATTTCAATCGGCTGTTTACTGTCAATTTCTGCCGCAATAAAGGCAATCAACTGATCAATGCCATCTTCGGCACGTAAAATCACCGCAGCCGTACCAATCCCATCCAGATCACACAGCGCAGCCTCAATTTCACCCAGCTCCACACGGAAGCCCCGAATCTTGATCTGGTCATCGGCACGTCCCAGACAATGCACCTGCCCGAACTCATCAATCCGCGCCAAATCACCTGTTCGGTATAAACTTTCCTCATCAGGGTTTTCCGCCCACGGATTTTGAATAAATTTATCCGCAGTCAGGTCAGGTCGTCCCAAATAGCCCTGTGCCACACTGGGGCCAAAAATACATAACTCGCCTGTTTCGCCCTGTGGCAATAACTGTCGTTCTTCATTGATCACCAGCATGCCATAGTTTGGCAATGGCTTGCCAATGGTCACAGGCTTGCCCCGTTGCAACAGTTCCAGACTGGCCGAAACAGTGGTTTCAGTTGGACCATAGGTATTGAACATTTGATGATGCGGCAAGGCCCAGCGCTCCACCAGTGAGTCAGGACACATTTCCCCACCCAGATTAATAATCCGTAGGTTCGGCACATCTTCTGGAAACAAGGCCAACAAGGTTGGCACCGCATGTAAAACGCTAATATTTTCCTGCTGCAAGGTTTTACACAAACGCTCTGGATCACTGACCAAGGATTTAGGTGCAATCCACAAGCTTGCACCCACCAGATAGGACAGCCAGATTTCCTCAAAGGACATATCAAAGGCCACCGAGAAACCCTGATAAACCTTATCCTGTTCTTGAATTCCCAAGATGCTGTTTTCACTACGCAAAAAATGGCAAATATTCTTTTGGGTAATCACAATGCCTTTCGGTTTACCTGTAGAACCAGAGGTATAAATAATATAGGCAGGCTGATCTGGCGATGCTTTCGGTAAAGTGACCTGCTGTTGCAGTGGTCGCTGCAACTCAGTTGCTGTCCACTTGGTCTGTGGCACCACCTCAAGATGCTCATACCATTCATCGCTGGTAATCATGCCAACGGCATTGGCATCCTCCAGACAAACCGCCATACGGTCTGCGGGTGTGTCCATATCGAAAGGCAACCATGCCGCCCCGCTGAGGCAAATCGCCAATTGTGAGGTTAAAAGCTCGATTCCCCTTGGCAGCCATAAACCAACAATATCACCTGCTTTAACCCCATCCAGGATTAAATGTTGCGCCATATTGGATGCTTGGCGATATAGCTCGGCATAACTGATCTGTTGCGTTGCCTCAATTAGGGCGACCTTATCTGGAATACGGTGCGCAGTTTCAGTAAAAATATCAGCAAGGACTTCTTGTTTTAAAAATTCTGGCTGGTTTGTGCCTCGGACAATGGCTGTTATTTGCATATTTTTTCAGCTATTCAAATGACAAAAATAATTTGAATAATAAGGTGCCAATCCTTAAAACAGCGTTAAATCGCATGTGTATTATTCTAACAATTACAGTGGTGATTCTGTACGTTCCTATAACTGACATGAATTGCTTAAGGAAAGTTTAATAATGAGGGCCTGTTGCCACTTTATCCATGATTGCGACAGAGGACATTTTTTAGACGATATAAGGCATGTTTTGCGAAATTTAGCATTCTAAATGAGCAGAACATAACGCAGTAGCGGCAAAAAATGTCCCTGTCCCAAAGGGTTGTAGCTAAAAATCCCTCATACTTTGTTATGAAACTTGGCAAGGGAATACCATCCCCTGCGTTTCATGCCTCGTCTGATGAATTTTTAGCTTACAACGCAATTCATTTATAAAGTGGCAACAGGCCCTAGTGTCTACGCAGTTTTTTAGCTATGATCAAGCTTCATTAAAACGATTGAATAAAATGGAGTGTGACGTGAAACCAGTTCGTCTGGCGATACTCGGTCTTGGTACTGTTGGTGGTGGAGCCCTTAAATTATTACAAGAAAATGCTGCTGAAATTAAACGCCGTACTGGTCGAGAAATTCAAATTACCCATGTGGGTACACGCCGTCCACGTCCAGACTTAAATCTTGAGGGTATTCAACAAAGTGATGACCTGATGCACATCGTACGTCAGCCTGATGTGGATGTTGTGGTTGAGGTCATGGGGGGCATTCATCCTGCCTATGAAGTCATCATGGAAGCCATTAAACATGGCAAGCAGGTGGTTACCGCAAACAAGGCCTTGCTTGCTGAACATGGCAATGAACTGTTTAAGGCGGCAGAAGACAATGCCGTACAGATCGCCTATGAAGCGGCGGTTGCTGGCGGTATTCCAATTATCAAGGTGATCCGTGAAGGTCTTGCAGCAAACCATATTGAATGGCTGGCAGGGATCATCAATGGTACAGGCAACTTTATCCTGACAGAAATGCGTGAAAAAGGCCGTGCCTTTGAAGATGTGTTAAAGGAAGCACAAGAGCTGGGCTATGCCGAAGCTGACCCAACCTTTGATGTTGAAGGCATTGATGCGGCCCATAAACTCACCATTTTAGCCTCTTGTGCTTTTGGTATTCCACTACAGTTTGACAAAGTCTACACCGAAGGCATCAGCAAGATTACCGCGCAAGATGTGAAATATGCAGAAGATCTTGGTTTCCGCATCAAGCATCTGGGTATTGCACGCCGTGCAGCCAATGGAATTGAGTTACGCGTCCATCCAACATTGATCCCAGCTGAACAACTGATTGCCAATGTCAATGGCGTTAAGAATGCCGTTCTTGTGCAGGCTCATGCAGTCGGCCCAACCTTATATTACGGTGCAGGTGCAGGTGCAGGCCCAACCGCTTCTGCTGTGGTCGCCGACGTGATTGATATCGTACGTGATATTTCCTATACCGAAGATGGTGCTGGGACCATTCCACAATTGGCATTTGAAGCACTCACCAATGTGCCAATCCTCAGCCGAGAGGAAATGACCACTGGCTACTACATCCGCCTAAATGCCGAAGACCAGACGGGTGTATTAGCCGATGTCACCACCATTCTCAGCCGTGCGGGGATCAGTATTGATGCCATCATGCAGCAATCACGCTTAAAGGATTTGATTCCAATTGTGATTTTGACTGATCCAGTGCTTGAGTCCAAGATGGATGAAGCGCTTGCACAAATTCAGGCATTACCTACAATTCATGGCGAAATCATCAGAATTCGTTTAGAATCGCTCGATAGTTAATCAGGTTGAGGGAAAATGACTTCCCTCTCCCCGCTCTACCTCATATTGGAACACCATCATGTCGAATGCCAATCGTTATACTGGTCTTGTAGACCGTTATCGTGACCGTTTACCTGTGTCTGCAACTACACGTGCAATCTCTTTGGGTGAAGGTAATACTCCACTGATCAAACTAGAGAACATTCCACGTATTATTGGCAAAAACGTCGAAATCTATGTCAAATACGAAGGTCTGAACCCGACGGGTTCATTTAAAGACCGTGGTATGACCATGGCGGTGACCAAGGCAGTTGAGGAAGGTTCCAAAGCAATTATCTGTGCATCTACAGGCAACACCTCTGCTGCTGCGGCAGCTTATGCGGCCCGTGCAGGCATCAAGGCATTTGTCCTCATTCCAGAAGGCAAGATTGCCATGGGTAAAATGGCACAGGCGATGATGTACGGCGCGATCACCATGCAAATTCGCGGTAACTTCGATGACGGTATGCGTCTGGTCAAAGAAGTGGCTGACCAAGCCCCTGTAACGATTGTAAACTCAATCAACCCGTACCGTTTGCAAGGTCAAAAAACCATTGCCTATGAAATCGTGGAAGCATTGGGTCGTGCACCTGACTATCACTGCCTGCCAGTCGGTAATGCAGGGAATATCACGGCACACTGGATGGGTTATACAGAAGCAGTTGCAAACCAGCCTGCTGACCAGTTTGAACAAGTGATCTATGATGCGGCTACAGATCAATTCACAGGACCTAAACCAGAAGGTTTACCAACCATGGTCGGTTATCAAGCTGCTGGTGCTGCGCCATTCTTACGTGGCGCGCCTGTAGAGAATCCAGAAACTGTTGCAACAGCGATTCGTATTGGTAATCCACAAAGCTGGAACCATGCCAAAGCGGTGGTACGTGATTCTAAAGGCTGGTTTGATGAGTTACAGGATGCTGAAATTCTTGAAGCGCAACGCCTACTTTCAATGTATGAAGGTGTGTTTGTGGAACCTGCTTCTGCTGCCTCTATCGGTGGCGCAATCCGTGACATCAAGGCGGGTAAAATTGCTGAGGGTTCTGTGATTGTATGTACCGTAACAGGTAATGGTCTTAAAGATCCTGATACTGCTATCAAGCAATGTGCGGACGCGGTGATGTTGTCAATCGATGCCACCATGGCTCAAGTGAAAGATTCTATTCTTTCAAATATGTAAGCTATATCATTGATAGATCAAAAAAACCTGCTACGGCAGGTTTTTTTGATCTTCAGGCGTTAAGATTCTTTTTTCATTTCCTCAAACAGTTCAGCCCGCTGTTCATCGCTTAAGTCCAATTCTTCTGCCAACTCCTGAATTAGTTCTTCAACAATGGCTTCGGCATCAAAGTCTTCACCCTCTTCTTCTCCCCAGCCATCTTCATCATAGCTATACTGCTTGACCAATTCTTTTTCAATCGTTTGAATTTCCTCTAAACCAATTTCCTTGATCTCAAATAAAGGCTGTTTGAGCAAAGGATTAACAGCATATAAACCCTCTTCCTCCCAACCTTGCAGAATGATTAACGTTTGACTTTTATCATTATATTTTAACGCTTTATTATTTTTTATTAAGGCTTGTAATAATACAGGTTGTTCAGATAAATCTTCAAATGAACCTTTCAGCTCAATATCACCATAATCATAATCTGCAAAAATGGTTCTAACATGACTCTTTAATTGTTCAGGTTGATCTGCATAAGCTAAACTTGCAAAAAATTCATCATGCTCTTCCACCCATTGCTGTTTTTTGACTGACCACAGTGCATAAAATCGAGCTTCCTGTTCAAACTGAACCAGTTGAAATTTCTGCATATCTGCAAGTTGAATAAATGCAAAAGTATCCTCATCACTTAAGCTTTCAGGCAGCGTATCACGAGAGACTTCGCCCTGCTGATAAATATGTTCGCCACAACGTGAAAAGACAAAATCATCCAGTTTTTTTAATAATCCCTCATCTGCATCAAACAATGATTCAACCTCATAGAGTGCGAAATCACGCGCCCCATTGATTTCCAGTTGCTTATAGGCCGTTTCAGCTTGCTCCTTATCCTCAAAAACATTGTGAATACGGTTACCTGATGCATAAAAAACCTCATCATTATAACCAAAGTATTTCTCACGAATCACATAGGTGCCCATGTTGTTCCCCTAATTTATTTATCACTCAATTGTTTGTTTTTTCTGATGTAAAACTTAAGCACTGTAAAGCCAGTGTTGTGAATCAACATTAATCGATTTTTAGTTTAAAAACCAATATCATGGGTTGATACAAGACAAATTATGTCGCTTCATTTTGGCATAAAAAAACTCTTCTTGATGAAGAGTTTTTATTTTAAAAACGGATCTACGCAGTATTAAATACGTTTTGGCAGTGTTGCAACCCAATTCAGTAGATTGGTTGCATCATTGGTACGTGCCTGTGAACTGGATGCACCAAGCAATACAACAACCGCTGGACGGGAATTGACTGTGGTGTGCATCACCACACAACGTCCCGCCTCATTGATATAACCTGTTTTTGACAGATTAATGTTCCAGCCACCATTACGCACCAAGGCATTGGTATTGTTTGACTTCAACACACGATAGCCTAGATTGAAGTCATAGGTTGGTGTGGTTGAGAACTGTCGAATCAAGCCATATTGTGAAGCTGCACTAACTAGAATGCCTAGATCACGTGCTGATGAAACATTATGAGGATCCAGACCCGTTGATTCAGCATAACGAGTAGAACTCATACCCAATTGCTTTGCCTTAGCATTCATGGCTGCAATAAAGGCAGGACGGCCACCTGGATAGGTACGAGCCAAAGCGGCTGCCGCAGGATTTTCAGACTTCATCAAGGCAAACAACAATGCTTCTGCACGGTTCATTGTGTCGCCAACACGCAGGGTTGAACTGGAGTTCTTACCACCCGCACCCGCAAAATCAATGGATTCCAGTGTAATTTCTTCAGACATATTTAAACGCGCGTCAGCAGTCACCACAGCTGTCATCAGTTTAGTGATTGAAGCGATTGGCACAGACATATTGCTGTTTTTACTGTACAGCACTTCACCCGTTTGCGCATCCATCACTAGCGCAGCGCGGGCATTGACTGAAGGCTGGCTACTATAATTGCTGCTGTTGCTAAAAGTGTCGCGAATTTGTACAGTATTTTTAGGGCTACTCGACGATGTAATGGTTGCAGAACCACCACTGCGTAAAGTTGTCGTCACAGAGGTCGAGCCTTGCGGACTAATCTCTAAAGGTTCATCTTCCTCCATTAACTGGCTGGCATCATTCGCAGACCAGTTTAATGACGCGGAACCATTTGTACCCGAAGCAACTGGACTGTTATTGACCACCAGCTCGGCAAAGCTTGTTGAACTCCACGCCAACAAGATAGACATGCCCAACACATGCATGACAGATTTTTTAGAATTTTTCACGACACAATACTCAACTCAGGACGCTGCACATTTGCGCTTACTATCATTATGCCTTACATTTGAACAAATCGGGTAAAGCTTTTATAGACACAATTGTGTACAACTATTCGCTAGAAACGGAGAATAGGATTGCTAATTTTGTCGTTTCAATGCAAGCTAATTTTGCTTTATGTAACAAAAAACCAGTTTTTCTGAAAAAAAGGAGGTCTTCTTGATCACTGTTCTTGTTGTTGATGATCATGAGCTCGTACGCACAGGCATTTGCCGTATGCTGGAAGACCATCCAGATGTTGATGTTGTTGGGCAGGCTGAGTCAGGAGAGGAAGCGATTGCGCTAGTTCGGCAAAAACACCCTCAGGTGGTGCTGTTGGATGTAAACATGCCTGGCATTGGTGGGGTTGAAACCACGCGTCGGCTATTGCAGACCGCACCTGACACCAAGGTGATCGCGGTGAGTGGCCTTGCAGAAGAACCTTATCCATCCCTGTTACTTAAGGCTGGGGCAAAGGGTTATATCACCAAAGGTGCGCCGATTGCAGAAATGGTGCGTGCCATTAACAAGGTGATGCAGGGCGGTAAATATTTCAGTGCCGACATAGCCGAACAACTCGCCAGTTCCTATCTTTCCGACACCCAGCAATCTCCATTTGATGCTCTTTCTGAACGGGAAATGCAGGTGGCCATGATGGTAGTCAACTGTATCAGTGCCCAGGAAATTGCAGATAAATTATTCGTCAGTGTAAAAACCGTAAACACCTATCGTTATCGTATTTTTGAAAAACTGGGAATTGATAGCGATGTCAAACTCACCCATCTTGCGATTCGATATGGACTCATTAAACCTTAATCATTAGTCATCGCCTATGTTGGGACAAATTGCCTCCTCTATATCACAAACCATCTATCGACTAGGGATCTGGTATAGTGGTTATCGCCTGATTATTTCAGTCAGCCTGATCCTGATTTATGTACTTACCGCAGAACAACTAGGCAACAACTATCAATACCCCTTTCTCTATTTTTATACACTGCTGTGTTATATCTGCATCAATATTTTCCAGCTCTTTTTACTGAAACTACTTCCACTGCAAATCACCAAGCAACTGATCTTTGTCTTTATTGTTGATGTAATTTGCCTGAGCATGATTACATTTTCAGCAGGTGGGCCAAACCTCCAGCTTAGCCTGCTCTATGTTATTATTATTTTTTCATCCGCCATTTTGCTTAATGCCCAGTTGTCTTTGATCGTGACGCTGTTCGCAGTAATTATGGTGGTTTACCAGCGTTTTCTGGGTAATTTTTTTGACTACAATAATTTAAATCATCTCGGCAATAGTGCTCTCCTTGCCTTTCTATTTTTTGTGGTGCATGCGATTGGCCGTATTGCGGTGCAACGCTTTAAAATTCTGGAAACCTTAACTTTCCACCAATCTATCGAGATCCATCAACTCCAGAACATTAACCGCTATATTCTCGAACAGATCGAGGATGGTTATCTGGTGCTGGATGAAAGCAGCCATATTGTACTCAGCAATCCCGCCGCCAATACCCTGCTGGGTGTTCATTTTCCCATTTCGGCGGAAAAAACACCACTGATCAAATGGCAGCCCGACCTGTTCGAACTGATCAGGCTCAGTGACCTGAAAGATGGTGAGGAATTTAGTTTTGAATCGCAGCAAAGCCCTTATACCGTCAATGTAAAGGTTAAACACCTCATCGTTCCTGAACAGTCTCTCATTTTATTGATTTTAAAAGATGCACAGAAACTTAACCAGCAAGTCCAGCAATTGAAACTGGCGGCTTTAGGACAGCTCTCAGCCAGTATCGCTCACGAAATTCGCAACCCTCTGGCTGCAATTGTACAGGCCAATGAACTGCTCAAGGAAAGTGATGCCCATCAGCAGGACATGCTTTCACGCATGATTGGCAAACAGGCCAAGCGGATTGACAGCATCATTCAGGATACGCTGGAAATGGCACGCAACAAGCCGACAGAGGCGCAGGTCATTCACCTGACTGATTTTTTTGGTAGCCTACTCAATGAAGATTTGGCTGATGCAAAACAACAGATTCAGCTCAATCTTCCCGAACGAGCCAGTATCCTGTTTGATGAAAAACAGTTAAGGCAGGTCATGATCAACCTGATTCGCAATGCATTGAGACATAATGCCGCAGATGCCGAATATATTGAGGTGCAGGTGCATTTAAAAGAGGGACGAACCTGTATTGATGTCATTGATTTTGGTACAGGCGTGGCAAAACGTGATATTTCTCAGCTATTCAAGCCATTTTTTAGTACCGAAATTAAAGGAACTGGTTTAGGATTGTACCTGTCTCATAGCTTTTGTGAGGCAAATCATGCAAAGCTCACCTATGTAGAGCGACAACAAGGAGCATGTTTCAGGATTGAATGCTCAAAAATTCATTGATTTAGATTAGGTTTTCGGGGAAATGGCAACTAAACAACCACTCGTCTTGCTGGTAGACGATGAAGAAGACTTATGTCTCCTCATGCAAATGACGCTTGCACGAATGGGGATTAAAACCCATCTTGCCTATCGCGTAGAGCAAGCAAAAAAGTTCTTTACTGAATTTCAGTATGATGCCTGTTTAACAGACCTAAACCTTCCAGATGGCAATGGTCTCGATTTAGTCAAACACGTAACGCAGAACTATCCCAATACACCGATTGCGGTACTAACCGCCTATGGCAATATGGATATTGCCATTGCGGCATTGAAAGCGGGTGCATTTGATTTTGTCAGTAAGCCTGTCAATCAAACACATTTAGACCAGTTGATTCAAAAGGCGTTAAATCGCCCGCAACCTGAACAGGAAGCGGCTGAAACAGCTTTAGAAAATAAATTACTGATTGGCCGTTCGGCACCGATTCAACAATTACGGATCGCACTCAAGAAAATTGCCCGTTCTCAGGCACCTGTATTTATCACGGGCGAGTCTGGAACAGGTAAGGAAGTCGTTGCCAATCTGGTTCATCGTCTAAGTAACCGTAGTGAAGGGCCTTTTATTGCGATTAACTGCGGTGCCATTCCAACTGAATTGATGGAAAGTGAACTGTTCGGACATAAGAAAGGCAGTTTTACAGGTGCGGCACAGGACAAACAGGGCTTAATTCTGTCAGCACACGGTGGCAGCCTGTTTCTGGACGAGATCGCAGAACTACCACTCAATATGCAGGTCAAATTATTGCGTGCCGTACAGGAGAAGAAAATCCGTCCTGTCGGCTCAGATCAGGAAATTGATGTTGATTTCCGTGTGATCAGTGCCAGCCATCAGGACCTTGAACTTCTGGTTCAGCAGGGCCGTTTCCGTCAGGACTTATTTTTCCGTATTCACGTCATGGATATCGTGCTGCCACCTTTGCGTGAGCGTGGCCAGGACATTCTTTTGTTGGCCAATCACTTTATCCAGAAAATTAGCCAGGAATGGGAACTTCCTGCAAAAACCCTGTCTTCCCGTGCAGAACAGTTCCTGTTACAGCAATATTTCCCAGGCAATGTGCGTGAGTTACGCAACATCATTGAACGCGCCATCACCCTCAGTGATGATGAAAACATCGATCTTGCACATTTGCAAACAGCCCCATTACGCGGCTCAATTGCGACTCCTGTCACCATGCCATTCGCAACACAGGAAGAGCATGAACAGACTCATCAAAGTGCCAGCCCTGCAATAAGTTCTAAAAAGCTTCCACCTGAGGGGCTGGAACGTTATCTAGAGAATATTGAGAAAGAAATCCTGCTCAATGCACTCAATCTCACCCACTGGAACCGTACCTTGGCCGCCAAGAAACTGGGCATGACGTTCCGCTCTTTACGCTATCGTTTGAAAAAATTTGGACTCGATACTGAAGATGATGAGTAATACGCTGATCTAAAAATAAAGCCCCTTTAAAAGGGGCTTTATTATGTTAAAGCTTACTTTTCAGCACCAGTTCAGTGACATGCTCTAAATAACTGTCCTCTTTCATTTCTGGTAGCAAAGGATAGGCTTGGTTTGGCTGAATCCCCTGTCCCTCAATCATGTTGCCATTTGGAGTGTAATAATGCGATACCGTCATTTGTAAAGCTGCACCACTTGGAAGTGGGAAAAGCTTTTGCACCACGCCTTTACCATAACTGTTCTCCCCAATCACCCATGCCCGTTTATGTTCTTTCAAGGCTGCGGTAAACACTTCAGCCGCCGATGCGGAACGGCGGTTGATCAGAATCCCCAGTTTAATATTTTGAAAATCATTGGAGGGCAATGCCTGAAACTGCTGATCGCCCTCAGAACGGCTTTTTGTGGTGACAATGAGTCCCTGATTCAGAAATAAGTCTGCGGATTCAACCGCAGCGGAAAGCAGTCCACCTGGATTATTGCGTAAATCCAGCACGACTGCCTTTAACTTGGTTGAACTGTATTCCTCAATCAGACGTTTGATTTCATTGGCTGTATCTTGCTGAAATACCCGAATTTTGAGTACCAATACCTGATTATGCAATAAAACAGGTTCAATATCGGTTTCGACTTTTTTATTCCGAACCAGAATTACGGTGCTATTGCTGTTTTCAGGCTGTATTTGCAGGGTGCTGCCAATCGTTCCATAAAGCAGACCCTGCACCTGATCCTGATTCAGGCTCTTTAATTCCTGATTGTCAATTTTCAGGATGGTTTGCCCATTACGCAATCCCAGCTTATTGGAGTCCGACCCTGTTTTTAGGTCATGAATCTGCCATAAGCGGGCAAAGCTGTCGTAATTTAAATTAAAATCAACAGAAGCCAGATCACCCTCAGTATATTGAATCAGCTGGCGATATTCCTCAGCAGACAGATAACGGGAATAGCGATCCAGACCACTGACCAATCCCTTGATGGCCTGCTGGAACAGGGCATCATCAGATTTCTTGTCAACATAGTTGTCCCGTACAATGCCATAGATCTGTACAAACTGTTGAATTGACTCAATTGGCACTTCGGCGGTGCTATGCGGTGCAGTCTCATCCACCCAGCCCGACGGATGTGGACTTGGTGCTGCATATAGGATATGCCCCCAACACATCAACAAACCTGCATATAAAGCCCTGTAAATGTTGTTGTGCTGGGTCATTCGTTCACCTTATGAAGAACTCTCTCTTTCACCTTGCAAAGCTTTAAACGCTTCTCAGGATTAGGGGAGATTTATTTTAGAGTAATTAAATTTTTACCCTGCATTTCTGGCGGTACAGGAATCTGCATCAAATGAAGCAATGTTGGCGCAACATCTGCCAAAACCCCACCCTCGGCAATGGTTGCCTGCGTTGGTCCAACATAGATAAATGGAACCAGTTCAGTGGTGTGCTGGGTATGAACCTGTCCACTGTCGTAGTCCTGCATTTGCTCTACATTACCATGATCGGCGGTAATTAACATATGCCCTTTGTTTGCCATGACAGCCTCATAGACACGTCCCAAACAGGTGTCCACTGTCTCAACCGCTTTTACCGCAGCGTCAAACACGCCCGTATGCCCAACCATGTCGCCATTGGCATAGTTCACCACCAACAGGTCAAACTCACCTGAATTAATGGCATTCACCAGTTCATCAGTGACTTCTATGGCACTCATTTCAGGTTTCAGGTCATAGGTTGCCACGTTTGGTGATGGAATCAGGATACGCTTCTCACCTGCATATTCATCTTCACGGCCACCACTAAAGAAGAACGTGACGTGTGCATATTTTTCAGTTTCAGCAATACGCAACTGGGTTTTGCCTAAACCAGACAGGTATTCACCAATGGAATTTTTAAGTTCTTCAGGCATATAGGCAACAGGTGCATCAATGCTGGCCTGATAACGGGTCAGCATCACAAACTTTGACAAATGCGGAACAACTTTACGTTCAAAGCCTGCAAAATCCTTTTCAACAAAGGCACGGGTGATTTCACGGGCACGGTCAGCACGGAAATTCATAAATACAATGCTGTCGCCATCCTGTACCTTGACGGTTTCACCAATACGGGTCGCCCGAACAAATTCATCGTTTTCATCCGCCGCATAGGCCTGTTGCAAGCCATCAACCGCAGAATAGGCAACACGGATTGCCTCTCCCTCTGTTATCAGGCGGTAGGCTTCCTCAACACGGTTCCAGCGATTGTCACGGTCCATGGCAAAATAGCGGCCAATCATTGAAACAATACGCCCCTGATTTGGGTATTGGGCAAACATGGCATCCAGTTTTTCCAGTGATGGCTTGGCACTGCGTGGTGGTGTATCACGACCATCAAGGAATGCATGCAGGTACACTGTTGCGCCACGTTTTAGCGCAAGCTCACACATGGCAACGATATGGTCTTCATGCGAGTGTACACCGCCCTCTGACAGCAACCCCATCACATGCACCGCGCCATGGGCTGCCTTGGCTTTTTCCACCGCATCCACCAGCACTTCATGCTCAAAGAAATCACCTGTACGAATGTCTTTGGTAATACGGGTAAAATCCTGATACAGCACACGACCTGCACCCAGATTCATATGTCCAACTTCTGAGTTGCCCATCTGTCCATCAGGCAAGCCCACATCCTCACCTGAACCAGAAATTAAACTATTGGGATGCTTGGCTTTCATGGCGCTGAGGTTTGGCGTTTTTGCCGCCAGATAAGCATTGTCCTCAACCGCTTCACGATGTCCCACGCCATCCATAATGACCAGAACGTGAGGAATTTTGCCAGCATTTGCATCCGTCATAATGGACTCTCTGTTTGTCTATCATTTGATCGGCATAGTTTACCGAAATTTGACAAATTTCTCCATGATCTTGCAGATGCTTTAATCAATAATGATTATCAATTCAAACTATACAGACCTCTAGCGTGCACGATAGAGCAAATAGCTCCCTGCCGCAAACATCAACAGGATTGGCAGCAAGACAAACCACGCAGGCGATGGTGCATAGACCAGACTCGCATAGCCCAAAAAGTCCTGTAAATAGAAAAAGCCCAGTCCTGTGAACAGTGCAATCACCAGACGGAAACCCATCGACTGCTGACGCAATGGGCCAAAAATAAAGGAACAGGCGATCAATACCAGCGTAATCAGGGCAAAGGGTGAAGCAACTTTTTGCCAGAATGCCAATTCATAGGTTTTTGGCACCTGACTATATTCTTTCAGGTAGCGCATAAAACTGATCAGTTGACTTGGCGACAAATCCTCTGGGTCCAGCGTAACCATATGTACATATTTAGGCTGTAATGCCAGACCCAATGGCTGTTGCTCATGATCAGTCTTGATCGCATTGCCCTGCGCTAGTAAATCGACCTGATGCGACTCTTTTAAAGTCCACTGTCCATCTTTGACAAACTGCCCTTGTTCAGCACTGACAAAAGACTGCAAACGGTAGTTTTGATCGAAATCAATGACATTAATATTACGAAGTTGCCCCTGAGCATTGGCATAGTCAATATAGATAAAGCGCTGCCCCTCACGTGACCAATAGCCTTTTACCTCACCCAAAGATGCGACACTGCGCTGTTTTTTAATGCTCTGCGCTTTTTCATTGGTATATGGGATCACCCATTCACTCAAGGCAAACGACAGGATGATCAGCAATAAAGCGGAACGCATCACCCAACCCACAATGCGCCATAGGCTGATGCCCACTGAACGCATCACAATCAGCTCACTATTGGATGCCAATGCCCCCAGTCCTAAAACTGAACCAATCAATGCCGCAACAGGCAGGATTTCATAGAGATAACGCGGCGCACCCCACATTACAAACAGGAACGCCTGCCATGCGTTATAATCAGGCTTAAGTGAACCCAGCTCACCCAGATAGGTAAACAGCACCTGTAGAAAAGACAGTACCAGCGTGGTTCCCAACATGGCGAGAACCGTGGTTTTGGTGACATGTCTGGCGACTATTCGACGTGCTAACATCACAACCCCACTCGCTGCATACTTTTCTTGATTTTTGGTGCCAGCTTCTGTTTACGGGCAAAAATTGCCGCAGCACCCGCATACACCAGCAACACCACTGGATAGGCCCAGATATCCAGTTGTTCCTTACTAATCCGCGTTTTAATCGCGATCATCAACACAATCAGGCTGGCAAAAATGAAAATGGCGGGAATCAGACGGTAATAACGTCCCTGCCGTGGACTAACTTCAGACAAGGCCACGGTCAGCATCAGGGCAATCACCATGACCAATGGACCAAAAATCCGCCAGCCCAGCTCACTCCGCACCACGGAATCATCGCGCTTTTGCCATAGCTTGCTCATCGGCAAGGCTTCCACATCATCACTTTCAAATTTGACATCCTTATCATTTTCCAGACGTAAACGATAGGACTGAAACTCGGCCTGGGTATATCGAGGCTGGTTTGGATAGATTTCGTAGCGACGCCCCTGAACCAGATCAACCACATTGGCAGTATCATTTGCCATTTCCACACGGGTAGCCTCTTTCGCCAGAATCATCACATCAGGTTTATCTTCCCGATCCGCCTTTTGGTAATAAAAGATATCCTTTAAATTCTTGCGGTCTTCCGAAAGCGAACCTGCATAAATGGTATACGGCCCAGAGGAAATAAACTCCTTTGGTCTAACCAGATCAAAGCCCGCACGCACAGCCTGGGTCTGCATCAGGCTTTCATAGGCGCGTATTCCTGAAGATGCTCCCCAAAACATCAAGATAGACTGAACAATCAAAAACACCAGGGTCATTGGCAATAACAGCCGTGCCAACTGGTTGCGGCTCACCCCACTGCCATTCAGCACCGCCATTTCGTGATCGACATATAGACGGCCAAACACCAGCATCAGGCCAATAAAAAAGCCCAATGGCAGGATCAACGTTAAAAACTCAGGCAGGCGATAGGCAATGATGCTCAGTAGAACACCACCGTCCAGGCGACCTTGTGCAGCACGTCCAAAAATCTTGATCAACTGACCGCCCATAATGATTAAGGTGAGCAAGGCAGTCACCACCAGCGAGGTGGACACCACTTGTTTGACGAGGTAACGCCGAATAATCAAGGTAATGCTTCCAGATAGAGTCAGTCGAGGGGAAACTGTAGTTTACCCGAATGTTAAAAATATAAAACCTATCGCTTGTTGCCGATTGCAACCTCATATCCGAAAGTGTTTAATGGACTTATCTTTCTTTTTTGTCCATTAGGTTCGAAACAGACAATGAAATTTACACTGCAAACCGCATTTCCAGCACAAACATCAAGTGAATCTTTGTGGATATTGGTTGATTCAGAACAATTACAACAGAATTTAAATGCTTATCAAATCAACCAGCTAGATGACATTCTCAATGCCACTCAATTTAAGGCGGGTTTTAATGAAAGCCTGCCGTTAATTGCCAATATTGCGCTACAGCCAAACGCCCAGCTACTGGGTCTTGGGAAAAGTGCAGAATTAAAAGCCATTAAATTAGCAAAACTCGCACAATCCATTATCAAATCATCACAAAATAAATTTAAGCACATCACGCTAGACATTTCGGCGTTACCAACTGATTTACATGCATTGTTTGCCTTGAACCTGACACAGGCAGCTTATGGCTATGATGCATTTAAATCCAAGAAAAATGAATTTGTGTTGGAAAGCATTGATCTGGTTGCAAGCGAAAGCTCACTGAATGATGCCCAACTCAACCTGATTCATGCGGTTCAGTCAGGTCAAAACTATGCGCGTGATTTGGGCAACTGCCCGCCGAATCTTTGTTTCCCAGAATATCTTGCTGATCAGGCCCTTGCCCTTGCCGCACAATATCCAGACCTGCTCAAAGTTACGGTGCTGGATGAACAGCAAATGGCTGACCTGGGCATGTATGCTTTCCTTGCCGTAAGCAAAGGCTCAGAACGTCCAGGGCGCGTGATCACGTTGGAATACAATACCCAGGTAGATCAGGCACCTGTGGTACTGGTGGGTAAAGGCGTGACTTTTGATACAGGCGGCATTTCACTCAAACCAGGCTTGGGTATGGATGAAATGAAGTTTGATATGTGTGGCGCAGCCTCGGTACTTGGCACAATCCGCGCATTATGCGAAGCCCGACTCCCAATTCATGTGGTCGGTGCGGTGGCGGCGGCTGAAAACATGCCATCAGGTCATGCCACCCGTCCAGGTGACATCGTGACCACTATGAGCGGTCAAACCGTTGAAATTCTAAATACCGATGCCGAAGGCCGTCTTGTACTTTGTGACACACTGACCTATATCAAACGTTTCAACCCTGCCCTTGTGATTGACATTGCGACGCTGACAGGTGCATGTGTGGTGGCGCTGGGTAAAGTGGTCAGTGGTTTATTTACACCAGATGATGAACTGGCCCAGGATTTACAACAGGCAGGCGAGCAGTCACTGGATCGTGTATGGCGTATGCCAGTGATGGAGGAATATCAGGAGTTGCTGGATTCTCCTTTTGCTGATATCGCCAATATTGGTGGCCCATACGGCGGTGCAATTACGGCAGCATGTTTCCTTGAACGTTTTACCCGTGACTATCGTTGGGCACATCTGGATGTGGCGGGTACAGCATGGTTGTCAGGTGCCGCCAAAGGTGCAACAGGTCGCCCAGTACCATTACTGATGCAGTTTTTAGCGAATCGTGTTGCAACGAATAACTAACACATGGCACAAATCAGTTTTTATCTGTTTGAAAATAGTACCGAACGGCAAGTCGAAAGTGCTTGCCGTTTATGTCGAAAAATCCTGAATCAGCATCCTCATATCTGGTGGTATTGTGCTGATCCAGAATTACAAACCGAACTGGATGAACAGCTTTGGACTTTTGATCCCCAGAGTTTTATACCGCATGGTATTCATCAACCGCATAGTTCTGTCTGCATTTCAGAACAATTACCACCATCCAACGATTGGATCGTGTTTAATTTTAACAATCATGCACTTGAACAAACTCAGGATTTTCGCCACATTATCGAAATTATTGAAAATAATGAAACTGCGAAACAGGCTGGTCGGGAAAAGTTTAAAATGTATCGTCGTTTGGGTATTGAACCTCGAACATTTAAATTATAAGTCTGCAACAAAGAGCATCATTTTGAGGAGTGTCGCGTGGCATTAAATGTAGGTCAGGATTTTAAAAAACGCTGGTTAAATGCACCTGAAACGGTCCGTCAGACTTATCAGGAAGATTTGGCACGTATCTGTGATCTATTGCTGCCGCAAACCCTGATTCAAACATGGACGCAACACGAAGAGAAAGCGCAGCAGCGTTCCCAACAACGCATTGATCAGGCCTATGCCGACTTAAAGGCGGAATTGATTGAACAGGCACGTATCCGCAAACAGCAGGCTTTGGAAAAGGCTTTGGCGGAAAAACGTGCTGCCGAGGCGGCTTATGCGGCACAGCTACAGGCAGATGAAGAACAGCAGTTTGAACAGCAAACTGAAAGCCTGATTGTGTTGCGTCGCCATATCGATCAGGAAATTGCACAACACACTGAACGTTATCAGGTCAATCCTGAACAGCCAAGTGTTGATTACGCCCAAGGTCAGCGCGTTGTGATTGAAGATCAGCAAATTCTGTCTGAACTGGAAAGTGTCCGTGTTCGACTGGAACTGGAAGCGGAAAGTCTGATTGAGCAAGCTGTCACTGTGTTCCGTGCCAAGTTGCATGCACTGGCTCAGGATGAAATTGACTACATATTGAAAAACAGTCAGTTCTCAGACGAGAAATAATAAAAAGCCCAGTTCATCAAACTGGGCTTTTTTATGCTTGCCATTCTATTTTAGAAAACCATTTTCCGCTAAAAACGCCATACTGATATTCGATTCGGTTTTTTGCTCTGCGGCCTTATCACCCAACAATAAACGCTCAATATAACGAGCCAATACATCTACTTCCAGATTGACTTTGGTTCCAACCTGCCAAGTCCCAATATTGGTACGCTCAGCGGTATGAGGAATCAGGTTCAGGCTCAGGATATTGCCACGTAAATGGTTAATGGTCAGGCTAATGCCATCAACCGTCACAGAACCCTTTTCGGCCAGATATTTTGCCAATTCAGCAGGCGCGGTGACCTCAAAATACAAAGAACGTGCATCCTGACGTACCAGGGTAATTTCACCCAAACCATCGACATGCCCACTGACAATATGCCCACCAAAACGTGTAGTCGGCAGCATCGCCTTTTCAACATTCACCGCTTGGCCAACTTTCCATTGGCCTAGTGTGGTACGGTTTAAACTCTCACGCGAAACATCCGCCGCATACCAGTTTTCACCCCACTCAATGACCGTCAGGCAAATTCCATTGGTGGCAATTGAGTCTCCCAAATGCACATCAGACATATCCAAATCAGTTTGAATACGTAGACGAACATCACCGCCTACACTTTGCAGGCTCTCAACCTTACCTAAACTTTCAATAATACCTGTAAACATGAGACTTCCCACCTACCTTTATTTGCAGCATACGTCACAGTGAACCAGATACCTTAAAGCAAAGAATCTGAGATAACAAGGCATGCGCAGTGCAAATATAGGCAAATAAAAAGGGCGATCACTTAATCACCCTTATCCTATTCAATCCATGATTACTGCATTTCAGTCACTTGATTTTCAGTGGTCTGGCTGGCTTTGACTTTATGATTGACCAGGAAATAGCTAAAGAACAGTTTATAACCCAGCACGCCCAAACAGGCACCGACAATGGGTGCAATAATCGGTACAATAAAGTAGGGAATCTCTCTTCCACCTGTGAAAGCAATAGGTCCCCAGCCAGAAAAATAGGCCACCATCTTGGGACCAAAATCACGGGCTGGATTCATGGCAAAGCCAGTCAATGGACCAAAGGATGCACCAATCACCGCCACCAGCAAACCAACCAGAATTGGTGCCAAAGCCCCACGTGGCAAACCATTACTGTCATCACCAATTGCCATAATCAACCAGAGCAACAACATGGTGATAAACATTTCCACCATAAAGGCCTGACCAATTGACAGCAGGTGATGTGGATAGGTCGAGAAAATTCCCGCCAGCTCCAGACTTTCAACGCTGCCACGCAGCATGTGATGGCTCTGCTCATAATCAAGAAATAGATTACTGTAGAGGCTGTAGACTAAAAATGCGCCTAGCGCAGCCCCAGCCACTTGCGAAACAATATAGAAAGGCACTTTGTGTTTATCAAAGCCTGCAAATAATGCCAATGCGATGGTCACCGCAGGATTAAGGTGCGCACCAGAAATACCAGCAGACAAGTAAACCGCCAATGCAACAGCCAAACCCCAGACAATACTGATTTCCCACAGGCCCAGACTTGCCCCTGCAAGCTTAAGTGCAGCCACCACACCAATCCCAAAGGATAGAAAAACTGCTGTAGCAAAAAACTCAGCTACACATTGCCCCAACAAAGTGGGTTCTGAGCGACTCATCACAACCTCTCCTGATCAGTGCTGCACATCGACATGACCTAAAACAAGCTCGGCAAAATATATTCATTTTTGAAAATGTTCAATCTTTTTAAGGTAATTTTATAACCAAATGGTAAAATACATCTAAAGAAAAAGAAGCAAGGCAATCTAAAACATATTTAATTAAGACTCTGTTTTTATTTTAATTTTTTTAAAAACCACCAAAAACATAAGATATTAATCTTTAAAACAACCATTTAGAAATGATAGATAATTCACATAAAAACAAATATTTATTGGAAGAATTGATTTAAGTTTGTTGGAAAATGAAAAAATTAGAAATAATCGATTTAGACACCACTTTATTGAGCAAAGTGGTGTCTGTTTAAATTTACCAAAGTGCAAGCTGGGTACTGTTGCCTGTGGTATCCACCCCACCCAATTCAGCAAAGTGATACAACTGCCCCAGAAGTTGTCGCAATGGTGGACCAGACTTGGCATGGGTATCGGTAATCACGATAAATTCCAGTACGCGTGCCCGTTCAGACTGACGTTGTTTACTGACCCGATAGCGAGGAACATCCTGAGTCAGCAATGTGACCTTGCCGCGTTTTAAATTGGCGGTCAGCAGGTCTTTCGGTTCAATATTTCCATCAGTCGAATAACTGGTCAAAATATAGCGGGCATTAATGGTTTCCAATAACTTCTCATACGCCTCTTTGGCATATTTGGATGAGTTATAAGGACTTGGGCGCTGTTTACGCCATGCACGGTCAATACCGCTTTTAAAGCCCTTGGTATCTGGGGAGGGTAAATCGACCTGATCCCATAAGGTCAGCGCATTGAGCACATGGTAATTACTGCTATAGGCATGCTGATTATAGGGTGGGTCGAGATAAGCCACATCCACTTCAAAGCCACTCATTTGATTGGCCAGATGTTGGGCATCCACACACCACATTTCAGCCGCAGGACGCTTCGTATCGCCAATCTCACAGAAACGGCTTGGGGTCAGCCACAGTAAGGATTCAATCCGTTCCAATGCAGTTTGGGTTTTACCTCCCCAGCCCTGATGGAAACTTTTGAATACGCCACTGGTATTACTGACAAAACTAGCCGAATACAAAAGTGGTGCCAACAAGGCACTCATTTCCACATCATTGATTGCACCCTGCGCCTGCCAGGTTGCGATTTGCTGGCGGATCGCATCAATACGCATGCCATTACGGCGTTTAAAGAACAAACGGTCACGTGCTGGATCATACACATCGTCATTGCGTGGACAGAGGTTGTGCGTAACCCAGCCCTTAACTTCAGGCAGACGGTTAAGATAATCAATGGCTTTTTGATAGCCACCCAGTTCCTTAAAGGCAGGCGCATCGACACAGGCCAAAATGGCATGATTAAGCGCATGGCTATAGGGTTCCCAGTCATTGGCTATCACACGATAGCCATTCTGGCGCGCCAAACGAGAGACCACACCACTCCCTGCAAAGAAATCAGCAAAAATCGGTGGGTTCTTTTTCTTGCTATTCAGTGTTCCCGTAATCTCAAGCGCCTCTAAAATAAGGTGCAATAGACGACGCTTATTACCGAGATAGGGAACGAGCTGATGAAAAAGATACTCGTCAGTGGTGCGTGCCGCGTGCCGACGTTTGTGATAAACCGATGGTTCTGGATTCATATCATCTCTTGGATAGGGAGCAATCTCAGGCGAATATCCTGCCCAAGTTGGGTTACATCGACCAACTCAAACCGCAGTTGCTCTGCCATCTGGCTAAATTCAGCATTGAACATAGCGCGGGCAGATTGACCAAGTAAGGTGGGTGCAACATAACTGATCATTTCATCAACCAAACCCTGCTGTAAAAAGGCGGTGGATAAAGTTGCGCCAGCCTCAACCAATACATCATAAATTTGGTATTGTTGAGCTAAGGTCTGCAATAATTGGTTTAAAGGTTGCGGTGGCAATTGTATCACGCCTAAATCGGCAAGTTCCTGACGAAATGGTGTCATCACCATCACTGTTTCAGGATTTTGTAATATCTTTGCAGACAGTGGCAACTGTCCCTGACGGTCTAACACGATACGTTTGGGTTGCACCACAGTCTCAATATCAACCTTGTCCAAGGAACGCACATTGAGTTCGCAGTCATCCACCAGTACCGTTTGAATACCCGTAATCACAGCACCAGAAAATGCTCGCCAATGCTGTACATCCTGTCGGGCAGCCGTACCTGTAATCCATTTTGATTCACCCGACGCCATCGCGGTACGCCCATCCAGACTGGATGCAATTTTCAAACGTACATAAGGCAAGCCTGTGGACATGGCCTTTAAGAAACCGAAATTGAGTGTTTTTGCAAGCGCCTCACAAACACCTATTGCAACCTCAATCCCCGCATCACGCAGGATTTGCACACCTTTCCCTGCCACCAGTGGATTTGGGTCTGAACAGGCAACCACCACTTTCCTGACCTGTGCTTTCACCAAGGCTTCGGCACATGGAGGTGTTCTGCCGTAATGCGAACAGGGTTCCAAAGTCACATAAGCAGTTGCACCTTTGGCATTGCCACCTGCCTGACGCAATGCAAATACTTCCGCATGCGGCTGCCCTGCTTTGGGATGGAAACCCTCTCCAATCAGTTGACCATCCTTGACAATGACACAGCCTACATTCGGATTCGGTTTAGTTGAATATTGTCCAAGCCGAGCCAACTCAATGGCACGTTGCATCCAATATTGATCTGACTTTAATTCCGACATGATTTATCTAACTCAGGTTTCATTTTCACGTTGCTGCATTTGCTCAATCTGACGGCGAAATGCCTCAACATCCTGAAAATCTTGGTAAACAGAGGCAAAGCGAACATAGGCGACATGATCCAGCGCAAACAATGCCTGCATGACAATCT
Source organism: Acinetobacter corruptisaponis (assembly GCF_030053775.1). GTDB lineage: Bacteria > Pseudomonadota > Gammaproteobacteria > Pseudomonadales > Moraxellaceae > Acinetobacter > Acinetobacter corruptisaponis. The sequence continues at coordinate 2,051,495 of NZ_CP125669.1, forward strand.
CACCAATGGTTCTCGACTTCACATCCCGCTCACCCAGACGACGAATTTGCGACTGAATATCACTGAGCACCGTTTCAATTTGTTCCTGGGTCACAGGACGCTTTTGCAGGGCATGCATCAATGAGCGGCGGAGTTTTGCCTCATCAAAGGGTTCACTTTTTCCATCTGATTTAATGACACGCGGCATCACCACTTCATAACTCTCAAAGGTGGTAAAACGCTCGCCGCAAACAACACACTCACGGCGACGGCGAATCTGGCAACCTTCAGCAGCCAGACGGGAGTCAATGACTTTACTATCAGCAGCGTTACAAAATGGACAATGCATAGTGGCGCAGTTATTTATCACTTTGCTTAAGTGTAGCAAAGTTTCGGCAATTGCTGAACCTGGGCAAAAGCAGAGCACTGTTTTAATCACAGCATAAGGAAAGCTCAAGGATAAATACATAAAAAAAACAGCCCTGATGGGCTGTTTTGGGATCACTGAATAATCAGTTATTCGATACGTTCGCCATGTTGGCTTAGGTCAAGACCCATACGTTCGTCATCAGCGCTGACACGGATACCAATCACCAGATCAATCACTTTAAGGATAATGAATGTCACCACTGCGCTATATGCGATGGTTGCCAACACACCTTCAACTTGAATCCACAATTGACCTGCAAATGTTGGAGCAAGAACCACACCAGCCGCCTTGATAATTTCATCGCTATAGAAGACACCTGTTAATACGGCACCTACCATACCACCCACAGCGTGTAGACCAAAGGCATCCAATGCATCATCTGCTTTAAGTAGGCGTTTCAGTGCAGTAATCCCCCAGAAGCAAACCACGCCACCGATCAGGCCCATCACCAACGCACCACCGACACCAACGAAACCAGCAGCAGGTGTAATCACAACCAAACCAGCAACCGCACCAGAAGCACCACCAAGAACTGAGGCTTTACCACGAACGACACGCTCAACCACCAACCAGGAGAATGCAGCAGCGGCAGCAGCGACTTGAGTGACCAGGATTGCCATACTTGCACGAGCGCCAGCGCCCAATGCGCTACCACCGTTAAAGCCGAACCAACCCACCCAGATCAGGCTTGCACCCACAACAGTTAAAGTCAGGTTATGCGGCGCCATTGACTCACGGCCCAAGCCTGTACGTTTACCCAGCATATATGCAGCAACCAGACCAGCAACACCTGAGTTGATGTGAACCACTGTACCACCAGCAAAGTCCAGTGCGCCTGCCTTGAATAACCAGCCATCCGCTGCCCAAACCCAGTGTGTGATTGGTGCGTAAACCAGGATCACCCAAACTGCGATGAATGCCATGAATGCTGAATATTTCATACGGTCTGCAATTGAGCCGCTAATAATCGCAACAGTAATAATGGCAAAGGTCATTTGGAAAATAACAAACAGGCTTTCAGGAATGGTTCCACTCAAGGCATCGAATGCAACACCATTCAGCAAGGCTTTCGACAAGTCGCCAAAGTATGCGCCAGTACCAGAGAACGCAAGTGAGTAACCTGCAATCACCCAGATCAAGCTGACCAGAATTGCCGCAGAAAGGCTGAACATCATGGTGCTCAGTACGTTTTTCTTACGTACCATACCACCGTAGAATAAAGCCAAACCTGGAATGGTCATTAACAGAACCAACGCTGTTGAAACCAGAATCCACGCCGTGTCACCTGTATCCACTGTCGGTGCAGCTTCAGCGGCAGGAGCTGCCTCTTCAGTTGCAGGCGCCTCAGCCACCACAGTTTCTGGTGTTGTAGCCGCAGTGTCAGTTGCCGCCATAGTTTGTTCAGCAGCGACTGGTGTAGATGCGGCGTCTTCTGCCCAGACCACAGCAGAGCCACCTAAGAGTGCGCCAGATAGACTGAGCGCCATAAGCATTTTTTTCATTCGTGTCCCCCAACCTTATTTTGTGAGCTATCTGTCTTAATTTCTAACTCAGCAAACTTTATGCCAATTTAGACAGCGTCTGGCCCAGTCTCACCAGTACGAATACGGATGACTTGTTCTAGATTGGTGACAAAGATTTTTCCGTCACCGATTTTTCCTGTGCTTGCGACACGGGTAATTGATTCGATCACCGCATCAACCATTTCATCGCTAATCGCAATTTCAATCTTTACTTTTGGTAGGAAATCAACCACATACTCTGCACCACGGTACAGTTCTGTGTGACCTTTTTGACGCCCGAAACCTTTGACTTCAGTTACGGTAATCCCTTGAACACCAATATCAGAGAGTGCTTCACGCACGTCATCCAATTTGAATGGTTTTACAATTGCAGTTACAAGCTTCATGTTTGTTTTCCTTCGGCTTATTTTCACCAGTAAGGTTTTATGTTCAATTTTCATGCCAATATTTAAAGGTTGGGGGTTTTAAAATACTGGACACAAGCTTTCTTTATAACCTATTTAGCCTTGAAGATGTAGATGCCCAATCGAAAATAAGTTTCAACTGCGACTATTTAGCTAGATTTATCAGTCACTCATCCAGCCATGATGCACAAGGCTATGGGAATGCGGTGAGCAGTGATACACTGGGCAACAAATACCCATAACCGATTGAGCACTTTATGATTGAGACACTTTTACAAGCCATTTTGCAGCAAGTTGACCAGCCGAAAAAAGATTTAGAAAAAAATTTACGCGCCCTCCTGAATGAAAGTATCGAAAAACTGGACCTGGTTTCAAAACAGGAGCTGGATCGTCAGCGAACAGCACTGAATTTGGCCAACCAGCGCTTGAGTGAGTTACAACAGCAAATGAAAACACTTGAAGAAATGGTGCAGAACAAAAAATAAGCACCAACTCAGTGCAACCAATACTGAACAATGACTAAAAATAAAGCACCATGATGGAACAATAACAAAATGTCTTTTGCCAAAATTTATACGAGGGGCTTACTGGGGCTACATGCCCCTCAGATCGAAGTGGAAGTCCATATCAGCTCAGGCCTACCCTCCTTGACCATTGTGGGGTTGCCTGAAGCCGCAGTCCGTGAAAGCAAGGATCGTGTGCGCTCTGCGATTATCAACAGTGGTTTTCTTTTTCCAACCAAGCGCTTAACCATTAATCTGGCACCCGCAGACCTGCCCAAGGATGGTTCCCGTTTAGACTTGCCGATTGCACTGGGTATTCTGATCGCCTCTGGACAGTTACCCGAAAACTGTACCGATGGTTTTGAGTTTATTGGTGAACTTGCACTGGATGGGCATTTACGCCCTGTTTCAGGGACATTGACCATTGCCATGGCTTGCCAGCAGGCACAACATCGCTTGTTACTGCCAACCGCCAATCTTGATGAAGCCAGCCAACTACCTGAATTTGAAGTGTATGCAGCCAATCATTTACAGGAAGTGTGTGCACATTTTCTGGGCAGTTCGCCACTAAAAGCTGCACCACAAAAATCAACTGCGGCATCCTCACGCTATCCATTTGACCTTGCCGATGTCAAAGGACAGTTACGCCCCCGCCGTGCGCTGGAAATTGCCGCGGCAGGTGGACACTCATTATTATTTAAGGGGCCGCCAGGCACAGGTAAAACCCTGCTCGCCTCGCGTTTACCCTCTATTTTGCCGCCATTAAATGCACAGGAAAATTTAGAGGTTGCCAGCATCTACTCAGTTGCAAATGCTCAGCACACTTTCGGGCAGAGGCCGTTTCGCGCACCGCACCATACTGCTTCGGCAATTGCATTGGTTGGGGGTGGCTCACAACCCAAACCAGGTGAAATTACCCTGGCCCATTTAGGTGTGTTATTTTTGGATGAATTGCCTGAGTTTGACCGAAAAGTCCTTGAAGTTTTACGCCAGCCACTTGAGTCTAAAGAAATTGTCATTTCTCGCGCCGCACGGCAAATGACCTTTCCAGCAAACTTCCAGTTTATTGCCGCGATGAATCCCTGTCCCTGTGGCTATGCCTTTAATCAGGACAGTCGCTGCCAATGTTCACCTGAAAGTATCCAGCGCTATCAAAACCGTATTTCTGGCCCATTGCTGGATCGTATTGACCTGCATATTGATGTACCCCCTTTGCAGGCACAGGAATTACAGGAACGGACACCGAGTGAAAACTCTGAAACGGTGCGTCAGCGGGTGATGAAAGCCTATCAACAGCAAATTCAGCGACAGCAATGTTTAAATCAGGCACTTTCACCCACTTTGCTGGAACAATATGCCTGTCTGGATGACAGCTCAAGCAAAATTATTGAGATGGCCCAACAACGCCTGAACCTTTCAGCCCGTGCCTACCATCGGGTGTTAAGGGTGGCACGAACCATTGCGGATTTGGCAGAAAGTGAAATCATTTCAAGTTCGCACTTAACTGAAGCACTGTCTTATCGGGGTAATTCAGCCTAAAATCAGGCCATAAAAAAAGCGACCTTAGAGGTCGCTTTGATTTTTATTGTTATTAGAAAGCGTAAGCCAGTCCCAACACAACCTTGTTCTTTTGTTTGGTGTCAGTACGGTCATAGCCACCCAGGATGTAATCCAGACTCCAGTTTGCACCTGTTTCACCTAAAGCATGAGACAAACCAAGCGTTGCATGACGGAAAGCAAAGGTGTTTTCTGTTTTTGCAGTGAACTCATCATCATCCCCATAATAATAAGCACCAATCTGCGCCTTACCTGTAAAACCAGCAGGCAATGCAGGTGCATAAGTCGCAAGGAAATAAGTGTCGCCCTTATTACCGAAAGTAACGTTGTTGAGTAGCGTTTGAGCCGTTACGGTGAGTTCTTTATAGCTTAGACCCAGGAAAGTTTCATATCCTGTTGATTCCCAGCCAGGATAGTAATAATAAATTGTTCCACCAACCTGATAGCCTAGATCATCTGTGATTTTGCCTTTATAACCTGCATAAAAATCACTTTCAAAAGAATCCCTTGAGTTTGTATCGCTACAGCCATCTGGGTTTAGGCAGGCATATGAATAATCCAGGGTTGAAAACCAATAACCTAGATAGAAGCCATTGTAGCCATAGTCCAGTCCACCCTGTACAGCTGGACCACTATTTTCAGGTGCATTGGTAATGCCACGTAAATTATAGCTGGATACAGCACTAATATTACCTGTGACTTCACCTGGGAATGGAAGCTTACTATCCTCAGCCAAAGCGAAAGTTGACGTTACAGCCATAACACTTAAAGCAACAGCCTTGCATGCAAATTTCATCATATTGATCTCCCCCATATTATAGATGTTCAACTGATTCATATTTTGAATTGCATCACTGTGTAATTAGCAAATGCTGTGCCAGTTTTTATGGAATGCAGGACCTTTAGAAAAAATTTTGTAAAATAATATATTTTCATATTAAATAACAATTAGATATAAAAATTAATTATGATTACCCCTCCTGATAAATTTTAACATTTACTCAGGATTTACCGATATGGTGCAGTAATAATGTGCAGTCATGGAGAATGTTGGCGCATGAAAACGGCGCTTTTTTTTAGCGTTCCTGTGCGCCCTAAAAGTGCAGGAATGCTTTTCCCTATACTGAATGGATCACTCACATTAGGCGAATTTCGGATATAAAAAAAACAGCCAGCATATGTGCTGGCTGTTTTCTTCGCTAGAGGATCTGGCAAACCTTTATAAATAAAAGTTCAACACATCCCTAGCCACATTAGAATGCCTTGGTTAAGGTAAACACCGCACCCGTTTCTGTACCGCGTTTGTATGGTTGGGCATTGGCATCAATATTGGTGCCAATCGCAGCCAATTCAGCAGTCAAGCCAGAAACAGACTTCACGTTATAGGTTAGGCCCACTTTCCAGTCAACATAGGTGTCATCTTCACTGCCGCTGTCGCTAAAGTCGTAGTTATCCACCTTGGTATAGCCAACACTTGCCACACCACCAAAGCCAGCGGCAAACGGCACACTATAGGTTGCATTTACATACCAGCCATTCTCGTCCAGACCAGCAAAGTCATTGGTATAGTTGACTGCTCCCAACAAGCTGTCACCAGAGGTCAATACATCCTTGAATCCAAGTTTCGCGTAAAGCTCAAGCCAATTGATATCTGATGCGCTTGGGTAACCGTAATACCATAGGCCAACATCCAAGGTTGGTTTGCCTGCAAATGGCAGTTCAGTTGCATAGCCAACATATGGGTCTAGCTCAAGATGTGGATCAGCACCACCAAAATTTACATTGGAACCCCAGACACCCGCATAAAGGCCTGATTCATGCGTTAATGCAAAGCCAACTTGCACCGCAGGGTCATTTTGAGTTTGGGTCACACCACGATAACGGTAATCTGAAGTTAAGGCAGCAGTTCCTGCAAAGCTTACACCTGCCTGAGACAGCGCATTCGATTCTTCAGCCATTGCCAAAGTTGAAGCCATCGCCATAACACTTAACGCCACTGCTTTATATGCAAGTTTCATCATTTGATCTCCCCATGATGGATATTTGACTGATTTATGTTTTAAATTGCATCAAAATGTATCTTGCAAAGGCTATGCCAACTCGATAAAAGCCAATAAAATCGCATATTTGTATCATTAAAGGGCTAAAACGCATTTTCACCCTCATTATTTATAAGCTTGATGCAGGATTTTGGCTGAAATTTGAACCATTTAAAGGCACATAAATAAAACCAGACTATTTTTCGCACAAAAACAATGCTTTTTTAACCCATGAAAACCGTTGGAATGATTGAAATTCATATTACAGCCCCTCTCCAGATAAAATGTTCAATAAAAGTGCAGAAAAAGTGGAACAATGCGCCAGATGGAATCTACTGAGATGTAATTCAGCACCAATACCGTTCGTCGGGATGGTGTTTTTCGCCAGCCAAGCTGGGCTATTTTTAACCAAGTAGTAAATAAATAATTAAATTAAAAGAAAAAATACATCAAATAATCACATATTTTAATAAAAATAAATCAAAAAACAATCCATCAAAACCATCATCAAAAATAAATATTAATTCAAATACAATCAAATAATTAAATCAAACAAATGGCGATTTTAAATGGGAAATAAATCACAATATCCTATAAGTATTTTATTTAAAATTAATTAAATTATTTTAATAAAAATCTATCTTTTTTACGCACAACTTATACAATTGGTCAAATTTTCAGTTTCTCTCCCCAAATTTGTTATTTATGAGGCTTAGCATGCCAAAGGCACAGAAACTTATATTGGCGGTTTTGATTAATGCCGCATTGATCTCCTCAACATATGCAAGTGAACAAAGCGAAGCAAAAGGGTTTGTGCAAGATACCCAGGCATCTCTTTTATTACGTAACGGTTATATTTCCCGTGACAAAAAAAATGGTGCTCCAGACACCAGTTCATGGGTACAGTCAGCAATGCTGAATGTTGAATCAGGCTTTACCCCAGGCATCGTGGGTTTTGGTGTCGGTGCGGTAGGCGATTTCTCTTTTAAAATTGGTGACAATGAACATTCTGGCAACAGCATGGTGCCAAGAAAGAATGACAATTCACCTTATGACCAGTGGACCCGTGGTGGTGGTAGCGTGAAGGCGCGTTTCTCAAACACCACTGTACGCTACGGTACACAGGTTCTCGACCTGCCTGTATTGGCAAGCATGACCACGCGTATGGTGCCTGAATACTTTGAAGGGACCTTGATCACCAGCCGTGAAATTAACGGGCTGGAATTAACTGCGGGTAAATTTACCAAGAACCAGCTTCCAGACCAGATCGCCACTGACCAGAACGAATTGGACCGTGCAGTGGTTTGGGGTGCCAAATACAAGGTGAATGATCAGCTCAATACGGCATACTATGGTTTGGACAGTAAAGATACGCTTGAGCGTCATTATGCCAATGTGAACTACAAGCAATCCCTTGCTGACAAAAGCTCACTGACGTATGACCTGAGTGGCTACCACACCAAGTTTGACAAGAATGCCAACACTTACTCTGCCACTGGCCCAGCCAGCGAAGATAAGAAAAACAATATTTGGGCGTTCTCAACCACCTATAACACAGGCCCACACACTGTGATGTTGGCTTACCAACAAAACACGGGTAATGTCGGTTATGACTATGGTCAAAATGCTGACGGTGGACAAAGTATTTACCTGCCGAACTCTTACCTGTCTGACTTTATTGGTAACCGCGAGAAATCGGCCCAGCTTCAATACACCTTTGATTTCTCCGCGCTTGACCTTGCAGGTTTAAGCTGGACATCAGCCTATGTCTATGGTTGGAACATCCATGCGACAGACAACAAGAACAACCTTGTTGATGACAATGCAAAGGAACGTGAGTTCTTCAATCAGGTGTCTTACAAGATTCAAAGCGGTTTCGCAAAAGAGACCAGCTTGAAAGTACGTTATTCACACTACCGTGCCAGCGATGCCTATGACAAGGCATACATCGGTGACACTAATGAATGGCGCCTGTTCCTTGATATTCCAGTGAAACTGTTCTAATTCAATTTAGATCAACTCATAAAAAAACCGCCATTCAATTGAATGGCGGTTTTTTTATGAGCCTGATTTTAGGATGATAAAATCAGGCTTTATCTTTTAAAATTATTTTTTAGCAGCTTCGATTGCTTTCAAAACTTCTTCTTTCGCAACAGCGGCATTTTCCCAACCACTGATTTTCACCCATTTTCCAGGCTCTAAATCTTTATAGTGTGCAAAGAAATGCTCAACCTGACTGATCAACAGCGGAGGAAGATCGGTATATTCCTGAACATCTTTATATAGTGGAGATAACTTCTCGTGTGGAACAGCGATCAGTTTCGCATCGATACCACCGTCATCTTCCATGTTCAGTTTGCCCACTGGACGGCAACGAATCACAGAACCAGCAGCAACAGGATGTGGAGTTACAACAAGCACGTCTAATGGGTCACCATCTTCAGACAATGTATTTGGCACATAACCGTAGTTTGCTGGGTAGAACATTGCTGTACCCATGAAACGGTCTACAAACAACGCATCAGAATCTTTGTCGATTTCATATTTGATTGGCGCTGCGTTTGCAGGAATTTCAATAATGACATAGATGTCGTTTGGTGCGTCTTTACCCGCAGGAATATTGCTATAACTCATATCAACACTCGTTTATATTGTGAAGTCAGATGAAAATCCGACAGATTATAACGTGAATACAAGGAAAATGATGCTAGATATGCTGAGCGCTGGTGAATTTTCTGCCCAACGCTGCTTAGGTCATTTTAATGGTAATCACAAAAAGGAAGATGGGACAAAGTATTGAAAAAAACCAGATGATTGAACGCAAGGTCGCCAGATTGGCCAAATAACATATTCCGTAAATCACCCGAAATACGATGTATGCCCAGCCCAGGGTAAGAATGAATTTCTCTGGCACCACCATATATTCGGCCATCAGTATTGCGGCAATAAACAGGGGCAGGCTTTCAAAACTGTTTTGCTGCACCGCATTGGCTCTGGCCGCCAGACCTGTGGTCTTGGCTAGAAACTCACGCGGATTCTGGTTATCCTTTGCCTGAAAACCACCTTTTGATTTTGCAATCAGGGTAAAAACATACGGCAACAAACATGCGACGATAATAATCAATATAATGCCGCTAATACCTTGCATGCTCACATCCATCATTTGAAGTTCTTCTGATCATGCTATCATAACTCATAATCTATCGAATTTTCATTTGTGCTTGTTCACCAAGTGTTTCTTTTATATAGTCTGAAAACGTCATCTGCAAGTGTTTATGCTCCTTTGCGGTAGAACGAGATTGGGACACTTTCGGGTGTGCTGGAGTCTAAACCAGTCTGCTAACCCTCTTTCGTTCTGCCACCCTATTTAATCATCTGAGTTCGATATAAAATCCTTGATGAAATATAATACTCGGACACTTCATCCGCAACGGTTTGGGGCAAGACTTCAAGTGTCTATAGCCGTGCCTCCTTTGCGGTAGAACGGATGAGGGACGCGTTCACGCGTGCTGGTTCTGTATGCCCAGTCTGTCAACCCTCTTTCGTTCTGCCACCATAATCAGGCAATGGTTTGGTAGAACTTCTATTTTTATTTAGGGGTTTAGTATGCGCACCATTTCTGCTTTTTCATCGGCAATCATTGCCAAAGCCTTTATTCCCATACATTCCAGCAAACCTTTCATGCTGTTTGATCGTCTATAGGTTTTACAAACTTTAGATCAGACCAACTAAAAAATCATATCAACAATAAAGCATGTGAGATGGCTAAGGCACAGTCTTGTCTATTTTCTACGTTCCTGAAAAGACACTGATGTTTTGATCTCATGTATATACAACAAAAAAACTTATGTTCGGTGGTGTGCTTATACCAAATTTGCAAATCTCCTCACGAGCCTTGTCAGTGCTTGATTACTCAAGAAATCTTTTTAACTTGTATGGATTTCAAGAGGTGGGTGTGGATCGGATTATTAGGGAAACCAATGTGGCGAAAGCAACGTTTTATCGTTATTTTCAGTCCAAAGAAAAACTTATAGAACTGTGCCTTGTTTTTCAAAAAGAAACTCTGGAAGAAAAAATCAGCAATATTAAGACGGCTTATCGTCATTCAAATGTGGTTGACCAGTTGAGGAAAATCTATCTGCTCCATGTTGATTTAAATGGCCCCTATCATTTGCTGTTTAAGGCTATTTTTGAGCTCGAGAAGTTATATCCCAACGCCTATCAAATTGTTATTGAATATAGAACATGGCTACTGGAGCAAATCTGGTCTTTACTGTTAAAAATCAAAACTAGCGCCACAATGGAGGATGCAGCGATATTTTTATTCATTATTGATGGTTCTATTATTGATGGGTCTATTGTTGAACTTTTAAGAATGAATTGGGGCGAGAGACAAGATAGCCTGCTGGATTATTTCCTGCTGATGATCTGATTCTGGTGCATAAAAAAAATGCAATGCCGCTTTACCTGTACAAAAATATTTAATCTTGTATATTCCCTCGTGTAGTGGTGAGTGATCACTACACACAAATTGTAGAGTTTGTAACTCAGAAAGAATATACAATTTGCCCTATTCCTCACACAACCCTGAACCTTAGCAAAGCACTTTGATGCTGTATTGATAAGATGAGAGGATGGTGGATGGGATAAATTAAGTGTAGCTGAATGCAAGGTTACTTGTTTTCTTTGTGTAGAAGTGGTGTTTTTCATACTGTTTTAAGGTCAAGTTATGCAACCTCAAGATCAAAAAGAAATGTTTGATGTTCTGGCCCAACAACGACAGCATCAGCTTTTGGTTGATCGCGCGCTGAAAGTGGTCCTGCCTATTATGGCATTTCTGCTAAGCGTGATTTGTGCCAACTTAAACTGGCAGTCTACCTTGGGAACTTTTGTGGTGCTGACCATTGCCTTTTATGCGGTGGGGATTCAGCGTTTCACTCTTTGGCACTGGCTACTGGTGATTGTGCTGTATGTCTTTGCCGATAATTATTTTAGCTTTAATGGAATCGACCCGAGCCGTTTACGCTTTCAGCTTTCCACCATGCTGGTGTTTGTAGGAATTGTGGGTATTGGCCGCCCTTATATTGATCGCTGGTTAATGAAATCTAATCATAAATAACCTGAGTTAGGCTTCAAGACTTCTCTAACTTATTGGAAAAATTCTTGGTGGAATCTTGCCGAGTGCTCATCCAATTTCAGGATCAACCTGCGGCTCGCCTTACTTTGGTTTCGCCCAAAGTAAGCAAAGGCATTGTCATCCGCAAAACTCGTTGACTACCATCAGCTAATTAATGAATCGCAGAAACAATACTTTATTAACGGAGTCCTGTCTCAAACAATTGCGGATGACGTTTCCGAGTATCATATTTCACTTAGAATTTTATATTTAACTCAGATTAAATAAAAAAACGCCGCAATTGCGGCGTTTTTTACAGCACAGCTTAAGCTGGTTTACGTAAATCTTTACGCAGGATTTTACCAACGTTTGATTTAGGCAATTCATCCATAAACTCAACATAACGTGGGCACTTGTAGCCAGTTAGGTTTTGTTTTGCATAAGCAAGCACTTCTTCAGTGGTTAAAGATGGATCTTTCTTCACAATGAACAACTTCGGCACTTCGCCTGATTTTTCATCTGGAACACCAATTGCAGCCACTTCCAATACTTTCGGATGTTTTGCAATCACTTCTTCAATTTCACTTGGGTAAACGTTGAAGCCAGATACCAAGATCATGTCTTTCTTACGGTCTACAATCTTGAAGTAACCGCGTGTGTCCATGACACCGACATCGCCAGTACGGAAGAAACCATCTTTCGTCATGACTTTTTCAGTTTCATCAGGACGGTTCCAGTAGCCTTTCATGACTTGAGGGCCACGAATCGAGATTTCACCCTGTTCGCCCTGAGCAACTTCATTACCATCATCATCAAGCAATGCAACTTCGGTCAACGGCAATGGAATACCAATTGTGCCACTGAACTCCGTGGTTGCTGGTGGGTTTGCTGTTGCAACTGGTGAAGTTTCAGACAAGCCATAACCTTCAATGATGATGGTGCCTGTCACTTTTTTCCACGCTTCAGCAGTCGATGGCAATACTGCCATACCACCACCCATCGCCATCTTCAATTTGCTATGGTCAAGCTGCTTGAACTCTTCGTTATTCACCAAGGCATTGAACAATGTGTTCACTGCTGGGAAGAATGAAGGCTGGTATTTACGCAACTCGCCCACAACCGCTGGAAGATCACGCGGGTTAGGAATCAGGATATTGGCCTGACCTTTATACATCCCATACATGGCACACACCATGAATGCAAAGATGTGGTAAAGCGGCAATGCACACACAATACGGTCTTCTTTGGTGCCATCACCTTCACCAAACTTGCTTGAGAAGATGGCTTCACATTGTAATAAGTTTGATACAAGGTTACGGTGAGTCAACTCAGCGCCTTTTGAAACACCTGTTGTACCACCCGTATATTGAAGTACAGCCGTGTCGCTTAAAGTCAGGCTTGGACGCTTGTAGTTGCTTGGGCTGACTTTGTTCAACGCAGTGTTGAACTTCACATGGCCAGGGATGCTCCATGCTGGAATTTGCTTACGAACCTTGCGTAAAACAAAGTTTACGATGGTGCCTTTAAGCGTACCCAACATATCCCCTACAGAGGCAACAATCACATGCTTCACAGGTGTTTTGCCAATGATGCTTTGATATACGCTGGCAAAGTTTTCAATGATCACCAGTGCTTCAGCACCTGAGTCATTTAACTGATGCTCAAGCTCACGCGCTGTATAGAGCGGATTCACGTTCACAAGTACCAGACCTGCACGGAACACACCCAATGCCACCACTGGATACTGGAATACGTTCGGCATCATCACCGCAACACGCGATCCTTTTGCCAAACCAAGGCTTTGTAGGTAGGTTGCGAATTTACGGCTAGCGACTTCTAATTCATTATACGTTAAAACTTTATCCATAAAGATAAAGGCATCACGTGAACCAAATTTTTGGAAATTGCGTTCAAAAATATCAACAAGTGAGGTGTTTTCAGCAGGCAGTGCAACTGTTTCTGGAATTCCTGTCTTTTGGTATTCAGCAAACCAAATCTTTTCCATAATGCCATTATCTCCGAGTGGTAATCCTTAAAAATGTAACAACGTTACTTTCCATGACAAAACATTTTTTTTAACTTTTTGAATTGCCCTGTCAACCTATTCAAACAATATGAATACATTGTCATATATAACGTATTTGTATTACAGAATACTAGCCTTATCTCTGAATGAAGAGTCTATTTGCTTTTTGGTATCCCCGTGGTAAAAGTTGCCCCTTTGTTGCTCTTTTTCCTATATATTTTTGGAGATCATCCCCTTTCAGTTTTAAGTGCTGTTGTCCTGCAGCGACTTGGATTATTTCATCTAACGTCAGGGTTGTCATGGATAAAATCTGCTCTTTTTCCTCAAGTTGTATCAACTTGTTACCTTTTCCTTTGTTCAGGACAGGCAGTTCGGCCAAGTCAATAATCAGTAAACGGCCTGATGAACTCAGGATTGCGGCATGGGTGGCCTGCTGAATTGGAAGCAATGGCAAGGCGGTCGCCTTGTCTGCAACAGTTAAGAACGCTTTACCTGCCTTGGCGTTGGTATCCAACTGTGCGGCCTGGGTTTTAAAGCCATAGCCATTTGAACTGACGGCAAGCAGCTCACTGTTATCATCCTCAATAAAGACCTGAATAAAGGATACGCCACTTGCTGGCGCAAGTTTGGAACTCAGGGGTTCACCCAAACCACGTGCCGATGGCAAACTGCTGATTGGCAAGGCATAGCTACGCCCTGTCTCATCAAGGAAATACACCCTCTGATTGGTTTTACCCACAGCATGGCTCAAGTATTGGTCACCTGCACGATAATTCAGGTTGGCCGCATCAACTTCCGCACCTTTGGCGGCACGTACCCACCCAGCCTCAGACAACACCACCGTCACGGTTTCGGCAGGCATTAAATCCTGTTCCTTAATCTGGACGGCATCCGCACGCGCAACGATTGGAGAACGTCGGTCATCACCAAACTTTTTCGCATCTTCTTTCAGTTCATTGATAATCAGGCTTTTCAATGATTCTGGATTTGCCAGTTGTTCACGGATAATGGCTGCTTTTGCCTCCAACTCCTCCTGCTCGCGGCGGATTTCCATTTCTTCAAGCTTGGCCAAATGGCGAAGTTTGAGTTCCAGAATGGCTTCGGCCTGAATGTCATCAATACCAAAATGCTGCATCAACACAGGTTTCGGCTGGTCTTCCTCACGGATGATGCGAATCACGGTATCAATATCAAGGTAGGCAATTAAAAGACCTGCCAGGATATGCAAACGTTTTTCGATTTTATTTAAATGATATTGCAAACGGCGGGTGACGGTTTGCTTACGAATCTCGATCCATTCCAATAAAATACGGCGAATAGATTTCACCTGCGGACGACCATCGGCCCCAATCATGTTGAGGTTAACGCGATAGCTTGATTCTAAATCTGTCGTTGCAAATAAATGGCTCATCACTGTTTCCGCATCGACACGATTAGATCGCAATACAATGACTAAACGCGTTGGATTTCGATGATCCGACTCATCACGAATATCTGCGACCAGAGGTAACTTCTTCGCAATCATCTGGTCGGCAATTTGAGTCACAACTTTAGAGCCTGAAACCTGATATGGAAGCTCCGTAATCACGATTTCATTTTTTTCTACTGTATACACCGCACGTGCCCGATAGCTACCTCGCCCTGTGGTTTGAATCTTTAACAACTCTTCAGGCGGGGTAATGATTTCAGCTTTGGTCGGTAAGTCTGGTGCAGGAATATATTCCGCCAGTTTTTCATCGGTGGTTTCAGGGTTACGAATCAGCGCAATCGTCCCTTTCACCACCTCACGTAAATTATGTGGTGGAATATCGGTTGCCATACCCACTGCAATACCTGTCGTACCATTGAGTAGAATATTGGGAATACGGGCGGGTAAAGTGATTGGTTCTTTCATCGAACCATCAAAGTTGTCCTGCCATTCACTGGTGCCCTGTCCCAACTCGCTCAGCAACAGTTCACTGTAGGCAGAAAGTTTGGCTTCGGTATAACGCATTGCCGCAAATGATTTTGGATCATCAGGCGAACCCCAGTTGCCCTGTCCTTCAATCAGTGGATAGCGATAGCTAAATGGCTGTGCCATCAACACCATCGCCTCATAACAGGCAGAGTCACCATGCGGATGATATTTACCGAGTACATCACCCACGGTACGTGCAGACTTCTTTGGCTTGCCTGTTGACTTCAAGCCCAGCTCGCTCATGGCATAAACAATACGGCGCTGTACGGGTTTTAGGCCATCACTGATATGTGGCAGTGCACGGTCCATAATCACGTACATGGCATAATTGAGGTAAGCTTGTTCTGTGAATTCGGCTACGGAGCGGTTTTCTGTTGCATGATGTGCAAGGCTGGTCATATCAGCAAGTCATCCAAAATCATTGTTATCGTCAATGCCTTGTATGCTATGACGGAGAAGCTGATGTGACAAGCGTTTGTTGTTGTTTATGCGTCAAGTGGTGTCTTTTTAAAACCAATCAGAATATAAAACTTAAGATAAGAATTTCTATTAATTTACTGTCACAAAATCGTCATCAAAACGTCACATCGCCTATTTATATTATTAATCTTAATTCTAAAAACCAAATAAATAATATAGCGATGAATATTTGGTTTATTTAGATTTCAGGAAAAATTTAATACTCTTAATTTTATTTACAGAGTTATTCACCAAAGTAGATTTTAGTAATATTCTGTGAAGGAAGTTCGAATGAAAAATATTTTATATTACTTAGAGCCACATATTGAGCTAAATGATTCTTTATTTAGGTTTTCAAGTTTAAAAAGTATTTTACTTCCAGAAATAAAGGCATTAAAGCAAGCCCACCCAGATTTAAATATAAAAATTATTGTAAGTGATATTATTGCTCATGAACTTGAAGATCAAAAAATCGAGCATGATTATGTTGACCTGATTATAGTCCCCATTGAAAAGCTTTTATCACTAAACGGGCAATCATATGAACTGTCCATGATGTGGCAAAGTGGTCAGTATAGCCATCAGACACTGAACAAATACTCAACATTTTATAAAAAACTGATTGGCAAGCACTTTCAACCAGACCTGATTCTATCCTATGAGTCACCTGCGCCCTTTCTCAATAGGGCTTATCCAGAAGCAGTCTTACTCAACCTGATGTTTGGTGCATTCTCCAGGGCACCTTACCCAGCGATGTTTACAGCTGATCCATTTGGCTTATTTGGCAACGCCTTTGCATCTAAATTTAAAGAGCAAATACAAAAAGCTACTTTATCCAGTCAGGAAAAACATGTCCTGACACGTTTCCGTAGAGAAGTCACTAAAAGCCTCTCAACTTATTTGCCCTTAAAGAAACAAGTTGATGATATTATTTCGAAGTTTGATTCAGTTATTCTATTTGCATGTCAAATTGATAATTATTTTGCCTATAATGGATGTGTTGACGGTCAAAGCCAACTCAGTATACTAGAGAATACTTTATTAAAAACACCAGATAATATTGGTGTGGTGGTGACTGAACATGGCTATAGCAGACAAATATCAGATGATCTCGTTGTTAAGCTAAAAAATAAATATCCCAACTTTATTTATTTAGAAGAAAAAATCAATGGGGCCTCACAGTTTTTAATTCCATATTTGGATGGTGTGGTTACCGTTTCTTCATCTCTTGGTTATCAGGCGGCCCTCTGGAAAAAACCATTATTTGTGGTGGGTTCCTCCCATTTAAATGTGCTTGCCTACAGTTCCCATTATGCAACATTCTGTGGAAAGGTTTTACGTCAGGAACAGTCTAGTAAAGATGCTGAACTCTATTATCTTCTCTCCCATTTAAACTTTTCATATCGTTCTGAAGTTTTTGCTGATGGCGCCAAATATCTTGAGATACTGACCCGCATCGCATCTGCATATCGTCTTTCGGAAGCTGGTTTTGATACATTCGCCCACCAAAAATCCCCAGAAGAAGTTGAGGCAATGCTGATAGGCGATTTTCGTGGCTGGTTACTGAAACAAGAGTCAGAGAAGTATAAAGACCGAATTTCTCCAGATTATTTACGTATCAGTATTTCGGAATGCAAGGCTGTTTCATTTGATTTATTTGATACCTTGGCCGAACGTGACTTTGCAGAGCCGCATGAATTATTCCTGTTCATTGAACCTAGGGTTAGAAAATATCTAAATAATAAAAATTTTATGTTTCATTACTTTAGGAAGCAGGCTGAGGCTGATGTCCGCAGGCCTACCCATGGCGAATTCGAAGTCACGCTGGATCAAATCTATGAGAAATTCCAAGAAATTACGGGCCTTGGCACTGAAAAGGTCACGCAGATTAAGCAGATGGAAATCGATGCGGAAATTGCATTGGTGCACCCTAAACGAAAAATGCTGAAAGAGTATAATTTTGCCAGTTTGCTTGTTGAAAAACGCTCCATTATTACTGATATTTATCATGACCGTACTGTCATTGAAACCATTCTAAAGAAAATCAAGGTCAACCGTTATGCTTCCTTATGGATCTCTGCGGAAACCAAAACAAGAAAGCATAATGGAACTTTATATCCAGAGTATATTGACTGGATTCAAACGGCATTGAAACAAAAGGTTCCTGCCTCACGCTTATTGCATGTGGGTGACAATCGAATTGCCGATGGTGATATGGCCAAAAAATATGGCATGAAAACCTATATATTCCCTAAGGCATTGGATAATTTTAAGGAGTCTAGGTTAGGTAAAGAGTTTCTGCTTCCTGCCCATAAAATGGGAGGTATTTCCACCTCGGTCATGGCGGGAATATTTGCCAACAAATTTTACTCTGCGGTCTGGAACAGAAAAAATACTAAAAGTTTCTACAGTGCAGATCCATATCAATATGGTTTCACTACACTGGGACCACTGGTTTTGGGTTTTGTACAATGGCTATATCATCGGGCCAAGCTTCATAACATCAATCACCTCTATTTCCTTGCCAGAGATGGGTGGGTGCTCAAAAAAGCATATGATGATTTATATAAAGATGTTAAGGATGCACCGAAATCATACTATCTATATTGCTCTCGCAGAGCGGTGATGGTGCCCTCCATTCTTTCTGAAGACTGTATTTATGAACTGGTTGACCAGAATTTCAATGCCAGAAGTATAGAAAGCCTATTAGACAGTCGTTTCGGCTTAAGCTGGAATGAGATTCCATCCGAAATCACAAAACAATATGGCTATAAACGCAATGATATTGTGAGTCCTTATTATGAACAGCCTAAACTTAAAAAGTTCCTAACGGCAATTTCAGAAACCATCTTGGCGAAAGCCCAAACAGAACGAGAAGACTATATTGATTATTTAAACAGTCTGAACTTCATTGAAAATGCAAAGAATAAGGATTGTGCCGTAGTCGATATTGGTTATAGCGGTTCCATGCAGATGTATCTGAAAAAAATGTTGGGTTTGGAAACACTGGCTGGATACTATTACCTGACCCACCATCATTCCCGTGATGTATTTAGAAAAGATATCTTTGAAGGTTATCTGCAAAATCTTGACGATCATAAAATCGGTTTTAGACATTCCCTGAATGACCACGTTTTTATCTTTGAATCAGCATTAAGCTCGCCTGAAGGTAGCCTGCTTTCTATTCGGGGCAAAGGAAAAGAACGTAAATTCATCTTTTTACATGCCGAAGAGGAAGAAAGACGACAATACCTGGTCAATGCCATACATCGTGGTTCAGATGATTTTATCCAGCATTTTGTCAACCGTTTTGGTCATTATGCCTACGACTATGAAATTTCCCCATTGCTGTCCTCAGCACTGATCTTCAAGTTTTCAAGCCAGCCAACAGGACTTGATGCAAGTATGTTTGTCAACTTTGAGGTGGAAAATCTATTTGGTGGGGGTTCAGTCTGCCTGATTGCAGAACCACCAGCCAAGGTTGGTTTAACAAATGATTTGGTGAATCAGCTGGTGGATCGTTCAAAATGGAAATTTGGAGCCAGGACCTACTATAACTATTTAATCAATCCAAATGCTGAACAGCCTCAAGTTGTAGCCAAGGTAACCCTAAAAGATGGAGGCCAGTCTCAACTTGTCAATGTCACCCGCATGAATCCACCTTTGACCTGGACTGAAAAAGCCAGAGCTGTTGTGAATTTGAGCGAAGACCATTTCAATAAAAAATTGGCAAAACTTTCAAGAAATCCCTATCAGTTTTTTGCCGATGCTAAAAACCCAAATGTACAGGTCTTTAAAGAGTTATTTGATGAACAACATGAAATGGGCCGTTTTGCCAAAAAAGTCGTTAGACGTATGATTGGACGCTGAACCAGACAATTGCGATTTGCCGTATAAGTAAATCGCTTTTTGTTTATACATTAAGCCAACGATAAGAAAGACCAAAGATGAATGCAATAATGAACAACATGCCTGTCATGGTAAAAACAGCTTCAATCCGTTTTGAAGAACAATGCCATTTCTCAAGATCAGCCAAGGTGATGGGACATATTCAGGTAGGTGCTTTTACTTATTTTGGTGACAACTGCATCATTGGTGACATGGAAATTGGAAGATTTTGTTCAGTCGCACCAAATGTGATTATTGGTTTGGGTGAACATGAGTATGAATATGTATCTACTCATCCATTTTTTTATGCATCGAACCATGTTTTCAAGAATATTCCAGCGGGAATTGGAAAGCCCAGGGACTTATCCCTCTCCAAGCACCAGCGCCCCATTATTGGTAATGATGTCTGGATTGGTGCAAATGTGGTAATTTGTCGTGGTGTCCACATTGGCGATGGCGCTGTTATTGCCGCTGGTGCTGTAGTTACCAAGGATATTGAGCCTTATACAATTTACGGCGGCGTACCCGCCAAGAAAATTCGTATGCGATTCGAGCCTCATCTTGTCTCTGAGCTTAAACATATTAAATGGTGGAACTATGCTCTAGATTCTTTTGTCGGCCTAGATCCATCAGATCTTACAGACTTCATCACAAATATTAAAAAACTTGGTCCAGATCATCTCATTGCTTATCCTCGCTATTTCATTAAAGATAACCTGCTTACCATGTTATAAGTTGTAAAATGAGAGCTTATTTCCACGGTTCTCATTCTTTTCATCTAAGAAATTATAAGAATGTCTTTGCCTTTCTTGCAGACAAGTTCCCTATAATTCAAATCAATGCTCATCCGTTGAAGATGCAGACTCAGCATCATCTTCCTTATAAATAAATTTTGGCATTTCCAGACCAAAATAAATTGCGATTACACGCAAGGTAAAACCAAAAACCAATGTAAAAATTACGGTAAGATCATGTGGTAGCCCAATTTCCAGGCAAACCCAATAACAAATCACCGCAACAAAGGAAATACTGGCATACAGCTCACGACGGAATACCAACGGTACATCATTACACAGGATATCGCGCAAAATACCCCCCGATACCCCTGTTAACACCCCAGCCACGGCGGAAACCACAAAACCATGTCCCATCGACAAGGCAATTTGACAGCCAATGATGGTGAAACCAATTAATCCCATAGCATCAAGCAATAAGAACACACTGCGTAAATGCTTCATCCATTTGGCAATAATGATGGTGACAAATGCCGCGCAGCAGGTCAAAACCAGATATTCAGGATGCTTGACCCAAGTTAGAGGATAATGTCCCAGCAACACATCACGCACGGAGCCACCACCCAGTGCAGTGACACAGGCAATCAGCACCACACCGAACCAGTCCATACTCCGTCGCCCTGCCGACAGTGCACCTGTCATGGCTTCCGCAGTGATGGCAATTATATAAATCACGGTGAGCAACATCTGCCTACATCCTTAAATCAGGCATAAAAGTGTGCGCTATTTTAAGTCAAACTTAGATGAATTGCGCACAGCATTGCTTAAATTTTTTCCCCGAGCCACAGATACAGGGTTGTTTCATGATGATCTGCATATCCAGCGTTGGATCAAGAAAATACCAGTGTTGCTGATGCAACACAAAATGTGAAACCTCATGATGAACTTCTTGCTGTTTTCCATCATGGTAATAGGCCTTGAATTCTACCAAGGCATGGCTTTTATCAAGCTTGGGCTGGTGTTGTACCACTTCCAGTTTCAGCCACTGATTCGCCTTGCTCCAATCCGCAATTGCGGCGCGGTCTAAAAAAGCCTGCTGTCCCAACGCCGTGGTTTCCAGAATGTAGTCAATCTGCTGCAAGGCAAAGGCGCTATAGCGTGAACGCATCAACTGTTCAGCAGTTTGGGCCGTTTTCTGTTTCAAATGCAGGGGCTGGCAGCACGCTACATATTGCCCCTGTCCACATGGACAGTTTTCCAAGGAGGTCATTTTCAACCCTCAAATAAAAATAGCCCTGAGAAAATCTTGTACAACAAGATCAAACTCAAAGGCTATTGAGATGGAAACTAATTACTTCTCTGCCTGTTTCTCTTCCGCGATAATGCGCACTTTCTCAATCTTGTGCCCATCCATGGTCACCACTTCAAAGCGGTAGCCATCTGCTTCAACCGTCTCACCATTTTCAGGTAAACGGCCCAAATGGAACAGGAGATAACCAGACAGGGTTGAGTATTCCTCACTTTCATCCACCAGATCTTTACCCAGCAGCAATGAAACATGGCGAATATCGGTTGAACCCTCCAATATCATGGAACCATCTTCAAGACTTTCCGCCGCTGCCTCAAGTTCGTCCTCATCAGGGAATTCACCTGCAATCGCCTCCAGTACGTCAATTGGTGTGGCAATGCCCTCAATCGAACCATATTCATTCAGTACGATTGCCATTTGTAACGGTGCCTGACGCAGTTGCTCCATCACCATCAACACCTGAGCATTTTCATGCACAATCACAGGTTCACGCAGATGTTTACTGAAATCAATCGTTCCTGTTTCAATGTATTCATTGAGAATTTTATGGGTCAGTACCACGCCCTCAATATTATCCAGCTCACCCCGTGCAATGATCAGGCGTGAATGGGTCATTGCCATCAAGCGTTCTTTCAATTCAGCTGGGTCAGCCTCAAGGTCCAGCCATTCCAGTTCAGGACGTGGTGTCATTACCGATTTTACAGGACGCTCAGACAGACCCAATACGCCCTGCACCAGTACGCTGTGGTAAACGCCATTGTCCTCATCAAACACTTCCTTGGCGTAGGCCTGTGTCGCCAACACATCTTCAGACTCGTTGTTCTGCCCTTCACCACCATTGCCCTTACTGCCAAGCATACGCAAAACAGCCGATGCGGTGCGGTAGCGTAAATCCGTGGTGGTGACCAGTTTCTCCTGATTGCGGCGCATGGTTTGGTTGACCATTTCGACCAGCACAGAGAAACCAATCGCCGCATAGAGGTAGCCTTTCGGAATATGGAAACCGAAGCCCTCCACCACCAGTGAGAAACCAATCATCATCAGGAAACCAAGACACAGGATCACCACGGTTGGATGCTTATTGACGAAATCCATCAACGGGCGTGACGCCAGCAGCATGATACCAATTGCAATGGTCACCGCGATCATCATGATGGAAAGCTCTTTCACCATCCCCACGGCGGTAATCACGCTGTCAAGTGAGAATACGGCATCCAGCACCACGATCTGCACCACCACCATCCAGAACGCGGCATGGACAGGGTTTTCCTCTTTTAATGCCTGCTTGCCCTCAATCCGTTCATGCAACTCCATGGTTCCCTTAAACAACAGGAACACACCACCGAACAACAGGATGAGGTCTCGACCTGAGAAAGCATGGCCAAATATATGGAATAGTGGTTCGGTTAGGGTCACCACCCATGCAATGGATGCAAGCAGCACCAGACGCATCAGCAATGCGAGCACCAATCCCACCCTACGGGCGGCGTTACGTTGGTGCGGTGGTAGTTTCTCTGCCAAAATGGCAATAAAGACCAGGTTATCAATACCCAGTACAATTTCAAGTACAACCAATGTCGCCAGACCAACCCATGCAGAGGGGTCGGACATCCATTCCAGAATCATTGAGCTGACTCCTCTGCAAAATTGGCAGTGTTATGATGAAATTTAAAATCTAAAAGGTCGGCACAGGTAGCCAAAACATTTTTTATAGGAAAAAAGAACAAAGCGGAGCGACAACAACCACTACTCATAGAGGTACATAGATTAATAAAAGGATTTTCAGTATAGGCAAGATTGCGGTGAAATTCATCATTTTTATGGGGATGATCTTGGTAATTTTTTTCTAAAGTTTACAGAGAAGCCTGTACGGAAAGTGTGCATCAAACTGTCATAAAAGTCATTTAACCTAGACAACGACAGTGAAAATGATAAGGTAAAAATAAACTGAATGAATAGTATTGTAAAAATGACTGACAACAACGAAACATCTCCCATCAAAACCACCCAATCCCTGATTGCCTTATATTGCGGTTCCCGTGCAGGCAACAAACCCATTTACCGTGACACAGCCATTGAACTGGCCCAGCATATTGCCATGCAGGGTTTCGGAATCGTCTATGGCGGGGCCAGCATTGGGCTGATGGGTCAGGTTGCCGACACCGTGCTCGAGCATGGCGGTGAAGTGGTTGGGGTGATTCCCGAATTTATGCTGGACTATGAAATTGCACACAGCCAGTTGACCGAACTGCATATCGTCAAAAGCATGCATGAACGCAAGGCCTTGATGGCGGAACGTGCCAGCGCCTTTATCGCCCTGCCAGGCGGATTGGGAACGTTTGAGGAGATTCTGGAAATCGCCACCTGGGGACAGCTCAACCAGCACCAGAAACCGATGATTATCTATAACGTCAACCGTTTTTATGATGCGCTGATTGCCCAGCTTGACCATGCCGTTGATGAGGGCTTTTTACCGCCCCAGCATCGTGCCAAACTGATTATTTGTGAAAGTCCTGAGCAGATTTCCAATGTCATCAAAAATCTGAATAGTCCTGAACATATCAGGGTTTAAAAAGAACATAAAAAAGCGGATCTGGTGATCCGCTTTATTTTTTACTGTGTATTGACCTGATGGATCGCGGTTGAACCACTGACTTCATTACCAACGATCAACATTGGTTTGCCATTTGGTGAATCCTTGGCGGCAATAAAGATCAATCCCTCTGGGCCTAGATCACCATGTGCAGACAAGTTCTTTGATGGATCTGCTTCATCCCAGATTTCACGGGTATTTAAATAATCCTGAAAAATCGGTTGTTTTGGCTGGGTCACATCAAAGACCATCACCCCACCCATACGCTCAAGGCCTAAGAACAGGAATTGGTTATTGCCAATTTTACCAATGGTCAGACCTTCTGGTTCTGGGCCTTTGTTACTGCTGCGTCCACCCAGTGTATTGCCTTTTTCATGGTTGCTGTTAAACCAGTTTTTACATGGAATGTTACGCGCCTTACCTAACTTACACTGATCACTATTCAGGTATTGTTCAATAAAGTCGCCTGAATCATAAGCTATCTTGACCTGATTCTGCGTGTCCCAAATCGAGAATGAACGGCCACCCAATACATATAACGCGTCATACATCAAATAGTCAGTGAGTGGATTACCATTGACCCCGATTTTATCGCCTGCTTTGGAGTAGTAAACAGGTTTACCATTTTCAGTTTGATAACCTTGTGTCCATGTCACTTTTAAACGACCTAACTGGTTATCATCACGGCAGTTGCCTGCATCACCTTTGCTTGCACCACAATAGCTAAACACAGTTGGATTCAGGTGTGCACCTGCAGCGAGATCACGTAAATGTGCAGGTAGATCATCGGCACAACGGCGGTCAAAACCATCTTTATGCACCAAGTGCTTCACACGCCATTCTTCAACAAAGCCTTTGCTGTTGTCGTTATCACAACGTTTTAATTTATTTTTCTCTAAATCTTTTGGCTTAGTCAGACCAAAATATTCTACGGTCGTCTCGCCCCATGCACGCGAATCGCCTTCATTGGCAGAAATCAAATAGGTTTTATTATCCGCTGCGGTATATGCAGCAATACTATCTGGCTGATACATCCCTTTCAGGCCCGACCATGCCTTGATCAGAATATCCTGTACGGTTTTCTTGCCATCAAAATCGCTCACATCCAATGCATTACTTGAATTTTTGCTGCT
This sequence comes from Acinetobacter corruptisaponis, assembly GCF_030053775.1. Classification (GTDB taxonomy): domain Bacteria; phylum Pseudomonadota; class Gammaproteobacteria; order Pseudomonadales; family Moraxellaceae; genus Acinetobacter; species Acinetobacter corruptisaponis. The sequence continues at coordinate 2,077,145 of NZ_CP125669.1, forward strand.
ATCCAGCATGGATTTAAATGAGCTATCCGTTAAACCATGATCTTTCAGTCCCAATGCCTCAATTGAAGTCACGGTTGCTGTGGCAATATCAATCACCGCAATCGCATTATTTTCCTGTAGGCTTGCCCAGGCGGTTTTGCCATCACTGGAAACCGCAATATATTCAGGCTCTAAATCTTGGGCAACGCTGGCGTTCGGCCCATAAATACGCACACCCTTGGCAAGCAATGCTTCTTTTTGATTATTAAATGCCTTGAAATCTGCTGTTTTCACGGTTGGCTTATGAATGTCACTGACATTAATCACACTGATTGAACCCTCAGGGTCAATTTTGTAATCATCCGACGGCTCACCCTCATTGGCAACCAATACCGTTTGACCATCTGGACTAAAGGTCAACATATCAGGCAATGCCCCCACAGGCACATAGCTTAGACGGCTTAAATCACTTGCCTGATAAAAAGCGACAAAACCTGTATCGGTTTTCTTGCCTGCTTCAATGGCAATCGCAATAATCCCCTGACGAATACTGACACTATTCACGGTTGCACCCGCAGCAATATCTGTTACAGTCAGCGATTTCAGCAACACAGGCTGGGCTGGATTGGATAAATCAAGTACGTCCAATGCACCTGCTTTGGCATTGACAATAAACGCGCGTTTCGTTGCAGGATCATAGGCTGGAATTTCCGCGGCACTGACACCAAACGCACCCGCTTCATAACGTCCCAACAAGCTGAGTTGAATATGCTCTGGCGTTGCTTCAACCTCTGGCTTAGGTTCAGGCTTCGGCTCAACCACTTCTGGTTTTGGCTGCACCTCTTCTTTCGGCAAAATGTCCTGATCATCTTCACAGCCAACCATCCCCACTGACAGCAGTGCCGTCAATAAAACTGAAATCTTAAATTTCATCATCAACTTCCATACATTTGTTTTGTACGGCTAAGCTAATGCCTTGAGATTCAAGTTGGATGACAATTTCATGTCAATTCCATGACGGCTCCTTGACAATTTAAGCCTTTATTTTCATCAGGGTTGCCTTAAACTAAGCTAAAACCTTTATTCATGATATTGCATGTCCACAACCACCCATCAAGCCGTACAGCCTGAATTTCGATTGCTGGTGCTACTGGTTTCCATTGGCTTCTTTATGCAGGCACTGGACACCACCATTGTCAACACTGCAATTCCAGGCATGGCGGCCCAGCTCAATGAAAATCCCTTGCAGATGCATGGAGTAATCGTGGCCTACGTGCTGTCTGTGGCGGCCTGCATTCCATTGAGTGGCTGGCTAGCCGACCGCTTTGGGATTCGCAATGTCTACCTTGCCTCAATGGTGATTTTTAGCCTTGCCTCACTGGGCTGTGGGTTATCGCAAAACCTGAATCAACTGCTGTTTTTTCGGGTGATTCAGGGTATTGGTGGCGCATTGCTGATGCCCGTGGGACGTTTGGCATTGCTGAAAATCATTCCGCGCTCGCAGTTCCTTTCCGCCATGAGTTTAATGAGCCTTGCAGGCCTGATTGGCCCGTTGATGGGACCGACGCTGGGCGGCTGGCTGGTTGAGGTGGCGACATGGCACTGGATTTTCCTGATCAACCTGCCGATGGGCGTACTTGGCATGATCATGACCCTGAAAGTCATGCCCAACCAAACCGAACCGACGGTAAAACCCTTTGATTTAAGTGGTTTCATCCTGTTGATGATCGCGATGGTCGGGCTGTCGTTGGGTATTGAAAATATTGCGGCACCCCAATATTCCCGCCTTGTCAGCATTAGCCTGCTGGTGATGGGAACCATTGCCACCATTGGCTATGCCTATCATGCGCATAGCCATCAAAATGCGCTGTTTCATGGTCGCCTGTTTCGCTACAAAATTTTTTCGATTGGGGTTTTGGGCAACTTCTTTGCGCGTCTGGGCAGTAACGCCATTCCCTTTATTTTACCGCTGATGCTACAAGTGGCTTTTGGTTTTGAACCGTTCTTCACAGGTTTAATGATGATTCCACTGGTCTTAGGCTCATTATTTTCCAAGCCAATTATCCGCCCACTGATCCAGCGTGTTGGCTACCGCCGTTTTCTACTGACCAATACCGTTCTGGTTGGATTATGTATCGCCAGTTTCGCCCTAATGACAGCAACCACCCCTCTATGGCTTAAAGTGCTCCATCTGTTTATCTTTGGTACACTCAATTCGCTGCAATTTGTCGGGATGAACACCCTGACCCTGAAAGACCTGCCGCAACAGGATGCCAGCAGTGGCAACAGTTTCCTTTCCATGATCATGATGCTGTCAATGAGTATCGGAGTGGCGTTGGCAGGAACCTTGATTAATGTGTTTGGTCAGCATTTCTCAACCGCTTCCCTCACCACTGCGTTCCATGCCACATTAATAACACTGGGTTGTATCAACCTGATCACTGCATTGGTGTTTTGGCAAATTCCAAAAGAAATGGCAGACTAGACCGCATGCAAAGAATATAACTGACGACATGGCAAAGAAACCTGCGAAACATCCACTCTCCCGATATTATCCAACCTATGCCAGTGTTGGCTTGGCTGTCATGCTTGGTGTGATGAGCTATTTCGGCCTGTTCCATCAGCAAAAAGCGTCTGCGCAGGACTACGCCATTCGTGGCTTTGATGTTTCACACCATCAGGGTGAGATTAACTGGAAAAAGATCTCTCCAGTGCAGTACCAGTTTGTCTATCTAAAAGCCACTGAGGGTGGCGACTTTAAGGACCGAAACTTTCAGGAAAACTGGCTTAAGGCACGCGAACAGGGCCTGCATGTCGGTGCCTACCACTTCTATCGTTTGTGTCGGGATGGCAAGGTGCAGGCGGAAAACTTTATCACCACCGTACCCAACAAAGCGGATGCCCTGCCACCCGTGATTGACCTTGAATATGACAGCAACTGCATCAACACCTTTACCAAGGAGCAGTTACTCAGGGAAATTCAGGTCATGCACGACCAGCTACAGCAGCATTATAGCAAGCAGCCCATTTTCTATATTTCCAAGAGCTTTTACCATATTGTGCTGATGGGCAGCTTCGTTAATACGCCGCTCTGGGTACGTGATTATCAGGAACAGCCCAAACTGAAAGATGGACGGCAATGGCTGTTTTGGCAACATACCCAGAATGGCAAAATTGATGGCATTGATAAACCTGTCGATTTAAATGTTTATGCCGACTCTGCCAAACAGTGGCGAATATTTTTAAAACAACAAGGCATTCAGGATGGCAAATGAGCTACGCAAGATCATCCATATCGACATGGATGCTTTCTATGCCTCAGTTGAGTTAAAGGAACGTCCCGAGCTCAAGGATTTGCCTGTGGTGGTGGCCTTTCATCATACCCGTGGTGTGGTTGCCGCCGCCTCCTACCCTGCCCGTGTCTTTGGCCTGCGTTCCGCCATGTCGATGGGGCAGGCACGAAAACTTTGTCCACAGGTGATTGTGCTTGAACCGAACTTTGAGAAATACCGAGAGGTGTCTGCGCAAATCCACCAGATTTTTCAGCAATATACCCCACTGATTGAACCGCTGTCACTGGATGAGGCCTATCTGGATGTGACCGAGAACCTAAAAAACATCCCCAGCGCCACCGAGGTTGCAACACAGATCCGTGCCGATATTCTGGCAGCCACTGGACTGACCGCTTCTGCAGGCGTTGCCCCGAATAAGTTTCTGGCAAAAATCGCATCCGACTGGAACAAGCCCAATGGCCTGTTTGTGATCAAGCCCTCACAGGTACTCAGCTTTATTGAGGATTTGCCTGTCAGCAAAATTCATGGTGTTGGCAAGGTGACCCAGCACAAGCTACATCAACTCAATCTGCATACTTTGGGCCAACTGCAACAAATTGAGGAAAAGGTACTGATTCACCATTTTGGCAAATATGGCAAACAGCTCTATCTATATGCTCAAGGCATTGACCAACGCCCTGTCAAGGCTGAACGGGAACGGCAGCAAATTTCCAAGGAGATTACCTTTGATGATGATTACACCCTTGATCAATGCAGCCATACATGGCAACCATTGACAGAACAGGTCTGGCGTAGCCTCAATAAGAAGCAGTTGGTGGCCCGTGGTGTCAATGTCAAGTTGAAGTTAAAGAATTTTCAGGTTTTACAGCACAGTAAAAGCTTTAAACAGCCCCTGCAATCGCAGCAGGACCTGTGGCAGGTGGTGTTGCAGTTGCTGAATGAAATGCATATTGAACCCAGTTTACAGTTTCGGCTGGTTGGTGTGGGCGTGTATCAATTACAGCAAGCCCAGCAGGAACCCCAGCTTTGCTTATGGTAATGGCGTTTTTTTACTCAAAAGCATGGTTTCTGTTTAAATTTATGTTTGCTTTTTATGCGCTTTTCAGTACTCTAGGCAGCGCAGTCACATTATCCATGTGATTTGCTGATGCTACAGAAATCCTCACTTTTAGCATCTGCTCCTGTGGTTGGCGTGACGATCAAATCCGAATATTACAGGGCGCTTCTGGTGTCCTTTCTCAATTTCCCCGCCCATAAAATTTTCAGGATTGCACTTTTCTCCCTGCCGTGTTCGGCTAAACTGTATCCATACAATTAGAATATCTTGAATGATCAATCATCATGAATCAAAAACAAATTCTATGCGTGGAAGATGAATCCGCCATTGTTTTACCCTTGCGCTACGCACTTGAACGTGAGGGCTGGCAGGTCAGTTGGGCCAATACGGGGACTCAGGCACTACAACTGCTTTCACAGCAGGGTTTTGATTTTATTATTCTGGATGTGGGCCTACCTGATATCAATGGTTTTGAGGTATGCAAGCAACTGCGCCAGAAGTATCAGACCCCTTTACTCTTTTTAACGGCACGTGATGATGAGATTGACCGTGTGGTCGGTCTGGAAATTGGCGCGGATGACTATTGCAGCAAGCCCTTTAGCGCGCGTGAAATTGTGGCGAGGATTAAAGCCATCTGGCGCAGGATGGAAGCCCAAACTGCGATAGCTACTCCAATCCCATCATCACCACGAACAGAATCCCTACTTCAGTCCTCAGTATGGTCATGCTTTCCGCAGTCGCTGCAAATCCAGTATCACGGACAAATCCTACAGCTCACCCGTTATGAATATCGCCTGTTATTTTTGCTGATTCAGCATCCTGAACAGGTGTTTAGCCGTCAGCAATTGATGGATCATATCTGGGAGCATCCCGAACATAGTCTGGAACGGACAGTTGATACCCATATCAAGGGTTTAAGGCAAAAACTAAAACAGGTTAGACCTGATGATGAGCCTATTCGAACCCATCGGGGCTTTGGCTATAGTTTAAAAAAATAATAATGGAATAAGCAATGTCCATCTTTATCCGTATCTGGTTTTTCTTTAGTCTGGTGGTTATCCTCAGTCTAGGCTTTATCGCCTATACCCTGACCCAGCAGGTCAAACCCAATGTACGGCAAGTGGTTGAAGACACACTGGCTGAAAACGCTAACATCATTGCACAACTGGTTGCGGAGGATGTCACCCAGCATCAGGTCAATACTCCCGAGTTCGACCAGAAAATACAGGCGGCGCTGTCACGCCAACTGAATGCCACCATCTGGCAGCATAAAAAGAATCAAATCAACCAGCAGCTTTATATTACCGACCAAAACGGGATTGTGATTTACGATTCTGAACACCAAGCCGTTGGACAGGACTATTCCAAATGGAATGATGTCTATCTCACCCTGCGTGGCAAATACGGCGCACGTTCCACAGCCATCTATCCCTATGACCGAAATAGCAGCGTCATGTATATTGCCGCACCGATTATCCATCAACAGCAACTCATCGGTGTGGTGAGTATTGGCAAACCAAACCAGTCGGTACAACCTTATATTGAGCGTGCAGAACAGCAACTGGTTTATCAGGCGTTGTGGATTGCGGCGCTCAGTTTATTACTGGCAAGTATTGTCGCCTACTGGCTGAGACATAGCATTGATAAGGTACGGCGTTATGCCCAGGCACTTGCACCCGTCAACCAGGCTCCCTTTTTCTACTCCGCCAAAGAGTTGAATCAGGTGACCCAGGCATTAAGCGATATGCGAGAAAAACTGGAAGACCGTGCCTATGTTGAAAACTATGTCAACACACTCACCCATGAACTTAAAAGTCCATTGACCGCAATTCAAGCCAGTGCTGAACTGTTGCAGGATGATCTGCCACTGACTGACCAGCAGCAGTTTGCCACCCATATCGTACAGCAAAGCCAGCGCCTGCAATCCCTGATTGAGCGGATGCTGTTGCTGACCCGTCTGGAAAAAAACCAGCATGTTCTAGAATTCCAGACCCTTGACCTGAATGCCCTGATTCAACAATGTGTTCAACAGCAACATAGCGCCCTACAACTCAAGCAGGTTCAACTACAGCTTGATCTGCCTCAACAATGCGGCGTATATGCCGATGTCTTTTGGCTCAGACAGGCACTCAACAACCTGCTGGATAATGCGCGAGACTTCTGCCCAGCACAGGGAATCATTGCACTGCAACTTAAGGCAAACCCTGCCCAGCATCATCTGCACATTCTATTGTTTAATGAAGGCGAGGCGATTCCCGAATATGCTTTGGGCCGTGTTTTTGAAACCTACTTTTCCCTGCCCCGACCCCACAATCAGCAACGTAGCACAGGCATTGGACTCAGTATCGTTCAGCAGATTGTTCAGCAGCACCACGGACAGATTCATATCCAGAATATTGCCGAGAACACGCTGGATTTCCTGAAAAATCATGCATCTGGTGTACTGGTCAGCATCACACTTCACACAAACTTCACTTAAGCTTCAAGCCCAGCTCATCCTAAGCGCATATCAGTTCTAGATACTTGTCCTATTACAATGACAATGGACTCCACGATGCGCCGTAACTTTATTCACCTTAAGATTGGAGCGATTCTGTTCCTGATCCTGATTTTTTATCTCGGACTGCTGTTTATTTCAGGTTTGGTGAACGAACGACAACGTTACCAGCAGCAGGTCATTAAAGACATTGCCAATGAGCAAATCCGTCCACAACAAGTGATTGCCCCTTACTTAAAACTGCCTTATCAGGTTCACACCACCTGTACCAATGAAAATAAAGAAACCTATCAATGTAATGAAATACGGTTTATCACCATAGGCGCAGAAAATTCCGACTGGACAGCAGCGTTTAAGGTGTCGGATAGCACGTATAAGCGCACGATTTATAAGGCAATCAGCTACCAGAACCACATGACAGCACAGGGCATATTTAAAAGCCTTTCCAATGAGCCACAACGCAGCTATCTTTGGGATCAGGCTGAAATTATTTTTCCGATTCAGGATGCACGCGGACTGAATGCCAAACCCAACTTTAACATTGATGGCAAGGCCTATAAATTTGACTTTGCTGAACAGAGCCAAAGCCAGCGTGGCTTTGATGTGATGCATATCACCACCAAGCAATATCCTGAACTGATCCAGAAATTACAGCAAGGCTTTAAATTCAACCTACAGTTTGAGCTTGAGGGACTGAGTGAATTTACCTTTATTCCCACCAGTTATGAAATGACCTATCAGGCCAAGGGCAATTGGGGCGATGCCAAATATGACGGTCAAAGCCTGCCTTTTAAAAAATCCAGCCAGCAACAGCAGTTTCAGGCAGACTGGAAAAATATCGCGCTGGGCAAACGTAATCTTGACCAGCTTTCCATGTGTGAAAACAGTGAATGTTTTTATCAGCAATTCAATTCCCAGCCTGATGCATCGGCTGCCTACCCAAATGCAGCCACCAAGTCGGGCCTTTCAATTCAGTTTCTCGATCAGGTCAATATTTATACCCAAACAGATCGTGCCATCAAATACGGCATCATGGTGATTATCATTACCTTTGGCTGCTTCTTTCTATTTGAAGTGTTAAAGAACCTGAAAATCCACCCTGTCCAGTATGCGCTGGTCGCGATGGCACAAGGGGTATTCTTTGTATTGCTGTTATCTATCAGTGAATATTACAGCTTTAGTCTGGCATACCTGATTGCCGCAATTGCCTGTGTGGGCCTGATCACCTGGTATTTATATTTCGTGGTCAAGGACCTCAAAGCTGCAATCCTATTTGGTATTTTGCTGAGTGTGCTCTACGGCATGATGTACCTGCTGCTGCAATCCAGTGGAAAAACATTCCTTTTCGGTTCCATCCTGTCCTTTGTACTAATCGCCTGTGTCATGTTCGTCACACGCCATGTCAACTGGTATCAATCTGAACAACAAACGGTCTAAAGCGGTTGGGACGGAGTCATGACTTCGTTCCATCCTTTATTTTGCAAATAAGGAAAATACCATGTACCACACCAGCTTGATGATGCTTGACCAGCTCTGCCCATTACACAGTTCAATCGCCTCCTGCCTAAACCAACTGAGAGAGGCAAAAATTCAATTCCTGAATCTTGGCAATATGATCATTTGCCCACAGCAACACTCCATTTTATTTTTCCAGCAACGCAGGCTGGTTCGCATGGAAAGCTTTGCTGGCTGATTTATACAAAATTACACTGTGGCTAGAGGGCATGCAGTACAATCAGCCTATGTTTTTTTAATTAGGTCACCATTATGTCTGTGCAACGACTTCATGTCACCTCACGTTATTGCGAAGTTGCAATTTCAGGAAACCAGGTTCATCTGGCTGGACAACTGGCAGATGACACCAGCGTGGATATTCACGCACAGACCCAGCAGACCTTAGACAACATTGACCGTTTACTGGCTGAGGCAGGCACAGACAAAACCCATATTTTATCTGTGTTTATTTTCCTGAAAGACATTGAAAAAGATTATGCGGCCATGAATGCCGTTTGGGATGCCTGGATTGCTGAGGGGCATCCCCCAGCACGTACCTGTGTGGAATCCAAGCTCTATGCGCCTGATGTTCTGGTGGAAATGACCGTCACGGCAGTGCGTCCAGACTAGGACGATTTCACCGCCAGAACATTGTATTTTATCGCGCGCTCCGCCGCCTGTGGCATGGTCACTGGTGTAGCACTTCTTGGTGTAGCAGGCGCGAACAGGTCAGGAATCAGGTCTTCCCTTAATTCCTGTTCAGTTGGAATCGCGCTGTAACGCAATACACGGTATCCAGCCAGTTCCAGCAGACTGTCCTGATAATGTTTTTGTTGCAGGCGATTGACATAGGATTCGTCTGCAATCTCAATGATGGCAAGCACCTGATGCTGCTGGTCCAGCACCACAAAATCGGCCACCAGCCCCTGATACTTACGGCGGGTATGGGCAAACTTTGTGGTGAGCAGGGCATCAAAAGACACATGCGCCAATACGGTATGCCGTGGCAAAACCGCCTGTAAACGCATCAGGGTAATCTGTTCAGAAATATTCAGGATACCACGTCGTTTCAGTGGGCTGTCCTGACGCCGATTTTGCTGCAAACTTCGAACTGCAAATACTGTAATAAACAGTAGTCCAACTATTGTTATGAAATAATACATTTCCAACCAATCCCTTTAGATTTTTTATAATCATTTTGGCTTTGATGCCAATTTTTTTAGTCAATACTTTTTTAATCAACAGCGAGCGATAGCAAAGTCATTTTAGCAGTACAAACTTAAATTTTTTAATCGTGTTTGAACAGCCGACCAAAGTCGTAAAAGCGTCCTGCACCTTTATTTATAATCATCCTGCGGGGAATATTCAAGTCGATATTGTCAGTATATGTTTCTATAAATTGTAGTTTTACCAATAATCTGTGACTACCCCCTCATTTGTGTATCTAAAGGAAAGCATGAGGGGTTCATGCTTTCCCAAACTCAACTTAACGATGGGCCTTGGACTTCGGTTTTGGCTTTGCCGAGAAAGGACGTTTCTCACCTGTTTCACGCGGTGGCAAGCCCGTATGTTGGGTCAGAATATGCCCTTTTTGTGGACGTTTCTGGCCTGATTGTGGCTGTCCTGTACGTTTTGCGGAATCTCCCGCCACAGTGGAGTTCTTCTTGCGAGCAGACTTATATTCCCCCTCAGCGGTTCCCTGTGGCTGGTAGGTTGGAATCAGGTGCTGCTTGGAATTCCCAATCAAATCCGAACGCCCCATTTCCTTTAAGGCTTCACGCAATAGAGGCCAGTTGTTTGGATCATGGTAACGCAGAAACGCCTTATGCAAACGGCGACGTTTCTCGCCTTTGACGATGTCCACATTTTCAGTGTAACGCGCCACCTTGGACAGTGGGTTTTTACCTGAATAATACATGGTAGTGGCGGTGGCCATCGGCGATGGATAGAACGTCTGTACCTGATCGGCACGGAAACCATTCTTCTTCAACCAGACCGCCAGATTCATCATGTCATAGTCGGTTGTGCCTGGATGTGCGGCAATAAAGTATGGAATCAAATATTGTTCCTTACCCGCTTCCTTACTAAAACGCTCAAACATTTGCTTAAAACGGTCATAGGTACCAATTCCAGGTTTCATCATCTTGGAGAGTGGCCCCTGTTCGGTATGCTCAGGCGCAATCTTCAGGTAACCACCGACATGGTGCTGAACCAGTTCCTTGACATATTCAGGATTGAGTACAGCCAAATCATAACGTAAACCTGAACCAATCAGGATCTTCTTCACACCCTTGATTTCACGCGCCTTACGGTAAAGCTGAACCAGTGGTGCGTGATCAGTGTGCAGGTTCTGGCATACGCCTGGGTAGACACAGGATGGCTTACGACAGTTCTTCTCAATTTCAGGATCATTGCAGTGCAGACGGTACATATTGGCGGTTGGGCCACCCAAGTCTGAAATGATGCCTGTGAAATTCGGTGCGGTATCACGAATCTTTTCAATTTCACGTAAAATTGAGTCTTCCGAACGGTTCTGGATAATCCGTCCCTCATGCTCCGTAATCGAACAGAATGTACAGCCACCAAAACAGCCACGCATGATATTGACAGAGAACTTGATCATGTCAAATGCAGGGAAACGTGCATCCCCATACGCAGGGTGTGGTAAACGTGCATACGGCAAGTCAAACACGTAATCCATTTCCTCTGTGGTCAGTGGAATAGGCGGTGGATTAATCCAGACATCACGTTCACCGTGGCGCTGAACAAGGGCACGTGCATTGCCTGGATTGGTTTCAAGATGCAAAATACGGTTGGCATGGGCATACAGCACATGATCATTTGCCACCTCTTCAAATGATGGCAAACGAATCACCGCCAGTTCACGTGGTGGCAGTTTATGCTTAATCGCCTTGGATGGTGCAGCTCTCAGTTGCACAATCTGGGTATCAGGGTCTAACTGATCACCCTCACGTACAATTGGATTTGCCACAATTTCTTTCTGGAAATTTTGATATTGGGCTAAAGAGTTGCCTTTTTCTTTCTCAACCTCACAGCCATCAATATCTTCTGTCATCACATACGGATTGATGATGGGATCGACACGTCCAATGGTATCGACATCATTACTGGCAATTTCAACGAATTTTGCCTTAGAGGCTTTATTGTGCTTATTAATAATAAATGCAGTGCCACGAACATCAGTAATGTCATGCACCTTTTCACCTTTGGCCAAGCGGTGCATCACCTCGATAATGGCACGCTCACCATTACCATACATCAACAGGTCAGCCTTTGAATCCATCAGAATGGAACGGCGAACCTTGTCTGACCAATAATCATAGTGTGCGATACGGCGTAGACTGCCCTCAATCCCCCCCAGCAATACAGGCACATCTGGAAATGCCTCACGGCAACGCTGGCAATACACGGTTGCCGCACGGTCAGGGCGTTTATTGGCTTCATTGTTTGGAGAATAGGCATCATCCGAGCGGATTTTACGATCTGCCGTATAACGGTTGATCATTGAATCCATGTTCCCAGCCGTTACCCCCCACGCAATGGTGGGCTTGCCCAGCACACGGAAACTCTCGACATTGGTCCAGTCTGGCTGCGCAATAATCCCAACACGGAAGCCTTGTGCCTCAAGCACACGCCCTATCACACCCGATACAAAGGAAGGATGGTCAATATAGGCATCACCACAGACTAAAATAAAGTCACAAGCATCCCAGCCGAGCAGGTCCATTTCTTCTCGTGACATCGGCAAAAATGGTGCGGGTTCAAAACACGACGCCCAATATTTGTCGTAATCAAACAGCGCTTTGGGCGCGGTCTGCATGGTGTAGGCAGTAGACATAGCTTGCGAATCTCGGCTAGCAGATGGAGGAGAGACATCTAAAGATGAAAGCCGATCATTTTAACATGAATTTGATTCATTTTTATAGATTAAAAAATAAACAAATCATATTTCCCCACTTCTCTGATCAGAATTATGGGGAAATATAGAGATAAGGGATTGATAAACCTTATTCTTCGTTTAGGAAACCTTCCTTGATTTCCACTGGCAAGCCCTGATGCCACCATGCATAAATGGATGCCTTGATTTCCTCATCCTGTTCAGGGTCATTGAATGGCTCATCATCTTCACGAACTAATTCATCACCATTAAATTTAAACCAGAATTCCCAGGGATCATCGTCACCACAGCCCCAAGCCTGTACAACAATTTCTGGTAATAGGCCTTTCAGGAAAATTAAAATATTCTCAATATTTTCATCACCGTTTGAGCCATGGGTAAAATCGAGCACTGCAAAGCCTGCAACATAATCAAGCGTCTCTGGCGCAAGGTCATGTTCAATCGAATCAATCAAATCAAGCAGTTCTTGAGTAATCTCACCTGCCTGCGAATTAATCAATAAAGCTACCTGACTAAATTTCTCCTCATCTCCCTGGTGTGTGGTAAATAACGCTTCTAATTGCCCCATGATTGTTGAGTCAGGATGCTTATAATAAACACGACTATGTAATTCCATCTGCTTTCCCCATATTTATTTTGTATTGTCATGCTGAATATCGCACGTGCTTAAGTTACCGAAATTCAATGGTTTTTAGCAAGTGCCCTGCGACTGTAACTGTCGTTTAAGTTGAGAAAATAATTATTTTGCATCATGGAGATAAAATGTCAGAAACAGTCCCACTGCCAATACCAACACCACACTGAGATTGATCCCGACCCAGCCAAAGTTTTCCCAGATCAAGCCACCACTACTTCCCAACAAACTGGAACCGATGTAATAGCAGAATAAATACAGCGATGCAGCCACCGCCCGATATTGAATTGCCTGCACAGATACCCAACTGCTGGCGGTGGAATGCGCTGCAAAAAAAGCAAAGGCAAAAATAATCAACCCCAGCAAAATTGCCCAAAGTGCTGGAATCAGGGTAATCAGCAGTCCAGCCATCATCATCAATAACATGAGGGGTAAGACTTTGTCCCGCCCATACTTAAAGCTCCACTGCGCTGCTTTTGATGAACTGTAAATTCCTGCCAAATAGGCAATCGAGATTAAGCCAATCCAGCTTTGTGATAACTGAAATGGTGCTTCCAGCAGGTGATAACTAATATAGTTAAATACTGTAACCAGACATCCCATCAAGATAAAACCCTCGGCAAACAGGATGCGTAATTTACGATCTTTTAAGTTTTGTTCAAACGCCGCCTTAAAACGGGAAAATCGAAAAGGATAGGGTTGAAAATGCTGGGACTTGGGTAAGAGTAAATAGAACAGACAGGCAATGATAAGATTGATAAAACCAATAATATAAGTTGCTGATTGCCATGAGATAAAATCAACCAACACCCCTGCAATCAAACGTCCGCCCATCCCTCCAATCGCTGTGCCTGAGATATACAGCCCCATCGCAAAGCCAATATCTTTCTGTGAAATCTCCTCTCCGATATAAGTCATGGCAACTGCGGCAACACCACTCACTGCCAAGCCTATAAAAATACGAGTTGTTAAGAAAATTTCCCAGATTGGAAAAGACGCACTGACCAGCAACAAAACCGAAACCAGGAACAAGGCAAACACCATAATCGGTTTGCGCCCGAAACGATCAGAAATAAAGCCTGTAAACAGCAGGCCAATGGCCAGGGCAATGGTGGAAAAGGATAATGGAAAACTACTATTTGTCGGGGTGACCCGAAAGAACTTTGCAAAAATCGGCATCATCGGCTGCACACAGTACAGGGATGAGAACGAGGCAAACCCTGCAAAGAACAATGACCATAAAATCGCGGTAAATGATTTTGAACCATATTCAATATGGGTTTTGACAATATCCGACATAAATCAGCTTTTTCTACAGGTCTGGTTTGATTTTAGTTCCTTTTAGACTCCCTGTAATGGCCGCCTTTAAAAAACCCTGAAAAGTTGGGCATTGCATATGGTTTTCTGCGGGACATACTGCCGCATGCCTCAACCCCTCACTGATAAAATGTAGCCATCTGGCCATGACCCTATATTTTGTAGGTTAAAACGTACACAGGTTGCGGTGATTGGCGAATAGCTGATAGCAGGTTTATCCCTTAATATACAAATCATAGAGAGACAGGAAGTCTCATTCAGAACAACAAGAAGCACAGGACGTGGTCGTTGACAGGAGTTGGCGGCAAGAAACCAAATATGAGAAAGCCTCGACAGGATGTCGGGGCTTTTTTATTGGCTTGATGATTAATTCGCATACACATAGAACGATAAAACAATCGCTATTGACTCACTCAATTTGGCTTAATACCATGACTGATCATTTTATTTTTCTGGTTGTTTGCTTTGCAAATCCTAACAACTCAACAATACATTTTTGAAAAACCCATCTTGCTGCTTTTAAGAATCGGTCTGGTTCTGACCGCTATCACCCTGTCTGCATGCAGCAGTCTAAGCGGATCATTTGCCAATCGTTCCAATCAACTCTCATCAGGATTACAAACCGCTTATTCTGTTTCACCTAGTACCGCCAATCGCGTATCGCCCATCATCATTCAAAGCTCAGAGCGTTACGATGTTTCGCCACTTTTAATTGCGGCGATTATTCGACAGGAATCCAACTACAATAGCGCCGCACGCTCACCGACGGGCGCGGTGGGACTGACCCAAATCATTCCAAGCCACTGGCGTCAGGCCTGTCCTGGCAATCTTTATGATGAAAGTGTCAATATTAATTGTGGCACGCAAGTGCTTGCGACCTACTATAAATCCGCAGGAAGCTGGTCAAAAGCTGTTGCCTATTACAATGTCGGACCAACAGGTTATCAACGCAGTTTCTGGACACGACACAAAGGCAAGAAATATGCAAGATCGGTGAAGCGACATGAAAAGGCTTTAAAGAAAGCACTTTAAATTGGACAATAAAAAACCATGTGCTAAAAACATGGTTTTTTATATTCAACGACTGATTAAGCCTCGTCAAACAAGCCCTCAAACAACACTGAAGATAGATAACGCTCACCACTGTCAGGTAAAATCACCACAATGGTTTTCCCCGCATTTTCTGGACGTTCAGCAATCTGGGCCGCCGCCGCTAATGCCGCACCACTTGAAATCCCCACCAGAATGCCTTCCTGAGTGGCACACTTTCTTGCCCATTCAATCGCATCGGCACTGTTCACTGGCAGAACTTCATCAACCAGGTCCAAATCCAGATTTTTAGGGATAAAGTTGGCACCAATCCCCTGAATTTTATGCGGTGCAGGTGTAATACTCTCACCATTTTTAGTTTGGGTAATGATTGGAGACTCAGCTGGTTCAACTGCCACTGAATACAATGGCTTATTCTGCACTTGCTCAAAATAACGTGAAATCCCTGTAATGGTGCCGCCAGTTCCCACACCCGCCACTAGAATATCAACATTACCACCTGTCGCATTCCAGATTTCAGGACCTGTAGTATCTGTATGAATCTGTGGATTGGCTGGATTTTCAAACTGTTGTGGTAAGAAATATTGTTCAGGGTTTTCAGTGGCTAAGCGTACCGCCTCATCCACCGCACCTTTCATGCCTTTGGCTGGTTCAGTCAGTACAAGGTTCGCACCCAGGGCTTTCAGCACCTTACGACGTTCCAGGCTCATACTTGCAGGCATGGTCAGGGTAATGGGATAACCTTTTGCCGCCGCCACAAACGCCAGTGCAATCCCTGTGTTGCCACTGGTCGGTTCAACAATATGCATGCCCGCCTTGAGTACACCACGCTGTTCAGCATCAGCAATCATGGCCGCACCAATACGGCATTTCACTGAAAATGCAGGGTTGCGGCTCTCAACCTTGGCTAAAACCGTTGCCCCTGTTTGAATAATACGGTTGATACGAATGAGTGGGGTATTCCCAATCGCTTCCGCATTATTTGCATATACCGCAATACCAAGATTGGCAGGTGTTGGAAATTGTTGGTCGGTTGTCATGAATGATCCTTTATATCTTATCGTCTTTAAAAAGATTATACGCAGTTTAACCTTATCATCAAAAATTGATATTTAACGATTTGTGATGCTGATTTATAACAAAACTTTCTAGTTCAGGCTTCACGACTCTTTTTCTATTATTGCCTGTTCTGGCTTTTAACCACACTTCTGCATTAAGCCAACTCCTCATGGACAATGTCCTGATCGGTATCACCCAGCAGAATTGCAACCCGTTCAGAATGTACAACCAAATGCTCCAGCCAACGCTGGGCAGCGAGCAATTCCAGAGTATAGGTTGCAGAAACATTTCGATGGGCGGAATCCTCGATAATCTTTTGCCTTACAGATTCCTGTCTCTCTTTCATTGCATTCGCGATCAAGCTCAATTCATCCACTAAAGATTTAGGTATTTTTACAAATGGTTCCTGCAATAAATAAGGAATATACTGCTCAATCAATGCCGCAAAATGCTGTGCTAAATCATAAATGGCAGCCTGACGTTGAATAGTTTCAATCTTTGAGACATCCTTTAAGTCATTCCTTAAAACACGGACATAAACAGCCAGCCGCAACAGGATAATAAAGCGACGTTGATCTGCAAGGGATTGTGGAATAGTCATTGCATCCAGATAATTTTCAACTTTTACCAGAATATGATCAAGCTCATCTGTCCTCACCAACCCAGCAACGATTTCCCGACGGATACAGCGTACAAAAATTCCATACATATCAGCAATCGATTGCAATAGCACCCGTTCTGCTGCGGCAATTGCCAGCGCAGGAACACTATACAGAGACTCATCCAAATAACGTGTTGTTGAATATTCTTTTTCTGGAAGCAAGTAAATAATGAACTGCTCAAACCTAGGTAAAAGAGGCATAAAAATACATGCCCCCAATACACTAAAACAAGTATGAAATGCGGCAACCAGCAAAACCGCTCCTAGTTGATGAATGGCTTCAATATGGTTATACGCCCATATAAATGCTGGAGATAAAAGCGTAAATGCAAAAACCGCAGTAACCACATTAAAAATGACATGAACCGCAGCCGTTCGCTTGGCACTCGTGGTTGCCCCGATTGCCGCCAAAAGAACCGTAGCCACCGTTCCAATATTTTGCCCAATCACCAACGCCAGGGTCTGTTCCAGATTAATGGTTTGGGTAGACAACGCCGCAAGGGTTGTGGTAATTGCCGCACTGGATGACTGGAGTACGATGGTCATGAGAATACCCACCAGCACCAGAAACAAACGCATCAACAGCGTCGGTTCCGCCCAGCGCGAGAGATCAATCAGTTCCGCCACGCCACTCATGGCATCCTGCAAAAGCTGGATACCAAAAAACAATAGACCAAAACCTGCAAGGGTCAGTCCAATAAACCCAACCCTTTCTTTTCCTAATAATTTTAGTAAGGCACCGATGCCAATCAGCGGTAAGGCAAAACTTGAAATCGAAAACTTTAAACCAAGTAGCGCCACCATCCAGCCCGTACTGGTCGTTCCAATATTGGCGCCAATAATGACCCCAATCGCATGACTGAAACTGAGTACACCAGCACTTACAAAACCAATGGTAGCCAAAGTGGTTGCTGTTGAGGACTGCACGACCAGAGTCAACCCAATACCTGATAAAACCGCCTTGATTGGAGAATCAGTAAATCTCACCAACCATTGACGTAGTGCTTCCCCTGCCATTGCTTTCAGGCTATCGGTCATCAAGGTCATGCCTAAAAGGAACAACCCGATTCCACCCATCAACTGCACAATGACATTCAACACAGAAACTTCCTTTTTATGATTTTTAAGGTACAGACCACTAATCAGGAGCGTAATAAAAACTCATCACCCCAGTTGCAATTGCAGCAACAAAACATTCAACCTTAAAAGATTCAAAACCCAAAACATAGAGAATAATACCGAAAATCATTGCTGAGATTAAACTGGTCATGACCAGTGCAACACGATGAGTACCATGATCATGTGCTTTCATTTTTAATATCTTATGCTTTAATTGAGCGCGATGAATATAATATTGATTAAATAGGGGCAACCTAATCATGATAAATGTCATCAATAAAATGCCAAAAATAAAGGCAAATATGACAGCCACCCAGTTAAAGGGTTCCTGATCAATGTAGGCATAACCAACAAGTAGGCTACACCCAATCAAGGCATATAAAATATAATCCCAATAAAATTTTCTATACATGGTTTTATTCTAAAAATAAGCCCTAGCAATCAATGCAGTGCTATTGGTTTATATCCAGCCTTTATCAATAAATTCCGTAACCTGATAAAACCTTTTTTCGAGTGTATTGTTGCTGACGGCAATAATAATTTGCCTCACACCCTCAGCATAGGGTGAACCACCCAATACCTTGGTTTCCATATTAATTGAACAGGACTGATGATCAGAAATCTCAATTCGATGATAGGCGTGCCGATTCAGACTCTGTTCTGGAATTTTTAGTTCCTCACGCTGTATTTTAGGATCACGAATCGACTCAATATTCTCTTCTGCCAGCCCTAATGACTTCGCCATGGCAATTGCGGTTCCTGGCGTTGAAGTCTTGCCCGATTGATGCGACTCAGTCAGGTTAATCTGGTATTGACTAAAGCTATAGCCTACCTTTTCCAGCATAAACATAAACTTGAGCATTAAAATGTTGGTATTGGGACATAGAATGACTGGAATATTTAAAGGCTCAGATGATAGGTCCGTTTCAGTTGATAATTCAACCAAAACAGAGTTTGTCTGTTCACAATACTCAATGATGTCCTTTAGTTCCCGTCCTGAACCAGCGTGTACACAATACAGGGTTCTGACAATTTTCTATCAGCCCATGCCTGTACCTCATAATTATGGTCAGGCATTAATCCATTCAATAATTCAAGGGCTAATTTACCAGAACCAGCAATATAAACATTTGTCATCGGTTTCACTTATAGTGTGTAAGTATGTAAATTTTATTGAGTATAAATGGATATTAAATTTTGTTGGAATCTTCTTTGTTTATACTTTTCTCTATTTCTTCAGCATAAAAAAACCTCCCAACATTGGTTGGGAGGTTTTCAATTTAAAAGCTGGCGATGACTTACTCTCACATGGCAAACGCCACACTACCATCAGCGCGGGGAGGTTTCACTTCTGAGTTCGGGAAGGGATCAGGTGGTTCACTCCTGCTATTGTCGCCAGCAAACTGTTTTGGCTTTCGGTGGTCTTACATTCTGCCACTTAGTACCGAAGAGTTTAACGGATTAGCTGTTGAGTCTGTTTTAGTGTTCGTAGTTTAACTAGTTTCTGCACTAAATCAAGTTTTACTTTGGTTTAATCATTTAAGTTGATGCTTTATATACAACTGTTTGGGTGTTGTATAGTCAAGCCTCACGAGCAATTAGTATTGGTCAGCTTCACACGTCACCGTGCTTCCACACCCAACCTATCAACGTCCTGGTCTCGAACGGCTCTTTAGAGGACATAAAGTCCTAGGGAAATCTTATCTTGAGGTAGGCTTCCCGCTTAGATGCTTTCAGCGGTTATCCCTTCCGAACATAGCTACCCGGCGATGCGACTGGCGTCACAACCGGTACACCAGAGGTTCGTCCACTCTGGTCCTCTCGTACTAGGAGCAGATCCTCTCAAATTTCCAGCGCCCACGGTAGATAGGGACCGAACTGTCTCACGACGTTCTAAACCCAGCTCGCGTACCTCTTTAAATGGCGAACAGCCATACCCTTGGGACCTGCTTCAGCCCCAGGATGAGATGAGCCGACATCGAGGTGCCAAACACCGCCGTCGATATGAACTCTTGGGCGGTATCAGCCTGTTATCCCCAGAGTACCTTTTATCCGTTGAGCGATGGCCCTTCCATACAGAACCACCGGATCACTAAGACCTACTTTCGTACCTGCTCGACTTGTGGGTCTCGCAGTTAAGCGCGCTTTTGCCTTTATACTCTACGCGTGATTTCCGACCACGCTGAGCGCACCTTCGTACTCCTCCGTTACTCTTTAGGAGGAGACCGCCCCAGTCAAACTACCCACCAGACATGGTCCTCGCCCCGGATTACGGGGCAGAGTTAGAACCTCAACATTACCAGGGTGGTATTTCAAGGACGGCTCCATACAAACTAGCGTTCGTACTTCAAAGCCTCCCACCTATCCTACACAAGTAAGGTCAAAGTTCAATGTCAAGCTGCAGTAAAGGTTCACGGGGTCTTTCCGTCTAGCCGCGGGTACACTGCATCTTCACAGCGATTTCGATTTCACTGAGCCTCTGCTGGAGACAGCGCCGCCATCATTATGCCATTCGTGCAGGTCGGAACTTACCCGACAAGGAATTTCGCTACCTTAGGACCGTTATAGTTACGGCCGCCGTTTACTGGGGCTTCGATCAAGAGCTTCGCTTACGCTAACCCCATCAATTAACCTTCCAGCACCGGGCAGGCATCACACCCTATACGTCCACTTTCGTGTTTGCAGAGTGCTATGTTTTTAATAAACAGTTGCAGCGGCCTGGTTTCTGCGGCTGCCAACCGCTCAGGGAGCTAGTCCCATCACCGTCAGCAGCGTACCTTCTCCCGAAGTTACGGTACCATTTTGCCTAGTTCCTTCAGCAGAGTTCTCTCAAGCGCTTTGGTCTACTCGACCTGACCACCTGTGTCGGTTTCGGGTACGATTCCTGTGTAACTGAAGCTTAGAGACTTTTCCTGGAAGCATGGTATCAGCCACTTCACTGTACAAGTACAGCTTGCTATCGACTCTCAGCATGGAGCACCCCGGATTTGCCTAAGATGCATGCCTACTGTCTTCCACCTGGACAACCAACGCCAGGCTGACTTAACCTTCTCCGTCCTCTCATCGCATTACACAGAAGTATTGGAATATTAACCAATTTCCCATCGACTACGCCTCTCGGCCTCGCCTTAGGGGTCGACTCACCCAGCCCCGATTAACGTTGGACTGGAACCCTTGGTCTTTCAGCGAACGGGTTTTTCACCCGTTTTGTCGTTACTCACGTCAGCATTCGCACTTCTGATACCTCCAGCAGACTTCTCAATCCACCTTCATCGGCTTACAGAACGCTCCCCTACCACTTACGCTAATGCGTAAATCCGCAGCTTCGGCACATAGTTTTAGCCCCGTTACATCTTCCGCGCAGGCCGACTCGACTAGTGAGCTATTACGCTTTCTTTAAAGGGTGGCTGCTTCTAAGCCAACCTCCTAGCTGTCTATGCCTTCCCACATCGTTTCCCACTTAACTATGATTTTGGGGCCTTAGCTGGCGGTCTGGATTGTTTTCCTCTTGACTACGGACGTTAGCACCCGCAGTCTGTCTCCCGGATAGTACTCATTGGTATTCGGAGTTTGCATCGGTTTGGTAAGTCGGGATGACCCCCTAGCCGAAACAGTGCTCTACCCCCAATGGTATTCGTCCGAGGCGCTACCTAAATAGCTTTCGGGGAGAACCAGCTATCACCAGGCTTGATTAGCCTTTCACCCCTATCCACAAGTCATCCCCTGGCTTTTCAACGACAGTGGGTTCGGTCCTCCAGTTAGTGTTACCCAACCTTCAACCTGCTCATGGATAGATCGCCTGGTTTCGGGTCTACACCCAGCAACTATACGCCCTATTAAGACTCGGTTTCCCTACGGCTCCCCTATGCGGTTAACCTTGCTACTGAATGTAAGTCGCTGACCCATTATACAAAAGGTACGCAGTCACCCAACAAAGTGGGCTCCCACTGCTTGTATGCATGCGGTTTCAGGATCTATTTCACTCCCCTCACAGGGGTTCTTTTCGCCTTTCCCTCACGGTACTGGTTCACTATCGGTCAGTCAGGAGTATTTAGCCTTGGAGGATGGTCCCCCCATATTCAGACAAGGTTTCACGTGCCTCGCCCTACTCGTCATCATGATGTGTGCCCTTTCGTGTACGGGAATATCACCCTCTACGTTCGCACTTCCCAGAGCGTTCCACTAGAACACACACCACTTAATGGGCTGATCCCCGTTCGCTCGCCGCTACTAAGGGAATCTCAATTGATTTCTTTTCCTAAGGGTACTGAGATGTTTCACTTCCCCTCGTTCGCCTTATATTCCTATGTATTCAGAATATAATACCTACCTTATGGTAAGTGGGTTCCCCCATTCAGAAATCTCCGGATCACAGGATATTTGCCGCCTCCCCGGAGCTTTTCGCAGGCTATCACGTCTTTCTTCGCCTCTGACTGCCAAGGCATCCACCACATGCACTTAATTACTTGACTATACAACCCCAAACAGTCGTTAATACCTACAAGTAGTATTACCAACATTTCAGTTTGACGCACTGTGCACTTAAGCACCGTACAGCTTCAATCTAAATTCATATACCAAAACGCTTGATTCAGTGTTTTTGCTAGTTCTCAGATTAAATATCTTCTTAACAATTATTTGTTAATTTAATACTTAATCGAGTTTGAACAATTTATTTCAGACTCAATTCTACTAATCTGTTAATGATTAACTACTGCCTCGTCAGCGAGTAGTAAACTGTGATAAATCACAGAAGTTAATAAACTCAAATCAAAATCTCTTTTGATTTATTTATACATTTATTAATTTCTATAATTTATTTAGCTTTAAATTAAATGTTTCCATTTAATTCGTGGTGGAGACTAGGAGAGTCGAACTCCTGACCTCCTGCGTGCAAAGCAGGCGCTCTACCAACTAAGCTAAGTCCCCAGCTTATCATCTTGAACGATATATCTTCTCATCTAGCAGCTTGTGACTATTCATCACTTCGTCAGTAGTGGTGGGTCTGACAAGACTTGAACTTGTGACCCCACGCTTATCAAGCGTGTGCTCTAACCAACTGAGCTACAGACCCTCAGATACATCTTCGAAGAACAACTTGTTGTGGATTCTTACCAGTCACCAATCTTTCGTTAAGGAGGTGATCCAGCCGCAGGTTCCCCTACGGCTACCTTGTTACGACTTCACCCCAGTCATCGGCCACACCGTGGTGAGCGTCCTCCCTAAGGTTAGACTACCCACTTCTGGTGCAACAAACTCCCATGGTGTGACGGGCGGTGTGTACAAGGCTCGGGAACGTATTCACCGCGGCATTCTGATCCGCGATTACTAGCGATTCCGACTTCATGGAGTCGAGTTGCAGACTCCAATCCGGACTACGATCGGCTTTTTGAGATTAGCATCCTATCGCTAGGTAGCAACCCTTTGTACCGACCATTGTAGCACGTGTGTAGCCCTGGCCGTAAGGGCCATGATGACTTGACGTCGTCCCCGCCTTCCTCCAGTTTGTCACTGGCAGTATCCTTAAAGTTCCCATCCGAAATGCTGGCAAGTAAGGAAAAGGGTTGCGCTCGTTGCGGGACTTAACCCAACATCTCACGACACGAGCTGACGACAGCCATGCAGCACCTGTATCTAGATTCCCGAAGGCACCAATCCATCTCTGGAAAGTTTCTAGTATGTCAAGGCCAGGTAAGGTTCTTCGCGTTGCATCGAATTAAACCACATGCTCCACCGCTTGTGCGGGCCCCCGTCAATTCATTTGAGTTTTAGTCTTGCGACCGTACTCCCCAGGCGGTCTACTTATCGCGTTAGCTGCGCCACTAAGTCCTCAAAGGACCCAACGGCTAGTAGACATCGTTTACGGCATGGACTACCAGGGTATCTAATCCTGTTTGCTCCCCATGCTTTCGTACCTCAGCGTCAGTATTAGGCCAGATGGCTGCCTTCGCCATCGGTATTCCTCCAGATCTCTACGCATTTCACCGCTACACCTGGAATTCTACCATCCTCTCCCATACTCTAGCCAAACAGTATCGTATGCAATTCCCAAGTTAAGCTCGGGGATTTCACATCCGACTTATTCAGCCGCCTACGCACGCTTTACGCCCAGTAAATCCGATTAACGCTCGCACCCTCTGTATTACCGCGGCTGCTGGCACAGAGTTAGCCGGTGCTTATTCTGCGGGTAACGTCCACTCATCAAGGGTATTATCCTCAAGAGCCTCCTCCCCGCTTAAAGTGCTTTACAACCAAAAGGCCTTCTTCACACACGCGGCATGGCTGGATCAGGGTTCCCCCCATTGTCCAATATTCCCCACTGCTGCCTCCCGTAGGAGTCTGGGCCGTGTCTCAGTCCCAGTGTGGCGGATCATCCTCTCAGACCCGCTACAGATCGTCGCCTTGGTAGGCCTTTACCCCACCAACTAGCTAATCCGACTTAGGCTCATCTATTAGCGCAAGGTCCGAAGATCCCCTGCTTTCCCCCTTAGGGCGTATGCGGTATTAGCATTCCTTTCGGAATGTTGTCCCCCACTAATAGGCAGATTCCTAAGCATTACTCACCCGTCCGCCGCTAGGATCAGTACCGAAGCACCTCACCCCGCTCGACTTGCATGTGTTAAGCCTGCCGCCAGCGTTCAATCTGAGCCATGATCAAACTCTTCAGTTAAAATCATTTTGCACCTTATTAAAGACAAGGTGCCAATTCTGGCTCATCAATTACTGACTTATATATTCGCTCAAATAAACTTCGAGAAATTTTAACCAATTAATCAATGATAATTTATCGATCGATCAACCAGTAAAAATCCACACAAGTTGTTCTTCTATTCTCTTAATGATCTTCTCGATGATTCGTCATCATCAAGCTAGGTCGGCTATGTTACCCTAAATCTCTTTAAAGTCAACTGATAATTTGGATTTCTTAAAACTTATCTTAACCTAAACAAACCTGACCAATCCAGCCTAGAATCTAGACCACTTTAATCAAATCCTTGTTTATCAACAAGTTTTTATCCGCATCACCGCCGATGAGTGGGCATTCTACAGCATTTCAGAAGAGACGCAAGCGTTTTTAAAATCTTAGTCAATCGGTTGTCTTCTTTTTAAACTTTAAGCTACCTAATCTACTGATTTATATAATTTAAAATTTATTCATTATCTTTAAAAGCAATTTAGCTCATTTAAACATTAATTCAACATACTGTTATTCAATGATTTTTTATTAATATTGGTTTAATTATCAGCTAAAAATCTTGTGAAAGTTGCTTATTTTTCCACAACTAGGTCTTTTATTTATCAATTCCCTGTTATTTATCTTTTTATAAAAGCTTTTTCGTGTAATTTCTTCGATTTAAATTTAAACGCTTAGACGAAAACAACGGCTTTGAATGAATCAAAACCGTTGTTCCAACTGGTTAAATGACAACCATCTATGAAGAGGTTGTCGTTCTGACAATATTCAGGAAATAAAGATGACGTTCATATTGGTCAATAATATCCTGAATCAAGTCCTCCTGAGTCCAGTCCATCACATCATAGTTTTGACCACCTTCCCGTAAAAGCACTTCCGCCTGAAAGTAGCTGGCCGCATCTTCATCCGCCCGCCCCAGCATAAAGCTTGGTGGCACAGTTTCATGTGAGACCACTTTATAGGTGAAATTAATTTCATGGTGATGGTCAACATGCAGTTGCAGGCCCTGTTCAATCTCCCGAATATCAACATCTAAATGACGGCGTTTAAATTCACGCTGGATACTTTCAAATGCCTGACGCACCTGTGTATTGATATACTGCCGCACTTCAGCCTCGGTATGCGGATAGTGCATGATCAGGCCCAAACGTTGCTGCCAACTCCGTGGATTATGAATCGCCCGCGGGGTAATTCGGGCCTCCTGAATGGCGTTCATCTTGGTCACATCAAGCTTCAGGGCTTTTAACAGGCCCCAGCTCATCAGCAGCATCACAAAAGTAAAGGGTAAGGCGCTCATGATAATGGAGGATTGCAAGGCTGATAGACCACCGACCAGCAACAGGATAATCGCCAGCACCGCCATCAGCACAGTCCAGAACAGTCTTTGCCATGTGGGTGAGTTCTCCGTTTTTGCGGTCAGATAATCGGTAACCAAAGCTCCTGAATCTGCTGAGGTCACGAAGAACAGCATCACCAATACGGTTGCAAGCAGGCTCATTACGGTTGAAAAAGGCAAATGGTTTAGAAATTCAAACAAGGCCACCGATGAGTCATTTTGTACCGCCTGAATCAGGGTGGTATTGTGTTCTTGCAAAATACTGAACAGTGCAGCATTGCCTAGAAAGCCCATCCAGATAATGGTAAAACCTGTTGGGATTAACAGTACACCAATGATAAATTCGCGGATGGTTCGCCCTCGTGATACACGGGCAATAAACATCCCCACAAATGGCGACCATGAAATCCACCATGCCCAGTACATGATTGTCCAACCACCAATCCAGCCATTCGGTTGGTAGGCATACAGGTTAAATGTCATGCCAAACAGGTTGGATATATACGAACCCATGTTTTGAATGGTGGTCTGGAGTAAATAGATACTTGGGCCAGCAATAAAGAC
Organism: Acinetobacter corruptisaponis; assembly: GCF_030053775.1. GTDB lineage: Bacteria > Pseudomonadota > Gammaproteobacteria > Pseudomonadales > Moraxellaceae > Acinetobacter > Acinetobacter corruptisaponis. The sequence continues at coordinate 2,103,818 of NZ_CP125669.1, forward strand.
AAAGGCTAAAAGTACCAGTGCCAAAATCAGGTTTAGTTCAGAGAGACGCTTTACCCCTTTATCCAGTCCAAGGAATACAGATAAGGAAGCCAAGGCACTGACAAAAATAATCAGGATAACCTGAACATTGCTGCTCTGTTCGATGCCAAACAGGTAGTGTAAACCCGAGTTGATCTGGGTCACCCCAAAACCTAAAGAGGTTGCGACACCAAAAACCGTACCGATGGTGGCAAAAATATCAATGCTATCGCCCAAAGGCCCATAAATTTTCTTACCGATAATCGGATACAGGGCGGAACGGGTTTTTAAGGGCAGATTATGGCGATAGGCAAAATAGGCCAGGGACAGTCCGACAATGGCGTAAATCGCCCAGGCATGCAGACCCCAGTGGAAAAAGGTGATGCGCAAGGCCTGCTGAGCCGATGCAACGGTTTCAGGGTCGCCACTAGGCGGACTGACATAATGCATCACGGGTTCAGCGACACCAAAGAACATCAGGCCGATGCCCATGCCTGCGGTAAACAGCATAGCGAACCATGAACCATTGCTATACTCAGGCTGGCTGTGGTCGGGCCCTAGTTTAATTTTGCCACTGGCTGAACAGGCAATATAAATCAGCAGAATCAGGAACACCGCAACAGACAGAACATAAAACCAGCTAAAGGAATCGGTGATCCACTGCTTGAGCTGCTGGGTGAGAAATTCAAACGAACTGGGTGCGATAATGACAATTGCCAAAAAAATCGCAATGATAATCACCGTGCTTAAAAACACGTTTGGATTGACATTCGCAAACTGCGAAGTTGGTTTGGAAGGCATGGTTACCCCACGTTATTTTAATGATCATGGACAGACCCTAATGGGTCAAACAAGACATTCACAAGGTGAATAAAAGCGAGTTCAGTACATGCAAAACTCGACATTTATTATAGGAAACGTGAAAAATAACGCAGTTGTAATGCTGTAACAGGGCTATTCCTTATGAGTAAACTGCTTGGGTAAATGGGCAATATATTGCAGTGCGATCAGGCGTGACACCACCACCGCAAGGTACATCACCCCACCAAACATTTGCAGCATCGCCAGTACCCGTGCGGCTGGGCTAAGTGGCATAAGATCAGACAATCCCGTGGCGGATTGCAGGCTGAAACTGAGAAACAGCAAATCCAGCCAGCTTTGCAATGGCTGTACCTGATTGGGATTTTGAAAGCTATAAGGCAGGACAAGCTGGCAAATAGCATATAAAAAGGCAAAGCCCCAGGCGATTAGGGTAAAGACCGCTCCCGCAGCAAATAGCTCATCCTTGGTGAGGTAACGGTCGGCAAACATATAACGTAGCAGTCCATAGGCGGCATAAAAATAGGCAAGCGCCTCAAAGCTATAGGCTGTGACCTGAATGGCTGGGCTACCATAGCCAATAAAAATCAGGATGGAAAACAGGAAAGCACCACTGACAAAAACCAGTCCCCAAAAGGTAAATACAGGCGTTTGGCGAATTACCTTGGCAATAATCAGTAGCGCCAATACACCCAATGACCAGGTCAAGGCACGGTATTCAGTGTCACCAGAGGTCAGCATATATAAAATCAACAGGGCCAGTTGCACCAGTAACAGCCATGCGGATGGGAGTAAACGAAACGTTTTCCAAAATTCCCTCAAGGTTTGCATGTGGTTTTCCCAAGTCTTGTTATGGTTTTCATTATGTTTATAACATCATACTGCATCCAGAAAGGAAACGATCATTTTGGACAGTTCTTGTTGCAGGCGCTGCTCCTGAATCAGGAAATTATTTTTGCTGACGTAACGCATCATGGTAAACAGGGTGCTGTTAATGATCACAAATGATTTATGCTTGAGTGTTTCAAAGTCCCAGTGTGGATAGTAACGCCCAAACAGGTACATCCCAATTTCCAGAAAATGTCTTTCCAGCACCTGTGCCGCATCTGAGTCACTGTAGGCATGCCAGTTCTTTAAGATTTCAATAAAAAAGCCCTGATCAGACTTCAACGATTCAAAGCCAAAGGCAATGCTTAATGTGATGACGTCCTGAATACTGGTTTGCTGTTGCAGCATCACCAACTGTTTCAATGCCTGCCCCAGATCCTCACTTTTACGTAGCAGCAGTTCCGCCACAATCTGTTCCTTGTTTTCAAAATACTGGTAAATCGAACCAACACTTACTCCTGATTTTTCAGAGATTTTAGGTGTGGTGACATGCAACACGCCATACTCAGAAATGCATTTTTGTGTACCCTGCAAAATGCTTTCCACGATCATTTTGGCACGTTGCTGCTGTGGTCTTTTTCTCATGCTCAGCCTCAAGGAAAATGCGAATTGAATACGAATATTTATTCATATTAAGCTTTGATTAAATAACAATCAGGGGCTTTATGCAATGCAAAGCATCGTTAAACCTAAACGTCTGGCTGCATTTGAAGACATGATTCAGTCGAATGTAAAATCCAAAATATTAAGCTATATGACTCGTCAGAATATTCAGCCGAGTTATGGGGACTATCTGGCATTGAATACCGCCCTGCAAAGTGGTGATGAGCCGATGGATCAGGTGTTGCGCTGGGTGCTGCAAAATCCAAAACAGCACCGCAAGTATTTTGAAACGGCACTATATGAGGGTTTGGACAAGCTGCCTCATGAGATTCCTGAACTCAGCAATTTTTTTCAGCTCATTGAGCAAAAACCCGTTTGGTACGATCAAGGCAAGATTGATGAGGCACTGAAATTTACCTATCGGCTGGGTGTGAACAACGGCCTCATCCTGAGAGATGTTTCCCTCATGACAGGCTATCTGTATCCTGGCTTTAACCAGCCTTTGGTATTGACAGGCGCATTAAAGAAACAGGCGGGCACCCGTTTGGCCGAAACCACCAAATGGTGGGTCGATATCACCGAGCAAGATGGGTTTGAACGTTTTAGCAAAGGCTTTACCTCAACAATTTTTGTGCGTTTTATTCATTCACTGGTACGCCATCAACTGCAAAAATCAGAAAAATGGGATGCTGAAACCTGGGGACTGCCCATCAACCAATATGATCAGGCCATGACCAATATTGCCTTTAGCGGTGTGGTATTGCTGGGTATTCGGGCTTTGGGGATTTTCCCAAGCAAGCAGGAAGTTGACAACTTTCTACATTTCTGGAAATACGCAGGCTGGTTGATGGGCATTGAAGAAAAATGGCTGGTGGATAAAGAAGCTGAGGGCTGGAAAATGATTTACTGGATGCAGTTTGCGCATCCCCAAGCTGATGCCACCAGTGTTTCACTGGGTTCCAGTCTATCTAAAGAACCCTTTGAACGGAAATATCGCTATCTGCGCTCTTTCCAACAAAAACTGGCCTACAAACAGCATCTGGAAATTACCCAGTTCTTTATTGGACGTAAAAAAATGCAAAAGCTTGGCCTGACACCGCAATCGGCCTCATGGTTTGCCTATTATCTGATCGGTCGGAATTTAGCGTTGTATACAGGCGCCAAACATATTCCAAAGTTAAATCATTTCCTTGAACAGAATGGACGGCATTTACAGAAAATTGGCCTGTCGCTGTATCGCAATCAATCACAGCAACTGGCAAGCATGCATCAGTAAACCATAAAAAAGCCCTCATCAATTGAGGGCTTTTTTGATCAGGGATAATTAGTGATCTGACGCGCCAGAAGCACCGATCCCTGTCATTGAGCGAACAAACTGTGCATCAAACGCCTTACGTTCTTTCTCTGCACGAGCTGATTTGTCAGTGACTGAGAACAACCAGCAGCAGAAGAATGAAAGTGGCATTGCGAATAATGCTGGGCCATTGAATGGGTTTGGCGCAGTTTCAGAAATTGCCAGTGTATCCACCCACACTGCTTTAGACAGGATGATCAGGCTCACCGCACCCACCAAGCCAACCACCCCACCAATCACGGCACCGCGTGTAGTCAAGCCTTTCCAGAACATAGACAACACCAGCACTGGGAAGTTTGCACAGCACGCCACTGAGAATGCCAAGCCCACCATGAACGCAACATTTTGCTTTTCAAATAGGATACCCAGAATCATGGCAAAGATCGCCAAGCCCAAAGTTGCGATTTTTGACATACGCAGTTCAGACTGAGGGGTGGTTTGGCCTTTTTTGAATACGTTGGCATAAAGGTCATGTGAAATTGCTGACGCACCTGACAGGGTTAAACCAGCCACCACCGCAAGGATGGTTGCAAATGCTACTGCTGAGATGAAGCCCATGAACAGGTCACCACCAACGGCATCACTCAGGTGAACCGCCGCCATATTGTTACCGCCCACCAATTCCAGTTTACCTGTCACTGCGGCTTTGGCCACATCAAGGAACTGTGGATTGTTGGCAACAAACAGAATCGCGCCAAAACCGATAATGAATGTTAAAAGATAGAAGTAACCAATGAAGCCTGTTGCAACCACAACTGATTTACGTGCTTCCTTTGCATCTTTCACGGTGAAGAAACGCATCAGGATATGCGGTAGGCCCGCTGTACCAAACATCAAGGCAAGACCAAGGGACAGTGCATCAATCGGGTTTGCGGCAAGCTTGCCTGGCCCCATGATTTTTGCGGCTTCATCCCAGCTCATGCTGTGTGCCTGACTATATACACCAATCGCCTGATTAAACATATTGGTGAAACTAAAGCCAACCGCTTTCATCACCATGAATGCCATGAATGTCGCACCACTGAGCAGCATCACCGCCTTGATGATCTGTACCCATGTGGTTGCCAGCATGCCACCGAAGATCACATAGGCCATCATCAACAGACCCACGATCACCACAGCAATATTGTAGTTCAGGCCGAAAAGCAGCTTGATCAACTGACCCGCACCCACCATCTGTGCGATGAGATAGAATGCCACCACAACCAGTGAACTGAATGCCGCCAGGGTACGAACTGGCTTTTCTTCAAGACGGAACGACACCACATCAGACAGGTTGAATTTTCCGAGGTTGCGTAGACGTTCAGCCACAAGGAACAATACGATTGGCCAGCCCACCATGAAACCCAGTGAATAGAGCAGGCCATCAAAACCTGAGCTAAACACCATTGCGGAAATACCGAGGAACGATGCCGCTGACATATAGTCACCCGCAATCGCCAGACCATTCTGGAAACCACTGATCCCACCGCCTGCCGTATAGAAATCCGCAGTACTGGTGGTCTGTTTTGCCGCCCACTTGGTAATAAACAAGGTGAAGCCAACAAAGATTGTAAACATGATGATTGCATGCCAGTTGGTGGCCTGCTGCTCTGCCGCACCCAAATCTGGACTGGCAAATGCGAGACTTGAGCAACATAGGCTTGCAAACGCAAACACTGCCGCCTTGATTGATGTTCCGTTCATCTCAGTGCATTCCTTTTTCATGTGCAATCGCCTCAACTTCCTTGAGGGCCTCTTCATTCAGCTGGTCAAGCTTGTTGTTGGCAATGTAGGAATACACACCACACAACACAAATGACAGCACAATAATGCCTAAACCGAGGGGCATCCCCCACGTGGTGATACCGCCGCTAAATGAACTTGCCAAAAATTCTTTGTTATAGCCAACCAAAAGCATAAAACCAACGTAGATAAACAGCATGATTGCTGTTAATGTCCAACTCAGTGTGCGTTTTTTGCTGACCATCTCTTGAAACTTTGGATTATGTAGAATTCGATCTACCTGTGAATCATCCATAACCAACTCCTTATTTTTGTGTCCAACCGTGGACCCCTTTTTCGAATGGGATTTTTCATTATTCAAATTAGCAAGATTCCACTTGACTCGTAACTTAGACTTTGGTCTCTAAATGTAATCTTGTTTTAACGCACGTTCCGCGCTTCGCGGTATGATAAAAAATGGGACTTGATCACGTGAGCAATATGAACAGTTGGCTGATTATTGGGGTACTTGCCCTGTATATTGTGGTGCTATTTGGCTGCGCGTTTTTCGGAGAGAAACACGCCAGCCGCCTTAGCCCGCGCGGCCGCATGTTGCTGTTCAGCCTAACCCTGGGTGTGTACTGTTCATCATGGACTTTCTACGGTGCCACAGGTGCCGCGGTTCGTGAGGGGGTGATTTTCCTGCCGATCTATCTGGGTCCGCTGTTGTTTATCTGGTTCGGTTATGACATCTGGAGACGGCTGGGCCGTATTCGCCAGCACCACGCCATTTCCTCGATTGCCGACTTTGTCGCGGCTCGCTACGGAAAAAGTGGCAGTCTGGCTGCGCTGGTCACCATCCTTGCCGTGATTGCCATTGTGCCCTACCTTGCCCTGCAACTCCGTGCCATTGCGCTGAGTGCATCAGTGATTCTGGAACAAAATGCCCACATCCACACCACCACCAACAGTGTGCTGGTGCTGACAGGCGTACTTGCGATTTTGGCGATGATCTTTGGCACACGTCATATTGCCCATACTGAACAGCATGGTGGCCTGATGCTGGCGGTGGCGTTTGAATCTTTTGTCAAGCTGTTTGCTCTGCTCTGCGTCGCGGGTTTCTTTTTATTGCAGTCACCAGAAAACATCAGGCAGGTCAGCAGCGATGTCAGCCAGCATTTTCATGACCTCCAGCAGCTTGGTGTACCTGAAACATTCTGGATTCAAACCCTGCTCGCTGCACTGGCAATGATTTGCCTGCCACGCCAGTTCCATGTGGCGGTGGTCGAGTTACGCGATGAAAAGCATATTCGTGGCGCACGGCGCTGGTTTGCAGCCTACTTAATCCTGACCATCATTGCGATTATTCCGATTGCCAGTTGGGCGCTACACTCGCTGCCTGAATCGCTGGGTACACCTGATGTTGCGGTATTGGCCCTGCCGCTCAGCTACCAACAGGACTGGTTGACCCTGCTGGCATTTCTGGGCGGTTTCTCCGCCTCCACAGGTATGCTGCTGGTGGCATCCGTTGCCCTCTCGATCATGCTCAGCAATGACCTGATCATGCCCGCACTATGGCGCTTTAAGATTATTTCCCGACAAGACCAGCAACTTCCCCGAGTGCTGAAACTGACACGGCGTTTCAGTATTGTCAGCGTGATGTCATTGGGTTTTTTATTCTTCCATTTCTTCAATGACATTAACCAGCTCTCGGTTTTTGGCCTACTGGCATTTAGTGCCGTTGCACAGTTCTCGCCAGCCCTGATTGGTGGTCTTTACTGGCGTGGCGCAAGCCGTCAGGGCGTGTATGCAGGCCTGTTGATCGGTTTTGCCATGTGGAGCTACACCTTGCTTTTCCCAACAGTGTTGCGCAGCCTGCCTGAGCATTATCAGGCTTTTGCCCAGCATTTGTTGATGTTTGGTCCGTTTGACATCAATGGCTTGCGTCCAGAAGCCCTGCTCGGCTTTGAGTCCTTTGCGCCCCTGACCCACGGTGTGCTGTGGTCTCTGGGATTAAATGTGGTTTCATATATCTGGGTCTCACGCCTGTATCGTCCCAGTGTTGCTGAACAGATTCAGGCTGAAAGCTTTTTTTACTATGAAAGCAAGCCCCTGCCATCCGCCCAGTCTAATACCGACCTGACTGACCTACACCAGAATGCAGCCCGTCTTAAAGTGGGTGACTTGCTGGCGCTGGCAAAACGGATTACGGGGGACCGTCCAACCACACAGGCATTCCAGCAGTTCTGTGAGCAGAACCATGTCATCCTCAATGAAAACCATGTGGCAAATGGCATGTGGTGGCGTTTTACCGAACAGTATCTGGCGGGAATTATTGGTGCGGCCTCTGCCCGTACCTTACTCACGACTGCCATGATCAATAACGGTCTGGCTTTGGGGCAGGTGGCGAATATTCTGGACCAGGCCTCCCAGTGGCAGCGCTTTAACCAAAACCTGTTGATGACCATGATTGACCATATGACTCAGGGGGTCAGTGTGGTGGATAAAAATATGTGTCTGGTGGCTTGGAACAATCAGTACCTGAAACTGTTTGATTATCCCAAAGATCTGGTTTATGTGGGATGCCCCATTGCTGATTTAATCCGTTATAACGCGGAACAGGGTGAATGTGGACCAGGTTCAGTTGAAGAGCATGTAAATAAACGGATTCACTGGATGAAAGTCGGCAGTGCGCATGAATTTGAACGGATTCGCAAGGATGGTCTGGTGATCCAGATGCGTGGCAACCCAATTGAAGGCGGCGGCTTTGTCACCACCTTTGCCGATATTACCGCGTTCCGTGAAAATGAGGCGGTGCTGGAAGAGCGGGTCAATGACCGTACCCAGCAGCTTGCCAATGCCCTGACCGAACAGAAATTGGCACTGGAACAGGCCGACAAGGCCAACCAGTCGAAAAGCCGTTTCCTTGCCGCGGCAAGCCACGACCTGCTGCAACCGATGCATGCAGCACGCCTGTTCAGTACCGCACTGGAGCAGAGCGTTGAAAAAACTGAGGACATACAAACCTTGCAGCAACTGGACCGTGCCCTGTATGGCGCGGAAAGCATGCTGTCAGCCCTACTGGACATCGCACGTCTGGAAGGCGGAACCATTCAGCCAAAACGTCAGGCCTATTCACTGCATGACCTGTTAAATGACCTCGAACTACAGTTTAAGTCGATTGCCGCACAGCGCAATATCCAGTTGTCTGTTCACGACACCAGGTTCTGGGTAGATACCGACCCGCAATGGATGCGCCGCATTATCCAGAACTTTGTCAGCAATGCCCTGCGCTATACTGCCCAGGGTCGTGTGGTGGTGGGTGTGCTGCGTTCGGCACAACGTCCAAAGCATATTCGGATCGGGGTTTGGGATACAGGGCCTGGGATTAATGAACAGCAACGCGTAAAGCTATTTCAGGAATTTGAGCGTTGTGGTCATACCTCGCCCTGGGGTGAGCAAGGTCTGGGATTAGGACTTGCAATCGTGCAGCGTATGACCAGCCTGCTGGATTTTCCAGTTCATGTCTATTCAGAACTGGGCAAAGGTTCCTGCTTTATCATTGAAGTACCATTGGCTGAAGCACCACAGCAACAAGCCCCTACTCCACAGCTAACAGCGCTGCAACACACTGCCTATAAAGTGCTATGTCTGGACAATGATGAAACCATTCTGCAAGGCATGCGTACCTTGTTGAGCAAGTGGGGCTACCAGATTTTTACCGCGACTGAACCTGCGGAGGCGCTCAGGCTGATTGAACAGGAAGACATTCAGGTCTGGCTGATTGACCAGCATCTCAACAATGAGCAGCGCGGACTGGATTTCATTGAAAAATATCGTCCAGCCCATATTCCTGTTGCCCTGATTACTGCGGATTCCGATCCAGAACTTCCCCAGTGCCTAAAGCAACAGAATATTGTTTTGCTGAGAAAACCACTGAAACCTGCTGGATTGCGCGCATGGTTATCAGGCTTAAAAATCATGCCGATGGGCTAAATAGCAAAATATTTTTCCTGATAGGCAAAAACCATCAAAACCACAGGATTTTCTGAATAATAAATTGACCAAAGTGCTCAAATGATTTTTGACTATGGCAAAAACGTTCACTTACATTAGTGAACGTTTGTACACTTACTTACAATTATACAATTCATTGTTTTTATTTATGATTTTTACCATAAAAAACCCATCTACAACTTTAGTCGTATTCTACTTGCATCCACAAACACGCAAAAATTGATCAACTTGATAGAAGCCGTTTTTCATGCGTTTAGGTTTCTAGCAAAACTATCACAAAGGACATTGATCATGAATAGTAGCCACCCCACCTCTGAGCATACCTCACAACAATTTTACCGCCAATACAGTGCCAACGCCTTATTACCAGAACTAGACTGGCAAAACGTCTTTGCGCAAAGCAAGCTTAACGATACCCATTTACGTGCACTGAATACGATTTACCAAGCTGCTGTTCCACTTGCGTTGAATGTTTTCCATGAACTGAACTTTGATGTGTTCGCACCTGCCGCCTACCATCCGCAGGGTTTGGGATTGTTTGAAAAACTGGCGCAGCAGGAAGAAAAGTTCCTGAACATCCTTGAAACCGAGTCAGCACATCTGGACCATGAAACACGTCATCAGATGTGGAGCATGCTGTTACGTGGCGGTGCGGTACTGGTATTCAAGGCTTGGCTGGGTCATGTAAAAACGGGCGGCAGCCAACTGGATAAAACCCAGTTTGATGAGCTTTCTGACCTGCTGTTTATTAAAACCCGTCCTGAACAGTTGGCCCAGCGTTTAAAAGTGGATTCAGGTGCAACACTGCCGCATATTTTTCTGATGCATGAAAATGAAGTGTTTCTAGACCACTTCAACAGTCTGGAAACAGCCGCGCTATTCGTTGATCTGGGTGTATATGATGCGGCGTTCCTGAGTTTACGTGATGACCGTGTGGCTGAATATCTCAAGGCTAAGGGCTATGTCACCCAGGAACAGATTGATGATCTGCAATGCGCACTCAACCCTTTGTACTGCGACAGCTTAATGCCAAAACAGGATTGTTTGGCTTAATTGGCTTACTGATCAAGAATTATGGTGAGGGACCCAGGTTCCTCATGCTATTAAAGTTGATATTTTTTTCGGTAGCGCCATAAGGTTGAGCGGCTGATACCCAAAGCCTGTGCCACTCGGTTTAAACGATAATCATATTGTTTCAATACAGCGTCCAAACGTAGTTTGGTGATGAGGCTATCTTCCTGATCATGCTGCGGATCGGAAACCGATTGGGCGAGTTCATGGTGAATAATCTCCTGTGGCAGGTCTTGCAGATCAATCCAGTCATGGTCATGTGCCATGGTTAAGGCATAGAGCAAGGTATTTTTTAATTCACGTACATTCCCCAGCCAGTCATATGCCATAAATGCCTTTAAAGCTGCCTCGGTTAATCTTGGAATAGAGCGGGTACTTTTATATTGCTGTAAAATTGCTTCACTAATCAGGGCAATATCCTGTTTTCACTCTCTCAGGGGTGGAATGAAGATTGGAATCACCCGCAGACGATAAAGTAAATCCTGCCGAAAACGTCCAAGTCTCGCTTCTTCCCGCAATGCTTTATGGGTCGCTGCAATAATCCGCACATTGACCTTGATCGCGTTTTCACCCCCCAAACGATAAAACTCACCTGTTTCCAGCACTCTTAATAGCTTTGCCTGTAGTTCCAGCGGAATTTCAGCGATTTCATCCAGAAATAGTGTTCCACCCTCGGCACGTTCAAAAACCCCCTTATGTTCCCGAATCGCCCCTGTAAATGCGCCTTTAACATGGCCAAATAATTCACTTTCAAGCATATTGGCATTCAAGGCAGCGCAGTTAATCGCAATAAAGGTCTGGTCATGCCGTTGACTATAGTCATGAATGACCTTTGCCACCAGTTCCTTGCCGCTACCCGATTCACCACGCACCAACACAGGAAACTCCGTCAGCGCAACCCGTTGAATAATGGTGAACATATGCAGCATTTCAGGCGACTGGCTATGAAAGGTCTGCTGTAGTTCCGCAATCACCTGTGAAAGTTGTTTAGCCTGCATATTTCCCCATTTCGTCTATGTTTCACTTTATGTTTCATTAATGTATCACCAAAACCAGAAATAAAACAAATATGAAACCATTTAGATTTTATTAATTGATTTTAATCGGTTTTATCCTCATGATTTTATTATACATATTCATAATATGAAAAAATTGGCATTGGTTTTGCAAATTTAAAGATAAGCAAAATATTTTGAGAAAACAACCATGATTTTTAAACAGTTTTTTGAGCCTGAAAGCTCAACCTATACTTACCTATTGGCAGATGAAAAAAGCCATGAAGCCGTCTTAATTGATCCTGTGGCTTCTGAAATCGAGGTTTATGCCCACTATTTGGCACAGGAAAACTTAACCCTAGGTTTCAGTCTGGATACACATGTTCATGCGGACCATGTCACAGGTGCAAATGCCCTGCGCCAACGATTTGGCTGTAAAACCGTGCTGCATCGGAATTCTGGTGTCGAATGTGGCGATATTTTCATTACAGACCGTAGTGCCATTCGGATTGGCAGCATGTTAATTGAGGCACGTTATACCCCAGGCCATACCAATGCCTGCACCAGTTATGTGGTGGGTGGCATGGTCTTTACTGGAGATGCCCTGTTGATCAATGGCTGCGGACGTACTGATTTTCAGGAAGGTAATGCCAGCACCCTGTATGACAGTATCCATCAACAATTGTTTAGTCTAGCCGATGACACGATTGTCTACCCTGGGCATGACTATCAAGGGCGTCTGTGTTCCAGCATTGGACAGGAGCGCCTGCATAATGCACGTCTGGGCAATGGGCGCAGCAAAGAGGAATTTATTGAGATTATGAGCCATCTCAATCTACCTTATCCTCAAAAAATAGATACTGCATTGCCTGCCAACAAAGCCTGTGGACAAGCCTAGGGGAAATGTGTCATGCAATTAAAATCTGTAAACCGTGAATTTTGGGTTGCTGATCAAATCACCGCACAGGATCTACCTGAGATTGCCCGTCAGGGCATCAGGACCATTTTATGTAACCGCCCTGATGGTGAGGGTGCAGACCAACCAAATATTATTGAGATTCAGCAGGTGGCAATCCAGTTTGGCATTCAGGTGGAATATTTACCTGTGGTCAGTGGCAAGGTCAGCGATGAACAGGCCCAGCAATTTAAACAACGCTATCAGCAGGCGGCCAAGCCACTGCTGGCCTATTGTCGTACTGGCACACGCTCCATCACCTTGTGGGCATTATCACAGGTTGCGGAACAGAGTCTTGATCAGATGCTGCTAACTGGAAAAGGTTTAGGCTACGACCTACAGGGTTTGGTGCCTCGCTTATCCCAGCAATCCCAGCCCCAATCAGGTCTTGTCGCCAAATATTCGGTGGTGATTGTCGGTGCAGGTGCGGCGGGGATTTCCGTGGCTGCCAGCCTGCTTTCCCGTCAACCCCAACTAGACATTGCCATTATTGATCCTGCCGAAATTCATTACTATCAGCCTGGCTGGACCATGGTGGGTGGTGGGATTTTTCCACCTGAAAAAACCGTGCGTACCATGGCTAGCCTGATTCCAAAACAGGTGCAATGGATTAAGGCAGCCGTGGCGGCCTTTGACCCCGACCATCAGCAGGTTTTATTGGAGGGCTGTAAACCCCTGAATTATGATGCTCTGGTGGTCTGCCCAGGACTGAAACTGAATTGGCAAGGTATTGAGGGCCTCAGTGAAACGCTGGGTAAAAATGGAGTGACCTCAAATTATCGTTATGACCTCGCACCCTATACCTGGCAGTTGGTCAGTCAACTAAAACGTGGCAAAGCGGTTTTTACTCAACCACCCATGCCAATTAAATGCGCGGGTGCGCCACAAAAGGCCATGTATCTTTCCGCCGACCACTGGTTAAAACAAGGTGTACTAAAAGATATACAGCTTGATTTTTATAACACAGGGGCGGTGTTGTTTGGTGTGGCGGCGTATGTCCCTGCATTAATGCAATATGTACAACGCTATCAGGCACAGCTACATTTTGGGCATCAATTGGTTAAAGTTGATGGAGCTCAGCAACGAGCCTATTTCAAAGTGACCGAGGGTGAGCATAGCTCGATTGTGGAAACTGACTTTGATCTGTTGCATGTCGTCCCACCTCAACAGGCACCTGATTTTATTCGGGCCAGTAATCTGGTCGATGCTGCTGGCTGGGTCAATGTGAACCAGCATACGCTTCAACACACACAATACCCCAATATTTTCGCATTGGGAGACGTGATGAATGCACCAAATGCCAAAACAGCGGCGGCTGCACGTAAACAAGCGCCTATTGTTGCTGTAAATGTATTGCAGTACCTCAAGGGAAGTTCACTGTTTGCCCGCTATGATGGTTATGGCTCATGTCCTTTAACTGTTGAACGCGGCAAGATTGTGTTGGCGGAATTTGGCTATGGCGGTGCATTGCTGCCAAGTTTTCCCAAATGGTTACTGGATGGGCAAAAACCCTCTCGTCTGGCATGGTTACTCAAGGAACAGATCTTACCGCCCATGTATTGGGATGGCATGTTGAAAGGACATGAGTGGCTGGTCAAGCCTAAACTACCATCACATTGATTTCAATCTAAAAAAATCTCTGTCCTGACTGTACATATAGTCAGGTTGGGTAGGTTCATCATTTCAAAAAGTACCCTATTGAGTACTTGGGATAGGTCATCATGTGGTTATTGGTGTTGGAAGGTCTCGCCATCGGCTGTCTGCTTGGCATGACGGGTGCTGGTGGTGGGATTTTGGCTGTCCCCGCGCTGATGGCGAGTCAGGGCTGGACCGTGGCGCAGGCTGCCCCTGTGGGTTTGCTTGCGGTGACGCTATCCGCCATGGTTGGCACAGTTCAGGGATTATATAAAAGGATTGTACGTTATCGTGCAGCCATCTGGATTGCCATCATCAGTATTCCCTCCGCACGTTATGGCGTGCATTTAAGTGGAATTTTACCTGCCACATGGCTCAGTGTCGCTTTTAGCCTGATTATGTTCATTGTTGCTTACCGCGTATTTGCCAACCAAGTTGATGATTTTGTTGATCCACCCTGTAAAGTCAACCCCTCCACTGGCCGCCTGATTTGGGACATGAAAACAGCATCGATTTTAGGCAGTATTGGTATACTTGCAGGCCTATTAACAGGTTTACTCGGCGTTGGAGGAGGCTTTGTCATTGTTCCCGCCTTACGCAAGGTCTCTGACCTGGACATGCACAGCATTGTGGCCACCTCTTTACTGATTATTTGCCTGATTGGTGGTTTTAGTATTCTGATTCATGTTTTGGATGGTTTTCATTATCCAGTCGATATCAGTCTAGGCTTCGTATCCGCCTGTATCATCGGCATGCTGATTGGACGTAAAGCCATTGGTTTAATTTCAGTGAAAACTGTACAAAAAATCTTCGCCCTTACCGTTTTTTGTGTCGCAAACTATATACTGTTTAAGGCGATTTTTTGAACTGTATCAGCCCAGCAAAATGGTCTGGGCTGATCACTCACGTTGTTAGAACTTCATGCTCATCCGCATCCAGTAGTTACGTCCAATATTATTGAACTGTTCACTGGCCGCATAACCAAACATGGAGGCGCCTGCCTTGTTTAAATGTTCGGTGTAGGTTTGATTCAGCACATTATCCACACCAACCGAAACATCAACAGCATCCGTCAGCTTATAAGTCCCATTCAGGGCCAAAGTGTTGAATGCCTTGCTTTCATTCATGTCATAACCGACCACATTGCCCTCATTCAGGCTAATGCGATCCTGTTTGGCAACCGCACGCCATAACAAGCCTAGGCTATATTTTTCATCGACATAGCGAAGATTTATACGTGCCTCCAAAGGCGCAATCTGGGGAAGCGGACGTCCATCAGAGGTATTTTTACCCCATGCATACATGCCTGACAGATCAGCCTGAACATGATCGCTAAATTGATAGCCAATACCTGCCTCAGCCCCTGCAATGCTTGCATCCACATTACGTGCCAAAGGATAGCGCTCATTTGCCCCATTGTATTGCAGCAAAATAAAGTCCTTGATTAAACCTGCGTAAGCCGAAGCCCAAGTATTCCATGTGCCATGCTCTGCCTGAAAACCAACATCCAACTGCGCAGTACGTTCATTGTTCAGGTTGTCCAGATTATCGAGCATGCGATAGGTGGTCATTCCCATCATGTCGGTTGAGCCAACACCACGATCTGTTGAGGTGCTATACAGTTCCCAGAAATCTGGGCTACGCTCCACATAACCCAGCCCTGCGTAAGTTTTGAAACCATGTTCAGGCAAGGTTTTTTCGATACGGATAAAACCACTTGGGTTGCTATCACTGCGACTCTTGCCATTTTTTAAACTGTCAATCTTGACCTGATCCACACGCGCACCCGCAACCCATTTCTGATCAGGATCAATGTTGTACGTCCATTCACTAAAAGCACCATAAGACTGGAACTTGAGGTCATTGGCAAATGGCGAGTTCATACTTGGCATTGCATACATGATCATGTTGCCACCATGTGTGTTGCGCTGGCTATCCACGCCAGACACCACACTGAACCTGTCCCAGTCCGTGGTTACCGCCAGACGTGAGTTTAAGGTACGGCGGGCAACCTCCATCTCCATTTTGTTGGGTACAGTCATCTGCATACCATGCATATTCATTGTCGTCATGGGTGCGGCACGCAAACGGAAATTATCCATGATGTGGTCGTTATAACTATAGTCAATCTGTGCCTCAAGCTTTTTAACCACCTCGGTCAGGTTGTTCTGTTCGGCATGTAGCCCCAGACTTTCACGCTTGAACTGTGAACCATCCATGCTGCGGCCTGCATAGGCGGCTTCACCATCGCCTTTGCCAGCACGAAGTTCCAGCCATGAGTCGTCGGTTGGTTTCCAGCCCAGTGCAAGGTCAGCATTCCAACGTTTCCAGTTTGAGTGAACCGACTGACCATCCCCATCCTGATAATCATCCGCCACAGAACGGTTGGCATTTAAACGCGCATATTTGCTTTCATCACCCGCTGCCACCTCGACATTGTGATCAAGCCGCCCATAAGACCCAACAACCACACTCGCTTGTCCACGATAGGGCTTTTCCTGGGTTAACTTTTCAGGCTCGCGCTCAAAAACAACGGTTGCAGCCGAACCTGTATTGGCATATTGAACTGTCTGAGGTCCTTTAATCACTGTAATTTTGTCAAAGCTTTCAGGCTGAATATAAGAAGTGGGTGCATCCATACGCGCTGGACATGCACCCAGATTCTCTGTGCCATCAGTGAGAATTTTAATGCGTGAACCAAACATGCCCCGAAAGGTGACATCCCCATTGGTTCCACCATTTTTAATGGCATTAAAGCCCATGATACTTTGTAGATAATCCGCCCCATCCGTTGCAGGAATCGGCTGGATCGGTTGCTTGGGATCGGCCTGAACCACCAAGCCATTGCCTTGATTGGGTGGTTGTGCAGTGACCACGATGGGTGCAAGTGAGACATGCGCCTGCCCATGCTGCACAGGTTCTGCCCACGCCATTATCGTATTTGAAGCAGCCAAGATCGCAACCGTCAGCGGTTGTAATAAAAATTTAGGTTGAGCCATCATCGGTCTCTCTTAAAACATAGATAAAACAGGGTCAGAGTTCTAAAAAAACCCTAACGAAAATAAAGTTTTAATTTATGCAAAGAGTGGCGGAGCCCGCCCTTGTGGCAAGAGGAACAACCGTTGCAGTGCAAAATAAACATGCTTAAAGGCTTGTTGATAAGCAACTAAACGGATTTGGATACGGACCAGCACCTCTTTTACGCCAAATTCAGGCGGCAATACCAGATTGGCATAGACGGTACAGTACTGGCATTGATGGTTTGGATCGTGGTGGTCATGCTGTGGTGCCGAGCCATCGGCCTGTACAAGCTGATGTGTGTGGTGATGGACATGATGCGCTGGACTTTCGGCCATCTGGCTTTTAGGCAGCAACAATGCCTGGGTGATGGTCTCACAGACGGGTGCGATCTGGTATTGCTTCGGCAGCAGGGGTTGCAGGAAAACCGCAATCTGTAAACAGACCGCGGTAAATGCAAGCAACATTCCACAACGAAACAGGGATGGCATGTTCAAATGATCGTTACAGCCTAACGTTTGACTGCAACTTTCTCTTTTTCGCGCTGGCGCACCACCTTTTCCACTTTTTCACGTGCACGCTGTCGCTTTAATGGCGATAAATAGTCAACAAAAAGCTTGCCATTTAAGTGATCCATTTCATGTTGGATACAAACAGCGAGAAGTCCGTCAGCTTCCAGCTCAAACGCTTGACCTTCAAGGTTAATTGCCTCGATTTTTACGCGTGACGGACGCTCAACTTTATCGTATATTTGAGGCACGGAGAGACAGCCTTCTTCATAAGGCTGTGTATCTACAGTCAGTGGAGTGACTTTTGGGTTAATGAACACCAACGGTTGGTTTTTCTCTTCAGAGAGGTCCATGACAATAAGCTGGATATGTTGGTCAACCTGAGTCGCCGCCAAGCCTATACCTGGTGCCTCGTACATGGTTTCGAACATATCCGCTGCAAGCTGACGAATCTCATCAGTGACTTCTTCGACTGGCTTGGCAATGGTACGAAGACGGGGATCAGGAAAACTTAAAATAGGTAATAAGGCCATACTGTTCCTCACTTATGCCATTGATCAAAAAACCAACTGAAGGGAATGCTTGATCAAAAAATTGTGTGTAAAGTCGTTATTATAGCGCAACTACACAGATAATTTTTAGGAATTATGATAATGAAAAAGGTTTTAAACGGCATACAATCATTTCATGCCTTGGGGTTAAAAAAACAACTGATTGCCGCTGCAATTTGTGCTGGATTGGGCATGAGCATCAACCTGACCCATGCAGCAAGCCCGAATGTCAGCCCACCGTCCGTGAAAGCAGGCGCACCGCATGTCTATGTGGTGAAAAAAGGCGATACGCTTTGGGACATTTCAGGCAAGTTTTTAAGCAAGCCGTGGCGCTGGCCTGAAATCTGGGCAAGCAACAAGCACGTTAAAAACCCACACTGGATTTATCCAGGTGACAAACTGCTACTCTGTAGCCTGAACGGTAAACCTTTAATTGGTAAGGATGAGGGTGATGGCTGTGATGGCATTATCCGCCGCTATACAGGCAACACCGCATCAACCTTGCGCCCACAGGTGCGCATTGAGGCGTTGAACAACAGCGTTCCTGTCATTCCATTGGCCCATATCCAGCAATGGCTGGAACGCACCTCGGTACTTCCAGCCGATGCGATTGCCAACACACCGTATATTCTGGGTACAGCAGACAACCGTGTTCTTGCAGGCAAGGGCCAGAGCGTTTATGTCCGTGGTCAGGGTCTTGAAAATGGTCAACGCTATGGTGTGTTCCGTGAGGGTGAACCATACGTGGTGCTGGATGAGAAAGGCAAGAAACAGGTGCTTGGCCTTGAGTTGACCCAGGTGGCTTCAGGTGTCGCCATTCGCAACGAAAATGACATCACCACGGTTGAACTGACCGACAGCTACAATGGTGAAGTCCGTCGTGGCGACCGCGTCATGGCTGAACAGGATGCCATGCTGCCTACCCTGTTCTATCCAACCGATGCAGGTCAGGTCAAAGACGGTGGCAAGATCATTCGTGTCATGGGTTCAATTGGAACTGCTGCGAAAAACGGTGTGGTGACCGTAGACCGTGGTACGGCTGATGGTATTGAAATCGGACAGGTTTTCAGCACCTATCAGGATGGTGAAACTGTTCGTGACCCTAAAACCAAGGAAACGGTTAAACTTCCTGGACAATATGTGGGCAGCGTCATGATCTTTAAGAGCTTTGACCGTATCAGCTATGC
The DNA here is from genome assembly GCF_030053775.1 of Acinetobacter corruptisaponis. Lineage (GTDB taxonomy): Bacteria > Pseudomonadota > Gammaproteobacteria > Pseudomonadales > Moraxellaceae > Acinetobacter > Acinetobacter corruptisaponis. The sequence continues at coordinate 2,123,142 of NZ_CP125669.1, forward strand.
CTATGTGCTGGAAAGTGAGCTACCAATCAAGATTGGTTCAAACATCAAGCCACCTCGTCTTGACGACTAAGTCCTAAAGACCCATGTTGGATCAATTATCACCTCAGCACTACGCCACTGTGTTGGTGTGGTATTTGGTTCAACATTCCCTCTCCAGTTTTCAAAAAATTCTTCATCACTTTGGCAGTTGTGAACAGGCAACTCAACCCAACCGCTTTACAGAATGGCAGCAACTTGGCCTACATGCCAGTCATTTAAAACGTTTGCAGGAATTCCAGACTGCACAGGGACAGCAGCAGTTTGCACAGATCGTTCAACTCATTCAAAAACACAGTGACTTCATCTTAACGCCTGACGATATTGGCTATCCCACCCAACTATTGCCCTATTCAGACCACCCACCGATTTTATTTGGACAGGGACAGGCATCGGCACTGCTGCAACCCCAAATTGCTGTAGTTGGCAGTCGCAAGCCTAGCCCCCATGGACGGCAAATGGCCTATGACTTTGGCTATTATTTAAGTGAAAAAGGCTTTTATATCAGCAGTGGTTTGGCACATGGCATTGATGAGGCAGCACATCGTGGTGGCTTGGCCCATCAGCGAACCATTGCGGTGATGGGCACAGGACTGGATACCATTTATCCTGCCCAGCATAAACAATTAGCCGAAGAAATTCGTCAATCAGGCGCAATTGTGACTGAGTTCTTGCCCGCCACCCTGCCTTTAGCCGCGTTTTTTCCACGGCGTAACCGTATTGTCAGCGGCTTAAGCCTTGGCGTGTTGGTGGTGGAGGCGGCATTAAAAAGCGGTTCCATCACCACAGCAAATGCAGCGGCAAATCAGGGCAAAATGGTCTTCGCCATTCCTGGACACATTTACAGCGAGCATCATCAAGGTTGCCATCAACTGATTCGGGAGGGCGCAACCCTGGTTGACCATCCTGAACAGATCATTGAAGACCTGGCTTTACCAACCCAATGGCAAGCCCAGCAGCAACGTGTTGAAGAACCCAAAGAAACAGCACCTCCACCACCCAGCCTGCCTACGCACCTGATCGAACTCTACCAGATACTGGACTGGGTTGGACAAGACCTCGACCAACTTGCGCAACGCTATTCAGCATCAATTGCTGATCTCACCGCCCAGTTAATGGAACTGGAATTGCTTGGTTTATGTATTCAGCAAGGTGGACGCTATTTACGTTGCCGCCCAATGCATTAAACTAGCAACATCCATTCCCTTAGTCTCAGTTTTCGCATGATCACATCCTCCATTTCCGAAGCGGCACAATTCTTAAAACAGGGTAAAGTGCTTGCCTATCCCACTGAAGCGGTCTGGGGATTGGGCTGTGATCCATTCAATGAACAGGCGTTTCAGCACATTCTGGAACTGAAGCATCGTCCAGTGGAAAAAGGGGTGATTTTACTGGCTGGGCACCTTGATCAGGTTGAACACTTACTACAAAGTTTAACAGCCGACATTCGCCAGCAAGTCATTGCAAGCTGGTCCGACCGTTTGCCGACAGAGCGTGCCACCACCTGGCTGCTCCCTGCCGATCAGCACATTCCAGACTGGATTAAGGGACAGCATCCCCTCGTCGCGGTACGTGTGACCACCCATCCCCTGTGTGTTGGGCTGTGCAACAGCTTTGGTGGCTTTATTGTTTCAACCAGTGCCAATCCTGCGGGTTTAACACCTGCACATAACCTGCAACAGGCACAGGATTACTTTGCCTCATCGCTGCATTATTTAAAGGGTGATCTGGGACTGAGCCAGCAACCGAGCCGAATCTTAAATGCACTCACAGGCGAAGTGATTCGTGCTTAGTACATTAATCATGTAATTCGGTGAAGAGCAGACAAAAAAAAGCTCAGTTATATAGGGATAACTGAGCATAAAAAGGATGTGGATAATCACATCCAGAGGGTTCACAAATTCGCTAAGCAACTTCTTCATTCTCATAACGAATCAGCTTGCTGTGGGCGGTATTATGGAACAATTGTTCAACTTATACAAATATATTATTTATCTAACAAAAAATGTGAAAAGCGTACCATTTTTGTCACTTTCATTATTTTAATAAAATTATATTTCTATTTTTATTCAGCTTTTTTTAGATGACAAATTTAGTCACACTTTAAAATATATTTGTAAATCATATAGAAAGAATGATCATTAGATAAATTTTTTGGTGTGTTTGTTTTTATTTTCAACAAACACACCGCTTCTTTGACCTTAATGAGCTGATTCAACCATTCTGGCTGGTGCTTTTACGGTTTTCTTCTGTGCCATCACAATACCCACCAGAATCATCACACCACCAATGCTATGGTAGACCGTCCATTGTTCAGACAACCAGAGGCTGGCAATAATCGCGGTAAACACAGGCATCAGGTTCATAAAAATACTGGTACGGTTTGGTCCAATCGCCTGTACTGCCAGCATCCACAACAATGGTGCGATCAACGATGGAAAGATACCCGCATACAGGACACTGCTGACGTTACTGGCATTGATACTGTCCAGACCAAACCAGAGCACAAACGGCAGATGGTAAAGTAGTGCAAAGGCAATCTGGACATAGAGGCTGCTCATAAGAGGAATCTGTAGTTGCCACTTTTTCAGGAACACCCCATAAAAGGCATAGAATGTCACCGCAACCACCATCAGGGCATCACCCCAGTGTCCACCCTGTTGCAGCAGGCTCGACAAGTGTCCCTGACTGATAATGTAAATCAGGCCAGCAAAGGACAATACGCTGCCCAGAATGGCAAACAGATTTGGCTTATCCTTTAAAATAAAGTAGGCAATAAAGATGGTGAAAATCGGCACAAAGGCATTCACGATTCCCATGTTGGTGGCCGTGGTGTAATGCGCTGCGGTATAGGCAAGACCCTGATACAGCACCATGCCAAAGGCACTGAAAATTGCCAGTTTACCCAACGACTGACGAATCAGCCCACGCTGCTGCCAAACCTTTGGCAACATAAACGGCGTTAGAATAATAAAGGCGATCAACCAGCGGTAAAAACTAATGCTCACTGGAGAAATATAGTCCGCAACATAGCGGGTCACCGCAATGTTCAGTGACCAAATCAATACGGCGATCAACGGCAATACAAATGCCCATTTCTGATATTTTGTTAACTGACCCATCATCATTCTCGCAATATCTCAGCAATGTCCCTATTGTGAAAGATGTCCAAAATAATTGAAATATCGCATTTCAGACATTTATATCGCGGTTAAGACATGCCTGTTTTAAAACAGTTCCCAGACACGCATAGCATGTTCCACCACCTTATGCAGTTGCCCTGCTGTTGCTCCATCCCGTGCCTGTAGGGTGAGGCCCTGCACCACAGTGGCATAGAAATCCGCCATTTCTTGTATAGGCGCTCTGGTTGGCAAGTCGCCATCAGCAACGCCCTGCTGAAGTCGTTGCAATAGTTTTTGTTTGGTTTTCAGGCGCTTTTCCAGAATGTTTTGCTGTACCTCCTGTGCATTGTCGGAACAGTTCATGGTTGCCACAACCAGCATACAACCCGCAGGTTTATTGGGCTGGGCCAAGCGCTTGACGTTGTCATACAGATAAAGCTCAAAGGCAACTTTCGCCGTTTTAGCCTCTGCAAAGATGGTTTCGATGGGACAGGCTTCATGGGCCAGATAATAATCAATGCATTTATGGAACAGGCCTGCCTTATCCCCAAAGCTGCTGTACAGGCTCGGTGCGGTCAACCCAAGCGCCTGAGTGAGATCGCTCATTGAAGTGGCTTCATAGCCATGTTCCCAAAACAACAACATCGCCTTTTCCAGTGCCTGCTGCTCATTAAAGCACTTGGGACGGCCACGCTTCTTTTTCTGCGTGTCATCACAGGGAACGGCTAAAGACTCAGATGCATTTGTCATAAGGGTCACAATTATTTTCATAACGATCATTATTAAATTAATTGACGCAGCAATTTTTATCAACTATTTTATTTTATAGCGATCGTTATAAAATTTTAACCTATTCTTTAGCCCTTTTGCCAGATGATGGGCAAATCAGGAAATTATTATGGAACATTCTCCCACTTCCGAAATTCGACCCATAGATTCCACCCAGACACAAGGTAGCTGGTTTGCCATACTGGCAGTGGCTATTGGTGCCTTTGCACTGGTCACCAGTGAATTCCTGCCCGTTGGTGTACTGAATAGTGTGGCAACAGACCTGAACATTTCTGTGGGTACAGCAGGCCTGATCATCACCCTGCCTGGGGTGATGGCTGCAATTGCCGCGCCGCTACTTCCCATTTCAGTCAAGCAGCTTGATCGTCGCTATGTGGTGATCCTGCTCACGGCGATTATGGTGATTGCCAATACCATCACCGCCTTTGCCGATAGTTTTCATGTATTGTTACTCAGCCGTCTGGTGCTGGGCATTTCAATTGGTGGATTCTGGGCCACCGCGATTGCCCTCAGTGGCAAGCTTGCGCCATCACATTTACCCATTGCCAAAGCCACTGCTGTGGTGATGGCAGGTGTCACCTTTGCCACTGTTCTAGGTGTTCCAATTGGCACCTGGCTCAGTGAGTTCTACGGCTGGCGCAGTACCTTTGGTATCACTGCGGCCATTGGACTGATTGTGCTGGTGCTGCAATTTATCTTTCTGCCTGAATTAAAACCTGATTCAGCCATCCACTTTCGAGACCTGCCCGCATTGTTACGCACACCCAAGGCACGCAGTGGCATGCTGATCGTGCTGCTGATCGGCTTGGCGCATTTCTGTGCCTATAGTTATCTGGCACCATTCTTTAAAAATATTGCGGGATTCAATGGCACCACCATTAGCTCGCTGCTGTTGCTTTATGGGATTGCAGGTATTTTTGGCAATGCCTTTGCAGGCTATAGTGGCAACCTCAATGTGCGCTATACCCTGGCCTTTGTCAGCATCTGTTTTGCGATTGTGTTCTTTGGCTTTCCTGTATTTGCGGTGCATGAATTTGGTGCGATTGTACTCACCGCCCTATGGGGCTTTGCATTCGGGGCTTTCCCAACAGCCGCCAACATCTGGATGTTTGTGCATGCACCACATGCCGTTGAGAAAGGCATGCCGCTGTTTGTGGGGATGTTTCAGGTGATGATTGCGACAGGCTCGTTACTGGGCGGATATGTGGTTGATCATTTCAATGAAAATATCTTAATTTATGGGGTAATCAGTTTTGTTGCCTTGGCCTTGATGAGTATCTTTACCCTGGCAAAAGGCCTGAACAACCCTAAAGTCACCTGCGAAAACTAAAATGGGCACCCAGATGAAGCATGATGATGCTGAGCAATTTCCCTTTCTGAATGGTATAGAAGTGCATGAATTTCTGTACCAAAAGGATGATATTGTCAGTCCACATTCCTCACTCTGGGGCGATTTCAATTTTAGTTTAAATGGTACGCTGGAATTTGACATTGAGGGGCAATACTATCTTTCTCCGCCCAGTTATGGACTATGGTTGCCACCGCGTACTGAACATCAGTCGCTTCCCGTCGAACATGAAATCCACTATATCTGTATTCGTTTGCATCCAAAATTCGGACAATATTTAGGTGATGTGTGCCGTTGCTTTAGTATTGAACCCTTTTTCCGTGCCTTGGTGGTACAGATTCTGGAACAGAAGAAACAGGATACGCGACCTGAATACCTTGAACACTTGCTACAGGTGTTGTTTGACCAATTGAGACAAGCGCCTGCTTATTCACATTATTTACCGCAAAGCACCCATCCAGTCTTGTCGCCGATTCTGGAAAAACTTTCTAATCCCGATTTATTTAATGCCAGCCTCCAGCAGGTACTACAGGACTTTGCCGTGAGTGAGCGTCATGTTTTGCGCCTAAGCCAGCAGGAGTTGCAGCTTTCGCTGTCTGAATGGCGCAATCGGGCCAAGATCATCTTTGCCATCAACCAGATTCGTCAGGGCATGACCATCAAGCAACTGGCATTTGCCTTAGGCTACCACCACAGTTCCAGCTTTATTGAGTTCTTTAAACGCTATACAGGCCAGACTCCCATCCAGCTTAAAAATGCCTCCATTTAAAGAACGCGCTGTTTTTATGGATTATTTGTATGGATTCATCTCAACAGCATTGCACTCTGGCTGAATAGCAGTTAAAACAAACAGGTCTTGTACAACAACAAATTAGGATAATCACATGAGCCAATCGGTTTACCACATTCCAGTTAAGGACATTAAGGGTCAGGACGTTGATCTTGATCAATATCAGGGTAAAGTCCTATTGATCGTCAACGTTGCATCAAAATGTGGTTTGACACCACAATATGAGGGTTTGGAAAAACTTTATCAGGCCAAAAAAGATCAGGGGCTGGAAATTCTCGGTTTCCCAGCCAATAACTTCTTAGAGCAAGAACCAGGCACAAACGATGAGATTGAACAGTTCTGCTCTCTCAACTATGACGTGCATTTCCCACTTTTCGCCAAAATCTCTGTTGCAGGTGATGACAAGCATCCACTTTACCAGAGACTGACTCAGGCGATTCCTGAACGTACGGGTGAGGGTCCGTGGTGGAAAGACCTTGTGGACTATGGTTTAACCCCAAACAACCCACCTGAAGTGTTGTGGAACTTTGAAAAATTCCTCGTCAATAAGAATGGCGAAGTCGTTGCGCGTTTTGCACCAGACATTACTGCCGATGACGAACGTATTGTCAGTGCGATTGAAGCTGAGCTGACTAAATAATTCAGAACAATTACAAGAGCGCCTTGTGCGCTCTTTTTTATGTAAAATGTAAAGCCTTACAAAAATCACTTTTTTATTCATATTTTTTCATTATAGTGACGTTTTTCACATATTTTGGTGCGGTTCAGCCATGATGAAAAATCTGTCAATCAAAGCCATTCTTTCAGCCGTGACACTTGTTGCTGCATTTACACTGACAGGCTGTGATCAAGTTCCCCATGACAATCAGCAGGTGGAACAAGCGTCTGAATTTGAACAGCCTGCCACAACAATCAATGAGGATAACAGCACCGAAATGATCAAGGCGCAGGACACCCAAAACCTGAGTCGTGGCAATATGCTCAACATCGCACGCGATATTGCAAAGTTGCAGCTTGAAACCGATGATTATGTGGCCCTGTTAAAACAGTCGCAAAGCAGTCTTGAACAGGCGATTCAGGATCAAAATGTTCAGCAGTTGCAACATACCACAGGTGAGCTTAAGCAGGAATTACACGGACTGCATGACACTTTACTTTCACTAAACCTAAAAAGTAATGAGGTTGACCAGATTCGCCAGAGTCTGCTTACGGCCAACCAGCAACTTCTAAGCATGCCCTTGCTGCATGGTCAACTGGACATTGCCCAGCTAGACTTTGCAAAAATTGAAAAACAATTCAACACCATTCAAATGGATATGGTCAAACTCACAACGCTGGTTCTGGGCAAGCAAGCCAATTCTGAAAATGCAAACACCTAGAGCTATTGCACTGGATAGGCAGGTTTAAAATGATGACCCGCCTGTTTGCTCAGGTTGGATAGCTGTAAGCCATGCTGGGTCATCTGCTTATATTTTTCCAGCTCAATATTCAACTGGGTTACACGCTGTTTGAGTTCAATCGACATAAACTGGTTTGACTGCGCCAAGGCCACCCATCCTGCCTGTGCCCTTTGCTTTGGATTGTCATGGCTAAGCTGCTTTTGCATCCACTCATAAAGCTTCATTGCCCGTTGATGTGCTTCAAACTTATAGGCAAACAAGGTGGTGGAAATTGCCGCTTCTGGGATTTCTCCCATCAACTTCATTTCAATCTGCCTAAGCTGATAGGCATATAAATCAACACGGTACTTTAACAGATTCTGGCTAAACCACTCCGCAAAATCAATCAACAGCTCCATGACCTGCTGGCATTGCAGTAACAACTGCTGTTTTTCCTGGGCTGGCTTACGCTGCTCGATCTTCTGGACTCGCCATGTACGATACACTGCCAGTCCACCCACCACAAAAGCCCCAATTGAACCTGAAACAATTCCACCAATCGCCGCACCAATTGCCAGACTATTCTTCATGACTGAACCAGACGGCTTATACTGCAAATAAGGACGGGATATTGCCTTGCTTTGGGATGAACCAAAATTGCGATAAACCGCAAATCCAGTATTCATCAGAGGAATGGGTAGGAAATCATCCATGCCTGCCAAATGTTGTAGGCTGGCTTGGGCGGTTCTTTGCACCGATTCATAACTCAAGGCCAAATCGGCAAAAACCGAGGGATATTTTTCCTGTAGATGTGCCAGCTCAATATTGACCACAATCGCAATATGCGGATGGTTTTGTGCGAACTTCTCGATCGCCTCCACATCCATCGTGCATTTCACCTGCATCGGCGTGCCATCCACAATCAGGTCAAAACCCGCCAAATGTGAATGTTCCGCAAACTCAATGGTATGCCCCTGCTGACTCAGGTTGTAGGCCACCTGCTGTTTGGCAAGATAGGATGAAACACGCGACAAGGCTGCCTCATGATCATAATCAGGCGCGGGGATCTGTTTTAGGTTATAGAATGCATCTGGATTTCCCTTTGATGCCGCAACCAGCGCATCCAGCACCAAGGGATTGATCTGTAAATAATTCCAGATAAAGCCCAGACTATAATTGGCAGCATTCACCCCACTCACCAGTTTGAGCTCACGCCCTGTCAGGATACGCTGTAAAGCTGTATTAGCCACCTTATGCCGATCCAGATGCATCACCACATCGTGGTTGTTTAATAATTTTGGAGCAGACTCGATCACATGCTTGTAATAAGGAATGATAAATTCGCTGGCTGCCAGCCAGTGATTCAGGGAATACCCAACAAACTTTAGTTTTTGCTGTATGTCCAGCAAGGGCTGGGTTGAATCAGTGAAGTTTGTCTGTAATGTCTCAGGCAACATTAAGGCAACTGTACGACTGGTAAGCTGTTCATACCTTGCCTGTTGCTGGATATGATCCAATTGTCCCAAGCGTTGCAATGCCTCAACCACATCACTGTTGCCCTGTTCATTCAGGTAGCCATTTCGATTTAACAGGCACTCAATAAAATCATAATGCACATGCTCAGGTTGTAACGACTGCTGCGCGAATAAAGCATGATACATTTCAATGGCAACCGACCATTCTTCAAAATGTTGATATAGCTTAGCCAGCGCAAGTTTTATCTTGATGTCGTCATATTCATCATGCAACTGTTTCAGGATGCTTAGTTTTAGGGGACTGTCCTTACACTTTGCCAGATGTGACAACAGCCCATCCAAAGCCTGAGCATTATATTGCTCATCCGCATACTGCAAACTAAAGGCAAGGCCCTGTTCAAACCAGGCATAACGATGGGCATGTTGTGAGTAGGCAGGAATAAACACCTGATTGATCAACTTGATCAGGCGTAGGGAGCAATTAATTTCTTCAGCCGTGTTGTGCGGAAAATCCCAGCTTTTAGGCAGGGCAATGTGGAATAGATGCGTGTATAAACCAGCAGTGAGTTCAGGCTGCTCAAGTGTTACAAGCTTCAATTGATCTTTGGCAGATAAATGATGTCCTTGCTGTTCAATGCGATCCAGACGCAACTTTAAGACATTGCTTGCTAACATACTTTTCCTAATCAACTTCTTATCAAATTTACTGGTTATCTAGAATTTAAATTGTCTTTAAATAATTTCTAAACATCCATCTTAGTATGTTTTCAAACAATAAAAAAGCCACCTTACGGTGGCTTTCTCAATGTCAAACCAGCAAATTATAATGCACGGTTTTTCATCTTACGGATAGTTTCAAGCTGACCTGAAATCTCTGATAGAGATGCCAGTGCAGCAGCTGAGTCCAAGTCACTCTTTTGATTGGCAAGCAATTGTTCAGCTTGTTTACGAGCTTCCAAAATTGCTGCTTCATCTAAGTTGTCAGCGCGGATTGCAGTATCTGCAAGCACGGTCACAACATGAGGCTGAACTTCCAGCACACCGCCTGATACATAAACAATTTCTTCTGTACCATTTTCCAACTGAACACGAATCGGTCCTGGTTGGAGCAAGGTCACAAGTGGCGCATGTCCTGGCAAAATACCAAGCTCACCACCCGCACCTTTTGCGATCAACATCGTAACTTGTCCAGAGTAAATCGACTCTTTAACACTTACAACATCACATTGCATAGTCGCCATGAGAATCTCCTTAAATTAGAGTTGCTAATTAAAGTTTCTCGGCTTTAGCAATCACTTCGTCAATACCACCAACCATATAGAACGCTTGTTCTGGGATGTGGTCGTATTCACCAGCTAATAGACCTTTAAAGCCACGAATCGTTTCTTTAAGTGGTACTAGTTTACCAGGCGCGCCAGTAAACACTTCAGCTACGTGGAACGGTTGAGAGAAGAAACGCTGGATTTTACGTGCACGGTAAACAACCAGTTTATCTTCTTCAGCCAATTCATCCATACCCAGGATTGCGATGATGTCTTTAAGCTCTTTATAACGTTGCAATACGTTCTGTACAGAACGTGCAATTTCATAGTGCTCTTGACCAACAACCAATGGGTCTAGCTGACGTGAAGTTGAGTCAAGTGGATCGATCGCTGGATAAATACCAGAAGATGCGATGTCACGGCTCAATACAACAGTTGCGTCCAAGTGGGCAAACGTTGTTGCAGGTGATGGATCTGTTAAGTCATCGGCAGGTACATATACCGCCTGGATCGAAGTGATCGAACCAGATTTAGTCGATGTAATACGCTCTTGAAGAACACCCATTTCCTCTGCAAGTGTCGGCTGGTAACCTACCGCAGATGGCATACGACCTAACAATGCTGATACTTCAGTACCTGCAAGTGTATAACGGTAGATGTTGTCGACGAATAATAATACGTCACGACCTTTACCATTTTCGTCTTTTTCATCACGGAAGTATTCAGCCATGGTCAGGCCAGTCAACGCTACGCGTAAACGGTTACCTGGTGGCTCGTTCATCTGACCGTAGACCATGGCTACCTTGTCAAGAACGTTAGAATCTTTCATTTCGTGATAGAAGTCGTTACCTTCACGAGTACGCTCACCAACACCAGCAAACACAGATAAACCTGAGTGAGCTTTCGCGATGTTGTTGATCAACTCCATCATGTTAACGGTTTTACCAACACCCGCACCACCGAACAGACCAACTTTACCACCTTTCGCAAACGGGCAAAGCAAGTCAATGACTTTAATACCAGTTTCCAAAAGGTCAGTAGAAGCTGCTTGTTCAGCATAAGAAGGCGCTTGACGGTGAATTGGCAAACGCGTTTCAGTCGCTACAGGACCTGCTTCATCAATCGGGCGACCTAAAACGTCCATGATACGACCAAGCGTAGCTGGGCCAACTGGAACAGAAATCGGTGCATTTGTACTGGTTACATTAAGACCACGTTTAAGACCTTCTGTAGAACCCATTGCGATGGTACGAACAACACCATCGCCAAGCTGTTGCTGAACTTCTAGTGTAGTTTCAGTACCGTCAACTTGGAGAGCGTCATAGATCTTAGGAACGCTATTGCGCTCAAACTCGACGTCGATAACCGCGCCGATGATCTGAATGATACGACCGCTACTCATTGCTGTCTCCTCAATTCAAACTAATAATGTTAAACGGCAGCGGCACCGCCAACGATCTCGGAAATTTCCTGAGTAATCGCGGCTTGACGCAGCTTGTTGTAAATGAGCTGTAGGTCTTTAATCAATTGTCCTGCGTTGTCTGTCGCCGCTTTCATCGCGACCATACGAGCTGACTGCTCACATGCAACGTTTTCAATCACACCTTGATAAACCATAGACTCGATATAGCGAACCAACAAACCATTCAACAATACTTCTGCTTCTGGTTCGTAGATATAGTCCCAACCATAAGTACGGTTGAGATCATCGCCTGCTTGTGCTGGTGCCAAAGGAACAAGTTGTTCCACTTTAGGCTGCTGGGTCATCGCATTGACGAAACCATTTGACACGAGGTAGATACGATCCAGCTCGCCCTTGTCAAATGCGTCAAGCATCACCTGTACTGAGCCAGTCAACTGTTCCAAACTCGGCGCATCGCCAAGTTGGGTGGTTGCACCAAGCACCTTACCGCCGTAATTCTTAAAAAACGAAACCGCTTTTTGACCAATCAAAGCAAATTCAACTTCAATTGACTGCTGTTGCTGTGCTTTGACATGCTGCACAACTTTCTTGAACAAGTTAATGTTCAAGCCACCTGCCAAGCCACGATCTGAAGACACCACGATATAGCCAACACGCTTAACTGGGCGGTCAACCATATAACGGTGTTTGTATTCAGGGTTCGCTTGTACCAGGTGAGCAATTACACGGCGCATATTATCGGCATACGGACGGCCCTGAGCCATGCGCTCTTGCGCACGACGCATTTTAGAAGCAGCTACCATTTGCATCGCGCGAGTAATCTTTTGCGTGCTCTTGATACTAGCTACTTTGGCGCGAATTTCTTTTAAATTTGCCATACGCTTAACCTAGTATTCGAAAGCCCTTTCGAGCTTCCGAAGGTTGATCCGTGAACCAAACTTAACTAAAGCTTAACTTAGTAAGTTTGAGTCGCTTTGAAGCTCTCAATACCTGCTTTGAATGCTGCTTCGATGTCTTTGTTGTAATCACCAGTTTCATCGATCTGTTGCATCAACGCAGCATGTTCAGAACGGAAGTAAGAGATTAACGCAGCATCAAAGTCTACGATCTTCTTCACTTCTACGTCAGCCATGTAGCCTTCGTTAGATGCATATACAGAAACAGCCTGGTCAGCAATTGAGTATGGAGCATATTGTTTTTGCTTCATTAACTCAGTTACACGTTGACCATGCTCAAGTTGCTTACGGGTTGCTTCATCAAGGTCAGAAGCAAACTGAGCAAACGCAGCCAATTCACGGTATTGTGCTAAAGCGGTACGGATACCACCAGACAATTTTTTGATGATCTTGGTCTGAGCTGAACCACCAACACGGGATACAGAGATACCCGCGTTCACAGCAGGACGAATACCTGCGTTGAATAATGATGTTTCCAGGAAGATCTGACCGTCAGTAATCGAAATTACGTTGGTTGGTACGAATGCAGATACGTCACCCGCTTGAGTTTCAATGATTGGCAATGCAGTTAAAGAACCAGTTTGACCTGTTACTGCGCCATTCGTGAATTTCTCAACATAATCAGCTGAAACGCGAGAAGCACGCTCAAGAAGACGTGAGTGAAGATAGAATACGTCACCTGGATACGCTTCACGACCTGGTGGACGACGTAACAATAATGAAATTTGACGGTAAGCAACAGCTTGCTTAGACAAATCATCATAAATGATTAACGCATCTTCACCGCGGTCACGGAAGTATTCACCCATTGTACAGCCAGAGTACGGAGCCAAATACTGCATTGCTGCAGGATCAGCGGCCGCAGCTGCGACAACAGTTGTATACGCCATAGCGCCAGTTTCTTCCAGCTTGCGCACCACGTTTGCAATTGTTGATTGTTTTTGACCAATCGCAACGTATACACATTTAATGCCAGAGTTTTTCTGAGCGATGATCGCATCGATCGCCATTGCTGTTTTACCAGTTTGACGGTCACCAATAATCAACTCACGCTGACCACGACCTACAGGAATCATGGTATCAACTGATTTATAACCAGTTTGAACAGGTTCGTCGACAGACTGACGCCAAATTACACCTGGTGCCACTTTTTCAACAGCATCAGTCAGTTTTGCATCAATTGGGCCTTTGCCATCAATTGGGTTACCCAAAGCGTCTACGACACGGCCAAGAAGTTCAGGACCAACTGGAACTTCTAATACGCGACCAGTACAGCGAGCTTTTTGACCTTCTTGCAGGCTTAGGTAGTTACCTAAAACAACGGCACCCACTGAATCCTGTTCTAGGTTCAGTGCCATACCAAATAAGCCGCCGTCGAATTCGATCATTTCACCGTACATTGCATCCGCAAGACCGTGAATACGCACGATACCGTCAGATACCATGACGATGGTACCTTCATTCTTAGCGGTCGCGCTGGTGTCCAGATCGCCGATACGCTGTTTAATGAGCGCACTGATCTCGGATGGATTCAGTTGTTGCATTGCGCTATTCCTCAATCTTTTTTAAGTTCAGTCTTTTTGCTGTTAGGCAAGAAGACGAGTCCGCATTTTTTCAAGCTTGTTAAGCGCAGAGTCATCTATCACTTGGTCGCCTGCACGAATCACAACACCTGCGATCAACGCTGGATTAACGCTAACAGTCACATGAACAGTTTTGTTAAAACGTTTTTCAAGCGCATGAGCCAAAATATGCTCTTGGGTCGCATCTAATGGGAAAGCAGATTCAATCTCCACTTCCACCGTGTTGTTGTTCTGCGATTTAAGCTGTTCATACTCTGCCGAGATAGCAGGTAATAAAGCTAAACGATCATTACGAGAAAGTTCAGTAATAAAGTTCTTCACTGATTGGGAGTGTTTATCACCAATAACTTCCCATATAGCATTTACTCTATCAACATCTGTGAATCTAGGTTGATTGATGTATGCAGAGAAGTCGTGATCCAACATCATTAGACTTAACTTTTGAAGTAATGTAGACCATGAATCCAAATTACCTTTGTCAGCGGCAAAACCAAATGCTGCTTTAGCGTATGGGCGTGCCAACGTCAAGAGTTCAGCCATATTTCCCTCGCTTAAAGTTTAGCAGCCAGCTGCGTTAGCATGGCATTATGAGCTTCTGCGTCAACTTGTTGGTTCAGAATTTTTTCTGCGCCAGCAACTGCCAAGGCAGCAACTTGTTGACGTAATTCTTCGCGAGCAGCATTGATGTCCTGATCAACAGTTTCTTTCGCCTGTTGACGGATACGTTCACCTTCAGCAGATGCCTGGGTACGCGCTTCTTCTACCAATTGTGCTGCACGACGGTTCGCTTGTTCGATCAATTGAGCCGCTTGTGCTTTCGCCGCATCCAGTTCCGCCTTAACCTGTGCTTGCGCATCGGCAAGGTCAGACTTGGCTTTCTCAGCAGCGTTTAAGCCATCAGCAATTTTACGCTGACGCTCACTAATCGCATTGATTAGTGGTGGCCAAACAAACTTCATGCAGAATGCGACGAACATCGCAAATGCAATTGCCTGGCCAATCAATGTGAGGTTGATATTCATTTCGCTATTCCTCAATATGTGGATTTAGGAATTAAGCTATTAACCTACAAATGGATTAGCGAAGATGAAGAACAAGCCAATACCAACACCGATCATAGGCACAGCATCAAGAAGACCCGCGATTAAGAACATACGAGTTTGAAGTTGTGGAGCCAATTCTGGTTGACGAGCAACAGCTTCCAGGAAGCGACCGCCCAAAAGACCAAAACCAATCGCAGTACCTAAAGCACCGAAAGCGATCAAGATAGCAGATGCAATTGCAACTAGACCTAAAGTGAGTTCCATGAAAAATTCCTCAGAGGTTAGGTTATTACCAAATTAAACTAAAATTTAAGCCCAACCGTCAGGTGACAGTCAGGCAATACCATTAATGCTTTTCGCTTGCCATGCTCAAGTAAACGATGGTCAGCATCATAAAGATAAATGCTTGCAGCGTGATTACAAGAATGTGGAAGATAGCCCAAGGCACAGATAACGCCCACTGGATCCAGAACGGCAACAATGCGATCAAGATGAAGATCAACTCACCCGCATACATGTTACCGAACAGTCGTAGAGCCAACGAAACTGGACGAGCAAGGAAAGTTACTAATTCCAAAATCAAGTTCACTGGAATCAATAACGCTTTTGCAACTGGGTTACTTGGGTTAAATGGGTTGAGTGCCAACTCGCCAACGAATCCACCAATACCCTTTTCACGGATACTGTAGAACAAGATCAACACAAATACAGACAGGGACATACCTAGGGTAATGTTCGGGTCAGTAGATGGGACAACCTTGAAATAAACGTGGTGAGGGTCCATGCCAAACACACCTGCACCAATCTGTTGAGCTAGATAAGGAATCCAGTCAACAGGAATCAAGTCCATTGCGTTCATGAGGAAAATCCACACGAAAATGGTCAATGATAATGGAGCAATTAAACGTGATTTGCCGTGGAAAGTATCACGAACACTTGAGTCCACAAACTCGATGATCATTTCAATTGCTGACTGGAATCTGGTTGGAACACCTGCATTTGCAGCTTTCGCAACTGTCCAGAACAACAAACAGAAAATAACACCAAGTCCGATAGACCAACCCATTGAATCCAAGTGAATTGCAGTGAACCCCATCGTTTGAGCTTCTTCAGCAGTCTCAGCCAATTTCCATGTACCGTCAGGCATTTTGCCATAGGTCATATTGGTCAAGTGATGCTTGATATACTCGGTCGAAGTCAGGGCATGTTCTTCAGCAGCCATAAATCACACCTGGTCAATGTCAATCATTAAAAAGAAGCGGAACGAATCCTGCGAACTGCAAAAATCTCGTACCCTCTTCCAAAAATCTCAAAAATGTGTTTCATTCTCGTTGCTGGAGACGTGACACCCAGAATGGTGCAACCCACGACATAGCCTGAACGAGGATAAATCCACAAAACAATGCCACCGCTGACAACGGTTTGACATTGCTCAAAATTAAAATAAAACCCACAATCACAATTGCAAACTTACCGAGCATTCCCCGATACATATTCAGCATGACCTGTCTTGACGCCCTTGCCCCAGCTGTCCTAAACGACTGCCAGGCAAAATAACAATGCGCCAACCAACAAACCAGTGCCCCAAGCGCAGCACTCAGGGCGGCAGTGGTGTCTTTTATCAACCATGCCAGCAACGCTGCCACAGGAATCATGCACGCCTGTAAGAAGACCAAAGCTTTTGCTAATCGTCGGTCAATCAAGCGACTAGTTCGGCTCATTTTTTACCCACTTACAGCATAACTGCTTGACAAGTTTTAATCATGATTGTTTTGAATCGCAGGCATTATAGAGTTACACCCCTGAACATGCAATCTTTTCTCGACTTAAGTCTGTTTTTTTCGTTAGCCCATTTTTTGACGATAGAGTCAATTGGTTTTTATTTTTTTCATCAATTTTGTGTACTTAATACGCATTTATCGGTTTTTGAAGCCAATTTTTTCCACGCTGTTACAAAATTGTCCTCACCACGCATGCTTTCATCCACGGGCTGGAAAACCACTGGGTTCAATTTTTGATACTGGCTGCTGCTGGCAGATGTTTCAGCCAATAGGCACATTTGTGCTTTAGGCCGATTGTCCATGAGATATTTAATCTGGGCAGCAGTCGGTGCAATATGCGGATCATCGGTTAATGCCCCTGCAAACTTCAGGTTCAGCGCCCGCTCCAGATACTGATAGGCATCATGATAAGACCAGTAGGGCTTGGCTTTATTCGAACTATCGAATTGTTGTGATGCTTGTAACATCTGCTGAGCAAAGTCTTTGGCATTGGCAAGATATTTTGCCTTATTTTCTGGATACTGTTGCCCACGTAAAGTCGCGATGAAGAACGCAATACGAACGGCATTGTTGGGATCTAGCCATACATGACTGTCCACTGTATTTGCCAGTGCGGCCCCACGTAAGTTGCGTTGTGGTAAGGTGGTCAGGATTCCTGAATCAAGCAGTGCAATCGCCTTGCGGTTTTGATTGAGTAGCTTCTCCAAAGGCGCTTCATGCACTTTACCGAGCCATAACACCAATGAGGCATCCTGAATCGCCTTGCGATGGGCTGGGGTAAGCTGTACATCATGGCCTGTCTGGTCACCCAGCAACAGTACTGGTTCTTCCACACCATCGGTGACTTCTTTTGCAATCAGGTAAATGGGATGTGTTGAAACCACTAAACTTTGTGTCCAGCCCCATGTGCTCAACATTGACAACAAGACCAGAAGAAAAAGGCGCAACATCACAGGATTACTCAAGAAAGCGAAGCATGTTATAATATAACAAAAGTTAAAAAATGCCTATGTCTATTTTCAGGATTCATCACACTATCTATTACCCAGTCCATTTAATATAGATCGTTATAGATGAATTGCATGATATGATAGTGCGTCTGTTGGTACACCTGCGACACAGGTTATATATAGTCGACATATCAATAGGCCCTACAAAAACAATGAGGTCAATTTATGAGTTCTTGTTCACACGAACATGACAATGCATTACACGGTGTTCACGGTCATCACGATATTAAGGCGCGACTTGCCGAAGCAGAGATTTTATGCACTGCGGCGGGCGCTCGCCTGACACCTTTGCGTAAAGAAGTGCTTGAACTCATCTTAAATGCCTCTGCTCCAATGGGTGCCTATGACCTCCTGGCAAAAATCAAGGGACAGGCAGACCGCCCTGCCGCCCCACCTACAGTTTACCGTACCCTTGACTTCTTGCTGGAGAAAGGCTTAATCCATCGGCTGACCTCAATTAATGCCTATATTCCCTGCTGTCATCCACGTGAGGGGCATCAGGCCGCATTCCTGATTTGTACAGAATGTCACTCGGTTAAGGAGGCATCGGCACAGGGCCTGATTCAACAACTGGATCAACTTGCCGCCTCTGACCAATTTTCTGCTCAACACAGCATTATTGAGATTTCTGGAAAATGTCACCAGTGCAGCCTGCTTCAGTAAACCCTCCGCTGATCCAACTGGAGAATATCTCAGTTCGACGCGATGAACGGGATATCTTGCGTAACGTTGACTTTGCCTTGCAGGCAAAAGAGATTGTGACGCTGATTGGTCCGAATGGTGCAGGCAAGTCCACCCTGATCAAGGTCTTGCTTGGCATCATGCCACCCAATAAAGGCAAGGTTCATTTTTCCAAAAAGCTAAAAATGGCCTATGTTCCACAAAAGTTTAATCCATCTACCAGCCTCCCTTTACGTGTACAGGACTTGTTGGACTTGGAAGTTTGCGAAGCCCATTTACGTGAAGAGATTATCCGTGATACAGGTATCCTGAAACTACAGCAGTCCAAGGTCCAGCAACTTTCAGGCGGTGAACGGCAGCGGGTGTTACTGGCACGTGCCCTGTTGCGCCAGCCAGACATTCTGGTGCTGGATGAACCAATGCAGGGTCTGGATATTCAGTCCGAGGCAGAGCTGTATGACTATGTGCGTAGTTTGCCCGAACGCTATGGCTGCGCGGTACTGATGGTCTCCCATGACCTGCAATGGGTCATGCAGGGTACACATCGTGTGGTCTGTTTAAATAAACATATCTGTTGCAGTGGTCTGCCTGAAAGTATTCAGCAGCATCCTGAATATCAGGCGATTTTCGGTACACAACGCATGTTCTACCAGCATCATCACAACCACTGCGGACATAGTGACCATGCTGAACCCTGTAGCCACGATCCACGCCCCCACATTCACCCTGAACCAAAGGCCTAAGCCATGATGGAATGGTTACAACTACTATTACCCGCTTGGATCATGGGCACATTGTTGGTGTTTTTAACTGCGCCACTGGGTTGTTTAATGCTATGGCGTAGAATGTCCTTTTTTGCAGACACCATGGCGCATGGCACACTGCTTGGTGTCGCTGTTGCAGGCATTCTGCATTTACCTTTCTGGCTGGGTGTTGGCTGTCTGGCGGCATTGCTGGTTGCCATTCTATGGGTTTTGCACGACTCACGTTTACCGAACGATGCCCTGCTCGCCTTGTGTTCAGCGACCCTGCTTTGCTCAGGCCTTTTATTAATCCAGCAAGTACCGAGCTTACGTCCAGAACTGTTAAGCTATCTGTTTGGTGACCTGCTCAGTATTGAATGGGATGATTTACCTATCTTTGCAATCGTGATCATCAGCGCCCTTGTGGTGCTTTACCGTTCATGGTCGGCACAAATCCAGATTGCCATTGACCCCGATATTGCCATGAGCGAAGGAGTCAATGCCAACTGGCAACGCCTGATTTTCATGCTGTTGCTGGCCTTGTTTACTGTACTGGCATTACGTGCCGTGGGTTCACTACTGATGGGTGCGCTACTGGTGATTCCTGCGCTTAGTGCCCGTTTGCTGGCGCACTCACCTAAACAGATGGTGATCTGGGCATTCATACTGGCTCAATTTGGCGTTACAGTTGGGCTATGGTCAAGTGCGGCGCTCAACATTGCCACAGGTTTAAGTATTGTATTGTGTATGGCACTTTGTTTTGCCATCATTTTTATGGGACAGAAACTGAGTTCACATTCCCAATAAAATAGGTTAATTTTTTTCCATCGAAATGCCCACCCAGTACAAACTATAATGCTGTAAGGCAAACCCAAGGTGTGACGAGAATGTCCAATCATCCAGAGACACTCCAGACTAAAATGATAGAGAAGTTTGCACAGGAATATGTCACTGCGAACTACCGTTATATTTCAGCCTATAATGAGCTGAATGCCCGTACCTCACAACGCCAGCAGGCGCTGACGATTTTCATCACCTTTTTTATTGGTCTTTTGGCCGCATTGATTGCAGCCCACAATGCAACCACCAGCCTAAACTCCCATATTGAATGGATCTTATTCGGCTTCCCTGTCGCTTCCGCCACCTTTGCATTCCTGAACTATAAATATGAACGCATCATTACCAATTTACGGCGTTTTCTCTCAAGTCTGGAACGTTATCACGATGCCCATCTCGACATTCCAAGCTACAACACTGATCAACAGTGGGTCAATGACTCCAACCACGCCCGACGTTTTCACGACTATGCCTGTGCCGTCTTGATTCTGGCATGCAACAGCATTGGGATCAGCGCATTCTATGTCCTGTTCCCACAACATATCCAGCAGTCCTATTTCGTGATTTCATGTGTGGTGGCCGTAGCGATTTTAAGCGCGGGCCTGCACTGGTTCTTACCAAAATTTGGCTACCAGACCTCAAAATAGTAGTGATTGGGAATCATAGTAGCCAGCAATTTCTTCAACCCACACGCCTGATTTCAAACAATAGATAGCCCCATTCATCTAACTACTCCATTACAACTTTAATCAATCTCTTGCCAATTTGGTGAAAACCACAAAATTTGCTATATTTAGCGTTTTTCCGCGACACTTATTTCGGTAACTATGAATACGGCAATACAATCAGCGCTTGATCATGCGGTACAATCCCTTCAACAACAAGGGGTACTTCCTTCCGATTGGACCAATACGAGCCATTTAACCCGTACCAAAGACCGAAGTCACGGAGACTTCGCCTCAAATATCGCCATGATCGGCTCCAAGCCAGCTGGCATGAAACCACGCGATCTTGCTGAAAAAATCTTGGCGGCACTCCCAGAAGTGGCTGACATTAGCAAGGCGGAAATCGCTGGGCCAGGTTTTATCAACTTCTTTTTAAATGCCGATCAGCGCTTTGCTGTGCTTGACCAGATTCAGGCACAGAAAGACCAATATGGCCGCAGCCAAGCCAATGCAGCCAAGAAAATTCAGGTGGAGTTTGTTTCCGCAAACCCGACCTCTAGCCTGCATGTGGGGCATGGACGCGGTGCAGCTTATGGCATGACCGTTGCCAACCTATTAGAAGCAACAGGTGCCAAGGTTGACCGCGAATACTATGTCAATGATGCAGGCCGCCAAATGGATATTCTGGCGACCTCAACCTATTTACGTTATTTAGAGCTTACAGGCCAAACTCTGGTCTTCCCTAAAAATGCCTATCAAGGCGACTACGTTAAAGAGATTGCACAAAGCATTATCGATCAGGATGGTGACGCACACGTTCGTCCAGTTGCCGATGTCTATAAAGATGTACCAGAAGATGTGCAATATGCGGATGAACTGGATGCAGATGGCAACAAAGTCGTTCTATCTGGTGATAAGGAAAAACATATCGATGGTTTGATTGCCAATTCACAACAACTGTTAGGTGTTGGTTATCGCGTTTTCCATCAAGCGGCTTTACATGCCATTCTAGATGACATCAAGGACGATCTCGCTGACTTTGGCGTGACCTTTGATGAATGGTTTAGTGAAGCATCATTAACCGAAAAGATTGATGAAGCACTGGCAACACTGGATCAACGTGGCTTCCTTTATGAAAAGGATGGCAACATCTGGTTTAAGTCAACCGAATTTGGTGATGAGAAAGACCGTGTGGTGAAACGTCGTAATGGTCAAACCACCTATTTTGCCTCAGACATTGCCTATCACCTGAATAAACTGCAACGCGGTTATACCGACCTGGTTGATATCTGGGGTTCAGACCACCACGGCTATATTTCACGTGTCAAGGCCGCGATTGATGCAATGGGTTATGACTCGAAAAAATTGACTGTTCTTTTGGTACAGTTCGTCAGCTTATGGCGTGGCGGTGAGATGGTGCAGATGTCATCACGTTCTGGTCAGTTCGTGACTTTACGTGACCTACGCAAAGAAGTGGGCAACGATGCAGCGCGCTTCTACTATGTCATGCGTAAGTCTGAACAACACATCGACTTTGACCTAGACCTTGCGGTTTCACAAAGCAAGGACAATGCGGTGTATTACATTCAATATGCACATGCCCGTATTTGCCGTATGCTGGAAAAAGCCGCTTCTACAGGCATCAATATTGATGCCGCAGCAGCACGTGAGCATGCCAACCGCCTAGAACTTGATGCTGAAACTGAAATCTTGTCCAAGCTTGCCGCGTATCCTGACATTCTGGTACGTGCAGCAAATGCCTATGAACCACACCAGATCGGCAACTATCTCAAGGAATTGGCTGCCCTGTTCCACGGTTGGTACAATGAACATAAGGTTTTAAGTGATGATGCATCACTTACACAAGCCCGCTTATTGCTTTCAATCAACGTACAGCAAGTGCTACACAATGGTTTAGAATTGCTTGGTGTGTCTGCTCCTGAGGCGATGTAAGCAAAGCAACTCTGTTTACGCAAAGTTGTCGCTCAGGCGGCAAGACAAGGGCTTATGCCAAAGCAAGACACTTGCGGAACAATGTTGCTTAAACTGCACAATATAAGATATACAGTAGGCATTACGGCAAGCAAAGCATATGTTAGACATAATGCCTTGTTTACCGAAGATTCAAGTAACCCATAACATAATAGAATCAAGAGGAATTTCAGGTGTTTGGAAAAACGCAACGTGGTGTATCTGAACGACCAAACAAGCCCAAGAAACCACTCATTCCAAAATGGCTGGGGATGCTTGTCGCAATTCTGGCGATTCTATGCGTGGGTGTCATGCTGATGCTTTGGCAGCCGTGGCAACCTGTTCCTACCAAGACTCAGGTGACTTCTCCACATGATCAGGAAGAGGACACCAACAAGGACTACCGTTTCTATGACCTGTTGCCACAACAGCAAGTGACGCCAATTCCTGAACAGGCTGTGCCAGAAACCAAGCAGCAGGGCAATGTGGTCATTATTGAGTCACCAAAACCTGAAACAACCACAGTGGAAAACCCTGCAAATATCACGGCAACTGAAGAAACAGTTCCAGCCCGTCCAACTTATATTTTACAGGTACGCAGCTATCCTGATCCTGACAGTGCCGATGCCCGTCGTGCCGAAATTATCTTGAATGGCTTATCTGCCGATGTGGTTAAAACAGTGGAAAATGGCCAGACATGGTACCGTGTTTTCTCTGGTCCTTATGATAGTCAGGATGCGGCACTGGCGGCACAACAAACCCTGCAACACAGCGGTATTGACTCCATCGTGATCAAGCGTTAATAAATTTAGAATTAAAAAGGGGAAACGATATGTTTCCCCTTTTTTCTATTTTATATCTGGCTTTAAGCACATTGAGAGTGCAGGCTTTTCTGCTCAGCATGCTGAAACGCTGGACGTTGCTGGACACGCTGGACAAAGGCCTGAATATTGGGATATTTTCCATGCAGCCGATTTTGAATCGCAATCAGTGGAAAAGCCATTTGAATGTCCGCAAAGGAAAAATCGCCCGCAAAATATTCATGTTTCGCCAAATATTCTTCCAGGTAGAGAATATGCTCTTTTACCCGCGGACGCACAAAGCCTGCCTTGACCCCATCAGTGATCCTCTGTGCAATCGGACGGATGACCCAGGGCACATGCTTGCTTACACTATTCATCACCAGCGTCATGACCAGCAATGGCATCAGCGACCCCTCGGCATAGTGCATCCAGTAGGAATACTGACGCTGTTCTTTGGGATGTGGCGGCTTGAATTGCTGCTGTTCATCATATTCCTGCTGTAGATAATCCAGAATGACTGCCGACTCAACAATCACCTCATCATCATCGACCAGAATCGGGGCTTTTCCCAGTGGGTGGATTTTCTTTAAACTTTCTGGGGCGGCGTAGCTGGATGTTCTTTGGTAGTACTCAACCTGGTAGTCCACACCAAGCTCCTCTAATGCCCACAGAATCCTGAAAGAACGTGAGCATTGCAGATAATGTATGGTAATCATTTTTGTGCCTGCTTTGTGCGACGCAACTGCCGTGTCCATCCCTCTGACAATTGCGTTTAGAATTATATTTTGCTCAAGCACAATAGCACTTTAGTCTTAAACAATCATGGTCTGAATGTCTAAACTACGTAACAAAGTTTTAGTGACGGGCGTTTTACTACACACATTAAGAAGTTTTTCTTTTAAGTCTTGTGAAACAGGTTGTTTAAATATTACCCGACGTTCAATCCGTTCCTGTTGCTCACGATTGCTATGGAATTCAACCTCAACGCTAAACTCGCCCAAATCTATATCCTTATGCTTGGCATACATCCGCAAGGTGATCATGGTGCATGATGCCAAACTGGCGCTCAGGAAATCATAAGGGGCTGGACCTGTATCATGCCCACCAAATGCTTCTGGCTTATCTGTCAGATACTGGTGTATTCCACTGCTCACCTCTCCTTTCCAGGGTTCAGGCAATGTTTGAACGTTTGCACTCGCAATTATACTCATTTTGAAGCCCTCATTTGATCAGGCAAGGCAGGTGCTTCCAGTCGTTTACCTAGATAATCAGGAATTTCCCCAAAACGCGCATGATGGTTGATCCAGTCCTCACGTGCCTGTTGCAAGTCCTCCATCGTACGCCCAACAAAATTCCACCACAATAGAATTGGTGATTCGAATGGTTCACCACCAATCAACAACAGGCGATGGCCCTCAATCAATTCAACCTCAATCTCAGTTAACCCTGTTTCCAGCACCACCATATTATCGGTATTCAGTTCATGGCCATTGACCCGAGCGGTGCCCTCAAGTGCCATAAAGGCATATTCAAACTCTGGATTAAGGGGGGATACGGGTTCTGGTATTGGCCTGTGCGGTCAAGTCCACACCCACCAATGCTGTATGCACCTGAACAGGCGACACGGTTTGTAAAAACTCCCCCACAAGCACCGTAAACTCAACCTGATCCTTGCTGACCACAGGTAATTCTGGATAATGCTCAAACTTGGGCTGCATATCGCGCTTGGCATCAGGCAAGGCAATCCACAACTGTGCCGCGTGCATTTTGGTTTCAGTATCAGGTGCCACCTCGGTATGTGAAATTCCATGCCCCGCTGTCATCAGGTTGACCTGTTTTGGACGAATCAACTGCTTTGAACCAAGGCTGTCAGTATGCATCATGGTACCTTCAATCATCCATGTGAATGTCTGCAAGCCGATATGTGGATGAGGTCCAACATCCAGGCCATCACCCGCAGCAAAACTGACAGGCCCCGCATGGTCAAGGAAACACCATGCACCCACCAGACGCTTGTGGCGGCTAGGCAGGGCACGCTTGATGACTGTCCCCTTGCCAATTTCGGCTGAACGTATGGTGAATTCCTGAATAAATTGGTTGATGTAGGTTTCGCAGTCTTTTGAATCAGAAATATCGTAATCATTATTATTGCTCATGATATCGCTCTCTTTTACCTATGCTGTTGCAATGAGTTGTTTTATTGATCTTAGCAACACAAACCCCATTCAATATAGTCTTTTGGTAATACGCAGAGTGTTATGCATGGGACAATCCTGACTCAGGACTGATAATCAGCATTCTTTCGCTCAGTGGGGTGGCATCTCCACAATCAGGCTCGTTAAGCGTCGCACCAATGGCAAGAAAACCAGCACCACAGGATAGGCAATCGCCCAGGAAAACATCCAGGTGGCAAGCCATTGGTTGATAAAACCCGCGTTAAAACCCATATTCATAAGCAGGTTAATGAATGATATGGTTCCACTCATTAAACATGACAAGAATAAAGGTATAATCCAGCCTGCATACTTTGCTGGCAGCTTGGCCATAAATCGTTTTTTTGTTGTCAATTTTGACCTCCCCATTTCCTGTTGCCATTCATCATCATGCTGATTTCTTCACCTGCTGTTTTAGGTTTTTCATAAACTGGCCAAACTGGGGGAAAAATTCTTCAAACAGGGGGTGATCACGATTTTCCAGCATGACCTCACTAAATAGTTTCAGACCAACCGCAAATGATGTGGTGGTTTGATCGTTAAACAACTCCGCTTTTCTCAAACGCTCGACGACCTCAAAAATATCATCATGGTTGCCCGTATAAAATTCCAGACGCTCCGTGTAGGTTGAAGCCAGCCCTTTCGGGTCCTTTAAATGCTGTACGGTGACATGATATTGATGTTGTTTCATAATGTTCTCCAATATGCCTTTTTAAGCACTTTCCTTAATTTCGACCTGCATCAGGTCAACTTGATATTGCTTAAACACAACTTTCAGCGACTGTAAAAATTGTGCCTGCTTTGCTGTGGTTAAATCTGTACAACGAATTTGCAGCAGTTGACTTTTAGACAAGGTGGGGAGGTTAAATTTCGTCTCGGCACGATGAAACTGATCACTGGCAAGCAAACCTGCCACCACCAAATCACTGACCACACGATAGACCGTTGCCAAACTTAACTGCTGCTTTTGTACATGCAGTTGCTGATAGATTTGCTTCACCGTAAGGTCTTCTGTTTGCTGTGCCAATAAGGACAAAACCGCCATACGTGGATGCGTTACCCTTAACCCTGCCTGCCTGATTTTTTGCTGTAGCTGTAACATCGCTTGCTCCCAACTTATAGGCGTCCAATCGCAATTGCAGCCTGATCAATTTTTTCAGCAATTTGATAAATCTGCTCCTGTTGCAAGTCCGCGATATTCAGCTTTAAACGCAGCGCGGTTTTTAGATTCTCCATCGCACGATGAATCTCAATCAGTTGGTCATTGTTGTGAATCTCACGTCGCAGTCGCAGCTTTTCCAATAGCCCATCCAGCATCTCCTGCTGCTCTTTCAGGTAAGCCTCGCCATATTCGGTCACCTGATATTGCTTACGTTCGGCATCACGTAGTGAAATAAAATTCATTTCTTCCAAACTGGTCAGTGTTGGATAAATCGTGCCTGCACTTGGGCTATATCCATCCCCCACCAGATCACTAATTTCCTTAATAATTTCATAACCATGTTTTGGGCTTTGCTGAATCAAATGTAAAACCAAAAGCTTCATTCGCCCTGATTCAAACAAGCGTCCACGGCGGCCTGTGCGGTGATGCTCTCGATGATGTGTATCGTGTTCGCTTTCATGATGATCTGATTGATGTCTCATCTTTATTTTTCTCATATTGCACAATTTATGCTTATTAAGATATATCTTAAATAATCTTATAGCAAGATAAGATATATCTTTAAATTCTAACACCTTGATATTGAGTGAGTTATTTATTTCTAAAAAGGTATCTAAAGATGAATAAGCAATAAAAAAGGATGCTTACACATCCCTGAAACATAGTTATTTTCTGAAAATCATTTCTTGATGATACTCTAAATACCCTGCGTGCTTATTAGAAAATTGATGCTTAGTTTTCTCAGGTATTTGAAAGTAATCTATATCTGGCTGATTGAGTTCAGAAGAGATCAGTATTTTTCCATCAGTTTCAAAGCTTATAAATCCTTTATCAAACAAAGCATCATAATTAGGAGTTAATAGTACTCCATTGTACGAGTCAACCCTTTCATGATAAGTACTCTGGCTCCAAGGTTTAATATGAGAAGCTATTAATAAAGTCTTTATTGAACAGCCGCTAATACAACATCCACTCCATAGCTTGAATAAGCTCTTCCTAAACTTATTTTGAACAATTCTGATATTCACTATTTTTTTCTGTTCACTGCTTAAATCACCAAGCTCAACTTGTTGATCAATTTCTACAAATTCAGTTTCCTTTAAATAACTTTCAAAGTGTTTCAAGGAAGCGGAATACATATTATGTCCCTGAATATTCTTTTCTTTAAATAGCTGATTATTTTCTAAAATATATTTATACGCATAAAAATCATAAAGTGTATTTGGAATCTCCATCTCCTCAATCCAATTTGGCATAGTTTTATAAATTGCCGTTGAATATGATTGAGAAGATTTCAAAGATAATCCTTTATTTCTTAACCATTGATAAAAATCCATTTTTCATCTAAAAACTAATCTAGTTGATTTAAAATACAATATTTTTAATGAAAAAGGACGCCTAAGCGTCCTTTAGCAATCAATTTTCTTCAAAAAGAAAATCATTCCCACTCAATCGTTGCAGGTGGCTTAGATGAAACGTCATAAACCACACGTGAAACATCTTTAATTTCGTTCATGATACGGGTTGAGATTTTATCAACCAATTCATACGGTAAGTGTGCAAAACGAGCTGTCATAAAGTCAACCGTTTCAACTGCACGAAGCGCAATCACCCATGCATAACGGCGACCATCACCTACAACACCCACAGATTTCACAGGCTGGAATACTGCAAAGGCTTGCGCAGTCTTGTCATACCAACCACTCACACGAAGTTCCTGCATAAAGATGTCATCAGCAAGACGAAGAATGTCAGCATATTCTTTCTTCACTTCACCCAAGATACGCACTCCCAAACCTGGGCCTGGGAATGGATGACGGTAAATCATGCTGTGCGGCAAACCAAGGGTTGTACCGAGTTTACGCACTTCATCCTTAAACAGGTCACGCAATGGCTCAACCAGATCAAAAGCCAAGTCTTCTGGCAAACCACCTACGTTATGGTGTGACTTGATCACGTGTGCCTTACCCTGTTTGCTTGCAGCAGATTCGATCACGTCTGGATAAATCGTCCCTTGTGCCAAGAATTTCACGCCATCAAGCTTACGTGCCTCTTCCGCAAACACTTCGATAAATTCACGGCCAATGATCTTACGTTTCTTCTCAGGATCAACTTCACCCGCCAATGCGGTTAAGAAACGTTCTTCAGCATCAGCACGGATCACTCGGATTCCCATGTTGTCCGCGAACATCTGCATCACCTGGTCGCCTTCGTTTAAACGAAGCAAACCATTGTCCACAAACACACAGGTAAGCTGGTCACCAATCGCCTTATGCAACAATGCGGCAACCACAGATGAGTCCACACCGCCAGACAAGCCCAATAGAACCTTTTCATCACCAATTTGTTTACGTAATTGTTCCACACGTAAATCAATAATGTGTTCTGGTGTCCAGAGACCACGGCAACCACAAATTTGATGCACGAAATTAGAAAGAAGTTCCGCACCTTTCGCGGTGTGAGTCACTTCTGGGTGGAACTGCACCCCATAGAAACGGCGTGTTTCATCACTGACCGCAGCAAATGGGCAGCTTGGTGTGCTTGCGGTTACCTTGAAACCCTCAGGAATTGTGCTGACCTTGTCACCATGACTCATCCAGACATGAAGCTGGTTTTCACGATCCTGCAAGTTGCCAATCAACTGGTCACGCACCAGAATGTCAACCTCGGCATAGCCAAACTCATGTACCGTACCTGGCTCCACCTTACCACCAAGTTGCTCAGACATGGTTTGCAGACCATAGCAAATACCCAGTACTGGCACACCCAACTCAAACACCACCTGAGGTGCGCGTGGGCTACCCTCCTGATGCACGCTCTCAGGACCACCTGACAGAATAATCCCGTTTGGATTAAATGCGCGAATATCCTCCTCAGACATATCGAACGCATACATTTCAGAGTAGACACCCGCTTCACGTACACGACGTGCAATGAGCTGGCTATATTGAGAGCCGAAATCCAGAATCAGGATACGATCTTCAGTAATTTGAGTATTGGTCGTCATGGCGAATCATTAAAGGCAAATGAATTAAGCGCCATATTCTAGCATTTTTCACGCTTTGACGCACCGCAATTCATCATCTATCTTATTTTTTAGCTGTGGTTGTCAATCAGGCCTGATATTTAAACCAAAATCTCAGCCAAACATGCGGATAAAAGAGAGTTAAATCAACAATTCTTGCCCATTCTGCTCAACACAAAGCAAAAATTGGTGCTAAGATGTTGAGTTAGAGATGCGTTACCATGGAAAGGTATTCAATCGACTACATCGTTTCCTTTTTATGGGATGGCGATGTCCTTGAGCAAAGGAAAATTAAAAAGCCTATAAGGGAAATTGGTGCATCGCCAATGTCCTAAAATATTTCACTATCATCTATGGCTTGCCCATTCACGGGCAACAATTAGGACTTGAAGGACCAATACAATAATGTTTCAAGAAATGATTGCGGATTTTCAACAGAATTTCTGGTTATATATTTCAATCCCGTTTATCAGTGGTTTTATTGGCTATGTGACCAAAGTGATTGCAATTCAAATGATGTTTGCACCACTTGAGTTTAAGGGATTAAGGTTATTTGGTCTTCCAATTGGATGGCAAGGGATTGTTCCCCGCAAGGCTGAAAAGATGGCAACCACTGCCGTTGAGCTAATGACCTCCAAGTTGATTAAACCACAGGAAATTTTTGCCAGACTCGACCCCAAGCGTATCGCCCAGGAAATTGAAAAACCCCTGATGGCCGCTGCCGAAGACATTACCCGCGAAGTTGCACAGGAATACCATCCTGGTTTATGGGAAGGCATGCCAGAGTTTGCCCGCAAAAAGCTGATCAAGCGTGTACAGGACAAAGCACCTGAAATTGTTGAGCATATCATGGGCGAGGTGCAAAAAGATGTCATCAAATACTTTGATATTAAACACATGGTCGTGAGCAACCTGCTCAAGGATAAACGACTGCTCAACGAGATCTTTAAAAAAGTTGGCAGGCAAGAGTTTAAGTTTTTTAGCAATATTGGCTTTGTGTTTGGCTTTGCGATTGGCGTGGTGCAAATGGCGGTATGGGTCGTTACCCAGGGGAAATATCCCTGGTTATTGCCAATGTTTGGTGGTTTTGTCGGCTTTTTTAGTGACTGGATTGCTTTACACTTGATGTTTAGACCACTATACCCAAAAAAAATCATGGGTTTCACCATGCAAGGTTTATTTATTAAACGTCAGAATGAGGTCGCTGCCGATTATGCAGCATTGATTTCCAAACAGTTGCTCACCTCCCGCAACATGATGGAAGAGCTGTTTTCTGGCACACACTCAGACAAGGTGATTGAACTGGTCAGCCGCCATGTTAAGCAGGAAATTGACTTACAGGCAGGTATTGTTCGCCCACTGGTGGTGTACGCGATTGGCGGTGAAAAATATCAAAACCTTAAGACCGAAGTGGCTGAACGTATTTTACAGCAACTGCCAGAAACCATGCGTTATGTGGAATCCTATGCTGAAGATGCCATGAACATTCGTAACACCCTGATTGAACGCATGCAACAACTGAGCCCTGAAGAGTTTGAGGGAATGCTCCGTCCTGCATTTAAAGAAGATGAATGGTCGTTGATCATTGTGGGCGCGGTGCTAGGTTTCCTTGTTGGGGAAATGCAGATCCACTTTATGCTGTAAATCTAAAATCCGTACAATTAAAAATAGGGAGCAATTGGCTCCCTGTTTTTTATGATTTAAAACTTAATGAGCATGTGCAACCTTTTCAATGCTGATCACCTCAACATCGGTTGGTTTATAGCGATGTGTATCCACCTCACCCACCAGACGCACATGGTCACCTACTTTCAAACCTGCCTTACGCCAGATGTCATCATCCACCTCAACGTTGATTGAACCACTTGCATCCTTAAATTCGTAATGGTCACTCTGAAGATGCTTCACAATCTGGCCCGTTAAGGTTACGCCTGTTTCATCAGCCAGCTTGGCCGCCTGAGTGGCTGTAACCACATTTTTGGCCGCTTCCTGCACAATGGCTTGGTCAGGTTTACCAGCCCAGGTGGCCATTGATAAAGCTGTCAACAACACAATGCCACAGCCCGCAATCATTTTTTTCATTTTTACCTATCCTGTATTAAACTCTTATGATCTAAACAGAAATTTATTGTTCTGTCGGCTTAAGTTTGTAATCAACAGTAAACTTTATTTATGTATATACCTAACCCCGCTAACAAAAGCGGGATTGCTGTTCACTACTTTTCAATTACATGGTCAAGACTCAAACGACCTGCGCCATACAGCATCACATAAAGTAGCCCACCCGCCATGACAACATTCTTCATGAAATTAATCTGCTGGCTATGATCCGTTGAATCATGGAACAAGAAAGCCGTTAAGACACTAAAAACTGCCAAGCCAAAGGCAGCAAAGCGTGCCTGAAAACCAAACAACAGGGCTAGGCCACCGCCAAACTCAACTAAAATGGTGAGGGGTAACAGCGCAGCAGGCACCCCCATCGATTCCATATACTGTGCAGTTGCAGCATAACCTGTAATTTTACCCCAGCCAGAGATCAGGAAAATTTGTGCGATCAAGATACGCGCCACCAGTGTCACAATATTCTCAACGCTCGGCTGTGTGACGATATTTTTTACAACGACATTCGGATTAAACATGATCAGCTCCACACTGTTTATTTTTTAACATGACAACAGTGTAGGAATGTTTTATTTTGCAATAAACAGCATATTTGTGAATACATCATTCCATATTTGCAACAAAAAAGTCTTTTTCGCCTCAATCCATCATTTTTCAACCACACTGTAAAGTTACCAATAATTTTGCTTTTTATACTGACTTTCCCTAAAGGCACTGCTAGGATTTAGCTCAAATTTATTGTATTCACATTTTATGGAACTCATTGATTTTATTCTGCACGTTGACGAACATCTTTTAGAGTTCATTACCAATTATGGCATATGGATTTATGCCATTCTGTTTTTAATCATCTTTGTTGAAACTGGTTTGGTGGTGATGCCCTTTTTACCAGGCGACAGCCTGTTGTTCGCTGCGGGTGCGCTGGCTGCGTCAACGGGTGCCATGGACCCATGGGCACTCGGTATCCTGCTGTTTATCGCAGCGGTATTGGGTGATACCGTCAATTACCATATTGGCCGCTACATTGGCCCGCGTGTATTTGAAATCAACTCACGTTTTATCAATCAGCAGCACTTGATCAACACCCAGCAGTTTTTTCAGCGTCACGGTGGAAAAACCATTATCTTTGCTCGTTTTGTGCCGTTTGCACGCACCTTTGCACCTTTTGTTGCGGGTGCAGGCAGCATGAACTACAAGTTTTTCCTGACCTATAATGTGGTTGGCGCTTTCTGCTGGGTTGCCTCTTTCATTACCCTCGGTTATTTATTCGGAAACATGCCAATTGTGAAAGACAATTTCACCCACCTCATTTTTGGCATCATCATTATCAGTATCCTGCCAGGTGTGATTGGTTTTATTCGCCAAAAACTGAATAGCCGTAAAGCACAATAATTCAAGCCTAGAAGAAACGAAAGATCATTGGCAACATACACATCAGCAGCAGCATGGCCGATCCTTTATATAAATGGTCGGCCTTGATTCCAACCAGGCTACCTGCCAGCAAGGCACGGCCAAACACCATCCAGAAGATTGAAACAGGGATCAGCACTACACTGAACACCGCAAACACCAGAACTGTATTCTCTACCGAGTCCCATGTTTCACTAGGAAAAATCCCTGCCGCCAGCAGCAAGGTTTTAGGGTTTCGCAAGGCCGAGACAAACAACTGCGGCGTTCGGATATGTGGATGATGCTGGTCATGTTTTTGCAGGTGTGAACTTTTCCATAAATGAAAGGCCAGCCATAACACATAGGCCACACTGGCAATATGCAGAATGTGGGTGAGTGCTGGCCAGATGGGATGGAACAAATGAATAAAGAGTGCCCACAATCCGATGCCATAGACATAGCCCAACCATTCCATAGGAATAAACGGCAGGGTTTTCAATACACCTTGTTGATGGGTTGAACTGGCGAGTAAAGCATTGGTCGGCCCAGGAATCAATAACACCGCGATCATCGCAAAAACAAAAAACCAACTCTCAATCATAGACATACCGAATAACCCTACATGCCCGCCACCTTAAACGAATTTGGGACAAGAACACAAATTTTAGGATGTTGTATGAGAGGGAAAATACGCAGAATCAGTGCTTTAAAATTTACAATATATTGATTTTATTAATTATTTTTTGAAACATTTTGCTAAAATTTAGTTATATGTCACCGTGGCAAACCACGGTGACAGAAGATCAACACTTATGATTTTGGACGTTGCTTCACAATAATTGGACAACCCTTGAACTGTGCCGCCTGCACAATGGCATCCTGCTGTCCAAGCACATTGGCAAGCTCGGTATTCTTGGTGTTCATTGACTGCCCCATATTGACCGAGATGGATGGACCAAAACCCCATCCGCCCTTGCCCCAGCCACCACCGAGTCCAACACCCACGCCCACACCTGTACGTTTTGGTGTCTGCACGCCATTGTCGATATACTGCTGGATACGGTTGTACTCTGCCTGCAACTGCTGGCAATTGAGCGACTGGTACTGGGTGGGTGACACGTAGGCTGGTTTAACCGTCGATGCACAGGCACCCAACAACATACTCGCCGCCAGCACAGGCATCCAATATAAGCGTTTCATAAGATTCTCTTATTTCTTTGACTCAATCTCATTGAACAGCGTGACATAAGCGACGGTCAATTTATGTTCAGATGCCAAATGAATCAAGGGTAAATTCTTCTGATGTGATTCTTTCATCAATACTGATGGCGGCAACATGCTTTCCAGCACAGGTAAACCATCATCCTTTAACTGCTGAACCACTTCACGGGGAAGTTTTGCCTGAGACTGGAACTGATTGACCACAATCCCTTCAATCTCCAAGCGATCATTATGATCATCTTGGGTTTCGATCACATTTTCAATCAAAGTTTGTAACGCACGTTTTGAGAACACGTCACAGTCGAATGGAATCAGCACGCGGTCTGCCGAGATCAGCGCAGACAGGGTAAAGAAGTTAAATGCTGGTGGTGTATCAATAAAGATACGGTCATAGCGGGCGCTGAGCGCCTGAATAGAGTCACGTAATTTATAAATCTTGTGCTTGCTCTCCAGCGCATGCTCCAGCGCACCCAGGCTTGGGCTGGCAGGAATCACGTCCAGATTTGCGAAAGCGGAACGGTGCACATAGCTGTCCAGTCCCTTGCCACGGGGTGCTTTTAAAATCGAACCAATGGCATTGCCAATCAAACCCTTTTGCTGCGTGGTTCCCAGCACATCGTCAAAGAAGTTTTCAATGTTTGGCTCCAATGCTGCCTTATCGGCAGAATAGGTGGCATCTTCACCCAAAAGGTACTGGCTTGAGTTTGCTTGTGGATCAAGGTCAATCACCAGGGTTCTTAAGCCCTGTTGAGCACTGATCGCCGCCAGATTGACCGCAATACTTGATTTCCCCACACCGCCTTTTTGGTTAAATACCACACGAGTTAACATGATTTCCCTCTAACAAGATTTTTGTAAACTGCACGCAGTTTAACCTAGAGCCAAAACAATTACTAAAACAATGTCAAACAATTACGCAAAAACTGGTTTAATGATGACCAGCCCCAGAATCCCCACCAGCGCCACCGCACCGATCAATAAACCAGCACGCCGCTGCACCAGCAAGATACTGTCATCTTTCTTGTAGGTTTTGATCAGGGAAGACCACAACACAAAAAATAGAATGATCTTGGCATAAAACCATGGCTGTACATCAAATTTATTCATAAACAGTAGAACCGCACCCGTCACAATAATCAGGGTGAGGGATAGATGCTGTAATGCCACAAAACCTTTACGCGCATGGCTGTTGGGCTGCTGGTCCCTGACACCCATATATAGGGTTGCCGCACGGGTAAAAAATACCAGAATCAATAGACTTAC
Organism: Acinetobacter corruptisaponis; assembly: GCF_030053775.1. Taxonomy (GTDB): domain Bacteria; phylum Pseudomonadota; class Gammaproteobacteria; order Pseudomonadales; family Moraxellaceae; genus Acinetobacter; species Acinetobacter corruptisaponis. The sequence continues at coordinate 2,159,233 of NZ_CP125669.1, forward strand.
AGCCGACATATGAACAATTTTAGTGAGTAAATGTGCGTCCATCATTGATCCTTAGTTTTTTGGTGCATGGGCACATTCAGGGCTTGCAGATGCCTGCCCCTGCCATTCCGCTGGAATATAGGCGTGAATTGCCAGTGCGTGAATCTGCCCAGGACTCATCAACCCTGCCGCGACGGCATAGACCTTTTGATGGCGCTGTACCAGACGCAGCCCCTGAAACTCCTCACTCACCACAATCACCTTAAAGTGGGATTCCTTGCCTGGGAAATATCCCCCATGCCCTGCCGACTCATTGATCACCTCAAGATGGATGGGTGTCAAGGTTTGTAAACGTTCAATCAACTGTTGTTCTAAATTCATCGGTCACTCTGTCAGGTCAGATTGAGATAGCTGCCAAGTATACATGACTGAAAGTGGTGGGTCTGTTGAGATTTCACAGCGACTTCGATGTCTGGATCACCCAATCCTAAGCAAAAGTGCGTTTTTCCTAGTTTTTAGGCTGAAAATGCTTTTATTTTATGCAATTAAGCAATTTCTTTACATAAAGTTATTGACCGTTGTTTTGCTTAATGTATTATAGCTGGCACGCGGGAATAGCTCAGTTGGTAGAGCATAACCTTGCCAAGGTTGGGGTCGCGAGTTCGAGTCTCGTTTCCCGCTCCAGATTGGTTTTTTTAAGTGTAAGTTTTAGTAAAAACTGCTCAATATGCGGGAATAGCTCAGTTGGTAGAGCATAACCTTGCCAAGGTTGGGGTCGCGAGTTCGAGTCTCGTTTCCCGCTCCAAATTTAAAAGGCCCTAGTCAAATGATTAGGGCCTTTTTTTTGTTTTAGAAATTTAAATGACTGCAAATTTTAAAATGACTGTATTATTTCTGCGCTGCAATGACCGCAATCTCAATTAACCATTTTGGATTGACCAGATCAGCCTGGATTGTGGCGCGCGAGGGTGCAACATGCCCCTTTAACCAGTCTACCCAGATCGCATTCACAATTGGAAAGTCTGAAAGATCCTTTAAAAATAGCTGGGCCGACAGTAAACGAGATTTATCGGTATCTGCCAAAGCCAAAAGCTGCTCAATGGTTGCCAGTACTTCTCGGGTTTGCCCCTCAATATCCAAATCGGCATTCTTAGGTACCTGCCCTGACAAATACACCACCTTGTTAAATACCGTTACAGCACTCATCACTTCAGTGGTGTTGATTTTCTGAATATCTGAATTTGACATCATGACGTCCTTATTTTATTGCTGGTTTATAAATGTGACACGCGCAGTGACACCACACATCAGCTCATAGCCCACTGTACCTGATGCTGCCGCAACCTCGTCAATTGCGAGAACTGTTCCTGTACGGGATTTACCCCATAGCACCACTTCACTGCCCACCTCAGCATCAGTGACTGGGGTGAGGTCAACCGCCAGCATGTCCATGCTGACACGGCCAATGGTCTGGGTACGGATGCCATTGACCAGCACGGGTGTACCTGTTGGTGAAATACGCTGATACCCATCCGCATAACCGCATGCGACAATGCCAATGGTCATGGCTTGGCCCGCCACAAAACTTGAACCATATCCCACACTTTCATTGGCATTCAACCGCTGGATGGCAATGATCTCACTGCGCAGACTCATGGTTGGTGCAAGTCCCCAGTCCTGTATGCTGTGTCCTGGATAGTCTGGCGAGCTTCCATACAGCATGATGCCACCACGAACATAATCCGACTGAATCTGATGCGGATATCTTAGGATGGCGGCACTGTTACTAACCGACCTTTCACCTGGCAAGCCCTGAATGGTGGTTTCAAACTCCGTCAGTTGATAGTCAATCCCCTGATCTCCAAAACGGTCTCCATCAGCATCCGAGAAATGCATCATATGGGTGATCGTGGCAACATGGGCGGACTGGCTCAACTGCCGCCAGATTTCACGGTATTGCTGTGGCTTAAACCCTAATCGGTTCATTCCACTGTTCATTTTCAGGAAAATATCAAACTGGGCTGGATATTGATGTTGCTCCAGCCAGACCACCTGCTGCTCACTATGCACAGTAAAGCTCAATTGATACTGTGCACAGTCAAACAGGTCCTGAGGCGAGAAAATTCCCTCAAGCAGCAAGATGGGTCCTGTCCAGCCCAAGGCACGTAAAAGCTTTGCCTCATCAATATCGAGCAAGGCAAAACCATCTGCTGTCTTGAATGATTCATAAACGCGTTCAATACCATGCCCATAGGCATTGGCTTTCACCACAGCAAAAACCTTGCTCTCTGGTACAGACTGCCTGATCACCTCCAGATTTTGGCACAGTGCCTGGGTATGGATCACCGCGGTAATTGGACGTGGCATACTAAACTTCCTTGTACAAAAGCATTACGCCGCGTGTGAGTAACGCTGGATTGACAGACCATCAGTACTGATGTCTGGATGATGATTCAGTACCAGATCACTCACCAGTTTTCCTGAACCACATGCCATGGTCCAGCCTAAAGTACCGTGGCCCGTATTCAGGAACAGATTTTTGTATTTGGTTGCACCAATGATCGGTGTGCTGTCTGGTGTCATTGGACGCAAACCTGTCCAGAATGATGCCTGCTTCAAGTCTCCACCTGGGAACAGGTCCTGGGTGACCATTTCCAACGTTGCACGACGGTCATCATTCAAGCCCAGATTAAAGCCACTTAACTCTGCCATGCCACCGACACGGATCCGCTGGTCAAAACGGGTAATCGCAACCTTGTAGGTTTCATCCAGCACAGTAGATTGTGGGGCAAATTTTGGTTCAACAATGGGAATCGTTAATGAATAGCCTTTAACAGGATAAACAGGCAAATTTAATTCCAGCGGTTTAAGAAAATCACGTGAATAGCTGCCAAATGCCAGCACAAAGCGGTCTGCGGTCAGGATAGCGCCATTGACCATCACCCCCTTGACCTCATCCCCCTCAACGATCAGTTTCTCGACATTTTGATCAAACTTAAACTCGACACCCAAGTCTTGGGCAACTTTTGCCAAAGCATTGGTAAATAGATAACAGTCACCTGTTTCATCATTGGGCAAATGTAAACCACCCACCAGTTTATCGGTGTGGGCCAGTGCAGGTTCAACACTGCCAAGCTCTTCGGTATTGAGTAAATTAAAATCCACACCACATTCTTTCAATACCTGAATGTCGCGTTGTACCGCCTCAAGTTGCGCATCACTACGAAAAACCTGTAGCGTCCCTTTAGAACGGTTTTCATAGTGAATACCCGTTTGTACCCTTAAATCACGTAGACAGTCACGGCTATACTCCGCAACACGCATCATGCGTTCCTTGTTCACCGCATAGCTGTGTGGATTACAGTTTTTTAGCATCTGTGCCATCCACTGCAACTGCCACATACTGCCATCAATATTGATTGCCAACGGTGCATGATGCTGGAACATCCACTTGACTGCCTTAAATGGGATACCAGGTGCTGCCCATGGAGTTGAATATCCAGGGGAGATTTGGCCCGCATTGCCAAAACTGGTCTCCCTGGCAGGACCTGACTGACGGTCAAGCACTGTCACCTGCGCACCTTGCTGTGCAAGATAATAGGCACTTGCCACACCAATGACGCCACTTCCTAAAACGATTACGCGCATAATGCTTCCCTCGCGCCCACACTAGTTTATTTAACTAGTATATTTTTGCATCAATAGTTTTTTTCACTATTTTTATGACTATAATCCAGGTAATTTCATATTTTCATCACGAAAAAATTAAAATAAAAGGGAATACTCTATGCGTAAACTGGACCGTATTGATCGCCTGATTTTAGACATCCTGCAACGTGAAGGGCGCATCGCGATCAGTGAACTTGCCTCACGTGTTAACCTGTCAACCACTCCCTGTTCAGAACGGGTCAAGCGCCTGGAGCGCGAGGGTATCATCATGGGCTATTATGCCCGACTTAATCCTGCCCATGTTGACCGCAACCTGCTAGTGTTTCTGGAGATCAAGCTTTCCGCCAAATCGGGTGATGTTTTTGATCAGGTGGCACGAGATTTAGTGGACATTCCAGAAGTATTGGAGTGTCACCTGATCTCAGGCGAGTTTGACTATCTGGTCAAGGCACGCCTTAAGGAAATGAGTGCCTATCGTCGACTGCTTGGAGATTTATTAAAAAAACTCCCTGCTTCAGCTTCATCACATAGTTATGTGGTGATGGAGGAAGTCAAGGAGTCCTTATATTTAGATATGGGAATATAAAACAATTACTTTTGGCTATTTCATCCAGAAGTGCTTACCGTAATACGCACCATTGAGCTGCGTAGCCTGAATCAGGCTTTCCCGAAACAAATGAAAGTAATCTTCATCTGGCTTAGGAGGTGCCTGCCAAAACTGGTCTAAATCCATCTGGGCCGTAAGCCGAGGTAAATCATATAGGGACTGCCCCAAAGTTTTGACTGGGATATGGTGGTAAAGCGCCTGAATACCTGTCGTGCTGTTAATCGTAACCAATCCCAAACTATGCTTCAGCAAAGTTGGTAAATGCACATCACAAAAATAATGCACACGGTCTTCAATGCCATGCTTTTTTGCCAGCCGCTGAATGAAACGACCATAATGTCGATAACCCCGATCCATGGGGTGATGTTTAAAAACCAAGTGATGCTCAGGATGTGCATTAACGGCGAAAGAATCAATCACTTCAGTAATACAGTCTCGGATATCCTGATAGTGGCTATGTATGCGAACCTGGGAATCATTATGCACCTGCAGAGTAAAAACAAAATAATTGTGATCTTGTTTAACGATTAGGCTTTCAAAAGATGGAGGTTCGATAAGGGAGTTTTTGATTTTACGTATGGCTGAAATTAGCCAGTAATAACATTCCATCACTGGCCCATAACCACGATGATGTAAATAAAAAGGGTATAACCAGAAAAATAGTGTCCAGAATAAATAGTACTGGAAACCACTCCATACCATAAGAGAATATTGATTGTCACTATTCGTTAACTTATTCTTTGGTTTATCAACTACTGACTGACTTAAAAAATCCTGCGAAAAACTGGAATAATTATTGACCCCATTCTTCTCAAAAGTAATGTAATCAGGACGAATATAGCCTTCTTCAAATACATAAAACTTTTTATTGAGTGACTGGGAAACCAATTTAGCCTGTTTATGATAAAAACGGCAATCACCAAAGCAAATAATTGCATCAATTTGATTTTCTTTGATTTTATCAGTCAACCACTGATCAAACTGGTCCGCCTTGGCCCGATAGTGCCAAATATTTGGCCGAGCAGCATAGTAACGCCAATCACCAGCATTAAAATTAACTTTAAAACATTCAACGTCTTTAGAGATTAACCAATCAGCTAAATCAGCAAAAAAAGGACCAACTGGACCTTGTAGCAGCAAAACTCGATGAGCTGCTAATAATTCATCTAAAAATTTAGACAATGCATCTACCTTAAAACTGTATTTTTTAACTGGCGTAACCTTGTAAATAGCCATGATCCCCGATATGTAGGTTGCATAGACCTCACCTGTTGTAGATGAAGCATATGTTGTAATACATGCTCTGGTGTCACCAATGGAATTTGCATTTTTCGCGTATGCGGCAAATTATAGGTTGGATACTCAATCAAGGTGGTATACGCCAACTCCTCTAACATTAACTTACGGTTCCGCCTTGGACAATGATGACGGTCAACGGTCAATCCCCACCCTGCATAAAAAGGAATTCCATAACAGTATACTTTAAGCCCCCTCAAAAGTGCTTCAAATCCCGATAAAGAGGTTATTGTGTGAATTTCAACAACATATTCAAACAGTGTTATAATGGAAAGCTTGGCTTCAATATGATCAATATGTGCATTCATCACGTCCTGACTAACTTTACCCTTACGCAACCCTGTCTCCACATCTGGATGAGGCTTATAAATAATATAAGCATCTGGATTGTTTGCCCTTACCTCTTTAATCAGGGTTTCATTGGTTTTAATATCAATCCCACCAAATTGTACAGATAAATCATCTTCGACCTGTCCAATAACCAATAATACCTTTTTATTCAAAGCAATTTGTGGAAGTTTTGTAGGTACAACTTCACCAACATTATATTTCGTCAACTTCTGTTGCACAATTTCTTGTATCAGCCATTGAATACGTTTTGTCTGCTCCACAGTCAATTGTACCTGGTTTAGTAAAACCTCTAATCGTGAGGGTGCTGTCGCATCGTAATAAATGCCTAAATCATCAAAAACCAATGAAAAAGGACGAATTAACTTGGCACCCAGCCCCAAAGAACGCAAAAAGCCATCCTCAACTGTCCATACATGTGGATAACCTGATTGTTTTAACGTTTTTGCTTTTCTTCCCCAAGCAACCACATACTGATTTTTTTTAGGTTTTCGCCACTGCATAAATCTTAAGTTAATCGATGGAAATCCAAGATAATCAGCAATAAATTGACGTTTCCAACGACTAAACCCATAAACCACAATATTCTGGTGCACCAATCGTTGTTGAAATTGTAAATTTGGTGCAAGAATATCCAGTATTTCTTCCAACTCACATAATTGATGGGACACAGGAGAAACATACTTTGCATATTTTAAATAAGCACATGTAAACAAATGCTCCAGAGAACGCGGCTCAACTCTGCGATTAAGAACAGCATCAGGGAGTGTTATGTGATCCTGAGTTAAGCCCCAACCTGCATACCAAGGGATACCAAAGCAGTGAACAGGCTTGCCACACAATAGTGCTTCAAAGCCAAGTTGTGAACTGACTACATAGACCTCTGCCATCATCTGACATAATTCGATTGGATTATAATTTTCTGAAATAAAGCGAATTCTATGATTATTATTCAATGATGAGGGAAAATGTCCTTTTGCTTTTCCAACAATCACATCAGGATGAGTTTTAATCCAAATCGTAGCATCAGGATGATGTGAACAGGCATGTTCCAGCATCTGCTGAAAAGAGTCTTCCGATGCCAGAGCATACTGAATCGATTGGTCTCCAAAAGTTTGGTCTACAATGAGGATATTTTTCTGAGTATTAAAGAAAGTAACATCCAAAGGCATAAAGTATTGATTATATTTGGTTATTTTAAGTTCAAGAATCTTTTCAATTAAATGTCTTGCCCGAATATTCTGCTGTACTTGTTCTGATTGATTAATTAGCTTTTCCAGATCAGAACACATAGAAGCATCAAAGTAGATTCCAGCCCTATCCATCACCAATGATAGAGGCGGTACATTCAGTTTTCCTAAACCCAGTGATCGAATAAATCCATCCTCTAAGCAGATACATGAAGTATTATATTTTTTGGATAATTTTTTTGCTCGAAAAAAACTTTTTTTTCGTCCCCATCCTACATAGGTGTTTTTATCTAGATTGAGCAAAAATTGATCTATAAATAATATCTTTCGTATTCCAGAGGGTATATTTTCCATTAATTACTCACAAAAATCAACAACTTAAATACTTATATTTTTAAATTACACTTAGAATTATACCACTAGAGAAGCTGCACCATTCCAACTGATTATGATATGCCTAATAATATTGTTAAGAATTTAGAGCTAAAAAACATGGTTTAGGATTGAAATTAAAACGTAAACCAATTTATTTTGTTTATATTTATTGTATCTTTGCCAACATGGATTATTTTTCTTAGAATCTATACATTGTCTTTTTAGCTATTTTTACTTATAAAATTTGAATAAGTAGTCTTTAGAGGGTGGTCAAATGAATACATCAAGCAAATATATGGTTGATTTTAAAGAAAGTGCTTTAAGAACTTTAGAAATCGAAAAGCAAAGTCTAGCTCATCTTGCGACACAAATAGATGATCGTTTCGTCAAAGCATGTGCTTTAATTCTAAATTGCCAAGGCAGACTGGTGATTACAGGGGTAGGTAAATCAGGGCATATTGGTCGAAAAATGGCAGCAACCTTTGCTTCCACAGGTACACCCTCATTTTTTATGCATCCAGGTGAAGCAGGTCATGGTGATCTTGGCATGTTAGTTGCTGGTGATATATTAATCGCCATATCAAATTCTGGCAAAAGTGATGAAATAATGATGCTAATGCCTTTAATTAAACATTTAAAAGTCCCATTGATTACAATTACAGGAAATAATCTGGGCACTATGCCCAAATATGCAGATGTAGCCCTTACTTTAGGTGGTCTAAAAGAAGCTTGCCCTCTCGGCTTAGCACCCACATCTAGCACAACAGCCACATTAGCTCTGGGTGATGCATTAGCTGTAGCCTTACTTGAGGCACGTGGTTTTACTTCTGATGACTTTGCGCGATCTCATCCAGCTGGCGCTTTAGGAAAACGACTACTTTTAAAAGTGGAAAACTTGATGGCAAAAGAAAATAATATTCCCAAAGTTTTTTCTGACAGCTCTTTAGGTGATGCTCTTTTTGAGATTAATACCAAACGTTTAGGTTTGACAACCATTGTAGACCAAAATAATATTTTATTAGGTGTTTTCACTGATGGTGACCTTAGAAGATTAATTGAAAAAAATCCAACCTTTGATATCTCGACACCTATTTCAGACTTAATGTCTAAATCACCTCTTACAATTCTTAAAGATGCTCGCGCTGTTGATGCATTAGAGCAATTACAAAGTAAAAAAATAAATCACTGTATTATTACCAATGACTGTAATCAAGTTATCGGGATTTTAGATATGCATCTTTTAATGCAAGCAGGTATTGCATAATGGGTTTACTCTCTTTTACGACAAAAGCTCAAGATATTCAGGCGCTGGTCTTTGATGTAGATGGTATTTTAAGTGATGGGTTTGTTACATTTACTAATAATGGGGATGAAATAAAGTCATTTGATATTCGTGATGGCCTAGGTATGAAACTTGTTCAGAAAGCTGGACTCAAAGTGATCATTATTACAGGACGCCAAAGCCATATCGTTGAGAAACGCATGTCTGATCTGGGGGTCGACCTTGTTTATCAGGGAAGAGAGGATAAAGGCCGTGCTTTATCTGAAGCATGTAAGATATTAAATATACTTCCTGAAAGCTGTCTTTATATGGGAGATGACTGGCCAGATCTTTCAGCTTTTAAGATAGCTGGTGTTAGAGTCACCGTTCCCAACGGACACGAAGAAGTCCGCAATCGGGCAGATCTTATTACTCAGGCGTTTGGCGGACGGGGGGCTGTAAGAGAAATTTGTGATATTATTTTAAAATCCAAAGGAGTTTACGAAAACTTTTTAAACGAGTTTTTAGATTAAAAAAGTAGTGTTAATGATCATTTCAAAACCTTTTTGATCTAAATTTAGCTGTATACATTTAATTTTCATAATCTTTTTGTACTATATAGGGAAAAATATGCCGCATTTAAAGCCACAAGAAGTTGTACGTTTAGGCGATATACAAATGGCAAATCATTTGCCATTTGTATTATTTGGCGGAATGAATGTACTTGAATCAAAAGATTTAGCTTTTGAGATTGCTGAAACTTATATTGATATCTGTAAACGATTAAACATTCCCTATGTGTTTAAAGCGAGTTTTGACAAGGCCAACCGTTCCAGCCTGAACTCGTTTCGTGGGCCTGGTCTGGAAAAAGGCATCGAATGGCTGGGGGAGATTAAAAAACAGTTTAATGTCCCAATCATTACTGATGTCCATGAACCCTATCAGGCAGCACCTGTTGCCGAAGTTGCCGACATTATTCAGCTTCCCGCATTCCTCAGTCGCCAGACTGATCTGGTTGAGGCAATGGCAAAAACCCAAGCCATTATCAATATCAAAAAAGCACAGTTTCTTGCCCCACATGAAATGCGCCATATCCTGCATAAGTGTCTGGAAGCGGGAAATGACAAACTTATCCTTTGTGAACGTGGTTCAGCATTTGGCTATAACAACCTTGTGGTTGATATGCTGGGCTTTGACATCATGAAAGAAATGAACGTGCCCGTATTTTTTGATGTGACCCACGCTTTGCAAACACCAGGTGGACGTGCTGATTCCGCTGGTGGTCGCCGTGCCCAAATCACGACTTTAGCGCGTTCAGGTATGGCAACGGGCTTGGCAGGATTATTTCTTGAAGCACATCCAGACCCTGAACATGCAAAATGCGATGGACCATGTGCCTTGCGTTTATCACAGCTTGAGCCATTCTTGGCGCAATTAAAAGAATTGGATACTTTGATTAAAGGATTCAAAAAACTTGATACTATATAAACTTTATTATCAACTATAATTTAGACTCAAACATATAATTATTTTGTAAGTTATGAGTCAATTATTATATAATAATTGACTTATAACTAAGCAAATACAATTGTATTACAATAAATGAGTATATGATCTAATGCAAGATAATCTATGAAAAAATATACATTTAAATCTCAATATATATATATAGATCCATTTAACTCATCTAATAGTGGCGTAACCAACTATATCAAAGCTAGTAAAAAAATTTTAGAAGAAAACTTGATTATTAAAGTAGATATTATTCAAATAAAGGATACAGAATCTATCTATGAATTTAGTTTAAGAGTAGCAAGTTTATTAAAAAAAATGGATTATTTCTGTGTAGAATTTCCAGAATCCATGGCTACTTCTCGCTTCTTAGAAGACTATACAAAAGTACATATAAGAATTCATTGTGGCAAAACTTTAGGAAAGTTTATTCAAAATCAATATTATAAAAAAGAGGAATATTTTGCTGAGAAAGAAGCAATAACAAAAGCAAAATGGGTAAGTTCACCTAGCTATTTAGGTTGGGAATTTACCTCTGATTTTTATAAGGTAAAAAGAAGCATCCTTATATATCCTAATCCATTAGATCTTTCTTTTATACCAGAATACTCTTTTGATAATAAAAACATTCCTGTTTTATTCTTAGGAAGGTTTCAAGATCTAAAAGGAATAAATTTCTTAAAAAAAATACAAAAAAAACTACCTTTTAAGATAACCATTCTAACAAGTGATAAATCTTATAAGTCTCCAATTTTTAGTGTTAAATATCATAATACTGTAGAAGAAAAGTTTGAAATTTTAGCAAGAACCAAAATATTGATTGTCCCTAGTATTTTTGATATTTATTCTATGGTATCTCTAGAAGCAATTGCATGTCAGGCAAAAGTAATTACTTGGTCTCATATCGGTATAACTGAATATTTTGATAATGACAAAATTATAGTAATTAAACCATGGAATATTGAACTATTTTCGGAAATGATTTTAAATACTTTAAAAAATAAAGAGTATTTTGAAAAAGAAGAAGTAAAAAAAATAAATATATTATTCATAAATTTCTTTCATGATTTTTTAAATCTAAGAACAACTGCTCTCCCTCCCCACGATCTTGCAGTAAAACAATTAAAATTAAATGATTTAAAAATAAAAATTGAAAATCTTTCAATTTTTAACAGACGTAATCGTTTTTATAGAAAAATAAAAAAATTAATAACAAATCCAATTAATTTTTTTATTGATTTCATCATCAAAATTCGAAATAATTTTCTTATATAAATTTATGTTAGGTTTAAAGTAAAATGAAGTGGGATAGAAATTATGTTCGTGAAAAGTATGGAATTTCCATGCTTGGTATAGATGGGATATTTTTTCCAGCAAAAAAAGCAAAGAGGCTTTTAGTTTTCTTTAGCAGCATGGGAAAAGATCGCTATGATAGATATTCATGGTTTTGGGATGAAAACGAAAATTGGGAAGAAACAAGTTATTTATTTCTCAAAGATGATTCTTTTCATTATTTTTTAGGCACTGATGAAAAAAAATGAGAGATAGTGTTAAAAAAGTAATTAATTATTACCAAAATTTAATGAACATCGAACCTTACTATACATATATGCTTGGAGTATCTATGGGAGGCTATGCAGCTATATATTTTGCTTTTTATACTAAAGCTAGAGCTGCTATCGTAGCGAATCCTCAAGTTACTTTTAAGGCAGCTCAAATGCACCAATACCAAAATTGGGAAAGGCATATTAGAGAAATGGGTACTCAATGGGTTGATTTAGATGTTTTAGCCGTTAGATCGGAATATAAACCTGCTATTTATCTAGAATATGGCAGTTATCCAGCTGATAAAAAAGGAGCTGAATATCTTATTAAAGCATTAATAGAAAGTAATTGTCTTTTAATTCTTCGCAAAGAAGAGTGGTCAGGCCATACAGTTAATTCACTTTTTAAAAATACAATAGAAGCTACCATACTTTTTTTTGAAAATGAGCCTTTACGTTTAGAAACCTAAACTCTCAAGATAAAGATTGTAGTAATCAAACAATCTTTATCTATTAGTATATTAATATAAAATAAACCAATTCTTAGATTTGGACTTTTATAAAAGACTCCCATTCACCCAAAACATCTTTAAAAATAAAATATTGATTGTCATTTTTTGGCCTAGCACACAAATTTTTCTTATTTTGTATAATGATAAAAAGATTATTTTCATTTTCTTTTATTTGTAATATATTTTCTGTAAAAGTATGTGTAAAATTAATATATTTATCATTATAAATATTTTTAATATAAAATTTATTATTTTTATAAGTAAAAAAAAGAGCCCATTTCATATTTATATTTTCTATTTGAATAATGGCTTGACTTTCCTTTATATTATCATATTCATTCAACTGTAATAATGAAAAATCATTTAAAGAGATAGCTAAATAAGTTTGATGATATGTTTGCAAAATATTCATAAATCAAGAACTCCTGATATTAAAAAATTGTATCGTATATTTTACTTTAAGAATAAAAAAATGTAACCTTATATTCATAAAAAATATTCCTTACTAAATCTTAAAAATAGATTAAAATAAAAAATCTTTACCAAAAATATCAATTAACTCTTTTTCAGAGCGCAATGTTAAAAATCTGTTTAAATTTTTAATACCATCACTTCTAGTTAAAAACTCTTCTCTTATTATTTTACAATTTTCTTCATCAATTATATATGAATTATAACCTAATTCAGAGAATATATAATGAGTATTATCAATTAGTGAAAATGGCAAAATCTCAACTATAATATCAGGAGAGTAGTTTAATATTATCTCCTTTGCACCTTGAAGTACAGAATTTTCTGCTCCCTCTACATCTATCTTAATTGCATCAACTCTATTAATGTTTTTTTCATTCACAAATAAGTCTAAAGAAATACTATTAACTTTTTTTACTTCATAAATATCCCTATCTAAGTTTAAATCTATTACGGATGAACCTGTTACCAATATTGTTTCACCAGAATAAACATATAAATCCTTTATATTTTTGTTTTCTGAGATTGCTAAATTATATGTATTTATATTAGCAAACTTATTTACCATCTTATTTAACAATAGACGATAGTATATTCTATCCAAAGCCTCAAAAGCATATATTTTACATTTTCTATTATTTGAAGCCGCAGCAAGAGAATAAATTCCACTATAAGCCCCAACATCAATCATATTTTTACTTTGCTTGGCTAAAATTGACCAAATTTTCAATGAAGTATTCTCATAAGTATCTACTCCAAACCAAAATATTTCTTGAACGATAGGATCATCCCCATTTGAAAACATATAAAACTTGCTATCTATTATTTTAATTGATAAGTAACCAAAATAACTAAGTTTTTTTAAAAAGACTTCTCTAATATCCGAATTACTATACAATTCTGGATAAACTCTTATTAATTTTCTTAATTTTTTCAAGGCCTTATTATTCATGGTGTCTATACTCCCTTAAATAAACTATCATATTCACAATAAGGTAAATATGGTAATAAATAGGATATAGGACTACAATTAAATAATTTCTTCCCATTCTGTTCGAACTTTACTGAAGCATTTGCTATATTGTATATTTGCACACTAGTGAATGAGTCTTCCAACTGTGGGTTCTCTTCCTCATAAAATCGTGGAGTTTCCGTTGAATATCTTAAATCACAACCCAAAAGATATACTTCAGTACACCCCAAATAATATGCCAACTGAATAGCTAGCATAGTAGTTGTACAGCCAAAAAAATAGCCAGATTTTAAATTTTCAGAAAATCCATTTTTCCCTATTGCTTGAATATAACATGTCCTAGAGTTTAGAGACTTCATATCTAACTCTTCTAGTTCTTTTCTTAATATTCTAGTTGTATTCTTATTTAATTTTTTTGTCCCTAAATCTTTTTTTATAGGATGGGTCATAAATCTATGATCAGAGATTACATAGTATTTAGAGAAAAATTTGAATTTCTCATCTAACAATATAGATGCATTCATTCCAATTACTAATTCGTTACGTAATTTGCTCAAATCTTGATTAAGTACAGAAGGGCCATTTGCTAAAATAAAAGCTCTTTTTCCAACTTCTTTATTATATAAACTATTAATTTTCATATAGTTTCTCATAAATTGCATTATAGATATGAATTAATCGTGAGGGTAATAGATATTTTTGAAAATACTCTAAAGATTTAGTTTGCCATTCACGGGTTAATTCCTCAGATTGTACAAATCGTGTAATTACTTCAGCTATGTTTGAAGAATGGGCATGAATAAATGGTGGATCAACATTTTCACAAAAATTTGCTAACACTTTTTTACCAAAATAATCAGCACCATTAATTACTATATTTCCTGCACACAGTCCTTCTAAAGAAACTTGATGATACCCTCCTGTAGCAATCTCATCTATTGTTAAATGACAATATCTACGCATATACATCAATGTATTCGGATGTACAGGTGACTCTGGTCTTATTAACTCAATTAATCCAAGGCTAGATAAGCTATTAATAGTATCATTAAGCTCTTGACAATGTTTACTTGTCCATTTTCCAATATGCTGATGTGTAGGACTATATGCAATCCTTAATTTCTCACCTTTTTGTCTTAAATTGATACTTGGGGTATGAAATATAATATTAGGTACTGGCTTATAATTTGGATATAATTTTGGCCAATGTTGCCCTACCACTAAAAAATCATCAAAAACTATTCCCATATCTTGAGTTCTATCTAAAAATAATGGCCCCTCTCTTAAGGGAGAATGTACATGATAAATAAACTTAGTTTTTTGATTTAATCTATTAATTAATTGTGCCTTATCAATAGGACAATTATTGTGTATATGTATTATATCTGCTTGTCTTATGGAGTTTTCTATGAAAGGTGTCATTTCCTTAGTAAATAGAATTGAGTCATCAAGAAATTTATTTGCTAAGGGTCCTTTTGAAGGATAATCATTCAAAACTATACAACATGCATTATGCCCAAACTCTCGCTGTAATTTAGCCATTTTACCAGGAGCGGCAACTAAAGGTGTTAAAGAAATATGTACAATATTAAAATATTTCATTTATCACTTACCTCTCTTATATCAAAACTATAACCTTCAGATAATGATCGCTCTAAAAACAAAGCTAACTCCAAGCCTTTCTTTGAGTTATTTATATAATCTTGATACCTTAAAAAAACTGATTCTTTTATTGCTAATCCTATAATATTATCGGCAAAAATATTGTAAAATTCACGCATATTTTCAAAATTTGAAAATTTTGTTTCTTTCACCCAAATAATGCCATGTTGTTTATTATATAAAAATGACATAAATTCCTCTCTATAAAATTGATTACAACCAAATACTGGAATAAGCATATCAATTTCTTTAGGTGCTCCTTCTTGCACAATTTTTCTAATTGCAGGCGCTAAGTATTCAAATTCTTTTACTTGTATTAATCTAGGCATGCTTTTCGTTAAATTATTATCTTCATTTGAAATCTGAATAACTACATCTAATATATTTTGGTTTAATATATCTGTATTTAAGTAATTAATATAAATAATACGACCATTCGGCCCACACCCTCTAATTGCCTCACATATACTCATAGGTGCATCAATAAATATGATATGATTTAGGTTAGAAATATTTTTACGTGATTCCACATCCATTCTCTCAAATATTTCTAAAGCATTCCCTGGGATATTTGGGTTATATGTAACATAGTGTAATCTTTCTTTTCCCAAGTATCTAAAATCGTCATATTGATCTAATTTATCAAATAACAGATTAATTTTTTGTTCGGAAAGTCCTTTAGGATAAAAAATACAAACAATCATACCTATTGGTTTATCTAGAGGTTTTTTAAAATCAATTTTCCCTTCATACGGCATATTGCCTAATCTTTTATTCCATGTCGTTCCAGATATACTTTTTATTTTTTGTTCGCCATTATGATTTGTGCTCAGCCTTTGAGTCAAAGCTACAGCAGGGGTAGGCTTTTCTGGAGCAGAAATTAATTTGTTATTTTGCATAACATTTTTTACTAAACGAGAATCCTCAAAAAATTTTTTTGGATCTCTTATAAGTTTTTTCACCTTTCGCTGCAATGTAAACATAATTATCTCTCTTTCCAAAACCCCATCAATAATTTTGATTCAACACTAAATGGACTTAATATAAATAGTATTTATCCTAGTTTTTCAAATCATTTGAATAAACTTTATTGAATATTACTATACCTTTTAAATCTATCAATCAAAATACCTTATAAAACATTTCAATACCTTATATAGCTAATGATATCCATCTCTCTAAGGTATATATCAAAAATATGTTATATAGATATTAAATTTTGTCTTACAAATCTAAAGCTACTTTAGCCGCTATCGCAATTTGATAGAGGATCTGTGTGATTCCACGTGTTAACTCAACACCCTTAGTTTGTACTTTAGGTAAAACCAAAACTTCGTCTCCTTGTTGAATCTTATAGCGACTACTTACTAACTCAGACTCACCATTTTGATGAATCACCACCAGTTTGGACTTATTCGATTTTTGAGTATAGCCACCCACTTGTTCAATATAAGACTTGGCTGACATATCAGGTTGCCAGATCACCCCATTTGGAAAAGTGACTTCTCCATGAATCATAATAACGGAAGTTTTTTCAGGAATATTTAAGATGTCTCCATTTTCCAGAATAACATCATCAAAGTCTTTGGCATTTAAGACCACTTGTCCTTTTGGTTCAATTAGACGTGCTTTAGCAATAAACTGTTTAACCAGTTCAGCATCTTTAACACGTAGATTGGCTTCTTCCTGAGTGGTGGAGCGTACTGAGAAAGTCGCTTCCTCTAACTTGTCCAAAGAAACATTCAGCATTTCCTTTTGTCGCTTGGCAACTGATGGACGAAAGAGCTGTAAAGCCTTTATTTCAGAAAGAACATTTGGCTGGATTTGTTTTAATACTTCAGAGAGTTTTGAACCATAAGGCAACACAACAGCATGTGCACCATTATGTGCACCCTCAATCCGCACCTGAATCGTTCCCGCATAACGATCAGCCGTAACAGTTAGAATGTCACCATCCTCAATCACCACATTATTTGCAGCAGAAAGCGGATAATATTCACTACGGTATTCACTTCCTTGACGGCGCATGATACTCACATTGGTTGCCCCAGGCTTCAATTTTGCCACAGACAAGGCCTGTGCAATCGTCACTTCTGGCACGTTAAACTCAAAATCGTAGGCATTAAACACTTCTCCCCCAACTGAAAAGGTATGGCTTCGCGGCGCAACCACAATCACATCACCATCTTTAAAGCTAAATGACTGCAATTTTCCTGCCATTAAAAAGTCATATAAATTCACATACTGTTTAAGCTGACCATTCCGCATAATCCGAATATCAACATAACTGCCGCGTTGAGCATCAACCCCCCCAGCACGATCCAGATAGGCCAATACACTGTCATTGGCAACACCACCATAGGAACCAGGCTGATTGACAAATCCTGTAACCATGACCTTGACAGGCTGTGCCTGTACTAATGCTGCATAAACCCCAACATTTGCAACATAGATTTTACGTACGTAACGTTCAATTAATGACTGCAAACCTCCATTGGTTGTGCCTGCAACTTTTACTGGACCCACATTTGGAATAAAAATATTTCCTTGAGGGTCAACTGTTAATGTCCCAGCGAACTGGTAAGCTCCCCATAGGCGTAAATTAATATTATCGCCAGGGTTGAGTACATAACTGTCATTAAAAGTTGAACCTGCTGTACTGGCAAAGGCACCTTTAAAGAGCTGCTCACCAAACATTTTTGTCTGTGTTGAATACTTGGGAGCATTGCTGGGAGATAATCCAATGACAGATTGGCTAGGTAAAATTGTATTATCGGTATTTTCCGCAGGTTGGTTGATATTAGTAGCTAAATCCTGAGGTAATAAACTATTGGTCTCTATTGCAAAGCTGTTGATTGAATAGAACGCAAGCATACTGGTTAATACTATTTTTTTCATTTTGTTACTCCTTATGCTCACGAATAATTGAATAAATCAACATGGCGATTCCAAATAAAATATTTAATACTAGGAAATATGTGGCAATCAAATATAACGTACGTGGATAGAGTGCATCTTGTGCCAATTCTGGTGTAGAGATCACAACCAGTTTCTTTAATTTACGTGATGCTTCCAAACGGGCTTTCTCAAGTGAAGCCAAAGACAGCTTATAAAGATCGGTTGAAAACTCAACATTGGCTTTAAGGGCTTCAAAATCAGCCACACTCTTATTGAGCTTGCTGGTATTCGGTGATGTCAACTTTGCCTTTTCATCATTGACCTGTTTTTGTACTGACTCTATTTGGCTACGTATTGCAACCACTTGTGGTGCTTCTGGATTAAGATAACTTAATAAAGTTCTCTCTTCAGTACGGAGTTGGGCCAGATTTGACTCCAAGCCTGCGACCAACGTGGCAATAGCCTGTGCCTGTGCCTGTGGATCATACATTTGATTATTATTTTGATACTCAAGTAAGGTATCTCGGGCATCAGCTAATTGTTTTTTAGAATCGTTGAGTTGATTTTCCGCGAACTTAAGCTGTTCTTCAGCGATTTGTTGAGACAAGCCATTAATAAAAGTTTCACTGCTTTTTAAAATTTCCTGATTAAGCAGCAATGCAAAATTTGGAGTAAAACCCTGAGACGATATGGTCATCATCATGGTTTTTTCATCCAAGTCAACTTTGACTCTTTGATTAAAATATTTGACTAAATCCTCAACGGAGGCATCTGAGTTTAATCCAAAAACTGGATCATTATGTGCAATAAATGCTTTACGCAAACTCAACTTCTTATCAAGCTGTTCAACCATATTTCGTGAATTGATATACGCAGTCAAGATATGCGCGTCTTCGCTACTGGTATTACTGACCCCTAAAAGTGTACTTAATCCACTTGAGGCAGACACATCTGAAACCTCGCCCACTTGTTTAACCAACAAAGTAGATTGGGATACAAAGCGTTCCTGAGCAAAAAAGCAAAGATACCCAATAATCAGTAATAGAGGTAAAATGACGATGACAATATAGCTAATTGCCAAGCCTTTATTTGTTATTGACCGCATATGCTTTATATACCTCTATTGCTTGTGCAACATCTTCAAAATATTCAGCTTGACCATCACGCATTAAAAAAGCCACGTCACAATTCCGCGTTAAATCATTTAAATCGTGAGATACCATAATGATGTTTGATTTCTGCTTTAATTCATCCAGTAAAGCCTGACTTTTTTTCCTGAAATTGGCATCACCAACGGCCCCTGCCTCATCCAGCAAATAATAGTCAAAATTAAATGCCATACTGAGCCCAAAACCAATTCGCCCGCGCATACCAGATGAATAGCTCTTGATTGGCATATCGAAATACTTTCCAATATCTGCAAATGACTCAACGAAATCAATCACCTGATCAACTTCATCCTCACTACTAAGATAGAGCCTTGCAACAAAACGTACATTTTGCCGAGCTGTTAAACTTCCTTGAAAACCACCAGACAATGCTACTGGCCATGAAATGGTTTTATTGGTAATGACCTTACCACTATCAGCAAAATCTATGCCACCTATAATTCTTAATAAGGTACTTTTACCTGCACCATTTTTCCCAAGAATCGCAATACTTTTATTTTCAGGTAAAATTGCATTTAGATCCTTGAAGACATAATGTCGCCCTTTCGGAGTGACATAGGATTTAGTTAAGCCACGAAGTTCTATCATTTTGACTTCACCATACGTTGCTCAAATCGGGTATAAAGTAATAAGCCTAATAGCAATGACCCCAAGAGCCATATCATGACATACCCTAGAGAAACACCTGAAACAAGAGGATAATTCGGAGCAACAGCATGACGCATCAATTCAAAAATATGTATTAATGGATTCCAAAGCAAATACCCCTGATATTCGACTGGAATGACATGAATTGTATAAATAACGCCTGATAATAAATATAAAATAAAAAAGAATGTAGAGATAAACTTATTAATTTCTGGTGAGATATCACCAACCACTAGGAAAATCAGCCCCATACTGGTGGTTAAGATAAAGAGTAAGAACCAATATCCCAATAATTGAGGAATAGCATCAATACTGATGTGATATCCAAACCAAAGTAAGACCAGACTAAAAAATAGATAGGCTGTAAAATGCAATAGAAGTTCCAGGAAACTACGGGCGAGCAAGGCATCAATTGGTTTTACAGGTTTATAACTAAATAGTCCTTTATTCGCTGATATAGCATTTAAAGATTGTGTCGAAATTTGTCTAAACATAAAAAATGGCAGAATGCCATTGACCAGAAAAACTTCATAATCTATGCCAGGCGTTGTACGAGAACTTATACTTCCAAACAATATCAGCATAAACCCAATATGCAGAGCAGGTTCTAAGAGTATCCAAAAGTAGCCAAGACGGTACTGACCAAAACGTGTTTGTAGTTCACGCAAGAAAAGTGCACGAATTGCAGCATACATCACCTTTAGTCCACCACGGGACTTAAGCCGTGGTAGTGCCCTTAAACTGGTCGATTGCTCATCCATCTTCCCCCCTGAGGCGCATACTTTGTTCAATATGCCTTATAATATTTGCAAGCGAAGCTTAAAGTATTTTTTTAATAATTTAAAGTTTCAAAATGTTCAATATCACACATTACAAGAAAGTTCATCTATTAAAAAATGATACGAATACAACACGTATTAAACTAGTATAGTAGAATACCCGATCACAAAATTTTTTTAAACAACTACATTTCAATGGGTTATAAATTTAAAAATCAATTCCCCACCCTATAGCAGGGAATGAAAAGAATGTATTTATTTGTTAATTCAACAACAATTCACATAATTAATTTTACTCATCTTTATCGTAAATATAACTCATACACCCCCAACCATCATATTCACCATCAAACTCTTGGGCGATACGTATGATCCATTCTTCCAAGTCTTCAATATCTGCATATTCAGGAATCATATTGACATGGATATTCAGCACCCACAGGTCCGAACCATCTGAGTGCTGTTCTTCCTGATAGAGTGAAATTTTTTGCTCTTGGTGCAAAAGATGCAAGGCACATTTTTCAGCCTGTTCCTGTTTTTCAAAAACAATCGAGAATTCAACCTCATGTGGTTCACTCAGGTCATTACCATCCTCAACCATTTGCCACAGTACATTGCCATTATCATTATCTGGAAATTGGTCATAGTCACGTGTCATATCAGTATCCTTTGTTATGTTTTAAATTGATAATTTGGCTATAGATTAACCTATTTTTATGTCAGTTTTTAGACACGTTAATATAATTATTGTAGTTAAGAAATTACCTATAGGTATAACTCAACCAAAGACAATATAAAGCACCACTTGGTCAAGACAGCGAATCCCATTTTCATAGATTGGCTTAGGGTAGCCTTTAAAGGCATCACGCTCGATATGTGACATACGAAAACCACATTTCTGGTAAAGTGCCAACTGATCAAGACTGGAGTTGCCTGTTTTCACCCACAAATTTTTGGTTTTAAGGTGTTTGGCATTCTCAATAACCTGCTGAATTAATACCTTAGCAAAGCCCTGCTTTTGATGTTTTTGATCTACAGCCAGATTCTTAATCTCGGCCCGATCATTATTTTGTAATAGGCAGAGTTGGGCAATGATATTGTCTTGGTGATTCAAGAGAATAAAGATATTTGCCTGTGATAGATAAGTGGAAACCTGCTCCCAACTTGGGTCTGACTCTAGTAAAAGTAGCTTTAACTGATCTTGTTGTGATTTTTGTAATGCCATCCATCTTACTTGCTGGATCGAATATATTTCTTTTACATTCATAATGTTAGAACTTCACATCTGAATATAGTTCAATATCATGCATTTTCAAGGGATGCTGGAATGCCAAATATGCCGCATGTAAAGCCATGCGTTTTAAATGAAACCTGGCTGGATCAGGATGATAGAGTTTATCTCCCATAATCGGATGACCAATATGCATCATATGGACGCGGAGTTGATGTGACCGTCCTGTAACAGGTTCCAGACGGACTCGACTTTGATCTGTTTCCGCATCATATTCCATCAGCTGAAACAGGGTTTTGGCCTGTTTACCCAGTTCAAAATGTACCATTTGACGCGGACGATTTTCCCAGTCAGTTATCAAGGGAACTTCGACGCTTCCCTCAGCCTGAATCTGTCCCTGTACCAAGGCAATATAGTATTTTTTTACTGTACGTGCCTGAAACATCTTGCTGACCACAACCTCAGCATCGCGGTGTTTGGCAAACATCAACAAGCCAGAGGTGGCCATATCCAGGCGATGAGTGACTTTAGCTGTTGGAAATTTTTCCAAAATCCGCAAGTAGGCACTGTCCTGATGTTCAGGTAAACGTCCCATTACCGACAATAATCCAGCAGGCTTATTGACCACCACCAGATCTTCATCTTCATATATGATTTCAAGCGGTTCCTGTGGTGGCATATAGATAAAGTCGTTATTTAAGGGCATGGGCAACAGGCAGCCTGAATAAACGCAAATTGGCAAAGATTATAGTTCTGCCAAGGGGTTTAGCAAGAGTCCTTAAGCTTGATGGTTTAAGAACAATTAGGAATTTTTAATGCTCTTGGCTAAATTCTCTTTATACATCTCTTCCAGTGTCGCAATTTCACGATTAAGAAAAGCAATCAGGTAGTCTTTTGCCCGTGCCAGACTCAGTTGCCTGAATGAAACCATATCCTTGGTTTTGCGTGTTACCAATCCAAACACATCTTTTTTGGGGA
The DNA here is from genome assembly GCF_030053775.1 of Acinetobacter corruptisaponis. Taxonomy (GTDB): domain Bacteria; phylum Pseudomonadota; class Gammaproteobacteria; order Pseudomonadales; family Moraxellaceae; genus Acinetobacter; species Acinetobacter corruptisaponis. The sequence continues at coordinate 2,182,335 of NZ_CP125669.1, forward strand.
TGATTACGGGAATGTCACTCTCCAGCTTAAATTCAAGCTGTTGCGACTTGGCAAAGGCATCCAGCGTAATCGAGAGCGTTTGTCCCGAATAGCCATCAGTGACAATAAAGCTGGTATCTGATCCATTGAGCTGTAGTTGACGAACAAGTTGCTGACGCCATGCCATTTCGTCAAATTTCGTTAAAATAGTCGCTAAATCAAATGCACCCAAATGATCGATTTCATTTCGGTTGACATGATGTGGATAGCGTATTTTAAGCTCAAACTCATTCATTATTGTTCTGACCTATTTCCTGTGATCATCTTTTGGTTTTACCTATTGTTCCAATTATATCATTTTGTTTTTTAATATAAAAACATCGACTTATATTCAAAATAGCAAAGCTTTACGGATTAACCTCACATTTATATTAGATTTTATTGATGTGGTTTTTATTATTTAAGTCTGATTGGTCATATTCTATTTCATTAAATTTTTCAGGGTATCAAGGGAAAACATGTTGTTTACTTCAACACCTATAACTTTGTAAGTTATAACCTCTGCCTATAAACTTTTGATCTATAGCGTCCTAAGCCGAATCGAGACCTTTTGGGTAAGTACACACTTGCTTTATAAGCTTCGGTGCATGCTACTCTTTTCGATCCCTTTCACACCCTTGAGACATAGTTTAGGCAGATTGCTGTGGGATTGTTTTCCTAAAAATTACTATTTTTAGCCAGTCATGAAATAATTTTGCGTATCCAGTTTTATAATTGGAATTATTTTCCAAATAGAGTATAGATTTGCCACTTATCTTCCGATATATCCTATTTTATCTGTGTATTTTTTCATTTAAAAAACAGATTTAAGCCCAAATCACCATAATCGCTGCCACAATCACCAGCCACAAACCCAAATGATCAGTTTTGGCGAGTTTTTCCTTAAAGAAAAAGGCCGAGATCAGTAGGCTAAATAGAATTTCCACCTGTCCCAAAGTTTTGACAATTGCCACCGTTTGCATACTCATGGCACTAAACCAGCCGACTGAAGCGAGAAAGCTACAGATACTCACACGTAAGGTTAGGCCAAGACGCTGCCACATTTTATAAAGTGTCTTTCGGCTAAAAATCCCCAGATAGAGTAAAAGTACAATGCACTGAAAGCTGATCAGGCTACAAAGCACCCATCCTGCACGATGCAGGAATGGCAACATGGTCAGCTCCAGACTGGCTTCCCTCACCAGTAATGAAGTGATGGCAAAGCATAATCCACTCCCTAAACCAATCATCAAGGTTTTAAATGGAAGTTCGGTGTGTTGACGGCCTTTACTCAGTAGAAAGACCGCCACAGCACCAATCAATACGCCGACCCAGCCCCAGGCGGTTAAGTGTTCCTGTAGGAACAAAATACCAACTAAAGCCGCCAGAATGGCTTCACTTTTAGCCAGCCCAACGCCAATCGCATAGTTCTTCTGCTGAAACAACTTGACCATTAATGCTGTGGCATAAATCTGGCTAGTGCCTGCAATTACCACATAGAACCAGAATTTATGGGAGAAATGAATCTGCGCTGTGACAGGTTGGTGCAGATAGAGAAACGCCAGATAGCCAAAGGCAAAGATGGGCGAAAATAGAAATCGAGCCAGCGTCGTTCCATAGACATCAACTGTGGTACTGAGTTGTTTTTGAAATGCGTTACGCCATGCCTGCATGAAAGCGGCCATGAGAGTGAATAGAATCCAGGTGATTGCCATAGATTGAAACGCAAAATCAAAAAGTGATGGTAATTTACTCTGTTTTAAACAGTTTTTCGATGGTCAATATATCCATTCATGATATTGAACCCTAAAAATCTGTTTCCCTTATGGACTAAACTGGACAATTTAACTTCACTACATAAAACTGTTAAATTTCAATCTTATTGTTTCAAATCACTTGAGGCAATATCTTTGTACTCTGGTCAACCTTATTGGTATTTTTCTCTTTTATATAAGGGATTTCAAATACTTCAACTTTATTGTGTTGTTTGCCCCAATCACAAGGATGCGGTATCCGTGCCAGAAAAATCTTCGCATCATCATCTTTTGAAAGCACATTAAAAGTTTCAATTGCCCAATCCTGGGTTTCGCTTTCATCCTGGCTCATAATAAACAGCTTATGCTCAGCCCGCCCTAAAACCAGCTTGTTCATATCAAGCAATAACGCTCTTGAATCTTTACGCTGAAACTCACATTCGATAATCCAGACTGCTTTTCGGATCACCTGAAGCTTTGTATATTTTGACTTGATATTCCTCTTTTTACTGGCTGTATCAAACTCGACCATTTCCGCAATCACAATATCAAACAGAAATTCAGTTAAGCCGAACATCTGTGCATTGTTATCAACCTGATGATCATTTTTTCGATTCTTGCGATAAAACGCTTGATATTTTTCTATTGAAATTTCTAATTGAGAGGCTTTCAGCAACGATTTTGCCAAGGTTTCAATCCATACCCGACTACGATTTGCATTACGCAATCGGTCTTCACAGTCAAGTTTTTCCAACTCAGAAGCATCACAATATTGAACAGCTTGATTAAATGAATTCTGTATGATGTTTCTTAGGTTATCTGAGTCCATGTTCAACCTTTTTCTTTAGTAAGCTGACTGATCAAGATTATTTTGTCTTTTTTTCTGTACCCAACGTGCGACCACAATCACTAAAACAATCACCAACACCGTAATCAGCACAGGCATAATAAATGCCAAAATCGACAACAAGACCGAGCCAATCAACTCACCTGTTGCGATTACAAAATTACCGAGTCCACCTGTGGTTGCAGTTGAGACACCACGTGCCGCAACGGTACTCATTTGCACCACGCCTGCCGTTCCACCACCGACAATAATCGCAGCCGCCAATGTGGCGAACTGAGACATTTCCCCGCTACTGACCGCCATTGTGGTCAGTGTTCCAGCAACCACTGCCGCAGGCGTGGCGATGGTATCCAAAAGATTATCAACCCAAGGCACATAGTAGGCAGCGATTTCACAGAGAGTGGCAAAGCCAAGCGCAGCACACACGGCGGGCAATGCCAACCATTCAAAACCTTTTGCTGGTTCATACCATCCCATGAGAGTTGCGATACTCATCACCAACAAAGGAACAAAGACTCGAAAACCACAGGCTGCACTTAATCCTACGCCGATACAAAGTCCTAATATTGTTTCCATCTGGGTTTTCCTTATTTTTCCTTGAGGCGTATTTCTTGTTATTTCATATTTTAAGGTAACAAAAAAGCCCTATCGAGTGACAGGGCTTTTATTCAAACAGTGGGTAACTATTTGGTATTTTGCGGCTTAGGCATTCTTACTGTTGAATTGATTGCCAAGGCATTTGGTACACGGAGGTAAACGATCAGTACCAATTTCTAAATAGGTGCGGTGTCCGCATTGGACACAAAAATAAAAGCCGATACCAGGTTTTTCGCCAGCTATGACCATTTTTGTTCTCCATAGATTTTAGAAATGGTACATATACTATAGCGTGATAACATAGATTAAAGATTGTCCTTTCTGACGAATGGTGGTGGCTCTTGGGTTAATTATAGAGTTATTTTCTCTCTAATATTTTTCCTTCAGGAGTCACATTAAGATAATTTCCTCTTGAACTTTCAGAACTTAGTTGCACATCCCAATGATCTCTATGTAATGTATCCATTTTCCATATATGTCCTTTATGATCTATAAATCCATAAGGAGCTTTATGGTGACGAATTGGATTAAGTGAATTACACCATGTATTTGGTGGTATAAACTTATAATGACCAGAAGTTGGCAATGGAATATTTGCAGGATAAACCCTTAGCCATGGATTCAGTAAAATTCCAACATTAGATAGCTTTTCATTTAAGATTAGGTAACCCTTATAATCTATTGGATAACAACAATTTTCATGAGTAAATATAGCTTCTTCATGTTTGACTCTAGCTATCTTATATTTACCAAAATCTTTTAAAAAATCCTGAAAGATTAGTTGTGTTGAATCTAATAAAAATCTACAGGGTTTATCTAATATATTTTCACTATTATTTGAATGAGATAGAATTTTAGCTCGACCTAACTCAGGTACTATGGCGCTACTCCATAAATTTAAGACCCCTGACCACTTTTCATCTTCATATAGATTCCATGGATAATTGTTTTGATGTAACTCATATATTTTTTCTGAAATAATTAATTGAATATCTTTTTCATTATTTATAGTTTCAAATATTCTTACTAAGCTATTTATTATATTATCTTCAATTTGAATAGCATCTTTGTAAGGATAATCAACCAAATAATGTGGACATAATGTAATATCAGGCATTTCTTGATTTCACCCTAGCTTTTAAAATTTCTCTAGCAATATTCTCAGATTCATCTAAAAAACCTCTAGGCCATTCAGGAAACATACCTGTCTCATCAATTTCAAATTGCTTAATTTGCGTACCATTCTCATCCTGATCAATAAAAACAATATTAATATATTCTTTTAGTAATGGGTTTTCAATTACTCGCAATCTAAGCTTATTAATCAATTCCTGACTATGTGTCTCAATAATAAATTTCTTCTTCCCTTTAATAAACATTAAAAATAAATCTGCTAATTTTGATGCACTGGATGGATGCAAATGTATTTCTGGTTGTTCTATCAATAATAAATTATCATTATTATTCAGCAACCCTAATAAAATAACTGGTAATACTTGTGAATAACCGAACCCTACGTCAGCTAGTGATACTGCTGCATTAGAATCCTTTATTTTCAATCCAATTTGATAAACCATTTCACTAATTTTTTCAGAAGAAATCTCTTGTCCTAATCCCAATATTGCTATACAACTATGTAGAGCATCTAGTAGTTTCAATTTTTCATTATTAAATTCTACTATTTCATTTTTCTTTGACCATAATACATGAGCACTATTGGCTCCATTTTCATTGATATCTAAAGCATTGTTAGAATAGTGGATATAAATTCTTTCTGGATTGGCTCTAATAGGACTTAAATATTTTATTTTTCTTAAATCTTGATAAAAAGTATCCAAAAAAATTTCATCAAATGCAAAATATATAGGAAATACAAAACCTTGATGATCTTTCAATCTAATATTGATCGGCATAAAGTTTTTAAATAATGCTTCCAACTTACCATTTGTTTTAATGTCCTTAAATTTTTTATTTTTCTTTACATCAGAAAGAATATTCTTCATATTTTTCGACAAAACATTATGACTAATTTTTTTAAAGTCAATTTCAATTTTATTATTCGAATAAATAAATTTACTTAACTTTGGAATATATGAGTCTTCATATTTTTTATTCTTAAACTCAAGATCAATATTAGCTAATTCGCCACTTTTCTCAATACCAATTCTATAAGAAATAGCTGCTTGGTTAATCTTAGGAACTCCATAACTAATATCTTTTAAACTACTAAACTTTAGATATTTACCTTCAACATTAAGTTCTGAATCATTTTCTTCACTAATTGTCTGTTTTAAAAGTAGTAGACTCTGAATTATTGAAGACTTACCACAACTATTACGTCCTAATAATATAGTTAATGGCTTTATTTTTAAATTATCTAGACTTTTAAAAGATTTAAAATTCTCAAGCGAAAGACTTGTAATCATATATTTTTTTCATAAAAAAATCCCTCTAAAAGAATAGAGGGATTTTTCAAAAAATACAATATTTTACGCCACTTGACCTTCCAAAAAATCCTGCGCAAAGCGTTGTAATACCCCACCCGCTTCATACACAGACACTTCTTCTTCTGTATCTAGGCGGCAAGTGACAGGCACTTCAAGAATCTCTTCCTTACCATCCACTGTAGCACGCTCAATCACTAAAGTTAGAGTCGAACGCGGTGCAATATTACCAATCACGCTATACAACTCAGTACCATCTAAACCTAATGTTTTACGGTTCACACCAGCTTTAAACTCAAGCGGTAAAACACCCATACCCACCAAGTTAGTACGGTGAATACGCTCAAAACCTTCAGCCACGATCGCTTCCACACCTGCAAGACGAACACCTTTAGCAGCCCAGTCACGACTTGAACCCTGACCATAATCCGCACCTGCCACAATGATTAATGGTTGCTTACGGTTCATGTAGGTTTCAATCGCTTCCCACATACGCATCACTTCGCCTTCTGGCTCTACACGCGCTTTTGAACCTTGTTTAATAGTGCCGTCTGAACGAACCACCATTTCATTAAACAATTTCGGGTTGGCAAATGTTGCACGTTGTGCAGTCAAATGATCGCCACGGTGCGTTGCATATGAGTTGAAGTCTTCTTCAGGTACACCCATTTTGTGTAGGTATTCACCCGCAGCCGAATCCATCATAATTGCATTGGATGGTGATAAATGGTCAGTGGTAATGTTGTCACCCAAAATCGCAAGCGGACGCATGTTGGCTAAGGTACGCGGTGCAGCCAATGCCCCTTCCCAATATGGCGGGCGGCGGATGTAGGTACTCATTGGACGCCAATCATACAATGGGCTTTCAGCTTCTTCCGTCACACCCAAATCAAACATTGGAATATAGACTTTACGGAATTGTTCAGGCTTCACCGCTTCTTTTACCAGCGCATCAATTTCAGCATCAGATGGCCAGATGTCTTTCAGGTAAATTGGATTACCATCTTTATCTGTACCGAGTGCATCTTTTTCGATGTCAAAACGAATGGTTCCTGCAATCGCATAAGCCACAACCAACGGAGGCGATGCCAAGAACGCCTGTTTTGCATATGGATGGATACGGCCATCAAAGTTACGGTTACCTGAAAGTACTGCAGTCGCATACAAGTCACGATCAATAATTTCTTGTTGAATCACTGGATCAAGCGCACCTGACATACCGTTACAGGTAGTACATGCATACGCCACGATACCAAAACCAAGTTTCTCTAGGTCTTTCAGTACGCCAGCTTCTTCAAGATACAATGCAGCCGCTTTAGAACCAGGTGCAAAAGACGATTTCACCCAAGGTTTACGCACTAAACCAAGTTCATTGGCTTTACGTGCCAATAAACCTGCCGCAACGGTATTACGTGGGTTTGAGGTATTGGTACAAGATGTAATCGCCGCGATAATGATCGCACCATCAGGCATTAAGCCTTCTGCTTCTTGTGCTTTAGCCGCTTCTAAATTTCCTGCAATACCTTTTGCCGCCAAATCAGCCGTAGATACACGTGCATGTGGGTTTGATGGGCCAGCAATATTACGGGTTACAGTTGAAAGATCGAAACGTAGTACACGTGGGTACTCAGCCTTGATCATATCAGATGCCCAAAGACCGATTTCTTTCGCGTATTGCTCAACCAATGCCACTTGTGCATCTTCACGACCTGTGAGGCGTAAATAGTCAATGGTGTTTTGGTCGATATAGAACATGGCAGCGGTTGCACCATATTCAGGGGTCATATTAGAAATCGTAGCACGGTCACCCACAGACATGCTGTCCGCACCCTCGCCAAAAAACTCTAAATATGCACCAACCACACGCTCTTTACGCAAGAACTCGGTTAAAGCCAGTACGATATCGGTTGCAGTAATGCCTGCTTGACGCTGACCCACTAGCTCAACACCGATAATGTCTGGCAGGCGCATCCAGGATGCACGACCAAGCATGACGTTTTCAGCTTCTAAACCACCTACACCCACAGAAATCACGCCAAGCGCATCGGTATGGGGGGTATGTGAATCTGTACCAACACAGGTATCAGGGAACGCCAAGCCATCACGGTTTTGAATCACTGGAGACATTTTCTCCAAGTTGATCTGATGCATGATGCCGTTGCCCGCAGGGATCACGTCAACATTTTTAAATGCGGTCTTGGTCCACTCAATAAAGTGGAAACGGTCTTCATTACGGCGATCTTCCACTGCACGGTTTTTCTCAAACGCATCAGGGTCAAAACCGCCATATTCCACTGCCAATGAGTGGTCTACGATCAATTGAGTCGGCACAACAGGATTGACTTTAGATGGGTCGCCGCCTTTATCGGCAATCGCATCACGTAGGCCAGCAAGGTCAACCAATGCCGTTTGACCCAAGATGTCGTGACACACCACACGTGCAGGGTACCAAGGAAAATCCATGTCCTGACGGCGTTCGATCAGTTGCTTTAAATAGTCGGTTAAGTTTTCTGCATCAGCTTTACGCACAAGCTGCTCAGCCAACACTTTAGAGGTGTATGGTAAAGTTGCATATGCGCCTGGCTGAATATCTTCAACGGCTTGACGCACGTCATAGTATTCGAGCTGGGTATTGCCATTATAATTTGGCAGCGGTTTACGGTATTGATTTGTCATTAACCACGCTCCGCCAATGGTTTGAATTCTAAGTTTTCAGGGCCAGTATAGTTCGCGCTTGGACGAATGATCTTACCGTCCTGACGTTGTTCAATTACGTGTGCTGACCAACCTGCTGTACGTGCAATCACAAATAATGGGGTGAACATTGCTGTTGGAACACCCATCAAGTGATAGCTCACCGCACTGAACCAGTCAAGGTTCGGGAACATATTCTTCACTTCTTTCATCACTGCTTCTAAACGCTCAGCGATCAAGTACATCTTGGTATTTTCTTGCGCTTCGGCAAGATCACGTGCCACTTTCTTGATCACTTCGTTACGTGGATCAGAGATGGTATAAACAGGGTGACCAAAACCGATGATCACTTCTTTTTTCTCAACACGGCTACGGATGTCGGCTTCTGCTTCATCGGCATTGTCATAACGTTGTTGAATCACGAATGCAACTTCGTTTGCGCCACCATGCTTTGGACCACGCAGTGCACCGATACCGCCAGTGATGGCTGAGTACATATCTGAACCTGTACCTGCCACAACACGAGAAGTAAATGTAGACGCGTTGAACTCATGCTCTGCATACAGAATCAAAGAGGTATGCATTGCTTGAATCCATTCTTCAGATGGTACTTCACCATGAAGTAAATGGAGGAAATGTGCAGCAATCGAATCATCATTGGTTTCAACTTCGATACGACGACCATTGTTGCTAAAGTGATACCAATACAACAACATTGAACCTAAGCTTGCCATCAATTTATCAGCAATATCTTTTGCACCTGCCTCATTATGGTCTTCATGTTCTGGGGTTAAACAACCGAGAACTGATACACCAGTACGCATCACATCCATTGGGTGCGCAGATGGTGGAAGTTGTTCAAGTGCGGTTTTCAATGCTGCTGGCAAACCACGAAGCGCTTTAAGTTTAGCTTTATAGGCTTTGAGTTCAGCTTTATTTGGGAGTTTGCCATGTACAAGTAAGTGAGCGACTTCTTCAAACTCACTGCCGACTGCAAGATCAAGAATGTCATAACCACGATAGTGTAAGTCATTACCACTACGCCCAACGGTACATAATGCAGTGTTCCCTGCAACTTGACCACTGAGTGCAACCGATTTCTTTGGCTTAAAGCCTACTGGTGTTTCATTAGAGCTCATAAGATTGTCCTTTTCTATCTATTAAGTTGGGTTATTTATTTTTTTCAAACGATGCATCAAGATATTGTTCAAACGCATGATAATTAATACGCTCATACAATTCCTGACGGGTTTGCATGGTGTCAACAAGGTTCTTTTGTGTGCCTTCCTGACGTAAAGTCACATACACATTTTCCGCTGCTTTGTTCATCGCGCGGAATGCTGAAAGTGGGTACAACGCAATGCTCACATCAGCAGAAGCGAGTTCTTCAGTGGTAAATAATGGCGTAGAACCAAATTCTGTGATGTTTGCTAAAACTGGAACTTTGGTCAGGTCAGCAAATTGCTTATACATTGCCAATTCAGTGATTGCTTCAGGGAACAGCATATCTGCACCCGCTTCAATGTATGCACCCGCACGGTCAATGGCAGCCTGTAAACCCTCAACCGCAAGTGCATCGGTACGCGCCATGATCACAAAGTTTTCATCGGTACGCGCATCGACTGCCGCTTTAATACGATCTACCATTTCTTGTTGTGTTACGATGGCTTTATTCGGACGGTGGCCACAACGCTTTGCTCCAACCTGATCTTCGATGTGCATCGCAGCAGCACCAAACTTAATCATTGATTTAGTGGTACGTGCAATATTGAATGCTGACGCACCAAAACCTGTATCCACATCAACCAATAAGGGTAAGTCACAGACATCAGTAATACGGCGTACATCAGTCAACACATCATCAAGGTTACTAATGCCCAAATCAGGCAACCCCAACGAACCTGCAGCAACCCCACCACCTGACAAATAGATCGCTTTATAGCCCGCACGTTTTGCCAATAACGCATGGTTGGCATTGATCGCCCCCACCACCTGTAATGGTTTTTCATTTGCGACCGCGTCGCGGAATAGCTGACCAGCAGATTTAGCCATGTTGATATTCTCCTTGAGTGTGCAGCAATGTTTGCTCAACAATTTTGTAGGATGCATTGATATGACGATGCATCAGCATTTCGGCGAGTTCACCGTCACCATCAGCAATCGCATCTAAAATGCGGATATGTTCGTCCCAAGCCTTACTTGGACGATCAGGGGTATTTGAAAACTGGATTCGATACATACGGATGAGGTGATACAGCTCATCACATAACATTTTTTCTAAGGTTTTGTTGCCACTACTTTTAATAATGCAGTAATGGAAATCGTCTTGACCTTCTTGTAGGTAATAACCCTTACCTGCTTTAAAATTTTCATCTTCGGCATGCATGCGCAACACGTCACGCAAGGCTAGAATTTGTTTTTTATCAATATGCTGTGCCGCCAATTTACAGGCCAGACCCTCTAATGAAGCCCGAATCTGGTACAACTCTTTAAACTGTTGTAATGAAAGCGAAACCACCCTAGCACCGACATGGGCAGTACGTTCAACCAGCTTCTGCCCTTCCAGACGATGAATCGCTTCCCGTAGTGGACCACGACTAATACCATAAATCCGTGCCAACTCAGGTTCTGAAATCTTGCTACCTGCGGGAATCTGTCCAAGTACGATTGCCGATTGAATTTGCTTGAATACGTGTTCCGTCAAGGTCATTCCCTGACTTGTGCTGATGGCTTGTGGAACAAGGGTATCTTGCATATTGTCGACAATCTCTACCATTTTTATGATTTTATAACGAGATATAAGAAAAATTGCAATAGGATTGTCGACAATAAAAAAGACTGATCTGGTCAACCATATTCCCTTGAGGCACCATGAAAGCTAATTAAAACTAAATAGAAATCCATATTAAAACAATATAAAACAAATAATTATAATAATAAATTTCCTGTTTTCGATTTTAACTTATCTCTCTTTTTCATTATTTAGGCTTTCTATCTTACGACGATGGTATGACAGCCTGATTGTAAACAATCCTTATCATGAGTCCATTCTCCACAAAATTTGTAAGTAAATACTGCACTAGAAATGCAAATAACAGCGTGCTTCATATTGGCTTTATTGGTACATTATTGGGCATCTGGAGCAACGCTCCTCAAGACACATCCATGCCCCTTGTTGAATAAAAGGACATTGTTAATGTTTCAACATATCCCACCTTATGCAGGCGATCCAATTCTCTCTTTGATGGAGCAGTTCAACACTGATCCACGCGCTGAAAAGGTTAATCTTAGTATCGGTTTGTACTATAACGAAGACAGTATTGTTCCACAGCTAGATACCATTATCGAAGCGCAAAAACGTATTGCACCTAAAAATACCCAAACCAAGCTCTATCTTCCAATGGAAGGTTTCAAACCTTATCGTGAGGCGATTCAGGCGTTGTTGTTTGGTGCAAATAGTCCAGCAGTTCAGCAGGGTCGTGCTGTAACAATCCAGACATTGGGTGGTTCAGGTGCATTAAAGGTCGGTGCGGACTTCTTAAAAACCTATTTCCCAAATTCAGAGGTCTGGGTGAGTCAGCCAACTTGGGATAACCATGTTGCTATTTTCAATGGCGCGGGAATCAAGAGTCATTTCTACCCATATTTTGATGCCAAAACGCGTGGCGTTGACTTTGATGGCATGTTGTCAACACTGAAAACATTGCCTGAGCAAAGCATTGTGTTGTTACATCCTTGCTGCCATAACCCAACGGGTGCAGATCTCAATCCAGCCCAATGGGATCAGGTCATCGCGATATTAAAAGAACGCAACTTAATTCCATTCCTCGATATCGCCTATCAAGGTTTTGGTGATGGTATGGAGCAAGATGCCTATGCAATCCGTGCTTTAGACCAGGCAAGCTTAAACTTTATTGTCAGCAACTCATTCTCTAAAATCTTCTCACTTTATGGTGAGCGTGTGGGCGGCTTAACCTTTGTATGTGATGATGCTGAAGCAGCACAATGCACATTTGGTCAGTTAAAGGCAACCGTACGCCGCAACTATTCTAGCCCACCAACTACTGGTGCATGGCTGGTTGATCAGGTCTTAAATGACACCGACTTAAACCAACAATGGCAGGATGAAGTCAAAGAGATGCGTGAACGTATTATTAAAATGCGTAGCATCCTCAAAGATGAGTTGACTAAAGCATTGCCAGAACGTGACTTTAGCTACCTTGTCAATCAAAAAGGTATGTTTAGCTACACAGGTTTGACTGCTGAGCAAGTGGATACTTTACGTGAAGACTATGCAATCTATCTGGTGCGTAGTGGTCGTATCTGCGTTGCGGGTTTAAACATGAATAATGTGTATAAAGTTGCACAAGCGATGGCGGAAGTGTTGGCAAAATCTGCTTAGAATCCCCTTGCGGAGCTATAATCGCTCCTCATCCCCCTTTTTCAAAGGGGGACTTTTTAATGAAAATGGTTGTTTCACGTGGAACAACCATTTTTTATTACCTATAATAATGAAATCACTTGTATTGCTTGAAATCAATACATCTAATTAAGGCAGTTATAAAAGGGATGAAATCTGTATCTATAGTTGTTCAAGCCAGTCAAGTCTTTGTATACTGCAAGGCATTTAAAACCACTGTGTAAATAAAAAATGACTCAACTCACCTGCTTTAAAGCCTATGATATTCGTGGCAAACTTGGTACAGAACTCAACGAAGAAATTGCCTATAAAATTGGACGTGCCTATGGACAAATTTATCAACCTAAAAAGGTCGTAATTGGTTGTGATATCCGTTTGAGTAGTGAGGGCTTAAAACAAGCCACTATTCGCGGTTTAAATGATGCAGGTGTCAATGTTTTAGATTTGGGTATGACAGGCACAGAAGAAGTCTATTTTGCAGCGTTTCATTTAGATGTTCAGGGTGGCATTGAAGTCACGGCGAGCCATAACCCAATGGATTATAATGGTATGAAATTGGTGCGTGAAAATGCACGTCCCATTAGTGCTGATACAGGTTTAAAAGAGATACAGGCACTGGCTGAATCAGGTGAATTTGCAGAGGTTGAACAAAAAGGCACAACTGAAAACTATAATATCTTGCCTGAGTTTATTGACCATTTACTCACTTATATTGACCCACAAAAAATTAAGCCACTTAAACTTGTGGTGAATGCAGGAAATGGTGCCGCAGGTCATGTCATTGATGCCATTGAACAAAAATTCCAACAACTAAATATCCCTGTTGAGTTTATTAAAATTCATCACGAAGCGGATGGAACTTTCCCAAATGGGATTCCTAACCCAATCTTAATCGAAAACCGTGATAGTACCCGTGATGCTGTACTTGCGCATAAGGCAGATATGGGGATTGCATGGGATGGTGATTTTGACCGTTGCTTCCTGTTTGATGAAAAAGGACAGTTTATTGAGGGGTATTACATCGTTGGTTTATTGGCTCAAGCATTCTTGATCAAGCAATCAGGCGAAAAAATCGTACATGATCCTCGTCTTGTCTGGAATACCTTTGATATTGTCGACCAATATCAAGGCATCGCGGTACAGTCAAAATCAGGTCATGCCTTTATTAAGGATGTGATGCGTGAACATAATGCTGTTTACGGTGGAGAGATGAGTGCACATCACTATTTCCGTGATTTTGCTTATTGTGATAGCGGCATGATTCCATGGTTACTGACTATTGCTTTATTATCAGAGACAGATCAAACACTTTCAACATTGGTTCAAAATATGATTGCCAAATTTCCATGTAGCGGTGAAATCAACTTTAAAGTCGTTGATACTCAAGCAACCGTTCAAAAGATTTTTGATCATTATGCTGACCAAAATCCACAGGTTGATCGTACTGATGGGGTTAGCCTTGATTTTGGTGCATGGCGTTTAAATGTACGCGCCTCGAATACTGAACCTTTATTGCGTTTAAATATTGAAAGTCGTGCTGATCAGAATCCACAACCAATGCAACATTATGTAGGTGAATTAACCAATTTAATCCAAGCTTAATCTGAATCAGCTAAAAAGTGATTCCTGTAAATTATAGGAATCGCTTTTTTAAAACACACCTTTCAGTGTTGAATAATATCAATTGGCTTGCTAACTCTTATAGCCATTTGGATTTTGCTTTTGCCAATTCCAGCTGTCTGCCAACATATCCTCTAAGGTATATTGAGGTCGCCAACCTAGTTCATTTTTTGCTCGAGAAGCGTCAGCATAAAAGGCTGCTAAATCCCCAACTCTTCGATGAACAAACTCTGTCGGAATCACAATTCTATTTACTTTTTCAAAGGTTTCTTTTATTTGTAAAACTGAAATTGGAATGCCAGTTCCAATATTCCACGCCCGACATCCCTGCTGATCCAAGCGATTGGTTACTGCTAAAACATGCGCCTTGGCTAAATCAACAACATGGATAAAATCTCGTTCACATGTTCCATCCGCAGTTGGATAGTCACTTCCAAAAATTGAAAGCTTTTCACGTCGCCCAATAGCAACCTGAGTGACATAAGGCATCAAATTATTTGGTGTTCCTTGTGGATCCTCCCCAATTTGACCACTTTGATGAGCCCCTACTGGATTAAAATAGCGCAATAACGCAATCGACCACCGCATTTCAGCTAACGCGATTTTTTGTAACATTTGCTCAATCATCAATTTTGTATAGCCATAATTATTATTTGGTAAACTCAATGGCATATCTTCTTGATATGGCGATGGGTTTAATTCACCATAAACCGTTGCCGATGAACTAAATACCAGTGTAAATACACCTGCTTTTTCCATCGACTTCATTAACTGAATACTGCCAGCAATATTATGATCAAAATAGGTCAATGGAATCTTTTGACTCTCACCGACTGCTTTTAAACCCGCAAAATGAATTACCGCATCAATCTTATGTTCCTGAAAAACTTGATCAAGTTCCTTTTCAAAGCGAATATCACCTTGTACAAAAACCAAAGTTTTGTTGGTTAATTGCTGGACACGATTTAATGACTCTTCAGAACTATTCGATAAATTATCAAATACAATGACTTCGTGTCCTGCATTCAGTAATTCAACACAAGTATGAGAACCAATATAGCCAGCGCCACCTGTCACTAGAATCTTAGCCATCTGTTTTTCCTAATAATATTTTAAGTAGACCTTGAGTTGAGGTATCAAATCCAGATAAATCACCTTGTTCACCATTTAAAATAGGTAAAAGTTGATTGGCAATTTCTTTACCCTTTTCGACACCCCATTGGTCAAAAGGATTAATATTCCATAACACTGATTGTACAAACACTTTATGTTCATACAATGCGATCAGCATCCCTAAGCTATAGGGATTCAACTCTTTTAATAGAATGGTTGAGCTCGGTTGATTACCTTCATATTGCTTATAACTAGGCAAATCTTTCAGCTCATCGGCTGAGAGTGCCTGATTGCCAAATGCAAGCAAACGAGATTGTGCCAAGCAATTGGACAATGCTAAATGGTGCTGTTCTACCAATGCATCCGCATTTTTTGCGTAAGTGAATTGATTTGAATTATACCGTTTTACGGGGGCAATAAAATCGCAGCTGACTGAGTGTGTGCCTTGATGTAACAGTTGATAAAAGGCATGTTGTGCATTGGGACCCACTTCACCCCATACAATCGGACAGGTGGATGTATCAACTTTCTCACCGTTACGCTGAATGGATTTACCATTAGACTCCATCTCAAGCTGTTGTAAATATGCGGCGAAATATTTCAATCGACCATCATAGGGAAGTACAGCATGAGTTTGAATATTGAGGAAATTATTATTCCAAGCACCTAATAACCCCATTAGTACGGGGATGTTTTGTTGAAATGGTGCAGTCTGGAAATGCTGATCGATGGCATAAGCGCCTGCTAATAATTGCTTAAATCCATTTATACCAATGGTTAATGCTATTGGTAAACCAATACATGACCAAAGCGAATAACGACCACCAACCCAATCCCATAGTAATAATTGATTCTCTGGTGCGATGCCCCACGCAGTCATCTTGTCTGGTTTTGTAGAAACACCAATAAAATGATGCTTGAGTATGGTATCATCTGCATTTAATGTTTTTTCCAGCCACTGGCGTGCAGTTTGTGCATTGGAAAGCGTATCAATCGTACCAAAAGACTTGGACGAGATAATGAACAGCGTTGTTTCGGGTCTTAATTGATGAAGTAAATCAGAGAGCTGACTGCCATCCATGGTTGAAACAAAGTGAACATCCAGTGGTTTAGCTGTTGCAACCTTGTAGTCACAAAGCGCATGGGTCACCATTAAAGGACCTAAATCTGACCCCCCTACTCCAATATTCACCACATCCTTAATCACTTCACCAGTTGCACCACGATATTGCCCCGCATGAATTTTTTCAACCAATGCATACATACGCTCTAGTTCGGTATGAACCTGTTGGTTTGTGGCTACAAAACTTTGACTATTTTTTGGTCGCCGTAAAGCCCAATGCATGACTGCACGCTGTTCAGTATAATTGATTTGTTCTGATGAAAATAACTTTTTAATCCATTTTGCTAAATCTTGTGTTTGGGCGAATGCGATCAACTCATCCAATATTTTCTGGTTGATTCGATGCTTACTAAAATCTAAAACGATTTGATCATATTCAGCTGAAAACTTCTGAAAACGCAAAGGATCAAGAGCAAATAATTGGTTTAGGTGAGTCTCTTTCACTTGTTCTTGTAAGTTCTTTAGATTTTCTAATATAACCTCTTGGTCTTTTACTAAAAATGGATGGATATTCTTTAACATAATTAGCGCCCCACTCCCATATAAGCAAAACCTTGTGATTTTACATATTGTGGATTATAGATATTACGACCATCCAGAAGCAAAGGATGTGCCATTAATTTTAATAATTCTTTGAAGTCTGGACTCCAATATTGCTTCCATGCCGTTAGAACACATAAACCATGTACATTTTCTACAGCCTCATATACATCTTGACACAAGACAAGATTATTCCGCTTCCCATAAATTGCTTCAATTTCATCTAAGGCCTGCGGATCATGTAAACGTACGGTTACACCTTGCGCCCATAAGGCCTCTAACATTTGGTGAATTGGAGAATGCTGAACACTAGAAGTATTTTCTTTAAAGGAAGCCCCCCAAATTGCGATTGTCTTTCCATGCAAATCGCCATGATAATAATTCCATAACTTACGAAATAAAAGCTCTTTTTGTTGCTCATTGATTTCCCAAACTTGCGCCAATAATTGACTTTTAACCCCTGTATTCGCAACCGTATTTGCCAGAGTCAAAATATCATGGGAGAAATTTTCTCCTCCAAAACCAGTACCTGGGGCTAAGTACGCTGAACCAATCCGATTATCAGCAATCATTCCCTGACGCACAGATAAAATATCAATTCCTAACTTTTCCGCAACAACAGCAAGATCATTAATATAACTGATTCGCGTTGCTAACATACCAGAAATGCTTAATTTGGTAAATTCGGCATCCAGAATTGGCATAAATAAATAATGATGGTCCAAAGGGAAAAATGGTCTCAATAATTCTTTAACCTTTTTTTGTACTTCCGTCTGGGTACATCCAACAATCAATTGTTTAGCCTGTGTCAGGCTTTGTAAAGCATTTCCCTCTTGAATTATATCAGGTAGATAGACCCAATCATCATCATTCAATATTTGTTTAAATTTTTCAGTACGTTGCAAACCAAAGGTTGATGCGTTAATCATTAATTTTGGATGGATAATTGGACGTTGCTTGAGATTATTCAACAACTCAAAAACTTGGCTTTCCTGTGTTTGATTAAAACTAAAGAAATAGGCATCAATCTCTAAAGGCACACTAAAAAAATCACAATAATGCAGGAAACCACTTTCTACTTGCTGATCCAATAAACGACTCACACTTTCATCATAAAATGAATATTGAACCGCGTCGGTAGTGATCTTTGAATGGGTACACCAATAAACAAAATGTCCAGATTCAGATAGTAAGGCAGACATCACTCCTGCATATAAGGTCTTACCAAATATTGCAATTTTCATAATGATAAACCTTAAACTACAAAGCTAATTCCTGAATTAAACCCTTAAACGCTTCACCTAATTTTGGATGTTCAATACCATAATGCAGTACGGCTTTAAGATAACCAATTTTACTACCACAGTCGAAAGTCTGCCCTTTCATACGATACGCTTCAACGGTTTCAATTTGCTGTAAGGCCGCAATCGCATCTGTCAGTTGAATTTCATTTCCTGCACCACGAGGCGTATTTTCCAATAAAGGCATAATCTCAGCAGGTAGAATATAACGTCCTACTACAGATAAATTTGAGGGGGCAATTCCAACAGCAGGCTTTTCCACAATACCTTGCATCGCAACACTTTCACCCTCTTGTGGTGAAATGGTTACGTTAACAATACCATATTGATCGACTAAATGATCAGGCACAGCTTCCACCATAATTTGTGCAGCTTGAGACTGTTCAAAACGCTGGATCATGAGGGATAAGTCATTTTCACTAGATCGATTTTTTACCAGAACATCAGGGAGTAACACCGCAAATGCTTCATTACCGACAATATCTTTGGCACATAACACTGCATGACCTAATCCTAAAGGTTGCGGTTGGCGTACACTCACCACACTCACATGCTTAGGTAAAATATCAGTAATTTCCTTGAGTAAATCAAATTTATTTTTTTGCTCTAAAGTTGTTTCTAACTCAAAGTTACGATCAAAATAGTTCTCAATTGATGCCTTAGACGAATGCGTCACCAAAATAATTTGTTCAATCCCTGCTTCTACCGCTTCCCGTACCACATATTCAATTGCTGGACGATCTACAACAGTGACCATTTCTTTTGGAATCGACTTACTAGCAGGTAAAAAACGGGTTCCCAAACCAGCAACAGGTAGAATAGCTTTTTTAATCATAATTTAAAATCTTTACTTTACAATAGAATTGGATTGTGAACCAGTGAAACGACTTGCACCAACTGCTTGATCTGGCGCATTAACCCCTTCCCTCTTCAACATAACATCAACGGTTTTAACCATAATTTTAAAATCTAATAATATATTACGATTTTCTACATATTGGACATCTAAATCAAATTTTTCTTCCCATGACAAGTTATTGCGTCCACTCACTTGTGCTAACCCTGTCATTCCAGGTTTAACTTCATGACGACGCATTTGATTAGGAGTATAATGTTCCAAAAATTCAGGCATTTGTGGACGAGGGCCAACTATACTCATGTCACCTTTTAGTACATTGAATAATTGGGGCATTTCATCAAGTGTCGTTGCACGCAATTTTTGGCCAAATGGAGTAATACGTTGCTCATCTGGCAATAAATTACCTTGTTGATCCAATGCATTTTTCATTGATCTAAATTTAATCATCTTAAAAATTTTACCATCTTTTCCTGGGCGTTCCTGACAAAAAAAGATAGGTGAACCTAAATGTTTACGCACTTTATAAGCAACAAATAGAAAAATTGGACTCAGGAGTAGAATTGCAATTGATGCAACAACAATATCAACAAGCCTTTTCATCATAGCAGCCCCACATAGTTTTTATGACTTGCAACAAAATGCTAAAAGTATCATTACAAAACAGTAGTTCGATATTACATCTAACACAAGTTAAGTTAATCCTACTTAATCACTCTGTTTAACCACAACATAATCTAAACTCAAAATTTTACCACAAATTCCAATTTTTTAGATCATACTGGCCCTAAATTGAGAAAGTCATTACCTCTTTTAAAGAACCTAATTACTTGCTCCAGTCATCAATTTCATTTCTCAAAAAGATATCTACCAACCAACCATGAATTGAGCATTTTTCATACAAATTTTGAGTAAGAGGCTCATAATCATTTAAAAAGAATTCTTTATCTAATTTAATATTTTTGCGATCAATCACAAAAATATTATTTGGATTATAAAAAGGATATCCAATAATATTCGTGTTTGTAGTAATCAGTTTCTTTCCTGCACCTAATGCTTCGAAAGTCCTCATAGTTAGACCTGTTTGTCCAGGATGACTAATATCCAGAATTACATTTGACTTTTTATAAAAATCAATAATTTGATCCAAATTTAAACCTTTAAAACTTAACTTCTTATAGTCAAATTTATAAAAGGTTTTATCAAAAAATTTTTTATAAAAGTAGACAAATTTGCCTTGCATATAATAATAGTTAAATGAAATCAGGTCGTTTGAAACACACCACTCTGCAATTTTGCTGCTAATCACATATCTATCTGAATGGGCTGTTCCTAAAAATAAGAGGTCAATATCTATTTCCGTATTATTAGAACAAATATCTTTATATTTATCAGTAAAGTATAAAGGCCTAAAACCTATATTATACTCTTCAGCATCTTTTTGATCAAAAGTAAATCTCTTTTGGAAATATTTAAGAATTTCCAAGCCATGACTATGATTATGAAAACTATCCCATGTATAAAATATCCGTATACATTCAGGTTGTAACTTTATAAAACGCTCAAGAAAGCTAGATGGAACAACCTCTCCTCGGTTAACCAATAAAAAATCAAAACGCTCAGCTTGGATTTGTTCCAAAATAGAGTCATAATATTTTTGAATCTTCTTTTCTAAAAGATCCCTTTTTAAGCGGATGATTCCCTTAGTAAAGTTGTTATTTTTAGGTCTTTCATCGAAATAAGTGACCTGAGCACCATGTTTTTCTAATTGCTGAACAATACCTTTTTCCAAATCAAAAGTTTGTACACAAAAAAATAATATTTTTTTTCCCTTTAGATGCTCAAGTTCTTTCATTTACTTATACAAACCTTTAGATTTCATCTCATCAATTGATTTTTGATAATTGTCTACTTGGATCTCTTGAGTGTTGACCCATTTCGTAAACTCTTTCAATCCCTCTTCAAAAGATATTTTTGGAGTAAATCCTAATAAATTTTTAATTTTAGTCAAATCAGCATAATTATGACGTATGTCTCCTAGACGATAGTTGCCTGATATATTGATCTCAACGTTAATACCATAGTTTTTTACCAACCCATTTGCAACGGCAAGGACATTCGTAGCTACTCCAGTTCCCACGTTAAATACTTGATTGTTTGCTGTATCTGATTCAAGTCCTAAAATCGTTGCCTCAACAACATCATCAATATATACAAAATCCCGACTTTCCAAGCCATCTTCAAATATATTAATGTTATTGCCATTTTTTATTTGTGTTGAAAAAATAGATAAAATACCTGTATATGGATTTTTTAAAGATTGACCTGGACCATAAACATTTTGATATCGAAAAGCCACACCTGCAACACCAATACTAGGACAAACTGTCAAGACCATTTGTTCTTGGTTTTGCTTGGTGATACCATAAACTGAAGACGGATGTATTTTTGACTCTTCATCTGTAGCAACCAATGTTAAGGTAGAAGAACCTGGATATTTAACTTCGAAATCAGCTCTATCCATTGACTCAGCATATCTATGTGTTGGGTAAACCACCCCCAGTTCTTCACTGACATACTTACCTTCCCCATATATAGAACGCGAAGAAGCAACGATAACTTTCTTGACCGTGTGTAAAGAATTTACAAGTAAGTCAAGCATTAAGGCAGTGCCATTTATATTTACTTCTACATATTTTTGTATTTCATACATAGATTGTCCTGTACCAGTTTCAGCTGCTAAATGAATTATCGCATCTTGATCTTTCAATGCCGTGGTCCAATCAGCTATATTGGTTACAGACCCTCGAATGAAATTAACCTTATCTTTAATACTCAAAAATAATGGTGATGTCTCTTCTGGATTATCACCATGAATTTGCGGAGACAAATTATCCAAGACCGTAACACTATAACCTTTAAAAATGAGTTTTAAGGCCAAGTTAGAACCGATAAAGCCAGCTCCACCAGTAATTAGTACGTTCTTCATTCGCAGATTTTCTCCCATCTCTGACTATCGAAATTATAACATTTTATTGGCTTGGCAGGAGTTCCAACTGCGATCACAAATGGAGGCAAACTCTTGGAAACCACAGAATTAGCACCAACAATAGTACCTCGTCCAATAGTAACTCCAGGTAAAACGGATACGAACTCACCTAGCCAAACGTTTTCTTCAATTTTTACAGGTTTACTGCTTAATGGTCGATCAATAGGTAAAGTTATAGGGGAACTGTCATGTATATCCCCAGCATAGCTACCATGAGAGCAATCAGAAATATAAATTTTGCTCGCCATTAATACATTATCCCCAATTTCTACAGAAGTTGATGCCGTAATGTGAACATAATCATTAAGCTGAACATTAGAACCAATTTTCAATAGCTTCGACTTGGTAGAGGTTAATGGAAAACACTCTAATCTACACCCAAAACCAGTCGTAAGGTTTTTACCAAAATCAATATTATGCTTATTTCTAATGTCAATTGGAAAACGGATAAGTCTAGCTTGAGGATAAAAAATTTTAGTTTTGAGAAAAAACCAAAATAATTTTATTGAGCCCCCTATACCATAAACTGAAATCATTTATTCAACCTAACTATTATCTTACGCCTTAGATATTTTAATTCAGCAACAGCTCTTGCAACAATATATTGACTTAATGAAATTAAGTGCTTATTTTGTGCAAATTTAAGATTTTTAATAACACCACGATGCATTTCTTTTAAATTCGCACTTAAACCACTAACACCAAAACCAGACTTTCCATCACCATAGTTAATTACTTTCATATTCCAAAAATAGCAATTGAATTTGCTGGCTACTCGAATAAAATAATTCCCTTCTTCTGCATACTTTTGATTTTCATCAAAATAACCAATCTCATCTAAAACATTTCTTTTTAGCATCACGGTTGAGGGTTGAAAATAATTTTTATAAATCAAATGGTTAATTGAGATTTTCAATAAATACCCATCTGGTAACCTATTTAAGTATAAGCCATCAAAAGCGCATCCCAGAAAATCTATTTCAGGTCTAGCTTTTAAAAGTCCAACCTGTTTTTCTATTTTGTCATGAAACCATTCATCATCAGAATCAAGAAAAGCTAAAAGCTCTCCATTTGCAGCACGCATTCCTGTATTTCTAGCTTTCGATACTCCACCATTCAGCTGATTTAGCAAAATAACATTTAGTTCTTTATTTTTATTAATATAATCCTCAACGAGAGCCCTACTATTATCCTTAGAACCATCGTTAACCACAATTACTTCATATTTGCATTTTAGAGTTTGATTTCTTATTGAATCTAAAACCCTTATTATTGTATCTGAAGCATTATACATTGGTACAATAACAGAAATTAAAAGAGAATTTCTTTCCATTTATTTAGTACAACCTCATCATTCCACTTTAAACTAGTGTTATAAGCACCAGTTGCAAACTTATTTAATTTCTCAGGATCAGTGAGCAAACTCAGAGTAGCATCTCTTAGATGATCAAAATCATCCATAGGTACTAGGTACCCATTTACCTCATTTTCAATTATATCTCTCGGACCAGAAGGACAATCATAAGAAATACAAGGCAAACCAAATGATATTGCTTCCAATAGAACCATACCAAACCCTTCAGAGTGAGAGGTTAGCATAAAAATAGATGAAGCCTTATAGTATTTATCAACATTTTTAATTGGTGGTAGTATTTTTACATAATCTTGTAACTCAAGAGCAACTATTTTGCCCTCAAACTGTTTTTTTAAGTTTCCATCTCCAACTAAATGTAATTCCCAATTCTTTATATTATCCTCGTATATAATTTTATGCCATAAATCAATCATAATCCATTGACGTTTTGCTTCTGTCATTCGTCCAATGGATAAAACTACTTTTTTTGATAAGTCGCTACATTCATAATTTAGAGATGATTTAAAGTGTGGGATATATTTAACTGGAAAGTTCAAATCCGCGTATACTTTTGCATCACTACGTGTAGGAACAATATAAACACGAGCTTTATGATATAACCATTTTTTTATTTGCTTGTAAATTAAGTTATATGCATTTATCCCTCCATGCTCAGAAATAATCACATTTTTATTAATCCCATGTGCTAAAAAAAATTCTAAAACATTTAATGGATGAGCTAGATAGTAGAGATCATATTTATTTAAAGTCAAATGATGCTTTAATTTAGCAACACTTTGGACTAGATTTATACTCACCTGACCAATTCTTTTAGTTCTGCTACCCATATTAAGCTTAAGCTCTGAATCCAAAGAAATTAACTTAATTTTTTCTGAAAGTGGATAATGACTATATGCTTGATCTTTAACTAAAATTGTAACTTCAAGAAAATCACTAAAATGATTGGCTAGGGTGCTAATCACTCTTTCAATCCCACCAGCTGGAGTCATACTTGTAAAATAAAATAAAATTTTCATCAATATTACTCAAAGAATACTTTATAAGGATAGATATAGTTACCTTGTCGTTCAGATAGAGCTCCCAAATAACTATATAATGACAACATATATAGTCCAGCTAAAATTAGGTAAACAAAAAATCTCAACAGATCATTATTCTTAAATGTTTTACAAATATAGTAAACGACCAGAATAGATTCTGTCCACAAAAAATAAGCTTTCAATCTAAAAGATAACTGAGGAATTTCATTAAATAAAGTACCAACAATTATCCCTAATATATAAATATTGAGGAAGATTTTAATTATTTTATCATCTTGTCTGGAAGAAAATAAAACAAAAATAAAGCCTAATAGTAACTGCCTAAAAGACAAGGCAGCAAAAACATCTTCTTGTACATAAATATCTAATTTGTTTAATGCAAATCCTGGAAGAGAAAGATATCCTAACACCAAGCTTACTAATTGAATATCAATTTTTAAAACAGAAACTAAAGTAGCAAGACTTAAAATAAAATATAAAAATATTTTTCTACATGAATAATAAATAAAAAAATATAATGGCAATAAAACCAAAGCAGACAAATGAAATAATGATGCAAATATTATAAAAAAACAATAAGGTATAAACTTTCTCTCCATCAAGTAAGGTAATGAAGTCATAAAAAATGCCATTGCCAAAGCTTGCCTTATGGCAATAAAGTCATATAAGAAAAACATCGAACAATAATATATTAATATTGAAAATGCAAAATTCTTAGAGTTATTTAGGAAAAAATTTATTTTCAGCGTAATTGAAAACAACGCTATTAAAAATATGACCCATTGAAAATCTAAATTCAAACAAGCTATGATCTTGTTAAAATAAAAAAAAGCTGGTTCAACACCCAAATTAATATTATTTCTAGCACCATTAAATATATCTATATAATTGGAGTAATCAGGATCAATATCTCCTCTCAATCCTGTAAAAGAAACTAAGATAAAAATTAAAATAATATAAACCAATATTTTTAAATTATTATTACGAAATTTATCCAACATTATAGAAAAAACCAGCATTATAGCTGCTATTAAAAAATATAGCATTATAAATTTCCCAAAATAATTAATAAAAATATTAAACTAAAATTCATTTTCGTCTAAACCAATGATAAAAAATCAGCCAATAATTAAATTTCTCTTTTTTACCAATCAATTTAAAAACAAACAATCTTTGCAAAATCGTCAAGTAAAAAATAAAATCAGATACAATAAGTCCAATTTTTGTTTTATTTTTTAAATAATACTTCTTCTTACTCTCATAAGTCCAATCTAACTTAATTTCTTTAACTGCCTCTGAAGCACCCTCAAGATGAATAATTTTACTTTTTGGCACAATAAATGTTTCGTAATTCTTCTGCCTTACTCTAAATAATAAATCGGTTTCCTCATAATACATAAAGAAATTTTCATCAAAGCCACCCAATTCATCAAAAAGCTTTTTTGAAATCATTAAGTCAGCCCCAGAAATATTACCATTTATCTTAATTGGTAATTTATCATAACAATAGTTAATATTATTTCCATATATTAATTTTGACAATATATTAAAAAACAAATAATCAATATCAGATAACAATGATGGCATAAATCTAGTAAAAGATGTAGCAGGCTCCAAATCTATATCACATAAGTTTCCACCACATGCCCCAGCATTTTTATTCTCAACCATAAATTTATATAAAACATAAATCGAATTATCTATAACAATAGTATCTGAATTTAATAAAAAAATAAATTGACCTTTAGCAACTTTATTTCCAATATTATTAGCAATCCCAAATCCACTATTATTTTCATTCAAAACCAATGTAACTTGTGGATAAATTAGGTTAAGTTGCTCAATATTTCGATTTGGAGAATTATTATCTACTACAATAATTTCAAAAGTTATATTTTTTGTATGCTTAAGGACAGACTCTATACACTGTAGAACCAGATCATATGTATTGTAATTTACAATAATAATTGATACATCTATTGTCATTTCTAAAACCTCAACAATTTATAGATAATTAAAAAATATAAAATCTTGAAGTAAGCTAACAAGACAGGCCTTTACATTCTTCATTGAAATAACTATATCTAAGCAAGTAATGAAAAAATTTCATCTTTCTCTTCTTTCCTAATTTTAATATATTTTAGTCTTCTATTCTAGAAAAAATATTTTTACTACTGTTATTATCTCGCAAATATTTATTAAAGTAATAGACCATCAATATTGCGACTAAACTTTCTGTCAACAATACAGCTATACTTGTTCCCTGCGCTTGAAAAAAATATGCTAAAAAAGATACCAGACATATAGCAAATATCCCTGCTACTATATATATATTCTGAAAAATTTGTTTTGTTTTACTATTATCAATATATGCAATTAACCCCAACTGACCTGCTATCCCACCTATGGCAACAGCAATCGGCACAGGAGATAATATTTTTAATAAATTACTTAAGCCCTCATACTCAACACCAATTTTTTTCTCAATAAATGATGAAAAAATAAATATAATAAGAGATAAAAATGTCATCAAGGCTATACTAAATTTAAATACATTTCTTAATAAACTTAGAGCTTTTTCTTGGTCTTGAGATGAAATATTAGCAATCTTTGGATAATATACCTGATTGATAGGGGTATAAAATAGTAAGCTTATTGCACGAATAATCTTATCGGCCGCGGTATAGATACCAACAATCGCAGGCGTTGCAAACAAACCCAATATAACAACAAATAGTTGGGTATAAATGGAAATTGAAGCAGTAGATAGAAAAAATGGAAAACTTTCCTTTATTTCAAATTTTATACTTTCTAGTGATATTTTCGCCTTATCAATCATCTTATTTTTGAAAATCCAAAAAATTGATATAAATGCAATAACCATGTACACAAAAGAATTTATAAATATAGCTTTAACATAGTCTTGAGAGGTTTGTACAAAATAAAAAATCGTTGGTAAAATTAAAATACGACAAAACATACTCAAAATTGATAAAAACCTAATATTCCCTATTCCCTGATAAAACCATGTGAAAGTATAAGTATTACCTAAAAGCATTGGTAAAGAACATAATAGAGCAATTTTATATTCATCAAACTTTGAAATATTTATTATAAAAATAAAAATAAAAATACTAACAATCAACAAAATAGTTTTAGCAAAAATAGTAGAATAAAATATACGACTCAAAACCAACTTATTGTCTTTATGAACTGCAACTCTTTTTGTTGCACTCATATTAAAACCAAAATCCACAAACAATATCAAAAACTGAATTATAGCTGTCGAAAAACCAATTAATCCATATGACTTAACCCCTAGCTTAATCATTAGATATGGCATTAATAATATTGGTATCGCATAATTCATACCTTGCAATACAAAAAGGTATAAAGTATCCTTTTGCGCGCTACTTATTTTCATAACTCATAAATACCAACTTGTTAATTCAAGAATTTACTCCCATTTCTATAAAGAGCCCTATTAAAATAATTTTGAATCTTCAAGTTTAGAAGCTATTTGATCCTTAGTACTAACCAAAACCTCATCCATCTCATCTATTGGCCATTCAATTCCGATACGAGGGTCATTCCAAATAATCGCTCCCTCACTTTCCTTATGATAGTAATTTGTTGTTTTATATAAAAACTGAGTATTATCTTCAAGTGCAATAAACCCATGAGCAAACCCAGCTGGAATCCAGAATTGCTTATGATTTTCACCTGTTAATTCCACACCTACCCATTGTCCAAATGTTGGTGATTCTTGTCGAATATCGACTGCCACATCCCAGGCCCGTCCTTGAACAACGCGAACAAGTTTACCTTGGGCATATGGATTTAGTTGATAATGCAATCCTCTTAATACACCTTTTTGTGAATAAGAATGATTATCCTGAACAAAATGTGGAACTTCAAGACCACGCTCAACCAGAGCCTGCTCAAAGTTTTTTTGGTTAAAACTCTCCATAAACCAACCACGCTCATCTCCAAATACACGAGGTTCAAGGATGAGTAGGCCTTTAATTTTTGTTTCAATAATATTCATTCATTTCACTCAAATAGTTTATATTTACACTTTAATAGAGATTTACTGTTCCTGATATAATTTCAATAAATATTGACCATAACCTGTTTTCTTGAAGAAATTAGCTCTAATCAATAACTGCTCTTTATTGATCCAGCCATTGTAAAATGCAATTTCTTCTAAACACGCAACTTTCAACCCTTGGCGATGCTCAATCGTCTGAACAAACTGACTCGCTTCCAACAAAGAATCATGCGTACCTGTATCCAACCAGGCAAAACCACGTCCCAACAATTCAACATTTAGCTCTTGCTGTTGTAAATAAATATTATTTACATCAGTAATTTCCAGCTCTCCGCGATGCGATGGCTTAATATTTTTAGAAATTTCAACAACTTTATTATCGTAAAAATAAAGTCCTGTAACTGCATAATTTGATTTTGGCTGCTCAGGCTTCTCTTCAATACTTAATGCCTTACCTGAAGCATTAAAATCCACCACACCAAAACGTTCTGGATCATTTACATAATAACCAAATACAGTCGCTCCACTTTCTCTTGCTGCTGCACGTAATAACTGTTCACTAAAGTGTTGACCATAAAAAATATTATCACCCAGAATCAAACAGACATCATCATCACCAATAAACTCTTCACCGATAATAAATGCCTGAGCCAGCCCATCAGGCGATGGCTGAACCTTATATGAAAGTTTTAAACCGATCTCTTCGCCTGTACCTAACATTTTTTCATAGTTTGGCAGATCTTCTGGGGTCGATATAATTAATATCTCATTAATACCAGCTAACATTAAGACTGAAAGCGGATAATAAATCATTGGTTTATCATAAATTGGGAGTAACTGTTTTGATGTACCCATTGTGATGGGATATAAACGAGTCCCTGAACCACCAGCAAGAATTATACCTTTACGTTGTTGTTTTGGGTTCATGAAAACAGCTCCTTTAATACTTGTGTTACACCATGCTGCCAACTTGGTAAATGTATTTCAAAATTTTGTTGCAACTTATCCGTATTCAACCTCGAATTCAAAGGTCTTTTTGCTGGCGTTGGATAATCTTTTGTTTCTATAGGATGAACTTTTTTTAATGTAAGTTCATAACCATGTTCCGTTGCTGTAGTAAAAATAAACTGGGCATAATCATACCAATTCGTTTCACCCGCTGGAGCTAAATGATAATGCCCATGCAATTGTTTCTTTTGCTCAGGAGATTGCAATAAATAATAACGAATAGCTTGAGCCGTTACATCCGCAATTAAGGCAGCCCCTGTTGGCACGCCAACTTGGTCATGAATAATATTTAATTCATCTTTAATTTGACCAAGCTTAAGCATTGTTTTAATAAAATTGTTACCACGTGAAGCATAAACCCAACATGTCCTAAAATTAACAAATGCTGTACCACTTTGCTCTAAAGCAATCTCACCATCACGCTTGGTTTTGCCATAAAAATTAACAGGAGATGTATGATCATCTTCTTTCCATGTATTTATACCATTACCATCAAATACATAGTCAGTGGAATAATGTATTAAAAGCGCCTGATATTTTTGACACTCTTCTGCCAAGTGTTTAACCGCTAAACAATTAATTAAATATGCTTGGTCTAAATCAGATTCTGCCTTATCCACAGCAGTATAGGCAGTTGCATTCACTACAATATTCGGTCGAACTTGTTCAAAAACATGTGAAATTGCCGCGAAGTTTGAAACATTGCCACTCAACCCCTCTAAACTCTGTTGGCGATCTAAAGCAATCACTTCGCCAAGCGGCTGAAGCGCTCGCTGCAACTCCCACCCAACCTGGCCGTTTTTTCCTAGCAATAATATTTTCATAACATTAATAACTTAATTGGTTTCTTCTATAGTCTGATACTGTTGTTTCATCCAATTTTGATACTCACCACTTTGAACATGTTGCACCCATTCTTGATTGTTTAAATACCATTCAACCGTTTTACGGATACCTGTTTCAAACGTTTCCTGAGGTTTCCAGCCAAGTTCTCTTTCTATTTTCGCAGCATCAATCGCATAACGTAGATCATGGCCTGGACGATCTTTCACAAAAGTAATTAAACTTTCATAAGGCTGGGCATTCGCTTGTGGTCTCAACTCATCCAGAATCTTACAAATGGTTTTGACCACCTCAATATTCTGCTTTTCATTATGCCCACCAATATTATAGGTTTCACCAACCATACCTTGCGTGACGACCAAATATAATGCTCGGGCATGATCTTCGACAAATAACCAGTCACGAATTTGATCACCTTTACCATAAATGGGTAAAGCTTTACCATCCAAAGCATTTAGGATCACTAAAGGAATCAACTTTTCAGGGAAGTGGTAAGGACCATAATTATTTGAACAGTTGGTCACAATCGTAGGTAAACCATAGGTTCTATGCCAGGCACGTACTAGATGATCTGAACTCGCCTTACTTGCTGAATAAGGTGAACTTGGTGCGTAGGGTGTTGTCTCGGTAAATAAATCAGTTGTTCCATCCAAATCACCATAGACTTCATCCGTAGAAATATGGTGAAAACGGAATCCAGTCTTTCTACTATCATCTAAACTTTGCCAATATTTACGTGCCACTTCCAATAAAGTATATGTTCCCACAATATTGGTTTGAATAAATGTAGCAGGACCATCAATAGAGCGATCAACATGAGATTCAGCAGCTAGATGCATCACGACATCTGGTTGAAATTGCTCAAAAGCTTGTTCTAATTTTAAATCATCACAAATGTCAATCTGTTGAAATTGATAACGAGAATCTCTATTAATTTCTTTTAATGACTCCAAGTTACCCGCATAAGTGAGTTTATCTATATTCAAAACGACATCATTTGTTTTCTGTATAATGTGGCGAACCACAGCAGACCCAATAAATCCAGCGCCACCTGTTAATAATATTTTCATATTTTACCACACACTTATTCAATCAACCATTTTGCTTACTCCAATACATACTTATTGAACTTAAAAACCAATAAAGCGGCAGAGGCTTAGTTAAAGTTTTATAGCTTATTGAAAATAAAGACAAATCTAATTAACAATGAATACATTTCATCATTACTTTATGACCTGGCTTAAAATATTCAATAAGCTTTTAGATATTCAATTTTTCAGCGAATTGGGAGATCACGATGCGGCATAATATAACAAAAACCATCAATTTGTTAGTATGTTTTTATTTCTAAAGACTTAGATGTCATTTAAAAGTTTTAAACTATTTTTTACACAATCTAACCTATCGTTATAAAATATATAGCCTAAAAAGAAGTTATGTTTTTTCTTGGTTTTTAGGATAAAATCAGTGCTATTTAGCTTCCTATCTACTTTCTTGACTGATTACAGTATCAGAAAAAGTATGGCGGAAGATTGAGTTTCAATACCACTGAATAAGGTTTTTTTGTGAAGTATTACCAACTTTTTTCTATTCTTACAATAAGTATCAGTGCTGCAAGCTGTGCAATCACTTCAGGGCTTCAAACACATGATTTACCTGCAGAAGGAAGTTTTCGTACTGAACAAGGTGCAGAAATTACTGTTATTCCTCTTTCCCAGGAAAACATGCCCTCATTAAATTTACAATTTTCACAGACTGCAAATAATTTAGATCGTTTATTTAATACCCTACACCATCAATATCGCTTAAGTTCGGGAGATGTCCTGTCTATCCAGTTATGGGCTTATCCAGAAATAACGCCTCCTCTCCAGGATGGAAACAATACAAAAGGCATTGGATACCCGATTGATAGTAATGGCAATATACAACTCCCACTAATAGGTCAAGTCCATATTGCAGGTAAGACCTTAGCAGAAACCAACCGCTATTTGCGTAGCCAGTTTGCCAAATATTTAAAGACACCAGATGTCATTGTCCGTATCTTGTCCTATGAGGGAAACCGCTACTTTGTAAACGGTCAAGTCATGAGGAGTGGGCAATATACACTTAATGATCAACCTGTTAGTTTGTATACGGCTTTAAGTATGGCGGGAGGCATTAGCCCTGAAACTGGTGACAATACGTCTGTACAGTTGATTCGCAGAGGAGTCACCTATGATCTGAATCTGGTTGCTTTGGAGAAAAGTGGCTTGTCACCCCATAAATTGTTGATCCAGCCCAACGATACTGTTTTCGTAAATACCAAACAAAATCAAAAAATTTATATTCTTGGTGAATCCAGTAAAAATCAGGCGCTTGCTTTACGTGATCAAGGGATGACCTTAAGTGATGTACTCGGTGAAAGTGAAGGCATTAATCCTTATACAGCAAGCGCGGCACGTATTTATGTGATGCGTACTAATCTAAATGATCGTCATTCAACCATTTATCAACTCAACCTTAGTAGTTTAGGCAATCTAGCTTTGGCCAATCAGTTTGCCATGCAAAAAAATGATATTGTCTATATTGATGCAACTGGCCTGACTCGTTGGCAACGTATGATTAATCAGATTATACCATTCTCGAATGCACTTTATAGCTTTGACCAATTAGGTAAATAGACATAGATTGGTCTATTGAATAGTTTAAATACCGTACAAAGCGACAAGTAATTTCTTTAAAATTTAAGATAGTTGTTTCCCTTATGAATCAAAATACACAACTGACCGATGATACAATTGATCTCAGAGAATTATTGTTTACACTGCTGACCCAATGGAAACTTATTGTTTTTTGCACAGTGCTCGCCCTCGTGTGTGCAGCGACCTATCTTAAAGTAGCAAAAAAGACATATTCTGTTGATGCTAAAATTCAAATTATTGATAATAAACAAAATGGGCTAGCTGGATTAAATGCACAACTTGCCTCTTTAGGCAGTCTGGCTGGAGTAAATCTTGGAGGTATGGGGGGAGCACAATCCATCCAGACAGAGATTGAAATTTTACAGTCTCGTTCTATTCTGACAAAAGCCATTCAGGATTTAAACCTTGATGTTCAAATTCAACCTGAACAGTCCCTAATCAACAAATTTCTTAGCGCTGATCAGTTCCAAATCAACTATCAAGCTGATGAAATACAGGTTAAAAATCATAAAACTCAATTTTCTATCCATCACTTTAATATTCCACCACAATATCTCGACCAGAACCTGATTTTAACTTTTCATGGACAAAGCTTTAAGCTTGTATCAGAAAAGACAGGACTAGAAGTATTTAAAGGTACGGTTAATCAAAAAGCGAAACCTGCCACTCTCCAAACCGCATGGGCAATCGACATTAGCAGTCAACAGCCACTCGACGGAAAATATATTGTTCAAAAACAATCTACACTTACAGCAGTCAAAAGCATATTACTCAATTTAAAAGCGGCGGAACTTGCCAAACAAACAGGAATTATTAGCATCAATTATGAGGGTACAGATAAAGCCCATATTATAAAAGTGCTCAATCATATCCTGGAAATTTATCAGGAACAAAATCTGGCAACTAAATCCGCTGAAAAAGAAAAAACTTTGTCTTTTTTAAATCAGCAATTACCAGAACTTAAGAACAATTTGGAACAGGCTGAAAGAAAATTCAATGCGTTCCGTGAAACCCACGGGACCATTGATATTCAGCAGGAATCAGCGCTTTATTTAAAACAGAGTGTTGAACTGGAAACCCAAAAAGTACAGCTGGAGCAGAAACAGGCTGAGCTAGCGGCACAATATACGCCACAACATCCAATGATGCAGGAAATTAATGCACAAATTGGCGTGTTTAATAAGAAGATTAATGAGTTGAATGGTGCCTTAAAGAAACTACCCAACACTCAAAGCCAATATCTGCAATATTATCGCGATGTACAGGTTCAAACCCAACTTTATACAAATTTATTGGGAACCTACCAATCTTTAAATTTGGCCAAAGCAGGTGAAACAGGCAATTTACGTATTCTGGATTATCCTGTAGAGCCGACCAGACCAATTAAACCACGTAAACTCATTATTTTAGTTCTGTCTATTTTTGTTGGTGGCTTTATCGGTATATTAATTGCCTTAATTCGTAATATGTTAAAAACTGGTGTACGCAACCGAGACGAGATTGAACAAACTGTAGGGGTGAAAACCTACGCCGAGTTATCAGAAATCAGCAAAAAAAGTAATGCGTCATTACAGTCACTTAAAACGTTTATTCCAACCCTGACTTTCAAATTACAGCAAAGACAGCATAATGTGACACTTATCTCCAGCATTGTTCCTGATCAGAACCAGAATATTATTGCTCAACACTTGGCACTTTATCTCAGCCAAACAGGGAAAAAGGTATTGCTCATCGATAGTGATCTTTATCGTGGTCAACTCGATCAACTTTTCAATAGTTCTACAAAGACTGGTTTATCCGAATATTTAAGAGGCCAAGCCAATCTGGATCAGGTTATCGTAAATACGACATCTCCGAATTTAAGCTTGATTGGTCGTGGTCAAAGCAGTGATGAGATTTCCATATCCTCTCATCAAACGCATATTGCCCAACTGATCCAGCAGGTCCGAGCTCAATATGATTACATCCTTTTAAGTGCCGCCCCTGTTTTGGCGACATCGGATAGTTTGACCCTTGCTCAGTTTACAGGCTTTAACCTGTGTTTAGTGCAATATGCTCAAACCCAACTCAAAGATATTGAGTTGGCAAAATCTTATTTTGAAAATGCAGGGCTCGAGATTGATGGTCTGATTCTGGATCAGGTACCCGCCTATCAAACCAAGCAGTATCAATATCAGCCAAATTAACCCTATTTGCTGATTATGCTTACAAAACAGGAAGAACCTACCAGCTTCCTGTTTTTTTATTTGAGCAAAACACAAAATCCTCATATAAAAAGCCTGCATTTTTACTGTTCATTATTCTAGCGACTACGCAAGCATGGTAAGATCATTGCCAGGTTTTTATGAAGATTTCATTCTGGATAGTTCAATGAGTAAAGCTTTACCTGTTGTGGTTGCAGTTGTTTTAGCTGGTGCAGCCCTTGTTCCAATTTATTATGCAACTCAACACCCAGCGACTGAGCTAGGCACAAAAGCAGATAAAAATGCGGCACCTGTTGCAAAAATCAGTTATGCGCTAGGTTATGAAGTTGCAAAGCAGACTCCACCTGAATTGGAAACAGGTGCATTTATTACAGGTTTCCGTGATGCACATGCACAAAAGCCTGCTGCCTATACTGAAGAGGAATTACAAGCCGCGTATATGGAATTCCAAAAAGAATTACAACAAAAGCAATTGAACGAGACCAAGAAAGCAGAGGCAACAAGTAATTCATTCCTCACTGAAAATGCTAAAAAAGACGGCGTTAAAACCACTGCTTCAGGTTTGCAGTATAAAATCATTACTGAAGGTACAGGCAAACAGCCTACCGCTACTTCTGTTGTAAAAGTTCACTATAAGGGACAGCTCACTGATGGCAAGGTCTTTGACAGCTCCTATGGCCGTGGTGAGCCCATTGAATTCCCATTGAATCAAGTCATTCCAGGCTGGACCGAGGGTCTACAGCTTATGAAAGAGGGTGGTAAAGCCACACTCTATATTCCAGCAAACCTGGGTTACGGTGCTCAGGGTGTACCTGGTTCTATTCCACCAAATAGTACCTTAATCTTTGATGTAGAACTCATTGCTGTAAAATAACTGATTAATAGGGAGAGCATGTGCTCTCCTTTATTTTGGAAGAAATAATGAAAAAATTAAGCCTTATTTTAATAGCTTCAACTTTTGGTACAGTCCACGCTGCACCAATTACGCTAAAAAGCCCACAAAAAGATCAACTGGGCTATAGTTACGGTTACTTAATGGGCAAAGGCAACGCCGAAACCCTAAAAGATCTGAATATTGAAACTTTTGTTCAGGGATTACAGGAAGCTGTTCAAGGAAAAGCCGCGTCTTTGACTGATGAAGACATGGCAAAGGTACTCAACCAATATAAAAAACGTTTAGAGGCGAAACAGCTGATTGAGTTTCAGGAAGTTGGCCAGAAAAATGAACTTGCTGGTAAAACATTCCTCGCTGAAAATG
This sequence comes from Acinetobacter corruptisaponis, assembly GCF_030053775.1. GTDB lineage: Bacteria > Pseudomonadota > Gammaproteobacteria > Pseudomonadales > Moraxellaceae > Acinetobacter > Acinetobacter corruptisaponis. The sequence continues at coordinate 2,219,171 of NZ_CP125669.1, forward strand.
GTCAAAAGACAGGCATCGTAACCACCAAGTCAGGCTTGCAGTACCAGATTTTGCAGGAAGGCAAAGGGAAATCTCCAAAGGCAACCTCTACAGTTAAAGTAAACTACGAAGGTCGTTTACTGGATGGCACTGTGTTTGACAGCTCAATTGCCCGCAACCATCCAATTGAGTTTAAACTGAACCAAGTGATTGCTGGTTGGACTGAGGGTGTGCAAACCATGAAAGAGGGTGGTAAAAGCCGTTTCTTTATTCCAGCCAATTTGGCCTATGGAGATGTTGGTGCAGGTGATGCAATCGGCCCCAACAGTACCCTGATTTTTGATATTGAATTACTTGAAGTTAAATAGTAAAAAAACCCTCCATCAGGAGGGTTTAGTTTTTTTTAGAGAGGTATTAGGCCCTTAAATGTCTTGGGCGAAAACCTGTTGCCAACAATCCTACAGCATAAGCCACTACCCCAACAACACACAACCCAACCACTTCAGCAATCCGTAACCACTGTGAAATATCGCCCTGATACCAAGTCAGTGCATACCAAAGCGCAGCAATCATGGTCAGGTTGGCAATGGTAAATTGCATTGCCAGTTTTTTCCAGTGAGTTCCAAAGCGATAGATATTGCGTTTATGCAAATAGAAATACAGCATGCCTGCATTGACCAAGGCAGAACCTGAAGAAGCCAGCGCCAAAGCCATATGTTCTGCATGCCAGTCAATCAGCTTAAAGAAACCGATAAACACCACATTTAAAATGGCATTCGCCGCAACCGCCATTAACCCCACACGGACAGGCGTCTTGGTATCTTGCTGAGCATAGAAGCCTGGTGCAAACACCTTAATCAACATGAAAGAAATCACACCAGCACTCATACACTGCAACGCCAATGCTGTCATGTGTGTATCTTCAAGAGTAAATTCACCACGCTGGAACAATGCCTGAATAATCGGCGTAGACAACATAAATAGGGCAATACTTGCAGGAATACCCACCAACATAATGATCTTGGCTGCCCAGTCAATCATACCCCTGAATTTGGCTTGGTCCTGTTCAGCATGACGGGCCGAAAGTGATGGCAGAATCACTGTGCCAATCGCCACACCGATCAAGCCTAAAGGTAGTTCAGTCATCCGTTCTGCGCTATAAAGCCAGGAAACCGAACCATCCTGCATAAATGATGCCCAAATGGTATTCAGCAATAGGTTGATCTGTGTGACTGACACACCAAACAATGCTGGTAGCATCAGCTTTAAAATACGGTCGACACCCTCATGTTTAAAATCAACCTTCGGTGGAATCAGTAGATTCTTTTTCCATAATTCAGGAATCTGGATGGCAAGCTGCAAAATACCCGCAGCCACCACTGCCCAGCCTAACGCCATGATCGGTTCGGCCATATATGGCGTTAACCACCACGCCCCTGCAATCATGGCTACATTTAGCAATACAGGTGAAAACGCAGGTGAGGCAAATGAACCATAACTGTTCAGGATACTGCTGGCAAATGCTGTCAATGACATAAACATCAGATAAGGAATGGTCAGACGGAACATACTGACCGCCAGATCAAATTTCTCAGGATCGTTGTGGAAACCAGGCGCATACAGATAAATAATTGCAGGTGCGGCAACCATCGCCACAAAGGTCAGCAAGGTCATTGCGGTGAGTAAACAGCCAAAGACACGGCTAATCAGGATCTGAACTTCGGCATGGGCACGACTGGTCTTATATTCTGTCAGGACAGGAATAAAGGCCTGGGAAAATGCCCCCTCAGCAAACAGGCGCCGAAAAAAATTGGGAATACGAAAGGCAACGACAAAGGTATCAAAGTCCTTACCCGCACCAAATACGTTGAGCAGCACCACATCGCGTACCAAACCCAAAATTCGGGATAACATCGTCATTGCACTGACAATTACAGTCGATCGCCACAATGCCATCGCACTCACCTACGGCTTATCTTTAAAAAGCGTTATTGTAATGAAAGTTAAAATAGATTTCGTTGTGAAATCATAAATCAGTTGATGTTTTTTCAGATAACAACTGACGGAACAATTGCCAGTCAAAATACAAGCCTGGGTCGGTCTTACGTTTTGGTGCAATATCTGAGTGCCCTGCAATATGGTTCTGAATTTTTGGATAAGTCTGGCGCAGTGTTTTTACTACTTCTGCCAAGGACTGATATTGTTCTGGTTCGAAAGGCAAGTCATCACTACCCTCAAGCTCAATTCCAATTGAGTAGTCATTACATTCTTTCTGGGCCAGATAGCTGGAACGTCCTGCATGCCATGAACGGTCATTAAAGTTGACGAACTGGATGACCTCTCCTGTACGCAAGATCAACAGATGAGCGGAAACCTGCATGCCCTCAATGGTCTGAAAATAAGGATGGATCGTCCAATCCAGTTGATTCTGAAAAAACCGCTGGATATAGCCTCCCCCAAACTGTGACGGTGGCAGGCTAATGTTATGGATCACAATCAACTGAATTTCAGTATTCACAGGACGTTCATTAAAATTGGGAGATGCGATTTGTGTTGCGCCGTGTAGTATTCCATCTTGGACTTTAAATTGTTGCATGCTGAGTCTGATCCACTCACAGTTTTATGTTTCCTATATAACATAACTCAGGTAGATAGCGTTATTGCAACCTATAAGAATCAGCTAAAGCCTCTGCATCCGAAAGTGCATTGTGTGGAACTTGAGAGGGAAATCGAATTGTTCCCGTCCATAACTCCAGAGTTAAAGGCGGTATTCGCATTGCTCGCCCTGCCCCAAGCACAAGACTACGGGTAAATAATGATAAATCTTCTGCCCAATCCGCAATTACATGAATTTCATCATATTCATTCAAAAATAAACCTAATTTATTTTGAAATTCGGTGAATGGAATCGATGCTTGAGCAAGTATGGGCATCACATTTACAGCCACCCAAGCCATTGGTTGAGGACAATCTAAAACCTCATAAAAATAGTGACCCTCTTCATCAACCAATGCCATTGAAATCAGTTCACCACCAAAGCCATTAAATTCGCAGTCTAAATAGAGGTTCATCTTCTTTTACATTACGTTTAACTGTCCAATGAAAACCCCTAACCTAAACATAGATTAGAGGTCTAAGTCTATTTATTGATTGAGCAATTCAGCAATTTTTTTGGCTTCTAAGACCTCTTGGTAACTAAAATATTTTGCCGAAATATTTTCTGGAAGATAACCTTTAGGGCGTTCAGTATCAAATTCCTTACCATGATAACTTTGTTTAAAATCACCATTTTCTGTATAAACCGCATACCTCGGTCGAATACCTGTCCCTGTTTCACCAAATCTCACTTGATCAGTGGATTCCATATTTTCCAATACAATCTCAAGAAATATACCTAACTTATAAATAGGATCGCCCCAAATCATCATTTTCTCCTTTAATTTAGTTTCCAAGATGAAATAAAAATCAATGTAAAAACTCTATTAATTTTGGTTTTCACATATATGAATACAAACGAGAGGGCGAGAAGTTAAGCGCAAAATGTAATTTTTTGTAATTAAAAATATAACTTATTGATATTAAAAATTTTTAATTTTATAAAAATCACCAAAATTGATCACTTATTATCCACAATTTTTAAAGCATTTTCGTGAACTAATTTTAGTTTTCACGTTATATTTACACTTTCATTTTAGCCTGTGATGACATACCCTTTTTTATCAAGAGAATGCTAAGATAAGCCCCAAGTTTTTTGGTCAACATCTACTGGAAATCGTATGAGCATCCCACAATCTTTGCTTGAACAATCTATTCAAATCAATATTCAGCAAGCATTACAGGAAGATATTGGGGACGGCGACATCACTGCCCTGCTCACACCAGCGGATGAACAGGCCACTGCGACCATTATTAGCCGTGAAGAGATGATGTTGGCAGGACAACCTTGGGTCAATGCATTGATTCAGGCTTATGACAATACCGTTCAAGTCACTTGGTTAAAACAAGAGGGTGAAGTGGTTGCAGCCAATGAAGCATTTTTAAAGCTTGCTGGTTCTGCCCGTAGTCTTTTGACAGTAGAACGCCCTGCATTGAACTTCATCCAAACCCTGTCTGCGGTGGCAACCAAAACCGCAAGTTATGTAAAACAACTCGATGGTTTACATACCAAACTATTGGATACTCGTAAAACATTACCAGGCCTGCGTATTGCGCAAAAATATGCGGTTGGTATCGGTGGCGGACAAAACCACCGTTTAGGTTTGTTTGATGCATTCCTGATCAAGGAAAACCACATTATGGCGGTAGGTGGAATTGCTCAGGCAATTGCCAAAGCCCATGAGATTGCCCCAGGAAAGCCTGTCGAAGTTGAAGTCGAAACTTGGGATGAACTGAATCAGGCACTGGAAGCAGGTGCAGATATTGTGATGCTGGATAATTTCAGCCAGCAACAAATGATTGATGCCGTGAAACACGTTGCAGGACGTTGCAAACTGGAAGCATCAGGCAATATCACCATTGAGAACCTACGTGAAGTTGCCAGCACAGGGGTTGACTACATTTCGATGGGCGTATTGACCAAAGATGTGAGAGCTGTTGATTTATCCATGCGTTTTAACGGCTAGACCTGTTCGGAATCATCTTCCTCTATAGTTGTTTTATCTTTAGCCGAAGCATCTGCAACCTTTGGGGTTTCAGATGTCTTGAGCTGTTCAGTCCAAGCTGACTTGGCTTCAGTTGAATCAGTTGGACGTGGATCAGCTGCCATGAGAACGAAAGTCACTGCGGTAAGAAATACTAAAAAAACCTGTAACATGATTATCCCTATTTATTGTTCCTGTTTGATTTGCTTAATCTAACAGGGCAAAGTGAGATGAATTTGCTGGCTTTGTTACAACATACGCAGACTAAGTGAATTTATGTTGAGGATGATGTCTTTCTGTCCATTTTTATTCCCTATGTAAATATACAATCCAAGTCATTCAATTTATGAAAAGAATAAATACCTGTAACGATGGAAATTATTTTTGAAGTTGGTTTTCATATTATCAGTGCTATCTTTCGCTTTATCTTGGTCTTGGTAAATATCCTCTTAGACATCATTGTTGAAATGGGAGTTCGTGCGACAGGCTATGGAATTGTTTACTGTTATCGCTTTGGGCAAAATGTCGATATAGACAGTTTTGAAGTCATTTTGATGGGATTTCTCTTTTGGCTTGGGCTTATTCCATTCAGCCTTTATATTTTTGTATTCAAATAACAATCATTGGACAAAAAAAAGGCGGTCTAAAGTAGCCAGACCGCCTGCACTATCAACTGGAAATTACCAACCGAGTGCCTGCTGTTGTTTCTGAATCAGTTCTGCGATTCCTTTTTCTGCAAGCTCCAACATGGCATTACACTGGCTACGGGTAAACGGCTTGTCTTCTGCCGTTCCCTGAATCTCAATAAATTCACCAGCCTGTGTCATCACCACGTTTAAATCCGTTTGGCAATTTGAATCTTCTTCGTAGCAGAGGTCGAGTAAAACCTCGTCCTGATACATCCCCACCGAGATGGCTGCCACCAGACCTTTTAACGGGTCCTGTTTAATTTTCTTGTTGCTGAGCAACACATTCATCGCATCAACCAGTGCAACCGCCGCCCCTGTAATTGCTGCGGTACGCGTACCACCATCCGCCTGAATCACATCACAGTCGATGGTGATGGTGTTTTCACCGAGCTTTTTCAGGTCAACCATTGCTCGTAAACTACGACCAATTAAACGCTGGATTTCCTGGGTACGGCCTGTCTGTTTTCCCCGTGCCGCCTCACGATCACTTCGTGTATGCGTTGAACGCGGTAACATGCCATATTCCGCAGTGACCCAGCCTTGCCCTTGTCCTTTCAAAAAGCGTGGTACTGAGTTGTCAATACTCGCTGTACACAACACCTTGGTATGACCAAATTCAACCAAAACTGAACCCTCTGCATAGCGGGTATAGTTACGGGTAATTTTTACCTCACGTAACTGGTCTAATGTTCGTTGGTCAATACGCATAACAATTCCTCAATCCTATGGCACAATATGTATTGCGCCATAGTATAAGGCTTTTCAGCTCAAGGATTGTGTATTTAAGCGAATTTAAACTTAGCTTTAAACTTACTAACTGCCTGACTCAAGTGTCCACGTACATCATTTGGCAATGAACATTTCGCCAAAGCCACCCACACAGTACCAAACTGTTTCATAAAGTTGGCTTCGTTATAATTGATGCCATATTCAGCACATAAAGCACGGATTTGTGGGGCAACTTGTTCATAACGATTGGCAGGCATATCAGGGAACAAGTGATGCTCAATCTGGTGGCTCAAATTACCACTCATAAAGTGCATCCATTTACCGCCCGTAAAGTTACTTGAGCCACGAATCTGACGTAAATACCACTCTGCCTTGGTTTCCGTTGCAGTATTGTCAGGCTCAAAAATTTCTGCGTCTTCAGTAAAGTGACCATTAAAAATCACCGCAGAAGCCCAAAGATTACGCATAATATTTGCGACTGCATTGCCCGCCAATACAGGAATAAAGTTGATGGTCGCAATCGCAGGGAAGAACACATAATCTTTTAGCGTCTGGCGAGTTGCCTTTTTACGAAACTCGGCCGCATCTGCCCAGACTTGTTTCCAGCTTTTGGTTTTATGGATAATCGCATCTTCCAAATGCAGGTTTTGCACACCCACATACCATTGGAAGAAGAACATCAATTGTAATGCCAACGGAATATTCAATAAGTTTAATGGCATCCATTCCTGTTTTTCACTGACACGCAGGATGCCATAACCAACATCATGGTCTTGCCCAATAATATTGGTATAAGTGTGGTGCATATAGTTATGGGTATAACGCCAGTCATTACCTGAACAGGTATTGTCCCAATCGTAGTTTTCGCCACGCAAACTTGGGTCATTGAGCCAGTCAAATTGACCGTGCATTACATTATGTCCAAGTTCCATATTTTCCACGATTTTAGACACACCTAGCATGGCTGTCCCCACCAGCCATACAGGTGGAATCCAGCCACCAAACATCAACATGCCACGAGATGCGATTTCGGTATAACGCACAAAGTTACGTACTTTGTAGATATATTTTGAGTCTTCTTCACCCAAATTTTTCATCACGTTTAAACGGATTTCTTCGACACGGCGACCAAATTCCTGAACTTGTTCAGGGCTTAAATGTGCTGATTTTGATGCTGATTTTAATTCTACTGCCATATTCATAATCGTATTCCTTTAATTCTGAGTAACGCTGGGTTTATAGGTCAATGGTCACAGGACTAAGTGCCTGACTGACGCACAATTTAATGGCTTGGTTAGGTTGATCATCAATTTCACCTGTAAGCAGGTTTTTGGTGACACCACTGACCTTGGTACAACTACAGCGATTACATACCCCCATACGGCAGCCGTGTTGCGGACGTAATCCTGCTTCTTCTGCGCTACTCAATAAATTTGTGGTCGCAATAAACTCTTGTTGCGCTCTGCGGAAACTAATTGGTTGCGCTTCACTGCTCTGCTCAATTTGAACAGGCTGGAAAAATTCCTGATGAAAATTCGATGCAGCATTGCATTGTTGATAAATCTCCTGCGCCTGACGCATCATGGCATGGTGACCACAGGCATAGGCTTGCATGGTTTGAAAGTCAGGCACTCGTTCCGCCAAAAGTTCAACCGTTAAATGCTGCTTCTGTTGTGTGGTATTAAAAAAATGATACTTCACTTGTGGATACTGCTCTGCTAGAGCCGCCATCTCGCTATGGAAGATTTCGTCACGGTTAAAATACACCACGTGAACTTCTTTTAAATTCTGTGCAATAGCTTGTTGTAACAGTGAATAAATCGCTGTAATCCCCGAGCCTGATGCAATCAATAATGCAGCTTGTGATCCTTGATGCAGAACAAAATCACCTTGCGCCTGTGAAATCTCAAGACTATCACCCACATGCAAAAGTTGCGCTGCGCTTGACACCAAGCCCTGTACTTTAATGCCCAGACGAATTTCGCCTTGTGCGGTCACATCAATAATTGAGTAGCTACGTTGATGATAAACCCCGTGAATCATCAAGGTAAGCAAAATACTTTGACCTGCACGTACCGCAGCGATATCAAAGTTTTTGTTTGGTTTTAAAGTCAATAAAACCATATCTTTACTTAAAGACTGTACCCCAGTCACTTCAGCAAGGATGCGTTTCCATGCAAAAGTCGGCTTGATTTTCTGTAAGATAAAATCAACAAAATCTTCTCTAACCCAATGTGGCTGATAGCTTAACTGTGCGTTCATAAGTTCCTCGTTTTGTATCTGGCTATTTATCTTGAGTGAACGTATGTTCATGTAGTGAACATATGTACACTATATTTATTTGTGTTCACTGAGTCAACACTTGTTCACTAATTTTTTGAATATTTTTTATTCTTTTTTATAAGTGGCTAAAAATCATGAAAAAATAAGTGATTTAAACTTGATGCTTTTTGCCCAGCCACAACACCCTGGTTTTGGACAAGCAGGAATCTGTCTTATTTAGCAATGGTTGGGACTAAAAAAGTTTTGTTTTTTTTGCTAGACTCTGCTGTATGGTTTTAATGGAACTTATTCATGTCGATTAGAGATGAACGAAAACAACAGAGTCGGCAGGCTCTACTGGATGCAGCACTTCATCTCAGTACCTCTGGGCGCTCATTTAGTAGCATTAGTTTGCGTGAGGTGGCTCGCGAAGTTGGGTTGGTGCCAACGGCGTTCTATCGTCATTTTCAGGACATGGATACATTGGGACAGGAGCTGGTCGACCAGGTCTCGCTACATTTAAAAAGCCTAATCCATCAATTGGGACAAAGCTATCTACAGCATGGCGGAAGCGCCAAAACCCGTACCAGCATTGAACTGTTTGTACAGGCAGTCAACCATAGCCCGCAGCAGTGGCAATTCATGATTGCTGAACGCTGGGGCGGTTCTGAGACGGTAAGAATCGCAATCGCACGGGAAATTGAGTTTTTGATTGAGGACCTTGCCATTGATTTGTGCAAGCTTGAAACCTTTAAGCACATTAAAGAGTCCAAGGACCTGCAAGTGCTATCCACCATCCTGATCAATATGTCATTTACATGGGCGATGACCTGGATCAACCTCCCGAAACAGTTCACGATTGATCATTTATTAGAACAACAGAACCTGTTTATTGACAACGCGGCGACTCAGGTACGCTTATTATTCCGTGGCATCTCCAACTGGGAACCACAAAATGCCTGATCATATCTAGGCCATGGTTTGATATATAAAAGCATTGCCTAACGTTGTTATGCGTTAGACAATAGTGCGATGCCGTTTAGAACACTATGAGGAGCTATAAGCACCATGAATCCTGATCGTCATACGCAGTTCTTAATTCGTAAAGAAAAAATTTTGCAGGTTGCGGAAAAGCTATTACTCGAAAACAACCAAGAAATGACCCTGGATGAACTGGTTGCCGAACTGGACATTGCCAAAGGCACCTTGTACAAACATTTCCGCAGTAAAAATGAGCTGCTACTGGAACTGATTATTCAGAATGAAAAGGAAATTCTCAAAATCTCGGATCGATACAATACCGATTTCAAGGAGTATGCCCCACGCTACATGCTGCATCACTTAACCGCGCCAAGCCGCACCATCCTGCTGCATCAACTCGAAGAACATCTCACCATGACCGAGTCAAAGCTGAAGCACCTGTTTGATGAGTTGTATGCGGTTCGCCAGCAACGTATTGTTTCACTAAAAGAGATGACCGAGAAATATTTAAAGTCACTTAACTATGATATGTCGATCCGTGATTACCTGTCCTATATCTGGTCCTTGACCTACGGTGCCGCCCTATTGCTTAACTCAAGCTATTACCAGCGTTCAATTGGTTCCCGCCAGAAGCTGATCAACCTCTATGTCAGTCAGGCGCTGTCACTACCGACCCAGACGGTACAGATTGATTTAAAAGAGTTTCAACTGGAACAGTCCTAAAATAAAAAGGACTGTATTGAACAGTCCTTTTTTACGCTACAAACCAGTAAATTACTTACCGCCCTTACGTTCTTTTTCAAGCAGATAGTCAACTACCTGGGTTACCTTGCCATCTTCACCCTGCACCACATATTTGCCTGCGACCACCACGGCTGGCACACCCGTCAACTGGTATTGCTGTGCCAACTGATTAGATTCAGCCACTTTTGCAGTGATCGGGAATGAATTAAACATGCTGTTGAACTTCTGCTCAGGCACACCATAGTTTGCAAAGAATTTTGCCTGTGAAGCCTGGTCAAAAATCTGCTGACCGCCATCATGGATGGCGTGGAACAGTGGAATATGGGTTTTCTTACGCACACCCAGTGCCTCTGACACATAGTAGCCACGGGCACCCTGTTCCCATACCTTGTTCATTGCCGCTGGGGTACGCAGGAAATAGACATCTTTTGGAATTTTCTTTAACCATGCCTGCATGTGCGGTTCAAGCTTGAAGCAGTGCGGGCATCCATACCAGAAGAATTCACGTACTTCGATTTGGCCTGCTGGCGCCGCGGTCTTACCTGGGTTGGCCACCACGGTATAGTCCTTGCCAGCAACAAAATCAGCAGCCATTGCATTCATTGAAAACGCCATTACAACTGCACTTAAACCACTTAATACTAACTTTTTCATTGAGTTTGCTTTTCCTCTAAGCATTTTTCGTAAGTTTATATGCTAAATATAAAACAAACACGACCAATTCGTTTTGCTTCTGTGAAGTTTTTTATTGGATTTATCGCTTTTTTTTCCAGAATCGCTACACTACCAACAGATTAAACCAAAATAATCATCCTAATATGAATGAGGTGACACCATGTCGCAGTTGAATGTTGACCCACAGGAAATCGCAAAATTTGAGGCCTTGGCTGCCAAATGGTGGGATCAGCATTCCGAGTTTCGCCCCCTGCATCAAATCAATCCGTTGCGCTTAAACTGGATTGATGAGCGGGTTGGTGGACTGGCGGGCAAGAAAGTGCTGGATGTGGGCTGTGGTGGTGGTATTCTGGCGGAAAGCATGGCACGCCGTGGTGCCAATGTGCTGGGTATTGATATGGGCGAGGCACCACTTGCGGTGGGCCGTCTGCATGCACAGCAGGACAATGTACAGAATATTGAATATCGTCAGATTCCAGTGGAGCAACTGGCTCAGGAACAGGCAGGACAATACGATGTCGTCACCTGTATGGAAATGATGGAGCATGTGCCTGATCCCGCTTCCATCGTCAAGGCTTGCCAAAGTTTAGTTAAACCAGGTGGTCATGTGTTCTTCTCCACCATCAATCGTAATCCCAAATCCTACTTGTTTGCGATTATCGGTGCGGAATATGTGCTGCGCCTACTGCCAAAAGGCACCCATGACTATCATAAATTCATTCGTCCTTCTGAAATGGCACATGATATCCGCAATGCGGGCTTAACCCTGAAAGAAATGACGGGCCTGCATTACAATCCGATCACCAAGCATTACTGGCTGGCACCCAATGTTGATGTCAATTACATGGTTCATACAGTCAATACAGGTGCCTAATGAAAGCGGTTTTATTTGATCTTGATGGTACCCTGATTGACACAGCGGCGGACTTTGTCCGTATTATCCAGCAAATGTGCCGTGATGAGCAGCGTCCTGTGGTGGAGGCGGAAATCATCCGAACCCAGGTGTCTGAAGGCGCACGTGCGATGGTCAAACTGGTTTATCCTGAAATGGACGTAACAGACCCAGTATTTTTGGCGCATCGTCAGCGTTTTTTGGATATCTACGGCGATAAAATCGTAGTGGATACTGATTTATTTACAGGCATGTATCCTTTGCTTGAGGAACTCGAAGCGAGTCAAATCCCCTGGGGTATTGTCACCAATAAACCGCGTGGTTTAAGTGAATTGTTGCTGGCCGCACTAAACCTGACCGAACGCTGCGCGGTACTGGTGTGTCCAGAGGATGTCAGCAAAACCAAGCCTGACCCTGAACCGATGTATTTGGCGGCGAAACAGTTGAATCTGGAGGCCAAGGACATTATCTATGTGGGTGATCACCCACGTGATATTGATGCAGGGCGCAATGCGGAGATGTACACGATTTTGGCGGCCTATGGTTACCTGCCTGTTGAGTCCCGTGATAACCTGCTGGCATGGCAGGCCGATGCGATTATTCAAACCGTGCCTGAACTTCACCAACTGTTAAAAAATAAAATCGCGGTTTTAGCCGAAAATCAGGGTATGATGGGCTAAGCATACGAGATAACAATAGGAGGTATAACAATGAAATATTCAGAATATCAACCTCGTCCAGACCTGCTCAAGGATCGCATTATCCTGATTACAGGTGCAGGTGATGGAATTGGGCGTGCCGCTGCTATTAGTTATGCCTTACATGGCGCTACGGTTGTGCTTCATGGTCGTACCCTGAACAAACTCGAAGTCATCTATGATGAAATTGAGGGACTGGGTGCACCACAGCCTGCCATTCTGCCCTTACAGCTTTCAACCGCCTCCAGCCATGACTATGAGCTTCTGGTCAATACACTGGAACAGCAGTTTGGCCGTTTAGACGGTATCCTGCACAATGCGGGCATGCTGGGTGACCGTGTTGAACTGGCGCATTATCCAATTGATGTCTGGGATGACGTGCTGTCCGTCAACCTGCGTGCGCCTTTTGCCATGACACAGGCACTGCTTCCACTGCTGCAAAAATCGGCACACGCCTCGGTGGTGTTTACCAGTTCCAGTGTGGGACGTGAACCGCGTGCGCTGTGGGGTGCCTATTCAGTCTCCAAGGTGGCTACGGAAGCCATGAGCAAGATTTTTGCCGCGGAGAATAGCTATCCAAATATCCGTTTTAACTGCATCAATCCAGGGGGCACACGCACCGCCATGCGCGCCAAGGCCTATCCTGATGAAGACCCGAAAGTGCTGCCAACAGCTGACGAGATTATGCCTGCCTATCTTTACCTCATGGGTGATGATAGTCTTGACATGAATGGTCAGAGCATTGATGCGCAGGCCTAGGTTTTCAGCATCAACCAACAATGGGCCTGCGTGTCACAGCCCATCGTTTTTAAAGGGGAACTGGGGAGAATCTCCATCTTTTTAATGGAATAATTGAGGGTCTGTTGGTATTTCACAGATGCTTGCGACAGAGGACATTTTTTAGACGGTACAAGGCATGGCTTATGAAATTTAGCTATTCTAAATGAATAAGACATAACGCCGTAGCGGCAAAAAATGTCCCTGTCCCGTAGGGTTATGGCTAAAACTTCCCTAAACGTCGTTATGAAACTTGGCAAGGGAATCACCATTCCCGTCGTTTCATGCCTCGTTTATGTCGTTTTAGCCTATAACGCAAGGCATGGTTGAAATATCAACAAACCCTAGTGATCTTCACAGTTTCTCTGCATTTTTAGAGTACAGTTTTCCCATGAGAGACATCCGCCTAGGTGCATCATGAAAAAAATTTTCATCATCTTGATATTAGGTTCAACCACCCTTTTCAGCAGTATGGGTAGTTTTGCAGGCCCGCATTTTGACCGTGACGATTCCCGTGGCGGTGGTTGGCAGGGCCGCAACCTTGAACGTGATGATGATCCGCGCGGCAACTGGCAGGGCCGTCCAGGAGAGGAAAACCGTGATCGTGAGCGCCGCATGCGTCAGGAACGCGGTGTTGAACGCCTGAAGCAGCATCGCTGGCAGGAGGGTTATGTCATGCCGCAGCATTACCGTGGTAACAGCTACAAGGTTGACTATAAGGACAATAATCTGCCAAAACCAGGCCGTAACGAGCAATGGTACAAAATCAACAATGACTACATCTTGGTCAACTCGGATGACAACAGCATTGTGCGCATCATGGGATTCTAGGCATTTTCCCATGTGCAGGTTCAATAAACTTGGGCCGTTGTTTTAGGAATAGATTTATCTTTTCATTTTTTTCGTTAGAATCAGATCAATTGATAGCGATCTGAGATCAACATGGCGAACCAAATCACTGAAATATCACAGAGTAGCACACAGGATTATGTGCATTGGTTTCGCCATTCCGCACCCTATATCAATGCACACCGCCATAAAACCTTTGTACTGATGTTTGGCGGTGAAGCGGTTCAGCATAAAAATTTCCAGCACATCATCCATGATATTGCCTTGTTACATTCACTCGGCATCCGCCTGATTCTGGTACACGGCGCACGACCACAGATTAACCAGAACCTCACTGAACGGAATATTGAAACACCTTTCCACCAAAATCGTCGTATTACCACACGTGAGTCACTGCGTGGAGTGATGAATGCCGTGGGTTCAATTCGCCTGGAAATTGAGGCGCTGCTTTCGATGGGACTTGCCAACTCACCCATGTACGGCGCTCGCATTGATGTGGTTTCTGGAAACTTTGTCACCGCCAAACCCTATGGCATCCGTGACGGCGTTGACTTCCAGCTTACAGGCGATGTCCGCTCGATTGACACCGATGCCATCCAGCGCCATCTGGATAATCACAACATTGTGCTGTTGGGGCCAACGGGTTACTCGACCACAGGCGAAGTGTTTAATTTGCTGGCTGAGGAAGTGGCCACCAAAACAGCAACCATGTTAAAGGCCGACAAGTTGATTTTTCTGGGCGAACAGCAAGGTTTAATGGATGCCAAACAGCAGTTGCTGCGTGAACTCAGTCCACGTCAGCTTGATCCCTATATTCAGCAATACCAAAACCAGTCTCCCGAATTTGCCCTACATTTAAAACAGGCGCAACAGGCTTCCCTGTCAGGCGTACATCGTGTACACCTGATTTCCTATGCCTATGATGGCGCACTGATTGAGGAACTGTTCACCCGTGATGGCATTGGCACCATGATTACCGATGCCCATTATGAGGAGGTACGGATTGCCAACATTCATGATGTGGGCGGTTTGATGAACCTGCTGCGGCCACTTGAACAGGAAGGTATTCTGGTGTATCGCTCCCGCGAACGTCTTGAAAGTGAGATTGAGCACTTTGCCGTGATCGAGCGTGATGGCATGATTCTGGCCTGTGCCGCACTCTACCCGATTCCAGCGGAAGCCAATGAAAAACGTTCTGCTGAAATTGCCTGTGTTGCTGTCGACTCCAGTTACCGCAAGTCCAATCGTGGTAGCCAGATTTTGCAGTTTCTGGAAAGCAGGGCCAAACAGCAAGGAATCCAGCAACTGTTTGTCCTCACCACACGCACGGCGCACTGGTTTCTGGAACATGGCTTTAGCCCTGCCAGTGTGGATGACCTGCCAAATGCACGTCAGGCACTTTATAACTATCAACGTAATTCTTTGGTATTTAAAAAATCCCTTGGCTAATGCCTCTGGAGATATTGTTATTTTTGATAATGATATCTCCACATCCTGTCTTTTTGTTATATCTGCCCTCAGCAAAACCATAGCCTTAAAATAGAAAAATATTAAAAACAATAATTTATAAAAATTAAGCCCCTTTTTGACATCTATACCCACGATAAGCATATCCAATATTCTGTTTTGCACTTTTTTAGATAAACAAAGCCTGATTAGTTATTTTTTATGCAATAAAAAAAGTTTTAGTTTGATTGCTCAGCTTATTTCATCTTTTAATTTTCGGGGAGCACAACCAGCATGGCCATTTCTATCAATCGTTTATGGACACAACCTATCCTGATTACAGCAATGCTTGCCAGCTTGGTTAATATCACAGGTTGTGCAAAACAGACTGAGCAGCAAGAGGCCAAACCACAAGAAACCACAACATTAAATATCGGCTTTCAGAAGTATGGGATTTTGCCGATTGTTAAAGCAAAAGGGGAACTAGAAAAAAACCTGGCTGCTCAAGGTGTAAATGTCAAATGGGTGGAGTTTCCAGCGGGTCCACAACTTCTGGAAAGCTTGAATGTTGGCAGTGTCTCTTTGGGTGAGGCAGGTGAAGCCCCGCCTATTTTCGCTCAGGCAGCCAATCCAAATCTGGTGTATGTGGCCAACCAGCCAGCAGCACCTACTGCTGAAGCCCTGATTGTACAAAAAGATTCCCCAATTCAATCCGTACAAGACCTGAAAGGCAAACGTATTGCACTGAACAAGGGTTCAAATGTCCACTATTTATTATTGAAACTGTTAGAAGCCAACAACCTCACCCTCAATGACATCCAGCCTGTCTATCTTCCACCCTCAGATGCCCGTGCCGCCTTTGAAAAGGGCGCAGTTGATGCCTGGGTGATTTGGGACCCGTTCCTGGCTGCGGCGGAACATCAGGTACATGCGCGTGTCATTGCCAATGGTGAGCATTTGGTCAGCAATTACCAGTTCTATTTAGCGGACCGTAAATTTGCCGAAAATCATCCTGAAATTTTAAAGACCGTTGTTCAAACCCTGAACCAGACCACCGACTGGGTCAAGACCCATCCAGATGATGCCGCGAAACTACTGGAAAAACCAACCGCACTGGAATTTGAGGTGTTAAAAGCGTCGATTTCACGCATGGGCTTCGGGGTTCAGCCAATCTCTGAAAAGGTTGCCAAGGAACAGCAATATGTTGCTGATGCATTCTACGCGCAAAAACTGATTCCCAAACAGCTGGTAATTCAGGACGCGTTGCTTAAGAACGAAATCAGGTAACAGGAGGAACGGGTATGAAGTTATGGTCTCAGGTTTCACTCACCAGTCTGGTCATCAGCACTCTTTTCCTGAATGGTTGTCAAAAACCTGAAGCATCGACACAGGAAACAGCTTCATCCCCTGCAAGCCAGACTGTCAAAACGCTTTCAATTGGTTTCCAGAAATCATCCCTCAACTTACTGGTTGCAAGACAACAAAAACTATTCGAGCAGGAATTTCCAAATGCCAAAATTGAATGGCGTGAGTTTCCTGCTGGCCCACAAATGCTGGAGGTACTGGCGGTAGGTGCGGTTGATTTTGGCTATGTGGGCAATACCCCGCCGATCTTTGCGCAGGCTGCGGCAAAGCCATTGAGCTATGTTGCCTATGAAGTGGTTGCTCCAGATGCACAGGCAATTTTGGTACATGCCGATGGCAAGGTTAAGGTGCTGCAAGACCTAAAGGGTAAACGGATTGCAGTGCAAAAAGGTTCAAGTGCCCATGAGTTATTGGCAAAGACCTTACAGAAAGCAGGCCTGTCGTGGCAGGACATTCAACCCATCTGGCTGCCTCCAGCAGATGCCCGTGCCGCTTTTGACAAACAGGCGGTTGATGCCTGGGTGATTTGGGAACCCTATCTGGGGACGGCGGAAATACAGGGCCATACCCGTACCCTCATTGATGGGTCTGCCTTTCCAACCACCTATTCATTTTATATTGGCAGCCCTGATTTCATTCAGCAGCATCCTAAGGCTGCACAAAAGTTTATCAATAGTGTCAATGTGGCCGACCAGTGGATTGTGAAACATCAGGATCAGGCTTTACAGATTTACGCACAAAGCACAGGACTGAATACTCAGATCGCACAGCGAGTTTTAGACAAGCGCCCAAAACCCTCGCCTGTACACGCCCTCACGGCCGAGGTAATCAACAATCAGCAACAGATCGCCGATTTGTTTAAACAGGAACAACTTATCCCTGTACAGATCGACATTCAGCACAGTGTCTGGTCTGCCAAATAAATTTTTTACTTTTTCATAAGGAACATCGACATGAATATTTTCTGGTTTATCCCCACTCACGGTGAGAGTCGTTATCTAGGCACCAGCAAGGGTGCGCGTCAGGTCGATCATGCCTATATAAAACAGATTGCGGTGGCAGTCGACAACCTGGGCTATGATGGCGTACTGATTCCAACAGGCCGTTCCTGTGAAGACCCGTGGATTACCGCTGCCAGCCTGATTGATGCCACCAGACAACTTAAGTTTCTGGTGGCCCTCCGTCCAGGCATCACCACGCCTGCGCTCGCCGCCCGCATGGCAGCAACTTTCGACCGTTTATCCAATGGGCGAATTTTGCTAAACCTTGTCACAGGTGGCGATGAACAGGAACTCAAGGGCGATGGCTTATATGAAGATCACAGTACCCGTTATCAGACCGCTTCTGAATATGTCAAAATTTGGCGTGAAATCCTGACTCGTTCGCATACAGGCGAAGCTTTTACTTTTCATGGTGAACGTTTAAGCGTCGATGATGCCAAACTGCTTTATCCACCTGTACAACAGCCTTATCCCCCGTTATGGTTTGGTGGCTCATCCGAAGCGGCGACTGAGCTGGCAGCAGAACAGGTTGATACCTATTTAACCTGGGGTGAACCACCTGCCGCAGTCAAGGAAAAAATCCAACATTTACGTGCCAAAGCTGCAGCTAAAGGCAGAACCCTAAATTACGGCATTCGCCTGCATGTGATTGTACGTGAAACCAATGAACAGGCCTGGGCAGCCGCTAATGAACTGATCCAATACCTTGATGATGCCACCATTGCCGCGGCACAGAAGAAATTTGCACAAATGGATTCAGTGGGTCAGCAACGCATGGCGGCACTGCATGGTGGACGTAAAGATCAACTTGAAGTGTCCCCGAATCTTTGGGCAGGTATTGGTCTGGTTCGTGGTGGTGCAGGAACAGCTTTAGTCGGTGATCCTGAAACCGTAGTGGCCAGAATTCAGGAGTACGCGGATTTAGGCATTGATACCTTTATTTTCTCAGGCTATCCACATCTGGAAGAATCGATTCGTTTTGCGGAACTGGTGTTTCCACTCTTGCCGCTGAAAACACGTAAGAAACTGGCACAACCGCACTTAACAGGACCATTTGGGGAAATTATTGCCAACAACTACGTCCCTGAGACCACGGAAGCAAAAAATCTGGTCAAGGAGACAGCATGAGTGCAAAAGTTTTCTTAAACAATGTTTCACGTGGAACACAGCAGCTCAGCAAAGGCCTGTTACCGTGGCTGTTCCCAATCCTATTGATCGCCATCTGGCAAATTGCTTCAAGTACAGGCTTACTGCAAAGTCGGGTTCTGCCCGCCCCCACTGCTGTGGTCAGTGCCTTTTGGCACCTGCTCATCAGTGGTGAGCTTTGGCAGCATGTCAAGGTCAGTGCTGGACGGGCTTTACTCAGCTTATTGGTAGGTGGGGGGCTGGGGCTAGTTCTCGGCTTGCTGAATGGCTCATCCCGTGTTGCATCGACGTTGCTGGACACCACTTTGCAAATGATCCGCAACATCCCTGCACTCGCCCTGATTCCACTGGTGATCTTATGGTTTGGTATTGATGAAACCGCGAAATTATTTCTGGTTGCTGTCGGCGTATTCTTCCCGATTTATATCAATACTTATCATGGGATTCGCTCGGTAGACCCTCAACTGATTGAAATGGGCAAAAGCTATGGCCTCAATCGTTGGCAACTGTATAAAGACATTATTTTACCTGGCGCAATGCCCTCCATTTTAGTGGGGCTACGTTTCTCTCTCGGTTTGGTGTGGGTGCTACTGATTGTTGCTGAAACCATTTCCGCCCAGTCAGGCATTGGCTATATGACCATGAATGCACGGGAGTTTTTACAAACTGATATCGTACTGGTGGGTATCCTGCTGTATGCCTTGCTGGGGAAACTGGCCGATGTCTTTGCACAACTGCTGGAACGTTATTTATTACGCTGGCATTCGGGTTATCAAAAATAATAAGGGAAAATAAACATGAGCAACCTCAATCTAAACCTATATGAAAATAATTTCATCCAGCCCATTATTGAGCCAGACACCACAACCACCCCAGCCAATGGTGCAGATATCCTGATTGAGCAACTGTATAAGTTCTATGGCGATGTCAAGGTGCTTGAGGATCTGGATTTAAACATTCAGGCAGGCGAGTTTGTTGCCATTGTCGGGCGCAGTGGCTGTGGTAAAAGCACCCTGCTACGCCTAATCGCACAACTGGAAAAGACCAGCTATGGTGAAATCAAGTTCCAGTCCGCACGCAACTTCCGTGAGGGCATCACCAGTGACGACATTCGGGTGATGTTTCAGGACCCACGCCTGCTACCCTGGAAAAGTGTCTTGCAAAATGTGCAGCTGGGATTGGCCAAAAGTCAGCATGGGCTTGCAGAGCAACTTCTAGGAAAAGTCGGCCTAAAGGAAAAAGCCACACAATGGCCTGCCCAGCTATCAGGCGGTCAGCGTCAACGTGCCGCACTGGCTCGGGCATTGTCACATGCGCCGCGTATCCTGTTGCTGGATGAACCACTTGGCGCACTGGACGCACTTACACGTCTGGAAATGCAGAACCTGATTGAACGCCTCTGGAAAGAACAGGGCTTTACCGCAATTCTGGTGACACATGATGTCAGTGAAGCGGTACAACTTGCTGACCGAATTATTCTGCTGGATCAGGGGCATATTGCGCATAATTTTCAGGTCAATCTGCCGCGTCCACGCAAAAAAAGTATTGCTTTTGCCCAGTTGGAACAACAGGTCCTTGATGCGGTTTTAGCCACCTAAAACCGCTTTTGCCCATCTCAAAAACCACATATCAAGAACAATAACCACTCGACAATTTCTCGCAATGACTGAGAAATTATTTACAAAATATGTCTCACCTGTTTTAGATTTCAATAATTATCAAACACATCGTGACTACTGGTCTGGCAATCACTGATTTTTCGATAAAAAAATGCGGTTATTTTGCACAAATCTGCCAATTTATCTTACAATGTCAATGACATTTTTTGAATCAAGCTCGCAGATGGAACAGAAAAAGAGTACACAAAAGCGCAATCAACTACTGAATGCTGCCCTGGATGTTTTTTCCGTCTATGGATTTAGTGGTGCAAGTCTGGATGAAATTGCACAACTGGCAAATATGCATAAATCCAATATCTTTTATTATTATGAAAACAAAGAGTCACTGTATGTTGAGGTGCTCACCACTGTACTGCAAAAATGGCTGGCACCCTTACAAATATTGGAAGTCGAGCTTGAGCCAACTGAGGCCTTAACCCATTATTTGATGCAAAAAATCGAAATTTCAAAAGATCAGCCCAAAGCTTCTCGTTTATTTGCATTGGAAATCATTCAGGGTGCACCACATATTTTACCGATTTTAAAAGGTCCATTGAAAAAGCTGTTTAAACGCAAAACCAAAGTGATTGAGACTTGGCAGGAACAAGGCAAATTATCCAAAGAAATTGATGCAGAATTATTAATTATCAATATTTGGGCGATCACCCAAAACTATGCGGATTTTTCTACTCAAATGGAAATGGTCACAGGCAAGACCCTGCGCAACCGCAGTATGTATCAACGCACCATTGAGCATACGGTACACTTGATGCTGTATGGTGTGTTGCCACGTTAAAACCAGAAAGCATTGAACAGGCCTATCTCAACAGATAGGCTTTTTTATTTAAAAATGTGTCTGGTATAAGGCCAATAATTTCTGTGCCCCCACCAGTAGATTTTCCTCCCAGTCCAGATGCGCAGTATCGTTGGCGCCATCGGTAATATACTTGACTGAAATCAGGCGCACCCCCAGCTTCTGACACACTTTAGCGAGGGCATAGGCTTCCATGTCTACCAGATTACAGGATACTTTTGGTTGCCCTATTTCAAAAGAGTCGCCTGTACCACAAACGCCTTTAGGCAAATGTTCAAAATGCGGCTGGGCATGAATTTCGGCGGGAATGTCCTCATCCATTGGTGTCACGCCCACGGCAAAACCCAGCGGTGACACATCCATGTCCCGTTGCACAAAGGTGATCACCTCAACCAGACTGTGTGCATCAAAGTGCGAGCTGCCCGCACTGCCTAGATTAATCAGGGTTTTACAGCCAGTTTTCTGAATCACCTCAAAGGCTTTAAATGCCGCATTGATTTTGCCAATGCCACTATAGTGAACCTGAATGCCTGCCTGTTCAAACAGGCCCTTTGATTCATTCGGCAATGCCATAATTAAAGCAATCTCAGACTGCATCCTGATCCCCCAACAATTTAAAATGCGTAGTGTAGCGGATTATCCCACAGAATGAAGCAGGGTCAGCAATTGTCCTAAAAACCCTTTCTCCGAATTTTTTGCTGATGAAAAACACAACAACAAGACGAAACGCCGAGAATATGGCAATATATAGCCTTTGCAAAATTCACTGTATTTAACGCCCATGAAGTTGCTTCGTCTCAACGCATTATCGCCAGATTTTCAGTTAGCCCCAACTGCGGTCACGATTGGCAATTTTGATGGTGTCCATTTGGGACATCAGGCGATGATTGCCCAGCTTAAAATGCTGGCAAGCGCCAAAGGCTTAAAAACACTGGTGATGATTTTTGAACCACAGCCACTCGAATTCTTTCAGGGCTATGATGCCCCACCACGCATCAACTCCCTACGTGAAAAAGTAGAATATTTAACAGAGCTGGGGGTGGACTACATTGCTGTGGCAAAGTTTGACCAGCACTTTAGAAGCATGAATGCCACCGCCTTTGCCGATTTGCTCAAGAAAAAGCTGAACGCACAAAGTCTGGTGCTGGGCGATGATTTCCATTTTGGCAAGGACCGTCAGGGCAACAGCGAGTTTCTACGCGAATATGGCTTTGATGTCACCAATTTAAATACAGTGGCATTGAATGGAGAACGAGTCAGTTCAACCCGTATCCGTCAGGTTCTACAGCAGGGTGACCTTGCTTTGGCGGCAAAGCTGCTGGGCCGCCCCTACAGCATCACGGGACGGGTGCAATATGGCGACCAGATTGGACGCACCCTTGATTTTCCAACCATCAATGTCCGTTTAAACCGTCACAAACCCTGTCTAAATGGTATTTATGCGGTGGATGTGTTGTGTGAAAATGCCTCACTGACCGTAAAGGTCAAACATGCGGATGCAACACAAAATGGCATCGCAGGCTACCAAAATGACAGCCTGTTTGGCGCAGGGCATGTGGGAACCCGACCAGCCATCAAGCAGCAACAGCCTGAATGGCGATTAGAGGTACATTTCCCTGATGTTTCTGCTAATCTGTATGGCTTGTTGATGCGGGTAACCTTTCTTCACTATTTGCATGGTGAACTGAATTACCCTTCGCTTGAGGCACTCAAAGCTGGAATTGATGATGACGTGCAGAAATTGCGGGACTACCGTAAGCGCACAGCAGAATTTCCTTTTTAAATTTAATTTTCATTTGTAAAACCTGTCAGTTTACAAACTGATGAAACTGGAAGACAACTTGCATGAGCGATAAGCAAACTCCTGAAAATGCAGTGGATTATAAAGCCACACTCAATTTGCCAGACACTGAATTTGCCATGAAGGCAAACTTGGCTGTGCGTGAAGCCAAATGGCTGGAAGAGTGGTATGCCGACAACATTTATCAGCAGATTCGCGCATCGCGTATTGGCAAGAAAAAATACATTTTGCACGATGGCCCTCCCTATGCCAATGGTCAAATCCATTTAGGTCATGCGGTGAATAAAGTCTTGAAAGACATCATTGTTAAAAGCCGCGTGATAGATGGCTTTGATGCACCTTATGTACCTGGTTGGGACTGTCACGGCTTACCGATTGAACTGAAAGTCGAAGAAAAAGTGGGTAAGGTTGGTGTAAAAGTAGATGCATCTACGTTCCGCAAAGCCTGCCGTGAATATGCTTACACCCAGGTTGAATTACAAAAGAAAGACTTCGTGCGTATGGGCGTATTTGGGGATTGGGATAATCCATATCTTACGATGAATTTTAAGCAAGAAGCAGACATCGTTCGTTCACTGGGTGCAATTGCCAAGGCAGGTCACATCGAACCTGGCCTGAAACCTGTGAACTGGTGCTTGGACTGTGGTTCTGCACTAGCAGAGGCAGAAGTTGAATACGAAGATAAAAAATCTGATGCGATTGATGTTGGCTTCACCGTGGTTGATCTCAAAAATTTAAGCGCACGCTTGAATGTTGATGTTCAAGATGTGACTGATATTGTGATTTGGACAACTACACCGTGGACGTTACCTGCCAACCAGGCAGTTGCGGTACATGCCGACATTGACTATCAACTCGTACAAGTCTCGACTGATCGTGGTTCGCAAAACTTTATTCTTGCCAAAGATCTGGTTGAATCAGCAATCGAACGTTATCAGCTTGAAAATCCAGTCGTGCTGGCTGATTTTAAAGGCTCAGCAATCGAAAATTTATTATTACAACATCCACTCATTACTGATCGTCAGGTCCCAGTGATTGTCGGTGAACACGTTATTGCCAGCAGTGGTACAGGCGCTGTACACACTGCACCTGGACATGGTGTGGACGATTATAAAGTCGGTTTACAGTACAATCTAAAAGTAGACAACCCCGTCGGCGGTAATGGCGTATATTTACCAACTGCACCGATTTTTGCAGGCGAGCATATCTATAAAGCCAATCCAAAAATTATCGAAGCATTAGGTGCTGTGGGTCGTTTATGGGCACATCAGCCGATTAAACACAGCTACCCACATTGCTGGCGTCACAAAACACCCATTATTTTCCGTGCAACACCACAATGGTTTATTAGCATGGATGCCAAAGGGTTACGTCAGACAGCCTTGAATGCGATTGAAAATGACATCGAGTTTGTTCCTGATTGGGGTAAAAATCGTATTCAGTCGATGATTGAAGGCCGTCCTGACTGGTGTATTTCACGCCAACGTACCTGGGGTGTACCGATCCCATTCTTTGTACACAAAGATACGAATGCTTTGCATCCACGTACACCAGAACTCATTGAAGAAGTTGCCAAACTGATCGAAGAAGAAGGGATTGATGGTTGGTATAACCGTGATGCCAGCGACTTCATTGGTGCAGATGCTGAACAATATAACGCAGTCCGCGATACATTAGACGTTTGGTTTGACTCTGGAACAACACACTACGCAGTCCTACGTGAACGTGAAGAGTTACAAGATCCTGCTGATCTGTATCTTGAAGGTTCAGACCAACACCGTGGCTGGTTCCAATCTTCATTGTTAACTTCAATTGCGATCAATGAACGTGCGCCATATAAAGGTCTACTCACCCACGGTTTCGTCGTGGATGAGAAAGGTCGTAAAATGTCTAAATCATTAGGCAACATCATCACCCCACAAGACATCATCAAAGATATGGGTGCAGATGGCTTACGCTTCTGGATCGCTTCTGCTGACTATCGTTATGAAATGACGGCTGGTAAAGAAATCTTTAGCCGTGCCTCTGATGGTTATCGTCGTATTCGAAATACCTTACGTTTCTTGTTGGCAAACCTGAATGGCTTCAAACCATCAACAGATGCTTTACCTGTAAACGAATTGATCGCATTAGACCAATACATCTTGCAACGTGCTGCTGAAGTGCAGAAAACAATTCAGCAAGCCTACGAAGAGATGAATTTCCATATTGTGACCAATGCATTGACCAACTTCTGTATCAATGACTTAGGTGGCTTTTATCTCGACATCATCAAAGATCGTCAGTACACCACCAAAGCGGATTCACAGGCACGTCGTTCTGCTCAAACAGCGCTGTATCATATAGTCCAAGCTTTTGTTCGCTGGATGGCACCAATCTTGAGCTTTACCGCGCAAGAAGCCTGGCCATTGATTCCTGAACAAACTGACAAATATGTGTTCACGGCTGAATGGTATGACATCCCAACCGCATCAACAGCAAACTTACTTTCTGAAGCAGATTGGCAAACATTGATTAGCGTAAAATCAGCAGTAAATAAACAGATTGAAGCCGCACGTAACGCTAAACTAGTCGGTAGTAACTTATCTGCTAAAGTTGAACTTTGGGCAGATGAAGCTTTACAAAAATTATTAAACCAATTGGCTGATGAATTACGTTTTGTCTTGATCACCTCTCAAGTCATCGTTCATCCATATGCTGAACAAGGCGAAAGCACAGACCTCGCAGGTTTACGTGTGAAAGTTTCAGCAGCAGATGGTGAAAAATGTGTACGTTGCTGGCATGTGCTGCCAGATGTCAATACGCACGTTGGCCATGCTGGTTTATGCGCTCGTTGTATTGTCAACGTCACAGGCAGTGGCGAAGTGAGAAAATATGCATAATTCTGTGCAATCAAGCCCAGCAAAGAAAAGCTTATTTCAATTTTATCCGCATAACCTACTTTGGCTTGGAATTTCTGTCCTTGCCATTGTATTGGATCAATGGACCAAATGGATTGCCAGCTCGCATTTAAATTATGCTGATCCCGTTCCAGTACTGCCTTTTTTAAACTGGACCTTACTGCATAATCATGGCGCAGCATTCAGCTTTCTGTCAGATGCGGGTGGTTGGCAACGTTACCTGTTCACCTCTTTAGCAGGCGTGGTCTCGGTTATTTTCATTTTCTGGCTGATGCGTATGCCTAAGAAAATGATTGTTCTACCTATGGCAATTGCCTTGATTCTAGGTGGTGCAATTGGCAATCTGATTGATCGTGTCAGCCTGGGTTATGTGGTTGATTTTATCCATGTTTACTACCAAAACAGCCACTTCCCAGCATTCAACCTTGCCGATAGTGCGATTACCCTAGGCACAATTTTGCTGCTGATCGATACGTTCTTCCTTGAGAAGAAACGCAACCAAAACGCGGATGCATAAGATGACTGAAATTATCCAACCAAACGAAGAAATTCGTATTCAAGATGGCTCAAAGGTCGACTTGCATTTTTCTGTTTCAATCGAAAATGGCGTTGAAATTGACAACACACGTAACCGTGAAGAGCCTGTAAGTCTGGTCATGGGTGATGGCAGTTTATTGCCAGGATTCGAAAAAGCTTTATTTGGTTTACGTGCAGGTGACCGCCGTACTGTACATTTACCGCCTGAAGATGCCTTTGGTCCGTGGAATCCTGAAAACATCCAAACTTTCGATACCGTGAAATTTGAACAACGCCCAATCGTAGGCCATATGATTGAGTTTGAAGACAAGGCCAAGGCAACGCTGTTTGGCGTGGTTAAGTCCGTCAATGATAACATCACCGAAATTGATTTTAACCACCCGCTTGCAGGTAAAAATATTACCTTTGAGGTTGAAATCTTTAAGGTCACCCCTGCTGGACAGCAAGGCGTTCAATTGATGTAACACAAAAGCTCTCAAATGAGAGCTTTTTTAATCAATAAACAACTATAAAATCATTTATGTTCATCCAATTCCATTAAAAAATCAATCCAACATCAGAGATATAGGAATCCACCCATGCTTATTTATATTATCGTTGGCAGTGTCCGTGAAAACCGAACCGCAATTAAGGTAGCCAATTGGCTACACCAAGAGATTGGCAATTTTTCCTTAAAAGACATCCAAACAGAAATTATTGACTTAAAGGAATGGGATTTACCAATTTTTGCAGGTGCTCATCCACCCGCGACTGGAATCTATGATCAACCGAAGCAACAGCAATGGGCAGATAAAATTGCCACGGCAGATGCATTTATTCTTATCAGCCCTGAATATAATCATGGCTACAGCCCAGCCCTTAAAAATGCACTGGATTACATTGGTAAAGAATGGCAGGGTAAACCCGCAGCCTATATCGGCTATGGCTCAACCAATGGTTCACGTTCGATTGATCAAATCCGTCAGGTAGGCACACAACTTGGACTGATTGACTCCAATGCCGTTCTTGAAATTCGGGATATTTTTAAAAGAAACCACACGGAAACTTTTGAGGCAAATGAATTTGAGATTAAGGCACTCAAGGTCACCATTGAAAAATTACAGAAATATCATGTGAGATAAATGTAAGCTTAAACTTACAGTAATCAGGGTCATTAACGAATATACGGCTCTCAACTTTAGTTTTAATATACCAATCATAGAGAGACACGGAGTCTCATTCAGAACAACAAGACCCACAGGACGTGGTCGTTAATAGGAAATAAACGACAATAAACTGAATATAAAGAAGCCCTGTCAGGATGATGGGGCTTCTTTTTATCCATCGATTTTTTATATGATTTAAAGACTTCTTAAATATGCAACCACCTCGGTATTCTCTGCCATTTCCGCTAGCTGTAAGGCTGTATATTCGCCTTTATAAGAGACATTCGCGCCTTTACTCACCAACAGCCTCACTACGGCCAAATGATCGTTCTCGGCAGCAGCCTGTAATGCGCTGTAGCCTTCGTCATCGGTCTGGTTTAGGATCTGTACCCTCTGCCAATAATTGCTCGACTTGTTCCACATCACCTAGAGATGCCCAATAGACAAGTTCAGGCAGAAGCAGTTCGTCATCATCCTCAGGGAGCGGAGAGAAAGAGTTAAGTTTCATAGTTTAATTATGCAATTTTTGAGATTCTAAAATTAACTCATCAAGCTTCAACCTTATAATACGTTGATTATAAAAATAAAAGGCATCTTGAAATTCTATAATAAAAAGCTTTCTATCAGATATACTTATTTTTGCTATTTTGATAATGCTGTAAGTCTGAATATCCATCTAATACTAATCCCCAAAAATAAGTTAAACTAATAAGATGAAAAATCAACAGATTCAGCATGACCTAAGTGCATACAATTTTGGGGAATTATCCACACGAGAAAAAGACCCTCGGGCAAGAACACGTCTATTGATTTTACATCAATATTCAATCGGTAAAAGCACGCCTGAAATATCAGAATCCATGTATATTTCAGAACATACTGTCATGAAAACAAGGCGAAAATATTGGAAATATGGATTATCCAGTATCTACGACCAACCACGCTCAGGACGCAAACCCAAGTTAGCCAAGCAAGATATAGATACCTTTAAAACATTGATTGTAAAAGAACAGGAAGACAAAGAAAGAGGAAGTTTGGTCTGTGATGATATTGTGGAATTGGCAAAAGAACACTTCAAAGTAGATTATAGTCGTAATGGTATGTACCATGTATTAAAACGTATAGGAATGAGCTGGATTTCTGCACGCAGCCAACACCCACAAGCAGATATAGCAAAACAAGAAGATTTTTAAAAAACTTCAGTGCATTAGTTGAGTCAATATTACCTGAACATGTTGCACTTCAAGATGTTGAAATTTGGTTTCAGGATGAAACACGTATAGGACAACAGGGTTCATTAAGTCGAATATGGCATTATTGTGGGCAACGCCCACGGTTGATCAGACAACAACAATTTCTGTGTCGTTATATATTTGGAGCAATTTGCCCTGAGCATGGTACAAGTGCAGGGCTGATTTTACCTCAAGTAAATAAAGTGACAATGCAACTACATATGGCTGAAATAAGTAAATATGTTTCTCAAGGAAAACATGCTGTTGTAGTTATGGATGGCGCATTGTGGCATCAGGAGAGTTTAAATTTACCAAATGTAAGCATATTGAAGCTCCCTCCATATTCACCTGAGCTTAACCCTATGGAGCAAGTTTGGTTGATGATGAAGAAGCGGTATTTATCTAATCGCTGCTATTCAAATATCGAAGCAATATTAGATGGGTGTTGCCAAGCGTGGCAAGGCATTTGTGAGGCTGTCGATACTATAAAATCCCTAACCCAACGGCAGTGGGCTAAAATTTAATTTAATTCTGAAAATTGGTATAAAAAATCAGATGTCACTTGAATAATAATCTAAGCTAGATACAGGCTTAACTATACATCCTACACATTTATTATTTTTGTTGCTTAAGACACTCAATCATTTCCTCAAGCACCTGTTGCCCCATCGTTTTCAGGACAAGATCGTTTAAATCACCAGACAAGAAACCAGACCAAGTCGTACTTGTTGAACCAGAAGAATGCGCATACCGTCCACCAGCAGACCAAACTTTCTGATCTGATGTAATAAAAGCTACATACAGCTCGCCTTTAGGGTCATCACATATCCATTCATGAATTACTCTAGGTGCTTGATATTTTTGCTTAGATTTTTTTAGACTCTTCTCTATTAAAAAACATAAATAGACAATCCCAATACCAGATAAAAATGTATATAAAATCACGCTAGTCCTATCTTAATTTATCATTTAGCATATTATTAAAATAAAAATTAGCACAATTCTTTCAATATTGACTTATATTTTCATTATACTTTTCTCTATTTCTTCAGCATAAAAAAACCTCCCAACATTGGTTGGGAGGTTTTCAATTTAAAAGCTGGCGATGACTTACTCTCACATGGCAAACGCCACACTACCATCAGCGCGGGGAGGTTTCACTTCTGAGTTCGGGAAGGGATCAGGTGGTTCACTCCTGCTATTGTCGCCAGCAAACTGTTTTGGCTTTCGGTGGTCTTACATTCTGCCACTTAGTACCGAAGAGTTTAACGGATTAGCTGTTGAGTCTGTTTTAGTGTTCGTAGTTTAACTAGTTTCTGCACTAAATCAAGTTTTACTTTGGTTTAATCATTTAAGTTGATGCTTTATATACAACTGTTTGGGTGTTGTATAGTCAAGCCTCACGAGCAATTAGTATTGGTCAGCTTCACACGTCACCGTGCTTCCACACCCAACCTATCAACGTCCTGGTCTCGAACGGCTCTTTAGAGGACATAAAGTCCTAGGGAAATCTTATCTTGAGGTAGGCTTCCCGCTTAGATGCTTTCAGCGGTTATCCCTTCCCAACATAGCTACCCGGCGATGCGACTGGCGTCACAACCGGTACACCAGAGGTTCGTCCACTCTGGTCCTCTCGTACTAGGAGCAGATCCTCTCAAATTTCCAGCGCCCACGGTAGATAGGGACCGAACTGTCTCACGACGTTCTAAACCCAGCTCGCGTACCTCTTTAAATGGCGAACAGCCATACCCTTGGGACCTGCTTCAGCCCCAGGATGAGATGAGCCGACATCGAGGTGCCAAACACCGCCGTCGATATGAACTCTTGGGCGGTATCAGCCTGTTATCCCCAGAGTACCTTTTATCCGTTGAGCGATGGCCCTTCCATACAGAACCACCGGATCACTAAGACCTACTTTCGTACCTGCTCGACTTGTGGGTCTCGCAGTTAAGCGCGCTTTTGCCTTTATACTCTACGCGTGATTTCCGACCACGCTGAGCGCACCTTCGTACTCCTCCGTTACTCTTTAGGAGGAGACCGCCCCAGTCAAACTACCCACCAGACATGGTCCTCGCCCCGGATTACGGGGCAGAGTTAGAACCTCAACATTACCAGGGTGGTATTTCAAGGACGGCTCCATACAAACTAGCGTTCGTACTTCAAAGCCTCCCACCTATCCTACACAAGTAAGGTCAAAGTTCAATGTCAAGCTGCAGTAAAGGTTCACGGGGTCTTTCCGTCTAGCCGCGGGTACACTGCATCTTCACAGCGATTTCGATTTCACTGAGCCTCTGCTGGAGACAGCGCCGCCATCATTATGCCATTCGTGCAGGTCGGAACTTACCCGACAAGGAATTTCGCTACCTTAGGACCGTTATAGTTACGGCCGCCGTTTACTGGGGCTTCGATCAAGAGCTTCGCTTACGCTAACCCCATCAATTAACCTTCCAGCACCGGGCAGGCATCACACCCTATACGTCCACTTTCGTGTTTGCAGAGTGCTATGTTTTTAATAAACAGTTGCAGCGGCCTGGTTTCTGCGGCTGCCAACCGCTCAGGGAGCTAGTCCCATCACCGTCAGCAGCGTACCTTCTCCCGAAGTTACGGTACCATTTTGCCTAGTTCCTTCAGCAGAGTTCTCTCAAGCGCTTTGGTCTACTCGACCTGACCACCTGTGTCGGTTTCGGGTACGATTCCTGTGTAACTGAAGCTTAGAGACTTTTCCTGGAAGCATGGTATCAGCCACTTCACTGTACAAGTACAGCTTGCTATCGACTCTCAGCATGGAGCACCCCGGATTTGCCTAAGATGCATGCCTACTGTCTTCCACCTGGACAACCAACGCCAGGCTGACTTAACCTTCTCCGTCCTCTCATCGCATTACACAGAAGTATTGGAATATTAACCAATTTCCCATCGACTACGCCTCTCGGCCTCGCCTTAGGGGTCGACTCACCCAGCCCCGATTAACGTTGGACTGGAACCCTTGGTCTTTCAGCGAACGGGTTTTTCACCCGTTTTGTCGTTACTCACGTCAGCATTCGCACTTCTGATACCTCCAGCAGACTTCTCAATCCACCTTCATCGGCTTACAGAACGCTCCCCTACCACTTACGCTAATGCGTAAATCCGCAGCTTCGGCACATAGTTTTAGCCCCGTTACATCTTCCGCGCAGGCCGACTCGACTAGTGAGCTATTACGCTTTCTTTAAAGGGTGGCTGCTTCTAAGCCAACCTCCTAGCTGTCTATGCCTTCCCACATCGTTTCCCACTTAACTATGATTTTGGGGCCTTAGCTGGCGGTCTGGATTGTTTTCCTCTTGACTACGGACGTTAGCACCCGCAGTCTGTCTCCCGGATAGTACTCATTGGTATTCGGAGTTTGCATCGGTTTGGTAAGTCGGGATGACCCCCTAGCCGAAACAGTGCTCTACCCCCAATGGTATTCGTCCGAGGCGCTACCTAAATAGCTTTCGGGGAGAACCAGCTATCACCAGGCTTGATTAGCCTTTCACCCCTATCCACAAGTCATCCCCTGGCTTTTCAACGACAGTGGGTTCGGTCCTCCAGTTAGTGTTACCCAACCTTCAACCTGCTCATGGATAGATCGCCTGGTTTCGGGTCTACACCCAGCAACTATACGCCCTATTAAGACTCGGTTTCCCTACGGCTCCCCTATGCGGTTAACCTTGCTACTGAATGTAAGTCGCTGACCCATTATACAAAAGGTACGCAGTCACCCAACAAAGTGGGCTCCCACTGCTTGTATGCATGCGGTTTCAGGATCTATTTCACTCCCCTCACAGGGGTTCTTTTCGCCTTTCCCTCACGGTACTGGTTCACTATCGGTCAGTCAGGAGTATTTAGCCTTGGAGGATGGTCCCCCCATATTCAGACAAGGTTTCACGTGCCTCGCCCTACTCGTCATCATGATGTGTGCCCTTTCGTGTACGGGAATATCACCCTCTACGTTCGCACTTCCCAGAGCGTTCCACTAGAACACACACCACTTAATGGGCTGATCCCCGTTCGCTCGCCGCTACTAAGGGAATCTCAATTGATTTCTTTTCCTAAGGGTACTGAGATGTTTCACTTCCCCTCGTTCGCCTTATATTCCTATGTATTCAGAATATAATACCTACCTTATGGTAAGTGGGTTCCCCCATTCAGAAATCTCCGGATCACAGGATATTTGCCGCCTCCCCGGAGCTTTTCGCAGGCTATCACGTCTTTCTTCGCCTCTGACTGCCAAGGCATCCACCACATGCACTTAATTACTTGACTATACAACCCCAAACAGTCGTTAATACCTACAAGTAGTATTACCAACATTTCAGTTTGACGCACTGTGCACTTAAGCACCGTACAGCTTCAATCTAAATTCATATACCAAAACGCTTGATTCAGTGTTTTTGCTAGTTCTCAGATTAAATATCTTCTTAACAATTATTTGTTAATTTAATACTTAATCGAGTTTGAACAATTTATTTCAGACTCAATTCTACTAATCTGTTAATGATTAACTACTGCCTCGTCAGCGAGTAGTAAACTGTGATAAATCACAGAAGTTAATAAACTCAAATCAAAATCTCTTTTGATTTATTTATACATTTATTAATTTCTATAATTTATTTAGCTTTAAATTAAATGTTTCCATTTAATTCGTGGTGGAGACTAGGAGAGTCGAACTCCTGACCTCCTGCGTGCAAAGCAGGCGCTCTACCAACTAAGCTAAGTCCCCAGCTTATCATCTTGAACGATATATCTTCTCATCTAGCAGCTTGTGACTATTCATCACTTCGTCAGTAGTGGTGGGTCTGACAAGACTTGAACTTGTGACCCCACGCTTATCAAGCGTGTGCTCTAACCAACTGAGCTACAGACCCTCAGATACATCTTCGAAGAACAACTTGTTGTGGATTCTTACCAGTCACCAATCTTTCGTTAAGGAGGTGATCCAGCCGCAGGTTCCCCTACGGCTACCTTGTTACGACTTCACCCCAGTCATCGGCCACACCGTGGTGAGCGTCCTCCCTAAGGTTAGACTACCCACTTCTGGTGCAACAAACTCCCATGGTGTGACGGGCGGTGTGTACAAGGCCCGGGAACGTATTCACCGCGGCATTCTGATCCGCGATTACTAGCGATTCCGACTTCATGGAGTCGAGTTGCAGACTCCAATCCGGACTACGATCGGCTTTTTGAGATTAGCATCCTATCGCTAGGTAGCAACCCTTTGTACCGACCATTGTAGCACGTGTGTAGCCCTGGCCGTAAGGGCCATGATGACTTGACGTCGTCCCCGCCTTCCTCCAGTTTGTCACTGGCAGTATCCTTAAAGTTCCCATCCGAAATGCTGGCAAGTAAGGAAAAGGGTTGCGCTCGTTGCGGGACTTAACCCAACATCTCACGACACGAGCTGACGACAGCCATGCAGCACCTGTATCTAGATTCCCGAAGGCACCAATCCATCTCTGGAAAGTTTCTAGTATGTCAAGGCCAGGTAAGGTTCTTCGCGTTGCATCGAATTAAACCACATGCTCCACCGCTTGTGCGGGCCCCCGTCAATTCATTTGAGTTTTAGTCTTGCGACCGTACTCCCCAGGCGGTCTACTTATCGCGTTAGCTGCGCCACTAAGTCCTCAAAGGACCCAACGGCTAGTAGACATCGTTTACGGCATGGACTACCAGGGTATCTAATCCTGTTTGCTCCCCATGCTTTCGTACCTCAGCGTCAGTATTAGGCCAGATGGCTGCCTTCGCCATCGGTATTCCTCCAGATCTCTACGCATTTCACCGCTACACCTGGAATTCTACCATCCTCTCCCATACTCTAGCCAAACAGTATCGTATGCAATTCCCAAGTTAAGCTCGGGGATTTCACATCCGACTTATTCAGCCGCCTACGCACGCTTTACGCCCAGTAAATCCGATTAACGCTCGCACCCTCTGTATTACCGCGGCTGCTGGCACAGAGTTAGCCGGTGCTTATTCTGCGGGTAACGTCCACTCATCAAGGGTATTATCCTCAAGAGCCTCCTCCCCGCTTAAAGTGCTTTACAACCAAAAGGCCTTCTTCACACACGCGGCATGGCTGGATCAGGGTTCCCCCCATTGTCCAATATTCCCCACTGCTGCCTCCCGTAGGAGTCTGGGCCGTGTCTCAGTCCCAGTGTGGCGGATCATCCTCTCAGACCCGCTACAGATCGTCGCCTTGGTAGGCCTTTACCCCACCAACTAGCTAATCCGACTTAGGCTCATCTATTAGCGCAAGGTCCGAAGATCCCCTGCTTTCCCCCGTAGGGCGTATGCGGTATTAGCATTCCTTTCGGAATGTTGTCCCCCACTAATAGGCAGATTCCTAAGCATTACTCACCCGTCCGCCGCTAGGATCAGTACCGAAGCACCTCACCCCGCTCGACTTGCATGTGTTAAGCCTGCCGCCAGCGTTCAATCTGAGCCATGATCAAACTCTTCAGTTAAAATCATTTTGCACCTTATTAAAGACAAGGTGCCAATTCTGGCTCATCAATTACTGACTTATATATTCGCTCAAATAAACTTCGAGAAATTTTAACCAATTAATCAATGATAATTTATCGATCGATCAACCAGTAAAAATCCACACAAGTTGTTCTTCTATTCTCTTAATGATCTTCTCGATGATTCGTCATCATCAAGCTAGGTCGGCTATGTTACCCTAAATCTCTTTAAAGTCAACTGATAATTTGGATTTTTTAAAACTTACCTTAACCTAAACAAACCTGACCAATCCAGCCTAGAATCTAGACCACTTTAATCAAATCCATGTTTATCAACAAGTTTTTATCCGCATCACCGCCGATGAGTGGGCATTCTACAGCATTCCCGAACCAATACAACCCCCTTTTTTATTATTTTCTTTTGCATGTTTCTTTTTTCTACAAAACTGATGTTTTCGTTGTTTTTATCATCTATTTATGTATAAAAAGCAGGCTCGTGACCTGCTTTTTATTATTTTCATTTGGATTTAATCAGTGAAAGTCACACGCGCAATCGCTTTTTTGCCTGACTGGATGATCAAAGTGACATTCTCTTTTACCGAGTAGCTCATATCCACCACATTCCAATCGACTTTAACGGCACCACGGCCAACTGCATCTTTCGCAGCCGCAGCATTTGGGTTTAGGCCTGCCACACGAAGAATGGTTGCAATGAACAATTCACCGCCAAACTCAGCACGGGAAATAGTCACTTCAGGCGTGTCTTCTGGTACTTCACCTTCAGTAACACGGTTGCCTGCACTCTTGTGTGCATTTTCTGCGGCTTCTGCATCATGGAAACGCTCCACCAGCTCAAGTGCCAAAATACGTTTGATCTCTTGTGGGTTACGGCCCTCAGCCATTTCATCCAGCAGGCCTTGAATTTCGTCCAGTGACTTAAAGCTGAGCAAGTCAAAGTAACGCTCAATCAGGCTATCTGGCATAGACAAGATTTTTTGGTACATCGCGCCTGGTGTGTCAAATACGCCAATATAGTTGCCTAAAGATTTAGACATCTTATTGACGCCATCTAAACCTTCAAGAATTGGCACAGTGATACATACTTGTGATTCCTGACCGTAGCGGCCCTGTAAAGTACGTCCCATCAGCAGGTTAAAGGTCTGGTCTGTACCACCCAGCTCGACATCCGCCTCAAGCGCAATCGAGTCATAACCCTGAACCAATGGGTAGAGGAACTCATGGATCGCAATCGGTTGGTGGTTGCTATAGCGCTTGGTAAAGTCATCACGCTCCAGCATACGTGAAACAGTTTGCTGACTTGCCAATTGAATCAGGTCAGCAGCTGATTTCTGGTTGAACCATTCCGAGTTAAAGACAACCTTGGTTTTATTTGGATCAAGAATTTTAAATACCTGTTCCTGATAGGTTTTGGCATTGGCTTCAACCTGTTCACGGGACAACGGCGGGCGCGTTGCACTCTTACCTGTTGGGTCGCCGATCATTGCGGTGTAGTCACCGATCAGGAAATAAACCTCATGTCCCAAATCCTGGAACGTTTTGAGTTTATTAATCAGGACCGTATGTCCCAAATGTAGGTCGGGAGCCGTTGGGTCAAAACCTGCTTTCACACGGAGGGGGCGATTTTCCTTGAGTTTTTTCAGTAAATCTTCTTCAGAAATAATTTCGTGCGTGCCTCGTTGAATGAGAGCAAGCTGTTCTTCGGCGGGCAAGAAATTTGACATCACAAAACCTAAACACATCAGTTATTCAATTTGTGCGATATACTAACATTTTTTCAGCGTGTTGCAGGGAGAAGTTGCGGTGAACGCAATCTATATTGGTGTAATGACAGGCACAAGCATGGATGGTGTGGATATTGTCGCAGCTTCATTTGGGCCGCTCACGCTACACGCCACGCTGACTGTGCCTTTTGAACCTGAGCTACGTGATGAGCTGATGGCACTGACCTTGCCTGATGACAATGAAATTGACCGCATGGGCAAGGCGGATGTGGCTCTGGCGCAAATGATTGGTCAGGGTATCAATGAACTGATTGAAAAGAATAATTTAGACCGCACTCAAATTAAGGCCATCGGTTCACATGGGCAAACCATTCGCCACCGCCCTGAACATGGCTTTACCCTGCAAATTGGTGATCCCAACATCATCACTGAGATCACGCAACTTCCTGTCGTTTCTGATTTCCGTCGTCGTGATATGGCGGCAGGTGGACAGGGTGCGCCTTTGGTTCCCGCATTCCATCAGGCACTGTTTCAGCATGACAGTATCCATCGGGTGATTTTGAATCTGGGTGGGATAGCCAATGTCAGTATGTTGCCCGCCAACAACCTAAACGGCGTCTATGGCTTTGATACAGGCCCAGCCAATATCTTGATGGATGCATGGTGTCATCGTCATACGGGGCATCCGTATGATGAAAATGGTGACTGGGCAGCCTATGGCAATCCGATCCGTTCATTGCTGGATCGCCTACAAACCCACGAGTTCTTTACCAAAGAACCCCCGAAAAGTACGGGACGGGAAGATTTTAACCTAGAATGGCTGGATGAACAGCTGAGCGACTGGCGTAATGGCCTTGACTATGATGAGCTGGAAGATACACCTGAGAATGTGCAGGCCACATTGATGAAACTAACAACGCGGGCGATTAAGAAAGCCATCTACCGCAGCAAGGAGCTGATGCCTACAGGTGAAATCTATGTCTGCGGTGGCGGAGCCTACAACTCACATTTACTGGAACAGTTACGCTGGCGTTTACGCAAGCATAATTGGTCTGTACAAACCACTGATGCTTTAGGGCTGGCACCAACCTGGGTGGAGGCAACTGCTTTTGCATGGTTGGCCATGCGCTTTGTTCAGCAACTCAGTGGCAATTTACCCGCTGTTACAGGCGCGTCAGGTGATCGTATCCTGGGAACTATCACCGCTGTTTAAGGCCAAAGCAATAAAAAAGGCTTCTCAATTTTGAGAAGCCTTTTTATATTTATATTCTATTAAATCGAGAAAGATGAACCACAGCCACAGGTCGTGGTGGCATTCGGGTTTTGAACCACAAAACGAGAACCTTCCAATCCTTCAAGATAGTCAACCACTGACCCCACCAGATACTGATAGCTCAAGGAGTCAACCAACATTTTTACATCACCATTGCTGAATTCAGCATCATCTTCATTGACACTTTCAGCAAAATTAAAGCCATAAGAGAATCCAGAACATCCACCACCCGTGACATAAACACGCAACATGAGATCGTTATTCCCCTCACTCTCGCGTAATTGGCGAACTTTTTTGGCAGCATTATCTGACAATTCAAGAGCTTGGGCGTTCATGATGATGTTCCTCAGACTTCAATATGTCTTTAAAAAAAATAAAAGACCCGATATTCAGTATAGCATACTCAATATCGGGTCTGTATTTGAAGTTTAAAGGGCGTTTAAAGACTTTTTACAAGATTATTTATAGTTTTCATCTTGTAGCGCACACTCAAAGTTCTTGGCATCCTCACGACAGCGGAATTGCCATAACAATTTCATCATACGCTTGTCATAAATGCCTTTTGCAGTCAGGTTGATACGTGCTTCACGCATCAGCTTTTGATAGCCAGGCTTGTCAGCCGCAGGAACTTCCATCCAGTATTTTTGTGGAATATCCGCTTTCATCTTGCCAAGAATGCCAAAAGCACGTGGTAACTGCGCCTTTACCCATTCCCTTGATTTTTGTCCAAAACCCTCTGGGAATTTCTCAGGATGGATAATCAGGTTACCCGTCACCTGCAAGATTGGGTAATTTACAATTGCACCCTTGGTGCCCAAGCCCTTGTAAAGTTCTAAAGGCTTAAATGCTGCTGCTGGTGCACCAATGATATCGACCTGACCATTGTTGAATTTCGCACCAAAGTTGGTGATGTCAGAACTGACCGCCTGGGCACCCACCTGAGAAGCCATAATTTTTTGTGCTTCATCATAGTCCAGAACAGCGATTTTCTTACCTGCCGCTTTGGCAACAGTGTTGATATTGCGGTCATTGACCAGCAGATAGGCATCACCAATCGGGATCACGCCTACAACTTCATACTTACCATTCACCATGGCCTTGGCAAATGTTGGGCTTGCCAATCCCTGCATCACTTTTACCGCAAGCTTCAGGTCTGTGATCGCACCAATCGCATCCAATGAGCCTGTAAACTGGTTAAACTGGCGACCACGCATGCCTGTGATACTGACCCCATCACATTTACCTGCCTTGAAATCTTCCGCTATCACCGCTTCATTGGTCCCCACTTTCAACTCAATATCCGCACCCCAGGTTTTTGCGGCAAGCTGATAGTCTTTCATCAGTGCATAGACATCGCCACTTTTACCGACAATGTCAAATACACAAATGGTCTGTTGTGCCTGAGCGCCCGCAGATACCGCAGCAATACCTGTCGCCAGTAGTAGTGTTTTAAACCATTGCATCTTATTTTTTCCTTTGCATCTATGGTGATTGTTGTTACATCCAAAACTAAAAAGTTGCGTTATATCTTTCCAATATCTTCAAATGAACAATAGATTTGAAATCAACCATCATTCCTCCTAATGGTTTCAATATATTCTTAAATCCTCAAGATTCCATTTGATTTCTTATGTCTCTCTATAATCATAATCTTAGCAGCTAAAGACAATGACTTAAATGACAATGCTTAAAAAACAAAAAGCCTAGATAAATCTAGGCTTTAAGTGTTTGCTTTAGCAATTGCTGATTATTCACCTGGTAAAGCACATTCAAAGTTCGCCTTGTCTACTGAACAACGAGCTTTCTTCAATACAGACATCATGCCTGCATCGTAAATACCACGTTTAGTTAAGTCCATACGACCATCACGCAACAATTTTTGGTATTTTAAAGTGTCTTCAGCACTTAGGTTCATTTTGTATTTCGCTGGAATCTCAGCTTCGTAACGCTTGATCATTGCAAAACTCTTAGGCAAGGATTTTACAAAGTAATCACGAGATTTTTGACCAAAACCTGCTGGGAACTTCTCTGGACGAATAATAAGATCCGCAGTCACCTGTAGTACTGGGAAGTTAAACATCGCACCATTTGCACCCAAACCTTTGCTTAATTCCAATGGCTTGTATGCATAAGCAGGCGCACCCACCATGTCTACCTGACCGTTGTTGAATTTAGCGGCAAAGTTAGAGATGTCAGACAGTACAGCCTGAGCGCCTACACGCTGAACCATGATTTTTTGTGCATCATCATAACCCAATACCGCGAATTTTTTACCCGCTGCCTTTTCAATTGAGTTAATGCTCTTGTCACGTACAAAAATGTAAGCAGCACCTAGTGGAGAGATACCCGCAACTTCGTATTTGTTACCACCAAGATTAGTGGTCATTTTTGCTGCATTACGTGCATCCAGTACATAGGTAATTGCACGCTGAGCTGTTTCATTGCTTGGCGCACCGCCCAATGAGTCAACAGAACCAGCAAATTTGTTGTACGGACGGGCGCGCATTGCTGTCATTGCCACAGCATCACATTTACCCGCTTTAAAGTTGTTGTCTGCAACCTGTTCATCGGTAATCGCCTGAAGGTTAACATCAGCACCCCAGCTTTTTGCGGCCAGTGCCCAGTCCTGCATCATTTTGTATGATTCACCTGACTTTCCTAATAAGTCGAATACACACACATCAATTGCCGCCTGAGTTGAGGCAGATACACCTAAGATTGAAGTTGTTGCAATAGCCAATGCAATTTTTTTCATATTTTTCATCCTTTCACAAACTTTATGTTTGTCTCCTTGTTCGAAGCAAATATTAATCATGTTTCTTGGAAAAAAATAGAGCTTGTACTCTATTTTTATATCAATATTGTTGATTTTTTGTCCTGTTTTATCTCATTCGCTTATTTTCATAGGCAAATTTGTTATAAACAGCACAATTTGTTTATAAACGGGTTTATTTGAGGCAGCACAATGGCCTTATTCACCGCTGAGTGAACACTCAAAATTGGTCCGTTCCACCGTACAACGCGCACGCTTCAGCACGTTCATCATGCTGGCATCGTACACTCCCTGTCTAGTCAAATTCATGCGTCCATCACGCAGTAGTTTCTGGTAGCGGATTTTGTCTTCATTGGACAGTGTGATTCTTCTCGCATCCATGCCAGCCTCTAGACGCTGTACCGTTGCAAAGTTGCCTGGTAATTTGTTGATGAACCATTGACGTGACTGTGTACCAAAATTTGCAGGGAATTTTCCAGGCTTGATAATTAAATCACCAGTAATGTTGACGACTGGAAAATTGAACAATGCCCCATTTGCCAAACCCTTGCTAATTTCCAAAGGTTTGTAGGCATAGGCAGGAGCGGCGATCACATCGACCTGACCACTGTTAAACTTCTTCACAAAATCTGAGATGTCGGAAGGTACGGCAACCAGGTCGATGCTTTCAACAATCGCCTTTTGTGCCTGGTCATAATGGAGGTACGCGAATTTTTTGCCTTTGGCTTTTTCAATGGTGTCAATATTTTTGTCCCGAACAAAAATATAAGCCAGTCCAACCTGAATAATCCCTGCAACTTCGTGTTTCTCACCACCGACTGACGCAGTTAAACGGTGTTTATTGCGATTATCCAACACAAAGGTAATGGCTTTTTGGGCAATGGCATTACTGGTGACCGCACCAACCGCATCAATTGAACCAGCAAACTTGTTGTATTTACGGGCGCGCATGGAAGTCATATAGACACCGTCACACTTGCCTGCATCAAAATCCTGTTCAGCCTTTTCCTCATCCTGATAGGGAATTAGCTCGACATCGCCCTGCCAGTTTTTGGCGGCCAGTTTCCATTCCTCGATCAGTTTGTAAGACTCCCCCGCCTTTCCCAACAAATCGAATACGCAAATTTCTTGTTTTGCCTGTACAGGAGT
Organism: Acinetobacter corruptisaponis; assembly: GCF_030053775.1. Lineage (GTDB taxonomy): Bacteria > Pseudomonadota > Gammaproteobacteria > Pseudomonadales > Moraxellaceae > Acinetobacter > Acinetobacter corruptisaponis. The sequence goes on from NZ_CP125669.1 coordinate 2,261,550, forward strand.
GGTCATGACAAATAGAGTCGCAGCACTCAATGCCAAAAGTCCTTTTTTCATCTTGTTTTCCCTTATTTGCTGTTTTTGCATATTTTTCCACCAGCGAGAGACAAATATAGTCAGATTTTGACTAAAAGCCTAGTCCTTTTATTTACATACGTCGGGTTTTACTGATTTTTAATAGCACTCATCACATTTTATTCCTTGATGAAATATCTATTTCCAATGCCTGATCATTTTTCCAAATCACCATGCAATTCAACTTTGATTAAGATTTTATTCCCCTCCCAACGAACATTCAAAACTGGTCCGTTCCACAGTGCAGCGGGCACGTTTCAGTACACTCATCATGATTGGGTCATAAATCCCCTGTTTGGTCAGGCTAATTCGTCCATCACGTAACAGTTTTTGATGACGAACCAGCTCTTCCTTGGGATAACTGACTTTGTATTTTGCTGGAATGTCTTCTTCAAGACGTTTCACCATCGCAAAGCTTTTCGGTAACTGCTGTATGAACCATTGACGTGATTGGACGCCAAAATTGGCAGGGAATTTTCCAGGACGAATAATCAGGTCACCTGTAATGTTGACCACAGGGAAAAGATACATTGCGCCACCATTTTCAATGCCTTTCTCAATTTCAAGTGGTTTAAAGGCATAGGCAGGTGCTGCAATCGCATCGACCTGATTACTGTTAAATTTCTTCACAAAATTTGAAATTTCAGAGGGAATTGCGATCATTTCCAAACTATTGATCACTTCTTTTTGTGCCTCGTCATATTGCAGATAGGCAAACTTTTTTCCCTTGAATTTTTCGATTGTATTCATGTTTTTGTCATGCACAAAAACATAGGCCAGACCAAACTGTAAGATTCCCGCAACTTCGTAGTTTTGTCCATCCACTATGGTAGATAGACGAGATTTATTGCGTTTATCCAGTGCAAAGTGAATTGCCTTTTGCGCCACATGGTTACTGGTCACACCACCAATCGCGTCAATCGAACCTGCAAAACGGTTGTATTTACGGGCACGCATGGAGGTCATATACACGCCGTCACATTTCCCTGCCTCAAAGTCACTTTGGGCCTTGGCCTCATCCTGATAAGGAATCAAACGAATATCAGCCTGCCAGTTTTTTGCCGTAATTGCCCAGTCCTCGGTGATTTTAAAAGCATCTCCAGCTTTACCCAACAGGTCAAAAACACAAATATTCTGTTTTGCCTGGGTTTGCCCCGCAACACTGAGCAATATTGCGGTAGCCAAAGCGAATAATCCTTTATTCATTTCATTCCCCTATAAAATTATTGAATACTCAACAACTTAAAATCTATTCACCACCCAGTGAGCATTCAAAGCTGGTTCGTTCCACCGTACAGCGGGCACGCTTGAGTACACTCATCATGACGGGGTCGTAAACGCCCTGTTTGGTCAGGTTAATTCGCCCCTCGCGCAGAATTTTCTGATAGCGTACCTCATCCTCTTTCGGCAACTGCACGATGTATTTTGCGGGAATTCCAGCCTCAAGTCGCTTCACCATGGTAAAGCTCTTTGGAACCTGTTTTACAAACCATTCCCGTGACTGCACACCAAAATTTTTTGGAAACTTTTCAGGACGAATAATCAGGTCACCCGTAATGTTGACCACAGGAAACGTAAACATCGCGCCACTCTTGGCAATGCCTTTCTCAATTTCCAAAGGACGGTAGGCGTAAGCAGGAGAGGCAATCACATCGACCTGACCAGTGTTAAACTTCTTCACAAAATCTGAAATCTCTGAAGGCACCGAGACCATTTCCAGACTGTCCACAATGGTTTTCTGGGCAATGTCATATTGTAAATATGCAAACTTCTTGCCCTTGGCTTTCTCAATTGTATTTACATTTTTGTCGCGCACAAAGACATAGGCCAGACCAAACTGCAAAATCCCTGCAACCTCGTAGTTTTCTCCCTCAACCGTTGCCAGCAAACGGCGCTTGTTACGCTTGTCCAAAGCGAAGCTGATGGCTTTCTGGGCCACATGGTTACTGGTGACACCGCCAATCGCGTCAATCGAACCCGCAAAACGGTTGTATTTACGGGCGCGCATGGAGGTCATATACACCGCATCGCAGAGACCTGCCTCAAAATCATTCTGGGCCTTGGCCTCATCCTGATAGGGAATCAGGCGTATATCTGCCTGCCAATCCTTTGCTGTGACAGCCCATTCCTCAGTCACCTTGAATGTCTCACCAGCCTTGCCCAGCAAATCAAAAACACATACTTTTTGCTTTGCCTGAGTTTGCCCTGCAACACTCAACAACGCCACGGCAGCCAAAGCAAACAACCCCTTATTCATTTCATTTCCCTATAAAAATTATCAAACGCACAAAAAAACTTAAAAAATCTATTCACCACCAAGGGTACATTCAAAATTGGTCCGATCCACCGTACAGCGCGCACGCTTGAGTACATTCATCATGGTGGCGTCATAAATGCCACGTGAGGTCAAGCCAATACGTGCCTCACGCAGGATTTGCTGATAACGTGTCCTGTCCTCATTGCTCAGATTCATTTTATATTTGGCGGGTAATTCCGCTTCAATCCGCTGAATCAGGGCAAAGTTGGTATTGAGGCGGTTAATGAACCAGGCCCTCGAATGTTGGCCAAAACCACTGGAGAATTTTTCTGGCCGAATGATCAGGTCCATGGTCATATTCACCGCTGGAAACTGAATGATTGCCCCGTCATTTCCCAGCCCCTTATATAATTCCAGTGGCTTGTAGGCATAAGCAGGTGCCGCCATAATGTCGGCCTCACCACTGTTAAACTTTTTGGCAATATCCGAAATATCGGAAAGGACCGCTTGCCCACCCAGGCTTTTTACGACGATCTTTTGTGCCTCGTCATAAGCCAGTACCGCAAATTTTTTACCCTTGATCTGCTCAATGGTGTTCATGTTTTTATCTTTTACAAAGATATAAGCCAGACCAATCTGTGAAATACCTGCAACCTCATAGGATTGCTTGCCAATACGGCTGTTTAGACGGCGCTGGTTACGCCTGTCTAACGCGAAACTAATCGCCTTTTGGGCAATCGCATAGCTGGGAACCGCACCGATTGCATCCACTGATCCCGCAAATTTGTTATAACTCCGCGCCCGCATGGAGGTCATGTACACGCCATCGCATTTGCCCTGCTCAAAATCATTCTGGGCCTGGGCCTCATTCTGGTAACTCAGTAAAGTGATGTCACTGTGCCATGTTTTGGCAGCCAGAGCCCATTCCTCCATTGCCTTATAGGCCTCGCCAGATTTTCCCAACAAGTCAAAAACACAAATTTTAGCGTCTGCGCTGGCCTGCATACTTGCCCCCAGCATCAGCATTGCCCCCACGGCAAGAATCCCTTTCCTCATCCCTAATCCTGTCACTATACTTCTAATCTTGTTGCTTATTTTTTCATTAAAACTAAATAATAATCTGATTTCCATCACAAAAATAGAGTAAAAACTCTATTTTTACTGATTGAATTGCTGGATTCAATCGAATTGATCTTTAGGGCAGATGCATTGCTGTATTTATATTTCATACCAAACCCAACGAAGTTTGAGGCCAGAATGCAATTTATGAATGAATATTGAATGGCTGCCAGATAAAAATTTGCTTTCATGCACGTTCACCTTAAAATGCAGCCAACTATTTGTAATTTTGCATGCTCATGATCCAGTTTGACCAAGTTTCATTACGCCGTGGTGGGCGAGTCCTCTTTCAGAAAGCATCGATGCAGCTCCATCCTGGCTGGAAAATTGGCCTTACAGGTGTGAATGGTGCGGGTAAATCGACCTTGTTTGCCGCACTTTTGGGTGACCTTGTTGCAGATGAAGGCAACCTAAGCCGTCCCGCTGTCTGGACAGTGGCGCATATGGCACAGGAAATTAAGGCACTGGAAATGCCTGCACTGGACTTTGTGCTGTCAGGGGATGAGGAATATTGGCAGATTCAGGAAAAACTGGCACACCCTGAACAGCTCAGCAATGATGATTTGGCAAAACTACATGGCCGTTTTGATGAGATTCACGGCTATGCCGCACCTGCCAAGGCTGCCCAGCTTATGGCGGGTCTGGGTTTTCTGGACCATCAAATCCGTTTAAATGTGGCAAGCTTCTCAGGTGGCTGGCGTATGCGCCTCAATCTGGCACGCACGCTGATGAGCCGCTCAGACCTACTGTTGCTGGATGAACCCACCAACCATTTGGATCTGGATGCAATTCTGTGGCTGGAAGACTGGCTTAAAGCCTATGAGGGCACGCTGGTGTTGATTTCACATGACCGTGACTTCCTTGATGCCATTACCGACCATATCCTGCACATCGAAAATCAGGAACTCATGCTCTATACAGGCAACTACTCCACCTTTGAAACCACCCGTAGCGAACGCTTGGCACAACAGCAACAGGCGTTTGAGAAACAACAGGAAACCCGTGCACATCTACAAAAATTTATTGACCGCTTTAAAGCAAAAGCCACCAAAGCCCGTCAGGCACAAAGTCGTATTAAACAGCTAGAGCGCATGCAACAGCTTGCGCCTGCGCATGTGGACACGCCATTTACCTTTAGCTTCCGTGAACCCAGCAAAATGAGTTCACCGCTGTTAAGTCTGGATATGGCGACAATTGGCTATGGCGATAAAATCATTGCGGAAAAAATCCGCCTGCAAATCACGCCAAGTTCACGCATTGGCTTGTTGGGGATGAATGGTGCAGGTAAATCAACCCTGATCAAAACATTGGTGGGTGATTTACCGCTCTTGGCAGGCGAGCGCAAAGCCTCGGAACTCTTGAACATCGGTTATTTTGCCCAGCATCAAATGGATGCACTGGATGCCAATGCCAGCCCAATGCTGCAACTGGCCCGCATTGCAGATAAACAAATCAGTGAAGCTTCCTTGCGCGCCTTTCTGGGTGGGTTTGGTTTTAGTGGTGAACGTATGGACACCCCATGCGAGAGCTTTTCAGGTGGTGAGCGCGCACGTCTGGCATTGGCCCTAATCGTATGGCAACGCCCAAATGTATTGATTCTGGACGAACCCACCAACCATCTGGACCTGGATATGCGTCATGCCCTGAGTATGGCATTACAGGATTTTGAAGGTGCTGTGGTTCTGGTCTCGCATGAACGCCAACTGATTGCCAGCGTCTGCGATGACTTACTGTTGGTTCATGCAGGCAAATGCACAGAGTTTGAGGGCGATTTACAGGATTATGCGAAATGGTTGCGTGAAGCGCGCCAACAGCAGATCAACGCTCAAAATGCCCTACAGCAACAAAGCAGCAATGCACCCACCCCAAGTGCAAAAGTGGATAAGGAAGCCCAGCGAAAAGAGGCTGCCCGTCGCCGTGAACTGACCCGCCCGATTCGCAAGAACATCGAAAAGGTTGAGGCACAGATTGACAAGGTTCAACCGCGTTTAGCTGAGATTGAACAGGCTTTGGCGGATAGTGCCCTGTATGAAGCGAATCGAAAAGATGACTTGATCAAACTCATGAATGAGCAAAATGATTTAAAGGCAAAACTAGAACAATTCGAAGAACAGCTTTTGGAGTTAATGATGGAGCTGGAGGAACTGGAAAGTTCATTCGAAACCTAAAAGCTAAAAAAATATCAACCTAACTGGTCAACATCGTCTGGTTAGGTTGAGGCTACTTAAATACCAATAAAGATGTCATGAAACAACAAAAAAATTAGGCTAAGCTAAAGTTGTAATTTTCCCAGAAAATTGAGCTTTGGGTTCAGGCCCGTTATACTCGACGAGTATCATTTTAAAGTTGAAACTTTCTAATGAAACCAGAGAGTTAAATTTATTTTAATTTTTTGTACCCCATGTTTGGTTGGTACGTTATTTTGGATCGAACAAACTGCATGAGTTCTTTCGACTTTATTTTTAATTTTGAACATTTCCTTCCCATCCTGATTCAGGAATATGGTTTATGGATTTATGCCATCCTGTTCCTGATTATTTTTTTAGAAACAGCTTTTGTGTTTATGTTCTTTTTGCCAGGCGACAGCCTGTTGCTGACCGTAGGTGCCTTGTGCTCCATGATCGAGATCATGCATCTTGGTTATATGATCAGCTTGCTTTTTGTTGCCGCAACCCTGGGTTATATGGTCAATTACCATATTGGCCGTCATTTTGGTGACCGTATCTTTAATATGGAATCACGTTTTATCAAACAGGAATATCTGGTAAAGACCAACACGTTTTTCCTGCGTCACGGTGGCAAAACCATTCTGCTTGCACGTTTTATTCCCTTTGCCCGCTCCTTTGCACCTCTGGCGGCAGGTTCCAGCAACATGAAGTACTTAAGCTTCTGTCTGTATAATATTTTAGGTGCGTTACTTTGGATTAGTTTATTACTCAGTGCAGGCTACATATTCGGCCATGCAATTATTCAGGTCAGTGATCTGGTCGATAATTAAATCTAGTTTTTATAGAACTGATTTCATCAACCAATCTTGGACAAAAAATGTCTGTCACGCTGGAATTTTTAGTTTGCAAAACAAATAAACAGATGTTCCACGTGAAACAAAATATTAAAATAATAATGCAAATAATTATCACTTAAATTAATATCTAAACAAATATCCCTCTTAGGAAAACCAATGATTATTTTCATTGGATAACGTGCTATGCGCCAAAGCTTATCTTCCGTTAAAAAAACCAATTCACGCTGGTTCCGTCTCAATCTATGGATTCACCGCTGGGTCAGTCTTGTGGTGGTGATTCCGTTCGCAATCCTGTCAATTACAGGTGTGATTCTTATTTTCCATGAAGAAATTGATCACGCACTTGGGGTGGAACCCACTGCCCTAAGCTCATCCCAGCAACGCCCATTGGCAGATTCAATCGCAACTGCACAAAAAACCTACCCCAATGAACAGGTCATCAGTACAGGCTATGATCCAGAACACCACCCTGGGGTACTGCTGATTGGCATGGCAAAGCCGAATCAAGGTTTTGAACAGGCACGCTGGCTGTTTGCGGATATTGGTTCTGCAAGCCTGATCCAGAAACCGAATGAACGCGATACCCTGACGGGTTTCCTGCTTGAACTACATGCCAACTGGTTTTTGGGATTTATTGGACAACTGATTGGTGCGCTGATTGCATTTTTAGTGTTGCTATCCCTGATCTCAGGTTTGGTGGTGTACGCACCCTATGTCAAAAAATTCCTGTTTGGCATTATCCGTATCGGAAGAGGCCAGCGCCTACTGCAACTGGATTTACATAACCTGATTGGCTCGGCAGTGTTGGGCTGGGCCCTGGTGGTGACATTTACGGGATTCCTGTTAGGTTTTGGAACGGTGGCGATTGGCGTGTGGCAAATCACGGAACTTAAAGCACTGCAAGAAAAGTATCAGCATGCCACTGTCATCAATCCAAGGCTTGATCTTGATACGATCTATGCCTCGGCACAAAAGGGGGAATCTGGCTGGCATCCAACCAGTGTCTTTTATCCTAAAACAGAATATTCAACCCAAGGCCACTACATGGTGCTGTTACAGGGAAATGAGGGCCTGAATGAAAAAATGCTGAAAGTTGCCTTGGTCAATGCAGAAACGGGCAAGGTTGATACGGTGGAAGAACTGCCAACCTATCTCAAGGCCATTTTACTGTCACAGCCTCTCCATTTTGGTAATTATGGTGGTATGCCCCTTAAAATCCTCTGGACCTTGTGTACCCTGCTAACACTGTTTATCACGCTGAATGGTGCATGGTTATGGTGGGCAAAGCGTCAACAAAAGGGCTTAAAAGGAGTAGGCAATGCAACTGTGGAATAAACTCAGCACCTTATGGTTGCTTGCACTATGCAGTATTTCAGGGATTGTCGGGATGCTGTTGATGGATGGTTTAGCCGATTTTATTTTTCTAGTGGTGACGCTTTTTCCCATTTTGATTGCGATATGGCGAGCCTATGTTCTGCAAAGAGATAAAAAATAAGCCACAAACCTTTCAATAATTTCCAATAAAGCAGAAGACTTAAAGGCGGGGCTAATCATTTTAGCCCCGCCTTTAAAATAAATTTGAAAAATGCCTAACTTAGTTAAGCATCAATATCGGCATTCAATGCATTTTCCTCAATGAATGCACGACGTGGTTCCACGTCATCACCCATGAGACATGAGAACATACGGTCCGCCTCAATCGCATCATCAATGGTGACCTGCAACATATTGCGGTTTTCAGGGTCCATCGTGGTTTCCCAAAGCTGCTCGGCATTCATCTCACCCAGACCTTTATAGCGCTGGATCATCATGCCACGGCGTGAGTCCTGCAAAATATGCTGCCATACCTGATGGAAACTGTTGACCTGAATACGGCGCTCACCTTTTTGCAGGTAAGCCCCCTCTTCAAGCAGCTTGAACCAGCTCTTGGCATTTTTCAGCAAACGTGCATATTCAGCAGAATTGAGCAGACCTGCATCCAGCAAATAGGCATGTGGCAAGTTATGCACGTATACCGTGACACGCGGCCAGTAGTGTGCCGATTTTTCACCCAAGGAGTTTTCACGTTCAAAAGACTCCAGTGAAATTTCAGGACGTAGGCTAGGCTGTAGTTTTTCAATAGCCACACGCAATTGCTCAGCCCATGATTCCACATAGTCACGCTCATGGTTGTGGTCAGCCTTAAATGCCTCCAGCTCAAGCAGGCCATCCAGCAGGCTCGCAGGATAACGCTGGGTGAGGCGCTGTAAGCTCTTCTGTGACACCTGATAATCCGCAATCACACTCGCCAATGCCGCACCTGTAATTGCAGGTGCTTCCGCACTGATATGTAACGCCAACTCATCAATCGCATTGGAGATCAAAAACTCTTCCAGTGCATCATTGTCCTTGATGTACTGTTCGTGCTTGCCTTTCTTCAATTTGTACAGCGGTGGCTGGGCAATATAGATATAACCACGCTCAACCAGTTCTGGCATTTGACGGAAGAAGAACGTCAGCAACAAGGTACGGATATGTGAACCATCCACGTCCGCATCGGTCATGATGATGATTTTATGATAACGTAACTTATCTGGATTATATTCTTCGCGCCCAATACCACAGCCTAAAGCCGTGATCAGGGTGCCAACTTCCTGACTGGAAATCATCTTATCAAAGCGGGCACGCTCAACGTTGAGGATTTTACCTTTCAACGGCAAAATCGCCTGCATCTTACGGTTACGGCCCTGCTTGGCACTACCGCCCGCAGAGTCACCCTCGACTAGATACAGTTCAGACAAGGCTGGATCTTTTTCCTGACAGTCCGCCAATTTGCCAGGCAAACCCGCAATGTCCAGCGCACTCTTACGACGGGTCATTTCACGGGCCTTACGCGCCGCATCACGAGCACGCGCCGCATCAATAATTTTGCCTGCAATTGATTTAGCCGCCTGTGGATTTTCCAGCAAATACGCTGAAAATTCCTTATTCATGGCCTGCTCCACCGCAGGTTTAACTTCACTCGACACCAGTTTTTCCTTGGTCTGTGAAGAGAATTTTGGATCAGGCACCTTCACCGAAATAATCGCGGTTAAGCCTTCACGGGCATCATCACCTGTCACGGCAACCTTTTCTTTTTTCAGCAGGTTTTCATTTTCCATGTAGCTGTTTAAGCCACGAGTAAGCGCCGCACGGAAACCAGCAAGGTGTGTACCACCATCTTTCTGTGGAATGTTGTTGGTAAAGCAGCGTACATTTTCTTGATAGCTGTCATTCCACTGCAAGGCAACTTCGACGGTAATCCCATTTTCAGCATCGGCCGTGAAATGGAAAATATCATTGAGATGGGTCTTGCCTTCGTTGATGTACTTAACGAACTCTGAAAGGCCACCCTCATAATCATAGACGTGTTCGAGGTTAATCCGTTCATCACGCAATACAATACGCACGCCAGCATTCAGGAATGAAAGCTCCCTTAAACGACGTGCCAGAATATCAACATTGAAAATGGTCTGGCTGAAAGTCAGCTCACTTGGCCAGAAACGTACTATTGTTCCTGTTTTATCTGTTTCCCCCACCACCTTTAACGGATATTGTGAATCACCATGCTGGTATTCCTGTTCATGTATTTGACCCGCACGATAAATCGTCAACTGTAGTTTTTTCGACAAGGCGTTTACAACCGATACACCCACACCATGCAAGCCACCCGACACCTTATAGCTGTTGTCATCGAACTTACCGCCCGCATGCAGGATGGTCAGGATCACTTCTGCCGCGGATACACCCTCTTCAGGATGTATGTCGGTTGGGATACCACGTCCATTATCCGACACGCTGACCGATTCATCCTCATGGATGGTCACCAAAATCTCGTCACAATGACCCGCCAGGGCTTCATCAATGGCGTTGTCCACCACCTCAAACACCATATGGTGCAGACCAGTACCATCATCGGTGTCACCGATATACATCCCAGGACGTTTACGAACCGCATCTAATCCACGTAATACTTTAATACTAGAGGAATCATAAGCCTTTTCATTTGTTTGTTCTGTTTGAGAGACTGATTGAGACTCTGAACTCATGGTTACTCCCTAGTAATATTGATCTATTTGAAGATGAGAAAATAAAATTATGGTGCAGCAAGACTGACTTGACCGTGAACAACATGGAACAATTGAAAAGGAATCGACAAATCATGTAAGTGTTTTAATACCGACGCATGGTCCAGGGTGGTCATAAAAACCTGACTTCCCAGCTGACTCAGTCGCTCAATTAAACGCTGTTGTGCGGTTACATCCAACTCTGCTGTCAGATCATCCAATAATACCACAGTTTCCTTGTTGCTCGCATGCAGCATTGCAATTTGTGACAGTTTTAATGCCATGATTAACAACTTTTTTTGCCCACGGGACAACACATCCGCAGCATCACTGCGCAGGGCATCGCCACCCGTTTTTAAACGCAGGTCGGCACGGTGTGGACCATACTCGGTATAGCGCCGTTCCAGGTCTTTTTGATGCTGCTGCACCAAATCCTGTAGCAGTCCCTGCTCGGTATGAAAACCTGGATTGTACTCCAGCAAAATCTCCAGATCAGGCAACAACTGTTTTAAATCTTCCTGAAAAAAATGGTTCCATTGCTCCACAATGCTGACCCGTTGTGAATGCAGAATTTCACCATAGTCGCTCAGCATCTTGTTCCATGGTTCCAAATCAGCCAAGGTCAAGTTACGCCGTGACTTGAGCAGGCTGTTCCGCTGCTTTAATGCACGTGAATAATATTGCCAGGCAAAATAGAACTCAGGTTCCACGTGGAACATCAACCAGTCCAGCAGTTGCCGCCTTGGTTTAGCCCCATGATCAATAATATCGGTACTTTGTGGGTCAATATGCTGCAAAGGCAGCAGTTTTGCCAACTGCCCCTGCGTGGCAATGGTATCACCATTGACCTTGATCAACTGCTCACCAGAAGCCAGCTTTTGCATGCCAATCCGTTCACTGGCGGATTGGGCAAATACAAGCGCATCATCTGCATTGTACTGAATGTAATGTTTCGGTATATGGGTACGGAATGATCGGCCTGTCGCCAATAAATGAATGGCTTCCAGAACTGAGGTCTTTCCAGAACCATTCGCCCCGTAAAAAATATTAAACGGTTGCAACTCGCTGAGTGCAACCGCCTTTAAATTACGTACACGCTCAATGTTCAAACGCGTGATTTGCATGTTTTAAAACTCAAACCATCAATGGCAATTAAACCCGCATCGGCATTACGACATAGGTTTGGTCTGGATGGGCTGGGTCTTGCACCAGCACCGACTGATTGGCTTCGGTCATACTCATTTTTACATCATCACCATCCAGCACACTCAGGACATCCAGGATATATTGTGCATTAAATGACATTTCCAGCGGCGCATCCTGATATTGAATGACCAAATCTTCACTGGCCTCATCCTGCTCAGGGTTATTGGCACGCAACTGCAAGGTATCCTGGCTAAAATTCAGGAAAACCCCTCGCAGTTTCTCATTACTCAGAATCGCCACACGTTGCAGTGACTGTTTAAACACATCATGGGCAATCAGCACATGCTTATCACCACCTCGTGGAATCACACGGCGATAATCTGGGAACTTGCCATCAATCAGCTTGGTGGTAAAACGAACAGTGATATCACCCTGCTCCTTATCACGGCTTGGTGTATTGATGGTGACGTTCAACAATTCACGACCAATCAACAAGGTCAGCTGCTCATCCTCAATGCTAAGTAAACGCTGTAATTCACCAACCGCCTTGCGTGGCACAATGGCTTGAATTGATGCAGATGCTGTCGATGAAGCCGACACTTCACACAATGCCAAACGATGTCCATCGGTTGTGACTGTACGCAATTGATTTTGATCAATTTCCAACAATGTACCTGTCAGATAGAAACGAACATCCTGAACCGCCATGGCGAAAGAGGTTTTTTCAAACAATCTTTTTAATTCACGCTGTGTGACCTGCACCTGTGTACCCTGACTATTTTCAGTCGTCAGTAATGGATAATCCTCGGCAGGAAGCGTACCCAGAACAAAGCGGCTATTGCCTGATTTCAGGATACAACGCTGGTCTTCAGTAATTTGTAGGTCAATCAAGGCTGCTGTAGGTAGGGATTTACAAATTTCGACCAGTTTACGTGCTGGAACAGTCGTTTCGCCAGCCTGCAAACAGGCACCCTCAGCCAGCGTGGTGCTTGCCACCAGTTCAACCTCCAGATCAGAACCCGTAATGGTTAAAGCCTGTTGAGTGGTTTGAATTTTGACATTGGAAAGAATATTCAAGGTGTGACGGCGTTCAACCGCCCCCACCACATGCGATAAAACATTGAGTAAACTTTCTTTAGCGATTTTCAAACGCACGATTTATTCCTCTTACAACAGAAGCCGATATGAATGTTAGCAGTGTACTATGCTGCACTTAAAAGCAGTTTGCAACTCTGAAAAATGAATTAACTTTGTAAAAGACGCAGCAGGTTTTTATAGTCTTCATTAAAAATTGGGTCTTCCTCACGCAGGCTGGCCACTTTTTCACAGGCATGCATCACGGTACTGTGGTCACGTCCACCAAATGCCATGCCAATCTCAGGGAAACTATCCCCTGTCAATTCACGCGCCAGCCCCATTGCCAGCTGGCGTGGGCGTGCATAAATACGGGTACGTTTTGGTCCCACCAGTTCCTTGAGCGGAATACGGAAATATTCACTGACCACACGCTGAATGTTTTCCACACTGATGGTACGGGCACGAATTGCCAACACATCCTTCAAGGACTCACGCACCACATCCAGGTCAATGGCTGTCCCCTTGAAACGGGAAATGGCCACCACCTTATTCAGTGCCCCCTCAAGCTCACGTACGTTGGCAACCACTTGCTGGGCAATAAACAGGGCACAGTTGCGGGGTAAATCCACACCACTGTTTTCAGCTTTTTTCAATAGAATTTCAATACGGGTTTCAATATCGGGTGGTTCAACTCCCACCGACAATCCCCATGAAAAACGGGACACCAAACGCGGATCCAGTTCCGTGAGTTCTTTTGGATAACGGTCTGAGGTTAAAATAATTTGTTTAGATTCATCCAACAACGCATTGAATGTATAGAAGAATTCAACAAGACTGGCTTCTTTTCCTGCGAGTAAATGAATATCATCGACCAATAACAAATCTAAAGAGCGACAATTTTTCTTAAATTCTTCAACCTTACCTTTTTGTAGTGAACTGACAAAGTCCTGTACAAAACTTTCCGAGGTCATATACATGACACGGGCATTTGGCTTGGCTTGCAAAAGTGCATTACCCACCGCCTGCATCAAGTGGGTTTTCCCTAGGCCTGTTGGACCATATAAAAATAAAGGGTTGTGCTGAGACGCACCAAGCTGGGTCAAAACCTTGCGGCAGGTTTCCGCAGCCATCTGGTTGGAACGCCCCTCCACAAACAATGAAAAAGTGAATTGCGGGTTGAGCTGTCTTTTCTTTGATATTTTCGCAGTATTTTGACTTGGCTGGACCAAATCAGGTTCTTTCTTGATACGTGTTGGAGTGATCTGGGTATTTAAAGCGGCAGTCGTGGTTGCTGGCTGCTCACTGGAAGACAAAATGGTACCAGGACGGGAATCAACCAATATCTCAACCTGACGAACCCGCCCTTCAGACAACTGTTCCGCCAAAATTGAAATGAGTTCCAGATGATTGTCTTGAATATAGCGTGTCCAATAAGGGTTGGGTGCATATAAACGCATTACCCCATCCACTTCTTCAGCAACCAAGGGACGAATCCACATCGCAAAGACGTTATCAGAGAGCTCTTGTCGCAAGCGAGTTAAGCAGTCTGTCCAGAGCATGTGCATCCCCTATCTATCCATTTTAAATTCAAAAATAAAAACCGTTACCCTCATCTCTCAAAGGGGTCGCCATTCTAACCAAGTTATCCACATCTGTCAGGACCATTTATTAGACTTTCGCTGAAAAAGACAGCACTCGTTTATAAATTTAAATTCAAAACTGCATGTGTATAACTTTTTGCACAAGCTGTGGATAGTTTTAAGCTCAAAGTTATCCACAAACCATAAAGTTGATAAAAACATGCTTATCCACAACATAAATTTATGTTTATCCATAAAAAAACATCAATTTCCACAGAATAAATCCACACTAATAAGAATAAATTTAAATTTTAAAATTTGAATTTACTTATAGAGTTGACCTGAATTGTGGATAACTGAGCATATCGAAATTTAAATTCAAAATCCAAGAATTAAATTTAAATTAGGAAGTGGATTGTTGATAAGGCTGTTTGTAAGCTGTGAATATAAACGAATACTGATATAATTTAAACAGATAGCTTGTGTATATTTTTTGTTTTCAATAAAAGCATGTAACTGCATGCAGGTTTATTGCTTCAAAACAGAACAAACAAAATGTAAAGTTTTCGATTTTTCATTGACAGCGTAAACATTGCACAATAAAATCGCGGACCTTTATAGAAAGATCATTTTGGAGTTTCGAAATGAAACGTACTTTCCAACCATCTGAATTAAAGCGTAAACGCGTTCATGGTTTCCGCGCTCGTATGGCTACTAAAGCAGGTCGTCAGGTTTTAGCTCGTCGTCGTGCAAAAGGTCGTCATAGCTTAACCGTTTAATACTGTTAAGCTGACCAGACTTGGGTGATGTCACTTTACAGTTTCGGCACTGAATCCCGTATTCGCTGTGCTGCAGATTATAAAAGTGTGTTTGATGGTGCGCTTTTTAAAGTGCATCAGCCCCATTTCCTTTTTTTAGCAAAATTAACCGAACAGCCAAAAAGCCGTTTGGGTATTGTTGTTGCCAAAAAAAAGGTGCGTCGTGCTCATGAAAGAAATCGGGTAAAACGTCTTGCTCGGGAGAGCTTCCGTGTACATCAGGCACAATTTAATGCTGATATCGATATTGTGGTGATGCCAAAGATGGGCATAGAGGCAATTAGCAATCAAGAATTATATCAACAATTGGATTTTGCCTGGCAAAAATTAAAACGCTTAGCCAAGAAGCATTCCAAAGTCGTTGTGACACCCCTCCAGAATTAGAGACCGCCAATGGTAAGTTTACTGCATTGGTTGATCAGATGTTACCAAATTGCAATTAGTCCATTATTAGGTCCTCGTTGTCGCTATATTCCCACGTGCTCACAGTATGCGATTGAAGCATTGCAGACACATGGTGCGGTCAAGGGCGTATGGCTGTCGACTCAGCGGATTTGCCGTTGTCATCCCTGGGGTGGTTCAGGCTATGATCCCGTACCGCGCAAATCACTTCGTTTTATTTCGTTTCATCAAATAGATTCTCAAAAGCATCACGTTGCTGTACCCTTTCGTGATCGTTTATTCAAGCAAAATCTCTCTAACCATTTGGGATAATAGATATGCAACAATGGGCCAGATTTGCAATTCTTGGAGCCATGTTTGTTACCGCATATTTGCTTATTTTGGCTTGGCAAAAAGACTATGGTCATGCTGCACCAGCACCGCAACAACCAGCGGCGCTGGTCAGTGCGCATGATGTGTCAGCAGATTTGCCAAATGCTCAAAATGCAACTGCGGCTTCAGACCTGCCACAAGCAAATGTGACTGCATCACAAACCACAGAACATAGTTCTGTGAGTCAGCAACTGATTTCAGTTCAAACAGATCTTTATCATCTTTGGATCAACCCAAAAGGTGGTGATATCGTTCGTGTTGAACTGTTAAGCCATGATGAAAGCAAGGATAGTGAAAAACCGTTCGTTATGCTGGAAAGTGACGCGAAACGTACTTATGTCGCTCAATCGGGTTTAATTGGTTTAAATGGACCAGATAGCAGCCGTAGCGGACGCCCAATGTATGATGTTGAAAAAACAGCGTATACCTTGGCTGATGCAAAAAGTGTCGTGTCCAAGGATGGCAAGACCCATCAGGTGTTGACGGTGCCATTGGTCTTTAAAACACCAGAAGGTGTGGAAGTGATCAAGTCGTTCACCTTCACACAGGGTGATTATCCAATTACGGTAAAACATCAGGTCATTAACCGTAGCCAGCAAAACTGGCAAGGCCAAATGTTTGGTCAGTTAAAGCGTGACAATTCTGATGATCCAGGTAAATCCTCTCAGGGTATCTTCACCTTGGGAACTTATCTTGGCGGTGCCTGGGGTACACCAAATGAGCATTACAACAAGTTAAAATTCAGTAATTTTAATGATGAAAAACTGAATGTTGAGGCCAAGGGTGGCTGGGTTGCCATGGTTCAGCACTACTTTGTCAGTGCCTGGATTCCTGGAAACCTAAAACTGACCCAGGCCGATGGTCAGCCATACAACGCTAAGCTGGAGTCACGCCAGTCAGCTGATGGCATGAATATCATGGGCTTCACCTCTCCAGTGATCAATGTACCTGCGGGTACCTCAATGGAAGTGGATGCGAAACTGTATTCTGGTCCAAAAATTCAGTCTGAACTTAAGGATTTGGCGGATGGTTTAAACCAGACTGTTGATTATGGCTGGTTATGGCCAATTGCTAAATTATTGTTCTTGGGCTTACAGTTCTTCCATAACATCATCGGTAACTGGGGCTGGTCAATTATTTTGTTGACGATCTTGGTGAAATTGATTTTATGGCCACTTTCTTCAAAAAGTTATCGTTCGATGGCGAAAATGCGTGTGATTGCACCAGAAATGCAACGCATGAAAGAAGAATTTGGTGAAGACCGCATGCGTTTCTCTCAGGAAATGATGGCGCTCTACAAGCGTGAACAGGTTAACCCTCTGTCTGGTTGCTTGCCATTGCTATTGCAAATGCCAATTTTCCTGGCCCTGTACTGGGTATTGATGGAATCGGTTGAACTGCGTCATGCACCTTGGTTAGGCTGGATTCAAGACTTATCAGCAATGGATCCATGGTTTATCTTGCCGTTGATCATGGGTGTGACCATGTTCGTTCAGCAAATGTTGAACCCACAACCAACTGATCCAATGCAGGCAAAAGTGTTCCGTATCATGCCAATCATGTTTACGGTATTCATGTTGTTCTTCCCTGCGGGCTTGGTGCTTTACTGGATCGTCAACAACAGTATTACCATTTTGCAACAATGGTTTATTAACAAAGGTGTCGAAAAAGACCGTCTCAACAAGGTTGAATCGAGTTCTTAAGTTCGAACTTTTACTGAATAAATCCGCTTAAGATGGTAATCTTAGGCGGATTTTTCTTTGTCTGTATTTCAGGTTTGAATCAAGCAAACCTTTCATTTTTTAGGTGAATTCAACATGCAACATCAAACCACAATTGCTGCGATTGCTACCCCATTAGGTCGTGGTGGTGTGGGGGTGATTCGGCTCTCTGGGCCGAAAGCCTATGCGATTGCCGAGCAACTGACTCAAAAAAGTCTGCCTGCGGCTCGAATGGCTGGATTTCGTCAGTTTTGTGATGCCGATGGCTCGGTGATGGATGAAGGCATTGTATTGTGCTTTCCGAACCCACATTCCTTTACGGGTGAAGATGTTGTGGAGTTGCAGGGACATGGCGGCCCAGTCATTCAGAATGCCCTGTTGGCACGTTTACTTGATTTGGGTGCGACAGCAGCAAAGGCAGGCGAGTTCTCCATGCGTGCCTTTGAAAATGGCAAAATGGATCTGGTGCAGGCGGAAGCGATTGCTGACTTGATTGATGCCACCTCACAGGCCGCAGCCCGTTCAGCAGTTCGTTCATTGCAGGGTGCTTTTTCAACCAAAATTAATACCGTTTTAGAAAAGCTGATTCACTTGCGTTTGCATGTTGAAGCTGCAATTGATTTTCCAGAAGAAGAAATTGATTTCCTTGCTGACGGTAAGATTTTGGCTTTGTTGGATGATGTGCAGGACTCGGTCAAGGCAGTGCAGCAATCCGCACGCCAGGGACAGCTATTACGTGAGGGTTTGCAGGTGGTGATCGCAGGTAAGCCAAATGCGGGTAAATCCAGCCTGTTAAACGCGTTGGCGGGGCATGAGCGTGCCATTGTCACTGATATTGCGGGAACCACCCGTGATGTGTTGCATGAAAAGATTAGCCTCAATGGCTTGCCGATTACCCTAACTGATACCGCAGGCTTGCGTGAAACGGGCGATATTGTGGAACAGGAAGGGATTCGTCGTGCGATCAAGGAAATTGAACAGGCGGATTTATTGCTGTTGGTGTATGACTTGAACCAAGCTGATGAACCGTTACAGCTTGCACATGAATATTTTGCTGATCATCTTGAACCAAAGCGTTTACTGCTGATTGGCAATAAATGTGATTTAACAGGTCAGCAGGCGGAAATGACAGATTATCAGGGTTTTCGTCACATCAGCGTTTCAGCCAAGCAAGATAGGGGCGTTCATGCGCTTATAGATGCGATTACAGCGCATGCGGGCTTCCAGCCTGAGGAAGACACCTTTATTGCCAGAACACGTCATTTAGACGCAATGAAGCGCACCCAGCGTTATCTATCAGAAGCTCGTGAGCAGTTGGTGGTATTTAATGCGGGTGAGCTGGTGGCAGAGTCACTGCGCTTGGCACAGAATGCCTTGGGAGAAATCACGGGTGACTTTAGTGCCGATGATCTTTTGGGTAAGATTTTTGGTTCATTCTGTATTGGAAAGTAATTTAAACCTATATTTTTATTCATTTGGCAATTAAAGCTGTTCTAGGTATTAAGCTATATCGACTTAATAGTTTTATATATTTTTTTATTTAAACATACTTTAGTTGATATATAATTTATTCGATTTCATCACTGTAGAATAACATTTTGTTAATCTATTAAAAATTTAGAAGTTTATTATTAAAGAATATTATGTCATATCTACTAAATAGCCTTGCTTTTGTTGTGATTGGTGGAGTGTTGATGAATTCCTCGTATGCAATCACAGAAGTGTATAAATGTAGGGAAAATGGCTCAATCATATATCAATCAAAGCCTTGCCAGGGTACGGGGCAAACAGTGGCGGATAAATTACAACAGGAACAGCAGGCAAAAGAGAAGAGAATCGCTGAACTGCGTGAAAAAGAAGATAGATTACAGGAGCAGTTAAAACAGCAACCAAATAAAGACATGACTCTCATTAAAAAGATGAAGCACTTTAAAAATAAGATTTCTCGTTCGTGGGAAAATTTTAAAGATAGATTTACGGTTGATTCCTGAAAATATATGAATCTATATAAATAAGACCTATAATCACATGATGGGTATTAAATAACGATTATTATTTTTTATAATATAGCCAGAATTAACAATGAACAGCTTAGATAAATCATGCTTATCTAAGCTGTTTTATTTTTAAGGCTCTGGTTGTTCAGTTTCTTCTTTCACCATATTCAGGGGTGTCATGACAACTGAGGTTTCTGGGCGATTGCCTTTTAACTTAATCTGTAAACGCAATTCATTCACGGAATCGGCATTGCGCAATGCCTCATCGTAGCTGATATCTCCCTCATTGTATAAATCAAACAGCGCCTGATCGAATGTTTGCATACCCAGTTCGCGGGATTTGGTCATAATCTCTTTCAAGTTATGGAAGTGGCCTTTGAGTATATTTTCGGCAATCAAGGGGGTGTTGAGTAGAATTTCTACCGCTGCACGGCGGCCTTTACCATCCTGGGTGCGTACCAAACGCTGGGAAATAATAGCTTTCATGTTGGATGATAAATCCATCAGCAGTTGGTTGCGGCGTTCTTCAGGGAAGAAGTTGATAATACGGTCAAGGGCCTGGTTGGCATTGTTGGCATGTAGCGTGCCTAGGCAGAGATGCCCTGTTTCGGCAAAGGCAATCGCATGCTCCATGGTTTCGGTATCACGGATTTCACCAATCAGGATCACGTCAGGCGCCTGACGGAGGGTATTTTTCAAGGCATGGTGCCAGGTGTGGCAGTCAACCCCAACTTCACGGTGGGTCACCATCGATTTTTTATGCTTGTGCACATATTCCACTGGGTCTTCAACGGTAATGATATGCCCTGCCGAGTTTTCGTTACGATGGTCAATCATTGCAGCCAAGGAAGTTGATTTTCCTGAGCCTGTACTTCCCACCACCAAGACCAGACCACGTTTTTCCAGCATGACATTTTTAAGGGATTCTGGAAGTTTCAGCTTTTGAAACGTTGGAATTTCGGAAGTGATGGTTCGAATCACCATCCCTGTCTGGAGTTGCTGCTTAAACACATTGACACGGAAGCGTGAAACGTTGGGAACATTGATGGCAAAATTACATTCCCATTCATTTTCAAATTCCTGCCGCTGCTTTTCATTCATCAGACTATAGGCAAACAACCTGGTTTTTTCCGCTGTTAATGCCTGCTGTCCCAAGGGGCGCATCAGGCCCTGCAATTTAATGCTTGGGGGAAAATCCGCCGTAATGAATAAATCCGATCCTCCATACTCCACCACCTTGGTGAGCATGTGAAACATAAAGGTTTTGGCTTCTTCTAGTAGTTCCGCGTTGTACATCGCTATACCTAAACTGGATAAAATTTAAAATAATCAGGTGATCTGGGCTTGAATCTCATTTGTCCGAAAAACATCTCCCTGTTTCTCTAAAATGAGATTCCTTGAAAATAGGTTTTATCAAAACGAATTTTAAGCATCATTGTGAGTCTGGATATGACGCAATGATCGGTTGTGGCGGAATTATTCCAAAATTTAATGCGATGATCCACCTTATTCTGGTTTTATATTTATCTGTCAAAATGGTGTGATATTTATTGTCAGTTTATTACCAAACTGGAGATGGAAGAAGAAAGTTATTTGAGCCTCAACAAAAACGTTTCACGTGGAACATAAAAAATTTCGGCGGTATGAATTGATCAGGTATTTTTGATTATTTCACTGAAACACAAAAAATTATAAGAAATTTTGCAGTTCAGTACTCCATAAAGTATCAATTTTTCTCCAGCAATTATCATTGTCTTGATTTCCTAAAATTGTCTTAATGATGATTGCTATACATATGTTCCGTATTTGTGGTGAATGAATCGCTTTCTATATATCACCTTTAAGGTTTGGCAAAGCAAGATTGCCCTCCCCATTCACTACATCTTTAATTTGAACTGAGCAATGTCTGGCAGAGGAATACGTTGAAGGAATAAAGGATTTTTATCATGGATGAGCTTTCCCCAGTTGTGGTGGAGGAGCCAGATTTTCATCACCGAAAAAAAGTCGCATGGCTGGTTTTTGGGATTTTATTGATCGGTTTGCTGGTGGGTCTGGGCTATTACATGCTGGTGTATCGCTATTACCAGAGCACGGATAATGCCTATGTCAAGGCTGACCTAACCTGGATTGTGCCTCGTGTCTCAGGTGCCGTGACCGAATTACAGGTGAAAGATAATCAAACCGTGAAACAGGGTCAGTTGCTGGCGGTGCTGGACAATCGGGATTTGCAGGCCCGTTATGAGCAGTCACAGGCGATGGTTGCGGCTAAACAAGCCAGTTTTGCGGTACAGAACCAGAATGAAAAAGCGGCAGAGGCAGGTGTTTTTCAGGCCCAGTCTTCAGTTGATGCTGCTCAGGCCAGCATTACTCAGGCGCAGTCATCTGTGGAAACCAGCAAGGCTGAACTGGATCGGTTACAGGCTGAGCATGTCCGTTATCAGCAGTTATTGAATGATAGAGTAATTACCCAACAAAAATTTGAATCTATTCGTGCCCAGTATCTAAGTGCACAGGCAAATTACCAAAATGCCCTAGCTGCGGTTCAGTCGGCAAAGGCGCAATATCAGCATGCAGTGGCTGTGGTTTACGCATCACAGGCACAGACTGAAAGTGTCAAGGCTGCCCGTATGCAGATGCAGGCCGACCTGAACAGTGCCAAAGCTTCAGCAAAATTTAACCAGATTGATGTGAGTTCTTCACAGGTGGTCGCCCCAGTTTCTGGAAAAGTCGGCAACATTGCAGTACGTCTCGGTTCGCGTGTCTCACCACAGACCCGTTTAATGGCAATTATTCCAGACCACAGCGTCTATGTGGAAGCCAACTTTAAGGAGACCCAGATTGAGAAAATGCGGATTGGGCAGCGGGTAGAATTGACGCTGGACGCTTATCCGAGCCTGACTTTTCAGGGCAAGATTGAAAGCTTTGCCCCTGCTTCGGGCGCCACCTTTTCCATGATGCCACCTGACAATGCCACAGGAAATTTCAACAAGGTGGTACAGCGCATTCCTGTGCGCATTGCGATTCAGCCTCATCCGCAACTGGATTTGGTCAAGCCAGGTTTGTCTGTACTGGCAACCGTCGACCTTAGAAGCTAAATGGGCTGAAACAGGAAGAACAGGATGGCTGCACAGGACTGGAAATTTTCTCCCAAAACCGCATGGATCATTTTCACTGCCATGATTTTTGGCAATTTTATGGCGATTCTGGATATCCAGATTGTAGCCAGTTCGCTGAATGAAATTCAGGCAGGGATGAGTGCCAGTCGCTATGAAGTGACTTGGGTACAAACGACTTACCTAATTGCGGAAATTATTGCCATTCCCATGTCCAGTATTGTGGCACGGATTTTATCAACTCGTGTTTATTACACCCTGTGTGCGGTCGGTTTTACCCTCAGTTCGCTATTGTGCGCACTGGCGTGGAATCTGGAAAGTTTACTGGTGTTTCGGGCCATTCAGGGCTTTACAGGTGGTGGCATGATTCCCACCTCCATGACCGCCTTATACCTGTTGTTTCCAGATCATAAACGGGCGATTCCATTAGTGCTGTTTGGCATGGTCAGTACCCTTGGTCCTGCCATTGGCCCGACCATTGGAGGTTATCTGACCACGCATTTTTCATGGCACTGGATGTTCCTGATCAACATCATTCCAGGCATCTTGATTGCCACCATTGTGTATAGCAATCAGGCAATTGATCAGCCAAAACATAGTCTGATCAAGCAACTGGACTGGTTGAGTTTGATCGGTATGGCGATGTTTCTGGGTGGACTGGAATATTTTCTGGATGAGGGCGCTCGCCATGACTGGTTTGCCGATGTAGCGGTACGGACGGCATTTATTACCTGTATTACAGGTGCAATGATTTTCTTTTACCGTAGTTTTACCTCGCCGAATCCCCTGCTGGATTTGAGTGTCTTTAAAAATAAGAACTTTACCCTAAGTGCCATCATCACCTTTGTGATTGGCATGGCTTTGTATGGTCTGGGCTATATGATCCCTGTATTTCTGGGACAGGTTCGGGAAATGAACAGTAGCCAGATCGGTCACATCATGATGGTGACGGGCATTGTCATGTTCTGTTTTGCCCCACTTTTGGCTTGGCTGATTCCGAATTTTGATACCCGTAAAACGGTGTTTGTCGGCATGTTGTTGGCCACTTTTGGGGTGTGGCTGAATGCACATTTAACCATTCACAGTGACTACGACTTTATGTTCTGGCCGCAGGTGTATCGGGGTATTGGCCTGATGATTTGCCTGATTGTGGTGTCACATCTGGCAATGGGCACCCTGCCCATGCATAAGATTGCCGATGCCAGCGGGATTTATAACGTGATGCGCAACATTGGTGGTGCGGTTGGGCTGGCGTTGATTAACTCGTCACTGGACTGGCTGACCGCATGGCATGTCACTGAACTAAATAGTGCGCTTACGCCTGCCAATGCTGTGTTTATGGAACGTCTGGATCAACTGACTGCGCAATATGCCGAACTGGGCGAACAGGCGCAACAACTGGCGATCAGTAGCATTTATCGGGATGTGCACTATCAGGCGTTGACCGCCAGTTTTAATGACCTGTTAAAGCTATTGTCGCTGCTGATGTTAGGTGCTGCGCTATTAACACTATGGATGGATCGCTCACGCAAAATGTCAATTTAATGGATTGAAATTAAAAAGATTAAATCAGTTTGTACTTATCAGACTGATTGAACAGGTGAAATGTAAATTATTTTAGGGATGAAATGTCATGGTGATGAAGTTAGTTAAGGCGAAAATGAAAAAGCCACAGGTGAAGCAGGAACCTTTTGGAAAATATCTGGAACGTCGCAAAATTAGTATGCAGCAACTCCAAGAAATGTATGCAATTTATGCGCAATATTATGACAATACCAATTTTCCGCTATTTTTAGATGACTTTAGTAATAAGCATGGGGCGATCCTGATTTTTCATCCTAAGACTGAGCAAATCGTGGGTTTTTCTACCATGGCGATTCACCAATTTGAATTTGGGCATCAGCGTTATACGTTCCTGTTTAGTGGTGATACCGTAGTGAAACGTGAATTCTGGGGCAACCGTGCCTTGCAGGCGACCTTTGTTAAGCTAGTGATGCGTCTCCGCTTTCAGTATCCACGTGATGAGTTTTACTGGCTGCTGATTTCTAAAGGCTATAAAACCTATTTGCTCATGGCAAATAATTACTATGTGTATTATCCAAATGTTGAGGGTAAGCATCAGCAGCTTGCGCCTGTACTGGAATATTACTGCAAGAAGTTTTTCCCTAAATATTATAATGAAATGAGTCATTTGCTGAATTTTGGTGAGGACTACCAACCGCTTAAAGGTGAGGTGGCACCGATTACTGCCAAAATGCGTCTGGATAATCCGAAGATTGATTATTTTGCCAAAATGAATCCAACTTGGGAGCAAGGGACAGAGTTGCCTTGTATAGGCTATCTGGGCTGGGGTGACATTATGCGTTATCCATTGCGCTTTTTTAGTAAGCCGATCAGCAAGGGAAAACTAGAGGCAAGGTTGTGCAATAAACAGGGTGGATGCTGATGGCGATTGCATGGTTGAGTTCAACCGCACACCTGATATTGCAATGGTTTTGCCGTGGTGCAGACCAGCGTTTTAAGCGGCAGAATATGCAGCTTGAAGCGGTGCAGCGTCAACGGCTGGCACAGGTATTGGCACAGTCCAGTCTGGCAAAACAGCATGGCATCACTGATTATGAGGGATTTTGTCGGCAATTCCAGCCAACACGCTATGCTGACTGGAAAGCACAAATCCAGCAATGGCGGACACAAAAACAACCCTTATCCGCCAGCAAACTGGTGCGTTATCAACCGACCAGCGGTTCCAGTGAACAGATCAAGTTTATTCCCTATACGCAGGCTTTTTTGGATGAGCTGGATCATGCGATTGCGCCGTGGCTGTCAAGTATGTATCGGCGATGTCCGCAACTGGCACAGGGCAAGCATTACTGGTCGGTGTCATGGCTGCCTGAAAGCCAGCGAGAAATCTTAAAGGATGACAACCTGAATGATGACAGCGCATTATTGGGCATTGGCAAACGGATTTTAGCCAAGTTTACGCAGGCAGTGCCGAGTGAAATTGCCTTTGCTGCGCATGCTGAGGATGCCATGTTTGCCACCCTCTGTTATCTGGTGGCAGAGCGGAATTTAAGCATGATTTCCGTGTGGAGTCCGACCTTTGCCCTGCAATTACTCGATCAACTTCAACAGTATGCGGAAGAAATTGCGCAGGTGCTGGCACATGGACAATGGGGAGGGCGTCAGGCGTCATTACAGGCAGTTAAGGCACCTTATGCGCCACAACGTGCCAAAATGTTACAGCAATGGCAGCAGGCTGGCGCAACCGATATTGCCCAGTTATGGGAAAAGCTGAGTTTTGTGTCCAGTTGGGATACTGCGGGTTCCAAAAAATGGGCGCAACATTTACAGAATGCCCTGCCCTTTGCCCAGTTTGAAAGTAAAGGTTTATGGGCGACTGAGGGAGTGGTGACCATTCCCTATGAGGGTAAATATCCGCTGGCTTATCACAGCCATTTTTATGAGTTTGAATACCTGACAGGTGAAAAAGTCGGGCAGATTATTCCCTCATGGCAGTTGCAAATTGGGGATGTAGTCAGTCCGATTTTAAGCAGTGGCAATGGATTATTGCGTTACTGTCTGGATGATTGCCTGAAAGTGACGGGATTTTTTGGACAAGTGCCCTGTTTTGAATTTCAGGGAAGACGTTTTGGCGTGGACTTGGTGGGTGAAAAGCTGTCACCTGAAATTGCGCAACAAGTGATTGCCATGTTTGCTGAAAAACAGCTACAGGCGATTTCATTGTTGGCGGTTGAAACCGAACAACCTGCCAAGCCCTTTTATTGTGCCTTGATTGAAGGACAATTTAACCCAACTCAAATGGCGCAATTTGCTGCACAGCTTGATCTGGTGTTACGACAAAATTTTCACTATGAACTGGCACGGGATTTAGGACAGCTCGTCCCGCCACAATGTTGTGAGGCCGACAATGGCTGGGAAGCCTACAAACAGTTGGTGATGCGGGATGGCATGATTGAGGGCAATATCAAGCCAGAGCCATTAAAAAAAGTCAGTTTTGCCAGCCTCCAGCGTTTTCAGGCAACTAAAAATGGTGAGGTAGTTGAATGATTAAACTCAAGCTGCTATTTTTAATGGGCAGTTTAAGCATTGCGCCTACAGGTTTTGCCCTGACACTGGATCAGGCCATTGGTGCATGAAAGCCAGTTAAAGCTGAGTCAGTTGAATTTGGCACAGGGTCAGGCCATGTTGCAACAGGCCAAACAGCAATATGGCCTTAACGTCAATCTGGTGGGACAGTATGGCCATGAAAAAGTGGTGACACCGCAAGGTGTGTATGTGCCGACCGAGGGTTCCAGAAATTTTCATGGTGCAGAGCTGCAATTTGACTATCCACTGTATACCTTTGGCCGTTACCGTACAGGCATCAATGCTGCCAAGATGCAACTGGCAGCTCGTGGACAGGCTGTGTCTGGTCAAAGTGCTGACACGATTCTACAAACGGTAAAAGTCTATTGTAATGTACTGAAACAGCAGGCTTTGCTGGACTTGAAAATCCAGATGCGTGCCAATTTAAAGCAGTCCTTATATGAAGCGGAACGACGTTTTAAGGTCGGCATGATTACCCGTGCCGATCTGGCGCAGGTACAGGCGCAGTATGCGCAAGGCATTGCTGATGTAGTCAGCGTACAGTCCAACCTTAAAATAGCGCAGACCCAGTTTAATCTGGTGACGGGTCAAGTGGCACAAGACTTAAAACAAATTGCCAACTTACCCACGATTCCAGCCAATGTTGAAACCGCTTTGGGGCAATTAGAGCAACATCCCCTGTTACGACAGGCGCAGTATGAACAACAGGCCGCACAGCAACAGTATCATCTTAGCAAGCTGGAACTTAAGCCGATGTTGATGTTGAATAGCCGAGCAGGTGTACAGGATCAGCTTGAAACCCCAAACAGCAAAAGTGAAAATTACTCGGTCAGTGCGCAACTGAAAATTCCACTGTTTGATGATGGGTTAAATCGCGCCAATCGCTTAAAAGCGTTAACGGATGTTGATCTGGCAAAGCAAAAGGCACAAACCCTGAAACAAAATTTGCAGCAGGACATTCAGACCAGCTATGCCCAGCTTGAAGCTATCCGACAAAATAGGCTGGCGCTTCATGAAGCAGTTCAGTCTGCCACAGTGGCCTTGCAATACATCAAAAAAGAACAGGAAGTTGGTACTAAGACCACCTTTGATGAACTCACCGCAGAACAAACCCTATTCGATATGCAGACCCAGCAAGTCCTGAATGATCAGGATGAGGTGGTGTTGGTTTATCAATTGCTGGATCAGATGGGAGGGCTGAACGCTGTAAATAACAGCAAATGATTTGCTGATAGCCACCTATGTTTAAAGGAGTAAACAGGATGCAAACGACCGAGAAAAAGGCACCCTATCTGGTGGTCAGGGAAGCCACACCAGAAGATGATCAGGCATTACGCCAATTGGTGGCAGTACCGATGACCACACGCGGTGTCATGCTGAGCTTTCAGCGTGAGCCCAGTTATTTTCAGGCAGCCAGGGTCATTTATGAGGCCAATGACAATGCAGAGATTGAGGATAAAACCACCAAAAAACTACTGGCATGCTATGGCAATGGCTATCGCCACTGCTATGTCAATGGGCATGTTTTTCCAATGCGTTATGCCTGTGATTTAAGGGTCGATCTGCAATTTCGTGGTCAATCCTTACTTAAATTACTCGGTAAAAAAATGCAGGAGACCATGCATCATCCTAATTTTAATCAAATCATTATTTTTAATGACAATTATGCCGCACGGGCTGCCTTGCAGACAGGTAGGACAGGATTACCTGACTATTATGATGAGGGATTGGTGGAAACTTTGACTCTGACAGGATTTAAAACAGCCCAGTATCCAGAGATTATGAAGACACAGGGTCAGCTTGATTTTTCCAGGGTGAAACGAGTCACCGCACAGCCACAGTATATTGAGCAAATGAATGAGTTTGTGCAAAAAATGGCGCAGTTCTATAACTTTATACCTGCCTATGATTTTTATCATTTACTACGAAAAGATGAGTATTTTCAAGGCCTGAGTTTACATGATTTTCAGTTGTACCTGCTGGATGATGAGATTGTGGGCATGTTTGGTTTATGGCGCCAATCGGCATTCAAGCAAAGCAAGATTTTGCATTATCACTGGTCGATTGGCCTGATCCGACCAATTTATAATCTACTTGCAAAATGGGCTGGACTCATGACTCTGCCTAAAATTGGCGAATCATTTAAATATCATGCCCTGCATTCACTGTTATGTCATCCTGAACACCTGTTCCTGCACGACCATATGTTGCGGGAGGCGTTAAAACTTTCCAGACAACAAGGCGTTGGCTGCATTTCATTTACCCTGTCGCATCAGGACCCACGTCAGAAACTGAATCAGTTTTATAAGGGTGAACTGCTTACTGGCATGCATGGTTTTTTAAGCTATCAACAAGACCCAAGACCATTGTTTGACCTTGCACGAATTCCCTATTTTGAAGTGGGACGGATTTAAGCAGATGCAACGTTCCACGTGAAACCTTGATGTTCCTGTTTGGTTTTTGGTTGCTGCTCGGTAAATTTGGCTGTTTGTGAAATGGAGCTGGATTACAATAACCAGCGTAACAGTGCCTGAGTGAATATCCATGTTAAAAAAAATTGCCATGTTTTCATTATTGAGCTGTGTTTCAGCCATCAGCTTAGCCAATGTGGAGACATTAAAAAGCAATTTAAGCAGGCATTATCCCAATATTCAGGTCAGCAACATTCAGGCCACGGAAATGCCAGGTCTATACAGCGCCAGTCTGGATAACCAGATTATTTATCTGGATGAAAATGCGCAATATATGCTGGTTGGATCAATGGTGCGTTTAAAAGACCAGAAGAACCTGACCAAGGATTTGCTACTTCAGCAGAATTCAATTGACTGGAAGCAGCTTCCATTCAAGGACGCGATCAAAACCGTTAAGGGGACAGGAAAACGTCAGCTTGTCGTGTTTTCAGACCCGAATTGTCCTTACTGTAAAAAACTGGAGGCGGAGCTGGACAAGTTGAATGATGTAACCATTTACACCTTTATCTATCCATTAAAATCCCAATCTATTGCAGTGTCTAAGCAAGTTTGGTGTGACCCGAATCAGGCCTATGCATGGAAAAACCTGCTGCAAAAAAATGTTCAGCCTAAAGAAAAAACCTGTGCCAACCCGATTGAGCGTAATCTGGTGTTGGGACGTAAACTGGGTGTTGAGGGAACCCCTACCCTGATTTTTGAGACGGGTTTTAAAATGACGGGGGAACGCAGTGCAGAGGAAATTCAGCTGATCTGGAAAGAACTGGGATTATAAATAAACAGCTCCCAATCCATTACAGCATGAATTGGGAGTATTCAATGAGTTTAGCTTTTTTTGCTGACCAGGTTGTAGATAAATAAAATAATCACCGCACCAATAACGGAGGCAATAAATCCCGCCACCGAATTTTCGCCGTATAAGCCCAGCAAGCGGCCACCGTAGGTTGCCAACAACGAACCTGCGATACCCAGTAGGGTGGTCACGATAAAGCCCGCCTTATCATCTCCTGGGTGTAACGCACGGGCAATCAGACCCGCAAAGAAACCCACTACAATTGCCACAATTAGAGACCACATTGTCTTTTCTCCTTGTTTTAACAACGGTATTTATAATTATCCTGCTTGATTAGAGCAGCTTTTGTCTGTAGTGGATTCCCCACTTATGTCGTATTTTTGTGCAGTCTTTAGCAGGGTTTGATTAATACGGCGATATAAAAAAAGGAGCTTTTCAACCCCTGAGTAGAGCACGGCCTTTGGCCGCGCACAGGAATATGGATTTAAAGACCAATCTCACCAATAAATGGCAAGTGACGATATTTCTGGTCAAAGTCGAGACCATAACCCACAATAAAACGGTCCTCAACCTCAAAGCCTAAAAACTTCACTTCCAGGTCAATCTCACGGCGTGATGGCTTGCTCACCAGCGTACACAGTTCAATTGAGTTTGGATTACGGGTTTGTAGAATTTCCATCACTTTACTTAGTGTATGTCCAGAATCAATAATATCTTCCACGACCAACACATCTTTACCCCGAATTTCTCCATCAAGGTCTTTTAAAATTTTAACATCCCGTGATGAAACTGTTGTTCCATTGACATAGCTGGACACGGTCATAAAGTCCAGTTCGTGCGGCTTTTCAATGGCACGGCACAAATCTGCCATAAAAATGACTGAACCACGCAGTAAACCAATCAATACCAGTTCCTTGTCACTTTGAGCATAGTGTGCATTGATTTTCTCACCGAGTTGTTTCACTTTGGCTTGAATCTCTTCACTGGAAATCATAATGCGCATTGCAATGGTCATTGGCAGATTCCTAAAACGTAAAAAATGGGAAATAAAAAAGGTGTTGACCTGCAACACCTCGAAATCTTGAGCGAATATGCGAATTTTAAAACAAAATCACCGTTCATGCACCTTTGATGGTGCAGAAAATGTATCATTTTTCGGCTGATGACTGTCACGTCTCAGCAGTGCAGCACAGCAGGTTGCCAATAAAATCCACCCAAACTTGCGTTTATTCAAAACCTTAGTTTTGGCTGTAGGCTTTTTGTCCATAGATATAGGTTGCCTCAATATTTCGGTCATCACCCATGGTAAACAAGGCGAATAGGCTATCCTCGATTGACTTTGAGCGTGACTGGCGCAGTTGCTGCAATGCGGTCGGCTTGAGATTCAACACCACAAAATCAGCTTCCTTGCCCACATTAAAGTTACCGAGTTTGTCATCCAAGTCGAGGGCTTTCGCACCGCCCAGTGTCGCATGGTACAGCGATTCAAACGCAGACAATTTATCACCCTGCAACTGTTGCACCTTGTAGGCCTCATTGACGGTCTGCAACAAACTAAACGAGGTCCCCGCCCCAATGTCGGTACCGAGACCGACCTTAACCTGCTGCTGCCATGTTTTTTTCAATGGAAACAAGCCACTGCCCAAAAACAGGTTTGAGGTTGGACAAAAGGCAATTGCAGAGTCGGTATCGTGCATACATTGCCATTCTTGATCTTCCAGATGCACGCAATGTGCAAACACCGAACGGTTTCCTGTTAAACCATAATGATGATAAACATCGAGATAGCCCTTTTGCTCAGGAAATAAATCCTTGACCCATGCAATCTCATCCTTATTTTCACTTAAATGTGTATGAATGTAGACATCAGGGAATTCGGCTTTTAACTGTCCTGCCCGCTCTAACTGTTCAGGTGTTGAGGTCGGCGCAAAACGTGGGGTAATCGCATATAAGGCACGACCCTGACCATGCCATTTTTCAATCAATGCTTTGGAATCGTCATAGGCGCTCTCGGCAGTATCACACAGCGCTTCTGGTGCATGACGGTCCATCATCACCTTGCCTGCAATTAAACGCATCTGCTGCTGTGCTGCGGCTTCGAATAAAGCATCCACCGATTCAGGATGCACGGTACAGAATACCAGTGCGGTGGTGGTGCCATTTTTAAGCAGTTCCTGTACAAAGAACTTTGCAATCCCTTGCGCATAGGCTTTGTCCTTGAACTGGATTTCAGTTGGAAAAGTATAGGTGTTCAACCAGCTTAACAACTGTTCACCGTAGGCCCCGACCATTTCAGTTTGCGGAAAATGGATATGGGTGTCAATCATGCCTGGAATGATCAATTGCTCTGGATAATGCTGAATTTCAACGTTTGCAGGTAAATACGCTTGGGCATCATCCCAACTGCCAAACCAGCGAATTTTACCCTGTTCAGCGATCAGCACGCCGTCTTCGATATAACGAACCTGATCAATAATATCTTTTGCCTGGGAAACGGTTTTTTGGATATCCAAGAAGCGACCACGAACGACCGTGATGGGAGTAGTCAAAGTCATAACAACCTACAATGTTTTTCGTTGATTGTACCCGATTTTATTCAGCTTACTGGATTATTCGCCTAATTTGGGCCATTAAAACGTATATAAATGTGAGTAATGGATTGAATCAATTCACTTTACTTTTGGGTGGAAATGGGTAAATTGTCAGCAATAATTATACCCTTTGAGAAAAATACATATGTATTACTGGAATACCAAGGCTTTGGCGCATGAGCTGGCTGAAGATACCTTGAGCAGGCAACACTATAAAAACTATTATCTTGCGGCGGCGTTGGTTGTCAGTGTGGTGTACTACTACGGTATGTATTCCCCTTATTATGATATGCGCGTGATTGGGGTTGAGGCTGCATTGACACTGGTGATTATGGTGATCGGCATTCAGCGTACCTATCAGGCCAATGGTGGCGATGAGGGGATGAACTTCCTGAATCGGATTACTGCCCTATCGTTTCCCATCTTAATGCAGAACACGGTGTTTGGGGTTGTCTTTGGACTGGTGTTACTGGGAATTTACCAATATTTTGGTCTGGCACAGACCGCATTTGAGATGTGGTATGAATGGTGTGTCTCTGCCTTTACGATTTTCCTGCAAATCCTGTTTTTTACCCGTTTAGTATCCTATATGAAACGGGTGGCGGCGCATACGATCTAAGATGAGATCATCTACCTTATATATTGGTATTGCAAACCAATATATAAGGCGAGGATTTAAACTTCGTTTATTACTCCACAAAATAATGCGCGGCAAAATGGGCATCATTGCCAATAATGTCGTAGCAGTCCTCACGAATCGACATGCCTGCACACTGATGTCCAACCATCCATAAACCGAGGGTGGGCAACTGCCCTGCAAACAATGGCGTATCCACCCATTCCTGTACCACATAGCCGTATTTGTCATAGTCATCAAAATAGAAACTGCCAGATGCAGCGCCGTGGTCCTGACCATCCTGCAACACGCGAATATTGGCTCCCTCCCTCGCCAAAATCGGCTTTTTCACCCATTTGCCAGCAAGGTGTTGTTGAGGGTCAAAGGCATGGGTTTCAAGCAAAAGCGGATGGTGTGGATAGCGTTTCCACAGCTCAACTAAGATGGCCTTGTTGGAAAGCAGCATTTTCCAGCAGGGTTCAATCCAGTTGCTTTGTGCTGTCAGGTATTTTGAAAATGACTCTTCCCAGATCCATTCCCATGGGTAAAGCTTAAACAGGTTGTGAATGGGACGATTGTTTAGATCAACAAAACCCTGCCCATCCCAGCCGATATTTTCCATCGACAGTTCAGAGACCTGTAGTTGGGCCTGATAAGCGGTATCCATCAGGTATTCCAGATTGCCCCAATCTTCCCGCCCTGCTTCCTGACAGGCAGCGAAATGCACATGGCTACCTCTTGGCAGAATGGTTCGCCAACGCTTGATCAATTCCTCATGGATGCTGTTGAACTGATCACGGTTGGGAATACCTGAAACCTGTTCAATCCACAGCCATTGCGCCACAGAGGCTTCCAGCAGGCCTGTCGGGGTATCCGCATTGTATTCCAACATTTTGATGTTGCGTCCATCATAGGCAAAGTCAAAACGCCCATACAGCATCGGTGCATTGCGTTGCCATGACTGTTCAATGTGAGCAATCGCGTCCTGTGGAATCTGGAAATAATCAGGATAGTTACCGCGCTGAATCAAGTCGCCAGCAACAGATAAACACATTTGATGCAGTTCATTGGACGCATCTTCAAGCTGTTCAATCTGCCTGAGGGTAAATTCGTAGGCAATGCCCTCTGACCAATAAATTGAGCCATCCAGTGAGGGTAAGTTAAAGTAGTCAAAACCAATCTTTTGGTGCTCAAGCTGCCAGTCGGTACGCGGTGCTAGGATTTTTCTTTTCATACAAAATTTCAGTTTTCCTGATCAGCCACCAAATGAAGAACCGCCACGGCCAAAACCACCACGAACAGGTGAGGAGGCAGAGTAACTTTTTGCCGTGGTTGAGATCATGGGCTGCCCGACACTGAGGTTGCTGCGCGGGCGTAGGGTATTGCCGCGAAAGGACACTTCCCGATTGCCCTGATAATACTGTGGCCCGAGGTAACGTCCAGAACCAAAACCGCCGTAGTAGCGCACACCAGCACTTGAGCCACCGCTACCCGAACTATTTTCCTCTTCACAGGTTTCAGTGTTCCAGTCGCTTGCACAGTCATATTGGTTGTTGTAGACATCCTGCACCAATGGGCCATCATTGTGGCTACACGCAGTGAGTAACAATGGCACCACCACAAGATTAATTTTTTGAGAACGCATGAGACCCCACTCATTTTAATTGGCATGATCGACATTGATGTGAACAGCCCTTGTTTTATTATGTTTCTGATTAGGAAAGATAAAAGCTTTAAGCCGCCATATGATATTGATCTGTTTTTTTAATGTACAGTCTATTTTTATGATTTAACTGTTCAGGCACCTGAATTTATCAAATGCCTGAATTCAAATGATTAAGATTGCAACTGCTTTTTATTATGACGTAATGATAGATAAGCGGTGATACTGAGTACCAGTACGATAAAGCCCAATGAAATCCAGATTGGCATGTGGAATACATCCAGCAATAACATTTTTGCACCAATAAACAATAAGATGATGCCCAGTCCATACGGTAGGTAATGCAGTTTGGTTGCGGCACCAGCCAGCAGGAAGAACATGGCACGTAGGCCTAGAATCGCCATCAGGTTTGCGGTCAGGACAATGAACGGGTCACTGGTGACGGCAAAGATTGCAG
This sequence comes from Acinetobacter corruptisaponis, assembly GCF_030053775.1. Classification (GTDB taxonomy): domain Bacteria; phylum Pseudomonadota; class Gammaproteobacteria; order Pseudomonadales; family Moraxellaceae; genus Acinetobacter; species Acinetobacter corruptisaponis. The sequence goes on from NZ_CP125669.1 coordinate 2,297,026, forward strand.
GGATGGAATCCACCGCAAAAATCACATCGGATGCCTCAACCAGGATTAAGACTAGAAACAATGGCGTTGCCCATAGTAGGCCATTCTGACGCACGAAGAACTTGTTGCCCTCAAGCTGTGGGGTAATCCGCATGTGCCCGCGCAGCCATTTAAGTAATTTAATATCTTCGATATTGGTTTCTTCATCCTGCCCTTTCAGGAACTTGAAGCCTGTATAGACAAGGAACGCACCGAAAATATAGAGCACCCAAGAAAATTCCTGAACAAACCAGGCCCCAATAAAGATAAAGATGGTTCTTAGGACAATTGCGCCGAGTACGCCGTACAGCAGGATTTTACGCTGCAACGCAGGTGGAATGGCAAATGCGGCGAAAATCATCAGCCAGACAAAGACGTTGTCAATCGCCAGCGATTTTTCCAGTAAATAACCCGCAAAGTACTCCATGGTTTTTTGATTGGCGATGGTTGTCCCGATGGTTTGCTGTAGATAGAGCCACAAACCTCCACCAAACAGCACCGCCACAGTGACCCAGGCCACACTCCAGTAGGCAGCCTGCCTGATTGGAACATCCTGCTCCTGTTTTTGTTTAAAGCCTAAAAAGTCGACCAGTAGCATGACCGCCACAATGCCGAAAAACACCACATACAGCCATAGATTGCCGATAGTTTCCATCACAACTCCCTATCTGGCAAATGGACATAAAAAAACCTTGACCAGTTGCCAGATGAATTAAATAAAACATCTGTTTCAACATGATCAAGGTCTTGCCTACATCACCATAAAGGATGATGCTCAGAGTCCGACTTTTTGCAAAGTGTAATGACGGAGCTCTGACACCTGAGTACCACGATTTCAGCACTGAGGTTTGGAGGAGGCTACTCCCCTTGTCAAATTCTGTATGGATAATGACATCCAAAGATGTGTATAGAATTACATACTTTTAAACAATGTGCAAATCTCTATCAAATAAGTCAGGATTAAAAATCTTTAAGATCTCAGTCCGTAAAAACTGGTGTCGTGGATTGTGTTTGACATGCTCATGCCAGTACATGCCCATCCTGATTTTGGGCAGTTCAATCGGCAAGGCATGGATATGCAAATCTGCTGAATAATGCAAATGTTTGAGGATGCTTTGTGGAATGGTGAGGATGGCATTTGGATATTGTGCCAGTACCTGCAAGGCGGTTGCATAGTGCTGGCAACGCAGGAAAATTTGACGGGATAATTGTTGGCGGTTGAGATAAATATCTTCGAGTAATAAACCTGTACGCCGTGAAGACACACCAATATGCGGCGAGGATAAATACAGCGATAAATCCATTTTAGGCTGTTGCGTACATACCACAAAATGATCTTCAATCAGGTTTTCAAACTGCAAATTGGCTTGATAAGGCTGTACCAGATCAATCACAAAATCAATTTGCTGGGCTGAAAGATCAGCCAACATATTTTTACGATCCAGCTTGGAGCTCAAAAACTGAATATCCAGATTTAGTTGGGCAAAGTGATGCACCAACTGGGGAAAAATAATCGGTTCAATTTCATCGTGAATGGCAATTTTCAGGCTGTGCAACATGCTTGGGTCAAAGTCCTGTTGCGGTACCGCAATACCCTGAATAGTCAATAAGGCGGTTTGAATCGGCTGATAAATCTGCTCGGCATACGGTGTGGGAAGCATTTTCTGTCCACTACGCACAAATAGTTCATCATTTAGTTGAGTGCGTAAACGTTGCAAGGCATGGCTAACCGCAGACTGGCTGATACACAGCAGTTGCGCTGCTTTGGAAATGCTCTTTTGTTCAAAAATGGCGATAAAAAGTGGATAGAGATTAATGTCAATCCGATGAAAATGTCCCACTTCCAGTGGGCTTATATTATGAATATGATTCATAGTCATGCATAAAATAAAATCATTTCATTCATAATAAAATTTCGCTTATGGTGATGTAAAGCAGCGAATCAATATTCGCCATATTTTACATTGAGGGAACTGATGATGTTTGCATTATCCGAACGCGCACAGGATTTTATTGCACGAACGCAAACCTTTATTCAACAAGAAATAGAACCCATTGAAAAAACATTTTGGGATGAGGTGCATCATTTAAATGTCGATGGTGACTGGACCAAATGGCAATGGCCTGAGCAATTACAACAACTGAAAAATAAGGCCAAAGCCGCAGGCTTGTGGAATATGTTTTTACCTGATGCCGAGTTGGGTGCAGGCTTATCGGTGCAGGAATATGCACATATTGCTGAACTGACAGGGCGTAGTTTGCTCGCACCAACGGTTTTTAACTGTAACGCGCCTGATAGCGGCAATATGGAAGTGTTATGGCGTTATGGCAGTGAGGCACAAAAACAACAATGGCTACAACCGCTCCTCAATGGTGAAATTCGCTCGGTATTCTGTATGACCGAACCTGCGGTGGCGTCCAGTGATGCCACCAATATGCAAGCGACTGCGGTGGTGGATGGGGACGAAATTGTACTGAATGGGCGTAAATGGTGGTCGTCTGGTTTGGGTGACCCCAATGCCAAAGTGATTATTTTTATGGCCTATACCCCTGACCCAAGCAAAGACCGTCACCATCAACATTCGATGGTACTTGTGCCGATTGAAACGCAAGGCGTGACCATTGAACGAATGTTGCCTGTGTTTGGTGATTATGATGCGCCACATGGACATGGGCAGGTCAGTTTTGACAATGTGCGTGTGCCAGTGAGCAATTTTATTGGTGGCGCAGGGCAAGGTTTTGAAATTGCACAAGGGCGTTTAGGGCCAGGACGAATCCACCATTGTATGCGTTGTATTGGGGCAGCAGAAAAAGCCTTAGAGTTGATGATTGATCGTGGTATGTCCCGTAAAGCCTTTGGCAAAGAACTATTAAAGTTGGGTGGGAATTTAGAACGTGTGGCAGAAGCCCGTGTGCAAATTGACCAAGCCCGTTTATTAACCCTGTATGCAGCTTATAAGATGGATACGTTGGGCAATATGGCAGCACTCACCGAAATTTCTGCGATTAAGGTGGTCGCGCCAACGGTATTGCAAAATGTGGTGGATATGGCGATCCAGATTCACGGCGGCGAAGGTGTGTCTCGCGATACTCCCCTCACTGCGTTCTTTAATCAGGCGCGTAGTTTACGTTTAGCCGATGGACCTGACGAAGTACATAAAGGCATGATTGCCAAACTGGAACTTAAAAAACGTGGTTATGGACGTTAATCAAGGATATAAAAAAATGACAGTGATTGATGTGGGTGGTCAGGTTCGACATGGTGAGGAACTGGATATTGCAGCGGTTGAAAACTGGTTAAAAAATCAGGGTGTGTCTTTACAAGGGCAAGCGCAAGTGACCCAATATTCGGGTGGTGCATCCAACTGGACCTATCGCCTGCAATATGACAATGTAGATCTGATTTTACGCCGTCCACCGAAAGGCACCAAAGCCAAGTCCGCACATGATATGGCACGTGAATATAACGTTCAGAACTATCTTGCACCATTCTATCCAGTTTTGCCTGAAATGCTGGCACTGTGTCAGGATGACAGTGTAATTGGCTGTGATTTCTATGTGATGAAACGGATTGAAGGCATTATTCCACGTGCCAATTTACCCAAAGAATTACAACTGGATGAGCAACAGGTTCAGCAACTGTGTTTGAATGTGCTGGATAAGCTGATTGAGTTGCATCAAGTGCCTTATCAGGGAGCTGAGCTGGAAAAACTGGGTAAGGGCGATGGCTATTGCCGCCGTCAGGTGGAGGGTTGGGAGGGTCGTTATGCCAAAGCCTTAACGCCGAATGTGCCTGATTTTGCCTTTGTGCGTCAGTGGTTACAGCAACATATTCCAGCCGATTCTAAAACCTGTGTGATTCATAATGACTGGCGTTTTGATAATGTCATTTTAGATCCACAACAACCGACTCAGGTGATTGGTGTGCTCGATTGGGAAATGGCGACACTGGGTGATCCATTGATGGATTTGGGCAGCGCCCTTGCCTACTGGATTCAGGAAGATGACGATGCCCTGATGAAATCCAGCCGTCGCCAGCCGACCAACTTAAAAGGCATGCTGACACGCCAGCAGGTGGTGGATTACTATCTGGATAAAACAGGCCTACAACCAGAAAATTGGGCTTTCTATGAAGTGTTTGGCTTGTTCCGTTTGGCGGTGATTGCACAGCAGATTTATTATCGTTATTACCATCAACAAACCGATAATCCTGCCTTTAAGGATTTCTGGATTTTGATTCATGCCTTGCATATTCGGGCATTAAAACTGATTGCAGCAAACAATGCTGAAGCACAGCAATTGATTCCTGAATATGGCGCAAAACTACAGGATATTTTAAAACGATGAGCACAATTTATTTGGTGCGACATGGGCAAGCCTCATTTGGTGCGGCAAGTTATGACCAGCTTTCGGCCAAAGGTGAACAGCAGGCACAGGTTGTGGGTGATTTTTTTAAGCAAACCCTGAAACATACACCGTTGGTGGTGGCAGGCTCAATGCAACGCCATCAGCAAACCGCACAGTTGGCCTTGTCGAAAAGTTTCCACGATGCACCGATTCAAACAGAGTCTTTATGGAATGAATTTGACCATCAACAGGTGTTTGCACAATACGAACCACGGTTTAATCAGCCTGAATTGCTGAAACAGGATGTCGAGCTGGTAGCCAATCCACGTGCCTATCTGGCCAAAATTTTTGATGGCGCGATTGATCGCTGGATTGGAGAGCAATATGACCATGAATATCATGAGACTTGGTTAGGCTTTCAATCGCGTGTAGAAACTGCTTTGCAAACCCTGTGTGAGCATCTTGATGCAACCCAACAGCGTCAGGCGGTGGTGTTTAGTTCTGGTGGTGTGATTTCTGTGGCTGTGGGCAAGGTCTTGGGTTTAAATGCCAAACAGATTTTTGCACTGAACTGGTCTATCACCAATGCCAGTATCACCACGTTGCGTTGGGTGGATGGGCGTTTGCAGTTACTCAGTTTTAATGAGCATCATTATTTAAAAACACATGATGCAGAACTTCTTACATGGATTTAAAAAAACAATAGGTGGCAGACATGGCAAAGACGATTTTAATTACTGGTGCAAGTTCGGGCTTGGGTGCAGGTATGGCGCGTGAGTTTGCTGCCAAAGGTTACAACCTTGCGCTGTGTGCACGTCGACTGGAACGGTTGGAAACACTCAAACAGGAGCTACAAAGCCAACATTCGGTGCAGGTGGATATCAAGGTGCTGGATGTTACCCATTACGATGATGTTTTCACTGTCTTTAAGGCCTTTCAGCAAGAATTCGGGACGATTGACCGCATTATTGTCAATGCGGGTGTGGGTGATGGCCGTCGTATTGGTAAGGGCAATTTTGAAGTGAACCGAGCCACTGCTGAAACCAACTTTATTTCGGCATTGGCGCAGTGTGAGGCGGCTGTTGAAATCTTTAGGGCGCAGAATAAAGGGCATTTGGTGGTGATTTCCTCGATGAGCGCACTACGTGGCCTACCAAAGCATTTATCGACCTATGCGGCCAGTAAGGCGGCGGTTGCACACTTGGCAGAAGGGATTCGTGCGGAGCTGCTCAATACACCAATCAAGGTATCCACGATTTTTCCAGGCTATATTCGTACCGAGATGAATGAGGGTGCGAAAAAACTACCATTTGAGGTGGATGAGAAAACGGGTTGCAAGGCTTTGGTCAAAGCCATTGAGAAAGCACCTGTAAAAGCGTATGTACCGCAGTGGCCGTGGTTGCCGATGGGGATTGCCATGAGGATTTTGCCTTTAAAACTGGTAAATAAATTGAGTTAATTACAATAAATGGATTGGATATATTTCATTTGGAAAAGGCTGCACAGCCTTATATAGGCTGAATAGGTTTAATTGTTTTTGTATAGGCATTTCCCTTACTTTTCAGGGATGAAAAGTAACAAAAATTCTTTGTTGAGCAGAGTGTACGTCCATGTAACCCCTGCTCAACGGGCGGCATCCATGCCGCCTGTCACGATAGTGAATACCGTTCTAAAATTATGAAAAGCTCGATTACGACAAAGCCGTAATCAACTTTTGGTGCAATCCACCAAACCCGCCATTGGACATGATCACCACAGCATCACCCTCACCTGCTTCATTGACCACACGGGCAATGATCTCATCCAAAGAACGGCTGACTTCGGCCTTGTTTGATGAAGCGGCAATCACAGGTTGTAAATCCCAGTCCAAGCCCTCTGGTTGATACCAGATCACTTCATCGGCTAAACGTGCAGAATGCGCCAAACCATCTTTATGGCTGCCCATACGCATGGTGTTGGAGCGTGGCTCAATGATTGCCCACAGTTTACGCTCACCTAAACGCTTACGTGCGCCGTCCAGTGTGGTTTCAATTGCGGTTGGATGATGGGCAAAGTCATCATAGACTTCGATGCCACGAACTGTTCCCAATAGCTCCATACGGCGTTTGACCCCACCGAAGTTGGATAAAGCTGCACAAGCCTGTTCAATCGTTACACCCACATGCTGAGCTGCGGCAATGGTGGCTAAGGCATTGGCAACACTATGCTGCCCTGTCATGTTCCACTGTACTTCACCGATTACATTGCCATGTTCCAGCACTTTAAAGTGGCTGCCATCGGCACTGACCAACTCAGCAGATAAAGCGGCTTGGTCATTGGCTTCGAGACTGGTACGAATGACAGGCGTCCAGCAACCCTGTGCTAATACTTCATCAATATTGCTTTCAGTAATCGGGGCAATAATACGACCCTCACTTGGAATGGTACGCACTAAATGGTGGAACTGTTTTTGAATGGCAGCCAGATCATCAAAAATATCGGCATGGTCAAATTCAAGGTTGTTTAAAATCGCCGTTTTAGGGTGGTAATGAACGAATTTGGAACGCTTATCAAAGAAAGCAGAGTCATATTCATCCGCTTCCACACAGAAATATTTTCCCCCACCTAAACGTGCGCTTTCGCTAAAGCCAAGTGGTACGCCACCGATCAAAAAGCCAGGATTTAAACCTGCCTGATCCAGCACCCAAGCCAGCATGGTCGTGGTTGTGGTTTTACCATGTGTCCCCGCCACACCAAGCACATGCTTGCCTTGCAAGACATGATCTGCCAAAAACTGTGGGCCAGAAATATAAGGCAAACCCTCGTTTAACATATATTCAATGGCATCAATACCACGTTTCATGGCATTGCCCACAATCACAAGGTCAGGATGCGGCTGCAAATGGCTGCGGTCATAGCCCTGCATTAGCTCAATGCCTGCATTTTCCAGTTGGGTTGACATTGGTGGATACACGTTGGCATCTGAACCTGTGACTTTATGCCCTAAATCTCGTGCCAATAGAGCCAAAGACCCCATAAACGTGCCACAAATACCCAAAATATGCAGATGCATGTTGTATCTCGCTTTATTCATTCACGTAAAACGTGTGTTATGCAGTTAAAAATTTGCCTCAAAAGATAGCAAGGCTGCTATGGAAAAGATAGTCAAAATTCGTTGTTGTTCTTTACTTATAATGACGTTGAGGAATGATAAAATTCCAGTGTTTTTAAAATAGTATTCCTATAAAAGGACATTATGTTGAGCTTCCCTCTGCTGGCGTTATGCCTATTGATAATTTCCAACTGTTTTATGACTTTGGCATGGTATGGGCATCTTAAAATTTTACATGATGCCCCACTTTGGCAAGCGATCCTGTTCAGTTGGTGTATTGCCCTGCTGGAATACAGTTTTATGATTCCTGCAACCAAACTGTTAAGTCAGCATGGCTGGAGTCTGGGGGAAATGAAAATTACACAGGAAGTCGTCACTTTATTGGTGTTTGTGCCCTTTATGATTTTCCTGTTTAAGCAGCCTTTTAAACTGGACTATGTCTGGGCGATGTTTTGTTTGATGGGCTGTGTCTATTTTGTGTTCCGTAACCAAAGCTAATTTTTCGGACACTGCCCAGGTGTTCTTTATTTGGGGATGCCTGAAAAAACCGCTATAATATTTGCCAATTTATTCCTTTGTGCTTGGCGCGAGTCGAGACATTCCCCTATTTTTATCATGTTTTGGAAAAGCCAATGAATGCGGTCGCAACAGATAGCCAACCTTTAGTCGGGATTATCATGGGTTCTCAATCCGATTGGGCAACACTCGAACATACCGCGAACATGCTCAAACAACTGGGTGTGCCTTTTGAAGCTGAAGTGGTTTCTGCGCACCGTACCCCAGACCGTTTGTTTGAATATGCGGAAACAGCGCGTGATCGTGGCATTCAGGTGATTATTGCGGGTGCAGGTGGTGCGGCGCATTTACCTGGCATGTGTGCAGCCAAGACCGATTTACCTGTACTGGGTGTGCCTGTGAAATCCTCAATCTTAAATGGTGTTGATTCATTGCTTTCCATTGTGCAGATGCCAGCAGGTATTGCAGTGGGAACACTGGCAATTGGTCAGGCAGGTGCAACCAATGCGGCGATTATGGCGGCACAAATTTTAGGTTTAACTCGCCCAAATATCGCTAAAAATGTGGCTGATTTCCGTACTGCACAGACCGAAAAAGTGTCGAGCAATAATATTCCTGGTCAAGTTTAACGGAGTTGATCATGAATAAAACCATTGGCATTTTTGGTGGTGGGCAACTTGGACGCATGATGGCGCAAGCGGCTTTGCCACTTAATATTCAATGCACATTCTTTGAAGCGGAAACTGATTGCCCTGCTGCGATTTTGGGACCCGTATTTTCAAGCAAAAATACACAGGGTTTACAGGATTTCATCGCCAGTGCGGATGTATTTAGCCTTGAATTTGAAAATACGCCTGTGGCCGATGTGGATGTGCTTACACAAAGCAAGACATTGCACCCTCCCCGCCTTGCTTTGGCAACCGCCCAAAACCGTTTGGCTGAAAAAGGCTTGTTTGATGAGCTGGGAATCCCTGTTGCGCCGTACCGTGCTGTAGATAGCCTAGACAGCTTAAAACAGGCCGTGACTGATCTGGGCTTGCCAATCGTACTGAAAACCGTAACAGGCGGCTACGATGGCAAAGGCCAGTTTGTATTGCGTTCCGAAGATCAGATTGATACCGCCTGGGCTGAGCTTGGCCCCGCTAAAAGCTTGATTGCTGAAAGTTTTGTGAAATTCAGTCGTGAAGTGTCAATCATTGCGGTGCGTGGGCAGGATGGCGATGTCAAAACTTGGGCACTTGCTGAAAACCACCATCACAATGGTATTTTGTCCCACTCCATCGTTCCTGCACCAAACAGCACAGATTTACAGCCTGTCGCGCAGGATTACATCACCCGTCTGCTCAACCATCTCAACTATGTTGGTGTGCTGACACTTGAACTGTTTGTGACGGAACAAGGCCTTTACGCCAATGAAATGGCGTGTCGTGTGCATAACTCGGGTCACTGGTCGATTGAGGGCGCGATTTGCTCACAATTTGAAAACCATATCCGTGCGGTTGCAGGCTTACCATTGGGGTCAACTGATGTGGTTCGTCCGACCGTGATGGTGAATATTATCGGTCAGCATCCAAAATCGGAAGATGTGCTGGCACTCAAAGGTGCACATCTACATCTTTACAATAAGTCTGAACGTGCTGGCCGTAAGTTGGGACATATTACGTTGATGCCGAATAACCGTGATGATTTAACGGACCTGTGTCGTCAACTTGCCAAAATTCTACCTGTGCCATTGGCACTGACTGATGAAATGAAAATTTAAATTCATTTTTATAATCAGAGCGACTTTCGGGTCGCTTTTTTATTGGCTGATGTTTAAATTTAAAGTTTTAAATTCAAAACCTGAAAAGGATGAAAAATATTGGGTTTATGGATAAGTTTCTTTTACAAATTTGAATTTAAAACCGAGAGCGTAATTTGAATTCAAAACGATGAAAGTGGATCATTTGCAGTTTAAATTCAAAATATCTGTCAGTTTTTAAATTTAAAATCAGGATGGTGTTTTTATTTGAGGTTAAGTGATTAGTCTGGGAATATCTTTCCGTATCAAGAAAAATTGGATAAGTTGATATAAATCATAAAAATTATTTTTTTGTATGCAGTAGGTTGTTAATTCATAAAAATAATATAATTTTCAATGTTTTAAATTTATATTTTAATTCTAAAAAGGAGTCACTATCTAAATGAGTGACAACATTACCCAAGAAAAAATTTGCCATCTATATGGTGAGTAATTAAAGCTTTGCAAGGTGAACTTCGCTCAAACTATTCGGATTACGCTTGATAAAAGCTTTGCTTTTTGGTGTTGAACATTCATATTTAGGGCTTTGTCTGGATTGTGGATAACTTTATTTTGTGTTTTTGAATTTAAAGTACGGGTTGAAATTTGAATTCAAGATATTCAACATGCCTTTGTATAAGTTTTGAATTCAAAAAATCTGTTGGCTTTTGAATTTAAAATTAGCTTGTGCTTTATATTTGAATTTAAATGGATCAGCTTGTGGGTATGTTTTCTCCTATAAAAAGAAAAATTAACTAAGTTTCTATAAAACATAAGAGTTCAGGCTTTGGTTGAGAAAGACTGAGCTTTATAAATGAATTTAAAAGTAGGCTGTATTTTTGAATTTAAAACTTATAAATTGGTTTGTGGCTATTTTGAATTCAAAATATAGGAATTATTTTTAAATTCAAAAATGATTGCAGGTTTTAAATTTAAAAGACAATAAATGAATTCAAAGTTACGATTGCAAACGGAACATGGTGCAGTTGCATGTTAAGGTGAACAAGAAATTTAAATTTAAAAACTCTGGTTAAGACATGAAACATCATTTTTGTTTATTTATAGGCACTGCCTTATTTGCTTTCTTTAATCAAGCACACGCAGAACTCATTATTAATGGTGCAAAGGTGGCGAACACCACAACGGCAGCAGCACCTGTAACAGGCAGCTATACGTCAAATTCCAGTTTTCAGGGCTGTCTGGCAAATTTACGCTCCCAGGCAATTGCCTCAGGTGTTTCTGGCTTAACCTATGATCGTTATACGCAAAATTTGGCACCAGACTATTCGGTCATTGATAAATTAAATTACCAACCTGAATTTTCGACTCCGATCTGGGATTATCTGTCTGGGCTTGTGGATAACGAGCGTGTGCAGGCTGGGCAGCAAAAACTGGCCCAACATCGTGCGGTACTGAACCGTGTGGAACAGGCCTATGGTGTTCCTGCTGAAACGGTGGTAGCCGTGTGGGGTGTGGAAAGTAATTATGGAGACATTTCAGGTAAATATCCTTTATTGCAGGCTTTGGGGACACTGAGCTGTGAGGGCCGCCGCCAAAGTTATTTCCGTGGCGAGTTCTTTGCCACCATGCGGATTTTACAACGCGGTGATTTAACCCAAGATCAACTCTATGGTTCCTGGGCAGGTGCTTTTGGCCATACCCAATTCATGCCATCCACCTATGAGCGTCTGGCGGTGGACTTTGATGGGGATGGCCGCCGTGATTTGGTTTCAAGCACCACAGATGCTCTGGCTTCAACTGCCAATTTCCTAAAACGGGCAGGGTGGCAAACAGGTATGCCGTGGGGCTTTGAGGTGAAAATTCCACAAGGTATGTCGGTTGCAGGCGAAAGCCGTCGTAATAAAAGGTCACTGAATAGCTGGATTACGCAGGGCGTAACCCGTGCGGATGGTACGGCATTGATTCAGGGCAATTTGTCAGGCAGCACACCAGCGGGGCTGATTACACCAGCAGGTGCCAATGGCCCAGCATTTTTGGTGTTTAAAAACTTCGATGCGATTTATAGCTATAACGCAGCGGAAAGTTATGGATTGGCAATTGCGCATCTATCCGACCGTTTAAGGGGTGGAACACCGTTTTTAACTGCCTGGCCAACAGATGATGCTGGCACCTCACGTGCAGAACGTCGTGAAATCCAGCAGTTCCTGATTCAGCGGGGCTATGACATTGGGGCCGTAGATGGTTTGATTGGTGATAAAAGCCGTCAGGCCATTCAGAAAGAACAAAGCCGTTTAGGCTTAAACCCTACAGGACGGGCAGGTCAGCAGATTCTTCGTGCTTTCCGTCAGGAACAAGCTAAACAAATGATGCAATAATAATGTGTTCATCAAAAAAGGTCTGCAAAATGCAGACCTTTTTTACTTATGGCGCATCGTCCAGTTTAACCGCTTCCAGAATATCAAAAATCACTGCGGTCACATCCTGACTTAAATCACGGTCATTAAAAATTTCATAGGCCGTGATGGTCACATCAGTGTCACTTGGCAACTGTTTTTGTTCTTCTTCAATCAAGTGTTCAATGGGTAAAAGGGTCTGTTTCACTTCCAGATGCAGGATTTCGTCATAAGCAACGTTTTCGTCCTCAAGCTCGATTTCCTGCTCATTGAAATAAGGGATTAAAATAGAGTGGAGATAAGGGCTAATATCCTGAATATCCAGGATTTCAATATCACGAGTCTGCTCAATCGTACTGATGTGATCGTTCACCTCAATCAGGATATGATAATAACTCATGTTGATCTCCGCTTAAGACTAAAATGATGTTTTATCGACACAATAACATGAATAAATCAAAAGAATCGACCCATTCTTGTTATCTTGTTCAAAAACATCATTCGGGAAATCAATGATGCGTTTAGACTAGGCTTATCGTGACAAACCCAGTAATTCTAGATCGGTATCCGTTAGCTGAAAGTCCTTGGCATCCTGTTCCTTGATACGTGGATACATGAGGGACTTTGGATTATGGGTGTGTTTAAGCCCCAGTGCATGACCAAATTCATGTGCAAGCGTTAAACGCAGGTCATCAATTGAGGAAAACTCATAAATAGAAATCTGGTTTCCCTCAAACTGTCCCTTGTGAAGCACTTCAGGCTTAAAGGTCTGGTTAAACTGGGCAACAGACTCAGCCATTTGTTGATGAAGCTTTTTAAGTTTTTCTGTTTGCTGGTTAAATTGCTGGATCTGCTGGTTGTGTTGCGCAATATGGCCCTGTAACTGGGCTGCCTGCTGTTCCAGGCGGGATTGCTGCTGTTGAAGTCCAGCCACGAACTCAGAACGAGAACCTTGTGCCTTGAATTGCGCCAATGCCTGCTGATATTGCTGAACCTGGCTTTCATAGCCTTTCTTTTGCAATTCAAGCTGTGTTTGTGATTGGGTTAGATTATCTTTTAATGTTTTTAACTGCTGGTTCTCATTCAGCCAGTTTTGCTGTTCCTGCTCCAGTTGGTTCAGGTTTTCCGAGCGCTTCATGCTGCGAATCTGGCGCTGGTCAAACACCAGGTTGATGGCAAATTTCGCTTCAGGATCATAAACAAAATAATTCTGTCCTGTGTCTTTTTCCCAAATGGCGGCGGCCTGTTTACTCAGCTCAACCATTTGCTGCTGGCTGATATTTAGGCGTGGATCAAGGTCGGCAATACGGTAGCGTAATGGATTCTCAGAACTATAACGCACTGGTGAGAATTCAGCATTGGGCGAAACCTGGGCACAAGTCGCTGTATGGGCCAACATGGATAAGCATGTAGCCAATAGGAGAGAGAATAGGCGCATAATAAAAAAACAAAAAAAGCTTGAAAACGATCGTATTTTAACCAAACTTATACATGAGTCAAACTGATATATTTTTGTACAAATCATCAATTTAGAAAATATTTCTGGAAAATTAATAAAAATACCCACAGGGAAATAGAGCAAAAAAGTTGAATAAATAATCAGGTGTTGACTAATAAATAAGCAAAAAATGAGATAGAACAAATGTTTATTTTTTATAGCTGTTTTGTGAATTCTTGTTAATTTATATAAAAATTCACATAAACAAGAGGTGTAAATAATTGTAAAAATATAATATTTTTCACATAATTATTTTTTAAATTTGCACGAAAAATATACTAATATGTCATTTTTTGTCAGTAATTGACGGCTGATATTTGGTAAAAATTATGCTTTACAAGCTTGCTTTCACCAATTCCCGATCTGAATCAGTGAGCGAGAATTTCTGGATATTCTGTTTCTGAATGACGGGATACATCAAGGAGCTTGGATCATCGGTATGGGGTAGGCCCAAGGCATGGCCAAACTCATGTGCGAGGGTCATGCGCAGGTCCTCAAGAGAGGAGAATTCATAAACCGTAATCTGTCTGCCATTAAAAAGGCCCTTATGGAATAGGCGAGGCTGGAAAACCTGGTTAAATTGATTTGCCGATGCAACCAACTGCTGATTGTTGTGGTTTAAACGTATAATTTCCTGATTGAGTTGCTGTGTTTTTTGATTATGTTGCTGGATTTCACGCTGTAGTGCCGCAGATTGGAGTTCAAGTGCATGCTGACGCTGATTGAATTGCTCAGCCATATCTTTAGAGGATGAGCGTTGCTGGTTAAAACGCTGCACTTCCATGTTGTATTGTTGAAACTGGACAGTAAGTTGGGATTGCTTACTGGCAATCAAAGCCGTGGTTCTTTGCACCTCATCCTTGATCTGCTGCAACTGCTGGTTCTGGTTTTCCCATTGCTTTTGTTGCTGTTTCAGTTGATTCAGGCCTTGAATACGGTTGGAGCTATGTTGCTGGCGCTCGTCATACACCAGGTTAATGCTAAACTCAGCTTGAGGGTCATAGATAAAGTGTTGTTGCCCTGTCTCCTGTTCCCAAATCTTTGCGGCTTGCTGGGTGAGTTCCAATAACTGCTGGGTAGTTAAATTAAAGCGTGGATCAACTTCAGCGATACGATAATACAGTGGTTTTTTTACCACCTCATGGCGATGAGAACTTATGTTGTGTAGATCATTTTGAGCATAACTGAACTGGGTGGAACCCATGCATAAACACGCGGTAACCATCGCAACACTGAGATAACGCATAAGCCAGACTCCTCAAAATATGGCTTATTTTTGAGCAATATTTTAAAAAGGTCAAAACGCTATCTATTTAATAAATAAAACTAAAAAGTGTGATTCTTTTCTAATAAATAAAAAAATGAATTGGATGGTTTGCAGAATTAAAAAAGTGGCAATAGGATTGTTTTTTAATCATAACTGGAAAAATATCAAGCGATTAAACTGAGTTTTGGAAAAAATTAAGAAAAATTTTGGCTGAAAAAACAAAAAACGTTCAATTGTTAACTTTTGTAAGTTATCTTTAAAACAGCATAATTTTTTACTTTTTGGTGAAATATTGCCTATTTGTGACATTTAAAGTCCACCAAAATCTTAAGCTATTTCCACCTTTAATAGAGTTGAACTATGCGGTGATTATCTTGTCAGCAGTAGGTCGCGGTCTGCCTGGGTTAAACGAAAGTGGGCAATATCCTGATCTTTCATGACTGGATGCATCAGTGCATGGGGATCATCAGTATGTTGCAGACCCAGCGCATGGCCCAGTTCATGTGCCAGTGTAAGGCGCAGGTCATCCTCTGATTCAAATTCATAAATCAGGATCTGTTTGCCATTAAACAGGCCTTTATGGAATAAATGAGGCTGAAAACGCTGTTTATATTGTTTAACCGAGGCATTCAATTGCTGGTCAAGCGCATTCAGTTCATCAATTTGCTGGTTGAGTTGACTGATTTTTTGGTTGTATTGACCAATTTCCTGCTGTAGTTGCTCAACATTTTGCTGTAGATGCTGTTGTCGCTGCTGGAAGTATTCAGCATTGGCAGAGGAGGAGGGACTGCGCTGGGCAATCTGCCGTTCCTGATTGTAGTATTGAATCTGTTGGTCCAGTTGTAGCTGTTTTTGTTCCAATATCTGTTTATTTTGCAGGACTTCCTGTTCGATCTGGTCAAGCTGCTTCTTTTTATTTAGCCATTGCTGTTGATTGGTTTCGAATCGGCTTAAATGTTCCCGACGTTGCTCACTTTCATACTGCCGTTCATCATAGATTAAATGAATCGCGAGCTGTGCATTCGGGTCATAAACAAAATAATCTTTTCCAGTGCCATCTTTCCAGACCTGCGTGGCTTGCTGGCTAATGGCCCTGACTTGTTCAACACTGAGTTTAAAACGTGGGTCAACTTCGGCAATACGATAGCGTAGCCGATGATCCAGTGGATGAAGTAGACGGGTTGACAATGAATTAAACTTGAGTTGAGGATGTTGGCGAGTTTGATAACCCGACCACAATAGAAAAAATGCTAACCCCAACATTAAAAAAACACGAGTCATTCTATTTTATATTCTTCTGGTTAATATGATGCAAAACAGTCCAAGACATCTCTGTCTAAACGCTCAGTCGGTCAACTATAACAAAATTGGAAGAACACTGAAAAATATATAATCATTCTTCTGATTCTGTTTTAATGAATTGATAAAAAATGGATGAATATAAAAAGACCAAGGAATGAAGATGCTGAAATATTTACTTAAAGCTCCCGAGGCGGGATGGGCTGCCGCATCGCCCGCTCAGGCAACAGTTGAAAATTTAAAAATCAGGTATTTGGGGACAGCGGGATTTATCCTGTCTGACCAGCATCGCACGGTGGTACTCGATCCCTTTATTAGCCGTCCAAGCCTGTGGCAGACCTTTACCCAACCTTTATTGAGTGATCCAGCATTGGTGAGGCAGTATATTCCACAGGCGGATGAGGTGCTGATTGGCCATGCGCATTACGATCATATTCTGGATGCACCAGAGGTGTGTAAACAAACGGGTGCGCGGTTAATTGGTTCACAGGCCAGCTTAATGTATGGACGTTCAGCAGGGCTGTCTGAACAGCAGATGCTTGAAACAAAAGGGCGGGAAACCATTGACTGTGGAAAATGGCAAGTTGTGGGTTTGCCATCCATACACGGTAAGGCACTGTTTGGCCGTGTGCCGCTACCTGGTGATATGGCCACTCCACCTCCTTATCCGCCCAAGTTTCATCATCTGCGGCATGGTCAGGTATTCAACTGGTGGATTCATACGGGCAAGCTCAGTGTGGTGCATATTGATTCAGCCGACTTTATCGAGCAGGAATTGCAGGGGCGAGAGGCTGATATTGTGTGTCTATGCGCGATTGGGCGTAAGTATCGTCCCAATTATGTTAAGGATGTAGTGCGGCTACTCAAGCCAAAATATATTATTCCGTGTCATTGGGATACCATGGTAACACCGATTGATAAAACGCCAGAATTATTACCTGGTGTAAATATTCCCGAATTTATTGAAGAAATTAAGGCCTGTGGCGTGATTCCCTTGTTTATGCCGATTTTGGGTGAGTTGTATTTTGATCAAAATAAATAAAATAGAAAGTATAAAAAACCGCGCTTTCGCGCGGTCTTTTGTTAAAGAGACAAATTATTTTTTGTCATCTTTCACTTCTGTGAACTCAGCATCTACAACGCCATCGTCGGCTTTTTGTTGTTGACCCGCATCACCACCCTGGAATGCATTTGGATCAAATCCTTCTGCACCGCCAGCACCCTGTGCCTGTTCGTAGGCACGTTGAGTTATTGGCATCAAGATGTCCTGTAATGCTTCGGTTTTCGCCTTGATCACATCAACATCATTTTCCTTGGTTGCTGCTTCAAGCTCAGAAACCGCAGCTGCAACCGCAGTTTTTTCATCTTCAGTGACTTTGTCACCAAGATCTTTCACGGCTTTGTTTGAGCTTGCCACCAAAGCATCTGCTTCGTTACGTGCTTTAGCCAATTCTTCAAACTTACGGTCTTCTTCAGCATTCGCCTCCGCATCCTTGATCATTGCCTCGATTTCAGCGTCAGACAAGCCTGAGTTTGCCTTGATCTGGATCGATTGCTCTTTACCCGTACTCTTGTCTTTCGCAGACACTTTCAGGATACCATCAGCATTGATGTCGAATGACACTTCAATTTGCGGTACGCCACGTGGAGCTGGTGGAATGTCGCCCAACTGGAAGTTACCCAACAATTTGTTTTGTTGAGCCATTTTACGTTCACCTTGGTACACTGAAATGTCCACTGCAGGCTGGTTATCTGCCGCTGTCGAGAACACTTGTGATTTCTTGGCAGGAATCGTGGTGTTCTTCTCAATGATCGGAGTCAATACGCCGCCCATTGTTTCGATACCTAAAGTCAGCGGTGTTACGTCAAGTAAAAGTACGTCATTCTTGTCACCAGACAATACCGCACCTTGAATCGCCGCACCAATCGCAACCGCTTCGTCAGGGTTCACGTCTTTACGTGGCTCTTTACCGAAGAATTCCTGTACTTTTTGCTGTACCATCGGCATACGAGACTGACCACCAACCAGAATCACGTCAGAGATTTCAGAAGTCGAAAGACCTGCATCTTTAAGCGCGATACGGCAAGGCTCAATGGTACGGGCAACCAGGTCAGCAACCAGACCTTCAAGTTTTGCACGTGTTACGTTGATCACCAAGTGTTTAGGACCAGTCGCATCAGCCGTGATGTACGGAAGATTGATTTCAGTTGCGTTAGAAGAAGAAAGCTCGATTTTTGCTTTCTCAGCCGCTTCTTTCAAACGTTGTAACGCAAGTGGATCATTTTTCAGGTTTACACTTTGTTCTTTCTTGAATTCTTCAACCAAGAATTCAATCAAGGCGTTATCAAAGTCTTCACCACCAAGGAATGTATCACCGTTAGTCGATAACACTTCGATTTGCTGGTCGCCATCAAGGTCTGCGATTTCAATGATTGATACGTCGAATGTACCACCACCCAAGTCATAAACCGCGATTTTACGGTCGCCTTCTTTTTTGTCCATACCGAACGCAAGCGCCGCAGCCGTTGGTTCGTTGATGATACGTTTAACATCAAGACCCGCAATCTTACCTGCATCTTTGGTCGCCTGACGCTGAGCATCGTTAAAGTAAGCAGGAACAGTGATCACTGCTTCAGTAACAGTTTCGCCCAAGTAATCTTCCGCTGTTTTCTTCATCTTTTTCAAGATTTCAGCAGAGATCTGTTGAGGTGCCAATTTCTTGTCGTTTACTTCAACCCATGCATCGCCATTGTCAGCCTTGATGATTTTATAAGGTACAAGACCAATGTCTTTTTGTACCGCCTGATCTTCATAACGACGACCGATTAAACGCTTGATTGCGAATAATGTGTTTTTCGGGTTGGTTACAGCCTGACGCTTCGCACTTTGACCCACCAGGATTTCGCCATCTTTATACGCAATGATCGATGGGGTTGTACGTGCGCCTTCCGCATTTTCAATTACTTTTACTTTATCGCCTTCAAGTACAGCAACACATGAGTTGGTAGTACCTAAGTCAATACCAATAATTTTCGCCATTTGGTGTGTTCCTCTAAAATTTTGTTGCAATGTTTTGCTTGTTATTCGATATGAGAGTCAATCGGTTTTTTTCAAGCATTTTTATGAAAAAAAATCAAAAAACTCTCAATTTTTTGCATTTTTGAGCAAAAAACGCTTGCTCACGCGAATTATTGACCCACCATCACCATCGCAGGACGAAGTAAACGTCCATTCAGGGTATAGCCTTTCTGCAACACCGTACCAATCTCATTGGCCTTGGCATTTGGATCGATACCTACTGCCTGGTGTAAGTCGGCATTGAAGCCATTTTGGGTATTCGCCTCAACCACGCCAAATTTTTCCAGTGTGGTCAAAAGCGATTTCAGGGTCAGTTTCACGCCTTCGAGTACAGGTGTCTGTTCTTCACCAGCCGCCTGAATCGCACGTTCAAGGTTGTCGACAGAATCCAGCAACTCTTTTGCAAACTTTTCCAGCACCGTATCTTTGTGCTTTTCCGATTCACGCTGGATACGCTCCACACTTTTTTGTGCTTCATACACAGCATTTGCGGTACGCACCTTTTCAAGTTTTAGGCTTTCTTCAAGCTTGCTAATCTGAGCCTGTAAATCTTCAACGCTAAGCTCGTTTGCCTGCTCTACACTTTCAGCTTGAGTTTGTTCAGTTTGTTGCTCATTTTGAATGTCTTGAGCTTGCTCATTGTGCTCATTAGCCATTGATGATCTCCGTTTAAAAAAGTTCTCAAACATGTACAGTCCTTTTGGCATAAGTGCTCATCGGGTTAAACCTGAACTGCCACATATTGGTCATTCATAGATACGGATGAGGTATGGGCAACACGACAAAATTCAAGCGTTCAGGTTCATTTAAATCTTTTAATTATGCTGATTTAAGTAAAAATTCAGGTTTTCAATCACGAAAGCGATGAATTCCTGGGTTATTTTCGGTAAATGCTGCCTTGAAGCATACACTAAAGACAATGTCAGGTCGGGTGCAGAAAAACCTGTAAACACCTGTTGCAAACGATGCTGTGCAATATCCTCTCGCACCAGCAGGGTGGGCAGCATGGCAACGCCCTGCGCCTTGAGGCACATCTGATAAAGCGCAATCACATCATTGCTCTTGAACGTAACATTTAATGGATAGTTTTGCGGTTGCTGATCTGTATCAAACAGGGTCCAGTACTGGTTATGGGTATGATGTGCAATGCAGTCATGCTGAATCAGCTGGCTTGGATACAAAAGGGGAGTGTGGTCCTGCAAGTAATGGGGATGGGCACAGAACGTGGATTCGATCTGGCAGACAGGACGTGCAATCAGTCCATCCGCGACTTTCTGGGTAATCCGTAGCGCAAGATCAACCTGCGCATCCATCAGATCAACTGTATTTTCCGTTAAATACACATCAAAATGTATGTGAGGATAAAGCTTTTTAAATTGCGTGATACATTCATTCACGCCCAGTTGAAATAAAAATAAACCACAGGTAAAGCGAATTGTTCCACTATGTTGTTCGGGTGCAGCCAAGCTTTCTAAGAGTTGTTGTTGCTGTAAGATATTTTCACAATAGACCAAGGCTTTTTCACCCGCAGGGGTGAGTGAAACTTTACGGGTGTTGCGCTGAAAAAGGCGCGTTGAAAAGGTCTGTTCAAGGTGTTCGAGATAGCGGGACACCATCGCTTTAGAATAATCCAAATGTTCTGCGGCTTTACTCAGATTGCCTTGATGGGCAATACAGACAAAGACCTGAATGGCTTTTAAGGTATCCATGTTTATTATGATTGTTGCAAGATATGCAACATTTTATCTTAATCCAGGGTGTTTATTCAGCAATAATTGCAATTTAAAGTGTTTTCTATCAGATAGGAGACAAACAAATGAATACTAAGCCTTATGCACTTTCTTTTATAGCATTATCAACATTCGCTGTGACATCTACTACTTTTGCACAAGAGTTAAAAATTCAGAATTTTTTAGCCAAGCCTGAACATTTTGGGGTGACCTCCACATTGATTGAGGGTGATAAGGACGTCTTGTTGGTCAATGCCCAATTTTCTAAATCAGAAGCCTTGCGTATTGCCGCCGATATTCTGGATAGTGGTAAAACCCTAAAAACCATCTTTGTCAGCTATGGCGATCCTGACTTTTATTTTGGTCTGGATGTATTCAAGCAATATTTTCCCAATGTGCAAATCATCGCAACCCCTGAAACAGTGAAACATATTCAGGATACACAGGCCCTAAAAGTACAGTATTGGGGACCAAAAATGGGTGCCAATGCACCAAGTAAAATTATTGTTCCCCAGGCCTATATGGCAAAAACCTTAAAATTTGAAAATGAAAATATTGAAATTAAGGGCAAAAAAGAACTGACCTATTTATGGATTCCAAGTGCCAAAGCTGTAGTGGGAGGAATTCCTGTGTCATCAGGCATTCACCTGTGGACCGCAGATACTCCAACCGCCAAAGATCGTGCTGAGGTGGTGCAGACATTGGAAAGTATTAAATCTTTAAATCCTAAAGTTGTGGTGCCTGCCCATATGAAAGTAGGTGCAGCCGAGGGTTTAGATGCAGTTACCTTTTCAATTGACTATTTAAAGCAATATGAAAAAGCTGTAAAAGAGACAAAAAACTCGGCTGCACTCATCCGGATGATGCAGAAACAATATCCAGCTTTGGCTGAATCCAGCAGTCTGGAACTGGGTGCCAAAGTGGTGAAAGGTGAAATGCAGTGGCCTTAAAACGTCATTAAAAAAATTGACAACCGTGATGCCTCATCACGGTTTTTTATTGCGCCATATAAAGGAAATTTGCCTGTATGACTTACATTGTAAGCATGTAGGGGAGTTATACGGTGTTTATATAAATTATAAAAAATGAAGATAAACAGGTTTTTGCCCATGAAAATAGCATGTATATCAATAAAACTTTTGAATAGATAAAGTCTTAGCGATTTTATAAATGATAAAAAATACGTGAATGCTAAATCGAACTGATTTAATAAAAATTGCAAAATCATGCTGCATCCATAACAAACTGCAACTAATCCCCATCACGCCAGCGGAAAAAATTGTGAATGATAGGCAACGCAAAGACGACTTTGCTTTTTGTCATAATGAAAGGAAATACACAATGAAAAAGTTAGCATTGATCTCAATGGTTGTCGCTGGTGTTGCGTTGACGGCTGTGGGATGCTCAACCCAAGGTGGTCTGGATGCTTCTAGTTCGGCCCAGACAAGTGCAAGCCCAGCAGGTGTGCAGGGTGGTGTAGGTGTACAGGCGGGAACATCGGTTGATGTTCAGCCAGGTAGCGCATCTGCCGATGTTTCTGGTTCAGTTTCAGGCTCAGCAGGTGCGGATGCATCAGCACAGTAATCTCAAATTTGCACTTCCTGCGATAGATTGTCATGTCGATGCCAACACACCAATCTACACATATACTGCTATATATGTTGCGTGAAGTGCCGAGATTAAACTGAAGCATAAAAACTAGAATCATTTGATGGGTTCTAGTTTTTTGTTTGGTGCATCATTTGCCAAACTGACATAAAAAATAACGGTAACGGACTTATACATTAATCGGCAAAACCGCAATGATGTTGCCCTACAGACAAAAAAGTTTGTATTCGATGTTATTGAGGGAAAATATATGAAGCAATTTGCTTTGATTTCGATGCTGGCGATTGCCACAAGTGCAATGATGGGCTGTGTCTCTGTGGAGGCAACAGGCTCGACCAAAGTGGGCATAGGTTCACATGGTGTGCAGACAGGTGCGGGCGTTAAAGCCAATGTTCAACCTGGGCAAGTCGGCATCAATATTTCGGGTTCAGCCTCAGCTGGACGCTAAATAACGTTGGACTCAAAAGCAGGATGCTGTTTTTGAGTCTTGGCAATAAAAAACAGGCAAATCACTTTTATTGACATAAAAAGCAAGTATAGATAAGCAGAATAGTTAATGACTTTTTCAGATATGACCTTTAGGTTACAAGATATTTTTTAAATGCTTGATCTTGATCTATGACTTTATTCAGGCATATAGTCAGAGAGGACAAGAACGATGGATAGAGCGAAAAAGGGGAAGAACGTGTCAGCATTACCTCAGAAAATTCAAACACTTTTAGATAAAGGACAAGGTCCTGCTGCACGAGCACTTGATAAGCTGCCCAAGATTGTACAAGAGTCGATAGCCAGGATTTTAGGCTACCCTTACCAATATCCAGACCTGGACGCATTTACCAAATGCATTATGGCGGTTCAGATTAAGCAGGGACATATTGGCTTTATTGGTGATGATCCAATTGAATCAAGACGACAATTCGATGCGCAAATGCTTGCGATCCTAAATAAACCAACCTCTATTGAATCTGTTGAAGATATTCGCCTGCCTTTGCAAAGCGGAACCGTATTTGCGAGACACTACCATCCCGCGCCCAATAAAAAACTCCCGATGATTGTCTATTATCATGGAGGCGGGTTTGTGGTGGGTGGCCTGGATACCCATGATGAAGCATGCCGCCTCATTGCCAAGTATGCAAAAGTACAGGTGCTCAGTATTGACTATCCACTTGCTCCTGAGGCATCACCACAACAATTGATTCAATCCTGTGAGGATGCCTTGGCGTGGGTTTACCAGAACCGCCGTCAACTTAAAATTTATAAAAACCGTATTGCTGTGGCGGGTGACAGCGCAGGGGGTAATATCAGTACCGTGGTTGCACAACATGCTGCTGGAAAATCCTATGCACCACAGGCGCAATTACTCATTTATCCTACGGTTGACTTCAAAAGTCGTCACCCATCTTTCTATGCCTATGGTCAGGGCCTGGTCCTTACCAGTAAGGATGTCGATTACGTGACCGAATACTACGCAACCCAGCACAATGTTGCCTTGGATAATCCGTTGATTTCTCCAACTTACGGCAATCTTAAAAAACTGGCGCCTGCCTATGTCCTTACTGCTGGACATGACTTGCTGCATGATGAAGGTGAGATTTATAGCCACAAACTCAGACAGAATGGCGTCAAGGTCCAGTATGTGGACTACCCAGACCAGAGTCATGGCTTTATCAATATCACGCCAGTTTCCAGCAAGGCGAAACGTCACACCATCGAGATTGCGAAAAACTTCAGGAAGTTTTGGGATAAGCATAGTTAATTCATGTGTGAACCCATGTTCCACGTGGAACATGGGTATTTTATTGTAGACAACAAATAAAAATAGCAAAAATGGATTTGCAAAACATAAGATGATGGGCTACAACAAATCTATTTTACAGGTCGAGAAAAGCAATTATGAAAAAGCTGTTCATTGCAACAAGTCTAATTCTGGCAAGTGGTTCTTTATTTGCAAATACGCTGGTCGATATGAAAACCAGTATGGGGACGATTGAAATAGAACTATATGATGATCAGGCGCCTATATCAGCAAAGAACTTTGAAAATTATGTGAAGAGTAATTTCTATTCAGGAACGATTTTCCATCGCGTTATCCCAAGCTTTATGATTCAGGGTGGGGGCATGGATGTAAACATGATTGAGAAAACCACAAAAGCACCTATTGTAAATGAAGCGAGTAATGGTCTGAAAAATAACCGTGGTACTTTGGCAATGGCACGTACCAGTGATCCCAATTCTGCAACAAGCCAGTTCTTTATTAATGTCGCTGACAATAACTTCCTGAACCGTTCAGCAATGGACGCAGGTTATGCGGTATTTGGTAAAGTCACCAAGGGAATGGATATTGTCGATAAAATTGTAAAAGTACCTACTGGAAACTATGGAATGCACCAGAATGTACCAAAACAACCAATTAAAATTATCAGTGTTCAGATAAAGAACAAAAAGTAAAAAGCAAAGCAGAAATATAAATAAAATATTTCTGCTTTATTTTCATATAAATGCAATAAAATAGCAGTAAATATAAACGTTTTGATGAGTAAAAAAACAACACTCAATAAAACAGTACTTTGAAAACACTTGCGCACCAAAAAAAATCTCCTATAATGCACACATCCCAACGCAATGAAGCAAAAGAACTTAGCTTTAACGGTTAAGTCGTTAGGTATTTGTTGCGTTTACTTGTCGCTGACGAAGCGGTGAGAAGATCATTAAGAGAATAGAAGAACAACTTGTGTGGATTTTTACTGGTTGATCGATCGATAAATTATCATTGATTAATTGGTTAAAATTTCTCGAAGTTTATTTGAGCGAATATATAAGTCAGTAATTGATGAGCCAGAATTGGCACCTTGTCTTTAATAAGGTGCAAAATGATTTTAACTGAAGAGTTTGATCATGGCTCAGATTGAACGCTGGCGGCAGGCTTAACACATGCAAGTCGAGCGGGGTGAGGTGCTTCGGTACTGATCCTAGCGGCGGACGGGTGAGTAATGCTTAGGAATCTGCCTATTAGTGGGGGACAACATTCCGAAAGGAATGCTAATACCGCATACGCCCTAAGGGGGAAAGCAGGGGATCTTCGGACCTTGCGCTAATAGATGAGCCTA
Organism: Acinetobacter corruptisaponis; assembly: GCF_030053775.1. Lineage (GTDB taxonomy): Bacteria > Pseudomonadota > Gammaproteobacteria > Pseudomonadales > Moraxellaceae > Acinetobacter > Acinetobacter corruptisaponis. The sequence continues at coordinate 2,322,720 of NZ_CP125669.1, forward strand.
AGTCGGATTAGCTAGTTGGTGGGGTAAAGGCCTACCAAGGCGACGATCTGTAGCGGGTCTGAGAGGATGATCCGCCACACTGGGACTGAGACACGGCCCAGACTCCTACGGGAGGCAGCAGTGGGGAATATTGGACAATGGGGGGAACCCTGATCCAGCCATGCCGCGTGTGTGAAGAAGGCCTTTTGGTTGTAAAGCACTTTAAGCGGGGAGGAGGCTCTTGAGGATAATACCCTTGATGAGTGGACGTTACCCGCAGAATAAGCACCGGCTAACTCTGTGCCAGCAGCCGCGGTAATACAGAGGGTGCGAGCGTTAATCGGATTTACTGGGCGTAAAGCGTGCGTAGGCGGCTGAATAAGTCGGATGTGAAATCCCCGAGCTTAACTTGGGAATTGCATACGATACTGTTTGGCTAGAGTATGGGAGAGGATGGTAGAATTCCAGGTGTAGCGGTGAAATGCGTAGAGATCTGGAGGAATACCGATGGCGAAGGCAGCCATCTGGCCTAATACTGACGCTGAGGTACGAAAGCATGGGGAGCAAACAGGATTAGATACCCTGGTAGTCCATGCCGTAAACGATGTCTACTAGCCGTTGGGTCCTTTGAGGACTTAGTGGCGCAGCTAACGCGATAAGTAGACCGCCTGGGGAGTACGGTCGCAAGACTAAAACTCAAATGAATTGACGGGGGCCCGCACAAGCGGTGGAGCATGTGGTTTAATTCGATGCAACGCGAAGAACCTTACCTGGCCTTGACATACTAGAAACTTTCCAGAGATGGATTGGTGCCTTCGGGAATCTAGATACAGGTGCTGCATGGCTGTCGTCAGCTCGTGTCGTGAGATGTTGGGTTAAGTCCCGCAACGAGCGCAACCCTTTTCCTTACTTGCCAGCATTTCGGATGGGAACTTTAAGGATACTGCCAGTGACAAACTGGAGGAAGGCGGGGACGACGTCAAGTCATCATGGCCCTTACGGCCAGGGCTACACACGTGCTACAATGGTCGGTACAAAGGGTTGCTACCTAGCGATAGGATGCTAATCTCAAAAAGCCGATCGTAGTCCGGATTGGAGTCTGCAACTCGACTCCATGAAGTCGGAATCGCTAGTAATCGCGGATCAGAATGCCGCGGTGAATACGTTCCCGGGCCTTGTACACACCGCCCGTCACACCATGGGAGTTTGTTGCACCAGAAGTGGGTAGTCTAACCTTAGGGAGGACGCTCACCACGGTGTGGCCGATGACTGGGGTGAAGTCGTAACAAGGTAGCCGTAGGGGAACCTGCGGCTGGATCACCTCCTTAACGAAAGATTGGTGACTGGTAAGAATCCACAACAAGTTGTTCTTCGAAGATGTATCTGAGGGTCTGTAGCTCAGTTGGTTAGAGCACACGCTTGATAAGCGTGGGGTCACAAGTTCAAGTCTTGTCAGACCCACCACTACTGACGAAGTGATGAATAGTCACAAGCTGCTAGATGAGAAGATATATCGTTCAAGATGATAAGCTGGGGACTTAGCTTAGTTGGTAGAGCGCCTGCTTTGCACGCAGGAGGTCAGGAGTTCGACTCTCCTAGTCTCCACCACGAATTAAATGGAAACATTTAATTTAAAGCTAAATAAATTATAGAAATTAATAAATGTATAAATAAATCAAAAGAGATTTTGATTTGAGTTTATTAACTTCTGTGATTTATCACAGTTTACTACTCGCTGACGAGGCAGTAGTTAATCATTAACAGATTAGTAGAATTGAGTCTGAAATAAATTGTTCAAACTCGATTAAGTATTAAATTAACAAGTAATTGTTAAGAAGATATTTAATCTGAGAACTAGCAAAAACACTGAATCAAGCGTTTTGGTATATGAATTTAGATTGAAGCTGTACAGTGCTTAAGTGCACAGTGCGTCAAACTGAAATGTTGGTAATACTACTTGTAGGTATTAACGACTGTTTGGGGTTGTATAGTCAAGTAATTAAGTGCATGTGGTGGATGCCTTGGCAGTCAGAGGCGAAGAAAGACGTGATAGCCTGCGAAAAGCTTCGGGGAGGCGGCAAATATCCTGTGATCCGAAGATGTCTGAATGGGGGAACCCACTTACCATAAGGTAGGTATCATAAGCTGAATACATAGGCTTATGAAGCGAACGAGGGGAAGTGAAACATCTCAGTACCCTTAGGAAAAGAAATCAATTGAGATTCCCTTAGTAGCGGCGAGCGAACGGGGATCAGCCCATTAAGTGGTGTGTGTTCTAGTGGAACGCTCTGGGAAGTGCGAACGTAGAGGGTGATATTCCCGTACACGAAAGGGCACACATCATGATGACGAGTAGGGCGAGGCACGTGAAACCTTGTCTGAATATGGGGGGACCATCCTCCAAGGCTAAATACTCCTGACTGACCGATAGTGAACCAGTACCGTGAGGGAAAGGCGAAAAGAACCCCTGTGAGGGGAGTGAAATAGATCCTGAAACCGCATGCATACAAGCAGTGGGAGCCCACTTTGTTGGGTGACTGCGTACCTTTTGTATAATGGGTCAGCGACTTACATTCAGTAGCAAGGTTAACCGCATAGGGGAGCCGTAGGGAAACCGAGTCTTAATAGGGCGTATAGTTGCTGGGTGTAGACCCGAAACCAGGCGATCTATCCATGAGCAGGTTGAAGGTTGGGTAACACTAACTGGAGGACCGAACCCACTGTCGTTGAAAAGCCAGGGGATGACTTGTGGATAGGGGTGAAAGGCTAATCAAGCCTGGTGATAGCTGGTTCTCCCCGAAAGCTATTTAGGTAGCGCCTCGGACGAATACCATTGGGGGTAGAGCACTGTTTCGGCTAGGGGGTCATCCCGACTTACCAAACCGATGCAAACTCCGAATACCAATGAGTACTATCCGGGAGACAGACTGCGGGTGCTAACGTCCGTAGTCAAGAGGAAAACAATCCAGACCGCCAGCTAAGGCCCCAAAATCATAGTTAAGTGGGAAACGATGTGGGAAGGCATAGACAGCTAGGAGGTTGGCTTAGAAGCAGCCACCCTTTAAAGAAAGCGTAATAGCTCACTAGTCGAGTCGGCCTGCGCGGAAGATGTAACGGGGCTAAAACTATGTGCCGAAGCTGCGGATTTACGCATTAGCGTAAGTGGTAGGGGAGCGTTCTGTAAGCCGATGAAGGTGGATTGAGAAGTCTGCTGGAGGTATCAGAAGTGCGAATGCTGACGTGAGTAACGACAAAACGGGTGAAAAACCCGTTCGCTGAAAGACCAAGGGTTCCAGTCCAACGTTAATCGGGGCTGGGTGAGTCGACCCCTAAGGCGAGGCCGAGAGGCGTAGTCGATGGGAAATTGGTTAATATTCCAATACTTCTGTGTAATGCGATGAGAGGACGGAGAAGGTTAAGTCAGCCTGGCGTTGGTTGTCCAGGTGGAAGACAGTAGGCATGCATCTTAGGCAAATCCGGGGTGCTCCATGCTGAGAGTCGATAGCAAGCTGTACTTGTACAGTGAAGTGGCTGATACCATGCTTCCAGGAAAAGTCTCTAAGCTTCAGTTACACAGGAATCGTACCCGAAACCGACACAGGTGGTCAGGTCGAGTAGACCAAAGCGCTTGAGAGAACTCTGCTGAAGGAACTAGGCAAAATGGTACCGTAACTTCGGGAGAAGGTACGCTGCTGACGGTGATGGGACTAGCTCCCTGAGCGGTTGGCAGCCGCAGAAACCAGGCCGCTGCAACTGTTTATTAAAAACATAGCACTCTGCAAACACGAAAGTGGACGTATAGGGTGTGATGCCTGCCCGGTGCTGGAAGGTTAATTGATGGGGTTAGCGTAAGCGAAGCTCTTGATCGAAGCCCCAGTAAACGGCGGCCGTAACTATAACGGTCCTAAGGTAGCGAAATTCCTTGTCGGGTAAGTTCCGACCTGCACGAATGGCATAATGATGGCGGCGCTGTCTCCAGCAGAGGCTCAGTGAAATCGAAATCGCTGTGAAGATGCAGTGTACCCGCGGCTAGACGGAAAGACCCCGTGAACCTTTACTGCAGCTTGACATTGAACTTTGACCTTACTTGTGTAGGATAGGTGGGAGGCTTTGAAGTACGAACGCTAGTTTGTATGGAGCCGTCCTTGAAATACCACCCTGGTAATGTTGAGGTTCTAACTCTGCCCCGTAATCCGGGGCGAGGACCATGTCTGGTGGGTAGTTTGACTGGGGCGGTCTCCTCCTAAAGAGTAACGGAGGAGTACGAAGGTGCGCTCAGCGTGGTCGGAAATCACGCGTAGAGTATAAAGGCAAAAGCGCGCTTAACTGCGAGACCCACAAGTCGAGCAGGTACGAAAGTAGGTCTTAGTGATCCGGTGGTTCTGTATGGAAGGGCCATCGCTCAACGGATAAAAGGTACTCTGGGGATAACAGGCTGATACCGCCCAAGAGTTCATATCGACGGCGGTGTTTGGCACCTCGATGTCGGCTCATCTCATCCTGGGGCTGAAGCAGGTCCCAAGGGTATGGCTGTTCGCCATTTAAAGAGGTACGCGAGCTGGGTTTAGAACGTCGTGAGACAGTTCGGTCCCTATCTACCGTGGGCGCTGGAAATTTGAGAGGATCTGCTCCTAGTACGAGAGGACCAGAGTGGACGAACCTCTGGTGTACCGGTTGTGACGCCAGTCGCATCGCCGGGTAGCTATGTTCGGGAGGGATAACCGCTGAAAGCATCTAAGCGGGAAGCCTACCTCAAGATAAGATTTCCCTAGGACTTTATGTCCTCTAAAGAGCCGTTCGAGACCAGGACGTTGATAGGTTGGGTGTGGAAGCACGGTGACGTGTGAAGCTGACCAATACTAATTGCTCGTGAGGCTTGACTATACAACACCCAAACAGTTGTATATAAAGCATCAACTTAAATGATTAAACCAAAGTAAAACTTGATTTAGTGCAGAAACTAGTTAAACTACGAACACTAAAACAGACTCAACAGCTAATCCGTTAAACTCTTCGGTACTAAGTGGCAGAATGTAAGACCACCGAAAGCCAAAACAGTTTGCTGGCGACAATAGCAGGAGTGAACCACCTGATCCCTTCCCGAACTCAGAAGTGAAACCTCCCCGCGCTGATGGTAGTGTGGCGTTTGCCATGTGAGAGTAAGTCATCGCCAGCTTTTAAATTGAAAACCTCCCAACCAATGTTGGGAGGTTTTTTTATGCTGAAGAAATAGAGAAAAGTATAATGAAAAGAAGAATGTTAAAGGCTGTTTAGCTCCTTTAGGATCGCCTCATTAAACTGGGGGAGGTCATCTGGGCAGCGTGAGGTGATCAGGGGCCATTCATGGGTATTGCAGCGATGAACTGCTTCATCCACCCAATGTGCACCCGCATTTTCCAGGTCGAGGCGGATGCTTTTATAGGAGGTCAGATTCTTATCCTTGATTCGCTCGGCATTAATCAAGGTCCAGGGTGCATGGCAAATGGCGGCAATCGGTTTGTTTTGATCGGTGAAATATTGAATGATCCTATGCGCATGTTCATTGAGACGGAGGGTGTCTGCATTGACTGTACCACCAGGAATGACCAGAATATCGTAGTCTTCCACGGAGACCTGCTCCAGGGCAGCCTGTGGGGGGTAGCTTGGCCCAAGCTCTTTATCACTTTTTACTGTTTGTACTGGTTCCATCTTTTCGGCGGCATGTATGACTTCAATTCCCTTGCCTTTTAAAAATTCCAGTGGCTGAATCAGCTCATCATGCTCTACGCCTACATTTGAGGTGATAAATAATGCCTTTTTAACCATTGTGAAATTCCTCAATATTATTTGATTTCTAGGTTAACAATGCAAAAGCATGAAAAGTGTAGGGCTTTCATCGGCGGATTGTATCTCGATGGATACGCTGTCAAATTCTGTTACACGATAAGAATAATAAAAAAAGAAGCCCCATCATCCTGACAGGGCTTCTTTTATATTCAGTTTATTGTCGTTTATTTCCTATAAACAACCACATCCTGTGCATCTTGTTGTTCTGAATGAGACTTCCTGTCCCTCTATGTTTTATATAATAGTGAAAATCTCCAGATGGGTATATTCGCCAATCTCTGCGATTGTTGTAGGTTTCAGCTTACATTGAGGTTTAGGAATCTATAGTTTTAGATATAAAAAAACGGAGTCATCTGACTCCGCTTCTTATTTGGCCTAATATTTAGAAATGGATATCTAAACCAATATAAGGACCCTTGAAATTGAATTTAAGGTCATTTTTTTCGTAGTCGTCCAATTTAATGTCCAGAATACGGTAACCTGCCTTTAAGCCCACATCAACCAGTAGGTTATCGATAAAGTTGTACTGTAGTTCTGCCTGGGCATCGGTAATCTTGGCATCATTGAAGTTGCTATACAGCACTTCGCCCTTGGCACTTAAACCTGTAAATGGAAGTTTTGCACCTGCTGTTGCATAGATCACAGGAACGGTCTTATCAATATCTGTTTTGCTGAGAGCAAGGGTAGTAACATGGCCGTTCAGGGTGGTTGCACCTACACCAACATCTGCATTTACGATATTATCCAGAATTTCATAGTATAGAATGAAGTCTGCATGATCCATGTCAATGTCATAGACTGGTTGTCCAGCAACTTCATTTTCAGTTTGGGTTTTCAAATTTACATAGCGAATTTTGGCATTTGGAATAAGTGGAACAGGGTGTTCAATTGCCAGTGACAGTTGGGCTGCACCTTTACGCTCAAGGTCCTGATCACTTGCCGCTGTCTGGGCAGCCATGTTGGCCTGACCATCGTAAGCCCAGTAACTTAGGTCACCCTTGACACCAATGATATCTGCCTGTGCCAAGCTACTTAAGCCCATTCCTAGAGCAAGCAGTGATAATTTTAATACTTTCATTGAATTGTCCTAATTAAGTCGCTAGAAAAGTAATGAATTGTTGTGAATTCATCCAAGATTGGGCGAATCATATAGTGATCCAGAAAAATATGCAGTAGTCTAAATTTAATTTTTTAAAAAGGACAAATGCAAAAGGCGTAGGTGGAAGTGGATTTCACTTGAATATTTTATATGCTGGACGGCAATAATTTGACTATACGGTCAAAATCACATTTATTTGAAAAATAATCACTTGTATGGAAAACATGATTTTTCCATACAGAATTTACAGTAAAAAGAAATAAAAACGGGTATTGTTCGGCTATTAAAAAGCAGAAAAACAAAACCCAGTCTTTACGGAAGATGGTTTGGTTTTTGCTTGTTTGTTCATGGAAAAGAGCGGCTCACAAGGTTGAATTTTCATGCAGGCAGAACAGAATTTTTATGGCACTTTTCATGTCTGCTGGATAATAAAAACCTAACGCAGTGTGGAAAATGCCAGTTGTACATATTTAGGTGTTTTATGACAGATTCTCGTGAAAACTGGACATCACGATCTGGTTTTATTATTGCAGCCGTTGGTTCGGCTGTAGGCTTGGGTAATATTTGGCGTTTTCCTTATGTTGCCTATGAAAATGGTGGCGGAGCGTTTCTGATTCCCTATTTACTGGCCCTGATTACCGCAGGTTTGCCGCTATTATTTCTGGATTATGCCACAGGCCATCGTGCCCGTAATTCACCGCCTAAAGCCTATCGTGCCCTGTTTAAAGGGGGCGAGACGCTTGGCTGGTGGCAGGTGTGTGTCTGTATCATCATTGGTTTGTACTATGCCAGCGTCCTGACCTGGGCGGGAAGCTATGTGTATTTCTCGATTGGGCAGGCATGGGGCAACGATCCAGAAAGTTTCTTCTTCAATACCTATTTGCAGACCTCAAAAGCAACAGGTTTTGATTTACAGTTTGTCAGCCATCTCTTTTGGCCGATTGTAGGCATCTGGGCACTGACTTTAATCATTTTATATGGTGGTGTGAAAAAGGGCGTGGAATTGTCCAACAAGATTTTCATGCCGTTGTTATTTGTCCTGTTTACGGTATTGGTGATTCAGGCATTGCGTTTGCCAGGCGCAGTAGAAGGCTTAAATGCATTCTTTACCCCGAACTGGTCGGCCATGATGGATTATAAGGTGTGGTTGGCTGCTTATGGTCATACTTTCTTCTCCTTGTCAGTTGGTTTCGGGATCATGGTGACCTATGCCTCTTATTTAAAGCCAAAAACCAATTTGACAGGGTCTGGCCTGATCGTGGGCTTTGCCAATGCGTCAACAGAGATTCTGGCAGGTATTGGGATTTTTGCGGCATTGGGCTTTATGGCTCATGCGGCAGGCACCAATGTACAGGATGTGGTTAGTGGCGGTATCGGGCTGGCATTTATTGCATTCCCGAAAATCATTTCCAGCTTGGGCGCAGGCGCTGATCTGTTCGGTTTCCTGTTCTTCTCATCCCTCTTTGTTGCGGGTATTTCTTCCATGGTCAGTATTCTGGAAGTACCGATTGCAGCCATGCAGGACAAGTTGAAGTGGAGCCGTGTCAAAGCGGTGAGCATCATCGGTGGCGGGAGTGCGCTGGTTTCAGTGATTCTGTTCTCAAGTGTGAACGCAATCAAGCTGGTGGATATTGTCGATCACTTTATCAATAATATCGGCATTATTGGTGGTGCACTTGTTTCAATTATCAGTATTGCGTGGTTTAAACGTTCAGCACTGGTGGCGTTGCGTGACCATGTCAACCGTATTTCCACCATTCAACTGGGCAAGGGCTGGGATTTCACCCTGACCGTGATTACTTCACTCATCCTGCTGACCACCTTGGGCATGACTGTATTCAATCTGATGAAAAATGGATACGATAGTTATAGCATGAGTTTGCAGGGCATCTTTGGATGGGGCAGTGTGATTTTCTGTGCTGTGGTTGCAATCGTACTCAGCAAGATGAAAGATCGCTAGGAGAATATAGATGAATACCTCAGCAATCGTAATGATGATTATTTCAATGCTGTTTTTATGGGGTGGACTGGCGTTGTCAATCCTGCACCTGATGAAGCATCCAGAAGAACTGGATGACGTGCTGGAAGATGTAAAAGACCAGCATACGCTTTAGTAAATGAGTAAAAAAACAGCCCTCCAATATAGGGCTGTTTTTTTATGCGCATTCAAATCAGGTGGAGACCTACAGGGGAATCGGCAGGACACAGCAACAGAAAGCATTCATGGGCTGGGTTGGATGTGCAGCAAGGGTTTTGGCAGCCTGATGGCAACTGGAAAATTGCTGATAAATTGTGGGTAGGCCTGAAATCAGACCCTGTTTTTGGATAATTTTTTTGACTGCACCTGAACAGGTCGTGCCACCATAAAGCTGACCCGCTGCGCATTTAAATCCCTTTATGGGTGATAGGTGTTGCTGATAGGCTTCAATTGTTTTAATTGCCAGTGTATCGGTGAGTTTAGACAGAATCGCCATTTAAAATACCCATTATAATTGTATTTGACCTACCCAAATTAACTGATTTCCTGAAATAATTAGGTTAAAGCCTGTTTGCTTTTTATGATGAAAATGCTGCGAAATAGCAGCAATCGTAACCATTTAAATTGTTTGAATTAATTCAATAAAAAAGCAGGCTTTATGCCTGCTCCATCTTTATTACGCCAGTTTTTTAATCTGGCAATAATAGAAACCGTCACCCTGGCCATGACTTGGTAGAAGTTGACGGCCATGAAGCTGCTCTATACCCCAGTCGGCTGTAATTTTAATTTCTTTAGCATCAGGATGGGCTGCAAAGAATGTCGCCATTTGCTGTTCATTTTCAGCTTTTAAAATCGAGCAGGTGATATACAGCAAGGTTCCACCGACTTTAAGCTGTTGCCACATCTGCTGCAAAATCTGTTGTTGCAGTGCTACGGTCTGGGCAATATCGGTGGACTGTCTGAGCAGGCGAATGTCAGGATGACGACGAATCACGCCCGTGGCGGAACAAGGTGCATCCAGCACGATACAGTCAACAGGCTCTTTGGCTTGCCATGTAGTGGCATCGGCTGCAACAATCTCAATATGGTCTTGGTTGAGCTGTAAACGCTGTAAATTTTCACTGACCCGAACCAGACGTTTTGCATCATGATCCAGCGCAATCAGTTTTTGAGGATTAAAGCGCTCAAGGATGTGTGCGGTTTTACCGCCTGGCGCAGCACAGGCATCGACAACCACTTGGTTATCTAGGTTGGGTAACAGCATTGCGCACAATTGTGCATGTTCATCCTGAACGGAAAAACCACCTTCTTCAAAACCTGGTAAATGGGTAATATTGCCCGTTTGTTCCAAAACAATACCCACATTTGAAAGCATGCAAGGATGAGCATCAATCTGTTCTTCGTCCAAAATCTCTAAATATTCGTTACGACTGACTTGGCGTTCATTGATGCGCAGGGTCAGTGGTGCAACTTGTTTTAAGGCTTGGCATAGCGACTCTACCTGCTCAGGCCAATCTTTTTTGAGTCGTTTGAATAACCAACTTGGTAAACCATGTGTATTATTCAAAGCTGTTTGAAATTCCGCTGTTTCACGTGAAACACGACGCAGAATTGCATTGACCACGCCACTCATGGGTTCGAAACCGAGTTGCTTGGCAGCATTTACAGTTTCTGAAATCGCAGCATGTACAGGAATGCGCGTACATAAAATTTGATATAAACCAAGATATAAACAACTTTCTAATGCTTCATTGTCTAATGGTTTTGTGAGCAATGGTAAGGTAATCGCTTTTAAAGAATACCATTGGCGTAAACAACCTAAAGTCAGTTCGTGATATAAACCACGGTCACGTTCAGACACCATATTGATATGTTGATTCAAAACGGAAGACAAAGATTGCCCATTTTGAACAGCCAAAAGTGTTTTGATCACTTGCGCACGCAGATTTAAATTTTTTGTAGATGATTGATTCATTTGGCTCATGGCAGGATTTGTCCAATATGCAATTTCTGGGTCTGGGCGATTTGTACGGGGTTGAGGGCCTTGCCACCTGACCATTGCAGGCTGGTGAGGCATACCGCACTATTATCACCACAAGCCACATGAATACCCTGTTTATCCATCGCCAGAATTTCACCGACTTGCGCATCTGCCTTGCTGTGTTCAGAGAACATTGAACCCCAGACACGCAGGGCATTATTTTCATCCAGTTGGATAAAGGCCACAGGCCACGGGTTGAACGCACGGATATTACGGTCAATTTGTACGGCAGGCTGCGTCCAGTTAATACGGGCTTCGGGTTTCACCAGTTTATGTGCATAAACGGTCAGCGCCTCATCCTGTACTTCACGTTTGGCAATAAAATCCTGCAAGCTTTGCTCTGATTCAAGCACGGTACAAATCGCCTCTGCACCCTGAACAGCCAGTTTGTCATGCAATGTGGCAGAAGTATCTTCGGCTGTGATTGGGCAATAGGTTTTATACATCATATCGCCTGTATCCAGACCTGCCGCCATTTGCATGATGGTAATGCCTGTTTCTGCATCACCTGTGGCAATGGCGCGTTGAATCGGCGCAGCGCCACGCCAGCGTGGCAGCAGCGAACCATGAATATTTAGGCAGCCATATTTTGGTGTATCCAATACCGCTTGGGGTAGGATCAGGCCATAAGCTGCCACCACCATCACATCGGCACCCAATGTCGCCAGTTGTTGCTGGGCTGCCAGCCCCTCATCCGTTGATGCCTTGAAGTGGAGTGGTTGGTAGACGGGTAAACCGTGTTCAAGTGCCAGTTGCTTGACAGGAGAGGGGGTTAATTTCTGCCCACGTCCTGCCTTACGGTCAGGCTGGGTATAAACCGCAATGATCTGGTGTGATGTTTTTAATAATGCCGCCAATGCGATTGCCGCAAATTCAGGCGTACCAGCAAAAATGATCTTCACAAAGACAATCCAAAGAAAACTTGTCTCGAATTATAAGCGAAAAAGCCAGCAGTCCCTAATCAGGCGGGCTGAATTGCCTGTGTGCATAAAAAAGATCGTTACAGTGGTCATCAGTTAAACGATAACTTGTAGTATGATGGAAACAGCTCAGTATCATTTCGCCAGAGAGAATTCTTGATTCATCTCTCAAGCACAAACTTGTTGGGAATACAAAATGCCTGATTATCGTTCAAAAACATCAACACATGGAAGAAATATGGCTGGCGCGCGTGGTTTATGGCGTGCGACAGGTATGAAAGATGAGGATTTTGGCAAGCCAATTATTGCGGTGGTCAACTCATTTACCCAGTTCGTTCCAGGTCATGTGCATCTTAAGGATTTAGGGCAGCTTGTTGCAAGAGAGATTGAGGCTGCGGGTGGCGTGGCGAAAGAATTCAATACCATTGCCGTTGATGACGGGATTGCGATGGGTCATGACGGGATGCTGTATTCACTGCCATCCCGTGACCTGATTGCCGATTCAGTGGAATACATGGTCAATGCCCACTGTGCCGATGCCATGGTGTGTATCTCCAACTGTGACAAGATCACCCCAGGAATGCTCATGGCGGCAATGCGCCTGAATATCCCAGTGGTATTCGTGTCTGGTGGGCCAATGGAAGCGGGTAAGGTCAAGTTCCGTGGTGATGAAAAGGCGATTGACCTTGTAGACGCCATGGTAGTTGCAGCAGACGAAAGCTATACTGATGAAGAAGTGGCTGCATTTGAACGTTCAGCATGTCCAACCTGTGGTTCATGTTCAGGTATGTTCACCGCCAACTCAATGAACTGCCTGACCGAAGCGCTTGGCCTATCTTTACCAGGCAACGGTTCCATCGTGGCAACCCATGCCAACCGTGAAAAGCTGTTCCTAAGAGCAGGGCGTTTGGTGGTTGAACTGGCAAAACGCTACTATGAACAGAATGATGACAGTATTTTACCGCGTTCAATTGCAACCAAGGCGGCATTTGAAAATGCCATGACGCTTGATATCGCAATGGGTGGTTCAACCAATACTGTATTGCATTTACTTGCTGCTGCGCATGAAGCAGAAGTTGACTTCACTATGGATGATATTGACCGCCTGTCGCGTCAAGTGCCTGTATTGTCAAAAGTTGCACCAGCAAAATCAGATGTACATATGGAAGATGTACACCGTGCAGGTGGCATCATGGCGATCTTGGGTGAATTGGATCGTGCAGGTTTACTCACGACCTCCATTCCAACTGTGCATGAAAAAACCTTAAAAGACGCTTTGGACAAATGGGACATTATTCGTACGGAAAATCCAGAGGTATATGAATTCTATCGTTCATCTCCAGGCGGTATCCCGACTCAGGTGGCGTTCTCACAAAACCGTTATTATTCAACGCTGGATGGCGACCGTGAAAAAGGCGTGATCCGTAATGCTGAACATGCTTTCTCTCAGGATGGCGGTTTGGCGGTGCTTTACGGCAACATTGCGCTGGATGGCTGTATTGTCAAAACTGCGGGTGTGGATGACTCAATTCTTAAATTCACGGGGACTGCCCGCGTGTTTGAAAGTCAGGATTCAGCGGTAGAAGCGATTCTAGACCATAAGATTGTGGCGGGTGACATCGTGGTGATTCGCTATGAAGGACCTCGTGGCGGGCCAGGGATGCAGGAAATGCTGTATCCAACCAGTTATTTAAAATCAAAAGGTTTGGGTAAGGACTGTGCCTTGATTACCGATGGCCGTTTCTCTGGCGGTTCTTCAGGTCTATCCATTGGTCACGTTTCCCCAGAAGCGGCAGAGGGTGGCGCGATTGGTCTGGTTGAGGATGGTGACACCATTCAGATCGACATTCCGAACCGTACCATTCACCTTGATATCGACGATGCAACGATGGCACACCGTCGTACTGTGCAGGAAGCCAAAGGCTGGCATCCAGTTGAAGAGCGTAAACGTAAAGTGTCTAAATCATTGAAGATTTATGCAATGCATTCAACCAGTGCCGCAAAAGGTGCGGTACGAGTTTTGTAAGCCCATTCAGTCCCTTTTGATAAAAAAGGGACTTTTTTCTGATTTTATAATATAAAATACTGAATACACTTGATTCTCATTTGCCAGTAAACTTGAGAATATAATCTACTTTTCTATAAATTCATTACGCTTAGAGGCGATTGGCATGTCTTTGTTACGTCGTTGGTTTGATCCCATCCGATCGAGTTGGTTCTATCAAAAACCCTCTCGTCAGGCGGTGTTACCCACGGAACAGGGTTTAACGATTTACCTTCGTCTGGATGATGTTTATAGCTATCTGGCAGTGCAGCAGCTTGATCAACTCAATGAGATCTTGAGTGATGAACTCAAACCCCTAAAAGTCATTATCTCAAGACAGGATGCAGAACCCCCGAATGGCATGTCCAGACAGGATTGGCAAAGTTACTGTCTAAATGATGCAAAAATCCTCGCCAAACAGCACCGTTTTGGCTTTGATGATACCCCAGAGATTCCCAGTGCAGAAGCTTTACAGCAAGCTGAGACAATTTTAAGAAATACCCCATTACGAGAACAAAATTTCCTGCATTTGCTTGAAGATGTGTTTCATATGCTGTGGCAGCAGCAATATGGAAAGTTGCGTACCCTGTATGCCATGGCAAGCCAGCATCAGGCTCCACAGGATTATCCTGAACGTATCTTCAAGGATGTGCCTGTAGCCGCCAGCTATTTCGAATTTGGCGAACGTAAATACCACGCCGTTGATGATCTGTTGCGTCTAACCCGCCGTCTTAAACAGCAGAAGCTACTGACGGGCAATCCAATTTTCCTGATCAACCATATTGAGTGGCGTGAGCACCTGATTAATGATGGTGAGGCACTGGCAGAAGTTCAGGCATTGCAACCAGAGCTGGATTTGTATATTGCGCTTGAAGACCCGATGAGCTGGCTGTTGCTGGCCTATATCAAGGAAGAACTTGCCAACTACTATGATATTCAGTTGAAAGTTTATCCCCTGAGCTACCACGGGCGGGACTGGTTTGACTGGAGTCTGGCCACCCGTGTCTCGAAACGTACACAGGTGGCATTTACCCCATTCTGTCGCCCAACCAAAGAGGCCACCTATGAAATGGCGAAGCTGTTTTACAGTGTTGCAGAGGAACAGCAGGTGGATGTGATCCACCAGATTCTGGAAAGCATATGGACACGGGGCAAGGATTTATCCTTTAAGGCGCATTTTCAGCGGATGCAAAAGCGCTTGCAGATTGAGCAGGTCACTGAACAGGATGTTGAAGCCCTGTTAAAACAGAATGATGAGCTATGCCAGCAGAAGCACCAGCCCGACTTTCCTGTACTGGAATTACGCATAGATGGGCAAAGCTATGTGTTTAATAGCCTGTATCGGGTATGGATGATTGAAAGTATTATCAGTAATGTGCTGGAAGAGAAATATAAACAAGAAGCTAGTGATGGAATTGAAATATGATTCCGACATCGATATTAAGAAGGTCGCTTGGAGCGGTGGCTGATCTTGCAAAAATTTGGTTTGAGAGTCGAACTGAGTTAAAAACAAGAGATATCTTTGATGCGAAAGGTCAGTTAAATGACAATGGAACAGGGGCAGTTTATGTCTATTTTAATGAAAATAATGAAGCATTATATGTTGGTTTGACCAGTAGGCACGTTAAAGCTCGGCTCTATGATCAAACGTCACCACATAAACAGAAATTATGGTGGGGACAATGGCAAACTATGCGATTCTTGCAGATTTCTGATGATATGGATCGTCAAATACTTGAGTTTTTATTAATTCTTGCCTACGCACCAACTTGTAATCAAAAACCTAAAGCAAAAAACTTGGATGAATTATTACCAAATTAAAAAAATGACCAACACAAGAGAGTTTCATTGATTGATTCTAGTTTATATCTTTTAAACTAAACAATAAATTTAGAAAAATGATAGCAAAATTACTGTATTGATTCTCCTTAAATTAAAGTGATTGCAGTGTGTAATACAGTGTATTAGAATGCAATGGTACACATAAGGTAAATAAGATGTATACAATTGTTGAAATGCCTGAGTTTACAACCAAAGCTGGGAAATTGTGGACGGTAGATGAGCGGTTAGAATTTTTTGCGTATCTTGCTAAAAACCCATTGGATGGTGATGTGATTCCAAATGGTCGAGGTCTACGAAAAATTCGTTGGTTACGTGAGGGCATGGGTAAACGTAGCGGTGTTCGGGTGATTTATCTGAATGTACTTGCGAATGGTGTGATTCTGATGTGGGATATTTACGCTAAAAGCGAAAAAGAAAACATCAGCCCAAAAGAACTGAAAAAGTTGCGAGCTAAATAAAATGAATGACATTAAAACGCTGGAAGATTTAAAACATATTGATGTCGATGCAATAGTTGCTGCGGTGATTGCAGATGATCCTGATGCAGAAATGATTCGTGAAAGCCTGACTCGCTCATTACAGGAAGCGAAAGCAGGGCAATTCGGACGTGTCACCAAAATTGAAGTCTCGCCGATTGCTGAAACACGGCATAAGATGGGTTTATCACAAAGCCAGTTTGCAAAAGCGATAGGGATTTCTGTAAATACATTAAAATCATGGGAACAAGGACAGCGTAAACCAAGTGGTGCAGCCGAAGCCTTGTTAAAAATTTTAGGGAAACATCCCGATTTAGTTGCTGAACTGGGTTAAATTAAAATTGGGCGTATTCAATGCGCCCAATTTCAGGATTAATTCTTATCTTTTAAGCTAAACAACAAATTCAGGAAAATCGCTGCAAAGGTTGCTGTTCCGATTCCACCCAGATTGAAGTTACCAAATAACAGTTCAAAATTGCCTGCACCCAAAATAATGGTCACTGAAGCCACAATCAGGTTTTTATTGTTGGAGAAGTCGACCTTGTTTTCGATCCAGATTTTCGCTCCAGCAATGGTGATCAAGCCAAACACCACGATGGAGGCTCCTGTCAGAACTGCTGTTGGGATGGTGCTAATCACCGCGCCAAACTTTGGTGAAAGCCCCAGAAAAATGGCGAACACACCAGCGATCACAAACACAATGGTTGAATACACACGGGTAACGGCCATCACCCCAATATTTTCCCCATAGGTGGTCATGCCAGGCGCACCGACACTGCCTGACAGGGTGGTGGCTAAACCATCGGCAACAAAGGCCTTGCCCAACTGTGGGGTCAGGTTTTCACCTGTCATGGCCCCCACAGCCTTGATATGGCCTAAATTCTCAGCAACCAGAATCAGTGCCACAGGGGCAATAATCAGAATTGCATTCATGTCAAACGCTGGATGTGAGAAGCTTGGAATACCAAACCATGGTGCGGCTGCAATCTGGGAAAAATCAATGGCTTTGCCAAAGCCAAGTACATTGGTTGCAACAGCATACAGTCCGTAGGCAATCAACAAGCCCACCAGTAAAAGTAAACGCTGTAGCAAGCCTTTGGTGAAAACCGCGATAATACCCATACATAGTACTGTAATCAGTGCCATCCACATTTCAAACGGTTGTCCCGCCACACCCTTGATGGTCACAGGTGCAAGGTTGAGACCAATGATCATCACGATTGCGCCTGTCACCACAGGTGGCATCAGTTTTTCAATCCAGCGTGTGCCTGTGAGCATGACGGCAAAGCCAATCAGGGCATAGAAAATACCACAGGCAACAATACCGCCCAGTGCAATCGCAAGGTTTGGATTTGCCCCCGAACCTGTAACATGACCTGTTGCAGCCGCCACCACACCAATAAAGGCAAAGCTTGAACCCAGGTAACTTGGTACACGTCCACCTGTGATCAGGAAGAAGATAATGGTACAAATCCCTGACATTAAAATGGCCAGGTTGGGATTAAATCCCATCAGCAATGGGGCAAGTACAGTTGCACCAAACATTGCAAATGCGTGTTGAACCCCAAGCACCGCACTTTGTAAGGGCGGTAAATATTCGTTTGTCGCAACAGGGCGATGATCAATCTTTCCCTGATACGGTTGCCATTTTGGAAACCAACTTGACATAGATAAACTCTTGATCAGATAAATCAGCCGCTATGATACTCTGCCTGATCTGGAACTTTCATCTGGTCATGTTGGGCAATGGCTGCAATATCGTGGGTTTAAATACTTATTTTTATTATTCGGTAAAATAAATTTAAAGCTAAGCACCCATATTCATTGTGGATTTACACAAAGTTGACTATTTCACTCAACAAATAAAAAAGATGGGTTTTTAGCAATAAAAAATGACTGAGTAGACATGCGGCATCTGCAAGTGACTTTATGGATGCCGCACCAGTTTAAATCATTAGCCTGTATTCCTTAACCCTGCCGCAATCCCAGCGATACTGACCATCAAGGCATGATCGACAGGGCTATGTTCAGTTTGGTGCTGTGCCAGATACAGACGACGACGCTTCATCAATTCTGCCTGTAATAAATGCAACGGCAATAAATACGGTTTACGCACCTGCATGGACTGGTCCAGCACTTCATTGTTGCTGAGCAGTTTAGATTCACCTTTTAGACTAAGCAGTGTATCGACTGCATTTTGTAGCCGCTGGCGTAATTCTATACCCAATAGTTTTAGATCCTGATTTTGGGTCAGGTGCGACTCATAGTACAGGGCAATATCGGCATCGGATTTGGACAGCACCATTTCCAGCATATCAATCAGGGTCTGGAAATAGGGCCATTGTGCCAGCATCTCATCAAGCGTCATTTTGTGTTGTTCATGCACCTGGTTAATCGCCGTACCTGTACCCAGCCATGCAGGCAACATCAGGCGAATCTGGGTCCATGCAAACACCCACGGAATTGCCCGTAGTGATTCAATCCCGCCGCTGACCTTGCGTTTGGCTGGACGTGAACCGAGCGGCAGCATTTGTAGCTCTAGTTCAGGGGTAACTGTACGCAGGTAGCTGACAAAATTTGGATTTTCCCGCACGGTCTGGCGATAGACCTGTACCGATAAATCGGTCATCTGGTTCATCAACTCACGCCATTGTTTTTTTGGTTCAGGGGGTGGTAGCAGGGTCGCCTCCAAAGTGGCTGCGGTATAGATTTCCAGATTTTGCAGCGCAATTCCCTCCAAACCAAACTTGAAGCGGATCATTTCCCCCTGTTCGGTGACACGAATCGCACCAGAAATTGAACCTGGTGGCTGGGAGAATAAGGCTTGCTGGGTCGGTGCACCGCCACGGCTGATCGAACCACCACGCCCGTGGAACAGGGTCAGTTGTACGCCATGATTTTTGGCAATCGCGGTCAGTTCCTCCTGAGCGCGATATTGCGCCCAGTTGGCTGACATAAAGCCCGCATCCTTGGCTGAGTCTGAATAGCCAATCATCACTTCATGCCTGCCCTGAATATGCTGTTTGTACCAATGCACATTAAACAGGGTGTTCATGGTTTTGGCTGCACCATCCAAGTCCTTTAATGTTTCAAATAAAGGCACCACACGAAGCGGATGCTGAATCCCAGCTTCTTTTTGCAGTAGCAAAACGGCGAGGACATCACTTGGATATTCTGCCATTGAAATAATATAGGCCCCCAGGCTTTCAGTCGGCTGCTCAGCCAGAGTACGCATGGTGGCAAACACTTCCAGCACATCTGGATGCTGAATCAGGCTGCCCTCTGGTTCATCCAGATATTTAGGCAACAAGGGGCGCTTGCTCTGTAGTTCCTGAATCAGGAAGTTTTGTCGTGCTTGTTCGGTCCACGATTCGAAATTACCCAAACCGAGATATTCAGTAATCGCTGAAATGGCCTGACGATGGCGGCCTGATTCCTGACGGATATCCAGTTTCAGCAGTTCTATGCCAAAGCAATTGACACGGTAAATGAAATCCAGCAACTGGCCATTCGCAATTTCAGCTAGATTGCTCTCAATCAGGGAGCGATAGCACAGCAATAAAGGCTGTAGTAATTCATCCTTGGTTTTGATGATTTGACTGTCATCCGCATCCAGCCCATGTAAACGTTGTGTCAGCCAGTGACGGGTGGCTTTCAGGCGTTCACGGCTATCACGCAAATATTCGCGGTAGGGTTCGGGATGGTCTGAGCCCAAGGCCTGCTTCATTTCTTCTGAACAGGTTTGAATCGACAGTTCCCAACGCAGGTTTTCAATATCACGTAAATAGAGATCGGCCGCCTGCCAGCGGGACAGCCACAATACTTCCTGTGTCACCTGATGGGTGACATTGGGGTTACCATCGCGGTCTCCACCCATCCATGAGGCAAAACGAATCGGGGCAATATCCAGAGGCAAGGATTGCTGGCAATGTTGCTGGGTCAGTTCATTCAGTTCACGGATAAATTGAGGCACCGCATTCCATAGACTCTGTTCAATGGTGGCAAAGCCCCATTTCGCCTCATCCACAGGGGTGGGGCGATGCTGGCGAATTTCATCGGTTTGCCAGGCTGAACTTACCAGTTGCTTGAGTGTGGCAATGGTCTGCTGACGTTCCCTAGGTGTCAGTTTCTGTTGATCCAACTGTGATAGGCAGTCGGTAATGTCATCATATTTCTGGATCAGGGTACGGCGGCTGACTTCAGTCGGATGCGCGGTGAGCACCAGTTCGATGTTGAGGTCACAGATTTGCTGGAACAGTCGCTGTTCACCAATTTGCTGGGTTTTGAATTTTTCAAATAAATGTGTAAGCGGGTTTGGACTGGGTGCCTGCTCGTCAAACTCAGCCTGACGGCGGTTACGCACCACATGGTATTGCTCAGCGATATTGGCAAAGTTGAGGAAATATGAAAATGCACGGGTCAGTGGCAAAATCTCTTCATCTTTTAGACCGAGGAAAAGTTGTTCGAGCTGTTTTTCGGACTCGATCTGTCCATCACGGGCACCCTTGGCCAGAGCACGAATCTGCTCAACCTGATTAAACAAATCCTGTCCTGCATGCTGCTTTAAGGTCTCGCCCAGTAAATTACCCAGTAAACGAACATCTTCTCGTAATGGCGCAGTGATTTGTTGTGTCATTATGCTTCTCCTCTGCTCATGTCTTGACTATAACCTGATTGTCAGACATTCCAAGTGGAGAACGTAAGGAAATGTGAAATTTCTTTAAAATCCAGGTTGATATTTAAGCAAAAAAAGCTCGATGGCCTGTTCAATCATCTGCTCAATTTCAACCGTGGTTGGCACCGAATCCAGACCCAGTAAAACCTTGTGGTGACGTGTGCCGAGCATCAGCGCCACGATCAGTTCGGTCTGTTTGAGGGGATCATCTGCCTGAATAAAATTGAGGGTGATGGCCTGCTCAAAAAAACCACACCAGACATTACACATACGTGTGTGTGAGGCATCAAAAAACTGCTGGGTGAGGGGGCTTTGTTCAGCTGCAAGTTCAAACAGCACCCGATCCAGCTTCAGCGCTTCAGGCAGGTAAATAATGCCCAGGGCGCGCTGGCACATTAAATACAATGCCTGCCTAAAGTCGGACGCAGGTGTGAGTTCAAACTGCTTCGCCCGAATGGACTCCTCACAGCTTTCCTCAATCGCACAGGTAAACAGGTTGGCCTTGTCCTGAAAATGGTTGTACACCGTGAGTTTGGTGACACCCGCCTCTTTGGCAATCTGGTTCATGCTGGTGGCGTGATAGCCCATTTTTAGAAAAATAGATTTTGCAGCCTGCAAGATCTTGGCTCTTTTTTCTAAATCTTTCGGGCGACCACAGGTTGTCTGCACGTTATCGTTCTCTTTTAATTCAGTTAAAAATCAGTTTGCTAGATTTAATTTTTAATTAATGTACTCATGAGTATATTAATTAAAAATTAAACAATTTATGATGATACCCATATTGTGCCTTAAAAAACCAATTTGAATAAGAGCGAAAAAGAGATGAATCTGCTAAATCATGTAATTGTGGGGTTGCTCGTACTCAGCAGTGTCACTTTAACAGCATGTCAAAAAGAGGTTCCCAAGACCGAGGAAGTTCCCTATGTCATGGTGACGCAGCCAAGTAGCAATCATATTGACCAGAAAAGCTATGCGGGTGATGTACAGGCGAAACAACAGACCGCACTGGCATTCCGTGTCGGGGGACAGGTTACCGAACGTTATGCCGATGTCGGAGATCGGGTTAAGGTCGGGCAGGTGTTGGCAAAACTGGACGTGAAAGATGCACAGTTGCAACTGAATGCAGCCAAAGCCCAACTGGACAGTGCACAGGCTGCTGCAAAAATTGCATCGGAAGAATATAAGCGTTATCAGCAACTCCTGCCTGTCAATGCGGTGAGCCGTTCGCAATATGATGCCATTAAAAACCAGTATGAGTCGGCACAGGCAACACTGCAACAGGCCCGTTCAAACTATGAGGTTTCCTCCAACCAAACAGGCTATAACCAGCTGGTCTCCAATAAAAATGGCGTGATTACCCAGCGCAATATTGAAATTGGTCAAGTGGTGGCGGCAGGACAGGCTGCCTATCAACTGGCGATTGATGGCGAGCGTGAGGTGGTGTTTGGTGTGCCTGAACAGGCGGTCAGTACCCTCAAGGTGGGGCAGCCTGCCTGGGTCACCTTATGGTCACAGCCAGATACACGTTTTGCCGCAAAAGTCCGTGAGGTGTCACCAGCCGCTGACCAGTCACGTACCTTTACTGTCAAGGTCTCCCTGCTTGAGGGACAGTCCACGATTCAACTTGGACAAAGTGCACGGGTGTTCTTTGTGGCAAATGAAAACAATGTCCTAAGTGTGCCTTTATCCAGCGTTACCGCCAATGGCCAGCAGGCCTATGTCTGGGTGGTCAATGCCAATCAAACCTTACGTAAAGTTCCTGTGGCTTTGGGAACTTATGGCCGTGACAGTGTGCCTATTCTTTCAGGTCTAAAAGCTTCAGATTGGGTTGTGGTCGGTGGCGTACACCTGTTGCGTGACCAGCAAAAGATTCATCCTGTAGACCGTGATAATCGTGAAGTCACGGTAAAAGCGGGAGCCTGATTATGAAATTTAACCTTTCAGAATGGGCGCTCAGGAATAAGGGCATCATTCTCTACTTTATGCTGTTGCTGGGCATTGTTGGGGTGATGTCCTATTCCAAGCTGTCACAGAGCGAAGACCCTCCATTTACCTTTAAGGTGATGGTGGTGCAGACCTATTGGCCAGGAGCAACGGCTCAGGAGGTTGCAACCCTGGTGACAGACCGTATTGAAAAAGAACTGATGACTACAGGGCAATATGAAAATATTCGGGCATATTCACGGCCTGGCGAGTCGATGGTCACCTTTATTGCCAAGGATTCTTATCGTTCCAGTGAAATTCCTGACGTTTGGTATAACGTGCGTAAAAAGGTCAATGACATTCGCTCGCAACTGCCAAGCGGTGTGCAGGGGCCGTTCTTTAATGATGAGTTCGGCGACACGTTCGGCAATATCTATGTGCTGACGGGCAAGGACTTTGACTATGCTGTACTGAAGGAATATGCCGACCGTTTGCAGTTGCAACTGCAACGGGTCAAGGATGTCAGCAAGGTCAATCTGGTGGGTCTACAAGACCAGAAAATCTGGATTGAGCTGTCCAATACCAAGGCGGTGCAGCTTGGTGTCCCTGTCACAGCCATTCAGGAAGCGATTCAAAAGCAAAATGACATGGCAGGTGCGGGCTTCTTTGAAACAGGTACAGACCGTATTCAAATCCGTGTCAGTGGACATTTGCATAGTGTCGATGACCTGAAAAAAATGCCATTGCTGGTCGGTGATAAAACCATTCAATTGGGTGATGTTGCTGATGTCTATCGTGGCTTTAGTGAGCCTGCGCAGCCACGGATGCGCTTTATGGGCGAAAATGGGATTGGCATTGCCGTTTCCATGCGTAAAGGTGGTGACATCATTGCGCTGGGTAAAAACCTTGAAACTGAATTTAACCACCTGCAAAAAACCTTACCCTTGGGCATGAAACTGCAAAAAGTGTCTGACCAACCTGTCGCGGTGCAACGTAGTATTCACGAGTTCTTAAAGGTCCTGGCGGAAGCGGTCATCATCGTATTATTGGTCAGCTTCTTCTCGCTCGGTTTCCGTACGGGTCTGGTGGTGGCGTTGTCGATTCCACTGGTATTGGCGATGACCTTTGCAGGCATGAACCTGTTTGATGTTGGACTACACAAGATTTCATTGGGCGCACTCATTCTGGCCCTAGGTTTGTTGGTTGATGATGCCATTATCGCCGTGGAAATGATGGCGATTAAAATGGAGCAAGGCTATAGCCGACTCAAGGCCGCAGGCTTTGCTTGGCAAACCACCGCCTTTCCAATGCTGACAGGAACCTTGATCACCGCCGCAGGCTTCCTGCCGATTGCCACGGCCCAATCAGGTACAGGTGAATATACCCGTTCGATTTTCCAGGTGGTCACCATTGCCCTGATTGTGTCATGGATTGCCGCGGTTTTGTTTGTACCTTATCTGGGTGAGAAGCTACTGCCTGACTTCACCAAACAACAGCAGAAAGCGGCATGGTATCTGCGCCTATGGGCGCGACTGCGTAAGCAACCTGCGCCTGTGGTTGAGGCACATGGTCAGCATCATGATCCGTATCAATCCAGGTTTTACCAGTCTTTCCGTAATGTGGTGGAAATCTGTATTACCTATCGTAAAACCGTGATTGCCGTGACGGTGGGTATTTTTGTACTGTCAGTCGCCATGTTTAAACTGGTGCCACAGCAATTCTTCCCCCCATCCAACCGTGCAGAAATTCTGGTGGACTTAAAACTGGAGGAGGGTGCATCGCTCACGGCCACTGAGCAGGCGGTACATAAGGTGGAGCAGTTCCTGTCGAAACAAAAGGGGATTGATAACTATGTGGCTTATGTCGGCACAGGTTCACCACGTTTCTATCTGCCTTTAGATCAACAACTGCCACAAGCCAGTTTTGCCCAGTTTGTGGTGCTGGCATCGTCTTTAGATGACCGTGATGAAATCCGCCGTTCTTTAGAGACGCAAATTAAGCAGTTGTTGCCTCAGGTACGTACCCGTGTGTCCTTGCTGGAAAATGGCCCTCCTGTGGGTTATCCATTGCAGTATCGGGTCTCAGGCGAAGATTTGGCAACGGTTCGGGTAGAGGCACAGAAAGTGGCTAAAGTGCTGAGCGAAGACCCAAACACAACCAATGTACATCTGGACTGGGGTGAACCAAGCAAGATCATTGCCATTGAGATTGATCAGGACCGTGCGCGTCAAATGGGTGTTTCCAGCGTTGATCTGGCCAATTTCCTCAATGCCTCAGTGACAGGTGCGGTGATGAATCAGTACCGTGAAAAGCGTGAGTTGATTGAAATCCGTTTGCGTGGTGATAAAACCGAGCGGGCCGAAGTGGCTTCCTTGGCCAGCTTGGCTGTGCCAACCAGCAAGGGAACAACCGTGCCATTGGCACAGATTGCCAAGATCGAGTCACGTTTTGAAGAGGGCTTGATCTGGCATCGTAACCGCCTGCCAACCATTACGGTTCGAGCGGATATTCGTGGTCATTTACAGCCTGCAACGGTGGTGCAGCAGTTGGCTGATCAAATGCAAACCTTACGTGCAGATTTACCTAATGGTTATCTACTTGAAGTGGGTGGTACGGTTGAGGAATCGGCCAAAGGGCAAAACTCGGTCAATGCGGGCATGCCGTTATTTCTGGCGGTGGTCATGACCCTGTTGATGATCCAGTTGCGTAGTATGTCTCGTGCGACCATCGTCTTGCTGACTGCACCGCTTGGCCTGATTGGGGTGGTTGCATTCCTGTTGCTGTTCAATAAACCCTTTGGTTTCGTGGCCATGCTCGGAACCATTGCCCTGTCTGGCATGATCATGCGTAACTCGCTGATCCTGATTGACCAGATTGAGCAGGACATTCAGGCAGGGCATGAACCGTGGGACGCGGTGATTGGTGCCACCATGCGCCGCTTCCGTCCGATTGTGTTGACGGCCCTGGCTGCGGTGCTGGCCATGATTCCCTTATCACGCAGTATTTTCTTTGGTCCGATGGCGGTTGCGATTATGGGAGGCTTGATTGTGGCCACCCTGTTGACCCTGTTTTTCCTGCCTGCGCTCTATACAGCGTGGTTTAAGGTCAAGAAAGCAACACATCTATCGTAATTATTTTGTGAATAAAGGTGCGAAATATTGAAAATTTCAATATAGTAGCACCTATATTTTAAGACCAAAAAATAATTGAATTTCATTGCATGACTGGTTTGGCAAAATGCGGTGAATGAGGTGATATAGAGCATGGGGCAAGACAATATTGAGCAGCATCGCCGCTATGTGGCGATTTCGTACGTGTTCATGTTTCTTGCATTATTTACAATCGTGTTTGCAGTGTTCGCATACCTGCTGGCACGAAAAGTTGCGATTGTGGATAATGCTGAAGTATGGATACATGCGCATGCACTCTGGATTATGCGTAATGTGCTGCTGTTTATCTTGATGGCTTTCTTTGCTGCCCTATGGTTTATTCCGCTGTTCTTTTTTGCCTGGAACAGTGCACTCTGGGTGACCGCCATGACGGTCGCAGGTGTGGTGTTTAGTTCGATTGCATGGCTGTTTTTATTGAATGCATGGCTGAAAGGTATTGCCAAGTACTTTAGAAATAAAGCGGTTTTTTAAATTTATCGCTTTTTTATCACAGGCACCCTTGTAAACGTATTGTACAGCCCCTATTAAGGCTCTGTTGACTTTAGAAATAAAATGTCAGCAGAGCCTATTTGTTTTTTAAGTTTGAATAAATTCCGTGAGGAGCATCGCCAACCATGGCTAAACGTGATTATTATGAGGTTTTAGGCGTTTCGAAAACCGCAGGTGATGATGAGATCAAGAAAGCCTATCGTAAGTTGGCGATGAAGTATCATCCAGACCGTAACCCAGACAACGCTGAGGCGGAAGAGAAATTCAAGGAAGCTTCGGAAGCCTATGAAGTGCTTTCTGACGGTGAAAAGCGCAGCATGTATGACCGTGCTGGACACAGTGCCTTTGAGGGTGGTTTCGGTGGGGCTGGGGGTGGTTTCGGCGGTTTTAGCGCAGAAGACATCTTTAGCCAGTTTGGTGATATCTTCGGTGGTGCATTTGGTGGCGGTGGTCGCCAGCAACAACGTCAGCGCCGTGGTTCAGACCTCCGTTATGTGATGGAGCTGACCCTTGAGGAAGCGGTCAAGGGCGTAAAGAAAACCATCACCTTTACTGCGCCAGCGCCGTGTGAAAGCTGTGATGGCAAGGGTTCCAAAAATCCAAATGATGTGGAAACCTGCCGTACCTGTCATGGTGCGGGTCAGGTGCGTATGCAGCAGGGTTTCTTCTCGGTTCAGCAGACCTGTAGCACCTGTCGTGGTCAGGGCAAAATCATCAAGAATCCATGTAACACCTGTCATGGTTCAGGCGTTGCAGACCGCCAGCAAACCCTTGAAGTCACCATTCCAGCGGGTGTGGACAATGGCGACCGCGTACGCCTAACAGGTAAGGGCGAGGCGATTCGTGATGGTCAGGCAGGCGATCTGTACGTTGAGGTTGTGGTGCGTGAACACGAAGTCTTCCAGCGCGACGGTGCAGACCTGTATATGGATGTGCCTGTCAGTATTGCTGATGCGGCTTTAGGTAAGGAAATTGAAATTCCGACACTGGAAGGTCGTGTTAGTCTGAAAATTCCAGAAGGTACACAGACAGGTAAACTGTTCCGCCTACGTGGCAAGGGCGTTCGCCCTGTACGTAGCAGCATGGTGGGTGATCTACTTTGCCGTATCGTGGTGGAAACCCCTGTCAATTTAAACAGTCGTCAGCGTGAATTGTTGAAAGAGCTGCAAGCGTCTTTTGATGGTGATGGTCATGCTTCATCGCCAAAGAAAAAATCATTCTTTGATCGTTTATTTGATTAATAGATGGCAATAGAAAAACCTGCTTTGGCAGGTTTTTTTATGGGAAATTTTTAGCGTAGGCACAGAGTTTTGCTATAGTAGCGGAATTGTTTAAATAAAAGACTGGGAAAAAATTATGTCAACTTCTCCACGCATTGGAATCTTGGGTGCAGGCGGACGCATGGGGCGAATCCTGATTCAAGCGGTACAACAGGCAGGCTATCAACTTGCGGCGGCCGTTGAGCGTCCTGAAAGCAGCCTGATCGGTGCGGATGCAGGTGAGCTTGCGGGTGTGGGAAGTTTGGGCATCAAGGTGGTGGGAAGCTTGAGTGAAGTGCTCAAGGATTGTGATGTGGTGATTGACTTTACTGCACCAGCCGCCACCGAACAGCACTTGAAGCTGTGCCGCGAAGCGGGTGTGGCCATGGTGATTGGCACCACAGGCATGAATGATGAACAGAAAGCATTTCTGGATGAAACGGCAACACAAACACCAGTCGTGTATGCCGCGAACTATTCTGTGGGTGTAAACGTTTCCATTAAATTACTGGAACTTGCGGCAAAAGTGTTTGGTGACACCGTTGACATTGAAATCATTGAGGCACATCACCGTCATAAGGTGGACGCGCCATCAGGCACTGCGTTTATGATGGGTGAGGCGATTGCGGATACGCTGGGACGCAACCTCAAGGAAGTGGCGGTGTATGGCCGTGAAGGCTACACAGGTCCTCGTGACCGTCAGACCATTGGTTTTGAAACCATTCGTGGGGGTGATATCGTGGGTGAGCATACGGTGATGTTCATTGGTGAGGGGGAGCGTGTGGAAGTCACCCATAAAGCCACCAACCGTATGAACTTTGCTTCAGGTGCAGTACGTGCAGCCGCCTGGGTGGTGGGTCGTGAAGCCCGTAAATATGACATGAAAGATGTTTTGGGCTTTAACGACATTCAGGTATAACACATCAATTTTTGCACTATCCAGCGCCTGATTAGCCCCCATTTGTAGGGGTGAAACAGGCGCTCACGACCATTAAAATAAATTGAGCATGACATGAAAAAAAAACATATTGTTGCCGCACTTCTCAGCATCACCAGCCTGACAGCCACGGCTGCAACAGACACAGCCAAACTCAGCCTAAACCGCAATAACATTAAAGTCTGGACCTATCAGACAGAGAACAACCCAATTATCCAATATCGGGCTGAAACCACTTTTGATGTGCCATTGGAGCGTGCCGTTGCGGTGGTGCTGGATGTTGAGCGCACACCGCAATGGGTGCCTTATGTCGGTAAGGCGCAGGTGTTGTCGCGTGATGAGAAGAAAGGCGAGTTTATCCTGTACATGGTGCTGGATTTTCCATTCCCTTTAAAAGATCGTGACTTGGTCATTAAAGGCAAGATGAGCAAGAATGCGGATGGCAGCATCAGTATTAAGAATAACGTTATTCAGAATAACTACCCTGAGCAGCCTGATGTGGTTCGCCTCACCAAATATACAGGCGACTGGACCTTTCAACGAGTGGGCAACAACAAGGTCAAGGTCACCACCACGGGCTATGCCGATCCAGCAGGTTCGATTCCATTGAGCTTCGTGAATATGTTTGTGCAGCAGCAGCCTTATCAAATGTTGATGAAAATGAAAAAGGAAGTGAATAATCCATTGTATGCACAACCGCATCTGCCTGACTTACTGAAATAAATAAAAAAGCCTGATTCAATCAGGCTTTTTTATTGGCATTTAACTCTGAGGACATTGCTGTAATGCTGAATTTGCCTTGGCAGATAATTTGATCTGGATAAATACCAAGATTAAACCAAGCGCTGCCAACACCGCCCCAATCATGGAAACCGCAGCGTAGTTGAGGCCAAGGCTAAGTACGGCACCGCCTGCCGCTGCGCCAATGGCATTGCCCAGATTAAACGCCCCGATATTGACGGAAGAGGCCAGACCCGAAGCCTCATGGGCAACCGACATCACCCGCATTTGTAAAGGTGGAACGATGGCGAAAGCTGCTGCGCCCCAGATCACCAAACCGATTGCCGCACCGAGTTGTGTTTGTGCAAGCATCGGGAAAATCAGCATTAATCCAATCAATAATCCCAAAAAGCCAATCAGGGTTTTATTCACTGATATATCAGCAAACTTGCCGCCAAAGTGGTTACCAATCGAAAAACCAATCCCGATCAACACCAGCATCAGGGTGATAAAGGTCGGTGAGGCATGGCTAAACTCAACTAGACTTGGCGCAATGTAAGTGTATAAGGTAAACATCGCTGATGCGCCAAATACTGTTGTAAGCAGTGCCAATACCACAGGCAGGCGAGTCAGGACTTTAAGCTCCATTTTTACATTGGGTTTTTGACCCACAGCACCTACAGGCAGTGCTTTCCACAGCGCCAGCATGGTGATGACTCCGAGTGCGGAAATGGCAAGGAACGACATGCGCCAGCCGATGTTCTGTCCCACCCATGTGGCGAGTGGCACACCTCCAATATTGGCAATGGTGAGGCCCATAAACATGGTTGCCACTGCACTGGCCTGTTTATTGACAGGCACCACACTGGCGGCTACCACAGAACCAATCCCAAAGAACGCACCATGATTGAGACTGGTTATCAGGCGGGCACCCATCAGGCTCATATAGTTCGGTGCAAAGGCTGCGATCAGGTTACCAATGGTAAAAATTGCCATCAGTACAATCAGTGCATTACGATGGGCAAAACCACCAAACCATAAGGTCATAATCGGTGCACCGAGCATCACGCCCAGCGCATAACCCGTGATCAGCATGCCCGCACTTGGAATGGAGACCCCAAGATCATGGGCAATATTGGGCAACAGGCCCATGGGCGAGAACTCAGTGGTGCCAATGGCAAAGGCGCCAATCGCCAAAGCCAGCAATGGAAGATTGATGCGACTGCTCATGTTATTGATCCCATTCAGGCGCATAGGGTTCAGGACTCACTTCACGGCCATTGCGTTCAAGTTGAGCGATTATCTGTATTTGTTCTGCACTGAGTTTTAAGTCCTGGGCTTTTAAGTTGCTGATCAGGTTCTCACGTTTAGTGGAAGATGGAATCACGGCATAGCCATTTTGTAGTGCCCAGGCCAGTGCCACTTGTGCGCTGGTGGCCTGATGTTGTGCTGCAATTTCAATCAGGATCGGGTCATTCAGCACCTTGCCGTAGGCCAGCGTCATGTATGAAGTCACATCAATATTTTGTTCACGTAGAAAGTTGACCAAAGTGCGGTTCTGTAAATACGGACTCAACTCGATCTGATTGGTGGTGATGTGCTCCACGCCAATGCTGTCAATCGCTTGCTGCGTCAAGGCAATATTAAAATTTGAAATGCCGATGTGCTGGGTTAAGCCCTGTTGTTTTGCTTCCAGCAGCAGCTGCATCACCTCTGGAATTGACACACCGAGTTGTGGAGCAGGCCAGTGAATTAATGTCAGGTCAACTGCATCGGTATGTAGGTTTTGCAGGCTGTTTTTTAAACTTGGGATAAATTTATCTGGGGCAAAATTGTCAACCCAGATTTTAGTGGTGAGGAAGATGTCCTGACGTGGCACACCACTTTCCGCAATTGCCTGTCCAATCGCCGCTTCATTGCCATAAATCTGGGCGGTATCGATGGCCCGATAACCCACGTCCAGCGCAGTTTTAACCGAATCAATCACGGCCTGATCTTTAAGACGGAAAGTCCCTAAACCAAATTGAGGAATACGCATACTGTTCACCTAATCTTTTTCATGCTCCGAGGAGCTATTCTGTTGATGGGTGCAATTTTGCGATGATTATTGTTGCTAAAAAATAGATGAATTTGCAAAATACAGTTGACTAAATATCAACAATTGAGGTGTGGCAATGAAATCAACTGTGGAGGAACTTATTGCCTTTATGACGATTGTCGATACAGGTTCCTTTATTGCCGCCGCGGAACGGATAGGGCAGACCGCATCAGGCATGAGCCGTTCACTCAGCCGTCTGGAATCAAAACTTGAAGTCACCTTGCTGGAACGCACCACCCGAAAATTAAAATTGACACAGGAGGGACAGCAGTTTCTACAGCAGGCCCGTAAAATTCTAAGTGACCTGAGTGCGGCTGAGGAGGCGCTGCAAAAATCCGATCAGGACACCTCGGGCATTATTCGGATTGACTCAGCCACGCCTTTTATATTGCATGTGATCACACCACTGGTACAGAAGTTTCAACGCTGTTACCCGAATATTGAAATCCAGCTAAATAGCAATGATCTGGTGATTGACCTACTGGAACATAAGACCGATGTGGCGTTTCGTTTTGGGGAGCTGCATGATTCCAGCCTGCATGCCAAGCTGGTATGTAAAAGCCGAATTTATATCGTGGCCAGTCCAGACTATCTCAGGCGTAACGGTACTCCACAGCAGCCATCAGAGCTTCTTGAACATGAGGTGATTGGTTTTACCCGTCCCAGCTATATTAATAAATGGCCGATTAAGGTGAACGGGGAATATTTTCTGGCTCAACCCAAAATTAAGGCATCCAGTGGCGAAACGGTACGGCAACTGTGCTTGCGTGGACAGGGGATTGCACGACTGTCAGAGTTTGAAATCTGGAAAGACCTGAATGAGGGACATTTGCTGGCATTATTTGAAGACCAGATTGAACATTCTTATCAAAGCATCCATGCAGTATATTATCAGCAGGAACACTTGCCGAAACGAGTCCGTTTATTTATTGAGTTCTTGTCTGAGCAATTAAGTCACGGCTTTTCGGTGTGCCAATAGTTTGCTGAGGCAGTTGTAGCTCCAGTACCTGAACATTTGATCCTGTAGGCTGCTTGATTGCCAGCGTGATACGTTGCTGTTGCTGGCGACATACAAACTCTACTGTCGGTAGCAGCAAATTCGACATGATCACGCCATTTTCAGTTGGTTGTTTATAGGTCAGCCTGAGTGTGCTTTGCTGTGCCTGAGTCTGCACCTTTTCCAGCCGCCAAAACTCATAAGTCTGTTGATTCTGGATTTTTAAGTAACCTTGCGCCAAAGTCTTACAGATATTTTGCTGTTGTTCAGCGCCTTGATCTGGCGCATGACAACCCATTAGTAAAACCATACTGAATATAAATAAGCTATTATTTTTCATGATTTTATCCTTTGAATGTTGATTTTTACAGCTTAACCGTGTTGTATAAACCAATACAGATACAGGAATTTATAAAAAAGCAGTACAGAGATGACATTTCAATATCAGCGTCTGGCCGATCAACTGGCACAAAAGATTTATCAGCATGAACTGCAACCCCAGCAAAAGTTAAGTTCGCTGAGGGAGTTTGCCCGTCAGCACAAGGTCAGCCTGAGTACCGCCCAGCAATGTTATGAATTGCTGGAAGCCAAGGGGCTGATCTATGCCAAGGCAAAATCAGGTTATTTTGTCAGTTCACGGCAATATCAAAGTCCAATGCCAGAGAGTCCATCTTTTGAGTCGATGCCTAGACAGGTCTCCAATCTGGACTTGCAGAACCAGATTCAAACTGCCTCCATCCAGAGCCACCTCACACCACTGGGTGCAATTCAGCTTTCTCCACATTTAATCCCCGTGGATGGCTTGCGTCGCTCCTTGCAGCGAGCATTGAAACATTGTCAGCCTGAAGATTTTTTGTATTGCAATAAACAGGGCCATCAGCAGCTTCGACAGGCTTTGTCCGACCATTGGCGGGAAGATGGGATTTATGTGGCAAGTGAGGATATTTTTATTAGCAATGGCTGTATGCCCGCCTTATCGTTGTTGATTCAGCAGCTCAGCAAAGAGGGCGACAGCATCCTGATTCCGACTCCGACCTTTAATGGTCAGTTGCAAATGCTGGCAAGCATGAAACGTAAAATTATCGAGATTCCAGCCGATCATCGTGGCATCGATCTTGAACGTCTGGAATTTTTTATGCAGCAGGGCAGTGCCAAACTGTGTTTATTGACCGCCAACTTTCAAAATCCCTTGGGCTATTGCCTGAGCAATACGCAAAAACAGCAGATCGCCAAACTGGCACAGCAATATCAGTGCTTTATTCTGGAAGATGATATTTATGGTGAATGTAGCTTTCAGAATGAACGGCCTTTGCCGATTCGTTATTGGGATCAGCAGGGCTATGTGATCTGGTGCGGATCGGTATCGAAGTCATTATCCACGGCTTACCGTGTGGGCTGGTTCTGTCTGGGGCCGCAATTAGACGATTTAAGGCCACAATTACTGGCAAATAATGTGGGAGTCAATACACCGCTACAGTTGGGCTTGGCTGATTTTATTTATAGTCGGGGTTATCGGGAACATCTGGATCGTTTAAGACCACAACTGATGCAGCAGGTTGAACAATATCGGGCCTGTATTTTGGAAACCTTTAAAGGAATTCCAATTGCCCTGAGTCAGTCACAGGGCGGTTATGCCTTATGGATACAGCTTCCAGACACGATTACAGGGCTAGAGTTGTATTATCTGGCGCAGGAACAGGGCATTAATATCGTGCCAGGTGAAGTGTTTGGTGAGGATCAGCGTTATCAGCATTTTCTGCGTTTAAATGCAGGACATGCCCTGACCGATGAAATCCGCCAGGCCATTCAGCAATTGGCGGATTGGGTCAGAAACAGTTTGAATTAATCGAAATCGGCCTTGAGCACGATACGATAACGCGCCTGCCCTGAATGAAGTCGTTCAATCGCTTCGTTCAGTTGCGACATCGGATAGAGTTCAATCTGTGGAGCAATGTTTTTACGGGCCGCAAATTTTAACAGTTGGCGCAGGGCCAAAGGTGAGCCTGTCGGTGAACCTGTAATCGATTTTGAACCATCAATCAGTGAACCGACTGCAACAAGTACAGGCTCAAGCGTGAGTCCTAAAAAATGCAGGGTGCCATTCGGAGCAAGGGTGCTTAAGTAGGCCTGCCAATTTAGCGTTACATTGACGGTGCTCAGCAATAAATCAAACTTGCCACGTTGCGCCTTGATTTGCTGTGCATCACGGCTATTCACCACATGATCAGCGCCCATGGCCTTGAGTTCTTCAGTTTTGTCGGGGTTGGAACTGAATGCGGTGATTTCACAGCCCCATCCCTTGAGCAGCTTGATCGCGATATGTCCCAGTCCGCCAATGCCGATTACACCGACATGATGGGTGGCCTGAATGTGATGTTTGAGCAAGGGATCAAATACGGTAATGCCGCCACAGAGTAACGGGCCAGCACTTTCAGGGGCTAAATCCTCTGGTAGGGGAATGACCCATTGCCAGCCTGCTCGGACTTTCTCGGCAAAACCACCTGCATGCCCAATAATGGTGGCAATACTATTCCCTGTACAGAGTACCTGATTGCCTCCCATGCAGGGGTCACAGGTCTGGCAGCTTTCGGCTGTCCAGCCAATCCCAACACGTTGACCAATTTGTAATCCTTTGGCTTCTGATCCCAGGGCAACCACCGTTCCAATAATTTCGTGTCCTGCAACGATAGGATATTGGGTTGAACGCCATTCATTATTAATCACGGAGACATCAGAATGGCATAAGCCACAGTATTCGACC
Organism: Acinetobacter corruptisaponis; assembly: GCF_030053775.1. Classification (GTDB taxonomy): domain Bacteria; phylum Pseudomonadota; class Gammaproteobacteria; order Pseudomonadales; family Moraxellaceae; genus Acinetobacter; species Acinetobacter corruptisaponis. The sequence continues at coordinate 2,357,954 of NZ_CP125669.1, forward strand.
TTGACTTCAACCTGATGCGCCTGTAAGTCGCCTGCATCAAATTGACAAAGTGTGAGTTTGCCGCCTGCCTGCATGGCGGCATAGGCACGAATCTGGTTATTACTCATTATTATTTTCCTTTTATAAAGAATGGATTATTTAAACTGACAGTGATTTTCGTGGTCATTGACCATCCCGATGGCCTGCATAAAGGCATAGCAGGTGGTTGGCCCAACAAACTTAAAACCACGTTTTTTTAAGGTTTTGGACAACTTCTGGCTGATTTCCGTTTGGGCAGGCGCCTCGCGGTAATTCAGTACATCATTATTCGGTGTTTGATGATCCACAAAACTCCAAAGCCAAGTGGAGACATCATCCACCTCATCCTTAAGCTTGAGCCATGCAATCGCATTATCCCGAATGGCTTTTAATTTGCCTAAATGACGGATGAGGCCTGTATCGCTGAGCTTATTTTCCAGTTGCTCATCGGTTAGTGCAGCTACTTCTGTAATGGAATACTGAAAGAAATGTGCGCGGTAGCTTTCACGTTTTTTCAACACGGTAATCCATGACAATCCCGCCTGCTGCCCCTCAAGGCACAGCATCTCAAACAGCCGTGCTTCATCATGCTCGGGCTTGCCCCATTCTTCATCGTGGTAGGCGATATAGAGCGGATCGGAGGAACACCAGCCACAGCGTTGGATTGTCATATTGAATGCTTCCTATTGTTATTATCAGGGAAAAATTTAGAGTTTGAATGTGACCCAGTCATCTTGACGGGTATCCCAATAATACAATTCCGCCGTGTTTAAATCAGTAAATTTCAGCCAAAAGTCCTTGCCTGATTTATCTGCAAAACCTGTGCTGATCAGTAGGGCATCTTCGGTAATTTCCATGATCCAGCCCTGATAGCTGGTGCCATTGATGATGATTTTCTGCTGATTACCCGATTCTGCAAATTCAACCAGACGTTCAATCAATGCTTCTGACATGCTGTGTTCCTAACGTAAATATGGGTATGGATTGACTGCGCCATGCCCTTTGCCATTGAGATAAATGCCATAGTGTAAATGTGGGGCAGTATGGCGGGCGTTGCCTGTATTGCCTACATAGCCAATCAGGTCACCTTTGCGCACATAATCCCCGACACTGAGACCACGTTTGTGACCGTCCAGATGTGCATAATAATGCCATGAACCAGAAGGGCCAAGAATCCAGATCACCTTACCGCCTAAATTATTATTACGTAAATCAGCAACTAAGCCCTCAGTGGCACTATACACTTTGGTGCCACGCTCCGCCATGATGTCAATGCCTTCATGGCTGCGACCCTGACTTCTTGCCGAACCCCAAGTATCACGTAATTCATTGCGACTCACGCCCTTGACAGGAACAGGCAGGCGGCTGTCCAGACGCATCATTTTGAGCTTGTTCACCTGTGCATTTGGCAAGGGTGCTGGTTTTTTCGGCGCAGTGGTACATGCTGAAAGGACCAGCATCAATAGGGCAAGAACCGTATAGGAAATCGGGTAACGCACACAAACTCCTTGCGTTCGAATTTACAGCATGCAGGTTTTAAGCCTTTTGTTTTGCTGTAATCAATTTTTTCATGGCCGTTGGAATGCCTTTGGCAAGCGCGGCTTCTGGACTGAGCCATATTCCATTCAGTTCAATGCTGAGCTGTTCTTTTTGGTCATGTTCCACGTGGAACAGTTTTTCATTGAGCAACCATGTGAAATGAGTGAAACTATGAGTAATCTGCAACGATGATACTTGAGCTTGCAGCTTAAAGTGCTGCTCAATCTGTTGTAATTCGGTTGTCTCTTCAATGATCGGCAGACAATACAACCCGCCCCATAACCCATGCGCCGCACGCTGCTGCCAAAACCATTCATCACCTGACTGGATTACAACCACATCAGCCGTTCTGACAGGAACGGGTTTCTTTGCTTTTTTAAAGGGCAGTTCCTGTTCAAGCCCTTGTTGATAGGCCTGACAATATTGCTGCATCGGGCAGTACAGGCATAAGGGTTTTTTCGGGGTGCAGATGGTTGCACCCAAATCCATGATTGCCTGGGTATAGTCATGGTTGCGCTGTTCAGGACATAGCTGCTCGGCAATTTCCCAGAGCTTGCGTTCATTTTGCGGTTTGGACAGGTCATCTTCGATGGCAAGGAAACGGGCCAATACCCGTTTCACGTTGCCATCCATAATCACGCCATATTGTCTTAAACCCAGCGACATCAGTGCGCCCGCAGTTGAGCGACCAATGCCTGGAAGTTCGATCCATTGTTCCAGCGTTTCTGGAAATTTGCCTTGCTGGCTGACGATGGCTGCGGCTTTATGCAGGTTGCGTGCGCGGGCATAGTAGCCTAGACCTGCCCAATAAGGCGCAACATCCTCCCAACTGGCCTGGCCTAAATCCTGTACTGTTGGAAAGCGTTCAATAAACCTGTCAAAATATTGCAGTACGGTTTTGACCTGTGTCTGTTGCAGCATGATTTCTGAGACCCAGACCTTGTAGGGATCATCGGCAATTTGCCAAGGGAGGTCATGGCGACCATGTTGGTCGAACCATGTCAGTAACGCATCAGAAAATGAAAAATCAGGCATGAATCAGCGTAGGGGTGAATTGCATTCGCCCAATCAATAAATGAGAGCAATGATTATAGCGGAAATAAGGTTAAGGCTCTAACTTAAACTCTCGTAAATATTTGCTGATATGAGTTAAAAACTTAAACTCTCGATAAGAGTCGCTGGTGCAAAGGCGGCATGGATGCCGCCCATTGAGCTGTGGTATCAGGGATGTACCATCAGCTCAATAGAGGAGTTTTGCCTACTTTTCATCCCTGAAAAGTAGGTCGTCGAAGACATACCCTGAAATTCGATGAGAACTCGGCACAACTCTATTATGTTTGCACTGCCTCATTTGTCTTTCAAAGTTTAGATGTTTACGTGTAGGCGATACCTTACTTTTGACGGGTCAAAAGTAACAAAAACCCTTTGTTGGACTGACATTACATCCATGTAATGCAGTCCAACAGGCGACATCCATGTCGCCTTTGCACGAGCAATGTTTTCGAGAGTTTAGATTTCGTATTTGCACGAGCAAATGTTTTCAAGAGTTTAGATTTCGGATTTGCACAAGCAAATGTTTTCGAAATTTTAAATATCAAGATGATGTTGATGATAATTTAAGTTTAAAAAAACAATCTGAGATAAATCATCTAATCCATGAATTACCGATTATTTTAAATGCTTATCTAACAACTCATACATGGCTTCAAGACCTTGATGTTCAGCCTCAGCATTATAGCCTAAGTCAACATTATTGGCTTTGGCACGTTCATCCGCCAATGGGTTACTAAAACCGTGTTTGGCATCCTCAAAAATAATCACTTCATGATCCACATCGGCATCATGCATTTCCTGACGGAAACTTGCCACGTCATCCAGTGTTACCATGCTGTCCAGTTCACCATGCAGTACCAGAATCTCAGCTTTCACTTTACCTTTCTCTGCTGGTGCTTTAGGCGTCAGGGTCGCATGAAAGGTGGTTACCGCCTTTAGATCTGCGCCAGAGCGTGCCAGATCAAGCACCACCTTGCCCCCATAACAGAAACCGATTGCAGCCAGCTTTTCAGTATTGACTTCTGGTTGAGCTGCTAAAATATCCAAGCCTGCTTGTGCACGGTTGACAATGGTGTCTGGCTGCTCAAAGGTCTGATTCATCCATTCTGAGGCCTGGGGTACAGCCGTGGTGACTTTTTTGTCACCATACATATCAATTGCCAGCGCAGCAAAGCCATGCTCCGCCAACTCACGGGCGCGCTGTTCCGTATAGGCATTACGGCCCCACCATTCAGGTGCGACAATTACACCCGCAACAGGTTGATCTGTAACAGGTGCAGCAAAATATCCAATAAGGCGTTGGCCATCTGGAGCGGTATATTCAATTTCACGGGTATTGACTGCAAAGCTCATTCTGTAATCCTGATCTATATTTTTAGAATGCATTGATTAAAACATAAAAATAGCAGTTTGCTTGGAGGGAAATAAATAGAAACATGATTTTTATCAATAAAAAAAGAAGAATACGGGGATTCTTCTTTTTTTATTATTTGATTATGTATTTGCTAGACTTTGCCTCTGGACAAGAAACCAACGATTGCCAAAATAACGGCAACCACCAATAAAATTACAGCAAAATCTTTGGATAAGCCTGCAACGCCACCGAAACCTAACAGACTGGCGATCAATGCAATCACAGCAAAAATAATGGCCCAACGGAACATATTGTGTCCTCCTAATTTTTCATTATTTTTCCACTATAGCGTGTGTTTTTTGCTGGAAATGTGGTGTTTCTGTGGTCTGAATGTTTAATAGATAAAGAATTGTTAATGAATAGATCACTGCGCTAGCTTATCAAGGCCTTGGGCAATGTTATAATCAGGCCAAAATGCAACTGAAAAATTGCCTATGTCGTCTGAGCTCCGTCCAAACTTCTGGAAACACTATCCGCTTGACCAGCTTAACCTGTCTGAATGGGAAGCCCTGTGTGATGGTTGTGGTTTGTGCTGTCTGGTCAAGCTTGAGGATGAGGACACAGCCGAGGTGGCCTATACCAAGGTGGCATGTAAATTACTGGACTGTAAAACGGCACGCTGTTCAGATTATCCAAACCGCCAGCAACAGGTGCCTGACTGTATCCAGCTCACACCAGAACGCTTGCAGACCATTTCATGGCTGCCCCCAAGCTGTGCTTACCGTCGCTTAAAGGATGGAAAAAACCTGCCCTCTTGGCATTACCTGAACACAGGCTCACGCCAGAGTGTGATCAAGGCGAAGAAATCGGCTGCTGGACGTTGTATTTCAGAAGATGAAGTCGATCAGGAACAGATTGAGGACTATATTGTACGCTGGGTGCGTTAAGCACAAATTTAACGGTTGGTATTTGATAAAGCAACATTTCTACAGCATTGTTATTGGCTGATCTCCGTAAAATAAATCGTATAAACAGGGAGATAGAAAATGAATAAATTGATCATGACGCCTTTGCTGTGTAGCAGTTTTTTATTTTTGCTGGCCTGTGGTTCCAATGAAACCAATTCCAAAACCCCTGAACAGGGGGTGGCGCAAACAAGTGCCCAAAATAGTATTGCACAAAGCTATCGTGTTGAAACGGTTGCCCAGTTCAATGAACCGTGGGCCATCACCAGCTTGCCTGACCAGCGTTTACTGATTACAGAATGCAAGGGACAATTAAAATTATTTAATCCAAAAACCAAAAGTAGTGTCAATGTCAGTGGTGTTCCTGCGGTGAGTTATGGCGGACAGGGCGGCCTGGGTGATGTCATTTTACATCCCGATTTTCAAAATAATCACTGGATTTATCTCAGTTATGCCACGAAAGGACAGGGTGGTTACGGAGCTGAAATTTCAGAGGCAAAGCTGGATTTATCCAATCCTGCACAGCCAAAACTGACGGACTTGAAAACCATCTGGCAACAGGTGCCGAAAGTCTCAGGACAAGGGCATTATGGACATCGGATGCTGTTTGGGCCTGATGGAAAATTGTGGGTCAGTTCAGGCGAGCGGCAAAAGTTTGATCCTGCACAGGATATGAGTAGTAATTTAGGCAAGATTCTGCGTCTGAATGAGGATGGTACACCAGCACAGGATAATCCATTTATCCAGCAAGGTGGCGTCATTGCCGAGATCTGGTCACTGGGTCATCGTAATCCACTGGGCATGGCCTTTGATGCGCAGGGGCAGTTTTGGGTGGTGGAGATGGGGCCAAAAGGTGGCGATGAGCTAAACCGTATTGTCAAAGGGGAAAACTATGGCTATCCGATTGTCTCCAATGGCGATCATTATTCAGGCTTGCCGATTCCTGACCATCATACCCGACCAGAGTTCAAGGCGCCTGAGATTGACTGGACACCCGTCATCTCACCATCCAGTCTGATGATTTATACAGGCAATCAATTTCCCTTGTGGCAACAGAAAGCCCTGATTAGTGGCTTGTCATCCGAGGCGATTATTGTGGTTGACCTAAACGCTAAGCCTGTCAGGGAAATACAGCGACTGGACATGAAACAGCGTATTCGTGGCCTGCATCAGGCACAGGATGGTTCAATCTGGGTGATTGAAGATGGACCGAAAGCGAAACTACTGAAACTGAGTGCCAAATAAACCTGAACTTAAAGTGAAATGATGAATGAATAAATTAAACAATCACCTGATCAATCAAAAAAAACTGTTCCTATGTATCGCCATGCTGTGTTGCAGTACCTCTATCTGGGCGCAGCCGTTAAATGAGCAGCAGGTTCAGGACATTGTGGATCAGCAATTTAAACCTTTGTTGGCACAATACAAGATTCCAGGTTTGGCTGTTGGCGTGACCCTGAATGGGCAACATTATTTTGTCAATTACGGTGTGGCATCTAAAAAAAACCAGCAGCCTGTCAGTAACAGTACCCTGTTTGAACTGGGTTCGGTCAGTAAGTTATTTAATGCTACCTTGGCAAGCTATGCACAGGCCACAGCAAAGTTTTCCCTTTCAGATCATCCTGCCACATACTTTCCTGAACTGAAAAATACGGCTGTCAATCGGGCGACTTTAGTCAATCTTGGGACGTATACGGCAGGTGGATTTCCCCTGCAATTTCCTGATGAGGTTGTGCAACAGCAGGATATGCTCAAGTATTTCCAGACTTGGCAAGCCAAAACTAAAATTGGTGCAGCACGGCAATATTCCAATCCAAGTATTGGCTTAATGGGCTATGTCACGGCTTTGGCAATGAAAAAGCCCTATACCGAGCTGATTGAGAAAACACTTTTGCCGCAATTGGGCATGAACCAAAGCTTTATTGATGTACCTGAACAGCAAATGTCACACTATGCATGGGGCTATAAAAATGACCAGCCGATCCGTGTATCAGCAGGCATGTTTGATGCCGAAGCCTATGGCATAAAAAGCAACACTGCCGATATGCTGAAATTTCTGGATGCCCAGATCAATGTTCAGCAGTTAAAACCGCCGATACGCAAAGCCATTGAAAATACCCATGTTGGTTATTTTAAGGTTGGGGCCATGACCCAAGGGTTGGGTTGGGAGCAATATCATTATCCTGTAAAACTTGAAACGCTATTACAGGGTAATTCCAGCAAAATGGCGCTGCAAAGTCATGCAGTTACACCTATCAAACAGCCAAAGATTGCCCCAACTGCAACTTGGTTCAATAAAACAGGTGCCACCAATGGTTTTGCTGCCTATGCGGCCTTTATTCCCCAGCAAAAAATTGGCATTGTGATGCTCGCCAATACCAATTTCCCCAATGAAGCTCGGATCAAAGCCAGCTATGAAGTGGTACAGCAGCTCATTGAAGCAAGCAGTGCGCAATAGAATGACGCAGTGCATGCAGATTCAAATTGTAGATTTGTGCCAGACACAATAGACTAGGATAAAACAGCAGAAAGCCCTTGATAATGTCAGATACGCATATTCCACTCCCTGAACGCTTACGTCCCCGTGATTTATCCGAAATCATCGGGCAGGATCATTTGCTGGGTGAACATGCACCCTTGCGTCAGATGATTGATCAGGGACATTTGCCATCGATTATTTTCTGGGGGCCGCCAGGGGTAGGTAAAACCACCATTGCGCTGTTGTTGGCGCAGGCAGTGGACCGTCCTTTTATTAGCCTGTCTGCATTGAATACAGGCGTGAAAGAACTGCGTGAAGTGATTGCTGAAAGTGGTGATCTGCTCACGCCTGTGGTGTTTATTGATGAGATTCACCGTTTTAATAAATCGCAGCAGGACGCCTTACTGGGTGCGGTGGAGAAAGGTAAAATTACTCTGATTGGGGCCACCACTGAAAATCCATCCTTTGAGGTCAATAGCGCACTGTTGTCCCGTTGTCAGGTCTATACCCTGAACAGTCTGGATGCAGAGGCGATTCAAAGCCTGATCAATAGGGCGATTCAGGCAGATTCATTTTTAAGACAACGGCATATCCAGATTGAGGAATATGATGCCTTGGTTCAGTTTGCCGCAGGAGATGCCCGTAAGGCACTGAACCTGATTGACCTGATTGCCAGCACCTTTGAGCCTGACGTTGAAAATATCGTGACCAATGCCATTGTGGTTAAAGTGGCGCAGCAGAATATTGCCCGTTATGACAAATCAGGCGAGCAGCACTACGACATTATCTCAGCATTTATCAAGTCGATTCGGGGCAGTGATCCAGATGCAACGCTGTACTGGATGGCACGTATGCTCAAGGGCGGTGAAGACCCTGTGTTTATCGCCCGTCGCATGCTGATTGCGGCTTCAGAAGACATCGGTAATTCCAATCCCAATGCCTTGTTGCTGGCAGGTGAATGTTTCCGTTCAGTACAGGCGGTGGGCATGCCAGAAGCACGGATTATTTTGGGACAATGTGCGGTGTATCTGGCGACCAGCCCGAAAAGTAACAGTACCTATTTAGCCATCAATCGCGCGTTGGAACTCGCAGAAAAAACAGCAAACTTGCCTGTGCCTTTGCATTTACGCAATGCACCGACCAAGTTAATGAAACAGCAGGGCTATGGCGTGGATTATCTTTATCCACACAATTTCCCAGAGCATTTTGTGATGCAGGAATATCTGCCGCCTGAACTGAAAGGCACCAAGCTGTATGAGTCTGCCCGAAACAAGCGTGAAGTTGAGGGCGAACGTTTGCAGCAACGTCGTTGGCAGCAGGAACAGCAGCAACAATGATATGACCACCTTGTTCCAACCTCTGATTTGAAAGGGTAGCTTGGGCATTCTTTTTTTTGTGAGCGCCCCCTAGACAGGTCAGTGAAAAGGTCGCATCATCGCCGTTTATCACGGATGATAAAGTTCCATCAATGTCCACCCAAAAAATTAATGCTGCGGAAAGTATTCGGGGCCTTGCCTGCCTTGCGGTGGTGCTGTCACACCTGTCGCTGACATTCTTTCCGCAACTGCATAATTTTGGTGAAAGTGCGGTTCCGCAATATGCTTTTTTCGCCCAGTTGCACAACTCACCGCTGGCATTTTTCTATTCAGGGACAGGCGCGGTTTTTGTGTTCTTTGTCCTGAGTGGCTATGTGCTGAGCCTGTCCAGTTTAAACAAGCCAAATGCAACTGAGCGATTAAAAAAGTCATTGCTCAAGCGTTATCCCCGTTTGGCGATTCCCGCCTTTGTTTCCTGTGTGATTGCCTATCTGGTCTGTTATGTGCCTGTCGATGTTTCCCACGTCTCGGAATGGGGCGCTGCCTTGGCTAATCCAGATCCCAAACTTTCCACTGCCCTGTATGAGGGAAGCATTGGCGCATTTCTATTTGGGGATTCCAGCTATAACTGGGTACTATGGACCATGCAGATTGAATTGCTGGGTTCACTGGTGATTTATCTGGGCAGTTATTTTTATAGCAAAATGCCCATTCTATGCGGCCTGTTCCTGATCATCAGTGTGGGTGTAGCCTATATGATCTCGCAAACGGTATTGCTTGGCATCATCAGTTTTATTCTGGGGATGGGGCTATTTTTATATGCGGTTGAGCTAAGTACCGTTGTTTCAGTGCTGCTGTTTATTCTTGGACTGTATTTTTGTGGTGTCCATGATAATAGCTTAAGTTACCAGTTGTTTACCCAGTTTCTGGGTGAGCAGACCTATGACTATTTAAATTTTCTCGGGGGCTTCTTCATTGTTTACGCGGTTCTGAAAGGTAAATGGTTGGCGCATTTTTTTGATCATGGTTTCCTTGTTCTCTTAGGCAAGCTGTCATTTTCAATTTACCTGATTCATCTGGCGATCCTATATGCTCTGGGGATTCCGTTCTTTAACCTACTGTATGGGCAATTGGGTTGGTCCTATTTAAATGCGGGACTATGGGCAAGTCTTTTTACCGTGATCATGAGTATTGTTTTGGCATATCCGTATAGCCGTTATGTGGATGATGCGGCAATCAAGGTGTCAAATAAACTGGCAAAAATATTTTAATTTCTGGGTACGATATAAAAGTTTTAAGGTTCGAAAGTTTAACAAACAATACAAAAATAATGGATTAAGCCTTTTTATTGGCACAAGAATACGTTTAAATCATAAAGGCATAATAAAAATATGGTTTTATATATGAATTCTAATCATTTCAGTAAATTGCTTTATGTAACAGTCTGGTCACTGGCTTTTTCTGGCTGTACAACAATAAAAACACCGACAATCGCAACAGAGCAATTATTTTATGGTGGCTCGATTTTAACGATGGAGGGAATGCAGCCTCAATATGCTGAAGCGCTGCTGATTAAAGATGGAAAAATCCGTTTTGTCGGTTCAAGGCAACTGGCTGAAAACCAGGCAGACTCAAAAGTCCAATACATTGATTTAAAGAATAAAACGCTCCTCCCTAGCTTCATTGATGCCCATAGCCATGTGAATATGGTGGGCTTTCATCAAATGGTCGCCAATCTTTATCCATTGCCTGATGGCAAGATTGCAGATATTGATTCGCTGGTTAAGGTTTTGACTCAGTGGAAAGCGGAGAATCCAGCCGTGATTAAAACAATGGGTGGCTGGATTTTAGGCAATGGCTATGATGATGCACAATTGTCTGAACAGCGTCATCCCACTGCCAATGATCTGGACCGCGTGTCAAAAGACCAGCCCGTGATGATTCTGCATCAATCAGGCCATTTGGCTTCTGTAAACCATAAGGCCTTGGAACTATTAAAGATCAATGCAAATACACCTAATCCAGCAGGCGGGGTGATTCGCCGTGAAGCCAACTCTAATGCTCCAAATGGGGTTTTGGAAGAGTCCGCTTTATTTACTGCAATTGGCTCAATCTTTAAAGATGTACCACCAGCCGTGATGTTCCAGATTGCACAAAAAGGCATTGATGCCTATGTGAGGAACGGCTTTACCACCGTGCAGGAGGGACGTGCAGATCAGGGCACCACGGAAATGTGGCATGCCTTGGCCAAACAAAACCAGTTGCCGATTGATGTGGTGTCCTATCCAGACATCACCACCAGCCAGGACTATATGCTGAAGCAGGGCAGTTCCCTGCATTATGACCATCATTTCCGTATTGGTGGGGTTAAAATCAGTCTGGATGGCTCACCTCAGGGTAAAACCGCATGGCTGACACAGCCGTATCTGATTCCGCCTGAGGGCAAAGATAAAAGCTATGCAGGTTATCCAGCCATAAAGGATGATCACCAGGTCAATCAATACATCAATTTAGCCTTTAAGCAGGGTTGGCAGGTACTCGCCCATGCCAATGGTGATGCTGCGATTGACCAGTTTATCGGTGCGGTAAAGGATGCCACGGCGAAACAGGGGCAGGCGGATCGTAGAAGTGTATTGATCCATTCCCAAACCATTCGTGATGATCAGCTAGACCAGTTAAAGGCACTGGATATTATTCCCTCATTCTTTTCTCTACATACCTTTTATTGGGGAGACTGGCACCGTCAGCAAACGCTGGGCGAGACAAGGGCAGCGCATATTTCCCCAACAGCAACCGCCTTGCACAAGAAGCTTATTTTTACTGAGCACCATGATGCACCTGTTGTTCCACCGAACAGCATGATGATGCTGGATGCCACGGTGAATCGTGTGACTCGTAGTGATTATGTTTTAGGTGCTGATGAGCGAATTAGCCCTTACCTTGCACTCAAGTCCATGACCGACTGGGCCGCCTATCAGTATTTTGAGGACAAAACAAAGGGAACACTGAGCTCTGGGAAATTAGCCGATCTTGTGATTCTGGATCGTGACCCACTCAAGGTCCCGACGAGGGAAATCAAGAATATCAGGATTCTGGCAACCTATAAGGAAGGAAAACTGATCTATCAGAATGAGTAAACCCATTTAGTTGATACACGATTCATGCGCATAAAAACTAAAAAACCAGCCTAAATGGCTGGTTCTTTATATGAAAACTTAAGCTTTATAGGAGCTTAGATATCATCTAGGTTGATGCCCAAACGTGCAGCAACTTCTTCATAGGCTTCAACCACACCGCCTAAACCCTGACGGAAACGGTCTTTATCCAGTTTTTTCTTGGTGTCTTTATCCCATAAACGGCAACCGTCTGGAGAGAACTCATCACCCAGTACAATGCGGTCATGGAACACACCAAACTCAAGCTTGAAGTCAACCAGAATCATGTTGCCCGCGTCGAACAATGCCTTAAGCACATCATTCACCTGATAAGTCAGCTCTTTCATTTTTTCAAGCTGTTCAGCATTCGCCCAACCCAAGGCAATCGCCTGAGACTCGTTCACCATTGGATCGCCAAGCGCGTCATCCTTAAAGAATAATTCGAAAGTTGGCGGAGTCAGTTCCTTGCCTTCCTCAACACCCAAGCGACGGCACAGTGAACCCGCCGCGTAGTTACGAATCACACATTCAACTGGGATCATCTGGAGTTTCTTAACCAGCACTTCAGTTGGAGAAAGCAGTTTTTCAAAATGCGTCTCAATGCCAGCTTCAGCCAGTTTTTCCATGATAAAGGCGTTAAAACGGTTGTTGACCTTGCCTTTACGATCTAGTTGTTCGATTTTTTCGCCATTGAACGCAGAGGCATCATCACGAAAGACTAAAATCAGGTGGTCAGCATGATCTGTTTCATAGACAGATTTTGCTTTACCAGTATAGAGCAAGGTTTGTTTTAACATGGGGGAACCTTTATTTAGAAAATGCCTAGTCAACCACTAGGCTGGCCAATTTTGGTAAATCTGGGTTAACACTTCCGTTGCAGTGGCTTGGTCCGCAAAGGTGGTGTCAAGTTTGAACAGGGCAACAGTGTTGCTTGTGCCTACGGCAGAGAGCTTGAGCAGGTAGTTCTGGTCGCCTACCTTGATGGTTGCTTCATAGCCATTGTCCGCCTGTGAAACCACCTTGTAGTTGAGGCTGCTCAAGGTTGCAAAGGTATACTGCCAGGCGGCTGCGGTTGGACCATCTACCTTAAGCAGTGGATTCTTGTTGCCATCCATCACCAGTTGTGGACGACCTAAAGTCGCAGTTGTGTTTGCAGCAGGATTGCCTGAACTCTGCATTGCCTCTGGACGGGGAAGCGCATAACGGTTGCCCGTCTTGTTTACAAAGTTTGGCGCATGCTCGATGGCAAGTGCGTCAACCGTAGGAGCTGGATACAATGGTGTGAATGGTCTGACCGTTGCATTCTCAGGGAATTTGAGGGGTTCAAGTGCCTGCGCCTTTTTATAATCCAGAGAATGGTTATTCAGGGCAAAACGACCACAACCAGCCAAACTTAAAGCTGAAATGACCAGGACAACACCAAGACGTAATTGCATCATAAATTGCTCGTATTAGATAATTCCCGCAACTTTTAAACCATTGCGAAGAGGTTCACGATATTGTTCCGCAAGCGGGGTCAAAGGCAGGCGAATGCCTGTACCCATGTATCCCATCTCATGCAACGCCCATTTCACAGGAATTGGGTTTGATTCGCAAAACAAAATATTGTGTAGATTTGCAATTTGTTGATTCAGGTCTTGCGCTTTTGCCTGCTCTCCTGTCAGTGCGGCCTCACAAACATCGCTCATCTGTTTAGGCGCAACATTTGCAGTGACGGAAATATTGCCTTTGGCACCCAGCAAAATCAGTTCCCATGCGGTTGGGTCATCACCTGAATAAACCGCCATCTTACCGTTTAGGCCATCAATGAGTGCCTTGCCACGGGGAATGTCACCTGTTGCATCCTTAATGCCGACGATGTTCTTGACATCAGCAAGGCGGATCACCGTCTCATTCTGCATGTCCACGCCAGTACGGCCTGGAACATTGTAAAGGATCTGTGGAATATCAACCGCTTCAGCAATGGCTTTATAGTGCTGGTATAAGCCTTCCTGTGTCGGTTTATTATAATAAGGCGTGACCAAAAGCGCTGCATCAGCGCCCACATCTTTTGCTGCCTGAGTCAGTTCAATCGCTTCACGTGTCGAATTCGCACCTGTTCCAGCAATGATCGGAATGCGTTTATTGGCAACGCGGATCACCTCCTGAATGACCTTGATATGTTCTTCCATACTCAAAGTTGAGGCTTCGCCTGTTGTGCCGACAGCGACAATGCTATGTGTGCCTTGCTGGATGTGCCACTCAACAAGCTTCTCAAGACTCTTCCAATCCACACCACCATCTTCAAACATAGGGGTAACGATTGCGACAATTGAGCCTTGAATATTCTGTGCTAGCTGAGTCATTTTAAAAAAATATCCTATTTTCCCATCCGAATTTGAAGTGAATAAAAAACGAAATAATGGATGGTTGCAGTATTTTGATTGGTCATTCAGCAATGAGCTTGGTTGAATGACAATTATGCAAATTATGACTGATCGGGCGCATAAGAACAATATGCTTTAGTCAAACTGTGGAAAACTTTAATTCATCTCGATAAAAATTCAGGGAAGAGTGGCGGGAAAGCCAGCAGCAGGGTAAGGTAAAAACAGCAGCTTAAGGTTGAATTATAAAATGCAGAAACATTCCAGACATAGCGCATTGATCGTGGTCGATGTCCAAAATGGCTTTACGCCAGGCGGCAATCTGGCGGTTGCCGATGCGGACCAGATTATTCCATTGATTAACCAGTTGGCACAGCAGTTCGATACGGTTGTGCTGACACAGGACTGGCATCCTGAACAGCATATTTCCTTTGCGGAAAACCATAAGGATAAAGTGCCCTTTGAAACGGTTGAACTGGCTTATGGTACGCAGGTGCTATGGCCAAAACACTGTGTGCAGGGCAGCCATGATGCTGAATTTCATCCCGCCCTAAATATTCCAGCCGCACAGTTGATTATCCGTAAGGGCTTTCATCCAGATATTGATAGCTATTCCGCCTTTATGGAGGCTGATCGCAAGACACCCACAGGTCTCACTGGCTATTTAAAGGAACATCAGGTGGATACCGTTTATATTGTTGGAATTGCCACGGATTTTTGTGTGGCATGGACGGCTTTGGATGCTGTACATTTTGGCTTTAAAACCTATGTGGTTGAGGATGCCTGTAAGGCGATTGACCTGAATGGCTCACTGCAAAAGGCCTGGCAGGAAATGTCTGGGCAGGGGGTTCAGCGGATACAGTCATCCAACCTGCTTGCCTAGGCTTGTGACGGCTGTGCTAAAAACGTAAACTTTTGTTCACGAGTAAATGCCTTATTGTATTTGCGGACTAGAACAGTAATAGAGAGTGTTATGACTGAAATAGATGATTTTGACCGCAAAATTATTCATCACCTCCAGCTTAATGGGCGTTTGGCCAATCAGGAACTCGCTGAGTTGGTGGGATTGTCCACTTCCCAGTGTTCACGCCGTCGGATTAACCTCGAACAGAAGAAAATTATCACAGGCTATTATGCGCAGATTGCCCTGGATGCTGACCCAACGCCGATTATGGGGATTATTGAGGTGAAATTGCAGAATTATAATGATGCAACCCATGATCGTTTTGTTGAGTTTCTTTTGCATGAACCCGCAGTTAAAGATATTCATAAACTCACGGGCAGTTATGATTTTGTACTCAAAGTTGCGGTCAAGAGTTTGGATGAAATGGTGAAATTGATTGGTACTTTGTCATCCAGTAACTTTGGAGTCAGTAATTTAAATACATCTATTGTTTTAGAAAAATTAAAGGAAAATGGCATTGCGATTAAATAATAAATACTTTGCTGCCCCTTATAATGCCAGTCAAGATAACGTTATCACAGTGCAACCTTTGTGTATTTTAATGTGTTATTTGGATTATAAATTGCATTTATGATAAAAATATAATAATAAATTGCGTAAAAACCATAAAAATGATCAAATATATCAATTCGCATCCCTATCCAGGATGCTCTCCCTGCTGTTGTCTTGTTTCTTGAGCTATATCGTTATGAGTACTGATCAACATGTATCTTTGCCAATCCCAGCCGTGCCCGTGGTGGACCAGCACTCAAGAGTGGAAGATGCTCTGGCGATGTTGATTGGAACATTCATTTTATCGTTTGCCATGACCCTGTTGCAGCAGGCAGGCATTATGACAGGTGGAACGGCAGGATTGTCGTTGTTGATTCACTACATCACTGACATCAAGTTTGGCGTATTATTTTTCCTGATCAACATTCCATTTTACTATTTTGCCTATAAAAAGATGGGTATTGCCCTTGTGGTGAAAACCTTTGTTGCGGTGGCATTACTGGCTGGGTTTACGGAAACCATTCCCCATTTCTTTCAGTTGTCAGAGGTCAATCCAATCTATGCCACGATTTTTGCCAATGTGCTGATGGGGGTAAGTTTCCTGATCCTGTTTCGGCATCGTTCAAGTCTGGGTGGCATCAACCTGCTTGCGCTGTATTTGCAGGAACATTTCAAGATTTCAGCTGGAAAGGTACAGATGGGAATTGATGTGGCGATCTTATTAACGTCACTGTTTTTTGTGGACTGGAAACTTGTTTTAATTTCTATTTTAGGTGCGGTAATCCTGAATTCAATTATTTTGCTAAATCATAAAAATAGCCGTTATGTGGCATAAAATAAATTTTTAATTGAAATGATGGTAAAGGGTAGAAGAAAGGCGAACCTTTCTTCTACTTTGTCATTTTATTCTACAGTCACACTCTTCGCTAAATTACGAGGCTGATCGACATCAGTTCCGCGTAATACCGCAACATGGTAAGCAAGTAGCTGTACTGGAACACTGTAAACAATCGGTGCTAACCATTCATTGACAGATGGAATGTGAACCACATGCTGACGGTCTTTACCGTGTATACCACTGTCCTGGTCAGCAAATACAAACAGTTCACCCCCACGTGCCTGAACTTCTTCCATGTTCGACTTGAGTTTATCGAGCATGTCATCGTTTGGCGCCAGAATCACCACTGGCATTTCATTGTCCACTAAAGCCAATGGCCCATGTTTCAGTTCGCCTGCCGCGTAACCTTCTGCATGAATATATGAAATCTCTTTCAGCTTCAACGCACCTTCCAGCGCAATTGGGAAATGTGTGCCACGTCCTAGGAACAGGCAATGGTTTTTCTCAACAAACAAGGTGGATAAACGCAGGATTTCTGTATTGCATTGTAAGGTATCCAGAATCACTTTAGGACAGTGCCATAATCCCTTAATGATTTGGTTGCGTTGAGCCTCAGAAAGGCGTTGCTTCACTTCACCGATCTTGAGAATCAACAACATGAGTGCTGCAAGCTGGGTGGTAAATGCCTTGGTTGAGGCAACACCGATTTCAGGACCCGCCAGCGTCAATAAATGATGATCTGTTTCGCGAACCATAGATGAAGTCGCAACGTTACAAATCGTCATGGTGGTGATGTCAAGGTTTTGTGTCTTGGCGCGTTTTTGTGTTTCACGTAACGCTGCCAGCGTATCTGCTGTTTCACCAGACTGGGAAATACAGATATATAGGGTATTTGCCACAATCACTGGCGTGCGGTAGCGAAATTCACTGGCAATCTCAACCTGGCAAGGTACACCGATCAGTTGCTCAAACCAGTATTTGGCAATCATCCCTGCATGGTAGCTGGTACCACAGGCAATGATTTGTACCTGCTGGATTTTGCCAAAGTCAGCATCGGCATGGTTGAGGAAATCATCACGCAAGCTATTGCCATTTAAAGCTTGAGAAATGGTCTGCTGAATCGCTTCAGGCTGCTCATAAATTTCCTTGAGCATGAAGTGTTTATATTCACCTTTAGACACATTGCTGACCGTTGCATCCAGTTCCTTTACTGGACGTTCAACGCGCTTACCATCAACAAATACTTCAATGCTGCTGCGGGTTAAACGGGCAATATCACCCTCTTCCAGGTAGACGAAGCGATTGGTGACGGGCAATAAGGCCAATTGGTCAGAACTAATGAAATTCTCACCAATACCGACACCAATGACCAGTGGTGAACCTTCACGAACGGTAATCAGTTCATCTGGATGTTCAGTATGCACAATTCCAAGTGCATATGCACCCTTAAGTCGGGGTACAATATTCTGGACAGCTTCAAGCAGGCTATCGGTTTGTTTTAAGGCATTATTGACCAGATGCGCAACTACTTCGGTATCGGTCTGTGAGGTGAATACATAACCCAAGGCCTGTAATTCATCCTTGAGTTCCTGATAGTTCTCAATGATACCGTTATGCACAACCGCAACATTGCCTGAAACATGCGGGTGCGCATTGTTTTCTGTTGGTTTGCCATGGGTTGCCCAACGGGTATGCGCAATACCAACATTCCCTGTTAAATGTTGTTCTGATACCGCCTCAGCCAGATTGGCCACCTTACCCACACGGCGTTCACGCAGGATGTGTTGATTGTTTAATAATGCCAAGCCTGAAGAATCATAACCACGATATTCAAGGCGTTTTAGACCCTCGATCAATACTTCTGTAATATTACGTTCTGCAACGCCACCAACAATGCCACACATAATAGAATCCTCTTATTTTTTCAATTTTTGGGGACGTTGATAATTAGATTTTTCAAACTGTTTAGCACGTTCAACCGCTAAACTATGTTCATTTACATCTCTGGTCAGGGTTGAGCCTGCACCTGTGGTCGCACCATCACCAATTTTAATTGGGGCAACCAGTGAGTTATTGGTGCCAATAAACACTTGATCACCAATAATGGTACGGTGTTTGTTGGCACCGTCATAATTGCAGGTGATGGTGCCTGCACCAATATTACAATCCACACCGATGTCAGCATCACCTAAATAGGTGAAGTGGTTGGCTTTTGAACCCCGACCAATATTTGAGTTTTTCACCTCAACGAAATTGCCGATGTGAACATCATTGCCAAGGCTGGCACCTGGACGTAGGCGGGCAAAAGGACCAATTTGGGTATTTTCGCCCACAACCGCATTTTCAAAAACGCTGTATGCCTGAACTTTGGTACCTGCTGCAATAAGGGTATTCTTTAAAATACATCCCGCACCAAGCTGTACGTTATCGCCTAGTTCACAATCGCCTTCAATAATCACATTGATATCAATGAGGACATCTTGACCACATTTCAAATGGCCTCGTAAATCAAAGCGATTTGGGTCAATTAAATGAACACCTTGCTGCATCAATTCTTTCGCTTGTTGCTGCTGAAATTGACGTTCCAGAGCTGCCAGTTGTAGGCGGTCATTCACACCCTCAACTTCAAAAGCCAGTTCAGGTTGAATAGAAGCAATCTCTAAGCCATCTGCAACCGCCATGGCTACAATATCGGTCAGGTAATATTCGCCCTGCGCATTATTATTGGATAGTTTTGGTAGCCATTGATGTAGCTTGGCATTGCTGACACAGTAAATACCAGTATTAATTTCCTGAATTTGACGTTGCTCGTCATTGGCATCTTTATGCTCGACAATGGCTTGAATTTTGCCCGCTTGGCGAACAATACGGCCATAGCCTGTTGGATTTTCCACATTCAGCGTGATCATACCAATACCAGACTGGCTAGAGACTTCAAGCAATTGCTCCAGCGTGCTTTGACGAACCAAAGGCACATCACCATATAGAATCAAGGAAATGCCATCTTGAGGTAGAACAGGTAAGGTCATTTGCACTGCATGACCTGTACCGAGTTGCTCAGCTTGTTCAACCCACTCAATGGCTTGATTGGCAAAGCTTTGTTTAACCAATTCACCACCATGACCATAAATCGTAATAATATTCTGGGCATGTAGTTTTTGTGCTGTTTGAATCACATGACCAAGCAAAGGTTGACCTGCAAGTGGTTGTAACACTTTAGGTAATTGTGAACGCATCCGCGTTCCTTTTCCTGCTGCAAGAATAATCACAGTTGTTGACATAATTAACCCTACTGGTTTAAGTCAAAAGTAGAAGTGGAGAAGAGATAGGCAGATTGCTGCCCAAAGTCCAGCAATAATGTCATCCAGCATAATACCCAGACCGCCAGACACTTTCTGGTCGGCCCAGTTGATTGGGAATGGTTTCCAGACATCAAAGATACGGAATAATACGAATCCAGCAATGACCCACAACCCATTCATTTGCTGTAAATAAAGCAAAGGCAGGAAAGTAATGGACTGTCCTGCGAACTCATCCCAGACAATACGTCCATCATCATGGACATTGATGACTTTGGCGGTTTGTCCGCAGATATAAATGCCCACAACCGACATGATCAGGATGGCAATCAAGCTGCCATAGAAACCCAATTGTAGCCACAATGGCACAAACAGCAGGGCAAAGGCTGAACCAAATGTTCCAGGTGCCTTGGGCGCTAAGCCAGAACCGAAACCGACACCGCAAAAAACGATGCAGCGGTTGAACCAGCTCATTTGTTTAAAGTGAATCGGTGGCTTATGCAAAGTGTTGATATCCCTGAACAGGTAATGGGTGATTTTCGCCCATATACACAAATGACAATCCAGTTTGTTGGGTGATTTCACCAATTATTGTAAGCGGAACATCTAATTGTTGTCGAAGTAGTTTTTCAAAATTTTGCGGTGATATTGTAAAGCACAGTTCATAATCGTCACCACCCGCAAGGGCGTAGTGCCATGCCTGCTGCTTTTCCAGCTTTTTGAGTGATTCATTAATTGGAAGCTGCTCAAGTTGTAGTTTTGCACCGACATTGGATGCTTTGAGAATATGTCCCAAGTCCTGGGCCAATCCGTCCGAAACATCAATCATACTGGAGGCCAGACCTTTGAGCTGCTGTCCTAAATTACAACGTGGCGTTGGATAATCAAGTCGTTGCTGTAGGGCATGACCAAGATGCTGTAGCCCAAATGCGGCATCTCCAATCTGCCCACTGACACAGATATAGTCGCCGACCTGAGCGCCTGCACGCGTGACAGCCTGACCGTGTTCAATCCAGCCCAGTGCCGTGACCGTGATGGTCAGTTGGGAACTCTGTGTGGTATCGCCACCAATCAGGCTGACACCGAATTGATCACAGCAATCGAATAGTCCCTGACTAAAGCCAGCCAGCCAGCCATGATCAACTGTTGGTAGGCTTAATGCCAGTAAAATACTATGCGGTTTTGCACCCATTGCAGCAAGGTCGGATAAATTGACCGCCACACTTTTCCAGCCGATGGCATGTGCTGAAGTGTTTAGGGGAAAATGACGACCAGCAACCAGTGTATCGGTACAGATCACCAGTTGTTGTGAGGGAGGAGGTGTAACAATGGCTGAGTCATCACCAACTCCTAAACTGACACCAGATTTTGATGCGCGTTTAAAGTATTGGTCAATAATTGAAAACTCAGCCATGACACAAGCCTGTTATTTAGCTTGCTGTTTTTCAGCTTCACGAAGCTTTGAGGAAAGACGGTCCAGTACACCATTGATGTATTTATGGCTGTCCGCACCACCAAAGTGTTTTGCCAGCTCAATCGCTTCATCCAGCACCACACGGTATGGAACTTCGAGATGATCCCGTAATTCATAGGCACCGAGTCGTAAAGTGGCAAGTTCCACGCCATCGAGGGCATTTAACTCACGGTCAAGGACAGGGATGAGCAACTCATCCAGAGCGTCATGTTGGGCAACCACTTGAGTGAGCAATTCATGGTAATAGTTAAGGTCAACCTTGTGCATGGCATTTTCAACACGAGTGCGTGCCTCAATTTCATGGACAGGGTTCTGACTCATTTGCCATTCATAAATCCCTTGTACAGCAAAACGACGTGCTTTGCGTTTCGCTGCATAAGCGGCCTGAAGTGTTTGCGACATGCTTTAAATTGCCTTTAATAAGTTAACCATTTCGATTGCAGTCAATGCAGCTTCGCTACCCTTGTTACCTGCTTTCGTACCAGAACGTTCAATTGCCTGCTCAATGCTGTCAGTTGTCAACACACCATTGATTACAGGCATAGTGCTTTCAAGTGCAACCACACCCAAACCTTTGGCACATTCACCCGCAACAAAGTCAAAGTGTGGTGTGCTGCCACGAATCACTGCACCGAGGGCAATGATGGCATCAAACTTGTTGGAGGCAGCCAACTTTTTCGCAACGATTGGCAGTTCCCATGCGCCAGGCGCATGAATCACGGTAATCGCATCTTCTGCAACGCCATGACGTTTTAAGGTGTCAATCGCACCTTCCAGTAAATGTTCAACCACGAAGCTGTTGAAACGACCAACCAAGATCGCATAACGACCTTCGCTTGCGAGATGTAGTAAACCTTCAATTCGGCGAATTGCCATAACAACCTCGATTATTTTGCTGTGACTTGATCGGCAGTGATGTATTCCACTACCTCTAAATTAAATCCTGATAGGGCATTGAAACGAAGTGGTGAACTCAACAGTTTCATTTTCTCAACACCCAGATCACGTAAAATCTGTGCACCGACACCAATGGTCTGATATTGCTGGGAGAGGGCGGCATTGGATTTCAAAGGCTTTGGCTGATTCAGGTGATGAATCGCATGACCCAGATCTTCCAGATGGTCCTGTCCAATCCATACCAATACACCACGGTCGCTCTCTGAGATGGTTCTCAGTGCGAGGTCCAGACTCCATGCTGTGGAGCCATCTGCTTTATTGAGTTTTAGCAAGTCACGTACAGGATTGAAACCATGCACACGAACTGTGGTGACACCTTGTTTTGGTTCACCTTTCACCAACGCCAGATGGATGTCTGGATTGCCAATTTCACGGTATTTGTATAGCTCAAACGCACCGTATTCAGTATCAATGGTTTCTTGGGACAAACGCTCAACCGTTTGTTCATTGGTCATGCGGTAATGAATCAGGTCGGCAATGGTACCAATTTTAAGACCATGTTTTTCCGCAAACACTTCCAGATCAGGACGACGTGCCATGGTGCCATCATCATTAATGATTTCACAGATCACAGACGCTGGCTCAAGGCCTGCCAAGCGGGTTAAGTCACAGCCTGCCTCGGTATGGCCTGCACGGTGCAGTACACCACCTGGTTGCGCCATCAATGGGAAAATATGGCCTGGCTGAACGATATCGCTTGGCTTGGCATGTGCCGCAACCGCGGTGCGGATGGTATGCGCGCGCTCAGCAGCGGAAATGCCTGTGCTGATGCCTTCAGCCGCTTCAATTGAGAGGGTGAAGTTGGTCGCGTGCTGTGCGCCGTTTTGGTCAACCATCAACGGAAGATTCAGTTGTTTACAACGTTCACGGCTGAGTGTCAGGCAGACCAAACCGCGTGCATGGGTAATCATGAAGTTAATATCTTCAGGGCGCACATGCGTTGCGGCGATGACCAGGTCACCTTCATTTTCACGATCTTCATCATCCATCAGGATGACCATTTTGCCTGCACGAATATCTGCGACAAGCTCTTCAACACGACTCAGCGGCATTCGCTTTCACCTTTTTATTGCCTTTCAAGGCACTCATATTCGATAAACCGAGCATAGTTTACCGCATTTTAACAAATTTCGCCTGTGCTTCTTGATCAATTCAAAAGCCTGATTCTCTGGAAAAGCAATCAGGTCTGTCAGGAAACAGATGATAATGGGTTATGATGCTGGAATATCTGAAGATTCACTTGAAACTTTCGCTTTCTTGCCCATCAAGATTTCAGTGCGAAGATTTTGCGCCAAAGTGGCACACTGCTCATTCATGCCGTTAATCATAAAGGCATGACGGGTCATGATATTGCTTGGGTTTGGCATTGCCACCAGTTCATAACTATTTTGAATGGTTTTAAGCTGGTCATGGCTCAGGTGCAAAGCAGCCTCTTTTGCATGCAAATGCTGGGTGAGGCGTTTCGATGCCTCAATCGCGTCCAGTTGCATCGCATCAACGGCGCTTGTCACAGCACCACGGGTCTGTAGTGCAAAGCGTTTATCTTCACGGTAACGTTTGTAAAGCACCTCTGCCAACAATTGGAATACCGCACCCACCATCATCAGGCATTCCAACGCATGTGGCTTTTCCAGTGTGGTTGATAATATGGCGCCCTCGGCATTAAACTCCTGTACCACGCGAATTTGTGTGGCATCCATTTGATAATGCCTGCTACACAGATCGATACTTTTATCTAAAAATAACTGGCAAAGCTTGAAGTAGGGAACTGAGACTGACTGGTTAACGCTACTCAGTAGCTGTTTTGGATCATAAAACTGGATATTCAGTGCCAGCGTTTCATGATCAAGCTGGGTCTGTTCGGCTGGATTCTTTTCAATCCGTGGTTTTGGCTGGGCTTTGGCTTGTTGCTGGGCCTGTGCGACCAAAGTCACTGTGTTCTGTTTTTCCAGCGCCAGCGCCTGGGTTAGGCGTTGAATCTCATGTTTAAGATGATTTTCCTGGTTAATACGCGCAAGGTATTCACTGCGTGTTGGGCGGGCAATGGCACGGTAAGCCAGCCATATCAGGAAGTGGATAAACAAGGAAGCCAAAATTGCCAGCCACTGTGTGCGTAGAATCTCACCAATACTTGGCTGGATTAAGGTGATTTCAACAGTTCCCACTTTCTTTTCATTTTGCAGGGCATCACGCACAAAGACTTCACCCTGACGGGTTTTGGCCATGCCACTGGTCGCAAGCACCTGTTTATTGGCATCCAGGATACGGATGGATGCGACACTTGGGTTGGTTGCATAACGGTTGGCCACCAGTGCCAATGAGACCGTGTTGGCGGGTTCCAGCTCTGAAAGACTATCTGCCACAAGCTGACTGGTCATCAGTTGTCCCTGGCTGGCGCGGTTTTCATTGAGTTGATGTGTTGTTGCAATCACCAATAAAAAGGTATGCAGTGCAAAACTTACAATCAGCAGGCTAGCAAATAGCCCTTGGCGTGGCGCATTCAAGTTAAACTTCCAAGATAAATAAGAGTCAAATAGATTCAGGTTGGGTTATGTTATGATTCTTACATACAATAGTTGTCGCTCAACCACGAGTCAATTCATGCGAGAAATCATTCTTATATCCTTTTTAGGACCAGATCAACCGAATCAGTTTACTCGATTAATGCAGGTGCTCTCCGTACATTCTTTGCAAATACTCGATGTGGGTCAGGCTGTTATCCATAATCAACTCACCCTTGGGATTGTTGTTGCATCGGATCATGAGACTGCAACCGCATTGGCAATGAAAGAGATCCTGATTTTAGCACATGATATTGGCTTAACTGTGCGATTTAAACCAATCTCCAACGCAGAATATGAACAATGGGTGAGCGAGGGTGGACGAACCCGCTATATCGTGACTGCGCTTGCCCCAGAACTTACGGCGGCACACTTGCAGGCAGTGACCAAAATTGTGTCGAGTCAGGGCTTTAATATTGAAACGGTGACACGTTTGTCGGGTCGACTGGATCTGGAAACCGATAGCCCATTTCCACGCCGTGCCTGTGTCCAGTTTGGTCTAAGCGGACAAATGCTGGACGCGCAGGCCATGCGTGCCGCCTGCCTCAGCCTGTCGGGTGAACTGAACATTGATGTCGCGGTACAGGAAGACAATGCCTATCGTCGTAACCGTCGTCTGGTTTGCTTCGATATGGATTCAACCCTGATTGAGCAGGAAGTGATTGATGAGTTGGCGCTGGAGGCGGGTGTGGGTGCACAGGTGGCTGAAATTACCGAGCGAGCCATGCAGGGTGAGCTGGATTTTCAGCAAAGTTTCCGTGCCCGTGTTGCCTTGTTAAAAGGTCTGGATGCTTCGGTTCTACCAAAAATTGCAGAACGTTTAACTGTGACCGAAGGTGCAGAGCGTCTGATTTCAACCCTGAAAGCCTTGGGATATAAAACGGCAATCCTGTCAGGTGGATTCCAGTATTTTGCTGAATACCTACAGGCCAAGCTCGGAATTGATGAAGTGCATGCCAATATTCTGGATGTACGGGATGGTCTGGTGACAGGTGAGGTCAAGGGCGCAATTGTTGATGGTGCGCGTAAGGCTGAATTATTACGTCATTTGGCCGACAAAATGGGTATTTCGCTAGAACAGGTCATGGCAGTGGGGGACGGGGCCAATGATTTGCCAATGCTTGCCATTGCAGGCTTGGGCGTGGCATACCGTGCAAAACCACTGGTGCGTCAGAATGCCAATCAGGCGATTTCAAGTGTCGGTCTGGATGGTGTCCTATACTTGCTGGGAATGCATGACAAGGACCTGAATCGTGCTTAAAGGCGGGTTGTGCTGAATCAGTCCCGATCTGTGTTTTGAGCTTTATTTAATGCCGTTTTTCAAGCGGCATTATTTATTTTAAATACGTCACGATTCCGTCATATTTATGTCTAAATGTATAGAAAAACAACGATAAAAAAATTCTGAAAAAAGTTTTTTTAAGCTAAAAACAGCGTGATAGTTTTTTGTAATGACACGCTGTAACTGATGCTATATGGACATTCAGGCCTTTTATGCCTGTAAAAAATGTAATGACAAAAGCATATTGCGACATCTTGTGTCGTATGGTTGATTTCAGGCTCTTTTTTTCTGGAAAAAACGCTCCATAATGCATAAAGACACAAACGCAATACATAGTACTGTTAGAGATTACAGAACAATTATGATGAGGTCTGGGCAAGACCCCGACCATCCTTTTAAAGACGGAGGTTTCTATGGAAGCAGCGAATTTCACCATGTGGGTTGGATTTGGCTTGATCGCTGTCGCAGTTATTGCTGTTTTCTTTTCTCCTTATCGTCGTTGGCTAGGTTTTATGTTGGCAGGTATGCTGTGCTGGGGACTGCTGGAAGTGGTGCGCTTTGGGGTGCAAACCATGTTCGAAATGTCAGTC
This sequence comes from Acinetobacter corruptisaponis, assembly GCF_030053775.1. Classification (GTDB taxonomy): domain Bacteria; phylum Pseudomonadota; class Gammaproteobacteria; order Pseudomonadales; family Moraxellaceae; genus Acinetobacter; species Acinetobacter corruptisaponis. The sequence continues at coordinate 2,384,653 of NZ_CP125669.1, forward strand.
GCCTATAGCTACCTGACTGCGCTGAGCCTTGCGATGGTAATGGTGACATTTATTCTCTTGCGTGAAGACAAGCAGGCGCAGAAACAGCTGGCAAACCGTCAGTATATTGAGCACACCCCTGTGTACAAGGATGACCAGCAACAATGCTCTAGCCGATAATTTATAATAAGATAAATCACATCAAAGGCATGCTCGGCATGCCTTTTTTGCACTAACTTTCTGAAACAAAGCTTTTACCGCCTTTGCAACAATTGTGCTAGGATACAGTTGTCTTAATTTTCATCATAATACTGTGGGCATAAATGTCATGAAGCTTTCTTCTTTACCTGTGATTCAGTTACCTATTGTTGATGTAAGCACTGATCCGTTAGATTTGTTGGTGACAGGTTTGGCGTTACGTATGAAGCAATTGGCACGTACTAGCCCAAAGTTTATTGAATTGGTTCATGACCGTGAATTCCGTATCCAGATTGGTACGGATGCAGGACTGGCGCGTCAGATTATTGTCAACCGTGGCAAGATTGATACGGTTGCAGGCAATCCAGAAAAGGCCGACTTTATTTTACAGTTTGCTTCAAGTGAGCAGGGCGTGAAAACCTTGGTGAAAGGTGATCCAACGGCTTTCATGACAGGCATGCAGGATGGCAGTATCAAAATGGAGGGTGACTTTAGCCTGCTGGTTTGGTTTAACCAGGCGGCAAAATTGATCCCACCTAAAGTGCCAAAACCTGTAAAAGAAAAAATTCGTCAGGCGCGTGCCTTTATTAAAGAAAAAACAGGCAAATAAGCCTAAATAAAAAAACTCCCCAATTTGATCTGACCCCAATAAGTTGGACAGTTTGATTAAGTGGTTTTTAAGGACTGATTTCTGTACTGTACAGGACTCAGTCCTTTTAGTTTCACCTTGATTCGATCATGGTTGTAATAGTGGATGTATTTTTTCACGACTTGTTCCAGTTCATCAATGGATTTAAATTCTTCTCCATAAAAACACTCTGATTTCAGTATTCCAAAGAAGCTTTCCATAGAGGCATTGTCTAAACAATTTCCTTTACGTGACATACTTTGTGTTAAGCCATTCTGTTTCAATTGTTCTTGATAATAATGCATTTGGTTTTGCCATCCCTGATCTGAATGGATCATCGGTTTGTCATCAGGTTTTAGTTTATCTATAGCCTTCTTGAGCATATCTTTCACCAATCCAAATACTGGTCTGCGTTGAATATGGAAAGCTATGATTTCGCCATTAAATAAATCCATGACTGGTGATAGATAAAGCTTCTCACCTCGAACATTGAACTCAGTCACATCAGTTACCCATTTCTGGTTGGGCTGTTCTGCCTTAAATTGACGTTGTAATACATTGTCTGCAATCTTGCCCACTTGTCCTTTGTAAGAGCGATATTTCGTGGCTCTGACACGTGATTTAAGTTGCATAGACTGCATCAATCGTTGAACACACTTATGATTGATCACCAAACCTAAATTCCTCAAGGCAAGGGTAATCCTACGATAACCATATCTTCCTTTATGCTGATGATAGATTACCCTGATTTTCTTTTTCAAATCATAATCTTGATCTTCATGTTTATATATTTGCACATGGTAATAGTAAGTACTGCGTGACATCTTGGCTGCATGTAATAAATGCTTTAATGAGTAGGTTTGCCTTAATCCTGATATAAGTCTTGCAAGCGCTGCTGTTCGGCAGCTTCTTTTGCTTCCTGTTCCAGCCTTAAGGCTTTCAGCTTTTTTAAAAAGGCATTCTCTGCACGTAAATATGCTAATTCTTCCAGTAACTCTTTTTGGGTTTTATCTTGGTCTGCCTTAGACAGTTTGATCGGTTTAGGCATAAGTTTGGTTCGCCCTTTAGGCTTCGGTTTTAAGCCATCTATACCTTGCTCTCGATATTGACGCAACCAATTAAATACCTGTGATGGGCTTTTAAGGTCGAATTTAATCATTGCTTCCCGAGCGGATAAACCATCTGTTTGAACCGACTCTATCACTGCCAGTTTAATTTCAAGAGAAAGTACCCGATGTCTTTGTTTTTCAGAAAAAGCTGCTTCACCGTTTTTATTATATTGAGCTACCGATTGGCGAACGAGACTTTGGTCAATATTAAAAAACTTAGAGGTTGTTGGATAACCATAACCTGATAAGTAATGTTGAACAACTTTCAGTTTTAATGCTTTGTTGTATTTAGCCATTAAAAAGCACCCTTCAAATTAGACTAAGAGTGTCCAACTTTCGGGGTGCAGTTCAATTCGGGAGTTTTTTTATGGCCTAAACTTATTCAATTTCCAGATTAAAGGTCACTGGGCCATCATTGACCAAATGCACTTTCATGTCAGCGGCAAAAATACCTGTTTGGACATTTGCAAATTGTTGGCGTGCATATTCAACCAGTTGTTCATACAATGCTTTGGCTTCGGCTGGCGGCATTGCAGGCCCAAAGTCTGGACGCAGCCCTTTTTGGGTTTGTGCCATCAGGGTAAACTGGGACACCAAAAGAATGCCTCCATTGGCCTGGCTGACATTCCAGCCCATCTTGCCATTCTCATCATCAAAGATGCGGTACTTTAAAATCTTGTCAATCAGCTTCTGGCCTTTTTCGAGGGTATCTTCTTTACCGACTCCCAAAAATACCAGTAAGCCTTGTTGAATCTCACCTGTGGTTTGACCCTCAACCACGACCTTGGCTTCGAGAACCCGTTGGATTAATGCGCGCATAACATTGAAAGATAGATGAAAAAGACAGGGAATTTTAGCAGACAAATGGGCCTGAAAATTGACTGTGCAGCAAAAGTCTACTATCCAACCCCAGCCATTTGGTTGTATAACAACTTATATTATGCAAAAGAATTGGTTAAAACCATCGCCTATGTCTGCCATCATTCAATCTTTACTGGACACCGACCTGTATAAATTCACCATGCTGCAAGTGGTACTGCACCAGTTTCCACAAACGCACAGTGTTTATTTATTCCGTTGCCGAAATCTGGAGGATACCGCCTATCCCTTGACGGAAATTCTGGATGATCTCAACCATCAGCTCGATTTACTGTGCGAACTTCGCTTTAAAGAGGATGAATTGCAGTACCTCCGTTCACTGCGCTTCATCAAGAGTGACTTTGTTGACTATCTGGAGCTGTTCCAGCTCAAGCGACGTTTTATTCAGGCCAGTATTGATGCGGCAGGGCGGCTGGATATTCGGATTGAGGGGCCGATGGTGCAGGCCATGATGTTTGAAATCTTTGTCTTGGCCATTGTCAATGAACTGTATTTCCGCCGTATCCGTACCGATGAGGTTTGGGCTGAGGGTGAGCGCCGATTACAGCACAAGCTGGTCCAACTGCAACACTATGCCCAGCAACAGCAGGACAATGATCCCCCATTCTTGGTTTCAGACTTTGGCACCCGTCGCCGTTATAGTTTTGACTGGCAAAAGCATGTGGTGCAGGCGTTTCATGATGCTGCACCGCAAGTGTTCCGTGGCACCAGCAATGTACTGTTGGCGAAAGAGTTGGGTATCAGCCCGATTGGAACCATGGCACATGAGTTTTTACAGGCATTTCAGGCGCTGGATGTGCGGTTGCGCAATTTTCAGAAAGCCGCGCTGGAGGCATGGGTACAGGAATATCGGGGTGACCTGGGGATTGCCCTGACCGATGTGGTGGGGATGGATGCGTTCCTGCGTGATTTTGACCTGTATTTTGCCAAGCTGTTTGATGGTTTGCGCCATGACAGTGGCGATCCCTATGAGTGGGGTGACAAGGCCTATGCACATTATCGTCAATTAAAGATTGATACCAAGACCAAGATGCTGACCTTTAGTGATGGCCTTAATCTGGAAAAAGCATGGTTATTGCATCAATATTTTAAGGACCGTTTTCAGGTCAGTTTTGGGATTGGCACCAACCTCACCAATGATATGGGGCAGACACCGCTGAATATCGTGTTAAAACTGGTGGAGTGTAATGGGCAGTCAGTGGCGAAGATTTCGGACAGCCCAGGAAAAACCATGACCGATAACGATACATTTCTGGCGTATTTACGTCAGGTGTTTGAGATTGAGGAAGTGATGTAATCTATATCTTCTTTTTTGCTAAACGAATGCAAAAAATCAGACAAAGATAAAAAGTAGGCTATGTTAAAATCATTCCAGTGCTGTGGCGACAAGACCCCTAACCATGACAGATGTAGACTTTAAACTTGATTTGCTGATTGAACCTGAGCAGCTTGTGCCTTACTTGGGGCATGAGTTGATTCGTATTATTGATTTAAGCCGAGCATCGGTTTATGAACAATTGCATATCCCGCATGCGATTCATTTGCAGCCAAAGTATCTGGTGGCGCAACAGGAACAGGCCAATGGTCTATTGCCCGATGTACAGGGATTACAAACCCTGATTGAAAAGCTGAATATCTCACCGCAGCATCATGTCGTGGTTTATGATGATGAGGGCGGTGCTTGGGCAGGGCGACTGATCTGGAATCTACATTGTCTTGGTTTTACCCGTACGAGTTTGATCAATGGCGGAATTCATGGCTGGCTGGGTGCTGGTCTACCTACTACCGCAGAAGTTGAAAAAGTCATCCCTGTCACTGATCTGCTACAGGTTGATCTGGATACCGTGCAACAGCATCGGATTGAGTACAACGAGCTGTTGCAGCAGGTTCAGCAAGAAAATATCCAGCTTTGGGACTGCCGTACCAATGAGGAATATACGGGACTTCGTTTGGCCGCGCGTCGTGGGGGCCACATCCCAAATGCACTGCATTTTGAATGGAGTACTGCCCTTAATCGTGAAAATCATCTAAAATTGCACCCGCTTGAACGCACTCAACAACGTTTGGAGCAATTAGGCTTTAATTTACAGCAACCTGTGGTGGTGTACTGTCAGTCACATCACCGTTCGGGCTTGGCGTATATTTTGGCGCGATTGCTTAACTGGCAAGTCAGGGCCTACGATGGTGCGTGGAGTGAATGGGGCAATCGCCTCGATAGTCCTATTATTTCAGGGGAGTCACCATCTTGAGTTTTGCAGCAGATTTAAAAAAACAACTGTTTATCAAAGCACAGAATCTTGTGCCACAACACCAATTGAGCCGTGTGATTGGCAAGGTTGCCGCAAGTGAAAATGTTTTGGTGAAAACTGCTGTTATTCAGGCGTTCAAGGCAAAATATGGTATTGATATGAGTATTGCTGAACAAAGCAATGCACAGCAATATAAGTCATTCAACGAATTCTTTACTCGCGCATTAAAACAGGGTGTGCGTGGTGTGGATGAGCGTGCCGATAGTATTGTTTGCCCTGCCGATGGTGCGATTTCTCAGTTGGGTAAGATTGAGGCGGGCGATATTTTTCAGGCTAAAGGACAAAGTTTTTCTGTTGAGAAATTGATTGGTGATCCGCAATTGGCTAAACCATTTCAGAATGGACAATTTGCAACTGTTTATTTATCGCCAAAAGATTACCACCGTGTACACATGCCATTCGCTGGCACATTGACCGAAACCTTATATATTCCAGGTGAGTTATTTTCAGTAAACCAAACAACTGCGGAAAATGTACCAGGCTTGTTTGCGCGTAACGAACGTATGGTGTGCCTGTTTGATACCGAGCTGGGCCGTATGGCGGTGGTGTTGGTTGGTGCGATGATTGTGGCTGGCATTGAAATTGTTGCAACAGGTAAGGTGAAACCAACAGGTAAAGTTGAGTTACAGCATCATCAACTGCAATTGGATAAAGGGGCTGAGCTTGGACGTTTCTACCTCGGTTCTACTGCTGTGGTATTGTTTGAAAAAGATAAAATAGTGTGGGAAGAACAGTTTAAAGCCAATTCGACTGTAGTAATGGGCGAGCGGTTAGGGCATTCGGTTTAAATTTACAGATAAAAAAGCCCCTGAAAATTTTTAAGGGGCTTTTTTAAATAATTGTTGTATGGCTATTTTAAAAGTAGTGGTATTTCAATAATGCCTAACTGTTGTTTTGTTGCATAAGATAAATCCGAAATATTCTCATAAACCCAATCAATAAAATCAGAACCAACCATAACTCTAATGTTGTTTTGAGAAGCTAGATCCAATGATGAATCAGTCATATCTGCTGTAGTTATAAACCACTTTTGGTATTCCATATCCTCAAAATCGTTGAAAGCCATCAATTGCTTAAGTCCGTGACTACCTGATATATTTGCATGGTGTTTAACTTGTATCAGTAAATTAGATTCCGAAAAACGGTCTATTCGACTTGCGATAATATCTATATCAGAGATATCAGAAGATTGATTTTTAGGTTGAATAGTTGCTGTATAACCTTCAATAACAAGAAGCTCTTTAACCAGTTGTTCTAGTCCATTTCCACCAGCAGACAACCAAGTTGTTCCCGATGTTATAGAGTCAAGAAGATCTTTTTTAAATTTTTGCTCTGCTTCTGATATTTTCTCTAGCAGGTATGTTTCTTGTTTATATGCACCAGTAGATTTTATAGAATCAATGATTCTAGTAATTTCATCTTTAAAATCAGTCAGGTTTGTATTTGACTTTCTTACTTTTAGACGACTTTCAAAGCCTTGGGTGAGAGATTTTCTAGGTATTCGTAGAATATGCCCATTATTAGTTCTAAAGAAATTTACTGAAATAAGATTGCAGGCTTTAGCTTTGGCCAAGTTTTGATCAAAGGATTTTTTACCATTTACGATACCAATGGCAATTGCTTTGGATAATGGTACGACAACAATATCTCCAGTAGTTAAGTTAAAAAATCTTTTTATACTATTGGAATGTCTACCAATACCATTGGGATATTCTTCATTTATTTTGGCAATTACATCAGTGGCATTTTCATGTTCTGAAAAATCTACTTTAGCCCAACCATATCCAATCTGATCTTTTTCTACTACAGACATTGGACTTCTAATCATTATTGCTTTCATTAATTTCCCCTTATTAAATCACGATTATGTAATTGACCGCTGTTAGAGTAAAGTATGAATTCATCTAGTACGTCAATTAATGTCGTTAGGTTTAACAAAGAATATTGGATGAGACAAACCCTGATTGGCTTTAGGAAGCTTTTGTTACTGAACGACAAGTTGAGACATGGAAATTTGATCCATCATTAAAATTGAGTTTGTAACTTATGATTAGATATGTAGCTATAGTGTTTTTATTCCTATCAGGTATAGGTGGATATACGATTGATAAATTTGGCCAAGATTTATGTATTCATGAATATATTGCTATAGGGACTATTACCTATTTTAAAGAGCTAAATGGAGTCTCGGCGAATGACCCATCTATGCTAGGGATGTGTGGTCTATTATCTATTATCTTTTCAGTGGTTTTAATTTTTATAAAAAACAAATGGTTATATTCTACCATTACATTGTTTTTATTATTTTTAGAACTGATCTTACTAAATATGATGGAAACAGTATCTTATAAGGAAATTGTTTATGATTCTATTACACAATGTTCTAATTATTCAGCATTAGGGTGGATTGTTTTTCAAATCATCTTCTTGATTTTAAGCGGTTTTTATATTTTTAAAAATAGGTAAGACCTCTTTTCAAATTAATTTTTATTTATAGAGGGTATTTATGAGAAATTTTATTTATAAATTTTTTCTACCTACTAAACCCTGTACGCTTTTTCTTACACCAATTCCAGTCAATGGCGCATTTCCATACCCCAGAAAATTTCCTATTATGAACTCATCAGGAACAGGAAGTTCCAGAACATAAAACAAAAATGATAAGTTCAGGCATCAGGACGTGAGGTATGACAGGAGTTGCACCTAGTAACGAAATACGAAAAAAGCCCGACAGGATGTCGGGCTTTTTTTATTATGATTGCCTATAATTATTTTTCGATTTATTCGAGTCAACTTAACCAAACCCAGAGCTTAATGGGTTTAATTGATATAACAGATATGCTTAATGATCAAAATAACACAAGAAATGCTGAGCGCAGCCCAGAATGAAGTTGCGAAAAGAAACAACTATCTACATCCCCACTTTAATTTAGGGTATTTAAATGAAGATACTAGGCAAGTTATTGGTTTCTTGGGCGAATTTTCTTGCCAAGCCTATTTGGGCATAGATTGGCGTGCAAATATTCGGGACAACTACTTACGTCCCGACGATTATGATTTTATGCATAATGGTGGTCGGGTTGATGTAAAGACGGAGACCTTGCCAAGCATGCAATTGGTCAATGCCGTGACAACACGTCAGATACATGATGACAAGGCATACGGACGGCGGCTGATTGTCGCAGGGCAGTATCCTTTACTAGCGCATTATGACATGGTCATGTTTGGCTGTTTCTTGCGTCCACAAAATAGCAACCAGTGGAATCCTGTAGGTCAGTATTGGTATCCGATTGGCATGATCGAAAGCCAGCATATTCTCCAGAACTATCAGCCCACTGAATACAAGCCATTTGGGGGATATTACCCTCAGGCATGTGCAAATATTAGAACTTCTGAGTTAAGGGATATCGTATAGATATCCTCTTAAATTCTCAGCTTTTCTGTTTTTTATTGAAAGTAATGATCTATAACCGTTGCCATTGAAGCAAAATCAAGGTCTGGAATCTCATGAATCTGTGGTTGATCTAAGCCCACAGCCAAAACTTCCCTGAATTGATTAAAATCATAAATTTGTGGAATCGTAGACTGACTTAAATTAATTTCAATACTTTTCATTTTAGAGATGAGCAGTAGATATTGGTAGCCTTTATCAATTTCCTGTGTTTTACCGAGTGGATGCGCCCGATTTAAATGTTGGGATGGGGTTAAGGCGATGAGGTTCTCAACGGTTCCAGAAATAGAGGGATACATGGCTTCAGGAAAAATATGGTGAATATGGGTTGCCTCACAGTTTGCCAAATCGTCCCCATGTTCTGAAATGCGATTTCGAAACTCGTCATTAAATGCTCTCAGTAACTTCTTGGCCTTGTTGGAATTATATTTCCAGAATTTTTCCAGCTTCAGTTTTTCAGGGACTGTGGGTTCATATTCATTTCGGGTGACATCTTTAGGTTTGTTGCTATATAAATCCCTAAAGTTTAAGCGGTTGTACATCAGTTGGTCATAGGTGATTTTTTGTGGGGAAAGGCGTCCACTTTCTGTACCGTAATTTTTTAGGGTAAAAGACAGGGGATTAAGCACCTTGGTAAAAATACGTCTACATTCAATCTCAGTATTGATCGCTGTATGTTGAATCATAAACGATTCAAACTGATCTTTAAGCTGTGAAAAAGTGTTTGTATTTGGTGTACCGAAGAAGCTTTCAAAGTGGATATATATGCCACTGTCTTTCAGGACTTTTGTTATATAGTGGGTTAAAAAGTTGAGACAGTTTCTTTCCCGGCGGGCGATATATTCCAGTAACTCAATATTCTGAACAGTATATAAATTCTGGTTTCCCTGTTTTTGTTTCAATAACAGTCCTGAGTAACTGAGAAGCTCCATAGGTTGCTGAAAGAATTTATCGTATTCATTTTGTGCACTTGAACTGGTGACATCGGGTTTTGAGAAAATATCTGAAATTTCTTTGGCATATTCTGAATTCCAGATTTCCTTGGTTAGAAAAGTGGTTTTCTGGCTGGATTCAATATAGTTCAGAATACAGTCGGCAATAATACAAACTACATCTGGCGTACATTTCTGATCGATCCATCTGGCATTATTCGATAGCCTGATATCATAGTTAGACTGATTTAGAAACTGTTCCAGATGATTTTCGTTAAACACGATGCTGTCTCTTACCAAAATAAAATATTGCAATATTATCAATATTCAATGAACGGGTGCTATGATTTCTGGCAATACGGTAGAATGCTTCAAACTCAGCCGATGCAAAAAATAATAAATCTTCTTCAGAAATGCTGATGTCTGCCTTTAAATCGAAAATTGCAACAGAACCATTCACAATACAGTGTTTAGGTTTTTTCACCACCCTTGGATAATAGGTCATATTCGGACTCAGAAACACATCATCCCGTTCTAAATATTGCCCAACGGCAAGCTTGGATAAATGTTCCCGATCAATAAATGCGTCATCCTCAATATGGTAAATGGCTTCCCCAGTTCTCGGAATATTTTTGGATTTAATCACCCAAATGTCGCCTGTGGATTTTAATATTTTGGAAGTAATCTGCCGATCCCGAAAGACAGTGAAAATACCAAACTGCATTTTGGCAGCCAGTTTTTGAAAAGATTCATCAATATAGATTAGCCAGTTTGGAAACGTAGGCTGGGTAATGTCGGCCTGCTTCTGAAGAATATTGATTTTCTTTGGGATAGAAATCACTTGTGTAGAGGAATTTTCTGAAACTGCCTGAGTATCAATAAACAGGCAAATGGTTTCAATCAGTACACCTTTAAAACCTGTTTCTCCAAAATCAACAATTTTATTGATCGCTAGCTGTTTTACTTTCTCTCTGGAAACTGAGAAATCCATGTTATGTAGAAAATATTTAGGCAGAATTAAGGCGACATGCTGGGCTAGACTAATGGCCTTATCCAGAAAAAAAGCTGCACTATTGTCAGCAACAGGATTATTTAATTCTGTACGCAAGTTCTCTCTATACTTTCCCTTTATTTTTATAAAGGGAGGGTTGCCAACCACTAAATCGTAATGTTGATGAAATTGGTATTGCAGGAAATCATCATGAATATAGTTGATCTTGATATTTTTTAATGCACCAAATGTTTTATCCATCAGAATCTCACAGATTTCCAATGAATGCTGGTTAATATCAAACGCATCAACCTCAATGGATTCAACCGTATCCTTATATTTGGCAATCACCTCGCGCAGGATATTTCCCACTCCTACAGAGGGTTCCAGTATTCGGATGGTTTTTTGATGAAATTCAGGCAGGTTCTGGCAGAGTGTGGATACCGTCATGGGGTCGGTATAATAGGCAGCGGTCGATTCCTGATGGCTGTTGGTGAGTTCCGCAATCCGTGACAGGTCATGGATAGATAAAGACAGTGGATTGTTCAGGATAAAATTCCTGTTTTCCTCAAACACTTCTAAACGATGACTGCTGATCACCTGCTTGAGGTAGCTGTCCTTATTCTTCAACATTTGCTAAAGCCTCTTTAATGTTTTTAGCAATCTTTGAAAAGATAATGGTTGGAACAGCCTCTCCCAGACTTTGCCGAATGTTGACCTCATGCTTTTTCAGATAAGCCTGTTTGTCAGTTAAACTTAATTGATTCAATACGGTCTCATCCTGCTGGCTCCATTTAAATCCAGCGGGGACATTCATAAAAATCATCAGCTCCCTGAGACTAAACACGCGGTCATCTTCTGGATGCACGGTATTCTGGCTGGCTAAAATATCGTTCCGTGTATGCACGCAGGGCGGGGTTTTATCCCAGAGTTGTCGGTTGTATTTATCCCCGTTTTTATTCACGTTGGGAACAATAACACCATCCTTGACCTGATGTGGACGTTTCAGTGGATCAGCATTGTCAAAGGCATTTTCCCCCTGTTTTAAGTCGCTAATCCATGCACGCATATGTGGTTTATATGCCTTAAAGTTATGATAAATGTCGTTCCTGGAAATTTCTCCCATGACACTTAGGCGGGGTAAGTCAAAGATCAGCTCTTTCATGCTCTTGGCGGATTCCTGAATGGGCCAAAGCTGAGACAGTGCGATATCTTGAGACAGGTCTTTCCTGATCCCCAGCACCAGACAGCGCGAGCGGCTGGAATGTGCGCCATAATCCTTAAAGTTGAGAATCCTTGAATCAAAAACATAATCCGCAGCGAGTTCTTCATGAATTGCCTCGGAAATCTTGCGTTCCCGCCCTTCTTTACCACACTTGGTGTTCATAAATGCGGCCACATTTTCAAAGACAAAGATTTTCGGCTTGATCAAGGAAACCATGTGAATGGCTTCAAGTACCAGCGAGTTTCTGACAATTTCGTTCTCGGTCTTTTTATGGTTTGCCACTGACATGCCCTGACACGGCGGGGTGGCAATAACCACATCAATGTCCTTTAACGCATGGTCTTTTTTATATTGCTGTATATGATCCAGGGCATATTTCTGGATTTCAGGCAGGGTAATGTCACCACACAGATAGCCTTGCGGGTTGCTGCATTTGGCATTGCATTTCTGAACATCCATGCGTCTTTCAATCAGCTCATTGGTGAGGACGCAGTCGAAATTCTGTTGTTTAAATCCATAGCATCCCACGCCAGCGCTACTGAACAGGGATACATAGGTATAAGGCTTCATCTTTGGTCTACAGCGAAAAATCTAGACAGGATAATAGCTAAATTTAAACGCAGAGGGAAGGGCAGATACCCTAAACTTTACAACATTCGGTACAGGCGTTCTTTCGGAAAAACCGCAGTAAAGGTTGAACCCTCGTTTTCTTTCGAGCTAATTTCCAGATGTGCGCCATGCTGCATCAGCACGTGCTTGACAATGGCGAGGCCCAGACCTGTTCCCCCTGTCTGGCGGCTACGTGCGCTGTCCACCCGATAGAAACGTTCGGTGAGGCGGGGCAGGTGTTTGGGGTTAATACCAATACCAGTGTCCTGGACTGTAAAGTAGGCGTGATCACCATCTTCATGCCAGCCAATGGTGATAATGCCGCCTTTAGGGGTATATTTAATGGCATTGGTAATCAGGTTGCTGAACGCACTGGCAATTTCCATATCCGAACCAATCAGGTCACAGTGACTGTCAATATCCAGATTCAGGGTATGACCATAATCAAGGTTATAGGCACGGGCATCATCAAACAGCTGGTTCATCAGGTTGGGCATGTCAATGATCTGGTTTTTTGCCACTTTCTTGTTATTTTCCAGATTGGAAAGCAGCAGCAGGTCATTGACCAGGGCATTCATACGCTTGGTTTGTGACTGCATTTGGGTAAAGGCACGTTTCCAGCGTGGGGTAATGTCATCCTGATCGGTAAAGGTTTCGATATAGCCACTGAGCACGGTCAATGGAGTCCGTAGTTCGTGTGAGATGTTATCGACAAAGTCCTTACGCATCTGCTCAAGGTTGTGCATGCGGGTAATGTCATAGGCGACCAGCAACCGACTTTCACCCCCAAAACGGGTCAGTTTCACCTGTACATAATGTTCTTCATCCATTTTGGCCTGTAGACGAATGCCATCGGGTGCCTGATCACTATGCTTGAAATAGTCAATAAAGTTGGGTTGGCGTAAAATCGCCAGCAAGTTACGTCCACGGTCCAATGGGCTAATCCCCAGTAATTTTTCCGCAGCGGGATTCCACCATTCAATTTGATGCTGGTCATCAATCAAGACCACTGCCTCAGCCAACGCCACCAGAGAGGATTGTGCGCGGTCGATCAGTCCGACCATTTCTGCCTGAACAATACGTTCCTGACGCTGGGCACGGTAGACATTGAACAGCAATGCACCCCAGATACCATTGAGGTTGGGTGGCACATCGTAGGGACGGTTGGAAATCCAGTCATTGACCAGATAAAGCGAGCGTAGCTGGAGGGCAAAAAAAACCACGAACGCGATAAAAACACAGCTCCAGAAGTATCCGACCCCGAATCCAATCAAGCTTGCAATCAATAAGAAAAACAGCAGCAGCCTTAAATCCTGTTTTGCAAACGTCCATAAACTGCTGTAGCGAAAACGCTGGTGTTCACGTGCCAGTTCAGGGACGGGATAGGGTTCATACATAAAGGATTTTAACCTGCTGCTAAATCAGCGCGTGTAGAGAAACGATAGCCTGTACCGCGTACCGTCTGTACAAAACGATCCACCCCAAATGGTTCCAGCACCTTGCGCAGGCGACGGATATGCACATCGATGGTACGGTCCTCAATATAGACATTACCACCCCAGACCTGATCCAGCAATTGGGCACGGGTATAGGCACGTTCAGGATGGGTCATAAAGAATGCCAGCAAGCGGTACTCAGTTGGCCCCATATCTAAAATACTGTTGCCAAAACTGACTCGCTGGCTGACAGGATCAAGCATCAGGCCATTGGCATCAATCACCTTTTCACCGCTGAGCGCATTGGCACGGCGCAACACCGCCTTGATGCGTGACACCAGTTCACGGGTGGAGAATGGCTTGGTCATGTAGTCATCCGCACCTGCGTCGAGACCCTGTACCTTATGGTCTTCCTCACCACGGGCGGTGAGCATGATCACGGGAATTTCCGCCAGGTTCTCATCGCGTTTCAGGCGGCGGCACAGATCCACACCACTGACTCCGCCTGGAAGCATCCAGTCCAGCAGAATAAGTGCGGGACGCTGATCAACGATGATCTGGTGCGCCTGTTTGGCATCTTCAGCCTGTAGACACTGGAAGCCCGCCATATCCAGAGAGGTATGGATCATTTCGCGGATTGGTAGCTCATCATCGACAATTAAAATATAGTCATCTTTCACAGCGCAATACCCTTAAATATGGTTTTTTAGTTATGACAGGCTTATTACAAAGATTAATTATGACAATATCATTGCAAAAGAGCTGATAAAGTCGAATTTAGCAATAAATTGTGACAGTTGTGGGGCAGAGCAGTGACCAAATGATGACAGTTAAACGATCAATAAAGCCATGCAATTCATTTATTTAACTCTACCTCAGTTTTAGGGTTGTATCTGTCATAAAACTGTAAAACGATTTTAATTTTTTTTGGCTGTGGTCTCAATAAAGGACAGGAACACTGCACAACAGGCCGCTAAAACATCCTCCAGCGGCTGCTTGAAACCCTCGGAAACCCAACGGATAATAATATGCGTGACATAGCCATTCAGCCCTGTTGCCATTAAAGACACTTCTTCGGCACTCTGTGGGGCATTGGGCATGGTGATCATCACGAAGCCCTGAATGATACGGTCGAACTGGGTCAGGGTTTCCTGAATGGTGGCCTGATTATGTAAATCCTGCACCAGCATGGCATCAATATAAATGATCCGTGCCATGCGTGGGTCATCCTTAATGGTGCTGAGTAGGGCGGACAATCCCGCCGTAACCATGTTCTTCGGTTCAGGCGCGGCCATGAGTACCGCCTGGGTCAGGCAGGTCTGCATTTTCTCAATCATTTTCAGGAAAACCGTCTGAAACAGTTCCTCACTTTTCTTAAATGATTCATAGAAGTACCGTTCAGTCAGCTTGGCTTCATTACAGACATCCTTGACTGTCACGGAGAAGAATCCCTGTGTGCCATACATGGCAATGCCTGCCTCAATCAGTTTTTCGCGGCGTGCTTCCTTGCGCTCAGTTAGGGAGAGACCCTTGAACTGACGTTCTTTGCTATCAGCCGTGTTTTTCTTGCGTGTCGATCGATCTTGAGTTGCCATTGAGAAAACCGTTCCCTAAAAAGTCTTTAAATCATGTAGATCATGGTTATTTGTATTTCAACAATGTTGTGCTGACCTAGCATAACCAAATTTTGAAAATCCACCTTGTCTCTTTTAACCATGTTCAGTCATAAAATGTAAATAGGCCTATTATGACATGTAAGGTGTTGGTTATTGCCATTTGTCTTAAAGGTCCATTGTACTATATTGACAACCTGTATTGTCAAAATTATATTGGTTACAGCTTAAACTGCACATGACAACGCATGATTGGGGCGAACTATGTGCATCTCATTCGCAATACAAAGGATAGGCAATGAAAAACTTTAAAAATAAAGTCGCGGCGATCACAGGTGCAGGTTCTGGGATTGGGCAGCAACTCGCAGTTTTATTGGCTAAACAGGGCTGCCATTTGTCATTGAGTGACATCAATGAAAAGGGACTGGCGCAAACTGTTGAGCTGGTAAAACAGTATCCAGTGACTGTAACCACCAAGGTACTTGATGTTTCAAACCGTGATGCGGTGAAACAGTGGGCGCAGGAAACGGTACAGGATCATGGTTCAGTGAATATGATCTTCAACAACGCGGGTGTGGCTTTGGGCTCAACTGTGGAAGGTGCAAGCTATGAAGATCTAGAATGGATCGTAGGGATCAACTTCTGGGGCGTGGTTTACGGCACCAAGGAATTCCTGCCATTCATCAAGCAAACCAAAGATGGTCATATCATCAACATCTCCAGTATTTTTGGCCTCACCTCGCAGCCAACACAGTCAGCTTATAACGCAACCAAGTTCGCGGTACGTGGCTTTACTGAATCATTGCGTCAGGAACTTGATATTGAAAAGAGTGGTGTAAGCTCACTTTGCGTACACCCAGGTGGTATCCGCACCAATATCGCAAAAGCGGCGAAAATGAATGACAGCCTGAAGAGTCTGGGTATGGACCCGAACAAGTCCATCAAGCAGTTTGACAAGTTCCTGCGTACGCCACCAGAAGAGGCGGCCCGTCAAATTCTCAATGCGGTATTGAAAGACAAGCGCCGTCTGCTGATCGGTACAGATGCGCGTATTGTGGATTCTTTCCAGCGTTTATTCCCAACGGGTTATCAACGTATCGCAGCGATTGCGACGAAAATGATGTAAGTCTTGGCATCATGATAGAAAAAGCCATTCTAAACAGAATGGCTTTTTTACTTAATTTGAAAATGGGTGATGCTAAATCAGCACTTCAATCTTGGATTTCTTCCAGACAAACTGATAGTAACTCGCCTGAAAAATACACAGGCAGACGAAAGACAGTGCATAGGCAATCCAGATGCCTGACAGGCCCCAAAGTTTGCTGAATCCATACGCACACGGCACCTCAATCAGGATGATGGTCAAAATATTGATCAGCATTGGGACATTCACCGTACCACTGGCCCGCATGATTGATGCAAAAATCGCGCTTGCCCCAAAGAATAAAACAGCCCACAGCACAATAAACAGCAATTGCTGTCCAAGCTCAATCACGCTGTGATCAGTAATAAACAGTGCCATTAAATATTTTGAGAATAAATAGGCGAGTGCAATCAGGCTGCCTGTAAACAGGAAATTCATGCCTAAAGCGGTGCGGGTGACTTTTGCCAGTAAATCGGGCTTGCCAGCACCAATCGCCTGCGCGGCAAAAATGGAGGCCGCAATTGAAATTGACAGTGCTGGAAACTGGATATAGTTCAGCACCTGATTGACTGCTCCATAAGCCGCGGTGGCGTGTGCGCCGTAATGGTTGATCAGGCCAATAATCACCAAGCCTGCCAGAGAGGTGGTGACCATCTGGATACCCGTTGGAATTCCCAGTTTTAAGATCAGTTTGCTTAGTGTGGCATCATGACGAATATGCTGTAAAAGTGGGCGATCAATCTTAAGCGGATGGTTTTTATAATTGAGATAAAACCCTAGAAAAACCAGTACGGCTGCATAGCCCAGAATGGTTGCGATGGCTGGTGCAATAATCCCGAGGGCGGGAAAGCCAAAATAGCCTTTCAGCAACACAGGCGTAACCGCCAGCCCAATCAGGCTAGTCAGGCTTAAAGCAATCAATGGTGTCACACTGTCACCGACACCGCGAAGAATTGAGGTGTAGATAATATAGACAAATAACAGCGGGCTACCTGCCAGCATCCATTGCACATAGGGTAGTGACAGGTGCATGACCTTGGCATCTGTACCCAGCAATTTCAACATGGGTTCAGCCATCATCACGCCTAAAACCGCAATCACACTACCGCCAATCAGGGTCATGAACAGGGTTGAACCAATCACACAGCGCACTTTCTCAAGATTCTGGGCACCCCAGGCCTGTCCCACCAACACGGTGGTTCCCGCCGAGATCCCAATTACAAAGGCAAGCAGAAAGAACAGGATTGGAAAGAACACTGAAACGGCGGCAATCGCATCCACGCCCATCATTTGTCCGACAAAGATGGTATTGATCGTACCCGACAGGTTTTGCAAAATATTGGTGGCAATCAAGGGAACCAGAAAGACAAAAAAGGTTTTCCAGAGGTTTGGCTGCATCACCAGAGGTTGGTGTGGTGTCATTCAGTTTCCTTCATGCTTCATCCTGAAACATCTATTTTTTTCACCATACCATCATCAGTCAGGTTGAAGTCATGATTGTTCAGTTTATTTTTTGTTGATCAGCACTGCACCAGAATTTCGCCTGCACGTTGCAGCGTCTGGTCGGTTTTGGCAAAGCAGAAACGAATCAGGCGTAGATCATCGGGTGCATTTTTATAAAATACTGAGATCGGAATCGCGACGATTTTATGCTGTTCCGCTAAAAACTGGCACATTTCAATGTCATTCAGATCAGGACGGATTGCACTGTAATCCAGACTTTGGAAATAAGTGCCTTGCGATGGAATAAACTTAAAACGTGAGTTTGCAATCTGGTCATTAAACAGGTCGCGTTTCGTCTGATAAAAGTCAGGAAGCTCCTGAATATGCTCAGGATGCTGTTGCATATAATCAGCGAGCGCAATCTGGCAAGGTGTGGTGCCGCAGAAGTTGGCAAACTGGTAAATCTGACGGAACAGGCGCATCAGCTTGGGTGGGGCAACGCAATAGCCCGTTTTCCAGCCCGTCACATGATAGCTTTTACCAAAAGAACCAATTACATAACTACGCTCACGCAGTTCTGGAAACTGTAGCGCGCTGTAGTGTTTCTGTCCATCAAACACCAGATGTTCATAGACTTCATCAGACAGCACCGCAATATTTTTATCCTGAATGAGTTCAATCAGTTGTCGCCAGTCCTGTTCCGACCAGATGGCACCCGTTGGGTTATGCGGCGTATTGACAATGATCATGCGGGTTTTGGCATTGATGCGGTCTTTAACCTGTTGCCAGTCCACCTGAAAGGTCGGTGCCTCAAGATTGATATGAATAGATGTTCCACCTGCAAGCTGTACGGCGGGAGCATAACTGTCATAGCTTGGGTCGAAAATAATCACTTCATCACCTGCATGAATACAGGCCTGAATGGCACAGAAAATTGCGATGGTTGCGCCTGGGGTAATGGTGATCTCAGTGACGGGATCAAGCTGTAGCTGGTCACGTTGTAGAAATTGCTGCGCCAGTTGCTCACGTAATGCCAGTACACCATTACCCGAAGGGTATTGATTGTATCCCGACTGGGTGGCCTGACAGAGGGCTTCAATCAGGGCAGGCGGTGCTGGGAAATCGGGAAAGCCCTGTGACAGGTTCAGGGCATTGAGTCGTTGTGCAAGTTCAGTCATCACGCTAAAAATGGTCACACCTTGGCTTGGGAGTTTTGACTGAAGCTGCAACATTGTTTTTAACCTGATTGACGTTTTGTTTTGCCGTGATTGTATAGTGAAAAGTGATGCCTGACCAAGTTATTGTGATTAAGTTAAATGTTGAATTTTGCCGTTAATCGACTGAAAAATGTGTCTTATGTCAGGAAAAACAGGGTAATTGTGTCTGAATAAAAACAATAGTGACGGAATTGGTCATTTTTTATTGAAAATTGTCTAAAAAATTTGTTGTTTTTCATGATGATACGCTATTTTAGTTGCTGCTGTAAAGCGCTATAATTTCTATCGAGGGGTTCAATTAAATACCAATTATAGTGAAATGGGACATCAGGCAATGGACAGTTTCGATTTAAAAATACGCTATCCGCATCATATTGATCTCAATGATGTGGAGCAGTTCGGGACTTTGAATACCATTGGGATATTGACCAGATTTGACAGAATGGGCTGGAAACAGCAGTTAAGCCGCTGGTTGCAACTGGATGGTGCAAGTCCAACGTTTACCATTACCGATGAAAAAACAGAGCAGACCATAGAAATCGTATTGAATACCTACGGGTCATCTCAGGAACTTAACTTTATCGTCAAGACAGACATTCCAGTGGTTGTTCCTAAAAAACAAATATTTGGATTAATTACGCTTCAGGCGAAAGAGACGGTTCAGTTTAAGCAGCTTTCACTGGTACAGGTTAAAGCCTACCTCACTGCGTTTTTAAAGCAGGACACCGACGCCTTGGTTCGATATTACCAGCAAAGCAAGCAACAACTGGCGCAATCTGCATAACGATGAGGAGTAAATTCTCCCCATCGTTATGTTGCTATTTATAAAACATTCTCAACAATGGCACGAATCACACCCAGCGCCAAGCCAATAAACGCCCCGACAATCACACCATTGACGCGGATCATGTGTAAGTCACCACCCACCTCACTTTCGATTTTGGCAATCATTTCCCGTGAATCCCACTCGTGGATACGTTCGCTGATATAACGGATGATCTTGTCACTATACTGCTCACTGAAGTTGGTTGCCAAACCGACCATTTTTTCATTCAGAACCTGACGTACTTTTTCATTCTGAATCAGGCTTTCGCCCAACTGTTGTAATGCCGCCTGTAAATTGCTGGCAATGCCTGAATCTGCCTGCATTAAATCGGTTTTGATCGCATCACAGAGAATGGCTATTGCACCACTGATAAAATTCAGCACCTGTGGGCTATCCAGTACATCATCCTTGCCCTGATTTAAGCGTTTGCTGGCTTCACTGTTGCTATCAGCAAGCTGCAACATCAGGTTATGCGTGGTGGTTTCAATGTCCTGCCGCCACGGATGTTCAGGGTTGGCCAGCATGGACTCAACCTTTTCAATCAGTGAGTCAATGGTGCGTTGCTGTACATCAATGCCGATCCAGCTTGCACCTTTGGCAAGTTTCCAGACACCCAGTTCCTGAAACAGTTTGCGTGACAGGTCGCGTGCCTCTTCAGGATGCGACACAATCCATTCATGGGCCAGATCAAGGCCACGCTGTAGCACATCCTGATGGAAGTCATTTTCCAGAACGGCACGTAACATTTCGCTGGCAAGCTTGTTGATCTTGGTGCTGCGTACCCATTGCACACTGTTGTTCTGGACAAAGTAGGCAATCTGGTCCTGACTCACAAACTCAAAGATCTTAGGTACAGTATGCTGGATCATCTGCACCACTTGCCTGTTGTTGTGCGGATTGGCCAGCCATTGACCCACCGCCAGACTCATATCGGCATTTTTTAGGCTGCGCTCAACAATCTGTGGCGATAAAAAGTTTTCCTGTACAAAGCGGCCCATAGACTCGGCGATACGTGCCTTGTTTCTCGGAATGATTTCAGTATGGTCACGCAACAGTTTCGGTAACGGCATTTTCCCAAAAGGATTGCGGAACAACACCGTGACCGCATACCAGTCTGCCAGTCCACCGACCACACCCGCCTCTGCGCCAAGCATGAAAATATGGATGAGCCATTTATATTCAGGGAGGAAATGTGCCGCAACCATAAAGCCAATCCACGACATCACGGCGATAATCAGGGCCATGGTGGCGAAGTATTTGCTTCTTTGCAGGCTTGGAACATGGATTTCTTCGGCTGAATTCATTTAGTCATCCTTTAGTTTACTGTTTGCCTTGTGGTGGCGCAGGCGGCTGCAACACATCTCCCGCTGGACTCAGTCCATATTTTGGCCCAAGGGACTGCAAAATGAGCTGAGCATCAAATGCGTCGGGCGATTGCTGCTGTGTCTTAAAACACTCAATAGTATACGACACTTGAACTGGATCAATATTGACCACTTGAGGCATATCGTAGAATGGATCGGGCCAAAAGGCTGGGTAACGACGATAGTAGCCATAAGGGTAATAGGACGGTGCTGGATAAATTACCGCCTGACGCTGGGCCTTGTGGCGGGCGTTGCTTGGATCATCCACAACGCTGAAATATCGGAAACCATTCCTGACCGTGGTTTGTGCCGCCTTTAACAAAGTGATCTCCTCGGCTGTACCATAACTCAAATTACGATCGGCCTGGAAACCCACACGGTAAGTTTTGTCATTTAATGGATAAGCGGTGAACTGTCCGAGCTGGTCAAATGTTCTGGGTTGCGATGGGACGGTGGCACAGCCTGTAAATGTCAGTGCGACAAGGAGCGGTGTGCACATCAATAAGGTTTTCATATGCAATTCCTGTTTTTCAGGGTTTGGGAAGATGGCCCTAAAAGCTACTGTTCGGTTGGGTTAAAAATTCAAGTTCCTCTGCGGTTGAGCTTCGCCCTAAAATCGCATTGCGATGTGGATAGCGCCCAAAACGGTCAATAATCAGCTTATGCTTTTTCTCAAAGCTGAGATTGATTTCATTGCCCAGTCGTTGAAACAGCTTGAGTGCAAACTCATGTATGAGCTTTGATTCACTGTGCATAAACGGCATATACAGGAACGAACGCTGTTCAGGACTGAGCTGGGCATCCAGTTGCAGGCTGATTGCTTCCTGTGCCAGCATCAGTGCCATGCTGTCCTGGGCAAAGGCCTGAGCCTGGTCGCGATACAGGTTTCGGGAGAATTGATCCAGTACAATAATTTCTGCCAAGCGTCCCTCGGCAGTCTTGCGCCATGACCACAGTTCGGCTTGGGTAGCCTGATGATGAATTGCTTGAAAACGCTCACGAATTTTTGCATCAAATTCATCACTTTTTGCGAACCAGAGTGAACGGTGGTCAGGATCAAACCAGAAATCAAGAATGTCTTGCGCTTGCATGGGTGGATATCCATCGGAAGATTTATTTTTAATAAAATCACAATTTCAGCGTGTTTTATATAATCGGATTGTGTTAAAAATTGCCAGGCTAAACCAATACAATCAGGTGACTAGGCCATAATTGTCGTTATAATTGGCTGAGTCGAAAGGATAGGTATTATTCAAATCCCAATCCACTCGACAAAGTCGTTGCCATTACGTTGGTCGGCTGATCTTGAACAAGCGAGCATATATATGAATCAACCCAGCACACTTTCCTCCTCTGTGATACCAACGTGGATAGATGCCTCGCTATTCAAGGGGATGCTGCGTGGTATAGAGCGTGAAAGTTTGCGTATGCAAAGCAATGGATTTTTATCACAAAAAAACCATCCAAAAGCTTTGGGCTCGGCACTGACCCATCCACATATCACCACAGATTACTCCGAAGCGTTGATGGAGTTCATCACCACACCGCAAACCACCATTGCCGCCGCGTTAAATGAACTCAGGGATATTCACAGTGTTGTGCATCAGCAGCTGGAAGATGGTGAACGCTTATGGCCACTGTCAATGCCATGTATGCTGGATGACAACGAGGAAAATATTAAGCTGGCGCAGTATGGCACATCGAATATTGGTCGTTTTAAAACGCTGTACCGCCGTGGTTTGGGTGTGCGCTATGGTCGCCGTATGCAGACCATTTCAGGGGTGCACTACAACCTGTCTTTTCCAGACCAGCTATTTGCCAGCTTGCAGCAACATGAAAGCAATCCAGAATTAAAACAACTCAGTCCACAAGATTACCGTAGCCACCGCTATTTTGGCCTGATTCGGAACTTTATTCGACTTACCCCATTGGTTATGTATCTGTTGGGGGCAAGCCCATCGGTATGCCGCTGTTTCCTGACAGGCCGTGAGCATCATCTACAACCGCTGGTCAAGGGCACCTTATATTTACCTGAGGCAACCGCATTACGCATGGGGCGTTTGGGATACCAAAATTCAGCACAAAAAGAATTGGGCATTCATTATAACGATCTACACGATTATCTTGATGGATTACAAAAAGCGGTGCATACCCCTTATCCTGAATTTACCAATTTAGGTTTAAATGATGAACAGGGCGAACCTATTCAAATCAATGACCATGTGCTACAAATTGAAAATGAATACTACAGTCTGGTTCGTCCAAAACAGGTGCCTCAGGCGGGTGAAACCCCATCACAGGCATTAAAAGACCGTGGTGTGGGCTATGTTGAACTTCGTGCCGTTGATGTCAATCCCTATAGTCCAATTGGTATTGATGAAACCACGGCAGGCTTTCTGGAAAGTCTGGCACTCTACTGCTTATTGAATGAAAGCCCTGACCTATTTGCCGATGAACAGGAACAGATTGACCAAAACCAAACCGAAGTGGTCAATCGTGGACGTGCAGCCGATGCCAGAATTGTAGTGGGACAGACCACAGTACCATTTCAGGATTGGGCACAGCGTCATTTAAATGCGATTCAGGCCTGTGCGGTCATGCTGGATCAGGTGGATGGCACACCACTGTATCAGGATGCCGTTCAAGTCATGCAGCAACGTTTAAACCATGTTGAAGATACACTGTCGGCACATGTGATTACGGATACCTTGCAACATGGCGGGACGTGGAGCTTTGGTAGTGTTATGGCGCAGCAGCATGTGGGCAGTTATGATCAGCACCGCTTAAGTACTGAAAGAAAAAAGTATTTTGAACAGTTGGCACAAACTTCATTGCAAAAACAGGCGCAACTTGAACAAGATCACCACATGAGTTTTGAACAATATCTTGCACAATACCGTTAATATTTTAGAGGATTTCCCATGCGATGGAATTACCGTTTAGTCAGTGCCGTGTTGGTGTTGGCTAGCATTATTGGTATCTCATTTGCGTTGTATCTGGAGCATGTGCAAGGGCTGGAACCTTGTCCACTGTGCATTTTCCAGCGTATCGGCCTGATTGGAATGGGCTTGATTGCACTGGTTGCATTTATCCATAACCCGATTTCAACAGCATTTAAACGTTTTTATGCCTTGTTGGCGACCTTGTCGATTGGCTGGTCGGTTGCTGTGGCGGCGCGTCATGTATGGCTACAGCACTTGCCACCCGACAAGGTGCCGAGCTGTGGCCCTGGTCTGGACTATCTGGTGGATGCCCTGCCAATGAAAGCGGTGCTCAAGGAAGTTCTTTCAGGATCAGGTGAATGTGCTGCTATTGACTGGACTTTTTTGGGTCAGTCATTGCCTGTCTGGTCGTTGCTTTATTTCAGCCTGATTTTGCTGATTTGCCTATGGCAGTTGTTTAGAAAATATCGTCTAGTTTAAATAAAAAAGCTCGGCCATAGCCGAGCTTTTTACTTTAGGTTTCAACAATTCCATCGAGGTCTTCGAAAGTATAATTGTGTGGCACATTCACCATATGTGTTTGAACGCCTTCTTCAATCACTTCGCCAACCTCAGGATATAACCAGCGGGTAATTTGTTCCGCAACACTGGAATGATACTGAATCTCGAAGTGATTCAGTCCATAAAACACAGCTTTATGCGTTTCGGGCAGTTTAAGCTGGAAACGAGGGTTTGGATGTTCTCCCAAAGCACTCTTGACACTGACCAGTGAATCTCCAATCACCTTGAGTGCCTTGTTACGCAACTTCTCAAACTCCAGTGTTCCCGCGATCAGGAATGTGTTGATATGAGAAGGTAATGGCGCAGGTTTGCGGTTGTCGTCTGCAAACCCGATACGTGCGTCATTATGCTCCCAGTCATCATCACGGACACTGCCATAGCGTAGATCCAGAATCCCGTTACTACGGATATTGACCAATTGGCCAATCAGGTTGATAAACGGGAAAGCGCCAAGCTTATCCTGCAATACAAAACCGAAACGCTCAAGTGCTGCACCATGGTGTGGTGAACCGATGCAAACCAGATTCTCGACCATATGAACCCATTGATAAAGGTTCTGTTTGCCATAGAACAGGGCACTGCGTGAAACCAGCCCACCCATACTGTGACCAATCAGGTCGATACTGGTGATGCGTGGATTGCGTTGCACCAGATCTTCAAGTGTATTGGCAAAACTACGACCATTGGCGGAAATGCGTCGTCCTGTATTGTAGTTCAGGTACAGCATGGTGTTGTTGTCACGCTGTGCCAGCAACCGCTCACCAATACCGCCATAACGCTGGTTGGACCAGGTTAAATGGTTCATGCACAGGCCGTGGGCCAAAATCACCACACGTCCAGTCAGCTCGCCTTGCTGTAGTGATCCATAATGATCATAAAGCACCATTGGCAAAGCCATGGGGTTGTGCTGCTTCAGGAAAAAGTCCCCAAAGATCCCATTCAGCGCCCCCACCACGAAATGTAGGGTTGGGGTCAGTGGCTTGTCATGTAGGGCTGGGAATCTCTCAATAATACCGCGCAGACTTGGTGCAAGAAAACAGCGACCATATTTCTGGATGGCATCATAAGAGAAATGATAAAACTTTTGTAATTGTGGAAGTTTTTGTAAATTTCTGGCTTTCTGAGCACTTAAACCGAGTGTAGTCCGTAACACTTCAGTTTGTACCAACTGCACCAATTCATGAACGCCACTCAAACTGGTGCTCACAAGTTGTGCCAAACCTTCCAGAACATCTGCCTGACTTGGGGGTGTACGGTCCCACTTACAGTAGGTTTCATGCAGAGGTGTTAAACTTGGCATATTAATTTCCCCATCCTTTTGTATATACCGAAGGTTTGATGTTATTTAGTTTAATACTGTTTAGATAAACTACAACAAACGCTTACATCTTATGTCTTTCATAAGTAATTTTTTTAGAATACTGATGAACGGAATACAGTATCGTTTTTTGTGTCCGACAATATGAAGCTTATATGTAATTTATATTGTTGTTTGATTAACTGTTGTGCTTAATAATGTGATTTATTTCACTATAAGTCAAGCTGCTGTCTATTTTGGTGCATATGCAAATTATCTATCTACATGGTTTCCGTAGTAACCCCATGTCTAAAAAAGGGCAGCAATTGAGACAATATTGTGCAAACCACGGTCAGTTTCAGGTGCATTTGCCCGATCTGAACCTATCACCTGATGAGGTGCTGCAAAAAATCTCTGGGTTGATCGAAATTCTGCCACGTGACCAAGTGGTATTGGTTGGAAGTAGTTTGGGGGGATTTTATGCGACATATTTTGTCGCAAAATATGGATGTCCTGCTGTACTGATCAATCCAGCCATGCAACCATGGCAACTGTTTCAGGATTTGTTTGGAATTGAGCAAATCCCACTCAAGGTGACTGAATCCTGGACACTTGATACTGATCAATTGCAGCAACTACAATCCATTGCCAACACCCAGTTAAATCATGCTGATAAAATTCTGGTGCTGTTGCAACAAGGTGATGAAGTCTTGGATTATCGTCAGGCACAACGTTATTATAGTGCGGCACAACCCTCCTCGTTGATTTTAACTGATGTGGATGGTAATCATGCAATGGATGATTTTGAAGAAAAACTACCCTTAGTTATCGAATTTTTATCGGCAGCCCTCCAATAAGGAAGTCAGACCAAGTGACACAATACACGGCACAATCCCTTGAAGTTCTTTCTGGTTTAGATCCTGTTCGTCGTCGTCCAGGCATGTATACCGATACCTCACGGCCAAACCATCTGGCGCAGGAGGTGATTGACAATGCGGTGGATGAGGCACTTGCAGGGCATGCCAACCAGATCTGTGTCACGGTATATGAAGATGGTTCCTTGTCAGTTGAAGATAATGGTCGTGGCATGCCTGTCGATATCCATCCTGAATATGGACAAAGCGGGATCGAAATTATTCTGACCAAGCTGCATGCAGGCGGAAAGTTCAGTACCGATAACTACCAGTTTTCTGGTGGTCTGCATGGTGTGGGCATTTCCGTGGTCAATGCCTTATCCACACGGGTTGAGGTGGCGGTACAGCGTCAGGGCAATCTGTATCAGATGGCGTTTGAGCAGGGTGAACCTGTGGCACCCTTATCGGTCCTGGAGGGGAAAGTGGCAAAACGTGCCACAGGCACAACGGTTCGCTTTTGGCCAGAAGCCAAGTACTTTGACAGCCCAAAATTTGCCTTAAAAGCCCTCAAGCATAATTTAAAAGCCAAAGCGGTGTTGGCGGCAGGCTTAAAAATTATCTATGACGATAAGATCAATAACGAAAAAATTGAATGGCAGTTTGAAAATGGTCTGGTCGATTATCTGATGGATGAACTGGAAGATCGCGAGATTTTGCCTGATCCAGCTTTTGTCAGCAGTGGTCAGGCTGAACGTGCAGCCTGTGAATTTGCCATTTGCTGGAATGTGGAGGGTGGTGAGCAGATTCAGGAAAGTTATGTCAACCTGATTCCAACCGCGCAGGGTGGAACGCATGTCAATGGTTTACGTTCGGGTGTGACTGAGGCCTTGCGTGAGTTCTGCGAGTTACGCAATTTATTGCCGCGTAATATGAAACTTTCTGCCGAAGATGTCTGGGATGGGGTGAATTTCATCCTGTCGCTGAAATTTCAGGAACCACAATTTTCGGGGCAGACCAAGGAACGATTATCCAGTCGTGAAGCATCCAATATTGTCTTGAATATTGCCAAGGATGCCTTTGCCTTATGGCTCAATCAACACGCTGAAATTGCAACGCAACTGGCTGAAATGGCGATTGCCAAGGCTGGCCGTCGTTTAAAGGCGGCGAAAAAGGTTGAACGTAAGAAGATTGTGGCTGGTCCAGCCCTGCCTGGAAAACTGGCAGACTGTGTGGGTTTGACCCGTGAAGACAGTGAACTGTTTATTGTGGAAGGGGATTCGGCAGGTGGCAGTGCCAAGCAGGCACGCGACAAGAATTTTCAGGCGATTATGCCAATCCGTGGAAAAATTCTGAATACTTGGGAAGTGTCTTCGGATGAAGTGTTGGCTTCGCAGGAAGTGCATGATATTGCCATCGCCATTGGGGTTGACCCTGGCAGTGACGATCTCTCAGAATTGCGTTATGGCAAAATCTGTATCCTTGCCGATGCCGATTCGGATGGCCTACATATTGCCACTTTATTATGTGCATTATTCGTAAAGCATTTCCCAGCCCTGGTTGAGGATGGTCATCTGTTTGTGGCGATGCCACCGCTTTATCGTATTGATATTGGTAAGGATGTACATTATGCGCTGGATGATGATGAGCTTGAAACCATCTTGAAAAAGGTCAAGGGCAATAAAAATCCGCAGATTACCCGATTCAAGGGTTTGGGCGAGATGAATGCGATTCAGTTGCGTGAAACCACGATGGACCCAAATACGCGTCGTTTGGTACAACTCGATCTGGATGATGCTCACTTGACGGCAGGTTTGCTGGATAAGTTACTTGCGAAAAAACGTGCGGCGGATCGTAAGCATTGGCTGGAGCAGAAAGGTAATTTAGCGGATATTGCGGTGTGATGAACAAATAAAAAAAATAAGAGGATAAATACATGTCTAATATGGGCATAAATGAACTTGATCAAGGTATATGGACTGATCCAAACACAGGTCTTATATGGGCTAGGATAAGTATTGGGCAAGAATGGATAAATGGGCAGTGTATAGGGGATGCCCAAGAATTTAACTGGGATGATGCAAATCATGCTTGTCAAAGTTTGAGATTGGCTGGATTTAGTGATTGGCGGTTGCCTACTCGTGAGGAATTGGAGACAATAAAAGATGGTTGTTATCCTGAGAAAGTGTTATTTCAACCACAAGGTGATAGTCGAGTATATTGGTCATCCTCTGTGAATGATTGCAACGTTGATACGGCATGGTATGTGCATTTCGGGAATGATTACTCCCATCCTTACTATAAATATAATGATACTTTCTATGTTCGAGCGGTGCGTTAGGTTAGTTGTTTTTTGTAATAAAAAATTGGCATGACATTTCGACTAATGACTTGAATCGCTGTAACAGCAGCCTATCATTCTTTGATGCTCAGGGTATGCTATTCCACTTGCCTGCATTTTTGTTGGCGAGTTTAAATGGTGATTATTTACATGACCTTACTTTTAGGTTGATACATCTATCTGTTGATAGAGAAAAAAATTTAGCTTATTTAATGCTGAACAGCGTGCAGTTGTTGCAGATTATTTACAATTTTTGTTGGAAGAACCAGATTACATTTACCATCATCAGGAAATTATGGGCGCACTCGTTACAGGCTATTGGCCTAACATAATCGAATATTAATGTGTTAGAAAATCATTTAAAGAATCCGCACCTTTTTAGTTCACCACGTATTTTTTGTATGCAATGTTGTATACAAGATGCTGTGATTGTCGAACAATTTTAAATAAAATATAAATAAAACAATGTGTTAAATTGTTGGCATAGAAATTGAATAACTCCACTCAGTAAAAATCACAATATCCATGTGTGGGGAGAAACAAGATGCAAAATAAATTATCAATGTCCGTTCTTATGGCAGCCATGATGGGGGTAGGTCTGGCAGGTTGTTCTAAACCAGCCGAAAAAACAGAAGCAGCAAAAACAGAAACCAAGGCGGCAGCACCAGCCGCAAGTGGTGACACGATTAAGGTGGGGATCCTACATTCACTTTCAGGCACAATGGCGATTTCTGAAACTTCATTAAAAGATACCGCCTTGATGACCATTAATGAAATCAATGCCAATGGTGGGGTACTTGGCAAGAAACTGGAACCAGTCATTGTTGATCCAGCTTCGGATTGGCCGTTGTTTGCAGAGAAAGCGCGTCAGTTGATTACCCAGGATAAAGTGGCGGTA
The DNA here is from genome assembly GCF_030053775.1 of Acinetobacter corruptisaponis. Classification (GTDB taxonomy): domain Bacteria; phylum Pseudomonadota; class Gammaproteobacteria; order Pseudomonadales; family Moraxellaceae; genus Acinetobacter; species Acinetobacter corruptisaponis. The sequence continues at coordinate 2,414,896 of NZ_CP125669.1, forward strand.
ATTTTCGGTTGCTGGACTTCAGTATCACGTAAATCGGTGCTTCCTGTGGTGGAAGAGCTGAATGGTCTGTTGTTCTATCCAGTGCAGTATGAGGGTCAGGAACAATCTAAAAATATTTTCTATACAGGTGCAGCACCGAACCAGCAAGCGATTCCTGCGGTGGAATATTTAATGGGCGATGAGGGCGGCAAGGCACAACGTTTTGTGTTGCTCGGCACGGATTATGTCTATCCACGTACCACCAATAAAATCCTGCGTGCATTCCTGAAGTCTAAAGGCGTTGCTGATGCAGACATTATGGAAGAATACACACCATTTGGTCATAGCAACTATCAAACTATCGTTTCCAATATTAAAAAATTCTCTGCGGGTAAAAAGACTGCGGTGATCTCCACCATCAACGGTGATTCAAACGTGCCGTTCTACCGTGAATTGGGTAACCAGGGTATTAAAGCCTCTGATATTCCAGTGATGGCGTTCTCTGTCGGTGAAGAAGAACTACGTGGTATTGATACCAAGCCACTGGTGGGTCATTTGGCGGCATGGAACTATTTCATGTCAGTGAAGAATCCGAAAAATACCGATTTTATTAATAAATTCAAGCAATATGCGGTGGAATACAAACTTCCGAATGCCGACAAGGTTGTGACCAACGATCCAATGGAAGCCACCTATGTTGGTATCAATATGTGGAAGCAGGCGGTTGAAAAAGCAGGTTCTACGGATGTTGATAAGGTCCGTGATGCAATGGCAGGTCAAACCTTTGCTGCACCATCGGGCTATACGCTCAAGATGGATGAAACAAATCACCATCTACATAAGCCTGTGATGATCGGGCAAATCCGTGGTGATGGCCAATTCGACGTGGTTTACAAAACACCTGAAACGATTAAAGCAGAGCCTTGGAGCCCTTATATTCCTAAATAACTTGCTCATACAACCTGCTGTTTCGGCAGCAGGTTTTTCTTGGTTTTATTTTTTGATTGATTTGTTTAAATAGAAAATATAAGGGGAGTCTTATGGCGAAACACTATGTTTTGGCACTGCTCTGCATCATGGCACAGATGATTTTGAGTCCTGCATGGGCAGAAGCCACATCCGCAACAACCGTGACGTCTACAACTTCTCAGGATGCGATCCAAACTTTTGTTAAATCAGATTTTGCCACCCGCCGTGCCATGCTGAATCAATGGCCTGCCAGTATTGAACAACTGGATCAGTTGGTGGCGTATATTGACCAAAATGAGTTATATACGGATGGTTCAGGCAATACCTATATCTTAAAAAACGATGAAAAACTCTTAAGTTACCCACAACAACAAGTTTTGGAAACCTGGCCATCAGACTTGTCTCAAGTGACCTTGGTCAATACCTTGCGTAAGGCGCTGAATTTTGGACAGGCCAAAGCCAAACTCAACTCAGATGATGCTTCGCAGCGTTTGGCTGCGGTGGATATTTTAGAAAACAATCTGGATGAGCTGGATGTTGCAACGGTAAAACAGTTGTATCTCAATGAAAAGAGTGAAGCGGTCAAAGCACGTCTCGCACAACTTAAGGCACGTTTGGATTTTAATAGCCCAGATGAATTTACCAAAATCGAAGCGGTGAAAGTGTTGGCAGATTCCAACCGTCCCGATGTATTGGCATTGATTAATCAAAGCCTAGAACAACCCCAAAACAATGCGACATTAAAAGCGGCTTTGGTCGAAGCACAAAACAAAATTAAAACCCGCATTCAAATCAGTGAATGGTCTGGGCATATCTTTTCAGGTTTGAGTACCGCCAGTATTTTACTTTTAGCTGCTCTTGGTCTTGCGATTACCTACGGTTTGCTTGGGGTCATTAATATGGCCCATGGTGAGCTGATCATGATCGGAGCATATACCACCTATATGGTGCAAAGCTTTTTTAAAACCCATTTTGCTGGCGTGGTGGATTGGTATTTACTGGCAGCAATTCCAGCGGCATTCCTAGTCAGTGCCTTAATTGGCATGTTGATTGAACGTACAGTGATTCGTCCATTGTATGGTCGCCAACTGGAAACTTTATTAGCCACTTTTGGGGTAAGCTTGATCCTCATGCAAGCGGTTCGCATGATCTTTGGCGCACAAAATGTTGAGGTGTCCAATGTGGCATGGCTGAGTGGCGGGATTGCAATTACACCAAGTCTGATGCTGCCGTATAACCGTATCACAATTATTGGCTTTACCATTGCGGTATTGCTGCTGCTGGTCTTTTTACTCAATAAAACTCGTTTTGGTTTATTTGTTCGTGCAGTGACGCAAAACCGTCAAATGGCGCGTGCAGTGGGGATTCGATCTGCACGAATCGACATGCTGGCATTTGGTCTGGGTTCTGGCTTGGCTGGACTGGCAGGCTGTGCCTTGGCGCAGGTGGGTAATGTCGGCCCTGACCTCGGACAAAACTACATCATTGATGCTTTCCTTGTCGTTGTGGTGGGCGGTGTTGGGCAGGTCTGGGGTGCGGTACTTGCAGCATTAGGACTGGGTATCAGCGGTACAGTGTTGGAGATTGGTTTAGGTGCGGTTTTAGCCAAAATTATTCTGTTGGTTCTTGTGATTTTGTTTATCCAAAAGCGTCCACAAGGTTTGTTTGCCATCAAAGGCCGTTTTGTGGAGTAAGCCAATGAAAATCACTTCTTTATTTGCAGATAAGCCCTATAGCGCAATCGCCATTGCCATTTGTTTTGCGGTGTTACTGGCTTTGCCGTGGTTACATCTGTTATCTCCTGATTCGGCATTTTATCTGTCAGCGTATTGGATTACCCTGATCGGCAAGATCATGTGTCTGGCGTTGGTTGCGCTGGCACTGGATTTGGTCTGGGGCTATGCAGGTATTTTAAGTTTGGGGCATGGTCTATATTTTGCCTTGGGCGGTTATGCCTTTGGCATGTACCTGATGCGCCAATCGGCAGGTGACGGTCTGCCTGATTTTATGCGCTTCCTGAGTTGGACGGAATTGCCGTGGTATTGGGTCGGGACTGAACATTTTGTCTGGGCAATGATTCTGGTGTTACTCATCCCTGCATTAGTCGCCTTTATTTTTGGTTTCTTTGCCTTTCGTTCCAAAATCAAGGGCGTATATTTTTCCATCATTACCCAAGCCATGACCTTTGCTGCGGCACTCTTGTTCTTCCGCAATGAAACAGGTTTTGGTGGCAATAATGGTTTTACAGGTTTTAAAACCTTACTTGGTTTTGACATTACCTCTGCGCCAATGCGTGCCAGTTTATGCTTTGTCACCGCTTTGGTGTTGATGCTGTGCTTTATTGGCTTGCGTCAACTGATGAACCGTCCTTATGGTCGGGTGTTGGGGGCGATTCGTGACAGCGAAAACCGTTTGCAATATTTGGGTTATCGCACGCTGTGGTACAAATTATCGGCGTGGGTATTATCTGCGGTGATCGCAGGCATCGCAGGTGCGTTGTATGTGCCACAGGTTGGCATTATCAACCCAAGTGAAATGAATCCAGTCAACTCGATTGAAATGGCAGTGTGGGTTGCCGCTGGGGGGCGTGGCACCTTGATTGGACCGATTCTCGGTGCAGGTTTGATTAATGCGGTGAAAACCTATTTTACCGTGGCAGCACCAGAAGCATGGTTATTGATCTTGGGCGCATTATTTATTGTGGTGACCTTGTTCCTACCGAAAGGTGTAATTGGTGTGTTTGACCGTTTTAAAAAGGAGCGCAGCGAATGAGTGATTTATTAACCAACTCAGCTCAACATGGCGGTCAACTTGGTGAGGGCTATGGCCGTGCCAAAACCCAAGGCGCGGATTTTAGTCATGGCATTGCCTTGTATCTGGAAAAAGTCAGTGTCTGGTTTGATTCTTTCCGCGCATTGAATGATTTATCTCTGTATATCGCAGAGGGTGAATTACGTTGCATCATTGGACCAAATGGTGCAGGGAAAACCACGCTCATGGATGTGATTACAGGCAAAACCCGCCCAACCACAGGTACGGCATTTTTTGGGCAGAATTACGATCTTGCCAAAATGAGTACCGAGCAAATTGCCGAAGCAGGGATTGGACGTAAATTCCAAAAACCGACCGTGTTTGAAAATTTCAGCGTAATGGAAAACCTGCTGTTGGCTGCACCCAGAGATAAACGAGTGAAGAAAAGCTTATTTTCTCGCTTAGATCCTGAAGCACAGTTGGCCTTGGATGAAACACTGGAACAGATTCGCTTAAAGGAATTTGTGCAAAAACCAGCAGGGCTATTGTCACATGGTCAAAAGCAGTGGCTGGAAATTGGTATGTTGTTGATGCAACGTCCGAAGCTCATTTTATTAGACGAGCCCGTTGCAGGCATGACCGATGCGGAAACCGAGCGTACGGCTGAACTGTGTCTGGAACTCAAGAAAAATCATACGCTTGTTGTAGTGGAACATGACATGAGCTTTATTGATACCATCAGCGAAAAGGTCACGGTACTGGCACAGGGCGCGATCTTGGCAGAGGGGACATTGGCAGAGGTACAGGCCAATGAAGATGTGATTGAAAAATATTTGGGACGCTAGGAGACTGCCATGTTGGAAGTGAAAGAAATAAACCAGTTTTATGGTGGCAGTCATATTCTGCGTGATGTGTCTTTTCAGGCACCTGTCGGGGAATGCAGTGTGGTATTGGGACGTAATGGGGTGGGCAAGACCACCTTGCTGAAATGCCTGATGGGGATTCTACCGATCAAGTCAGGGCAGATTCTGCTAGATGGAAAAGACATTTCCAAGATGTCACCTGAGCAACGGGTACGTGCAGGTTTGGCCTATGTCCCACAAGGGCGGGATATTTTTTCAACCTTAACCGTTGAGGAAAACATCCTGATTGGCATGGCAAAATTTTCAGGCGCAAAAACCCGAAAAGTACCGAGTCATCTCTATGAAATTTTCCCTGTTTTGGATGAAATGAAACACCGTCGTGGTGGTGATTTATCGGGTGGTCAGCAACAGCAGCTCGCCATTGCCAGAGCGTTGGCTTCTGAACCAAGTGTGCTGATTCTGGATGAACCAACGGAGGGGATTCAACCCTCCATCATTAAAGATATTGGCCGAGTGATTCGTAAACTGGCGGATCAGGGGGAAATGGCGATTGTCTTGGTGGAACAGTTTTATGACTTTGCCGAAGAACTGGCGGATGCCTACACCGTGATGGCACGGGGGCAGGTGATTGCACAGGGGCAAGGGGCAGAAATGCCTGAAAAGGGGATTCGGGAACTGGTGGCGATTTAATAAAAGCCTCGAAAGAGGCTTTTTTATTGAGTAGTTGAAAGTTGTAATTGCATCCACACCAAATCACGCCATTGACCAAACTTCTGCCCAACCTGTGGCATATAGCCTGTCTGGATAAAGCCAAGCTGTTCATGCAGGACAATAGAACCTGTATTTTCGCTATCAATCGCAGCCACCATGATATGCATGTTTTGTTGTGTTGCGAGATGGATCAACTGTTGCATCAGGGCCTTACCCAAACCTTGGCGTGCATGGGTTGGGACAATAAAAACAGAATGTTCGATACTTTGACGATAACCGCTAATCGCCCGAAAGGCTGAGTAATAGGCATAACCAGCAACTTTGTTATTGAGTTGATCTTCAACCACAATCATTGGGAATTGCTGTTGTTGCATGTTTTGAAAGCGTTGTTGGTATTGTTCTAGACTCATTGCCTGATCATTCCAGTTGGCTGTACCTGTGAGGATTTCATGATTATAAATAGCGAGAATCTGTGCTAAATCATCCACTGTGGCAAAACGAATCTGATAACGGGGATTCAAGGAGTGTGCTGCAAGCTTAAGACCGAATGACATGAGAAAATAAAAGAAAGTTCACATATTCCGAATATGCGTGATTACAAAAAAAACAGCAAGACGGAGCTTGCTGTTTTTAAACATATTGACTGTTTAGAAGTGGTATTTAACCAAGGCGCTGACATTGTTTTCATCGCTACCTTTAATACCGAACTTGTTATTCCAAACCGAATGTTCAATACCTAGATACAGGCGTGTTTCTGGTGAAATGTGCTTGCCGACATTCCACTTGTACTGGGTGGTCCAGTTCAGCTCGCTGGCGTGATCTTTCTCACCTGTAGACCAGTCAAGGAAGCCATCCACCAGAAAATCCTCATTTGACAGTTTAAATGGCAATGCGTAGGCAATGGTCATTTGATAGTCATCAGCAGTGTTTTCATTGCTGGCACGGTAGAAGTTCACGTTCGCATACTGGAAATATGGAATCGCAAGGTCAAAACCTACGCCGTATAAGAAATTGTCAAAACTGGAAAAGTCATCGTTATTGCTTTCCCATGTTGTTGAAACCAACACATCTTTGATTGGGCCAAAGGCAAGCTTCTGACCAGAAATCTCACCCAGGCTTAAACGTGGAGAGAGTTCGAAATAGGTGCTTTTATGGTCGTCGCCACCGCGCATGCGGTCCATAAAGAAAAATACATCGGCATATTTTACTTTTGCCGCATATTCAACGGTTACAGTTGTCTGTTGCTCATCAACAACTTCATAATTTTCACCGTATAAACCCGTCAGGCTGAAATCCTGCCAGATCGGCTTCGCCTGGGCGAAAGCTGCCGTAGATACCAATAAACATGCCGCTGTAAGCTGCTTCAATTGCATTTAAAAATCTCCCCCCAAAAAGGCGTGTAAAGCATACAGGGTATTAAGCAAAAATAAAGCCAAATTTGACCAAATGCTCAAAAGATTTGTATGGAACGGCAAATCAGGAATGAGATGGTATTAGGCAGCTTTTTGATCAGGTTTTCATCAAAATGTCAAAAATCAGCTTGCATATTTGTGATGAAAGACAGATATTGGAATGATAGAAGATCTTCTCCACGACTAAAATGCAACCGATGCAAAGCAAGGAGACCACAGGCATTTACATAATCAGAATATACAACTGCACTGAATGAATGCATGCTCAAAGTGTGCCAGATAACAAAGTTTTGTAGCACCGTCTCACTAGAAAAGAGAGGAAGATATTTATGAATATTGAAATCCGTACAGATAAGAACATTCATGGTAGCGAACGTTTAATCAGTTATGTCCGTGCAGAACTTACGCAAGAATTCCAACGTTATAGCGAACGTATTACACATTTTTCGGTTCATATTAGTGATGAAAATGGGGAGAAATCGGGCGATCATGACAAGCGTTGCATGATTGAGGCTCGTCCAGCAGGCCTAAAACCTGTTGCGGTAACGCATAAAGCGACCAATATTGATGCATCCATTCATGGTGCGATTGATAAGCTGAAACGCAGCCTGGAACATTTATATGAGAAAAAAGACCATCACCGTGGTGGCTTGCCAGAATATGTTGATGTCGATGACGACATAGATCTCAAAGAAGCATAGGCAGATATGCATAAAAAAAGCCCAAAGTGGGCTTTTTTTATGTGTGTATCAAATTTATACATGATTTTTGAGCCGTTTTATAAAATCCTGTTGGGATATTCGGCATAATAGAGCCATTCAAATATTGTGAGAGCTGGTCATGTTAAGTAAGCAACAGCAGGCCTTGGTGCAAGCCATACAACAACTCGATCTGGACCAGGTGCAGTCTTTACTTGCTGATGGGCTTGACCCGAACTTTATTGATCCAGAGCATGGATTTCCTGTTTCCATTCTATGTGATGGCCTGTTTGTCTGGTGGGAAAATGTCTGTGAGGCCTACGAGGCTGGCAAACCGTTTACTGAGGCAGAGAAGCAACAGCAACTGAAAGTTTATCTGGAGATTTTAGAGGCGCTGATTCAGGCCAAGGCAAACCTGCATTTATGGGATGCCGAGGAATTTTATGGGCCACTGTGGGATGCTGCAAGCTCAGCCTGTGTGCCTGTGGTACAGCGTCTACTGGATGAAAAGGTGGATCCGAATACTCGCGATGAAGAGGGTCTCACCATTTTGTCATCCATTAGCCAGTTATTCTTTGACTGCGATTTTGATGAAATTGACTGGTCAGAGTCCTTGCAGGAAGAGCGTGAAACACTAGAATTGCTACGTCGCCATGGCGCAAAAATGTCAAAAGAGTTAACGGCATAAGCCTAGCCAGTAGAATGAAAAAGGGGAGAATGATGAGAACACTTCAAACATTGGGCTTTATTGCAGCCTCAATGATGGTCAGTACAACTTTTGCGGCGGATTTTTCTTTTGATCGCCCTGGGGCTGGCATGGGCACGGGGATTACACCAGTGGGCCATCTGGCCTGGGAACAGGGATTGCCCTCTGTTAGCTATCAGCAGGACAATGTCGCTGGGGCAAAAGACAAAACCCTGACGCTCAATGCTGACATGCTGTTGCGTACAGGTTTAACCGATGGCCTTGAACTCCAGTTGGGCTGGCAGGGACCTGTCTGGCAGCAAAATAAATATGCGGGCATGAAAAAGGAAATCCATGGTTTGGGTGATGTCAGCATTGGCTTGAAAAAGGCCATTGACCTCAAGGATGACCGTTTAAGCATGGCCTTGCTGGCTGAGGCGGTTATTGCAACGGGCAATGACGAGTTCACTGCACATGACGACATCTATAGCCTGACTTCGGCAGTGGCGTATGAGCTGAGTGACTTGGTTGGTACCTCCATTACCATGCGTTATGAGGCGCAGAACAGTGATTGGGCAGTCACCGCCGTTCCGACCATTGACTATAAAATTGCGGGTAAATTGTCGGGTTTCTCAGAATTTATCTACCGTAAGGCGGAAAGCCAGGACTATGAATATGGCCTAGGTACAGGTCTGGTTTATGCCATCAATGACCGTGCCCAGTTGGATGCCAGTGTCGGGGTCGATTTAAATGGCAGTGGCAAAAGCTACAACGGTGGTTTTGGCGTTTCTGTCCTATTCTAATCAAACCTCTCTCCATGTGCCTCCCTTGAATTCCTGTTGACCTCATAGGGAGTGCTGGAGAGACAGCAGAGAAAACATAATGAAAAAGTGTGTTCAGGGCGGCTACAGTTTCCAGCTGATCCGTTATTTTCTTGGCAGTTTACTGTTGTTATGTGGGACGGTCATCCATGCCCAGGACAATGTTTCAGCGCCATTGCTCAGCCCAGAACAGGCATTTACATTTTCGGTTGAATCGACCAAAAACAATGAAGCGCGTCTGCACTGGACCATTCAGCCCAACTATTATTTGTATCAACACAAATTTGAAGTTCAGCAGGGTAATAAAGCGGTCGCCTTGAATTTACCCAAGGCGGTTGACCAGTATGATGAGAATTTTGGTCATACCCAAGTGTATTACCAGCAGGTTGAATTCAGTATTGCTACACAGGCATCGCAACATTATCGGGTGAGCTGGCAAGGCTGTGCCAAAGACCGTATCTGCTATCCACCGCAAAACATTGAGTTCCAGACCGATGCCGATAGCTTGGTCAGTGTGGAAAATACAGGTTTAAACTCACAAAAACGCTTTCTGGATGTCGCCCGTTCTGCCAACGCCTTAAATGCCCAGACAGCCGCAAATGACAGGGTGGAAACATCAGATGCTACCGTGTCTGTATCTTCCAACAATTCAACTGGCATGGCGCAAGACCAGAAATGGTCAAGCACGCTGGAACAGCATTCCCTTGCCTATAGCCTGTTGTTGTTTCTGGGTTTGGGTATTTTACTGGCGTTTACACCGTGTTCGTTGCCGATGCTGCCGATTCTCACCTCGTTGATTATCCGTGAGCATAAAGGGGTCAAGGCATGGATAATTGCACTGACCTTTGTGGTGAGTATGGCGATGGTCTATGCGGTGCTTGGCCTGATTGCCTCGGCGGCTGGACTGAACTTCCAGCGCTGGTTGCAGCAGCCTGCCACACTGGTTGCCTTTAGCCTGCTGTTTGTACTGTTCGCCTTAAACCTGTTTGGCCTGTTTGAGATCAAGCTACCGCAAAAACTGCTTAATCGGCTGGACCATATGCAGTCGGTACAGCAGGGTGGGACACTGATTGGCGCCAGTGTCATGGGTATGATCTCCGCCTTGCTGGTCGGGCCATGTATGACCGCTCCTCTAGCGGGAACATTACTGTTTATTTCCCAGACCCAAAACCAGTGGCAGGGCGCATTATTGCTGTTTACGCTGGGTTTTGGCATGGGGATTCCACTGTTGCTTGCCAGCGTGTTAGGTGCAAAAGCCTTGCCGAAAGCGGGTGAGTGGATGCACCAGATTAAGGTGATTTTCGCCTTTCTGATGCTGGCACTGAGTATTTATTTTATTCGTCCCTTGTTGCCAGAGTTGGCAGTTCAGCTCCTTAGCCTATTTTTAGGTTTGGCCTTTATTGGTTATGCTGTGTACCGCCTTTTTGTGAAAAAGGGACAGTTGCAGTGGTTGTATGCATTGCTGCTCATCATTGCAATTCCGTTTCTTGCCTTTAACCAATATCAGCATATGCAAAACCTGAGCATAGTACAGGCAGAGAAACTGGCGGAATGGCATGTAGCACAAACCGCCGATGAATTTCAGCAGATTCTGGCCAATGCGCCAAAAGATCGCGGTATGATTATTGACGTGTATGCCGACTGGTGTGTGGCATGTCAGCCGATTGAACATCGCATCTTAAAGGATGCTGAGGTGCAACAGGCTTTGGCTCCCTACTATTTGATTAAACTGGATTTAAGCCATTATGATGCCTCACATCAGGCACTGCTCAATCAATGGGATATTTTAGGTCCACCGACCTACCTATTCCTGAATCTGCAACAACAGGAAATCCGTCCGCTCCGTTTGACAGGCGCATTTAAAAAGAACGAATTATTACAACAACTCACGGCATTTAAAGGAAAATTATAAGCATGTACACCTTATTGATTGGCAATAAAAACTATTCAACCTGGTCAATGCGTCCATGGATTTTATTAAAGCAGGCGGGTATTTCTTTTCAGGAACATTGGGTTCAATTCGACAGCTTTGAAGCGGATAGCCAGTTTAAGACAGAAATTTTAAAGCTGAACCCAACAGGTAAGGTTCCCGTGCTGGTGGATGGGGAACTGGTGGTTTGGGACAGTCTGGCCATCTGTGAATATGTGGCTGAGCAACACCCCGAAAAGGCGCTGTTACCGCAGGATAAAACATTACGGGCAAGGGCGCGTTGCATCAGTGCCGAAATGCACAGCAGTTTCCAGACCTTACGCAATCTGTGTCCAATGAATGTTGAAGCAGATTTGGCACATATTGGCAGGCAGCTTGGGGCGGACAATGCCCAGCTCCGTGCAGATGTGGCACGGATTGAGCAAATCTGGTCTGAACGTCCAGCTGAGGACAGCTTTTTATGTGGTGAGTTTAGCCTTGCTGATGCATTCTATGCGCCTGTGGTGATGCGCTTTGAGTGTTTTAAGCTGCCATTATCGGCGTCAAGCCAGGCCTATATGCAAAAGATATTGTCTTTGGCATCCGTGCAGCAATGGATTGAGGAAGCCAGACAGGAGCAGATGTTTGTGGCGTTTGATGAGCCTTATCGAAAAAGTCGTGATGAATATTTAAAGCCCTAAAATCTGGAAAGATTGATAAATAAAACCTAAGGATATATCGAAGTTGAATAGAACTCCAACCTGCATAATATGAAAAGTTTCCAGCCATTTCCCCTAAATGGCTGGAAATACCTTTAATCAATGGCAAGGTCAGTAAAGATTTTCACCTGATTCCGTCCATCGGCCTTGACCGCATACAATGCCTGATCGGCCTGACTAATGATTAAATGGGGTTCATCCGCACTCACTGAACTGCTAATGCCAAAGCTGGCACTGACCGAAAATTCCTGCTGATATTCCGTGATAAAGTTCAGGTGGGAGATTGCCAGACGGCAGCGTTCCGCCACACTTTGTGCCTGTGCCGTCGTGGTGTTCGGCAGCAGCAAAATAAACTCCTCACCACCAAAACGCCCAATCACATCTAGGTCACGTATGTTGTTTGCCAGACATCTTGCCACCTGAACCAGCACCTGATCGCCCATGCTGTGCCCAAACTGGTCATTAATATTCTTAAAGTGGTCTAAATCGAGCAGCACAATTGAATATAACGGGTCAGGCTGCTGGTGCAGCTTTTCCAGATAGCTGCTGATGCTGCGTCGGTTCAGCACATTGGTGAGGGGGTCAAGACGGCTGAGGACCTGAATGGCGGTTTCCCGTGTGCGCCACTGGGTCAGCAAGACCTCAAACAGGAATAGGCAGGCAAGTAGAATGGGAACAAGGAAGAACATCATGCTGCCCACCCAGAAAGGATGCATTGCAACCTTGTTGATTTCCGCCATATTAAACAGTGGGGCGTAGGTGAGTGCCCCGATAATGCTCATATAATTGCAGAACAACAGGGCAATGGTGGCAGGCACAAGGGCGCAGTAAATCATTTTACGGTTAAACAGGATCAAGCCCACACCCACCACGCTGACATAACCCACCATGGTTGCTGGACTAAAGCTTCCCACCAGATAGCTGTTATGGCAAAGCATTGCGGTAAAGACCTGCACCGTAATGAGGGGAAGAAACTCCTTTGCCCATTTCCGATCCCTATAAAAGTGGCAGGGAAAAATGAGGGCCACTAAAACCACAAGCATAATCAGGCTGGTCCATAACTGAGACCAGACCAGGTTTAAATGTACCCATGCTGAATATGCTGGATGGGTGAGGACAAAAATATCCCAACTGATCCAGAACAGGTTCATAACAGCAGCAAGTATCAGTAATAAAATACTTTTTTTAAGTATGGTCCAATTGACTACAATTTGATGTTCCAAAAAAAGCCTGAGGCCCCATCTTTTTGTGTCAGTTGACCTATTAAAACGAATCTTGACCATTGGCATGCATCCTTATATGCAATGAGATTCCGTAGGAACTGTAGAGTTATCGTCAAAATATTGAAGAATAATAATTAAAATAACAATAACATCTTTGGAATGAGAAAAAAGTCTAGCTCTGGGCTTTTTAATGCAAATTATAACGGGAAAATTTTTTGAAAAAGGGGCTATGATCTGAATATTCAATCAGATTTATTTTATGATGACAAAATTAAATTAAGAGTGACAATGGTCAGACATAGCTGACCATTTTTGCATAAAATTTAAGCGGTCTAGTCACGGTCAAGTGAATGGGCGAAATCCGCAATATCCGCCAGTGCCTGTTTTGCTTCAGGGAACCATGCATTGAACATCTGGAAATTATGCCACATGCCTGTGTAGAGCTTAAACCGAACCTTGACACCTGCCTGCTCCGCTTTTTCCCTAAAGCGTTTTGAATCATCCAGCAGAATCTCTTTTGAACCCACCTGAACCAGTGTTGGTGGCAGACCTTTCAGGTCATCAAACAAGGGTGAGACACGTGGATCATCTGGCTGGGTACCATCTTTTAAATAATGGTTGATACCTGCCTGCAACGCCTCTATGGAGAGCAGGGCATCATGTTTCTGGTTAAAACGCAGCGATTCACTGGTTAAGGTCAAGTCCAGATAAGGTGACATCAAAATTAAGCCGCTTGGCATCAGCTCTGGCTGCTGCTTCAGGCGTAGACACAGGGCCAGCGCAAGATTGGCACCACAGGAGTCACCAGAAACAATAATGTCCTTTGGTTGAATTCCCTGTACCAGAAGCGCCTGATAGACATCAAAAATGGCGTCGATTGCCTCAGGATAGGGATGTTCTGGCGCAAGCGGATAATCCACGTGGATGACCTGCATTTGTGTACGCGCTGCAATATCCGTCATTAGGGCGCGGTGGGTATTCAGGTTACCCAGAAAAAATGCACCCCCATGAATGTGGAGAATCAGTTGGGTGGCAGAAGCCTGTGCCTTGATCTCTTCACCACGCACACCCGCCAGGCGTAATGGACGAATTTGTACGGTTTGGTCCTTTGGAAATACACGGCAAAGTTGGTCAAGCAAAGGTCGTAAAGCATTTGGGGCCAAATTAAACTGACTCGGCGTGCGAATGGTCGCTTTTAGTAGCGATTCAGTAAAATAATATTTCCAGACAGTACCAAATTTCATAGTTTTTCCATATTGTTAGGTCAGTATAATAATAAGGGAGTTCAGGCACTTGAGCTTTATTTTATAGGTGAATAAAGCATTGGGCTTATACCCCTCAAGATTCTTACTCAGGTTATACCAAATAGTCATAATCAAGAATTGCAATATTGACGAAAGTTCCCAATACTCGTGGTCTTGAAAGACCCCTTAAGGATATTACAAAAATGAAGAAAATTGCTTTAGCACTAGGATTACTCGGTTTAACCGCTTTTGCCAATGCGGCAGATGCATTGAACGGTAGCGTTTGGCAGACAATCGATGATGAAACGAAGCAGCCAAAGGCGATTGTGAAGTTTACTGAGCAAAAGGACGGTTCGTTAACAGCGTCTATTCAAAAATATTTAGTCCCAGGCCAGGAAGATGCCTGCTCTAAATGTGAAGGAACCTACCACAACAAATCACTTAAAGGTGTGACGATTGTGCGTAACCTGAAGAACGTGGGTGGAACAAATTATGACAATGGTTCAATTCTTGACCCTAAAAACGGCAAAACCTACAAGTTGAAAGCTGAATTGATCGAGGGTGGCAAGAAGCTAAAACTACGTGGCTATATCGGTGTTGCAGCACTCGGTCGTAACCAGACTTGGGTTCGTGCCAACTAATTTGAGTTTGAACTGAAAAAAACCGAGTCCTGTGACTCGGTTTTTTATTTTATTTCTTTAAGCGGAGAGGTTTTGATACGTTGCTTCATCAAAGCCAACCACAAAACCCTGTGCAGTTTGCAGCACTGGACGCTTAATCAGGCTCGGTTGGGCAATGAGGGTCTCAATCAAATTTTGCTCGTTGCTGCTGGCATGGGCCTGTTCCGTTTCGGATAACTTGCGCCAGGTTGTACCTTTTTTATTCAGCACCTTATCTGCACCTATTTCTTTAAGCCAGACCTCTAAAGTTGCAGCATCAATCCCTTGTTTTTTGTAGTCATGAAATTCATAGGCAATACCCTTTGCCTGTAAGGCATCAAAGGCCTTTTTCATTGAATTGCAGTTTTTAATACCATAAATTTTAAACATGCTGTAAACCATAGAAAACAAGAAAAGATATGGCTGAAAGCCTAACGCAAAAAGAGGGTGATTTGCCAGTTGAGTTTTTTAGCCTATAACTTAATGCATGTTTGAAATGGTCAACAGACCCTGTTTATCAAGTAAATTGATGTAGTGTGTTGAGCAAAATTAAAATGATCAAATCAATCATGCTTTTTGATGAAAAAAGCTACAGACAAACTGGGTAAAAATATCTAAGATTAAAAAAGAGAAAACCCGCATTTAATCTTCCTGATCATGCGGGTCTCATTTCAACGTCCAATGTCTCATCCATGCAAATAAACTTAAACTAAGTTTATTTTGTCTTCCTACGGCTTCCTATCCTTTTTTGGTCATCCTGACCGCTTCCCTGTGCCGTGGTGCTATAATGCCGTTACAGCCGATAAATAAAAATACACAAAAAACGACACAATCTGTCAGCCAAAGAGGCGGTCAAAGTGAACAAGTGTTCACTTATTCGTGTATTTTATAGTCAATAATGACAGGGGCATGGTCGCTAAACCATTGTTCTTTATACACCCATGCGTTTGCAGTCCGCATTTTCCAGTCAGGTGAACAGGCCTGATAGTCAATTCGCCAACCCACATTTTTTGCACGGGCCTGCCCACGATTTGACCACCATGAATATAATTCTGCCTCTTTTCGCACTTCGCGGAATGTATCGACATAACCCAGTTCATCATAAATATGATCAAGCCATGCTCTTTCATGGGGTAAGCAGCCTGAAGATTTCTGGTTGCCTGACCAGTTTTTAATATCAATGCGCTTATGTACGATATTGTAGTCACCACACACAATGATTGATTTATTTTCATCCCGCCATTGTTTTAATATTTGGGCGTATTCCTGTAGAAATAAATCCTTACGCGCCTGCGCTTTGTCACCACTTGAACCTGATGGCAAGTATAGCGAGGCAATATGAACAGGCTGTGACAATCCCAGATCGAATTCAGCCGTAATAAAACGCCCCTGCGAATCGGCCAGTTCAAAACCCAAACCGTTTTGCACTGAAACAAATGGGAGACGGCTGTAAATCGCCGTACCTGCATAGCCCGCACGTTCGGCAGGGAACAGGTGGGTATACCAGCCCTCAGGCTTGAATTTATCGGTCCACTGTTCATGGGTAATGCGGCTTTCCTGCATACACACAACATCGGCACCCGACTGTTCCAACCATTCCAGCAGTCCCTTAGTCACGGAAGAACGCAGTCCGTTGACGTTAATTGAAACGACGCGAAGAATTTTTACATCACTTGGATAGCTATCCTTTGGTATCATGCGTATGTTTAACCTCAATTGAAGAATTTGGAGCACCTTATGACCACGCCTGTGTCATTTCATCCGCAAGCTTTTATCGAACTCGCATTATCACGTGGTGTGCTTAAATTTGGTGAGTTTACCTTAAAATCAGGTCGTGTCAGTCCTTATTTCTTTAACGCGGGTTTACTGAATGATGGTGAGGCACTGTCGCTTTTAGCACAGGGCTATGCGGATAAACTGGTTCAGTGTGACAACGTGGGTGTGATTTTTGGTCCAGCCTATAAAGGCATTCCGTTTGTTGCTGCAACAGCGGTGGCGTTGTCTCAGGTGCATGGTAAAAGTGTACCTTGGGGCTTTAACCGTAAAGAAGCCAAAGATCATGGTGAAGGTGGTGTGTTGGTTGGCGCATCGGTTGTTGGCCAGAAAGTCTGGATCATTGACGATGTGATCACTGCAGGGACGGCAATTCGTGAAGTTGTGACGATCTTAAAAAATGCGGGTGCAAGTATTGCAGGGGTCTTGGTCGCGCTAGACCGTCAGGAACGTGGTCAAGGTGAGCTTTCTGCGATTCAGGAAGTGCAGCAAGAACTAGAAATTCCTGTGCATGCTTTAATCACCATGAAAGATTTGATGGATTATCTGGATACCAAAGGCGAGAAAGAAGCCTTGGCAAATATGCAGGCGTATCGTGAAAAATATGGCATCTAAGGTTTTGATGTGGGAAAGGAAGCTGAGGCTTCCTTTTTTGTTGAGTTGAGCTAATTGATTATTGGAAATAATGATTGAAAAATAAGCGTGGAACGTGAACAATAATGAAAAAGCTGTTCCAGTGCGCTGAACCCTAGAATGGTTTAGAGTAAGATATTGATGCTTATAAGAAAACTTCAAGCATTTCGCATAAGGCTTATTATGTTAATTTTAGAAATTCTTAACTTAAATTACTACTTATATTCTGTCGAAAAAGTTGAGGCCTAAAAATATCTTTCATATTAAAAGTTTGAACTTAACCAATATGAAAGACATTAATGATGTATTTGGAAAAAATGTTCGTTTCCATAGACTTAAAAGAGAAATATCTCAAGAAAAGTTAGCAGAACTCGCTGACCTACATAGAACATATATAGGAGCAATAGAAAGAAAGGGGGGAGAGAAATGTTTCTTTGAGAAACGTTCAAAAGATAGCTTTTGCACTGGATGTTCCTGTCATAGTATTATTTGATGCCATGATATGATGTGTCACATTTTTTGTTTTTAACTATCTATGATCACCACCAATTACACATTTAACTATGATCCAATTCATGTAACACAATCAACTTTTAAAGCTGGACTTTCAGCAAAAGTCCATAGATGGTTCAGATTAACTCCTAGTTATGCTCCTGATTTAGTACAGGAAATGATAGAAAAATTAGAATGTTCTAAAGGCGATACTATTTTGGATCCTTTCAGTGGAGCTAGTACCACTCTGATTGAAAGTCAACTTGAAGGATACAATTGCTATGGATTTGAGATTAATCCATTCTTACATTGGGTAGGACAAATATGCTGTAACTGGTCAGTAGATGTTAGTAAATTAATCAAATATAAAAAGTTAGTTGATAATAAATTTTCAGATTTGTCTAAATTAGTTAACTTTAATAATCTAGAAAAATATGGTCTAGAAATTCCACCTATTCATAATCCTCATCGTTGGTGGAATGATGAAGTTATTACAGATTTATTAATATTAAAAAAAATAATAAATGAAGAAATTCAAGAAAAAGATATCAAAGACTTTTTCTTACTTGCTATCGCAGCTGTACTTGTTCCTGATTTATCGAATGTTACTTTAGGAAAATTACAATTACATTTTATTGATCGAAGTCATGAAACAATTAATGTAATGGAAATTTTTTCAAAGCATTTTGAAAAAATGAAAAATGATTTAATTGAGATACAAGAGTATGATATAAAAACTCAATCTAAAATTTTTAATACCAATTCAGTAACTTTAGAAAATGTAACCATAGAAAAAGATATTAACTGTGTTATTACATCTCCACCATATCCAAATAGATATAGTTATGTTTGGAATACTAGACCACATCTATATTTTTTAGATTTTATTACTACTGGTAAAGAAGCATCTAGTTTAGATAAGGATACTATTGGTGGGACATGGGGAACTGCTACATCCATTCTCAATAAAGGTGTTATAGAACCAGAATTTGATTTTCTAAAAGATGTATGGGATTTAGTAGAAGATATCAGAACTGATGATAACTTAATGGCAAATTATGTCATGAAGTACTTTAATTTATTGGCTAAGCAAATTAAAGCTATGGAAACGTTACCACAAAAAGATCTCAGATGTGCATATGTAGTAGGGAATTCTAGAATTAAAAGCAGATATATCGAAACAGATGTATATTTAGCTCAAATTTTTGAAGGTCTCGGATATGATATTAGTGAAATCCACCGTTTCAGAAAACGTAATAGTGGAAAAGACTTATTTGAATCAACAGTTTATGCTAGAAAAAATTCTAGCATAAACTTATAAAATTTATTTTCTTAAGAATTCTGACATACCGTAAGAATTCTTAATATTATTCATCATAGTATTAATTTTCGAATCAATTACTTCTCTAATATTAGGTCTATTCCATATAGTTGATACGTCTAGACCTAATATTTCACTAGAAAAATCTAAAGCTTCCTGTCCCTTTATAAATTTCCATCCTGCTCTTTCCAGCCTAGAAATTGCATCTAGTCTTGGACTAATAGAGCTATAAACTAAATAGATAGGAGTTAATCCTTCTGCCCTGATTTCATCAGCCATAGCACAATCTTTACGCAATCTAGAGCTATCATTCGGGTTGAAATTATATCTAATTTCTATTCCCAAACCATTTGATACAATATTGGTATCAATATATTTATGATAAATATCATCGATATGATTAAATAAATCTTCATCAATATCTTCTTTACTTAAGCAAATATCCAATTCTAAACCATTAAATTTAGGTGCAACTTGGCTTTTAGTTAAATCATATTTTTCCATAGCCAATAATCTAGGTATTTTGTCATATAATTCCCCTAATCGGCGACCAATACTAATACTTATACGTCCCATTAATCTAATGGTTGCATATTCAGGAGTTGCTAGATTAAAAACTGGATATAATGTATCACTAGCCAGTTCATCTAATTCCTTATTAAAATTATATTCATCAAAGTCTCGAGCTTTATCAATCCATCCATCTAATTGATACTCTAATTCTTCTATTATTGTTTCTTCTAACTGATGTGTTGAGGGAAGCATAATTAACTCCTTAATAAAAGAAGTTAATTTAGGTATTCTGTTTACCAACATCGACAGAATATAAGTAGCATATATTTTAGGAAATTAGCTTATATTTAACATAAAATCTCATATGAGAACTTCAAACACCATAGAATTTTCCACCTATTTAACATAATGGCCGCTATACGAATCACTCTTCCTCACACTTCTTACACTCCAACATTATCCCTAACTTTTCTTTACGCCCTTGTTCAGTCAACACCCAAGGGCGATTTTGCCAAGGTGGATCATGGCGTACATGCTGCCCATGACCACAGGCGAGATCAGCCACCCAATGATTTTCCTCATCCAGATGAAATCCAACAATGGCCTGTTGCATTTATTCACTCATACTTTCGAGTTTAGAACTTTCCAAACCCTTTAAGAAACGATGACACAGATTATGAATCGCCACCAAATCATTCGGGTCAATATTCAAAGAGCAGGCCAGTTTAAAGGGAATCAGGGTAATTTCATCTTTTGCCGAAAGTGCTTTTTCCAGCAAGATCACTTTTTTCATGCGTTCATCTTCTTTAACCGCAACACGCTTTAAAAACTGCTTTTCTTCCAGTTTTTTAATAATCGGCGTTAAGGTTCCTGAGTCAAAAAAAGTCTTTTGTCCGATTTCTGACAAGGTTACGTTGTCTTGTTCATACAACGCCAGCAACACAATAAATTGCGGATAGGTCAGATCATAAGCCTGTAACAAAGGACGATATTGGCGAATCATGGCATTGGTCGCCGAGTACATGGCAAAACAGACTTGATTATCCAGGTAAGCAATCTCAGTCATGATCCCATCCTTAATGTCGCAATATCGATAAAGCAGTATAAATTGAAAAACACAAAAAGTATATTGCGCATAATTAACTTGCATACAATATAATTGTGTGCAATATTGTTTGTGCCGTAGCTTAACAAATAAACAGGGCTACTTTGGGAATGACACAAGTTTTATTGCAGAGAGAATTTTTATGACCAAGATTTATGATTTTCAGGCTGAACTTTTAGAGGGCGAACAAAAGAACCTCGCAGACTATCAAGGCAAAGTGCTGCTGGTGGTGAATACCGCAAGCCAGTGTGGTTTAACCCCACAGTTTGAGGGTCTGGAAAAGCTATATCAGGACTATCAGCAGCAGGGCTTGGTGATTTTGGGGTTTCCATGTAACCAGTTTGCCAACCAAGACCCATCAAGCAATCAGGAAATCGGCAGCTTCTGTCAGCGCAACTATGGCGTTTCATTCCCCATGTTTGCCAAGGTTGATGTGAATGGACCAACTGCCCATCCGCTTTATCAGTATTTAACCTCAGAAGCCAAAGGCCTGTTGGGAAGCAGTATAAAGTGGAATTTCACCAAGTTTTTGATCAATCAAAAAGGTGAGGTGGTAAAACGTTATGCGCCAATCACCAAACCAGAAAAAATTGCCAAAGATATTCAACGTTTATTGTCATAAGGCAATATTGGTATGTTGGGAAATGCATCTGGCTGGAACTTAAACGAGTCAAACATTTCCCAAACCAGACCATGATTGAAAAAGAAAGATGTTGTTGTAGTTAATTGAATAAAATAGATTTTTTATTATTTAATATTTACATAACTTGTTCAGCCATAAGCAGAAAACTTGGTTATACTTTTCAGCAAGATTAAAAATACGAGCGTCAGGTTATGCGTGTACTTGTGGTGATGGATCCAATTGAAACAGTGAATCTCAAGAAAGATTCAACCATGGCAATGCTATGGGCGGCAAGCCGTCGTGGACATGAGCTGGGCTATGCATTGCAACAGGATTTATATATCGACCAAGGGAAGGCATTCGGCCTGATCTCGCCATTAAAGGTATTTGAAGACTACAGCCATTATTATGAGCTGGGCGAAAAGCAAAAAGAATCGCTCGCTACTTATGATGTGGTATTGATGCGTAAAGATCCGCCATTTGACATGAACTTTGTCTATACCACCTACATTCTGGAACAGGCGGAGCGTGAGGGCGCATGGATCATCAATAAACCGCAATCACTGCGTGACTGTAATGAAAAACTGTTTGCGACCCAGTTTCCAGAACTTCAGGTTCCGACCTTGGTAACGTCACAACAAAGCCTGATTCGTGAGTTTATCAAGCAACATGGTGATGTCATTGTGAAACCTCTGGATGGCATGGGGGGCATGGGGATTTTCCGCCTGTATCAGGATGGTGTGAACATTGGTTCGACCCTGGAAATGCTCACGGAAATGGGGACACGTCCAATCATGGCACAGCGTTATATCCCTGAAATTGTCGAAGGCGATAAACGCATCCTGATGGTCAATGGTGAGCCAGTTCCTTATTGTCTGGCGCGTATTCCGCAAAATGGTGAGGTACGTGGCAATCTGGCGGCAGGTGGTTTGGGACAGGCGCGTCCACTGACTGAAAATGACAAAATGATTGCTGCAAAGGTTGGACCTTTCCTGCGTGAAAAGGGTCTGGTGTTTGTCGGTCTGGATGTGATTGGAAATTATGTCACTGAAATTAATGTCACCAGCCCAACCTGTATTCGGGAAATTGATGCCCAGTTTGGCACCTCAATTGCCGATGACTTGTTTACTGTGCTTGAGGCTGGACGACAGAACTAGACTCCCTGTTTGTTGGCCGAATTGCCCATTTGTTTTTGATGCTGATTGCAAGGCAAATGGGCAATCGGATGTAGTGCTCCCCTGTTTTTAACAAACAATTGAAAAAAGCGGGGCTTTCTGTTGTAAACAGGTGAAATTCGCTTTTCGTGAATGAAGCTTTAGGATTAAAATAACTTCCGAAAACAATAGACGATAACTTTCTTTTTTGAGTTGAAGAATTAGACCGTGACCAATTCACCGCAGAACAAACCCAAACATGTCATGATGATGGCCGCTGGTACAGGTGGGCATGTTTTTCCAGCACTGGCTGTTGCAAAACAACTTCAACAGGAAGGCTGTCAGGTGTCGTGGCTTGCGACACCTACAGGTATGGAAAATCGGTTACTCAAAGACCAAAACATTCCGATTTATCAAATTGACATTCAGGGTGTACGTGGCAATGGCCTGTTGCGTAAACTCAGCGCACCTTTCAAGATTCTCAAGGCGACCCTGAGCGCTATGCGCTATATGCGGCAGCTCAAGGTTGATGCGGTGGCGGGTTTTGGTGGCTATGTGGCTGGACCAGGTGGGTTGGCTGCACGTATTTTGGGGATTCCGATCCTGATTCATGAGCAAAATGCCATTGCGGGATTTACCAATACGCAATTGGCACGTATTGCCACGACAGTTTGTCAGGCTTTTCCAAATACTTTCCCAACTAGTGATAAAGTGGTGACCACAGGCAATCCTGTGCGTGCGGAAATTTCTGCGATTTTGAATCCATCATGGCGTTATCAGACCCGTGAACAGGAGCAGCAGCCCCTTAGTGTTCTGATTGTTGGGGGGTCACTGGGTGCGCAGGCCTTAAATGAGCGTTTGCCTGAGGCGTTAAGCAAGGTGAATATTCCTTTAAAGGTGTTTCACCAATGTGGTCAGAACCAGCAGGATTTAACCCGTGTTCGCTACCATGATGCACCTAAAAGCCTACAGGTGCAGGTTGAGCCGTTTATTCATGATATGGCAAAGGCCTATAGTGAAGCTGACCTGATTATCTGTCGTGCAGGCGCTTTGACGGTAACGGAAGTGGCGACCGCGGGCCTTGCGGCGATTTTTGTGCCTTTGCCGATTGCGGTGGATGACCATCAGACGGCCAATGCCAAATTCCTGGCAAATGTGGGTGCCGCCAGGATTTGCCAGCAAGCCAATATGACACCGTCCTTTCTGGGAGAACTGCTGGGCGCTTTGCTCAACCGCCAGTTGCTCTCTGAAATGGCAATTAATGCACGCCAACAAGCACAACCGAATGCCACCCAGCATGTGGTTGACCTGATCAAGAAATTGTAATTCGAGTTTATCTATGTCTCCTACCAATCCAAACCAAGCCAAAAAGCTGATTAAAGTGCCAGAAATGCGCCGTATTAAACATATCCACTTTGTTGGTATTGGTGGTGCGGGGATGTGTGGTATTGCCGAAGTTCTAAAAAATCAGGGCTATAAAATTTCGGGTTCGGACATTAAGGAATCCAAAACCACCACGCATCTCGAAGCGAATGGCATCAAGGTTTATATTGGGCATTCAGCCGACAATATTAAGAATGCCAATGTATTGGTGGTTTCAACGGCAATCGACCCTGAAAATCCAGAGATCAAGGCGGCCATTGAGCAGCGTACCCCGATTGTGCGCCGTGCGGAAATGCTGGGTGAACTGATGCGTTACCGTCATGGCATCGCGGTTGCGGGTACACATGGTAAAACCACCACCACCAGCTTGTTGACCACCATGCTGGCTGAGGAAAACCTTGACCCAACCTATGTGATTGGCGGTTTGCTAAACAGTACAGGGGTTAATGCGGCACTGGGCGAAAGCCGTTTTATTGTGGCGGAAGCCGATGAGTCGGATGCATCATTCCTGTATTTACAGCCAATGGCGGCGATTGTCACCAATATTGATGCCGACCACATGGATACCTATGAGGGTAGCTTTGACAAGTTAAAGGATACGTTCATCCAGTTTTTGCATAACCTGCCGTTCTATGGCTTGGCGGTAGTCTGTGGTGATGATGCCAATATCCGTGAGATTCTGCCGCGTATTGGCCGTCCAATCCTGACCTATGGTTTTGGTGAGGATAATGATATTCGTGCGGTTGAAGTGGTGCAGGATGGCATGCAATCGCATTTTACTGTGTTGCGTAAAGACCGTGAGCCATTGCGCGTTACCATCAACCAGCCAGGTCTGCATAATGTCCTGAATGCATTGGCGGCCATTGGTGTGGCAACCGATGAGGGTGTTTCTGATGGGGCGATTTGCCGTGCATTGGAGGGCTTTAGTGGCGTGGGTCGTCGCTTTCAGGTTCAGGGTGAGTTTGAAGTTGGCGAGGGTCTGGTGAAATTGGTGGATGACTATGGTCACCATCCAAAAGAGGTCGAGGCAACCATTAAGGCAGCTCGTGCCAGCCACCCAGATCGCCGTTTGGTGATGATGTTCCAGCCACACCGTTTTAGCCGTACCCGTGACTGTTTCGATGACTTTGTGGATGTGTTGTCGCAGGTGGATCAACTGTTATTGTTAGAAGTCTATCCAGCGGGTGAAAAACCGATTGTGGGGGCAGATAGCCGTGCGCTGGCACGCAGCATTCGACTGCGGGGTGAGGTGGAGCCGATTCTGGTTGATCCTGTGGATGGCAATTTACCGAACGTTTTACAAAAAGTGTTACAAGCAAATGACCTGTTATTAACACAAGGCGCGGGTAACGTGGGCGCAATTTCGGTAGAATTGGCCCAGCATCGCCTGTATGCCAAATAATGTGTGTTGTGAATATTAAAAGTTTTACAGTTTTAAGGATATAAACGTGTCAAATGCTGCAAAATTCGGCAAAGTTGCCGTGTTGTTTGGTGGGAAATCAGCTGAACGTGCTGTGTCACTGGATAGTGGTCAGGCTGTTTTAGAGGCGCTGCTGCGTTCGGGTGTACAGGCAGAGGCATTTGACCCACAGGATCGTAGCGTGACGGAACTGGTTGGCTATGACCGTGCCTTTATTGTGCTGCATGGCCGTGGTGGTGAGGATGGCCAGATTCAGGGTGTTCTTGAATGGCTAAACATTCCATATACGGGAACTGGCGTACAGGGTTCCGCAATTGGCATGGACAAGGTCAAGACCAAGCAAATCTGGCAGGGCAGTGACTTGCCAACCGCACCTTATCGCATCGTCACCAAGGATTCTGACTTAAATGCGGTGATTGCTGATTTAGGCCTGCCTGTGATTATCAAGCCTGTGCATGAAGGTTCAAGTGTAGGCATGAGTAAGGTTGAGAAAGCCGAGGATTTTGCCGCCGCCATTGAAAAAGCCACGCAGCATGATGCGGTGGTGATGGCGGAAAAATGGATTACAGGCCGTGAATTTACCATTTCATTCCTGAATGGTCAGCCATTGCCTGTGATTCGCTTGCAGCCGCCAGCAGATGTTGCTTTTTATGACTATGAGGCGAAATACCAGCGTGATGATGTGCAGTATGGGATTCCTTGCGGTTTAAGCGAGGCTGAGGAGAAAAGCCTACAGGCGCTTTGTTTACGTGCATTTCAGGCGGTTGGTGCAGAGGGCTGGGGACGTATTGATGCCATGCAGGATCAGGATGGAAATTTCTGGTTGCTGGAGGTGAATACCGTGCCTGGCATGACCAGCCAT
Source organism: Acinetobacter corruptisaponis (assembly GCF_030053775.1). Taxonomy (GTDB): domain Bacteria; phylum Pseudomonadota; class Gammaproteobacteria; order Pseudomonadales; family Moraxellaceae; genus Acinetobacter; species Acinetobacter corruptisaponis. Next base: position 2,440,817 of record NZ_CP125669.1, read on the forward strand.
TCTTTGGTGCCCAAGGCGGCACAGGCGGTGGGTTATGGTTTTGATCAACTGTGTGTTGCGATCCTAGAGCAAACCCTGGCGAAGTCGGCTTAATTCATGGCTCAACTTCCTGCATCCATGCGCCGCAAACCACGGGCAGCAATTAGCTCTATCCATGAGAAACCGCCATCACCCAAGCAAAAAATGGTGAATGCGGGAGGGTGGATACTGTTGCTGATCGCTTTCGCTGTGCTCGCAATCGGTCTTTATGGCTTGTATAAAGTGATGACTGATGCAACCGTGGCGCAATTGCAGATTGTTGGGACCAATTCAGATGTTGAGAATCAACAGCTGGCACAGCACTTAAATCCGATTATTAAAGACAACTACTTTACTTCAGATTTAGAACAAATTCGGGACCAGGCTTTAAAGGTCTCATGGGTTGACCGTGTGGTGGTGTCACGAGCTTGGCCAAATGCGATTCGGGTGCGGGTGATGCCACGCCATGCGATTGCACGTTGGGGAACAGGGCGTTTGCTCAGTGACAACGGTGAGGTGTTTAGCGAGGCGGTGCCTAAAACACATCCAAACCTGCCGCTGCTTCATGGTCCAGTCAGCCAATCCAAAATGATGATGCGTCGCTATAATGAAATCAACCAGTTGTTTCATCCAGCGAACCTGCGTTTAAAAGAGCTGTATTTAACCGAGCGCATGACATGGTTTATGCAGTTTGATTCGGGTCTGCGTATCATTGTGGATCAGGACCAGACCATGAACAAGTTGCAGCGACTCAGCCATTTGGCACAAACGGATCTTAAACCTGTATGGTCAAACATCTCGGCGATTGACCTGCGTTACCGCAATGGCCTTGCCATTCAGTGGAAGAACGCGGCACCGCCCAAGATTGTCAACGGTCAGTTAGTTGTAACGATTGATGACACAAAGCTTGCAGGTGCAATTCAGGCAAAGCCATAATACGTGGCTTAAAAATAACGGGAGATTTTCCCCCGTACTACACAACAAAAGATATGGTATTGAAGTAATGAGTGAAGCTGTTCCCTCAGTTGTTGCGATTGATATTGGGACCCATAAGGTCTCAGTCTTGATTGGTAAGATCCATGCGCCAGATAAGATTCAGGTCATTGGCATGGCAACTGCTCGCAACCGAGGTATGGTTAAAGGCAAGATTGTCAGTCTGGACAAGGTGATTGCCGCCATTAAAAATGCGGTGTCTGAGGCCGAGGATATGGCAGAGTGTCGTATCCACAGTGCGTGGGTGTCCATTCCAAGTACAGAGTTGCAGAGTTTTTATGCTTCGGGCCGTACCCCTGTGGCCAACCATGATCATATTATTACAACCAATGAAGTGGTGCGGGCTTTGGAACTGGCAAAAGCCAGCCATGTCTCGCCAGACTATTATCTGGCCAGTGCCGTGCCGCTTGGTTTTGAGCTGGGCGACTCTGGGGAGTGGGTGCAAAACCCTGTAAACATGTCGGCGCATAGCATGACAGGGCATTATCAGTTGATGATGATGCCAATCAGTACCATGCAAAACCTTGACCGTGCCATGAAAGGGGCCAATATCGGGGTGGAAAAAATGGTGGTGTCCTGTTTGGCAACCGCTGAAGCCAGCCTGCTCAAGGATGAAAAAGAATATGGTGTCTGTTTAGTTGACATTGGCGCTGGCATTACCAATCTCGCCGTCTACCTTGATGGGCGTTTGGCACTGGCGCGTACATTGCAGCGTGGTGGTGAAAATGTGACCCGCGATATTGCCGCTGTTTTACAGACCACCACTGAAGAAGCCGAACGTATCAAGATTCTGCATGGCTGTGTAGACCTGAGTGTGGTGAAGCCAGACCACATGATTCAGGTGCAGGGCATTGATGGCACACAAACCATCAGTCGCATTGAGCTTGCAGAAATCATCATTGCACGTTATGAAGAAATCTTCACCTCAATTCGTGAAGAGCTGGAACATAGTGGCGCAATTCATGGTTTGTATCATGGAGTGGTGCTTACAGGCGATGCCTGCCAGATTGAGGGTATGGTCAATTTGGCACGCCGTATGCTTGGAGTGTCTGCACACCTGGGCAATCCACCCTTGCAGGTTTATGCCGATGACCAGCACTTGCCAGCCTTGCGCCGTTCCATGTACGCAACGGCTGCGGGTTTGCTGATGTTTAGCCAGAGTGACTTGCAGGATGCGGTGGAGGAGCCAGAAGAGGCAAATGACCGTAGCTTTATGGATCGGGTTGCCAATGGCTGGAATGCACTGAACAGCAAGTTGAAGGCGATCTTTTAAGTTGTAGGTATTTTGGGGAAAAATTGTTAGGAAGTTGTAATCGTAAGTCACTGGACTTGACAAGCTGGGTATTATTGAACAGCATCCTAAACATCAGTTGTTTTAAAAATCAGGGCAGTAACGGGCTGAAGTAACTGCCATTTATATATTAGGAAATCTAAAGGTCATGGCCTCATTTGAATTTATAGAAGATGAACTAGACGATGGCAACGGTCAAGCCCGTTTCACAGTATTTGGGGTTGGTGGTGGTGGTGGTAATGCTGTCCAGCACATGGTGCAGTCTGACATTCAGGGTGTAAAGTTTGTCTGTGCCAATACAGACAAGCAGGCGCTGGATAGCATGAATGCGCCGTTTAAAATTCAATTGGGTGAACAGAGCACACGTGGTTTGGGTGCGGGTGCAAATCCTGAAGTGGGCCAGATTGCGGCAGAAGAAAGTCGTGAAATTATCCGTCAGCACCTTGAAGGCACGGACATGGTATTCGTCACCGCAGGTATGGGTGGCGGTACGGGTACAGGCGCTGCACCTGTGGTGGCCGAGGTTGCCAAGGAAATGGGTATCCTGACTGTAGGTGTTGTGACCACACCATTTAACTTCGAAGGCCGCCGTCGCCAGAAGTCTGCTGAAAAAGGTATTGATGCTTTAGAAGCGCATGTTGATTCATTGATCATCATTCCAAACCAGCGCCTACTTAGCGTCTATGGTGACATTTCAATGAAAGATGCCTATAAAAAGGCAGATGATGTATTGCTAAATGCGGTTCGCAGTATCTTTGACCTTGTGGTAAACCGTGGTCACATCAACCTTGACTTTGCTGACTTGAAAACCGCGATGAGTACCCGTGGTTATGCCATGATGGGTGCGGGTCTGGGGCGTGGTGAAGACCGTGCTCGTCAGGCGGCTGAACAGGCAATTCGTAGTCCATTGCTGGATAATGTCAATATTATCAACGCTAAAGGCGTGCTGATCAACATCACGGGTGGGGACGACATTACCCTACGCGAAACCGAGATCATCACTGATGTCGTCAATCAGATTGTTGACTTGGACGAGGGTGAGATTTTCTACGGTACGGTGTTTGATCCAGATGCACGTGATGAACTACGTGTGACCGTGATTGCCACTGGTCTGACCCGTAATGCGTCTGAGGTTGAGCATAAGAAACGTACCGTAACTGCGCATCATGCACCTGTTCAGGCAGCTGCCCAGCAGCCTGTGGACGAGGATGATGTACCTGCGATCAGTAAACGTACCAATACTGAGGCGCCTGCAACCGCGGCACCGAGTTCGACTCCACGTTCATCGCCAATGAGTATTCAGGATTACCTGAAAAATCAACAGCGTAAATAATAAAATCATATGGTTAGAGAAAGGGTATAAGCAATTATGCCTTTTTTTATTTTTTGAGATAAGATGCGGGTTGACATTTCTGCCAACAACCGATTCGATTTATCAAGTGTCAAAACGCCCTAAATATGCTAAGTTATAGCGGTTTTTGCAAATGAAGTTAGCATGGCATGGTGAAACAACGTACTCTCAAGCGTGTGGTGAAAGCGAGCGGTATTGGTCTGCACAGTGGTCAAAAAGTGCTGATCAATTTTGTTCCACACCATATTGATGGAGGCATTGTCTTTCGCCGCATTGACCTGAACCCACCTGTTGATATCCCTGCAAATGCCTTGCTGATCCAGGAAGCATTCATGTGCTCCAACCTTGTCCGTGAAGACATTAAGGTGGGAACCATTGAGCATGTCATGAGTGCGATTGCAGGGCTTGGCATCGACAACCTGATTGTTGAGGTGTCTGCCTCTGAAGTGCCCATCATGGATGGCAGTGCGGGGCCATTTATCTATTTGCTCATGCAGGGTGAACTTGCCGAGCAAGACGCCGCCAAAAAGTTTATCCGTATCTTAAAACCTGTTGAGGCATTGCTTGATGACAAGCGTGCGATCTTTACGCCCCATTCAGGTTTTCAGCTGAATTTCACCATTGATTTTGACCATCCTGCCTTTGCCAAGGAATACCAGTCGGCCACCATTGATTTCTCAACGGAAACTTTTGTTTATGAGGTGAGTGAGGCGAGAACCTTTGGTTTTATGAAAGACCTGGATTACTTGAAAGCCAACAATCTGGCCTTGGGCGCAAGTCTGGAAAATGCCATTGGTGTTGATGATACAGGCGTGGTCAATGAAGAAGGACTGCGTTTCGCGGATGAGTTCGTGCGACATAAAATTCTGGATGCGGTTGGTGATCTATACCTGTTGGGACATCAGGTGATTGCCAAGTTTGATGGCTATAAATCGGGTCATGCGCTGAATAATCAGCTATTACGCAATGTTCAAAATGATCCAGACTGCTATGAAATTGTAACATTTAATAACGAGAATGACTGTCCGATTCCTTATGTGAGTGTGACATAAGTCATTGTCTTTTCTTGGTAACGTTATATTGTATCAATGTAAACTGAGATTTTTGTCACATAAACAACTTTGTATTCCAATGCTTAAGATAAGCGATTTACTTTTTATTGCTTGCCAAACGCAGTAGAGCTTGGCTAAGCTTAGGGTCGCTCACATATTCAGCGGCGCTGCGTAATAACTCTTGGGTCTCTGAAGTTAGTGCTTTAGACGGGGGGGATGGTTCTGTAGGGACAGTAGTTTTATGTCTTAACCGAACCTGGATTTTTCGTAATTCCCTGAGGCTTTCAAGTTGGGCTAACTGCGCAACATAGTTGCTTTGTAAATAGCTGAGTTGACTAATCATTGCCTGATTTTCACCAGTTATGGTCAAGACACCATGTTGATAACAAACAACCTGCCATTGCTCTGGTTGGGGCAGCAAAGGTTGAATAATTTTCGTAATTTGTTTCCATTGGGTAACTTGCGTCGTTAGAAACGTTAAGTTTCCAGTTTTTATGTGTTGTCCTTTCTGTTGAAAAACGTTGCTAGGCTCAGACATATTCGCTTCCTCGGAGGTTGTGTGTCCATCTTAAGCGTTCAGTTCAACTGTGATCAAGGAAGAGATGATAAAGGAACTTTTTAAGGACGGTTTCAAGAGGTTTTTTATGCATCATACGCGTCGTATTTTACTCGCATTTTCATTGGCTGCGTCAGCTGCGTCAGTTGCTTTTGCAGACTACCAGAATATCACCCAGGCAACAGAGGGTGACCGTTTAGAACAGTTGTCACAAACCTTGGCACAGGGTTCATATACTCATCCAGATGATCTGGATCTGCCAGCCATTTCGAATGTGTCTGTTAAACTACGTGAAAAAACCATTGAGCTGAACAATGCAACCATTGAAAAGAAATATGGTCGTTCGGCAATCTCCTCTCAGGACAATGCACCAACATTCTCTGCCAATACAGGCTATTCCTGGCTGGTGAGCCATCCACTACAGGAAGGGCGGGTTAGCTCCACCTGGGGAACCCGAACCTTACTGGGTTCAACCCGCCATCATTCAGGTGTGGATCTTGCCGCACCATCAGGTACGCCAATTTATGCCACAGGTCCAGGTGTGGTGACCAAATCGGGTTGGGGCACAGGTTATGGCCAGTATGTTGAAATTGATCATGGCAATGGCTACATCACCCGTTATGCCCATGCATCACGTCTATTGGTGAATGCAGGTGACCGTGTCAATGCAGGTGAGCATATTGCCAATGTCGGTTGTACAGGCCGTTGTACAGGACCACATTTACATTTTGAAGTGGTTAAGGATGGTCAACGTAAAAATCCATCAACCTATCTCGCAATGTTACCGTAATTTAATTTGTTAACAGTTGTATATAAATACTGTGAAAAATCGCCTTTATTGGCGATTTTTTTATATTTTTGTTTGAATTAGGTCAATGACTATTTAGTGAGAAAATAATAAGGAGTTTTATATTCACCTAGGGCAATATCCTTATCAAAGTAAAACATGATAGAAATAGTACCGACAAAATAACTTAAGGGAAAAGGTGAATTGTATGGCGTTTTATGGCGACTCTGACGCGCAGGAAACCCAGGAATGGCAAGAAGCATTTGATTCAGTATTACAACATATGGGCACGGAACGCGCCGCTTTCTTACTAGAAAAACTATATCAACGGGCAATTGCAAAACACGTTCCAATCCAACGTCTCAATACACCTTACCTCAACACCATTTCAGTTGAAGAGCAACCTGCGATGCCAGGTGACCAGGACATGGAGCGCCGTATTCGCGCCCTGATTCGCTGGAATGCCCTGGCGATGGTGTTGCGTGCCAATAAAACTGGGGATGACCTCGGTGGGCATCTTGCCAGCTTCGCATCCTCCGCCACTTTGTATGATGTGGGCTTTAACCATTTTTTCCGTGCCGCCTCGGATAATTTCGGCGGTGACATGATTTATTATCAGGGTCATTGCGCACCTGGTATCTACGCGCGTTCTTTTCTGGAAGGCCGTTTAACCGAAGAACAGCTCAATAATTTCCGCCGTGAGGTGGGGGGCAATGGTCTTCCGAGTTATCCGCATCCCTACCTGATGCCTGACTATTGGCAGTTCCCAACCGTGTCGATGGGTCTTGGCCCCATTATGTCGATCTATCAGGCCCATATCCAAAAGTATCTGATGAATCGTGGCCTGATCAAGGAAGAAGACCGCAAAGTCTGGGCCTATCTCGGTGATGGTGAAATGGATGAGCCTGAAAGCCTGGGAGCCATTTCACTGGCAGGTCGTGAGAAGCTGGATAATTTGGTTTGGGTGGTAAACTGTAACTTGCAGCGTCTGGATGGACCAGTGCGGGGCAATGGCAAGATCATTCAGGAACTGGAGTCGATTTTCCGTGGCGCAGGCTGGCGTGTGATTAAGGTGGTCTGGGGCCGTCACTGGGATCCGTTACTTGCCCAGGACACTTCAGGGGCATTAAAGGCACGTATGGAAGAAGCGGTGGATGGCGATTACCAGCGCTATCAGGTGAAAGGGGGTGCCTATGCCCGTGAGAACTTCTTTGGCAAGTATCCAGAAGCGGCTGAACTGGTCAAGAATCTCAGTGATGAAGATATTGATGCGCTCAACCGTGGTGGACATGACCCCTACAAGGTCTATGCCGCCTATGCGGAGGCAACCAAGAGCAAGGGACAGCCAACCGTCATTTTAGCCAAGACAGTCAAGGGCTATGGTTTGTCCGATGAAATCGAGGCGGTCAATAAAACCCACCAGATCAAGAAAATGCAGCTTGATTCATTGAAGTATGTACGTGACCGTTTTAACCTGCCGATTAATGATGAACAGCTTGAAGAACTGCCATTCTATCGCCCAGCGGAAAACTCGCCTGAGCTGAAGTATATGAAGGCGCGTCGTGAGGCTTTGGGTGGTTACCTGCCTGCGCGCCGTAAGAACAGCACCTCCCTGCCAATTCCAGAGCTTTCCATTTTTGATGCTGTACTGAAAGGCAGTGGTGAGAAGCAGCAGTCCACCACCATGCTGATGGTGCGCCTGATCTCGGCATTATTGAAGGAAAAGGCTATCAAGGACCATGTGGTGCCGATCGTACCCGATGAGGCACGTACCTTTGGTCTGGAGGGGATGTTCCGTCAACTGGGTATTTATGCGGCACACGGACAGAAATATACGCCCGAAGATAATGAGCAGCTCATGAACTACCGTGAGGCCAAAGATGGGCATATGCTACAGGAAGGCATCAACGAGGCGGGTGCAATGAGCGCATGGGCAGCATTGGGCACCAGTTATTCAACCAATAACCTGCCGATGATTCCAATGTATATGTACTACTCCATGTTTGGTTTTCAGCGTATTGGCGACATTGCATGGGCAGCGGGTGATGCACAGGCGCAGGGCTTCCTACTTGGCGCGACCGCTGGCCGTACCACACTGAACGGTGAGGGTTTGCAGCATCAGGATGGCCATTCGCATATTCTGGCAGGTACCATTCCAAACTGTGTTGCCTATGATCCCTGCTTTGGTTATGAGCTTGCGGTGATTGTGCATGATGGCCTGAAACGCATGTATCAGGATCAGGAGCGGGTGTTCTATTATCTTACGGTGATGAATGAAAACTATGAGCATCCTGAAATGCCAGCGGGGGCTGAAGAGGGCATTAAACGCGGGATGTATTTATTAGAAAAAGATGAGCAGGCAACTGTTCAATTGCTGGGTTCAGGTGTGATTTTGCGTGAAGTGATTAAAGCCGCGAAAATTTTGCGTGATGAATACCAAATCCATTCCAATGTATGGAGTGTCACCAGCTTTAATGAGCTAGCGCGTGATGGGATGGCATGTGATGAATACAACCGCTTACATCCATTGGCGGATACTGCAAAAGAGTCATGGGTGTCACAGCAGTTACGTAATACCGATGGCATTGTGGTTTCTGCAACAGACCACATGCGTGTCTACAGCGAGCAAATCCGAGCCTATCTGCCAGACAACCGTCCATACGTGACCTTGGGTACTGATGGTTATGGCCGTTCGGATACCCGTGGCAACCTGCGCAGTTATTTCGGTGTGGATGCGGCCCATATCGTGGTGGCAACCCTGAAGAAACTGGCGGATGAAGGCGAAGTTGAAAACCGTCTGGTCAAGGATGCGATTTCTTCTTTTGAACTGGATACTGATCGTCCAGTGGCGTGGGCACCCCAGGCACATCCTCAGGTGCAGGCGGTGGCTGAATACCATGAACATCAAACAGGTGAGGGGAACTGATTATGCAAATCCAAACACCTGATATTGGCGTAGATAAGGCGCTGGTCGCGGAAATTCTGGTGAAAGTCGGTGATCATGTTGCCGTTGATGACAGCCTTTTGGTGCTGGAGTCAGACAAGGCAACGGTTGAAGTACCAAGCACCAAGGCAGGCATCGTCAAAAATATTCTGGTTCAGCAGGGCGATGAGGTTACCGAGGGCGTGGCACTGATCGAGCTGGAAGATGAATCTCAAACTGCTGAATCACCTGGGCAGGAGAAGCCAGAGTCCGATGCAGCAAAAGCAGAAGAAAAGCCTGTGGTGGAAGCGGAACCAGAAGCTAAGCCAGCAGTTGAAACCACTCAGGCAGCAGCTTCCAGCCAAGTGCTTGATGTGAAAGTTCCAGATATTGGCGTGGAAAAGGCGCTGGTTGCGGAAGTGCTGGTTAAAGTGGGTGACCAGATTGAACCTGAACAGAGCATTGTGGTGGTTGAGTCGGACAAGGCCACGGTGGAAGTACCCAGTACAGTTGCTGGTGTTGTTGAGGCGGTCCAGATCAAGGAGGGCGACAGCGTTAAGGAGGGTGTGGTATTGATTCAGGTCAAGACTACAAACACCGATACGCCATCTGAACCAGAGGCCAAACCAGATAAAACGCAGGAAACTGACTCTTCCAGTACAGAAACAGGTGAGCTGGAAATTACCGTGCCTGATCTGGGTGTGGAAAAGGCATTGGTTTCAGAAATTCTGGTGAATGTGGGTGACCATGTCGAAGCACAGCAAAGCCTGTGTGTGGTTGAGTCTGATAAGGCCTCGGTTGAGGTGCCAAGCTCATCTGCGGGTATTGTGAAAGCCATCCATGTGTCACCGAATCAGGAAGTCCGTCAGGGCATGGCGCTGGCAACCATTGAGGTGAGTGGCGAGGAAGTTGCCCCAGCAAAGCCCAAGGCTCAGGCTGCGGTTCCAGCAGAAAGTAAAGCCACAGCGAAGCCGCAACCGACAGCATCGACAACAGCCACTCCTGTGCAGGCAGAGAAACTGACCAAGGCACAGGAAGAAGATAACGCTAAAGTCTATGCAGGCCCTGCCGTGCGTAAACTGGCGCGTGAACTGGGTGTGGTACTTGCCCAGGTAAAAGCTTCGGGTGAGCATGGCCGTGTGATGAAGGAAGATGTGTTTGCCTATGTGAAAACACGATTAACCGCGCCACAGGCCGCTTCCTCATCCCAGACGGTGGCAGTCACTGCTGGTTTGCCAGCATTACCAGACTTTAGTGCCTTTGGCGATGGTGAAGTAAAGGTAATGACACGCTTGCAGCAGGTGTCCGTACCACAACTGTCATTGAACAATTTCATTCCTCAAGTCACCCAGTTTGACTTGGCGGATATTACTGAACTGGAAGCATGGCGCGGCGAACTTAAGGATGGTTTCAAGAAGCAGGGTATTAGCCTAACTATCTTGGCCTTTATTGCCAAAGCTGTTGCCCATTTGCTGAAAGAGGAGCCTTATTTTGCTGGGCATTTGGCAGACGACCAGAAGTCGGTGCTGCTGCGTAACGAAATTCATATGGGGATCGCAGTTGCAACGCCAGATGGCTTAACGGTTCCTGTATTGCGTAATCCTGACCAGAAATCCATTAAGCAGATTGCCACTGAGTTGGCTGAGCTGAGCCAGAAGGCACGTGATCGTAAGTTGTCACCAAAAGACCTGCAAGGTGCCAACTTTACCATTACCAGTCTGGGCAGTATTGGTGGAACAGCGTTTACGCCATTGGTGAACTGGCCGCAAGTAGCAATTTTGGGTATCTCACCTGCAACCATGCAGCCTGTGTGGAACGGTAAGGACTTTGATCCAAGATTAATGCTGCCATTGTCACTGTCCTATGACCATCGGGTGATTAATGGTGCGGATGCGGCGCGTTTTAGCAATAAATTGACCAAACTGTTAAAGGATATTCGAAGTTTGTTGCTGTAAAGATTTTAAATTGAGAATACCTCGCCTAAGCGGGGTTTTCTTTTTATGATGATCTTTTATTTATGGCAATTGCGATAAAATAAAGATTTCTTATTCAAAACACTTTTTAGAATTGGTGCAGGGATGTTGGTGATTTATCGGGTGATGCTGCCATTGCTACTCATCGTTTTTGTCCTGATGGGGTTGTGGGTCAGCTATTTGCATTTTCCGTGGGCTTGGGTGATGTATGTTGTAATGGGGTTGGAAATGCTGGTGGCGACAGTGGTCATGGCAATGGAATATCAGGCCCAGCATGTGGGTGGCGCAAGTGGCTGGGGCAGCTTTGGTTTTCTTGGCCTCAGTGTCTATTTGGCCTTTTTACTGGGCATCGTCCGTGTGCTGATTTGGGCTTACCAAAAATTTTGAGTCTAGCGATTTAAAACGATTTAATTCTTTGGTAAAATAAAACCACTTCATTGGGGAGTAGCCGCTCTTTACGCAAAGTAGAGAGGTGATGATCAACATAATTGTTCAACAGAACATGGTCATCATAGCAAAGAACCAAAAACAGCTTTTCAGCTGTGCTTTTGTTGGCAAGACCTTTGATTTATCACTCTGCAATCAATCCATTTGATTTTGGCTAGCAGGAGGGATAGGTCATCGGTATATTTTGCTAGCCAGAGCATTCAACCATGTATGAATTTCTCATCTCCACCTCAGTTGTTGCCCTTGCTGAAATGGGCGATAAAACCCAACTGCTGGCATTGCTGCTTGCGGCGCGTTTCCGTAAACCGATTCCCATCTTAATTGCCATTTTACTGGCCACCACCATCAACCATGGCCTCTCCGCGGTACTGGGACAATGGATTACCACGGTACTTAGTCCTGAAGTGCTGTTGTGGATTCTTGCGCTTGGTTTTATTGGCATGGCGATCTGGATGCTGATCCCAGATGAACTGGGTGATGAAACTGAAAGCATCAATAAATGGCAGAGATTTGGTGTGTTTGGTGCAACCTTTATCCTGTTTTTTCTGGCAGAAATCGGTGATAAAACCCAGATTGCCACGGTTGCCCTGGCGGCACGTTTTGACAGTGTGTTTTGGGTGATGTGTGGTACAACGGTAGGGATGATGATTGCCAATGCGCCAGCAGTATTTATTGGCGACAAACTGGCAGATAGATTACCCATCTCATTGATTCATAAAATTGGTGCCGCGATCTTCCTTGTGGTGGGTATTTCGGCATTGGTGCAGCATTATTATTTCTAGTACCCATTCCCAGACATATAAACAAGACCCATACCTCGTTATGGGTTTTTTCTTATAAATTACGATAAAAGTCCAATATTAGATTGAAACATGAGCTAAATCCCATTATTTTGTTATGGAATTAAAATATTTCATATTTAAAGGTTTTTTCTGGGGTTGTTATGAGCTTTGAGCGGACTACATCGCAAATACTATTTGATAATGGTACACATAAATGCATTAGTTTTACCAGTTTGGTGAAAGGTGAGGGCATTCAGGCCAACCAGTTCCTGATTATTGACCATGATCGCGCCGCGGTGCTCGATCCAGGCGGTGACCTCACCTATGTGCCCTTAACCATGGAGTTAAACCGCTATACCAAACTGAAAAATCTGGACTACGTAATGGCCTCACATCAGGACCCTGACATCATCACCTCAATGCCGCGCTGGCTGGTCTACACTGATGCCAAGGTGGTGGCATCCAAGCTATGGGCACGCTTTTTACCGCACTTAAACTCTGCATTTATGAGTGACCGCATGAAAGGAGACTGGGAGGAACGCTTGATTGAACTGCCTGATACAGGTCAGGTGATTGCATTGGGTGAGTCTGTGATTGTTGCCATTCCAGCCCATTTCCTGCATTCGGTAGGCAACTTCCAGTTTTATGATCCAGTCGCCAAAATTCTTTTTTCAGGGGACATGGGCGCCTCGATTGTTGATGATGCCAGCCAGCCGATTACCGATTTTGAAGCTCATATCAAGAAGATGAAAGGCTTCCACCAGCGTTATATGTGTTCCAACAAGGTCATCCGTTTGTGGGTGAATATGGTTCGCCAGATGGACCTTGACATGATTGTGCCGCAGCATGGCACCGCATTTGTTGGAAAAGAGATGATCAACCAGTTTCTGGACTGGATTGAGGGTCTGGAATGTGGGGTGGACCTGATGAATGAATATGTGTTCAGTATTCCAGCCGAGATCAGTTAGAATTTTTTAAGGCGGGACAGGGACAGTCAGTGCCTATAAATTATTTTCATCATAGAAAATGAAAATCACGGCAAAATTTGTTTATAATAGCTCACGGAAATTACCAGTGAGATTGTTATGCTGACCATCGTTCAAGAAGCCTTGACCTTCGATGATGTCTTATTACTTCCTGCCTACTCAACTGTTCTCCCAAAAGATGTCTCCTTAAAGACACGTTTAACTCGCGGCATCCAACTGAATATCCCCCTCGTTTCTGCTGCAATGGATACGGTGACTGAGTCACGTATGGCGATTGCGATGGCGCAGAATGGCGGTATTGGTATTTTGCATAAAAACATGGACATTGCAGCGCAAGCCGCTGAAGTGCGCCGTGTGAAAAAATTCGAAGCGGGTATGGTGAAAGACCCAATCACCGTTACCCCTGAAACCACTGTGCGTGAGCTGATTGCGATTACCCAGGCGAATAATATTAGCGGTGTGCCTGTGGTTAAGGATGGCAAGGTTGTGGGTATCGTGACAGGTCGTGATACACGTTTTGAAACCAACCTTGAACAACCTGTCAGCAACATCATGACAGGTCAGGACCGTCTGGTGACTGTTCGTGAGGGCGAGTCTAAGGAAAACATTCAGGCACTGCTGCAAAAACACCGTATTGAAAAAGTGTTGGTCGTTGGTGAACACAACGAACTCAAGGGCTTGATTACGGTGACTGATTTCCGTAAAGCTGAAAGCTATCCAAACAGTTGTAAAGATGATCTTGGCCGTCTACGTGTGGGTGCCGCGGTGGGTACAGGTGCCGAGACACCAAGCCGTGTGGAAGCATTGGTTGATGCTGGCGTGGATGTGATTGTGGTGGATACCGCACATGGTCATTCAGCAGGTGTGATTGAACGCGTTCGTTGGGTAAAGGCAAACTATCCACAGGTTCAAGTGATTGGTGGAAACATTGCGACGGGTGATGCGGCGTTGGCATTGCTTGATGCAGGTGCGGATGCGGTAAAAGTGGGGATCGGTCCTGGTTCAATCTGTACCACTCGTATTGTGGCGGGTATTGGTATGCCACAAATTTCTGCAATTGACAGTGTCGCGAATGCATTGAAAGACCAAATTCCCCTGATTGCGGATGGCGGTATTCGTTTCTCTGGCGACATGGCGAAAGCGATTGGTGCAGGTGCCAGCACCATCATGGTCGGTTCACTCCTTGCAGGGACTGAAGAGGCACCAGGTGAGGTTGAATTTTTCCAGGGCCGTTACTATAAAGCGTATCGTGGTATGGGGTCTTTGGGTGCAATGGCGGGTGCAACAGGTTCCGCTGACCGTTATTTCCAGGACTCTAAAGCGGGTGCTGAGAAGTTGGTGCCAGAAGGAATCGAAGGCCGAGTTCCCTACAAAGGCCCGATGGGTAACATCGTACACCAAATGATGGGTGGCTTACGTTCTTCTATGGGCTATACAGGTTCATCCGTGATTGAAGAGCTTCGTCAAAATGCGAAATTCGTGAAAATTACCTCAGCAGGTATGTCGGAATCGCATGTACATGACGTGACCATTACCAAGGAAGCGCCGAACTATCGAGTTGGTTGATTTTTGGTAATTTAGCCGTTGGAAAAACCGTCAGTTCACTGACGGTTTTTTTGTTTTGGTGTAAAGTGAAAGCATGAATAAAGATATGGCACAGCGTCATATAAACATAAGAAAGTGAGTAAAAAATGAGTTATTTTGGCACTGATGGTATTCGTGGCAAATTCGGGCAAATGCCGATTACCCCTGAGTTTGCATTAAAACTGGGTTTTGCGGCGGGAAAAGTATTAAAAAGAAACAGTCCTAAAAACAAGCCAATTGTTGTGTTGGGGAAAGATACCCGTTTATCTGGCTATATTCTGGAAGCGGCGTTGCAGTCGGGCCTGAATGCCGCGGGTGTTTATGTGCATTTACTGGGGCCATTGCCCACACCAGCGATTGCCCATTTAACCCGTGCCCTGCATGCACATGCGGGCATTGTGATTTCAGCATCACACAATCCTTATTTTGATAATGGCATTAAATTCTTTTCCAGCGAAGGCAAGAAACTTCCCGATAACTTGCAGGATGAAATTAATCAGGAACTGGAAAAAGAACTGCTCATAGATGATACGGCGAACCTGGGTAAAAGTGTCCGTGTCAAGGATGCCAATGGACGCTATATTGAATTCTGTAAATCCTCATTTCCCTATCATTTTGACTTAAATGACTTAAAGATTGTGGTGGACTGTGCTAATGGTGCCGCTTACAACGTCGGGCCGTCCGTGTTCCGTGAGCTTGGGGCGAAAGTTATTTCACTTTATAACGAGCCAGATGGTTTAAACATTAATGAAAACTGTGGCTCAACCCACCCTGAACAATTGCAGAAAGCGGTGGTCGAGCATCAGGCTGACCTTGGGATTGCCTTTGATGGTGATGCAGACCGTGTGGTCATGGTCGACAGGAATGGTCAGTTGATTGATGGTGACCATATCCTTTACATCCTTGCAACACAGGCGAAAAACAAGCCAGCGGGTGTGGTGGGCACCGTGATGAGCAATATGGCGCTGGAGCTGGCCTTGCAGCAAGCCAATGTGGGCTTTGTACGTGCCAAAGTTGGTGACCGTTACGTTTTACAGGCCCTCGAAGAAAATGCATGGGCGATTGGTGGGGAACCGTCAGGGCATATTCTAACGCTGGATAAAAGCACCACGGGCGATGCCATTATTGCTGCATTGCAGGTATTGACGGTGATGGTGGAACAGGGCAAGGCACTGCATGAACTGGTGGCGGGTTTTGAACTGTTCCCGCAGGTGCTGGTCAACGTACGTTTGCAACAGATGATTGACCCATACTCAATTCCTACGCTGGTTGAAGAGTTTGAGAAAGCGGAACAGCAACTTCAGGGCCGTGGACGGCTGTTGATCCGTAAATCTGGAACCGAACCTGTGATTCGGGTTATGGTTGAGGGGGACCAACTCGAGGAAGTTGAAGCGCTGGCAAATCATCTGGCAGATGCAGTACGCACCCAGGCTCAGGCAGCATAAATATCGGTAGGGGCGTATCGTATACGCCCAATGCTTAATTGTTTCACGTCAGAGGGAAAATATGAGTGATCTAGTCAAAGACCTGAGTGAATTGCGTTTAAGCTATGAGCAAGGTGAACTACATGAAGCACAGGTCAGCGGGAATCCACATCTACAGTTTCTGAACTGGTTTAACCATGCGCTTGCTGCAAATCTGCATGAACCCTATGCCATGTCATTGGCGACTGCAAATGCACAAGGCCATCCGCATGTACGTACTGTGTTGCTACGTGGTGCCACAGAAGTAGGCTATGACTTCTATACCAATTATGACAGCCAGAAAGGGATGGATCTTGCCGAGAATCCTTATGCCGAGTTGCTTTTTTACTGGCCGAGTCTGGAACGGCAAGTGCGGATCGGTGGCAAGGTCATCAAGATTTCCGAACAGGAATCGACTGACTATTATTTGAAACGTCCGCGTGACAGCCAGATTGCGGCACATATCAGCACACCGCAAAGTGGTGTGACCAGCAGCCGTGACGTGTTGCAACAACGTTTTCAGGACTTGCAGCAGCAGGTGGCTGATCAGGACGAGCTTAGCAAGCCTGAGTTTTGGGGCGGTTATCGCCTGCAAGCTGATTATTATGAATTCTGGCAGGGGCGGCCAAACCGTTTGCATGACCGCCTAAGTTATGAAAAACATAATGGACTTTGGACCATACAGCGTTTGATGCCATAAATGACCCAGATAAAAATTCAACAAAGACCCCTCCTGACACGCCCTGAACAGTTTCAGGGCGTGCCAGCTTTCATTGCTGAAATATTGGCACGACGTGGCGTTCAGTCTGAACAGGAACTTGAGCTTAAACTCAAGCATCTGCTTGCACCCAGTCTCAAGGGACTGGACACGGCGGTTGAACTGATCGATCAGGCGATTGACCAGCAGCAGAAGATTGTCATTATTGGTGATTATGATGCCGATGGCGCGACCAGTACCGCCCTGATGGTCTTGGTGCTACAAGAGATGGGTGCGGTGGTTGAATATCTGGTGCCTGACCGTTTCAAGTATGGTTATGGGCTCACGCCTAAAATTGCCGAGCTGGCACAGCAGACCTATCAGCCAGATTTACTGATTACGGTGGATAATGGCATCTCCAGCCATGCAGGGGTTGAAACGGCACAGGCCTTGGGGATGCAGGTGATTATCACTGACCACCACCTGACCACCAAGCAAACACCATCCGCAGAGGCCGTGGTGAATCCCAACCAGTTGGGCTGTGAGTTTCCAAGCAAGGCATTGGCAGGCGTGGGGGTGGCGTTTTATGTGTTGGCGAAGTTGTCATCTCATCGCGGCCAACAGGGTAAAAGCAGCAGCAAGGTGACGCAGTATCTGGATTTGGTTGCGTTGGGCACCTATGCCGATGTGGCAACACTGGACTATAACAATCGGATTTTGATTGATGCGGGCCTTAAGCGGATTCAGCAGCACCAGTGTCGAGCAGGAATTCTGGCCCTGCTGGATATTGCAGGGCGGGATGCTGCAAGCCTGCGTGCACAGGATTTGGGTTTTGTGCTTGGACCACGTATCAATGCGGCTGGTCGCATGGAAAGCATGCGAATCGGGATAGAGTGCCTGCTTGCGCCCGATATGGCAAGTGCCTATCCAATTGCCCAACAATTAAACCAGTTAAATATCGAGCGCCGTCAGGTTGAGGGTGCGATGAAGCAGCAGGCGCTCAGTGCGCTGCAACATATTCAGTTAGAAACGGAACATTTACCTGCCGCATTGGTGATGTTTGATGAACAGTGGCATCAGGGTGTGATTGGCATTGTGGCGGGACGTTTAAAGGAACAGTTCCATCGTCCCAGTCTGGTGTTTGCCCCTGATGAGGATGGAATTCATATCAAGGGTTCGGCACGTTCAATCGAGGGCATTCATATTCGCGACATCATTGAACAGGTGGCGGAGCAGTATCCCCATTTGGTCAGCCATTTTGGTGGACATGCTGCCGCCGCTGGCCTTACCCTGAATAAAGCCCATTTTGAGGAGTTCAGGCAGGTATTTACCCAGTACATTGCGGAAATGGATCAGGACTTATTTCAGGCAACCGTGTGGACGGATGGTGTGTTGGCTGATACCGCATTGGACCTTGCGACCCTGAACTGGATCGAACAGCTTGGCCCCTGGGGACAGAAGTTTCCACTGCCCCAGTTTGAGGGAAACTTTAAGGTCATCGACTATCGGTGGCTGAAAGACCAGCATTTAAAGTTAAAGCTGGCTCTCGGACAGCAGGTTGTGGATGCCATTGCCTTTAACGCGGCGGATCGTTTTGAGTTCAACCCGATGCTTGGCTATGTCGACTTGGTGTATACACTGGAACGTAATGTGTTTAATGGCACCACCAGCCTGCAACTTCAGGTGGTGCATTTAAGCCAATAAAAAATCCGCCCATAAGGGCGGATTCCTCAGGGTCTGTGAAAGATCAGCAGGCCCTATATTCTCTCTGGAGAGAATTAGAAGCGGTATGCACCACGGATACCGTAGGTATTGTAGTCATCACCGAAACCGATACGACCTTCAAGGCTTACCTGCTGATTGAAGAATTTCTTCGCAGAAATACCCCATTCATCACGGTCAGTTAAGTCGTTGTTGTAGTAGTCAGCGCCAACACTGAGGGTCTTGTCAAGGTAGTAGTCACCCTTAACGCGGTATTCATCCAAATCGCCAAACGCGCCGTAGGCTTCAAGGTTGATGTCATTGCCACCCACCTGAGTCACGTATTTGGCACGCACGGTTGGGTCAGCACCATCCTTACCATCTTTCTCGTCGTAGCCTGTCACACCCAATGCAAGCAACAAGCCTGGTGCTGGTAAATAACCCACTTCAGCGCCATAAGTTGTTACTTTCTGGTCTACTGGTGTGTTGTCCACTTCAAGTTCGGTACGGCCCAAGCGACCACTTAAGTAAAAGTCGCTGTTCGGTACGAAGTATTCAACACCCGCACCATATTCAGAGTTTTTCACGCCATTATTGCTGGCGTAGTCAATTTTTGCATTCACGTTGCTGGCACGGTTGAGGAATGCAGCTTCAGCAAGTGGTGCGTTACGGGTTTGAACTGGATTGAAATAATAAGTCCCGTCCACGCCAAAACTGTTTGTGCTATCAAAATCGTCCCAATCTGTATAGGTATATGAACCACCTACTTCAGCTTGATACGCATGAGCGGTTCCTGTTACTGCAAGTACAGATAGAAGTGCCGATGCAATTGCTAATTTTTTCATGGTTATGCCCCTTTTGAGATAATGAACCAAGTGAATATTGATTACACGTTTTGTTACAACTTTTAGTCTAGTGGAAAAAAAATGATCGTCAATCGCTGGAAGGTAATTTAACATTAAAAATGTAAATGACTTGTAAAATTGACATTTTATCTATTTGATTATTATTAATAATTTTTAAATGTTTTGATTTATTAAAACTTAGGAGATATTGTGTACATTGGTGTTTTTCGTGTAATTTTTACTTATTTCTATGAAAAAAACAGATAAGCGTAAATATTAATCCATCAGAAAAAATGCTCTAAATATTTTTTCATTATCAATAAAACTTGTCGAAATCAGGTGGCTGTGTCGTATAGGGCAGTTATGTTAAAATAGTGAATTGTGTGAAAAATATTGAGAGAAAAGACGCGTGGAAATTAATCCGTATCTAAACCAATTGAAAGATTTAACTGATCGTAGCCAGACACTACGGGGGTATCTTTGACTACGATCTAAAGGCTGAGCGTTTAGAAGAAGTTTTAAGAGAACTAGAAGACCCTGCAATCTGGAATGATCAAAATCGTGCCCAAGCGATTGCCAAGGAAAAGGGCAGTTTAGAAAATACTTTAGGTGTGTTTGACCGTCTTGCGGAACAGTTGGACGATGCCAAGGCCATGCTGGATCTTGCGGTTGAGGCCGATGATGAAAGTTTACTCACCGATGTGCAGGCCGAACTGGACAGTGCCGAACAGGCATTGGGAAATCTTGAATTCCGCCGTATGTTTAGCAATCCAATGGACCCAAACCCTTGCTTCCTTGAAATCCAGTCAGGTTCAGGCGGGACAGAGGCACAGGACTGGGCATCCATGTTATTGCGTATGTATCTGCGCTGGATTGAACGTCATGGCTTTAAGGCTGAATTGATGGAAGTCTCTGATGGTGATGTGGCGGGCATTAAGTCGGCAACCATCCGTGTTGATGGCGAGTTTGCCTATGGCTGGTTGCGAACTGAAAGTGGCGTACACCGCTTGGTACGTAAGTCACCATTTGACAGTAACAACAACCGTCATACCTCATTCTCGGCAGTATTTGTATCGCCAGAGATTGACGACAACATCGAAATTGACATCAATCCATCCGATGTCCGTACCGATACCTACCGTGCTTCGGGTGCGGGTGGTCAGCACATTAACAAAACGGATTCTGCGGTACGTTTGACCCACGCCCCAACAGGCATTGTGGTGGCGTGCCAGAACCAGCGTTCACAGCATGCCAACCGTGACCATGCCTGGAAACAGTTACGTGCCAAACTCTATGAACTGGAAATGAGCAAACGTAATGAGGCAGCTCAGGCGCTGGAAGACTCCAAGTCGGACATTGGCTGGGGTAGCCAGATTCGTTCTTATGTGCTGGATGATTCTCGCATCAAAGACTTACGTACAGGGATTGAAAATTCAAATACCAAAGCAGTTTTGGATGGCGATTTGGATAAGTTCATTGAAGCAAGTTTAAAGCAGGGTCTATAAGTTTAGTCAGCTTAAAACGGCAATCTCGTTCAGCACAGGTTTGTTAATCGAAAAAATATGATATTAATATCGAAAAAAATGGATATTAATATTTAAAAAATTCGATATAATGAATTCAGGTGCTGAACAAAGCTTTGCCTGTTGAGAAACGTGGTGAGTCTATGGATATTGATGTAATCAGCAAGGCCTTAGCCAATCCATTACGTCGGCAGATTTTGCAATGGTTGAAACAACCTGAGCAATTTTTGCCTGTGCAGGAATGTGGTGGCAGTTTTGAACGTGGCGTATGTGCAGGACACATCGAACGTTTAGGCAAGGTGGCGCAATCGACCATGTCGAATCATTTGTCTGTGTTACAACAGGCGGGTTTGATCAAGGTTGAGAAATATGGACAATGGTCATATTTTACCCGCAATGAAGCTTTGATTCAGCAATACATCGAACATTTAAAACAAACACTTTAATACCGTGTTGCATAAGCCCAGCACGACTGAAAAAGTGAAGTTGAGGCGATCATGGCTGAACTAAATTCTACGCTGCAAGTGGGTGATTTCACGATTAAAAACCGTCTGGTTTTGGCACCCCTGACCAGAGCGCGCAGTGGGGCGGAGCGTATTCCAAATGACTTGATGGTGGAATATTACCAGCAACGTGCCAATGCAGGTTTAATCATTACTGAAGCAACGGTGATTAGCCCAAAAGCGGTAGGTTATGCCAATACTCCAGGTTTATGGTCACAGGAACAGGCGCAGGCATGGCATAAAATTGTAGATGCGGTGCATGCACAGGGTTCAAAAATCGTGGTTCAGCTCTGGCATGTCGGACGTATTTCGCACCCAGACTTGTTGGATGGCGACACGCCAGTGGCGCCGAGTGCAATCCAGCCCGCAGGTGAAGTGAGCCTGCTTCGTCCAAAACGTCCTTTTGTCACGCCTCGTGCTTTATCGCATGAAGAAATTCAGGATATTGTCGCGCAATATAAGAATGCTGCTGAACTTGCCAAAGCGTCTGGTTTTGACGGTGTTGAGCTACATGCGGCCAATGGCTACCTGATTGACCAGTTCCTGCAAAGTTCAACCAATAGACGTGAAGATGAATACGGTGGTTCAATTGAAAACCGCGCCCGTTTACTTCTACAGGTGGTTGATGCCTTTATTGAAGTATGGGGTGCGGGTCGAGTTGGTGTGCATCTGGCACCGCGTGGTGATTCGCATGACATGGGTGATGACAATCCACTGGCTACGTTTGGTTATGTGGTTGAACAGCTTGATCAGCGCAATGTTGCCTTTATTTTCACCCGTGAATATGAGGCGAAAGATAGCCTGCAACCACAACTTCGCCCTAAATTTAAAGGCGTTTGGATTGCCAATGAAAACTTAACTGCCGAATCAGCGAATCGTATTTTGGCTACTGGGCAGGCGGATGCAGTTTCATTTGGTAAACCTTATATTGCCAATCCTGATTTATTGGAACGTCTGGAAAATGATTTGCCTTTAAATCAAATTCAGTTCGAAACTTTATATGGTGCAGGTGCAGAAGGTTATACCGATTATCCTGTTTTTGAACAACTGGAAGCATAGGCTGCGTTTTTATTCGGCATGGTTTCGATCATGCCCTGTATCATTCTCATAAAAATATGAATATCGGGTGGATGATGATCTGCCCGATATTCATTTAATTTTAAGTCTTGCTTTGCTGCACTACCGCCTGTTCACTTCGATTCTTATAAAAATCCAGAATCACATTGGAAAAATCATGCACCATCAGTTGCGCAACACGATTGGCATAGAAATTCACTTCGGTACTGATGCGATAGTCTATTTTTAAGGTCACTCTGGTTTGTTGCGGATTGATTGGGGTCAGTTCAAAAGAGGTATATTTAAGATCAAAATACTTCCCTCCAATACTGACATGATCATCCAGCGCACCTTTGGGAATTGAATCTGGCGCAAAGCGATAGGTCCAGCTTAAATATTGGTTCGGTTTGGACTGCTGGATGATTTCATCAAAATGAATATCTTTTTGCCAGGTCGAATAGCGAATCAGCCCCTCATCTGTGGTTTTGGTGATGCCTGAAACAGGATAGGGCACACCGATGGAATACAGCAGGCTAGGTTTAAATTCCTCTGGTCGAATATCATGTGCATGGTTAAGCTGATACCAAATCACTTCAGCAGGTGCATCAACCACAATGCTTTTTTCCACCTGATCATAATGCAGTTGGGTTTTCTCTGGTAAGGTCAGCAGGATAAAAGGCAGCAAGGCAATGCTATAAATGGCTTTATTCGGTTTCCAGATAAAATGACACAGCCATTTCATCACGGCCGCACCCAGTAGCATGCCCACAAATAAAATCGGGGTCATGATCGCCACACAAATCGCACCCTCATGCAGCACAATGATGGCAAATAGCAGCAACACCACCAGAAAAATACAAACCACTTTAAAGGACTGTACAAAGGAAACTGCATGCTGATAGTTCTGGATATAGGCGATCAATGCCCCAATGATAAACGGAACACCGATCAGGAAACTGGCGGTCATCAGCGCTTCAAGATGACTGGCAAACAATGCCCATAGGCAGCACAGTAGCGCCAACAACAAGAAAGGCAGCATGACTTTAATCGGGCTACGTGCTGGGTAATGACTTTTTTCTGGTTGGGGTGGTCTAATCTGGTCGGACCAATCAGGCTGCATGGTTTTTCTCAAAGCTATTCTTGTTGGTGTATTAGCCTATCATTTTTTGTTTCAGCCGATTGGGTCAATGGTCGTTTCCACAATTATAAATTGTCAAAACCCCATCAATTTCCGCATAATGGGCTGAGATGAAATGGTAATGTATGGTCTAGGATGGCGCAGACACAGACAACACGACAAACCCCGTTCTGGTATAACTTTTTACTGGCGTGTCTCAAGCCGCTCTATCGCTGGAAAATAAGACAACGGGCGGAAAATGAGGTGCTGTTCCAGCAGGAATCTATCGAGCGTTTCGGGCCTTTCCAGCCACCTAAAAATGTCAATGCAATCTGGTTTCATGTCGTGTCAGTGGGTGAAACCAATGCTGCACAGCCCTTGATTGAGCATTATTTAAAACAAGGTCATCCTGTGTTGGTGACCAATACCACCAAGACAGGACAGGCACGAGCCAAGTCATTATTTGCTGAAAAATATTCAAATTTATTTCAGGCAGTATATTTGCCAGTTGATCAGAAAACTTTGCTTAGACAATTTTTCGATCTCTACCGACCTCGACTGTTGGCTTTGGTCGAAACCGAAATCTGGCCAAATTTGATTGCGGAAGCACGGCAGCAAAATATTCCATGTATCTTGCTGAATGCCCGACTTTCTGAAAAATCGGCCAAAGGTTATGGCAAGGTTCCCCGCCTTGCCCAGCCGATGTTGCAGCAACTGACTTGGTTGTTGGCACAGGATGCAGCCACACAACAGCGTTATGTGGCTTTAGGCTTGGATCAGGCCAAAAGTCAGGTGGTGGGCAATATCAAGTTTGATATTGAAGCACCATCACACTATATCCAGCAGGCGGAACAATTGAAACAGCAGTGGCAATTGGCGGATCGTCAGGTGATCACATTGGCAAGTACCCATGCGCCTGAAGAAGAAAACCTGTTAAAACAATTACAAGCTCATTTAAATGCAAATCCGAATTTACTCTGTATTGTGGTGCCCCGTCATCCTGAACGCTTTGATGAAGTCTATAATGTCTGCCAGCGTTTAGGTTTAAATACCCAACGCCGTAGTCTTCAACAGATGATTCAGCCCGATACACAAGTCTTTCTTGCCGATAGTATGGGCGAGATGTGGCTATGGTATAGCTTAAGTCAAGTTTGTTTTGTCGGTGGTTCACTGAATGAACCAGGCGGTGGACACAATATTCTGGAACCGATGGTATTGAATGTCCCAACGGTGGTTGGCCCTCGCTATTTTAATTTCCAGAGTATTGTTGATGAGTTTGTGGCAGCACAGGGGATTTTGGTTGGAGAAAATGCAGCACAAGTAGCACAGCAACTTTTAAGCTGTCTGGATGATTCAGCCCAGACCCAGCAACTGGTTGCTCATGCCCAGCAGGTGTTGCAGCGCAATAAAGGCTCGCTACAAAAACATATCCAGTTGCTTGACCACTATTTACAGCAAACCGCATCATCATGAATATTGTTTTACTTGAAGCTGAACAAACCCAATCCGAGTTCTGGAAAATTGAAAATCCAAGACAACTGCAACATTTAAGCCAGCATATTCAGTTAAATGCTGGAGATACCTTAAAGGTCGGTATTCGCAATGGTCAGCGCCATCTCACGGAAGTTGTAACGATTTCAGGGCAACATATTGTACTCAGGCCGATTCAGGCCGAAGCCTTACCTGCAAAGTTGCCTGTGCATTTGATTTTGGCCTTGCCACGTCCCAAGGTGTTGCGTCGTATCATCATGGATGCGGTGACTTTGGGCGTGGAGCGAATTAGCCTGATTCATAGCTATCGGGTGGATAAGAGTTATTGGCAAAGCCCATTTTTACAGCAACTCAATGATTATGTAACGCTGGGGCTGGAACAGGCGGGCGACACCATCGAACCAGAAATCCAGCTTTATAAAAGGTTTAAACCTTTTGTTGAGGATATATTGCCAAGCTTTATTTCAGGACAACGGCCCGCCTATGTGGCGCATCCCTATGCAGAACAGCAGATGCCATATGCAATCCAGCATTCATGTAGCCTGATCATTGGGCCAGAAGGCGGCTTTATTCCCTATGAGGTCGATTTGCTGCAAAAAAATGGTTGCCAGGCCATGAGCCTTGGCAACCGAATTTTGCGTACTGAAACAGCGGTATCGTCTATTTTAGGTCGGTTGTTTGTCTGAACGCTCGGCGTTGTCCGACTGATCGCCACGATCGACTTTTACTTCCTGTACAGGGTAGGGAATTGAGATACCCTGTTCATCAAAGGCTGCCACCACCAGTTCCTGAATCTCGCTGATTGAGGTTCCAGTTGAGGTTTCGGTGGTGTTGACCCACCAGCGTACCGTCAGGTTAATCGAGAAGTCTGCCAGTGCGGTAACATTCACTGAAAAGGCAGGCTGACTCAGCACGTTACGGTTATGGTCCAGAATCTTCAGGATAATGTCCTTGGCCTGCTGGATATTGTCTTCATAGCCAATGCCGACCATAAACTCACAACGGCGGCGCTGGTAGGCATTGTTCACTGTCACGGCACTGGTATAGACCGTCGCATTGGGAATGACGATACGGCGACCATCTGGAGAACGCAGGAATGTGGCACGAATCTGGATATCCTCAACATTGCCCTCCATGCCATTCACCACAATGTCATCACCAATGCGGAAAGGTTCCCCCAGTAAAATCAGTACGCCTGAAAGTAAATTCTGGAAGATATCCTTAAATGCGAAACCAATGGCGACCGAACCAATCCCCAGTGCCCCAATCAGTTGGCTTGGGGTAAAGCCTGGAATGGCAATCACCAGCGCGATCAGGAAACCAAAGAACAGGATAAAGGTGCTGCCGACCCGATTTAGTACCAGTACCAGGTTCTGGCGGGTGTAGCTGCGATTTTCCAGCGTTTTGCGAATAAAGAACTTAAACAGCTTGGTCAACAGCCAAAAAATGATAAACACCGCAATGGCGATGCAGATATAGGGAACCCGCTGCCAGAAACTGTCGATGATCTTGTCAATCGTGGTATAGGCATCATGGTATTTTTCAGTATGGGCCAATACAGTCTGCGTGGTTTTGGCACCTGCCTGCTGGATCAGTTCACCTGTGTCCTTGGCGACATTGGTCAGTGTTGTTTGTTCATTTGCCACAGAAAAATCTCTATTTCGCAAAGTGGGAATGGAAAGGGGAAGCAATCATAATGAATTTATCGCAAATATGCATGTAAAGTTCAGTTGTTGTTTCACCCCACTTATGCTCTGGAAACCTAGAAGTATCCAGTTGTGTTCTGAATCATTTGTGTTGGCCCCTCCCATAAGTCTGGGCTGGCAAAGTAATAGAAAAACACGAAGATAAACAGCATCATCAAGATACTCAGGATGATCATGATCCATGCCAGCAGCTTTTCCCATGTGGTGGATGGACGGACATCACCATAATCATTGCGATAGGGCGTACCTGGCGCAAGCAACACATAGAAAGTAAACAGCAACTGGATAAGGGGAACGAGCAGCAGCAGGCTTAGCCAGCCTGTCTTGTTGAGGTCATGTAGACGACGAATCAGGAAAACAATCTGGAAATAAACCGTTGCAAACCACAGAGCAATCATGGCGAATATCATAAGGCCTGGAAATGCAGAAAGCATGGGAGTGTCCAGATTGACATTGTGAATACTGACAATGCCAGTGAACAGCATAAGGAAGATCAAAACCGCCATGCAGGTCAGGCTGAGCAGGCCATACCAGCCCAGATAGCTGAGTCGGTTAAACCGCCCCTTGGCGGATAAGGGATGGTCATTGATGGGCTGTGTCTGGGAGGAGAGTGGGGGATTCAACATCATATTTTCCTATTTTTTGTTTATTAAATCTTTTAAGGTATGGGCAATGATCAAAATAATCACTTATTTTAAAAACAAAAAGCATAGACAAGCAGTTCAAATTTAAATTATTTTGAGTAAATTTTTGAAAATAAACTGATCGTAACATTCCTACGACCAAAGCCGCATTGTTTAGTCTTGTAAATGGTGTCCATACTGCAAGAGAGAACAAAACATACCAGAAGAATAGATGTGATCATCTAGGGTATGAAATAAAAAACCAAGGAAGTAAGCTATGAAAGAAATCTACCCAGTGCCTGATAAATTCAAAGAAACGGCAAGAATCTCGGAAGCAGACTATTTCAAACGTTACCAGCATTCCATTGAGCAGCCTGAAGCATTTTGGGCGGAAGAAGCGCAAAAGATTGACTGGATTAAGCCCTTTACCCAAGTCAAGAATACCAGTTTTAGTCAGGATGACTTCAAGATTGAATGGTTCGCCGATGGTGAGCTGAATGTCTCCGCAAACTGTCTGGACCGTCATCTCAAGGATAATCCATTAAAACCTGCCATTATCTGGGAAGGTGACCATCCATCACGCCATAAAATCATCTCCTTTGCCGAGTTGCATGATGAGGTGTGCCGTTTTGCCAATGTGTTGAAGAAACAGGGTGTGGTGAAAGGTGACCGTGTGGTGCTGTACATGCCAATGGTGCCTGAAGCGGCGATTGCCATGCTGGCATGTGCCCGCATTGGTGCGGTGCACTGTGTGGTGTTCGGGGGGTTCTCGCCTGATTCACTGGCAAGCCGTATTGAGGACAGCCAAGCCAAACTGGTGATTACCGCCGATGCGGGAATGCGTGGTGGCAAGCTGATCCCATTGAAGGAAAATGTTGACGCCGCCCTGGATATTCAGGGAACGGACAGTGTAGAGAACGTAATTGTGGTGCACCGTACAGGCAACCCGATTCAGTTCAATGAGGCGCGTGACATCTGGTATCACCTTGCCATTATGGAAGTGGATGAGCACTGTCCACCTGAGCCGATGAAGGCGGAAGACCCACTTTTCATCCTTTACACCTCTGGTTCAACAGGCAAGCCAAAAGGGGTGCTACATACCACGGGTGGTTATCTGGTCTACGTCAACACCACCTTTAGGGAAGTGTTTGACCTTAAAGAGGATGATGTGTACTGGTGTACCGCAGATGTGGGCTGGATTACAGGCCATAGCTACCTGCTATATGGCCCGCTCAGCAATGCCACCACAACGGTGATGTTTGAGGGGATTCCACAGTATCCAACATGGGCGCGTATCGGCCATGTGATTGACAAGCACAATGTCACCATCCTCTATACCGCACCAACCGCCATTCGCGCCATGATGCGTGAGGGTGATGCCTATGTGCGTGAAAGTGACCGCAGCAGCCTACGCCTGTTGGGTTCAGTTGGTGAGCCAATCAATCCAGAAGCGTGGAACTGGTACTATGAAGTCGTCGGTGAAAGCCGTTGCCCAATTGTGGATACATGGTGGCAGACTGAAACAGGTGGAATCCTGATCTCACCATTGCCAGGTGCAACCGCATTGAAACCAGGTTCGGCAACCCGCCCATTCTTTGGGGTGCAGCCTGCCCTTGTTGATGGTGAGGGCAATGAGCTGGAGGGTGCCAATGAGGGCAATCTGGTGATTAAAGACTCATGGCCAGGCCAGATGCGAACCATCTGGGGCGATCCAGAGCGCTTTATTGAAGCCTACTTCTCCACCTTTAAAAACTGCTATTTCACTGGCGATGGTGCACGCCGTGATGAAGATGGCTACTATTGGATTACTGGCCGTGTGGATGATGTCCTCAACGTTTCAGGTCACCGTTTAGGCACAGCCGAAATTGAAAGTGCTCTGGTTGCACATGAGGCGGTAGCAGAGGCTGCGGTAGTCGGAATGCCGCATGACATCAAGGGACAGGGGATTTGTACCTTTGTCACCTTACAGGCTGATGTGGCTGAATCGGAGGAATTGCGCAAGGAACTGGTCAACTGGGTGCGTAAGGTACTTGGGCCAGTGGCAACGCCTGATGCCTTGCACTGGGCACCTGCCTTGCCAAAAACCCGCTCAGGCAAGATTATGCGCCGTATCCTGAGAAAGATCGCCGCCAATGAACTGGATACACAGGGTGATACTTCAACCCTTGCTGAACCAGCAGTGGTGGATGCCCTCATTGCAACGGTTTATCCAGACAGATAAGCCTTACCCAAATAATAAAAGAAAAGAGCGTTCAAGTGAACGCTCTTTTTTATGAGCAGTGTTTAATGGTCAGCCAGGAAAGTTGAAACCTGCCGAAAATAAAAAGCCCCAAGCCGAGTCTTGGGGCAATAATACTTGCCATTACTTTATTTTTCTTCTTATCAAGGCTAAAACCGCGTTATTGTTTATGCAACGTGGTTTAGATTTTTTTGTGGTTTTGGATGGAGGCGGGATTCTGCCGCATCCAGATCAGGTACTGCCGCTGAGGGAAGCACATCCGCCTGTTCAATCTGTTTGTTAATGCCAAGATTCTGGTTGGCCTGTTCGGTTTTTGCCCTGGTTGCCGCCGCACGCTGACCCTTGGCGGGTGCCCATTCCAGAATTGGCAGGGCACGTGCTACAGCCAGGGTCACACGGTCCGACAGTTGCTCACTTTTTACCGTGTATTCAGGTGTAAAATCGCGATCGGTGGCATATACACCAATCGGCAGGGTCTGTGCCTGAAAAAAGCTAAATAGCGGACGTAGCTGATGCTCCAGCACCAGTGCATGCCGATCACTACCACCTGAAGCCGCCAGCAATACAGGAACATCGACTAAAGCAGTCTGTTCAACAAAGTCGAAGAAGTGTTTAAATAAACCAGTGAATGATGCACGGTAAACGGGTGTGCCTACAATCAGGGCATCTGCCGCCTCAACTGCGGCAAGGTCATCCTGTACACGCTGTGGCAGTTGGTTGCGGTAAATGGCGCCACCCAATAAAGGACCAATTTCACTGAGTTTAATGAAATGCACCTTAATGCTGATTGCTTCTGAAAGTTCATCAAGGATGGCCTGAATTAAACTTTCAGTTTTAGAGGGGCTATTTAGCCCCCCTGAAACGGCAACAATGTTGAGGGGAGTGGCGATTGTCTTATGATTTGGCATGGTCGGGCCTGGGCAGTTTTCCTGAATTGCCCCTATTTATCTACCTGAATATGCTGGCTGTAAAATAAGGAAATGCTGCAAGCTTATCTTTTTTATCGATATATCTAAAAATAACGATAGGCTTGAAGTTAGTTGATTTTAATTGCATGTTTCTATTCAATATTTCTTTAAGGGCTTTATTCTTGAATAAATAGGATATGGATTATATAAATATTCGATTTATTTTGCTGGAAAAGGAAATAAATCAGGTCTTGTGCTTGACCTGCGGTTTATTTAAAAATAGGCTAGGATAGATTGAATTTGAATAAACACAGTACATTGACGTACTTACAGATTGCGTAAAGCGCTTATGAATATTTTAATTGTAGATGATCATCCCTTATTTAGACATGCGTTGATTCAAGCGGTTCGTTATAGCCTGCCACAGGCACAGATTCAGGAAACGGCTGATGTTGACGAATTCTATGCACGGCTGGAGCATGGGGCGGAACCCGATCTGGTGTTGCTGGACCTGAATCTACCAGGCGCCTCAGGATTTTCTGCGCTGGTGTATGTACGGGCACAGTATCCAGCGATTCCGATCATTATTGTTTCTGCCCATGAAGAAGTGTCGATTATCCAGAGGGCAATTGCACACGGGGCAATGGGATACATTCCAAAATCCTCACACCCCAGCCATATTGGCGAGGCCATTAAGCAGGTGCTGGAGGGTGAGATCTGGCTGCCACCGAATTTACCGACTCATGCTGGATTTGACCCAAGGGCTGCGGACGAAACCGCACTGGCAGAGCGTTTACAGTCACTGACCCCGCAGCAGTTCCGTGTGTTGATGATGGTGGCTGAGGGGCTGCTGAATAAACAGATTGCCTATGACCTGGAAGTGTCCGAGGCAACCATCAAGGCGCATGTAACCGCCATTTTCCGTAAACTTGGCGTACAAAACCGTACTCAGGCAGTGCTGGCGATTAGTGCCTTAAATATCGAAGACAAGAAGATGTAGTCGAGAGCAGGTGAGAACTGAATGACTTTTCCAATTCTCCCTAAAATAAAAAACCAGTTCAAAATGAACTGGTTTTTTTATGATCAATCTGGGTTCTGGATAGAACCGCAATTCAATCTTAGAAACGTAACTTCGCGTTTACGCCAACAGTTTGCATATCTGCGTCAGAACCTACAGCATTTGCATTTACATAGCTTGCACCAACCGCAATCGCTGGAGTGATGAAGTAGTTTACATTCACACCCCAAGCTGAGTCTGGTGAACCAGCAAAGCTAGATTCAGCATAAGAAACGCCAGCACTAAGTTGTGAGTTTAGGTACAAATCAGTTTTTAACTCGTACGCAGTGTCTTGACCGTAAACGATACCTGTTTCGAAACCAATTGACATTGGAGTACCTGTGATTGCACCAACGTATTTAGTACGTGCAGTGATCGCATCCTGGTCATCGGCAATCGTTGCTGTCTCACCAACTGCTTTGGCAAAACCACTGTTTAGGATTGTGAACGTATCTAAAGATGTTTGTTCAACAACGTTGGTATAACCTACAGCCACAAGGAAATTTGGTGCGATAACAGAACCAAACTCAACTGCCCAGCGTTGACCACGGTCATCAGAAAGACCATATTTACCGTCATTGTCAGTTGCGCTGTAGCTTAAGCTTGCATATGCAGGCATATATGGAGTTGGCAGGTAAGCTTCCGCCTTAATACCCACGTTTTGGGATTTAACGTCGTCAAGGTTTGCAAAGTTATATCCAACAGCAACATTTGAAGCCTGGTTAAGGAAAGCAGCTTCTGCCAAAGGACCTTTAGATGCATCTACATTATTGAAATAGTAGGTTGCCTGTCCACCCACAGTAAAGTTGTTATAATCTCTGTTTTCATCATTTGAATCTAGGGCTTCAGACTGACCTTGAATTTCGAATTGGTAAGCGTGAGCACCGGTCATGGCTAATACTAAAGCAGTGGCTAAACCGAGTTTTTTCATACGAATTTCCAGCATTAATAAAAAAAGATATACATCTAAAAACAGGATTCATTGTATTGTAACAAAATATGAAGTCAATGTAATAAATGGGTTACTCCGATAAACGAACAATCAAGGGCTAAGGATCGTTTAAAAAATAGACAAATGTATTTTATTTTGTCAACCTGACACGAAATATATAACTAACAATTAGATAGATGAAATTTTCATCTTTGAAATCGCTGTAATATAATGGTCATAATTCCATATTTTAATTGATTTATTCGATAGTATTGATCGTTTTTTACATTTAATGTGGGCAGAAAAATTACATAATTAAGCTTAAAAAGTGTGAATAAAATCTACTTTTCCTGTGTTTATGCGGTTTGTTTTTTATAATTTAAGCGGATTATCTGGATAAGATAGATAAAACCAGGTTAACAAAAGGCTGGATTTTTTAAAAAGGATTAACAAAAACGATGAAAAATGTAAATCTGATCTATTTAATCAACTTTACTTTTTGAGATGTGGTTCACATAATAGTGAGCAAGAGGTGTGGTATTTGCATTTTACCTCATAACATTTTCTCAAGTATTCGATGTGTCATACATCATTGTTTACTAGCTCGGCTTTCCCCAAGGCTGAGCTTTTTTTTGCCTATTGTTTTAGTCATTCAATATGCAATTAAATGAGAGATAAAAGACAGGGATTCGAACAGGTTCATGCCCCAAGATTCTTTTTTATGATCTGGGAGAATCACGTATGGGCTGCTGAAAGAAGCATAATTTTCCCATAAAAAAAGACCCAACCTTAATTTGAAAGATTGGGTATTAGAAAAGGATGTTTCAATAGAGGGGAGAAAACATCCTTGAGGGTTTACGGATCAAAGGGATTCTCTGGAATTAGTTAAATTATTGCCTGTTTCAGCAGATATGTGAAATTGGTAATTTTCATCTTATGGATTTAGTTTCCCGATGAATTGGCATTTTACTTCCACTAAAGAAGCACCTAAATCATGACAGTACAAATTAAAATTCAGGTAGAATCATTGTCTGTTTAAAAAACATTCGAAATATTCCTGAGAAGCGTAAGGTGTATGCATGGAACGTAAGTTAAAGAATGAAAAATTACGTTCAGAGCAAATCAGCCTGCGCCTTTTTGCCTGTATGGTCGTGATTATCTTATCGATCCTCTATATTTCCATTCCGCTTATTATCCATAGTGATCAAGAATATATTAAAACCCAACAGGTACTGACTGAAATGACCAGTTTGCGTGCCTTGGTGAAAACCGCCAACAAAATTTCCAGGGAACGTGCCCACAGCAACAAGCTGATGTCGAGCCAGCCAGATGAACTGGAAAACAACAGGAAAGAATTACAGGCATTCAGGCAGGTGGTGGATGCGCAAATCAATGAAACCATCCTCACACTACAGAAAAATGGCTTTGATTCAATCGCACTGCAATTGAGGGCGGATTTAAAACCAAAACTGGCACAGGGACGTAAAAAGGTCGATGCCTATGCCGAAATTCCACCTGATCAACGTACTTCTGCCCAGCTTGACCATGCGATTGTGTCAATGTTTAAGGTTTGGGATAGCAACCGTAAATTGCTCAATGTGTTAATGACCCAGTCGAAAACCAAAGATAGCAAGATGTCGAATTATTTTATTTCGATTCTCGTATTAACCGACATGCGTGATCAGGCAGGGCGGGTTGCTTCGAACATTATAGCACCTGTCACCTTTGGCGAGAAAATTTCTGACGAGAATCGGGCACGTTCACTACAAACCCAGCATCAGGCACAATATCTTTGGACAATGGTGGATGCCATTCAGCCACAAAATGCAAAAACCTCTGAATATCAATATTTATATCGACGTGTAAAAACCGAGTTTCTGGATCAGGGTCTGCCTCTCATCGCGAAACTGCTGGATGAAAGCAAGAATAATGAAGCCTACTTTCTAACGGGAACGCAACTGACGGAACGTATTGTTGATAAATTCATCACGGTGATGGATTTGCAAAACTATATTCTGGACTACAGCATTGAAGTTGCCACTGAACAGCATAAAAAGGCCAGACATCAACTGATCTTTACCCTGTGTATTTCCAGTCTTTGCCTGTTGATCGCGATTTTTACCATGATTTATGCAAGGCAAAGGGTTTTTAGCCCACTGATCAGGGCCAGAGATATGATTCTAGGCTTATCAAATACGCCTGATGAGCAGCAGCCGAGCAAACCTCAGCAAGAATTTGTTTCCCTGTTTGAGGCGATAGGTAAGCTAAAAGACATGCTGCAACAGCGTGACATGATGGAATTGCAGCTTAAACAGATTGCGAATTCTGATGTTTTAACAGGTGTGTCCAACCGTTTGGCCCTGGATGAATATATTGGTGTCTTGGAATCACAGCCTGAGACTTTGTCGCAAACCTGTGTGATTGTGGTGGATATTGATAATTTTAAATTCGTAAATGAGCAGTATGGGCATATTGTCGGTGATCAGGTGATTGTGATGATTGCGGATCAGTTAAAGCAGCATGTACGTTCATCTGACCTGATTGTGCGTTATGGGGGTGATGAGTTTTTGGTGGTGATTGAAAATATCCAAATGGATGTGGCAAAGGCGATTGCTGAAAGTATTCGTTTGGGGATTTCAAAAGAGCGTATTGTCATTTCCAATATGGATGAAGCGATTCAGGTTTCGGTGAGTATTGGCGTGGCGATTGGGGCGGGAAGTTGGCTGGAACTGCTGGAAAAAGCCGATCAATCGATGTTAAGAGCCAAAGCAAGAGGAAAAAATGTGGTGGAGGGGTAAAATATTTTCAATTTTATTTTAAAAATAAATATATAAGAATATGTTTTTTATGAATTTTAATTAAAAATAATCTTTCTCCAAATAAATAATCCTCATGTAATACTATGTTCCATAAAGAGCATTTATAAAGCAATCAATTATTCATTTTATATATCTAGAGTTTTTGAAGCTAATAAAAAGTATTAGCTTGACAGGATTTTAGATAAATTATACATTAATGTATAATTTATACGTTTAAAGAAATTGAATAATGAAACTATCAGCTTTAAAAAAGGTTCGTTTGGCAAAAATGATGACTCAGGCGGAAGTAGCGGAAGCTATGGGAGTGAGTCAACCTAATTACCAACGTTGGGAATCTGGAGCCGCCACTATTCCTAAAACTAAACACTCGAAGTTGGCAAAAGTACTAAATTCGACTGTAGATGAGATTTTAGGAAATCCTCGCCCTTTTGACACTTTGGGAATTCGAGAGGATATTGGCGATGAAGATACATATTTTGGAGAAATAGCATTTCATTTCTCATCAGGAAAGGGACTCCTATTTCCGATTACTGAGGCTGAAAGATCTCGGTTGTATCATCAGCTAAGGGGTAGTGGAGACTTTATTGTTGTTGAGTCTTTAGATAATCGTATTGCCTTTATTCGGAGAACTTCAATACAGGATGTTTATTTTTCAAGTGATGCATTTGATACTTTTGGGCCTGAAAAATACAAAGACTGCTTAGAAGTGAATAGAGTTGAAGATGAAGAATGGTTAGTTATAGAGAATATTGAGTGTTTAGAGTGTGTAATAGATTTAATAGGTGAAGAAAAAGTAAAAAACTATGTAAAGAAAATACTTTTAACCGAAGAAGAGTTAGATGCATTAATTGAACAAGGTCATATAATGAAAGAAGATAGAGAAAATGTTAAAAGAGACGCATCTAAAGAATTAAAAAAATTGTATGCCAGAGCGACGGAGATTCAGTGGCAATTTGTTAATGGGAAAATAAGAAAAGAAGAGATATTCGATAATCAGAAACTTTATAATGCTTTCTCTTGTCTTGAAATTGATCCTGATAATGTAGAACCATTTATTCATCTATCTATAGAGGGATATCATAGATCGATTTTTATCAATACTGCTGAGTTAGATTATATTTTTATTCCCGCGCATAAATTTAATTATGGTCGTTTAGAGGCTTTAGAAGAAGAATTGAGTGAATAATTTGTTAGGCTAGAAATCAATTGATCTTCTAGCCTAATTTAATGAAACTTTACTTCAACATCGGCTTTAAGAAACGCCCAGTATGTGAAATCTCAACTTTCGCGACTTGCTCAGGTGTGCCTTCAGCAATGATCTGACCACCACCAGAACCGCCTTCAGGTCCTAGGTCAATCACCCAGTCCGCCGTCTTGATCACATCCAGATTATGCTCAATTACCACAATGGTATTGCCCTTGTTGCGAAGCTCATGCAGGATGTCCAGCAACTTGGCAATATCATGGAAATGCAGGCCAGTGGTCGGCTCATCCAGAATATACAAGGTTTTACCTGTATCACGTTTTGCCAGTTCACGAGCCAGCTTCACCCGTTGTGCTTCACCACCTGAAAGTGTGGTTGCCGCCTGACCCAGACGAATATAGCCTAAGCCCACCTGCATCAGGGTTTCCAGACGACGGTGGATGACAGGAATTGCGCTAAAAAACTCTGCCGCATCCTCGACTGTCATTTCCAAAACATCGGAAATGTTCTTGCCTTTATAACCCACTTCCAGCGTTTCGCGGTTATAACGTTTGCCATGACAGGCATCACAAGGCACATACATATCAGGCAGGAAGTGCATCGCCACCTTGATCATGCCATCGCCCTCACAGGCTTCACAACGCCCACCTTTCACGTTAAATGAGAAACGGCCTGCGCTATAGCCCCGTGCCTTGGCTTCAGGTGTCTGGGCAAACAATTCACGAATCGGGGTGAATAAACCTGTATAGGTGGCAGGATTGGAACGTGGCGTACGTCCGATCGGGCTTTGGTCAATGTCAACCACTTTATCCAGATGCTGCAAGCCGTCGATTGAATCAAATTTTTCCGCAGTGAGTGTGGTTGCGCCATTCAGCTGGGTGGCTGCCAAAGGCAACAGGGTACGGTTAATCAGGGTCGATTTACCAGAACCTGACACGCCCGTTACACAGGTCATAATACCTAATGGAATGGTCAAATCGACATTTTGCAGGTTATGTCCACTTGCACCAGACAGCTTGATCACTTCATTTGGACGAGGTGATTGGGTACGTTGTTTTGGCACTTCAATTTTTAACTTACCTGAGAGGTATTGACCTGTGAGTGAGTCAGCGTGATTGGCCAGTTCCTCATAGGTTCCTTCGGCAATGATGGCACCGCCGTGAATCCCCGCACCTGGACCAATATCAATAATATGGTCAGCGGCTCGGATCGCATCTTCATCATGCTCGACCACCAATACGGTATTGCCCAGATCACGTAAGCGAATCAGGGTTTGTAACAGGCGATCATTATCACGCTGGTGCAGGCCAATGGATGGTTCATCCAAAACATACATCACGCCCATCAAGCCTGCACCAATCTGTGAGGCGAGACGAATACGCTGCGCCTCACCACCTGACAGGGTTTCAGCCGAACGTGCGAGACTTAAGTAATTAAGTCCAACACTGACCAAGAAGTGTAAACGCTCACGAATCTCCTTAAAGATTTTATCAGCGATTTCACCTTTGGCACCCTCAAGATTCAGGTCCTGATAGTAGTTTTCTGCATCGCCAATCGACATCTTGGTGATCTGGGCAATGGTTTTATCTTTTACGCGAACATGACGTGAGATTTCATTCAGACGTGAACCACCACAGGCATCACAGGCGGCATTGGAAAGATATTGCGCCAGATCATCACGAACGTAGTTTGACTCAGTTTCACGGTAACGGCGTTCCAGATGTGGCAGGATTCCTTCAAACGGTTGTACACGGCTATGTTTACGACCACGTTCATCAATATAACTCAGGTCGATTTTCTCTTTGCCTGTGCCTTGCAGGAATTTTTTCTGCGTATCCTTATCCAGCTTATTCCACTGCTCATCCAGACTAATGCCAAAGTGATCAGCGACTTTTTGCAACATGGTGTAGTAATAAGGACGCTGTCTGTCCCAACCTCGAATTGCACCCTGGCTGATGGAAAGCTCAGCATTTAGAATCAGCTTTTCTGCACTAAAATGGCTACGTGTGCCTAGACCATCACAGACAGGGCAGGCACCAAATGGATTGTTGAATGAGAACAAACGTGGTTCAAGTTCAGCCACCGCACGGTCACATTCAGGACAGGAGTGCTTTGCAGAGAAAACCCGTTCAGGATGTTCACCATTCATCCATGATAAAATCGCTATATCGCCGCCTAAACGTAGAGCGGTTTCAAAAGACTCTGCAATACGGTTGCCAAGGTCATCTCGTACCTTAAAGCGGTCCACCACCACTTCAATGGTATGTTTTTTCTTTTTGTCCAGTTCAGGCGGGGTATCAATATCAATGATTTCACCATCAACACGGGCACGAACAAAGCCCTGACCCTGTAACTGTTCAAATAGCTGGGTATATTCACCCTTGCGCTCACGTACCACAGGCGCAAGCAGCATCAGTGCAGTGCTTTCGGGCAGTGCCTTGACGGCATCGACCATTTCTGAAATGGTCTGGGCCACCATTGGCAGGTCATGTTCAGGGCAGTATGGAGTACCGACACGTGCATACAACAAACGTAGGTAGTCATAGATTTCGGTAATGGTTCCCACTGTCGAACGTGGGTTGTGGCTGGTCGACTTTTGCTCAATCGCAATCGCAGGGGATAAGCCCTCAATTGAATCGACCTCGGGTTTTTCCATTTGCGAAAGGAACTGGCGTGCATAGGCCGAAAGTGACTCAACATAGCGGCGCTGGCCTTCGGCATACAGGGTATCAAAGGCAAGTGATGATTTACCTGAGCCAGAAAGTCCCGTAATCACCACAAATTTGTCACGTGGTATATCGAGTGACACATTCTTTAAGTTATGGGTACGTGCGCCTCGAATACGGATATGACTTTGACTCATAAATACATCTCGAAATTGTGCGAATAAAACGTGTATATAATAGCGATTTAAAATTGTTCAAGCTGTAACAAAACGATTTTAAACGTCAGATTGTGTCGGATTAATGATTTCAAATATGTTTTTAACATGAAATTCTAATGTGACCCAAAGACTTATCCCTGAGATTCACAGACCATTCATTCAAAAATAAATTCCTAAAACTGAGGGCATCATGTCAAAAAAACTGCAAGTTTCGATTGTTGTGATTATTCTGCTGGTTTTCGTTTATGTGTATGCATCTCCCTATCTGGTGATTTACCAAATCCGTCAGGCATTAAAGCATGAGGACAGCACCGCACTGGCAAGTTATGTTGATTTTCCCAGTGTTCGACAGGGAATCAAGGATCAGTTGAATACTGAGCTCGTAAAGAAATTTCCAGAACATGCACAGGCATCCGAGGGTGGCTTTGCCGCTTTCGGTGCCTTACTGGCTTCTTCGATGGTTGATAAAATGGTGGATGTGATGGTCAGTCCCCAAGGCGTTGCCATGCTTTTACAGGGAAAAAAGCTAAAAGAAAGTTTGCCATTTCAAGCCCAGCCTGAACAGTCCGAACAACAGCAAACACAGGCAGGAGAGCAGGCAAAGGAAAAGCTGTCTTATCATGGTAAATATCAGTCATTCAATCGCTTTACGGTGGAAATCCGTCATCCACAAAAGCAGCCTCCAATTAATGTCATTTTGCAAAGACAAGGCTTGAGCTGGAAAGTCACACAAATCGTATTGCCAATTGAGCAATTGAAATAGATCAGTGCTACATTAAAATCAATTGTGTAAGGTGCAAAACAAGGAACAAATAAAATGTTGGGAACAATTTTAATTGCGTTGATTGCTATATTGCATGTTTATATTTTAGTGCTGGAAATGTTTTTATGGGATAAACCCTACGGTTTAAAGGCTTTTGGCAACACATTAGAGAAAGCACAGCTGACCAAGGTTCTGGCACAAAATCAGGGCCTGTATAATGGCTTTCTGGCGGCAGGTTTGTTCTGGTCGTTATTGGCACCCGCAGGCTTTGCTCTTGCAATTGCCAACTTCTTTTTAGGCTGTGTGTTGGTTGCAGGCATTTATGGTGGACTGACCGCCAGTAAAAAAATTATTTATATTCAGGCTGTACCTGCATTGATCACCTTAATTGTTGTCAATCTTTTTTGATAAGGCTCAACAATAAAAGTATTTATTCAACTTTGTTTATGCTTTAATGCACTCAGTTTGAGATGAGCCTCATACAGTATATCGGACAATACGATATACGACTAAGCCCCTGAATAGGGGCTTTTTTATGTCTGTATCAATTGTTTTATGCGTGGTCCAACCCTAACCACTCTCTTTGCTGATAGGCACTGTCCCAGAAGAGCCATTCCAGTTTTGCACCCATGCTATAGGCTGCATGCATTTTTGCCAAAGTATCCGCATCACAGCGTGCGGCCACTTTATCAACCGTTGCAATCACGTTGTGTACCGCGGTATGAAATTCCTCACCTGAATAGGTATCCACCCATGCCTGATAGGG
The DNA here is from genome assembly GCF_030053775.1 of Acinetobacter corruptisaponis. Classification (GTDB taxonomy): domain Bacteria; phylum Pseudomonadota; class Gammaproteobacteria; order Pseudomonadales; family Moraxellaceae; genus Acinetobacter; species Acinetobacter corruptisaponis. The sequence goes on from NZ_CP125669.1 coordinate 2,481,856, forward strand.
ATTATTTTCCACAGACTGGCTGACAATATCGTTGCCAACCTCTGCATAAATCCAGAAACACGGCAACAGCGCGGCTAAAACCACAGGGTAGCTTTCCGACCAGGCCGTTGCGGTCAGGAACGATGTGTAATGATGACAGGCAAGGGTTAAAGGCGTGCTTTCAAACTCGGTTTTAGTAATGCCAAACGCCTGCATGAAATCCTTATGTAGGCTGCGCTCCACAATAATCGCAATTTTGGCGGCCTCAGAAAACTGGATCACGTCATCTGCGTCAAAGGCCTTTGCTGCGGCAACAGCCAGTGCTCGGCCATAAGCCAGTAAGTAATGTGCATCCTGAATGACATAATGGCAAAACGCCTTACTGTCTAGTGTGCCAGCGGCAAGCTCCTGATTAAAAGGCAGTGCCAATATTTTTTGATATAAATTGAGATTACGTTGCCAAACATCTTGAGAAAACGTCATAAACTGAACCTGTAAACGTGTTATTCCATCAATAATGGCAAAACTATAGCAGAGTCTGGTTTTCGCCAATGCATTTCCCAAAAATAAGTGCAACAATCTTCACAATTTTTAGCTCAAAATTCGCCTACAATAGGCACATTTTTAAATCCTGACGATTTCGTATAAAAGGCTGCTCATGAAGCATTTTCGTTTCTCAATTTTCTTTACGGTAGTGTGTCTGGCACTATCCGCCTACTGGGGCTATACGCATGGTCCCGAAGCAGGTGTGGCAACCATGCTCAAGGCGCTCACCATTACTGCAATTCTGGCGGTGATGGAAGTCTCCCTATCGTTTGACAACGCTGTTGTGAATGCGTCGGTATTACGTGGTTGGGATCATTTCTGGAAAATGATTTTCTTGACGGTGGGTATCCTGATCGCGGTATTTGGGATGCGTCTGGTTTTCCCTGTGGTGATTGTAGCTGTGACTGCCGATATGGGCATGGTCGAAGTGGCTAAACTGGCACTGAATGATCCAAAAACCTATTCAGAACGCTTAATGGCGCATCATGCCGAGATTTCTGCCTTTGGCGGGACTTTCCTGTTGATGGTGTTCCTGAATTTCTTCTTTGATGATGGCAAGGAAACCCACTGGTTCAGGTGGCTGGAGGCCAAGTTGGCGCATCTGGCCAGTGTGCCTGCAATGTCGGTTTTCCTTGCGCTTATCGCAATGCTGATCATGGCAGCGAATGTGGATGAGGCTGCGCGTCTGGCGGTGACGATGGCGGGTATCTGGGGCATTGTGGTGTATATTGGCGTGCAGGTGCTGAGCCATTTACTGGGCGGTGAACCTGAAATTGATGAGAATGGCAATGCGGTGACGCATGATTCAAGTGGGGCGGCTTCAGGTGTGGTTAAGGCGGGTTTCGGTGGATTCCTGTACCTTGAGGTGCTGGATGCATCGTTTAGCTTTGATGGTGTGATTGGGGCGTTTGCCATCACCAGTGATGTGGTGATCATCATGCTGGGTCTTGCGATTGGTGCAATCTTTGTCCGTTCGATGACAATCTATCTAGTGGAGAAAGGTACGCTGGATGCCTATATCTTCCTTGAACATGGCGCACACTACGCGATTGGTGCACTGGCATTTATCATGATTGCCAGCGGTACAGGGTTGCATGTACCAGAAGTGGTTACAGGTTTGATCGGGGTCGCCTTTATTGTTTGGGCGGTACTTGCCTCGATCCAGTACAGTAAGCGGGAACAGCAGGCCTCTTAAGCTCATTTTCAGCTTGGTCATCTATTTTATAAGGGAGCAAATATTGTTCCCTTATTTTTTCTCCCAAAGATTATGTTTTTCATAATCTATTTATAACCTTTGTAGGCGAATGGCTTATAATTCGCTGAGCCAGTTACAGTGTCTTATCAACAATGAATGCTTTAGAACGCCGTTCAACCTTTGCCTTAAGTAGCATTTTTGCCTTACGCATGTTGGGCCTGTTCATGATTATTCCTGTGTTTTCGGTTGCAGGGCAGTCCTACCAGTATGCAACGCCAGCCCTGATTGGCTTGGCTGTTGGGGTGTATGGCTTAACCCAGGCAATCCTGCAAATCCCATTCAGCCTGTTGGCAGACCGCTTTAGCCGAAAACCCCTGGTTGTTTTGGGCCTGTTGCTGTTTGCATTGGGTGGGGCAATTGCTGGCCTGTCTGACACGATTTATGGGGTGATTATTGGACGGGCGATTGCGGGCGCGGGTGCAGTGTCGGCGGTGGTGATGGCGTTGCTGGCTGATGTCACCCGTGAGGAGCAGCGAACCAAGGCAATGGCTGCGATGGGGATGAGCATTGGTTTGTCCTTTGTGGTGGCATTCAGTCTGGGACCGTGGCTGACCAGTATTGTGGGTATTTCAGGATTGTTTTTCGTCACCACACTGATGGGGCTGGCGGCAATCCTGATGCTGTTGCTGGTTCCGAAAGTGACCCGACATCATCGAAACTTCCAGCAGGGCTATCTGAATCAGCTGAAACAGGTGATGCAGATGGGAGACCTGAACCGTTTGCATGTATCGGTTTTTGCCCTGCACCTGTTGCTAACGGCCATGTTTATCTATGTGCCATCACAACTGATTGAATATGCGCAGATTCCACTTGCCAAACATGGTCTGGTCTATTTGCCACTATTGGTGATTAGCCTGTTTTTTGCCTTTCCAAGCATCATCATTGCGGAAAAATACCGCAAGATGCGGGGCATTTTCCTGTCTGCAATTGCTGGGATTATTGGTGGTTTGCTGATCCTGATCTTCGGTTATGAATCCAAATATGTACTGCTGGCTGGGCTGGGCATTTTCTTTATTGCGTTCAACGTGATGGAGGCCTTGCTGCCATCCTGGCTGTCCAAGGCTGCCCCCCTCCAGTCCAAGGCCACCGCAATGGGAGTAAACGCCAGCAGCCAGTTTCTGGGCGCATTCTTTGGCGGTACGCTGGGTGGACAGCTTTTGATGTTACAGAATACTGCGCTCGGGTGGAGTGTGCTGGCGGGGATTGCTATACTATGGCTGCTGATTAGTTTTGGGCTGGCGCAGCCAAGATATTTATCCTCGATTGTATTGCCCCTGCCTCAGGCGGTACAAACAGATGAATGGACTTCAAAACTATTGGCAATTCGTGGTATTGAAGAAGTGGTGGTGATGCCCGAACAGCAGGTTGCCTATATTAAGGTCGATAAGCAGTGTATTGATGATGCTGGGCGACAAGATTTAACGCACTTGTTGGGCAAAGAGGTAGCCATTTAAGCATAACTCTTATAAAGTAAAACATAGAAATACATAGGATGAATACAGCTAATGCGTGGTGTGAATAAAGTTATTTTAGTCGGTACTTTAGGTCGGGATCCGGAAACAAAAACCTTTCCAAATGGTGGATCATTAACCCAGTTTTCGATTGCAACAAGTGAATCGTGGGTAGATAAGAATACAGGTGAGCGTAAGGAACAAACGGAATGGCACCGCATTGTGCTGCACAACCGTTTGGGTGAGATTGCACAACAATATCTGCGTAAAGGTTCAAAAGTCTATATTGAGGGTTCATTGCGTACACGCCAGTGGACGGATCAGAATGGTCAGGAGCGCTACAGCACCGAAATCCGTGGTGACCAAATGCAGATGCTTGATTCACGCCAGCAAGGTGAACAGGGCTTTGCGGGTGGCAATGACTTCAACCAGCCACGATTTAACAACAATAACAATCAGGGTGGCGGTTACCAGAATACAGGCTTTAACAATAACCAGAATGGTTATGGTCAAGGCGGTGGCTTTTCTGGTGGAAACCAGAGCAACTATGCAGGTAGCCCACAGGCAGGCAATGGTTTTAATACACCAAAAGCAGCACCACAACCTGCGGCGGCGGCCCCTGCGGATTTAGATGATGATTTACCGTTTTGACACCTACTAGAGACCATGTTTTGTAAAGTTTATAAAATTATTCTTTATTAGCAGTTAGTTACAAAAGAAATTTACAGATACTAGAAATGGTTCTGTAAATTTTTTTACTTATGATCTATGATATTTAATACTTAGATATTTTGTTAAATATAACCATGATGTCTGTTAAAAGATTTGTAATGAGTAGTGGTGAGAGATTCGCTGTTCTTTTGAATAGTGATGGTGTTCCTATGACTTATCCAAATTTATATACGATCATTCATTTAAGAAATCGTGGTCTATCAATCAATACTATTACAGCTATTCTGGAAGATATTAAGTTGCTGTTTCAGTTGTTGGATAAGTTAGGAATTGACTTGGAACAAAGGATAAAAAGTAAAGATTTTTTAAAATTAAATGAAATCGAAGCTTTAGTAAATTTAACCAGTTTCAATCGCAGTCGATTAAGTGGGGCAGCTTCAAAAACAAAGATCATAAGTTTTCCAAAAAGTAATAACAAAGAGCGAGCTAGAGCAAAATTGGTTGTTACTCAGGACTATGTATCCAAACAATTAATATATCGGCGGTTAACTAATTTTGCTGAATATATTGGATGGTTTGAGACATATCTTCATTCATCAGCAATAACAAGTACAAAACGGTTGTTAAAATCTCGTAGACCCCGCAAGTCCACGGATATTCAGTCTGAATACAAATCTTTTGATAGTGATCAATTACATAAAATTTTAAAGGCAGTTGATCCGGATAATCAGAATTGTATCTGGACTTCAGATTACATTACTTATAGAAATGAGCTGATTACCTATTTGTTTTTATATCTTGGATGCCGTAAAGGTGAATTATTAAATTTAAAAGTTACAGATATAACCCTCTCTAAAGGTGGTACATCGTATCTTACTATTAAGCGTAATCCTCATGATGGAAGTGATTCTAGGCTATATCAGCCGTTGGTTAAAACTAGAAGTCGATCAATTGCAGTCAATCAAAACTTAAAGAAAAAATTAGAAACTTATATTTTAAATTATAGATCAACCATACCAAATGCAGAGCTAACTGACTTTTTGATTTTATCAAATAAAGGTCAGCCACTTTCAATCAATGCTTTAGATAAAATCTTTTATGAAATCTCTAAAGCTGTGCTATTCAATGTACATGCACACGCATTTAGACATACTTGGAATGACAAATTTTCTGAGAAATCTCAACTTTTAGTGGCAACAGGTCAAACGACTGAAGCTCAAGTTGAAAATGATCGTGCTTATCTGATGGGGTGGATACCTAACTCACAAAGTGCAAGAAGATATTCAAGACGTGCAGAGAACAAACGTGCTGTAGAGATTTGCTTAGGTATCCAAGAAAAATTTGAGGATGAAAATGAATAAATCAATTCGAATCGATAGCTTAGATAAGTCGCAAAATACTTTTACCTCATTCAAAGGTTATGAGTTTAGTATCGATGATCAGAAATGGGTATTAGATATCAATAAAACTATAGATATCTCTCGGATACGAAATTATGAGTTTTCTGTCCAATCAGATGTGGTCATGACTTTGGTTCATTTTGCTAAGTATAGTTCAAGTTCACATACAGCAAACATGTGCGAATATATTGGTAAATATTTTGATATTACAGGAGAGAATCATTTTTCAATTAAAGGTCTTTTAAATTATAAAAATTTTTATTCGGCAAAAAAAGATGAATACAAAGTAGCTATGCTACGAGTCTTTTTGAAGAAACTATATGATTTAGGTTATTCCTCAGTAGATGATGAAGTTTACGATCTAATGGATTCATGGAGATTGAGTGGCAATGAAAAAGGAGCAGCAGTCCTTTCCCTTGATCCAGATGAAGGCCCATTTAGCCCATTCGAATTTCAAACAATTATCACTAGAACCAATGAATATTTAGCAGAAAATAAGATTTCCTATTATGAGGCTGCTCTAATTCGTGTTTTTTGTGCGACTGGTAGACGACCAATCCAAATTGCAGGATTAAAGATAAAAGACTTATACGTAACGGATAAGTATAATTTTAATGATAAAAATGAAGTTCATATACTTAACATTCCGAGAGCTAAAGTTAGAGGTGCTAGTGGATTCCGATTTGCTTTTAGTGAAGTTGGAATTCGTGAAAGTATCGCTCAAATTTTATTTGAGCATATTCGGGTTCTGGAACAAACATTGAGTAATGCAATTAATCGAGAATTATTAAAACAGGAAGTTGATGAACTACCATTATTTTATGATCTTGAAAAATTAACAGAGTTAGATTGGGGCGATGAAAAGGAAATTTCGAAAATTTTACCGAATGAAATTATTCATTTGCCTACGGTTCAACTAACTCAAAAATTAAAAGATGCGGTAAGAAAGCTTGGTGTTCGTTCAAGGGAAACAGGTAAGCCAATATTTGTTAATGCTTATAGGTTTCGCTATACGCTTGGAACAAATGCTGCTAGGCAAAAAGCAGGCGTGAATGTTATTGCAAAGCTGTTAGATCATCATGACACCCAGAATGCACACTGCTATGTAGAAAGTGTTCCTGAAATTGCACAACAAATTTCATCTATCATGGATGAAAGTTTACGCAAATATGCAGATGCTTTTCAGGGAAAAGTTGTAAAGGATGAGATTGAGGCTCAATCACAAGTTAAAGATGCGAATAGAATTTCTTATGTAGAACAGGATTGTGATGTCGGCTCATGTGGTACACATCAATACTGTAACGATTATGCACCAATCGCATGTTATCTGTGTAGTAAGTTTATGCCTTGGGCAAATGCACCTCACCATCTAGTTCTAGAGCAATTAATAAAAGAACGAGATGATCTAATTGCGATGGGGTGTAGCCTTGAAGTCGCTGCCGTGAATGATCGAACAATTATTGCTGTTCAGCAAGTTATTGATGCTTGTAAGGAGTTTAATCATGGATAATTTAATATATTTTCCATCTGACAAAATCCAATCTCCTTACTCCGAAATAAAGCGGTTTATTGATTTTGTTAAACAGTTATCAGAATTAAATGAAGATATTAGATTTGATGAGAATTATTGGAAAGGTGAAGTAAACTTTGTCAAAACGGGTATTTCATCCAAAGATAGATTACCTGAAAATCTTTTGCATCATTCAATTCTAGAATTTGCCAAAGCGTATGTTAAGTATCAGAGAATTAAGAGCAAGTTAAAAACCCAAGATACAATTCTTTCAATTCGGGCAATAGAACAAATATGCTTAGACCGATATGGTGAAGTTGATTTAACTAAATTGGTTATTGCAGATTTTGACTTGGCTGCTGAAAATGCAAAAGTAAATTATAAAGCGAGTTCTGCTTACCATGTAGGTAGACAACTAAAGATTCTATTGGATTTTCTTCGCCAATTAAAAATAGTTGCTTTACCAGAATGGAAAAATCCAATTAAAAAACCTGCTGATAAGTCGATTGTGCTAGATGAGGAGTCAGAGGAACATAGAGAATCTAAACTTCCTGATGAGGATGCGATTTTTGCATTAGCTGATATTTTCTCACGGAAAGATTCAGAATTGTCAGATAGAGATATTTTTGTTACCAGTGCTGTGAGTTTGCTTCTAGCTGCGCCAGAACGAGCATCAGAGCTATTTTTCTTAAAGCATAATTGTATCCACGAGGAAGAAGTCCAAACGCTTTCTAAGAGCAGTTTAGGGCTTACAGCAGATGGTTCTAATATTGAGACAGTATTAGGTATTAGGTGGTATGCACAGAAAAATTATGGGCATGACATTAAATACATTCCAAGTGTCATGATCCCAACGGTAAAACGGGCTATTGAACGTTTGATTAAGATGTCAGAAAAGTCTAGACATTTAGCATATTTGCTTGAGACAAGTGATAAATTTCCGAGACATGAGCTTTGTCCTGATGTCCCTGATCATCAATTTTTAAAACGTAGTGAAGTATTATTGGCAATGGGTTTTGATGAGTCAATATGTGATGCTATTGATGCAAATAAAAGTGCAAGACAGTTTTTAAAAACTCGTGATATTCCTATTAGTGATTATGAAGTCTGCCTGAATGATTTAAATATTATGCTGCGAAAGAGACTGCCTCAAGGTTTTCCTTATGTACCTTTTAAGACTGGTAATGGTATTCAGGTTAAATGGTCTGAAGCATTATTTTGTTGTTTCGCAAACCAATTCCATAGTGATAAAGCAACTATTTTCTCAGAATTATGGATGCCCCATATTGATACTTTAAATGAAGATTTATCACCAACCAAAAAGAAGTTACGAGGAAAAGATGAGTTAGCTAATGTGCAATCTATTTTTCAACGGTGGGGATATGGTGACTATAGTATGTCTACACATCAGTTTCGACATTTATTGAATACGATAGCAAATACCAATGGAATGGATAGCATGTTACTCGCTAAATGGTCAGGGCGGGCTGATATGAAGCAAAATCGAGTATATGACCATACTTCGGTTGATGATCGTAATTATGGCTTAATTGAGATGCAGAAAAATGAGGTTGGTACAGTAAATACTGATAGTACATTTACATTCCAGATCGCTACACCTCGAACTCTACAAGAGCTAAATACCAAAACAACATTGTCTATGCACACTACCGAGTTTGGACTTTGTACACATTCTTATATTGATGAACCCTGCTTAAAGTATAGAAACTGTCTTAATTGTACAGAGCATGTCTGTATTAAGGGTAATGCAGAAAAGAAAAAACGACTTGAAGATCGACTTAGAAAAGAAAAAATCTTATGGGCAAAGGATAAGGAGGCTGTTAGTAAAAATGTTACTGGTGCAACGGTCTGGTTGCAAACTAGAGAGCTTACAATTAAACGTTGTGAACAGATGATTACTCTATTGGATGATCCAAACATTCCCGATGGAACACCTTTGAGTCTGCCCCCTTCTGAAGATGTTACACATCTCGATTTAGCGTATCAAAAAGCAGGTCGTAAACGTATCCCCGTTATTGAGAATACTCAACGTAAAAAGATCGAGGATGAACCACGTTTGCTCAGTCCTGCATTGCAAATGGATTTATGGATTTGATATGGCACAGCATTTAACCGATAAAGACATCGAGAATATTGTTGAGCTTCTTGATTATTGGCCTTTAGATCAGAAATTGACTTGGGAACTCCTATGTAAAGCTATTGAGCTACAGCTAGAGTTTGTACCTGCGCCAACTCGTCAAACATTACAGAAATATGTACGAATTAAGAATGCCTATGATCAATGCAAAAAACCAAAATCTACACAGGTTAAGAGTACTCCAACACAGAAATTACCTGCTAGTTTAAAAATTGCTCAAACTAGAATTGAGGCTTTGGAAGTCAAGAATGCCAGACTGGAAAAAGAAAACGCTATGCTGTTAGAGCAGTTTGTAGTGTGGCAATACAATGCTCATAAATATGGACTAAGTATTGCTAAATTGAATGAGCCGATGAGTAAAAAAAGTTCGGATTGATTTTAAGTATAAATAAGATTAATTAATCAGTGAATACTATTTTCTGACTCCGCTAAAAATCAAAGTAATTGACTGGACGGCTGCTTAAAACTATCATTCCCTTGCTGACCTAAATTGTCAGTCGGTTTTAGCAGACCGTGGCGTATAGCGTACCAGATTTATACTTATCTAAGTATGGATTATGTGCGAAACCTTCTTGTTCCCCCTTTGCGGTAGAACGGGAGGGGGACGCTTCGTGCGTGCTGGTTCTATATGCCCAGTCTGCTAACCCCCTCTTTGTTCTACCACCATCATTTAGCAGTGATTTTGGTAGACTTTTATTCGCATATAGGAATTTATAATGTCTCATTCATTTTTCTCATCTGTGCCTCGCCACATGTTCAGCCTCATTATTTCAGACAATGGGGAATACAGAGCTAATTCTTAATTAGCTGTATTAAAAGCAACATTTTTAAATAGAACAATTCATAAGGTGGATGGCTAAGTCACGCCTATAAAAAATACCTATTTTTATGTCCCCCTTGTGATTGTGAGTTATTGCATTAAACATGTGTGGGAATAACTATGGCTGAATTAACCAAACCAAAAATCATTCCAATCGAAAACTACCCAAAGAAATCCAAGCTATTTTTAAAGTGTGTAGTCTTACCGATTGTGATCTTTTTAATTGTTGCCAAGATTTTTTCTTTTGGCGCTTTCGCATATATCTTCTTTGGTTTTGATCTATTCTGGTTTGTGATCATCTACTACCTCTATCAATATGGAAATACTTTCTTTGATGGGATGACCGAACAACTGAAACGTCAGGGTGAAACCTTTAATTATCAAAATCGTGGAGTATGGATTAACAGTCAGGATAAGACCATCATCCTGTTTGATCAGCCTGATCAACGCCTAGTCAAATATCCTTTTGACTATATTACCTCTGTAGGCCATTACAATTTGGTCGAAGATCGCTTCAGAACCACAACTACAGTGATTAGTAACCCGATGATGGGAACACATATTAATCAGCGTGAGCATCGAACACCGATGAAGCGGGAGTTCCAAGTCAATATAGGGACAAGAGATCAATTCAAACCTAGCTATAGCCTAAAAGTGCTATTCCCTTGGCGTAGTCCTCAAATGGCAAGTGAAATCCGCCAGTTACTCTCGGCTGATCATTATCAATAGCAAAATTATGGATCAAGATGGATTAATACCTAATCTGATTCTAATGACAATCAACATAATCTTAATCTAGCTACATATCCTCCCATTTCTTAATAATCGTAGAAGTTGGAGGATAATTGATGATGATTAGAAATTGTATTAGTGAACCTCCTTAGTGTTGATGATGGGCATATGAGCTAAATAATGTGGTTGATGCCAAATAAACTTGTAAATGTTCTAGAAAATATCTCTAAAAATTTATATCCCTAGCCCCTTGAAAAGAATATAGATATCTCCATTTAACTTACAAACAAATTTATATTAAATGAGAATAGTTGTGGATATTATTATTGGTAATGAGTAGTGAAAACTTGCATAATATAATTATTACTTTATATGATGAAGTTTACTCTATAAAGAAAATAATCTTAAAAAAAGCTATTCAGATGTGGAAATTAACTGAGCTTTTTCTGCATCGTAGTAAACAGTCTCAATAGAACCGTTTTTAATATGATTAATAATGTCATTAATGATATTAAGAGAAACTAAGAACCATTCTTGAGGCTTAACAGGGTTTCCAAATCTATCTTCAATGACAATATCAAGCTGCGCTGATTGTAAGACTTTATGAATAAGCTTTTCTAATCTTTGGGGTACAATATTTTCAGGAAGTGAATAAGTTGCGATAAGTTCAACATCAGCAAGCAAATAGGTTGGGTCTTTTCTAGCCTCTGTGATTCGCTTATTTACTTTACCAGTAGTTACTCCAATTTTATGTAGTACATGTCTATTTGCCTTGATAAACTCATTATCAGATAGGCTGCGTAACACATATATTGAGCCGCTTTTGACTTCAATATCAGTATCTTTTTCTGATAAATTACTTGAATTGAATAGAGGTCCTACATTTTTTGTAACTAATATCCGTCTCCCAGCTATATCATCATATAGAGCTTTTTTCAGAGAACGCATTAGCAAATTACTTTCTGTACCATTTGAGTATATCACTCTCATTCTAGCGTCATTTTGTCCATTCGGAGCTTTGAAATATTCTCCTATTTCAGCTACATATACAATTTGTCCATCTAAAATGAATAAATCATTTAATTGAATACTTGCATCTTTACCAAAAGGTTTTGTTAAACGGAGACCTTGTTCTAGGTCCTTTTCAACTTGTTTAAAAACTTCGTTAAATATAGGAAAGTCTAGGCAAACTTTTCGAGTCGCAATTAACTCACTTGCTTCGCGTTCTTTTTGTGGTCTAACATGTTGTAGTGTCAGAATATTATCTTCACTTTCAACTTCAATTCCTAATTCAGAGAGTAGGTCATCATCCTCTAATTTAGACATATTAGATGGTTCGGAAGTAGAACTATTTAATAGATTATGTTGATCAAATTCCTCTAAAAGAGATCTGGCTTCAGGCAATTTCCTAAGCTGGTCAAGTCTGACAGCATAGAGACGTTCAAAAATATCAGCGTCGTTTGAGTTCGATGGAACTCTTTCATTTTTTTCGTAGAATTGAATAATTTCCTCAAACCCAGAAATTAGGCGCTCTTCTTTGGCTGTATAGGTCACCTGTTTTACTGGTGCTAAATCTATACCTAATTCTGATAGCAAATCATCATCAGAAATATCAGCCATAAAATTTACCTTGTTTAACCTAATAGTTCGAATTTATCGAGATGGACTACAACAGAACTCATTGCAGAGTTCTGTTTAATTTTTTCAAGACGAGATGCACATAATTTTTCAAAGATATCTGCATCATCATTAAGGGATGGAACTCGGTGATGAGTTTCATAGAAAACATTAATTTCCTCAAACCCAGAAATTAGACGTTCTTCTAACGGAGTTAAAGCCTTAGTAGATTCTAACTCAAGTTCGATTTCTAGTTCATCTAGAATCTGTTCATCTGAAAGACGTTTCATCACTTATTGTCCACTATCAAATACCAGATTTTGCTTTTTCTTGTGCTTTGAATCTTGCAAAAGCTGCAACACCTTCTGCCATCCTTTTTTCCCAAGCATCTTGAGAGTTAATATCAGGCAAACGGCCTCGCTCTTTTTTAAACTGTACAGCTCGAATTGCCAATTCTTTTGCTTCTTCAGGGCTTAGGTTGATACGCTTAGCTGAGATATGTGCTTGGACTTGTCTTAAGGTAGCTTCATCCATTGCTTTTGAAAGTACGGCATAAGCTGATTCAAATGGATTGATATGATCAATTAAGTCAATATCAAGATCTCTGACATTTATAAACCTCTTTACGCCTTGAATAAAGGCTAAATTTGATTCAGGTTTGTTATCAGTATCTGTAAATTGGGGAGTAGTTCCGCCAAGCGTTTCCTGTGCTTGTTCAAGTTCTTTCTTTGCTTGTTGAATTAAGTTGAAAGCTGCAATTGCATGTTGACGAACTGCTTCTTGATCTTCAGCTTCTAGCTCTGGGTATTTTTCCTGAACAATTTTACCTAATGCTAATTGTGTTAGCTCTTCTGGAACAATATTTTCTTGGTCGAATAAGCCTCGTTCGATTGCTGATTTATTCTGTACAAAGGCTGTGATGATCTCATTCAAATCTTCCTTACAGATTCGATTAGCTTCTTCAGATTCAGGTTTTTTAAGGCCATTGATTTCAACATGGACTTGTCCAGTTTTGTCATTAATACCTATATTATTTTTACCTTTCTGGTAACCATCTTCACCATAATCAAAGCCATCTAAAGCACCCTGATCTTTGGGCGTGAACTCAAAACGAGGGGCGAGTACTTGTTCCATCAATAGGCTTGCAGCAATCGCTTTTAGCATGTCATTGACTGCCTCAACCACAAGTTTTTCTGAGGCATCTGGTTCAGCAATTAAATTGGTAAATTTAGCACGATATTTACCTTCGGCATCACGTGTAGCACGACCAATAATTTGCACAATTTCCGTCAAACTACTGCGGTAACCAATAGTGAGAGCATGTTCACACCAAATCCAGTCAAACCCTTCTTTAGCCATACCTAAGGCAATAATGATATCAACATGGTCACGATTAAAACGCTGCGTAGGATTTTTGAGTGCTGTTAATACTTTGGAACGCTTAGCTGCATCACTATCATCTACAAGGTCTGCAACTTTTAGAGTACGTTTATTACCAAATTCGGTCGTGATTTCGATTAAATGAAATCCTGTCTCATCATCTACACCTTTCCACGTGCCTAGCTCATCCATGATATGTTCAACTTCAAGATGCTTACCAATTTTGGTACTTTCTTTGGAGTTGACGTTTGGGATATGGATAATAGTTTTTAGGTTAGGATCTAATACTTTCATTACAGCATCGGTATATTTTCCTGTATAGAAGAAATAACCAATATCCAGTGCTTTTAAATAGCTATAACCATTTAATTGTTCATAGTAAGTATAAGTAACAGTCTCAAATTTATTTTCATCAGTTGGGGAGAGTACTGCCTCCGAATCTCCACGGAAATATGAACCTGTCATTGCCACAATATGAGCTTTATCACGTTCAATAAATTGGCCTAATTGATTACCTAATTTGTTATCAGGATTGCTGCTTACATGGTGGAACTCATCAATTGCTAAAAGCCGATTGTCAAAAACTTCTACTCCGAGTTCTTCTACTGCAAAACGAAATGTTGCATGCGTACAAACTAATACTTTGTCGTCACCTGCTAAGAACTCACCGACGGCTTTTACTTTAGACTTAGCAACTTTTTCATCATCGGCATTTGGAGCATTACATAGGTTCCAGTGTGGTTGCACTTTCCAATCTGCCCAGAAACCATACTTAGTCAGTTCTTCATCTGCGAAGCTACTACCAATAGAGCGTTCAGGAACGACAATTAAAGCTTGTTTAATACTTTGATTGGCTAACTTGTCTAGGGCAATGAACATTAATGCACGTGATTTACCAGAAGCAGGTGGAGACTTAATTAAAAGATATTGTTCACCACGTTTTTCAAAGGCACGTTCCTGCATTGGACGCATGCCTAGTTCATTCGCTTTGTTGGATGTGCCTGTGCAAGCAGTTTTGATAGAAACAGCAGGAACAGTCCGTTTATTGGTTGGATTTTCTGAAGTTGTCATGCTTATTTCTTTCCTACTTGTTTTGAAGTCATTTCGGTATACATTGAAAATAGTTTCTCAAGGCGTTCCGTATCATTCTTAAAGCGACGACCAATATAAATACGTTCTAGAACTTCATCATTTTGCTCATGAGCAGCACGTAAGTTTTCGGGCATTTTTTCTGGATCATAAAGGTCTGCAATCGTTGCAGGGAAATGTGCTTCCCGAGCTAATAAAATATTTTCAGCACAACGAGTTAGGTCTACTTTATTTTTTTCAGTAAGTTTTGGTAGAGGAAAGGTATTCCATCCTAGAGTATTTGAATATCTATAATCAGTTTTCATTTTGCCACATACAGCACCTATCCATGCTAGATGGACTTTTGAACTTAATATGGCTAAAGTCCAAATTGGTGCATCATATAAAGCAAAAGCTTGATTAGTTGTTAAGGCTTCTTTAGATTTTAAATCGCAAGGTAAATATTCTCTTCGTTCTGTTGATACAGTTGGAACCAAGATCAAATAATTTTTTGCAGTATTTCTGTCCCTGAATTGATGGGATCTTTCAGCTAATTTATGTAAAGATTTATCCTTACTGGATAAACGATTTTCTTTCACATTTGCTATTCTTTGATTAATAAACGGATCACTTAAAGCCAAACTTAAATTGCAATCATCAACCCATATACAAAATCTAATTTTCCCTTTCAAAAATTCCTGACCACCAAATAAAGGGCGAATGATTTTACTTAGTTCAGGATTTTTGCTGATTAACTCATTTTTTTCTAAGCTATTGAGAGTTAAAAAATTTCCATCACCAGGATAGTTTCCATAGTTCATCACAGGTAAGGCGGCAAGTGGTTCAGCCGCTTTGTGCACAATGAAGGTTTCCGTGTCCATTAAATACGGACTAATGTTTTTTACGTTTTTTATTATTAATTTACCATCAATCTCATAATATATTTTCTTAGTTTTTAAACTCTTACTTAAACCTATTATTGAAACAGTTACTCCTGCATTATGTGCTGCTAGATTACTCCATTTGAAACTATTGAGAGCAAACTTGATTTCTACTTTGGTTAAAATTAATGGCCATAAGCTAGGAACATGCTGTCCCTGACAAATAGAATTAGTCGTTACAAAAGCGGCTTCTGCATTACTTTGATCGATGTACTCAGCAGCCTTAAATATCCAACCAGAGACATAGTCCAATATTCTAACATCAGTAGTGTTTTTAAAAACACTGACTAAATCTTCTTTCTGAGATACTAATTGTTCTCTAGCGCCTTTATATGGAGGATTCCCACAAATATAGGTTTCCCCACCTTCATTTTCAAAATCAATTTCTGTCTGTTCTAAGGGTGTTTGAAATAAATCATCAGCAACAACTTTGACTGTACTACCTTTTGGAGAGCAAATACTTAACCAATCCAAACGTAAAGCATTACCACAAATAATCCAGTTCTCTTTAGAAAGTGGCAATACAGTTTGTAATGCTTCAATCTGACCACAGTATTGAACGTTAGACTGGTATTCCGCAATAACAAGAGCTAATCGAGCGATTTCTGCTGGGAAGCTATTGATCTCAATGCCTCTAAAATTTGTTAGAGGAATATCAGTAGCTCTACCTATTTCGCCACGCAGTTCATTAATTTTAGCTTCAATTTTACGAAGTTGCTTATATGCAATAACAAGAAAATTTCCCGACCCACACGCAGGGTCAAATACACGAATACGTGCAATTCGCTTACGCAAATTCAGAAGTTTTAAAGAACTTTCTTTAGAAGCTTCTAATTGCTCATTTAAATCATCAAGAAATAACGGGTTTAAGACCTTTAAGATGTTGGGCACACTGGTATAGTGCATTCCCAATGAACCACGCTCATCATCATTGGTAACAGCCTGAATCATTGAGCCAAAAATATCAGGGTTGATTTCTTGCCAATTTAACTTTCCTGCATGTAATAAATAAGTACGGGCAATCTTTGAAAATTTTGGTACTTCTGTACTACCAGAGAATAGACCACCATTCACATAAGGGAATTTTCTCGCCCAAACAGGAAGTTTTATATCATCACGTTGATGATGATCCACATTCATTGCATGGAATAATGTACCAATGACTTCATGTGTGTTACTTGAATCACGTGCGGACATTTGCTCTATTGTCTGAGTGAAAATTCCTCTTGGTTGAAAAATTTCAGTATCTTCTGCGAAGAAACAGAAAATTAAACGTGCCATGAAATGGTTCATGTCTTGGCGACGTTCCTCAGTCGCCCAATCTGGATTTTCTTTTAATAATTCGATGTAGAGTTTATTTAAACGTCCCGTTGCACGTACATCAATCGGGTTATCTTTAATTTCCCGAATAGTTGAGATGCCTGCTAGTGGTAAGAAAAACCCAAAATGTTCTGCAAACTTAGAAAACTCAGAACTAATAGTTTCCCCAGACAGGAGATCTTCCGCTTGTAAGTTAAGACCATCAGTAGCCAGAATGAATTTGGCTTTAGCTTTCTCTGTTGCCTTACTTTCTCGTAGTGCACTCAAAGTCAAAGTGACTGAGTCATGATCACATATAGCTATGTGAATATAATTTCTTTGTAGAACCCCGTTTTCAATGTCTGAAGAATTACTCTGACCAGCACGCAGCTTTTTTATTGTAGTTTCTTTATTGCCAAAAGCTCTCAAAAAGTCATAAGCAAACTCTTGGGCATCAAACGGCTTTTCTGCAAGTTCGGAGACGGCTGCTTCAATTTCAACGGCATTCATAGGCTTTAAGTTATATGTGATTCATCTTTGGGAATATTTTAGCAAATAAAAGAATATACATCCTCTTCTTAGGGCAATATTTGTCTGAGGCTGTGACCATATTTTATATTTCTTAATATATGGTGATTCTACATAAATTTATGTAGAATCACCATATAGATATGATATTATAAAACAATGACCTATACTGAATTTAATAGGCTTGTTCGGAAAGCAAATCTAACGTTGAAAGCTTTTGCTGAACTGCTAAAAATGAATCCAGCTTCTCTTAGTAACTATGCAAAAAAAGGAGAGGTGCCAATGCATCTAGCAATTATTGCAACACTTCTATCTGAAATGCATGAACAAGGTATTGATTATTCTTCTATTTTAGATAGAGTTGAAATTTCTACTAAAAAACCCCGTGGTTCAGCAAAAGTTGGGAAATTCGGAGGAGATAAACAAATTGATCTTGAGCTAGGAGATGATTGAGAATGGATGATTCTATGAAACACTCTCTTCTACAAGATCCTACTAAGTATGGTATATCAGAAAATATGCTCATTCAGTTTTCTGAGAAAGAGCCATTGTATGTGCATTTATCATATTTAGATTTGTTTACGAATGAGATTGATAAGCGGCCAGATGCCGTTGTTGAAATTAATGGTAGAGCTGCCTTATATTTAGTATCAGAAAATATATTTACAATTGATGAGTTAAGGCAATTAAAAGAAATCTTAGCCTCTCGTGCTGATGCACGCTTTTTAGGTGTCTTGAGAGCTGGTGTTATTGATATTTATCCTTTAGGAATTTTTTCTGAAAATGATGATCAGCCTATAGTTAAAAAAATTGATTTATCAGAGAGTAGTATCAATCTTCATGATTTTTTAATAGGTAATTTAACTGACAAACTTGATAAAAAAAATAATCAACGTAAAGTTGAACAGAGCTGGCTTGAAAATTATTTATTTCGTCTTTTACAAACGACTGCTCGTAATTTAAGAGAAAATATATCTGCAAATAAACTAACAGATAATCAAATTTTATCGTTAGTTGGTCGAGCATTATTTACACGATTTCTAATTGACAGAAAAATAATAGTAGATTCTGATGTTGGTAATATTTCTAATAAAACATCTAAATTAAATAACTTATTTAATAGCGTTAGCTCTATATCTGATACTTTCGCATGGTTGGATAAAACATTTAATGGTAACTTGTTGCCTTTAGGTGATTTTTATTATAATTCAGAGGATTATAATGAATTTTTCTCACAGATTGGAGATGAGTCAGAACATATTTGTTTTGAGCTACAAGATATACTTTTAGCAACGATTAATAGACAAATGTCTTTAGATTGGGGGCGAATCCAATTTCAACACGTTCCTGCGGATATGTTAAGTCAAGTTTATGAGCACTTTGCTCATGCTTATCAAAATGAATTCGCTAGGAAAACGAGTATCCACTATACACCTAGTCACATCGCTAAAATATTAGTAGATTCAGCGTTTGATGGGTTAGAAATAGAAGACAAAAGCTCAGCTCAAATACTAGATCCTTCTGCTGGAGCAGGTGTTTTTTTAGTACTTGCGTTTAAACGTCTAGTATTAGAAAAATGGAAAATTACTGGGGAAAGACCCACACGTAATCAAATTAGAGGAATTTTAAACCACCAGTTGGTTGGTTTAGATATCAATTCAGAATCACTCAAATTTGCTGCACTAAGTTTATATCTCACAGCCTTAGAGCTAGACCCTAATCCTACGCCTTTATCTGAGCTTAAGTTTGACTGTTTGAATACTAAAACGCTTATTAATGTCTCTTTTGGGGAAGATCTACAAGAAACTTTAGGTAGTCTTTCTGAAAGACTACCAGTAGAACTGAATGAGCGATTTGATATAGTGGTTGGTAACCCACCTTGGACTAAGCAAAGAGGCCGAGGCGTTGGTGAGAAATTCAATGAATTAATTGAAAGAATAGCGATTTCAAGAGGCATTGATTCTAAAATCGCATCTCAATTCAATGTTGGATGTGATCCAGATATTCCTTTTATCTGGAGAGCAATTGAATGGTGTAAGCCAAATGGAATGATTGCTTATGCATTACATGCCCAACATACATTATTTAACTATGGAAATAGTTTTATATTACGTTCAGCTTTATTTGACTGTATTGAGCTTACTGGTATTTTTAATGGCAGTGCATTACGACAAGAAAAAGCTATCTGGGA
Organism: Acinetobacter corruptisaponis; assembly: GCF_030053775.1. GTDB lineage: Bacteria > Pseudomonadota > Gammaproteobacteria > Pseudomonadales > Moraxellaceae > Acinetobacter > Acinetobacter corruptisaponis. The sequence continues at coordinate 2,501,403 of NZ_CP125669.1, forward strand.
AAATAATGATGCACCTTTTTGTTTTTTAATAGCTAAAAATAAAAAACCTTCACCATTTAGTTCTTTTTACTATTTGAGTCCATATGTAGAAAAATCACTAAATGAGCAAGGTGGATTCCGAATGGATCCTCATATGGCTATACCTGTTGAACAATCTCAAGTTCAGGCTAATCCTCATCTATTGAAAACTTTATTTAGAGGATCTTGGTTGGATCATGAAATTATTGAGAAAATTCGTACAAACAGTGAAGTGATAACATTACAAGAGTTTTGTGATAAATGGAAACTTATCTGCGGCAGTGGTTTTCAGTTAGGTAGCCAAAAAGTGGATGCATCTCTTTTCAAGGGGAAGTATTTATTTGACTCTAAAGAAAAAAATAAACATCAATATATAATTAATACCAGTAGACTACATTATTTTTATCATGATCGAATATATGGGAACAGAAATCCACAATTATTTAAAGCCCCATTAGTTTTATTTCTTGAATCTCCTCCACCGTTTAGGAATCAACGAGGCGCACTGCTCTCGACAGAGGAAGTAATATATTCAGAATCTTATGTTGGGGTATCAACTGCTAAGCATTCATCACCATTATTACTGGCTAAATATTTGCAGCTAATTTCATATAGTAATTTATTTCTTTATTATTTTCTTATGACTAGTGCGAAATTTGGTGTGGAAAGAGATGCAATACTTACAAAAGAAATATTCACTTTTCCTTTAATAGACTTTGGTTCTTTTAATGAGGAACAGCTTACTCTCATAGAAAGTTTGAGTGAAAAATTAATCAATAGAGAAGAACCTTGGAATGAAATAGACCAATTTATGGCATCAATTTATGGCCTTAATAAGAATGAAATGCAAGTAATTGAAGATAGTCTAAAGATGTCTTTACCATACGCAGAAAATAAAAAAGTTGCACAGAATAATCCTGAAAATGAAACTTTGGAATGTTTTCAGAATGAACTTTGTCGTGTGATTAATCCATTTACAAAGAGATTAAACTTGAAATTATGGTCTTCAATTGAAGATAATCTTAATGGAAATCAATCTGGGTGGAAGTTTATTCGGATAGGGTTTAGTGAACCTAAAGATATAAATAATAATTTAAGTCATAAATTTTTGTCAGAATTAGCTGATCAATTCTGGGTGTCACAAGTAAAAATACATATCGATGAAACTGGTTGCGAATTGCTTATAGGCCAATTAGCACAAAATCGATATTGGACAAAAACAAAAGCTCGATTACTAGCTTTAGATATTTTAAATACTGATTTGGATAGAGCATATAATTATTGTGAGGGTATTCAATAATGAGTATGTTCGCCAGTTTAGGTAAAAAACCAACAGAAAATAACTACCCATTTCCTGCATGGCCAGCTCATATTATTTTAGTGGTTGAGGATGCTCTAAGACTAGCTTCTAAATCAGCAGAGGGTTTGTTGGGAGGGAAAGCAAAATTATTAGCCGCAACGGAAGAGCAAATAACCGCATCAATTCAAAATACTCTTCATGAAATTTTGAGTGATGGAACAATTGTTGATGGTTTTACATCGGATATTTTTCAAAGTATATCTAGAAATGAATCTGTTGAAGACTATACTGGCGCATACTTGGATAAGCAACCTGATTTAACATTTAAATTAGTAGGTCAATGTAAGCCACATCAAGGGCTTTATTGTGAATGTAAAATCCTAGACAAAACTCATCCTGTTAGAAATTATTTATATGATGGCTTATCTCGATTTGTTACCGGTAAATACGCATGGGCTATGCAACATGCTCATATGATTGGCTATGTGAGAGATCAAAATCTATCTACTATAAATTTAACAACATATTTAGCTCAAAATAATAAAGCTGAAGGAAAAACACATAGTGACTGTTTACAAATACAAGGAGTACCTGTCATTAAACCAAATGATTTGGTTTACACCAGTCATGATAGAAGATTTAAGTTAATGAGATTGTCAACTAATCCTAATGCTACTCCAATAAATATTAGGCACTTGTGGTTGAACATATGAAATATTTTAATGTGTTTTCTAATCTCAACATCAGATTTTGTTGTTTCAATATGAACTTATTCCTATTGAGTGAGTTTATATTTGCACTGGGTTTTTCTTTAGTTTTTTATCAAAACTTAAAAAACTAAAAGTTGTTATAAGAGTCTTTGCCTATACTCATTTCGAATTTAAATTTTTCTTTAAACGCCATTTATAAAAAGTTTTTTTCCTCATTTAGAGTTGTTCAGAAATATTAGAGAAATTCAAACGGTTTAAAAAATACTTTAAGTGATATTCGTACCTCTTTACAGATCAATTATCCGAAAATGTTAATTTTTCATCGAAAAATTTAACAAAATATTTAACATTTTTTTATAAGTAATTGTAATTTATTTGATTAATTTTTTATGATGGGTATATCCGTTCTAGTACATCGTAGAACTCTCAAGAAAAGGCATAAAATTAAATTTTATGCCTTTTTTATTTTCATCTGCTTCTTCTTTTCTAAGAGATTGTCTCATTCATATTTGACTTTGGTTCTTACAAACATGCATCGTTCTGTACATAGGATCATGTGTTGTATTTCCATAGCTATAAGCCCGATCTTGCAAGGCGTAAAATCAATACCAAGACCAGAACTTCTAAACGAATAGGAGTACACAGATGAAAAAGATTGTTGGTATCTATGAAAATAAGCACATGCATTGGGTGGGTGATGGCTTCCCAGTCTACAACCTGTTTTCCTATGATCGCCTAGGGCAAAGCATCAGCCCTTTCCTATTGCTGGATTATGCGGCGCCTTACCGTTTTGACCCAACAACTGAACAACATGGTGTTGGTTCACACCCGCATCGTGGCTTTGAAACAGTAACGATTGCCTATCAGGGTGAGGTCACGCATAAAGACTCCAGTGGCGGCGGTGGAACCATTAAGGCAGGTGATGTGCAGTGGATGACGGCAGGTGCAGGTGTGTTGCATCAGGAATTCCATTCCCCTGAATTTGCCGAACATGGTGGTTTGTTTGAGATGGTTCAATTGTGGGTGAATCTGCCCGCACATTCGAAAATGACCCCAGCAAAATATCAGGCCATTGAGGCTGACCAGATTCAAAGTATTGCACTGGATGATGCAGGCAGTAGCTTGCGGGTGATCGCAGGGCAGTATCAGGATGTTGCAGGGGCCGCAAGTACATTCAGTCCAGTCAATGTCTGGGATGGCATTGTAGTTGCAGAACAAGCACATGACTTTTACGTGACTGAGGGCCACACCACATTGTTTGTGCTGCTGTCTGGAAAAGTACTGTTCAATGACACCCAAACGGTTGAGGGGCCAAGTATCGTGGTACTAAGCCGTGAGGGAATTGACTTTAACATTCAGGCACAGCAGGACAGCAAGTTCCTGATTCTGACAGGCCAGCCGCTGAATGAACCCATTGAGGGCTATGGACCATTTGTGATGAACAGCAAGGCTGAAATAGTCGAAGCGGTGCGTGATTTTAACAGTGGTCGCTTCGGTATTATGGAAAATTAACTCATCAAAATCAGTTATCTATATAAGAAAGCCCATCACTCCGTTCGAGTGATGGGCTTTCGCTATAAGGTTCTCTATTGATTTTTTTAATATTGGGTCACTTATTCTTGTACAGTTTATTATGTGACTCTGTTCTCATTATTGTTTAATCAGAATAGCGCTAAATTTATACTTTGCAAAGCCCCTAAAGTACAAAAAATGGATAAATAAAGAACGATCTGTATGTTTTTATGGATTTTGATCTAATAAAATTTTATTTTTCATTTATTTAGCGTGTAAAATCAATTTGTGTCAAAATGTAAGCATAACTGACAAACAATTGGTCGACAAAATTCTGGCTGAAATGCTGAATCTGGTATTTTTTAATACGGCGTTTGAGCCGATGATCAGTCATAATCAAGAAAAATCATCAACTGATGGGACATAATTTTGGATATTGCAATTATTGGCAGTGGAATGGCAGGACTTGCTGCCGCCAGAATCCTACAGGATGCTGGACATCAGGTGACTATCTTTGAGGCCCTCTCTGGTCGGGGCATGGATAGTCACAGTATTGATTTTGATGGAGGCCTGATTGACGCGCCATTACGGGTGATGAATCCGAAACTTTGGAAAAACACGCTCAGTCTGGCAACCTATTTAGGCATAGAAACCTTTCCAGTACGAACCTTTATGGCCTGTAGCTGGCTGTTTGAAGATAAAACCGATACATGGTTGACCACCTCGCGTAGCCGTATTGGCAATTTTCCGATTATCAATAACCGCAAGGGCATCCAGCAGTATGGCTGGCGTTTGGTCAAGGGCATGCTGCAGCTCAAGACCGCCATCACCCAGTTCTTTAAGTCAGACAATCAGGACATCACTCTGGCCGAGTTCATGAATCAGTACCATATTGAGGAAGTGTTCTGGCATGGTACGGTAATGCCCGTGCTTTATACAATTTGCACCTGTCATCCCAAAACGATTGGTGAATGGCCTGCCAAACCTTTGCTGGAATTTATTCGCCAGCTCACTGAAGGTGAGGCGCTGTTGCGTATGAAAGGGGGCACACCTGCATTGGTGGATCGCCTAATCGCGGGAATCAGTATTTATAGTGGTTCGGCGGTTCATAAAGTTGAAGAGCAGGGAGACAAAGTACGGGTTGAAAATACGCTGGGCGAAAGCCAGTCATTTGACCGTGTGGTGATTGCCACCCCAACGCCTGCCATTGAGGGTTTCCTCAAGCAACCACAATTTGCTGAAGATATTGCCCTGTTAAAACAGTTTAGGTTTGAACAGGGTGATTTGGTGATTCACACTGACCCGATTGTCATGCCTCAGCGCCGTAAGGATTGGGCGGTACTCAGTTATATGATGGACCGAAAGTTTACACGCCAGCAATTTACGGTATGGATTAATTCCATTGAACCAAGTCTGGTCGGTAAAAATGCGGTTTTCCAGACCTGGTGTCCTGTGATTGAGATTGATCCCAAAAAAATTATTTCTAAAGTCAAACTGACCCGCGCGGTGGTGGATTCGGAAACTGTGGCATTGAACAAAAAAATTCAGCAACGTCACCTACAGTTGAACCGTAAGGTATTTTACTGTGGTTCATGGTCATGTGATGGCCTGCCAATTTTAGAGTCCGCCGTGACCTCTGCCATGCATATTGCCGAAATCCTGGGTGCACCATTGCCTTTTGTTGGGCTTAAACCCAAAGTCAAGGTGGCACCTGAACTCGGCTACTAAACATGGCGACTTTCAGACAGGCATTGATCGAAAAAGTCATTGGGCATAAATATGCGATTGATGCCAAACGGCTGGGCGATGATTCATTGCTTGCCTGGAGCAATCTGGGATATTGGCAAGGTCAACAGCATAACTATCCACTGGCATGTCAAAGCCTGGCTGATCAGATCGCGGCATCTGTTAAGCTCAAGTCAACAGATCATGTTTTAGACCTTGGTTGTGGGCAAGGTGCCAGTTTATTGCACTGGTTTAATCATTATCATATTGAACAATTGAGTGCAGTTGAATTACAGAAAGATTGCATTCAACGAATCCAAAAGGAATTGCCACAGGTGGAAAGCATTTGTGGTTCTTTTTTGAATTTAAGGTCGCTGCATTTTTTAAATTTATTTGATGTGGCCGTATGTGTTGATGCTGCGTATCACAGTGAATTGAATTTATTTCTGGATTCAGTTTCTACTGTTTTGAATTCAAAAGGGCGAATTGCCTTTCATTATTTGATGGGGTCGGATGATTGGCAACATTGTTCCTATCTACACAAGCAGCAATATCGCTATCTGTTAAAAGGTGCTGATGTGAGGTGGGAGTATTTGATGGATGAGCAACAACTTTCCAAAACACTGGAACAACATGGTTTTAAGGATATCGTCATTCAGGATTTTTCAGAACCTGTTTTGAAAGGTTTTGCCCAGTATATTGAGACATGCTCAGCAAGGAAAAGGCCTTTTGATTTTGCCCAACTCAAAATAGCAATGACGGCCAAGTTGTGCCAAAAACTCTATCAAGATGGTCTGGTGCGTTATGTTCAGGTGAGTGCAGTTAAAAACTAGGTAATAAAAAAGGCTTAAACCTTAAAAGTTTAAGCCTTTCTTGAATTTAATGGTGCCAGCACACGGATTCGAACTGTGGACCTACTGATTACAAGTCAGTTGCTCTACCAACTGAGCTATGCCGGCAACGTGGCGTGAATTTTACAGATTCTGTTGAAAAAAACAAGTGAAAAAATAAACAAATGAATTTGGCGCTTTAATGGCTTTTAATTGACCAAAACCTATGGGATGAACAATAAGGAATCAAAGTATTATGATTCCACATTTCCTTAAAGACACCATTGGAATCATTGAATGGGATGATCTGCCAGATAGCGTGCGTAATATCCCCTCAAGTTTTGATCCAACAAAAAATGGCGTGTTGATGAAGCATCAAGTTGAATGGTTACAACTTGATGCACAAATCATGGTATGTCCTAAAGGTCGACGTACAGGAATTACTTTTGCCACAGCTCTAGACAGCACTATCACCTCAGCCTCCAGTAAAAAAGCTGGTGGGCGTAATATTTACTATGTTGGTGATACAAAGGAAAAAGGACTTGAATTTATTGGCTATTGCGCCAAGTTCGCCAGACTGATAGCGACTGCACAAGGTGCAGGTATTTCTTCAATTGAAGAATTTCTTTTTGAAGATCAGGATGATACTGGAAAAACCCGTTATATCAATGCATATCGAATCCGTTTTTCAAGCGGATTTCAGATTGTAGCCTTATCAAGTCGTCCTGAAAACCTGCGTGGTTTACAGGGAGATGTTGTTATTGATGAGGCAGCTTTCCATGCGAATGTTGATAGTGTTCTGGAAGCGGCGGCAGCATTAAGAATCTGGAAGAGTCGAATCAGGATCATTAGTTCACATAATGGCAAAAAGAATGCATTCAACCAGTTAATTCTTGCGATTGAGAATGGTGAATATGGAGATATTGCCAAAATTCACACAGTGACTTTTGATGAAGCAGTAGAGAATGGACTCTATGAACGTGTGTGCTTGGTAAACGATGAGGAACCAACACCTGAAGGTAAAAAGGAATGGTATACAGGCATCCGCAAAGGCTACGGTAATCGTAAAGCTGCTATGCGTGAAGAACTGGATGTTATTCCACGTGAGGGTTCTTCAAAATGTCTGCCTGCTCTCTGGGTAGAGCTTGCCATGTCAGAAGCACGTCCAGTTTTACGGTTGACACTTGGTGATGACTTTAAGGCTAAATCAAATGAAGATCGCGAAGCTTATATTGATGAATGGATTAAAATCAATTTAGAGCCTGAGCTACAAAAATTAGATAAACGTAAGCAGCATGGTGCTGGTCAGGACTATGCCCGTCATCGTGATTTTAGCTACATCATGCCTTTTTGTATTGAACAAGATTTACGTCGAACCATACCATTCACCATCGAAATGCATAATGTGCCTGCACGTATGCAAGAAAGAATACTCTGGTATATGCTGGATCGTCTGCCGCGTTTCGGTGGGATTGCGATGGATGCAACTGGTACTGGTGAAACACTTGCTGAATATACGGCTGATAAATACGGTGGACACATGGTGCATCAAATCAAGCTGAACCGTAACTGGTATGGATTGTGGACACCAAAATTATTAGGTGCATTTGAGGATGGCATGATTGATCTGCCACGTGATGCGAACCTTAAAAATGACTTTACCGCCATAGAAGAAGTGGATGGCATCCACATGGTCAAGAAAGCACGTGAAAAGGACTTGAAAGACCCTGATCTATTTCGTCATGGCGATGGAGCTGTTGCAGCTATCCTGTTGTGGTATGCGAGTTTGCATATGTTTAGTGCTATTGAGTTTATACCGCTTCCATCCCGTGAAGAGATGGATATGAATGCGGATGATTATGATGATTGGTTTAGTGAGGCTGGGTGTATTTAGTCATTCCTAAATCTTCTGTAAATACTTGGGGTGATCCATTTAAAAATGTACATTGTAATTTAAAAACACTCTTAAAACGTCTACCATAAATATTTTCAAAATCCACATATATCTCTCGATTAAAAGGTTGTTGAGATTTGTATTTGGTAATTTCTTCTCCAGTTAATGGCGAAGATAAATTTCTATTTGAATTTTTAGATAATATTGAAAGAGGTAAATTATTATCATCCCCTAGATAAAAAAATACATTTTTAGCCTCATTGTCACTTCTATTGTCAAATCTAATTTTAAATTTAAACTGCTGACCAGATGGTCCATACAAATCACTAGATACATCGATATTTCCTTGTGATGAAATAAAAGGCATTGCTGCATTGTGCCTCTCTTCTAACTCGGTCTCTTGAATTTTCCCCATCAACTTTTGTTGTTCAACAGATTCTTTCATTTCTGCAACTTGTAGTTGCAATGCTTCAGTACTTTGTCTTAATTCCTCTGCCTGAATACGTAACGCTTCACTATTTTGTCGATAACCTAAATATAAGAACAAAAATGCAATAGGTGAAAAAGCCCCAGCAAGAAAATCACCAACTTCATTTAATGCCATTGGACTGTTGTAATCAGCGAACCAAATAAAAAAAATTATGAGATATAAAGTTATCCCCCCCAAATAAGTCAGCAAAAAGTAAAAAACAAACGGATGCTCTTTTCTATATTTATCTAAAAATGTTTTCGCTTTTTCAAAAGACATGGAATAACTTCCCCCTAATTTTAAAGTTTCAATTTTCTAATAATTCAAAACGAGGTGACGATTTAAAGGTTCAGTTTAAACCGCCCCCTTTGGTATTGACGCTACCGCAGGCAAAGCCTCGCTACTGTGCACACAGTCATTCGAGGCTATCAGAAAATGAAAAGCTTTTGCAGTAGGTGAAAACATGAAAACCAAGCCAATCGTGCCTTGGATGGGTGGTAAACGTCGTCTGGTGTCGCAATTGATTCAAAAAATGCCTGAGCACCAATGTTATGTAGAGTTATTTGCTGGCGGTGCAGCGCTGTTCTTTATGCGTGAGCAGCCGTCAAAAGTAGAAGTGATTAATGATGTGAATGGTGAACTGGTGAACCTGTATCGGGTTGTACAGCATCATTTGGAGGAGTTTATAAGGCAGTTTAAGTGGGCAATCATTAGTCGCCAGATGTTTGAGTGGCTAAAAGCTGCCAGCACCGATCTGATGACAGACATCCAGCGTGCAGCACGGTTTTATTATTTGCAGCACACCGCCTTTGGTGGAAAGAATACAGGTCAGAATTTTGGCACTGCAACAACGGCCAAGGCCCCCAGCTTTTTACGCATCGAAGATCAACTGACCGAAGCCTATTACAGGCTTTCAGGTGTCACAGTTGAGAACCTGAGCTGGGATGAATGCTTGCTGAAGTATGACCGACCTCATAGCTTTATGTATGCCGATCCGCCTTATTGGAAATTGGCTGGCTACGGTGTTGAGTTCGGTTGGGATCATTATGTGAAGATGGCGGAGCTGATGAAGTCCTGTCAAAGTAAGATCATGCTGTCAATTAATGATCATCCTGACATCCGTGACCTGTTTGCTGACTTTAATATCAGTACCACAAAAATTAATTATTCGGTTGGTCAGGTTGGCGTTAGGCGTGATCTGAAATATGAGTTGATCATCACGAATTATTAATCGACCTGATTTATAGCCCTAGTTTGTTTTATAAAACGGTTTTTAGCGATTTAAAGTCATTTCAGCAACAATGAGTCCTATTTGATTTTAAGTCGCTAAAATCGCGGTTTTATTGCGAAGTAAAAAATCAAAAATAAATGGAAGTCTTTCCGCCTAATTTTAAATAAGTCAAAAAACAATAATGGTGCAAAATCCTCAAACTGTATTTGCGCTATGGCTAAGAAAAAAACTAAATCCAAAACTCAGGATCGTTCTGCACTTGAGCAGAACCAGACGGCCGATGTTGCTTGGCTTGCCAATCAGTGGCAAGAGCATCCTGTTGTTGGCCTGACTCCGCAGAGACTTCACCAGCTCCTGACCAATGCTGAGCAAGGCAACCTACAGGCACAGGCTGATTTGTTCTGTGATATGGAAGAACGCGACGGCCATATCTTTTCAGAGATGGATAAGCGTAAAAAAGGTATTAATGGTCTAGCGTGGGGAGTCAATCCGCCAAAGAATGCATCTGAGGCAGAAAGAAAAATTGCTGAGGAAGTTGCAGAGTGGATTGATGACATCAAAGATTTTGAGATGTTCCTGTTCGATGCAATGGATGCTGTTGGTAATGGCTATTCTTGCCAAGAGGTTGAATGGCATCAAATGGGTAGCTTGTGGCTGCCTAAAAGTTTTGAGTATGTAAACCCCCGTAACTTCATGACACCTTATGACCAGCCGAATGAGCTGCGCCTGAATGATGGATCGCATGAGGGCGCTGACTTCTGGGATTTCGGCTGGTTTATTCACCGCCATAAGGCCAAGTCTGGTTATATCGCCAGATCAGGCCTGCACCGTGTGTTGGCGTGGCCGTTCCTATTTAAGAACTATGGCATCCGTGATGTCATGGAGTTTTTAGAGACATACGGCCTACCAAGCAAGATTGGTAAATATCCAAGTGGTGCAACCGAAAAAGAAAAAATGACTTTGCTGCGTGCAGTCATGAGCATCGGACGCAATGCGGGTGGCATCATCCCGCATGGTATGAGCATTGATTTTGAAGCCGCCACAGATGGTGATACCAAGAACCACTTTGACTTGGTGAAATGGTGTGAGCAGACAGAGTCAAAAGTCATCGTTGGTGGCACGTTGCTGTCGCAGGCGGATGGCAAGACTTCAACAAATGCCCAGAGTCAAACCCATGAGATTCAGTTTGAGAAACTTGTGAAGTCTGATGCAAAACAGCTTGCACGTTCCATCAATGACTGTCTGATCAAGTATCTCATGCAGTTGAACTATCCAGAGATTGTCCCTGACCGTTATCCGTCGTTTTATTTCGATACGACTGATACTGAAGATATGGAAGTCTTTAGTGATGCATTGCCAAAGCTGGTTGAAATCGGCTTTCAAATTCCTCGTTCATGGGGACATAAAAAACTTGGCATTCCAGAACCTGCGGATGATAAAGAGCCTGTGCTGGCTTTGGTTAAAGAGCAAGCGCAAATTGCAGCAAATCGTTTTGCATCACCTGCGGAGTATCTTGCTGCATTGAATCAAAATCCAGTCGTACCTAACTTGGCTGCCAGTACTTACTTGCCACAGTTGCTAAATGGTTTAATTGCAGCCAACAACCAGATTCCTGTTGAAGAGCAAGCCATACAGCTTTTGCTCAATGACCAAGCAAAGCAGGCACAACAGACAGCTGAAGCATGGACTCAGGATTTAATTGCAAAAATTCAGGCTGGTCAGAATGATGAGGAAATTCTGGCTGTGCTGTCTGAGCTTTATCCGATTGATGATGAGCCAGCACTACAGGAAAAGCTGACTCGGCTATTTTTTGCTGCTGAAGTATTTGGTCGCTTAAGCACTCAGGCCGAGGCAGAAAATGACTAAGATTCCCCAACGGCCAGAGCTGAATGCCTTATTTAATTCGCCTCCTGAAGACGCAATTGCCTACCTGAAGTCCAAGGGCTTTAAGATTGGTTGGGACTGGCATGAAACACTTGATGAAGCGCATAGCCGCGCCTTTACTGTTGCCAAGGTAGCACGGATTGACCTACTACAGGACATCCGAAAATCATTAATCACGGCACTGGAGCAAGGCCAGAATCTGGAGCAATGGAAAGCAGCGATTACACCGACTTTGCAGCAAAAAGGCTGGTGGGGAAAACAGACTGTCACAAACCCTGCTGGTATCGAGCAAACGGTTCAGCTTGGTAGCCCACGTCGCCTTAAAACCATTTTTGACACCAATGTGCATAAGAGTCTTGCGGCTGGTCGCTACAAGGCATTGATGGCGACCATTGATACTCGTCCACTTTGGGAGTGGGTGCATATTTCCATTACCAATCCACGCAAGGTGCATCTAGCACGTAATGGTGAAACCCGTCGTTATGATGATCCATTTTGGCTTTATGCCTATCCGCCGACTGAATTTGGCTGCAAGTGTAAAGTCCGTGCTCGTCGTGCCAGTGATGCTGAAGCTCTGGATTTAAATGTTGTTGAAACCAAGCCTGAAGATATTGAGCAGCATCAGGTCATCATTGGAAAAAGTAGTTTTACTGGTCAGGATGCTGTTGCCACCCAAACCCGTATTCGTGTCAGGCAAGCTGATGGTCAAGTCACTTATTTCTCGCCTGCGGCTGGTTTTAACAGTCATCCAGCGGCGAGCTATTTACTCGATGTTGAACTGACTAAGCGAGCTGCCGATCTGCTCGGTGCTCAGAAAGGTTTAGAACAGGTTCAACAAATGCTACTCAGCCAGCCACGACTCAAGGCACATGAGGCCTTTGTAAAAAATGCAATCAGTTTTGGCAAGCAGCAAAATAAGACCAGCACTGTTGGTGTTATTGATATGCGTGATATTAAATTTCTGACGAAAAAGAATGTTGTGGTGGAAAGTCCAGTTCTTACTATTTCGGATCATTTACTGGTTGGACAAAAAGCCAAGCGACATGGTGAAGCTGGTAATGCCCCAACACTGGTGGAGTGGTTGGTTTTACCTCAAGACATTGTACGGCTTGACCGTGTTTTGTGGGATGTCAGCAATGAGAGCATGTTGTATCTCTTACCTGTAATGACTGAGGATTTTAGCAGTTTTACAGATGAGTTTTTAAAGCTCTCGATTCGCTCAAAAAATGGTGTGATGGAGATTGTGAGTATTTTTAAGGTTCAAAAGAAAGCCATCGTGGATGGTTTAAATGCGAATTTTTATGAGGTTATTAGATGATAAAGGCGGCGGACGACTTGCACGTCATAACACTGAATTAACCGTGACCTTTCTATTAGGAAACTACCGCCTTAAGGATAGTATAAATTATGAGCGTTATAAAAATCAACGACCAAGCTCTTATTGATCGTTTAGAACTGGTTGCAAGTCGCCTGTCTGACACAAGTCCACTAGCTGCTGCGATTGCAGGGACTTTTGCAACAGTGACGGATGACAACTTTGACATGGGTGGCCGTCCTGCATGGGCAGGACGTAAACTTTCAACGATTAAGATTTATGAACGTAAAGGGCTTAAATATGGTGGTGTGTTACACCTTTCAGGTGATCTTAGGGCTAGAGTTGTCACAAGCCATACCCAAGATGAAGCCGTGATCAGTAACAATATGCCTTATGCCGCAGCGATGCACTTTGGGATCAAGCAAGGTGATTCTGGGAAAACCACACGCGGTGCACCCATTCCCTTTGGTGACATTCCTGCCAGACCTTATATGCCGATGGATACGGATGGCAATATGCAGACTGAGGCTGAGCAGGAAGTTTTTCTGGATGTAGACCACTACTGGCACAAAATATTTAATCCATAAAAATAAACGGAAGCTTTTCCGCCTAATAATAAAAAACTGACAGTGCGATGCTGTCAGCATGAAAAAGACCTTATTAGTAGCCGCGTGCTCATTCGCCATTGATGCGACCACTCCATACCTTGTATTGATTCCTGAAGGAATCTTTCGCGGTATTGATGGTCGTCCAACCGATGCCCCACACTGGGAACTTACTCCAGAACGTGGTCGTCAAATTGCAACCACATTAAATCAGCGTTCGATTGACTTAGTGGTTGACTATGAACATGCGACTTTAAAAGCTCAAGAGTCTGGTGATCCTGCACCAGCATCTGGTTGGCTGAAGCCTGCTGGATTCCAATATATTGATGGAGTTGGATTATGTAGCACTATCTTTGAATGGACAGAAAAAGCAAAAGGATATATTGCGGCAAAGGAATATAAATACACTTCGCCTGTTTTCTTCTACAACAAGGCTGGTGAAGTCCTCGGACTTCATAGCTTCGCCTTAACCAATACCCCGAATTTAGACACCTTGCCCGAAGCGCGTCTTGCTGCTGCGGCACAGGAGTTTTTTGCCCAAAATTTAACACAGGATTCCGAAATGGATGAGTTACTAGAACAATTGCGCTGGATGCTGAACCTGCCTTTATCCGCAACTGCGGAAGAAATCTTGGCAGAGCTTGGCAAGCTTCAGCAGCAGATTAAAGAAAAAACTGGCGTGGCACTCGCTGCCAATAGTCAAAACCTTTTTGACGCGATTGCTGCAATTGAACAGCTTAAGCTGGCGGCAAACAGTCAGGCTACACCTGATCTTACTCAGTTTGTACCGATGGCTGTCTATCAGGAAGCCGTAAATCAGGCCAGTACATCAGCAGCTCAGGCCAAGGCCAAAGAGATTGATGATCTCATACTGGCGGCTTGTAGTGATGGGCGCTTGACTGGTGAGGCAACCATTAACTGGGCAAAGGATCAGGCAAAAACCAATCCTGATTTTATTAAAACCCATATTGAAAGCTTGCCAAAAATTGCAGCCTTGACTCAGAAGCAAACCACCACTGTTGACTTAAACAAGCAGACACCTCAGACCGATCCACTGAAAGATGATGTCTTTTCAATGTTGGGTGTGAGTGCGGCTGACGTTGAAAAATATGGAGCATAACAATGACCGCAACAACTACTCCAATTAATACCGAATACCGTGATGGGATTTTGATTCCTGTTGCCTTGGCAGCCTCAGCAATCGTGTTACAGGGAACGTTTGCGGTGGTTGGGGCAAATGGTTTCGCGCTGGCATCTGCTGCCGTTGGCGGTGATGACCAAGTGTGTGTGGGCGTTTGGGAAAGCGATGCAGAAAACACTGGTGCAAATGGTGCGGCAGTTGGTTTGGTACGTCGCAAAAAACAGTTCCTTGTTGCAAATTCTGCAACCGATCCAGTGACTCAGGCTGAGCTTGGATCACAGGTTTACATTGAAGACAACCAGACAGTGGCAAAAACGGATGGCACTGGTACACGTTCAGTGGCTGGTCGCTTCATGGGTTTTGACACTGAATATACAACCCATGTCTGGGTGGAGATCGCATAATGAAATTTACTGCTGAAAATGCAAAACAGGTGCTGGCACATTTATACACAGGTTTTAAGACCACATTTAATAAGGCGTTCACTGAAACAGAAACGACTTGGCAACGGATTGCTACCGAAGTTCCATCCAAGAGCAAAGCAGAAAATTATGCTTGGCTGGGTAAATTTCCAAAATTGCGTGAATGGATTGGTGAAAAAGTCATTAAACGTCTGGAAGGTTATGGTTACACCATTACCAACCGCAGTTTTGAATCCACGATTGCAGTCCATAAGCATGAAATTGATGACGGTGACATTCTTGGCCTGCCCATTATTTTTGCATCAATGGGTGAAGAATCGAAACAGTTTCCCCAAGATATTGTTTTTGAAGCTTTAACCACAGGTTTTAAAAATAAATGCTTTGACGGTAAAACTTTATATGCAACGGATCACCCTGTTGGTGATAAAGGCAAATCAACCTTTTCCAATAAGTTGACCGAGAAATTGTCATGGGCAAGTTTAGCTGATGCGGAAGCAAGTTTTGGTGCAGCTAAAACCATGATGACCAGCTTAAAAGATGAAAATGGTCGCAGTCTAAAAATTAAGCCTGATTTACTTGTTGTTCCACCTGCACTTGAATCCATTGCCACGTCATTAATGACAGCCTCTAAATTTGCAGATGGTACTGAAAATATCTACAAAGGCAATGCTGAAGTATTGGTGGATGCAGGTTTGGCAACTGATACGGAATGGCATTTGTTATCAACCAAGAAAGTCATTAAACCGATTATTTACCAAAACCGTCAGAAGCCTGAACTTATGTCAAAAACTGATATTCAGTCAGATGATGTGTTTAAACGTGGTGAATATTTGTTTGGTGTGGAAGCTCGTGGTGAAGCTGGATACAGCTTGCCCCATCTTGCAGTTGGCTCAACTGGTACAACCTGATAGGAGCTGAATGCGATGAGTTATGTAACGGCAGATGCGATGATTCGGAAATTCGGTGAGCGTGAACTTATTCAGCTCACTGATAATGAAGAGCCTTATCAATATGTGATCAATTATGAAAAATTAGATGCTGCCCTTGAGGAAGCAAATAGTGAAATTGATTCATTTTTAGTAGGGCGTTATCCGCTGCCATTACAGGTCATTCCACCTTTTCTCGTCAGTATTGGTTGTCACCTTGCTCGCTATCATCTTTGCAATGTGATTGTTGAAAATGATCCTATTGCGATTCGATATGGCATTTCAATAAAAAGACTGAAAGACATTTCCAAGAGTGAAACGGGTCTTGGTGGTTCACCAGCTGGTGAGTCTGCTCCGACTGAAAGCTCATCAAACAATGTCACCCTCGTTGTGGGGCGTCGGGATTTTGGAGGTCGTGGATGGTAGACCTCGATCTTTCCATTGTTGAACAAGGCATCAAGGATGTGATGGCTCAACAAGTGACAAGTCAGAAATGGAACTGGATTCGGGAAATCAAGACCTATGGCGGTGAGTTTGATGATGGAACGCTGGTTTGGGTAAAGACATTTCCTGCAATCTGGGTGGCGTTTCAGGGTTCAGGTACACCAAAAAAAACCAGTCACAACAAGACTGAGTATCCAGTCACTTTTGTGGTGCTGGTTGGTGCACGTTCATTGCGAAATGAAGAAACGCAGCGGCATGGTACTGATAGGGATATTGGTACTTATTTAATGCTCAAGCATGTTCATAAATTGCTGATTGGCAATGACCTATCCAGTGTTGGTGTGGTTGGTCTTGATCCGTTAGAGCTTGGCCGAACTAAAACCATTTTCAATAACAAGACAAGTGCTCAATCCATCAGTGTTCTTTCTCAAGAGTTCACGACTCAATACACAATCACTGCTTCAGATCGTGACCGTGAAGAGGAAACAACCGAAGAATATATCCACCGTATTAATGTTGACTATCATTTTATGCCTGACGATGGCATCAAAGACGAGTCTGACTTAATTGAATTACAGGAAAATTAAGCTATGCCTATTCCTAATTTAAAAACACCTGGCACTTATCTGGGCGTGAATATCAACACACAGCGCACGGGCCTGCCAGCCAATGTTCAAAAAGTTTTATTTATCACCAATGATGATCAACCAGAAACAACAGCCATGCCCATTTCGATTTATGACAAAGCACAAGCCGAGTCAATTTTTGGGAGTGGCGAAGTACCAAGTGAGGCTGCACGTATGATCACCGCAGCGATCAAGACAAACCGTGTAGTGGATGTGCAAATCTTGGGAAAGTACCCAGCGGTAACTTGATTAGCTGCGATGGAGCTATTAATAGTATTCATTTTGGTAGCTTTGGAGGGTCATGGGATATTGAGTTGGATGGTACACGATATGCTACGAATGGTGACAACGTTGCATATTACATACGGAATCATTTTTCAAATATTCTTGAAGCCCATGATGATGGCTGGATGGGAGTAATAAATATAGATTCGGTTGCACATCGTATCAAATTGATCCCATTGAATGACCCTGAACAACCTAATGGTTTTACTGCACCTACGATACAGGCAGCCATATATCACCAATCTGGATCAACTGACTATTTTCCATCATTGAACGCAGTCTGTGAGAACTCAAATTATGAAGCTTGGGATCAAGCTATTCCTGAGCCTGAAACGGGGTACGTTGGAAGTTGCAGACCAATTGGCGGTACGGGCGGATATTCAGTGTACAAGGATATTGGCACCACACCTCATCCAACATTTATTGAACACGAAGACGGAAGTTTAACTTTCTGTTTAGCTCCTAATAATGAGGAATTTTAAAAATGTCTATTCAAGAAACAATCGCCCCATTGGGCCATACAATCATTGCATTGTCTGCTCCACCAGTTGACTTGACAGCAACAACGGCTTGGATTGATCACTTAAACTCTGTGAGTGATGCGATCAACCAAAAGCCAGCTATTTTGGTCATTCCCTTTGCCGATGTTGAGGCCGCAGAAGAGTTTGCGGCACAAGCGCCAGTTGAAACATCGTATCGGGTGGTATGCGTTTGCTATCATGGTGCGATGGGTCAAGAACCAGAACTGGCCGCTGCTATGGCGGCAGCTTTGGCTGACTCTAATGACCCTGCTGTACCATTTGACGGTGTCAATCTCGGTGGGATCACTGCTGTTGAAGATCAGTACAAGCTCACATTTGAACGTATTGAAGCCGCACTGAATCACGGTGTCTGCATGATCGAAACGGGTGCAGATGGCAAGCCAGAGATTGTTCGCGCTGTGTCTACATATCGCATCAACCCTGATTCTGGTATTGATGATGACCTGATGCTGGACATCAATGGCGCGCTGG
Organism: Acinetobacter corruptisaponis; assembly: GCF_030053775.1. Taxonomy (GTDB): domain Bacteria; phylum Pseudomonadota; class Gammaproteobacteria; order Pseudomonadales; family Moraxellaceae; genus Acinetobacter; species Acinetobacter corruptisaponis. The sequence continues at coordinate 2,519,753 of NZ_CP125669.1, forward strand.
TGATTGACTATACACGCAAAGTCATTCGTGCTGATCTGGCAAAAGAGCGTCGTCGCAAAAATACAGCAGCACAACGTCGCAACGTTCGTTCGATTATTTTGAAACGTCTGACACAGCTGGATGATGCAGAAATCTTGCAGGATGTTCGTGACAATGCGGATCAACTGACCGTCACTGCTGATCAGACGGATCGCTATCGGGTCAATGCAAAAATCCCTGCGAACTGGGTGCGCGGTATGCATGTGATTGCTGGAACAATTGATGTTTATTAACTTTTAGAATCAACATTTAAAGCCTGCAATAGCAGGCTTTAATATTTATGGAAGTCTTTCCGCCTAATAATAAGAAAATAGTTTTTGCACAATAGCCTCATGTTTTTATGAGGTCTCTCAAAATGGCTGACGATGCAGTTACTACAATTGTAATGAGCGTGGATGGCGCTGAATATGACTGTACCAAGTTTAGTTCAACCAAGAATACAGGTGCTAAACGTATCCCGACGATGAACCGTCAACTTAAAGCGAAATACAAATCTAAAGGCATCAGGCTTTATGACCTGACCTGTACCGTTGTTATTCCAGAGGGCAAGGATACTGTTGACTGGGACAATCTGGAAGATGCCCGTATTTCAATTGAATCACCGACTGGTGGTTTTCGTGAAACCTACACAGACTGTAATGTGATTACAGCCAGTGATTCCTATGACGTAAACGGTGATACGTTGCGTGATCTAACATTGTTCGCAATGGACTATTTAAAAGAATCTTTCTAATTTTTAGGTGAAAAAATGAGATTAAGTGTTGTTGGTATGTTGGCTGTAGCCATGACTGTGCTGGTAAAGGATGAAGCGGTCAAATGTAGAAGTATTGAGCTAAGCGATGTCAGTACAGATGAATTATTTGCTGCACGATCCAAGGCCAAAGAGGGTGAATATTTGGCATTGTATGATTTTGTTGTAAAGGTTCAATTGATTGATAGTAAAGGTAACAAATACCCTGTCACTTATGAAATGTTACGTGATACATCATCAGCAAACTATAAAAAGCTGGAAGAACTTGACTATCAGTTGCTGGCAAAGCTCAGCGCCGAGAGTTTAGAGAACCCATCCAGCTAGTCGCCTTGCTACATCAGGCAGGCATTGACTTGAAAGATGCTGAAAAAATGCCGATGCACTATGCATTGGCATTTTTGTCTGAAAAGACAGATTTAATACAGCGTGTGAAATCTAAACTTGAGCATGAGCGGCTACAGAATACTCATGCAGCACCATCGTCAAATACAAAGACTTATGTTGCAACCGAGCGTAAACATTCAAAACCCAAGTCTGGAGTAAATAAATGAGCAATAGTAATTCTACCGTTTCATTGACGCTTCAGATTAAGGGGCAGCAAGCTGGTCAGGAAATGAAAAAGATTGCTGACCAGCAGATCACAGCAACCAAGCAAATCAACCAACAGTGGACGCAGATCGGCTCGGCACAGGCCAAGTTTGTGACAACAGCCAAGGCTGGTACTCAGGCCACTGTACAGACTGCCCGTGCCAGTGATGGCCTGCTTAAAACAAATCGTATGATGGAGGGTGTGTTACGCCAGCAGTCCATCCAGACCCGTATCCAGTCACAGCAATTTAAACAGCAACAAGCAACAGTCCAACGTCTGACTGGTCTAATGCAACAACAGCAACAGTCTGCACAGCAGCTTGCCCGCTGGATGAAACAGGTTGAGTCTTCAAGTAAACAGACACATCAACAGACTCAGCAAACTGTCTCACTCTGGCAAAAAGGTGCTGCCATCACTGCTGGTGTGGCAGCTGGTGGAGCCATTGTTTCTAGCGCTTTACAACAGCCTCGTGATTATGATCGCCAAATGGCTGGTATTGCTTTAACCGCTGCTGGCAGTAATAGATTAACACCTGAACAATACAATAAGTTGAATTTGCAAGCTCAACAGTTGGTGAAAGATTCTATTCGTCAAGGGGGTGGTAAACGTGAGGATGTGTCAGCAGCATTAGGAGAATTTGTTGCTGGTGGATATGATTTGGATACAGCAAAAAAACCATTGCTTTTAAGCAATCAAGCTGCCACTGCTGCTAATGCTGATGTGGTTGATATGGCAAAAACAGGAAAAGCATTAAAACAATATGGAATACCTGAAACGCAAATGGAATTGGCTTACGATAAAATTATTATGGCTGGTAAAGCAGGTTCTTTTGAAATACCAGATATGGCAAAACATTTACCAAAAATATTAACCTCTGCAACTGGAGCTGGTTATGGTGGACAAGATGGGCTAAATAAAGTTTTAGCTTCAATGCAGATTTCAATGTTGACGGCATCCGCGCCTGATGATGCGGGAAATAACTTAAAGAATTTATATGACAAACTTCAGTCTGTTGATTTTGCAAATGCTGTTGGTAAGTCCGTGCCAATTAAAAAAGGTGATCCCATTAAAAAAGATGGGAAAAAAACTGTATTCGATTGGAATCAATATGCATTAGATTCAAAAGCCAAAGGCATAGACCAGATCGAGGCTTTAGCTTTATTACTAGATAGGCAATTTACTGATAATAAAAATTGGATACGCCTTAAATCGGAAGTCTCACAAATAAAAGGAAATGATGATCTTGCCAACCAGAAAAGACGTGAAAAGCTTATGCAGATGTCACAAATGGCAGAATCAAGTGAGGTTAGTAAGCTTTTAGTAGATCGTGAGGCCCGTGCATCAGCACTAGCTCATTTGACCAATAGAACGCAATTAAAAACTATAGAATCATCAATAGGCGATGCACAAGGAATTATGCAAAACAATCTTGCATATAACCAAACCAAAGATTTTTATAAAAATGATTTGGTTTTGGCTGAAAAGCAATTTGCACAATCCAAAGCATATGATGCTATTTCTGAATCTTTAGGTAATGCAAAAGATAAGGTCATTTCATGGGCGCAAGGCAACGAGAATCTTGCTGCCACTGCTTATGGTGCAAGTGTCGCTGTGGCAGCATTAGGTGCAGCAGCTGGTATTGCAGCTATAGCCACTGGTGGCAAAGGCGGATTGGGTGGTTTGCTTGGACGTGGTGCTGGCGTGGCAACTGGTGCAGGTGCAATGGCTGGCGGTGGAGCCTTGGCAACCGCTGGTCAGGTAGCCATTGCTGGTGGTGTTGGCTATGGCATTGGTACAGGTATTCGCAATATGTACATGATGACAGAAACAGGCCAGAAATTTGATGATTTTCTTGGTGAAAAAATAACTCAGACCCTTGCGTTATTTGGTAATGATAACGCTCAAGCTGCCCTTGAATCACAAGCAAAATATGACGAAATGATTGCACAACAGGAAGCGCAGAATCAGAAAATCGAAGAACAAACCCAACTCAGCAAAGACCTGTCAAATAAACTGAGTACCTTGATTACTGTTACCCAGCAGAATAAACCTGTGGTGAATATCAATGGTGGTTCATTGGTTGACCAGATTTCACAGCATGCTGCCAAGGAAGAAAAACGACACGGAGTTGATTTGCTCTCATACGGTCAAAAATAAATGGAAGCCTTTCCGCCTAATATAAAAGTTTAGTTTTTCGCACAATAAACCTCACTAAAGTGAGGTTTTTGTTATGGGCTGGAAAGATGATTTACAGGATGCGAGCTTTCGTGGTGTGCAGTTTGAATGCACATCTACAAATGAATCTGGTTCTAAATCCTTAGCAGTCAAACAGCCGCCATATTCTAACAAAGCCTCTGTTGAGGATATGGGTAACAACCCACTCAAGATCAGTATTGATGCGGTTTTTTCTGGCGAAAACTATAAAATCGAAATGGATGCCCTGTGGGCTGCTCTGGTCGCTACTGGATCGGGTGAACTGATCCACCCTATTCATGGGGTGATGCAAGTCTATGCTGAAAGCTATCAGATCGGTCATGTCGCTGAAGAAGTTGATGCATGCAAAATCTCAATTGAGTTTATTCAGGCTGAAGACAAGGAACGTCCGCTATTTATTCCTATAGCTGTCCCTGTTTCAATTCCTTTATACAGTATTCCTGATTCGCCAGTTTCAGCACTTCAGTCAGTGCTAAAAAAACTACAGCAGTTCAATCCAAACAAGTTTTTTTCTTTCGTCAATAAAATCCGCGATGGCATCAGTGCAGCCCGTCAGTTCTTGGGTACTGTTAAAGGTGCAATAGAAAATGTCCTGTCACCAGATTGGATAGTCGGTCTTATTGATGATGCAACACGACTGGCAACTTTCGATACCAACATTTCCGCGATTTCAAAATGGCGTGATGTATTTAAGCGCATACAGCGTTTTGAAAAGCTTTTTCAGAATGATGACGATACGCCCAAAGTCATGCAACAGACATGGCGTGCGGTTCAGGTTTATGACCAGTTTGGGCATCAGGTACTGCTACACCAAGACGGCATAAAAATGACTGGAAACGTTGAGATCGTTGGCGGATTAAAGGTTTCAGAAAATATTGAGTCAGAGGGCGAAGTTTCTGACAAAACAGGCTCAATGCAGCAAATGAGGGTTACTTACAACATTCACCTACATGGCAGCAGTCCACCAGCTGCTCCACCAATGGAGTAAACAATGGGAAATATTAATTTAGAAACCAAAGACTATGTGCTCAACAGTCTTGATGCTGCCTTTAATGATGATGTGGTTCAGTCGGCTTGTTTGCGCCTCAATATCCATCGTGGGCGTTACTGGGCTGATCCAGATTTAGGAAGCCGTTTCTATATGTTGAAACGCTCAAAAGATGTGCCGCGTATGCTTCAGATTGTCAAGCAATACGCTGAAGATGCCTTGGCTGATTTAGTGCCTGTACGTTTGCAGTCCTTGATTGTATCAACCACTCAGACGATTAAAAGCCGTATTGACCTGAGCATTGAAATTACACGTTTGACTGGTGAGAAGCAAACCATTCAATATTTTGTGACAGTGGGCGGTTGATATGGCGTACTCGATCAAAACGTTTTATGAAATCCATGAGCTGATTGTTCAGGAAATTCGCAATAAAACAGGCTTAACAGTTCCAGCGGACTCAGATGCGAGTATTCGCGCAGATGGTACAGCTTCTGTCGTTGAAGGTTTGTACCATCATCAGGCATATATTCAAAAACAGTTATTTATTGCCACTGCTGACGAGCCATACCTTTATATACATGCTGAAGAACTTGGTTCACCAAGATTAGGTGGTACTCAGGCTTCAGGTACGGGTACAGCAATTTCCAATGTCGATATAACCATTGTTGCTGGTAGCAAGGTCACGGATGGCAAAAGTCACTACTGGAGTGTTGTGACTGATGTGGTCTTGACTGCAAATGTGCCTGTCATCATCAATGTTGTAGCTGATCAGGTCGGTGCGAGCTGGAATACGAGCAGCTCACTGATCTGGATTAGTCCAGCCGCTGGCCTGAACGGTACTGTCACTGATGTGAGCATTGGCGGCGGTTCAGATCAAGAGGAACTGGAAGACTGGCGTGCACGTTTATTGGAGCGTAAGCAACTAGGTTTATCGCGTGACCGTGCGGCTGATCTGGTCAACTTCATGAAAGCGGTTACAGGTGTGCAGGATGTTTATGTCTATCCAAAGCGTCGTGGTCTTGGTTCTGTAGACGTTGCGATCACTGCTGTTGGCAATCCGCCAACGTTGCCCAGTCAAGGATTGCTGGATACTGCACAAGCGGCCTTGGATGAATATGCAGGCTTTTGGGCCGATTGCAAAGTTTATTCACCGACTGAGCAGCTTGTACCAGTCTCGGCGATTGTTGCTGGTGTAGGTGTCAACCTCAATCAAATTGAGCAAGTCATTCGGGACTACTTTGCAGAGCTTGCTCCAGCTGAGACATATCAGGCATCCGTTCTGGTTGCTCGCATCATCGCATTGCCAAATGTCACGGATGTCACACTGACACCATCCTCAAACATTGTGCCAACCGTAGACTGGATGCATACCTACTGGTTGCGCCTAGGTACTTTAGCAGTGAGTGGAGCATGATGACTTTAGAAGAAACCACCAAAATCTACGCTTCAGTATTGCGCCAGTTGTTGCCTGCGGGTGGTTATGACACGGCACAAAACACGGTGATTGCCGCTGATGTTTATGCACATGCAAAAGCACTGGCCCAAGCCGATCTTGATGCAAAGCGGCTTTTGAGCGTGCTGGAATCTATTCCGCCTGAATTACTTGCTGAGTATGAAAATGAATATGGTCTGCCACTTAAATGCCAGACCAACGTCGCTCAGACGGTTGAAGAACGTCTGCAAATCGTCAACTGGATCAGAAACACTAAAAACGTTCTCAATAGAGCTTATATCGAGCAACTTTTAACAGTTTTTGGTCTTGATTTTGAACTTGTGACATATAAGCCGATGCAGTGCACCGCACCTTGCACTTCACCAGTCAATACCGAGCAGCTCAGGTACAAAGTCAAACTGAAGCTGCAAAGTCCTGTTAATGCTGACCTTGACTGTATTATCTATAACTACTTACCAGCGTTCATTCGCTATGATTTGGAGACAATTTAATGAAGCGAATTGATAGTATTAATGCTCGTCCGAATGCCAACGGAGCTGGAAAAACAGGCTTTCATGACAATGCCGACTTGTCTGGACAGGATGCAACTTATCTCACACCTGATTTTATGAACCATCTTCAGGAAGAACTGTGCAATCTGCTTGAGATGAACGGGGTTGCGCTTAACTCAAATGCACGCGATCAGCTCTATCAGTTGCTTGCAACGAATGCTGATATTGATGCTTTGGCGGCTGCTACTCAGGTAAAACTTGATCAAGAGCAGCAATGGCGTACTAACGCTGATAACAACTTGCAACAGCTAATTTGGCAAGTTGACGGCTGGCGGGCTGATGCCGATGCAGGACTGCAACAGCAAATTAATAATGAACAAGCTGCAAGAATTTTTAGTGATAATTTGCTTAATGACAAAATTGACAATGAAATTGAAGAAAGGGTAAATGAAGCGGCTGCACTAGCTACTCAAAAATTAGATAAATCTGGTGGAGCGATTACAGGTACTTTGACCGTTGGCGAATCATTTTTTAATGGCGCATATTCCTATTCTATCAATGGCTATACGCAACTGCCAAATGGTTTTATTTTGCAATGGGGAAAGGCGGAAGGATCAAATGGTTTGGATGTGACATTCCCGATTCCATTTCCAACTCAACTTTTGAATCTTCAGATTACTGACAATCAAGGAAGTTCAACACACGGGTATGACTCATCTGATGCAACTGGTTTCCAGATGCACACATCGGTGGGGACATTAAGTTTTGATTGGTTTGCAATTGGACATTAAAAAAGGATATTAATATGACTTTCTCTCAACGTGACTTTGCAACAGGTCAAGTCGTCCGTAAATTGAATGCTTTGGGCACTGGTGGAGGTGGTGGCGGAATTACTGTACTCGACTATGATGCAACAGACCCTGCAAACTATGTAAGTGAAAATATTACACTTGCTGATTTTGAAGCAGTCAATGGCTCTGCACTGATTGACACAGTAAATAATCAATTTAAGGCGGATGTAGCTCAAAGTGCATATATAAATGCACCCTACAACATTTCTACAGAATATGCGGCCATTAAACTTGGAACTATCCCACAGTCTGGCAGTGTCACAGTTGACTATAGCCATTATGCAGACTACGCACTTGCACTTATATTTAAAGACAATACAAATACAATTCAGAATGTTGTTGAAAAACACTTAATTCAAAACTGGACTATGGACTCAATTCCACGGAATCTCGGCATACTTTACAACAACTCTGGTGATGATCACTACAACCCACCCTATGAGGGTTTGCTCTCAAAAACCCGCTATAAATTGGAGAGTGGTAGTAATGATTCAAGTAACGATGTCTACGATCTGGCAGTTTATGGCACAGCCCCAATAACCCTGCAATTTGGTAGTGGTCTTAATGTACTGATGCAGGGATTAGGTGTAACAACAGAAGCTGAGGTTATCGATACTTTATTGACAATGGGTATGTCAATTGAAGACATTCAGCAGATTTTATTGAATTATAAGTCTTTTTCAGTACTGTTCTATGATGACATTCTTGTGAAAATCCCGCCATCGTCCACAGAAATGTATGTCGTACTCATGCCAAAAATCAATGAAGCTGCTTACGATCTGCAAGACACAACTGTAGACCCTGCATGGGCTGTATCAATATCGATGAATGCCCAACACATCTCAAAATGGAATGTTCCAGCAAATTGCCCTGATGGTACATATCTAAAGATTAGTGGCAATTGTCAGTTGTTGGGCCATAACTGTAAAACGGGAGACTATTTACAGGTTTATGCGAATGGCACACAAGGTATTTTAATTAAAGGATAAAAGCGATGTCATCTGTTTTAACTTTAACAACTTTGGATTTAAATGGGCTTGATCTCGATACAGTTGGGAAAGCTCTGTTTCAGCAACTTATTATTTATAAGGTTGAAAATGCCGAAATAAAAGTACCAGCACAGTTTGTTGACAAGGCGCAGGCGGTTATAAATCGTTTAGCCAGTCAAATGCCTGATTTAATTCCAGTGCAATTTCATTACATGCTGAATAAATATGGTTTTGATGATGCGATAGCAGTGCTATTACCTAATTTGAAGCTAGAAGATTTAGATAAGTACGCAATGTACAAGGCTTACTTAGAGCAAGCGAGATTCTATGAATTTAGTAAAACACTCGAAATGTTCAATGACATTCAAGACAAGTTTACTGCAATAGATGAAAATCTAAATTTTAATGTTGAACAGTTGAAAGCGATGTGGCAAGAAGCTAGTCAGATATAAGTCAACTTGGCGATTTAGAAGATTGGGTAATATAAATATTTGAAATTCATTTTCATGTATTGAAATGAATTAATATATTAATTATCTCGAAATTTTTCTGAAATTATCTCGACGCGCATCAATTTTTCACGGAAATGAGTATTCAATGAGTCTATGTCAGTAATGTTTTTATTGGTATATTTTAACTCGAGCAACTTTTCAATCAGCGCATTTTCGAGGTTATTTTCTGAGCTGGTCATATCATTCCATCATGAAAAAACAAGGGCTATTTTACTGATAGCTTATCTAAAAGAGTTATCATACGATAATTCACTTGATTTAACTCATATATATAAATATACGATAGCCGTCAGGATAAAATATATGCGATATATTTGGTATCGATAGCTTGTTTAGGTCACAATTTAATCTTGATGTGAACCTAAACTCAAAAAGTTTTAAGACTTGGTAAAGACATGATTTCCCCCCCTTAAGCTATCAATAAAATCAGACCAGTCCTGCATCATCTTAATACGGTAGTCTAAATGTTGAGCATGGTTGTAAGCCTGCGATACAGCATTACTAACTCTGTGTGCAAGTTGGATTTCAATAGCATCATGCATATAACCTTGCTCATGTAAGATCGTAGAAGCAAGCCCACGGAAACCATGACCTGTCATTTTACCGTTATAACCCATAATGCGATTGCACATAGCAGAGTATTGCTACTTGAATGATATCCGTACAGATTGGGGGACGATTATTTACATCTAATTTTTGTCCCCCAATTATCCCCCAACTATCTCAGGATTCAATAGGGTCAATTGGAAAACATAAGGCAATAAAAAAAGCCTAAACCCTTTAGATTTAAGCTTTTAGGACTCTATGAGATATCATAGAAAGTAATCTTGGCGGTGAGAGAGGGATTCGAACCCTCGATACGCGCAAACGTATACACACTTTCCAGGCGTGCTCCTTCAGCCACTCGGACACCTCACCAAGGTGTGCGATAGTAACCAAAAAAAAGCGAGCTGCCAAGTTGTTACAGCATAGATTTGCAGAAAAACTTTTTGGCTAGTGATAATATTGCGCTATAACGCTCTATATTGAAGACAATATATGCAAAGTACTGCAAAAAAAGCCGCATTGCCTGCGATGACGCTGGCAGCCTTAGGGGTCGTATTTGGAGATATTGGAACGAGTCCGCTTTATGCAATACGGCAATGTTTTGTTACAGGGCATGTTGCGATTAATGAATCCACCATTCTGGGAATCCTCTCCCTGATCTTCTGGTGCATGAACCTCACCATTAGCTTCAAGTATGTATCGATGATTATGCGTGCGGACAACAATGGTGAGGGCGGGATCATGTCGCTCCTGGCACTGAATCTACGCTCAACGGTATTTACCGATAAAAATAAGATATTTCTGATTGCACTCGGCTTTATTGGCGCATCACTGTTTTTTGGCGATGGCATTATCACCCCAGCAATTTCTGTCCTGTCTGCTATTGAAGGCCTAAGTTTGGTCACACCAGCTTTGGACCAATGGCTGGTGCCGATTGCACTGGGCATTTTAACCGCCTTGTTTCTGGTTCAGCGTCACGGAACTGCCACCATGGGCAAGTTCTTCGGGCCTATCACGCTGTTGTGGTTTGTTTCCATTGGTCTGATTGGGCTATGGAGCATCATCCAGACCCCTTATGTGCTGATGATGGTCAATCCCTATTGGGCGATTCATTTTGTGGTTGACCAGCCTGTGATTGCGTTCATTACCATGGGCGCGGTGATCCTGACCATGACAGGGGGCGAGGCACTATATGCCGATATGGGCCATTTTGGGCGTTTGCCGATTAAACTGGCCTGGTTTATTGTGGTGTTGCCTTGTTTATTGCTGAATTATGCAGGACAGGGTGCTTTGCTGTTACGCGACATCAAGGCCATTGAAAACCCATTTTATTTACTGGTGCCCGAATGGGCGTTATTCCCAATGATTGGGCTGGCAACTGCGGCAGCGGTCATTGCTTCACAGGCGGTGATTACAGGCGTATTTTCCATGGCGAATCAGGCAATGCAACTACGTTATTTGCCCCGTTTGGCGGTTTACCATACTTCGGATGTAGAGCAAGGACAGATTTATTTACCTTTTATTAATTGGGTACTTTATATCTCAGTGGTGATTTTGATTTTACTGTTTGAAAGCAGTGCGGAACTGGCCAGCGCCTATGGTGTTGCAGTGACCATGACCATGCTGTGCGGTACTATCCTGATCTCCACCCTGGCCTATGGTGTATGGCGTTGGCCGTTCTGGAAAGTGGCGATATTCGCAGTGCCTTTCCTAATCATTGACCTGGTTTTTGTGGGTTCAACCTCATTAAAAATTCTCTCAGGTGGATGGGTGCCAATCCTGATTGGCGTGGTGGTGTACACGATATTGATGACCTGGAAACGTGGACGGGAAATTGTATATACCCGTATGGAAACCAATGCCTTGCCGATTGAGTTATTCATTAAAAGTATTGGTATGAGTAAGGAAACCCATTTTGTACCAGGTGAGGCGATTTTCCTGACTGGTACGCCAAACATTGTTCCCCATGCCATGCTGCATAACATCAAGCACAACAAGGTGCTGCATGAACGTAATGTGATGGTGACAGTGTATACCCAGGACATTCCCTATGTGGAGGCAGAGGATCGTTTAAAGGTTGAAAAACTGGATGACCATTTCTATCGCATCTTTATGTACTACGGTTTCAAGGACCAGCCAAATATTCCAAATGCACTGGAACAGGCGTATCAGCAACTTGGCTTTGAGTTTGATATGATGCAGATGAGCTTTTTTATCTCACGTGACCGCATTGTGCATACGGTGGGGGATGGTATGTCGCCATGGCGTGAGAAGCTATTTATCTCAATGCAACGTAATACCAGCCCTGTGAGTGACTTCTATCAAATTCCGACCAACCGTGTGGTAGAACTGGGTAGCCAGATCGAGATCTAGTGAAAATACAAATAAAAATGGCACTTTCGAGTGCCTTTTTTATTGCCTGCTGATCAAGTGAACAGTTTTGCGACATAAAGTGTCGTTCTAGGCGGTAGCGCAATATACAGCATGCTCCTGAATTGTTAAGCTTCGCGTTCATGTTGATCTTGATGTGGTTATGGCAAAGAAACCAAGCAAAAAGGCTAAAACTCAAGCTAATTTTTTAAGCCAGAATATTGGAAAAATTGTTCTTGCTTTGATCGCAACAGGCAGTTTCGCAATTGCATTTGGTAATGAAAAAATTTCTAAATTAATTCCTTTGCCATCGAGTCATGGGGCTTGTTTAGAACAATTTTATCGAGATGTTCCTCCTTTACTTACAAAAGAAAGTCTAAAAAAAGATAGTTATGCGCTGTGCTTTAATGACTTTAACGTGATGTATTCGGGGGTCTCTAAAACCCCGTTGTGGTCGGCCGAGTATCTGACACCTGAACGTTTAAGCATCAAGATCAAGCGTGAAGACAATTTCCATGAGGAAACACGGGTGCAACAGGCGCATCGTGCATTGCTGACAGACTACCGTGGTTCAGGCTATGACCGTGGGCACATGGCGCCAAATGGCGATATGAATAACACCGCTGCACAATATGATAGTTTCTCTTTAGCTAATATGGTGCCACAGGCCCCTAAAAATAATCAGGAAGTCTGGCGTAAGCTGGAGGAGGCCGTGCGCGCGATTGTGACCAAACAGCATAGGGATGCCTATATTGTCACAGGTCCCGTGTTTGAGGGAAAGCGGCTCAAAACCATTGGGAATGGCGTGATTGTGCCAACGGCCGTGTATAAGGCGGTGTATCTGCCCAAACAGGGGATTAGCGGTGCCTATTATGCACCTAACAATGATTCACAGCAGGTCAGGGTCGTCAGTATCTGTTATCTGGAAGAGAAGCTGGGGGTTAATTTATTCCCGCAACTGACCGAGCAGCAGAAGCGCAACATCTATCAGTTACCGTTGAGCGCAGCTCAGGTGAAAGCCAGCCAAGACATTAAATATATGCGTTGGGATGCGGAAAGCCAGTGTGCGGAAGAAGCCGATACCGCCAGCATTCAGGCTCAACAAAAGCAGTTTGCTTCAGGACAGTCCCAGACTGCTGAAAGTAAGTTGCCACAGATTGATGAGGAAACCAAGCAGGCCCTCATCAAGCAGTTGGTTGATGCGATGGTGCAGTATTTTTTACAATTGTTGAGATAATGTAGGGCCTATTGAAAATTATCAGGGTTTGGCTCACTGTGATGAAAAGAGAATAACAATGAGGGAACGAGATGTTTAAGCCTTTTGTGGATGGAAATGAGTCTTCGGCAATCTATGACCTGACGCTGGAAAATCAGGTCGATTGTGTCAGTCTATATGGAAACCTACAGATCACTAAAGATCAGGTTGGTTTACAGGCTGCCAGAAAGTTGCAGGCCTTTATGAATGAGGTGGTGACAGCCCTGGAGCAGGAAAATCTCCCTGATAAAATTCAGCGCCCACCTGAACAGGAAATCGAAAATCCATTTCTATAAAAAATGCTTTAAGAAACCATCGTTTCCTTATCAATTTGATTAAGAACTATAAATGGTATTGTTCTTTCGCCACTGTTGTGGAGTTAAACCAGTCCAAATTTTAAATGCACGTTGAAAAGCACTTTGTTCCGAATAGCAAAGTAGCAAGGCAATTTCTTGTAGGCTCAAATGCGGATCTTTTAAATATTCCGTTGCGAGCATAAAACGTACTTGTTGCACACGTTCTTGAAAGGTGGTGTTTTGCTGTTGTAAGTGGCGTTGTAATTGTCTTACCGATAATCCTAATTTTTCTGCAATAAAATCGATTTGATATTGATTTTTTTGTAATCCAGTCAAAATTGCATGTTGTAGACGTTGATCGAGTTGAGTGGAATTGGGAAGCTTATCCAATAAAGCTTGAGCTTGTTGTAGCAACAATTGCTGTAAAGTGTGATCGCCTGTTCGAAGTGGCTTAAAGGCTTCGGTAACAGGTAGAAGTAGCTGAGTTTTAGGCTGATCAAAACGGACTTTACAACGGAAATACTGCTCATAAACCATAATGTTTTTCGGTGCGGTATTCACAAAATGCACTTCGTGTAGATTGAGATCTTCACCTGACAGAAATAACTTATGGAATTGCACCATCAGCGCAATTGCAATTTCATCTGTTAATTGGGTTGGGTTGGGTTCTGGAGCTTCCCAGCGGATTGATGCGTAGGGTGGGTTAAATTCAACGACGAGAGGGCTACCATCATAAATTAAGCGATGAAAATCATGATAACGCGCCAATGCTTCGCCCAAGTTTTCACATGACAGTGCGAGATAAGCAATAATTCCTAAATGTTTAGGTTGTACGTGCTCTGCAATTTCTAAGCCTAAACCTGTCTTGGGATTTAAACGATTAAGATCTTCAAGTAAGTCACGCCAAATGACGTAATCAAAACGTTCAAGATTTTGGACTTGTTGTAATTGCTCAGGAATTTCAATATTTTTTGTTTCGCAATAAGCCTTTAATAAATGCCCTAATCCGCCATAAACAGAGCCTGTATAATTCTTGAGTTGAGACATCCTGTCTGTTCCCCAGTTTGTCGTGTTTTGTCAATACAAATATAGCGCATCGTCAATACTTCGCCTACAAAAATTTATATCTTTAATAAAAATAAGGAAACATTGGGAGACTACTGCATGTTAAAGGGTTTTGTTGCAGGTTTGGTGATTGCAAACGGTTATGAATGGTTTGCCCATAAATATCTACTGCATGGGGTTCACCGTAAAGGCAAGCCACGTTTCAGCCCAACGCCAAAACAGATGGAATCGCACTGGGCACACCACCGTGAAGTGCGCAAGCAGGGCTTTTCTGATGATTGTTATGTCGAGGGTCTGGACAACTGGCGTACGCGCAATGAGTTAATGTCACTTGCTGTAGCCGCAGGTGTGTTAAGTGTTGTGTTCTATCCTTTTTCAAAAGGCATGGCGCTTGCAGCGATTTATAGTGCGGGGAATTATTATTATGTTCATCGCCGTGCCCATCTTGAGCCTGATTGGGCGAAGCGTACCATTCCTTGGCATTACGATCATCATATGAATTCGAATCAAGATGCGAATTGGTGTGTAACGCGACCATGGTTTGACTACATTATGGGAACCCGTGTGGTGTCATCGGCGGACTTAAAGGAGGCCAATCCACTTGGTCTGCCATTGCCACAGTCTGTTTCCAGAGCTTTGGGTAACGCAATCGAATCGGTTTTTCCTGCAAAGTGGGTGGAGCATAAGCCAAAACTGGTGCAGCCTGTTGTAGTTGAGGAAGAACAAACAGAATCGGAGGCTTAACAGCAGATCGGCAAGTGCGAAAGAGACGTTGCCATTTTGACAATTTACGACCCCAGAACATGATTCCTTGTCGTGAATTGTCAATAAAATCTGATTTTAATGTCAATATTTTTGTGCATTATCCTACTATCTTAGCTCAAGCATTGAAGATGCTCAGAATTTAATCAAAGTGACTATATTTTTTCTTACCCTCTAGCGTTGAATAAACGCATTTTTCCATACCTTGCTTATGCAAGGTATTTTTTTGCCTACTCGTTTTGCAGGCTTAAACCTGTGAGCAGGTAACGCCCATCACTATCTTTAAATTTTGGTGAATATTGAAAACAGAAAAAACATGCAACCTGCAAAAGTAAAAATAACAGTCCAGAGTAAAGTGTCATACATATTTTTATTCTTTTAAAAATTAAGGCGTAACCGAAAACCCAGCTACGCCTGTGATGTGGCTTATAAACGCATTTCAATGCCTTGCTCAGCCAGATATTGTTTGGCTTCTGGAATGGTGTGCTGACCAAAGTGGAAAATCGAGGCAGCCAGAACCGCATCCGCACCACCCTTTAAGATTCCATCCGCTAAATGCTGTAGGTTTCCGACACCGCCTGAAGCAATGGTTGGAATGCTGACACGATCATTGATTTGACGCATTAAGGCGATGTCATAACCTGCTTTGGTTCCATCGGCATCCATACTGGTTACCAGCAGTTCACCAGCGCCGAAGTCCGCCATTTTGACAGCCCATTCAATCGCATCAATCCCAGTCGGTTTACGACCGCCGTGGGTAAAGATTTCCCACTTATTCTCACCTGTTTTTTTTGCATCAATGGCAACCACGATACATTGTGCGCCAAAACGCTGTGAGGCTTCCTGCACAAACTCAGGGGTAAACACCGCAGCCGAGTTGATGCTAACCTTGTCGGCACCTGCGTTCAGTAGTAAACGGATGTCCTCAACCTTACGCACGCCACCCCCCACAGTTAAAGGCACGAACACGCTTTCAGCCATACGTTCTACCGTACGGTAAGTCGTATCGCGTCCATGATGGGTAGCGGTAATATCTAAAAAGGTAATTTCATCGGCGCCTTGTTCGTTGTAGCGACGCGCAACCTCAACAGGGTCACCTGCGTCACGAATATCAAGGAATTGAACGCCTTTAACAACTCGGCCATTATCAACATCCAAGCAAGGGATAATACGTTTTGCGAGCATAAAATTTTCCAAAAAATCGCCAAGAGAGAAAGGAGACCGACTCTGGTGCTACACCTTCATGGAGGGAACGGGTATTCTATCAAAATCAGAGTGATATTTTGCAGGTTTTCCATGTCGGTTTATACCCCGTTGAGTTTAGAGGAAGTGCAGGCATTTGCCGAGCCTTATGGTTTGGCGGTGATTGACCTGATTCCAATCCAGGGCGGTATTCAAAACACCAACTTTTTTTTGGTGGATCATACACAGAAACAGTATGTTTTAACGGTTTTTGAGGAACTGGATGCCGAGGGGGCGGGGGAACTGGTGCCTGTGCTGGACTGTTTGGGGCAGGCAGGCGTACCTGTCGCGGTGCCGTTGAAACATCACGGTCAGGCTATCCATAGCATTGCAGGCAAACCTGCCCAGATTGCGCCACGCTTAATGGGTGAGCATCCTGAGCAGGCCAGCATTGAGCAGGTGCAGGCGATTGCGCAGGCGCAGGCCAAACTGCATCTGGCCTTGCAGGATTTTCCATTACAACGTGATTTTAATCGCAATCATGCCTATTGGTCAGAGGTTGCCAGCCAACTACGCTCCAAGATGCCCCTAGCAGACCAACAACTTTTAGATCAGGTATTTCAGCTATTTGAGGTGATTAGTCAGGAATATCCAGATCGGCCAACAGGCTTTATTCACTCAGATTTATTTCGGGATAACACCCTGTTTGAGGGCAGTCAACTCAACGGTATCCTCGATTTTTATGAGCTCAACCAAGATGAATGGCTGTTTGATATTGCCATTAGCATCAATGATTTCTGTACCAGTTATCCGCAGGCACATTTGGATATGGAAAAAGCAGAGACATTCCTCACCGCCTATCAACAAGTGCGCCCACTGACACAAGATGAGTTAGCTTGTTTAGATATTTTCTTAGCAATGGCGGCCTGCCGTTTTTGGTGTATGCGTTTGCAGGTCGCACAGAAGAATGCTGAGCAGGGGCGCACAGGGGAGGATATTTTGCAAAAAGACCCGATAGAAATGCGTATGATGCTACAAGACCGTTTACAACAAGTGTTAGGTTTAGGATAGGAATATGCGAGATCAAGGACGTTTGGTGGAATGGTTTGATGACAGGGGCTATGGCTTTATTCAACCCAATGATGCGCATAAGGAGCGTGTGTTTCTGCACATTAAGGACTTTGCCCGTACAGGGCCACGTCCGATTGTCGGCTGTGCGCTGGAATATACAGTGATTCTGGATGAGCGTGGTCGCTATCGTGCCCAGCAGGTGACCTACCTGAAAGCGTCACAGGTGATTGAGCATCGGGCTGAACCAGCTCAACCAAAACAGTCTAAAGCGTGGTCACCCATGCAGATTGGTATCATCATTTATATTATCTTTATGCTGATTGCAAGTTTTAGCAGGCTGCTGCCACCCTATACGCTACTGTTTGTCAGCCTGATGAATGTCCTGAGCTATTGGCTATATGCACAGGACAAAGAGGCGGCCCAGTTGGGGAACCGCCGTATTCCAGAACAGACCTTGCATATCGTGGATTCCTTGGGGGGATGGTGTGCGGGTTGGCTTGCACAACAAAAATTGCGACATAAAACACAAAAACAACCATTTCGTAAGATTTATTTCTGTACCATAGCCTTTCATATACTGTTGATATGTTGGTTAATTTCGCCGCTCAATGTCTTTTATTGAGGGCGTGTCTGGAGATAAATAAAAATGAATTATTCCGTTGATCAAGACCCGAACCGTACTCTAACGCTGGTTCTTTATGTGCTTTATATTATTGCAATTTTTTCTGGTGGTTTATTGGCAGTCATTGCGCTCATTATTAATTATGTCAAGCGTGGTGATGTGCGTGGCTCAATCTTTGAAAGCCACTTTACCTGGCAGATCCGTACATTCTGGTGGTATCTGGCCTGGAACATCATCGCCTTTATTCCATTTTTCTTCCTATTCTTTACAGGGGACAATGCCAATGCATTTGCTGGCGTTGCGCTCTCTGGTACGGTATTTTGTGTACTGGTGATTTTTGCTGCGTGGGTCTGGATTGTTTATCGGGCTATTCGTGGTTTAATCGCACTGAATGATAATAAACCCATGTACCAATAAAATAGGATAAAGCATGATTATTGAGCATGTGCATTTAAATATTAAGCCTGATCAAAGTGAGGCATTTGAGCAGGCTTTCCAGCAAGCCAAAGAGATTATCTATCCCATGCACGGCCTAAATGCCGTGCAACTGATTAAGCATATGCAGCAGCAGGATCGTTATATACTGATGATTTTCTGGGACCAGCTTGAAAACCATACCGAGGGTTTTAGGAAGTCCAGCGCCTATCAGGAGTGGAAAGCGTTGCTGCATCCATTTTATGAGCCCATGCCTACGGTGGAATATTACCAACCCTGTATGTTAATGAAAAAGAAAGAGCCATCAGCAGCATAGAGCGCTTTTTAGCGCTCTTTTTGTTTAGGCTTGTTCCATTTTAACTCACTGACCAATACCCCTAGAACCACCATTAAACCTCCCAGCAAGGCCAGTAAAGGCAGTCGCTCACCCGCAATCCGCCCAAATAAGCCTGCCCAGACAGGTTCACCAGCATAGATGATTGCGGCACGGGTTGGATCAACCATACGCTGTGCCCAGTTCATCACGAACTGAATCAGGGCACTGGCTAAACCTAGGGCCACAGCAATCAGCAGCAGTGCCCATGAAAATTCAGGAATCTTGTGTTCACCCACCATCGGCATACTGGCAAAAGAGAGGAGTGAGGCAACGGCAAGCTGAACCACCGTAACCCGCCTGAGATTGACCTTTCCAGCAAAATAACCAATCAAGATAATTTCCAGGGCAATCACAAAGGCACAGATCAGGGTCAGCACCTGTCCGTAATTGAGGCGGATACTGGAGAAACCATTTCCCGTTAAAAGCACCAGACCTGTAAATGCCAGTGCTGTACCCACCCATGTCATTAAACTGGGGCGTTTCTGGAAAATAACCCACATCAGGATTGGTACGAGTGGAACGTACAGGGCAGTCAGAAAGGCTGATTCACTGCTGAGGATGGTCTGTAGACCAATGGCCTGCGTGCCATAACCAATTGCAATCACTACACCAATTGCGGTGCCTGCCAGTGTTTCCTTTAGGGTTAACCCGCGAATGGAATTGATTGAGATCAGTAGGATGGCCAAGGCTGCGACAGCAAAACGACAGCCGACAAAAAACATGGGGCTACTAAAATTCAGGGCATATTGCACTGCCAGAAATGTGCTGCCCCAGATCATGGTAATAAAAATAAGCGCAAACTGGGCAGCTCTGGGAGAGGAGGCGAGATGGGTTGGCATGGTGTAGAAACAGTAAAAATCAACTTTATATTGTGTATAAACTGATAGCGTCTATGCAAGAGAAATCATCTGTTTCAGCGTGGATCAGGCAATTTATTCAACTCACAAATAAAAAAAGAGCCTGACGGCTCTTCTTTCAGTGCTTTGTTTAGAGGCGATCTTCATCCAGCAATAACTGAGCCTCACGAAGGTTCAGTGTACCCTCATAAATCGCACGGCCTGTAATCGCACCTAAAATACCTTTCTGGCCTTTCAGGTTGCGGACATCATCAAGGTTGGTGACACCACCTGAAGCGATCACAGGTAAGCCTGAGTATTCCGCTAAACTCACGGTTTGCTCAACGTTGACACCTTGCATCATGCCATCACGTGCAATGTCGGTATACACGATGCTGGAAACACCTGCATCTGCGAAACGCTTGGCCAGATCAGTTGCCTTGACATCGGTCACATTGGCCCAGCCATCGGTTGCGACCATACCGTTGATGGCATCAATCCCCACGATGATGTGGCCTGCAAAGCGTTTGCAAGCCTCTTCCACAAACTCAGGCTCTTTCACCGCTTTGGTGCCAATAATCACAAATGACACGCCAGCTTCTAAATAATGCTCGATGGTTTCAAGGGAGCGGATACCGCCACCGATCTGGATTGGAAGCTCAGGCTGTGCGCGGGCAATCGCCTCAACCACAGGTTTATGAATTGGCGTACCTGCGAAAGCACCATTCAAATCCACTAAATGTAAACGACGTGCGCCTTCATCCACCCAGTGTTGTGCTGTTGCTACAGGATCATCAGAGAAAACAGTGTCATCTTCCATGCGTCCTTGCTTTAAACGGACACATTTACCATCTTTCAGGTCAATTGCAGGGATGATTAGCATGCTTTCGCTCCTTGCATCATCTAAAGTTTAAATTGGCTACATATTAGCAAAGTATTGGACGATCTCTAAGTCCTGGATACTGAATCATCCAGTATTCTACTGATTTGTTGCTGGAGTTGAGGTGTGAGTAACTGCTGGGTATAGAGATGGTCAAAAATCAGCAGGGCTGCATAGGCATCTGCCGCCGCATAGGCGATTTGTTTGGAACTCAGGTATTTGACCGCCCAGTTTGAGGTACTTATTTTTTTACTCTTGGCAAAATAACGCTGAAAAAGTAGGGCCACCGCTGTTTGTACTCCGACCTGTGAGGTATAGCCAAAGCTGGAAAAACTTTTAGACAGCTCAATCAGGGATTTTGGCTCAATTCCCTGGCGACGGAATCCACTGGTATCATTTTTGAGGCCAAAACCCACCTTAAGTTGCCGCTCATTTTCCAGAATCGGTTTTAAAAAGCCTAGAATCTCTGTGCTGACCTGAAAAAGATAGGCCTTGTCATGGCTTGCCAACTGAATGAGGTGGGGACCTGTGGATTTTTCGCCCACCTTGAATGTTGGTTTGGATTCGGTGTCAAAACCAAGGATTTTAACCTGATTCAGTTCATCCTGAATTTCACGACACTGTTCAAGCGTGCGAATGACCAGAATATTTTCAGGATGTAGATTCTGGAATACGGGTAACGCTCGTATTTGTTCTTTGCTTAATGCAACGGTTTGTTCTTGCATTTCCCTTTTCACTGAAACTTAACTGATGGGTGGAGCTTAAACGCTTTTGCACAAATGAAAAAGCCAAGTGAGAAAACTTGGCTTTAGAATAACTTTGAGTCAGGATTTATTCAGTATTGTGATTATATTGTTGCTGTGTCTGTTGGGCTCTTTGTACATAGTCCTGATAAGCAGGGATTGCAATTGCAGCGACCACCCCTAAAACAAAGGCAATTGGGATAAGGATAATATAAATCCAACCCAAGACTTTTTCCCAACCCTGAGTGATTCGTGCTGGACCAAAATTATTTTCACCCACTGTACCCTTGGCACAGAATAGGTAAATCAGGAAAATCAGATTTACAAAAGGGACGATGATCAATAACGACAACCATCCGTTTTGATTACGGTCATGTAAACGACGAATGGTAAAAACAAAAGAAAAATATATGAGAGCAATATAAACGATGATAAACAGGACAATTGCAAGGATTGGAAAATCTTGTCCTTGCTCAAGATTGTCTCCAGTTAATAGTGCAGCGCCAAATGCCAAAATGAAAATGGCAATACACGCAACAAGACCACTTAATAAAGACCATGCGGCGTAGGATAATCGGCCAAAACGACCTTTGGGGCTGAGTGGATGATCCACAGTTTGAGTCAATGAGTTCATTGTTATGCCTATCTAAGTGTTTTTATGGGATTGTAAAAATTAAGAAATTGTATGCATGAGAATAATAAAGAAAAATCTTCAGAATAAAAGCTTAAAATATTTTATGAGTTGCAGATCAAGTTATAACAAGAAACTTGATCTGCATGGAACGGACTTAAATCTTCCATTCCACAAAGTTTTTTAACAACTGCAAACCAGCGGTATGACTTTTCTCTGGATGGAACTGGGTCGCGAACAGGTTGTCCTTATGAATGGCGGTACAGAAGTTCACGCCATAATCACAGATTGCCGCCGTAATGGCCGAATCTTTTGGCTCCACATAATAGCTATGCACAAAATAGAAACGTGTGTCCTGCTCAATGTTATTCCACATAGGATGATCTGGATCAAGCTGGTGAACCTGATTCCAGCCCATGTGTGGTACTTTTAAATGTGGAATTTCAGGGAAGTGTTTCACTACACCATCAAAAATACCAAGTGCATCGACACCGCCATTTTCTTCCGAACTTTGCAGTAGAGCTTGCATGCCAACACAAATCGCAAGGACAGGTTTATTGAAAGCTGCCTGACGCACCACCTCATCAATGCCTGCCTCATGCATACCCTGCATACAGTCACGCATTGCGCCAACACCTGGAAAAACAATCTTGTCCGCCTTGGCAATCAGCTTTGGATCATTGGTGACATCAACCGTTGCACCCACATGCTCTAGCGCTTTCGCCGCGGAGTGCAGGTTGCCCATACCATAGTCAAGTAATGCAATACGAGTCATTACAGACTCCCTTTGGTAGATGCAATGGTATTTTCGGCACGTGGATCAATTTCACAGGCCATACGCAGGGCACGAGCCAGCGCCTTAAACACACTTTCAATCTGGTGGTGGCTGTTTTTGCCTTTCAGGTTGTCAATATGCAGCGTCATCAGTGCATGGTTGACAAATCCCTGAAAAAATTCCGAGAATAGATCAACGTCAAAGCTTCCGATACGGGCACGGGTGAATGGAATATCCATAAACAGGCCTGGACGACCAGACAGGTCAACCACAACACGAGACAGTGCCTCATCGAGTGGCGCATAAAAATGCCCATAACGACGCAAGCCCTTTTTATCACCTAAAGCTTGCGCAAAGGCTTGTCCCAGCGTGATTCCACAGTCTTCCACCGTGTGATGGTCGTCAATTTCAAGGTCACCATCGCAATGAATGTCGATATCAAATAGACCATGGCGCTTGATTTGATCAATCATATGGTCTAAAAATGGAACTCCAGTGTTGAGGGTGCCTTGACCAGTACCATCGAGATTGAGACGAACTCGAATTTTGGTTTCGTTGGTATTTCTTACCACTTCACTGATACGTTGCGTCATGGACACGTTCCTCAAAAAACGTCAAAAATGATTGAATTAAAAACCGATAGTTTCGCTGTGACGAAAAAGTGACAGCATCATAGTTTGCTCAGGAGGGTTAATCAATGCCTATTACCGTACATGCTTACCGTTCTCTAGATAATCTAGGGATTCGTACCCAGCTAGAGCGACTTTATGACACCAGCCCAGAGTTTGGTGATGGGCAAGATGCAATGCAGCAACTTGAACAAGATCTGCAACAATATACCACAGTTTACACCGCTGAATTTAACACCAAAATTATAGGTGCAATTTGGTCAACAGGACAAGGTGAAAGCCGTGTGCTGGAATATATTGTGGTTCACCCCGCCAATCGTGGACGTGGCGTGGCGGAACGTCTGGTTGAGGAGGTTTGCCGCATTGAAGAGGAGCAGGGCGTGAAGCAGTTTGAGCCAGGCTGTGGCGCGATTCACCGTTGCCTGTCGCATCTGGGCAAGATCTAGCTGAAAATAGATTCCTGTTCAGTATTGTAGCAAAATTAAACAGTTAATAGAAAAATCCACAAATTGACTTGACGGATTTTGACAAACATTGTTTAATACGCCCACTTTGGCGCGATAGCTCAGTCGGTAGAGCAACGGATTGAAAATCCGTGTGTCCCCAGTTCGATCCTGGGTCCCGCCACCATGAATTTGAAATTTCAATCCCTGATCCCATCAGGGATTTTTTTTGCCTGATGTTTTTGTGTGAAAAATCGGCATTTAAAACAAAAGCTCAGGATAGTTATTGACTATTTGCCTGAGATACGGCTTAATACACGCCATTGGCGCGATAGCTCAGTCGGTAGAGCAACGGATTGAAAATCCGTGTGTCCCCAGTTCGATCCTGGGTCCCGCCACCAAATTGATAAGAATAGACACTACTAGACATTACCAAAGGCTTAAATCATAAAGGTTTAAGCCTTTTTTTATACCCCTAGCCACTACCATCCATCCCCCTTAATCACCTATACTTTGTTGGTATTTTTGTTGGTATAAAGCAATACCAACAATTTAATACCAACAAATGCCCTAATTTCATACCAACAGTCCGCTAGATTTTATACCAACAAATAAGGGGGAAAGCCTTATGTTGACTGATGCACAGCTAAGACGAATTAAAGCCAATCCCAATAAAAAAACGCCTGATAAATACAGCGATACCAACGGGCTACAACTGCATGTTTTCCCGACTGGTCGTAAGACTTGGATATATGCCTACCGATATCAAAACAAGCAGCGTTCACTCACTTTGGGGAGTTATCCCGACCTATCGTTAGCAGATGCACGGATTAAGCTATCAGAAGCCAAAAAAAACTTGAGTGAGGGCATAGACCCAAACCAAGCCAAAAAGAGCAACCTAACCCAGTTAAACGGCGAGCATAGCTTTGAATATGTGGCGATGGAGTGGTATAGGAAAAAAGTAGAGACATGGGCAGTAAGCACCAGTGTAAAAACCAAAGCACGTTTAGAGGCGGACATATTTCCGTTTATCGGCGCAATGGATATTGCCAGTATTAAATCACCTGATCTATTGAGCGTGATTAAACGCATCGAGGGGCGCTCACCTGATACAGCCAAACGAGCGTTACAGGAATGTGGGCAGATATTTAGGTACGGCATGGCATTAGGTAAAAATGAAAACGACCCAAGCCAAGCATTACACGGTTTATTACTCCCCGTAAAAACAAGGAACTTTGCAGCGATTACGGACCCAAGCAAAGTGGGCGAATTTTTAAGGGCAATAGATAGCATTCCCAATACAACACTTGTTGTAAAAAGTGCATTTAAGTTAGCACCTTTGTTTTTTGTGAGAATTGGCGAATTAAGAAAAGCCAAATGGAGCGAGATAGACTTTGATAAACAGGAATGGCGCTACTTCATTACCAAAACCAAGCAGGACCATATTGTACCTTTGTCAAAACAGGCAATCGAGATTTTAAAAGAACTGCAATGCTTAACAGGTCAGCATGAACATATATTTGTTGGCTACCGAAACAATAAAATCCCTATGAGTGACGGCGCAATCAATGCAGCAATACGCCGTTTAGGTTATGACACACAGGAAGAAATCACAGGACATGGTTTTAGGGCAATGGCCAGAACCATTCTGAATGAAGAAATGGGCATCCCTGTAAGTGTTATTGAGCATCAACTGGCCCACAAAGTACCTGATAACTTGGGTACAGCCTACAACCGTACCAAGTTTATAGCGCAGCGTAAAAAGATGATGCAGCAATGGGCGGACTATCTCGATAGTCTAAAACAGGATGTCATTCCATTCCCTAAGCATAAGACCGCATAACATATAGACGACAAATAACGCCGTGCTAATACTTTCCACACCTAGCCACTACCTAAGCGATTCAATATACTGGGTAAGCTAGGTATAGGAGGCATCCGAAAGCATATACCCAATATGTTGACCTAGTGGCTTTTTGGGAATGCTGTGGGGGCATATATGGGGTTATTAGACTTTATTAATACAGATGAAAGCTATGAATACATTTCACTTAAAGAAGCTATCATTTTTTTAAAAGAAAAAACAAACTCAACTATCCAAGAAGTAGCTATATATTTATTAAATAAAGGTGTGCCTAGTGATTTAGCGTGTCATACAAAAGGCTCTGATTACAAAATAAAAGAAACAAGTGGAAAACATTTTAGTTATGGCATGTTTAGACCATATGGCAGAAATTGGGCTTTTGAATACCTGACTAATATCTCTGAAAGCTATAATTGTGCTACATGGGCCGAATTAAAGAATTACAATCCCTTATGGGAAGATTGGGGCATTCCTTTAAATAATGATAATGTTGCACTTCTTGAGAAAACATACTGGTATAGACAAGCATTCCTAAATTTAGAACCTATAAAATCCTTAAATTTATTTGATGAAAATTTGCCTGAATTAAACCCAGACTTAATCCCTATATGGGATGAAAATTATTTAAATATACTTAATGCTGATAATCCTGATTCAAAAGAGACGGGCTTTGATACTTTTGTGGATGATAATTTTTTATACACAACATACGATGAGTCAAATAAGCCTAAAAAACTTCCACTTTATTTTAAAAATAATACCTTTACCCCAAATCAAGTTGATGGCTTAAACGACAACCTATCAACCCAAGAGACTATAGGCTGTGGACAGCCATCCATTCAGCAAGTAGAACCAAGCATTGAAAATTTAAACTGTGAAATTGTACGACTTAGGAATCTTTTAGCAGATCAAACAACAGAAATTCAGGATTTAAAATCTAAAATTCAGGAACTAGAGACACCGCCAACGATTCAGAATGATAAACCTGACCTTTTAGCCTTGATTCTTGATGAAACCCAAACAGATAGATATGCCCCTGACTTAGTCTATTCTATTAAGTTGTGGCTAGACGTGTATGTTAATAACCCGAAAGCCGATAGCCATAACAATAAAGCTAATACATGGATAAAAAATAATACGCCGTATAATGGAGAGCAAGACGATACACCAACACGGCGAATTAGAGAGATTGCTACACCATTTAGGGACTTACACCAATCAAGAAAAAGATTATTAGAAAATAAATAATATTCTAACTATATGATTTTATTGGTAGGTACTTATAGGGACGTAAATTTTACGTCCTTTCTTTTTGCGTTTAAGCCCCTTGTGGGCCGTATTATCTCACCTGTTTAGATGCATCTATCAACCCTTGCCACGAACTGACAGGGGAATCATTTAATTGATAGGTGAATCTATGACAATAGCCAATCTACAAAACTCTGATGCTTTCCTACGCATCAAAGACCTTGCCAATTTCCCTGAACGCAAGGAACGTATCCAACTCCATAAAGCAGGCAAGTGCAAAGGGCAGACTAAACGCATCTCCGCACGTCCAGCATCCAGAGGCATCTTAGGCGTATCTGACAAGACGATATGGCAATGGGTGAAACAAGGTGAATTTCCTCAACCAATCAAACTAGGCAGCATCACAGTATGGCGTTTATCTGATGTGCAGGCATGGATGCAGGCGCAAGGACTGGAGGCACAACCATGAATCATCAAACTGTCATCCTAGACCACCTCCAACAAGGCAAAACCATAAGCCAAGCCGAAGCCATAGAGCTATGCGACTGCTACCGCCTTTCGGCTGTAATTGACCGATTAAGAAAGCAAGGTTTTGACATCGTGACCCATAATGAACCAAACCTAAACAACAAAGGCACACATGCCAGATATGAATTAAAAGAGGTGGCAGCATGAACGCCGTAACCCATTTCGATTTTAAATCCAGTTCCGTTCGTATTGTTTTAGATGACAACGGCGAACCTTTATTTTGTTTGGCGGATGTGTGTAAGGTTTTAAATATTTCACGTTCTTCCGACCTACTACAGATTCAAAGGGGGTACGTTAAAAACGAAACCCCTAAACGATATGGCGCATTAGACCCAATTGGTGTACAGAAAATAAGTGTTTCAACCAATGGTGGCAAACAAGAACTGATCTTTATCAATGAACCTAATCTCTACCGTGTCATTTTTAGATCAAATAAACCCGAAGCACTCAATTTCCAAAACTGGGTATTTGCAGAGCTATTGCCAACACTCAGAAAGACTGGTTCATATTCAGCAAGACAGACCGCTTTTGATGAATTGAACCGCCTGTGTATGCAGGAAAAAGTATCTAAAGAAAAAGGTACGTTCCATAGTCATGGTATGCACCGCCGTAAACATGAAAAGCACTTGAACGCTTTAAAAATCAAGACCTGTAAAGAAAATATACAGCTTACTTTTGAGGGGGTTACACCATGAATAAATCTGTAAACCCTAAACTTACCCCAGTGCTTAAAGACCAAGAAAACGCTTACGTTGTAGCTGAACTCCGCCCGTGTACAGATCAGGACGAATACACTGACCTCGTCATTGATAACGAGCATTATGCCATTCACCGCCTAGATGCTTGCAAGGACTCAGAAACAGCAATGTACACTGCCATTGATATTGAACGTACAGAGCCAAACCACAAGCACATCACGCTACACCTTGAAAGCCTAATGAAGCTGATACATGGCATACACGGCGAATATGAGCCACAGCCACAACGTGAAGTATTTAGGCTGCTAGAACAGGCAAAGGAACAGGGGTCTTAAACCATGAATCAAGATTTAAACCCTATACAGACTCCAATAAAACCTTATGGTTTAGACTTGCTCCATCAATCTGTGGAGCAACCTAATTCAACGTGCGTTCAACGCCTGTTAAGAAATGATAAGGCTGTGATGTCATGTTTAGTCACGTTTTCAGCTTTAGAACTTGCATATAGCCCTATACGCCGTTATATTGATTCTGCTTTGAGCAAAATCTCAAGGTTAGCTTTGGTCGGCTATCATTCAATAGGCGCATATAGTCCGCTCAGGGCTTTTTTTATGCGTACTATCTCTATGCGTTCGCATGTTATGGCGAAGCTGTGGAGGGATACTTTCGAGTATGCAGGTAACCTATTGAGCCTGTCGACCAACCCTTTACAGCTTTGCCACCTTAATTACTTGGTCGTAATTGGCAAAGCTCCATCATCAATAGGAGCGCATACCCATGCCTAAATCAAACACGCCTAAAACTTACGATATTTATGACATCTATGACGTTCAATCATTGGCAGCCGTCGATATGGACTGGATGGAAACATCTATAGAACTTATCCGTGCGAAAGTTAAAAAACTATCAAAACGTTTAGAAGAAAGTTATGGAGTGCATGGCTGTAATTTTTCTGAATTGGAAACAATGATTGATATGTTTCAATATTTGGCATTAACCCGAAATGATTACCACCAACAACAAGAAAAAGCCTACAAAGAGGAAATGGACGTACTGGAGGGTAATAAATGAATATGAGACCCTCATGGGACACCACACCTGATCTATTTGAGGACGGCGAAAGCCGTTCTACCCCTCAGAAACAACAAAGCCCACTGGAGGAAGTGGGCAATGGTGACGTATCAACAGGAATCATTGACGCTTTAGAACATCAAACAGAAAGTTTACTGATTGTATATCAAAATGAAATCATTAAACAATTAGGCGGATGCCCCTCAGAAATACGCCGTTCAATGATTGAGAACGCCACCCAATACGGTGAGGCTGATGACAATGCCCTGTATGGTTTAGCCGTATGGGATTTATACGATACAGACCTTATGCCAAAAGGGGTTATATTCACCAATCCATCAATAGACAATTTTCAGGACATTGTTTATGGATATGGTGGACACTATTTTAACCGCCGTAAACAAAGACAATTGCCATTGATAGTAACGGATGATTTATTGCTGGCATTTAAGACAGCGTATCCAGTGTATACCAGCCACCCTACAGGACACATCAATGCCCATACCCTCAAGGCATTAATGCAGGCACATCCTGACCTATGCTTTATTGCCCCAGTCCATCAACAGGACGATATTCAACGCCGTTACACTGACCTCAATGTCAAAATGGCGTTTATTCCTGAACCGCCTAACCTTGCCATGTCACAGGATGAACTGGATGGCATGATCAAGGTGGCAGTTGAACAAGCCAAAGCCCCTCCAAAGGGGCATATTGCCAAACCGTTTAAAATGGATGATGGCTCATGGTTGCATATCCTTGAAAGTGGCCTGTATCAGATCAAGGAAAAACAGGACGAGAATGGCGAAACCAAACAGAGCAAAATCCTGATTTCCAATGCCCTAATCATTTTGGGAGAAGCCCGCAGCCTTAAAAATGACAACTGGAAACGCGTCATCCAGTTCCATGATAAAGACCGCACACTGCATACCCTGATTATTCCCTATGAGAACTTTATGGGTGAGGCACAGGACGCTTTAAAGCTGATTGCCAGCCATGGCCTGATGCCACCACGACAGACCCATAAAAAGAATGTATTCATCAACTACCTACAGGATTACCCCATAGAGAAACGCTTTCGCTGTGTAGATCGGACTGGATGGTATGGCAATGCCTTTGTCACCACCAACCGAACCTATGGCAACAATGGCGATGGTGAGGAGTTGCTATTTCATAGTGAGATGAAAGACCCCTACAGCACAATGGGAACGCTTGAGGGATGGCAAGAATTAAGCCGATTGATCGAACCTCATGCCCTTGCCGTTCTATCCTTTGCCTGTGCATTCTCAGGGCAACTGGTGACACCACTGGATATAGAAAGCGGTGGCTTTCATATCTATGGTACATCCACGGATGGCAAAAGTACCATCACAAAGGCAGCCTGTGGCATATGGGGAAAACCCAAAGACGTATCAAAGTCATGGCGAACCACTGACAACGCCCTGGAGAATGATGCCGAACTCCGCAATGACAATTTCCTCAACCTTGATGAATTACGGCAGGCGGTCCCAAAAGCAGTTTCGGATATTGTCTATATGCTGACAGGCGCACAGGGCAAAGCCAGGGGCAGTAAATCAGGCAGGAACCGAGACACCAAACACTTTAACCTGATGTATACCTCGACAGGTGAAATTGCCCTCGAGGACCATTTACGCCGTGGTGGCATTGAAATGGATGCAGGGCTACTCCTCCGCTTTGCCCATATCCCCAGTGATGCAGGCAAAGGTTACGGCGTATTTGAGCAGATTAACTATGGTAATGGCCCCAGTGACGTTGGCAACCGTATCAATGAACTGGCAGCCAAACACTACGGCCATGCAGGCATTAAATGGCTGGAGTACCTGACCACCAATAAAGACGACCTGATACTACAGGCGCAAACCATGCTGGATGACTTCATGGTCAAACATGCCACCAAAAACAGTCAGGCGGTGCGCGTATTGCGCCGTTTTGCATTGGTGGCGGTTGCAGGTGAACTGGCAACACAGGCAGGGATTACAGGATGGCAGCAGGGGCGCAGCTTTGAAGCTGTGGGACAATGCTTTAATACATGGCTAGGTACGCTGGGCAATGGTGAAAACATTGAGGAAAGCAAGATACTGGAGCATTTCAAGGCATTCTTTGAAGCCCATGGGACAAGCCGTTTTGAAAGCCTGACCATTATCCGACACCCTGACGGTGAAACCATCCGCCCACGTATTCATAACCGTGTTGGCTATTATGACCCTGATGAGCGTATCTACCTTGTATCAAGCACCATGTTTAAGCAGGAAATGTGCATAGGACTCAATGAAGCGAATGCCAAAAAGGTCCTTAGAGCAAATGGATGGCTTGTACTGGGTGAGGATGACCGAGTGGTGAAACGCATGGGCGGAAAATTACCCGATGGCAGCCGTCCGAGAATGATGCATTTTAAGGCTGATGTGATGCACAGCTTTGATGATGAATCCTGAAATCATGTTTTTATGACGGGACGTGTGGGACGTTACCAATATATTTTAGTTTAATGCATTGTTATATATAAATATTATAACGTCCCATTAAGTAAGTTATATGTTTTTTATGTTTGGGACATAGATGGGACGTGTGGGACATAGTGTAATGCGTCCCATTGTGTCCCAAGTATCATACTGATATTTTGGACGTATTTATTATAGAGTGGGACGTATGTTGTTTATATATAATCAATATCTTATCTATACACGTCCCAAAAGTCCCACACGTCCCACCTAAAAAGGCACATACATACAGCTAAACGAGAGAACAACATGACAAATGCCATTCACATCATAATTGGGGTTAGTGCTCTTTCCATTTTGGTTGGCAGTATATTCTTATATTTTCGCTGGAAGTTTATCAAGGCTCTAAATAACCTGAACCGTAAAGCGATGTGTATCCACATTTCTGACTTTATTGACCCTAATCTTATTAAGGTCAACAAGAGCACACCCAATAGACGGAGAATCTTATGTAGTGGGCATTATGAAATGCTGAAAAACAGAAAAACAACTAACAATCACTAACTTATTACCTTGACGAAAACCCTTAAAAAACACACTTAAAACTACTCCATAACGTATATATGACAAGGCTTAAATGGTTATTTGCAGATAGTTTTATGTCTTGATTCTGTCAAGGTAAATTGCTTGATTCCTCCATATCCAACCTAAATCATTAGTGAAATAATTACCAAAAAACGGCGTAAAATAGACTCCAAGCCTTATATAGTAATGCTTAGAGCATGATTTAAAAAACAGTAAAAAAGTGCATTTCGTCAAGGTAAAACCACTGTTTTTAGGTATATTTTCCTTAATTTAAGGCTTAAAACGGTACAAAACAGGCTATTTCGGTCAAAAAAACAGGTAAAAACATGCAAAAAACACATGAAAAAGTAGAAGATTGCCTAGCTTTAGATAGTCGCAGCATGGCGAAATCAGCAGTTTTTGAGGATGGCAGACAAGGTACATGGGGATGGCACAATACTTCTACTGGTGAGGAAGTGGCAAAAATTGGATATAGTTACCATAATCAACAATTAACCTTACATTATCAATTCAATAAACAGCCTTATCATTACAGTATCAATATAGAAACAACGCCATGTCATTACGGCGGTATGCGTTATTGGTTTACTTGTCCCGATTGCCATAAACGAGTCGCCAAGCTATACCTGAGAGACAGCGCCTTTTCATGCCGTATATGCCAAAAACTAAACTATGCAACACAACAAGAAAATAAACTGGATGGCACTAGACTTGTCATGTGCCGAATTAGGAATAAGCTCAACTGGCAGTATGATAATGCTTGGATGAAGCCTTATTACAAAATTAGACCCAAAGGAATGCACCAAACCACCTTTAACAAATTGGTTGATCGACATGATCAACTGGAGAACAAAACAAACCGCTACCTTATGGCAAGTTTTAAAAAACTATCTGATCGGTATGGAGCTGAATTGGTGCGCACCTAAAAACAGTCATTTCTGTGCGCACCTGATTGCGTACCACGCACCATTAAAGCTAAATAGTGTGTATGAGGCAGAATGCAGTTGTAAGCGTTTATCAGACAGCAGCTTTAACTTTATTTTAACTTTTTGCTTTAACTTTTCGCCTATGGGGAATTTTTTTTTATGCATGGGAGAGGGGGCGGTGTCCTATCAACGAGCTACTAAAAACTTTTACCCTCCCCATACTTATCTAAAATTGAATATCATCCCAAAATCATAGGGTACTTTTGCGTTTTGTTGGTATTTTTGTTGGTATAAATGAAAGTGTGAAATCTAAAAGTATTGCTGTTAAAGGTTTATAGGCTTCAATTCGGTTGAGGGTCCCCCACCATATTCAAAAAGCCCCAAACGAAAGTTTGGGGCTTTTTTTATTGTTTGATAAATTTTATTGATTCATTGACCAACCATGCGCTAAGCTTTCAAGAATTGCATGAAAAATTTGATTGCAAAAATAATAGGCGAATGGCGCCATAATATGCGTCTTTTAAAGACTTGGGTAGAATAACTCAGACGATCTAAAAACTTTAAATACAATGATATAAAAGGTATTTCTATGTTCAATACAATTAAATTAAGTACAGCTGCATTTTTATACATATTTTTAACTGCTTGCGGGGGAGGCGGCGGTGGTTCAGCAAGTACGGACTCTTCCTATTCTAAAAAAATTACCAAAGGTGATGTGACCTATACCTGTAAATCACAATCTGCGGCGGATGCCTGTGAAAGTCAGAATAACTGTTCCGCCTGCGAATCATCAGATAATTCAAGCCCAAGTACGACCATTACCGCACAGTGCGCAACGGGAACCAATACGGTTACGGCGACACAAAATGGTTGTGTTGCATCGATTGGACAGGTCCAGCAAACCAGCGTATGTGTGGGCACATCACTCAGAATGCTTACAGGTACAGGCTTTACCAAACAGTATGTTATTGATAATGGCACATCATTTAGCAGTGGAGTGACCTTAAACGGAACAAAAGTCAGCTGTGCTTCATAATTAAGCCGTAAGTCATGTTTTAAAGGTGGTGTATCCACCTTTAATTTTGGAATACCTATGGAAAAATGGCTTTATTTGTTATGTTTAAGTGTTGGATTTGGTTTGGGGTATCTGGTCGCGGATTTTCGGCATTTGCCAACAATGCCGTCAAAACCAGTACAGACTACAGCAAAATCTGATCACCATTCTCCTGAAATCACAGATGTTGATGATCTTACGGCTTTTACCGTACGGCAGTTGGAAAGTAGTAAAGTACAGCCATTCAATACACTTTCTGGGCAGCAACAACGGCAAATTTCGCAAATTCTTGCCAATACACCCGAACAGCAAGTCTCTGACTATCTCAAAAAGGCATTTCCCCGACAGGATTTCTCCATGATTCGGGATAAAAAGGTTTTTGCCCAACGTGCCCTGGAAGAACTTGGTTCACAAAATGATGATCAGGTATTGGCAGGTCGGTTGGTGCTGGCACTTACGCCAGTCATGCCACAATCTTCAGAGGATTTACATCAGGTCCATCATTTCCAAAATATCTTTGCTCATTTTGATACGCTAGGGAAGTTTCCTGAGGATCAGCAGGTTTTTATCCGCTGGTTAAATCGGGATACAGGTGAGATTCTGGTATTTACACCAAGAAATATTAGTCAGGATTCATCACAAAACTGGATCAGTACTGTACCCACAAATGGCTGGCAGACAGGGAATTATGATGTCAAAGTCTACCAGATGTCCGATCAACTCACCCCGATTGCACAGGCAAGTTATCATATTGCGGAAGTGTTAAACTAATGCAGATAAAAAAGCCAGTTCAACAAGACTGGCTTTTTTATCTCGTAGCTTAGGAAATTAAGCCGATTTAGCAACCTCAATATTGCTAACCAGCATATGGCCTGTTTCTTCAAAATTTGCATGCCAGGACAGCGCTTCACGAAGCAGGTGAGGTGTATGTCCACCACGTTCACAGGCGCGCTCAAAATAGTCCTGAAGTGCGTTACGGTAAAGTGGATGTACACAGTTCTCAATGATCACCTTGGCACGTTCACGAGGTGCCAGGCCACGTAAATCCGCTAAACCAATTTCAGTCACCAAAATATCAACATCATGCTCGTTGTGGTCAACATGGCTGACCATTGGCACGATAGAGGAAATATCACCGCCCTTGGCAATCGACTTGGTTACGAAGATGGCTAGGTGTGCATTACGGGCAAAGTCACCCGAACCACCGATCCCATTCATCATTTTGGTGCCGCAAACGTGTGTTGAGTTCACATTGCCGTAGATATCAAACTCAAGCGCGGTATTGATACCAATAATACCTAAACGGCGAACCAACTCTGGGTGGTTGGACATTTCCTGTGTACGCAACACCAGCTTGTCACGATAGGCCTCAATATTGCCAAACACCTTTTCGCCATATTTCTGTGACAGGGTGATAGAGCAGCCTGACGCAAATTTCATTTTTCCAGCATCAATCAATTCAAAAGTACAGTCCTGCAATACTTCTGAATACATCACCAGATCTTCAAAAGGAGAATCTTTTAAGCCCGTCAGCACCGCATTGGCAATCGAACCAATACCTGCCTGTAAAGGTCCCAGGTTTTTCGGTAAACGACCCTCAGCCACTTCTTTTTCAAAAAAGGCGATCAGGTGATTGGCAATTCCTTGAGTCTCGTCATCTGGCGGGGTGACGGTTGATGGCGAATCCAGCAGGGTGTCATTGAATACAATACCGACAATTTTGGCAGGGTCGATATTGATGACCGTACTTCCCATGCGCTCATCCACCTTGGTCAATGGAATTGGCTGGCGTGTTGGGCGGTAGGTCGGGATGTAGATGTCATGCAGGCCTTCAAAGGCGGTGCTGGTGTTGGTATTGATTTCAACAATGACTTTTTCAGCAAAAATCGCAAAGCTGGCCGAGTTGCCCACTGATGTGGTTGGAATGATGCCACCATCTTCAGTAATCGCCACAGCCTCAATCACCGCAATATCTGGTTTTTTCAGTTGCAGGTTACGCATGTGCTCCACAGTTTCGGACAGGTGCTGGTCAACAAACATTACTTCGCCGTTGTTGATGGCGCGGCGCAGGGTGTTGTCCACCTGGAATGGCATGCGACGTGCCAATACACCTGCTTCAGTGAGCTGTTTATCGAGGTCATTGCCTAGACTTGCACCTGTAATTAACGTGATTTTTAACGGATTTTTCTTGGCGCGTTCAGCAAGTGCCTGAGGAACAGCTTTCGCTTCGCCTGCGCGGGTAAAACCACTCATACCCACCGTCATGTCATTTTCAATAAAGCTGGCAGCCTGCTCAGCACTCATCACTTTGTCATGCAGTGAGGCAAGGCGAATACGATCTAGAGACATCATCCATTCTCAATTTTGATTTTCATTGGATATGGATTTTAGCGCTAAAACGTGAAAAGTGAATTGAACTAAGGCTAAGGTCTAATAGGGTGAAAACAATAGGACGAGGGGTTAGTTGGAACTTACTTAAATTCAGTATATCCACTTCTTTAATATCTATAGATTTTAATGGTAATTTAGCTAAGAACCGCATGATTGAGCAAGTGAATGAAAAAAAATCAAAGTGTAATTGTTTTGATGAGTATGCTTGCTTTACATGGCTGTAAAGTTGTTAATCATCATACCGTGAAGCTGACAGGTTCCGCAGAAATGCAGGGAGCAGAAATACACTTGCCGATTACAACAGGGCATATTTATCTCTCAACCCAGCAACTGACTGAGAAAGATAAAGAAATTTTAAAAAGCATTTTGCCTTTTCAATGCCTGAAAATTACCTCTTCTGAACCTTTTGATATGCAAAATCGGGCTGTTCACTTTCGTGACTTCAAGTTTAAAAAATTGCCTATTGGCGATTCAGAATGTCGTAAGATAAAAGTGGGAACACGTATCAGTGCGACATTTTAAAAATGACCGCTTAGGGTTTGCTTGATCTTGTCGATGGTGTTGCTGTGTGATTCATCTTCAGGTGTGGGAATAGGCAGGGAAATCACCACTTCCAGACCGCCTTGCTCTCGGTTGCGGATGTTGATCTGTCCCTGATGGATGTCCACAATACGTTTGACGATGGCAAGGCCCAGACCACTTCCCTGAATGGTACGTGCGGAATTGCCACGTACAAAAGGCTGCATCAGTTCCTCCACCTGATCGGGCGGGATGCCTTCTCCATGATCGGCAACAGTAATTAAAATATACTGGTCGACATGGCTGGCAGACAGTTCGATGGGTTCTGCACCATAACGCTTGGCATTGTTGATCAGGTTGGCAATCAGACGCTTGAGTGACAGGCTGCGTGCAGGAATCACGGGAAGTTCCTGTGCCTCAAAACGGATGTCAAGCGGCTTGAACTGCACCACCAGTTCTTGCAGCAAGTTGTTGATATTGGTATCCGTCAGCTCCTCATCCGAACCATCACGCATATAAGAAATAAACTGATTCAGGATGGCATCCATATCATCCACATCATAAATCAGCCCCTCACGGAAAAACTCATCAGGCAGCATTTCCGCCGTCAGGCGAATACGGGTTAGCGGAGTGCGCAAATCGTGGGAGATGCCCGCCAACATGACACGGCGGTCACGCTCAGTTTGTTCCAGTGTATACACCATATGGTTAAAGGCCTGATTGACCTGACGGATTTCCAGTGGCCCGTGGTTGGTGTCCAGATAGGGGGCCTTGCCCGTTTTACTGTAGTTGTTGGCGGCATTCTGTAGGCGGCGCAAGGGACGGTTCATCTGCCGCACCAGAATCAGGATAATAACGGAGGACAGGATCGGCACACCAAACAGCCATGATGCAATCAGTTCAACACTGTAGTTGGTGTAGGTCTTGAGGGGTTCCCTGACCCAGTTGCCATTCATTTCAGGCGTTTGAATCCAGATACGTGGAATCGGCTTGAATTTAAAATAAACGGTAACCTTCTCGACACCCAGCTCTTTGGCAAGCTTTTCCTCAATCTGGTCGGTGAAGAATTCAGCCAGAAATTTATCTTCCAGTATTGGAAACTCCCGTGGATCGGTTACATATTCAATCCCGATACGGTTTTTTAGCCATGTGTCGATATCGACTTCGGTATCGCGATGTAGGATGCGAATGTCAGGATTATTGACCAGTTCCAGCTCAATGGCCAGATAGCGTGCATGCTGTTGCAGTTCAGGAAGATAGAGGGTTCGCCAAAAGAACCACAAGGACATGAATAGGCTAAAGAACACCGTAAACAGTACCAGTACGGTGGTACGCATTGCGGCAGACCGTGGCTTGATCTTGTCTAAAAAACGTTCCCACTGGGTCCGTGGCTTTTCAGAGTAGGTCTCAAAGTCGGTAAATTCTTGTGGATCAATCGGTTCAAGCTTCAAGGTTGAGTTTCCTGCACTTACTCAGCACCATCTGGAACAAAAACGTAGCCCACGCCCCAAACGGTCTGGATGTAGCGGGCGCGGGCAGGATTGTCCTCAATTAAGCGGCGTAAACGGGAAACCTGTACGTCAATCGAGCGCTCCATCGCACCCCATTCACGGCCACGGGCAAGGTTCATCAGCTTGTCACGGGTCAACGGCTCACGCGGATGCTGAACCAGCGCTTTCAGCACGGCGAACTCACCTGTGGTCAGGGTCACGACTTGTCCCTCACGGGTGAGGGTGCGGGTAGACAGGTCCAGCGCCCACGGTCCAAAACTAACCACTTCAACCTGCTGGCTTGGTGCGCCTGGCACCTCGCGAACCTGACGGCGCAGTACCGCACGGATACGAGCCAACAGTTCATTCGGGTTGAATGGCTTTGGCAGATAGTCATCTGCACCCGCTTCCAGACCTGCAATACGGTCAGAGTCACTGCCACGTGCGGTTAGCATGATGATTGGGGTGTCAATATTGGACTGGCGCAGGCGACGACAGATACTTAAGCCATCTTCCACGGGAAGCATAAAGTCGAGCACGATAAGGGAGAACAGTTCACGCTGTAGCAAACGGTCCATCTGGGTGGCGTCATGCGCGGTTTTTACCACAAAGCCCTTGTCTTCAAGGAAACGTTGTAACAGTGTACGCAAGCGCACATCATCATCGACGACTAGGATGCGTTCGACCCGATCGGTTTCATGGTGTACGGTTTCCGTTGATTCGGCAGGTACAACTAAACTCATGATGTGCTCCTTTTATCGTTTATTGTCATCGTCTTTATGCAATGCGAAGAAGTATACGATTCATTGCACAGTTTTGGCTATGTTATAAAGCAACAAATATTGCCAATAAAATCAAGAGATAGATACCAAATATATACAGGTAAAAAGATGACAATCAACCTATTTTTCAATATTTAGCCTAAAAAACGCCGTTATTTTAGAAACATTGACAGATTTGCAAAAACTACTGGTTAAATATTCAAAAAAACAATGGTGGATTTTATAGCCATGAACTTTATAATCAGTGCTTTTAGACTTAACCCTTGTGGAATCAATCACGATGACTGACTTAGTTCAGCAGTTGGCAAATGAACTTGCCGTACGTCCAAACCAAGTAGAAGCTGCTATTCGTTTAATTGATGAAGGCGCCAGTGTTCCCTTTATTGCACGTTACCGTAAAGAGGTCACGCAAGGCTTGGACGATACCCAATTACGTCAACTCGATACACGTTTGACTTACTTACGTGATTTATACGAACGCCGTGAGAAAGTGATCCAGTCTTTACAAGAACAAGATAAATTAAGTGATGATTTATTGGCGCGTGTCAATGCCGCAGAGACCAAGAACGCACTGGAAGAAATTTACGCACCTTACCGTCCAAAACGAACCAGCAAATCATTTAAGGCGAAAGAGGCGGGTTTAGGACCAATTGCTGAAAAAATTATTGCAGATCAAATTGATCCAACTGAGGCATTGGCTGGTTTTAGTCATGAAGATTATCCAGATGTCGAAAGCCAGCTTGATGCAATCCAGCATATTCTGATTGATGACTGGGCGCAAAACATTGCCTTGACCACTGAATTAAAGCAAAGCTTTGCCAAAACTGCGGTGTTGAAAAGTGCTGTGGCTTCTGAAGATAAAAAAGAAGTTGGTAAGAAGTTCCGTGATTATTTTGAGTTCTCTGAAAACCTGAATAAAGTGCCATCACACCGTTTATTGGCAATGTTGCGTGGCCGTCAAGAAAATGTACTGGGCTTAAAGGTAGATGGTGAAGATGATGCACCACTGGCACGTATTGAAACCGAATACAATCTTGAAACGTTACAGCCACAAACACGTCAGGACTATTTAAAGCAAACGGCAAAATTGTTCTGGTTGGGCAAGGTTCGTCCACAAATTGAACATTCATTATTAACAGACAAACGTTTAGCTGCTGAAGCTGAAGCAATGGATGTCTTTGCTGAAAACCTGCGTCACCTACTGCTATCTGCACCAGCAGGCAGCCGTACTACGCTGGGCGTTGACCCTGGTATCCGTACAGGCGTGAAGCTTGCTGTTGTCAGCGATGCAGGTGATGTATTGGCACATAGTACAATTTATCCATTTGCCCCTAAAGAAGATAAAGAGGGTTCTATTGCGGAACTTGCCCGTTTGTGTCGAGAGTTCCACGTGGAACTTATTGCGATTGGCAACGGTACAGCAAGCCGTGAAACAGAGGCAGTGGTTGCAGAAATGATGGCAGCCAATACAGATTTAAATCTGACGCGTATTACCGTAAGTGAAGCAGGGGCATCTGTTTATTCGGCAAGTGAACTGGCTTCACAGGAACTTCCAGAGCTTGATGTGTCAATTCGTGGTGCAGTGTCAATTGCACGCCGTTTGCAGGACCCACTCGCTGAACTTGTGAAGATTGATCCGAAATCCATTGGTGTGGGCCAGTATCAGCATGATGTGAACCAGACAGGTTTGGCAAAAACACTGGATGCCGTGGTGGAAGACTGTGTGAACGCGGTGGGTGTTGATGTCAATACCGCTTCTCCAGCCATCCTTGCCTACATTGCGGGTTTAAATAAGGCGATTGCCCAGCAAATCGTTGAATATCGTAAAGAACATGGTCGTTTCGACAACCGTCAAGCCTTGAAAAAAGTGCCACGTTTAGGTGAGCGTACTTTTGAACAATCAGCAGGCTTCTTACGTGTTCAAAATGGTTCTGAGCCATTGGATGCATCTGCGGTTCACCCTGAAAGTTATGGCTTGGTAGAAAAAATTGTTGCGGCCAAAGCAACTACGGTCAAAGACATTATCGGCAACACTGAAATCATTCGCCAGGTCAAAGCCGATGAGTTTGTTGATGACAAATTTGGTTTACCGACAATCCAGGATATTTTAGCTGAACTTGAAAAGCCTGCGCGGGATCCACGTCCAGAGTTCCGTACTGCCAAATTCCGTGATGACATTACTGAAGTTGCCCAGCTTACCGAAGGCATGCAGCTTGAGGGTGTCGTGACCAATGTGACGAACTTCGGTGCGTTCGTAGATGTCGGTGTGCATCAGGATGGCTTGGTGCATATTTCTGAACTGGCGAATGAATTTGTTTCTGATCCACATAAGGTGGTGAAACCAGGTCAAATCGTGCAGGTGCGTGTGATGCAGGTGGATGTGGAGCGTAATCGCGTCAACCTGAGTATGCGTGCCGAGGGTTCTGCACCTGCAAAAGCACCACGCCAACAGCAACAGCAGCGTCCACAGCAAGACCGTGCGGAACGTTCAGAGCGTAAGCCGCAGGGACAGCGTCCACCACGTAAAGACGGTGATTTTAAACGTCCGCAAAACAACAAGCCAAAAACCGAGAAACCACAAGAGCAAAAAATTGGTGGATTGGGTGCTTTGTTGTTGCAGGCGGGAATTAAAGGGACGAAATAAGTCTATTACAATTTTTGATAATGTAAAAAACCTCCATCGGGAGGTTTTTTACATTCAAAATAGATGATTTTTCCACTTTTTATGTTGAACTTTATTATAATTCTCCAGTTTCCAACGCAAGTTTGTTGTTCTTATGTCCCCAGATTCTGCTGAAAATCTTTCTTCCCCCCAGCATGCTTTTTTACAAGGAGTGATCAAAATACTGCCGCTATGTTTCGCGGTATTGCCGTGGGGCTTGCTGGCAGGCTCAATGGCGATTCAGGCTGGCCTGACCACTGGGCAAGCCATAGGAATGTCTGCACTGGTTTTTGCGGGTGCAGCACAGTTGATGACACTGGGTTTGGTTATGGCGGGTACACCTGCACTCACCATTATCATTTCAGTATTTTTGATTACCACACAGCATTATTTGTATGCCCTATATTTTCGTGAAGAAATTGCCAAACTGCCATTAAAACAGCGTTTGTTATTTGGTTTTTTGCTGACTGATGAATTGTTTGCTGTTGGTATTCATAAGCGTGAATATTATATTTATTTTTTGCTTGGGGCTGGCAGTTGTTTCTATTTGGCTTGGGTATTGTTTAGTATTGGCGGTATTGTGTTGGCTTCCTCTCTGCCAAATTTAGATCAATATCATCTCGATTTCTCTATTGTTGCAACCTTTATTGCCATCGTGATTCCGTTTATTAAAAACCTAAATACGTTGGTGGGTGTACTGGTTTCGGTGATTTTAACCGTGGTCTTTTTGGGCCTAGGCATTAAAAGTGCAGCCATCTTGGCAGGGGTGATTGGAATGTTGACCGCAACCTGCTTGCAGAATTTTCGGGAGCGTATGGCATGAGTTGGTTTCTCCTGATTATTTTGGCAATTGTGGTATTTATGAACCGCTATATCTTGCTCGAACCGAATATTCCCTTGCGTTTGCCCAAATGGTTTCAACAGTCCTTGCAATATTCAGCACCATGCTTATTGACTGCGATTGCCACCCCGATTGTGTTTATGGATGAGCAGGGCGTATTTCGTTCAACCCTGCTCAATCCTTATTTTCTGGCCACGATTTTAACTATTGTGATTGCCTATAAGGTCAGACATACCTTATTGACCATTATCCTGAGTTTGGCGTGTTTTTATGCCTTGGTGTTTTGGTTAAATTAGTAGGCTTGGGCAATATGGAATTTGCCACAAGCCCCATTTAAAGCCTGTTAACGTGTGGTATAACCGCCATTGGCAAAAATCGTTTGTCCCGTAATCCACCAGCCATCGGTGACCAAGAAACGGACTAAAGGTTCAATATCTTCAATCTTGGTTAAGCCACCTAGAGCTGAAGCTGATTTATGGTAAGCAACCGCTTCGGGTGCTTCCTGACCATAAAAGAATGGTGTATCCATTGGGCCAGGTGCAACGGCAGTCACCGAGATACCACGATTACCAAACTCTTTAGAAGCTGCACGGGTATAGTGTTCCACGGGCGCTTTCAAGCCCTCATAAGTGGAATAAAGTCCTGTATAGGCCGCAAGTAAACTGGTCACAATGGTACAGATTTTTCCATTGGCATTGAGATGACGACCTGCTGACTGGATAAAGAAATAGGCAATTTTATTATTGATATCATTCATGACATCAAACTCTTGTTCGGTGGTGTCCAGATAAGGTTTTTTTAACACACGCCCCACGGTGTTAATGGCAATATCCACACCGCCAAACTCTGCTTTGGCCTTGATAAATAACGCCTCAATATTTTGAATATCGGATAAATCGGCTTGTACCAAGATGGCTTTTGCACCTAAATCTTGAACAGCTTTTAAGGTTTCTTCGGCATCGGCTTGGGTTGATGTACTGTTGTAATGAATCAATAAATTCGCACCTTGCTCAGCAAATTTACGTGAAATTAAACCGCCTAAGTTTTTTGCACCGCCTGCGATCAATACCGTTTTACCTTTTAAGTCATGCTGTGACATCTGTTTATCCTCGTCTTTGTTTTGCATAAAAATTATGCTAATTGAATTTATTTGTTTGAAATAGTTGTTAGTATTGAACTGATTGTGCAGAAAAGTTGAATAATAAATGGACAAGATTGAGCGTTTAAAAATCTTCTGTCTGGTGGCGGAGAAACAGTCTTTTGCACAGGCAGCGGTGCAGTTGGGACTGCCACGTTCCAATGTGACCTATGCGATTCAATCCCTTGAGAAAGAATATGAAGTGCTACTGTTTTACCGTACCACTCGTAAGGTGGCGCTTACGCATGAAGGCAACTTGTTTTATGAAGAAGCGATTCGCTTGGTCGTTCAGTTAAAGGAACTGAATCGCTTTAAAACCCATGTGCGTAGTCAGGAGGGAAAAATCAGCATTGGCATGCCGAAACGCTTGGCAACACAGGTGCTTATTCCAAATTTATTGACCTTTTATCAGCGTTATCCAAAAGTAAAGGTGTTGATTAATGGCAGTGATGATTTTTCCAACCTGATTGAACAGCAACTGGACTGTGTGGTGCGGGTGGGACAGGTTCAGGATGAGTATCTACTGATCAGACCCATTAAGCCAGCCACAATCTGGACGCTGGCATCACCACATTATCTGGCAGAATTGGGCGAACCTAAAAACCTCGATGAGTTACCGCAGCATTTTGCCGTGGATTATCATGTGGCAAAACATTATCGTGAGTTAAGTGAACTGGAGTTTCGTGACCAGCGTGTCAAAATACCCTACCGTCTGCTGGTTGAAAATACCGAGGCCTATATTCAGGCAGGTTTGGCTGGCATTGGCATCATTCAGATTCCTGAATTTGATGCCAAATCTT
The DNA here is from genome assembly GCF_030053775.1 of Acinetobacter corruptisaponis. Taxonomy (GTDB): domain Bacteria; phylum Pseudomonadota; class Gammaproteobacteria; order Pseudomonadales; family Moraxellaceae; genus Acinetobacter; species Acinetobacter corruptisaponis. The sequence goes on from NZ_CP125669.1 coordinate 2,564,600, forward strand.
ATGTGGAACAAGGACAGTTACAACGCCTGTTTACCGATATTCCAGCTTTGGAATTGCCTGTGAGTATTCTGCTGACAGATCGGCAATATCGTCCAAAATATTTTCAGGACTTTATTGACTGGCTGGATGATTTGCTGAAAAGAAAGCTCTAATTTCCTGTTTTTTATTAATCGCAATTGCTTTGACATCCCTGTTTATTTCCAGTAAAACTAAAAATTAGAGTAATTACTCTAATTTTATTGGAGGGTAAATATGCAGATTGGTCGACAGGCCTGGATGGCACAAACTTCGGGCGATTTATCATTGAAGGATCGTATGGCCTTATTGAGCCATAGCCTGCTGCCTGTACTTAAGCAAAGTGTAAAAATGTATGCCTTGGCACATTGCCCAAAGGCAACGGTGCAGGGCAGTTTGACACTGGATGACCTATGCTTGCCCGACAGTGCAGAGGTAAAACAGGCGTTGGAAAAGATGCAGTCCTGTAGTTCGGATGCCTTGCAGAACCATTGCCTGAGAACATGGTACTACGCCATTGGCTTTGCCAGGATGCAGGGCTTAAAGCGTGATGATGAGTTGTTGGCGGTGTCCTGTTTATTGCATGATTTGGGCATGACCGAACCGCATTATCAACACCATGCGAATTGCCGCTGTTTTGCAGGACAGGGTGCCTACGCCGCAAAAGACTGGTCAATTGAACGGGGCTGGACCATTCCAAGGGCTGACCAGCTATTTGATGTGATCAGTATGCACATGAATCCCCATGTATCCCTTGATGAGGGAACGGAAGCACACTTGCTGCAACAGGCTGCCAGTTGTGATGTGATTGGAAGCCGAGGTTTTGAGTTTGCTCCGCAGTTTAGGCAACAGTTATTTCAACACTATCCCCGTTTAGACTTTAATCAACAGATGATTGAATTTACCCAGCAGGAAGCAATCCACCGTCCCAAATCACGTACCGCAATGGTGGTGCAGAGTGGCTTTAAACAGTTGGTCAACCTCAATCCCTATCTTGATTAATGCCTTGAAAATAAAAAAACCACCTTTGCCTGAACAAAGGTGGTTTTTATCTTATAGTCTTGTTTTTGCTAGTGGTCATGTTCCAGATATTCAGGTTTCTTCGGTAATGCCAGACTACAGAAGAAACAGATGATGAGCATGATAATCACGTAAACGAAGAACGTGTTTTCAATCCCTGCATCCTTGAACAGTAGCGCCACAGAGGGAGCGGAACCACCAAATAGGGCATTACCCACCGCATAGGAAAAACCGACACCCAGGGCACGGACATGCGGCGGGAACATTTCAGCTTTCACCAGACCACTGATGGAGGTATAGAAACTTAGCAACATCATCAGGAAAATCAGCAATAAAGTGATAATGATGGGTGAGTCGACAAAGCTGCGCATACCCGTGACCATCACTGGATAAATAAAGATAGCGCTGAGTAGGCTGAAAGCCAGCATGGAGGTACGACGACCAATCCGATCAGACAGCATCCCGAAGAATGGCTGGGCAATCATAAACACGAATAGGGCCGTGGTCATGATAAAGCCAACGGTTTTGCCGTCCATACCGATGTTGGTGAGGTAGGTCTTGGAATAGACCGTGACCACATAAAATGTGAGTGAACCCGCTGAGGTATAGCCCACCACCAGTAAAAAGGTTTTCCAGTGCTTTTTCAGCAGGGCAATCAGGCTACCCGATTCCTCACGTTCAGCATCCTCATGTGACAGGGTTTCCTCCAGACGGCTACGGGCAGCCAAAGACAGCAAGGCGGCGATCCCGCCAATCACAAAGGGAATACGCCAGCCACCATCATTCAACTGCTGTTCAGTCATGAAGCCAAGCAAGATGACGCCGAGCAGGCTGGCAAGCAACTGACCACCTGACAAGGTCACATACTGGAATGAGGCAAAGAAACCGCGTTGGCCTTTCAGGCCCAGCTCACTCATATAGGTGGCAACCGCGCCGTATTCACCGCCCACGGAGAGACCCTGCAACAGTCGAACCATCAGCAACAGGAATGGTGCAAACATGCCCACCTGCTCATAGGTCGGCAATGCTGCAAATAGAAATGAACTAAGTGCCATAAGGCAGATCGAGATCACCATGGACTGCTTGCGTCCATGTCGGTCGGCAATCCGCCCAAACAGCCAGCTACCAATGGGGCGCATAAAGAAGCTTGCGGCAAACACCCCCCATACATAGATAGCCTTGGTGGTGGGTTCCATATCGGGAGCGGTCAGTGCATGGGTGAAATACGCAGCAAAAACGGCATAAATATAGAAGTCGAACCATTCAACCAAATTCCCTGATGCCGCACCGATAATACCCTTAATGCGGCTTGCTCTTTCTTCCCTGCTATATGTCTGAGTCATATATGTTCCTTTCCCAACCAGGCAAGATTCTGTAACTGAACCTTTACAGAATGTTATATACCGCTAAAAAGCATGAAAATGACGCGATTTTGTATGCTTTTTATGACTGTATTTTTATATGGAGAGAATAAAAGCGGTTTTAGCTCATCATTCAGAAAAGAGAGGAATGGGCACTATGGTCAATGGAAGATTTTAATTTTTTGAAAATGAATCAGTTTAATTCAGGAATCGGACAATCCTTTCTCAAGGGACAGGCCTCACCCTGGGTTAAGCGGCTGAGCATGGTCCTCATTTGATGTAACTGGGCAATCTTCTCATCAATCATGTTCAGCTTTTCCTGAAAGATACCCTGAACCTGTATGGCTGGAATTTCATTCTGTGCGGTCATTTCCAGAATCTGCTGGATTTCACCTAGGGAAAAGCCCAGATTCTTGGCGGTACGAATCAACTGCAACTGTTGCAGGGTTTGCTCAGGATAGTCCTTGTAGCCATTATTGCGCGTGATCGACTGGATCAACTGCATTTTTTCGTAGAAGCGAATGGTGTCGCGGCTTAACTGTGCCTGTTTTGCCAATTCCCCAATCAACATGCTGCCACCGTTATTATTTAAAGATATGAAAAAAACTGCTTGACCATTGAGTGTACTCCATCCTTTAGCCTATGCCTATATTCAAGAAATAGGATGTAAAAATGGAAAATAAGCCAACCAGACCAGGTCAGCAACAGCTTGCCCTGGTTGCGGGAGCAACAGGCTTTGTTGGGCGATTTCTGATTGCAGAGTTGTTAAAACAGGGACATCAGGTTTTTGCCCTGGTCCGCAATCAGGCAGCGCAGCAGCCTATACTGGAAAGCTGGCTGAGTGAAAAACAGCTTGCTCTGGATAAACTGACATTCATTCAGGGGGATGTGACCCAGCCAAATCTGGGAATCAGTGGGCAGGACTGGAACAGGTTGGCTGCGGTAAACACCCTGTACAACAGCAGCGCACTGTTTGCCTGGAATCTCAGTATGCAGCAGGCACGTGCGGTCAATGTTGAGGGAGCACTGAATTTACTGCGCTGTGTCCAGCAGCACTGCACACTAAAACGTGCTGTACATGTGTCGGGTTATATGCTCACCATAAAAGATCATTTACATCAGGCTGGTGTGTGTCTTGATCAACCAGAAAAGACCGATTGGCAGGCTGTTTATCAACGTTTAGGTGCCTATGAGGCATCCAAGATTGAGGCGCATTTTGCATGGATTCAGCAGGCGCAAAAACTGGCTGTGGACTGGACCATCATTCATCCCGCAACAGTGGTGGGAGATGAACTGACAGGTGAGATTCCCATGAACCAGCCGATTGCCCAGATGGTTGACCTGCTAAAGCGTAAAAAAATGAGTGCGATTCCTGCGACACCCAAGCATTACCTGCCTCTGGTCAGGGTCGATGACTTATGTCGGATCATGCTGAATGCCGCCACAGATGCCGAATTATGCAATCAGGATTTACTGGTTGCAGGTGAGCAACATATTCCAATGTATCAACTGGTTCAAATCATTGCCGATCAGCTTGGCGTTTCAGCTCCCACCCAGCATGTGCCAATCGGACTATTAAAAATCATATTAAAATGGCGATGGTTGGCCCAAAAGCTGGAGATGTCGGGGGAAATGCTCAGTTTCCTCAGAACTGAACAGCTTGACCTAAAGGCATTGCAACAGTTTAGGCAACGCTGGAATATGCAGTCAGGTCATCTGGAGGCCGCCATTCGCAAAACAACTGACTGGATCAATCAGGGGGCGGGGGGCTAATTGGACAAATAAAAAAGCAGCGTTGTTGATACGCTGCTTCTTGAGGTTTGGACTGGACAGATTACCAGTGTTCACCTGGGAACAGGCGGGCATAGGCGCGCTGTACAATCGTTAATTTCTCTTGTTGACCAATAGAGGCAGTTGAACTTGGGAATAAGTTAAAGCCAATTGACATCAGGATGTTGTTAATGTCTGGTGCAACTGCATAAGTAATTGAAGCAATGCGACCTAGATTTGTTGCAATTTTCTTTGGACGTTTCACAATGGCAGTCGCAATTAAATCTGCTGCTTCCTCAGGTGATAAGGTTGGAACATATTTATACATCTTGGTTGGTGCGATCATTGGGGTACGCACTAAAGGCATATAAATTGAAGTAATTGCAATCTTGTGTGAATGCACTTCAGCAGACAGACAGCGGCTAAACGCATCCAGCGCAGCCTTGGACGCAACATAAGCCGAGAAACGGGTTGCATTGGCAAGCACACCGATTGAGCTGATGTTGATGATCTGGCCATCCTTGCGTTGCATCATATGAGGCAACAAGTTAAGGACTAAACGCACTGCACCAAAGTAGTTAAGTTGCATCGTACGTTCGAAATCATGGAAACGATCAACAGATTCATGTACAGCACGGCGAATTGAACGTCCTGCATTGTTGATCAAGATATCAATGTGATCTACGCTTGCCAAAATTTCTTTTGACACCGCATCAATTGATTCCATATCGTTGAGATCACATGGAAAGACCGATGCCTTGCCACCCTCTGCCTCAATTTCCGCCTTGACTTCATCCAGTTTATCTTTGGTACGTGCAAGCAACAACACATGAGCGCCAGCTTGAGCAAGATATTTTGAAACCGTTAAACCAATACCACTCGATGCACCAGTGACAATGATTGTTTTACCGTCGACTTTTTGCTGAAAAAGTTTTTTAAGTTTTGCGTTCATGTACGTGTCCTACATTAATCAAGCTGTTGTTTGCATTGCCATCCAGGTTGCGATTAGCACTGCACTTTATTTTGTATGTATATTAACCGATATTTTTTGTTTGTCTAGTGTAAATTGTTGAAAAATAATAATTTTTTTAGAGTAAAAACTCTAAAACAAGATATTGTAATAGTTGAAAAAGATATTATATTTTTGGGTTGCCGCATAAAAAATAGCCCCTAAAAAGGGGCTATACGGTTTTAGTTGAAATCAGACCTGGGCAAGGGCCTGTTCTAGGTCAGCAATCAGGTCGTCAACATGCTCAATGCCAATGGACAAGCGGACCAGGTCCTCGCTGACCCCCGCAGATTTTAGTTCCTCTGCATTGAGCTGGCGGTGGGTGGTGGTTGCTGGGTGGCAGGCCAGACTTTTGGCATCCCCAATATTCACCAGACGTGTAAACAGTTGTAATGCATCAATAAAGCGGGTACCACCCTCAAGGCCATCCTGTACCCCAAAGGAAAGGATGGCAGATGGTTTCCCTTTCACATATTTTTGTGCCAAATCATGCTGCGGATGGTCTTTCAGACCTGCATAGTTGACCCATTTCACTTTTGGATGCTGTTTTAAATATTCGGCAATTTTGATGGCATTTTCAGTATGGCGCTCCATTCGCAGGTTGAGCGTTTCCAGTCCCTGCAAGATCAGGAATACGCTGAGTGGGCTAATGGCCGCTCCAGTATTGCGTAAAGGCACCACACGGGCGCGGGCAATATAGGCGGCCGCACCCAATGCTTCCACATAGTTGACACCGTGATAGCTCGGATCAGGGGTATTCAGTGCCTTGAAGCGTTCAGGATACTCACCCCAAGGGAACTTGCCGCTGTCGACAATAATGCCGCCAATGCTGTTGCCATGACCGCCGATATACTTGGTCAAGGAATGAATCACAATATCGGCGCCAAATTCAAATGGTTTAAGTAGTGCAGGCGTTGCCACGGTATTATCGACAATCACAGGCACACCATATTCATGTGCAATCTTGGCAATGGCTTCCAGATCGATGATATTGCCAAGTGGATTACCAATGGATTCAACAAACACCAGCTTGGTTTTATCATCAATAATGGAACGCAATGCTTCTGGGTTTTGATAATCAAAAAAGCGAACTTCAATACCTTGTTTTGGTAAAGTATGGGCAAACAGATTGTATGTTCCACCATACAGGGTTGAAACCGAGGCAATGTTGTCGCCTGCTTCAGCAATGGTCTGAATGGCGTAGGTAATCGCGGCCATACCCGATGCCAAAGCAAGCGCCCCAATACCACCCTCTAGTGCCGTGATCCGCTGCTCCAGTACCGCCGTGGTTGGGTTCATGATACGGGTATAGATATTGCCCTGAACCTTTAGGTCAAACAGGTCTGCACCATGCTGTGTGTTATCAAAGGCATACGAGGTGGTTTGATAGATTGGCACTGCCACTGCCTTGGTGGTGGCTTCTGGTGAATACCCTGCATGAATGGCTAAAGTTTCATCTTTATAGGTCATGGTTACATCATCTACGTGAGTTAAATAATCATCGAGTGTAGCTCAAAAGCTATCCAAAATGGTGCATAAATTATGCGATTTTTAGCATTTTTATTCATATAAATGAAATGATGATAACAGTGCCTGTATTTTTCCTGGCAAGGTCCTTGCCGCTCTGCAATGTCTTGAAAAAGAAAATCCTTTGTTCGGGACAAACAAATCCTATCTTAACTTCAAGTTGATCGGGTTTTCAGCGTATAATACGCCCGATTATTTTATTCGCTTTTTTGCGATGTATTGGTTTTTCAATTGAGGAGTCCTGCGTGGCCCAATATATTTATACGATGAACCGAGTGTCGAAAATGGTTCCGCCCAAGCGCGAAATCCTGAAAGACATCTCTTTATCATTTTTCCCAGGCGCAAAAATTGGTGTGCTTGGTTTGAACGGTGCAGGTAAATCGACCTTGCTCCGTATTATGGCTGGCGTAGACAAAGATTTCTCAGGTGAAGCTCGTGCACAACCAGGAATCAAGATCGGCTATCTGGAACAAGAACCGCCACTTGATCCAAGCAAGGATGTTCGTGGCAACGTTGAAGATGGCGTACGTGAAGCGCTGGACGCTTTAGAGCGCCTTGACCAAGTGTTTGCTGAATATGCCGATCCTGATGCTGACTTTGACAAACTTGCCAAAGAACAGGAAAAACTGGAAGCGATTATCCAGACTTGGGATGCACATAATTTAGATAACCAGTTGGAAATTGCAGCAAATGCCTTGAACCTGCCTGCATGGGATGCTGACGTGTCTTTGCTTTCAGGTGGTGAGCGTCGTCGTGTGGCATTGTGTCGTTTATTGCTTTCTAAGCCAGATATGTTGCTTCTTGACGAACCGACCAACCATTTGGATGCAGAATCAGTGTCCTGGTTGGAACGTTTCCTAAAAGATTTCCCTGGCACCATCGTTGCGATTACGCATGACCGTTATTTCTTGGATAACGTGGCTGAGTGGATTCTTGAACTTGACCGTGGCATGGGGATTCCTTATCAAGGTAACTACTCTTCTTGGTTGGAACAAAAGAATGCCCGTTTAGAGCAGGAACAGAAACAGGAAGAATCTTTTGCCAAGGCATTGAAGAAAGAGCTGGAATGGGTTCGTTCAAACGCCAAAGGTCAGCAAAAGAAAAACAAGGCGCGTATGGAACGTTTTGAAGAGCTTAACTCTAAAGAATTCCAGCAGCGTAATGAAACTTCTGAGATCTACATTCCACCTGGCCCACGTTTGGGCAACAAGGTTGTGGAAGTGGAAGGCATCAGCAAGTCATTCGATGGCCGTCTTTTGTACGAAAACCTGACCTTTACTGTGCCTCCTACAGCGATTGTCGGGATTGTCGGGCCAAATGGTGCAGGTAAAACCACACTATTCCGTATGATGACTGGCGAACAGCAGCCTGATACAGGTACTGTGACTTTAGGTGAGTCGGTTAAAGTGGCTTACGTCGGTCAGATTCGTGATACTTTGGATAACAACAAAACCGTTTGGGAAGAAGTTTCTGGCGGTTTAGATATCTTAAAAATTGGTGATTACGAAATCGCATCACGTGCTTATATCGGTCGCTTTAACTTTAAAGGCCAAGATCAGCAAAAACGCGTAGGTGAATTGTCTGGTGGTGAACGTAACCGTTTACAACTTGCCAAGATCTTGCAGATGGGCGCAAACGTGATCTTACTGGATGAGCCATCAAATGACTTGGATATCGAAACTTTACGTGCACTTGAGGATGCAATTCTTGTATTCCCAGGTACAGTCATGGTGGTATCGCATGACCGTTGGTTCCTTGACCGTATTGCCACGCACATCCTGTCATTTGAAAATGAACAGCCAGAATTCTACACAGGTAACTATGCAGAATATGAGGCCTACCGTCAGTCACGTTTAGGTGAAGATGCGGCCCAGAAACGCACCAAATATAAAAAGATTACAGGTTAATTGCCCGTAAACTAAAAGAAACCAGCTTTCGGGCTGGTTTTTTATTGCCTGAATCTGGTTTTAAAATGCCAGTTCACTATAGGCCTGAGATAAATATCTTTTTGCTTCAGGATGCCCCTGACTGGCAGCGCGTTCCAGCCATTTTTCTGCTTTCTGATAATTTTTATCCAGACCCAGATCACCATGCAGATAACTGACCCCAAGCTTAAACGAGGCATTGGCATCCCCACGCAAAGCGGCACGCAGAAAGTACCAGATTGCATTGCGGTCATTTGATGACACCACATAGGCATTTTCATGCAGATGGGTTTCATGGGCGAGATGTTCAAAAAATTCAGCGCGCTCAATTTCCTGATGTGCATCTGACAACTGCAAGGCAGGAGTAAAGTATTTAGGCAAGAGATGTTGCAGCAACTGTCTAATATTCATGATTCCCACCCCAAAAAATAATTATTCTATCTTTCTAATATATGCCTGTTTTTCATTGGCTTGATATAAAAATTGTAAGGAAATTATTTTTGGCTGTGCTATTTAATTGGTTAAAAATAATACCGTTTCAATATGGGATGATAATTGGTATAAATTCTGTTTTTGTAATTTTATTACATGGTGCTTAGTTGCTATAGTGACGCAAATTTTGAACAGTTGATGAAGTGTGCGCCGTTCCGCCGTATTGATGACCCTCTTGCTGAGTTTGTTCATGTTCCAGAGTCTCTGGAATGTGGCGGCGGCTTTTTGTGGTCATGAAACGGTTAGCCAGTCGAAAGGTCTGCACCACTTTGGGCATCATGTGGTTGATGCTACCTCCTGTGCCACAACACATCAGCATACTACTGAACATACTGCATCTAGTAATTCAGTGCCAGTTAGCCTGCAAGATCACCATGATCATTTACCCTCATGTTTCCATGTGGTGGTGACTGAAGCACAGCAACAGCTACTTCAACCGATTCCCCAAATTCAGCAGTTACAACCACAATATCACTGGTTCAATTCCTATCAGTCGCCTGATTTAACTGGACACCATCCGCCTCCTGTATTGACCCCGCTATAGGTGGGGTAGCCGAAAAATAGCCCACCGCAACCTTATTTATGTGCGGGGCTTTCTATGTCTTTAAATTTAAATCAGCGTATTCATGCGCTCAAAAGCTGTACTCACTCATTTGTATCGAGACAGTTGATCTTGAGTATTGCTTTATCTATGGTTGTGCTGAATCAATCAGTTACAGCCAAATCCTTACTCGATGTCAATCGAACCTCGACAGTTGTTCAAGGAAATAGCAGTTTTGAACACATTCTTGAGCAGATTCGACATTACCAAAGTCAGCACTCAGGCTGGCCAATCCAGCAACAAATGGCAGAGGCTCAATTGAAACAGAGTGGTCTATGGGCCAATCCCAGTATCTCAATTGAACAAACGGGTTTGCAGGGTGATCAGGAGCGGGAATTGGCGATCGGCATTTCCCAGCCCTTGGACCTGTTTGGGCAGCGTAAAGCCGCTCAAAAAGTAGCGAAGCTTTCTGCTACTCAGGTTGGTCTGGATCAGCAGCGCTATGATGCGGAGCTGGAACTGATCGTGCAGTATCTCTGGTCACAGGTGGCGTTATTACAACTGGAAAAATCTGTCATTCTTGAGCAGCTACAGGTCAGTCAGCAAAATCTGGAGGTATCGGAGAAGCGTTATCAGGCAGGCGGTATTGCACAGGTCGATGTGGATCGGATTCGAATTGCCCATCTGGAAAACCAGCGCATTTACCAACAAGCGGATTTACAACTGCAAGTGGCGCAGAAGCAATTGGCTAGCCTGTGGGGAGAAAACCGCAATACATTTGTGATTGAACCAAGTGTTACTGATCTGTGGGCACAGGCGATACGGATTAAGCCAGTAGCTGAGCAAAACCAGAATGTGTTTGAACGTGGTCTACAGTTGGAAACCCAACGCCAACAGGCACATATTCAACAACTCAAGGCGCAGTCACGTCCACAGCCGACCATGACACTGGGGGTAAATCGTACCCGTTCAGCAGATCAAAACAGCGAAAACCAAATTCGGTTGGGTGTTGAGATTCCACTCAATATTTTCAGCACACAAAAATATGGCATCCAGATTGCCGAGGCCAAACAAAGCTTGATTCAGCAACAGCAGCGTTTCTACCGCCAGCAGAACCAGATGGATATTGATGTGCGTCTGGCTGAGCTAAAAGGGTTACAGGTACAGTTCCAGCAACTGAATGAGCAGCAGATTCCATTGGCGGTTCAGGTCCAGAAAAAAACCTTACAGGGTTTTCGTTTAGGCAAGTTTGCGGTGACGGACGTGCAGCAAGCGACCATGCAGCTACAGGATGTGCGCTTACGCAAGGTACAACTGCTGAAACAGGCATGGCAGCTCAGCATTGAAGTGCAAAGCGCCCGTATGGGCCTGGCTGTTGAGCAAATCACGGCCAAAGATGCCCTGATACAGCTCAATCAACGCATGTGGCAGCAACGTAACGCTTTTCCAAACCAGATAGGAGAATAAAGTCATGACAATCAAACAGAAAACACATTCTCAATGGCTTTGGATTGTTGTTATTGCGCTCATTACCCTGTTGCTGGCGGGTGGATTGTTATGGAGTGGTAAAAATAAAACGCCTGAAAATGCAGAGCAGGGACATGCGCATCAGGAAAATGAAAAAGATGAACATGGGCATGACGAGGGTGAAGAACATGATGAGGAAAGTCTCAGCTTAACCACCGAGCAGATACAGCAACATGGTGTCAAGCTGGAACAGGTGGCATTAGGTGAGGTCAATCAGGTTCAAACTTTCCCTGCAAAACTGATGGTGAATACCGACCGTCAGGCGCATGTTTCTCCAAGCTTTGCAGGCCGTGTTGAATCGGTCTACGTTGAGTTGGGTCAGCAAGTGAAACGTGGTCAGGCTTTGGCAAATCTGCTTGTTCCTGATTTGGTGGATCAACAGGCCAATCTGCAAATTGCCCAAACTAATCTGGATTTGGCCAAACAGGATTATGAGCGTGAGCATCGCTTATGGTCGCAAGGAATTTCTGCCAAGCAGGACGAACAACGTGCCTACAATGCCTATCGTCAGGCACAAATTCAGGTGCAGGCAGCCCGTTCGCGTTTGACTGCTTTTGGTGCAGGCTCTGGCTCCAATGGTCGTTATACCTTAACCGCACCAATCAGTGGTGTGATCAGTAATAAAGACATCGTGATTGGTGAGAACGTTCAGCTTGCGGATCAATTGTTTACTATTGATCAGCTCGATCAGTTGTGGCTGGAATTTGTGTTGCCGACTATGGCGAATATCAATGTACAGCCAAATCAGCAGATTCGTTTTAAATCGCTGCAAACAGGTAATCTCTTTAATGCCCAGGTCCAAAGTCTAACCACGGAGGCCGATGCACAAACAGGCCGTCTACAGATTCGTGCCAAAGTGTTGTCCAATGCGGCTGAGTTACGTCCAAACCTGATGGTGAATGTGGAACTACAGGCAGGCTCTAGAGCATCTGTGATCCGTGTCAATGCGGAAGCCATTCAGCAGGTTGAGGGCAAGGATGTGGTCTTTGTTGCGCAAGCCAACCAGAACAAAGGTTTTGACTTTAAAGCCGTCCCTGTTCAGGTCGGTCAACGTCACATTTCAAAAGCGCAAGGGGATGGGCAATGGGTCGAAATTATTCAGGGTCTCAGTGAGGGGCAGTCTTATGTGGCAGCAGGCAGTTTCTTGCTGAAATCGGAGCTTGAGAAAGGGGAGGCCGAGCATGGACACTAACATTTCTCAACTTCCCAAACCTGAAGGTTTGTTTGATCGGCTGATTCAGTTTGCGATCAGCAACGCCATTTGGGTGATGCTGTTTGTTATGACATGGATTGCGGTTGGTGTTTGGAGTTATCAAAAGCTGCCGATTGATGCGGTTCCCGATATTACCAATACGCAGGTACAGATTAATACCCAAGCCAATGGCTATACTGCATTGGAGGTTGAACAGCGGATTACCTATCCGATTGAAACAGCAATGGCAGGGATTCCTGATCTGGAACAGACCCGTTCGATTTCTCGTTATGGTCTGTCACAAGTCACCATTATCTTTAAAGATGGCACTGATATTTACTGGGCAAGACAGTTGATTAATCAGCGTTTACAGGAAGCGGATGGGCAATTGCCTGATGCGGTTGATCCCGTGATGTCGCCGATTTCCACAGGACTTGGCGAGATTTACCAGTGGGTGATCAAGGCCAAGCCTGATGCAAAAAAGCAAGATGGCACGCCTTATAGCGCAATGGACTTGCGTGAAATTCAGGACTGGATTGTGCGTCCGCAATTGCAACGCGTCAAAGGTGTGGCTGAAATCAACAGTATTGGTGGCTACAACAAAACCTATATTGTATCGCCTGATCTAAAACGTTTGCAGCAACTGCAAATTTCCTTAACAGAATTTCAGGCTGCGCTGCAAGAGAATAATGAAAACCGTGGAGCGGGTTTTATAGAAGAAAATGGGCAGCAACTGACCGTACGTGTCCCTGGCATGCTCAGCAGTGTTGAGGATATCCAGAACATTACTGTTTCAGTGAAAAATGGCCTGCCAATTCGTGTGGCAGATGTGGCTTCGGTTGCGATTGGACATGACTTGCGTACAGGTGCGGCGACCTATAATGGTGAGGAAACCGTACTGGGCATTGCCATGATGATGATGGGGGAAAATAGCCGTACTGTTGCACAGGCGGTTGATGCCAAGGTCAAGGAAATTCAATCGACATTGCCAAAAGGCGTGGAAATTGAAACGGTGTATGACCGTACCAGTCTGGTCAATAAAGCCATCAAAACAGTTCAAAAGAACTTGGTAGAAGGCGCGATTCTGGTGATCGTGATCCTGTTTATTTTTCTGGGCAACTTCCGTGCAGCCTTGATTACCGCCTGCGTGATTCCACTATCCATGCTGTTCACCTTAACTGGCATGGCACAGCAGAATATCAGTGCCAACCTGATGAGTCTGGGGGCGTTGGACTTCGGCATCATTGTTGATGGTGCGGTGGTGATCGTGGAGAACTGTATTCGACGGCTGGCGGAGGCACAGCATCATACAGGACGCTTATTAACACGGCAGGAACGGTTTAGAGAAGTGTTCCTTGCGGCAAAACAGGCACGAAAACCCTTACTATTTGGTCAAGCCATCATTATGGTAGTGTATTTGCCGATTTTTGCACTGACAGGTGTAGAAGCAAAGATGTTCCATCCAATGGCGATGACCGTGGTGATGGCCTTACTCGGTGCCATGATTCTGTCGGTGACTTTTGTGCCAGCAGCAGTTGCCCTGTTGATTACAGGTGAAGTCAAGGAGAAAGAATCTCGCTGGATGCAGACGCTAAAACGTCAATATCAGCACATCCTTGATTGGGCATATCACTTTAAAATGGTTGTGGTGGCTTTAGCCATCAGTATTCTGGTGTTAACGGGTGTATTGACCACACAAATTGGTAGTGAATTTGCGCCACAATTGAGTGAGGGAGATTTTGCCCTACAACAAATGCGTTCACCAAGCACAGGTCTGGAACAGTCTTTACGCATGCAGGAAAATACCGAAAAGCTGATTTTGAAGAATTTTTCAGAGGTAAAGGCTGTATTTGCCAGAACGGGGACTGCTGAGGTTGCCACCGATGTGATGCCACCGAATATTTCCGATGCGGTGATTTTATTAAAACCACGCGATCAATGGGAAAACCCGAAACAAAGCATAGATGAACTGCGTACGCGTATGCAGGAATTTCTGGAAACCATTCCAGGTAATAACAGCGAGTTTTCACAACCGATTGAGCTGCGTTTTAATGAGCTGATTTCTGGTGTACGCAGTGATGTCGGGATCAAGGTCTTTGGCGATGATATGGATGTGCTGAATACGCAGGCACAGGCGATTGCGCAAAAGGTGCAGAAAATTTCGGGTGCAACCGCAGTGAAAGTAGAGCAGACCACGGGTTTGCCTGTGCTCAATGTGGATATCAATCATGCATTGGCAGCGCAATATGGCCTGTCGGTCAAAACCATTCAGGATGTGGTCGCTGCCAGTGTTGGCGGGCAGAATGTGGGACAGATTCTACAGGGTGATCGTCGTTTTGACTTTGAGATCCGTTTGCCTGATGAACAACGTACCGCACAGACTCTGGCACAGTTGCCGATTCAATTGCCGAATGGCGGTTTGATTCAGTTGCAGGATGTCGCCAAAGTAGAAACCATTTCAGGCATGAGTCAGGTGGGGCGTGAAAATGGCAAGCGACGAGTTATTGTCACTGCAAATGTCGAGGGGCGTGATCTGGGCTCATTTGTGCAGGAGTTACAGGCAACACTGAAACAGCAACCACTACCCGCAGGTTATTGGCTGGAATATGGCGGGCAGTTTGAAAACTTGGCTTCTGCGGCAGCGCGAATGCAAATCGTCATTCCTTTAGCTTTGATCACTATCTTTATTTTATTAATGGCGGTGTTCCATAACTTTAAGGAAAGCCTGTTGGTGTTTAGTGGTGTGCCATTTGCCTTGTCAGGTGGTCTGGTTGCGCTGTGGTTGCGAGATATTCCCTTGTCGATGTCGGCAGGCATTGGTTTTATTGCGCTGTCTGGTGTGGCTGTATTAAATGGTCTGGTGATGCTTAGTTTTATTAAGGAATTGAGAGCGCAATTCGATTTGCATCATGCCACTTGGCAGGGGGCGATTTTACGCTTGCGTCCCGTGTTAATGACGGCATTTGTGGCATCACTGGGCTTTATTCCGATGGCGATTGCCACGGGTACGGGCGCGGAAGTACAGCGTCCATTGGCAACGGTGGTGATTGGTGGAATTATTTCATCGACTTTACTGACGTTGCTGATCTTGCCTGTGGTTTATCGCTGGATGAATGAGAAAGCTGCTGTTCAGTCTAGCAATATTTCATAAGTCATCGAAATTCTGAATGTGGTGTGTATAAAGTTTTTGCCTTACTTTTCAAAGATGAAAAGTAACAAAAATCTTTTGTTGGACAGAGGGTACATCCCTGTAACCCCTGTCCAACGGGCGGCATCCATGCCGCCGCCACGATAGTAAATGTGTACTAGAGATATAGGATCGAAAGATTTTAAGACAATTATTTGCACTTCATAAATCATATTCATTAATGATTTGAGATAGTGTAATTAAAAAGCAGTTTGAGCTTTGTATATAAGGAGTCCAACATGAGTGGACATCATGGGCATGACCATAGTCATGCAGTGGTGACTGAGGGCAATGCCAGAAAACTTACTATTGCCTTAATACTCACCAGCACATTTTTAGTGATTGAAGTCATTGCAGGCTTAATTACACAAAGTCTGGCCTTGCTGTCTGATGCTGCACATATGTTTACCGATGCAGCCGCTTTGGCGATTGCTTTGGCGGCGATTCAAATCGCCAAACGCCCAGCAGACAACAAACGGACTTTTGGCTATCAACGCTTTGAAATTCTGGCGGCATTGTTTAATGCCTCTATGCTGTTTTTTGTGGCGATGTATATTCTTTATGAGGCCTACCAGCGTTTTACCCAGCCGCCTGAAATTCAGAGTCTAGGGATGCTGATTGTTGCATCAATTGGATTGGTGATTAACCTGATCTCAATGAAGATTTTAATGTCGAGTGCTGCCGATAGCCTGAATGTAAAAGGTGCCTATTTAGAGGTGCTCAGCGATGCTCTGGGTTCGGTCGGTGTCATTATTGGTGCAATTATCATCTATTTCACCAACTGGTATTGGGTCGATACGATTATTGCGGTTGCGATTGGTTTCTGGGTGTTGCCAAGAACATGGATTCTGCTTAAGCAAAGTATCAATATTTTGCTGGAGGGGGTGCCTGAAGAGGTGGATATTGAAAAGCTGCGCAATGACTTACTGGCGCTGGATGGCGTTGAAAGTATCCATCAATTGAAAGTCTGGGCGATCACTTCAAAAAATATTCATCTGACTGTACATCTGTTCGCGCCAAATGCTGATCGGAACCAGCTGCATCATGCCGCAGCGGAGATGCTATCGCACGAGCATGGTATTGCCGAGGTGACCTTACAAATTGAGGATGATACAGAAATGAATTGCCAGCATACGCATCAACATGATGAAGATGAGGAACATGGTCATTCACATCAGCATTAAGCTGATGTGAAACCCACTTCTTTTATATGGTTTAATTCTGCCATTCATGATTGCAGTCACGGCATTTCCAGTGCTTTTGTGCCTGCATAAAGGCCTGCATGGAGATTTTAAAATCTGGCAGATCACGCCAGAACAGAACACCTGCAATTACACAAACACCAAATACCGCAACTGTTGCGATTTGCAGTGTTTGTCCTGCACCATGACCAAAAATCCACATCCCAACACTGATCAGCACCAAAACCAGTAAAATAAAAATGGCGGGAACGAGAAGCACCAGGCTTTTTGGCACGTTGGGACGAGGGCTGTTGGCACCCTGACTGACAGGCATAATTTTCACGCTTTGACATTTAGGGCAACGGTATTGCATAGAGGATTCCTATAGTGTTTTGGCTATTTTAGCGAAAATTATGCAAAAGCTAAAATCCTGAATTATTCAAATACATAATTTTACTTGTTTTGTACTTTTAACTGCTATCGAATCAGCGCTGGAGTTAAGCCAAAGGTCTATATACAGCTCGTCTAAACCTGTTCGCAAAAGTACAATCAGTCATGATAGTTTTATTCTAGGGTCTATTTACGGTTGTGAAAGGAAACGCATGTTATCCACCAAAATTCTAAAATTGCGTTTGTCTCGGATTGCAAAGGGCAAGGAACATTTTTCCACTCAGGACAAGTTGATGCTGGTGAGTATGGAAAGTCCAGATCTCAGTGCCAATTTCTTTTTACGGCTCTTTAAGATGTCTTTGCCAAAACAATGGAAATTCAGGCATGAGACGGAAGAGGACATCCTGTATTCAACACAGCTGATTCAATTGGTTGAAGATGAGTTTATTCCTGTCTATGAAACCCATGCCAGAAAACATGCCTGGTATGAACAATGCCTGATGTATCGACTGAACTTCATTACGCCACAACCGACCCAGCAGCAAATCAACATCTATTTGCGTCAACTCGCCCCATGTTTGGACCAGCAGCCTAAACTGGATTTGCTTCATCATTTTCAGCAGCAATATCCAAGTGCCCAGTATGCGGTGGCACTGGCAAAGTCCTATGCAGGTGCAGGGCAATATGCGCAGGCCATCATGCAATATGAATGGGCGGCGCAGCAATCCACCCAGCACAATGAAGTTGCCTTTTATGGCTATATCGACTGTCTGATTAAGCGGAACCAGCCTGAATATAAGCCACAACTGAGTGATGTGGAATATGCAGTTGAGTTGTTAAACCAATATGGCAAACCGATTGACCAGAAAACCCATGCCATGCTGTTGCAGCGGGCAGTGAGCCTGTTGTTACCCGTCAACATCTTGCAGACACGGGCAACTGAAACCAATATCTTGGCTGATGTCGGACGTGGTTTAAATTCACTGGGGAAATCCTTGGGTGGGATACTGGGTGGAAGAGAGTTGCATCTTCCTTATAGTCAGGATGTGATTGCCAGCGCGCCACAGCTTTTAATGGATCAGACCATTCTTGTGAGCCTGGCTCATTCAAATAACATGCAGGCAGCGTTAAAACGTATTTTAAACCCTGAAAATGATTCGGCAATCACACAGGATAATGCTGAACAACAACTTGGGCGTTTATGGCTTGCTGTTCAGGCCAATCCTGATATGTTGAAATTATTGAACCAACCTGAGCAATTAACAACAACACTGACCAATACAAAGGCATTGGATGAGACCAATTTAAATCTGGGATCAATCCAGACCATTCTAGCGCAGGGCTTAATGGCCTATCTGGGCGATATTCGTCTGGATAAACATCATCCTGAAAGAATGGCCTTATATGACCAGCGGGATGTGGTGGTTGCAGAAATGACTGCATTTGCCCAATGGTTCCATCAGGATATTTTAAAGGTCTACCTTGAGCAACAAAGTAAACGATTGCAGCACATGCTGCGTTTGTTGCGTGAGCAGACGGTTGAGGCTGGGCTGACAAGCGGGCTGTTTGCCTATCAGTTTGAACAGCAGCAGCGGGCTCAGGACCTGTTTAACTGGATGCAGCAAAAACTGGAAAAGGGCAATGATTTTGACAGGCTGCAGGCTGCATGGGTGGCGCTGAGGGAGATTGTTCATTTCCATTTTGAGGGTGTGGAAGAAAAGATTGAGTTACTCCAGCAGGCTTTGGAAAAGTATAAAACCATCCGTCTGGAACAGGTGTGGGTACGACCCGAGCAACCTGAAAACACATCCATCAAAGAAGATGAAAAGTAACGTTTTTTTATTAGGGATTGTATGTCTGACGCATTAAATAATTTGAAGTTACGCAACAAAAAGACGCAATTTGCCATGCGTTGCATGCTAATCTAGAAAAAAACGTTGAATAAGTTTAAGTAGAGTGTAGCCCATAGAAATGGGCCAGTAAGAAAGGGAAGAGGGAGAACATCTTGAATCGACAAGATGATAAAAAGGCAATGTTTGATATTATGCCAGCAGACTCAGATGAATCGGGTGAAAAACCATCACTGTCACGTCGGCTGATCAACAAGACCCTGCAACATGCGCAGGATGCGGTTGAATTTGCCACGGACACATCCCGTAATATTGCAGGTGTTGCGGATGCCGCACTGGATGCCTTGGATCATGTGACCCACCAGACCAAACGGGGAGTGGAGGGGATGCGCAATTCCGTGCGTGACATGGTTTCCGAGACCAGTGAAGCAGCACGTCAGGTTGCACTGGCAATGGCGAGGGCATCTCTGGGTAAAGGTACAATTACCCTGTATTTGCCTGAAATGTTATTGAACAGCCAATTGCGTAAACGCATCAATCGGGCGGAAATTGATGACATTAAGGTGGAATGTGGCAATGACCGCTTTCACATTGAACTGGACGGGCATTACCGTCGTTTTCTCTATCGTCTTTCGCTTGAGTTCAATGTGCTGGAATGTCGCATTGGTCAGGAAAAATATCTGCGTTTACGCCAGATTGATGAGCATCTGGACCTGCAAATCCGTCATGGTGGCACGCTAACCAATTGGGCGGCACGTCGGGTGGGTAATGTCAGCTTTGAAGTCATTAATTCCTTGCCCATTCCTTTTTTAATCAACCACCTGATCCGTGATGTACCAGGCATCCAGAAAGAGGGGCACCGCATTTGGTATATCGACCTTGAGGAAGCGGGCTTTATTGATTTTATTAACAATCGTTCATGGATGGTTGATAAGCTGCTCAGCCTGTCTGATTTTAGCATCCTGCCTGGCTTGAACATTTTGCAGGAAAGCCGTGAGCTGGTACAGCAACTGGTGGACCAGTTTGAGATTCGTGGCTTACGGGTACAGTCAGGACGGCTGGAAGTACAGGTTGGTATCGGAACAGATTAGGGTAGGGGCGTATTGTATACGCCCTGTAAATTGGATATGTCCAATAAAAAAAGCCACTGTCAATGCAGTGGCTTTTTTAGAATCTGGCGTCCCTACGGGGATTCGAACCCCGGTTACCGCCGTGAAAGGGCGATGTCCTAGGCCTCTAGACGATAGGGACTTATTGAGGCATACATCTGATTAATTTATTTAAATAAATTGGCGTCCCTACGGGGATTCGAACCCCGGTTACCGCCGTGAAAGGGCGATGTCCTAGGCCTCTAGACGATAGGGACGTTTCAGAGGTGGGCGTATATTAGGTTGAATTGCATAGGGTGTCAAACACTTTTCTCAGGAAAATCCAGAAAAACTTGATAAGTGTCTAAAAATAAAGCGTTGTGCGGAATAAATAAGCAAAAATGGTTTTAAGGTCAGTTGTTTCAGCCAAATCGCCTTTTTATGGAGATAAAAAATGCAGCTTGAGCAAGCCAAAGCGATTGAAGCTTTGGCGAAGTGCAAGTGCATTTTTATTGAGTCAATTTTATGTACGGTCACGATAGAAAACGTAATGGCTGAGATAACAGGCTGCGATAAACAGTAAACATCCGATAAAGCCAGCCTGCATTTCAGGATCTGCCGCCATACTTAAACCTGTAATAAAGCAGAAGACAAAACCCAGAATCGGAACAATCGGATAAAGTGGCGCAGCAAACTTTAGGTCTTTTGCGGAGTGACCAGCCTTGTACCATGTACGTCTAAAGTTGAACTGGCTCCAGCAGATGCTCATCCACACAATCACCATAGTAAAAGCGGCAATACCGAGTAAATTCTTAAAAATGGTTTCAGGGGCAAAATGCTCTGATAACAGTCCTGGAATTGCACCAAACATAGTGACCACCAGTGCAATCACAGGTGTGCCGCTACTCGACAGGCGCGAGAACACTTGTGGAAGCTGGCGCTGGGCGGACAATGACCACATCATCCGTGATGCTGCATACAGACCAGAATTGGCGGCAGACAACAGTGCGGTAATAATCACGAAGCGGATAATGTCATCGGCATAAGGGATACCGATGTAGTTAAACACAGTCACGAAAGGGCTGTTGCTTACGCCCTCACCACCTAGGCCTGCAACCTGAAATGGCAATAAGGCACTAATCACCACGATGGTGCCGACAAAGAAAATCAGTAGCCGCCATATTGCGGCGTTGATGGCTTTTGGCACATTCACTGCAGGGTCTTTGGTTTCACCTGCTGCCACTCCAATCAGTTCAGTGCCTGAAAAGGCAAAGTTTACAATCAGCATGGTGGTGAAAATTGGAACCAGTCCCTGAGGAAACCAGCCCTGCGCAGTAAGGTTATGGAATAGAGGGGCAGACTCGGCACCGTGGAAAGGAATCAGGCCGAAAATTGCCAGCAAACCCAGGATAATAAAGGCAACCACAGTCACCACTTTAACCAGTGCCAGCCAAAATTCAGATTCAGCAAAAATACGGGTTGAGCTGAGGTTCAATGCAAAAATGGTGATGGCAAAGATAATGGTCCAGATCCACATGGAAATATGTGGAAACCATTCCTGCATCAGCAAGGCCGCAGCTGTAAATTCGGTCCCCAAGGTTGCGGTCCATGTCAGCCAGTAGACCCAGGAAATCATGTATCCCGTACCTGGACCAATGTATTTTTGCGCGTATGCACCAAAGGAACCCGCCACAGGCATGTGTACCGCCAGTTCACCTAGACAGAGCATGACCATATAGGCGATCAGGCCACCTAAAATATAGGCAATGATGGCACCAACTGGACCTGTTTGGGCGATGACTTCACCAGAACCAAGAAACAGGCCTGTACCAATTGCGCCACCTAAAGAAAGCATGACCAAATGGCGGGTACTCATCGCACGTTTCAGTGCCTTGGTTTCTGAATTCGCATTTGAGTTGGAAGATTGCATAGCACAATTTGTCCAAGCATGGAGAAGCGGCTATTTTATGGAAAATTCGGAAATGTGCAATCTGAATAATGGAAAGATTGAGAGAAAAGTATAATTATTGGATAAACAGAATATGGCGTCCCTACGGGGATTCGAACCCCGGTTACCGCCGTGAAAGGGCGATGTCCTAGGCCTCTAGACGATAGGGACAGATGAGGCAGTCATTTATCTGCATAGCGCAGATGAAACATACACATAAGAAACTTGGTGGAGTCAAGCGGGATCGAACCGCTGACCTCTACAATGCCATTGTAGCGCTCTACCAACTGAGCTATGACCCCAGTATGTGTGACAGCAATCTTAGGGGGATTGCCATCACACGTCAATGATTAGATTGAATTAATTTTCACTGTTTGCATCATTTTTCGGCAATTTCAGCGTTTCATTCAACTTTTCCCAAACTTTCAGTTCTTTCTTGCTTGGAGAACCAACAATCTCAAGCGCATGGCGTAGACGGGCAAAGGTCAGGTCAGGCCCAATGGTCACCATGGATTGCATGACAGGCGTGGAGCTGGTTGAACCTGCAATCGCAATAAAGAATGCAGGCATGAAGTCACGCAGCTTCACTTCCATCTGGTTTGCCAGGTCCATCAGTGTCTGGCTGACTGTGTCATTGTTCCAGGTGAACTGGCTTTCCAGACGCCAAATGGCAAACTGTAGACTTTGGCGAACCTGTTCTTCAGTCAATTTCTTGCTTTCAAACTGTTCCTTGCTGATTTGAGGCATGTGGTTGAAATAGAAACCTGCCCAGTTTACCGCTTCAGACAATAGGTTAATACGTGGCTGAATGGCGGTGGCAATATCTTCCAGCGTTTGACGGTCATTTTTCCATGCCAGTAAACGGTCCAGCAATTGTCCAGGAGTCAGTGCCTTGATCCATTGACCATTCAGCCAGTTGAGTTTTTCAACATCAAAGATTGGACCACCCAGTGAAACACGCTGTACATCAAAGTTTTCCACCATTTCCTCTAAGGTGAACACCTCACGCTCATCTGGCATAGACCAGCCCATACGGCCTAAATAGTTGAGCAGGGCTTCTGGTAACACGCCGATGTCACGATAGTAGTTGATTGAGGTTGGATTTTTGCGTTTAGACAATTTTGATTTGTCTGGGTTACGCAATAAAGGCATGTGGCACAGGGTTGGCATGTCCCAGCCAAAATATTGATACAGCAACTGGTGCTTTGGTGCAGAAGGCAGCCATTCCTCGCCGCGCAATACATGGGTGATTTCCATTAGGTGATCGTCAACCACATTGGCAAGGTGGTAGGTTGGCAAACCATCAGTTTTTAACAGTACCTGCATGTCCACCTGTGCCCAGGGAATCTCCACTTCACCACGCAACAGGTCATTGATCTTACATACACCCTGTTCAGGGACTTTCATGCGGATCACATGGGGCTCGCCCGCAGCAAGACGATGTTCCACTTCTTGCTGTGATAATTTTAGCCCACGACCATCATATTTGGGTGTTTCACCACGCGCCTGCTGTTCAGCACGCATCTGGTCAAGTTCTTCCGCAGTTGCAAAACAGTAGAAAGCATGACCTTTTTCAACCAATTCCAGAGCATACTGCTTATAGATTCCCATCCGTTCCGACTGGCGATAAGGCGCATGTGGTCCACCAACATCAGGACCTTCCGACCAGTTCAGACCCAGCCAGCGCAAAGAGTCCAGAATCATCTTTTCAGATTCAGGTGTTGAGCGAAGCTGGTCGGTATCCTCAATACGGAGAATGAACTCACCACCATGCTGTTTGGCAAAACACAGGTTGAACAGGGCAATATAGGCAGTACCTACATGCGGAAAGCCTGTAGGGGAGGGAGCAATACGGGTACGAACTTTCATAGCGGAATGGGGTTTTTAAAATAAAATTGGCACTATTATAACGAAAAAGCCTAGTCACGACATGACTAGGCCCATTTAAACATGCAAGGGGACTACATATTTAAAAAATCAGGAATTTTGCTGCTGGAACAGACTCTGCACAAAACGTGAAAAACGCTGGTTCTGCGTTGCAAAGAAATTCTGTGTTGGCGTGGTGCGGATGGTGTTCAACATTTTCAATTCATCATCTGTCGATGGAATCATGCTGGTGTTGCGTTTTTGCTGATCCAGCGCCTTGCCAATAAGTGAAGATGAAGTCGATTTATCAATCGTTTTTATGTTACTGCTTTCTTTAATTGCAGCTGCATGCCCGAACTGGACTGAACATACCAAAAATAAACTTAAGCATAATGTTTTTTTCAATTTTAATGCTCGCATTGCTACGCCCCTACATGATTTCGAGTCTACAAGACTAACTAAGCGAATATAGTATTGCTTTAATGATACAATTCAAACATAAATATTAATGAAAAAGTAGAACTAAGTCACATTTTTTGCAAAAAAGATAAAATTCCATTAATTTTATGTCCAATATTTATAGCTGTGTGGCTACTTTGTGTGCAAGTTAAATTTAGCAGGCAAATATGTAGAAAGCGTGAAGAAGTGTCATTATTCTTTATTTTATTAAACTTTCTTAATTCTAGCTTTTTTTCTGCTAAGTGTAGGCAGTTTTACTATATCTCTAAAACTGGATAATAAAAAAATTATTAATATAATCATATGATTGTAAAATAATTATAAAGAAATATAGTGGTCGTCAATGGGGCGAAAAACGAGTAATCGGTCAATGAAAAAATTAATTGCGACTGCTGTATTGGCATTGGGGCTGGGTGGAGTGGCACAGGCGGCAACAACTTTCCTGAATGTTTCCTATGATCCAACACGCGAGTTCTATCAGGAATATAACCAGGCATTCGGGCAATACTGGAAACAACGTACAGGTCAGGAGGTTGACTTCAAGCAATCTCATGGCGGCTCTGGCAAACAGGCGCGATCTGTGGTTGATGGTTTGCAGGCGGATGTGGTGACCTTGGCGCTGGCCAATGACATTGATGAAATTGCCAATGCAGGCCTGATTCGAAAGGACTGGCAAAAACAGTTCAAGGATAATTCCGCACCATATACCTCAACCGTGGTATTCCTTGTGCGCAAAGGCAATCCTAAAAACATCAAGGACTGGAATGACCTGACCAAAGAGGGTGTGGAAATTATTACCCCAAATCCAAAAACAGGGGGGGCGCCACGCTGGATTTATTTATCTGCCTGGGGCTATGCGTTGAAGCAGCCAGGTGGAAACGATGCAAAAGCGCGTGATCTGGTGAAAAAGCTGTATCAAAATGTCAAGGTGCTGGACTCTGGTGCGCGTGGTTCATTAACCACCTTTGCTGAGCGTGGCATTGGTGATGTGCTGTTGTCTTGGGAAAATGAGGCTTTATTGGCGACTCAGGGACTTGGCAAGGATAAATATGAAATTGTTTATCCATCCATTTCAATTTTGGCAGAACCCTCGGTTGCAATCGTTGATAAGACCGTGGATAAAAATGGAAACCGCCAGTTGGCGCGTGGCTATTTAAACTTCCTTTATTCACCGTTGGGACAGGAGCTTGCGGCGAAACATTATTTCCGCCCCCGTAATCCTCAGGTTGCGGCAAAATATGCAGCACAATTTCCAAAAATTAAGTTGTTTAGCATTAATGATGTGTTCGGTGGATGGGCAAAGGCGCAGAAAACCCACTTTGTAAATGGTGCGGTCTTCGACCAGATTTATACAGAGAAGCAATAAACACTCAGAACAAAAGCAGCGTAAATAAACGTGAAAAGCAAATACACACGATGTATTTGCTTTTTTCTTTGCCAAAAAGATCAAGAAAACGGTTTTATCTATAGAAAGTTAAGAATTCTCTACAAAAAGTCGTTTGGTACTGGCATAAAACAAGGTAATAATGTGCAGTTACATTTTTAGCTATTGATCTATTTCTTATGTCGCATATTTCTGTCTTACTTCATGAAACCGTTGATGGCGTATTGGCAGGTCGCGACACAGGCATTTATGTCGATGCCACCTTTGGTCGTGGAGGACATACCCGACTGTTACTTTCAAAGCTGGATCAGGATGCGCGTGTTTACGCATTTGACAAAGATCCCCAGGCGCTTGAGGTTGCGGCACAACTGGAACAGGAAGATTCCCGTTTCAGGATCATCCATGCCAGTTTTGCCGATATTCAGGCTGAGCTTGTCAGAATTGGCATTACTGAAGTCGATGGCATTATGGCGGATTTGGGCGTATCATCGCCGCAGCTTGATCAGGCAGAGCGTGGCTTTAGCTTTATGCAGGACGGGCCACTGGATATGCGGATGGATAATTCGCAGGGTCCAACCGCAGCACAATGGCTGCTTGAAATCGAAGAAGAAAAACTGGCCAATATTATCTATCAATATGGTGAGGAGCGTTACAGCCGCCGTATCGCCAAAGCGATTAAGCAGGCGGGTGAAATCACCACCACCGCGCAACTTGCTGAAATTGTCAAAACCGCACATCCAAAATGGGAAAAGCATAAGCATCCCGCAACCCGTAGCTTTCAGGCCATTCGTATTGCCATTAACAAGGAGCTGGATGACATTGAGACATTCCTGCCGCAGGCGGTAGAATTGCTCAAGGCAAAAGGGCAGTTGGCGGTGATCAGCTTCCATTCTCTGGAAGACCGTTTAATCAAGCAGTTTATTCAAAAAGAATCGAGTCTGGCTGAGGATTCAGGCTGGGGCATGCCACAGGCACAGGTGGATACCCGACGTTTAAAGAAAGTTTCACGTGTTCGCGCCAGTGAAGCGGAAGTCAAGGCAAATCCCCGTTCGCGGAGCGCATGGCTGCGCGTGGCGGAGCGTTTAGAGCAAAAAGGCAAACAATGAATAACAACAATAATGATGATGTTTTATCAAGCGGCAACAAGGGACTAAAAAAGGTTGTTGTTTACGCTGTACTTGTTGCACTGGTGTTTGTCAGTGCAATGATGGTGGTGTTTCAGGTATTTGAGTATCGCCATGATTATCGTGACTTAAGTGCCTACATGCGTGAAAAGGATGATTTAAACGCGGAATGGGGCCGTTTGCTGATTGAGCAGCAAACCTTTGGTGCCACGGCACAGATTGGTTCCCGTGCGGTCACGCAACTGCGCATGTTTTCACCGCCTGCGGCACAAACGGTTGTGATTTCTTTACCTATGACTTCAAAGCAAGACAAATAAGGCATGCTGTATGGCAGATAAGCGAAGCAAACCAATACGAAAAAAACAGCAGTCCATTTCGGAAAGACCCACCCTTGCGCTGGATATGTGGCGATTTTACTTGCTTTGGGGAACGGTGCTGCTGTGCTTTGTGGTGATTGTGGCGCGTGCTTTCTATGTACAGGTGGTCAATAAGGATTTCTTGCAGAACAAGGCCAATGCCAATATTCTGCGGACTGAGCGTTTAGAGGCAATGCGTGGGGTGATCAGTGACCGTCATGGCGTGCCACTTGCGATCAGCACCCCAATTATGAAGATTGTCATCGACCCAAGGGATTATTGGGAAACCAAGCAGCTTTATGATGAAACGATGGCTGAGCTCAAAAAAGACCCGACCAGTCGTAAATTAAAACGTCAGTTGCCTGATAAAAACCTGAATCTGGATGAATTGGCGGATGCTGTGGGTGTTGATCGCCAAAGTTTGAAGAAGCAGATGAATGATCGTCCACGGTCACGCTATTTGGTACTGCAAAAAGAAATTCCACCGCAACAGGCCGATTTAATTGTTAAGCGTAACTTTCAGGGTGTCTACGCGGAAAAAAGTTATAAACGCTACTATCCGCAACCCCAGCCCAATGCCCAGATTATTGGCCTGACCAATAGTGAGGGAACAGGGATTGAGGGACTGGAAATGCAGTTGAACAAGCAACTGGCAGGACTGGATGGCGAACAAAAAATTATTCGGGATAAAAAAGGCAACCGTTTAAAAGTTTCAGAAGTCATTAAGGAAGTTGAATCGGGCGAAAATATCACCCTGAGTATTGATTCACGTTTGCAGTACATTATGTATCGTGAACTGACCGCCGCTGGGGTGGCAAACAATGCACGTTCCGCAACCGCGATTGCGGTGGATGTGAAAACAGGTGAAATTCTGGCAATGACCAGTTGGCCGTCCTATAACCCGAATGATAAAAATGGGCTTTCCAATAAGGACGCGATGCGTAACCGTGGTGCCATTGATATGTTTGAGCCGGGTTCAACCATGAAGCCGTTTACGGTTGCGGCGGCATTGGAAAGTGGCAAATATACGCCGAACACCATTGTCAACACTTCACCAGGTTCGATGCGTTTGGGTTCGCATACGATTCGTGATACCCATAACTATGGCGCCTTGACCCTGACAGGCATTATCGTTAAATCTTCGAACGTAGGGTCAGCCAAATTAGCCTTGTCCTTGCCTAAAGATGCCATACCCTCTTTCTTCCGTCGAGTGGGTTTTGGTCATCGTTCAGATGTTAAATTTCCAGGGGAAAGTGCAGGTCTGCTGTACTCAGGTGATAAGTTGAATCTATCACAATTGGGGACGATGGCTTATGGTTATGGCTTAAGTGCAACGATTTTGCAGTTGGCGCAAGGTTATGCCATGTTGGCAAACCATGGGGTGGAAGTACCATTAAGCCTGCATAAACTGGATCAGCCGCCTAAGGGTACACAGGTGCTTGATCCTAAAATTGCCGATCAAGTGTTGATGATGCTGGAGCAGGTTACCATGCCAGGCGGAACAGCGACCCAGGCCAATATTCCTGGTTACCGCGTGGGGGGTAAAACAGGAACGGCACACAAGTTGCGTGCAGACCGTAAAGGCTATTCCAGTAATGAGTACCGAGCCTTATTTGCTGGCGTTGCACCGATTAGTGATCCACGTTTGGCCATGATCATTGTCGTGGAAAATCCACAGGGACGTTATTACGGCGGTCTGGTTGCCGCACCTGTGTTTGCGCGAATGATGCAGGAGTCTTTACGTCTGCTCAATGTTCCACTGGATAAGCCACTCGATACCCCACAAAACCCAATCCGTAGGTAGATTATGTCGATTAGTTTTCAACAGATACATCAAATCAGCATAGATGTGGCTTGGTATACACAACCGTTTAAAGGCTTCTGTCTGGATAGCCGTAAGGTTGAAGCAGGGCAAATCTTTATTGCCTTAAACAGTTATAGCCAACCTGAAAAAACACGTCTACTTGCTGAGAATGCCTTGAATGCGGGTGCATTGGCGGTGATTAGTGAAACAGATCTAGGTCTTGCAAATGAATGGGTCTGTCCCGAAGTCCGTTATTTAATGGGTGAATGGCAGAAGCAATATTTACAGGCAGTCGATCCTGTAACAGCGCTGCGTGGAATTGCAGTCACAGGCACCAATGGTAAAACCACCATTTCACGCCTGATTGCCGAGTTGATTAGCTCGCAGGACCAAGGTTGTGCAGTGATGGGAACAACAGGCAATGGCATTCTGCCAAACCTTACGCCATCAACACATACCACTTTAGATGCCTTGCAGTTGCAGAACGCATTGCATGACTATGCCAAACAGGGTGCCAATTTTGTTGCACTTGAAGCTAGTTCACATGGTCTGGAGCAAGGCCGTTTAAATGGCTGTGAGATTGAAATTGCGGTTTATAGCAATTTAAGCCGTGACCATCTGGATTATCATGGCACACTTGAAGCCTATGCTGCGGCAAAGGCTTTGCTGTTCAGGTTTACAAGCTTAAAAGCCGTTATCATTAATCTGGATGATACCCATTCCAGTCTCATGCTGGATGCAGCCAAAGCCAATCCATCCCAGCCAAAAATTTTGACTTATTCCCTGACTCAAACAAATGCCGATTATCATATTGCCGATTTGCAATACCGTTTGAGTGGGGCGGGTTTTACGCTTATTAGCCCAGCAGGTCGTTATACAGTTCAAAGTCCACTGCTTGGACATTTTAATGTTGAAAACCTATTGGCGAGCCTGATTGCAGCAGAATATGCAGGTTTTGCCCTGGCTGATCTGGTGCAGTTTGTACCACAGCTCAGGGGTGCGCCAGGGCGGATGCAGGTGATACAGGATGCTGACCGCTTATTTGTTGTCGATTATGCGCATACCCCTGATGCCTTGATTCAGGTTTTAACCACCTTAAAACGGCATGTCACTGGACAGCTTTGGGCAGTATTTGGCTGTGGCGGTGACCGTGATCGTGGCAAGCGCCCCCTCATGACTCAGGCCGCACTGGATCATGCCAACCCTGTGATGCTGACTTCAGACAACCCGCGTACTGAAAATCCTAAACAGATTTTTACAGATATGAAACAGGGAATTGATTTTGCTGATCATATTGTGCATGAAATCCATGACCGTCGTGAAGCGATTAAATTTGCGGTGGCACATGCACAGGCAGGAGATATTGTGGTGATTGCAGGCAAGGGGCATGAGAACTATCAGGAAATTGATGGGGTCCGTCACTGGTTTGATGATGTGGTGGAAGTACAGTCAGCGCTTGCTGCACAGTCACATTCTGTAGATTCGGCTTATCCTGCACAATAGGGTCAAAAGGTAAATAAAAATCATGCATACCTCAACCACCAGTACCGTTCCACTCACTCCCTGGACCGCAGAGCAACTTCAACAGGCAACTCAGGGTGAATGGCATCAGCATAAGATCCCTCAAGGGGAAATTAAGCGAATTTTGACTGACTCACGTCATGCGGAAGAGGGTGATGCTTTCCTTGCATTAAAGGGCGAGCGTTTTGATGCGCATGACTTTGTAAAGCAAGTGGCAACACAGGGTTGCCAGATCGCCATTGTCGAGCGGCCAGTTGATGCGGATATTGCCCAACTGATTGTAAAAGATACCCGTGTGGCCTTGGGGCAGCTTGGCGCCTATCGCCGTCAGCAGAATCCGCAGCTCAAGGTGATTGCCCTCACAGGCAGTAGTGGCAAAACCACCACCAAGGAAATGCTGGGCAGTATCCTGTCGCGTTTAGCACCCACCCTGATTACGCGGGGTAACCTAAACAATGATTTGGGTGTGCCGATGATGTTGCTGGAGCTGCGTCCAGAACACCAGTATGCAGTGATGGAGTTGGGAGCCAGTCATCAGGGTGAGATTGATTACACTTCAAATCTGGTGCAACCGCATGTGGCTGGGATTCTGAATATTGGAACAGCACATTTGGGTGAGTTTGGTGGACGTGATGGAATTTGCCGTGCCAAGTCAGAAATCTACACACATATCTTGCCGAATGGTACCGCAGTTGTCCCTGCACATGATGATTTCACGGCCACCATTCGCCAAAATGCAGATAATCACCCCATTCTGAGTTTTGGCGAGGGCGGTGATGTGTATGCAAGCGAAATTCAGCTTAATCCACAGTCCGCACAATTTAACCTGCATACGCCGCAAGGTAGCCGAGCAGTGAGCCTGCCATTTGCAGGGGCGCATAATGTGCAGAATGCGGCGGCGGCAACGGCTTTTGCCTTGGCGATTGGTATCGAACTTGATGATATTGTCCAGGGTCTGGAGCAGGCGCAGGGAGCGAAAGGCCGTTTGAATTTCATTCAGCAGCAACATTGTTTATTTATTGATGACACCTATAATGCCAATCCAACCTCAATGCGTGCAGCAGCACAGGTATTGTTGCAGCAGCAGGGCTTAAAAGTCATGGTGATGGGGGATATTGGCGAACTGGGTGACAGCAGTTGGCAGGAGCATCATGACTTGGGCCATGACCTGTCGGCGTTGCCGTTAGACCATTTGGTCGTGGTGGGTGAGTTTGCCACGGCAGCCCAGCAGGGGTCGGCGCATTCAGAAAAGTTACACGCATTTGCAACACAGGCAGACGCTTTACCATTTTTAGTTAATTTAGTCCAAACATACGGATTGGGCGAATCCGCACAGCCGATCAGTTTCCTGTTCAAGGGGTCGCGCTATACCCATATGGAAACGCTGATGGCTGACTTGATGGAGAAAATTTAAATGTTGTTATGGTTATTTGAACATCTGGCGGGCTATGAAAGCTCATTTCAGGTGATTCGTTATTTAACACTGCGTTCGCTACTCAGCATCCTCACTGCCTTGACGATTGGTTTGGTGCTTGGCCCAATCATGATCCGCAAATTGCAGGCACTAAAATATGGTCAGGCAGTCAGCTCATTTGCCCCTGAAAACCATGCCAAGAAAATGGGTACGCCGACCATGGGTGGGGTGCTGATTCTCCTGTCGATTGGGATCAGTACTCTGCTTTGGGCGGACTTATCCAATCCCTATGTCTGGATTGTTCTAGGTGTCATGGTGGTATTTGGTGCTGTAGGCTGGGCAGATGACTGGATCAAGATTCGTTATAAGGATAATGCTGGTCTACCTGCACGCAAAAAATTCTTTTGGACTTCAGTTGCTTCATTAGGGGCAGGTATTGCCTTATACATCATTGCAAAACAGCAGGATAATCCTGTTCATACTGCAAATATGCTGGATTTGCTGATCCCTTTCTTTAAAAACCTTTCCATCCCACTTTCGGCTGTTCCATTAGGATTGGCATTTATTGGCTTTACCTATCTGGTGATTAACGGGGCATCCAATGCGGTGAATCTCACCGATGGTCTGGATGGTCTGGCGATTATGCCGATTGTGATGGTTGCGGCAGGTCTAGGTGTGTTTGCCTATTTGTCAGGTGACATCCGTTTTGCCAACTATCTACATATTCCATATGTGAAATATACATCAGAATTGGTGGTGATTTGTTCTGCCATGGTGGGTGCTGGTCTGGCATTCCTTTGGTACAATGCCCATCCTGCACAAATCTTTATGGGTGATGTTGGTGCCTTGGCGCTGGGAGCGATGCTCGGTACGATTGCAGTGATGGTTCGTCAGGAAATCGTGTTTGCGATTATGGGCGGTGTATTTGTGATGGAAGCGGTTTCGGTGTTCCTGCAAATTGGTTCCTTACGGATGCGCAACAAGCGTGTATTCCTAATGGCGCCTTTGCATCACCATTATGAAAAACAGGGCTGGAAAGAAACCCAGGTGGTGATCCGTTTCTGGATTATTACCATTTTCCTGGTCGTGTTGGGACTAATGACGTTAAAATTACGTTAAGCCATGATTCAAGAGAGAAGCTGGTGAATACCAGCTTTTTTTATGTTTGGAGAAAATAGATGAGTGTATTGATGTGTCCTGTTTGTCGCCAAGCATTGAATTTGGTCGCAAATTCTTGGCAGTGTGAAAAAGGGCATCATTATGATGTGGCCAAACAGGGCTATGTCAATCTGCATGTGGTCCAGCATAAACACAGTAAAACACCAGGGGATACGCCAGAGTCGGTACTGGCACGCCGAGAATTTTTACAGGCTGGTTTTTATCAGCCCTTACAGCAGATGATGGTGGAGTTGCTGCAACAACTCAAGCCAAAAGCGGTTCTGGATATTGGCTGTGGTGAGGGCTATTATACCAATGCCATGCAGCCTTGTACGAAACACTGTGTTGGTGTTGATATTGCCAAAACCGCAGTGCAAAGGGCAGCAAAACTCAATTCACGGGTAGTCTGGGTGGTAGGGACAGGGGCAATATTACCTGTGCAAGATCGTTCGATTGATGTCTGTAGCAGCCTATTTAGTCCCATTCCTCAGCAGGAAATTACAAGGGTATTGAAAGATGAGGGTTATCTAATCATTGCCACGCCTGCACCAAGACATCTTTATGCATTGCGTGAGGCATTGTTCGAACAGGTCAACCTGCACGAGCCGCAGAAATTTGTTGAACAGCTGGATGCCGAGTTTGAATTAAAACATGAACAGCTTGTTGAAGCACCCTTGTCATTGGATCAGCAGGCATTAAGAAACCTTATTGCCATGACACCTTATGCATATAAAGCCAACCCAGAACGACGAAAAACGATTGAGCAGGAACGGCACTTTGCAGTGACAGCCGCGTTTCAAATTTATGTTTTCCAGAAAAGAAACAGGCCATCAATTTGATGGCCTGTTTCTTTTACTGAATTTCATTGATGAGGTTTTCAATCCGATCCCGTTGAGGGGGAGGATTCTGTGGCGTGGAACCCATTGCTGGTGGCTGTTTTCGGGTTGGCACCATGATTTGCTCTTCACCCGAGGCTGAATCAGGTAGGTCTGAAAAGTCATTTTGTGCTGAGCGATCAGGCACTGGTGGTGCTGGACGGTACAATGGACGTGCCAACGGTGGAGAGGCACGATATTCCTTTTGATCCTCATTTTGCTGGACCTGTAGTTTATCGCGGGAAATAGGCTCTTTTGCCTCCTTGTCCAGATGTACCCAGGCAGATGGCGTATCTTTGAGTGAGTTCGCCATAAAGTTGGTCCAGATTGGCAAGGCTGCGACACCACCATATTCGCGGCGGCCCAGCGTCCGTGGCTGGTCAAATCCAACCCAGGCAATTGCGACCAGTTTTCCATTAAATCCAGCGAACCAGGCATCCTTGGCATCATTGGTGGTTCCCGTTTTACCGCCCAGGTCATCACGACCAATTTTGAGTGCGGCGCGACCCGTACCATGCTGAATCACATCACGTAAGATATTCGCCATGTCATAGGCTGAGCTTGATTTTAAAATACGTTGTGCCTGACGATAGTCACTGTTGTTTTTGCTTGCTTTATCAGTGTCTGTAGCTGTAATTTGGGTTTCAGAAGCAGCAGTTGCACCATCCAGAGTTTGATTGGTGATTTCCTTAACGTCTCCATCTTCCTGTTTTTGAGTTTCATCAGGTTGTTGTTCATTATAGGCATTTGGATTATTAATACATGGAATGCAGGCATATTCAGGCTTGGTTTCGTAAATCACCTTGCCAGAGGCATCTTCAATCCGCTTGATGAAATGGGGCTGGATTCGATAGCCACCATTGGCAAAGGTGGCATAACCTGTCGCCATTTGTACAGGCAGTACCTGTGGGGTTCCCAGTGCAATGGTGTAGTTACGCGGAATTTGTTCCTCCTCCAGACCAAAATCCATAAACAGTTGGCGTGCGCGCTCAATACCCACATTTTGTAATAGTCGGACTGATACGGTATTTCGTGATAAATAGAGTGCACGACGGAGTGGAATCATCCCAAGATAGCGTCCATCAGAGTTTTTAGGGGACCACTTGCCAATGGTGATTGGACTATCGTTCACCATGGTGTATGGGGTCATGCCACGTTCTATTGCAAGTGCATAAACGAAAGGCTTAATGGTTGAACCAGGCTGTCTCCAGCCCTGTACAGCACGGTTAAACTTGGACTGATAGAAGTTATAACCACCAACCACCGCTTCAATTGCCCCGTTATTTGGATTGAGGGCAATCAATTGTCCCTGAACTTTAGGCACCTGAACCAAAGACCAGACGCTCTTGTTCTCATTTGGACGCAGGCGAATGATATCTTTTACTTTTACAATTTGAGAGGCATTTGAGGGACCACCCCCAACACTGTTGGCATTACGATAGGGTCTTACCCAGGACATGCCTGACCAATTCACCGTAACTGTGGAACCATCCTGCATTAATGCGTCAAAGGAATTATTAGTGACCTTAACCACTTCTGCGGGATAAGTGTTGGCATAGGCCATAAACTGGTTGAGTGGTTTATCATGCGCTTCAGGACCGCGCCAGCCATGACGGCGGTCATATGCTTCCAGACCCTCTTGAACAGCCTCTTCTGCATAACGCTGGCGGTTACTGTCAATGGTGGTATAGACCTTGTAGCCAGAATCAATTGCCTGCTCACCAAAATGCTCAACCAGCTCAGACCGTACCATTTCCCCCACATAAGGAAAGACATTGCTTACGGAACGGTCAATCATGTTGAGATTAATTGGTTCAGCAACAGCTTTCTGGTATTGGGCCTGATTGATATAACCCAATTGCAGCATGCGTCCAAGAATCCAGTTTCTCCGCTCAAGCGCCCGTTCTGGATTGACCACAGGATTGTATTTGGAGGGTGCTTTTGGCAAACCCGCAATCATTGCCATTTGTGCTGTAGTTAATTCATTAATATTTTTGTTGTAATAGATTCTTGCCGCCGCCGCGATGCCGTAGGCATTTTTGCCCAGAAAGATTTTATTGACATAGGAACTTAAGATTTCCTGCTTGGTCAGGTTTTGCTCTATTTTTCGGGCTAGAAACACCTCGGTGAGTTTGCGTCTCAGCGTTCTTTCAGGACTTAGATAATAGTTTTTTGCCACCTGCATGGTAATGGTTGAACCGCCTGTTTGCACATCTGAACCTGTCACGGATTCAGTTAGAGCTCGCCCCAAGCCCTTGAAACTAATACCGTTATGCTCAAAAAATGAGGAGTCCTCAGCAGCCAGAAAAGCATGGATAAAGGTGGGAGGAATATCTTCATATTTCACAGGGATAGAGAGTTTGCCACCATACTCAGCAATGAGTTTGTTATCCGCCGTATAGACTTGCAATGGTTTTAATAAAGGTGCCTTTTTTAATGAACTCATATCTGGCAATGAGGGTGCTAGATAGAGATACATGCCATAAAATCCCATTGGAAGTGAGACTAAGATAATAATAAGGATCAAAAAAAATGGGCGAACAATACCAGAACTGGATAGCTTTTTCATAATAAGTAAGTTTTAATAAGAGCGAATGGCAAACTAATTGTGGTCAGTATATCCTTTAGACATACGGATTGTTAGATGAGATATTGTATCCGTATCAATTAAAGACCAAAACAGATTAGTGAGTTGTACTTTTGGGGATAAAAAAATAAATAGGAAAGAACTGTGCTCAGGTTATATCGTAAACCAAGTAAGGGGTTAGTAGGGGTCGATATTAGTTCGACAACTGTTAAGTTATTAGAGCTCTCTGTAAAGAACGGTAGATATTGGGTTGAAAGTTATGCCGTGATGCCACTGTCTGAAAACAGTGTGGTGGAGAAAAGCATTCTCAATCCAGAAGCAGTGGGTGATGCACTTGAAAGAGTCATCAACCTTGCGAACCCTCACACTACTCATGTGGCAATTGCCGTGCCTACCTCAATGGTGATTCATAAGATCATTGAAATGGATGCCGATATGTCGGATGAGGAGCGAGAAGTTCAAATCCGTATGGATGCTGAGCAATATATTCCATTCCCTTTAGATGAAGTTAGTCTTGATTTTGAGGTTTTGCCAGACCGTCTGGCAAATCCGAATCGTGTCAATGTGCTTTTGGTGGCCACACGAACTGAAAACGTGGACACCCGTGTTGAAGTTTTAGAGCTTGCTGGTCTAGCCGCGAAAGTTGCTGATGTCGAAAGCTATGCTATGGAACGTGCTTTTAGCGTGTTCGCTGACACCTTGCCAATGGGAGCAAATACCGTTGGTGTTCTGGATATTGGTCATACCATGACGACCTTGTCTGTCATGCAGAAAGGCAAGATTATCTATACTCGTGAACAGGTATTTGGTGGACGTCAATTAACCCAGGATGTTCAGAGTCGCTACGGTTTGTCTTTCGAAGAGGCAGGTCGTGCGAAAAAAGAAAGAACATTGCCAGATGACTATGATACTGAAGTGCTAGAACCATTTCTTGATGCAGTGGTTCAACAGGCTGCCCGTTCACTTCAGTTCTTTTTCTCCTCTTCTCAATTTAATGAAATTGACCATATTTTGCTTGCGGGCGGAAATGCAAATATCCCAGGGCTGGCAAAATTGTTACAACAAAAACTAGGTTATCGTGTCACGATCGCCAATCCATTTTTACAAATGGGTTTTTCTCCCCAAATTGACATTAAAAAAATTGAAAATGATGCTTCCTCATTGATGGTGGCATGTGGTCTAGCATTGAGGAGTTTTGATTAATGGCAAAGATTAACCTACTCCCTTGGCGTGATGAGCTAAGAGAACAGCGAAAGAAAAAGTTTGTTGCATTTTGTGTTGGGGTTGCTGCATTAGGTGTTGCATCAGTCTTTTCTGGTTGGGTGTATTTTGATCAGAAACTGGGTGATCAGGAACAGGCCAATCAATTGATTGTGAGTACCAACCAAAATTTGGATACGCAACTAAAATCGTTGGATGGCTTGCAAGAGCGCCGCAATGCGATTATCGAGCGTATGAAGTTGATTCAGGGGTTGCAAGGACAACGGCCAATTACAGTGCGATTAGTTGATGAGTTGGTACGTGTCACACCTCCAACCATGTATCTGACCAAATTCACGCGTTTGGGCGATAAGTTTACCATTGAGGGTAAAGCGGAAAGTCCAAATACAGTAGCTGAACTATTGCGTAATCTCGAAGCATCACCTTGGTATCGTAATGCCTTTATGAATTCTTTTTTGGCGGCAGATGAAAATAAAAATAAAACAGCAACTTCCCTTGTTCCCCGCGTTGAGGAAAACTATGGAAGCTTTGTGGTCACCGTGGATTTGGGTGAAATAGGTACAACTGCGGAAGCTGGTCC
This sequence comes from Acinetobacter corruptisaponis, assembly GCF_030053775.1. Lineage (GTDB taxonomy): Bacteria > Pseudomonadota > Gammaproteobacteria > Pseudomonadales > Moraxellaceae > Acinetobacter > Acinetobacter corruptisaponis. The sequence continues at coordinate 2,602,972 of NZ_CP125669.1, forward strand.
AACGGCAGCACCAGCAACGGGAGCGGCACAATGAGTCAAGATGAATTAAATGAACTGAATCAAGAGGTTGCTGCAAAGAAAAAAAATATGACCGTAGAGCAGTTTTTCCAACAGTTCAATACATTGGATATGAACAATTACGGTAGCTGGCCAGCATCTGTTAAAATTACCTGTTGGATTTTTATTTTCCTAGCTGTACTTGCGCTTGGTTATTTTGTGGTGATTAACTCACAGTTGGAAGCAATTGCGAATGCGCAAGCAAAAGAGCAGAGTCTACTGAATGAATTTAGGGAAAAAGACTCGAAACTGCGTAATTTACAGCAATATCAAACACAATTGCAGGAAATGGAAGCAAATTTTAATCAGCAATTGGAGCAGTTGCCAAAAGAAACTGAAATTCCAAGTTTAGTTGAAGACATTAACTTGACTGGTGTGAACTCTGGTTTGAAGTTTAAAAATATTCGTTTAGAGAGTGAAGTTAAGCAAGAGTTTTTTATTGAACAGCCAATTAGTATTGAGGCTACAGGTGATTATCATGCTTTTGGTGCTTTTGTAACAGGAATTGCTGCACTACCTCGTATTGTTACTCTGCATGATTTTACGGTTGAAGCAAAAGAGGATACTCAAAAGAAATCTGATATTCCAGCTATTAATTATACAGTAAAAGCAAAAACCTATCGTTATGTAGGTGTTGATGATCAGGTAGGCGCAAGTGTATCTTCGGGATCTGCAAACTCTACTAGTGCTTCACCTGAACAAGGAGGGCAGCATTAATGAATCATTATAAGATTTTATTTGCTTTAATACTTATTGGTGGATTGGGTGGGTGTGATTCACGAATTGATGCGGTAAATCAGCAAATGTCGGAAATTCGTAATCAGCCTCCTTTGCCAATTGAACCTGCACCTATATTTACACCTGTACCTCTGTTTAATTATGCAGCGCATCAGTTAAAAAGCCCATTTATGCCGAGTTCTTTGGCTGCTGAGCTTAAGATTATGGCAGGTAAACGAGTTTATCCAAACTTCAATCGCCAGCCGCAACCATTGGAAAGTTATGCTTTAGAATCTCTTAATATGAAAGGTAGTATGCGTGGCAAAGCCAATGATACAATTGCCTTAATTCAAACCCCTGATGGACAAATTGAGCGTGTTCAAGTGGGTAGTTATTTGGGTATGAATCAAGGGCGCATTATTAAAATTAGCCCAACTCAGATCGATTTAGTGGAAATTGTGCCAGATGGACGAGAGGGTTATGTGGAAAGACCTCGAACACTCGTTTTAATTGGACCAGCACCGTAAGATTAAGGGAATAACAATGAAAAAACAGTTTAAAGATTCTTTATTTGGGGAAGCGAAGACCATGAATCATGCATTCCGTCAGTTTTCTATGGGTGCTGTTGCCGTCGCAATGATACAGGTTGCATCAGCACAAGTGAGTATGACCAATATTGTACCGATGAGTTTAGCTGATCAAGGTACGGAAATCCGTATCATGTTTAATGGCTTGCCTCCCCAACCACAGGCATATCAGCTTGAACAACCTTCCCGTCTAATCCTGGATTTTGATAAGGCACAGCAAAGTCTAAAGCAAACCTCAATTCCTGTCTCAACTAGCGAGGCAAGCTCTATAGAAGTTGCTGCAGATGATCAACGTTCGCGTGTGATCGTAAATTTAAAAGATGCAGGTGCGTTTACTACTCGTGTAGAGGGCAATACGTTCGTTCTCAAAATTAATTCGGCTCGGTCATCTGCAATAAATGTTCCAGCTATATCTCATCAGCCACAACAAGGCGTTTCAAATATTGGTTTTCAGCGTGGAAATCAAGGAGAGGGTTTAATTGTTATTGATTTGTTGGGGAACAATACGCCTGTCGATGTACAGCAGCAAGGCAGTAAGATTATAGTCCGGACGATGGGAAATAAAATTCCAACACATTTAGCTCGTCGTTTAAATACAAATGATTTTGCTACTCCTGTGGCTAGTGTTGATGCGTATAATGATAAAGGTAATGGTGTAATTTCCATACAATCTACTGGTAGTTATGAGTATATGGCTTATCAAGCAGAGAATAAGCTTACTATCAGCTTAAAACGCCCTGAAGATAAATCACCACTTAAAACTAAGGCACAGACCTATACCGGGAATAAAATTTCTTTAGATTTTCAGGATATCGAAGTGCGTCGTGTATTGCAGTTGCTTGCAGACTTTACAGGTATCAATATGGTGGCGGCAGATACTGTGCAAGGTAATATTACTCTTCGTTTAAAGGATGTGCCTTGGGATCAAGCGTTGGATATTGTATTAAAAACCAAAAACCTGGATAAACGCCGTAATGGGAATGTAATTTGGATTGCACCTGTTTCTGAGTTGATTAAAGCAGAAGAAGAAGAAGCTAAAGCAATTGCACAGAGTGTTAAACTAGCTCCATTGCAAACTGAATATATTCAATTAAGTTACGCAAAAGCGGTTGATATTGAGAAATTGATTACTCAAGGTAAAAATAGTAATACGAATAATAATGGCAATTCATCTAGCACAAATATTAGTAATGATACATTAACTGGTGGTTTATTAAGCCCACGTGGTACTGTTTCAATAGATCCTCGCACAAATACTTTAATTATTAATGATACATCTCAGAAAATTGATCAAATTCGCAAAATGATAGATCTATTAGATGTTTCAGTTAAGCAAGTCATGATTGAGGCACGTATTGTCAGTGCAAGTACTGATTTCACTAAAGAAATGGGCGTGAAATGGGGCGTACTTTCACAGGGTATTACTAATAATAGTGACTTATTGGTTGGTGGTAGTGATACGACATTATGGAATCTTAGAAAACCTGAGAAAGATGATGATAGAGGTGGTTGGAAGTATGAGATTGAACGTCCAGATAATCTCAATGTGGATTTGGGTGCTGTAACCCCAGGGGCAAGTCGTATCGCCTTTGGTTTAATTAGCTTGTCTGATTTTATGCTTGATCTAGAGCTTTCGGCTGTACAGGCAGATGGCTATGGTGAAGTGATTTCAACACCAAAAGTGATGACTGCAGATAAACAGCCTGCAAAAATTTCATCAGGTACACAAATTCCTTATTCATCCTCCACAGGTAGTGGTGCAAATGCGGTACCGAAAACTGAGTTTATTGATGCAACCTTGACACTGGATGTCACACCAAGCATCACCCCTGAAGGTAAGGTCATGATGAAGCTGAATATTGCCAAGGATTCAGTGGGTGGTTCAACACCAACAGGCCAACTTATGATCAATAAAAACCAGATAGATACCAATATCTTGGTAGATAATGGTGAAACAGTGGTGTTAGGGGGGATTTTTGAACAGACGAACCAAAATGCACAAACTAAAGTACCATTCTTAGGAGATTTGCCATATATAGGTAGGCTCTTCCGTCGTGATTCCAAGACTGAAAATAAACGTGAACTGCTTATTTTTGTAACTCCGAGAATTGTTAATGACACTTTGACCAGAAATCATTAATATATTTTCAATAGTTGCAATGAATATAGGTGGCGCATTGCCAAGCAAAGCGTTTGAAACCCTACCAAATATTTATTTGGTAGGGCCAATGGGAGCAGGAAAAACGACAGTTGGTCGGCATTTGGCGGAGTTATTAGGGCGAGATTTTCTTGACAGCGATCATGAGATCGAACGGAAAACAGGTGCTACCATTCCCTGGATTTTTGAAAAAGAAGGGGAAGTAGGATTCCGGCTACGTGAAACCAATGTGTTAAATGAATTAACAGCTCGCTCTGCACTGGTTTTAGCAACTGGTGGTGGTGCTGTTACCCAATCTGCAAATCGAGAATTTCTTAAACAACGTGGTATTGTTGTCTATCTTTATACACCTGTAGAACTGCAGCTACAGCGAACCTATCGTGATAAAAATCGTCCATTATTACAAGTCGAAAATCCAGAACAAAAACTACGAGATTTATTGACCGCACGTGATCCTTTATACCGTGAAGTTGCGCATCATATTATTGAAACAAATCAGGGTGCTGCACGTGATTTAGCACAACGGATTCTCCAAATTATTTTATCCCAGTCCGTTCAATGATTTTCTTAGTGGTTTAATTATATGCAAACATTACATGTTGAATTAGGTGAGCGTCGTTATCCAATTTTTATTGGCAGTCATTTAGATCCTAAGGTATTGCTTGAACCTTATTTGCATGGTCGACAAGTGATGTTGGTTTCAAATGCAACAGTAGCCCCTTTATATATGCGGCATTATGTGGATGCACTGACTGCTTTGGATAAACAGGTCGCGCAATGTATATTACCTGACGGGGAGCAATATAAAGATATTCAGCATTTGAACCTGATTTTTGATGCTTTACTTGAAGCTGGCTTTAACCGCGATTGTACCGTATTGGCTTTGGGTGGTGGTGTGATCGGTGATATGGCAGGTTTTGCATCGGCCTGTTTTCAGCGTGGCGTGAATTTTGTGCAAGTGCCAACCACATTATTATCACAGGTCGACTCCAGTGTAGGGGGTAAAACGGGGATTAACCATCCTTTGGGTAAGAATATGCTGGGTGCTTTTCAGCAACCACAAGTCGTGCTTGCAGATATGGCGCAACTCGATACCTTGCCTGACCGTGAATTGTCTGCTGGGTTAGCTGAAGTGATTAAGTATGCCTTGCTGGGTGATGTGGATTTTCTGGTCTGGTTGGAGCAGAACATGGATGCATTGGTAGGACGTGATGCCAACCTGTTGGTGGAGGCGGTATATCGTTCATGTGCCCATAAAGCTAGGATTGTCGCCAATGATGAAAAAGAGCAGGGTGAGCGGGCCTTATTAAATCTGGGTCATACCTTTGGCCATGCCATTGAGTCTTATCTAGGCTATGGAACCTGGTTGCATGGTGAGGCCGTTGCAACAGGTATGGTGATGGCGGCAGATTTGTCCCATCGCCTGGGCTGGATTTCAGCTGAAGATGTGCAACGTACAAAAAAAATCATTCAACGTGCCAATTTACCGATATCATGTCCAAAAATTCCATTAGATGAGTTTCTGGCTTATATGTCACATGATAAAAAAGTCTTAAATGGTCAGTTGCGCTTGGTTTTACTTAAGAAATTGGGACAGGCTGTAATCACCAAGGATTTTGATATTGAGCTCATGAAGCAATCCATTCTTGCGAATCAATCTGCATAATTAAACATTTGGGAAAAGCATGGCTGTGTCACGATCAATCTGGCAAAATATTCAACAGTACAGTTGGCTGGTTTTTGCGTTGGCTTGTTTAATTGCCGCATTGGTTTTTTGGGCGATTACAGATAATAAAGCGTTGGTAGAGGTCGAACAGCCAGCTAAAACTGAAGCACAGGTGCAGATTCAGCCAGAGAAAGTTGCTGCGACCGCCCATTTGGGAGCCCTTTCTGATGAAGTAAAGCCATTGGATTTAACCACACGGGTGGTGGTGTCTAATGAGCATGCGCCTGAATTTCGCGGCACAAAGTTTGTTAAGGAAAATCAGCGTCAATGGACCATGGAAATTTTCCGTAGTTCAGATGAGGCGATTGTGAAAAACTTCCTGTTAAACCGTGCTGATCGGAAAAAGTTTATCTATTTCCGTTTAAGTGGTCAGGACCAGGCTGAGCAGTATGTTTTGGCTTATGGCGTATTTTCGAATTCGGAAGACGCAAACCGTCAATTTACACAATTGAATCTGGTTTTGCCTGAATCTATTCATCCCAAAGCCCAGCAACTATCAACCTATGCTGATTTTGTAAATGATTTGGGTTCTGATGAATTAAAATCTGCTGCAAATCAGTTATATGCGATTCAATTAAAACCAGTAGCTCTTCCGAAAGTTGATGAAACTCTGCTGATTGGTGCCAACACATCACAAAAAACAGTGTTGGCTGGGGGTGAGCGAACATTAAGTGATCCAACGACAATCGTGAAAACGACAGTGACACAACGTGATGCGCAGGGGAATGTTGTGAATGTAAAACAGAGTCAGTCTGCACCTCAACCCACTTCCAGTTCTGAAAAATTAAAAGAAAATTCAGATTCCCAGAGAAGAGAGATCAGTGATCCATTCAACTAATGTTGCACCAATATGAAACAATGTTGATTCTTTTTATGGCATTGTGATTTTTTTTGGTGCAATTTTATTTCTTGGCCTTTAGTTCTTAGTTTCTATAATTTAAAGTTATTTTAATTTTTTTAATGATTTAGTAAATGTGTATTTATTTGGCATATTTTTTGCTTTCTTGTGGTGCTAATTTGTCTGCTCATTGCCCTTTTTTGTGCTAAAAAATTCATTAATTGAGTGAAATGGAAAGTTTTTTATACTTTACAAGTATTTGTTAAAGTGTAATAACTGAAAACACTTTATATAGTGAAATACGCTGATTCTTGTATAAGAAAGGCGTATATTTGCAAATCCGCCAGTGAAAATGTTTTTGCGAAGCATTGAACTTTAAATGAGTTAATCGACAATATCGCAGAAAATGAATTGATTGTTTGTTGCTCGAAAGAGCCATGTTGAAAGAAGGGTACGCTATGCACATGCCATCGCCTAATACTGTAGCTCCCGCTCAAGGTCTATATCAGCCTGATGAGTTTAAGGATAACTGTGGTTTTGGTCTGATTGCCCATATGAAGGGTGAATCAAGCCATCATCTGGTCGAAACCGCGATTCACAGTTTAAGTTGCATGACGCACCGTGGTGGTATTGCCGCAGATGGTAAAACGGGAGATGGATGCGGATTGTTGTTGGCAATGCCGAAACAGTTCTTTCGTGATGAGGCACAGAAATTAGGTGCAAATCTCACTGAGATTTTTGCAGCAGGTACAATATTTCTCAATATTGATCCTGCATTAGCGCAAAATGCCAAGAATATCCTAAATAAGGAAATTGCTGCTGAAGGCCTGACTGTTGCGGCATGGCGTATTGTACCCACAAATAATGATGCTCTAGGTGAAATTGCACTGCAATCGTTGCCTGCATTTGAACAAATTCTGGTTAATTGCCCAATGGGCTTAACTGAGGTTGAGTTTAACCGTAAACTCTTCCTGGCACGCCGTCGTGCTGAACAACAATTACAAAATGATCCTTTGTTCTATGTCACCACTTTGGCGACAACAGTCATCAGCTATAAAGGCTTGATGATGCCAGCAGCAATTGCTGACTTTTATACCGACCTGGCTGATGCACGTTTGACTTCACACATTGTGGTGTTCCACCAGCGTTTCTCAACCAATACCTTGCCGCGTTGGCCATTGGCACAACCATTCCGCTACCTTGCGCATAATGGTGAGATTAACACCATTACTGCCAACCGTAACTGGGCATTGGCACGTACCCCTAAATTTGAAAATCCATTATTGCCAGGTTTAACTGAGCTTAATCCGATCGTAAACCGTACTGGTTCGGATTCATCAAGCTTGGACAACATGCTTGAAATTCTTGTGGGTGGTGGCATGGATCTATTCCGTGCGCTACGTATGCTTGTTCCACCAGCATGGCAAAACGTTGAAACCTTGGATGCGGATTTACGTGCATTCTATGAATTTAACTCTAAGCACATGGAAGCTTGGGATGGCCCAGCAGGTCTGGTGATTCAGGACGGTCGTCATGCCATCTGTATGCTTGACCGTAATGGCTTGCGTCCAGCGCGTTGGGTCATCACTAAAAATGACTACATTACGCTTGCATCTGAAATCGGTGTATGGGGCTATGAGCCAGAAGACGTGGTGTCTAAAGGTCGTGTTGGTCCTGGTCAAATTTTGGTTGTTGATACATTGACTGGCAAAGTGCTGGATACCAAAGATGTTAGCAATCATCTTAAGAACATGCGCCCATACCGTGAATGGTTGCGTGATCATGCGATTCGTTTACAAGCCAATCCACAGCTTGAAGAGCAGTTGCTTGATCAGGGGCTAACAGGTGACAAGCTAAAAGCCGCGCAAAAAATGTTTATGGTGACATTTGAAGAGCGCGATCAACTGTTACGTCCAATCGCAGAAAGTGGTCAGGAAGCAGTCGGCTCAATGGGTGATGATACCCCAATGGCAGTATTGTCCCGTCAAGTACGTCATGTGTCTGACTATTTTCGTCAACAGTTTGCGCAGGTGACCAATCCGCCAATCGATCCATTGCGTGAATCGATTGTAATGTCACTGGAAACTTGCTTGGGCCGTGAACAGAATGTGTTTGAGCAAGGTCCAGAGCATGCAGACCGTATCATCATTTCAAGCCCTGTATTATCAAACTCAAAAATGCAGCAGCTTCGTGATGTCGAAAAAGAGCGCGAAGGCTATGGCGTTGTTGATATTGACCTGAACTATGCTGAAGCTGAAGGGTTGCAGGCAGCAATTGCGCGTATTTGTGAAGAAGCAGCTCAGGCAGTACGTGATGGAAAAACACTGATTGTATTAACAGATAAGAATTTCCGTGAAGGCTTCTTACCTGCGAATTCAGCATTGGCAACAGGTGCCGTGCATCACCACTTAATTAAAACTGGTTTACGCACAGATGCGAACATTCTAGTTGAGACTGGTTTTGCCCGTGATCCGCACCAATTTGCAGTATTGCTCGGCTTTGGCGCAACAGCGGTTTACCCTTACCTGGCTTATGATGTGATCAATGACTTGGTTGCAAAAGGTGAGCTATTGGGTGACCCAATCCATGCGCAAGCAAACTTCCGTAAAGGCATTGAGAAAGGTCTATTAAAAGTTCTTTCTAAAATGGGTATCTCAACAGTTGCCTCTTATCGTGGTGGTCAGTTGTTTGAAGCGGTTGGTCTTTCTTCTGAGGTAGTTGATAAATGCTTCCTTGGTGTACCAAGCCGTATTCAGGGTGCAACCTTTGCTGACCTGGAAAATGACCAGAAAAAATTGGCAAGCACAGCTTGGTCAAATCGTAAACCAATTGATCAGGGTGGTTTGCTTAAATTTGTATTTGGTAAGGAATATCATGCCTTTAACCCAGATGTAATCAATGCATTGCATAGAGCGGTACGTTCTGGTCAATATCAAGACTTTAAAGAATATGCTGAACTGGTGAATAACCGTCCAGTGGCAACGATTCGTGACTTGTTCAAGTTAAAAACAACCGATTCAATTGCGATTGATCAGGTTGAAACGATTGAAGAGATTCTGCCACGCTTTGACTCTGCGGGCATGTCTTTGGGTGCATTGTCACCTGAAGCGCATGAAGCGATTGCGATTGCCATGAATACCATTGGTGGTCGTTCGAACTCAGGTGAAGGCGGTGAAGACCCTGCACGTTATGGCACCATCCGTAACTCGAAAATCAAGCAGATTGCATCGGGTCGTTTTGGTGTTACGCCTGCCTATTTAACTTCTGCTGAAGTGTTGCAGATTAAAGTGGCACAGGGCGCAAAACCAGGTGAGGGTGGTCAGTTACCAGGTGGTAAAGTAAATGGCCTGATTGCACGTTTACGTTACTCAGTACCAGGTGTGACGCTGATTTCTCCACCACCACACCATGATATTTATTCGATTGAAGATTTATCGCAATTGATCTTTGACTTAAAACAAGTCAATCCTCAAGCGATGGTGTCAGTGAAACTGGTGTCTGAGCCAGGTGTAGGTACGATTGCTGCGGGTGTGGCAAAAGCATACGCTGACTTCATTACCATTTCTGGTTATGACGGTGGTACGGCTGCATCTCCACTTTCTTCAATTCACCACGCGGGTTCTCCATGGGAGTTAGGTCTGAGTGAAGCGCATCAAGCGTTGCGTGTGAATGACTTACGTGGCAAAGTCCGTGTCCAAACTGATGGTGGTCTGAAAACTGGTTTAGACGTGATTAAGGCAGCGATTTTAGGTGCGGAAAGCTTCGGTTTTGGTTCTACTCCAATGATCGCCCTCGGTTGTAAATATCTGCGTATCTGTCACTTGAACAACTGTGCGACAGGTGTTGCAACCCAACAGGATCATTTACGTCAAGAGCATTATATTGGCGAGCCAGAAATGCTGATCAACTTCTTCAAGTTTATTGCAGAAGAAACCCGTGAATGGCTGGCTGCATTGGGTGTTGCATCACTCAAAGACTTGATTGGTCGTGTGGACTTACTTGAAGTTTTACCTGGTGAAACTGATAAACATGCACACCTTGATTTAAGTGCATTGTTAACGTCTCATCCATCGGCTGAAGGCAAGGCGCAATATTGCCAAGTTCAAGGCAATGCACCATTTGATAAAGGTGTCTTGGCTGAGAAAATGGTGGCTGAGATGTTACCAGCGATTGAAGCAGGTACAGGCGGTTCATTTAACTTTACTGTAGGCAACTGTGACCGTTCAATCGGTGCTCGTATCTCTGGTGAAATCGCACGTCGTTATGGCAACTTAGGCATGGAAGGCAGCCCTGTTGTAATGAACCTTGTCGGTACAGCTGGTCAATCACTGGGTGTTTGGAATGCAGGCGGTTTGCATATCAAGCTTGAAGGTGATGCCAACGACTATGTTGGTAAAGGTATGGCAGGCGGTCGTGTATCGATCTTCCCACCGAAAGGTTCACCGTTCCAAACGCAAAATACTGCGATTATTGGTAACACCTGTTTATATGGTGCAACAGGCGGTAAGGTCTTTGCAGCAGGTACAGCAGGCGAGCGTTTTGCGGTGCGTAACTCAGGTGCATTTGCCGTGATTGAAGGTGCAGGCGACCATTGCTGTGAATATATGACAGGTGGCGTGGTGACTGTGCTTGGTAAAGTTGGACATAACTTCGGTGCAGGTATGACAGGTGGTTTTGCTTACGTGCTTGACCTTGATAATGACTTTGTCGATTACTATAACCACGAGTTGATTGACCTGAATCGTATCTCTACGGAGTCGATGGAAGACCATAAAGAAAACCTGTTGCGTATTCTTGATGAACATATCAAGGAAACAGGTAGTGCTTGGGCATACAAAATCCGTAATGAATTTGACTTCTATAGTCGTAAGTTCTGGCTTGTGAAACCAAAAGCTGCTAATTTGCAAACGCTTTTGAAAACAACCCAAGCTGATCCACAATAATTCCACGACTGCAACGACATAGGCAGGTGCAGAGATGAATGACATCACTGCGCCTACCCACGGAGAGAGACATGGCAGAACGCCTCAATAATGACTTTCAATTTCTGGATGTACCTCGTCAGGACCCAGAGAAAAAAGATATTACTGTCCGCAAAGCAGAGTTTGTGGAAATTTATAAACCTTTTACTGCGGAAGTGGCGTCAAATCAGACCCACCGCTGTTTAGGGTGTGGTAACCCGTATTGTGAATGGAAATGTCCAGTACATAACTACATTCCAAACTGGTTGAAACTGATTGCTGAAGGTCAAATCTTCCAAGCGGCTGAACTTTGCCATCAAACCAATACTTTGCCAGAAGTCTGTGGTCGTGTTTGTCCGCAAGACCGTTTGTGTGAAGGCGCTTGTACCTTAAATGATGGTTTTGGTGCAGTGACCATTGGTAATGCTGAAAAATATATCAATGATACTGCCTTTGCTTTAGGCTGGCGTCCAGATATGTCTGGCGTGAAATGGACAGATAAAAAGGTTGCGATTATTGGTGCAGGTCCAGCAGGTTTAGGCTGTGCGGATATTCTTGCCCGTGGTGGTGTGAAACCAGTGGTATTTGATAAGCGCCCTGAAATTGGTGGTCTGCTCACATTTGGTATTCCAGAATTTAAAATGGAAAAAGACGTGATGAAGCGTCGCCGTGAAATTTTCACGGGGATGGGCATTGAGTTTCGTTTAAATACTGAAATTGGTGTGGATGTCACGATTGAACAACTGCTTGCTGAATACGATGCCGTATTTATGGGTATGGGAACCTACACCTACATGAAAGGTGGCTTTCCAGGTGAAGACCTCAACGGTGTTTACGATGCATTGGATTTCCTGATTGCCAACGTGAATCGTTGCCAAGGTTGGGAAAAAGATCCAAGTGAGTACATCAGTGTCGATGGTAAAAAGGTGATTGTTCTTGGTGGTGGTGATACAGCAATGGACTGTAACCGTACCTCACTTCGTCAAGGTGCGCATGATGTGACCTGTGCTTACCGTCGCGATGAAAGCAACATGCCAGGTTCTGCTCGTGAAGTGAAGAATGCCTATGAAGAGGGTGTAAAATTCCTGTTCAACCGTCAACCGATCGAGATTGTTGGCGAGAATGGCAAAGTGACTGGTGTGAAAGTGGTGACGACACAGATGGGTGAACCTGATAGTCGTGGCCGTCGTAGTCCTGAGCCAATTCCAGGTTCTGAGGAAGTATTACCAGCAGATGCGGTGTTACTTGCCTTTGGTTTCCGTCCAAGTCCAGCAGACTGGTTTGGTTCAGCGAATGTTGGCTTGGATGGTTCAGGTCGTGTGGTTGCGGCTGAACAGCAAGAGTTCAAGTTCCAGACATCTAACCCAAAAATCTTCGCAGGTGGAGATATGGTGCGTGGTTCTGATCTGGTTGTGACTGCAATCTGGGAAGGTCGCCAAGCTGCTGAAGGAATCTTGGATTATCTTGGTGTCTAATTAAACATTCTATAAGTCGTATTTCAATAAAGCCTGCTTATGCAGGCTTTATCTTTTTCACTTCATCTTTTTGGTAGTTTTGGCAAACCTTATAAGCTTTTTCGCCCTGTCGCTGAGGTTTTTCTGGCGCAATACTCGAAGATGGACTAGGAAATCATGCAGGCAACAACGATGGCTCTTGCAAATACGAATATGGAAAAAACCTATTTAAATCGCCCCAAGGCATTGGGGATTACGGTACGACGGCTACAGTTCAACCCTAAAAAGATAAAACGGCATTATTTTGCCAACTCACCGTTAATGTCACATCTTTTAACCGCACTTTCTTCAACCTTTCCAATTGGTGAACAGTATTTTGTCAACAGTGTTCGCAATGTGCGTGATAAAGTAAGAGACCCACAGTTACAAGCGCAAATTGCTGCCTTTATTGGGCAGGAGGCGATGCATTCCAAGGCCCATACCGAGTTTAATGATGCATGGCGTCGTGATGATTACAATCTGGACCGCTTTCAGGCATGGCTGGCAAAGCGTGATCATGCACTTCGGAATATCCACCCTAAATTACAGTTGGCCTTAACCTGTGCCTTTGAGCATTTTACTGCCATGTTGGGAGGATATGTGCTTAAACATCCAGAAGTCTTGAGCACGCTGGATGATGATGCAATGAAACTCTGGGTTTGGCATGCGATTGAGGAAATTGAGCATCGTTCTGTTGCATTCGATGTGTATCAGGAAATTTATGGTGATGATCGTATTCGCCGCCTGCTCATGCGTAGTGTAACAACAGGGTTTGCGAGCTTAACATTTTATGCCACCACCCGATTGATTTGGCAGGATAAATGGGAAAGTTTGCCCAAAGTTGGTGGAAACCTGTTTGGAATCTATTTATTAGCTAAGATGTTGGTTCAATTGATCCCAGAATACCTTTCTTATTATCAGGCTGATTTTCATCCTGCAAAGCATGACTATACGAAATTGGTGAATTACTGGAAAGCACGAATGGCCGATGAGTATGGCATGATCTCTTTTCAGGAGGAAACAGCTTCAAGACTCTATAGTTGATATTGATTGGGTAAGAGCTATTTTATATATAAAATAGCTCAGTTTTTTTAGATATTTATCTTTCTGTTTCCATGAATACTGAGATTTTGTTGTTTAACATTTTATTTTGATATACTTTTAACAAGTAGTTAATTATAGCTTTTATATTTAAATAACTGGTGAGAGTAATTAAAAACATCAAAATTACTTTTGAATCTAAACTCATAAAAAGAATACTGATGTAGAAAATACTAAGTAATGAAAGAATGAATTTGGTGTTATAAAAGCAATAAGCACAAAAGACACCATATATAAATGCTGAAAGACATAGATTAAAAATGGGAGGAATTCCAATATGGTTGAAAAAAATAATAAAAAGGCATAAAGCAATCGCTGATATGGAAAACACCAGTACATCTTTCAATATATACATACTCTACTCTCACTCTAATTGAACATTAAAAATATTACCCTGTTCTTTCCGCGCTGTAGAAAGAACAGGGTACTCATCTTTGTTATTCGCTACTGTTACTTATTGAGTTTGTAAAAACCTAAAAACAGGGTCGTGAAAGCCAGTTTTTTTATAGATATTCTAATTGAATTCAATAAGTAACGCTTTCTTGCTGAGTTTTTCCATTATAAAAAAGAAGATGAAAGCGAAAATAAGAAATAACTTACATGATTGTAGGAAATGGCTTACATTTGTATAAAAAATAAACAAAATTAACAATTTAGTTTATTACAAAAAGTTTTTATATATCATTTATTTATGGTTGTTTTTTGCTGTTTTGTTTTTAAATTGGTTTTTACAAAAGTGTACATTACTTTAACATTATGAATTTACTGAAAATTAAGGTTTATTTATGTGGGAATAGGGTAATAGGTATGGGTTTTATGAATAAAACAGCAATTTGACGTATCAATTTAAATTACTAAAGCTAAATAAAATTCTATTGAATGGAAAATTAATTTCTATATTAAAGGGTTGACCCCCCTATACTTAAAACCAATTTTTCTCTTTGGCTGTACTTTATTTTGAGTCGCTTTTATTAATGCATTTAAGCATTTGGTTAAGCTTTCTGAATCTAACTGATCAGGAGAAGACTGTTGGTCATTTTGTTCTTTTAAGAATGCTTTTAGGATTGAATTGCGTCGTACATATTTCATTGACCATTCTCTAAAATGACGTTGTTCAATATTTTCTGTTTGTAGATGTATAACCTGATAATGTCGTTCATCAGTCTGGATACTTGTAAAAAGTGTTTCAATGATACTTTTCTCTCCTTCCAGACATTGAAAAAACCTATGGTCGGCATAATAAAGCACACCACAGATATCATGCTGAGCATTAAAATTACGTGCTGTGATGAGAATATCCTGTAATTCCTCCAATAGATTTTCTCGATTTTGATCTCGTTGACTTACATAGCACAAACGGATGATCATTCACTAATGCTCTGAAAAACAAAAAATTATTATAGACTAATATGAAAGGGAAATAGTAAGTTTTCAGATGACTCTATGCAATGATATAAAGATTTCAACAAATAAATGTTACACAGCAAACAAAAAATATTATTACAATGATTTTATGCACAAATATAAAGAAGAACTTGAGGATAAATTTTTTATGAAAGTGATCAAACAAACTGCGCTCGCAACTGTATTGGCAAGCACCTTATTGTTCACAGGCTGTGGCTATAACACCTTGCAGGTGAAAGATGAGGCAGTGAATGCTTCCTGGTCTGAAGTACAAAACCAGTATCAACGCCGTGCTGACCTTGTGCCTAATTTGGTCAATGTAGTGAAAGGTTATGCCAAACATGAAGAGCAGGTGCTTACAGAGGTCACGCAGGCGCGTTCCAATGTTGCAGGTTTAAAAGTGGATAAGGAAGTGCTGGAGGATCCAGCGCTGTTTGAAAAATATCAACAGGCACAGAGCCAGTTGACGGGTGCCTTATCACGTTTGATTGCAGTTTCTGAAAACTATCCTGATCTAAAAGCCAATGAACAGTTCCGTGATTTGCAAGCCCAGCTCGAAGGAACGGAAAACCGTATTGCTGTGGCACGTAACCGTTATATTACAACGGTTCAGGACTACAATGCCTATGTCCGCCAGTTCCCGCAAGTGATGACTGCAAAAGTAATTGGGATGAAAACCAAAGAAAATTTTAAGGCAGACTCATCTGCACAACAGGCGCCAACAGTTTCATTTAATTAATCGTTGAAATTGTTTTCGGCTTAGGAGGGGCGTATGTTGATCAAGTTAAAGCAAAAATTAAAATATATTTTAGCCATCATTTTTGCGATGCTTTGTTTTCAACATACAACCTGGGCTGAGATCGCCACTGCGACAGATCAAGGTGATCTAGTGGTTGCTGGAAAAATTATTCAGCAACAGCAGCAACAAAATAAGTCATCGACAACCACAGAACAGCCTCCTGTACTACCTACAGTTGCCAATGATATGGCAGATGGGGAATCTATACGTGGTTTACCCACTTTAAACCAACCTGTGATTGATCAGGCTAAGATATTGAACGAGGCTGAAATACAGCAACTCAATCAAAAAATTCTAGCGCTTTATCAACAGGGTAAAGCTCAAATTGGTGTCATTATTGTACCCACCACAGGTCAGGAAGCGATTTTTGATTTTGCCTTGCGCACAGGTGAAAAATGGCAGCTTGGCTCAGCAAAACGTGATAATGGCTTGCTGATGACAATTGCGGTGAATGACCGTAAAATTCAGATATTGACGGGCTATGGTTTAGAAGGTGTTTTACCTGATGTGGTGCTCAGCCGTATTATTCGCAACCAAATTACGCCTTCATTTAAACAGGGACTATATGCACAGGGAATTTCAGCTGGACTGGATGAAATTAGCCGTATTGTAAACCTTGACCCTGAAATTGCCCAACAGGCTGCACAAGAACTTAAGGATCGGCATGACCAAGCATTACATGAGCAGCAAGCTAAAGACAACACATTGACTATGGCACTCTTTATCCTGATTGCTGGTGTTGTAGGTTCATTTATTGTGGGTAATCGTTTAAGTGCTTCCACTGCCGCTGTGGCAGCAACTGTTGCGGGACTGGTCAATGGTGCTGGTCTTGTGATGAGCCTGTTATTAGGTATCGGAATTTTCTTTCTACTGATTACTTCATTGGCACAGCTTATTTTTCAAGCCTTTTTGTCAGGTGGTGGACGAGGGGGCGGTGGAGGAGGCTTTGGTGGTGGCAGCGGAGGTGGTTATAGTGGTGGCGGCAGTTTTGGTGGGGGAGGAGCATCAGGCTCATGGTAACAAAGACAGATACAACACAGATTATTACCCAGCCTAAACTGGATGAGCATGTTCAACCAAGTTTAAAGCGTTGGTTTAAACACTTCCTTTATATATCTTCCACGCATCGTTATTTCAATAAGCAAGATAGAATGCACATAGCCAACGCTGTGCAACAGGCTGAAAAAGGTCATGTCGGTGAAATTCAGGTAGTGATAGAGGGGCATATTCCTTGTTCACAAGCCTATCATCAAAATACACGTTTACGTGCTCAACAACTTTTCGCTGAGTTGGGGGTATGGGATACCGAACTCAATAGTGGTGTATTACTTTACTTAAACCTTTGTGAGCGCAAAGTTGAAATCGTGATTGATCGTGGCTTAAAACATGCGACACAAACCGAGACGTGGAATAAAATTTGCCAAAACATCATCGTTACCTTAGTCCAGAAAGAATACTTGCGAGCTGTGACTAATGGTGTGAATGAAATTGGGCAAGTATTGGATCAATACTATGTAAAAACTGATCTACAAGATCAAAATGAACTACCTAATGAGCCTATTATACTGAAATAAATTGATTTCTTTGTTATTGTTTTTGGAATGAATTGTAAATATACTGATCTGTATATTTAAAGTTCCATTGAAAGGATGCTTTCTTTATTCCGATAAACGGTTGATTAAATTTTTAGCTTTATAAAGATTTTTTTTGTGATTTATTTCGCTCATTTTTAAAACAATTCGAAAATAATCAAGATTGATTCGCTACTACTTTAAAGATAAAAAGCGAAAGTTGACATTTTTTGTCATTTTATTTCTTCTTATGTCAGTATTGGTTTATATGTGAGCAAATAGAATATTCTTTAAGTCTCTGTTTTTTTGCGTTAAAATTGGCTAAGCTAAGGATTGGCATAGAACATGCTAAATACAAAGTAGCTCGAAAGGCTTATAAAAATTTATACATTGGAGAAATGTTATGAAATCAATGCAAAAGGGTTTTACTCTTATCGAATTGATGATCGTTGTAGCGATCATTGGTATTTTGGCTGCGATCGCACTACCTGCTTATCGTGACTATATGCAACGTTCTGCAAACAGTGCATGTTTAGGTGAGGCAAAAGCATATATGGGTACAGCCGTAGCAGACTCTGCTGATTTACGTACGCCATCTAACCCTCGCTATTCTGCTTGTTTGGCTAGTAGTGCTGTTACGGGGGCTAGTGCTCGTACTGCATATACGGGCGGTACTAACGTTACTTTCATTCCGCAAACTCGTGGTAATGCTGCTATATTGAAAAATACGATTTGTAATGGTGCTACTGGTAGTTGTAATCTAGCACCATAATTATAGTTTATATGTAATTTTATAAAAAGCACTTTAGAGTGCTTTTTTTATTTCTGTTTAAAGTAATAAATTGCTTTATTTTAGCTATAGATTCCAGTTTTTATAAGATTTTATTTAGGGATATTTAAATGCGTTTTACCCTTACAACTCTTGTGATTGTACTATTTGTTATTATTTTATTTTTACCTGGGTTGAATGGGGGGTTTTTATTGGATGATGGTATTAATATTCTTTCAAATTATGTTCTTTATATTCACGAATTAAATATTGATAATTTAATTTATGCTGGGCTAAGCTTTCATGATGGTGATGGGACCCGAGCCTTGCCGATGGCAAGCTTTGCTTTTGATTATTGGCGTACAGGCAGTATGGATGCAGGTGCGTTTAAAGCGACGAATATCTTTATTCATGCGATTACAACATTTTTTCTGGCTTTTTTCTTTAGACAATTATTATTACTTGCAAAATGGACTCCACAACATGCAGCATGGGGGGCTTTGATCCTCACTCTACTATGGGCGGTTCATCCGTTACAGGTTTCCTCGGTTTTATATATTGTACAACGTATGCAAACTATGGCGACTTTATTTGTTGTGTTGTCGCTTTGGACGTATCTGTTGATGCGACAAAATCAGATTGCTGGAGGACGAGGTCGCATTCAAGGTATAGGGGTTATTGTATTTTGGTTCCTTGCTTTGATTTGTAAGGATGATGCAGTGTTATTGCCTGTATTCACATTATTATTAGAGTTAACCGTATTGCGTTTTCAGGCTGGACAAGCTGTTGTAACGAGAGGTTTAAAGCAGGGCTATAGTCTTTTTGTGGTTCTAGGGATCGTCGCTTATTGTTTTGTGATTATACCTAAATATGGTTGTTGGAATATTTGTTCAGGACGAGATTTTAATAGTGGAGAGCGTCTACTCACTCAGGGTCGAGTTTTGATGATGTATTTGGGGCAGATTATTTTCCCCTTGTCTGACCGTTTGCCTTTTATCTATGAGGATTATCCTGTTTCACGTAGTTTGTTGCAGCCTTGGACGACCTTACCGTCTTTATTTATCATTGCAGTTTTGATTGTGTGGGCTTGGTGTTGGCGACATATCCGCCCTTTATTTGCATTTGGTGTGTTATTGTTTTTTGCAGGCCATCTTATTTCCAGTAATATCATTCTATTAGAATTAGTTTTTGAACATCGTAATCATTTTCCAATGATAGGTGCTATTCTTGCGTTAAGTGATTTGATCTTATTGATTTTCCAGCGCTTAAAACTTAAACAACAAGTAATATATGGTGTATTTGCAGCTATTATATTGTTGTTGGGAACAAGTACTCTGTATCAGACCTATATTTGGGGAGATGCTGCACGACTTGGGCAAAAACTGACAAAATTGTCACCAGCATCTGTGCGAGCATGGACTCAGTATGCGGCAGCTTATTTTGATCGGTATAATTTTACCAAGAATCCTCAGTATTTAACTTCAGCAATTTCTGTCACAGAGCAAGCACTTCAGCATGTTAGCTCACCTTCATTAACTGCAAATATTATTATATATAAATCTATTTTAGGTACGACAGAAACACGAGATTGGCAACGTTATCAGGATAGTTTGCGTGCTACATCAGATAAACGTGTGAATAAACAGTCATTGGATGCTTTGTTAGATAACTTTATGAAAGGTTATGATATTGATGAAAACAGATTGCTTGAATCAATGGATGTTATTGAAAAAAAAGAAAATGTGGATGATTTATGGTATTTTGAAGCTGCTAATAAAGTCTATAATAGCAAGCGTCGTGATCATGCAATTGTATTTTTTAGGAAATTTGTCGACGTGTCAACTGTAGATGAGCCAACGGTGAAAGCACTATTGGATGGGTTGACTGCTGGTGGATATAAGGAGTGGGTAAATGAGTTACAGGAGATAAGAAAGCACAAATCTGAGAAAAATGGTGAGTCTAATTTTTAGCATATTATGCTCAATTTTGTCGGTTTTTATGATTGGTATAATAGTTGCTTGGTTATCGATATCGTTCTAAATATTGATAAATAAATGGAGTTATGATCATGCAAAAAGGTTTTACTTTAATAGAGTTAATGATTGTGGTGGCAATTATTGGTATTCTTGTTGCAGTAGCTTTGCCTGCGTATCGTGATTATATGCAACGTTCCGCAAATAGTGCTTGTCTCGCGGAAGCCAAAACGTATATAAACTCTGTCGTGGCAAATTTTGCTGATAATATGGTTGCTCCTACCTATGTTTCTTCTGCTTGTGCCAATGGTGTTACTCCTACTGTGACTGATTATCGTACGCATGGTTTGGTCACATTTACAGCACAATTACGAGGTAATGCATCATTGCATCAGGATACTGAATGTAATGTTGGAACTGGAGCCTGTCAGTTAGTTCCTTGAGTCTAGAAAAATGCTTATATCGATTGTTCTACCCGCTAAAAATGAATCTGCTGCAATTGGGCAGACAATTGAGAAAATTAAACTATTATCTATTATTAATGAAATTATTGTTGTTAATGATGGCTCAATGGATGATACAAAGGAAGCTGCAGAAAAAGCTGGAGCAAAAGTGGTTTCTCATCCCTATTCAAAAGGAAATGGAGCGGCGATTAAGACAGGCGCAAGAGCAGCGACAGGTGAAATCATTATATTTATGGATGCTGATGGACAGCATGACCCACAAGATATTCCTAGGCTGCTTGAAAAAATTGAGCAAGGCTACGATCTAGTTGTGGGGGCAAGACAGAAAGGATCTCAGGCAAGTGTTGGTCGTGGTGTTGCGAACAAGCTTTATAATAATTTAGCGACTTATATGACTGAACATCTTGTAGAGGATTTAACCTCTGGCTTTAGAGCAGTAAGAGCAGAAAAATTTAGAGAATTTTTATATTTATTGCCTAATGGTTTTTCTTATCCTACTACAAGTACAATGGCTTTCTTTAGGGCGGGCTATTCCGTTGCCTATGTGCCTATTCATGCTGCAAAGCGGATTGGTAAAAGCCATATCAATCCAATGAAAGATGGCATTCGATTTTTTTTAATTATTTTTAAGATAGCCACACTTTTCTCGCCATTAAAAATGTTTTTACCAATATCTGTTGTTTTATTTTTAATGGCAACAGGCTGGTATGGTTATACATTATATGAGTTTGGTCGTTTTACAAATATGAGTGCTTTGCTCTATACAGGTAGTGTTATGATTTTTCTAATGGGTCTTATTTCAGAACAAATTACAGCCCTAATGTATAAAGATGAAAGTTAATATGCAGCATATTAGAAAACCCCATGTTTTTGCAGATAACCGAAAGAATAAAGCAGCTAAAATTCAGAAGGTTATTATGTCTGTAAGAAAATTCCAGCAACAGGATTCAATTCTTGAAATTGGTACAGGGAGTGGAGGGATTGCGGCATATTTTGCTGAACAAGATATGCAGTTTAATGTGCAAGCTGTTGATATAATTGATAGTCGTGTATTTAAAGAAAGCTACCAATTTCAGCTGATTGATGGGACAGCTTTACCATTTAAAGATGAAAGCTTCGATATTGTGATTACTAATCATGTGATAGAACATGTTGGTGAAGATGAAGAACAGTTTCATCATCTTTGTGAAATAAAACGTGTCTTGAAAAAGGGTGGGATCGCTTATTTGGCTGTGCCGAATAGATGGATGTTAGTTGAACCTCATTATCAGTTAATTTTTTTAAGTTGGTTACCGAAGAAACATCGTTCAAGGTATCTTAAAAGAATGAGAAGTATTGATTTTTATGATTGTGAACCATTGGAAAAAAAGCAACTTGAGAATTTATTTAATAGAGTAAGATTCTCTTATAAGAATCAAACAATTTTAGCACTTAGAATTATACTGCAAGATGAAAGAGAAAGTAATAGATTTTTATATTTTATATTTTTGTTTATTCCAGATTTTATTTTAAAAATATTATTAGGCATTATTCCAACTTTAATCTATACAATGAAAAATGAATAGGAATGAATGTGCTTAAGACTTTACTACAACTCTGGAAAATATTAACTCCTCTTGATAAGCGTAAATTATTATTAGTGCTTATATTGGTTATGGTTATGGCATTGATGGAGGCAGCTGGAGTTGTATCTATCATGCCCTTTTTAGCTGTATTATCAAACCCCAATATAGTTGGAAATAATTCAATTTTACAAAAAATATATTATTTATTATCAAGCCCAAGTTCACAACGATTTATCATGTATTTGGGATTTATATCTTTAGTTGTGGTTTTCTTTTCTACATTTTTTAAAATTCTGACACAATATACTTTAAATCGATTTGCAAGTTTACAACGACATTATTTTTCTACTCGTTTGTTAAAAATATATTTACAGCAAAATTATGAATTTTTTATTGGACGAAATAGCTCGACTCTTATTAAGAATATTTTATCGGAAGTTGATCAGTTAATTGGTGTAATGATTCTGCCTGCATTAAACTTAATCTCATATGGTTTAGTCGTATTTGCAATGGTTGGTATTTTGTTACTTTATAACCCTATTATAGCAATTCTGACGGCATGTGTATTGAGTACATTCTATTTCATTATTTATTATTTAGTTCGTAAGAAATTAGATTATATTGGTGCAAGCTTCATAGAAGCGAATAGTGAGCGATATCAATCCTGCCAAGAAGCATTAAATGGTATTAAAGATGTAATTATTAATGATGCAAAACAAGGATATTTAGATAATTTTGAGTCATACTCTCGTGTTTTTGCTCAGCATATTGCAACACGAGATACATTGGGGCAAATTCCGCTCTATATTATTGAATCAGTTGGTTATGGTTGCTTAATTATTCTTGCAATTATTTTAGTGATATCTGGTAAAGATGTATCTCATATTTTACCTATTTTGGGGCTGTATGGCTTTGCGGCATATAGGATGTTACCTGCAGCACAGAATATATATCGTGCAATTACACAAATTAAATTTGCTCAGCATATACTTAATCTTTTGAAACCTGAATTTGAGTTAGAAGCTCATAATAGAGCTATGCTGCTCCAAGAGCAAGGTCTAGGCTTTAATCGTAAAATTTGGATAAATAATATAAAATTTGCCTATCCTGAAAGGTTGGATCAGCCTGTATTGCAAAATTTTAGCTTGAGTATTAATAAGAATAATAGCATTGGCATCGTAGGGAAAAGTGGTAGTGGAAAAAGCACATTGATGGATATTATGCTGGGTTTGTTACGTCCTCAAATTGGTGATGTGTGGATTGATGATATTAAATTGACAGAACAAAATATATATCTTTGGTGGAAAATAGTAGGATATGTACCACAAAGTATTTATTTAGCAGATAAAACAGTTGCTGAAAATATTGCCTTTGGTGTACCTAGATCAGAAATAGATATGCTACAGATTGAGAATGTAGCGAAACAGGCGCAAATTCATGATTTTATTGTGCAACAATTACCACAAGGTTATAGCACAGTAGTGGGAGAGCGAGGCGTTATGCTTTCAGGAGGACAAAGACAAAGGATTGGAATTGCTCGTGCATTGTATAGAAATCCACAAGTTCTATTTATGGATGAGGCAACAAGTGCACTAGATACAGAAACTGAACATGCAGTGAATGAGGCAATCCAAAGCTTGAGTGGTAAAAAAACAATGATCATTATTGCACATAGGGAAAGTGCAGTGAAGAACTGTGATTTTATTG
The DNA here is from genome assembly GCF_030053775.1 of Acinetobacter corruptisaponis. Lineage (GTDB taxonomy): Bacteria > Pseudomonadota > Gammaproteobacteria > Pseudomonadales > Moraxellaceae > Acinetobacter > Acinetobacter corruptisaponis. The sequence continues at coordinate 2,626,862 of NZ_CP125669.1, forward strand.
TTTATTTGCAATGATATACAAAATTTAGGTCTTATGGACATGGCTAGGAATAATAAGATTGCTGCTATAACAGTTACGTATCATCCTGATCTTCAGTTATTAAATCAGCAGATAGCTGAGCTACGTGATTATATGTGGATTATTTTTGATAATAATTCAAATTATGATGAATTAGCTAAGATAGAGGATATGATTGAAAGTAGACCTTTTACTTATTTAATTAAAAATAGTGAAAATGTGGGGTTAGCTGCTGCAATTAATATGGCTATAGATTTTATATCTCATCAGAATGTTGATATTGATTTTATTTTGTTATTAGACCAAGATTCTATTCCATTGGGAAATTCTATTGAATTATTAAAAAAAGCATTCTGTAAATTAGAAAAAGAAGGTATGCCAGTCGGTTGTGTTGGTCCACAGCTAGTAGATATTCAAACAGGATTACAATATGGTTTTCATATTATAAATAGAGGAATGTGGAAAAGGTATTTTCCTGAAAATTTAAATCTTACGCCTCTTGAATGTTCTAGCATTAATGGTAGTGGAACTTTTATGAGATTGGATTTATTTAAGAAGATTGGTGGTCTAAAAGGAGATTTTTTTATTGATCATATTGATACAGAGTGGTCTTTTAGGGTTATCAATTGTGGTTATAAACTTTTTGGAGTACCAGAAGCTGTTTTTGAGCATAGAATGGGAGAGCGTAGCCTAAGTTTCTGGTTGCTTGGCTGGAAATTTTTACCTTATAGATCTCCATTAAGGCATTATTATTTGTTTCGTAATAATATAAGTATGTTATGGTATGGTTATGTACCAGTAACATGGAAATTTTGGTCAATTATAAAGTTGATTTTTACAATCTTGGTTTATATAGTATTTGATCGTAATAGAAAACAGCAATTGATGAGCATGTTTAAAGGTATTAAAGATGGAATGTAGTTTTTAGTAGTACATTTAATTTTGTGTGTATGATTTATTGAATTAAGAAATTATATTTATTTGAATGGAGGATTATATGACTTGTGTTAGTGTGATTTTGCCAAATTATAATCATGAAAAATATTTAGAGGAAAGAATTGAAAGTATATTAGCACAAACATTTCAAGATTTTGAACTAATAATAATGGATGATTGTTCCACTGATCAAAGTATTAAAGTATTGGAAAAATACAAGTATCATCCTAAAGTTTCACAATTTATTATTAATAAGACTAATACAGGTTCTACATTTTCACAATGGAATTATGGGGTAAGTTTAGCAAAAGGAAAATATATCTGGATAGCGGAGTCTGATGATATTGCAAAGGAAAACTTACTTGAGTCTTTAGTTCTTGTTCTAGATAAAAATCCAGATGTAGTCTTAGCATATTGTCAGTCTCTGCAGATAGATGAACATAGGGTGATTAATGGGAGCTGGTATGAATGGACTAAAGTATTTGGTGAGAAAAATATTTTCTCTGAGGCTTTTATTATGAATGGGGAGGAATTTATTGAGACTTATATGTTATATAGAAATGTTATTCCTAATGCAAGTGCTGTGATTTTTAGAAAAAAAACTTATAATGAAGTAGGTGGTGGGTTGCCATTATTGCGTTATACTGGAGATTGGTATCTTTGGGTTAAGTTATTATCGAAAGGAAATATTTTCTTCTCAAATAAGGAATTGAATTTTTTCAGAAGACATCAAACAAGCGTTATTTATAAAAGTGTATTAAATAATAGTAAGCCAGAGTTGGTTTTAAAATCTAATTTAATGTTAAATAAATTTTTATTGGATTTTTTTACATGTTTTAATAATGAGAAATTGAGATATAAGTATTATGTATTATATAGATTTTCTCAGGCTAATTTTTTAATATTGTCAATTATGTTTATGAGATTTAGTTTGCTTATAAGGGAGAAAAAAAATGCCGAGTTAAATAATATTTCTATAATGTACTATGTATTTATACTGCTTGGTTATTATTTCTATAATTTAATTAGGTTTATTTTTAAAATGAAACTTTTAGAAAAAGTGTATTTCTATTTAGGCTATTTTAAAGTGTTTAGTAAATAGGGTGTTGGTAGTGTCTCAAAAAGTAATTGATGTTATAAAAGGAGGCAGTGAAACTAAATTCAGTTGAATTTCTTTCATTGACATAGTGTAAGTATCAAGAAGAATGAAATTAATACCAAGATGAACAATAATCGCTATAAAAACTATGCCCGATATTCACTGGTGTCCCCAATTAAGCTATCTAGATTACCACTGACCTATTAATTAACACTTCTGCTGATGCTATGACATTTTAGATATTTATTAGAAATAAGTATTAAACATTGTTTACAATAGTTTAGAATGAGCGAGTAAAGAAATTGTTGTTTTGATTGTTAGGGATAAACAAGAGGTAGCCATAGCTCAAAGGATCAATTGGAATACTTATCTATCCCTTTGAAAAATTAGTGAGTAATTATTGGGAAAGTTCTATATGGTAGGTGAGGGTAGTCATTAGTATTATAAGATGGAAGAATGGAAAATTATTATTTTTACATGATTTTTCTTTATCATCTAAAAACCTTTAACTTAGGTTTTTATTATACAATTAGGATTATACGTTTAGAGCAAAAACTATCAACTTGCTTTTTAGAATACCCCTATAGAATTTTCTGTTGGAGGCTGATGTTGAGAAAATTTATTTAATTGACTTTAATGGAATTTCCCTATTCTGAAAAAAATAATGTATATTACTATACGGTTAACGGATACAATATAAACTAACATGGAAAATTATCAAAAACCTTACCTTATCTCATTTGATGTGAGAGGTGATGAACGTGGTTCTCTTGTTGCAATAGAGAATCTAAAGAATATTCCTTTTGAAATCAAAAGGATTTATTATATTTTTGATACAAAGAAAAAGGTTAGAAGAGGATTTCATGCTCATAAAATACTCAAGCAGGTTTTGATCTGTGTTAGTGGGTCATGTCAAATCTTGTTGGATGATGGTAAAAGTAAACAAACTATATTTTTAAATACACCACAAGAAGGGTTGTATATTGAAGGATTAGTTTGGCGTGAAATGTTTAATTTTTCTATAGATTGTGTATTGTTAGTTCTTGCTGATGATGTTTATAATGAAACAGATTACATTAGAGATTATGAAAATTTTAAAGAAAATGTGAGAGAAAATGATAGCAATTGCTGGAAAAAATAATATTGCAATTTATGCATTAGAAATTTTTACTAAATATTATGGTCATAGTGAAATTATTGCTATTCCAAATAAAACTGATAATGGCATAGATTCATGGCAAAAATCTTTTGTAAAAAGAGCATTAGAGTTAAATGTAGAGTTATCTCCTTTAGGTAATGTAGATCCTAGAGATTTAGATGTTTTAATTTCTTTAGAGTATGACAGTATTATAAAAAATGAATTTCTTGATATTGATAAAATATATAATATACATTTTTCAAATTTACCTAAATATAAAGGAATGTATACTTCTATTTTTCCTATATTGTTTAATGAAAATTGTGGAGGTGTGACTTTGCATAGAGTTGATTCTGGTATAGATACAGGAAATATTTTAGATCAAACTATATTTAATATAAAAAAAACTGATCGTTCACAAGATTTATATGCTAAGTATATAAGAGAGTCCCAAAACTTATTATCTCATAATTTTAATAATATTATTAATAATAACTTTAATGAGATTGTTCAAAAAAAAGAAGAGTCTTCATATTTTTCTAAAGATTCTATTGATTTTATTAACTTGAAGATCAACCTTAATGCAACAGCATGGGAGGTACAAAGACAGATCTATGCTTATAGCTTTAGAGTTTATCAATTACCTAAAGTATTTAATAAAAAAATTGTTGAAGTTGATATTTTAGATGAAAAAAGTAATAAAAAATATGGAACAATATTAAGAGAAAGTGATTTTTATTTTGATATAGCAACGATTGATTATGATATTAGGTTGTATTTTGATAATATTGATAGAAATTTAGAAAATATTAAATTTTGTAAAAAAAATGAAATTGAAAATTTAATTAAAGGCATGTGTGGTGTGCATGATAGAAATGGAAAAGGTATCTCTCCAATTCTCATAGCAACATTGTCTGGAAGAATTAGTCATATAGAAAAGCTATTAGAAATGAATGCTAATATAAATGATATAGATTATTGTGGTCGATCAGTATTAATGTATGCAGCTTATTTATGTGATAAAACAAAAAACTATGATGTATTGAAATTTGTTTTAGATCAAGGTGCAGAAATTTCGCATCAAGACTTTTATGGTAAAAGTGTGATTGAATATCTTGGTAAAAATAATATGAAATATTTAGGGATTTAACATGACTATATCATTTTTAAATTTACAAAAGATAAATCAAAAATATCGAGCTGAACTAATGGAGGCTTGCGCTCGTGTTATTGATTCAGGTTGGTATATTGATGGGAAAGAACTTGAACAATTTGAACAAGATTTTGCAACCTACTGCGGAGCACAGTTTGCAGTAGGTGTTGCAAATGGTTTGGATGCCTTAACACTGACTTTGAGGGCATGGAAAGAACTTGGAAAACTCAAAGATGGTGATGAGGTAATTGTCCCTGCAAATACCTATATTGCTAGTATTCTTGCGATTAGTGCCAATCAATTAATTCCTGTATTGGTTGAACCAGATCCGCAAACATTTAATATTGATCCGAAAAAAATTAAAAATGTGATTACAAATAAAACTAGAGTGATTTTAGTAGTACATTTGTATGGGCAACTTGCCGATATGCCAAGTATTTTAGAAATTGCTCAACAAGAGAATTTACTTGTCCTTGAGGATTCTGCACAAGCACATGGAGCAGAGCTTAATGGCAGAAAAGCAGGAAATTGGGGAGATGCATCTGGTTTTAGTTTTTACCCAGGGAAAAACTTGGGGGCTTTAGGAGATGCAGGTGCAATCACGACTAACGATGAAGAGTTAGCTCATACTCTAATCGCTTTACGTAATTATGGTTCATATCGAAAATACGAAAATCTGTATCAAGGTGTAAATAGTCGTTTAGATGAGATTCAGGCAGCGATCTTAACTATTAAATTGCGACATCTAAATAAAGAAATTGCATACAGACGTAAAGTTGCACAGATGTATTTAAGTGGAATTAAAAATTCTTTAATTCAATTACCATTAGAAAATATTAATGCTAAAGCCTATAATGCTCATGTTTGGCATTTATTCGTGATCCAAACTGAACATCGAGAACTATTACAAGATCATCTCAACAAACATGGTATTCAGATATTAGTTCATTATCCCATTCCACCACATCAGCAACAAGCTTATAAAGAATGGAATCAACATAGTTATCCAATCACAGAAAGAATGCATCAAAATGTATTGAGTTTGCCTATTGGATTGCATTTAAAACAAACAGATATTGAATATATTATTCAGACGATACAGGCATTTCAATGAATCAAACTGTTATATATCATAGAGAAGCTCCGTCTATCACGATTTTTCTATTTGCATATAATCAAGAAAAATATGTACAAAAAGCTTGTGAGGCTGTTTTAGCTCAGGACTATCAAGGACATCTGGAAATTATTTTTTCTGATGATTGTTCTAGAGATAATACATTCCAGATAATGTCTAAAATTGCGAAAAACTATACGGGCACACATGTCTTGCGCTTAAATCGCAATCCACACAATATGGGACTAATCCCTCATATCAATTTAATTCATCAGTTAGCTACAGGAGAGTTACTGATTGTTGCAGCTGGCGATGATATTTCCTTAGCTAATCGGGTAAGTGAGATTGTGGAAGCCTATCGTCAAGCAGAGCAACAGCCCACATCTATTCATTCTTCGGTATATAAAATGTCACCAGAAGGTGAGGTTTTAGACATTTGGATACCACCAATTCACGACTTACCCAAGAAATTAGATGTATATGCATTAAGTAGTTCATTATTAATTGGTGCAACACATGCATGGCATAAAAGTTTATTTGATCGATTTGGAGATATTCAACAATTAGGTGCTTATGAAGATTTAGTGCTTGCGTATCGTAGTGCCTTACTCAATGGCTTGGTTTATATCGACAAACCATTAGTGAATTACCGTTTAGGTGTTGGTATTTCTGGTGCAGGTAAACAAGAAGCTCAAGATAATAAAGACCCTCAAATTTTTAAAGGAAAACTTTTGAGTGAGTTGAAAATAAAAATTCCTGTCTTAAAACAACGCCTTATAGATAGTAAGCATATCCAAGCACCTCAAAATATTATTACACTAATACAAGATGAAATTTATCGTAGCGAAATACAAAAAAAACTGCTTACAGAGGAGGGGAATTTCTTTCAGCAGTTATACTGTGCTATATCGGTTTCATTCATGATCTACTTTCTTCGAGTTTGGTTTAGATGGGTAAGAAAAGGTCTACGCTAAATTAACAGATTATTTAATGATTGAGCCTGTAGATTTTTATCACTGATAAGTAGTTGCTTCAGTGATAATTCGACTGTTTTCCAATCGATCCCCAACTCTGGATCATTCCAAACAATTGACTGCTCACTTTCTTTATTATAGTAATTTGTTGTTTTATATAACCTCAGTTACGGATAAGCCAAAGAATTAACCACATGAATTTGAGGCTTATTCTTCTGACAAAGTTGATAAGCACATAAAGAAGAAAATACACCTGATAAGAAACCCGCAATTGAACGATGTTTTCCTGTGACCAAATGGTATTTTTCTTTCAGTAAACCTATTAACGTTTCAATTCTTTTTCGTTGGCGTAAGTGAAATTCATCAGAAAATGGTAATAGCATAACTTTCATATTCTTTCTAGGATAGGTAATTAAATCAATGCCTTGCTCTTTAAGAGTCTCTTTTAGTGCTTGGCTGATATATCCCCGATCACCATAGACTCTTGCTGATGATCCATCAACAGGTGTAATTTACAACCATAAAACCACCCCATAGAACTTTTACCACGAGAAGCAATATCATCTAAAGCATGATGTTCTTTAGGAATTCTTTTATTTTTACATACAGGTAAAGGTGTCGAATCAATCCATAGATATGAATCTTCCTTATGCTGATTTAACGCATAATGCAAAGCATGAATCGCAAGCTGATGTTGATTGATAAGAGTAAGTATATTTTTATAACAAGGTAACTCTTTAAACAACCTGCTTTCACATTGACATAGAAGTTGGAAAAAAGCTTTAAAGTGAATAGCCACCAAAAATTTAGACACGCATAGCCCGATTGAAATGGGCTTTTCATACTCTAATGGAGAACGTTGACCATTAGAACCATGTCTGCGTTTTGAATTGTAGAACATCTCAATATATTCAAAGATATCAGTTCTCGCTTCAGACCTAGTTGTATAAATTTTCTTTTTAATACGTTCTCGCTTTAACAACTGAAAGAAGCTTTCTGCAACAGCATTATCATAACAGTTGCCTCGTCTGCTCATACTGCTTTCAAGATTATGATGCTTCAGAAAGGTCTGCCATTCATGACTAGTGTATTGGCTGCCTTGGTCAGAATGGATCAGTACCTTGTTCTTTGGATTCCTTCGCCACAAAGCCATCAGTAATGCATCTAACACCAGATCTGTTGTGATTCTGGATTTCATCGGCCAGCTAACAACAAGACGTGAAAATAGGTCAATCACAACTGCTAGATATATCCATCCTTTATGAGTACGGATATAGGTAATGTCAGTCACCCACAGCTGATTAGGCTGAGTTGGATTAAATTGTCGATCCAAAGTATTTGCAGCAACAATAGCAGGTGTTCCAGCAGGTGATCGTGGTCTACGATAGCCTCGCTGTGATTTAAGCCCATTGGCTTTCATCAGACGATAGACACGATTAATTCCACAGTGTTCACCAATATCTTTTAAATCACAGTGAATCTTGCGATAACCGTAAATTCCACCTGATTCTAGCCAAAATTGTTTAATCACCCCTGTGAGCTGTTGCCGTTGTTTAGCCGTTTTACTCATGGGTTGCTTCAGCCAAGCATAATACCCACTATGATGAACTGCCAAAGTCGAACATAAACGACGAACAGGCCATATATGCTGATTGTCCTGAATAAAGGCATACCTCATTGAGACTGGCTTGCGAAGTATACCGCGGCCTTTTTTAAGATATCTCGCTCTTCAGTGACACGTTGTAATTCTTTACGCAGTTTGGCAAGTTCAGCGAGTGAAGCATTAGCTTCTGTAATCGCTTTGGGCTGTTGCGGATCATAGCGTTTAATCCATGCATACAAACTATGGGTGGTGGTTCCTAATCGTGTAGTAACATCAGCAACGCTATGACCTTTCTCTGTCACTTGTTTGACTGCTTCAATTTTGAATTCTTCTGGGTATCTTTTACTGCTCATAAGCACCTCGTTTATTAGTCATTTTATCTAACTTTAAGGTGTCTATAAAATTGGTAACTATTCATACAAACATGGAAAAATAAATTAAAAAGTAGATCAATTGAATTGTATTAGTTCCGACCTGATTTGACACAGGTCTTGAAAAAGAAGAAGTTACCGATTTTGATTAAAGGTGTCGAATCTCAATCAATAAAGGTAACTTCTAATGTTGCATACCAACAATCAAATTATTAAACATAAAGTCGGCCCGCTCAATCTGACTGAAGAACTTCAGAATGTATCGAAAGCCTGCAAAGTGATGGGTGTTTCCAGAAATACCTTTTACCGCTATCAAGAACTCGCCAGCACAGGTAATGTTGATGCCTTAATCAATCGGAGTCGTAGAACTCCCAATCTCAAGAATCGTGTAGATGAGCAAACAGAACAAACTGTTATTGATTATGCAATAGCGTATCCAGCTTATGGTCAACATCGCACCAGCAATCAACTACAACAGGTTGGTATCTTTGTATCTGGCAGTGGTGTGCGTTCTATCTGGCTTCGTCATAACTTAACTTGATGGAAAACACATTTGGGCTGAAAAGAATTTAGCTCAAATTTAACCTGACAGCCTAGATCAAATATCGGTAACTGTCAGATCTGGTTTGAGTTAGTACCCCATCACCGCCTATAATTAAGTTTTTCATTTTTCTCATAAAAACTACACGTCTTTTCTTTGAAAATTTTATATCATATCTGCTCTAAAATTTTATTAAATTTCTCTAATAGATGATGCCATGAAAATTGTTCTGCAAAATTTTTGCACTGTATCTTATCAATAGAAATTTGATCGTGTAAAAATTGAATTATAGTATCCGTTAAATATTTATAATCCTGATTTTCAATTAAATAACCAGTTTTCCCATTTTGTACAGCATCAATAATACCACCTGTAGCGAAAGCAATCGTAGGCGTACCGTGAGCAGCAGCCTCAATAGTAACCATGCCAAAACCTTCAGGGTCATCAGGAATATATTTAACAGGGAAAATATGTAAGTCGGCTAAATAATAAAAATTTGATAAAATTTCATCATCATTAACATTGCCTATAAATATAATATTATTTTCAACTTTATGATTTTTTGCTGTAGATAATATGAGTTCTTTAGATTGTAGATTTTTATTTAATGATTGTTTAGGAGTGTCGCCAATAACAACTAATACGGTATTGGAAATCTTTTTTACAATTTCAGTAAAGCTTAAGTCTATAAATTCATTTAATCCTTTTCTTTGAGTTAAACGACCAACAGAAATAAGAATTTTTTTGTCATGTAACTGATAGCGATCTTTTAATTTTTGTAATAAATCCTCATTTCTTTGGGGAGCTGGATAACTGACACCTGGATGGATAATAGAAATTTTTTCCTTTTTAATTCTTTTTTTTATACAAATATCATAAGTTGGTGAACTATTGGCAATAATTTTATTCGCATGACTAATAAAAGGAACCCATAACCAATTATAGAATAAATGGTCTGTACCTATATCTAGACCATGAATATAAACAATACTTTTTTTACGAAAAAATTTTGCCCAAAAAACAGCGATTGGTGCAGTTAAGCCACTACCAGCAAATAGAATATCTGGGCGTTGTTTTAGACATATCCAAAAAGTCTTAAAAAATGCTAATATTAAAAAAAAGGGGAGAGGATTTAAATTAACACCATAGAATATAATTTTAGAAGGAACTACTTGTCTGGCCTGATGATGACTGAGTAAGAGTACTTGATGATCTTTGGAAAGTTCATCTACAATATGCCAGTTTAAACGTTCCATTCCACCAATCAATGGGGGAAGATTGCGTGTAATAATTAAAATTTTAGGTTTCATAATACATTTTACAGCCTTAAATCTGACTGATGAGATGATAAAATATATTTTAAATCATACAAAACAAATTCATCTCTGCCTAACTTACTAATTTCTTCATATCCCATATCTTTAAATTGTTGATGTCCAATTGCAAGAACAATAGCATCATAATGAGAGGTCTTAGGTGTTTGAATTGGCTCTAAACCATATTCCTTAATCACTTCTAATGGATTTACCCAGGGATCGTATACATCCAGATTTAAGTTATATTCCTTGAGTGCTTGGATAAGATCAATGATCTTGGTGTTACGAATATCGGTACAATTCTCTTTAAAAGATAACCCCATTACAAGAATGTTTGCTCCTACAACCTGAATTTTCTGTTTGACCATTTCCTTGATAAGTTGGGTTGCAACATACTCTCCCATACGGTCATTCAGTCTTCGGGCAGCTAAGATTATTTCTGGATGTAAACCAATAGACTGTGCTTTATGAGTGAGATAGTAGGGATCAACACTAATACAATGACCACCGACCAGCCCTGGACGAAATGGTAAAAAATTCCATTTTGTCGCAGCAGCCTTTAGAACTTCTTCGGTATCTATATCAAGTTTGTTAAAAATAAGTGCAAGTTCATTGATAAGGGCAATATTCACATCACGTTGAGTGTTCTCAATAACTTTTGCGGCTTCTGCAACTTTTATAGAAGATGCTTTATAGGTTCCTGCTGTAATGATTTTTAAATAAATCTGGTTAATCAGTTCTGCTATTTCAGGCGTTGATCCTGAGGTGACTTTTTGAATAGTGGTAACATTCTTGGTTTTATCGCCTGGATTGATACGTTCTGGACTATAACCAACAAAGAAGTCTTGATTAAATTGCCAGTGTGAATTTTCTTCTAATATTGGAACGCAAATTTCTTCAGTTGCTCCTGGATAGACTGTAGACTCATAAACGACGATATCACCTTGTTTAAGATACTTTGCAATAGTTTTCGATGCTTCAATTAATGGACTTAGGTCTGGTTGTTTAAAATGATCGATCGGTGTTGGGACAGTAACAATAAAACATTGACACTCTGATAAGTCATCAGCATTCGAGCTAATCTTAATTTTAGCTAAATCATTGAGTTGATCTTGTTCTATTTCGAGTGTGGAATCTTGTTGGTTAGCCAGTTCAGCCACCCGTTTGAAATTTATATCATACCCAATTACTTGAAATTGTTTACTAAAAGCCAAAGCTAGAGGTAAGCCTACATAACCTAATCCAATAATTCCAATCTTTAAATCATTGGTCATTATCTTTTTATTAATTTCTGAGTAAATATGAGAAATAGTTTGATTGTTAAGGTTATTTTGCATCTTGGATAAGAGTCAAGGTTGTATTTTTGTATTCTAATACGTCTATCAATGTAAAAGAACTTAAATTTTAGAAATTATTTATTTTATCTGAATTAATAAATTAGCCTAACATTTTTATTTGTTCATAATGATGTATCCCGTTGTAATTACTTAATAATTTTATTGTGTGTTCTAATAAATTTATAATGGGAAGTTTAGTTGGGAGTCATATTAGAATTTCTCTATCTCTGTTTAGATGATAAAAGCGCTTTACTGTATGATATGTCAAAGTACCTTTTACATATACCCTATGCCATCTCTATACCTCATTCTCGCTAGCCTCTTACTTAGCTTTGCATGGCTATCTCCTTTCCATACCTATCCTTGGGTGACATTTTCCAGTGAGTTGGCAACTTTCGGAGCTGTGTTAGCTTTATTTTCACTCTTTCTCAATCAAAATATTCAGATACCCAAATTACAACTTTATATATTGCCAGTTGCATTTGTTCCCTTATTGCAATGGAGTTGTAGTCTAGTTTCTGATTTTAGTGTTGCCTTATTGAGTACAGTATATCTATTGGGTTTTGGGGCTATGGTGGTGATGGGGTATAACCTATCGTTACAACCAAGTGCTCGTGAACAGTTGATGCAAAGGGCTTGTTGGCTGTTACTTATTATTGCGAGTGTTACTAGCCTGATGGCGATGGTGCAATGGCTGGGACTTGAATCAAGTGTATATGGCATTATGGAGCTTAAAGGCAATCGTCCTTATGCCAATTTTGGTCAACCCAATAATATGGCGACTTTTTTAGTGATGGGGTTAATGGGGGCTTTATATTTATATGAGAAACAAAAGGCTTCCGTATGGTTGCTTGCTTCTGCAAGTTTAGTCATCCTGTTTGCAATTGCATTGAGTCAATCCCGAACGTCATGGGTAGTATGTTTATTTATTTTTATCTATTGGATTTACAAACAGTTTAGACAGACCCCACGTTTGAATATTTTAAAATTATCGTTATGGTGTTGCACTTTTTTCGTCATTGCAGCGTGGGGGATCCCTGTCTTTACCCATGCGATTGAAAGTTCTACTGGAACGGCCGTCATTGAGGCTGATAGCATTGTAGAGCGAGCAAGTTCGGGCTATCTGCGCTTCGAAATCTGGACTCAAATGCTTTTGGCATTAAAAGAACAGCCTGGGTGGGGATATGGCTGGAATCAAACCAGTGTTGCACAAATGGCGATCTTCCACCTACATCCATCACATGAATGGGTAACCAGTGGACATAATGTGTTACTGGACATCTTAATTTGGAATGGAATTCCACTGGGACTTTTGATTATTGGCTATATGGCAGTATGGCTGCTTTGGCTTAATAAAAATACGAAAGACACTACTTCAATTAGCGCGATGCTGATGGTGAGTGCCATCCTGATCCATGCAATGCTTGAATTTCCACAGCGTTATGCCTATTTCTTATTACCTATGGGCTTTCTGTTGGGATTGATTCAGGCTCAAACACCTAACTTAAAAGCTATCACACTTCATAAAAATGTGATTCGTAGTTGCTGGGTACTTTCACTTATTTTGCTATTCATAATCTGGAGGGACTATAAGGTTTTTCAGGAAAATAGCCAATTGCTATTCAAAGGACAGCAACCTACAGCAGAAATTATGGGGAGTTCACGTATTTTATTACTGACTCAATTCCAACAACGCCTAGTTTGGATTGCATTAAAACCAACGGTATCTATGTCGGATCAGGATTTAATGCAGTGGGGGGATATGGTTAAGAACAAGGCAACGCCATATAACCTAAAAAAATATGCCCAGTTATTGGTTTACAACCAAAAGATGGCTGAAGCAGAGCAACAGCTTTTTATATTGCAACAGTTGTATGGAGAGAATATAGGGTTGGTTGACATTGTTGAATTAAATCATAATTTAAAATAATAACCTTTACTTGGCTCTATGCTCGGCTGAAACCAAAGATTACCTTGGTTTCAGCCTGAAATTGATTGTTTAAATCTGGCTTTGGATATAGTTTTCAATACCCACATTTTCAATGAGGTCGAGTTGAGTATCAAGCCAATCCCAATATTCTTCTTCTTTCTCTAGGATTTCCTGTACCAAGTCACGGGTTACATAGTCCTGTTGAGCTTCTGCAAGTTCAACTGCCTGTTTAATTGCAGCTATATTCTCCTTAACCTTGCGAATATCACAATTCAGGACTTCCTCGGTATGCTGGCCGATATAGAGTTTGCCGAGGTGCTGTAAATTCGGTAATCCCTCTAAAAACAAGATACGTTCAATAATCTTGTCCGCATGCTTCATTTGGCGAATGGACTCTTTATATTCAGCTGAACCCAGTTGTGAGATTCCCCAGTCGTTAAACATGCGGGAATGTAAAAAATATTGGTTGATTGCAGTCAAATGGTGATAAAGCACCTGATTTAGTTGATTAATGACCTCACGATTGCCTTTCATTGCCCTTACTCCAAAAACACCAAGTGATGCCCTAGCAACTAAGGCAATTTATATGATTTTAATCAACAAATAATGATCTGGCGAGTAGTTTATGGAACGGCAAATGAAAATCACAATCAAAAACATCCTGATATTATTATGATTTTTATAAAAAAACCGCTTTGATGAAGAATGGTTAAAGTTCTACAGGAAGCGGTGGAGTCGTAAAATAATAGGTTAAATATAGTTAAAAAAAGAGGTTATGCAGCAACAGAAATACGTGCGGCAATTTCAGCAAGCTCATCACTGATGATGGCGCGAGCTTCTGGAGCACAGCGACCACAGCAGGTGCCTAAGTCGAGTAAATCACGAATTTCACGATAACTTTCAGCGCCATTTGCAACGGCATCCTTGATATCCTGATCTGTGATTCCACGGCATAAACAAACATACATGGGAGTGATCCACAAATATAAATGCGATAATTGATATTATTAATAATTATTATCGTTTGTCAATGAATTTCATTCTAACAAGAGAAATATTATCATTGGGAATTTGAATAAAAAAATATCACCTGAGCGGAAATCCGAGTGCTGCTCGGATTTTCACGCAAGAGTGATGCATAATTTAGGACTAAGATATTTTAAGTTGGATATTAAACTTTTTTTAATTTATTGATTAATAATAACAATACCATCCATTTCCACCAATGCTCCTTTTGGTAGGCTTGCCACACCAAGTGCAGCGCGGGCTGGATAGGGTTGAGCAAAATATTCACCCATGATCTGGTTTACAAGTTGAAAATGGGAAAGGTCGGTCAGGAAAATATTCAGTTTGGCAATATCTGCCAAGCTCCCACCAGCGGCAGTACAAACTGCCTTAAGATTGTCAAATACTCGGCGAATCTGGGCTTCAATCCCTTCTACAAGTTCCATACTGTACGGGTCTAAACCAATCTGTCCTGAAAGGTAGAGCGTATTGCCAACCAGAATTGCCTGAGAATATGTTCCAATAGCAGCAGGGGCGTGTTCAGTATGAATAACTTGACGTGACATTAAGCTCTCCTATGTCATTTTTTCTATCTTGCAACCCTGTGACTTTAACACAAAAGTATAGGTGCGAAACTGCTGAATACTGTGTAGTCGTTATTGTTTTTAAATTTTTATTTTTGGCAAATCAGCTTTAATATTTTTCTAGTATATGTTTGCCTCAAAATACCTTAGCCGACTTTGGCAACGTCAGCCTGCACAATTGGCATATTTAGGCGCTCAATGCGTGGAAAGCCAAAGTGCATACGCAGATCACGGATGATTTGAGCAATCTGTTTACGGTTGCTGACCACGATATTCACGTAGGTTTTTTGATCATGGGAATCGACTGTTTCCACCCCGATTTTGGCTTTACGACATTGGTAGATCAACTCTGAAATCTGTTCATCATTCATGATCATATGGATGCAGAGATAGGCACTGAAACGTACATCATCCACTTCTTCACCCTGCCAATGTAGTGGCATGATATTTTCTGGATGCAGATGTTGTTCATGCAGTAAATTACGACAGCGCGAGCGATGCACGATTAAGCCACGTCGAGATAAATGTCCCTGAATGGGATCACCCAACACGGGATTGCAGCAGTGCGCGTATTTGACATCAACCCCTTCTGTACCTAGGATCAGGCGATCAGATGTCTCATGGTGCTGGGAATGGTAATCCTGTGCAAACAGATGGTTTGCGACGAGTTGGGGCAATAGGTCGCCCACCGCAATTTGTTCGAATAGGGTGTCTTTACTGCCCAAATGCCGCCATTCTAAAACGTTAATCCAGTCAGTTTGCGAAAGGTCATCAATTGAGCGATGAAACAATTTTAACGCACGATTGAGCGCCTGTTGACCAACCAGACGTTGTTCGTCAATATCCTGTTCTCTTAGCATGTTTTGCAAGGCACGACGTGCTTTCTGGGTATTAATGAAGCTCAGCCAGTCAGGGTTTGGGGTTGCCAGTACATCTGTAATAATTTCGATGACCTGACCACTATGCAGTGGGGTGGAAAGGGGGCGAATTTCACCATCAACCTTAGCACCTACCGCATGGTTACCCAAGAACAGGCTTGCGGAATAGGCAAAGTCCACCACAGTCGCACCTTGAGGCAGTTCATGCAATTGCCCATGTGGCGTGTATACCCAGATTTTTTCCTGATGCAGATAGTCAAGCAAATCGCTAAATGTGGTTTTGGCGCAGTCACTATCAATCAGGGTGTTAAGATTCTGCATGGAGGCTTGAATGGCTGAACGGCAGGCCTGGGGTGCATTTTCCCCCAGTACCACCCCAAAGCGGGCAGCCTTACGCATCAGTTCAGTCTGGATGGTCAATGAAAGTGTGGTTTTTTCACCTTTCAGTTTGATCATTAATGACTGGTTGCCACCAGGTAGGGGGCGGCGAATATGGTCTTTATATTGTAGAACCTGAAAGTTGTCTTTAAGCGCATCTACCAGACGATCACAATCTGCAATGCTTTGTAAAATAATTTCAAACGCATGGCTATGACTAAGTTCGTTTAGGTCAATCTCATTTTTTACAAAGTGGCGTAACAGTTCAATATTATTATTTTTCTTTTTAATACGGCCTTTGAGGTCATGGCTTTTTAACAAGTCAGTCAGTTTCTGTTCCCATACCGCCTGATATTCACAGCGTTTAGGTTTGGTTTCTAACAATGCGGTTTGCACATTATTAAACATATCCAGATCAAGATTTTGATAACACAGATGTTCCAGGTTGTCCGCCATTTCATTCATACCGACAAGGCGGGCCATAGGTACAAAAATATCAAAGGTTTCCTGTGCAATCCGCGCACGCTTGTCTGGGCGCAACGCACCCAATGTAGTCATATTATGATAACGGTCAGCGAGTTTAATAATAATGACACGTGGATCCTGTAAGGTGGCCTGCAGAATTTTTCGGAAAGAGGCAGCCTTGTTATATTCCTTGTCACTGGAATGGCTGAGCTTGGTCACACCATCAACTAGTTCCGCAACTACAATGCCGAACTTCTGGCTAATTTCTTCCTTGGAGAACTCCGTGTCTTCAATCACATCATGTAACAAGGCTGCCATGAGTGTATCCGCATCAAGACGCATATGTGCCAGAATACAGCTGACAGCAATCGGATGCAGAACGTAGGGTTCTCCACTTTTACGGGTGATGCCACTATGCGCTAAATCGGCAAAATCACAGGCAGCAAGCACGTGTTGAACATCACTATCCTTAAGATAGGCATCAATAATCACTTTAAGTTGTTGCTTGGCTTGGCTGACCTCTTCGCCTGGCATAAAACACCTTTTTGATATGAATTAGAATAAAATGACACTAGTCTCTAATGAAAAGCATATTACTAAACTTGTCAATTTGTTCATTATAAAAACTCGTAAATTTTTCCAATGAAGCATATTGCTTTTATCAATATATAAAGCAGTTTTTTTCCAAAACAAAAAAGCCCAGTGTATTCACAGTGGGCTTTATGCAAAGCAAATTCGTTTTAGAAAGTGAAGCCTTCTAAATTTAATGAATTTGTAGACAATACCATATCAAGGTTTGAAGTCTGATAGTCTTGGTCGCGTTGTTTTAGAATCTCTTTAGTGACATGACCCACTGCAATTTCACGTAATGCAACCACGGTTGGTTTGTCATTATCCCATTCTACAGTTGGTTCGATACCTTGACGTGCCAATTGACGTGCACGTTTACTCGCCACCAGTACCAACTCAAAGCGGTTATCTACATGGTCTAAACAATCTTCAACGGTTACACGTGCCATAAGTTGTCTCGTCTGAACATCACATTTGAAAGACTGAGTAGTATAAAAGGCTTTTATGCAAGACTCAAGCCATTCCTGATTAAAGTCAGTCGCGATTAAGTGTAATCAAGTTTGCGATGAGTTGTTGGTGGCGAGCGCTTTGCTGCAAGGTGACTAAGCGGTTGGCTGTGATGATCGCCTCCAAATCATGAACGGCCTTGTTAAAATCGTCATTGATAATCACGTAATCAAAATTTGCAAAATGACGCATATCTTCCACTGCACAGCTCAGGCGGTGTTCAATTACTTCAACTGAGTCTGTTCCACGATTGGAAAGACGTTGTCTTAAATCATACTGGGTCGGAGGGAGGATAAAAATTTGCTTGGATTCAGGAAAAAGTCGACGTACCTGTTCAGCGCCCTGCCAGTCAATTTCGAGTAATACATCGTGGCCTTGTTGTAATTGTTCTTTTACCTTAGCCTGAGATGTACCGTAATAATTTCCGAATACTTCGGCGAACTCAATAAAACCGCCCTGTTCAACCTGGGCTAAAAAATGGTCTTTGTTGGTAAAATGATAGTGAACGCCATCAAGTTCACCAGGGCGTTGGCTTCGTGTGGTGTGTGAGACAGAAACATGCAAGTTGCTGACACGATCGAGTAGGGCTTTAACCAAGGAGGTTTTGCCTGTTCCTGAGGCCGCAGAAACGACAAACAATAGACCCGACATGATATTTTTCCTGATATGATAAAATATCTTGGCTATTGTAGTGTAGCGTGCCATGAAACGAAATAGTTTGGCATAAATATTCAGATGATGAGAGAGGATGTTATGGAAATTGTACTCGCCAATCCACGAGGTTTTTGTGCTGGTGTTGACCGTGCGATTGCCATCGTCAATCGAGCATTGGAATGTTTTAATCCACCAATTTATGTACGCCATGAAGTGGTGCACAACAAGTTTGTGGTGGATGACCTACGTCAGCGTGGTGCTGTTTTTGTAGATGAGCTTGATCAGGTTCCTGATGATTCCATTGTCATCTTTAGTGCACATGGTGTTTCCAAGGCTGTACAGCAGGAGGCGGATCGCCGTGGCTTAAAAGTGTTTGATGCAACCTGCCCACTTGTCACCAAGGTTCATATTGAAGTGACCAAGTACGCGCGTGAGGGCACCGAAGCCATTCTGATCGGGCATGAAGGGCATCCTGAAGTTGAAGGAACGATGGGGCAATACGATAAGTCCAGAGGTGGAGAGATCTATCTGGTTGAGGATGAGCAGGATGTTGAGGCCTTAATGGTGAGTCACCCTGACAAAGTGGCATTCGTAACCCAGACTACACTGTCAATTGATGACACGGCAAAGGTGATTGATGCCCTAAGAACCAAGTTTCCAAAGATTCAGGGACCACGTAAAGATGATATCTGCTATGCAACACAGAATCGTCAGGACGCGGTACGTGACTTGGCGGAGAAATGTGATGTCGTATTGGTCGTGGGTTCACCAAACTCATCCAATTCCAACCGTTTGCGTGAACTGGCTGAACGTATGGGTAAATCAGCTTATTTGGTCGATAATGCAGATGAACTTGAAAAAGATTGGTTTAAGCCAGACAGTAAAATTGGTGTGACAGCTGGTGCATCCGCACCTGAAATTTTAATTAAACAGGTCATTCAGCGTTTACAGGATTGGGGTGCGACTCCTCCGCAAGAGCTTCAAGGGCGAGAGGAAAATATTACTTTTAGCCTACCTAAAGAGTTACGAATACAGGTGATACAAGCCTAATTTGTATAGAAAAATGTGAACTTAAAACGGATGGATGACACTCCATCCGTTTTTTTATGATTCTTATCTGCTTTGTATTGGTTCTGTAAAAAATAAATTTAATATAGAGTAAGGAATTTTAAAAGAGTTGGGTGCGGGCGATGGGGAAAAATCGGGGATTCACCTTAATCGAGTTGATAGTGACAATGATTGTTTTAGCAATTGTTACCTCCATTGCTACACCACGTATTCAGTCTGTAAGGGAAAAACAGAAAACAGACTATACGACTAAAGATTTGGAAAAAACCCTACTTCAGGCTCGTTATGATGCTGTTTTACATAGACAGAGAATCACTGTGAATTTGGGGCAGATTGGGCAGTCTACAACTCAAACATTGTACTGGTCAGTTATAGAGGGGCAAACGCTAGGGTATATAAAATTTACATGTGCAAGTAGTAAATGGGAGGGTACCCCTGTTGCTGGTGTTGATAAATTAGTTTTCTCAGTAGATGGTACTGCTCAGCTTTCTCGTGGATTTAAAGATGATGATGGTAATGATAAACGAGAAGATGTAACACTTTCAGCAATTGAAGTTGTAATTTCAAATGGAAATATAACGAACTATGTGGAAATTACACCTTTAGGAAAAATAACAGCAAAAAAACAATCTAGGCAGGGGCAGGAGTGTTCATAAATGCAGGCTAAGCATCAACAAGGTATGGGGCTAGTTGAGGTGCTTGTTGCACTTTTATTATTGGCCATTGGTATTCTGGGATTTGCTCTATTGCAGGTGAGAGCATTGAACTCATCTATTGAAGCTTCTAAGCGTGTTCAGGCAATGGGATTGGCTAAAGATATTGCGGAACGCATTAGGGCGAATCAGGAGGGTTTGACTAAGGATATCGAAAGTGCCCCTGATGCAAATGGAGATAAGAAAATTTATAAAGCATATGTTGAGGCTTTTACAGGGAATGAAAGCTTAAGTACATATAATTATTCCACTTGTTTTGGAACAGCAGTTGCATGTAATAGTGAAAACTTTGCAAAAGAAGATGCAAAACAAGTACTTTATAAAGCTTATCAAATGGGAATGAAAGTTGGTTTAAGTCAGTGCGCGGGTACAGGAATACAGCGAAATCGTTATTGTGTTTATGTTGCATGGGATAACACTAATCCAAAAGATGGTTCTAATGATAACGATTGTAGTCAAAATGGAAATTATCGTTCAGATTCGAAATGCATTGTAATGGAGGCATACTGAAAATGAAAAAACAAGCTGGTATGACTCTGATTGAATTGATGGTAACACTGGTTTTGGGTTTAATAATTATTGCTGCTGGTTTCCAATTATTTGTGTCTGGGTCTATTAATTATAATCTACAGAAAACTTTATCTGAATTACAGGATAATGGAAATTTCGGATTGAATTACATTACGAAAGATATTCGTATGGCAAATCTAGACGCGAATTTAGCCATTATCAATGATCGTAATTTATATAGTGGTATCGTCTTAACTGGCTTAAAAAGCTATTCTTCATTATCCGAAGATGATCAAAAAACACAATCAGCAAATCTGCCATTTCATTTAACAGATGAAAACACAACAAAGATTACCTTACTCACTCAAGGGGATAGTCAAACCAGTTGGCTAGGTCTTAGTAATATTAAAGAATATAAAAGTGATCAATTGGTAATTCAGTATAAGGCGGTTATAGAGGGTGCACTGGATTGTGAGGGGCGAGGTATTACTCAGGATGAAATAGATAAAGGAGTTTTTATTGTACAGCGTTATTTCCTGAGAAAAGATGGGGATGATTTGGCATTGGTTTGTGATGCTGGTCGTTATGAAACCTTACTTGCAACAGCTGATTTACCAACAGCAATAAGTAATTATGGTGGTAATGGTGAAGTGATTATGCGTCGTGTTGACCATTTTCATATCTTGTTGGGTATAAAAGATAATATAAAAGATGAGTTTAAATATGTATCAATTAAAGACTATATGGGTGCGACCAATACTTTAGTGAAAGATGCAAATCCCCGAGCCCGCATTATGTCTTTGCAGCTAGGAATATTGATGCGTGGTGTAGAAACTGTTCCAAATAACCAAAATGTTCCTGATGCATTTCAAATCTTGGATCAGAAAGTGTCATTAAAAGATGATGCTAAGGCGAATAGATATGTCCGGGAAGTGATCACACAAACCGTCGCATTGCGTAATGGCTATGGGCTAATGGAGAGTTTGTAATGCATATTTCCAAACAACAAGGTGCAACACTCGTAACTGTACTTTTTGTATTATTGTTGATGACCATCATTGGTACATTTGCAGTAAAACAAAGTATTGTAGGGCTGAATATTGCAACCAATAGTCAAGCTCGAAACCTTATGCAGCAAACAGCAGATGCGGTATTTTTTGCTATGGAACAGGATAATAAAAACAATGCTATTTTGCAAAAAAACCTCAGTTCTTTAGGAATGCTGGGTATGGTTAAGTCTGATAACTTTTTAAATAAAGAATTGGTTTTTTGTTATCGTCCCAAAACACAAAAAAATATATTTGATTTAAGAAATGCCAGTATTGTTTCTTGGGAAGAAGTTACTGATCCTGATGATAATACTAAAAAAATTGCTCAAATTAAGAGCGATGAGTTGGGTGTTACAGGCTTTTGTCAATATACATCAAATGATTTTAGTAGTGGTCGAGATGTCATGATTTCACAAATAGCTGTTAAGAAAAGTAGTGTGAACAGTGATGTTCCCTTTAAGTTTTATCCAATAGGGACAGATACTACAACTGTACAACTGGATGATATTCAACCTATACGTGTTGTCGTCACAACAATTATTCCTGGTATGGCCACAGGGGGCAGTTCATGGTCTTCAAATACAACAGAAATCAATAAATGCTTTAAAGATTACACTAATGAAAAATCTACACAATATTCAGATACGGAGACAGTAACTGACTGTTTTGAAAAAATGGGTGTGCCGTATAGTCAGCAAGTCATGGATTATGCAGTCGTAAGTTATGCGACTAAAAGCTAATTGAGGATAAAGCAATGAAAAATATGAAGCTAAAAAAATTAGTCGTTGCCTGTCAAGCGGCTGCAATGACGATGGCAACCAGTGTGGCAGTATCCACTCAGGCAAGTGATACAGAACTGTATAAAGCCCCACAAACTTCAGAAACTACAATTATGTTTATGTTGGATGTATCTGGGAGTATGAGTCGTTATTTTAATACTCAATCTGGATATGGTTGTGATTTACCAAGTGGCGCCACAGATTTTGGACGAGATTTCGCCGTTGAATCTGCTATAGCAGGTGTCACTCCTTATCGTCGCCAGTGGTGTAAGGGAGATAGTAGTGGGTCAATAAAATATCCTGATCGTATTACACGTTTAAAGGATGGAATGTTAAAATTATTACAAGGTGATACAGATACAACAAGATTGCCTGATAATTTGGCAGTGGGATTGTCTGAGTTCGGTGGTACAAATGGCCGCATTAAACTAGAGGCTCGCCCTTTAAGTGATAATGTTGATATTGGAAGTGGGCAGTTATATAGAACGGTAGAGACTATCCAATGGGTAGATGATAGAACAAGAACAAGAACAAGAACAAAGGATACTGCTCAGACCTTAGCCCAAAAAGGAACAAGAACTCAAAACTGTACGTCTACAGATGGCACAAAGACTGGTGGATCAAAATGGTGTAGTGTTTCTACTGTAACAAATTGGACAAATAATGGAAATTGGACACCTGACCCAGTAAACCCGAGTGGAACAAGTGGGTGGTCAGGTTATACGGATAGTAGTTGGAACTCCAGTGTGCAAACAACCACAACAGTTCGTGAAATCTGTAAAGTATGGGATACGAGTAATAATTGTTCTACGTGGGAACGTACTACAGATACAGCTCCAACAGGAGCGTCTGCTGCCCCACCAAGTGATACGGCAACACAATATGGGGCAGTAAATTCAGATGCCGAAAATACAAATAATTATGAAATTACATATCTAGACAGATCACCAACTACAGGAAGTTGTACAACGAGTTCACAAAATTGTACTAGAAATCTTCAACGTACGGCAACGGTAAAACAAACAGGCATAACAGCACAACAAAGAGATGCTTCTTATACCCGAACAACTCTATATCTCGGCACTGTTTATCGTACGCATCGACAAAGAATGATTGATGCTGTGATTAGTCTACAGGCGAATAATAATACACCTACGGCTTTCGCTTATGCTGAAGCGGCTGCTTATATGATGGGGTCAACCACTAAAAATCTAGTAAGTACTGGTTTTGCTGATTCAAATGGCAAAACAGCAATTCAGGATGGAAATAAATATTTAGCACCAAGTCGAGTGACGAGTACGAAACAATGTAATACTCAAGGGATTTACTTTTTAACTGATGGGGAACCAAATTATTCGGGTAACTCTGGTAATTACACGGATTTTATGAAAAGCACATTAGGTACAAAAGGAACTAGTTTTAATTGTTCCACGAATTATTTATATGATAAAACTAATTCTTGGGATTGTATTGGCAACTATGCTAAAGCTTTACTGGACACAACTAAAAATCCAGCAGGAGTTTTAATAAAAACAGCAGTTGTGGGCTTCGGTAAAGATTTTGGTAATGATACCAGTACAGATTCTGATATTTTGAATGCAAAAAAATGGGGAGATGTTGGGCAGGGTGGTTGGTATCCTGGACAAAGTTCAGCAGATGTTGTTGATAGTGTAAAAAGATTTTTGAAAAAGTTACAGAAATATATTCCTCCAGTAACAACAGGTTCTGTGACAATTCCCGTAGATAATTTAGATACGCAAAATATTCAGCCTTGGGGTTATTTCCCACAATTTGATCCACGTCCAGATTTAAAAGTCACTACTTGGGTGGGAAACTTAAAAAAATATCAAGTGGTAAATAATGCTCTAAAAGACAAGGATGGTGCTGATGTAATGATCACCTCTGGTACAGAAAAAGGTCAAAGTGTAGATAACCCAAATGATTATTGGGCTGATCAGAATATCATGCGAGAAATTACTAAGGTTAAACAGGTTAATGGTATTGATGTCGAGGAAACCTTGAGTGTTCGAGTTGGAGGGGCATTAAGTCGTTTACTACTAGGTTCGAGTACAACAACAGGTGATGATCCTGTCACCACGGAAAGAAAGATCTTTACTGATCGAAAGCTGGCTTTAGCTGTAGATAATACAACTTATGTAGCACAACCAATTAATAGTGGTAATTTGATACAGGTTAAGACCGCGGATTTGAAAACGAATAATACTGACAATAACTTTAGTGTTGATAGTAAACGAGGATATGTTGCTGCCTTGTTTGGTTATGATGTGGGTGCTGATGTTGCAAGTTCTTTAACGGATGAAACAAATACTACATTTAATAATTTCCTAAATAACACCAATGCTACGCTTCGCCAAATGGGTGCAGTGATGCATTCAAAACCAATTCTCATAACACAAAAAGGAACGACTAAATATGATGAGAAAACTGAAACCATTAGCTATGATGATCGCGATGACTTAATTGCTTTTGGTACTACACAAGGGGTTTTGCATGTGGTACGTGCAGGCAAAAGTGCAACTGATAATGATGCTGGTAAAGAGGTGTTTGCTTTTGTACCAAGTGAAATGATAGACAGACAGGCAGAAAGTTTTATTGGTCAACAAGATGATCCAAATGCGACTTTACATTATGGTATAGATGGGCAATGGACAGCCTATACAGAATATACCACTAAAAAAGGTGCCAAAACCAATGAGCCTGTTGTAAGTGTGGCTAGTTCAAATGGCGGGAAGCAATGGCTTTACGGCGGTTTACGCATGGGAGGCAAGAGCTATTATTCTTTAGACCTCTCTGATGTTACATCAGGTGGAGGGACTCCGAAGCTTAAATTCCGCATTAATCCTACAGGAACATGTAGTTCAACCAATGGCTTGGGTTGTATGGGACAAAGTTGGTCTAAACCAACTATTACATGGGTCAACTGGCAAGGTAAACGTAAACTAGTTATGTTAGTTGGTGGTGGCTATGATTCAATTTATGAGTCTTCAGCTGATTATAGTCCTTCATCTGGTTATACTGACCAAGGTGCAGGGGTATATATGTTTGATGCCGATGACGGTAGTTTATTGTGGTGGGCAAGTGCAAATGCTGGCTCAGACAATACTTCAACTAATAAAACTTATGAAGCCAATATGAAACGCAGTGTGGTAAGTGGTATCAAAGCCGTTGATCGTAATAGTGATGGTCTTGCTGATCATCTTTACTTTGGGGATTTAGGTGGACAAGTCTGGCGTGTAGACTTAAATGCCTCTGCCAAAGCGGGGGTTACAACTGATGGGGAAAACTTTGCAACCCGTGTAGTGCGTATTTTAGATATGTCGGGTGCAACTAGAGTTCCTCGTTTCTATAATGCGCCAACATTCACAATCCATACGGTGCCATCTGGTAGTTTATTTGCAGCTGTGAGTATTGGTTCAGGAAACTTGAGTTATCCAATGTCTGCAACCACAAATAACGATGATGCAGTTTATGTAGTCTATGACAAAGATGTTACTCGCCGTAATTTACCAGTGTTAACTACGAGTGAATTATACACTCAGGATGTTAAGCCAGATGGAGCTACAGGTAAAAATCTCGTCAAAAATACCAATGGAAATACTGAAACGAAGCTCACTAATGGGGGGTGGTATTATCCTACAGGAACTCAAAAGCGAATTCTAAATGAGGCTGTTGCGATTGATAGTGATCTTTATGTCAGTATTTTCGATTCTTCTAAAGATATTACTGCTACAGATTGTAAAGGTGGGGTACGTGGTGAAAGTAATGCATCCCAATTCTGCTTACCATATGGAGTTTGCCAGAAGAAAAATGCTGATGGAACAACTAGTGTGGTTAGTCGCTCAAATGACATTTTCTTAGGAAAAGGAAATATTGGTATTAGTTTCGGTGGTATTAATCGAGATCGTGGTATGGTTTTGAATCTTCCACCTACAGAAACGCTTAAAAAATATACTGGAAAAACCAAGTTTATTTCTCAGCGTTGGTATGAGCGTTAATGGAGCTTTTATGAAAAATAAAGGTTTTACCTTGATTGAACTCATGATTGTATTGGTGATTATTGCAATTCTTGCAGCAATCGCCATTCCAAGTTATCAGCAATATGTTCGTAATGGTGTCGCTACTCAGGCAATGAATGAAATGCAGCGTTTGTCAAATTTATTGGAGCAACATAAAGCCCGTAATTTGAATTATCGAGGGTTCTCAACAACGTCAATCACAGTTCCTATTAATTCATCGGGTTCTGAAAAAAGATATACCATTCTTGTACGTGATGCGACAGTGCCTGGCGTTGCCTTGGATAATGCGACAGCTCTAGGGCAAGGTTGGGTGATGCTTGCAGAAGCGAATTCTAAAATTAACTATGGGGGGAGTTGTTCAACTTGTAATTCTTTGCAAGACCAGAATTTTAGTTTCCTAATTACTAGCAGTGGAATTCGATGTAAAACAAAAGACAAGTTAATTGATTCAGAAGTTCTGACTACAACTAAATTAGCATCAACAAATCCTTGTGGAGCAAATAGTGAAAATTGGTAAACAAAACGGATTTACACTTATTGAATTGCTGATTGTAGTTGCAGTAATTGGTATTTTAGCTGCAATTGCATATCCATCATATAGAAAATATGTAGTACAGGCCAAACGTGTTGAGGTACAAAGTGATATGATAGATATTTCTGCCCGTTTGCAACGTTATAAAGCGATTAACTCTACTTTTATAAAATCAGATGGTACTCCTATCGCACTTGGTGATATTGGTCATAATGGCTCTAGTCCTCAATCTGGTCAAGCAACGTATGCTTTACAGTTATCAAATGTTACCGCTGGAACGTGGACATTAATTGCAACACCTAACTCAGGAACTACTCAGGTAGGAAATGGTGTTGTTTGTCTAAATAGTCAAGGACAAAGATATTGGGAAAAAGATTCAACTACCTGTGATTTTACTAAAAATAACTGGGATTGATTTGTTGTTTTGGTGAGTGCTAAAGCAAATATTCTCTAATATTTGCTTTTTTGTTTTTAGTCTTTATTTAATATGAGTTTAGAGAGAAAATGTTATATTGGTTTTTTGTGATAAATTTCTCAAATTTATAATAAAAAAATAAATTATATGAATTATTTTCTAATTATCTGACAATATCTACCTTTTATCCATAAAAAATAGCTTTCATATCGTTTTAGTAGGAAATTGATAAGTAAATAAAACAAAACTGACTAAAACAATAAGATTTGTGCATATGGAGGACTGTATGCAACAAGTAAATAATAAAGCGTTCACTTTAGTTGAACTAATTGTAACTATAGCTATTCTTGCAATTATTATGGTAATCGCAGCACCATCCTTTGCTACAGCTTACACACGTCAAAAATTAGATTCTTCTGCCCGTGAACTGGTAATGAAAGTTGCTGAAGCGCAAACCAAAGCGGTTGGTTTGCGGGATACAACAGTGATTTGCTTGGATACTTTATCAAAGCAGAATTGCCTAAAAGCATTGATAGGTACTGACCCTGATGCAAATGATGTCGATAATGACTATGAAAAAAATAAAGAGCGAATTTTTATAGCCTCTCTAGATCAAGGGGTTACAGCTGACAGCCTCTCTATCTCCAGCCTTAAATTTAGAAAGAATGGCAGTCTTGCGACAGCCGCCAATTTTGTGTTGGTTCGTAACGGTCTTTCTTATTGTATTAAGGTTGGAATTACTGGGGATACAAGTATAAAAGAAGGAGCTTGCACATGAATTATATCAATCAAAAAGGTGTAGGTTTAGTTGAAGTCTTGGTTGCTTTAATTTTATTGGCTATTGGCGTTTTGGGTTTTGCGGTTTTGCAACTGAAAGCAATTGATGCAAGTTCAGAGGCCAGCCATCAGGTTTTGGCCCTCACTATAGCACGCGATCTGGCAGAAAGAATGCGTGCCAATCCTCAAGCGACAGAAGATGGTGAGTATAAAATTGGTGCAGTATCAGTACCAACAACAGTTGTCTCAACAGCAGCAGGAAAAGCCGTCGATATTGCTGCACAAGACCTTAAAAATGCGGCTGTTCAGGCCAAAAATAATGGGATGAATATTGCTGTAGGTAATTGCCCAGTTGGAACCACTCGGCAATGTATTTATGTGGCATGGGATACAACCTCATTGGCTGGTGAGAAAGGTCTGGAAAACTGTATCAAAGATGGTGTGTATGTGCAGGGTTCACACTGTTTGTTTCTGGAGGCTTACTAAAATGAAAAGAATAAGTCTCACAAATTTAGATGAATATTCACAATTGACTCACTCCGAGCATAGCTCTTCGTCTTGCGCAGTGGCGAAACGGCGTTTCGCTCATCACTGCTCAGGCTTTACCCTGATTGAACTCATGATATCAATTGCACTGGGGCTCATTATTGTTGCTGCGGCAATTCAACTTTTTATCACTGGGCTTACAAGTTACAAGCTACAAAAAGCAATGGCCCATATCCAGAACAATGCAAGTTTGGGTCTAAACTTTATTATTGATGATATCCGTAAGGCAAATCTGAGCTCTCCCGTCCCAGCGGTAAATGACCAGATAGCTTATGCTGGGATTTTGCTGACTGACAAAAATGTTGGTAAGAAAATTAACTTAAACTGTGCTGCTTGCTTCTCCAGTAATAAATTAACCAGTTTTGGCGATGCGCATGTTACAGGTTTAACCAATGATCAGTTGTTGATTCGCTATCAAGCCCCTCAAAACGGTTTTGACTGTTCTGGTAATGTGCTGGCAAAAGATACTTTTGTGGTGCAACGATACTACGTAGGCTCAACTTCTACAGACTTACGGCATTCACTGCGTTGCCAGGCGGCCCAGTATACCCAGGCACAACTTGATGCAATCAAGGATACGGATACACCCATTGCATTAGACTGGAAAAATAGTCAGGTGATCCTTTCCAATGTTGATTTTTTCCAGGTACGGTTGGGCTACATTGATGGTGATCTGGATAATGCAGATAGCAAGCTGGCTTATACTGACATTAAGAACTATATGGCTTTAACAGCCAAGAATAAAAATATTGATGGTGTGGTACAACTTGTAAGGCCTCATGTTCATGCGATCCAAATTGGGGTTTTGGTGCAGTCTGCTGATAGCACAGGAAATCAGTCCGTCATTAAAGAAAGAAATCAACAATCATTTCAGGTCTTGGGTACAAATGTTACTTTAGCACCTGCTTATCAGGATTCCCATTTACGCCAGGTGGTTGACCAGACAATTTCCCTAAGAAATGCTATGGGCTGGGTTAATGAGGGTTGTGATACCAGTAAGACAGAAGCAAATTGTAATACAGGGGAGAGTGGAACATGATTAAACATCAACAAGGTTCTACACTGATCGTTGTATTAATGATTCTGTTATTAATCACGATTGTGGGAACACTCGCAATCAGACAGAGCGTCAGCTCATTAAAATTGGTCAGTAATAATCAGGTACAAACCTTGTTATTGCAAAATGCAGATGCTGCATTATTGAAATTTCAACGTCCTGAAACAACACAAACCATTAGTAGTGCAAATGGTATTGTAGGTTTCTTTAAAAATGAGGATAACTGGAATAAGGAGTTGGTTTTCTGTTTTAAGGGCAGTTCACCATTTAATTTGTCTAATGCGAGCTGGTTATATTGGCAAGGAACAACAAAGCACAGCCAAAAGATGGCGACAGGTGGTGGAGCATGCCAGTCACTTACAGCCGATGATAAAAAAGACATCAATAATTTTTCAGGTGGCCGTTCTCAGGTGGTCACCCAAGTCCATATCAAGAGAGCCACTTCAACGACCCAGCCATTTTCTGACATGGCACGTGGTACAGATGCGGTCAATGCAAAAACTGAAAATAGTATGCGTCTGCATGTCCAGGTGACATCTGTCATGGAGGGCCTGCTTTCAAATCCTGAGAATGATTTATTTGATGCCAATACAGGATGTCTAAACAAAAGTATTGAACCGCCATCAGGGGTACAGGGGTTGGTTCAATGCTTGAAAGATAAAAATATTTTATATAGCACACAAGTTGCAGAATATCGCTTCTTATCTGACTTTGAACCCTCAGGTTCATAAGGGAGAAATGAACATGAAAAATAATAAAATGAAAATGGAACAACAAAAACAGATAAAAAATCAGAAGATAATGAATAACAAGCCAGTCGTTAAATGGTTATTTATTGCAGGTTCAGCATTGTCTTGTAGTTTGATCTTATCACCTGTTGTTCATGCCAGTGATGTTGAGATTTATCGTCAGGGAACAAGTGGTGGGGACAGTACCATTATGTTGATGGTGGACGCTTCCCAATCTATGGGCTCACCTGCTTTAGACTTGCTTAAAGATTATCCATTATGTATTAGCAGTAAGATTTTTGGGGTACTGGGGGCGTTACCTGTGGTTGATGTGACGCTCACACCAGCGGCTGGAACAGAAGCTTACTGTGATGTGGTTTTTCCAAAATCAGTTTTGGATTTATTAGGTACAGTGGATACTTTAACTGGGACGCAAAAAAATAGTTTACTGGGCTTGCAAAGCTCATTGGACTATATGCGTGCCAGTTGTACGCCATTTTCCAAACTCGAATCTGGTGAACCAGCAAAAAGTAATAAGATTCTTGCAGTCAATATTAACCTAGGGGAGGGTTATCGCTGTTATAGCCGTTTATCACGGATCAAAATAGCGGTGAGGGATGTATTGGAAGGCAATACGGATAAAGGGATAACAGCTTTGCCTGAAAAGACAGCGATTGGACTTTCTGTGTTTCCAGCAAAAGATGTCAGTGGTGTGGTTAATCAAAAAGCAGGCATGATTGTTGTACCTGCAAGAACACTGGAGACTGAGGGGCAAAAGGCTGCACTCAAAGCGGCTATTGATGGTTTGGTTCCTAGCACTGATCCATTGGGTAGAACGTTAGAGGGAGTCGTTGGAATTTTAGATAGTGTTGCTGGCGGACTGGATATTGCGGGGGTGTTGGGCGGTGTAATGACCTTGGTTGGCAGTATTCCTGATACCCTAATGGCATTGCTGGAAAATCCAGAAACCCCAACAGCAACGGCCTATGCCGAAACAGGCGCATACTTGCTTGGACATAATACAAGAGGGACGGCGGGAAATATTGTTGCAAAAAAAGTCGGTTCAAACTATGTGGCAAAATGTACATCGGTTTATACCCGAAGCTTTAATACCAATAGTACCTCATTAAATAGTTCTGAAGAACGTTGTTCGGCCATTGGAGCGTGGGAGGAACGGCGTACAGGAACAACCTTATGCGTGATTGGTTGTCTCACCACTTGGGTCAATCCACTACTTGGCTATAATGAATACCAAAAAAATGGCACACCGCCAACATCAGTCTATGATCCAACAACAGGCTGGCAAGACAGTCAATATTACTATCAGCCATCTGAACAAAATTCGATTTATTCAGGCTTTAGCTATCGTGCCAGTACTGTGCCGATGAGCACAGCAAATAGTAATGACTATGATAATCCAAGCTCTATTAAAGCAGTGGTGAAAGGGACTTCCACTTCACAATGTCAGGCACAGGGTATTTTTGTACTGACTGGTAATGTGCCGAGAATTGATCCAGCCGATAAACTGGGCATACAACGGGTTATGCAAAAATCATTGGGTAAAACACCAAGCAATAATCCAGCGGATTTTTGTAGTTCAACAACAGGCTGGTCAAGCCGTGGTTCAGACAAGGCAACATGGGCATGTATTGCCAACTATTCACAAGCTTTACTCGATAAAAATAGCAACTATCGGACTCAGGTTGAAATTAAAACAGGTGTGGCGGGTATAGGTAAGGAATTCAACTATGTTCGTTTAAATAACGATACAGTTGAGGGGGCTGGTACTGGTGGCAGCATCGTAAATGATCTGCTTAATGTGGTTAAGGGGCTGCTCAGTACTGCATTGAAAGCAGCCAATATCTTGAGTTTGGGACTGCTGGACTTAGGGAAATTAACCAATTTGGTTGATGTGATTTTACCAACCACGCCATCAGATACCACCGATATTGAGAATCTGGCGTATTGGGGGCATGATGGCAAAGGCGGATGGTATACAGAAGCAAGTACAGGTGGGGTAGCGCAAAGTATCGTTAATTTTAGCAAACACATTGTTGACGCTGAGTCTGCCCCTTTCCTTGGTTTACAAACTATTCTAGCTGATCCATTGACCCCATATCAACTCAGTAATGATGTCTATAACAGTATATTTGCACCGAAAGATCATCAAAGCTGGTTTGGTAACCTCAAAAAATACTCAGTGACTGATACGACCAGTGGTGAGAATGTGATTCGTCTGGTGGACTGGAAAGATCAATGGAATGGAGCAGCATTAGAGGATAAAGAAAAAGGTTCCACCCTGTTTGATGGTGGAGTGCTGAAACAGTTAAAAACCTTACGTCCATCGAAAACCGATGATTCAACACGTACATTATGGATCAACCGAAACTGTAAATCTGGTGGTGGATTTGCTGAAAGTCAAAACTTGAAGAAAGTCACACTGGATTATCTAAATGATTCAAGTGAGGCACGTTGTAAAGAGAATGCAACAGCAAAAGATGGTTATGGTGGTTATTTAATGAATTTAATGGGTTATCAATTAGATAACCCTGAAAGTGCAACAGGAAATAGTCTTGCTCAAAGCGAACCGCTTTGGCAAATTGGCATGCCACTTCATTCTACCCCGTTAAAATTGACCCAATTTGCCAAATTTAATGGAAGCGATATTGATCGGAATGATTATATCGTTTTTGGTTCAACACAGGGCTTATTGCATGTTGTGAATGCGAGTAATGGTAAGGAGAAATTTGCATTCCTGCCAAATGAGATGCTGGAAAATACCAAACAAAGAGAATCATTCACCAAGGATCGTAAAGGTCGTTGGCAGGATATGCCTTATGGCATAGATGGAGCATGGACTGCATATACGGAATATGCCTATGGTATGGACGATAAAGGAAAAGTTTACGCAACAGTAGGCGAGGCCAAAAATAAGCAAGGTACTGTGATCGCAACAGGCAAACAACTTGTATATGGTGGTTTGCGTATGGGGGGACGCAGTTATTATGCACTTAATTTGGCCGACTTAGACAATCCGAAACTTAAATTCCATATTAACCCTGAACAGGTTGCTGCAAATACACCACTTGGCTATATGGGGCAAAGCTGGTCAAAACCAACCATTGCGTATGTCAACTGGAAAGGACAACGTAAACAAGTCATGTTTGTGGGTGGTGGTTATGACGTAGGTTATGAGGCTCAAGATTATAATCAAACTAACCAAACGGGTGCTGGTGTATATATGTTTGATGCTGATAATGGCAACTTGTTGTGGTGGGCAAGTGCCAATGCAACGGATAAAAATAATACTGCGACAGAAAATGCCCTTAATGTAGGTGATATGAAATACAGTGTGGTCAGTCGTATCAATGTGGCAGACCGTGATGGGAATGGTTTGGTTGATCATCTGTATTTTGGTGATTTAGGTGGGCAGGTCTGGCGTATAGACCTAAATGCCAATACCGCTACAGGTAATTTTGCAAAACGAGCAATTCGAATACTGAATCTACATCAGGCTAATGGCCGCAGTCCACGATTCTATGATGCACCAAGTTTTAGCGTCTATGGCTATGAAAAACCACTGGCAGTGGTGAGTATTGCTTCAGGTAATCGTAGCTTGCCTGCGTCTGATCCAAGCTCAGGTGCAATTTATAATCTCTTTGATCGTGATGTGACCAAAAATAATTTATATGCACTAAATACTAGTGATCTAGAAACCCAAGATATTGATTTGACCACTTCTGGTAAATCTTTAAGGGGCATGTTGAGTGTTGCTGAAACCAAAGACAAGAATATTGAGGATGTGAAAGCCTTGATACCAAATGGCTGGGTCGTTTCTTTTGATCCTGATGCAAGTGTTGGTAAGGATGGAACTGCGGGCAAAGGTAAAAAGGTTATGGATGAGATGGCTGTGATTAATAAAAATCTTTATGCCAGTGTGTATGATCCAGGTACAACACCAACTTGCCCAGTACAGGTGCGGGGTAAGACAGAAGTTTATCGTTACTGTTTACCTTTTGGTCTTTGTGAGCAAAAGCAATTATCTGAAACGATGGGGCTGGTGGGTAAATCAGGTGATGGCATTGTGGCACTGAGTGTGGGGGCGGGTTCAAGTACAACAGGCGCTTTACAATCCCGAGGTGTTGTTTCAAATACAGCAGCCAATCCGCTGACGGGAACACCATATAATCAAATGCGCCGTCAGATTGTGCCATTAACATGGTATGAAAATAATGAATAAGAATAAATCTTCTGATTTCGAACAAAGCTCCTTTCCTTATCAGGTTAAGCTTCTGGAGAGGAATATGCTTCGACTGAATCAGGTATCAGGTTTTACCCTGATAGAGTTGATGATCACGGTTGCAATCGTTGCAATTATCGCAGCGATTGCTATACCAAGCTATGACACCTATATACGCCGTGCAGATTTATCCACGGCACAGCAGGAAATGCAAAAGATTTCTGCCTTATTGGAACAGCACCGTACGCGTAACTTTAGTTATGATGGCTTTGTATTCAAAGGTACGCCGACTAGCAAAGGCCCTTACTTTGATGTTCCGAATGCAACCAATACGACTTTATTGCTGCCATTGGACAAATTAACGGGCAATCAAAAGTTTACACTTACCCTTACCGTAAATTCACAAACCTGGTCACTGAAAGCCGTAAGTGAAAACCCTCAAAATTATTCTGCTTTGTTAACAAGCACGGGCTTTAAATGCAAAACCAAGACAGCAGCCAGTATTACCATCAATGGTTGTGGTAGCAACTCGGAAGACTGGTAGGTGCAGATCGCATCAAGATTAAATTTACAGTTGTGGATAAGCCTTAAATTAATCTTTCTTTCAGGGCAAATATGACGTAGAATATCGCCCTCTATGAAAGGGGTTTGAAGTGTTGCCGATGGTCGGCGCAGGGATAATCCGTAAAAATTATAAGGTTGTTCTCATGGTTGTTATTCGTTTAGCGCGCGGTGGTGCAAAAAAACGTCCATTCTATCAAATCGTTGTGACTGATAGCCGCAATGCACGTGATGGTCGTTTCATCGAACGTATTGGTTTCTTTAACCCAACTGCACAAGGTCAAGCGGAAAAAGTTCGTTTAGATGCTGACCGTTTTGCACACTGGATTTCACAAGGTGCCCAACCTTCTGAGCGTGTTGCTTCTTTAGCTGCTCAAGCTAAAAAAGCTGCGGCTACTGCATAAGTATTGTAGTAGATAGCCCATGACACCAATACAGAATGTACCCGAAGATCGTATTCAGATTGGACAGTTACGTTCAGCTTATGGACTGAATGGGTGGCTCTGGGTTTATTCCAATACTGAACCCATGAGCAATATGTTTGACTACCTCCCTTGGTACATTGAGACCAAGGCAGGTTGGCAAACAGTCGATGTAAAACGCTGGAAACCACATGGCAAAGGTCTGGTTGTTTCGCTAAAGGGTGTGAGTGATCGCACTGGTGCGGAAAATCTGGTGGGTGCCAATATCTGGATTGCCAAATCTCAGCTTCCAAAAGCAGATGTAGATGAGTATTACTGGTCAGATCTAAAGGGCTTAACCGTGTTGGGTCTTGGTGATGATGAGCAGGAAGTCAATCTCGGTCAAATCTTTGAGCTTTTTGAAACAGGTGCCAATGATGTTATGGTGGTCAAGGCCACTGCTGACAGTATTGATGCCGAAGAGCGCATGATTCCGTGGCATAAAGATGTGGTGCAACGTGTTGATCTTGAAGCTGGTCGCATTTACGTCAATTGGGGCGTAGATTACTAACTCTATTAGAGGATGGTAGCGCAGTAGGAAAATAAAGGAGTCTGCGGTGTTTTTTGCAGTCATCACATTGTTTCCTGAAATGTTTGAAGCGATTACAGCGTACGGGATTAGCGGTCGAGCCGCAAAAAAACAGATTGTACAAGTCACTTGTATTAATCCGCGAGATTTTGCAGAGGGTAACTACAAACGGGTGGACGAGCGTCCTTTCGGTGGTGGTCCTGGTATGGTGATGATGGCTGAGCCGCTGGCAAAAGCAATTACCCATGCCAAACAACTTGCCTCGCAAGCAGGCTGTGTTCATGCTCCTGTGGTGTATATGTCACCGCAAGGCAAAACCCTAAATGAACAGGCGGTACAGCAATTCGTTGATTATGATGGTTTGATTGTATTGTGTGGACGTTATGAAGGGGTCGATGAGCGTTTAATCCAGCATTATGTTGATCAGGAATGGTCAATTGGGGATTACGTGTTGTCGGGTGGTGAACTTCCTGCCATGGTATTGTTGGACAGCATTATTCGCCGTTTGCCCAATGTCATGTCTGACGAGCAATCTGCGATACAGGATTCTTTTGTGGATGGTCTGTTGGATTGTCCACAATATACCAAGCCTGACCATTTTGAGGGTTTGGATGTGCCTGAGGTACTTAAATCAGGACATCATGCCAATATAGAGAAATGGCGTTTTTTGCAGCGTTATCAACGTACTTTGGATCGCCGACCAGAGTTGGTGGAAAAAGTCGAGTTGAGCAAGCAGCAAAAAAAATGGCTACAAAATTCGCAGGATTAAGCCTATATCGGTTGATCCTTGCACCAGACGAGAAGCCTGGCTTCGAGTTCTACTTAAACTTGGTTTAAGTTAAAAATAGGCTCTTTAAGGCAATTTTGTCCTAAAGGGAAAGTTAAACGGGAGATATGCGCCTTAGCCTCTATTCCCAGCGGTGTAAGAGACCTCTTCTCTCCCGCACATATTGGAGATTCCACAATGAGTGGTAAACATCCTTTAGTTCAAGCTGTTGAAAATTCACAGTTAAAAACTGATATCCCTGCTTTTGCTCCTGGTGACACTGTTATCGTTCAAGTAAAAGTAAAAGAGGGTGACCGTGAGCGTCTTCAGGCGTTTGAAGGTGTTGTAATCGCGAAGAAAAACCGTGGTCTAAACTCTGCTTTCACAGTTCGTAAAATTTCTAGTGGTGTTGGTGTTGAGCGTGTTTTCCAAACTCACTCTCCAATCGTTGCTAAAATCGAAGTGAAACGTCGTGGTGACGTTCGTCGTGCTAAACTTTACTACCTACGCGAGTTGTCTGGTAAAGCTGCACGTATTCGTGAGAAGTTGCCAGCGCGTAAACAAGGTTAATTTTAGCCTCGTTTTAAAGCAAAAAAATGCGCCATCTGGCGCATTTTTTTATACCTGTTTTACAGTCCCTGCAATTTCAGGCGGTTGGCATGTTGACGGTAAATGTCCACTGGATCAGGTGCGAAAATTGATTTCAAGCCCAGCACCTGATTGACCTCATCAGCGTGGTTCCACGGCAGGTTGTCCCGAACTGTCTTACCAAACTTGGCACTGCAACGGCTGACCATACCATCATTGTCACCTTTTATGTCAACAATCAGGCTCGTTCCCGCAAACAAGGGATCAAGTGGGTCAAGGATGTTGGTCAGTGCCTGTGTGCCAGAGAATGAATACATATAAATGCCTTTATCCTGATAAGTGCCCTCGCCACAGGCTGTGGTTGGTACGCCCATTGGGAATCGGGTATTAAATGCCGTTGAGCCCTCAACCGAGATGCTGCGTCCTGCCGCCATCGCGTCATGTGGATAGCTTTTCGGGTTGAGTCCCTGTGACCATGTAATCGCGCCTGAGAAGAAGTTGGCCATGGCTGCTCCAGCAGAGCCAAAGATGGTTCCATCGGTCTTCATCAGTAGGCTGGCCACAGGCGAGCCTTTATGTGTACCACTGACACTGGTCAGTGATGCCACCTTGCTCGGCATGATACCTGCAACATAGCGGATGGTTGGCCCCCCCTGACTGTGACCAATCAGGTTGACTTTTTGCTGCCCAGTAATGGCAAGGATTTCCTCAACTTGCTGAACCAGCTGTTCACCCCGAACCTCAGTTGAGTTAAACGGAGAAAGGCGTGTGGTCCAGACATTGGCACCATTTCGTGCAAGGTCAGGCAAGATCTGGTGCCAGTAATCGACACCTAAAGGATCACTGCCAACGCGTGAAAACCCTGCCACCCCATGTACAAAAACAATGGGATACTTGGTTTTGGCATAGCTGGAGAGCACAAAGCTTTCCTTGACCTGGGTTGCGTTGGAAGCGTAGCTGGCTGACGCACTGATTGCCATAATGGATACGGCAAGATAGCGAATAAGTTTTTGCATGATATTACTCTCAATTTTTGTTTTTCATATGGGTCTTCATGTTCTTGCGAACTGACATTGCATCCGTGCTAAATCGCATTATTTCAATGTCTTGTATTAGGTGTTGCTAGTTGCTAAAGGGTAAGGGACCTCCTTGGTCATAGACCGTTTCAAATGTTTGTAGACGTTGCTGTTCCTGTGTAGATTGGAACTGTTGTTGTTTGAGCTGTTGAATGGCCTGATCTTTGGCCGATGCACTCATATTGCTGTCCACAATGGTCTTGCGCTCATCCAGATAGGACTGTACGCGTTGTTTCCAGTCTGAGCGTTGCTGGTCCAGTTGTTCCAGACGTTGGGTGGCAGCCTCGCCAACCAAGTTGACCCGCATGTCCCGCAATTCCTGTGCTGAACCATTTCTGGCCTTGATCTGTTCAGTTAAGGAACGTAAATCCTCCAGTTTGGATAAATCCTTGAGGTTTTCCTGCCAATCCTGTGGAAGTTGGTCAAAGCGCTGTTGTAGCTGTTTAGCCTTGCTGACGGCATCCAGGTTTTTATTTTCTAAAATGCGCATACGGTCAAGCGTATATTGCTGGTAGATGTCCTCTGTACCAAACAGGCCTTCAATTTCAACTTGAGAAAAGAAACGCTGCTTTAGGTCATGCATTGCATCGAAGATTGCCTGAAAATAGCCATAACTTTCCTGAGCAGGCTGATTCATCTGCAATTTGCTCAGCTGTTCCCGATAGCTCAAATAACGTGACCATAATTCCTGAATCTGCTGCTGCTCCGATGCCTGAAAACCTTTGGCAATATAGCGCTGAAAATTTTGTCGGATTTCATCAATATTTCGTTCGCCATATTGGGAAATGAAATATTCAAAGCAGTCTCGGGTTAGCTCATTCACGACTAATTTTTGTGATGCATTAAACTGTAGTTTGCAGTTGATTTCAGTATCCATTTGGCTTGTGCTGTTAAAAGCTGCGTCACGTGCATGTGCTGGGCCTGAATTATCTGAATGGTCTGCTGAATTAAATGTGCTGCTGGATTGACCAGTTGATTTGAACTGTGGCTGCTGATCTTGAGGGTATAACCAATACACAACACTCAGCATTGAAATTGAAATGATCAATAAGCTACATAATAGGAATATTTTTTTTCTAATTTTATTCATTAAGCATGATCCATTTGCTTTTAATTTCGAAAACGAAAGAAAATTTATCATATTTGTTGCTTTTTTAAACACGTAATTTTTAAAAATCCGATGAATAGTTTTGATAAAATACCGCTTTATAGTTTGACTTTTCATTTATGAAAAAAAGTTCTTATCGCCATCTGAGTGGTGTCTTCTTATTAAATAAGCCCTTAGGTTTAAGTTCCAATTCCGCACTTCAAAAAGTCCGCCGACTTTTTAATGCGCAAAAAGCGGGGCATACAGGTGCCCTGGACCCACTTGCAACAGGTCTGTTACCGATCTGTCTGGGGGAGGCCACCAAGTTTTCACATTATTTGCTGGATTCAACCAAGCGTTATCAAACCACGGTGAAGCTGGGGCAAACCACCGCCACAGGCGATGTTGAGGGTGAGATTCTCCAGCAGAGAGATGTGCCTGTTTTAACGGCAGAAAGAATTGAACAGGTATTGGCCCAGTTCCGTGGTGACATTCAGCAGGTGCCACCGATGTATTCAGCCCTGAAACGTGATGGCCGTCCTCTGTACGAACTGGCGCGTCAAGGCATTGAGATTGAACGTGCAGCACGTCCTGTGACGATTTATGAGTTAAAACTGATTGATTTCACAGAGGACAGCTTAACTTTAGATGTAACTTGTTCAAAGGGAACTTATATTCGGGTCTTAGGTGAAGATATTGGTGAAGCTTTGGGCTGTGGTGGACATTTAACAAAATTACATCGTACTCAAACAGGGCATTTTGAGATTAATCCAGACTATACCATTGAATATCTGGAAAGCCTGACCCAGCAGCAACGGGATGCCTTGTTGCTTTCGGTCTATGCACCAGTCGAGCACTTTCCCAAAGTGCAGTTACCCGAGGGCCGTGAAAAGTATTTCTGCAACGGTCAGGAAAGCAATATTGAGCATGAGGCGGCGACTGAGGTGCTGGTATTTGATGGCGAACGCTGTCTGGGTTTGGCGGAAATCACTGATAAAAAACGTCTTGTACCAAAACGCCTGTTAAATCTATAAGGTTAGTGTTGATGGATTGGGAACTGATTCTGGGTCTGGTGTTCTTCGCTTTTTGTGCGGGAACCATTGATGCCGCAGTTGGTGGTGGTGGACTGATTCAGATTCCAGCATTGATGGGTGCATTACCACAAACAGCGCCAGCAACCCTGTTTGGGACCAATAAACTGGCCTCCATTTGTGGGACAGGTTCAGCCGCATTTTCATTTGTACGGCGTGTGAAGTTGCAGTGGTCGATATTGGCCGTGATCGCCGTGTTTGCCTTTATCAGCGCTTTTGTTGGTGCTGCCTGCGTCTCAATGGTGCCCACCCATATCCTGAGACCGATTGTATTGGTCATGCTGGTGGTGATCGCCATCTATACCTTTATGAAAAAACAGTTTGGGCAAGTGCATGTGGACCAGCGAATCACTCCAAAACTGCTGATTCTCGCTGCAATCGGCAGTCTCGCCATTGGTTTCTATGATGGAATATTTGGTCCAGGTACAGGCAGTTTCTTTATCTTCTTTTTTATTCGTTTTTTACAGGTCGATTTTTTACATGCATCGGCATTGTCCAAAATCGGCAATTTCATGACCAATCTTGCGGCACTCAGCTTTTTCATTCCAACAGGCCATGTAATGTTTCAGCTGGGCTTGTTGATGGCGATTGCCAATATTGCAGGTTCATTATTGGGTGTGCGGTTGGCGTTAAAATATGGCAGTGGCTTTATCCGTATTTTATTCCTGATACTGGTCAGTATTCTGATTTGCCGATTGGCCTACCAGATTTTGATTGCAGCCTGAGCTATAAAAATAAATTTTATATACAAAAACATACTGAAACAGCGCTGTTTTAAAAAGTGCCATTTTCTAATATGAAAGCTAGCCAAACAGAACAGCCCAATAAAGAATTTAAACATGGGTATGGATGATGTCAGCCAATCATAGAGGTGAATAATGAATATATTTGAAGCACTGAGGGAAAGTCACGGACAACAGCGCAGTCTCTCACAACAGCTCATTCAAACCAGCGGACATACTGAAGAAAGGGAACAGCTGTTTAAACAGCTCAAGAACGAGCTTTATGCACACTCGGTTGCTGAAGACCGTTATTTATATATCCCCTTAATGTTTAATGATGTGGGGCTGGACATTACACGGCATGCACTGGCTGAGCACCATGAAATGGATGAACTGGTGGAGAAGCTTGAGGAAACTGACATGAGTAATCCAGGCTGGCTTGCCATCGCCAAACAGCTCAGTGAAAAAGTCCATCATCATTTAAAAGAGGAAGAACACAAGTTTTTCCAGCAGGCGGGAAAAATTCTGGAAGATGCCGAAAAAGAAACTTTGGCAAAAAAATATCTTGCTGAATACCACAAATACAAAACCGTAGAAGCCTAATATTTTCAATGAGGGAGAGAGAACAGCGTCATGCTGATGCCGCTGTTTTCTCTCCACGCAAGGTGACGCCAATGGAGGCAATCATAATACAGCCCAATGCCACCCATTGAATCAGGCTAATCTGTTCATGCAGTAAAAACAGTCCTGCCAATGCGGCCAGCGCAGGTGCAAGGCTGGACAGTGTGCCATAACTGAGTTTGCTCAATTGTTTCAGTGCCATCAAATCCAGCGCATAGGGAATTGCGGTTGCCAATAGGGCAATGAGCAGCGCCTTGCCCCAGTATTGGGTATCCAGCAAAGCGGGTGCATTGTTCCACAAACCAAAAGGCAGTAAAGTGATGGCGGACAGGCCAATGGCGATGGTCAGCGCATGCATGCCAATATTTTGCTGCACCACACGATGCCCGAAATAAATATACAGTGCCCAAAAGAAACCAGCCCCGAGTGCGCATGCCGCGCCGACATAGGAAAAATTCTGGGCATTGGCATCATGCCACGGCACCATCAGGGCAATCCCTAAAATCGCAAAAGCCACCCAGATATAATCGCTACGCTGTTTAATTGAAAGCAGGGCCAGACCCAAGGGTCCAATAAACTCCAGCCCCACAGCAATTCCCTGTGGCAATTTTCCTAAAGAACTGTAGAACAGGATGTTCATACAGCCTAAAGAGGCACTGTAAAGTAATAGGTCACGCCATTTGAGCTGTTTGAGTCTGGATAAAATTTTCCATGAGCGAAACATAATGGCAACCAGAACCGTGGCGAAACTGAGCCTTAAAATCGTGACGGTCAATGGATGAAGGGTTGCAATCAACTGTTTGGCAAATGAGGCACTGATCTGGTAGGCCACCATGGATAAAACCATGTACAGCACGGCAAGCAACTGGAGATTTTTCATATGGCCTCTTTTTGCTGACGGGCATGCTGGGTGGTCACGGTGCAGCCAATGGATGCAATGATAATGGTCATCAAGGCCAGCCATTGATTCCACAGTAATGTTTCACCCAGAAAAATAAATCCAGACAAGGCTGCCACAGCGGGTTCCAGACTCATCAGGGTTCCAAAGCTGAGAGGTGTTAAATTGCGCAGCGCGATCATCTCTAATGAAAATGGTAGTGCACTGGCTAAGATGGCTAGTCCAATAAAATAATATAAATTTGGCAGTTCAAACACATGTCCAACTGCACCAGAAAAAGCGGCGAAAGGCAGCAAGCATAACATACCAATGCTCATCCCCAAACAAACGGTATGATTGCCAGAAATGCCAGATGGTTTTTGCCCTGCAATGATATAAAATGCCCAGCATGCACCTGCACTGACTGCAAACAATACACCGATTAGGTCGAGACCCTGCTGGGCCTGTTGTAAGGGAAACAGCAGTACCAAGCCCAGAATGGCACAGCCCACCCAGATAAAGTCGTATTTTTGACGGGCATGGTACAGCGCCACACTCAGTGGCCCAATAAATTCAAAGGCTACAGCCAAACCTAAGGGTAAGCGTTCCAGCGATAAATAGAACAGGGCATTCATCCCTGCGAGGGCCATGCCGTAGCTGAGGATTGCTTTCCAGCGTACATTGCTGAAATTGATCTTCCAGATTTTAAAGATGACAGCCAAAATCATTGCGCCAAAAAATAAACGCATGGCAGAGACAGTTAAGACTGGAAAACTTTGAAAGAGAATCTTTGCTAAAGAACCGCTACCCTGCACACATAACATGGCAATCATTAATAACAGTAAGGCATGTACAGGTGTTTTGGACATGGGAGCAACTTAATTATTGGAACGATTGGTATAAATAGAATCTATTTCACATAATAATTCAAACGCCCATAAAAAAGCCACAGCTTAAACTGTGGCCTTTCCTGAATTGTCCTGATTAGAACAATACACGTACGCGGATCGTACCTTCAACATTGTGCAAGGTATCCAGCGCTTCCTGAGATGCAGATGCATCCACATCCATCACAAGGTAACCAATGTCACCTTTGGTCATTAAAGACTGACCTGAGATGTTGATGCCTTGCTCAGCAAATAGGGTGTTGATCTTGGACAATACACCTGGAATGTTCTT
Source organism: Acinetobacter corruptisaponis (assembly GCF_030053775.1). Taxonomy (GTDB): domain Bacteria; phylum Pseudomonadota; class Gammaproteobacteria; order Pseudomonadales; family Moraxellaceae; genus Acinetobacter; species Acinetobacter corruptisaponis. The sequence goes on from NZ_CP125669.1 coordinate 2,671,442, forward strand.
GTGGATGTGCAGTAGACGATGTTGGCCTTCAGTCAATGGCAATGCGATTTCTGGGAAGTTCACCGCAGATAGGGTCATACCCTTATCTGAGTAAGCCACAAATTTCTCAGCAACTTCCAGACCGATGTTCGCCTGCGCTTCCATGGTCGAACCACCCACGTGAGGGGTTAAAATCACGTTGTCCAAGCCACGAAGTGGAGACTGGAATTCTTCGCCGTTTGCTTTAGGCTCTTTCGGGAACACGTCAACCGCCGCACCCGCAATGTGGCCTGATTTAATCGCATCAGCCAAATCTTCGATGATGACACAGGTGCCACGTGCCGCATTGATGAAGATCGAACCCTCTTTCATCTGTGCAAACTGTTCTTTCTTAAAGAAGTTACGTGTAGATGGCACATCTGGAACGTGTAGGGAAACCACATCAGCAGTTGCCAAAAGCTCATCTAAAGAACCAATTTGACGTGCATTACCCAGTGGTAACTTGGTCACGGCATCAAAATAGATGACTTTCATACCCAGACTTTCTGCCAATACAGAAAGTTGCGAACCAATTGAACCGTAACCAACGATACCTAAAGTCTTACCGCGTGTTTCAAACGAACCTACCGCAGACTTGTTCCAGCCACCCGCATGTGTATCCTTTGATTTTTCAGGAACACGGCGAAGTAATAAAATGGCTTCAGCAAGAACCAATTCAGCGACTGAACGCGTGTTTGAATATGGCGCATTGAACACAGGAATACCACGGGACATCGCCGCTTTTAAATCGACCTGGTTGGTCCCGATACAGAAGCAACCCACCGCAATCAGTTTATTCGCCGCTTCAAAGACTTCCTCAGTCAATTGAGTACGCGAACGGATACCAATAAAGTGCGCATCCTTGACCGCCTCTTTCAAAGCTTCGCCTTCAAGCGCAGTCTTGTGGTAGTCGATGTTGGTATAACCCGCTGCATTTAAGGTATCGATGGCATTTTGATGCACACCTTCTAATAAAAGAAAACGGATTTTGTCTTTAGGTAGAGAAAGATGTTGGCTCATTACGGCTCCGCTACAAAGGCCAAAATTTAGTTGCCGTATCATAGCATAGAGCATGCAGTTATAGATATTTGCTTTAAAATTACCACAGCAGAATTGTTGATAATTTTTCAGCTTCACATGAAATTTATGGCTGATACACATTTTGTTATGACAGTATCTTGATCCTGCGCTTTATCCCATGCCTGCTTCAATGTAAAATGCATGCAACTGGTGGTCAAACCTCAACGAGCTAGGGTTTGTGCTGTCCTGTAGCGTTTCTATATTTTGGATGTTTTCATCATCTTGTTTTTAATAGATTGAAAAATATGATGTTGCCATCCAGAAACCCGATATTTATTTCTTGCTAGGCCTGTAAACGATGAATGCTTCAGTCGCTTTAACACCTGAGTTATTGACCCAACTAACGGCAATTGTGGGTGAAAACCGTATTAAAACCGATGCCGATAGTCTGCAAAACTGGGGGCGGGACCATACCAAACATTTTGATCCAAACCCATCAGTCATCGTTTTCCCGTCAAGCACGGAGCAGGTTCAAGCGATTGTGAAACTTGCCAACCAGTCCAATGTGGCAATTACACCATCTGGTGGTCGTACGGGTCTTTCAGCGGGTGCGGTGGCAACCAATGGCGAGATTGTCATCAGCTTTGACAAGATGAACCAGATTCTGGAGTTCTTCCCAGCCGACCGTATGGTGCGTGTGCAGCCAGGTGTGGTGACTGAACAGTTGCAGAACTATGCTGAAGAACAAGGTATGTATTACCCAGTGGATTTTGCTTCGGCAGGTTCAAGCCAAATTGGTGGCAATATCGGGACCAATGCGGGCGGTATTAAAGTTATTAAATACGGCATGACCCGTAACTGGGTGCTGGGCCTGACGGTGGTGACAGGTAAAGGTGATGTGATCCGTTTAAACAAGGGCATGATTAAAAATGCCACGGGTTATGCCTTGCAGCATTTATTCATCGGTGGTGAGGGGACTTTAGGACTCGTGACCGAGGCGGAAATCAAGCTAGAACGTCAACCACAAAACTTGCAGGTGATGGTGCTGGGTACGCCTGACTTTGAAGCGGTGATGCCTGTGTTGCATGCATTCCAGAAAGAAATCGACCTGACTGCGTTTGAATTCTTTGGTGAAGTTGCCATGCAGAAAGTCCTGGATCGTGGTCATGTACAACGTCCATTTGAAACCCAATGTCCGTTCTATGTGTTATTGGAATTTGAAGCGCCGTATGAACCAATCATGGACAAGGCCATGCAGATTTTTGAGCATTGCATGGAACAGGGTTGGGTGATTGATGGGGTGATGAGCCAAAGTCTGGAACAGGCACAAAGCTTATGGCGTTTGCGTGAAGATATTTCAGAGTCGATTGCGCCATTTATTCCATATAAAAATGATATTTCCGTATTGATTACCCATGTACCAGCATTTATTGCGGAAATTGATGCGATTGTGGCTGACAACTATCCAGACTTTGAAATTTGCTGGTTTGGTCATATTGGTGACGGTAATTTGCATTTAAATATTTTAAAACCTGAAAACTTAACTAAAGATGAGTTCTTTGCCAAGTGTCAGGTGGTGAATAAATACGTGTTTGAAACAGTGAAAAAATATGATGGTTCGATTTCTGCCGAGCATGGTGTCGGGATGACTAAAAAGCCATATCTGGAATATTCACGTTCGCCTGAAGAAATTGAATATATGAAAGCGTTGAAGCTGGCATTTGACCCGAATGGAATTATGAACCCAGGGAAATTATTTGATCTGTAATGCTTGATTAGATAAAAGAATTTCTGTTAAAAGCGTATTGAAAGATGTAATGCCAGTCAGTTAAGCTCTCTAAACCCCTCTAAATCTCCCCTTGATAAGGGGAGACTTGACGCAAATCAAATGCTTGTGAATTCTCTCCCTTTTTAAGGGAGGGTTATTTAGACTCTATAACTGATCAGCATTATATCGAAAGAAGTGCTTTCCTTTTTAAATATAAATGATGAGGAATGTATGATTTCTCAAGTTTCACCGAATCAGAAGCTCGCTATCTTGTAAAACAAATTCACCGCTATGGCTTTGACGAAGTCAGAAATCGAATCATTACAGCAAGATTTGCAGAACTCACTCAAAAAAGGACGTGACTTAGTAAAGAACCGTCAAAAGAAGTTTGATCTTTAATGCTTGATTAAATAAAGAAAACTCTGTTAAAAGCGTATCGAAAGATGCGCTTTTTTGTTATAACAAAATATCAATTCACAAGTAAATTTTAGTAAAGGATTTCTGATGAAAATATCTCATATTTTATTATTTTCTATTTTAAATATTCTGGCTATTAAGAATAGCCATGCTTTAACTGAAAGTCAGGAAAAAGTACAAGCTCTAAATGTAATGAAAAAATATGCAGAAGCTACAGCCTGTATGACAACTTTTGAAAAGGGTGAGGAAAGGCTTACAACAATAAAGGATGTATTTACAATAGATCGAGATCCATCTTTAGGGAGTTCTTCATATTTCATTTTATGGGGTGGTGATCAAGGCTGTAATGGAGGAAGTGGAACATGGTCTTCTATTATTTCAGAAGTTTCCCGATTCTCTGAAAATAGACCATTTTTAGTACAAAATCTTGATGCTCTAGGAACAGATATTTATGAAACGATAAATTTTCGCTTTATAGAATCAGTGAAAAAGCCTCAACCAAAAACCTTGGAAATCATTTCATGGAATTATGCTGATGATAAATATGGGGGTAAAGATGGAGGAAATAACTTTCCAGCGAATAAGTTTAAATATATCGTCAAACAAGATAATGAAAATGAATGGAAAGTGATTAGTCAAACTCTTATTAAGCAGAATAAATAAGATGAACATCCACCAAGAAATTGAAAAGCTATTTCAACAACGCCAAGACATTCCATTATTTTATATTGAAAGTGGTAGTCGTTTATGGGGTATGGCCAGTCCTGACAGTGACTATGATGTACGGGGTTTCCATTTACCGAGTAAAGACCAATATTTTGACTATAAAAAGTACCGTGACCTGATTGAAGTCATGGACGGTGATTTTGACTTTGTGTCCTATGATCTGGATAAAATGTTTGGACTGCTTGCCAAGAGTAATCCAACAGTTCTGGAATGGGTGCGAGCGCATATTGTTTATTTTAATGCCTTTCCAGAATGGCAAGGTTTTCGGGATGGTCTGCTTGAACGCATTGATTATAGCGCTTTGTATCACCACTATTTGTCATTGGCGAAAGGTGGCATGAAAGTGATGCAAACCGCGGATAACTTTACTTATAAAAAAGTATTTTATTCGATTCGTGGCTTGATGTCGGCAGAACTTGCGACACAGGAAATCATGCCTGAATTGCTGATCACCACATTATTTGAACAGGTTTCTGAGCATGATCCGTTGCGCCATTGGGCTGAGGATTATCTCGAAATCAAAAAGCAGCAGAAAGAAAAGGCACAGTTACCCGAAGCTGAACAGACGGCCATTCTCAAGTTGCTGGATAATAAAATTGAGCAGCTAGCGGCAAGAGAGATGCAGAAAGCTGATCGACGTGCGAGTCTGGAAGCGTATTTAACCGAATATAGCCGTCATTTGAAACAGCATTATTATCAGTAGAGGCTTGGTCTACTGATCATTTTATCTGTCAAATTCCGCTTTTTAAGATACGGATTTTCACATCAGCAACATGCGCTTTGGTCGCTTCAAAATGCTGCTGCATGTGTGCAGTTTGCATATGGGCTTCCAGATGCGCTGTGCTTTGCCATTTCTCTAGCATCACAATGCTGTTTTCATCCTGTGTCTGCATGGCAATTGCTGGGAGATGGTCAATCAAAGGCTCATAACCATGACAGCCATCTTCCGCCAGTACGGTTGGAATGATTTTCTGAAAGGCATCCAGAACGGCCTGACGATGTTCTACACCTGCATGGGGGCGGATTTCAGCAATAATGGTCAGCATGTTATTCCCTTGTTAATGTGCAGTTGCAAAAATTTGATCTAAATGGGCTTTGTAGGCTTCAAGATAACTTGGTACATTTGGCATCTTGATCACGTCATTGACGATAAAGGTTGGCAGTGCTTCCATGCCTAGAAACTGGTTGGCTTTATGGAATGGTAAATACACGCCATCCACCCCAACACCATGAAAAAACTGCGCTGGATCGGTGAAAGCTTCCATCGGGGCATTCCAAGTCAGCGACAGCATGTATTTCTTGCCCTGAATCAAGCCACCTGAACCATATTTTTTTGAGGCATCTGAACGGCTACGTCCATCGCTGGCATAGAGTGAACCATGACCAATGGTGAAAACCTCATCAATGTATTTTTTCATGGTCCACGGCGCACCCATCCACCAGCCTGGCATTTGGTAAATCACCACATCCGCCCATAAATATTTTTCAATTTCGGCCTGAATGTCATATTCGCTATCAGTACGTGTGACCTGTACCGTATGGCCCAGCGTTGTTAAATAACTTTCAGAAAACTGGGTGAGGGTGTCATTCAATTCGCCATTGGAATGTTCAAATTGTTTGGCACCGTTAATAATTAGAATATTGCTCATGGGATACTCAAAAATAGATTGCTAAAACTTGAATGCATTTTAGGGAATCTATTCGTGAGTAAAAATGCGTAAACCAGCAAAATACTATTGATTAAAAATCAATAATTAGCTGCTGTGCTTTGTTGCCTTATACACTTTACGAACCATCCAAATAGCAAATATGACTAGGTAGAATGCCCAGAATTGAATCAGCCAGAGTAGGGTTTCTTTAAAATAAGCTAAACCGACTTTGAATGATTCTACAATTCGTGTCAGTAAGGGATCACTGTCCAATGTAGCGATGCGATGGATATTTAAATCATGGCGTTTACGGACTTTCGGCTGTTGATAGAACTCAAGCCGAATGGTGCTATAAGCCAGGCGGTCTTTGACTTCCAAATCGGTCAATTGTTGCAGTTGGTTGTTGACCGCATTGGATGGACTGTTACTTTGGTTTGCGGTATTGAGCTTTTCTTCGAGTCGCTTTAATTCATAGCGTTTTGCTTCATAGCTTTGGCTGTTAAAGTTCAGCATAAGCGGCAGAAGATTATTCAGAAAAGTTGTGACTTGGTCATTGGGGAGGCGTACGGTGAGCTGTACGGTTGGCGTGATCTTTTCATAAATGTCGACGCTGCCATCAATGCGGTTACGCTGGGAACTGTCACTGACCTGATAATTGACCTGTTTCTCTTCGATGTAGCCATTGTATTGCAACAACTGTTGTTCCAGTGTTAATGTGGTTTTTAACACATCTTGCACTTCAAATTGCAGTTGGGCACTTTTGACCAGTTGACGGCTTTGCTCCAGGGCGCTTTGCTGGGTACTGACCAGTTGTTCTGGGTTTTTGGTGGCATTGGTGCGAATCGCTTCACTATCTAAGGCTGCGCTTTCTGTGGCAACCGCGGCATCACTTGCCGCACTTTCTTCTTTTTTGGAGCAGCCAGCCAAAGTGCTGCCCACGATTAAAATAATCGTTAAATTTCTGGCTAAATCTGCCATATCATGATGCCCAATCTATTGTGATATTGATGTTATAAAATCAGTCTTTTTAATGCTTTATGTCACTATCAATCATCTGATCATGACAACAAATCTTTTGCAAGCCATATACATTTTATTGCTTGGCAATTAAGTTTTGCATAGTAGCATAAATGAGTCGGGCAAATTGGAACGATACAAAATGCATAAAATCTGGATGATTCTGGGATGCAGCCTGTTTCTGGCAGCATGTAATCCACCTATTGCGCAATCACAGCAACAGGCGGCGGTGCAAAAAAGTACCGTAATGCATGCGGTTTTATTGGATCAGCCAAACCTGTTCCATGATGAAACCAACTTGAAAATAGACCAGCAGTTTAATAGCGCTGAGAACCCAACCGATGCACAGGTGACGGTTGAACAGGCCCAGCAGGATGATTCAGTGATTGCGGTGCGAACTGAATACCAGTTGAAACGTGATCAGGAGGTCTGGAAGATCGTGAACAAGAAACAAAGTTATCAATGTGCGAGGGGAGACAATACCGATAAATTCCAGTTTGAGCTTTGTCCATGATTGACCTGTGAACTGTGGTTCAGCCTCAAAGATAGGCAAAACTGTGGATAACTTTTCGGTTATTCACATATCTAAACAATCATTGGGATTGTACAAATTGCGGTCATTTTGAAAAAATGCTAAAGTTGCGTCTGGCAATTTGGCCAAAAGGTAAAAAACATTTACCAGTCTCACGTAAATAAATCGTTTTTCTTATATACACCCTGTGAATACGGTGTTTTCACATTTATCACATGCTTTCTCACAGCATGACATCAAAATTTAAATCTCAACCATAAAGCCTTGTGGTGATGATTCCATTTCCGTTTATGGGAAATGGAACGAACCCGAGTTGGTTATTTTTGTGAATAGAACATGACAACAAATCATCAGAACATGACGTTAAACCGTATAACGCTTATGTTTCCATTAGCCTTGGTGCTATTCGAATTTTCAGTCTATATCGGTAATGACCTGATTCAGCCAGCCATGCTGGCAATTACGGAACAATTTGGGGTCAGTGCCACCTGGGCGCCATCCTCCATGTCGTTTTACCTGCTTGGTGGAGCTACTGTCGCATGGCTATTGGGCCCACTGTCTGATCGGCTTGGGCGTAAAAAGGTTTTATTGGCTGGTGTGGCGTTCTTTACTCTCTGTTGTTTGCTTATTTTACTGACCCATAACATTGAGCAGTTCCTTGCCCTGCGTTTTTTACAGGGCATTGGCCTGACCGTGATTTCAGCGGTGGGCTATGCCGCCATTCAGGAAAGCTTTGAGGAACGTGATGCCATTAAGGTGATGGCGCTGATGGCGAATATTTCCCTGCTTGCGCCCTTGCTTGGCCCTGTATTGGGTGCTTTCCTGATTGATTATGTGTCCTGGCATTGGGGCTTTGTTGCAATTGCCGCCGTGTCATTTCTAAGCTGGTTTGGTCTAAAGAAATTTATGCCCTCCAGACAGGAGAGCCGAGCCAGACAGCCTTTTATCTATATTTTTGATGATTTCAAAAAGGTATTTACGAACCGCCGTTTCCTCAGCCTCAGTCTTGCCTTACCTTTGGTTGGCATGCCCTTGATGCTCTGGATTGCGCTTTCTCCCATTATTCTGGTGGATGAACTCAAGCTGAGTAGTGTGCAATATGGTTTGGCGCAGTTTCCCGTGTTCTTTGGCTTAATCGCGGGCAACATTATCCTGATCAAGGTCATTGACCGCTTTCCCTTGGGTAGAACCATCTTGATGGGCTTGCCGATTATGCTGCTGGGAACACTGTTTCTGGTGTTGGGCGTGATCTGGCAAAGCTATCTGGTGCCCTGCTTGCTGATTGGCATGACCTTGGTAAGTTTGGGTGAGGGAATCAGTTTTTCCGTAATGTACCGCTTTGCCCTGATGTCTTCAGAGATGTCAAAAGGTACGGTGGCAGCCGCTGTTTCCATGCTGTTGATGATCAGCTTTTTTGCGATCATTGAGCTGGTACGTGTGCTGTACACATATTTTCATATCTGGGCTTTTGCCTTGGCAAGTGTGGTGTTGATTGGCATCTGGTTTACCCAGCCACGGGCGGTACTGAAACAGATTATGCTGGAACGTCAAGCTGAGGGGATTCATTAATAAAAAGCTGGGAAATCATCCCAGCTTTCAAATTTCTGTTTAAAACATCAACACAACTGTGGATATCTTTTAGGATACCCACAGTACCTAAAATACTTTTTACTTAATCACACCACAGGCAACCCGATCTCCGCCACCGCCCAAAGGCTTAGGTGAATCCGAATAGTTGTCGCCACCTGCGTGAATCATGATTGCCCGACCCTGAATATCGGCAAGTTTCAGTCGTGGGGCAAGCACAGGCGTGGTTGCAAAACCCTTGTCATTCACGGTTAGGGCAGGTAGATCACCTAAATGTCCATCCAGTGGCGTACCGTGATGGGCAACTTTCTCTGGATTGAGATGCCCGCCCGCAGCGAGGGCGGCTCCCATTTTGCCCTCTTTTTCAGCAGCTTCACATGAGGCATTTTCATGGATATGGAAACCATGCTCACCTGGAGAAAGTTTTCCAAGTGCAGGCGTGATGAGCAGGCCTTTCGGTGTTTGCTGGAAAGACACGGTACCAATGGAGGCACCCACACCATTGGCATCCACCTGATGAACCGTGATCAGTTGTTTTTGGTCTGGTGATGTAGGCTGTGTCTGGATTTTATTTGCGTTGTTATCCAGATTAACCGATGAACAGGCAGCGATACTTAGGCCTAGGCAACTCAGTAGGGAAAATTTTTGAATCATTGAAGTCATTGCGAGGCATCCTTAATTGATTATCTTTATCAATTAAATTCAAGCAAAGTTTAGGAGAACTCGCAAGCTTCTTTAATTATTTGATAACAAAAAGGTTAAATAACCCTATTTGCTTTCAGGTGGAGCCTCAAGTACGGCAACAGGTTCTTCCACATTCTCATGCAGCCATTCACGCCAAATCGCCAACAAAATTGCCAGAATCACTGGACCGATAAACAGGCCAACCAGACCAAAGCTTGCGATTCCGCCCAGTACACCAAACATGATCAACAGGAATGGAATCTGGGTTGCGCCTGAAATCACCAATGGACGAATCACATTATCCGAAGTGCTGACGATACAAACACCCCATGCAATCACCCCAATCGCTTCAACAGTCTGGCCCTGCGCAAACAGCCACAGACCAACACCGAAATAGGAGACTGGTGTACCAAATGGAATCAGGGCTAAAATGAAAGTGACCATCGTCAGCAGCATTGGGTTCGGTACACCCGCAACAAAATAACTGAAACCTGCCAAAAGCGCCTGTGCAACGGCAGTCAGGCCTACGCCGTATACCACCGCACGGGTTGTTTCTGAAATGGTGTCAAGGTAATGATGCACACGTGGGCCAATCACCATTTCCATGGCACGGCTGACCTGTGCCAGAATCATCTGCCCATCACGATAGAAGAAGAACAGGGTCATGATGGCAAAAGTCAATTTGACCAAGTTGCGGCTAATCTCACTGAGAACAAAACGCCCATAACTTAAATGGCTTTGAATCCATTCCGCAATATTCTTGGTAATGCTGTTTGGGTCATTACTCAGTTCGTTCACTGTACGGCTAATGTCCTTGCCCACCACAGGCAGGTTTTTGATGAAGTCAGGAATCTGGATATGCCCTGAAAACAATTGTCTCTGTAAATTAAAATAGAGGTTACGCCCTTCCAGTTGCAGCATGAAGATGGCGCAAATAAATGGAACCCCAATCACCAGAATGACCAGACTGATCATGATGGTGGCATTGAGGGTGGGACGATTTTCCCCAAAGAAACGGCGCTGTACCCATAAATATACAGGCCAGGTCATGTAGGCAATAATTGCCGCCCAAAGTACAGGCACAATAAAATATTTGAGAATACTGAATCCCAAATAGATTAAGACAAAGAACAGTCCAAACAATAAAACACGTTGTAATGTGGGAGCGTATTGTTGCACAAGCGTCCGTCTCTAAAGATAAAAGTTGAATAAAATCATATTAACTGAAAAATGTGTCCAGTAAAATTTTCATTCGGTAATTTCACGTTTAAATATCTGGATGAAATGAGGAGGATAAAGCTGATGATATATCCAGCCAGTCGATTATTTTCAATGGAATGGTCCATGATCGGCAATATGTATAGCTCAGCATTTACCAAAGTTTTAAGGCTGCAATACAGCAACTTACGATAGCAACATTTGCTATCGACTTTAATACAGGAGTTGGCAAAGAGTTACAAAGCGTATTGCTATATTGAATTCATCATACATCCATAAAGTGAATTTAAGGAGCAGTTCGATGACACATTCAAATAATCAGGACAATATCTCTCCAAAAACAGGTCAGGACCATCATTCACAACCGAATAACAGCAATGGTACACAAGCCGAAAGCGCAGTGGCTGCTCTCATGAACGGTGATAAACTCAGTTATCAGCAGGTGGAAGGCCTGACGGACAGTGATCAATTACAGCAGGCTATAGAAAAGGAAGATATTCCTAAAAATCCTGAAAATGCCCTACAGGAGCAAGGTGCGGAACGTGAACAGGCAATCCAGTCAAATGATGGCAGTCACGGTAACGAGACCATCCGTAAAGCTGTAGAAAACCTCGATAGTGATGAAATGAGGCATAACCTGAAAGATGAGGGTGATGACACAGACCAACCTAGCCCAAATCCCGCACCTTTCATTGAACCTAAATAAAGATAGGTTTTCGTCGGTGCAGTTGCATAAATGGTCCATACCTTGTTCCATCCTGCCGTGATGGAACAAGATGGTTTAAAACCATTGGCTTGGATCATCCACCAACTGATTTAAGACAGGCTGCCACTGACTCTGGATACTGACAAAGTTCTTCTGTGGCTTATCAAAAACACTGAGTCCCTGCATCGCCAATGTCCCATAGGCACTCCGTTCGGAAATCCATGCCACAGGCTGCTGCTCAATCTTGCTAAAGAAGTCCTGAATATCCTTTGAGCTGGCGCTATTTGGCTTGACCCGATTGGCAATCAGCAGAATCTGAACTTTGCCCTTACGAATTCGTTTGATGTCCTGCAAATGCTTGAGGAAGCGACGGGTACTGTCAATGTCGAAAAACGACGGCTGTAATGGGGTGACAATCGCATGTGCCTCACTAACCAGTTGCTCCGCATGTTCTCCTGAAAGGGCACCAGGCGCATCAATAATCAGGTAGTCCAGATTCTTGGGTGCCTCACCAATCGATTTCTCATGTCGCCAGTCCAGACTCTGAATTTCGGTCACCGTTTTAGGACGCTGCTTGAGCCATTGTAAGGCGGATTTCTGGTTGTCCGCATCGGCCAGCGCAACCTTATAACCTTTTTGTGATAATGCCGCAGCAAGTGTAATCGCCGTCATGGTCTTGCCACAACCGCCTTTCTGATTTGCAATTAATATGGTTTTCATGAAATTTGCGTTTTAACGAGTCTCTTATATTCCATTCTACCTTAGCATCTTTTTCAGCGTGGTAGGTTACACTTTAGGCTCAGAACAGGGGGAAATTTTATGTCAGTTTGGTTGGCAATGCTGATAGGCGGATGTATTGGTGTGGTGATCACCACCATTATATTATCCAGCACACGCAATGGGCGTATTCAGGCGGAATATGAACAGTATATTGCTGAACTTGAGTTGGCACATAAACAGGCGCTGGTCGATGCACAGAAGCGCAGTGTCAACACCAGCCGCGCGGTGCTAAAGGGCAAAATGGCTGAGCAGTTTGCCCCCATTCTGCCTGAGTTTCAGTATCTTCCCAGTGATGCCAAGTTTCTGGGTGACCCCGTGGATTATGTGGTATTTGATGGCTATACCGACTTCCGTGATGGCGATGGTGATGCCGAAGACATTGAGGTGATCCTGCTGGATATTAAAAGTGGCGGCGCACGCCTGAGCAAAGGACAGCAGGCCATTGCTCAGGCAATTCGTGAGGGACGAATCCGCTTCGAGACCCTGCGTATTGATTTTAATGATTAATCCGCAATCTCAAGATTGAGCTTTTGTACCCGTGCCATCAGCATCTTCTGCGCGATGCTTGGAATGCCCTCTGCATCAAAATATTGCTTTTCGATAAACTTGAATTTTGCCTGTTGCAGGCTGCGTTCAATGTCCCGATTCAGGTGGCAGCCATCGCCAATACGTTTCTGAATTGGGGTAAGCAAGGTCTGTAAAGACTGGATCTTGACCGAGTTGGGATGCTTGACGTGCTCAACCAGATGGAAAGTTCCCGTTGGTTTCAGCACACGATAAATTTCTGCCAGTGCCTGATCCAGTCGGGCAATACTACACAGTGTCCAGGTGGAAACCACATGATCTAGGGACTTGTCGGCAAAAGGCAGTTTCTCTGCATGCGACTGCACATGCTTGACATGGAATGGTGCATGCTGAACCCGTTCAACCGCCAGATGGTAAATGTCTGGATTTGGTTCAAGCGCATACAGTGCATCGACATTGCCATAAAATGGAATGTTTAAACCTGTTCCAAAACCAATCTCAAGCACTTCGCCCTCAATCGGCAGCAGCAGTTCACGGCGTTTATCCATCAGGCTGGCAGTTTGCATGACCTGATTGAGCAGGTGCGGGAAAACCCGACGTTGATAAAATTGATAAATCATAGAGTTCCATTCATTGATTTAAAAAAGGGGAGTGAAGTCGTCACAAAAATATGACCAGAGAGCGTTTGACTGTTACCAAAAAAAGCACTTTCTTGCATGGTCTAAGCATACTATGAAGAGAAGTGATTTTCTAAGTTTTCAGTGATATTTTTGAGGATGGTCAGCATGAACAAAAGCTTATGGATCAGTTTATGCATGGTGGCTGCGATTGGACAGGCACATGCATCCACCAGTGGTGCGGAATATAATATTGCCAATGGTTTATCGCCTATTTTAAAAGACCAGTCCATCTCTGTGTTGCAGCCTTTTTATGGTAATTTCCGTATCCTTGGTTCAAAGGTTTATCAGGATGATGAACAGGCAAAATTCTCGCCAATTGACTATGCGGTGAGTTGGGGGCTGTTTGCCCAGCCTGAGATTGCCCGCACCATTTCAGTCACCCAGTATGACCGTTACCTGAACTGGAAAATGGACAGGCTGCCTGTCCCTGCCAATCAGGCGATGCAGATGGTGTCGAATATGCACATCATTCCCGCCAATCCCAAGATTGCCCAGCAGATTAAACAGGTAAAGCGCGGTGATTTGGTGCAGCTCAAAGGTGAGCTGGTTGAGGTGCGTGACAAGGATCTGGTGTGGAAGTCGTCATTGACCCCCACAGACACAGGGGATGGCGCCTGCGAGCTATTTCGTGTGAACTCTATCCAGTGGATTGAGAAGCAGAAGATTTAAATTGGATCTTTCTTGAGATGTAGAGGGGCTAAATGCTCCTCTACATCTTTATAGGTTTTATTCAGTTTGCATTTTTGAATCAGCAGTTTGAGTGCTTTTCCAGTGATGCAACTGACTTTGTGCATGCAGGTACTGGTTTAACTGATCCACCTGTTTGCCTGTGTCGGTTGTGCCTGTACCCGATAAAGTGCTTTGTTCCAGAGCTTTAGCCTGATTCTGCCAGTAATCCGACAAAAAACCCTGAATATAGCGACCTTGCTCGGTTTTTAATTCCAGATCTTTTAGCATCGTCAGTGCAGAGTGGATATTATCTTTCTGGCGCTGCTGTTCAAATTCTGGTGTCAGCGTATTGGCCTCTTTCATTTTTGCCAACTCGATTTCCATACTGTCACTCATTGCGGTAAAACGCTGGTCATAATCTTCCAGAATGGCAATGTCATGTCCATCATCAGGCGTGGCAGGGAATTGCTTGATGGGTGTCTGGTTCAGTTCGCCAATTGAATTGTTGACTGAACTGCCTTGCTTTTCATTATTTGGGACAGGTGGCTGGTCCTTGTTACAGGCACTGAGCAGTAGGGTGGTGCTGAGTACACAGCTTATTGCAAATATTGTTTTGATGTTTGGCATGGTCAACTCGATCTATAATGAATTTGATGTTTTCTGAAAATGATATGCAAAAGTGGTGTAAGGAAAATCTATCTGATCTTGCGCAGTTAGCCCTGTAAAATCAAATACAATTTGTTCAAACCTTGCTTTAAGTGTTTGTCGCTGTTGTGCTGGCATTGCCGCAATAAAACTGGTGGACAGCAGGCGTTTGCTGACCACCTGCTCGACTGTTCCCTGATGCAGTAACTGAAAGGTCTCTAGTTCCACAAATTTAAAGAGCTGCTGATTTTCAAATACCTGTTTCCATTTTTCACTATGGTAACGTGGGGTGTCTCCCTCAAGTGGTGCAATTTCATCCGCCAAGGCCCTGACCCAGTCAACCTGAATATCACGTTGGTTCCAGACCAGTCCCAGATGCCCTGATGGTTTTAATACGCGATGCATTTCGGTCAGTGTTTCAATGTTTGAGAACCAATGGAAAGACTGGGCACAGACCATGGCATCAACCGATTCATTTTGCAAAGGCAGTCGGTCACTAAAAGCCTGTACACATGCAACTGTTGGATGAGCCTGTTGAAGCTGTTGCAGCATTTCCGCCACGGGTTCCACCGCGATCACTTTTGCCTGGATTTGAATGAGGTAGGGTAAGAATTTGCCAGTCCCCGAACCGAGGTCAATAACAGTGGAACTTTCACCTATCTGGAGGCGATCTTGTAGCCAAACCACTATTTCTTGCGGGTAACTGGGACGGACCTGCTGATACAGTTCAGCGCCTGAACCGAAGCCTTTTGCAGCGGATGGATGTAGGGATTGTGTCATTTTTTGCGCTTTTTAATCTGTCTTATCTCTATAAAATAAGATACTCCGCAATAATGAATTGGCAAAGCCCTCATTTGATGCGTTTTTGATACCCGCCTAGGATCAACTTTTTAGTGTGAGCATGGATAAGCAAATAATATTTGAAGATGAACATATTCGCGTTATTTTTTTAAAAGGTTCAAGTGACGCTTTGGTGATTTCTTTTGGCGACCTGATTAGCCGTGCCAAAGGCATGTCGATTAATGCTGAAAAATCATTATTCAAGTATCAATACAATGTGATTGGCATTATGCCGAAACAGAAATCGTGGTTCCCTAAAAGCAGCATGTTGCAAATGCAGCAACAGATTCAATCCATTTTGCAGCAATTCAAGGAAATTGTTGGCTATGGCGGTTCAATGGGTGGCTATGCTGCAATTAAGTATTCAAACTTGTTGAATATGCAAAAAGTGGTGGCATTTGTCCCGCAATATTCAATTGATCCTGAAGTGGTGCAGGACCGCCGTTATGCCGAATTTTTTGATGCCGCATTGCATCAGGATATGCAGATTCAGGCGGATGAAGTTGATCCAGCACGGGAATACATTCTGGTCTATGATCCTTACTATGCGGAAGACAAAGAACATTTCCTGAAAATACAGCCTTTGCTGCCGAATAGGCAGGTAATTCATCTACCATTTACAGGCCATGAAGCCTTGTCTGTGCTGGCAAGTTCACAACTGCTGCATGACTTTGTCCAGCAGCCTTTTGACATTACCTATTTCTATAAACGGGTGAGGGAGGTCAAAAAGCAAAGCAAGTTCTATTACCGTCAGGTGATTGATCATTTACTTGCCCGACATCATCAGGCCTTGCTAAGGATTTTACAGCAGAATGATTTTGAGCTGGATGAACGTTATTTTGATGCCGTGTTAAAACAAAAACTGGTGCAGCAATTATTTCGTTTAAAGCAGGGCACTGAACAGAACCTGCATAAATTGGGGATACCTATCCATTTTGTGCAGCATGCTCAGGCACAGGCTGCCAATGTAAAAACAACTCAGGATACTGCTCTGGTTTTTAATTTGGTGAGTTTAAAGCTTGAAAGCTATGAGGCTGAGATCATTGAGGCTAACTCACAATACCTGCTGCCCTTAACAGCACAAGCCAATACTTTGGTTTCCCTTGAACTGAATCATGAAAGCTATTTGCTAACCATGAATGATCGTGGGATTCATAAGCTAATCAAACAAGGTGAAGCTTTGCCACTCGACCAGTCTCCACTGGTTTTCAAGCAGTATGCGGATTTTTGTAGTATCAGCTATAAACAACTGACCTTGAGTTGTGATGCACAGGGATTGGGTCAGTTTGTTGAAAATAATATGGATGAGCAAACTCACCTACATCTTGTTGAATCGTAAATAAAAAAGCCCTCTACAATCGCAGAGGGCTTGTTAGATTGAATTGAAAAGACTAGTTTTCACCCACTTTGGTATTGGTGCCGACATTGGCATTTACGCCCAAGATTTTCACACCAACATTTGCACCTGCCTGAGCCTGTTTCTTATCTGCATTTAAGCCCGTTTGCGCTTGAATGGATGAGTTTCCAACATTAACCCCTGCTTGGGTATTCAGGCCAATTGATTTTTGCTCAGCCTGATGTTGCTGATGACGTTTTTTTGCTTCCGCTCTTTTTTCGGCAGCAAACTCCTTGCTATCAGCAGCTTTCTCTACCGCATAATCCTTACCGTTTTTAACCACTTTCGCGGTTTTATCCACCACCTGTGAACCCACATTGCTTGCTGTAGCCACAGTTTTCTGGGTTGCCTCCACACCTGTGTTTACAGCGGCATGACCGACATGATGAGCTGCGTGACCTACGCCTTGGGCGGTATTTTTTACTGCCCCTGCAACGCCACTAATCAAGCCACCAGACTGTACATTGACCTGAGCTGAGCCATTGGCATTTACCCCGACGTTTTGTGCAAAAATAGAGGCAGAAGCGAGAATACTTGTTGTCACGATAGCTGTTTTGATCATTTTCTTCATTGCGATTTCCTTAAGCGATGTACCGTTTGGGGTACTTCATCAACGCAACTGCATCATAGCGGGCAAAAAAGCGGAAATGTATGGATTTCAGCAAAACTTTACAACCAGATTACAGCTTAAAAACACTTTGGAGAGAAATTATGGAGATGGCAAATTTAGCCACACTGGTCTAAAGCAGTTTGGTTAAAGTAGCTTTTTAACTTGTCAAAGTTCTGTTTTACCTCAGGTTTCTGAATGTCAAATACTGTGGTTTTTCGCGTTTTCTGATCTAATACAGGTTTTTCAGTGGTCGCATTGAATAAACGATTCGGCACATATTGATAGGTTTCAGAAAAAGCCCGACTCAACTGATTGCCTTTAAATTCCCATGATTCCGTGCTCTGACCACCATCAAAATAACCTGTAAACTGGATCATGCAATGATCCTTATATTTATTTAAGGATGCCGCATTGGTGTTGGTATTGGGTAGGGCATCAATGTTCTGAACCTGTTGCAGTTGTTGCAAAGGTGGCTCGGTTTGGGTGGATAATGTAGAACATGCAGTGAAGCCAATACTACTGATTAAAGAAAGCAAAATGGTTTTAAAAGGCGTAACAGTCATTGTTTCATTCATTCCTGTAAATCTTGTTAAATCGTATTAATTTGATGAAGGTTGGCTCAGTTCAGCACGCTCAATAGGCACATTGCCATCATTGGTTCCAACCACGGCATCTTTGGTGTCCTGCCATTTTTTAGCAGTATATTGTTTGGCTTTTTCAGTCTGTTCCTGAACAATGACGGATTGTTCAGCAGTGTATTCTTTTGTGGTTTTCCACTTTTCACTCATTTTCTGAGAGGTGTTTTCAGATGCACCCTGAATTGAGCCACCAAGATTTTGCAAGCCTTTACCTGTTTTATACAGTAATACACGGCCTAAGCTTGGATTGTCACCATAAGGAAGTGTTTTTTCAGCCGTTGCAGTATTTGCATTCGCCGTAGTTGTATTTGTTTCGGCTGCCCAAAGAGAAGACGATGCGATCAGTGTAGTCGTTAAATACAGTACAGGAACTTTTTTCATCATCGTTTGTCCTTAGAGCGAAATTTTTACAATACAAGTTTTATAGCTTATCGCCAAGTTCAAGAAAAGAATGTAGGTGATGTGAAATTGAGATATTAAGTTGTTGAAGTGTATAAGACTATTGTGAGTTAATTGTTATATTTAAAGGTAATGCAATTTAAATTTAGCTTGTAAAATTAGTGGTATAAAATTTTATATTAATTAGAGGATTATATGATAAAGCCTAATACAGATTTATTTGAAGAGCTACGTGAAGGTATGGATATTATAAATATTGATAAAATGACTTTCCAAAAGTCATTATCCAAGTATGTGAAAATATCAAACCTATCAAGAAAAGTTTCTAAATTAGTCGCAGGAAGATTGGTGGATTATCGTAAAGGTTGGGCATCTATTCTTTTTACGAAAATCTGTGTTATATCAATCACCTTAAAAAAATTGGTAGACCACGATACTGGCAAAAAATATGCATTACATTGGGATTTTAGTTCAGCTTTTTCTTTGGTTAGGAATTTGATGGAATGCTACCAAACTTTTTATTACTTATGTATTGATAATATTTCAGATGATGAAGCATTAGCTCGTAAAAAACTGTTTAATTACCATGATTTTATGGCTAGAGGAAAACTTTTTTATAAAATTGGTAATGAGGAAGTAAATGCAGAAATAAAAGAGCGCTTGATTAGTGAACTAGAGAGTACAAACTATTTTAATCAATTAGATGTTAAACAAAAAAAACATTATTTGAAAGGTGATACAGCCTTTTTCTTAAGTCGAGAAGAAATTGAAGAAAGAATTGGGAACTCAAAAAATCACTTTAAAATAAACTATCAGTTATTGTCTAGTTATACTCATAGTTATCCTATGGGGTTCTACCGTATGTTGGAAGCAGATAGAGGGACAGGCGTCAAAACTGAGGTTGAAGAGAAATATACAGCTTTTTCATTAAGTATCGCTGAGGTATATTTGAGTTTGGCAATAATTGATATGCTAGAACTTTTTCCAGATATTTTAGATAAAATTAGTAAACAAGAAATACAATTATTAAATATAGAATATAAAGGTAATCTATAGAAGTTGGAATAAGCAATCTTCAATAATTCTTATAAGAAAAGAATCGCTTTTAGGCGATTCTTTTCTTATTTTATCAACCCTGCAACACACTCACATCCGCAATCGCCGTGAATAAATCACGCAACTGTGCCAATAAGCGTAGACGGTTGGCTTTCAATTCAGCATCATCCGCCATGACCATGACATTTTCAAAGAAAGCATCAATTGGCGCACGCAATGCAGCAAGTTTGGACAGTGCTTCAGTATAGTTACGTGCAGCAAGTAAAGGCTGAACCACAGGTGTCAACGCTTGAAGTTCTGCATAAAGTGCTTTTTCAGCCGCTTCAACTAGGTTAGCTTCAACCACAGTACCCTCTGGTGTTGCTTCTTTGGCAAGAATATTGGCAACACGCTTGTTTGCCGCAGCCAATGCAGCGGCTTCTGGCAAGGTGCGGAAATGATTGACCGCAGTGACACGCTTGTCAAAATCAAGCGGAGATTTTGGCGCAAGTGCCTGAACCGCCTGAATCACATCAACGGCAACGCCTTGGTCTTCATACTTGGCACGGTAACGACCCTCAAGGAAAGCCACCGCATCGGCACGGGTTTTGTCGTGATCTTTAACAACGCCACCATAACCTTGCAAGGCAAAGTTCACAAGCTCTTCGATGGTCACATCAAGTTCATTTTCAATGATGAGACGCAAGATACCAATCGCAGAACGGCGTAATCCAAACGGGTCTTTAGAACCTGTCGGTGCCTGACCAATCCCGAAAATACCAACCAGCGTATCTAAACGGTCAGCAAGGGCGATGGTTGTACCTGTCTTGGTCTGCGGTAACACATCACCTGCAAACTTCGGTAAGTATTGCTCACCCAACGCTTCTGCAACTTCGTTGTTTTCACCCTCAAGGCGTGCATAATATGTACCTGCAATACCTTGAAGTTCAGGGAATTCACCCACCAGCTCAGAGGTTAAGTCACACTTCGACAATAACGCCGCTTTTTCAGCATCGGCAACATTCGCACCTGTAATGGGTGACAATGTCACAGCCAATTTTGCAATACGTTCTGACTTGTTCCAAAGCGTACCCAATTGAGCCTGAAACACCATATTGGCTAATTTTTCTTTACGGCTAGCGAGAGGCTGTTTCTGGTCTTGCAGGAAGAAGAATTCTGCGTCAGACAAACGTGGACGTACAACTTTCTCATTTCCTTCAATAATTTGAATCGGGTCTTTCGACTCAATATTTGAAATGGTAATGAAGTAAGGCTGTAATTTACCCTCGGCATTGATTAAGCAGAAATACTTCTGATTATCCTGCATGGTGGTAATCAAGGCTTCTTGAGGAACGGCTAAATAACGTTCTTCAAAGCTTGCACGCAAAGCGACAGGCCATTCAACCAGACTGGTGACTTCATCCAACAGGTCTGCTGGCACAATGGCAGTGGCATTGACTTCATCTGCCAACTTTTTCACTTGTTCCTGAATGGTTACCTGACGCTTTTCAAAGTTGGCAACCACATACGCTTTTTCCAGCACTGCCAAGTAGTCATTGGCATGTGCCAAAGTCACTGCTTCTGGTGCGTGGAAACGGTGACCATAGGTGACATTACCCGCTTTGTGATCCTGAATGGTGGCTTCAATGACTTGATCATCTTTTAGTAACACAACCCATTTTACTGGACGTACAAATTCGGTACGGCTTGCCGCTGAACGCATACGTTTGGCGATTGGCAAATTGTCCAAAGCTGTCTGTAAAATTTGTGGCAGTAAGGCATCAAGGCTTTGACCTTTGACATCTTTCAGGAAGCAAACTTTTTCAACTTTACCCGCCTGAAAGGTGGAAAGTTGGTCAACGCCAATGCCTTGACCACGCATAAAGCCTTCAAGTGCTTTGGTCGGTTTACCTTCAGCATCGTAAGCCGCCTGAACAGCAGGGCCATCAAAGCGTTTTTGCGTGTCGGCCTGTGCTGCATCAATATCCACAATCTTCAGCGCTAAACGACGTGGCGCGGCATAAGCCTCAATAGAGGCAAAGTTTAAGCCTGCATCCTTTAAACCTTTTTCTGTTTCTGCCTTTAAGGCATCACGTAAGGTTTTTAGACTTTTGGGTGGAAGTTCTTCACAGCCCAATTCAAATAATACGGTATGTGTCATGTTCAAATGTCTTCTAAAAATATTTATCTGTCATAAGCAAGATGATCTAAACATCTACCTTAAACCCTAATGCAACATCGCAAGCCGCCTGACCACCACGAATCCCCCAGTTTTCCAATGGAAGATCGCGAACAATGATCGTCACTTACTTGGGTGGAATACCAAGCAACTCAAGATTGTTGACAATGCCTTGATAAAGGTTTCGTTTTGCATCCACAGAACGCCCAGCAAAGGCATCAATGCTAATCTGTGTATAAAACTCAGGCTGTTCCTGATGCGGTGGGCAGGCAAAACGATGCGGTAAATGGGCGATGAAACGGATATGTTTATCTTTTTCAGGAATCTGAAAGTGTTGAACCAAAGCCGAGTGAACAGCCTCAATGATGGCGATTTCCTGCTCAGTTGAGTATTCACGTCTTACTTCAATCACAACACTTGGCATTTTGATCTTCCTAAATCAGATGTTATTTTTCCATTTATGTACTGGCTTTGTTCTGTGCAGCTTCCGCTTCAACCTGTGCCTTGAGTTGGGCCAATACCTCATCACGCAAATGCGGTTCTGCCATTGGGAAGCCAAGTTCCGCACGTGCCTGTACATAGCTTTGGGCAATGGCACGGGCAAGGGTACGCACACGCAAGATATAACGTTGACGCTCAGTCACAGAGATTGCACCACGTGCATCCAGCAAGTTAAAGGTATGTGATGCTTTCACCACTTGTTCATAGGCTGGTAGAGAAAGCTTGGCTTCGATTAAACGGTTGGCTTCTGATTCATAGAAATCAAACAGTTCAAACAGTTTGTCAACAGGTGCGTATTCAAAGTTATAGGTCGATTGCTCAACCTCATTTTGATGGAATACATCACCGTAGGTCACCGTACCAAACTGACCTTTGGTCCATACCAGATCATAAACGGAATCGACACCTTGCAGGTACATGGCCAGACGTTCCAGACCGTAGGTGATTTCACCTGTCACTGGATAACATTCAACGCCACCGACTTGCTGGAAGTAAGTGAACTGGGTTACTTCCATGCCGTTCAGCCAAACTTCCCAACCTAAACCCCATGCACCTAGTGTTGGAGATTCCCAGTTGTCCTCAACAAAACGAATGTCATGCGTCAGCGTATCAATACCGATGGCTTTTAAAGAATCGAGATAAAGTTGCTGAATGTTGTCTGGGTTTGGCTTAAGCACAACCTGAAACTGATAGTAGTGTTGCAGGCGGTTTGGATTCTCACCATAACGGCCATCTTTTGGACGACGTGACGGCTGAACATAGGCCGCATTCCAGGTTTCTGGGCCTAATGCACGTAAGAATGTTGCAGTGTGGAATGTTCCCGCACCCATTTCCATATCATAGGGTTGTAATACGACGCAGCCTTGCTCCGCCCAATAGTTTTGTAGGGCAAGAATTAAGCCCTGAAATGTGTCAATATGCGAGATCGCACGGCTCATGCTGTATCCGTTATAAATTTAGGAAAAATTGTCCCTAAGTATAAGGATTTTGGGGGGGAGTGGCAAAGGCTTAATGCGGGGAAAATTGCTGAGGTGATAGCCTGGGTTTTTGCGTTCCCATCATCCTGCTGATCAGATTGTGAGCCTCATCATTTTAATGTTAGGATGTGCAATGTAATCTTTTTCATTGTTACGATAAAAAATTCGCGAAAAATCGACTTGAGGTTCATTTCCTATTCTTGGGGAAAATACTCAGTTCGACACATATCCCAATCTTTAAGGTTCGGTCAGCGTTCATCAGGGCTTGAGATGTTATCAGGCATCGTTAACAGGTTTCCACAGTTTTACTGTGCCTGATTTTTCGATAGGACGCTTTATGAATCGACCTCTATTTATTATTTTTGCAACTATTGCGCTGGATGCTGTTGGTATCGGGCTTATTTTTCCGATTCTTCCCTCATTACTGCAAGATATGACACACAGTACCCATATTGCCGTATATATGGGGATATTGGCCAGTCTGTATGCGGCCATGCAGTTTATCTTTTCTCCCTTGTTAGGGGCTTTAAGTGACCGATGGGGCCGTAGGCCGATCCTGCTGATTTCACTTGCTGGTTCAGCAGTCAACTATCTGTTTCTGGCCTTTTCGCATAGCCTACTTTTCCTGTTTCTGGGGCGTATTATTGCTGGGATCACCAGTGCCAATATGGCTGTTGCAAGTGCCTATATTTTCGATGTTTCTCAGGAAAGCAGTCGTGCAAAATATTTTGGTTTAATCAATGCCATGTTTGGCGCAGGCTTTATTATTGGTCCTGTGCTGGGTGGATTTCTGGGTGAATACTGGTTAAGGCTACCTTTTCTGGTGGCGGCCATGTTGACAGGATTTAACCTTTTACTTGCCTATTTTGTTTTACCCGAATCTCGACAGGTGACCTCAAGGAAAGGGCCATTACCCACATTAAATCCTTTGAAAGTGTTTGCTGGTGTTGGTTCAGTTCATGGTGTACTTCCCCTAATTGCAACTTTCTTTATCTTTAGTGCCATAGGGGAAGTGTATGGGGTTTGCTGGGCATTGTGGGGACATGACACGTTTCAGTGGAATGGGTTTTGGGTTGGCTTTTCGCTAGGGATGTTTGGTCTATGTCAAATGCTGGTTCAGGCCTTTATCCCACGCCATGCTTCAAGCATATTGGGTGACCGTAACACCGTGCTGATAGGTATAGCCTGTACCTGTGTGGCTTTATACGTGATGGCCTTTGCCAAAAGTGGCTGGATGATTTTTGCGATTATGCCTATTTTTGCGTTGGGAAGTATGGGTACGCCCTCACTCCAAGCCTTGGCTTCCCGACAGGTTTCTGCCGAACAGCAAGGCCAGTTTCAGGGTGTGATTGCATCTACAGTGAGTTTGGCATCCATGATTGCCCCCTTGTTTTTCTCCATGCTTTATTTCCAGTTTCAGGCGCAATGGCCAGGTGCAATTTGGCTGAGCGTGATTGTGATTTACCTGATTGCCTTGCCAGTTATTTTGTACAGTACCCGAACTGTTTTATCTAAAGGAACTTGAAATAACAGTGCATTGAAACGACAAGCCATGACGTAAAACTGCTTTTGATCACTTATGTTTGAGCAAAAGCTTATGTTAATTTTTTACCTCTCGTTCGTTGTGTATGGTGGTGAAAGGCGTGTCTGATCGCATTCGTGAAAAACTGCAAATTCTTGCGGACGCCGCCAAATATGATGTGTCCTGTTCTTCCAGTGGCAGTGACCGTAAAAATAAGGACAAAGGTTTAGGCGATACCAGTCATGGTGGGATTTGCCACAGCTATACCGAAGATGGCCGTTGCGTTTCACTGCTCAAAATCCTGTTGAGCAATGTCTGTATTTTTGACTGTGCCTATTGCGTGTCACGCCGTTCCAATGATGTCAAACGGGCTGCTTTTACCGTTCAGGAAGTGGTTGATTTGACCATGAACTTCTATCGGCGTAACTATATTGAAGGGCTATTTCTAAGCTCAGGCATTTTCAAGTCGGCAGACCATACGATGGAAAGAATGCTTCAGGTGGTGAAGAAACTGCGTCTGGAAGAAAACTTTAATGGTTATATTCACCTTAAAACCATTCCAGGAGCATCGCCAGAGCTGATCCACGAAGCGGGACTTTATGCAGACCGAATGAGCATCAATCTGGAAATGCCGACTGAAATTGGTTTAAAAGCCTTTGCTCCTGAAAAATCCCATCAGGAAGTGCAGAAAGATTTGGGACTGGTTCGAGATCGCCTGATTCAGCTCAAGGATGAACGCCAGATCATCAAGCATGTGCCGAAATATGTACCCGCAGGACAGACCACACAAATGGTGGTGGGGGCACATCAGGAAACCGATCAGGATATTCTACTCATGGCGGATCATCACTATAAGGAATTTAAACTCAAGCGGGTCTATTTCTCAGGCTATATCCCGATCAATACAGAAAATAGCTACTTACCTGTGGTGGGTTCCGCACCACCACTTTTGCGCGAAAATCGGCTCTATCAGACCGATTGGCTGATGCGTTTCTACGGTTTTCAGGTCAATGAAATTGTCAATGAACGATTTCCAAATCTGGACCTTGATGTTGATCCCAAACTGAGTTGGGCGCTACGCCATCCTGAACAGTTCCCAGTGGACTTAAATCGGGCGGATTACCACATGATTCTGCGTGTGCCAGGGATTGGGGTGAAATCAGCCAAGAAAATTGTACAGGCACGCCGTTTTGGCAAGGTGCATATTGATTTGTTGAAACAGCTCGGTGTGGCCTATTCACGGGCAAAATTCTTTATCCGTTGTGAAGACAGCCCACGTTTCCAGAAAGAACTTTCCTCCAGTTACATTCGTCAACAGATTTTAACGCAGGGTTCATCCAAGTATGTTCAGCAACTCTCTCCACAGTTAAGTCTGGGATTTTAATGATGTAAGGTGGAGGAATGGTCTATTATTACTTTGATGGTTCAATGGTTGGATTACTGAATTGTGTATTTCGGGCATTCCAGTTCAGGGAGTTTCAGGTCAAGCTCTGTTTATTTAAAAATGCCCAACATGGACTGTTTTCCAGCATTGTTGAAATCCCCAATCATGAACAATATGCGCAACGGGTCTGGTCGGCACTCCAGCGTAAACTTTCAAAGCCAGCCTTAAGGCAGTTTTATTTTGCCTATCTGTCTGAATCTTTGGAAGCGCACCAGCACTTACTCAATTACTGTATTTATGTGTTTAGTCAGCAGGGTTCAGTCGAAACGGATTATTCGCATCCCAGTGTGTTGGCAATTTCTCAATGGACAAAAAAGGTGGGACGTGAAAAGCATCGTATGGAAGCCTTTATCCGTTTTAAGAAAACCACCGATGGGCTATTTTTAAGTCTGGTTCGTCCAGACTTTAACGTGTTGCCCTTAATCCAGCCACATTTTAGGCGGCGTTATCAGGATCAACGCTGGCTGATTTACGATGAGCAGCGCAAGTTTGGCCTGTATTATGATTTGCACGAAATCCATGAGGTTTCACTGCAAGCGGATGAAATTGATCGCAATCTCGAAAATGGTTTCAGCCAAAGCTTTCAGTTGCAGCTTGACGAGCAGGAGGTTTTATATGACCAGCTCTGGAAAGACTATTTTAACAGCATCAATATTAAGGAACGTCAGAATATTAGGCTGCATGTGCAGTATCTACCCAAACGCTACTGGCGTTATCTGAATGAAAAACTCATCTAAACCAGCTTATTACTGTCTGTAATCTTCCTCATTCAAATAAAACTTAAAAAATGCTGAACAAGCTGTTATTGTTATGTTATAACGTAACAATAATTTAAGATCATTTGTCCAATAGGGGAAGTTACAGTGAAGAAAATAAAACAAGGCTATGTGCTGAGTGCGTTGTTGAGCAGTGTGTTGCTTTCAGCATGTGGAGGGGATTCTTCAGGTTCATCGTCAACCGTTACACCCAAGCCAGAGCAACCTGCAAAAATCTATGAGGGGCGTTTGGCCATTGCCAATGATGACAGCGTTCGTCCCTTGCTCTCAGTTTATGATTTGGCGGATCAAAAGGTCATTCATACAACAGCGCTAAGTTATTCCCCATCCGCGATGTATGGCAGCCCGCAGTCACGTTATGCGGTAATGCTGAGCCGCAATGAGGGTGTAGTGCAGTTTGCAGACAGTGGCGTGCTGAACAAGGATAATCTGCTACAGAAGAATATGCCGCATGTATTGGCGTTTCAGCTCAAGGGTGCAACACCCGCACACTACCGTAGCTTTAATGGTTTGGCTGCATTGTTCTACGATGGCAGCGAAGTTGAAAGCTCCAAGTTTGATGTGTTTAATGATTCAGCGATTGAGAAACAGTCCATTTCCAGTCAGAAACTGCCTAAAAAACATCATGGTGTGGCTGAACCGCGTGGTGCCTATGTGCTCAGTACCTATTTAGCCAACGATGCCGATACACTCAGTATTGTGAAAAGCTATGAGTTGCATGGTGACCATTTCCACGAGGAACAGACTTTGGCAAATGGTTGTAACCGTTTGCATGGTGCAGCCTCCATTCAGCGATATGCTGCCTTTGGCTGTGAAGATGGGGTACTGGTGGTTGAACAAAAGGGAAGTCAATTTATTGATAAGAAAGTTTTAATTGATCAGCGAATTACCACCATTGCTGGACATGAAAAACTGGACAAGTTTGCTGCCTTTGCCACAGGAACGCATGCCTTGTTTGTTGTTGATCCAAACAATTTAAATGCAGTGGGTCTGGATTGGTCTTTAGGGGCAAAAGAGGCAGATGGCACAACGCCAGTGAAGCGTTTGCAGCAGGTGGTCAATGCATCAGGTCACTATCTTGCGATTCTGGATAGTATGGGTATGGTGCATGTGGTGGATACGCAAAGCTGGCAACGCATCGGGCAAATCAAGGCCCTCCAAAATGTAAATGCGACTGAACTTGCTAAAAGTCGTCTGGTGGTCAATGCAGCCACAGAGACGGTCTTTATCAATGATACGCAGGCTAAAACCATTGTGGAGCTGGACCTGAAAAATCTCAAAATAAAACAGACGATTCAGTTGAGTGATGTACCAAATACCTTTACCTGGCTGGGTGTTGCAAAGACATTTTAAGACAAGTCACGAATAGACTGGCAGCCCATAGAGTGGGCTGTTTTTGTTTGAAAGAGGATGATTGTTTCTTGTATGCACTTTATATACAAGACGTTTCTTAAACTATGCAAACAGGAAAGCGGCCACTAGAATTTGTAATGGAAAATTGAATAAGGTTGATAGCAGTATTTTTTAAATATTATAAAAAAACTGGAGAAAAAGATGGTCAGGTTGAGCGTGAAAATACTGGGTTTGGCGTTGGTTATTTATGCAACGGCAGTACAGGCAGCGCCAGACCCTTATAACCAGTGTGTTGATGAAACGATTCAACAATTAAATATTGGCCATATCAATAATGCCGTGGTGGAAATCTGTAGCAATAAAACCAAGACGTTATATGCGAAGCAAATTGTAAAACTATTGGATCAAATTAAGAACCAAAGTAAGGATGACCAACAACCTGAACGTTACAGCGATATTATGAAATCACAACAGCTATGGAAAAACTTTGTTGATCAGGAATGTCGTAATGCGGGTGCCTATATCGGTTCTCCCATGTATGAGTTCTGTCCGATGCAAAAATATGCGGAGCGCGTGGAACAGCTTAGTGAATACCTGAATTGATCTTGTCGGGTTTCAACAAATTTACTCATAACCTAAAACTATAATTTAAATACATCTTTGTTAGGAGATAGGCGTATACTGCGCAACGAATCAAAAACAACACTATTCCAGCAAGGTGCATTGTGAGCTCTACCCAATCAGACTGGCTAAATTTTTTAAAACCCAACTATAAAGTTCTTCCCCTGAAAGAACGTCTTTACTCAGGCATCGGTGCGTTGTGTGGCCTTGCCATATCATCACTGGTCAGTTGGTATGTACTGGGTGGCATGAATGCCTGGTATATCGCACCGATGGGTGCATCTTCAGTGCTTCTATTCGCGGTTCCCAACAGTCCACTGGCACAGCCCTGGAATGTGGTTGTTGGAAATACGCTGGCAGGGATTATTGGGGTGGCCTGTACTCAATATTTACCTGATCTGACCAGCGCATTTAGTGTGGCGGTTGGGTTTGCGATTTTTATGATGATGACTACAGACTCCTTGCATCCACCAAGTGGGGCAGTGGCGATTACCGCGGTTTTGGGTGGTGAGGCGGTACATCGTCTAGGATTTCATTTTGTACTGTATCCCGTGCTATTGAACTCGATTTTACTGTTGCTGTTTGCGGTATTTTTTAACCGTTTAATTGGGCGGCATTATCCCATTACCGCGCATGTCAATGAGCGCTCGAAAGACCCGACACCTACCCAGAAAGTCTCGATTCAACCCAAGGATATTGAATATGCCCTGGAGCAACATACCGAGTTGTTGGACATCAGCCAATATGATCTGGAAAAAATTATTCTGGAAGCACAGGAACACGCAAGCGAACGCTTGAATAGTTACTTTGTCTGTCAGGATATTATGAGTCGGGATGTCATTAAGCTACATGAAGATGATGATATTCATCAGGCCTTAGAGAAGTTCAAGGAAGTCAACCTCATGAGTTTGCCTGTCGTCAATGCGGAAGAAGAACTGGTTGGAACGCTGGCCTTATATGAGGTAGTGGAATGGTTTAAGGGTGCCGCTGATCCAAGAAATTCATGGCAGCATTATGTGAGACAGATTATGAGTCGCCGTGTCGTCACTGTGGAGCCATCACAGCCGATTCAGGATTTAGTCCCCTATTTTGTGGAGAAATCCTTTAACTATATTCCTGTGGTAGAGAACCAGCGTCTCATTGGAATTGTGAGTCGTGCTGACATGATTGCAGCATTACAGCAACTCCTCAACCAGCAATATGTTTTAACCTGATTCAGGCAAAAAAAAGCTACGGTTGTATTAGGGGTAAATCAACCGTAGCGACCAAAAGAGGAAAGAGGGATTAGCGTTTTATGTGTTGATCTTCATAAACTGTCTTAACAGGTTGATGATAGCCTTGAACATGGTCAACACGTGCTGTCTGCTGTTTCGGAATTACCAGCCATAAAATCAGATAGACCAAAATGCCAGGAAAGGCCGCACTCATGAGTGAAACCACCACAAAGATCAGGCGTAACAAGTTTGCATTCCAACCAAAACGTTCCGCAATACCGCCCATTACACCAGCGATCATGCTTTGTTGGTTTGAGCGATATAAACCAGAATTGGCCATTAAGTCTATCTCCTTAAATAAATGAAACAGCAGTAAAAAATAAAAAGGGTTTTGTTCAATGCTGTTATTTAGGAGATAGGGGCAAAGCTGAATTTTTAAAGTTTCAATAGGCGAGAGAATAGTTACGGTATGTAACTTGTTGATGGAAAAACCAACAGTATCGCCTAAAATGCACCGACTTAAAGCATATGGCTTGGGTTAATCGAAATTTCGGTCTTATCAAAATACTCCACGAATGGACTTTTGGAGGCATATAACAAAACGGTTCAATCGTTTTGATCTTTCCAAAAAGTTTATTTACTGGAATGGTGAGGGGAAATGGTCACGATATCGATGTTAGAGATTTATGGATATGCAGTTTAGGTTATTCTTATCGTGGTTTAGTGTAGGCACTCTATTGAGCTTTGGGTTGAGTGCCTGTGATAGCCATCACCCAGAATCCGCTAAACAACAGGCCCAGACGCAACCGAGTCATGAAGTCATGGAATCAGACCCGCAGCAGGGGATGTCATTAACCCAGGTTGCTGGGCAGGCTACCCTGCCTCATCCTGTGACACACAAGCATACGCCAACTAAACTGTCTGAAACCGAACTGGCCTATGTCGGGCGTTATCATGCGCGTATTCCATGTACCGATGATTTCGCTGGTTGTGTCAATAACGAGAAAGAAGCGGAATATATTATGAACTTGCTGGAGGATGGCTCTGTCTACTGGACCAATACCAGTTTCGGTCGTCTGGGTTCAGATTCATCGCGTAATGTTGCCAAAATTGAGCAAACCTGTAAGCAGGTGCAGTGGCATGTTGAGCCAGTGGAAAAAGAGATTGTGGTGCGCTGTGCTGCCGCTGACGTGAATTTATATTATGAGATCAATCAGGACCAGAATCTTGTGATGGATCTGGATAAAATCTGGAATGGGGATCAGGGGCGCAACCGCAAGTTCTTTAAGGAATATCCATTTCCAAAGAAAGCCTATATTTTTGAAAAGGCGGAATGATCTTTTTTATCCTTAAGTAAACGAATAGGAAAAAGTATCTCATGAGTTCCATTAGGTACTTTATTTTTATGGAATCCAAGATTGAAGCATTTAATAGAATTCCAAGATTATAAAAAGGTTAGGATTTCTTGAGCCTTGTTCCTGGACCAACCAATAGCAAAATGTTTCTGTGCTAAAACGGGTGTGTTCAAATTAATGGATTTTATATGCCGTTCAGCATCTACACCATGTGTAATCATCACTTTGGGTTGAAGATGTTGAATCAGGAAATCAAAAATAAAGGTGTCTTGATCAGATTGTGTCAGATCGGTTTTTTTGCGCGTGGGCAGGGCATAAATATTTGTTTCCATGATAACTAGATTTAGATGAATACTGAGTAATGCATCATTGATCCATTCGATGACTCGGCGAGTATTGCTGAGTGCAGGTTTGCCAGCATCTATACGGTCTTGTTGATAGGCTTGTAACCAGTCATTTTTATTGAAGCCTGTAGCTGGAGCAAAATATTTCCAAAACTCATCTGCTTGAGTCGCTGGATTAAAACCAATAATTAAAATGTCAGTTTTTAGTGGATTGCCATTACAAACAAAAGGTCTGATGTTTTGATTGCCCGCCAAATTTTTTAATTCTTTATAAAATTTTTCCAACGGTGTGGATGTATCAAAAATCTCTTTACTGAACTGTTGAATTGCTGGCTGGAATTCAGGTTGAACAATTGAATATCTTAAGGGCAGGGGTTCCTGATAAATTACTTTGCGGATGGGTATGTCATGTTGATCCATATCCCCTAAAACATATTTACGATGGTGTGTGGGGATGGCTTCATAAGCGATTCTTAAATATTCAATATTTTCTGCACAAGGGTGGGTTAAATAGTTTTCCCAAGCAATTTGACAACGTGCGCTTGAATCTGGACGATCATTGAGTTCATCAATAATATCTATAACTTCCTTTATTAAATCATCATTGTTTTTATAGTATGAAAGAGAGGGGTAAATTCCAAATTCACCGAGGCTTTCTATCTCAAGTTTAGAACTTTCAGCGATTTGAACAGTAATTTTTCCCTCTTGAATCTCTTGCTTAAGTTGTTGCAGGTTAAAGTGCTGATAACCACATCTGATTGTACCATCCTGATAAATAGACAGTGTTTCTAAAGAATATAAACACCCTGCTTCGTCAGGATCATATATTTCAAGTAAGACAAATACTGGAAGTGTTGTGCCAATGATAAAAGTTCCATCTTCTGCCTTTTTATAGATGCCATAATTTAGATTGCCTTTCCTAAATGTCATTTTTATTTGCCTATATGATGTGGAGCTGTTTTATTTTTTTAGAATAATCGAGAGGATAGGAAAATCACAATAAATCAGCGACATCATTTGACGTTGCTGTTTGGAAAATAAAAAAAGAGCGCATCAAGCGCTCTTTTTTGTCAGTCCCGATTAGTAATCGAAGCTGAAGTGTTCTGGTGCAAGTGAAGTCAAGGTACGGGAAGTCGAAACCATTGATTCTGCATGACCCTGCGCACGTGGCAACAAACGGTCAAAGTAGAAATCAGCAACCTTGATTTTTGCTTTATAGAATTCAGGAGTTTCAGCACCGTTGCCTGCTTCCAGTTTTTCAGAAGCAATCACAGCCTGCTGAGCCCAGAAGTAAGCCATCATCACATAGCCAGAGAACATCAAGAAATCAACAGAAGCTGAAGAAACGATGTCACGGTCTTTACGTGCAGCAAGCATGATACGAACAGTCAAAGTGTTCCATTGAGCGCAAAGCTTGGTTAGGTCCCAGGCGAAGCGGCGTAGGTACTTGTTGCGGGCATGTGTAGCACAGAACTTCAAGATTTCAGCAGTATAGTCACGAACAACCTTGCCTTTTGAGCTTAGAAGAACTTTACGGCCGATTAAGTCAAGTGCCTGAATACCTGTAGTGCCTTCGTACAAGGTAGAGATACGTGCATCACGCGCGATTTGTTCCATACCCCATTCACGGATATAACCGTGACCACCAAAAACCTGCATACCATTGTTGGCAGACTCTAGGCCAAGCTCAGTCAGGAAGCCTTTAAGAATTGGTGTATAGAAACCAAGTTTGTCATCAGCAGCTTCATAAGCGGCTTGATCACCACTTGCCAATGCATCCGCCATCTTATCTGCGAGTTTTGCAGCATGGTAGATCATTGAACGACCGCCTTCAGCAATCGCTTTTTGAGTCAACAACAAACGACGAACGTCAGCATGGTGGATAATCGCATCACCTACACGCTCAGGCTCTTTCTTGCCAGAAAGGGCACGCATCGACATACGGTCTTTCGCATAAGGCAAAGCGCCCTGGAAAGATAATTCAGCATGTGCAATACCCTGAACTGCTGTACCGATACGTGCAGTGTTCATGAAAGTAAACATTGCATGCAAACCTTTGTTGATTTCACCAATGAGGTAACCAGTAGCGTTATCGAAGTTCAATACCGCAGTTGCTGATGCACGGATACCCATTTTGTGTTCGATTGAACCACAAGATACGGTATTACGCTCACCTACACCGCCGTCAGCAGTTGGGATGAACTTAGGCACGATGAATAACGAGATACCACGGGTACCAGCAGGTGCGTCTGGAAGACGCGCAAGCACGATATGGATAATGTTTTCTGTTAAATCATGCTCACCCGCAGAGATGAAGATTTTAGTACCAGAGATTTTATATGTGCCATCAGCAGCAGGTTCAGCTTTAGTTTTAACTTGACCTAAGTCTGTACCACATTGAGGTTCCGTTAAGCACATTGTGCCAGACCAGGTGCCTTCAACCAGTTTAGGCATATAAGTCGCTTTTTGCTCATCTGTACCGAACTGGATGATGGTGTTCATACAACCTGTACTTAAACCAGGGTACATGGTGAATGACCAGTTTGCAGTACCCATCATTTCAGATTTGATGAGGTTTAAAGACATTGGCAGGCCTTGACCACCAAACTCTTCAGGGTAGGAAAGACCTTGCCAGCCACCCATGACGAACTGGTCATACGCTTCCTTGAAGCCTTTAGGTGTAGTCACTTCACCATTGTTAAAGGTACAGCCTTCTTCATCACCTGACTGGTTAAGTGGAGAAAGTACGTTTTCGCAGTAATCTGCCGCACCTTCAAGAATCATATCAACCGTATCTGCATCTGCATTTTGACCACTTGCCAAAGTTTGGTAGTGTGCAGGATAATCAAACACTTCATTCATTAAGAAGCGAATATCACGGAGCGGGGCTTTATAAGCTGGCATAATCTTAATCCTGTATTTGAATCGTTTTGGATTATCTGTTTCGATACTTTGATTATTCACAATGGTGATAAAAATACATTGATAAACACTATGGAAAAGACTGTCAGAAAAGCGAATTGATCAGGCGGTAGGGGCGTAAAAAAGTCATCTTCCCACTGATGTTTGAAACTCATTTTAAATATGAAGATGATTAAATTTACAGTTGTAAATATAATGATATAAAGGTGTTTGGTAAAACTATGCGTTTAAAATATTTAACTTTATGTGTATTGGGGTTTAGTCTTTCTGCATGTTCTCAGCATGTCATTAAAACCAATTCTGGTGCTGTAAACCTTGAACAGAAAGCCATTAACAGCATCAATGCGATGTATGAATATCCAAGCTATGACTACCGTGGAAAGTTTAATGTCCATGTTGATCTGGACCAAAATAAAACCGTAAGCAAAGATGACAAGGCGGCTCTGGATGCCAATGTAAAGCAAAAGGTCGATCAATATCTGCGCGACCAGAAAGTCAACCTCAACAGCGCACAGAAGCAGGCTTTATATGAAGCCCTTGCACAACAGCCAAAACAGTTTGGCGGCAGCAAGGCGGACAAGTTTACCCGTGTCATGGCCAATGTTCTGAATGACATGCAGTTTGAATATGATGGTTCAGTGCATTACCGTCAGAAAATGGGATCATTCAACCTCACCGCGCGCTATGAAAAACCGACCTTGCTGCTACAGGCGAAAGTGCCCATGGTGCTTGACCTGAATGATTATAAGTTCTATATCAACTACTTTGCCCTGATGCCCTATCTGGTGAATAAGGAAAACCAGAACAACTTGGCCTATCTGGACTTTTCTAAATACCAGCATCTGTTCAAGCAGGTGGATATCAAGAAATTTGCTGAGTATGTCAAGGCATCCAGTGCGGTGTATTACCGTCTGGCAAATCCAAATGACATACAGGCGCTTGCAGTTTCTTCAAATGACCATGCAGCAGGGGTTGTGGAAAAGATCCGCCTTAAAACATCGGTTGAGGAACTCATTCTTCAGGCAAACCTGTATAGCAAGGTCAATGAGAAATATCTGGTACAGCAGGTCCTAAATTTCAAGGAAAAGAGTTTAGAGAAACTGGTTACAGATGAGGTGGATGCTGCGGTTCAGTCAAAGGCTAAATCAGCGAGTTCCTCTGTGCTGGCTTCAAAAAACTCGGCAGATGATGCCAGTGTGGTCAGCCAGCAGCTTTATCGTCTGGTAAATCAACATCTGGGTGTTGATGATGCAGATGAGTCTTATGGTTCTGCTTCTGAAGATGCTGCGCAGGCTGCTGAACAGGAAGCAAATAATGTTGAAGATGCACCTGAAAACATAGATAAAGCTGCTACAGATGAGCAGGGCTTGACTGCTGAACAGTGTCTGGCACTGCAAAATACTGCTAAAACCACTTATGGTGATGTGCAGTATTGCCAAACTGTTTACGACATGGATGTATTTGGTCAGGAGACCACGCCACGCCTGGGAGCTTATCTGGAAAAACTGCAAGCCTTGGAAAAGATATTTGCAGCGTATGACCAAAACCAGTTTATTGATGATCAGGCATTTAAGGCACTCTGGATCAAGCATCAGGCAGACATAGATGCAGCCTTGCCACCTGTGAGTCAACGCAACCCATTTGTGATGGATGTGGGACTGGATGCAAAGGGACGTGCAATTAAGCTAGATTATGACCTGAACTATGCCTTACCAGAATTCAAGTCACGCTTTAACCTGAAAGCGGATATGCAGATTTCAAACTACGGCAAGGCCACCCCGATTGATCAGGCACAGTTGAAACGTGCAAAAACATGGGCGGAAGCAAGCAAGGGTTCAATGCTGGAACAAGCGATTGGCAGCTTCTCGGAAAAACTAGGCCAGTCTACCATTCAGGAACGTTCTGCACAGCCTTATACCCTGTCTCTGGATGACCAGCTAAAAGTGATTGCGGAACAGCGTTATGATGCAACCCATTCCTATGAACAAACCTATAAAGCTGTATTTATTGCCAAGCTGACTGAAAGCCAGCCACAGGTTGTGCAGCGTTATTCCACTCAGGAGTTGCAGGAAATCGCCAGTGTCTACGCCTACTGGTACTCGGATGAGGAGGTGTATAACCCAGAGGGCAAGGCACTGAAAGCGATTGAGGGTTTACAAGGCAAGCACCACCTTGAACAAGAAGACCAGTTTGATGACAAGCTGGGGCGGGCGGTGGACCGTATTGTGAACGATGCCATACGTGGTGATCAGGATCGTCAGGCCCTGAAAAAGTTAAGGGCACAATACAAACAGCCACAGCAGCTTTTTGCCAAACAGTATCAAATCCAGTTTGAACGTGAAAATGGCGCATATCCTGAGGAAAAAAACGTGCTGGAACAAACAGCCAATATTCTGGGGCAGGTTTATGTGGATGCACGCAAAAACCAGCTGTCTGAGAAGTCAATCAAGAACTTAAAGGCTGAACATAATGAATTTATTGATTATGAAATCTTTAAGGATGTGTACCAGAAAATGCTGAGCAGCAAATAATTTAATCCCCAAAAAGAGAACCTGCTGATTGCGCAGGTTCTTTTTTGCCGAATTTTACTGAGCAATTATAAAAAATCTTTGAGTTCAGGTTTGACTCCATTCCAGATTGAAAAGGCCTCAATTGCCTGTCCAACCAGCATACCAAAGCCATCGGTGGATGGAACCTGACGTGCCTGAGCCTGATCCAGAAAGCTGGAGGGTTTGCCATAAGCCATTTCATAGGCATGATGGAAAAGTAGGGTTTCTGGCAGTTGTAATGCATCGCCCGTTAAACTTGCAGAAGTGGCATTAATTACAAAATCAAACTCACCAGAAAGTTGATCCAGCCCTATCGCCTGTAATTCTGCCTGTGGTACAGCCTCTTTTAAATCTTCAACCAGTTGTTCTGCACGGGCGAGGGTACGGTTGGCAATCACGATTTGTTTTGCACCTGCCTGCACCAGTGGATAGATCACACCACGAGTTGCACCGCCTGCACCTAAAATTAAAATACGGCTATTTGCAAGATCCCAGCCCAGAGCCTGAATGGCGGCAACCAAACCTTGTCCGTCGGTATTGTCACCATAAAGTTTACCATCCTGCATCCATAAGGTATTCACAGCTTTGGCAATTTTAGCGCGTTCAGTCAGTTGATCACATAAGGCAAATGCCTGCTCTTTAAAGGGAACAGTCACATTCATTCCAGCACCGCCTTGCGCAAAAAAATCCTTTGCCGTATTTTCAAAGCCATCCAGCGGTGCAAGAATTTTTTTATAATTTAAATCAACGCCCGTTTTTGCTGCGAATGCATGATGTAATTCTGGTGAGCGGGATTGTTCAATTGGATTTCCAATTACAGCAAATTGTTTGGTCATGGCGAAAATGATAAATAAAGAAAATAGGGGCAGTGTATAAAGTTGTGGAAATGATCGCAATTAGCATGAGTGATTTTTAATCTCAGTTGCTAACTTTTGGATATTTTCCATAATTTCATCAACCGTATGTGCGGCATATCCAAATAGCACACCTGCCCTTTGAAATGAAGTTTGACAGTAGCGGGATAAAGGCTGGACAGCCAGTCCTAGTTTGCTACATTGAGCAGTGAAATCCTGCTCTGTCCATGAATCTTTCAGCCAACAGACCAAATGAATCCCTGAATCTGTTACCTCAATGGTTAGGACTTCTGAGAGGTGGGTTTCAATTGCGTGAATCAGCGCTTGCTGACGCTCATAACAGGCTTTACGAACCTTTCGCACATGCCGCGCATAATGTCCCTCTTGAATAAACAAGCTCAAAACAACCTGTTCCAGATAAGAACTGCGAGTATCAATATGACTTTTTGCCAAACTGAATAGGTCAATGAGAGACTCGGGAATCACCATAAAACCTAAGCGAAATTCAGGAAACATCATTTTGGAAAATGTGCCTGAATAAATTACACGTTGCTGTTGGTCCAGACCCTGTAAGGCTTGAATAGGTCGAGTGCCATAACGAAACTCACTGTTGTAGTCATCTTCAAAAATCCATTTTTGTTGCTGGGCCGCCCAATCCAACAATGCCAAACGCCGAGTTAAACTGAGTGTGCCACCCAGTGGAAATTGATGTGAGGGTGCGGTGTAAACCAGTTTGGCTTGGGCATAATGCTGGGTGATGTCGGGAACTTTCATTCCCTCCTCATCACTACAAACTGGATGAACTGTTGTTCCGAAACTACGAAAAACGGCTAATGCGGCATCATAGCCTGGCTCATCCAGACATACCTGATCCTGTGCCTGTAATAGCGCATAAGCGGTTAAATGAATGGCCTGTTGTGTCCCGTTCACAATCAAAATTTGTTGTTCAGTACAATTGAGTCCACGTGTAGAGCGTACATATTGGCATATAGCCTGTCTTAAAGGCAGGTAGCCTTTTGAATCATGGGCCTGTCCAATCTGATGATAGGATTGCCGCCATGCCCGCCCAAGCAGTTTTCCCCAAAGTTGATGTGGAAATAAATCCACGCAACCCACGCCAACATGAAAGGTGCGTTTACCTTGTGGTAACTGCTGTTTTTGCCAGCAAGCTAAATGTTGGGCAAGGTGGGGATTTACATTCAGCGTTTCAGTTTTGGTTGAT
Source organism: Acinetobacter corruptisaponis (assembly GCF_030053775.1). Classification (GTDB taxonomy): domain Bacteria; phylum Pseudomonadota; class Gammaproteobacteria; order Pseudomonadales; family Moraxellaceae; genus Acinetobacter; species Acinetobacter corruptisaponis. Next base: position 2,710,834 of record NZ_CP125669.1, read on the forward strand.
AGATGAAGATGCTGTTGGGTTTGCGCTTGGATCAACTGGTCAGGAATGGTTTCTGACACATAGGTTCCTGAGCTTGGTTTGGTAAATAAATAACCCTCATCCAGTAGTCGGTCTAAAGCTGACAATACGGAATTACGGGAAATGGACATCATTTCTGCCAAAACTCGGCTTGAGGGCAGTTTTGTGCCAGCAGATAAACGACCATCTAAAATGGCATCCCTGAGCACCTCATATAATCCATCCCTGATGGAACCTTTTGGTAAAATCAAGTGGGGAAAATAGGCAGAGGACGAAATCGCCATAATCAACTGGTACTTTAAAAATTATAATAACTGTATCTTATGATGATACCACTCTCAACACTACACTTTGATCTTCCATAACGAAAGATGACGGAGTGTCAGGATGCAGACTCAGGAAATACAGGTTATCCCTGTCCAGCAACAGGATTATCAGCAGTGGATACCCTATTGGCTGGCGTATCAGAATTTTTATAAAGTGGCACTTGCCAGTTCCACCACACAAACCACATGGCAACGCTTTTTTGATGAAGCTGAGCCAGTTTATTGCGCCGTTGCCAAACGAGGTGAACAGGTGTTGGGTTTTGTACATTATGTCATTCACCGTTCAACTTGGGCTGAGCAAAACTATTGTTATTTAGAGGATTTATTTGTTTCACCAGAGGTGCGGGGGCAGCATGTTGGCAAGCATTTAATTGAATATGTTCAGCAGCAGTCCATTTTACAGCAGTGTGACCGCCTATATTGGCATACACAGGAAACCAACTATACCGCACAAAAACTCTATGACTGGATTGCCGAAAAGCCTGGGATTATTGAGTATCGGATGTGTTTAAATTAAGTAAAAAAGCCAAAGCTGATCATTGCTTTGGCTTTAATTCTTTATTTTTATTTCTCTAAACCCAACCAGTCTCTTGGTTTTAAATAATAATCAGTGAGTCGTTTTTCAGGTGAGTTTTCATCCCATTCAGGACGATACGACCAGCCTGCGAGATTCGGTAAACTCACTAAAATGGATTCAATACGTCCACCTGTCTGTAAGCCAAACAAGGTGCCACGGTCATACACCAAGTTATATTCAACATAACGGCCACGACGATACAACTGGAACTCGCGCTGAGCTTCGGTATATAGCTGCTCACGATGCTTTTCAAAAATTGGCAGGATTGCTGCTAAATAACCATTACCTACGGCTTGCATATATTGAAAACAGGTTTCAAAATCCCATTGATTGAGATCATCAAAGAACAAACCACCCACGCCACGCTGTTCATCACGGTGTTTTAAGTAGAAATAATCATCACACCATTGTTTATGCTCGGCATAAACAGTTTCACCAAATGGCTGACATAAGTCATAGGCAGTTTGATGCCAGTCTAAAATATCCTGATCATCTGGATAGAACGGGGTTAAGTCAAAACCGCCACCAAACCACCACACTGGGTCCTGTCCCTCAGGTTCAGCCACAAATAAACGGACATTGGCATGTGAAGTTGGAATATTCGGGTTTTTAGGGTGAATCACCAGCGACACACCCAAAGCCTGAGCCTTTGCGCCCGCAATCTGCGGATGGCGTTCAGTTGCGGAAGCAGGCAGCTTGCTGATATTGATGTGGGAGAACATGACCCCACCTTTTTCAATCACTTCACCATTTTGCAGAACACGGGAGCGGCCACCGCCGCCTTCAGTTCGTTGCCAATCATCAATGATAAACTCAGCGGTTCCACCGCCTGCACGTTCCTGCTGTTCTAGTCCTGCACAAATCCGTGCCTGTAGGTCGAGTAAAAACTCACGAACACGTTGAATATCAACTGAAGTTGGATGCTGCATGATGATCCTCTTAAAGTGATCTAGGAATTGCTTATATCAAAACATAAAATCCATAAAAAAAGTAAGGGATTTTTACCTTTTAACATAAAAATCCCTTAATTGCCTTATTTTTAAACATTTTGAAAAAATGAATCAGAAGTCATCTTTTTTATATAGGTGATCCATCCGTTCACGTTTGGTTTTGAATTAAGGCGTATTGAATGGTTTGCTATTTTGTTCAATCAAATCATTAACCTCTTCACCATACATCCAAGTATTGAGAATCCCTTCAGAACTTTCTAGACCTAGAATATCTAAAAATTGTTCAAAAGTTGTCGCAACTTGCTCTCTATCTTCGGTATCTAAATGATCAGGGTTAATCTGATGAATTCCTGCAGAGAGTGTTTGGAGTAGTTGTGCTTTTGTTGGTGGCGCTGAATTTTCATAATGTTTTATAAACTGTTGTGCTGTATCAGCAATTTGTTGATTGAGCTGATCTTTAAGCTGCTGATCTTGAACACCCGTATATAAAATGTTATCACCAATAAAGTGATCTTGTTTTTTGAATTGTTCTAATTGCTGAATGATATTTGCTGTAGTTGGAAGCATATTCTTGTCCAATGGATGATTTGTCGCTTGGATATAAGATGTACTGAGTAATGGTATAGCAGTGAGTAATAAAACTCTTATAAATTTCATTGCTCAGAGTCCCTGTGGTTATGTTAAAAGTCATCTTTTTTATATAGGTGATCCATCCGTTCACGTTTGGTTTTTAAATAATGTTCATTGAATGGATTACGACCCACTGTAAGTGGAACACGCTCCACTACATTAATGCCAAGATCAGTCAATGCCTTTAATTTTAAAGGATTGTTGGTGATCAACTTCACTTCTTTGACTTGCAAATGATCCAGCATAATGCTGCACATATCGTAACGGCGGGCATCGGCAGGCAAGTTCAACAGCAGGTTGGCATCGACCGTATCGTGTCCCTGATCCTGTAGGGCATAGGCACGAATTTTATTGGTCAGGCCAATCCCACGGCCTTCCTGACGCAAATATAAAATCACACCCTGACCCGCTTCATTGATCAGTCGTTGTGTGGCTTGCAGTTGAGGTCCACAGTCGCACTTCAATGAGGCAAAGGCATCACCAGTCAAACATTCAGAATGGATACGCACGAGTACGGGCTGATTTGGTGCAGTTTCTAGTCCTTTGGAAAGCGCCACATGCTCTTCGCCAGTTGCTGGGTCTTGAAACACGGAAATATTGAAGTCACCAAAAGCGGTTGGTAGCCTTGATGTTGCAACAAATTCAATTGGCACAGAACGCTCACTATGATAATAAAAAACAGTCAAAGTATAGCTTAATGTGTGAAGATTGCGTGAATTGGAATTTCTGATTTTTCACATAAGTTTTTCTTTTTCATACAAAGCACACAATAATGGTTGATAAACAGTGACATAATTCAGGATAATCTGCCAGCCAGTCCCTGAGACTGGCATGAGAATGTTTAGCACGACATCATTCGCCCATGTGGCTGATTGAAGGTAGATCATATTTAATTGTATGATTGCCCCCATTTAACCCAGCTTCGGATTTGCCAGGCTTAAAAAGGCTTCGCCACATTATGTTGTATACCGAAATTCCAACTCAACGTCCTGTTACGCCATTGTTAGATGGAATTGATCATCCACAACAGTTACGTCAGCTCGAACAAGGCCTGCTCCCACAAGTGGCGGATGAGTTGCGTCAATATATTCTGTATGCGGCAGGACAAAGCGGTGGCCATTTTGGTGCAAATCTGGGAGTGGTTGAACTGACGGTTGCCCTGCATTATTGCTTTAACACACCCCAGGATCGTCTGGTTTGGGATGTGGGGCATCAGGCTTATCCACATAAGGTGTTGACAGGTCGCCGTGACAGAATCACCACGATTCGTGCCAAAGATGGTTTGGCTGCATTTCCTGCCCGTGAAGAATCCGAGTTTGATACCTTTGGGGTAGGCCATTCATCAACAGCAATTTCTGCTGGTCTTGGTATGGCACTTGCGCGTCGCTACCAAAAAGACCTATGTGATGTGGTTGCCATTGTAGGTGATGGTGCAATGACCGCAGGTATGGCCTTTGAAGCCATGAATGATGCGGTTGCCCATGATGCCGACCTGATCGTGGTACTGAATGACAATGATATGTCGATCTCGTGCAGTACAGGCGGCTTTGCCAAGCACTTGGCGGCGATTTGGGAAACAGGTCAGTTGATTAATGTCAATGAACAGGGTGAAGCCTATGTTCAGCCACATCCAAAATGGACCTATAACTCACGTCTGCACCAGTCGGCAACAGATGCTGCGGATAATCTGTTTAAAGCGATTGGTTTCGATTATTTTGGGCCGTTTGATGGTCATGATGTGGAGCAGTTGGTACAGGTTTTCCATGCCCTGAAAAAACGTAAGGGTCCACGTCTGGTGCATGTCTATACCAAAAAAGGCAAGGGCTTTGCCCCTGCAGAAGCAGACCCAATTACCTATCATGCCATTACCAAAATTGCGCCCGTAGCTTGTGCGCCAGCGAAAACTTCTTCTTCAAAAGCAGCGCCAAAATATTCGGATGTGTTTGGGCAATGGCTCTGTGATGAAGCAGCGCAGGATGATCTTTTACTGGCGATTACCCCAGCCATGTGCGAAGGTTCAGGCATGGTGCAATTCGCACAGCAATATCCTGAACGCTTCTTTGATGTGGCGATTGCGGAGCAACATGCGGTTACGCTGGCAGCAGGTATGGCCTGCGAGGGTTTAAAGCCTGTTGTAGCGATTTACTCAACCTTTTTGCAGCGTGGCTATGACCAGTTGATCCATGATGTTGCGTTACAGAATCTGGATGTGACTTTCGGTATTGACCGTGCAGGCTTGGTTGGCGAGGATGGCCCAACCCATGCGGGTGCCTATGACTATGCCTATATGCGTACAATTCCAAATATGGTGATCATGGCACCGAAAGACGAAAATGAATGCCGTCAAATGCTGCATACTGCCTACCACTACAAAGGGCCAACAGCAGTACGCTATCCAAGAGGTGTAGGAACAGGTGTTGAAATTCAACAACAGATGACTGCTTTGGAGATTGGTAAAGCTGAAATCGTTGCTGAATTTAATCAGGATGTTGAACAACAGATCAGTATTCTCGCCTTTGGTAGCCGTGTGGCAGCTTCAGTTGATGCCGCAGCGCAGTTTGCCAATCAATATGCAGTTGGTGTGCGTGTGGTGAACATGCGTTTTGTGAAACCACTGGATGAACAAATCATTCGTGAGCTTGCTGAAAAGACCAACCTTTTTGTTACGGTGGAAGAACATGCAGTGATGGCGGGTGCGGGCAGTGCGGTGAATGAATTTCTGGCGCAGGCGAGAATTGTGAAACCTATCTTGAACCTTGGTTTGCCAGATGCATTTTTACATCAGGCGACACACCAGCAAATGCTGGCGGACTGTGGTCTGGATAGTCAGGGTATTTTAGCCTCAATTCAAAAGGCATGGTTTTAATCAACAAACCATGTGAATGTGGAAATAATTTTTCGCAACATTTTTTCCCTAAAAGCGCTTATATTTGATAGAATATGAGCGCTTTTATGCATTATTCTTTGTCAAAATCTTCAAATTTGTAGTGGGTGTTCAATGGAACCTATGGTGGTTATGGCTGCGCGTGCGGCTCAAACAGTTGGTCAAGAGCTTTTAAAGGCACATCAAAATCGTCATAAACTCGATTTACAAGTTGAAGAAAAAGGCATTGATGGTCCAGTAACGCGTGTTGACCGTTACATCGAACAACTTACCATTGATACCCTCCGTAAAAGCTATAAAAACCACAGCTTCCTTGGTGAAGAGTTTGGTATGCAGGAAGGTAAAGGTCACGATGCAGACTGGTGCTGGGTGATTGATCCCCTAGATGGCACACAAAACTTTATTCATGGTTTTCCACATTTCTGTATCTCAATTGCGGTACAACATAAAGGCGTAACTCAACACGGTGTGATCTATGATCCAGTGCGTGATGAATTGTTCTCTGCCAGCCGTGGCCGTGGCGCAGTGATGAACCAGCGCCGTATTCGTGTCAATGTAAAAGATTCTTTGGAAAATACTTTCCTTGCTGTTGGTCATCCTTACCGTGCAAAACGTAATGGTGAAATTGTTTCTTATGCAGAACAGCATTTCGCTTCATTATTGGCTGTAACCAAATCAGGTGCGCAAATCCGTCGTGGTGGTTCTGCCGCACTGGACTTAGCTTATGTGGCTGCGGGTCGTTTTGATGGTTTCTTCGAGCTTGGCTTGAAGCCATGGGATATTGCCGCGGGTGAGTTGATTATTAAGGAAGCGGGTGGTGTCGTAGTCGATGCACGTGGTGGCAATGATTCATTGGACAATGGTCAGGTGCTTGCCTGTTCGCTTAAAATGTTAAAACCTTTGATGCAGGCGGTCGTTCCAGCTTGGGGCGAAGCTGCAAAATAATTTGTAGATTTCTAAAAAAGCCCTCAATATTTTGAGGGCCTTTTTATATGAAATGATAAAAACAAGGTTAAATGAATTGTTGATCTATTTTATTGGTCCAGGCGGTGCGGGAAAAACAACCACGGCAAAGTTGTTGGCATCGCAATTAGGATGTGGATGCTATGATTTAGACGAATATTTTATGCAGGTCGAAAGCAATATCGCACAGTACATTGCAGAATATGGCTATCCGCAATATGCGGCTCGAAATGTGCAATTATTTTTAGAATTACAACAAAAATCTGAAAATCAAGAAATAATAATTATTGTATGCTCTTCAGGATTTATGACTTATTCAGAGGATACTCATCAAGACTATATAAAAATAAAGAATGAAATAGAGAAGCATAAATTCACCTTTTTATTGTTACCCTCATTGGAACTGGAAAAATGTGTTCAGGAAATTCTTACAAGGCAGATGACTCGGACGTATTTGAATGCTTCTTGGAAAAAGGAAGAGTTGAAGATCAGAACACGATTTCAACTGTATGTCAGATTGGATTGTCAAATTGTTTTAACGAATGAGGTGCCAGATATTATTGTGTCTGAAATAAGGGAAATAATCGCAGGCTATATATTCTCAGATGGCTTGCTACCTATTGTTATATAAGTATAATTTAAAAAAATAGTAGGGAACTGGAAGAATGGCTTTAGCAAAGAATTGTTATCGAATTACGAAAACCTATTAAAAAAGGTGACTTTTAAAATTATTCTGCTATAATCCGCGCACGCACTTAAATTCCAGTTCATTACCTGAACATTCAGTTCTATTCATATTATGCGCACGCTGTCCATAGAGAGGACCACATCTTGCGCCCAAATCGCTTAGCGATTCTTCAGGTTGAGGCAGTAATCAAGCGTGCGTTTAGTCCACATCGTCGTTATTCGGATTGCCACTGAATTGTACTTATATTCAGCTTGAGTCGCTTTGCCGCTTGTTGCCGATGTCTATTTTTTGTATTTATTAAAATGGAGCACCCATTAGGGTGAAACTCTCTATGAGCAAAACTTTTGCCGAATTTTCCTTACATGAAACCCTACAACAAGCACTTGAAGGTTTAGGCTTTACTAGCCCGACACCTGTACAGGAACAAGCGATTCCAGCTGCTTTAGCAGGTAAAGATTTATTAGTTTCAAGCCAGACTGGTTCTGGTAAAACAGCCGCATTCCTACTCCCGACATTAAATGCTTTAGCGGGTCAGGAAACTTTTGTGCCATTTAAAGAGCGCATGAAAGCAGTGACTCAACCAAGCATCTTGGTTTTATGCCCGACACGTGAATTGGCTCAACAGGTTAGCCAGGACGCGATTGCATTTGTACGTCACATGAAAGGTGTTCGTATTGCCGCAATCATGGGTGGTATGCCTTTTGGTAAGCAAATTCAACAGCTTAAAGGTGCACAAGTCATTGTTGCAACCCCAGGCCGTTTACTTGACTTGGTTAATCGTCGTCAGTTGAAACTTGATAAAGTTGAATCATTGATCGTTGACGAAGCTGACCGTATGTTAGACCTTGGCTTCTCTGAAGATTTGGAAGCGATCAGTGATCTGGCTGCAAACCGTAATCAAACACTCATGTTCTCTGCAACATTTGCGGACCGTATTATCCGTTTAGCAGAACGCATGATGAACGATCCTGAGCGTATTGCGATTGAGACAGGCCATAGTACTAATACTGATGTAACTCAAACATTGCATTGGACAGATGGTTTTGAGCACAAGAAAAAATTACTGACTCACTGGTTGTCTGACGAATCAGTTGATCAGGCGGTTGTTTTTGCAAGCACGCAAGAAGATACCGACATGCTGGCTGAAGAATTGGCTGAAGCAGGTCACTCGGTTGTTGCGCTACATGGTGCGATGCCACAAACCGTTCGTAACCGTCGTTTACGTAGCATTCGTGAAGGTCGTGCAAAAATTCTGGTGGCAACTGACGTTGCGGCGCGTGGTTTAGACGTACCAACCATTTCTCACGTAATTAACTTCGGTTTACCGATGAAAAATGAAGACTATGTACACCGTATTGGCCGTACAGGCCGTGCGGGCCGTTCAGGTCAGGCGATTACCTTGGCGACTTACCGTGAACGCGGCAAAATTCGTGCCTTGGAAGATTATTTAGATGCGCGTTTAAATGTATCTGAAATCGAAGGTCTAGAGCCATCTCCACCTCCTGCACGTTCAGGTCGTGATGGTGGTGGTCGTGGCCGCGGTGGTAATGGCGGTGGCCGTGATGGTGGCGGTCGTGGCCGTGGTGGTTTCGGCGGTGGTCGTCGTTTTGAAGGTGAAGGTAACTTCAAGCGTCGTGAAGGCGGTGATGATCGTCCACGTCGTAGCTTTGATGACAAACCTCGTGGTGAGCGTCCAGCGTTTGGTGGTGAAGACCGTCCACGTCGCGAATTCAATTCAGATCGCCCACGTCGTGAGGGTGGTTTTGAAGACCGTCCACGTCGCGAGTTCAATTCTGATCGCCCACGCCGTGAGGGTGGTTTTGATGATCGTCCAAAGCGTAGCTTTGGTGGTGAAGACCATCCACGTCGTGAGTTCAATTCTGATCGCCCACGTCGTGAGGGTGGTTTCAATGATAAGCCACGTTTTGATGCGAATGATGACAACCGTGGCAATCGCGTAGACTATAAACCACGTCGTGAGGGTGGCTTCGGCGACCGTCCAAAACGTGATTTTGGTGATCGTCCACAACGTGAGGGTGGCTTCGGTGACCGTCCAAAGCGCGATTTTGGTGATCGTCCACAACGCGAGGGTGGTTTCGGTGACCGTCCAAAACGTAGTTTCGGTGATGACCGTCCAAAGCGCAGTTTTGGCGATGACCGTCCAAAACGTAAGTTCGGCGGTGAAGATCGTCCAGCGCGCGGCACTCGTGAGGAAACTTTCGGTGGCGACCGTCGTCGCAAAAATGACTTTTAATCGATAAAAACCGATGAAAAAACTAAGCCAGTTGTAAAACTGGCTTTTTTATTTGGGATTAGTCAGGTAAAATTGTTAAAATGTGTGCTAATTCAAATTTTGTATAAGAAATGAAAAGGGTTAATCAAAACAAAAGTCTTTTGAGTCAAATGTGGTCTTTCATATGCAATGATGGACTGCCATGCCTTTTTGTCATTTTGATGCTGTGTAATGGCCTGTTTTTCGCCTATGCACTTTTTGATGCCAATCACGCCGATTCCCTAAATGTCAATTCCAGCCAAACTACCAGTCAGGTCGTCTCAAAAAATAACTACATAAATTAATAATCTTCATACGTCGCTTATCAAAATAAAAACAACGATTTAATCTTTCAGTGTATAGTATGCGTGCATAAAAAGTGCAGGAATGAATGCCATTATGAATAACAAATCTCCTCTCGATAGCGAAGCCCTAATTGAAGTTAAAAACCTGAGCTTTAATCGAGGAGAACGCGTCATTTATGACGATATCAGCCTTAAAATTCGACGTGGTCAAATTACTGCCATTATGGGACCATCAGGTACAGGTAAAACCACTCTATTGCGTTTGATTGGCGGACAACTGAGTCCTGATCAGGGCGAAGTTTTACTGGATGGTAAAAATATTGCATCCATGTCACGCAATGAGTTGTTTGCTGCGCGTGCCCGTATGGGTATGTTATTCCAGAGTGGTGCGCTGTTTACTGATATGTCAGTGTATGAAAATGTGGCATTCCCGATTCGTGCACATACCAAATTGCCAGAACACCTCATTGCAGAACTGGTGGCATTAAAACTTGAATCAGTCGGTTTACGTGGTGCTGAGCAGTTGATGCCAACTGAGCTTTCGGGTGGTATGAACCGACGTGTGGCTTTGGCACGTGCCATTGCACTTGATCCTGAACTGATCATGTATGATGAACCGTTTGCAGGACAGGACCCGATTGTGATGGGGGTGCTTACCCGTTTAATCCGTTCCCTGCGCGAAGCGTTGGATTTAACGACCATTGTTGTCTCACATGATGTCTCAGAGACACTGTCGATTGCCGATTATATTTATGTGGTGGCGGAAGGCAAAATTCAGGGTGAAGGTTCACCTGAACAATTAAAAAATCACGCATCGCCATTTGTGCGCCAGTTTTTAACAGGTTCGGTTGAGGGACCTGTCGAATATCAATTTACTCACCAAGCATATTTAGATAACGAGGTTCGTCCATGAATGCGATTGCCTGGCTAGGTAGACTCGTTATTGAGCGAATAAAGGGAATTGGTGCTGCGGCACTGATGCTCCTGCAAGTTTTATTTTCCATGCCATCCAAAGGTGGCTTTCAGCGTTTTGTGTACCAGATGTATCGTGTTGGGGTGATGTCCCTGCTGATTATCGCAGTTTCAGGCTTGTTTATTGGCGCTGTTCTTGGCTTGCAGATGTATAGCATTCTGGTCACCTTTGGCAGTGAGGCGATGCTGGGTACAGCAATTTCACTGACATTACTGCGTGAACTGGCATCTGTGGTAGCTGCCTTGCTGTTCGCAGGCCGTGCAGGTTCAGCATTGACCGCTGAAATTGGTTCCATGAAGCAGAGTGAACAGCTTGCCAGTATGGAAATGATCGGGGTTGATCCACTTCGGCAAATTGTTTCTCCACGTTTATGGGCAGGGATTGTCAGCTTGCCAATGCTCACCGTGATTTTTGCAACCATTGGCATTATTGGTGGCAAGATGGTGGGTGTTGATTTCTTGGGTGCTGATGAAGGTTCATTCTGGAGTGGCATGCAAAGCAGCGTGCAGTTCTGGCATGACATTTTCAATGGCACCATTATTAAAAGCATTGTATTTGCCCTGATTTGTACATGGGTAGCGGTCTATCAGGGCTATGCCTGTGACCCGACACCTGAAGGTATCGCGACTGCCATGACCAGAACGGTCGTATATTCTTCACTTTGTGTATTAGGTTTTGATTTCGTGTTGACTGCGGTCATGTTCGGAGGGATTTAATGAAATCACGTACTAGTGAGCTGGCCGTAGGTATTTTTGTCATTATCTTCGGTATCGCTCTATTTTTTCTTGCGATGAAGGTCAGTGGCCTAGTTGGTACCAATTTACGTGACAGCTACAGCATGACAGCGCAGTTTGATAATGTGAATGGTTTAAAACCACGCGCCAAGGTAACCATGAGTGGTGTCACCATTGGCCGTGTAGAATCCATTACCCTTGATCCAGTGTCGCGTCTGGCAACAGTCAAGTTTGACCTTGATGGTAAGTTGACCAGCTTTAGTCCAGAGCAACTCAAGGAAGTGCAGAAGAACGCACTTGAAGAATTGCGCTACAGCGCTGACTATGAGCAGGCCGATGCCACGAAACAAAAAGAAATGGAACAGCAACTCATCCGCAACATGACCTCCATCACCAGTCTGGATGAGGATGCTTATATTATGGTTGCAACCAATGGTCTTCTGGGTGAGAAATATTTGAAAGTGGTGCCTGGTGGTGGTGTGAACTACCTTAAACGTGGTGACGTGGTTTCAAATACCCAGGGTACAATGGATTTAGAAGATTTAATTAGCAAATTTATTACAGGTGGTGCTGGTAAAGCCACAACTGGCTCAACCGCAACAGAGGGTTCAACTTCGCAGCCAGCCGCCGCTGAAGCAGAACCATCTTTCGCTGAGTAATTTAGGTTAGGAGATTGTCCGTGAACACATTATTGAAACAAACGCTAACAGCAAGCGTATTATCGGCTATGCTTGCAACCACAGCATTTGCAGCACCAACAGAAACTCCACCTGATTTTGTCAAGCGTGTTGCTGATGGGCTGATTACCCGTTTAAAGGCAGATAATGCGAAATTACAGAATAACCCAGCTTTGGTAAGAACGATTATTCGTCAAAATCTTGACCCATATGTAGACTCACAGGCGTTTACACGTATTGTGTTAGGTACTTATGCCAATAACCAATATACCAATGCTGCACAGCGTGCCCAGTTTGAGAAAAACTTCCGTGAGGTGATCATCGAAAACTATGGTGGTGCTTTCGCGAAATACACCAACGAAAGCTACACCATGCGCCCTTATAAAGCGTCAAACAGTAAAAACCCTGTGGTGACGCTGGACTTCCTGCACAATGGTGAAAAGATTCCTGTGTCATTCCAGTTAACCGATAAGGGCGATCAGTGGAAAGTACGTAATATCAATGTGTCTGGCATTGACCTTGGTTTACAGTTCCGTAACCAGTTTGCGGCAACTGTTCAGCGTAATGGTGGTGATATCAATAAAGCGATTGCAACCTTTAAACCAGATGCAGATGCTGCCGTAAGCAAAAAATAAGGTGGTGACGGGTGATTCAGTATATTGACCAGCAGTTAGTCGTTTCCAGGACGATTAACTTTGAAAATGCGGAACAGGTTTATCAGGCTGGATTAAAACATATTCAACAGCACAAGGGTTTCCCCTTGATTGTTGATTTGGCTCAGCTTGAAAATGGTAATACCTTGTCTTTGGCTGTATTGGTGCAATGGTTGCGCCAAACACCTGAGAACAAAGGCCTGCATTTTAAAAATGTGTCTGAGAAGATGCTGAAAATCATCCAGGCCAGCCATCTACAGGATGACTTGAAGTTAATTTGATCAAAATCTTGTAGAAATAAAAAAGCACCGTCAGGTGCTTTTTTATTAAATCCATTTTTTCCAGCGGAAATACACCATCGGCAACACCAGAAATGCCATCAGAATACCTGTGACTATCCAGAAACTGAGATTGCCATGTGCAAAGGGAAGCACGTCAGTGTTCATGCCATAAATACTGGCGATCAGCATCGGCGGCGCAAGCATACTTGGCAAGATCGAGAATCGACGAATCGTGTCGTTCTGTTCGGTGTTAATGAATCCAGAGGTGGTATCCAGCAAGAAGCGTACTTTTTGGAACAGGAAAGCATCATGTTCGACCAGCGAGCGAACATCCTCACTTAACTCACGAATGTCAGCATCATAAATATGGCTGCCTAAAGCGCGTGGACGAGATAAAAAGGTCAGTACCCGACGTAGATCAATCAAACACAGCTGGGCTTTTCCGAGCATGTCTTCCTGCTGTGCCAGGCGTGTAATCATGTCATCCAGATCCAGCACCTTTTCACGGTGATGGTTATTCAACACTTCGGTTGAGTATCTTTCCAAGTCTTTGTGGATATCTTCGAGGATATCCGCAAGTTCATCCAGCTTTGCCTCAAGCAGGCCCAATAAAATCCAGGTCGGATCTTTATAGTCCATGTCATAGTCATTGCGCCGCGCACGCGCACGGAACGCACGGAACGCCACCAGCTTTTCACCACGCAGGGTAAACAGGCGGTCTTTATGCAGAATGAACGCAACCGTTTGCACCATTGCCAGCATGTGGGATGATTCTTCCGCATCTCCATCCACCTGATAATTTTTATTCTTTGTTAAAAAATAGGTGCTGATATGTAAAATACCATCGTCATCGCGGTAAAATCGCGCCGATGAGGAAATGTCTTCAAGTGACTTTAAGGTGGGCAGGTTACGGTCATAGGCATCCAGCACCCATTGTTGTTCTTCCTGCGAGGGGGCGATGAGGTCAATCCACACCAGTTCAGGGTGCAGATCAAAGCTGCCGTTGATGGTTGCATCTTCTAGACTACCGCGCTCTGTGGCATAAAAGGCTTCAAGCATGTCTTTTTTCCTCGCGCAGTCAATATCAGACTTTCTGCTTTCATAGAAAGTCAGCGTGTATTTTAGACAAGGATCGGCTGAAAAACACTTGCCTAAACGTTATTTTGTTAAAAATCTTGTTACATAGTCTACTTTAGCAGCATGACAGTTATATAAAACGGCTTTAATTGTATGAATTCTATATATGTTTTCTGTGTGAGGCTGCCAGATTACGGTCCTATTGATCTAAAGAATTATCGTTGTCCAGATGAGTCATGGCTGGGCAGGACAATACCGAATCTATGGTTGTTTCAGTTTAAGTGTAATGGATGTATTGGTTGAAATTTAAGTGTGAGGAAAGGGTATTGAAAACGATTACTGTGGCTGCCGCTGTCATTTTAAATGAGCAGAATCAGTTGCTTTTAGTGCGTAAACAGAATACGCAGGCATTTATGCAGGTGGGTGGAAAACTGGAACTGAACGAAGCACCTGAATTGACCATCCAGCGTGAGATTTTGGAGGAGATTGGCTGTGAATGTGAGATTAAACAGTTTATTGGACAGTTTGAAACCGCGGCGGCAAATGAACCAGATCATGTTCTGGTGAGCTATGTTTATTCAGTTGAATTAAAGCAGGTTCCACACATTGCGGCTGAAATTGCTGAGATGAAGTGGATCAATTTGGATGATCAATCCACAGTATTGGCACCACTGACTAAAGAGGTGGTGATTCCATGGTGTCAGCAAAACCTTGTAAGCTAGACTCGCGATGTTGTGCGGCTGCCAAACATACACTATGGATCTGTTGGCAGCCGAGCTGTTCCAGCACTTTCGACAAGGCGGTAATCGAACTTCCTGTAGTCACCACATCATCCACAATCAGCACCTTTCGATAGCGGACTTTTCCTGATGGGTCGGCAATAAATTGCTGCTCAATATCTTCCAATCTCTCTAGACGTGAAAAGCCTTTTTGTGAGTGTTGTGCCAGACGTTGTACAGGCTGCCAGACAGGAACATTCAGGTTATGCCCCAGCACTTTAGCCAATAGTAGGCTCTGGTTAAAACCGCGTTCTGCCAAGCGATCTGTGGAAATTGGCATTGGTATAATGGCCTGGACTTTGGGAAGCTTGAGCTGTAGCAACAGGCCATTCAATAAACGTTGATGATGCAGTTTTTGCTCATATTTAAACTGTTGAATGATGCGGTCAATCGGATATTGATAATGGCAGGCAACAAACACCTGTTGCTGGTTACGGGTAATGTGCTGTCTCAACCACGGCAGTTGTTGCCAGCAACTTTGGCACACGCCGAAATGCTGTTTTACGCCAATGTCACACAGGCTGCATGGAGTGAAATAATCAAAAACCTGTTGGGCTGATCTGCCAAGTAATTTAAACATAAGCGTATCTTGGTGCTTCAGGCAGCCAGCGTTTGAGCAGGCCGTCAGCATGTTGTGGGTAATCCTTGAGGATTTGTGCCGCCACATAATGCGCCTGGCTGAGCAAATGGTCATCACGTTCTAAACGGGCCACGCGAAAGCCCATCTCGCCTGTCTGTTTAGTACCCAGCAATTCACCTGGGCCACGAATTTCCAGGTCCTTTTCAGCAATCACAAAGCCGTCATTGCTTTCCCGTAGAATGGAAAGGCGTTCCTGTCCATTCTGTGACAACGGGGTTTTATAGAGTAGGGCGCAGAAACTTGCAGTTGCGCCACGACCCACCCGACCGCGGAGCTGATGCAGTTGAGACAGCCCCAGCCGTTCTGCATTTTCAATCACCATGATGGATGCATTGGGTACATCCACGCCGACCTCAATCACTGTGGTGGCAATCAGCAGTTGCAATTCATTGTCCTTAAAGGCCTGCATAACGGACTGTTTTTCATCCGCTTTCATTTTGCCATGCACCAGCCCAATATTGAGCTCAGGAAAACGTTGCTTAAATTCCTGATAGGTGGCCTCGGCCGCCTGGGCATCCAGCGTTTCAGATTGTTCAACCAGCGTGCAGACCCAGTAGGCCTGCTTGCCTTCACGACAATTTTTTGCAATACGTTGCAGAACCTCCTCACGCCGATCCAGTGGAATGGTCACGGTTTGGATGGGGGTACGTCCTGGTGGAAGTTCATCAATCATGGAGGTGTCCAGATCACCATAGGCACTCATGGCCAGCGTGCGGGGGATTGGGGTTGCAGTCATCACCAACTGATGGGGTGTGAACTGGTCTGCACCTTTGTTGCGTAAGGCAAGCCGTTGATCAACCCCAAAACGGTGTTGTTCATCGATAATCACCAGACCGAGTTTGGAAAACTCGACATTGTCCTGAAACAGTGCATGGGTGCCCACAATCAACTGGGCATGACCCTGCTTGACCTGTTGTTCTGCCTGGGCGCGTGCCTTGCCTTTCTGCTTGCCTGATAGCCATGCCACCTCAATGCCCAACGGTTCAAACCAGCGTTTAAAGTTTAAGTAGTGCTGCTCGGCAAGAATCTCCGTCGGTGCCATTAAGGCCACCTGCCAGTCCGCTTCCAGCGCATGACAGGCAGCGACCGCGGCAACCAGCGTTTTACCTGCCCCTACATCACCCTGTACCAGACGCAACATTGGCTGATCGTGTTTGAGGTCGTGCAATATTTCCTTGGAAACCCGTTTCTGGGCATTGGTCATCTGGAATGGCAGGCCATTCAGTAATTGCTTTGCCAAAACCTTGCTACTGTTAAAACGCGGGGCGGCAATCTGGCGGATATAGGCACGGCGCGTCAACAAACTGACCTGATGGGCAACCAACTCCTCAAAAATCAGGCGTTGCTGTGCAGGATGGGAACCTTGATTAAGCTGCAACATATTGGCATCGGTTGGCGGCTCATGGATGTAATGCAGAGCCTCTTTCAACTCATAGCCGTTACTGTATTTTTTAGGCAGTAGTTCAGGCAGGTCATCACTATGGTGTTGTAAAGCCTGACGTACATATTCCCGTAGTTTGGGTTGGGTCAGGCCCTCGGTACTTGGGTAGATTGCGGTAAGCTGGGTTTTGGGTAAGGCGGTATGTTGCTGGATCACCTGAATTTCAGGATGGTAAAGTTCCAGACCGCGTGCACCGACCCGAACCTCGCCAAAAATCCGCAGGCGTTGCCCAATCTTGATACGGTCAGTCAGACCCTTGTAAATATGATAAAAACGTAAAGTGACCTTGCCAAAATCATCCTGTAGCAATGCTGCAAGCGACTTCTTTTTGCCAGGCGGAAAATCAACTGACCTGACTTCACCTTCAAGCAGGTAACTGCGCCCAACCACCAACTGATTCATTGGAATAATCGTGCTACGATCTTCATAGTCACGCGGAAGATGAAACAGCAGGTCATCCGTGCTAAAAATGTGGAGCTTTTCTAGCAGGGTCGCTGCGGCAGCACCAACGCCTTGTAATTGCTGGACTGAGTTCATCTTTGGTCAGGGATATGTATGCATATTTTATTTATTGGTTATGGTAAAACATCTCAACGTGTTGCTAAACACTTATTTGAGCAAGGTCACCACATTAGCACAATTAGTCGCAGTGCAAAAACAGATTGTTACGCGACACATGAGATACAGGATATTCACCAGCTCGACCTGACCGCATTTGCTCCGATTGATGTGGTCTATGTGCTGCTTGCGCCCTCACAAGCTGGGACTGAGGCCTACCAGCATACCTACGTGGACAGTGTTGAACCGATTGTTCAGGCATTAAAGTCACACCCTGTTCAGCGCATCATCATTGTTTCATCCACCCGTGTGTATGGTGAAAATGCAGGGGAGATGGTTAATGATGAGTCATTGATCCAGCCTGCCGATGAGCAGGGCAAGCTATTACGGAAAATGGAGTTGTTGTGGCAGATGCATTATCCCCAGCAGAGCATCATCGTTCGTCCAACAGGGATTTATGGAACATCGGTTGCCCGTCTGCAAAGAATGGCTGAGCAAATGTCAACCTACCCAGCCATTCACTTGAGTAACCGTATTCACATTGATGATTTGGCAAGGTTTTTGGCTCAACTGGTGGATATGGAGAATGCACAACCCAGCTATATCGTCACCAATAACATGCCTTTACCCATGCATGAAATCCTGCTCTGGTTCCAGCAGCAGCTTGGCCTGCCTGCCTTGAGACTCCTATCTGAACAGCTTACAGGGAAACGCATTTATGCCACCAGACTGATGGAAATGGATTTTAAATTTGACCATTTGATTTGCTTTAATGACTATGCGGCGGCCTTGTCGGCACATGGCAATCCAGAATAATTCGATTAAACTGCAAGCGTTTTGATTCGGGGTATGGCTTTTATTGCCATTAGATGTCAGTGTATCTTCCAGATGGCTTGGATTATGCACATGGATTGCAGGAAAATGAGCAAAGGTCAGCGATGAAAAAAATAATATATACAATGCTTCTCGGATTGATTGCGACAAACAGTTGGGCAGGTGAACAGACCTGGTGTGTGTTTGATCCTGTGGGGACTCAGGGGGATATTAGTCGCAGGTTGCAGGATATTCGCCTGTATGCCCAGCAAAGTCAGGTCCAGTTGAAATTTAAAACCTTTAACAATGAAAGTGAGGCGATTCAGACATTTGATCAAGGCAAGTGCTCGGGTCTGGTTGCCTCAAACTTCAATACTTACCGTTATAACCGTTTTATGGGAAGTACAGGCGGAATTGGCCTAATTTCAAATAATCGTGTGGCGCGGATGCTACTGCAACTGTTCAACCATCCCAATGTGGAAAGGCGCATGGTGGGGCAGGATTACGAAGTGCTTGGTATGATTCCGATTGGTACAGCCTACATGATGATGAATACCCAGCAGATCAGCAAGGTCTCCCAGTTAAAGAACAAGAGAATCGGGATTCTTGAAAACAATCCGCCACAACAGGCATTGGTGCAGAGTGTATCGGCCCAGCCCGTCTATGTGGACTTTTCCAATGCGGTGGATTTATTCAAGCAAAAGAAGATTGATATCTTGGCCGCACCCGCTTATGGCGTATTGCCTTATAACATGAAAAAGGAATTTGGTGCTTCAACACAGGTGGTCAACTTTCCTGTTGCCTATTTTGCAATCAACATCGTGATTCGGCCCCAAAGCTATCCCACAGGTTTTGGCCATCACATCCGAAGCTGGTTTGTGAAGAATAGCAATGTGCTGGCGGCGCAGGCAATGCAGTGGGAGAACCATTTGCCCGCCTATTACTGGGCGGATATTTCAAGTTTTGAGAAACAGGGTTATGAGGCATTGGTGGCGAAAATCCGTAACCGCTATGTCGATTCTGGTTACTACGATGCCTATTTTGTTGACCTGATCAGACGACTGCGTTGTCTGGATGATCCGCAATATCTGGAGTGTCGGAAATAAAAAAACCTCAAAGCGAAGT
Organism: Acinetobacter corruptisaponis; assembly: GCF_030053775.1. GTDB lineage: Bacteria > Pseudomonadota > Gammaproteobacteria > Pseudomonadales > Moraxellaceae > Acinetobacter > Acinetobacter corruptisaponis. Next base: position 2,730,198 of record NZ_CP125669.1, read on the forward strand.
TGCTTTGAGGTTTTAATTGCAATATTAAGCTTTTTTACGTTTCAAGCGGCGTTTGGCCTGTTGTGAAGCCATTGCCTCCAGCGCTGTCGCCAGTTCCTCATCACTGAATGTGGTGATGTGCTGCAACATCTGCAAGGTCGCCTCGTCAAGCACCAACTGGGCACCTGCCGCCATCTCACTAAAGTTGTCATCATATTCAATGAAGCCCTGTTCATTGTTGCGAATATAATTCTGCTGGGTCAGTACCTTAATAAAGCTTTGGAACAGTGCCTTGTCAAAGAACTCTGGTGAGTTGAACTCGTACAACACAGACAGACGTTGACCCAATAAGTGGCTCAGTTCCTCAACCTGTTTGGTGGAGATATTGCCAGAACCACGCTGGGTAATCAGCGCAAGCGTCATGTAGTAACGTTCCAGGCTTTGTTTCACAGGCAATGCCAAGGTCACAAGTTTCTGGTGTTCTTCGCTATTTGGTGTTGGGCTGAACAGGTTGCCATCATGGTCCTGAAAGATCAGGCCAATCTGTACCAGAGCATTGATGTAGCTATCAATATGCTGTTGCAGTTCAGCTGGCTGCCATTTCATGAACAGTTCAGCTTTTAGGAACGGATACAGGGTACGGATGACGTTGCTTAAATCGGTCTTGTTAATTTTACCGTTGTGCTCAACCAGTGACGCAACCAGTGATGGCAGTACAAAGGCATGCAGGATATTGTTGCGGAAATAGGTGAGCAGGACCGCCTGATTCTCCTCAATCGCAATAATATCGCCCAACACATGCTGTACGCGCTTGATCAGTTTGAGCTTCATGCCATAAGCAATGATTTCCTTGCCTGATAATGAGGTGACCTGAGTGCGCTCGTCATACGGTTGCTGGGTGGCCAGATCACGGTAAATGTCGAGCTGTTTTGCACAAATCTCTTCATCCAGCGTATGTTTTGGCGTTGCCAACAAGATCAGCGAAAGCAGGGAAACAGGGTTGACCACCACCGCACGGTTGATGTTTTCCAGAATCAGGTTGGCTGAGCTTGACACCACACTGGAAATTTCTGCTGGAGTCGGTGCATCATTCTTTTCAATCTGGATATGGTCTGCATTGTGCTGTTTCAGGATGTCATCAAGAAAAACAGGTTCACCAAAGTTGACATGCACCTTACCGAAAATACGCTCGATTTTACGCAGTGTTTTCACAATACCAAAGATTGACTCAGCTTCTTTTGGCTTGCCCTGCATCTCACCCACATAGGTTGAGCCTTCCATTAGGCGTTCATAGCCAATGTAGGTTGGAACAAAAACAATTGGCTTGGCCCGACCACGTAGATGACCATGAATGGTCATCGCCAGCATCCCTGTTTTTGGTGGTAGCAGGCGACCTGTACGCGAGCGTCCACCCTCGATAAAGTATTCAATCGGTGTGTTACGCGACAGGATGCTGTACAAATATTCTTTAAATACCGTGGTATACAATGCATTGCCACGGAAAGAACGGCGGATAAAGAATGCGCCACCACCACGTAGTAACTGGCCTACAAAAGGTAGGTTCAGGTTGTCACCCGCAGCAATATACGGAATCATCAAACCACGTTTATAGATCACATAGGACAGCAACAGGTAGTCGATATGGCTGCGGTGACATGGCGTATAGATAATTTCGTAGTCTTTTGCCAGCTCACGCACGGTGCTGAAGTTATGCACCTCAACGCCGTCATAAAGCTGTGTCCATAAACGTGTCAAGGCCATGTCGGCAAAACGTACCGCTGATGCGGAATAGTCAGAAACAATTTCATTGACATAGCCAATGGCACGGCGTTCAGCCTCCAGCATGCTGATTTTGTGCTGAATACTTTCACGGCGAATGGCATCCTGTACATCTGGTGCCTTGATGACAGATTGCATGACATTACGGCGGTCAGACAGGTCAGGACCAAGCACCACCTCGCGTTGCTGGTCAAGATAGGTGTCCAATGAGCTTGCAATATAGGTGGCGGGAGAGATATTTGGGTGATGTGCTTTGGCATAATCTACCAATTCACGCAAGGATTGTGGTTCATGGAACTCTAAATAAGACTGGCGACCATGCAGGCCAATATTGACCAACTGTTTGACCGTGCCTGGTGTCGCCCAGGTATCGGAGAACAACAACTTGAACCATGAATCCTCTTTATCTGGCGAACGTCCCCAAAGTACGGTCACAGGAATAAGCTGCACTTCAATTTCAGGATGCTGTTCCAGGGCCTCAATCAATTGTAAAAGACGCGGAGGGAAAGTCTGGGTGTTAAATAAATTATTTTCATTCTGATGCAAAAACAGGATTGAGTTTTTTTCGTGGTAAGTCCCAAAATTCAGGGCATCCAGCGCGGGCTTGAGATGAAGACGGCGGGTTTCACCATCCACAACCAGTGCGTTGCTACGTGAATAGTTTTGTAGGACATAGCAGACCAGCTTGTTTGAATCCTGGTTTTTTTGCTCTACTGCGGTGGATTCTGTAGGAACTTCACCAAGAACATGCGGGGTTACCACAAGGTCAAGCAACTTACTCGAAAGTTGGCGATACATTTGACCAAATCCAGTCTTGGACATTACAAACTCCTAAATCATAATCCTGACAGTAAGTCATGATGAGCACGACATTCTGCGTTATTCTGACATAAAACGATATGTTATTTTCTGACAAAATATAGCGTATTTGGTAGATTTTATCGTTAAAAATCGTATTTTTAGCGGTTATAAATAAGAATAACGTGACGGACAAATCATTTTATCCTGAGCATATTTATTGGAATTTATGGCACAATCAAGTCAGGCTGCTCATGACGGTTGATCTGAATTGTCCTGACTTCGCCCTGTGCATGAGCTAAAAACAGTGTTTTATTGTGGCACTATAACTGTCCTCATGCCTGGGTTGATTTCTCCTCATTGGTGTTGGAAGGTGGTTACATGAATGCTTTGACTCAAGAACTCGTTGAATTATTGACGCTGGAACGGATTGAAGAACATATCTTTCGGGGCAACAGCCGCAATCTGGTCGGTAAACGGGTATTTGGCGGGCAGGTGCTAGGGCAGGCGTTAAGGGCCGCATCCTACACCACAGATCGTCCAGCACATTCACTGCATGCCTATTTTCTTTATGGCGGGGATGTGAATGCACCTATCATTTATGAGGTTGATCCCCTGCGTGATGGAAAGAGTTTCGCCAGCCGACAAGTCAAGGCAATCCAGCATGGACGTACGATTTTTTCTGCAATGGTATCTTTTGCCAATCCAGAAGAGGGATTGAACTATCAGCATAAAGAGCCAGAGTACCCTGCGCCAGAAGAGTTAAAGTCTGAAAAAGAACTAAAAGAGAGCATGATCAATTTTGTGCCTGAAAATGTCCGTGCCAGTTTTATGCGTGAGCGTCATGTGGAAATTCGACCAACTCAATTGGTCAATCCATTTGCTCCACAACCAGAGGCACCGTATTACGCACATTACATTCGTACCCATGATCAAATTCCTCAGAATATTGACGAAATTTCGTTACATCAGGCCATCGTTGCGTTCTATTCAGATTTTACCTTGATGACCACGGCGTTGCGTCCACATGGTCTTTCATGGATTTCTCCAAATCTACAGTGTGCCAGTATTGACCACACCATTTATTTCCATCGTCCACTGCGTGCAGATGACTGGATGCTCTACGATATGGAGGCAACCATCAGTGCCAGTTCGCGTGGGCTCAATTTTGGACGGATGTGGCAAAATGGCCAGTTGGTCTGTAGCACAGTGCAGGAAGGCTTGATTCGGCTCAGGGAAATTGAAACCCAGTAACATATGAATTGATAAAAGAAGACCATCATTTTGATGGTTTTTTTAATGATAAGCATGTGACAAAAAATTGCTCGATTCTTCAACATGGGCGTGCCATAGTACCAATAAGTTAAAAATGCCTTATCCATCACAATGAATCTAAATACGCAAATTTTAATTGCCGCAATACTGGGTGTGGCATTTGGTTTCCTGTTGATTGCCTATCCACAAACACTTTTCTTCGATTACAGTCTGTACGGTTTGGGTATATTAAGCAGCATTTTCATTGGCTTGTTGAAAATGCTACTGATTCCCCTGATCTTTAGCTCAATTGTGGTTGGCGTTTCCAATTTACAGGCAGGTGGGCAATTTGGACGAGTCTGGAAAATCACTGTACTGTGCTGTTTTACCACAACCACACTGGCACTGATTTTAGGGATTGGCTGTGCGCATCTGTTTGAGGTGGGCAAGGGCATTGACATCAGCCTTTTTCAGGCAGAAATCCAGAACCACCAAACCCCCGATACCCTGACCCCCTCCAGCTTTTTCACCAACTTTATTCAGAATACCCTGATTAATCCTTTTAAGGCATTTAGTGAGGGTAATGTACTGGCAGTGGTGCTGTTTGCACTGTTCATTGGCGCGGCGTTGGTCAAGGGTGGGGAAAGTTTTGCCTTGGTGCGGAAGCTCAGTCAGCAATTCTTCAACATCATGATGCTGCTGGTGAGCTGGGTGATGAGACTTGCGCCAATTGGGATTTTTGCCCTGCTTGCCAAGCTGATTGCAACCGAAGACCTTTCCGTGCTGAGTCGTCTGGCTGAGTTTGCGGTGGTGGTGACGGGCACCACAATTTTTCACGGCGCGGTGGTATTGCCTGCTTTGCTGTGGATTTTTGGAAAGATGAACCCGATTACCTTTTTTCGCGGAACCCGTACCGCCTTGGTCACAGCATTTGCAACCAGCTCAAGTTCCGCAACCATGCCACTGAGTATGCAATGTGCCCAGGAAAATTTAGGTGTACGACCACAAACTGCGGGTTTTGTCATTCCCTTGGGCACACAGCTCAACATGGATGGTACGGCGCTGTATGAAGCCGCTGCTGCCTTGTTTATTGCGAACCTGATGGGCTTGGACTTGAGTTTGACCCAGCAAATTATTGTCTGTCTAACCGCCATGATCGCATCTTTGGGCGCACCAGGCATTCCAAGCGCAGGCATGGTCACCATGATTATGGTGTTGCAGTCGGTTGGACTACCTGCGGAAGCCATTGCGATTTTACTGCCGATTGACCGTGTGCTGGATACAGTGCGTACCGTGGTCAATGTGCAGGGCGACATGATGATCAGTGTGGTGGTTGACCGCTATGCCAAACAGGCAGAGGCTGAATCAGGCTAAATTTTGACAATAAAAAAGCAGAATTAATGTCCTGCTTTTTTATTTGAATCAATTATGCTGCTGGCTGTAAGGCACGTTTTGCCGCTGGTGAGTTATTGAGATAATTCACGGCATCCTGTGTATTGCCCTCTTTTACAGGGTCGTACCATGGCATGAGGTAATCAAGCTGCTGGGCGACCAACCAGGCTGGACCTGGCAGAATTTTGGAATCCTGAAGCGCAATCTTTGACCATTCGATCCAGATCCACGGTTTGAACAGGCTTGGTTTTTTATCTGCAAAACGTGGGTCCTGGCTCATAATGTGCGCTGCGCCATCCACCCACAAGCCCAGTACACCAATAATCACGGCAACACTGAGGTAATAGCGTGCGACATAACCACCACCCAAATGACGGTAAAGGTCAAATGCAACGGTACGGTGCTCGATTTCTTCAGAACCATGCCACTTGATTAAATCCAGCATTTCAGGGTCTGCACCAAGTTCCGACCAGCGCTTGTTGTAAAGCGCATATTTACCCAGTACACAGGTCATGTGTTCAACAGTGGCGATCACACCCAGACGAAACAAGTCCCATTGATGGTCAAGTGCCTTTGGAATTTCCTTGCCAAATGGTTTGTCTGCCAAAGCCTTGGTGAACAGGAAGTCCATAATGTCGAGGTTGCGCTGAATATCAATATTGCGCTGGCTGAGATATTCCTTGTTCGCAGAGGTGTGCGCTACAGCGTGCATAGCTTCCTGACGAATAAAAGCCTGAACATCTTCCTTTAATTTTTCATCAGTGATTTGCGGAAGCACCTTGTTGTACAGGCGGCAAAACCAGAACTCACCAGCAGGTAGAATGTTATTAATCTCATTAATAAAATAACTGGCAAAAGGCTGGTTAGGAATCCAGTCTACTGGCGTGTTTTCCCAGTCAAACTTTACCTTGCGTGGGAGAATTTTATAGTCAATCGAAGAACCAAGAACTTTGTTCTTCACAAATGATAGTAATTTCATCGTTTAGTCCTAATCGATAGTGCAATGAACCAACACTAGCAGTATATGAAAACATCCATGTAGTTGTGTTTAGCAATTCAGGACAATTAAAAATTATTTTATGCATCAAGTTGCATGAAATGCATTTTTTACGCTTGAATGTCCGTTTCTGATGCTTCGGGAATCTGGCTGAGGTCAAATTCAACGGCTTGATCAAGGGTGTAATTCAAACGACCTGCCATCACGCTAGCCAACTCTTCCAAGCCAATTCTGTTGAGGGATGAGAACAATTGAATCGAGAAGTCCAGTTTCATTTTCTTTAATTGTTGTTTGACTTCCAGCAGGGTTTTATTGGCAGGGCCACGATTCAGTTTATCGGCCTTGGTTAAAAGAATATGCACGAATAAATGACGTGAGTGTGCCCATTCCAGCATCATCAGGTCGAAATGCTGCAATGGATGGCGGATATCCATCAATAACACCAGACCTTGTAAACTTTTACGATGGATCAAGTAATTTTCTAATTCTTTCTGCCAAACGATCTTCATCGCTTCAGGTACAGCCGCATAACCATAACCAGGTAAGTCAACCAGACGCTGCTCTGGATTGCCCAAGCTAAAAAAGTTGATCATCTGGGTACGGCCAGGTCTTTTAGAGGCACGCGCCAACTGCTTTTGATTGGTCAGTGCATTGATTGCACTCGATTTTCCAGCGTTTGAACGGCCAGCAAATGCAATTTCGTAGCCTGTATCTTCTACGCATAAAGCCAGTTTTGGCGCACTCATTAAAAATTCAGCTTGGCGTAACCAATTTAAAGACTGGACTGCATATTCGGTGATAGCAGGGTCCATCTTTTTTTCATAACTGATTTTTTGCTTAGGTGCGAGTCTGGCTTTGGTATCTTTCGATTTTTCACTACGACGCATAGAAGCTTACTTTTGAATTGAAATAGCAATGACTATTATAGAGGATGTCAGCGATTGGTGCGAATCTCATCGCCAGATTGTGGCTAGGCTTTTTGAATCAGCTGTAAAAAATCAATGTTTGAGCTTGGCGAGGAGGGCAGGATACTGTGTTGCAGGACTTCATCCAGCGTGTACTGGTCAAGACTCTGATAAAAACATTCCAGTGCCTGATCCAGTATACCTTTCAGACCACAGTGCGAACGTAGCACACAAGGAGGAGTGTTACATTCTACAATTTGATGGTTCCCCTGCAAGATACGAACGATTTCACCTAGTTTAAGCTGTCTGGCTGTTGGATTAAGACGGATACCGCCGCCCTTGCCACGCGTGGTGACAATCCACTGCTGTTTGCCCATAAAGTGAACGATTTTAACCAGATGGTTTTGTGACACATGCAGGTCTTGCGCAATATCGGCAATCGTGTACGGTACATCACTCGGGCGAGCGATATACATCAAAATTCTGAGCGCATAATCAGTAAATTTATTGAGTTGCATGGTTTCACTCAATCGATTGCTTGAAATAGAAAAGGCTAGTCTATCACAGGCTAGCCTTATACAAAACGCAGGACAGATTAGCTCAATCGAACCCCACCTGTACCAAATGCCTCGCTATGAATGTTTTCGGCAGGAATACCACGGGCAACCAACGCCTTATGCTGTTCCGCCATAAACGGCATTGGACCACAGAGATAATAATCTGCATTGACTGGCAGTAAAGCGGCATCCATCGCTGCTAAATCCAGACGGCCAGCAACATCATAATCTTCACCTAGCACATCACCTTCATGTGGGAACTCATAGGCGGTAAATGTGCTCAGGCGTGGATATTTTGCCTTTAACTCATGAATATGCTGTTTCATGGCATGCACCTGACTGCTACGGCAGGCATGAATAAAGCTGACAGGCTGAGGCATATCTTCTGTCACCAATTGATTCAGCATGGCAATCATTGGAGTTAAGCCAACACCACCACTGATAAATATATTACGTTTTTTGCTATCAATCAGGTAGAAATTGCCTGTAGGTGCAGACACCTCAATTTCTGAACCCTCAGCCAAGCCATGTAAAGTGCTTGATACCCAGCCACCTGCCAAATCACCCTTTTCATCTTCACGCTTGACTGAAATACGTAGATAGTCTGCTTGTGGACTGGTTGACAAGGTATATTGACGTGGCTGTCTTAAACCCAGTTCCTCAACAAATACACGTACTGAAATGTATTGACCCGCTTCATATTTTGGCAACTCACCACCATCGACAGGTGCAAGGTAGAAAGAGGTGATTTCATCACTTTCAACCACTTTCTTGGCGATTTTAAAGGTACGCCAGCCCAACCAGCTACCTTTGGTTTGCTGATGTTGATCATAAATGGCTTTTTCAGTATTGATGAACAATTCAGCCAATTGACCATAAGCCGCAGCCCATGCCGCAATCAATGGATCTTTCATTGAAATGCTTAGCACTTCACTGATTGAATGCAGCAGGTTTTCACCCACAATACCGTAGTCAGGTGACTGAATATTCAGGCTGACATGCTTGTGAGCAATGAGTTCAACCACAGGCAACAGCACAGATGGGTCCTCGATGTTTTCCGCGTATGCCAACACAGCGCCTGCAAGAGCCTGAGCCTGGGCACCACTGCGTTGGTGTCCCATGTTAAAGGTTTCCTTTAAATCAGGATTATTGCCCAACATGCGGTTATAGAAATAACCAGTCAGTGCCACACCGTTTTCACGAAGTACAGGTACAGTTGCTTTTACAAGGTCAATTTGCTGTGGAGTCATTTTTGATCTCTCTTGGCTATCATTTATAAGATGTATTTAAAATACATTTTTAAATATGGATTTGCAATATATATTTAAATAAAAACCATAAATTTTTTATGGAATATATTTGTAATATTGTTTTGCTTGGAATTAAGTTGCTTGGTTGGTCTGATTGAAATCAATGGTCAACGGATGAATAACAGCCTATTTGCATTGCTAAAAAAAGTGTTTGATCATCAAGATGAAAGGCGAGTTTGCTTAAGTCATTCAGTCAATTTTTCTATTTCTCTAAACGTAAGATATAAATGCTATACGCAGCCACATGATGACAAGAACTGCATTACTCAAACCAAAAATCAGGGCGCGATGGACAACATTGTTATAACCAAGATGTATCGCACTATGTATAATACGCAAAACCACATAAGCCCATGCTAGATAAACAAACAGCATATCTACATGTTGAGTGATAAATATAAATATACTCACCACATAAAACAAAATAGGAACTTCCAAAAGATTCATAAAATTTCGATTTGGCAAGCATACCCATACGGGAACTGTATCCGATTCACCATATTTAAAATCATCTATTTTTACCTGTTTGTTCACTGCTGCCCTAATTCTTTTCATTAGAATCAGCAATAAAACAGTGAGGGTGAAAAGTGCCAGTGCCATCGCAGGTTGTAATATCAAATTACTATTCATCTTTTATTTATCATCTATTTATTTGAATGATAAATACTTTAATTATTAAATGATGAATAGTAAATAGCCCACCCCATATCGATACAGGCTACTTGACCATTGGTTATGCTTTTGCAATAAACATTTTACTTCATCATGCTGGCATTCACTTTTTAAATACCACTAACAAATTGATGATAGATTTTTGACGTGGTTTTTCTTATTTAGCGTTTACCAAATAATGACCCCAGCAAACCCCGTACAATTTTTTGACCAGTCGAACCACCCAGACTACGTGCAGCACTTTTGGCAAAGGTTCCAACAATATCCTGCGTCAGTTTCTCTCGGTCACGCTGGGCTTTTTCAGCGGCCTTTTGCTGTTCTTTTGCAAAACGTTCCTGTTCCTTGGCTTGTTGTTTAGCTAAAGCCTCCTGTTCCTTGGTCTGCTGTTTTGCCAACTCATCCGCCTGCTTTTGTTGGGACTGCTGCAATACTTTTTGTTGTAATCGTTCATAGGCGCTATCCCGATCAACAGCCTGATCATAAACACCTGCGACAATGCTCTGACCAATAATCACCTGACGCTCTTCAGCGCTAATTGGACTAAATGCAGAGTAGGGTGGCATGACCCAGCCACGTTCCACAATCTGTGGTGTGCCCTGTTCATCCAGACAGCTAATCAGCGCTTCACCGACAGCCAGTTCGGTAATGGCTTGATCAACTTTAAATTCTGGATTAGCACGGAATGTATCGGCTGCCGTTTTAACCGCTTTCTGATCTTTAGGGGTAAAGGCGCGTAAAGCATGTTGTACTCGATTGCCTAATTGTCCTAATACACTTTCAGGCAAATCCAGTGGGTTTTGGGTAATAAAGTAAATCCCCACACCTTTGGAGCGAATCAGGCGAACCACCTGTTCGATTTTCTGTTGCAAGGCTGGACTGGCATTGTCAAATAACAAATGAGCCTCATCGAAGAAGAACACCAGTTTCGGCTTATCCATATCACCAACTTCTGGAAGTTGCTCAAATAGCTCAGAAAGCATCCATAATAGGAATGTGGCGTAGAGTTTGGGGGTATTCATCAATTTATCCGCAGCGAGGATATTGATATAGCCCTGACCATTGCTGTCTGTCTGGATAAAATCCAGAATATTCAGGCTAGGTTCGCCAAAGAATTGCTCACCGCCTTGATCACCTAAAGCCAGTAAATTACGTTGAATGGCCCCAAGACTGGCTGGGGAAAGGTTGCCATACTCGGCTTTCAGTTCAGCCGTATTTTCACTGACATAACTCAACATTGCCTTTAGGTCTTTAAAGTCAATCAGCAATAGGCCCTGATCATCGGCAATACGGAAAACTGCGGAGAGCACACCTTCCTGAGTGTCATTCAGATTCAGCATCTGCGCCAACAATAACGGACCAATTTCCGAAATGGTGGTGCGAATTGGATGACCCTGCTGACCAAACAAATCCCAGAACATCACAGGAGATGCTGCAAACGGCACCGATTCAATATTCAGCGTTTTTAGGCGTTCATCAAACTTGGGACTGCTTGAACCTGCCTTGGCTAAGCTTGATACATCTCCTTTGGCATCAGCCAAAAACACAGGCACACCGAGATGTGAGAAACTTTCAGCAAACACCTTGAGCGTTACGGTTTTACCCGTTCCTGTCGCCCCTGCAATCAAACCGTGCCGATTGGCAAATTGCGAATGTAAAACAATATCTTGTGTTGTGTCTGTGGTTTTTTTAGCAATAACGATTGGTGTACCCATGCTTCACCTATTCTTGATGTCATTCGAGCTGTTTTAATGCGTTTTGAATATCTTGGATTAAATCTTGTGGATGTTCTAGTCCTATACAGAAGCGAACCAATAAACCTTGTAGTAAATGTGTATTTTCAAGCGTACGCATCTGTTTTAAATCATAAAGCATGACAAGGCTGACAGGGCCACCCCAGCTAAATCCAAGTTTAAACAGCTTGAGGCCGTCGCAAAATTTACGGATCGCTGTAATATCAAATTCAGGCTTAAAAATAACACTGACCAACCCTGCACTTTTGCCTGTGGTGCAAACCTCTGTCCAGAATGGATGACCTGCGGAATCTGGGTCTGCTGGATGCAGCACCTGACTGAATTGGGGGTATTGCTTTAACCAGCCTAATAATGTCAAGGCACTTTTTGACTGCTGTTCATAACGCAGTGACATATGCGCCAGACTACGCTGGATTTGTGCAGCATCATCTCCCGAGATTGAAATTCCTTGAATGGCGTGCATACGATAGAGTTTATGATGCAGATGTTGGTCACGCGTGACTACTGAACCCATCAGCATGTCGCCACCACCGCTTGGGTATTTGGTCAATGCATGAACCGTCATATCAACAGCAAGATGCTCATCAGAGAAATCAAAGGCATTAAAGGCCAGCCCAGCGCCCCATGTGTTATCCAAAGCAGTCAAAACATTGGCTTGTTGCGCTTTTTTAACCAGATTTTTTAAATCGGGAAATTCTAAAGTGACTGAACCTGCCGCTTCAAGCCAGATCAGTTTACTTTTTTCTGTTGGCTGAAAGCTTTCCGCATCAATTGGGTTGTAAATCTTGACCTGAATAGCATAGCGGTCTTGCAGGTTCTTTAAATGCTCAAGGTTTGGCCCATAAATATTGTCTGCCACCCAAACCTCATCACCTGAGCTTAAAAAAGCACTGTTTACCAAATTAATTGCAGATAAACCACTCGGAGCAAGTAGGCAATATTTTCCACCCTCAATCTGGGCAATATTGTCTGCCAAGGTGAAAGTGGTTGGAGTGCCATGGGTGCCATAACTATAGTCGTAGAGATTGGTCCAGTGACGGTCAAAAAGGTGCGCCGTGGTTTTAAAAATAATGGTGGATGCACGAAATAGGGGAGGCTGGATGGTTTCTATATATTGAGGGGCTTGGCGTGGTGCATGGATGAGATCAGTTTGGGCATGATTGTGTGTCGTCATGGGGCAAAATCTAGGTAATATAATGGTTTAGGTTAAGAGAAAATACACAATCCTGCCAGTGGTTTGCATATTTTGTACAGAATCGGTACAGAGTAGGGAGTCAGCACAAAACTGGCTTTATTCTTGCTAAGACTAATTATCATTCTAACGACAACAGGTTTTGGCGCATGAAGTCGCATTTAAGAGTGCATTATTTTCAGCACATTGCAGGCGAGGGTTTTGGAAGTTGCTATAGCTTCCTGAAAGCACATAAAGCAAAAATTACCGCTACAGAATTCTTTGCCTTGCCCGTTGATTTACCCCTTGAGTTGGAGGCATTGCCCCGTGTGGATGAGGTTGACCTGTTGATCATTATGGGTGGAACCATGAGTGTCAACGACGAGGCAAACTATCCGTGGCTCAGACTGGAGAAACGCTGGTTGCGTCGCTATCTAGCCGCAGGTAAGCCCGCGATAGGATTGTGTCTGGGTGGACAGCTCATTGCCAATGCTCTGGGCGCGGCGGTGAGTCGCAATCCTCAGCAGGAATTGGGCTGGATGGATGTGGGACGGGCATCTTCCGTTCCAGAACATTGCTTTCAAATTCCCGAGAAAATTAACATTATGCAATGGCATAGTGAAACCTTTGAAATCCCCAAAGGAGGTGTGCGTCTAGCTGAAAACAGGGTGTGTCGTAACCAGCTTTATCAAATAGGGCGGAATGTTCTGGGTTTTCAGTTCCATCCAGAAATGACACCGCATGCCTTGCAGCTATTGATTGAAAATGAGGAGGATATGGCGGTATTTAATGGGGAATATGTACAATCCATTGCAGAGTTGAAAAAATCCAATCAAAGCAGATTTGAACAGGGTAATACCCTGCTGAATCAGGCGATTGACTATGTGGTGAGCGCATAGGCGGGCTTTAAGGCCAAAAAAAGAAAAGAAGAATTGCATAAGACTTAAACAATCGCTATAATGGGCGACCCTCAAATGGAGGGCGTTTTCTACGAAGAAAGTAGTCAACGCATTACAGTCGTGGCATCGATCACGACCTTAGTGAATTTCACTGCCCTTGACACTTGCCAAAAGGTGAGGTGCGTCATGGGTGATTCTTTATATATTTGGCTTGGAGTTTACTGGTATGTCTAACCAGAGAATTCGTATCCGTTTGAAGTCTTTTGATCATCGCCTGATTGATCAATCTGCTCAAGAGATCGTAGAAACCGCTAAGCGTACTGGCGCACAGGTGTGTGGTCCAATCCCGATGCCTACTCGCATCGAACGCTTCAACGTTCTTACTTCACCACACGTCAACAAAGACGCTCGTGACCAGTATGAAATCCGCACTTATAAACGCCTGATCGACATTGTTCAACCAACAGATAAAACTGTTGATGCATTGATGAAGTTGGATCTTGCTGCTGGTGTTGATGTTCAGATCGCTTTGGGTTAAGGCTTTCGGTTAATTAACTCTAAGTTAATTAGGCCGCTTTTTTAGAGGTTTATGCACATGGCTATTGGTTTAGTCGGTCGCAAATGTGGTATGACTCGCATCTTTACTGAAGCAGGTGTTTCTGTTCCAGTAACAGTGATCGAAGTCGATCCAAACCGCATTACGCAAATCAAAACACTTGAAACTGATGGTTATCAAGCAATTCAAGTAACTACTGGTGAACGTCGCGAATCGCGCGTAACTAACGCTCAGAAAGGCCACTTCGCGAAAGCGGGTGTTGCTGCTGGTCGTCTGGTTAAAGAGTTCCGTGTTACTGAAGCTGAGCTTGAAGGCCGTGAAGTTGGTGGTTCTATCGGTGTTGATCTGTTCACAGTGGGTCAAATTGTTGACGTAACTGGTCAGTCTAAAGGTAAAGGCTTCCAGGGTGGTGTTAAGCGTTGGAACTTCCGTACGCAAGACGCTACACATGGTAACTCTGTATCTCACCGTGTATTAGGTTCTACAGGTCAAAACCAGACACCTGGTCGCGTGTTCAAAGGCAAGAAAATGGCTGGTCACCTAGGTGATGAACGCGTAACGGTTCAAGGTCTTGAAATCGTATCTATTGACGCTGAACGTTCTGTTTTAGTTGTTAAAGGTGCAATCCCTGGTGCAACGAATGGTGACGTGATTGTACGTCCTACCATCAAAGCGTAAGGTGAAATAGAATGAATTTAAAAACTGTTTCTGGCGCTGCGGTTGAATTATCAGAAGTTGCTTTTGGTCGTGAATTTAACGAAGCTCTTGTACACCAGGTTGTTACAGCTTATCTAGCTGGTGGCCGTCAAGGTACTCGTGCTCACAAATCACGTGCAGATGTTTCTGGTGGTGGTAAAAAGCCATTCCGTCAAAAAGGTACTGGTCGCGCTCGTGCGGGTTCTATTCGTAGCCCAATCTGGGTTGGTGGTGGTAAAACTTTTGCTGCTCGCCCACAGGATTGGTCTCAAAAAGTAAACCGTAAGATGTATCGCGGTGCAATGCAATGTATTTTGGCTGAACTTGTTCGCCAGGATCGTCTTGTATTGGTTGAAGAGTTTGCTGTTGCTGCTCCTAAAACCAAAGACTTGCTTGCTAAATTGAACGACTTGAATGCAACTCGTGCATTGATCGTTACAGATGCTGTAGATGAGAACTTATATCTTGCAGCGCGCAACCTTCCACACGTTGATGTGGTGGATGCAACTGCAATTGATCCTGTTAGCTTGATCGCATTCGATAAAGTTGTCATGTCTGTAGCTGCTGCTAAGAAAATTGAGGTAGAACTCGGATGAACAACGAACGTCTATATCAAGTCCTACAAGGACCAGTATTCTCAGAAAAAGCACAAGTTTTAGGTGATACTGCTGGTGTTCAGGTGTTTAAGGTTGCATTAAATGCAAACAAGCTTGAAATCAAGAAAGCAGTTGAACAACTCTTTGGTGTTGAAGTTGTTAAAGTAAACACAACAATCACCAAGGGTAAAACAAAACGCTTTGGTAAGACATTGGGACGCCGTTCTGATGTTAAAAAAGCATACGTCACCCTGAAAGCTGGCCAAGATGTTGAAATGGCTGACTTGGGCGATACCGCTGACAACGCAGCGGAATAAGGACGAAAATTATGCCAATTCAAAAATGTAAGCCAACGTCTCCAGGACGTCGCTTTGTAGAGAAAGTGGTTCATGACCATCTTCACAAAGGCGCGCCTTATGCACCGTTGGTAGAAGCTAAAAAACGTACTGGTGGTCGTAATAACAATGGTCACATCACTACACGTCACGTGGGTGGTGGTCATAAACAAAACTACCGTATTGTTGACTTTAAACGTAACAAAGATGGTATTCCAGCGACTGTAGAGCGCATCGAATACGATCCTAACCGTACAGCGCATATTGCTTTGTTGAAATATGCTGACGGCGAACGTCGTTACATCATTGCACCTAAAGGCCTGCGTGCTGGTGATAAAGTTCAATCTGGTAACGATGCTCCAATTCGTCCAGGTAACTGCTTGCCACTTCGCAACATGCCAATCGGTTCTACCCTTCATAACCTTGAACTTAAAATCGGTAAAGGTGCTCAGTTAGCACGTTCTGCTGGTACTTCGGTTCAATTGTTGGGTCGTGATGGTTCTTACGCCATCGTTCGTTTACGTTCTGGTGAAATGCGTAAAATCCACGTTGAATGTCGCGCTGTCATTGGTGAAGTTTCTAACCAGGAAAGCAACCTGCGTTCATTGGGTAAAGCTGGTGCTTCACGCTGGCGCGGTGTTCGTCCTACCGTACGTGGTATGGCAATGAACCCAGTTGACCACCCGCACGGTGGTGGTGAAGGGCGTAGCAAGGGTATTCAACCTGTAAGCCCATGGGGTCAAAAAGCGAAAGGGTACAAGACACGTACCAACAAGCGTACGACTAAGATGATTATTCGCGACCGTCGCGTCAAGTAAAGGAATCTGACTAATGCCTCGTTCATTAAAAAAAGGTCCATTCGTCGACGCGCACCTGTTCGCTAAAGTTGAAGCGGCAATTGCTGCAAACAACCGTAAGCCGATCAAAACTTGGTCACGTCGTTCAATGATCCTGCCAGACTTTGTTGGTTTAACAATTTCTGTTCACAATGGCCGTAACCACGTTCCAGTGATTATCACTGAACACATGGTTGGTCATAAACTAGGTGAATTCGCGCCAACTCGTACCTATCGTGGTCACGGTGTTGATAAGAAGTCTAAACGTTAATAGGTGCTATGATGGAAGTAACTGCAAAATTACGCGGTGCCGCTATCTCGGCACAGAAAGCACGTTTAGTTGCTGATTTGATCCGTGGTAAATCGGTTGCGCGCGCGCTAGACATTTTAAACTTCAGCAACAAGAAAGCGGCTGTGCTTGTTAAAAAGGCACTTGAGTCTGCAATCGCCAATGCTGAACACAACAACAGCTTAGATGTTGATGACCTTAAAGTAACTACGATCTACGTTGATGAAGGCATGAGCCTTAAACGTATCCTGCCACGTGCCAAAGGCCGTGCAGACCGTATTACTAAGCGTACTTGTCACATCACCGTTAAGGTAGGGGTTTGATATGGGTCAGAAGGTTCATCCAATCGGTATCCGCCTGGGTGTTGTGAAACGCCATAACGCTAACTGGTATGCGAGTCCGAAACAATACGCTGAATACTTGCTTAAAGATCTTCAGGTTCGTGAGTTTTTAACTAAAAAACTTAAGAACGCGATGGTAAGCAACATTCTTATCGAACGTCCTACAGGCGCTGCTAAGGTAACAATTAGCACTGCTCGTCCTGGTATCGTGATCGGTAAAAAAGGCGAAGATATTGAAAAATTACAGCGCGAACTCACCAACATCATGGGTGTTCCAGCGCAAGTCAGCATCAATGAAATCGATCGCCCAGACTTGGACGCACGTCTAGTTGCTGAAGCAATCGCTTCTCAATTGGAAAAGCGTGTAATGTTCCGTCGTGCTATGAAGCGTGCGGTTCAAAACACCATGCGTGCTGGCGCAAAAGGTATCAAAGTTGAAGTTTCTGGTCGTTTAGGTGGTGCAGAGATCGCTCGTACTGAATGGTATCGTGAAGGTCGTGTACCTTTGCATACGCTTCGTGCGGACATCGACTATGCAACTATGCGTGCAGAAACAACTTACGGTACGATCGGCGTTAAAGTATGGATTTTCCGTGGTGAGATCTTGGGTGGCATGAAACAAGTCATGAACCCTGCTCCTGCTGAAGAACGTCCAGCTAAACGTGGTCGTGGTCGTGGTGAAGGTCAGGAACAACGTCGTGGACGTCGTAATGACCGTGCTGCTGACAAGGGAGAATAATCCATGTTGCAACCTAAACGTACCAAATTCCGTAAAGTGCACAAAGGCCGTAACACTGGTCTAGCGCATCGTGGTAGTACAGTATCATTTGGTTCGATTGCAATTAAAGCAACTGAACGTGGTCGCATGACTGCGCGTCAGATTGAAGCTTGCCGTCGTACCATTAGCCGTCGTATTAAGCGTGGTGGTAAAATCTTCATCCGCGTATTCCCAGACAAACCAATTACCGAAAAGCCATTAGAAGTTCGTATGGGTAAAGGTAAGGGTAGCGTGGAATACTGGGTGTGTCAGATTCAGCCAGGTAAGATCCTGTACGAAATTGAAGGTGTGAGCGACGAGTTGGCGCGTGAAGCTTTTGAATTGGCTGCCGCTAAACTCCCGTTTAAAACCACTATCGTGACTCGGACGGTGATGTAATGAAAACTAAAGATCTACGTGAAAAGTCGGTAGAAGAGTTGAAAGCGTTGCTTGATGAGCAACAGCTTAACCAATTCCGTCTTCGTATGGCGAAAGCAACTGGTCAACTAGGCAAATCGCACGAAGTGCAAATTGCTCGTAAAACAATTGCTCGTATCAAGACACTCCTTACCGAAAAACAGGGGAACGGACAATGAGTGAAAAAACAGTCCGCACGTTAACAGGCCGTGTTGTAAGCGACAAAATGGACAAGTCTATTGTTGTGCTTATTGAACGCCGTGTTCAACACCCGTTGTATGGCAAATCAATCCGCCGTTCAACTAAACTACACGCTCATGATGAGAACAATGTTGCTAAAACTGGCGACTTGGTGACCATCAAAGAAAGCCGCCCAATTTCTAAAACTAAAGCTTGGACTTTAGTGGAAGTCGTTGAAGCAGCTGCTGAGTAATTAGACGTTCTTGTTGCATCATCGGACAATTTCGAGTACTCTTTGAGCCTTTCGAAATTGCGACCGGTGATGCTCGGTTTTGGAGTAGGGCAATGATTCAAACCGAAAGTATGCTCGACGTAGCAGACAACAGTGGTGCACGCCGCGTACAATGTATCAAAGTACTAGGTGGTTCACATCGTCGTTATGCTTCTGTTGGCGACATTATTAAAGTTACTGTAAAAGAAGCAATTCCACGCGCACGTGTTAAAAAAGGTGACGTGATGAATGCTGTAGTTGTTCGTACAAAATTTGGCATCCGTCGTCCAGATGGTTCAGTGATTCGTTTTGACGATAACGCTGCTGTTATTTTGAACAACAACAAAGCTCCGATTGCGACTCGTATCTTCGGACCAGTGACTCGTGAACTTCGTACTGAACAGTTCATGAAAATCATTTCATTGGCTCCTGAAGTTCTATAAGAGGCAATCATGGCTAAGATTAAAAAAGGCGATCAAGTAATTGTGATCGCAGGTAAAGAAAAAGGCAAACAGGGTACTGTTTTGTCTGTTTCTGAAGACCGAGTTAAGGTTGAAGGCCTTAACTTAGTGAAGAAGCATCAAAAACCAAACCGTGCTACTGGCGCTGAAGGCGGCATCGTAACACAAGAGGCGACGCTTCATATTTCAAACGTGGCAATTTTTAATGCTACAACCCAAAAGGCTGACCGTGTTGGTTACCAAACGATTGATGGCGTGAAAACTCGCGTTTATAAATCAAATGGTGAATCAGTGGCGGCAGCGAAGTAATAGGTTGAAAAGGCAATGGCCAGACTTAAAGCACGTTACAATGACGAACTTAAAGCGAAGTTAAAAGAAGAACTTGGCATTAAGAATGTGATGGAGATTCCTCGCATCACTAAAATCACCCTGAACATGGGTGTAGGCGCAGCTGCAACTGATAAGAAATTATTGGAAGGCGCTGTAGCTGACATGCAACTCATTGCTGGTCAAAAGCCAGTTGTGACCCTTGCGCGTAAATCAATCGCTGGTTTCAAAATCCGTGATGGTTGGCCAATTGGTTGTAAAGTTACTTTACGTGGCGACCAGATGTACGAATTCCTGGATCGTTTGATCTCGATCGCAATCCCTCGTATCCGTGACTTCCGTGGTTTTTCTTCAAAATCATTTGATGGTCGTGGCAACTACTCAATGGGCTTAAAAGAGCAGATCGTTTTCCCAGAAATCGATTTTGACAAAATTGATCGTATCCGTGGTTTAGACATCACTATTACGACCACTGCTCGTAGCGATGACGAAGGCCGTGCGCTTATGCGTGCATTCGGCTTCCCGTTCAAATAAGAGGTCGATATGGCTAAGAAAGGTATGATTAATCGCGAATTGAAACGCGAAAAGACAGTTGCTAAATACGCTGCAAAACGTGCTGAATTAAAAGCAACGATTGCAAATGTAAACGCAAGTGACGAAGAACGTTTCGAAGCGATGTTAAAGTTACAAGCATTGCCACGTAATGCATCTCCAGTACGTCTTCGTAACCGCTGTGGTTTAACTGGTCGTCCTCATGGTTACTTCCGTAAGTTCGGTCTAAGCCGTAACAAATTACGTGACACAGTAATGCAGGGTGATGTACCAGGCGTAGTTAAGGCAAGCTGGTAAGGAGCGACTAAATGAGTATGCAAGATACCGTTGCCGACATGCTAACCCGTGTTCGTAACGCACAAATGGCAAAGAAACAAACTGTTTCTATGCCTTCTTCTAAGTTGAAGGTTGCTATTGCAAACGTACTTCAACAAGAAGGTTATATTTCAAATGTAGAAGTGGCTCAAGAAGAGACAAAATCTACTTTGACTATTACGTTAAAATATTTCGAAGGCAAACCAGTTATCGAAATGGTTAAGCGCGTAAGCCGTCCAGGTCTTCGCCAATACCGTGGTAAAGATAAACTTCCAAGCGTTAAGCAAGGTTTAGGTATTGCAATTGTTTCTACAAGCAAAGGCATCATGACTGATCGCGCTGCACGTGCTGCGGGCGTTGGTGGTGAAGTTATTGCTTTTGTTTCTTAATAGGTGATTCCTCATGTCTCGTGTGGCTAAAGCCCCAGTAACTGTACCTAATGGTGTAACAGTTACTCAGAACGGCCGGCAGGTCGAAGTGAAAGGCAGCAAAGGTACATTGTCTTTCAACCTGCATGCGCTGGTCGAGCTTAAACAGGAAGAAGGTAAACTTCAACTTGCTCCAGTGAAAGAGTCGAAAGATGCCTGGATGCAGGCTGGTACTGCTCGCGCTGTATTGAATAACCTTGTAAAAGGTGTTAGCGAAGGCTTCGAACGTAAGTTACAGCTCGTTGGTGTTGGTTATAAAGCTGCGGTGAAAGGTGACGTTGTTAACCTGGCACTCGGTTACTCACACCCAATTGACTACGCTTTACCTCAAGGGGTAACAGCGGAAACTCCAACTGCTACTGAAATCATCCTGAAATCAGCAAACAAGCAGTTGTTAGGTCAAGTGGCAGCGGAAATCCGTGCGTACCGTTCTCCTGAACCATATAAAGGTAAAGGTGTTCGTTATTCGGATGAAGTTATTCTTCGTAAAGAAGCTAAGAAGAAATAAGGCGCGAGGTTCTTATGAACGAAAAGAAACAATCCCGTTTGCGTCGTGCGAAAAGCACACGCTTGCACATTCGTGCATTGGGTGCGACTCGTTTGTGTGTCAACCGCACGCCGCGTCACATCTATGCACAAGTTATCTCAGCAGATGGTGGCAAAGTTTTAGCGCAAGCTTCAACTTTGGATGCATCATTGCGTAGCGGTGCGACTGGTAACATCGATGCAGCAACAAAAGTTGGTGCTTTAATCGCAGAACGTGCGAAAGCAGCAGGTGTAACGAAAGTTGCATTTGACCGTTCTGGTTTTAAATATCATGGTCGTATCAAAGCCTTGGCTGATGCTGCCCGTGAAGGCGGCTTGGAGTTCTAATCATGGCGAAAGTTGAACAAAACGAAGGTCTCGTTGAAAAGCTGGTTGCCGTTGATCGTGTAGCCAAGGTTGTTAAGGGTGGTCGTATCTTCTCTTTCACAGCATTAACTGTTGTGGGTGATGGTAATGGTCGTGTAGGTTTTGGTCGTGGTAAGGCACGTGAAGTTCCAGCTGCTATTTCTAAGGCGCTTGAAGCTGCTCGTCGCAACATGATCACTGTAGACCTCGCGGGGACTACTTTACAACACCCTGTGAATGCTCGTCATGGTGCAAGCCGTGTATACATGCAACCTGCTTCAGAGGGTACTGGCGTAATCGCTGGTGGTGCTATGCGTGCCGTTCTTGAAGCTGCAGGTGTGCATAACGTACTTGCTAAATGTTATGGTTCTACTAATGCTGCCAACGTGGTAAACGCAACTTTCAAAGGTTTGCGTGATATGACTTCTCCTGAGAAAGTCGCTGCGAAACGTGGTAAGTCAGTAGAAGAAATTCAAGGGTAATCAATCATGAAAACGATTAAAGTTACCCAGACCAAATCTTCTTCGCATCGTTTAAAAAATCATAAACTTTGCCTACAGGGTTTAGGTCTGCGTCGTATTGGTCATACTGTAGAAGTGCAGGACACGCCTTCTAACCGCGGTATGATCAACAAAGTCTACTATATGGTTAGTGTAGAGGAATAAGCCATGACTCTGCGTTTAAATGAACTTGCACCTGCAGAAGGTGCTAAGCGTGAACACCGTCGTCTGGGCCGTGGTATCGGTTCTGGCGTTGGTAAGACTGGTGGTCGTGGTATCAAGGGTCAAAACTCACGTAAAAGTGGTGGTACTCGTCCAGGCTTTGAAGGTGGTCAAACAGCACTTTACCGTCGTTTGCCTAAATTCGGTTTCACTAGCCAAATCGCTTTGAAAACTGCTGAAGTACGCTTGTCTGAGTTGAATAAGGTTGAAGGTGATGTTGTTAGCCTTGAAACCTTAAAAGCTGCGAATGTTGTTCGTCGTGACCAAACTCGTGCTCGCATCGTGCTTTCTGGTGAAATCACTCGCGCGTTCACTGTACAAGGTGTTGCGTTGACTAAAGGCGCTAAAGCTGCTGTTGAAGCTGCTGGCGGTAAAGTCGAGGAGTAATCTCGAGTGTCTATGACTCCTAGTTCTACTGGTCATGTAAACATGATGAAAGGCCAACCATTTCATGTGAAATACCGTGAAATTATTCGTCGATTAATGTTTTTGATTGGCGCGTTATTGGTCTTTCGACTAGGAGCGCATATTCCGTTGCCAGGTATTGATAACGTAGCGCTAGCACGGTTTTTTAAAGCTAATGAAGGTACTTTCTTAGGTTTATTTAACATGTTCTCTGGCGGTGCGTTGGAACGCATGTCAATTCTGGCGTTGGGAATCATGCCGTATATCTCTGCATCGATTATCGTGCAGTTGATGTCAACGGTGGTTCCTTCGCTGGAAGCTTTGAAAAAAGAAGGCGAACAGGGCAAGCGTAAGATCAATCAATATACGCGTTACGGCACCCTGCTGCTTGCACTTGTGCAAGGGGTGGGTATGTGTGCTGGCCTGATCAGTCAGGGAATTACCCTGACCTCAGGTCTGGCATTCTATGTTCCAGCAGTCACTTCGTTGGTTGCGGGAACAATGTTTTTGATGTGGCTGGGGGAGCAGATTACCGAGCGTGGTGTTGGTAATGGTATCTCCATGATCATTTTCGCGGGTATTGTGGCAGGTTTGCCAAATCTCGTGATTCAGTCGTTTTCGTCTGTTCAGAATGGTCAAGGTAGTTTAATTGGTTTGGCTGTATTCGGTTTATTATCGTTGGCAGTCCTCGCTGCGATTGTGTTTATTGAAAAGGCACAGCGTCGTATTCCAGTAAACTATGCTCAAAAACAACAGGGTCGTCGTGTATTTACTGCACAGCAAACGCATTTGCCATTAAAAATTAACATGGCGGGTGTGATTCCAGCAATTTTTGCAAGTTCATTGTTATTATTTCCAGCGAGCTTGGGACAATGGTTGGGAAGTGCTGATCCAAATGCAGGGATTGTAAAACGTAGTCTGCAAGATCTGGCATTGGTGTTATCGCCTGGACAGCCGTTATATTTAATGCTCTTTGGCGCATTAATTATTTTCTTCTGTTATTTCTATACTGCGCTGGTGTTCAGCCCGAAAGAAGTTTCAGAAAACTTAAAGCGTAGCGGAGCATATGTGCCTGGTATCCGCCCAGGTGAGCAAACGGCTCGTTATTTAGATCATATTCTTAACCGTTTGACATTTATTGGTGCAATTTACATTACAGTCGTATGCTTGATGCCGATGGTACTGCAAAGTTCATTTGGTATTCCATTCCATTTAGGTGGAACATCGTTGCTGATTGTGGTGGTTGTGGTAATGGACTTTATGGCGCAACTTCAGGCGCACCTTACTTCGCATCAATATGATGACCAAACGTTAATGAGAAAAACGACTGCTCATCCTAAGGGATAAGCGCACTTAGAGGTTTCATCATGAAAGTACAAGCTTCTGTAAAGAAAATTTGTGGTAGCTGCAAAGTTATCCGTCGTAATGGGGTTATTCGCGTGATTTGTAGCGCAGAACCTCGTCATAAGCAGCGTCAAGGTTAATTTAATTAAGACCTGTTGATTTCAGTAGGCTAATTAGGTTATTATCCGCCCCTCAAGATTTTTGTGGGGCGGTTGATTATCTTGACTGCCTTTTTGGAGAAAATTGAATGGCTCGTATTGCCGGTGTAAACATTCCGGATAACAAGCATGCTGTTATCTCTCTCACGTATATTTTTGGTATCGGTCGCCACACTGCTAAGAATATCTTAGCTGCTGTAGGTATCACTGAAACCACGAAAATTCGTGAATTAGATGATGCTCAGCTTGATGCGATTCGTGCAGAAGTTGCCAAGGTTCCGACCGAAGGTGATTTACGTCGCGAAATTTCCATGAACATCAAACGTTTAATGGATTTAGGCTGCTACCGCGGTCTTCGTCATCGTCGCAGCTTGCCTGTTCGCGGACAACGCACCAAAACTAACGCACGTACCCGTAAAGGTCCGCGCAAACCGATTAAAAAGTAAGATTTCTGGAAGCTAAAAGATGGCTAAAGATACTCGCACACGCAAGAAGGTCACTCGTACCGTCTCTGAAGGTGTTGCACACATTCACGCGTCTTTTAATAACACCATTGTAACGATTACCGATCGTCAAGGTAATGCATTGGCTTGGGCCACCTCAGGTGGACAAGGCTTCCGTGGTTCACGTAAATCAACTCCGTTTGCTGCTCAGGTAGCTGCTGAAGTTGCTGGTAAGGCAGCTTTGGATTACGGTTTGAAAAATCTGGATGTCCTTGTGAAAGGTCCTGGTCCAGGTCGTGAGTCTGCGGTTCGTGCATTAGGCGCAGTGGGTTATAAGATTAACAGCATTACCGATGTGACTCCAATTCCTCACAACGGTTGCCGTCCACCTAAAAAACGTCGCGTGTAAGGAGAAACATTCATGGCTCGTTATATTGGTCCAAAATGCAAACTCTCTCGTCGCGAAGGGACAGACCTGCAACTTAAATCAGGCGTTAAACCGTTTGATGTAAAAACTAAAAAAGCGAACAAAGCACCTGGTCAACATGGTGCGGCTCGTGGTGGTAAACAATCTGAGTATTCACTACAATTACGTGAAAAACAAAAAGTACGTCGTATGTACGGTGTGTTAGAGCGTCAATTTAGTAACTACTATAAAGAAGCAGCTCGTGTTAAAGGCGCAACAGGTGAAAACTTGTTGAAACTGCTTGAAAGCCGTCTGGATAACGTTGTTTATCGCATGGGTTTTGGTTCTACACGTGCAGAAGCTCGTCAGTTAGTTAGTCACCGTTCTATTACTTTAAATGGCCGTCGTGTAAACATTGCGTCTATTCAAGTAAAAGCGGGTGATGTAATTGCGGTTCATGAAGGCGCTAAACAACAATTGCGTATCAAAAATGCAATTGAATTAGCTGCTCAACGTGGTATCCCTGCTTGGATGGAAGTTGATCATTCTAAGTTGGAAGGTACGTTCAAAGCTGCACCTGATCGTTCTGATCTACCTGCTGAAATCAACGAAAGCTTGATTGTAGAATTGTATTCTAAATAATCCTTGAGGTAGCAATAAATGACGCGTACTGCAAACGAGTTTCTAACTCCGCAAGCGATCAAGGTCGAAGCGGTGAGCGGGACCTCGGCAAAAGTGATTCTGGAACCTTTGGAGCGTGGCTTTGGTCATACTCTAGGTAATGCTTTACGTCGCATTCTATTGTCTTCTTTGCCTGGCGCTGCTGTGGTTGAAGTAGAAATAGAAGGCGTCGAGCACGAGTACAGTACTTTAGAAGGCTTGCAGCAGGACATCGTCGAGCTCTTGCTGAACCTAAAAGGATTGTCTATTAAGCTGTTCGATCAAAACGAAGCATATTTAACATTGGAAAAGCAGGGTGCAGGTGACGTAACAGCAGCTGACCTCCGTTTGCCTCACAATGTTGAAGTGGTTAACCCTGATCATTTAATCGGTACTTTGAGTTCTTCTGGTTCATTGAAAATGCGCCTTAAAGTTGCTCAAGGTCGTGGTTATGAAACATCTGACTCACGTTTCCCTGAAGGTGAAACACGTCCAGTAGGCCGTTTACAGTTAGATGCGTCTTATAGCCCGATTAAGCGTGTGTCTTATACCGTAGAAAATGCGCGTGTAGAACAACGTACCGATCTTGATAAACTCGTAATCGATCTTGAAACCAACGGAACGGTTGATCCTGAGGAAGCGATCCGCAAAGCGGCAACAATCTTGCAACAACAAATTGCAATCTTTGTTGATCTTCAGAAAGACCAAACTCCTGTGGCTCAGGAACCGCGCGAAGAAGTTGACCCAATCTTGCTTCGTCCAGTAGATGATCTCGAGCTAACTGTTCGTTCTGCTAACTGTTTGAAGGCAGAAAATATTTACTACATTGGTGATCTTGTTCAACGTACTGAGGTTGAGTTGTTGAAAACTCCAAACCTAGGCAAAAAATCGTTAACAGAGATCAAAGATGTTTTGGCATCGAAAGGTTTACAACTCGGCATGCGTTTGGAGAACTGGCCACCAGCTAGCCTCCGTATGGATGACCGTTTTGCCTATCGTAGCCGTTAATTAAGTAGGACTATCACCATGCGTCATCGTAATAGTGGTGTGAAATTAGGCCGTACAAGCAGCCATCGTAAGGCGTTGTTCCAAAATTTAACAAATGCTTTGGTTGAGCATGAGTTAATTAAAACAACTTTGCCTAAAGCGAAAGAACTTCGCCGCGTTGCTGAGCCTTTAATCACTTTAGCTAAAAACGATACAGTAGCAAACCGTCGTTTAGCGTTTGCTCGTACTCGTTCTGCAGCAACTGTTGGTAAATTATTTACCGTTCTTGGCCCTCGTTACAAAGAGCGTAACGGCGGTTATCTACGTGTTCTTAAAGCGGGCTTCCGTGCAGGTGATGCTGCACCGATGGCTTACGTTGAACTTGTAGACCGTGAAGTAAAATAATACTTTCACGTACAAGAGCAGCTCAGTTGTTCAAAAAAGGTCGGTTTATTCCGACCTTTTTTATTGCTTATTTTAAATAATTTTAACTCTTAACTTTTTGTTTAAGTAATAATCTTTATTTAAAATAAAATTGAAATAGGTAGTATTTTAATAAACTTAAATTGAATATATTTATTTTAATCCTATTTGAAATATATTAAATTAATATTTTTTAGACTAGAAATATGAATATTAAAGATCAAATATTCCGCATAATCATCCTTATATTGTTTTTTATTACGCCAACTTTTGCAAAATATCTTAGATTTAAATATACGCTAAGATTGGCTAATCAAGGAAATGTGGATGCACAAAATGACCTTGGTGTGTTATATCGGCAAGGTGAGGGTGTAGTTCAAGATTATGAAAAAGCACTAGTATGGTTTAAGAAAGCTGCTGCTCAGGAATGTGTAAATGCACAATTTAACCTTGGTACGTTATATCAGCATGGTGAAGGTGTTGTGCAAGATTATGAAGAAGCATTGAAATGGTATAATAAGGCAGTGGCTCAAGATAATTCAGATGCACAATTTAACCTTGGCGTGATGTACCAGAGGGGGCAAGGCGTCATACAAGATTATGAAAAAGCATTTGAATGGTATAGCAAGTCTGCTGCTCAGGAATATGCTTTAGCGTTGAGTAACCTTGGATGGATGTATCAACATGGTCAAGGTGTAGCCCAAAATAATGACAAAGCATTGGAATGCTATAGTAAAGCAGTCGCTTTAGGATGTAAGGATGCAGAAAATAATCTTGCAACAGTGTATCAAAACAGTAAAGGCGCACTACAAAATTATGAGAAAGCGTTCGAGTTGTACACCAAGCTAGCTGTACAAGGTAATGCAAGTGCTCAAAATAATCTTGGAGTGATGTATCAGTATGGTCAAGCTATAGCACAAAATTATACCAAAGCATTTAAATGGTATAGTAAGGCAGTCGCGCAAGAATATAGAGAAGCACAATATAATCTTGGATCAATGTATTACAATGGCATTGGAATAGTACAAAATTATGAAAAAGCGTTTGAATTATTTAGCAAGGCAGCGATTCAAGGTGATATTGGAGCACAAAATAATCTTGGAGTGATGTATATTGTTGGCCAAGGCATAGCCCAAAATGATAAAAAAGCATTTGAATGGTTTGGAAAAGCAGCAGCCCAAGGAAGTAAAGAAGCGCAAAATAACCTCGGTTCAATGTATTATCAGGGGCTTGGCGTAAGTCAAAGTTATGAAAAAGCATTTGAATTGTTTAGCAAGGCAGCGATTCAAGGTGATATTGGGGCACAAAATAATCTGGGAGTATTATATGAAAATGGTCATGGTGTAGTACAAGATTTAGAAAAAGCATTTGAATGGTTTAGCAAGGCAGCGACCCAAGGAAATACAGATGCACAAAATAATTTACAACGGATACATGAAAAAGGATTGATATAACGCAAAGCTTTTTCATATTTTAAAGTAGTAAGTATGGATATATTCACATGGAACTGATATTAATACTTATAACTTCACAATATAACTGTATAAAATTATTGAAATTTTCTTTTTCACATTTGATTTTATCTTAGGCCGTTTTAAAGGGTTGTGTACTCGAACGGCTTTTTACAAAACTTTCTCGTTTCATGCCTGTTTCTTAGAGTCTACTTGCTTTCCGATCTTGAATAAAGTTTGTCTCTAAGCATTCTATGAGTGTAGTAATCTTATCCTTTTACTAAAGCTAAATCTTCTAATGAAAGAAATCCAAGCAAAAATCTCAAGATTTTTTTCACCCATATTTCTTTAAAATGTCCCGAACTGATATAAAAAAACCGATGAATGACTAAACTTGACATTGTGTATTGTCAAATTTGTGCTTTAATAAAGACATGATTTATACAGGGTATAAAAACAATGGAAAAGCAAGTTGATGTATTAATTATTGGTGCTGGTATCTCTGGGATTGGGTTAGCCGTGCACCTTTCTAAAAACTGTCCACAACGTAATTTTGAAATTCTAGAGCGTCGTGAAAGCTTTGGTGGAACTTGGGATCTGTTCCGTTATCCTGGTATTCGTTCTGATTCTGATATGTCAACTTTTGGTTTTAATTTTAAACCTTGGGCCAAAGAGAAAGTTCTTGCAAGTGGTGCTGAAATTAAAGGCTATTTAAGTGACGTCATCAGCGAAAACAATCTGAAAGATAAGATTCATTTTGGTCATCGTGTCCTTTCAGCTAACTATGATTCAGCTAAGAAAAAATGGTTTGTAGAAATTGAAGACAATAACAACAAGAAGCAGACTTGGTCGGCTAACTTTGTTATGGGGTGTACTGGTTACTATAACTATGACCAAGGTTATGCACCGAAATTTCCGAAACAGGAAGACTTTAAAGGCCAATTCATTCATCCACAACACTGGCCTGAAAACCTAGATTATACAGGCAAGAAAGTGGTCATTATTGGTAGTGGCGCAACAGCAATTACCTTGGTACCGTCAATGGTGAAAGGTGGAGCAGGGCATGTCACCATGTTGCAGCGTTCACCAACATATATTGCAACAATTCCTTCAATCGACTTTATTTATGAAAAAACACGTAAATTTATGTCTGAGGAAACAGCCTATAAGTTTACCCGTGCACGTAATATTGGTATGCAACGTGGTATCTATGCGCTGGCGCAAAAATATCCAAAAACAGTACGTCGTTTATTGTTGAAAGGTATTGAGTTGCAGTTGAAAGGTAAAGTGGACATGAAGCACTTTACGCCAAGCTACAACCCTTGGGACCAGCGTTTATGTGTTGTACCAGATGGTGATTTATTCAAGGCATTACGTGAAGGTAAGGCAAGTGTTGAAACGGATCAAATTGAGAAGTTCACTGCGAATGGTATCCAGTTAAAATCAGGTAAACATTTGGAAGCAGATATCGTTATTTCTGCAACTGGTTTGGAGATTCAGATTTTAGGTGGTGTGAAAGGTTCGATTGATGGCAAGCCAATGAATACTTCACAACATATGCTGTATCAGGGTGTGATGGTGAGTGATGTGCCGAATATGGCAATGATCATTGGTTATATCAATGCTTCATGGACACTCAAGGTTGATATTGCTGCGGATTATATCTGCCGTTTAATCAACCATATGGACAAGAATGGTTATGATGAAGTGATTGCTCATGCAGATCCGTTACAACTTGAGCAAGACACCATTATGGGTAAAATGTCTTCGGGTTATATTGCCCGTGCAGCGGATGTGATGCCAAAACAAGGTAAACAGGCACCGTGGAAGATCACCAACAACTATCTTGCTGACCGCAAGGAATTGAAAGACGCTAAATTTAATGATGATGTTTTACAGTTCCACAAACGTGGTGAACAGGCAGATCGTAAGCCAAAGCTAGTGTCATAATCTGACATAGGTGAAATTGAGAACCTCATGTAAATACATGGGGTTTTTTTATTGATATGGCTTTGGATATTCTTTCAATCAGAAGAATATCGCGTATATTTGATGACATTAAAAAATTGAAAATCAGGGAAAGAGTGATGAAGCAATGGGTGGTTTTAGGGGCATTATTGTTCAGTACCGCTGTTTTGGCAGATGATGTAAAACAAAAGGAATTGATTGCACAGAAGCTTGTTGAGGTAGATGGAACGGAGCAGGGGCTGGAAGCGACAGACAAGTTGATCCTGGATCAAATTAAAATGCGCTTACCCAAAGATATCCCAGCAGAGTTTTATACAGATTTAACCAAGAATCTCAATTCTGAACAAAGAAAACAGTTCATTGTGCAACGTTATGTAGAAACATTTAGCCAGAAAGAGCTACAGGCTGCACTCTCATTCTATCAGTCTGCGGAAGGCAAAGCCTGGGCCAAGAAAGCCAGTGAAATTGGCAGTGAAGTGGCACATTACACCACTCAAAATGCGCGTACCGCACTCAACACCACCATGCAGCAGCATGTGGAAAACCCAACAGTTAAACAGTTGATGGCCCGCATGAATCCAGCACCTGTTCAGCAACCTGAAAAAACTGAACAGAAATAAATAAAAAAGGGAATAGTGAATCAACACTATTCCCCTTTTGAATTTTTAAGCTTATAGGGTACGGGAAATCAACTCTTTCATGATTTCGTTGGTACCTGCATAAATACGGTTGGCACGGTTGTCGATATAGGCACGGGCAATTGGGTATTCCAGCATATAGCCATAACCACCATGTAATTGTAGGCAGTCATCCACAACTTTTGAGAACATATCCGAGAGTTTATATTTTGCTGCTGCCGCTGCATCCACGCCCAAGCTTTCTTCCAGCTGGAGTTCCATGCAACGATCCAGATAAGTACGGCAGAAATCAATTTCTGTACGCAATTCTGCCAGCTTAAAACGAGTGTTCTGGAAAGTGCCGATTGGCTTACCGAATGCCTTACGGTCTTTGGTGTATTGTACTGTATGTGCAAACGCTGCTTCAGCACCTGCCTGACAGATAATCGCCACCAGCATACGTTCCCAAGCCAGCTCTTTCATCAGCATGATAAAGCCCATGCCTTCCATGCCCAGTAAGTTTTCTTTGGGTACACGGACATTGTCAAAGAACAGTTCACAGGTGTCCTGACCTTTCATACCGATTTTATTTAAAGGCTTGCCTTTACTAAAGCCTGCGCGATCAGCTTCAACGATAATGAGGGATAAGTTAGCAGAACCTTTTTCATTGTTGCCTGTTTTGCAGACCACAATCGCCATATCGCAGAGATAGCCATTGGTGATGAAGATTTTAGAACCATTAATCACATATTCATCACCATCCAGTACCGCAGTGGTGCGTACGGCCTGTAAATCTGAACCTGTACCTGGTTCAGTCATTGCAATGGCAGTAACAGTTTCACCTGTCGCCATTTTAGGCAGCCATTTTTGTTTTTGCTCTTCATTACCAAAGTTGTTGATATAGTTGGCAACGATGTCTGAGTGTAGGGAAAAGCCTGTACTTGAGTCCATGGCATAGGCCTGCTCTTCAATCAGGATCATGCTGTATAGACGATCCACACCTGAACCACCATATTCTTCAGGCATGGTGGTGCAGAGCAGGCCCAGCTCGCCCGCCTTGTTCCATAAGTCACGGTCAACATGCTGTTGTTTCTCATATTTCTCAATATTGGGAACAACTTCTTTTTCATAAAATTTACGGACTGTTTCGCGGAATGCTTCATGCTCAGAAGTAAATAGCTTACGCGGTAACATATTTGGAATTGGACGAATTGCACCTGATTGCATTTGTTATTTTTTCCCTAGAGTGTTGGATTTAAACATTCATTGCCACGATACAAGAAATTGAAAATAGTGGACAATGTGATCAATGCTCAATTTGACTGATGTATTTGGTCACTTGGGAAAAATCCCAGCGAAATTCTTGAGGGGATCGGGTAAACTAGGCCCAAATAGTTGCATAGTGGAATAAATGATGTCCGATGAAATGACACTTGAAGAACGTAAGGTGATTTATCGTTCACGTCGTGGTTTAAAAGAAATTGATGTGTATTTTGATCCCTACGTCAAAAACTATTATCTCAGTGCAGACCCAGCAGAAAAGGCCTTGTTTGCCGAACTGGTTGATCAGGAAGACCCTGACTTGCTGGACTGGTTTATGGAAGTGGGTGAAGCGCCAAGAGCTGAAATCAAGGAATTTATCCTAAAATTAAAACAGTATGTCCACGGCTAATCGTGTTTTTGAGTTGCAAGCCAGTCGCTTTATGATTGTTTTGCAACTGTTAATTTTTATTTTCCTGATGATTTTACTCTATCAGCTATTAGCTTTGGGGATTTGGCTGCTGTGTCTGGGGATCATGGTCATTGCCTGGTTCAGGTTTTTGCAGCAACCTCAAGTCAAGCGTTTTGAACATCTGGAAGATCAAGACTGGTCATTTGAGTTTGCCGTTTCAGATCTGCCGATACAGCGTCGGCAAATTGTGAAAATGATCGACCACCACTGCTATGTTGTCCTCTATTTTTCTGCTTCTCATGACAAAACCTGCATCATTTGGTGGGATCAATTGCCCGTTACACAGTGGAAAAACCTAAAAACACTGGTAAAACTATGCTAATTGTTTGACAATTCTATAACTGTATAAAATTAATAAACATAAATATATCAATATCTTAATTTTTTTTGAATAAGATTTTGTAAAATTGTTAGATTAAGTTCTCTAAAAATTCATGAAAATTATGATTGTCAGACAATCCAGACCTGAACTCATACTTCTTTTCGTTAAAGTACAAACACCAACGTAAAGTATGGTGGAGGTCCAAAATGATGGAAATTCCAACATGGTCGTTTCTGGTGATTGCAGTGGTTTTCGCAATCGTTATAGGAAGAGCAGGAACTTTACTCAGGGAACTTCTTGAATCACGTCAATCCAGGGTTGCTGTGAACAAGAGAAAGAGATTGAAAGTGTCATCAATATACACACTCCCAGTGAATAATGATGATGAACGCCAATCTAGTGTCCACCAAAAGTGGATACGCAAAGTGTAGGAGGTCTCTATGGAGATTTCAATGTGGATGTTTCTGGTAATTGCAATCGTTATGGCGATTGTTGTAGGAAGAACTGGAACGTTACTTAAGGATTATATGCAACACAACTAAAATATAAACAGTTTCACGTTTTTACCAGTTAATAAGTAGCATGTGCTGAACCGTCGCAATGCTACTTTTTTTTGCCTAAAATTTTTGAATTACCAATCATCTGTCAATTAATTTATCTGTGAAATGTGTCAAAATGTCCACGTTAAAATTAGAGTAACTACTCTTTAATTCGGGTATTGCATCTGATAAGGTACACCTAAAAGGAAAAAACAAATTAATTAGAGGACAGGAAGATGCCTAAACTCCATAAAATTGGACAGGGTGTGGCGGTTGCGTTACTTACAACTTCAATATTATCTGGATGTTCACAAATCATTAAAACAGGGGCTAATGTCGCATTAAGTTTTAGTGAAAATCATATCGTACCCCCAATTTTAGGGATGGATGATGCTGAAATGGTGTGTAATTCGGGCAATGCCTTAACACCAGCCATTATGTCAACTAAAGATATGGGTGCTGACCCAACGCGTATGGCAGTGTTGTTGTATTCAGGCGCAGGTATGTGTGCTGAAAATCAGGCACTGGAAGCTGAATTACGCTATTTACGTGCAGCCAAGATGGGGCAGGTGACAGAGGCTCAGGATGCGCGTATTGAACAGAAACGTTGGGCAGGTATTGCTGCTGAACGTCAATATGCGGGTTATCAACTGTTTGCAAACCGTTGGGAAGCAAAATATAAGTATAAGTTAGGCGACTCATGTCCAACTATGCGCAATGACCTTGACCAAACAGTTTATTTATTGGGTATGGTCAGTGGTTTGCAAGCCATGACCAATGATATTAACTCAGGTGGTGCAATCAATGTGCCAAAAGATATCGCAGGGATTGTTGAACGTGGTATGGCATGTTTGGACAATGAAAAATTCTGGGGTGCACCGATGGCAACCCGTGCCGTGATCTGGACATTGTTGCCAGGCGCGGGTGACGGCAAGCCTGAACCTTATGCAACCATGAAAGAATCCATGCAGATTGGTGAGAAGAAAGGTGTACGTCTGGCCCATGCCCTGTATGCGGTTGCGGCACAGGCAAGTGGTGATGATGCCAAACTCCGTGATGCGTTCCGTTCTTATGCGGCGGCATCCACTGAAGATAAACCTGCAAATCCCCAGTTCCGCCTGATTGATAAAATGGCTGGTTTGATGGTACGTGGTATTGCAGACCGTTACTGGACTGAAAATACAGGTGTAAGGGCCGGTGATGAGGGGCTAACCACGTTCTGGGATGACAAACAGGAAGACTCATCTTTAGATGAATTGTTTGATGGCGGTAGCGGAGCGGAAGCTCCAGCAGAAAACCAGCCTGCTGAGTAACCTGAATTAAACGACCTTTTACATGAGAAACATCTCAACTTGTAAAAGGTCTGTTTTTTCATGAGGTAGATATAAATGAAAGATCAAATATGGATAGGGAAAGTCATTTTGATCGCTGTATGTATTTCAGTGTCAGCATGCCTGCAAGTCTTTGCTGATCATTTCATTTATTGGAAACCAGATTTACTGACCGAGTTCTGGCGTTTATGGACAGCGCACTGGGTACATGTTGGATGGATGCATTTCTTTCTAAATATGTTGGCATTTTCTTTTCTTCCTTTTATCTTCCCTCATGCTCGTAACTGGCATTTATGTGCATTGTTATTGGTACTCCCTCCATTTATTAGTCTGGCCTTTTATTTTTACCTACCTTATATAGAGGCTTATGCTGGACTTTCTGGCGTGTTACATGGTCTTTATACCGCAGTCAGTCTGGTGTATTTGCAGTATCCAAAAGAACGTAAATTTGCAATCCTGGTTCTGGTGCTGATTGCCATGAAAATCGTTTGGGAAAATACTTTTGGCCAAACAGGGACAGCCCAGCTGATTGGTAGCCCCGTATTAACTGAAGCGCATTTGATTGGTGCGATTGGTGGTTTGTTCTGTGGGTTAGGTTATTCATTGTTAAGAAAACGACATAGAGAACACACAAATTGATAAAAACAACCAACAAAAAAGTGATTGTAGTCATTCTTTTTTAAAAAAGTTTGCTGCAAATTTAGGCGGTTTAAAAAGGGATTGGTTAAGACGAGGGTAAATTCATTTATCTATCAACCATGGACATCGCATGATTCAACATCTTTGGATGGGTGTTGATAACAATAAACTGGAATAGACATGCAAAATGATCAAGAGAAAAAGTCTGGATTAGGTCTAGTAAGCCATATCTGGACAGAATGGATATCGACATTTGTCATCCTCTTCTTGCTATTAATGACGCTCATTATTGGTACAGGAGAGATGATTCATGGTCAGTTATTACGTATGGGGGAGCGCTTGTATGGTGATCCTGATACTGGAATGCAGTATTCATTTCTTCGTGCAGAACCAGAGAAACCAACCTGTGACCGAAACCCAGACATTGATGCTCAAGTGCAAGAGCAGATGAAAATCAATGCTGCGGACGAGTTCGCCAGTATGTTTGGTGTGGCCTCTGAATCTGATGTGCGAGCTTCTTTATTGGCTGCACAACAACAGTGTGATGAAAAATATCAATTCTATGATAAGGCGATGAAGCACATTGAAGCGCATCCTAGTGTTCGCACTTATCGAAAAATTGAAACGAGTTTCTTTGGTATCTTTAAATTTGGTACAGAGAACCGTGCTTTATTTTTGGTCATTATGGTTGTATTTGCAGCAATCAGTGCAGCACTAAAAACACACCACATTGGTTTGCGTAGTCCTGCAACTAAAATTGATTTCCGTGTCTACAGTATTGCGATGCTGGTCGGTAATGGTTTTCTCACTGCATCTGTAATCAGCCAATATAAATCTGTCATGAATTCAGGTGTTCCAATTACCCCTGAAATGACTGTGATTTATTGGTTGTGGATGGCTTTATTTGGGATATTGACAGTAATCAGTTTGTTCCAACTGGTTAAAGCACCTCAACCAACTCAAGAGGGTGGCAGTGTCGGTTTGGCATTCTTGAGTGTACCGTTGTATGCCTATATGGCAATTATGACAGGCGTTGCGTTCACATTCTTTATGGACTATCCAATGGGGCAAGGTATTTATCTTGGTCAGTTGGTTGAATTTTCAAATATTTTCCTGAATCTTGCGTTATTTGTTTGGGCAGGTATGTTGCTCAAACAGACACGTATTGTTGATTTATTCCTCAATATCTTGCGTCCGTGGAATTTAGCACCTGAAACCTTAACGTGGTTGATCTTGCTGGCTGCTGCACTACCTACGGCTTATACAGGTGCTTCTGGTATTTTTGTAATTGCAGCAGGGGCAATTATTTATAAAGAAGTATGGAATGCAGGTGGTCGTCGCCAGTTTGCTTTAGCAGCAACGGCATTATCTGGTTCAATGGGGGTCGTACTTCGTCCATGTTTATTAATTGTTGTTGTTGCTTCGCTCAATAAAGAAGTGACAACCGATTTGCTTTATAAATATGGTATGTATACTTTCTTACTGACATCTACCTTATTTTTAATCATTGCATTAATTTTTGCTGAGCAGAAATTCCGTATTGCACCATTTAAAGTTGCATTACCAAAATCACTCCGTGCATTTGTACCAGTTTCACCGTACATCGTCATCTTTATTCTTATTTGGTTATTCTATAAACATGCATTATCAACAGACTTAAATGAATTTACAGCACCAGTGATGATGCCTGTGATTTTATTATTGATGGTCTTGTTTGATAAGCTACGCAAAGAGCCTGCACCTTTAGCGCCTGTAGGACATTGGGACAGTACGCTAAATATATATACTGCACCACCAGATGGCTCTCAACCAGTACCTAGCGTGAATCCAGTAGATGATCCACGTAATCCAGAGCGTAAAGTATCTTTTGGTAAAGCATTACATGCTTCAACCAGTGAAACGGTTGGACATATTGGTGCGTTAGTCATTTTGATGGCACTTTCTGTCAGTGTTGGTGGTTTCCTTGAGCAAATTCATATCATGGAAGCTTTCCCTCAAAATATTGATAGCCTCTTTGTTGTGATTAGCCTGATTGTTGTGTTGATGGTATTTGTGGGTATGGTCATGGATCCATTTGGTGCTGTTATTTTAATTACAGCAACCGTTGCCCCAGTGGCATATCAGTATGGGATTGATCCTATCCATTTCTGGATGATTGCACTTATTGGCTTCGAATTAGGATATGTCACACCGCCTGTTGCGTTAAATCACCTCTTGGCTCGACAAGCAATTGGCGATGCAGAGGTTGCTGAGGCTGATGCAGAAGTTCGACATTTGTCTTTTTATTATCGTTTTGAACGTTGGATACTCCCGCTCTTAGTGATGGTGCCTGCAATTTTAATTATTGCCTATGTCCCGTACTTTTTTAAACTATTTGGTTGGTATCAATAATAAGTAACAAGCAGTAAAAAAAGCACTTTCGAGTGCTTTTTTTTATATTTTTTAAGCTTGTTTTAAGAACCTGTTTTTCTGTTTTTATATTCTCAGTGTTATTTTTAAAAATTTTCTTAATGGCCTTATTCGGGATTATCTTTTAAGCATAGGCTGTCAGACTCTAATGGATGATCGGTTCTAGAATATGGTAAATGCAGTGGTTTTTTAAAAATAACTCATTGATAAAATTATAATAAATAATAAAAATGATTGTTCTTTTTGAGGGAGTTTGCTACGAATTTAGGCGGTTTAAAAAGAGATTGGTTATGGTAGGGTAATTTTTTATCTATCAACCATGGATATCGCATGATTCAACATCTTTGGATGGGTGTTGATAACAATAAACTGGAATAGATATGCAAAATGATCAAGAGAAAAGTCTGGGTTAGCGCGAATAGGCTATATCTGGAATGATTGGATATCAACATTTATCATTCTTGCTTTGTTGCTAATGACTTTGCTTATTTGGTACTGGCGAGATGATTTACGGTCAAATGCTCCGCATGGGGGAGCGTCTTTACGGTGATCAAACAACAGGGATGCAGTACTCGTTTTTACGGGCTGAACCTGAAAACCCATCTTGTGATCGACATCCTGATATTGAGACACAAGTTCAAGAACAGATGAAAGCCAATGCGGCGGACGAATTTGCCAGCATGGGGGTTCAGCGCATGCTTACGGTCAGGAAGAATATTTTACACCTTATCTAAAGCATGGCGTTTAGCGTGCTGAAGCTCTTGATCTTTCTATCAATGGGCTGGATAGAGTAATTGCAATCAGGATAAAGCCAAACCCAATCACACTGTATAAATCTGGCACTTCATTCCACAGCAAAAAGCCCCAAATACCCGCAAAGATAATCGCCATATAGTTGACTGGTGCGATCTGCCCAGCAGGAGCAAGACGGTAGGCATGTGACATAAAAATCTGGCTGACATTTGCCAGTACACCCGCCGCAATTAAAAAGAATAATTCTTGTAGATGATAAGGCCGCCATACCCAAAACATCGGAATAATAGAAAGTAAGCTACCAATAAAACAGAAATAAAATACGATTCGCTCAGGTGGTTCGGTCTGGGTGAGTGCCCGAACGGTAACAAATGCCATGGAGGCCAATAGGCTGGAAGCGATGCCAACCATTGAAATCCAGTTCAGCAAACCTTGATCAGGCTTTGCCACACAAAATACCCCGATAAAGCCCAAGGCTGCGGCACAGAGCATTGCCGTGGTAATCCGTTCCTTTAAAAACAGCCATGCAATCAGTGGAATAAAAATAGGGGAAGAGTAGGTAAACACCATGGCATTGGATAATTTCAGGTGGGCAATCGCATAGAAAAATCCATACATTGCAGCAAGCCCAACCACACTACGCCATGTATGCATCCATAGTTTTTCCGTTTTCACAAAGCCAATTCCCTGCTTGAAGATAAAGGGAAGAAACAGGATTAATCCAACCACATTACGGAAAAACACAATGGTGTAGTTATCAACACTATGGGAGGCATATCGGATACAAATGCCCATCACTGAAAAAA
Source organism: Acinetobacter corruptisaponis (assembly GCF_030053775.1). GTDB lineage: Bacteria > Pseudomonadota > Gammaproteobacteria > Pseudomonadales > Moraxellaceae > Acinetobacter > Acinetobacter corruptisaponis. The sequence continues at coordinate 2,770,025 of NZ_CP125669.1, forward strand.
GCAGTGCGGAAATGGTGAGACAACCAATCGCCAGAAACAGGTTGCGATCAGCTTGATGAGAGTCCATATCGAATGCTGGCTGGAAGAAACTGAACGTATTGTATGCTTCTCTGCAAGAGAAAGAAATGAGCTGTGGATTTCGTTTGCCTAGAGTGACTGAGATTTTCCCATCCACTTAAATGGATTGAACCAACTACTCATTTTCCTGAAACTGGTTGAGATAATCACTTGGGGTCATGCCCAGTTCACGTTTAAACATGGCACTAAAGGCACTTGGGCTGTCATAGCCCAAATCAATCGCCACATTGAGAACAGGTTTTTTCATGGCTAAATCAATCATGGCCTGCATTAGTTTGGCCTGTCGAACCCAATGTGAAAAATGTAGACCTGTTTCCCTTTGGAAATGTCGTGCAAGAGTCTTGCTACTGATATGTAGCTGTTGGGCGGTATCTTCCAGATTCCAGTTCAAATCCAGATGACTTTTTATATTTAAACACAGCTGTTGCAGCCTTGGATTTTGAGGATCGGGGAGGTTAAAGGCAAGGGCAGGCAATATTCGGACTTCATCCAAAATTAGCTGGAGCAGTCTTTCATTGCGGGTATTGGGTTGAATGGTCGTCTGTATCTGCATTGCGCTGCTCATCAACTCACGCAACAAGGCAGGAATCGCCACCACACGACATTGATTGATGAGGTCAGTATCAGCAATGGCTTCAATAAAAACGCCCCGTGCCTTGACATCACCACTGCTGAGTAGGGCATGTTTTTTTTGTGCTGGAATCCAGGCACCACGTCCAGGTGGGATGATCCAAATCCCTTCATGGGTCTGTATGCGGATTACACCCGTCAAGGTATGGATTAACTGGATGCGGTCATGGCTATGCCAGTCTTCCATATGTCCATGTGGATAATTTTCTGAAAAGGCATAGACTGGATAATCCAGAAAGCCATGTTTAAAGTTCTTTCCCATTTTTAGTCTGGACCTGAATAATCTGTCTGTTTTGCGATAGTTTTAGTCTTTTTATCGAGAAACGATGTACTGATTATTTTTTAGCATGATCTACATACCCATGTATAGGTTGAGACCATGTTTCAGAAAGCTTATTTTTATCCCTTATTCGCCATTTTGTTCTGGGCGGGTAATGTGGTGGTTTCCAAAATGGCAAGCCATGCCATTTCTCCTGTTGCGATTACCTTTTATCGTTTGGTGCTTGCACTCGCAGTGATGAGCACTTTTGTGCTGGTTCCTGTCTGGAGAAACAGGCAAACCATCAAACAGTATTGGAAACAGTTGGCATTGGGTGGTTTTCTGTCGGTGTCTTTATTCCAATTTTTGTCCTATCAGGCTGCATCCACCACCACTGCAACCAATATGGCGATTGTGACCGCATTGATTCCCTTACTCACCATGATGTTGAGTAGCGTGGTTCTGAAAGACAAAATCAGTTATGGCATGTTGTTTGGTGGTGCCTTGTCATTTTATGGGATTCTCTACTTGTTGAGTCATGGCAGCATTTCCCAGATTTGGCAACAGGGTGTACATTTGGGTGATGGCCTAATGCTGATTGCGGCTGCGGGTTACGCCTTGTATGGAGTGTTGCTGAAACGTTGGAAAATGCCGATTCCCGCATGGCAATCCAATTTTGTGCAATCGAGTTTTGCCATTTTATATGTACTGCCTTTTTTTGTATTTTTACCTGCTTCGGGACGGTTGTTGAATCAGCACACCATTCCATTGATTGTATATGCCAGTATTTTCTCGTCTGTATTGTTATCTTATTTATGGATTGAGGGTGTCAGACATTTAGGGCCGAATCGCAACAGTATTTTTATGAACTTACTGCCGTTATTTACCGCATTGATTGCAGTGGCGCTATTGGGAGAGCATTTACAGGTGTTTCACTATATTGGAGGTGGTCTAACATTGTTGGGAATCCTGATTGCCCAAACCATTCAAAAACCGATTCAATTTAAGCAGGATACAGATCGAATTGTGGAATAAAGCATACGTCAATAAAAAGCTTTAACTGAGGTTAAAGCTTTTCTCATTTTATTTTGACTTATTTCTGTGCCGCAATTTGCGCTTCCAGAAGCTTGACCTGTTCCTCTTTGAGCTTAAGCAGTGCATCGACATCATCATGCTGCTGCTTGAGTTCCTGCTGCTGATCCTTAAGCTGTTGATGAATATCATCCAGTTTGGCAATTTCCTCTTTCGCCAAACTGTCATTTGCTGGAAGCGGCTCTTTAATAATTGATTCCTTAACCAACTGGATTGGTTCGGCAACTTCACTGCTGACTGCTGTTGGTTCAGGTGTAACAGCGGTTTGCTGTTTTACTGTCGCAACTGGTTTTGCTGCAACAGGTTGTGTTGGTGTGCTGGCTGACTGCTGATCCTTTTGTGCCAAAAACCATTGCACAGCAAGAAATAGCACCACCACAACACTAATTCCACCAATTATCATCCATAATAATCTGGAATTTTCTGTTTGGTATGTGGACATCATTTTTAACCTTCTAGTCAAAACGACGAGGTTTGAACTGTATCACCCCAATTTCATCTGGCTCAGCGGGTTGCGGTTCTTCCACATGGGTCGGACGTTTTTCACTATAAGCACAGTCGATACATTCAATCCACTCGTCATCCACAGTGATGATCTTAACCACACGATCTAACGCTCCGCATTTGGGACATTTTGCACCCGCGATGAACTGTCTTTTCATGTCAGTTAATACCATCCTGTGAACAATAATGACGTAGTTTAAGCGGTTTTATCCGTGTTCGTCCAACCTTGATGGCGTAATAATGCATCTATTTTGGGGTCTCTTTTGCGGAAATTGCGAAACGCATCAAGCGCCGTATCTTTTCCGCCAACTGCTAGAATAAACTTTCTAAACTCTTTGCCAGTCTCGGTATTAAAAATACCTTCGCTTTCAAAGCGGTCAAAGGCATCACTGGCTAAAACTTCAGCCCATTTATAGGAGTAATAGCCCGCAGCATAGCCACCCGCAAAAATATGGCTAAAACTATGCTGGAAACGGTTATAGGCAACTGTGGGCACCACTGCAAATTTGGCCCGAATATCGTTCAGCGTTTCCTGAATCTGCTGACTGTTTAAAGCAGGTGTTTGGCGGTGAATTGTTAAATCAAACAAGGCAAATTCAATCTGACGTAGCGTTTGCATGCCTGACTGGAAGAAACGTGCATTCAACAAGGCCGATAATAGTTCCTGTGGTAATGTTTGCTTGGTCTCGGTATGTTCACTGAGCACATCAAGACTTTCATTGTCCCATGCCCAGAATTCCATAAACTGACTTGGTAACTCCACTGCATCCCAAGCGACGCCGTGCGTCCCTGCAACTGAGATATTGTCCACTTCGGTCAGCATATGGTGTAAGCCATGACCAAACTCATGGAACAAGGTAATCACTTCATCATGGGTCAGCAGGGCAGGTTGATTACCAATTGGTGGGGTAAAGTTGCAGACCATGTAGCAAATGGGTTTTTGTAGACCATTAGCAGTTTGTACACGGGAACGGAAACCACTCATCCATGCACCGCCACGTTTGCCATTGCGTGCATATAAATCAAAGTAGAAGCCACCGACCACTTGGCCCTGATCTTCAATTTCAAAATAACGCACATCATCCTGCCAAACAGGTGCCTGGCGTTCAACGATCTGGATACCGTAAAGGCGCTGTACGATCTGAAATAAACCTTGAACCACTTTCGGTGCAGGGAAATACGGTTTGAGTGCTTCCTGAGAAAGGTTGAACTGTTGCTGTTTTAGCTTTTCAGAGTAATAGGTGGCATCCCACGGTTTAAGTTCATCAATCCCATCCTGTTGGGCAATGCTTTTTAGTTCTGCAATTTCAGCCAGTGCAGGGGTGCGAGCATGTTCTGCCAGATCGACCAGGAATTGATTGACGGTTTCAACATCAGGTGCCATTTTGCTGGCAAGGGAGTATTCAGCAAAATTATTGAAGCCGAGCAGTTGTGCCATTTCCTGACGTAAGCTCAGGATTTCTTCCATCACAGGCGTGTTATCAAACTCGGTTTTATCCGATTGATCTGATGCACGGGTGACATAGGCTTTGTACAGCTCTTCTCGCAACTCACGATCATCGGCATAGGTCATGATCGCAAAATATGCAGGAAAGTCCAATGTCGCAACTGCTTGATCAAGCTCACGTTGTTGTCCGTATTGCTTTGAAAGTTCAACACTGCTTTGCGGTAAGCCTTTCAGTTGCACTTCTGTTAAAGGTTTGAAATAGGCTTGGGTTGCATCAAGTACATGGTTGGAAAAGTCAGAAGATAGTTGAGATAAACGTGCTGAAATTTCTGCATAGCGTTTTTTGGCTTCGCCCTCAAGTGCAACGCCTGAAAGTTTAAAGTCGCGTAATGCTAGTTTAATGGCACTTTGTTGTGCTTCGCTGAGGGTCTGGAAAATGGTACTGTCATGAATCTGTTGATAGGTTTGATATAGCGCCGTGTGTTGCCCAAGCTGAGTATAGTATTCACTCAGACTCGGTAACAGAGCCTGGTAGACTTCACGGGTTTCCGCATTGTTCATCACGGCATTGAGGTGTGACAAAATACCCCATGACTCACTCATGTTATTTTCAAGCTGATCAACTTCGGTCAAAGTGGCGAGTTGAGCTTCTGTACCTTGTGGGACTTCATTGAGTTGATTTAAAAAGTTCTGTCCATTTTGAATGTTTTGTTCAATCTGTTGTTTTAAGTCGGCAAGTTGAATTTGATCAAATTGAGGAACGGGAAGAGTCGCTTGCTGTAGTGTCATTGTATTTTTGCCATATCATCTTTAAACATAGTTATAGATGTAGGGCTTTGAGAGGGAGAAATCAAGCTTAATTCATTATTTATTAGCTGAGCTTTCCGTTGCTATTTGAATTTCATCGATGGATAGAATATAAGTTCCAAACGCACTTTGACGAGTAGAAAGCTTTAATTGCAGTTGATGGTCTTTGTATACTTCATATTCTTTTGATGTGATAATAAAAAGAGGGATATTTGAATAAATCGTTTTAAAAAAATAGATAGTTGAATTTTTAGTACGTTTTTTTTCGATAATAGCAGATGTCTCTATTATCTTAACCCGAATCTTGTTTAAGCCGATATTTCCATAATACGAATCATCGGCTTGTTTTGATGACATATTTGATAAGCACATAAAGATGCATAAATACCAGCTAAATAGCCTGCAACACTTCTCGCTCTAGTCGTCACTAGATTGTACGCCCCCTTCAGCAAACTGAATAAAGTTTCTATTTTATTGCGTTGTTTCAGATGGTATTCATCTGCTTTTGATAACTGTATAGATTTCATGTTCTTTCGGTGATAGGTAATTAAATCAATATCTTGTACTCTTAATTTACTCTTTAATTCATGACTAATATAGCCACGATCAGCATACAATTTAGCAGTCATTCCTTTGACTAACTGTTCAACCATTTTTATATCTGCTGTATGCCCATTTGATAAAGCTGTGCTGAGTATTTCACCTGACTGATTCATAAGTACATGCAACTTACAACCAAAGAACCAACCCATAGAACTTTTACCACGAGTTGCAATTGCTGCTAGCGATTTATGTCTTTTTATTCGCTGATTTTTACAGACAGCCAATGTCGTTGAATCGATCCATAAATAAGAACTTTGCTGATCTTTCATCAGGGCGAAATGTAAGGCATGTAAAGCCAGTTGATGAGTATTGATCAGGTAAATCATACGTTGGTAACAAGGCAGGCTTTTGAATAAATGAAGATAGTTATGTCTCAGTGCCGTAAAGAATGCTTTAAAGTTATTGAAATGTGAATGTTTATACCAAATTGCAATAAAGACAATTTCAGAAATACTGAGCTGTGCAGGGCGAATTCTTAGGCATTTAAGATTTTGCTTTAAGAATTTCCAGTAAACTGATTCAAATTTTAGAAAGAAATCATCAATTATACAGAATAATTGGGTACTATCGAACATAAGGACTAGAGTCGTAAGTTTTGTGTGGTAACTAACTGATGGCTCTAGTCCTTCTCTTTTTCAAGTCTATGGCTTATCCGTGATTCAGGTTATCTTAGTATTTCCAGTAGCATATGTCCATATCATCGGTAGAACCCCAGCCAAGTTGAACCACAGTATAGAAATAATAAATATAGGGAAAACAACAAGTGAATAAAGTCTAGGTTTCTTTTGTACATTTTTCCATTGGCGAGGAATAATCCATTCTTGATTCTTTTTAAGATGGAGGAAATAAAGCAGAAGTAAGACATAGAGCAAGCTGGCAATCATCAATGCTATAATTTTTACTGGGACTGTCGGAGAAAAATTACTCCATAAAAAATAAATGACGGTACTACAGCTTAAAAGGAACAAAGGAATATAAGTATACAAATGATGGTTGTATTTTGAGATGTGATGTTTAGACATAAAATGATTTATATTTTTAGATACAATAAATAGTTTATTTTAGAATTAAAAATGTAAGAGAGCCGAAGCTCTCTTACTTATAGGCTACTCACTTTTTGCTTTTGCATTGTCCTTTTTCTTTTTCACTTTCTTCTTGGCTTTCTCTTTGGTTTCAGGCTTGGCTGCTGCTTTTTTAGCAGGTTTTTTGGTATAAGAACTTGGTTTGTTCTTATCCTTTTTCTTACGAACAGGCTTTTCACCATCTTCACTGACTTGGGACGTTGTGGATGGTTTACTAAAAACCTCTTCAGTTGCTGGAGCTTTGACAGATGTGGTGCGAGGTGCTTTCTGGCGAATCACACGCCCCAAATGCGTCAACTGTTGTACCAATTGAAAGTCAATTTTACGTTCTTCCAGATTGACGCCTGCAACCAGAATCTTGACTTCATCGCCGAGACTAAAGGATTGACCGCGATTCTGACCAACCAGGCTTTGGCTGGCTTGATCATATAGGAAATAATCTTCACCGAGCTGGCTGACATGAATCATACCATCGACATATAAATCTTTGAGTGTCACGAATAGGCCAAACTCAGTCACCGCACTAATGATACCGACAAACTCATCACCTAAATGCTGTTGCATATAATGGCATTTCAACCATGTGGTGACACTACGTGAGGCTTCATCGGCACGACGTTCGGTTTGAGAGAAATGTTCACCTGCATCATCTAAAGCTGCGCCTGAAAGAGGATAAACTTTCTTGTCAAGATAGGCTTTAATCGCACGATGCAACAATAAGTCTGGATAACGACGAATTGGTGAGGTGAAATGGGTATAGGCTTCATACGCTAAGCCATAGTGCCCTGAATTTTTTGCCCCATAATAGGCTTGCATCATTGAGCGTAACAATACCGCATGGATACTTGGTGCATCAATACGATCTTTGGTTGCTTCAATGACCCGTTGATAATCGGCCTGTGTTGGCTGCTCTGGGAAAGGCAAGCCCAGCAATTTGACAAAATCACGCACTTTCTGGATACGTGAGAATTCTGGTGCTTCATGCACACGATAGAGCATTGGAATGTCATGTTCCAGACAATATTCTGCTGCGGCAACGTTGGCCAGCAACATACATTCTTCGATCAATTTATGTGCATCATTACGGCTACGTGGCAAGATTTCCTTGATTCCACCCAACTCATCAAAGGTCATATAGGTTTCAATGGTTTCAAATTCCATTGCATGACGTTTGGCACGTAATTCTTTTAGTGTCTGATAAAGCTGGAATAGGGTATTTAACGATTTATGAACGCTTTTATCTTGTGGAATGGCATCGGTTGCGCCGTCAAAATAAGTCGCCACCTGATTATAGGTCAAACGTGCTTTGGAGTGCATGACCGCAGGGTAGAATTCATAACCTGTGACTTTACCAGCGCGTGAAAGTTTTAAATCACAGACCATACATAGACGGTCAACATGAGGATTTAAAGAACATAAACCATTCGACAATGCTTCTGGCAACATTGGCAGCACGAAATGGGGGAAATAAACCGATGTACCACGATCTTCCGCTTCTTCATTTAAAGGTGAGTCCAAACGTACATAATGGCTCACATCCGCAATTGCCACCACCACGCGATAACCACCACCTGCACGCTTCTCCGCATAGACTGCGTCATCAAAGTCACGGGCATCTTCACCATCAATGGTGACCAGTGGCAAGTCACGTAGATCGACACGACCTTTACGATCCTGTTCAGACGGTTCTTTAAAGCTTTCAGCTTCTTTAATGACCGCTTCTGGAAATTCATAAGGCAAACCAAACTCTAGGATGGTCTGCGGAATAATAATCTCGGTATCGGCTTTATCTGCCATAGACTGAACCACATGACCTGTTGCCAGTTCTTCACGGGTCGGGTAGTCATCAATGGCAACGCGTAGCATATCGCCCACTTTGGCATTGGCATGTTCAATCAGTTCTTTTTCCAGCGTAATTGGCTGATGTTGGTTTGGATTGCTGGGTTGAATAAAGTATTCACCCTCATGTTCAGCCACTTTACCAATAATCTGTTTAACACGACGTTGCACCACTTCGGTAATAAAACCCCAGGCTTTACCTTTACGGTCAACAGAGGTCTGGCGCACCTTAACGCGATCGCCATTAAACACCAAGCGTAACTCCCGTTCAGGTAAAAGCACATCATCCTGACCTGCAATATTGGCAGTGCCCAGTCCTTTGCTGTTGATATAGACCGTTGCTTCATGACTCGGTAAGTCTGTTGCAGGCTGGAACTTAAATCCGTCTTTCATCAGTTGACCGTCACGTACCATTGCGCTTAAGCGGTGGTTGAGTGCATCAATACTTTTTTGATCTGGGATATTAAAGTGGTCCACAAGTTCCGCATGGGATTGTGCAGTTTGTAATTGTTCTAATGTAGTTAAAATAAGGGTTCGGCTCGGAATAGGATTATCGTAACGTTCAGCTTCTGCTTTTGCTTCGGGATCAACCCAATTTGTAGTCATATCGTTTCAATTCACATCTGGCAGATCGGTTTAGCATAAGTCATTCAAACTTTAACTGCACGTCAAAGATTGCAAGATTCTGTTTGTTACACCGATCTGAATAAAGGAGAGAACACTATATTAACAAGCGTTGGACTAAAAAATGCTGAAAAAAACAAAAATTGATTAAAAAATATTTGATTGATATAAAAAAACAGAAAAAAACAGGAACATTGCTTGTGTAATGTAGTTTTAGTTTGTATTATTGCGCTCGTGTTACGGTGAGATGGGTGAGTGGCTGAAACCACATCCCTGCTAAGGATGCGTACGGGTAACTGTACCGAGGGTTCGAATCCCTCTCTCACCGCCACTTTACTTAAGGCGCTCATAGCTCAGCTGGATAGAGCACTTGGCTACGAACTAAGGGGTCGGGAGTTCGAATCTCTCTGAGCGCACCAAGTAAAGATTAAAAGTAACACATGCCTGAATTGGCAACATAAGTAATGCGCTCATAGCTCAGCTGGATAGAGCACTTGGCTACGAACTAAGGGGTCGGGAGTTCGAATCTCTCTGAGCGCACCAACTTAAAAAAATTAACCGCTTAATTGCGGTTTTTTTGTGCCTGTAATTTGAAGCTAGGCTATAAAAAATAATCGTTATAAAAAAAGCCGCTGATGACAGCGGCTTTTTTGTCATTTTTTATTAGAAATGATGGAATAACGAACCAAACAGATTGTCAGTCACGTTATGTAAAGATGTTGGTAATGAAACCAGATCAGCTAAAGACCCGCCATTTGGATTTGGTTCACCTACAGCGATGCCATGATTGCCAGTTACTGGACCGAGGACAGAGTTTAAAATACTGTCAACGCCTGTATGGGGTGTACTATTGGTGCCACAGCCACAATCTTCACCGCTTCCTCCTGCGTTGATGGAAATAAGCTCACCCACATTACCAAGTAAACCTCCATCACTACTGAACAGACCATTCACCGTGCCTTGTAGGCTGTCAAGAGATAGGTTGCCACCAATCACATTTTGGATTGGCTGGGCAATGCCAGTGAGTAAATCTCCACCAATAATGTCAGTGATTGAGCCTAAAGGCCCGCTGTCACCACCACCGATTCCACCAGTAATGCCGCCGATAATGTCAGTGACCGCACTAAGAGGACCACCGTCACCACCACCGATTCCGCCCGTAATGCCGCCAATGATTCCAGTGACTGCACCGAGAGGCCCGCCATCACCACCACCAATTCCACCAGTGATGCCACCAATGATTCCAGTGACTGCGCCTAAAGGCCCGCTATCACCGCCACCGATTCCACCTGTAAGGCCACCGATGATTCCAGTGACCGCGCCCAGAGGACCGCCGTCACCGCCCCCGATTCCACCAGTAATGCCGCTAATGATTCCAGTGACCGCGCCAAGAGGACCACCATCACCACCGCCGATTCCACCTGTGATGCCACCGATGATTCCAGTCACTGCACCAAGAGGGCCACCGTCACCACCGCCGATTCCACCAGTGATGCCACCAATGATTCCAGTGACTGCGCCCAGAGGACCGCCATCACCGCCGCCGATACCACCTGTAAGGCCACCTATGATTCCAGTGACTGCACCAAGAGGGCCACCATCACCACCGCCGATTCCACCTGTGATGCCACTGATGATTCCAGTCACTGCACCAAGAGGGCCACCGTCACCACCGCCGATTCCACCTGTAATACCGCCAATGATTCCACTGACTGCGCCGAGAGGACCGCCGTCACCGCCAATGATGCCACCGACATCAGTGAGGTCGCCTGCAATATGCTGAACAAGACCGCCAGCTGTTGAACCATTGTTAATCAGTGTGCCAATCACACCCGTTGCAGAACCAACTGCACCGCCAATGTCAGCCCCAGCAAGGTCAGAAATGGTTTCAAGTGTGCCGTTTACGGTGTCACGGGATGTTTCGAAAGTGAGCGTACCGAGGTTGGTCAGATCAACGATAGGGTGTACCTGAGGGAAGATGCTACCGATGGTGCCACCCACAGTCTCGATGCCTGTGTTGATGATTTCAGTTTTGAGGCTTTCCACGCCCTGAAGCACATCAATGCCTGTCTGGATCACGCCAGTGACAGGGTTGTTGCCGAGGTCGCCACCCGTGATGCCACCAATAATTCCAGTCACCGCACCAAGAGGCCCGCCATCACCGCCACCGATTCCACCTGTGATGCCGCCAATAATTCCAGTGACTGCACCAAGAGGACCACCATCACCACCGCCGATTCCACCAGTGATGCCGCCAATGATTCCAGTGACCGCACCAAGGGGGCCACCGTCACCACCACCGATTCCACCTGTGATGCCACCGATGATTCCAGTGACCGCACCGAGAGGACCACCATCACCACCACCGATTCCACCTGTGATGCCGCCAATGATTCCAGTGACTGCACCTAAAGGACCACCGTCATCACCGCCAATGATGCCACCGACATCAGTGAGGTCGCCCGTAATATGCTGAACAAGTCCAGAGGCTGTTGAGCCATTGTTAATCAGTGTGCCAATCACACCCGTTGCAGAACCGACTGCACCGCCAATGTCAGCCCCAGCAAGGTCAGAAATGGTTTCAAGTGTGCCGTTTACGGTGTCACGTGATGTTTCAAAGGTGAGCGTACCGAGGTTGGTCAGATCAACAATAGGGTGTACCTGAGGGAAGATGCCACCGATGGCGCCACCCACAGTTTCAATACCTGTGTTGATGATTTCAGTTTTAAGGCTTTCCACGCCCTGAAGCACGTCAATACCTGTTCGAACCACAGCAGTAACAGGGTTGTTGCCCAGATCGCCGCCTGTGATACCACCGATGATGCCAGTCACTGTACCAAGAGGACCGCCATCACCACCACCGATTCCACCTGTGATGCCGCCAATGATGCCAGTCACTGCACCAAGAGGACCGCCATCACTACCACCGATTCCACCCGTGATGCCACCGATGATTCCAGTGACCGCACCGAGAGGACCACCATCACCACCACCGATTCCACCTGTAATGCCACCAATGATTCCAGTGACTGCACCGAGAGGACCGCCGTCACCGCCAATGATGCCACCGACATCAGTGAGGTCGCCTGCAATATGCTGAACAAGACCGCCAGCTGTTGAACCATTGTTAATCAGTGTGCCAATCACACCCGTTGCAGAACCTACCGCACCATTCAGGTCAGCACCAGCAAGGTCAGAAATGGTTTCAAGTGTACCGTTTACGGTGTCACGAGATGTTTCAAAGGTAAGCGTACCGAGGTTGGTTAAATCAACAACAGGGTGTACCTGAGGGAAGATGCCACCGATAGTGCCACCTACAGTTTCAATACCTGTGTTGATGATTTCAGTTTTAAGGCTTTCCACACCCTGAAGCACATCAATGCCTGTCTGGATCACGCCAGTGACAGGGTTGTTGCCGAGGTCGCCACCCGTGATGTCACCAATAATTCCAGTCACCGCACCGAGAGGACCACCGTCGCCACCACCAATTCCACCTGTGATACCACCGATGATGCCAGTGACTGCACCGATAGGACCGCCATCACCGCCACCGATTCCACCAGTAATACCACCAATGATGCCAGTCACTGTGCCAAGAGGACCACCGTCACCGCCGATAATGCCACCGACATCAGTGAGGTCGCCTGCAATATGCTGAACAAGGCCAGAGGCTGTTGAACCGTTGGTAATTAGTGTGCCAATCACACCTGTTGCAGAACCTGCCGCACCATTCAGGTCAGCACCAGCAAGGTCAGAAATGATTTCAAGTGTACCGTTTACGGTGTCACGAGATGTTTCAAAGGTAAGTGTACCGAGGTTGGTTAAATCCACAACTGGGTGTACCTGAGGGAAGATGCCACCGATGGTGCCACCTACAGTTTCAATACCTGTGTTGATGATTTCAGTTTTAAGGCTTTCCACACCCTGAAGCACGTCAATACCTGTTTGAACCACACCAGTAACAGGGTTGTTGCTCAGATCGCCGCCTGTGATACCACCGATGATGCCAGTCACTGTACCAAGAGGACCACCGTCACCACCGCCAATTCCACCAGTAATGCCGCCGATAATGTCAGTGACTGCGCCGAGAGGCCCGCCATCACCGCCACCAATTCCACCTGTGATGCCACCGATAATTCCAGTGACCGCGCCCAAAGGACCGCCGTCACTGCCACCAATTCCGCCTGTGATGCCGCCAATGATGCCAGTCACTGCGCCTAGAGGACCGCCGTCTCCGCCGCCAATTCCACCTGTGATACCACCGATGATGCCAGTGACTGCACCGAGAGGACCGTCGTCACCGCCGCCAATTCCACCAGTAATACCACCAATGATGCCAGTTACTGTGCCTAGAGGACCGCCATCACCGCCACCAATTCCACCTGTGATACCACCGATGATGCCAGTGACTGCGCCTAGAGGACCGCCATCACCGCCACCAATTCCACCTGTGATACCACCGATGATGCCAGTGACTGCGCCTAGAGGACCGCCGTCACCGCCGCCAATTCCACCAGTGATGCCGCCAATGATTCCAGTGACTGCACCAAGAGGACCGCCATCACCACCACCAATTCCACCTGTGATGCCATCAATGATTCCAGTGACCGCACCAAGAGGGCCACCGTCACCATCGCCATCACATCCACAGTCAACATTTACTATGCCACTGATGGTGTCGGTAATGATTTGAATAGGATTACCACCGTCACCGCCGATTACACCGCCAATCGTACCAGTAACGATTTCAAGTGGATTACCACTATCTCCACCAATGACGCCGCCGATTGTACCTGTGAGAATATCAAGAGGATTGCCATTACCCAAGCTATATGTAATGTTGCCAATACTGGTTGCTGCGCCATCAACCGCACCCATTGCTGTGCCCAATACACCTGTACTGTCAGCATCACCAGTAACGAGAGTCACCAGATTTGTTGCTGGCGTAATCAGGTCACCATTTCCTACAGCATTTAAATCAAGTACAGAGATCGCATTGCCTGAGAAATTAATGGGAATGGTAATTTGTGTCAGCAAGCTCGCACCGTCACCCACACCATTACCGATGCCGTAGTTATGGTCGCCATTACCTGCCGCAATGCCACCCAGTACGCCACCTGTGCCATTGCTGCCCGTATTGTTCTCGGTATTGTTATCCTCAAAAGTATTGTGGGTGGTTGTGCCCGCATTATTGGTTGAGTTTGCAGTTGCGGTTCCAAATAACGAAATTGCATTTCCTGAGAAGTTCACTGGTATCGCAATTGGTGCCACAATGCTGGCATCATCGGCAATCCCATTGCCAATACCATAGTTTTGTTCACCATTGCCCGCAGCGGCACCATTCAGTAATCCGCCACCCAAACCACCTGTTCCACCAGTACCGTTGTTGCCACTGTTGTTGGTGCTGTCATTGTCCTGGAAGTGATTGTTGGTTGTGGTTGATGAGTTGTTGACAGAATTTGATGTTGCATTGCCAAAGATGGAGAATGCATTACCCGATGCATTAACTGGTGTGGTGATTGGCATCACAATACTGGTATCGTCGGCAATACCATTGCCAATACCATAATTGTGTTCGCCATTCCCTGCGGATACACCGTTTAATGCGCCGCCACCTGTACCACCACTGCCGCCATTGTTGCCACTATTGTTGGTGGTGTCATTGTCCTGATAATAGTTTGTCGTTGTGGTGGATGAGTTGTTGACAGAGTTTGATGTTGCGTCACCAAAGATGGAGAATGCATTACCAGAGGCATTCACAGGTGCGGTAATCGGCGCGACAATACCTGCATCGTCAGCAATGCCATTGCCAATACCGAAATTGTGTTCACCATTGCCTGCGCCAACACCATTGAGCAGACCACCTAAACCACTACCTGTGCCGCCAACACCACCACTATTGCTGTTATTGACGCTGTCATTGTCCTGGAAGTAGTTTGTGGTCGTGGTTGATGAATCATTGACTGAGTTGGAGGTTGCGTCCCCCAGGAAAGAGAATGCATTGCCTGAAGCGCTGAGTGGGGTGGCGATTGGCATGACAATACTGGTGTCGTTGCCAATTCCGTTGCCAATGCCGTAGTTATGGTCGCCATTGCCTGCCGCTGCACCATTGCCCCAGCCACCAATACCATTCCCAGAAACTCCACCAAGCCCTGTACCATTGTTACTATTGTTGGTGGTGTCATTATCTTCAAAGTGGTTTACGGTGGTGGTGGATGAGTTGTTGACTGAATCCGAGGTTGCATTTCCTAGTCCAGAGAATGAGTTGCCCAGTGCATTTGCTGGCATGGTGACTGGCATGACGATACTTGCGTCATCGCCATTGCCGTTGCCGATTCCATAGTTATGCTCACCATTGCCTGAACCAAAACCATTCAGTAAACCACCAATGCCATTGGCTGCCGTACCGTCAACCCCAGAACCGTTGTTACTGTTATTGGTGGTGTCATTGTCATAGACATTGTTGGTTGTGGTGGTGGATGCATCGTTATGGGATGAATTGTGCGCATTGCCAAATGCGCTAACCTCATTACCCAGGGCATTCATTGGTGCTGTAAATGGTGCAGTAACATCAGCATCATCGCCGTTGCCATTACCGATACCGTAGTTCTGCTCACCGTTGCCCGCACCAAAGCCATTGACCAGACCACCAATGCCGTTACCCGCATCGCCTGTTCCATTATTGCTTTGGTTGGTGGTGTCATTGTCATGAACGGTATTTGTGGTGTTGGTTGTGGCCACATTATGTGAGGTATTGCCTGCACCCTCACTGGTTGTACCGAACCAGGAAACACCATTACCCATTGCATTGACTGGTGTTACGATTGGAGATGTCCAGCCAACATCATCGCCGTTACCATTACCAATACCATAATTGTGTTCACCATTACCCGCCGATACACCATTGAGTAAACCACCACCAAGACCATTGCCTGTATCGCCACCTACACCGTTATTGCTGTTGTTGATGGTGTCATTGTCATAAACAACATTTGAGGTTGTGGTTGGTGCGATATTGGTTGAGGAAACGCTATTGTCATCGCAATTATCGGCATTGCCAACGGAATTGCCAAAGATATGGACAGGGGAGGTAACAGGTGCCGTAATGTCAACATCATCACCATTTCCGTTGCCAATACCATAGTTTTGCTCGCCATTGCCCGCAGCAGGGCCGTTGCCCCAGCCATCAATACCATTGCCTGCGTTGCCACCAGCACCATTGTTGCTGTTGTTGGTGGTGTCATTGTCGAGTACTAGGTTTGATGTTGTGGTTGGTGCGGTATTGACTGAGTCAACATTACCGCTGCCTACGCCTGCAAATGAGTTGCCCAGTACCTGAACAGGTGTCGTCCATGGTGTGGTGATGCTGGCATCGTCACCGTTGCCATTGCCGATACCGTAGTTGTTTTCCTCATTGCCTGCTGAAACACCATTTAATAAACCGCCATCGGCGCCATTGCCTGTAGCGCCAACGCCATTACTGCTGTTGTTGGTTGTATCGTTGTCTTCAACAATGGTGGTTGCGGTTGTTGGTGCAGTGTTGACTGAGCTGACATCACCACCACCAATCCCTGCGATTGAGTTACCAAGTGCCTGGAATGGGGCGGTTACAGGCATGGTGCCGTCAACATCATCGCCGTTGCCATTGCCAATCCCGTAGTTTTGTTCACCATTGCCTGCCGCAGGAGCATTGCCTAAGCCACCAACCCCTGTATTTCCAACACCTGTCGAATTATTGCTGTTATTGGTGGTGTCATTGTCCTGAATATGTGTAGTGGAGGTTGTTGCTGATGTATTGACAGAATTAACATCTCCACCGCCAATGATGGTGGCTGCATTTCCTACAGCCTGAACAGGAGTCGTCCATGGCGTTGTGATATCAACATCGTCACCGTTGCCATTGCCAATACCATAGTTGTGTTCATCATTGCCTGCTGAAACACCGTTTAATAAACCACCACCATTGCCATTACCCGCTGTACCGACACCATTGTTGCTGTTGTTGATCGTGTCATTGTCTTCAATGAGTGTGCTGGAACTGGTTGAGGTGTTGTTCACAGAATTGACATCGCCGCCACCCACTCCAGTAATGGCATTGCCTACCGCCTGAAATGGGACGGTGACTGGCATGGTGGCATCTACATCATCACCATTGCCACTGCCGATTCCATAGTTTTGTTCACCATTGCCCGCAGCAGGGCCATTACCCCAGCCACCACCATTGCCATTGCCTGCACCACCTGTACCGTTATTGCTGTTATTGGTGCTGTCATTATCCTGGATATGGGTGGTAGAGCTTGTGGTGGCTGTATTAACTGAGTTTATATCTCCTGCACCAATCGCAGAAATTGAGGTGCCCACAGCCTGAACAGGTGTGGTCCATGGTGTGGTGATGCTGGCATCGTCACCGTTGCCATTGCCGACACCATAGTTATGTTCACCATTGCCTGCTGAAACGCCCGTCAGTAAACCGCCATCATTGCCATTACCCGCCGCACCAGCGCCGCTATTGCTGTTGTTGGTTATGTCATTGTCTTCAATGATGACCTGAGAAGTGGTGGGTGCAGTGTTGATCGCATGAGTACCACCACCAACGGCAGAAATTGAACTGCCTACGGCATCAAATGGCATGGTTAGGGAAGGCGTGAGATTGACATCATCCCCGTTACCATTGCCAACGCCATAATTGTGATCACCATTACCTGCCGCCGCGCCACTCAATAAGCCGCCACTGCTGCCATTGCCAGCAGTACCTGTATTGCCATTATTGGTGGTGTCGTTATCGTGGAGCAAAACGGAGGAACTGGTTGAGGTTGTATTGATGGCTGGTGTTGTGCCTGTGGCTGGATTGTTGATTGAATGGAAAGCTGTTGTGAAAGGAAGAGGGAAAGTGAGACCGTAACCGTTACCTACACCAGCACCATAGTTCTGTTGACCATTATCTGCTGAAATTCCATTTAATAAGCCTTGCCCGCCGTTAAGGCCACTATTTGTAGTGACTGTACTGCTATCGACCACCACGTTATTCGTCGTGTGAGTTATAGGTGTAGTCGTTGTTTGGCTATTGCTATTAGAATGAAAGAGGATGCCTGTAATTGGTGATAAAATACTTTTAAATAACATATCGATATACCTATAATTATTGGAGTTTTGTTTTATTTACTTCTAAATAATTATGTGACTCATGTCTCATAATTTAATCAATAGTATTTATTGGTTATCTATTTATTGTCAATATGGTTATTTTTATCATGATATTTTTATATTATTTTGAAGTTTAAATAAATCAAAAGCTTATATTTGATTAACGATATATTTAATTTAGGCGGGATATATGCAAAGGCCATCAAGAGGCAGGGAAAATACAGGGTTTTAGGCCATTAACAGTCTATTTAGTTAAATTAAAATAATTTTATTATGTTGAAATTAAATAAGAAAAGAATGTGAAAATGGATATTTTTATTGTTTCTAATAAACAATTTATAAGCCTGTATTTGAATTGAAAATAAATGTTTCGTTTATGTATGCAGATTTTTAAGCAGAAAGTGTTGAATCTATAATCAGTTAAACTTGTTTTGAGCGAAAGTTCTTATCAATTGGAAAAAAATGCGTATAATGCCCTCCATCAAATACGCGCTCATAGCTCAGCTGGATAGAGCACTTGGCTACGAACTAAGGGGTCGGGAGTTCGAATCTCTCTGAGCGCACCAATTTGACTTATCGAAAGATAAAGATTGAAAAAAACCGCTTAAATGCGGTTTTTTTGTGCCTTATGCCTTTGCCTTGATTTTCTGTACAAATACCGCATTACCGCCAACTGCTGGCAATACGTCATGATACGGCAGGCTTCGCATTGCCCTGAGTAAAAATGGCGCTTTTTCATCAATTTTCATGCTGGTGGTCATTTTAAATAAAGTACCCTGATTAAGCTCGGTAAATCCCATCTGGCCTTTAATAAAACGCAAGTCACCGCCATTGGCATAAAAATTATTTTCAGTGGCATTGGGATAATTAAAATGCAGTTTAAAGGCAAATGGAATATTAATGACACCTAAGCCCACATTGACCTGAATATCTGCATCCTGTCCCTGATTCTGAATGGGGGTGGTCACCACCTTTTTGATTTGCCGAGGGAATAAATCCTTATAGGCCAATGGAGTGAGCCATTTCTGTAGCTGTTGTGGTGTTTGTTTATAAAACTGATAGGTGGTGGAAAACCGCATGGCTTCACGTCCATGCGTGTACATGATGGTGGTTGGGGCATGCAGAAAACTAACGGGTTGCTGTGATGTCTGGCTGAGCTGGGCGATTTTTGTGAGCTGGGCTGCATTGAGTTGAGGGCTTGGCATTTGCCCGCCATCAAGTGGAGCAGTGTTTTGTCCAATAAAACGGGTTCTTAAAGCCTCTAGAATAAAGGCGTTGCCAGTGCTGGGAACTCCAAGCTTGACCTCAGGAATCGCGTTTAAAATTT
Source organism: Acinetobacter corruptisaponis (assembly GCF_030053775.1). GTDB lineage: Bacteria > Pseudomonadota > Gammaproteobacteria > Pseudomonadales > Moraxellaceae > Acinetobacter > Acinetobacter corruptisaponis. Next base: position 2,789,461 of record NZ_CP125669.1, read on the forward strand.
TCTTTAAAATAAATCCTTTCGGTTGGTTGAGGTCACCCCACTGGGTTAATGTCACCAGGGTCCGATGCTCATCCAGCGCAAACCATTCCAGTTTTCCGACCCCATAGGGAATGGGAGCGTCAATGACCAGACTGGCGATGCTGTTTGGCTTGATCTGGTGTTGCAGCGTGACATCCTCATTGAAATTGAGTACGGGAATTGGTGTTGGAATTGAGACCTTGTATTTCACCTGTACGATATTGCCCGACTGTTCAATGGTCTTGGCCGATTTTAGGGTTGGAAATAGTCCTACATAATGGCTAAAGTCCGTCAGCGTTTTCGCCACCTGTTGTGTATTGGCGGGAACGATGATGGCGGCGGAAGTAAAGCTGACACTGGGTTGAGGATTGCTTTTCAGGGTGGGTACTGAGGTTTTGACCGCAGGGTGGCCATAAATGAAAATAGTATCCTGGGTATAACTGGCCAAGAGCTGTGGATTGTTATGAAAAGGCTGCAAGGCACTTGGGATATTGTCTGTCCATGTAATGATTTGAGTAAAACCAATTTGACTTATCCCGAATAAAATACCTGTACATAGCAGGCGGGTAAAATAAGACATCACATTCCTTTGATTTTTTATAAGTGACTGAGTTAGAAATTCAGCATTTCAATCTTGATCAATGCCAGTAAATTGGAAAATAGTTATAAATTTTTTTGTGTGTAAAGAATAGCCATATTGTGTAAAACAACGTCTTAGCCTCTAAACTGGTGTAATATTTACGCCTATCCATGATGAAACAAATTGAAGTCGAGCATGTCTGAACAACGTCCAGCGCTATCCCTGCGTTATTACCTGAATTTAGAAGAGTCTCAGGATGGTTTTGCTTTAGTGACCTTTGGTAAAAAGACCTTTACCCGTTTTTTAACCCCACTGATTAGTATCGCCATTATTGTATGGGGTGCTTATCTTGGTTTTTCGGGTGTGGGGCGTTACTACGTTGCATTGGGTGCCTTTTTCCTGATCATGCAGGGGCTGATGCGCTATTGGTTGCTGCCGATGTTGTTTAAACGCCAGTTTGTCCGCTATCAGTTTGGCAAGAGTGAACAGGGTATTGACCTGTATCAGGATCATTTTGAGCTTTATGCCACAGGTAAAAAGCAAAGTGCGCAGTATGCCGAGGTGCAGTCTTTCGCCATTGGTAAACTAACCTATATGCTGGAACTGAAAAACCATACCGTGGTGATTGTGCCAAAGCGGGCGTTTACGGATTCAGCAGCGCAAAGTAAATTTGAAAATAGCTTTAAAAAATAAATAATCTTTCGAATAAATAAGGAAATGCCATGAGTATTCATCCATCAAAAATTGTGTGTGTCGGTCGAAACTATGCAGAGCACGTCAAGGAACTGGGCAATGCCATGCCTGAACGTCCCATGTTATTCATGAAGCCACCCAGCAGTTTAGGCACTTTAGAACAGGGTATCACCTGGAACAAGGCCTTGGGTGAATGCCACTATGAATGTGAAATCTGCCTACAAATCGCACATCCCCTGTCTGGAGAAACAGATCGGGAAAAAGTGCTGGAAGCGGTTGGGGCACTGACACTGGGACTGGACTTAACCCTGCGTGATTTACAGGGTGAGCTAAAGGCCAAGGGGCATCCGTGGGAACGTTCCAAAGCCTTTGATGGTTCATGTATTCTGGGTGATTGGATTGAAACTGATGAAATTGGTGATCTACAGGAACTTGAACTGATCTTGACCATCAATGGCGCTGAACGCCAGCATGGTTTCAGTCGGGATATGATCTTTGATATTGCTGACTTACTGATTAATATTAATCAGGCATTTAGCCTGAAAACAGGCGATGTCATCATGACGGGAACACCTGCGGGCGTAGGTGCCTTACAGCCCAATGACCAGTTAACCCTAAAACTGATTACTCAGTCGGGTGAATACGACTGGAATACGTTTGTTCGACCATAATCATGCATGTGCAATTAAGTCGGAAAATAGCCAATGACTCACCTGTCAGTCATTGGCTATAAGCACTCATTTCGGTTCTGTTGACATCTCAAAAATGGTTGAAAGTGGGATAGACAGTTTGGCTGCCAGATAGTCATTGCTTTCAATCAGGGCTGGACCAATTCTCTCCATCCATTCATCATCCTGATGTATATTGAAAACATCGGGGCGTAAAGGCAAGGGATAAGGAAGTGCGGTAAAGAAACTCCAGAAATCAACCTGCGCCAAATTGCGTACCAGAACATATTCGTCCTTATCCGTGCGCTTGATAAGATTTTGATTTTCAAGTTGCAGGACATAGGCAGGTAAACGCCCCAATTCACCACGACCAATAATATCCAGTAGTTCCGTTTCACTGACACTTTCACCGATTTGCTGTTTTTTATAAAACAGTTCCAGCATATCCAGTAGCATCAGGATTGGATGGCGCTTTTGTTCCTTGCCTGAATGGAATGCAGTCAGGGCATAGCTGACTTCCACTCCCAATAAAATAATGTTCCAGGACAGATAGATCCAGAGCAGGAAAATGGGAACGGCAGCGAATGCACCATAGACAATTTCATAGCTGGTGAAGTTGCTCATGATCCAGCCAAATAAACGTTTCAGGGTTTCGAAAACCGTTGCACTGAAACAGGCGGCAATAACTGCTGAAAAGATCGGGACAGTGCGGTTTGGAATGGTCCAATATAAAATGAAGAAGCCAGCAATCGTAAGTAGAAATGAAATCAACCATAGGATTAATGAACCATTGAGTTGATAGCCTGCAAAGTTGTTGCTGAGAATGTTCATTGAGGCGACAGTTGAGGAAAGTACAAACGCACTGCCTAAAATGATTGGGCCCAGTGAAATAATGGTCCAGTAACGCATAAAGCCAATTAGGCCTGTACGGGTTTCCTTGACCCGCCAGATACGATTGAAAACGGTTTCAATCGAAGACAGCATCAGTACGGTGGTGACAAAAAGAAACAGCACCCCAATCACGGTGAGGTTACTGGATTTTTCGGTAAATGCGTTCAGTGCCTTGTCAAAGGCAATGGTGCTTTTAGGCAAAAAGTTGCTGTAGATCAGTTGTTGCAGTTGTTGTCGGGCAGGTTCCAGTGCCTTGATGGAGGAAATGATGACCAGAAAAACGGTCAGCATGGGAACAACGGCAAACAGGGTGGTATAGGTGAGTGAGCCTGCCTGTTCCTGACAGCGATCCGCCTTGAAACGCCTTAACACAAATACAATAAATTGAAACCATGTTTTTTCTAAAAAAGGCAATTTATTTAGATATCGTTCGAAGAGCATGGGTTCATCCTATTGTTTTAATCAAAATCCTGTGCGTTTCACAGGACTTATTACCGCTAAAAATATAAAAAATATCGTATAGTGTTCTTTTTAACAAAATTATTGAAAGTGATGCAACCTTACGTTCTTGTTCTCTATTACAGTAAATATGGTTCAACCAGACAGATGGCACACCTGATTGCAGATGGAATCGAGGCTGCGGGTGTCACTGCCCGTATTCGTACCGTTCCAAATCTGGCCACTGTGGTGACTGAGGCAGAGCCGAGTATTCCTGCTGAGGGGGACATTTACTGTACCCTGGATGATCTCACCCATTGTTCAGGTTTGGCGCTTGGTTCACCAACACGTTTTGGCAACATGGCCAGTGAGATGAAGTATTTCTGGGATCAAACCACCAGTTTGTGGCTGAATGGCGCATTGCACAATAAACCTGCCTGTGTGTTTACCTCTTCAGGTTCAATGCATGGTGGGCAGGAAAGTACTTTGCTGAGCATGTTACCGCCGTTATTTCATCATGGCATGATGATACTGGGCTTACCCAATTCAATTCCTGCATTATCCAATACCAAAACAGGCGGCACCCCCTATGGTGCAAGCCATGTCAGTGGGCCTCGCCATGACCAGAGCATCAGTCAGGATGAAAAAATCCTGTGTGAGGCGCAGGGTAAACGTCTGGGCGAAGTGGTTCAGGCTTTGGCTGATAAACTTTAGCTCAGGGAAAGTCGATATTGCTGGCCCAATTTTACCAATTTCCAGAAATTTAGGTTGTCAGTAGGATAGGGAATCGCGGGTAAGCTTGGACTGAGCAGTTGTATTCTGTTTGTATTTCCCTTTTCTGAGATCAACACTGCATAAACATAATCCAGTAAATTAGTTGCGGTAAACACCTGTTTATAGGCATCCTGAAGTTCTGCGTTCTGGTTGGCAAAACAAACCCTATGTGGCTGTTGTTCTGAAATAAGGCTCAGGCCTAAGGTTTTTTCAATCTGGGTAACCATATCAAGATTGAGTTGCAGTGGTGATAGGGATAGAAACAGTTGATCAGTTTTAAAATACTGTGAATTTCCATGTGCTGTTTCCATTTGATAAATTTCCTATTGTTTTAGATAAACTATAAAAGTTTCTGATTAGGCTTGGCAATTCAGTTGAATGGATGACAATTTTAAAAATAAAAATGGGAGCATTAGCTCCCATCATTTTTATTTGGTTATTTGCCAGTCATAGATTTTTCTACGGTAGGCATACCACATCATCCATAGACCAATCAGCAGCATTGGTACAGTTAGAATCTGACCCTTGGTCATCCAGCCAAACAGGATAAAGCCCTGATCCGCATCGGGCTGGCGGAAAAACTCCATAAAGAAACGTGCCACGCCGTAACCGATCAGGAACAGGGCTGACACTGCCATACGCGGGCGTGGTTTTGAACTAAACCACCACAATACGATAAACAGGATGAGGCCCTCACATAGTGCCTGATAAATCTGTGAAGGGTGACGAACCAGACCCAATGGGTCTGTTGGGAAAATCATGCCAAAAGGATAATCAAGATTGGTTACCTGACGGCCATAAAGCTCGCCCCCAATAAAGTTGCCGATACGACCGAACATCAGGCCTGTGGGTACACAGGGTGCAATAAAGTCCAGTGTTTGAAACCATGTTTTTTGGTATTTCCGACACCAGAACAGCATGGCGATCATCACACCAAGGAAGCCACCGTGGAAGCTCATGCCCCCAGTCCAGACCTGAAACAACCACAGTGGGTTTTCCAGAAACTTGCCGAACTCATAAAACAGGACATAGCCCACCCGACCACCCAGCACCACACCCAAAGCGCCGTAGAAGACCAGGTCGGACACCATGTCAGCTGTCCAGCCATCACGCTGTTTGGCTCGGTAAGATGCCAAGCCCCATGCACATAGAAATGCCAAGAGATACATCAATCCGTACCAGTGTACCTTGACTGGCCCTAAACTCAGTGCCACTGGATCAATATTTGGATAGGTCAGCATCGCTGTTCCTCAATTTAGAATTTGAAATTAAGTTTTGAGCAGATTGTAGCGGAATGATGTGAAAAATGTTGTACATTCAATGTGAAAGTCAACAGACGCTAAATGAGTGAAAACAGGATCAATGTGTATTGTCGCTTTTGCATGGCATGTGCTGGATGAGATGCCACTTTGCCTCATTTCAAACCGTGATGAGTTTTACCATCGTCCCAGTGCTCCTCTGCATCAATGGGAAAACTGTCCGATTGTGGCAGGGCAGGACTTGCAGTCGGGTGGAACATGGATGGGCGTGACCGCATCAGGTCGCTGGGCGATTGTGACCAACTTCCGCAATGGTCGGGACAAGAACCAGTACAGCACTTCACGCGGACACCTGATTCAGGACTTTCTGGAAAGTGATTTGGCTCCAATCCGTTTTGCGCAAATGCTGGAACAGAAGCAGCAGGACTATGCGGGCTTTAACCTGTTTGTGGGTGATCGTGAACAGGCGGTGTATATGAGCAATCGTGGTGAAGCGCCACAGGTTCTGGCCAATGGTGTCTATGTCGTCTCAAATGGTTTAATGTCTGAGGACTGGCAGAAAACCAGACATTTGCGTAAACGCTTTACCCAAGAGTTTTTACCCATGCTACAGCAACCCCAAGTCGCAGAATTGGATTTGGAGTCTGCGGTTTGGGATATTCTGGAGGATGAGCGGAAAATCATCCCAAACCTATTGCCAGATACAGGTATTAGTCAGGAAATGGAAGCGTTGCTGTCCTCGACTTTTATCCAAAGCCCGATTTATGGGACACGCTGTTCAAATTTTTTAAGGCTTACATCTGAGCAATGGCAGTGGCTGGAAAAGTCACAACAGGGTGAAGATCAGGGAAATACTGTGGAAATGAAGATTGACTTACTGAAATAACAAATGCCGACATAAGGTCGGCATTTGCATTGAACAATCTGGCTTACTTTGTAGTTGCAGCCTTTTTCTCAACTGATGGCAACACATCCGCCGTGATATAGCCAACACATGCACTAAAACCATTGTTATAGTTGTTTAGCACCGCTGTTTTTACATCTGCTGGAATCTTTGAGCTGTCGCCTGGATGCTGGAAATTGCTCATGATATAGGTCCAGCCGTTGACCGAATCCACCGCATGTAAACCTGTTGACTCCGCACCTGCTGGGGTGGAAAGAATACGGTCCAGCGTCTTGTTATCGACATTGTATGCCCATAGGAAGTTATTAGTATGGTTGCCACTATCTTCACCAATAAACAGGGTACGCAATGTTTCAGAGAATTTCAGGTTGTCTGGGCTGGCAATGTTGTTTGGATCAGCGGTGTTTTTCAATGCATCTTCCGCAATGTCTGTACCAATCAGCAACATATGGCTTTGGGCAGGCACCCATTCACTGTTGATCACGCCATTCTGCTGGTCAACCTGACTGCCTTTAAGGTCATGGGCAAGCACGCCACCTGCCTTAATGGTTTTCTTGAATTTCACGTTGTATGACTCAACCCAAGCTGAATTTCCACCAATCATGGAATCCTGAATATTTGCCAGCGCGGAATAAGCCACTTTATCCTTGATATTGACTGTGGTGCCTTCCATCTTGGTAAATGCCATACTACCGCCTTTCAACGCCGCATAACGGTGGGTTTCAAGGAACGCGGCAGCCAGTTCAATCTCAGCCTTGCTAAAGCCGTTGTTGGCTTCCTTGAGTTTTACCCAGAGTGATTTTCCATCCAGCACAATCTTGGTATAGCCTGTTGCATCAGCAGGCTCAGCTTTCAGGCTTTCCATGATGTGTTCAGCCTTGATGCCACGGACATTGACCAAATCTTCAATGGTCTTGCTGTTGGTCTGACCGAGCTTGATCCACTTGATGGCAGCGGTAGAGCTCTCGTTTAGCTCAGAGGTGTACTTGGCCACATACAATGTTCCCGCAGATAGGTCTTTTTCCTTATCCGCAATGAACATGAAGAAACCGCCATTGGTAAAGTCATCCCCCATGATCACGGTACGGTTGTCTGGCATCACTTGAATCAGTTCGTGCGAGATACGGCCCAGACAGTAATGTTTAACCGCCTTTGCACGTCCCTTACCATCCAGGATGATTTCTGGCAGATGACCATAGTTATACACATTCGCCGTGGTTTCATTGCCATACAGGTTTTTACTGTAGGCTTTGAGCATGGCGAGGTCTGAACCGATCTGGTCAAAGGCATCGGGTTCATATTCTTCACTTGAAAGGTGGGTGTTCCACGGAGAAAGGCTTGCACCACAGGTAATCCATAGACCATGCACTTTAGACATATCGACGTTGTGGTATTTTTTCAATGCCAAATGACCTGTCTTTTGGTCCTGATCCAGCGTAAGCACCGCAATTGGCGATGGCAACTTGCCATACATGCTTTGATTTGCTAGGTTTTTAGTCGTGTATTCAAACTGAACCACATGGAATACAGGATTGGTTACGCCTGAAACACTTGCACCCTCAAGATAAATCAGCGATGAACCATCAGGAGAGTCAGAGAAGAACTGGCGTGTCTGTGCTGGAACAGAGCTGTCCTTGATTGGCTGGTTGTTAATATCGTAGTAACTACCCGCAATAATCTTGCCACCATCAATGTTGTCAACTTCCGTACCTGTACGGAAAAACTCCTGATAACCCAGTTTGTACTCGGTGGTTGTATTGTCATCCCAGGTAATGGTGAGGCCTGACTTGACCGACGTGGTGGCCATGTCCGCTGTGGTTGATGGTGCCGCCATTGGGGTGAATTTGGCATTCTTGAATTTGGCCAGTTTAGGCGGGGTAACAACATTATTGTCATCATCATTGCAACCCGTTAACACGGCTGCTGTGCTCATTGCCCCCAATGGTAAAAACGGAACACCCGCGAACCATTTTAAAATATCACGACGACTTGGCTGATTGGTATTGGCTGTCATAATAAATCCGTATCTTTAATTAATGGTAAATAAGTCCTGATAGATTCTATGAATGACAGATGACATTTTTTTGACACTTTTAAGGCAGTTTAAAGACACTTTTCTATGTGAAATCAAAATAATATAAAACTGCAATAAAAATGAGGCCAATGATAGGCCTCGATTCTTGTGGTATTTTTATCTCAGGTAAAAGCTATTCTTTTAGCTATTTTCATTTTCAAGTTTGCGTTTTTCCAGTAACTTTCCTAACAGGAGTCCTAACTCGAACAGCATCCACATCGGTACAGCCAGCATGATCATCGACAAGGCATCGGGCGGGGTCACAAACATGGCAATAAAAAAGCAGCCCACCACAATAAAACGTCTTTTTTCAATCAGGCTTTGCGTACTGACTACACCAATTAAAATCAACACTAAAGTAATAATTGGAATTTCAAAGGTGAAACCAAATACCAGAAATAGCTTTAGACAGAAACTCAAATAACTATTGATATCTGTCATGGGTGCTACAGTTTCAGGCGATACGCTAATAAAGAAATGCAGAATGGCTGGCAAGGTAATGAAATAGGCAAAAGCCACCCCTAAATAGAACAGCACAATACTGCCCAATAACAGGGGAATGGCTAAGTGGCGTTCTTTCTCATATAGCGCAGGCCTGATAAATGACCAAACCTGATAAATGATGTAGGGCATTGCCAGCATAAAAGCGACAAACAGGTTTAGCTTAAAGGGGGCCATAAATGTCGCGGTGACATCTGTGGCGATCATGGTTGAAGTGGCTGGCAATTGCTGCCTTAGCGGTTCAGACAGCCATTGATAGGTTTGATTTCTAAATGGCAATAAACAGAAAAATAGAAAAATCGTCACGCCAACGATCTTAAACAGGTATTGGCGCAACACAATCAAATGCTGCATCACAGGCATTTGTTCGAGGTTTTCAGCACTGACTGAAGTGGAGGGCAACTGGCTCATACGGCAATCTTTAATTCTGTTTCAAAGGTATTGGTCGATTGATTTGACTCAGGCTGTTGAGCCAATAATGCTTGATATTGAATACTGAAAGGGAGAACAGCCTGCCTGGAGTGAGGCGTGTATTGTGCTGGGCTTTTGGCTTTGTGTTCTGCCTGATCAGGTTCAGTTGCTGCCTGAGTATTTTTTAGCTCATCCAGCTGTTTTTGCATTCTGCGTTCGAGTTCGGTAATTTTCTCAATCTCTTTTTGCATTTCTTCCCGAAACTCGGAAAGTTTTAGCTCACGATCAATCTCATTCTGAATGTTGTTGATAAACTTCTTGATTTTTCCATACCACTTCGCCACAAAACGTGCAGCTTCAGGGAGTTTTTCAGGACCGAGCACCAGCAATGCAATCACGGCAAAGCAAAATATCTCGGTCATTCCCAAATTCAGCATAGTGACGCTCGCTTAGCTTTTAACTGAGCTTTCAGTATTTTTAACCTGGGCATCAATGGTGCGAGGTTCATTTAAGGATGCCGCAGCCTCATCTTCTTTCATTGATTTTTTAAAGTCCTTGACTGCACCGCCCACATCTTTGCCGAGATTTTTAAGCTTTGATGTACCAAACAGTAAAATGACCACAATTGCAAAAATCAGCACATGCCAAATTGATAAACCCGCCATAATGATATTCCTCTAAAACTTTGGATATATCTCAACAGTTTGGCATGACAGGGATGTGACACTTATATTGCAGTTTTGCGACAAGAATGATGCAAAATGATTTTATAAGAAAGGGAATGAATGAGGAGAAAGAAGCCTGAATATGCGGTTCAGGCTTCTGTAGAAATTAGATTAAACTCGCTTTAAATAATTGCATTGCCTGACCACGGTGGCTGATTTTACTTTTCTCTTCCTTGCTGAGTTCCGCACTGGAAAGATTGAGTTCAGGCAGCCAAAATAGGGGATCATAGCCAAAACCATTTTCTCCACGGGCAACTTCTAAAATCTCACCTTTCCAGATGCCCTGAAAGATTTGTGGCAGTGGGTCTTCTGCATGAGTCACCAGCGCCAGAACACAGACAAACATACCCTCAATTGCTTCACTCTCTTTGCGGAATGGTACAAGGTCAGCCAAAAGCTTCTGGTTATTGGCAGCGTCATTGCCATGTTCGCCTGCATAACGTGCGGAGTAAATGCCAGGTGCACCACCTAAAATCGGCACACATAAACCTGAATCATCAGCAATTGCAGGTTTACCCGAAATTTTGGAAGCATGACGTGCCTTGATAATGGCATTTTCCACAAAGCTCAAACCATCTTCGATGGCATCTTCAATGTTGAGTTTTCCTTGGGGAATAATTTCAACAGGCAGATTGAGTTGCTGAAAAAGATGTTCAAATTCCGCAACTTTACCTTTGTTATTACTTGCCAGGACAAGACTGCCTTGATTGAACCAGTGAGGAGTAGACATATTCATTTTAGACTAGCTTAGATTGAGTAGAATTTTAGGGTGTTTTTATAGAATAGAGTAGAGAGTCACTATTTATTTTCGGTAAATGTTCAACAAGTTTAGATATTAATTTCAAAAAGTAGAGGAATATGATCACTGTAGTTAAGCCATTCATATTTATCGAAAATTTTAAAAGATGAGTTATTCTTAGAGAATAAATTACGATGACAAAATAAGTAGTCAATATGATAGTTTTTTTCATGATTTCTATTCATAAAAAATGTGGGAAGTGTCTCTTTTCCCTGCTCTTCATTTGATAACTCATGGTAAAGGCTATGAATATTCATTGCTTGTAATTGATTTACTACATCACTGTGATTCCACCAGCGATCCCATACATCCCATTGAGCGTTACTATTTAAATCGCCACAAATAAGAGTAGGTTGTACTTTTATTAGCTCTTTATGTAATTGTAAATATTTCCAAAGTTGCCCAATGTATTGAAATGTAGGGGAATTGGCATATTTAGTCCAAGCAGCTAAGAGCTGGAAATTATCATTAACTCTTATTGGTAAAAATAATTCTAATTCGAAATCCTCCCAATACAATTGCTCTAATTTATAGTCTTCTCTAGCAAAGACTCCTAATCCTTTATTTTTATTATTACCTTTCCAAATTAAATTTGGTAACCATGCTTCATAAGCACCTTTGGACTGTTGTTGATTTTCACATTCTTGAATGATGTAGATGTCTGCTTCAATTTGTTGAAGAAACTCGATTTTCTTTCTAAAAGCCCCGTTGCAATTCCATGTTAATATTTTCAAACTTTAATTTCCTTAAATAAAAAACCGACTCACACAAGTCGGTTTTTATATCATTCAATAGATCTAAAAAGATTATTGCGCCTGAATCCATTTATCTGCACGGTCACGCGCTGTACGAATCTGTTCCTGAGTCAGGTTGGCAGCCAAAGCAGTTTTCTTGCCTTCAGACAGGCTAATCACTTTAGTGTCGAGCATGCCATCACGGGTTGAAAGTTCATACCACTGATAAGCACCCACATAGTTTTTCTTCTGCTCTTCCATCATTGCAAGGTTGAAGCTGGCGCGGTTGTCACCGTTGCTGGCCGCCTTTTCAAAATACTTGCGTGCCAAAGCCTCATCTTTATGTGTGCCAATCCCATCAGCATACATACGCCCAACATTGAGCTGTGCAGCAGACAAGCCTTGATCAGCCGCAGCCTTAAACAGTGTGAAAGCCTGTTTCTCATCTTTGGCAACATCTTTACCATACTGGTAACGCGTTGCTAAATAAAACTGTGCACCTGCCTGACCTGCTTTCGCTGCGCTTTGTAATTCACTGACACTCATCACTGAATACCGTGCTGCCTGCGTTGCAACCGATTGTGGTTGGGCAACATAGTCAGCGTGCGCCTGCATACCGATCAGACCAAATAAAAATGTGCTGATTAATGTCTTTTTCATAGAGCGCTCACTCGATAAATTGCGACTTCACCAAATAGGTTCGGCATATGCTTGCTAAGCATACTACCTTGTTGGTCACCATTAACGGCAAGTCGATTAATAATTTTAATCCGATTCTCAGCACATAAGGCTTCAAAGTCACGGAAAGTACATAAATGAATATTCGGCGTGTTATACCACATATATGGTAAAGCTTCCGAAACAGGCATTTTCCCTTTTAATGCTAAAAAAGATCGGGTCTTCCAATATGCAAAGTTTGGAAAAGTAATGATTGCCTGCTTGCCAACACGCACCATGTCACGGAGCAGTACATCGGGCGCATCGACCGCCTGCAATGCCTGTGCCATGACCACGGAGTCAAAAGACTGGTCGGCAAAACGACTTAACCCCAAGTTTAAGTCCTGTTGAATAATATTTAACCCCCGACTGATGGCAATTGCAATCTTTTCTTGATCAATTTCTAATCCATAAGCACGAATATTATGCTGTTTGCTCATATGGGCCAGTAATTCACCATCACCACAGCCTAAATCCAGTACGCTGGAATCAGGTTTAATCCATCTTTCAGCCAGTCGTTGATCTATACGCATCAGATATTCTCCAAACGGGTCGATTGCAACTGTTGCGCTCCACCTAAAAATGCCCGTAATGTTTTTACATATAGGGGGATAGGGAACAGGAACGAGTCATGACCCTGTTCAGCATCAATATCCAGGTAGCTGACAGGCTGATGATTGTCAAGCAAGGCATCCACCAGTTCCTGCGAACGGCTTGGACTAAAGCGCCAGTCGGTGGTAAATGAAATTACCAGAAACTGGCATTTCGGTTGACGCATGGCCTTGGTCAGGGAGTGTTCATATTCACGGGAGGGGTCAAAATAATCCAATGCCTTGGTCATAATCAAGTAAGTATTTGCATCAAAATTACGGCTAAATTGTTCGCCCTGGTAACGCAGATAGCTTTCAACCTGAAATTCAACATCAAAACCGTACATAAACTTGCCCGATTTTAAGTCCCGACCAAATTTTTGTTTCATCGCTTCTTCGGATAGATAGGTGATATGGCCCACCATGCGTGCCAGAATCAAGCCACGTTTTGGATAACTGTCATGTTCCAGATAACGTCCATGATGGAAATCTGGATCAGACAGAATTGACTGACGGGCAACCTCATTAAAGGCAATATTTTGTGCCGAAAGTTTTGGTGCGCTGGCGATAATGGCACATTTCTTTAAGCGGTCTGGATAGTCCAGAGACCATTGCAGGGCCTGCATACCGCCCAGCGAACCACCAATAATGGCAAACCAGACCTCAATACCCAAACGGTCAGACAGCATGGCTTGGGTTTTGACCCAGTCACGTACGGTCACTAATGGAAAGTCTGGTCCGTAAGGACGGTTTTCATTTTCAGGATTAGGAGAAGTTGGTCCTGTAGAGCCGTTACAACCGCCAATATTATTTAGTGACACCACAAAGAAATGGTTGGTATCAATGGCTTTTCCAGGCCCAATGCAACCATCCCACCAGCCCGCCTTTTTATCATCTTGGTGATGATAACCTGCGGCATGATGATGTCCTGACAATGCATGGCAAATGAGAATGGCATTGGATTTGTCAGCATTGAGTGTTCCATAGGTTTCAACCATTAAATCAAAACGGGGCAATATACGCCCACACTCGAGTTCTAAAGGTGCTTCAAATGAAAATTTTTGTGGAGTGACTAAGCCCACAGAATCCGATGGAAAAGACACTGGAATCGTTCGTCCTATAAATCTTTTATCAATAATAAAAAGGATACCAACTCTGATATCCTTTTTAAATGATTGTTTTCGTTAAACAGCTGCGGCAACCACTTGCTCCGTCGTCAACACACCCTGTTCAATCAAGCGGTTGGTACAGGCAATAATTGCCTCAATGGACGAGGTGACGATATTGTCATGTACACCTGCACCAAATGCGCTCTTACCTGTGCCTTTGACCTGAAGCTCAATCAAGGCAAGGGCCTTGGCATTTGCGCCCGAACCGATGCTGCGCTCTTCATAGTTCACCACATCAATTGGCAACTGTAATGCATTCAACATGGCAGAGATTGGACCATTGCCTTCACCACGTAAGCGCTGGATTTCACCCTCAATCTCAATGTCCAGTTCAATGATTTGCGTACCATTAATATCAGACAATTGATAATGCTTGGTTTGGTAATGACGATTTTTTACATCAACATAAGTGTTTTGGAATAATTCCCAAATTTGATGCGCGCTGATTTCTGTACCGTTTTCATCAGTATGTTGCTGTACAATCTGGCTAAACTCGATTTGTACACGACGCGGTAAAGCCACGTTGTAGTTTGACTCCAACAAATAGGCAATACCGCCCTTACCAGACTGACTGTTGACACGAATTACTGCGTCATAGTCACGGCCCAAGTCTTTCGGGTCGATTGGCAAGTATGGCATATCCCAGATTTCTTCATTTTTCTGGAACTCAAAGCCTTTCTTGATTGCATCCTGATGTGAACCAGAGAATGCGGTAAAGACTAAATCACCTGCATATGGATGACGTGGGTGCACAGGCAAGCCCGTACATTCCTCAACGGTTGCAATGATTTCATTGATGTTGGAGAAATCCAAGTTTGGTGCGACACCCTGTGTGTACATATTCAAGGCAATTGCGGCAACGTCAACATTACCCGTACGCTCACCATTACCAAACACGCAACCTTCAACACGATCAGCACCCGCCATGATTGCCAATTCAGAAGCAGCGATACCACAACCACGGTCATTGTGACAGTGAACTGAAATGATCACGCCATCACGACGCGCCAAGTTGCGGTGCATCCACTCAATTTGGTCGGCATAGACATTTGGTGTAGACACCTCAACCGTGGCAGGCAAGTTCAAGATCACCTTGTTGGTTGGAGACGCTTCCCAAATTTCAGTAACCGCATCACAGACATCTTTGGCAACTTCCAATTCGGTTGCAGAGAAACATTCTGGGCTGTACTGGAATATCCATTCAGTTGCAGGATATTGCGCCGCATATTCCTTGACCTTGTTGGCTGCATTGATGGCAAGCTGTTTTGAACCATTGGCATCGACATTCAATACTTTCTTACGGAAAGTCGGAGAGTTTGAGTTGTAGATATGCACAATCGCACGTTTTGCACCAACCAAAGACTCAAAGGTACGTTCGATCAAATGGTCACGGGCCTGTACCAACACTTCAATATACACATCATCAGGAATCAAATTCTCCTGAATTAATTTTTGAGTAAAATCAAAATCAATTTGTGAAGCCGATGGAAAACCAATTTCAATATGTTTAAAACCAATTTTGACCAACATATGGAACATTTTTAATTTCTGGTCCATGTTCATCGGTTCAAAAATAGCCTGGTTACCATCACGAAGATCGGTACTCATCCAGATTGGCGCCTGATTGATTTCATTGTTCGGCCATTGACGATCTGGTAAATCCACGCGTTGATACATACGGCGGTATTTTTTGCTTGGGTCAGCCAACATCATGAGATAACTCCTTGTTGTAGCATGTGTTGCCGCTTCAAAATAAATGCAACGTGCTACGAATATATATGGTGTCTATAACAATTAATTTAAAGAGAATATGTTTTAAGTACCTGAAACCAGGCAAGAAAATTTATACGCGCGCGAGGCGCAGCATCAGCAGGGCAGCGAGGTTTTTTGAATAAGACGGATGGATAAAGTCATCACTTGTTTTCATCATCTACCATTCACAGAATGAGTTATTCGGTTTTGCAGCTATATTAATCACCTGACAAGAATCAGTCTAGGTGAAAATGCAAGCCTTAGCAAAAGGTCTATGCTGCTATTTTAATGTGTATGGATAAAAAATATTTCCCTATTTTTTGCATCATATAGCAAAAATTGGAAAATATTTTCCGAAATATGAATCAATCTTGGTAAATATAATCCTGGTTGATCTCGTTTACGGTTGCCGTTCCCATCAGCACCATGGTGATTTCAAACTCTTCCTTTAATATGCGTATGACATGGGCGGCACCCAAAGCTCCCGCAACTGCCAAGCCATAAATATAAGGGCGGCCCACCAGCACTGCATTTGCACCCAAGGCAATCGCCTTAAAAATATCCGTTCCACGACGAATCCCACCATCCAGTAAGACTGGATAATTGGCTGGGACAACGGCCCGAATTTTCTGTAACGCAGTCAGGGGTGAAATGCTGGTATCAAGAATGCGTCCGCCATGATTGGAAACAATAATGCCTGAAACGCCATAATCCAGTGCCTTTTGTGGATCGGCTGGGTGGAGAATGCCTTTAAGAATCACAGGGAGTTTCGTATTTTCAATCACCCATGCAATATCTGACCATTTCGGTGCAACCTGCATTAGACCCTGAAATAGCGGATGCTTAGAGGGGGATACATTGGGAAAATCAAGGTGGGTTGGGGTATGTGGATGAACCATGTCTTCAGGTAACTGAAAGCCAATTTTCCGTTCACGATCGCGTATTCCGACATGCGGGGCATCAACTGTAATCACCAGGGCACGATAACCATACTGTTCAGCCTGTTGAATCAGGGGCAGGGATTTTTCCCGTGAACCCTGCCAATACAGTTGAAACCATTTATAGGGATGTTCAGGATTGGCCTCGCCCATATGGGTATTGCTAAAGGTGCTCAGCACGATATTGCTGTGCATGACCTGTGCCGCGAGGGCAGAAGCCTTTTCTGCCTGTGGATGGAATAAAGCCTGATGACCAATCGGTGCAAGAAAAATGGGATGTGGATAATCACAGCCAAATAAATTGATCTGGGTATGCCCTTGCGTTAAATCATTTAAATGACGTGGTACTAACTGAATATCCTGAAATTGCAGCATATTTTGTTGCACACTGATTTCATGCATCGCACCGCCATTCAGATATGACCAGACCTCTTCAGTCAGGTGTTGTGGCGCCTGTTGCTGATAATCCAGCACAGTTTGAAGATGTGCAGGAATCGCATTTAAAGGTGGGAGAGGGACACGCTGTGACATTACAAATCACCCCACTGTCTTACTAAATTGTGGTAATGACTTGTGAGCGCAACAACTTCCTCTGAATCTCCGAGCTGCTGTCTGAGCTTTAAAATGGTCATGTCTAAATTAAACAGCATAGTTCGTTGCCAGTCATCTTTGACCATACTTTGAATCCAGGTAAAAGCAGCAATTCTTGCGCCGTTTGTGACGGGTTCAACCCGATGGAGACTGGTAGCAGGATAGACAATCGCATCACCTGCATCTAGCTTGACTTCATGGGCACCATAGGTGTCCTCAATAATCAGCTCACCACCTTCATATTCGTCTGGTTCTGATAAAAAGATTGTCATTGAGACATCGGTTCTGACATTTTTGCCTTTTTCATTCATATAAAGAATGGCGTTGTCGACATGGTTGCCATAGTTCCCCGAATCCTGATAGCAGTTAAACATTGGTAAAAGTATTTCATTGGGTAGGGCAAACGACTGAACCAGTAAGCTTTTCTTAATATTTTGTATCACGAATTGGCTGAGTTGCTGATATAGCTCGCTTTCAATGTCGATCTGTAAATTATTTTTAATTTTAATGGCCTGACTACCCGCAGTTTTTTTCCCAGAGACCCATTGGTTGTCTTGTTGTATTGCCTGACGAATAGATTGAACTTGGTCCTTACTCAAAACATTGGGGACATGTAGTAACATTGTGATAACCTTTTCTATATCAGGTGAGTTAGATGGGAATAAAAATCATTCTACTCATGTTTCTGGCTTTTTAAAAATGATATTGTCATTCAATGATGAGGAGAGGTTGGGGTTCCTAAAATAATAAAAATCAGTAGATTTAAGGCAAATAAAAAAACCCTAATATGAAATTAGGGTTTTTGGGTAATGCTTAACTCAAATTAGAATTTGTAGTTAACATTGAATACGCCTTGACGACCTTCACCTGGAGTAGCCCAACCGTTGTTACGGATACGAGCATAGTATTCCTTGTCGCTTAAGTTTTTACCAATCAACTGGAAGCTAAGGTCTTTGTTATAACTATAGGTTATAGAAGCATTATGGATCAGATAGTCCTCTGATTGTACTTGAGGAATCAGGTTGGTTGTTGCAGTTACACTTGATAAATACATTTTACCCTGATATGTCAAGCCATAACCAACCTGCCACTGGTCATTGAATTGATAAGTTGTCCAGAGGCCACCAGATAATTCTGGCACATTCGTCATTTTTGCACCTTTGGCAAAGTCTGTTGCCGTTGCCGCGCTTGCAATGGTCTGGTCGTACTCACCTTTCATATAAGCCAAGCTTGCAGAAATTCCCCATTGTGGTGTGATGTTGCCAGCCGCGCCGATTTCTACGCCGTCTACATGGTTTTTACCATCAAGAACATTATTCATGCCAGCAATTGCGCTTGCAACACGAACTTTATTTTGCTCATTGCGGAACACAGCCGCGTTGATCAGGAAGTTCGGGTTCATTTGCCATTTTGCACCTAACTCATAGTTTACAGCTTCTTCTGGTTTGGTGTCACAGGTTGTACCTGTTGTACAGCCAGCATTGGCAGAGTTCTGCGTTGGTTTTTGGGCATTGGCATACGTTGCATATAAACTTGTACTTTCCGTAGGCTTATAAGTAAGGCCCAGATTATATGAAACGAGATTATTATCCTGTGAGGTAGCTGGGTTGGTTGTCCAAGTGTTTTTCAGTGTACCTTGAACCAGAGTAGGATCTTTTTTAACATCATCAGCAGTTACGCTGTCTCTTGATGTGGTTGCATACTGACCCTCGGTACGATCAAAGCGTACACCAGCATTCACAAGGAATTGTGAACCCAACTTGATTGTGTCAAATAGATAAGCAGAATAAATATCAAGCTTGCCTAGACCTGTGCTGTTGGCAAAGTAGTTGGTTTCACCATGCCAGTAATTGTCAGGATGATAAACATCCATATTCGGCTTAGCTAAAGGCGTGCCGTTGCTGTTATATAGATAGCCACCAACATTTAAAGCGTAATCTTCAGTGCTGTACGACACACCCGTTACCAATGCATGTTCAAGAATGCCCGTCTTAAATTTGCTGATCAGGTTGGTATCATTGGAAAACTGTTTTGTATTGGTTTCACGGTGATAGCCACGAGGTCCGCTTGGAATGTATTGTCCAATAATGCCTTTTTTACCACAGTTTGCATCTGTATAACCTGTTTGGTTGTCATTAGTAAAACCAGTTGGTGACAAACCGTTAGCCAGGCAATATGTACCCTGTGGAGCGGTAACCACCATGTCCTGAGTAATATCACTAAAGCGGGTGATTGAGTTCAAGGTAAACATATCGCTAATAGCGCTAGTTACCTTTAACGTGGTAATATCGGTATCTGACGTTTGGTTGTCTAGATTACGGTAGCCATAGTTGTTTGCTGTGGAGATACCAGGTACGGCTTTACCATTGTAGTAAGGTACGCCATATAGTGGGTCATTATCATCTTCCTGATGGAAGTAAGATAAGGTTGCCTGGGTAGTATCATTGATACCTACTGTAATAGATGGGGCATATCCCCAGCGTTTACGTTCTTCTGGACGACCAACATAAGTGTCCTGATGGTTCATCACATTTAAACGTACCGCAACATCATCACTAAGGACTTTATTGAAGTCTCCTGTGATACGTGTGTAGTCATCGCTGCCTTTACCAACGGTCACTTCATTAAAGTCACGATTTTTTGGTGCCTTGGAAGCAAGGTTGATACCACCACTGACCTGTCCAACACCACTTTCTGATGAGTTGGCGCCTTTAGTGATTTCCACAGCTTCATAGTTGAATAAATCTGAACGTGTCTGAACGGCAGCATCACGTAAACCATCAATGGTGATGTTGGATTGGGCATCATAACCACGTAGATTGATTTTATCTCCATAACCGCCTCCACCTTCACCCGCACCAAAGCTAATACCAGGAGTAGTTGCCAAGGCATCCTGCAAAGACAGTAAGTTTTGTTCTTTCAACGATTGTGCAGTAATGATTTGCGTTGTTTTTGCGGTATTTAGAAGTGATTCGGTTCTTTTGGTTGAAGTGGATTCAGCCTTATAGTTGTTCTCTGCATTCACTTCAATTGTTGGAAGTTTTGCAACATTGTCCTCTGCGGGTGCGGCATGTGCAGCCAAAGGTAAGGTTGCCGCAAGTGCAACTAACTGTGTAGTACCAAGATGTTTACGACTTTTGATCTTTGCCATTGAGAGAACCCTTGAAATTGAAGTGGCGAATGACAGAACTTTCAACCTGAGAAAACTTTTACAAAACTGTAGTAAAAGTGGATAAATTGTTAGTCAATGTAACAATCTGTGCGAAGTCTAATGATAATTATTATCACCATCAATGCTTTTATTTATCGTAGAAAAGTTGGTATATATTTAACAAATTGATTTGTATATTTTTTTATATTAAATTGATATTAACGATACAAATTCTATAAAAAAACGAAAAAAATGATAGGTAAAAATAAAAATCCTTTATTATTATGAAAATCAAATAATTATGTAAGTAATTTAAAGAAATATTGAAGATATCAAGTTCCTTTAAATTAGCTGGGCTATGCCGATGTAGCATGCTGGCTAGATTGTTAAACTTCTCATGAGGAAAACAATTTGAACCCATATAAATAAAAAACGCCACCCTCAGGCAGCGCTTTGTGAATTAAGGATACTTAGAATTTCACATTGACACTTAACCAGTAGTTACGTGCCTTATCCTTGTTGTTGTAATGATCTAGATAGCTTGGCTGGAAACCACCCACACAGGTGCTGCCGCTGGTACATTCGGTAAAGCTGAGGTCATAAGTGGTAAAGTCACGGTCAAACAGGTTGTTGACTCGACCATTGAATGTCACTGTATCACTGGCTTTATATGATGCGCCTAAATGGAAAACCTCATAGTTTTTGAAATATAAAGGCTTGTTGTTGACAGCATCCCAAGAGCGGTAACGGTCAGAACGGGCTTCTGTGGTTAGGAATAGGCTGAAATTATTGGTGGCAGCCCAGTCAATTGTTGCGTTTGCCATATGTTTTGCAGTGTTGCCTAAAGGACGTCCCTTATTGGCACCACTTTTCTGTTCACTGTCGGTATAGGTGTAGTTGGCACGGAAAGACAGGTTGTCCAGAATTTCATAGCGGCCCGCGAGTTCAAGACCCTGGATTACCACTTCATCAATGTTGGTTATACGAGTAGGATTTGCAGAAAAATCAGAGTCATATCCTAAATCACGATATTCAGTTGATGGTGCGCATGATAGGTTTGTATTTGTTCCACATGGCTGATCTGCAATTTTATCATCAAATTTATTGTGGAAAATGGTGGCATTCAGGTTGTGACCTGCTGGATGTTGCCAGTAAACCGCCAATTCAGAACTCTGACTGGTTTCAGCCTTTAAGTCTGGATTGCCGAACATAGGTGAAGTTCCTTGACCACCAAACCCTTTAATTCCATCATATAAGTCAGAGGTTTTTGGGGTTTTATAGCCTGTACTGATTCCACCCTTAAAGGTGAGTTGGTCATTTAAGGTATACACACCATAGAGGCGAGGGCTGACCTGGCTGCCAAAAATCTCATGATTGTCGTAACGCAGGCCAGCGGTGATGGCTAAGGGATCGATAAGGCGGTAGGTGTCTTCGGCAAACAATGACCACATATTGTGTTCCTGCACTTCACCTGGCGTACCTTTTTCCATACCAAACACGCCATCTTTTAATTCACCACGAACGATTTGTGTTCCCACAATCGTGTTATGGGAACCATAAAAGTCAAATGGCATATCCAGTTTGGCGTCCAGGGTATATTGGTTACTTTCCATCACACGCTTGTTGCGGGGCAGGAAAGTGGACTCAGCCAGTTTCTTGCGATCAGCCTCACTCATTCCAGCATAAGCACCCGTTCCATCAATCATTGCCAATAGCTGTGTACGTTCAGCCACGGTAAATGGCAGGGTACGGCCATCATTATTGGTCTCAACATAAGCAAGGGAAACAAAACTCTTCCCGATGTTCCAGTCACCCTCATGGGTGAGGGACCAGGTGTCACGGGTGAACTTCTGGTCTGCCGCATAACCGACCTGTGGATTGGCACGACGCTCCCAAGTTCCGCCATTACCTGTACAGGCATTCTGGTTATTGCCCGTTGCACCCTTACAGAAGTTAGCTGCTGACCAGACTGAGCCGATGTTGTCCACTGTACCAACAGGATATTCCTGTGTGCCTGAATCATTCAGGCGAGGCGCATTGTCATATTCCTGCTTTGATGTATCCATCTCAAACGAGATGCTTTGGTTGTCTGTTGGTGTCCATGAAAGTTTTGCGCCCAGTGATAAGTTTTCATTATCGACAGTTTTACCGCCACTACCGAACCCAAGTGCACGGATACGTGTTTCACCATTCGGATAGGTTACAGGGGTATAAGTGGGATTCGATGCCATGCGGTTATAAAAACTACCACGCAAAGTAAGACCTAATTGATTGGCAATCAAAGGTCCCATCACATTAAAGTCAGTGGTGATGTCATCACCGAAATTGTCATCTGTCTGATAAGTGCGGCTGTGTGATAGCGATCCCTGCCATTTGTCAGTGACTTTTTTGGTGATGATGTTGATCACACCACCCATTGCGTCTGCACCATAAAGTGTTGATGCGGGACCGCGAATCACTTCAATACGTTCAATCGCATCCAGTGGTGGAATATGGTTGAACTGGTTGCCGCCAAAGTTGTTTGGATAAATGTCGCCGTGATTGTTCTGACGTTTACCATCCACCAGGATCAGGGTGTAGTCGGCCCCCATTCCACGCATGGAAATCGTACCTTGTCCCGTTTTGTCACGGGTTTCACCAATATCAACCCCCTCAAGATCACGAACCGCGTCCAGTAGGGTCATGTAAGGTTTTTTTTCCAGCTCTTCTTTGGTGATGACTGAAATACTTGCTGGCGCGTCTGTAATTTTTTGCTCGAAACCCGATGCTGTCACAACAATGGTGGAAAGTTGATGGGTAGCTTCCGTTTCGGCTGCATAAAGTGAACTGGAGGCGAGACCAATAAAGGCTGCCGTTAAAGGGTGCAGATTGAATTTACGCATGATAAACAGTCCAAAAGTGGAGAAAAATCAAAACAAAAAAATTTAAAACAACTGACACTCATAATGGTAATGATATGTTTTATCATTTACAACAAAAATTAACATTTATTTAAGGTTGTTTTAAGAAAACTATTTTTTGAATTAATTTGTGTTGAAATGGACGAAAATCAAAGAAAGCGAGTTGCTTTTTCATCATGTGTTTTGTATATCTGCAAAGTTGTCATATAATGTGGCACTTTTAAAAACTGTTACTACTAACTAAATATCGAGGAAGCCATGCAAGTAACGACTGAAGCGGTTTCGGGCGTTGCCCGTCGTTTAAATGTTTCTGTACCGACGAGCCGTGTTAACGAGCAATTTGAAGCTCGCTTAAAACGCACTGCCAAAACTGTGAAGATCAACGGCTTCCGTCCAGGTAAGGTGCCTTTAAACGTTGTTCGCCGTGAATATGGTGCGGGCATTTATCAGGAAGTGGTGAATGACATCATTCGCGACACTGTGTTCGAAGCGATTCAACAAGAAAAAATCAATGCGGTAGGTATGCCGAACATTGAGAAAGTTGAAAACAAAGATGACGCTTTAGTGTATGAAGCAACTGTTGAAGTTTATCCAGAAGTGGAAGTGAAGACTTTTGCAGATTTGGAAGTTGAACGCAAGGCTTCAGAAATCAACGACAAAGACGTTGATACCATGATTGAGAACCTGCAAAAGCAACGCGCTTCTTGGGCCGAAACCAAGGGTATGGCGAAGAAAGACATGCAGGTGACTTTCGACTTTGAAGGTACTGTTGATGGTGAGAAGTTCGAGGGCGGTTCTGCTGAAGACTTTAAACTGGTTCTTGGTTCAGGTCGTATGATCCCTGGCTTTGAAGACGGTATCGTTGGCATGAAGAAAGGCGAAGAGAAAGTGATTGATGTGACTTTCCCTGAAGACTATCAGGCTGAAAATCTGGCGGGTAAAGCTGCCCAGTTCAAGATCACTGTGAAGCTTGTTGAAAAACAGAAACTTCCAGAAATTGATGCTGAATTCCTAAAAATCTTTGGCTTGACTGAAGAAGAAGGCTTGGACAAGTTAAAGGCTGATGTTCGTAAGAACATGGAACGTGAAGTTCGCAACGGTCTGCGTAACCAGGTTAAACAAGCTGCGTTTGATGCCCTTGTTGCTGCAAACGAAATCGAAGTTCCAGCTTCTATGGTTGCCCAGGAAATTGACCGTCAACGTCAACAAATGATCCAGCAGTTCACTCAACAATTTGGTGGTCAGGGCGCAGGCGCATTTGACAGCAGCATGCTTCCAGATGAATTGTTCAAGGAGCAAGCTGAAAAATCAGTGAAACTTGGTGTGTTGGTGAGCAAAGTATTGGCTGACGCTAAACTTGAAGTTGACCAGGCACGTGTTGATGCTTATATCGATGATATGGCTTCTTCTTATGAAGACCCAACAGAAGTGGTTGAATACTTCAAAAATGACAAGCAGCAACGCGCTCAAATTGAAGCTGTTGTGCTGGAAGATCAGGTTGTTGACCACATCCTGGCTTCTGCTAAAGTAAGTGATGTAAATGTAAGCTATGAAGACTTGTTAAAAGAGCAACAGGCACGCCGTGGCTAATCTTTTAAAAGTTTAGAAGAAAGGCGCTTGATGCGCCTTTTTTTATGCGTGTTATGAAAGTGTTAATTTGTCGAAAAATGACTCGGTTTTGCCATAAATAATCGAATATTTCAGGTTGAACCTTTTGCAATTTCATCGATTATCCCTCATATTGTTGGCATAGATCGAGTCAGAATAATTTAGGAATAAATAAACCTATGTATGTTCCAACAATTGAAAATGCTTTAGTTCCTGTTGTCGTTGAACAATCCTCTCGTGGTGAGCGTTCTTTTGATATTTATTCACGCCTGTTACGTGAGCGTGTGATTTTTTTAACAGGTGAAGTTGAAGACAACATGGCCAATTTAATCGTTGCGCAGATGTTGTTTCTGGAAGCTGAAAATCCAGAGAAAGATATCCATCTTTATATTAACTCACCAGGCGGTTCAGTGACTGCGGGTATGGCGATTTATGACACCATGCAGTTCATCAAGCCAGATGTGGTGACCTACTGTATGGGGCAGGCGGCATCGATGGGTGCATTCCTGTTGAATGCGGGTGCCAAGGGCAAGCGTTATTGCCTTGAAAATGCCCGTGTCATGATTCACCAGCCCTTGGGTGGTTTCCGTGGTCAGGCTTCTGACATTGAAATTCACGCACGTGAGATTCTCTTTATCAAAGAGCGTTTAAACCGTTTGATGGCTGAGCATAGTGGTCAGAACTATGAAACTGTCGCACGCGACACAGACCGTGACAACTTTATGACTGCACAGGCAGCAAAAGAATATGGTTTGGTTGATCAGGTGCTGAGCAAGCGTCCTTGATTTTTAAAAACTAGGTTTAAGATTTAAGTTGTGGAGTAAATATGTCCGAACATCCTCAAGGACAAAAACATTGTTCATTTTGTGGTAAGACGCAATCTGAAGTTGGAAAATTGATTGCAGGTGAGGACGCATATATTTGTAATGAGTGTGTGGATGTCTGCTTGGACTTGGTACAAACCAGCCAACAGGTTGAAGCGGGGGATTGGGCAAGCAAGGCATTGCCTAAGCCACATGAAATACGTGCTGCCCTTGACCAGTATGTCATTGGACAGGATATTGCGAAAAAAACCCTGTCTGTTGCTGTGTATAACCACTACAAACGGTTGAAGGTTGGGCAGTTCCACCACACACATCAGGATGTTGAAATCGCAAAAAGTAACATTCTACTGATTGGTCCAACAGGATCAGGTAAGACCTTGCTGGCGCAAACACTTGCCCGCTTGCTGGATGTTCCATTTGCCATGGCAGATGCGACTACACTCACGGAAGCAGGTTATGTGGGTGAAGATGTTGAAAACATCGTGCAGAAGCTATTGCAGAAAGCGGACTATGATGTAGAGAAAGCCCAGAAAGGCATTATCTATATTGATGAGATCGACAAGATCACCCGTAAGTCTGAGAATCCATCCATTACCCGTGATGTTTCAGGTGAGGGTGTGCAACAGGCACTGTTGAAAATGATTGAGGGCACTGTTGCCTCAATTCCACCTCAAGGTGGACGTAAACATCCTCAACAGGAATTTATTCAGATTGACACCTCAAATATCCTGTTTATTTGTGGCGGTGCATTCTCTGGTCTGGAAAAAATTGTCCAGCAGCGTCAGGAAAAGGGCGGGATCGGCTTTACCGCTGATGTGAAGAACAAGGATGATCGTAAGAAAATCTCTGAGTTGTTCCGTCAGGTTGAGGCAACTGATCTGGTCAAGTTTGGCTTGATTCCTGAGTTCATTGGTCGTTTGCCTGTGATTGCCACTTTGGAGGAACTGGATGAAGAAGCGCTGATGCAGATTCTGACAGAACCGAAGAATGCATTGACACGCCAATATCAATACCTGTTCACAATGGAAGATGTGGATTTGGTGTTTGATGAGTCTGCATTGCGTGCGGTGGCGAAGAAAGCGCTGGAACGCAATACGGGTGCACGCGGTCTACGTTCAATTCTGGAAAATGTTTTGCTTGAAACCATGTACGATTTACCAAGCCGTACAGATGTTGGTACAGTGGTTGTGGATGAGGCGGTGATTAATGGCACCGCAAAACCAACCTATAAAGCTGAGCGTCTGCCCCAGGTGACCACGCCTGAACTGGTGGAAAAAAAAGACTTGAAAGTGATTGATTCCAAATCGGCCTAACGGCAACGGTTTATCACTCATCTAAAAAAGCATGAAAGGTTTAGCTTTTCATGCTTTTTTTATTTGCAATTGGTCGGTGAGGTGTTAATCTTAAAAATTGGAAAATCCGCATAGTTTTGCGCTGTTAACAATAAATCCAAGAAAACGCCTTGAGGGATGTCATGCGTTATTTAATATTGTCATTATGTTGTGCTGGGGTATTGGCTGGCTGTCAAAGCCACAAAGCCGTTGAGGAAAAACCAGCAGCACTGACTGCAACGCTACCACCAGTGGATACTGAAAAAGAACCAGGCCTGTTTGATCAATACCATGTGGGTGGCTTCACTGTAGGTGGTTGGGTCAATCAAAAGTTGGGTCAATACTTCACACCAGTTAAACCGCAAAATGAACAGGCGGCCATTGTGTATCTGTATCGACCAGATTCGCGCTGGAACCGTCAGGAAATTGCGGCGGTCAACCTGTTTATCAATGGTCATCGTATTCCAAGCCTGTTACATAATCATTATTACTGGGTTGAACTCCCTGCGGGAACCTATCGTTTAAGTGCAAGCCGTCCCTTGGCAGGATTACATTTCCAGAAACCAAAATATCTGGACCTGACGGTGGATGCCGCGCAAACCTATTTCATCAAATATGATGAGGAAAACAAGATTTCCCGTAGTGAACATACGGGCCCCTGGATGGTGATGCCTGACAAGGTTGCCCATCAGGAAATTGCGTTTACCCGCCTAAAATCTTCGAGCTATAACTTCGTTGCACAGGATGAATCGGGAGAGGTTCGTTCCAAGCCTCAGGAGCTCAAGCCCGTTAAATATGATGAAAAGTCTGAAGTGCTTTTGGTCAAGCCATTTAAAATCTGGAATCCTTTAACCTGGTAAACTGACACAGAACAGGGACTAATCAGGTTGAACCAGTGGTTTGATGATGGTTAGGAACTGTTCCTTTAGCTGTGAGCTTTGCTCTGGATCATTCAGGCTTTGCTGGCTCAAATGACTCATATACTGAAAAACATTGGTGCTGATTTTCAATGTTTTTTGATTAATGGATCTACCCTCAGGCGTTTTTAGGAATTTTAAATAAGCCTGCACCTCTTCCTCACTTAATGTCTCGGCATAAATTTTTTCTATGGCCTGTAAGGTTTCGGGTCGGGCGAACACTTTTGAACTGGTGTCTTTCAACAATTGGCTGAGTTCGAGTACAGCCAATTGTTCCTGTGTGGTGGTTAATTTATCCTTGTTTAATACCCTTAGCAGGATGTTTTCAGCTTCTGAATCCAATGTCGGCTGCATTTCATCCAAAGAGGTATATAGGATATTTTCAAACTCACTCAGTTTGATCAGCTCTTTTACAGACTGGGTTCGCGCTGGTGTGGCAAAGACACTTTGTATGGCACTGATCAGGCATAAACCGACCAGCACCCTCGATATATTTCTACTCATGTCTTTGCCCTTATTGTTGTTTTGTTTTTTATAATCTAACAGAAGCACTGGGCAAAAAAATAGCCGAATACGATGATTCGGCTACCTGAATTGTATAAATATTATGATGCAGCGGCATCAACCACTGGAATCTTGCCAATCTTCGCTTGCCAGATTTTTGGTGCAATGGCGTGGATTGAGGTGCCATTGACATCAACTGCAACAGATACAGGCATGTCTTCAACCACAAACTTGTAGATCGCTTCCATACCCAAGTCTGCGAATGCAACCACTTCGGCTTCACGTACTGCTTTAGATACGAGGTAAGCTGCACCACCAACGGCCATCAGGTAAGTTGCCTTGTTGTTCTTGATTGCCTCAACCGCAGCAGGGCCACGATCCGCTTTACCAATCATACCAAATAAGCCTGTAGCTTCCAGAACCTGACGGGTAAACTTGTCCATACGGGTTGCAGTTGTTGGGCCAGCAGGACCAACCACTTCATCGCCAACTGGATCGACTGGACCAACGTAGTAAATAAATTTACCTTTTAGATCTACAGGAAGTTCTTCACCATTATTTAACATATCGACCATGCGTTTATGTGCAGCATCACGACCTGTATAAATGGTGCCATTGAGAAGTAAGGTGTCACCTGGTTTCCAGGAATTCATTTCTTCCTGAGTAATGGTATCCAGATTTACACGCTTAGACTGAGAGGAATCCCAAGTCACGGCAGGATAGTCTTCAAGTTTAGGTGCCTGAATATGCGCAACACCAGTACCATCTAACTGGAAATGTGCATGACGAGTTGCAGCACAGTTTGGAATCATTCCCACTGGTTTGCCCGCAGCATGACATGGGTAATCCTTGATCTTGATATCAAGCACTGTGGTTAAACCGCCAAGGCCTTGTGCGCCAATACCCAGCGCATTTACTTTCTCGAAGATCTCGATACGGAGTTCTTCCATTTTGCTTTGTGGGCCACGACGAAGTAATTCGTCCATGTTGATTTCTTCCATGAGTGCTTCTTTGGCAAGCATCATGGCTTTTTCAGCAGTACCACCGATACCAATACCGAGCATACCTGGTGGACACCAACCTGCACCCATGGTTGGAACAGTTTTAAGTACCCAGTCCACAATCGAGTCAGATGGGTTCAACATTGCAAGCTTGGATTTATTTTCTGAACCACCACCTTTTGCTGCAACAGTAATATCAACCTTGTTACCTGGAACGAGCTTGTAGTGAATCACGGCAGGGGTATTGTCTTTAGTATTTTTACGACCAAAAGCTGGATCGGCCAACACAGAAGCACGGAGTACGTTTGAGTTCTCTAGGTAACCTTGGCGTACTCCTTCGTTGACTGCATCATCCAGACTCATGCTTAAATCAAATTTAACGTCTAAGCCAACTTCAAGGAAAACGTTGACAATCCCTGTATCCTGACAGATTGGGCGATGACCTTCAGCACACATACGTGAGTTGATAAGGATTTGTGCAATTGCATCTTTTGCAGCTTTGTTTTCTTCACGATCATAAGCACGGCTCATCGCTTGGATGAAGTCTTGTGGGTGATAGTAAGAAATAAACTGCAGGGCATCCTTGATTGATGTAATCAAGTCATCTTGTTTGATGATCGTTGTCATATCAAATTTCTCTTGAGCGGGCGATTAGCTGGCGGGCTAAATTATATGACAAAAAGGAATGAATGTGGGAGTTTTAGCTTAGATTTGGCTAAAGGTCTAAAGTAAGCCTTTGATCTAAATTGCATCAACCAAAGGTGCGCTTTGGATTTTAGTTTTTTCTCAGTTGAGATGGACTATAGCCAAACTGTTTCTTAAAGCGATGGCTAAAATGGCTGCTTGAGCTAAATCCATATTGTACTGCGATCTCTGTCAGATTAGCTGTGGTCTGTTCCAGTGCTTGATGGGCGCGCTCAAGACGGCGTTGCATGACATATTGATGCGGTGGCATGTGCATGGATTGCTTGAACATATGCGCAAAATGATATTCACTGAGTTGCGTCTGTTGCGCTAAATCAGACAAGGTCAAACTCAAATGTAGATGTTGATCAATCCATTCTATTAGTTGTTTGAGCACATATGGGGAGAGGCCACCTTTAACTTCGGGCACTTGCCACTGTGCATGGCTATAATTTTTAATCAGATGATTGAGTAACAGCGTTGTTGCGGTACTCATCTGTAAATGGTTTTCACGATCTTGCCATGCACCATTCAGTAAAAAATGACGATAGATTATGGAAATTTGTGGGTCAGCCACAAAAATTTGCGGATTTAAAATGATCTGGCTGGGTTCGCGATCCCAGACCTGTTCTGCCACCCGTTGTAGGTGTTGCTCAGTATAGTAAAGATGTACAAAGGTAAGTGGATCGCGTAGATCCCAAGTCGATTCAAAATCCTGTGGCATCAGGCACATGCGATCTGGCCCGCCCCCATTATGCCAGCCTTGAGCGGTCTTTTGATAGCTTTCATAACCGCCCTGAATATACATACTCAAAGTGTGATGATTGCTACACACGCTGACACGATCTTGATTATTTTGCCACATGGCGAGCTGCATACCCGAACCCAGTTCTACCGAGTCGAGCAATTGCGCTTTATATTGCTGTAATTGATCGAGAATCTGATATTTCATCTTCTATATGCAGTGCCAAATAGAGTATTTAGTGTAGGACTTTCATATCGCCTTGTCATCTAGCAAAAGCATGAATAAAAATCGCAAGTTGATGACAGGCATCGCAAGATTATGCAAGAAATCATGGACCCAAAACTCGCAAAATAGCAGTTGTGGTCATTGAGTTTGGTTTAAAAGAGATGAATGCGCTGTTATATGCTTTGGTTGTGGTGATCTGGGGAACAACATGGATTGCGATTAGTCTGCAACAACAAAGTGGAATTTCGGTCAGTGTTGCGGTGTTCTGGCGTTTTTTTATTTCTGCAATAGTGTTATTTGTTTTCGTTGTATTAAGTCGAAAGTTGTGGAAACTGGCGATTCAGGATCATCTGTTTTGTATGTTGCAGGCCTGCTGCATTTTTGGTTTTAACTTCGTCTGCTTCTACTATGCGGTGCAATATATCAGTAGCGGTTTGGAAGCCGTGATTTTCTCCATGGCGGTGATTTTTAATACCATCAATGCCCGATTATTTTTCTCTCAGCAGGTTTCTTCACGGTTCTATCCTGCTGCTTTACTCGGTGTGTTGGGGATTATTGCCTTGTTCTGGCATGATGTGGCGGGCACCACTTTAAATCGCAATACCTTAATAGGTATTGGACTATGTATCCTAGGCACTTATGGTTTTTCTTTAGGGAATATGATCAGTACGCGCCATCAAAAACATGGGTTGGATATTTTTACCACCAATGCCTATGGCATGTTGTATGGCTCGCTTTTAATGGCCTTGATTTCATGGTTTAGGCAGGATGATTTTTTTCCAAGTATGCAGTTTAGTGCAATCAGTGCCTTACTCTATCTAGCGATCTTTGGTTCGGTGATTGGGTTTACTGCTTATTTTTATCTGGTTGGACGAATTGGGGCTGGTAAGGCAGCTTATAGTACTTTGCTATTTCCTTTGGTGGCTTTGCTTATTTCAACGATATGGGAGGATTACCATTGGCAAATGAATGCGGTGATCGGAGTAATTTTGATTTTATGTGGCAATGCGATTTTCTTTATCAAAGGTCCACACTCTAAGATGGTTCAAGCTTCTAAGTCGGTTTAAGTGAAAAAAGCTTAATGTTAAAGAAGTTTGATATACAAGAGGTCTCGATTCTTCTTATTTTGCTTCATGAGCATTTGCTCTCGTGACAGGTGGCATGGATGCCACCTTGTTAGACTGTGGTTTACAGGGATGTACCATCAGTCTAACAGAGGGGTTTTGTTACTTTTGCCCAGTCAAAAGTAAGGCAAATGTCTATACAAAAAACTTATGATGACTCATGGTTTATGAGACTGTGAGTGCTTCATTTAAAATAAAAATGATTTGATTCAACTGGTAAAACTTATCTGCTTGTGCATTTTACAGCTCAAGCAGAGGGCTATCGTAAGTTGCTTAATCTTGCTGCTTTGCCTGAATTGCCGTCAATGCAATGGTAAACACAATATCATCGACCAAAGCACCGCGAGACAAGTCATTCACTGGCTTGTTTAAACCTTGTAGCATTGGGCCAACACTGACGACATTGGCGGCACGCTGTACTGCTTTATAGGTGGTGTTCCCTGTATTTAGGTCAGGAAAAATAAACACATTGGCACGACCTGCAACTTGCGAGTCAGGTGCTTTCTGACGGCCAACACTTTCAACCGAAGCTGCGTCATATTGCAACGGACCATCAATCAGTAAGTCTGGTCGGCGTTGCTGTGCGATCTTGGTCGCTTCAGCGACTTTCTCAACATCTGCACCTGTACCAGACGTTCCTGTTGAATAACTAATCATGGCGATACGTGGGTCAAGACCAAAGGCTTTGGCTGAGTCTGCGGATTGAATCGCAATTTCGGCAAGCTGTTCCGCATTTGGATCAGGGTTGATCGCACAGTCACCATAGACATACACTTCATCAGGCAACAGCATAAAGAAAATTGATGAGACCAGTGAGTAATTCGGTGCGGTCTTAATGAGTTGAAATGCAGGTCTTACAGTATTGGCTGTGGTATGAATCGCCCCTGAAACCAGACCATCCACTTGATTCAGTGCTAGCATCATGGTGCCCAGTACGACCGTATCCTGTAATTGTGCTTTGGCCTGCAACGCATCCAGCTTGCCTCTGCGTAACTCAACCATTGGCTCAATGTATTGATCACGGATGCTGTCTGGGTCAATGATCTGTAGATCAGCAGGCAGTTGAATCCCACGTGCCTTGGCAACCTCGGCAACAGACTCTGGTTTTGCCAACAGGATACATTGGGCAATACCACGGGTCTGGCAAATCACAGCAGCCTGTACGGTACGCGGTTCATCACCCTCTGGAAGCACGATACGTTTTTTCGCTGCAATTGACTTCTGTACCAGCTCATAGCGGAAAGCTGATGGAGAAAGGCGGGGATGCAGGTTGTTCTGGGTATGTTGATCCAGCCAGTTATTGTCAATATGGCTTGAAACAAAACGGGTAACCTGCTCAGCGCGTTCAGTATCATCAATTGGAATTTCATTGCCAAAACGATTTAAGCGTTGTGCTGTTTCCAGTGTATCAAGTGAAGTATGCAGAATTGGCAAACCTTGCTTAATTGCACTTTGGCAAAATTCTAAAACATTGTCTGAGGGCGGGGCCTGTTCAGTTAAAACCAATCCTGCCAATGGCGTACCATTGCTACTGGCGAGACTGGCTGCAAGCAGGGTATCGGTACGCTGTGAGGCACTGATGATCAGCTCACCCGCAATAAACTTGTGCAGTTCAGATTCAATATTTGAGGCAATCAGGCTGGTATGTAAAATACGGCGCTGTTTTGCTTCGCCCTGATGCAGCCATGTTCCCTCAACAATTGCTGCAATGTCCAAACTACGTGGCACACTGAGGATATTGCTGAATGGAACCAGACCGATAATGGGCAACTCATCTGTTCCCATAAAGCGGTTATAACGTTGCAGCTCTAATGAAAATTCGGTAATTTGCTGATCCAGACGCAGGCTTGGGTCAAGTGTGACAGGAATTTCAGCCGTGCCGTCAGGAAGTCCCTTGGTTCGCATGAACAGGACCCCTGTGGTCCGCGTCGAGGCTGCGCCGCCAAACTGGCGTAGATGGGCATCAACTCTTTCCGCTGTCTTGCGTGGATCAGCAAGATCAGCGGTACTAACCAAAACTACCTGGGCATCCAGCGCCTGCGCAAGCGCTGCATTGATTTCACTGGCAAAATGGTCTTGTCCATTCGGAACCAGCCCCTCGACAATAATTACATCATGATCAACCGCAATCTGGCGATGCAACGCAACTGCTTCTTCGAGCAATTCATCTGTCTCACCTAATGCAATCAGTTGAGTCAATCTTTCATAAGTAATCGGCTCAACTGAATGATGCTGGAATAGATGACGATACAGGGTGGTGGTGCGGTCAACCGTTGCATCTGAAATTTGTGAAAATGGTTTTAAGAAACCTGCATTGATCCCTTTACAGTCCAGTGCGTAAATCATGCCTAAGCAGGCAGAGGTTAAACCAACACCCTCGCCTGTAGGGATCAGTAAAATTGTGTTCATAATGACCTTGGTATTATCTAAATATGATTGTTTAAGCTATTTGTGCAAGTACCTGACGAGTCTCTTTGGCGATACGACCCTCTTCATCAGTTGGAATCACCCAGATTTGTGGGCCAGTTCCTGCGTCAATACGTCCCTCTGTGCCACGGGCCAAAGTATCATTGTTTTCCTTGCTGAATTGCAGGCCAAAATGAGGCAGGTAAGCGAGCGTTTTTTCACGCACATAGGCAGAATTTTCACCAATGCCGCCAGTGAACACCAATCCATCTAAACGCGGCAGGCCACAACTTAAGGCGGATAATGATTTTGCCAGACGATAACAGAATACCTCGATGGCTAGGGTTGCATCCTCATGACCTTTTTCAGAGGCTTCCACCAGTGTACGCATATCATTGGATAAACCTGACAGACCAAGTAGACCACTTTCCTTGTTGAGCATGTTGTCGATTTTTTGAATGTCCCAACCCAGATTGTTTGCTAGGAATAAATGCAGGCTTGGATCAACATCACCGCTTCGGGTTCCCATCACCACACCTTCCAGTGGCGTTAGACCCATTGATGTATCAATACTCTGACCATTCCATACCGCACAGGTTGAGCTGCCATTGCCCAAATGCGCACTGAGCCAGCCCCCCTGATTTTTCTGTCCTGCCAGCTCGCTGGCACGTTCAGTCACATAGGCATGACTGGTGCCATGAAAACCGTAACGGCGTACCTGATGTTCAGTATATAAGAATTGTGGAATTGCGTAGCGGTAGGCATGTTCAGGCATGGTTTGATGGAAAGCCGTATCAAACACCGCCACTTGGGGAAGTTGAGGGAACAGGCTCATGGTTGCCTCAATTCCAATCAGGTTGGCTGGATTATGTAGCGGTGCCAGTGGAATGGCATCACGAATACGGTCAATGGTTTGCTGGGTGAGGCGTTCTGCCTGGGTGATGTTGCCACCATGCACCACACGGTGACCAATCGCCTGGGGGTTATAGTTGGCTAAGCGTTCAAGTAAGGTCTCAAGTGCCTTGGCGTGATCTGCATAGGGAATGGAAAGTTCAAGCGCCTCACCCCCCACAGTGATGCCCTTGATCCGCGCATCCGCGGCGCCCAGATTTTCTGCCAAACCATAGATACGATCTTCACGGCGTTCCGAGATCAGTGCATATTTGATGGATGATGAACCACAGTTAATTACAAGTACAGATATAGCCACGTTTGAACACCTAACAGGTTTTAATTTTATAAACGAATACTTTTGATTTTGCTGCAATGCATGGGGCAGTAGAATCAAGCGCAATGTTTTAACATGGGAGGCCGTATTGACGAAAATAGACTTTAGCCTATACGACTGATTTATAAGTGAAACAAATTGATATTTCAGTATAGTATGCAAATAAAAAGTTATTTGGGGTGATCTGTTTGTTTTGCTACAGTTTTTTGTATGAAAATATATAAAAACACGATAAAGATCAAATAAATGAGCTTTATCGTGCCGAAAATTAAACCGATAGAACCAGTTTACTGGCGAATTTGACCATCACCGAAAACAATCCATTTCTGTGAGGTCAGGCCTTCCAGACCGACTGGACCACGGGCATGGATTTTGTCGGTCGAAATCCCGATTTCCGCACCAAGACCATATTCGAAGCCATCGGCAAAACGGGTTGAGGCATTGATCATCACTGAGCTGGAGTCAACACGCGCCAGAAACTCACGCGCCAGACTAAAGTTTTCGGTAATAATCGCATCGGTATGGTGTGAGCCATATTGATTGATATGCTCAATCGCCTCATCCATACCACTCACCACCTTAACTGCAAGAATCGGCCCCAGATACTCTGTATACCAGTCTTCCTCAGTCGCGGTTTTGACAGATTCACCCAGAATGCGCTGGGTTTCTGGACAGCCACGAAGCTCAACCTGTTTTTCCGCATAAAGCTCAGCAATGCGGGGCAGGAATTCTTCAGCAATCGCCTCATCAACCAACAGGGTTTCCATGGCATTACATACACCATAACGGTGTGTTTTTGCATTCAAGGCGATTGGCAAGGCTTTTTGCAGGTCAGCCTGTGCCTCAACAAAGATATGGCA
Source organism: Acinetobacter corruptisaponis (assembly GCF_030053775.1). Lineage (GTDB taxonomy): Bacteria > Pseudomonadota > Gammaproteobacteria > Pseudomonadales > Moraxellaceae > Acinetobacter > Acinetobacter corruptisaponis. The sequence goes on from NZ_CP125669.1 coordinate 2,826,195, forward strand.
GTTGCCATCCAGATGCTTGATCACAGGAATGCGCGCTTCATTGCTGATGCGTTCAATCAGGCTTTTTCCACCACGTGGTACAATCACGTCAACATATTCATTCATGGTGATCAGGTGTCCAACAGCGGCGCGGTCAGGTGTGTCAATCACCTGTACGGCATGTTCAGGCAGGCCTGAAACCTGTAGGCCATGCTGAATGGCGGCTGCGATCGCCTTGTTCGATTCCAGCGCCTCAGAGCCACCACGCAGGATAATCGCGTTACCTGATTTTAGCGCCAATGATGCTGCCTCAAGTGTCACATTGGGACGTGACTCATAAATCATTCCAATCACGCCAAGCGGCACCCGCATTTTACCCAACTGGATACCAGACGGACGGTAGGCCATATCAGTGATCTCACCAATCGGGTCAACCAATGCGATGACATCCTTTAGGCCCTGTAACATGCCTTTAAAACGGGCAGGGGTCAGTTCCAGACGGTCAAGCAGGGCGCTGTCCAGTTGGCGTTGACGACCATTTTCCATATCAATCTGGTTGGCTGCTAAAATTTGTGCTTGATTATTTTCCAAGGCAGTATAAATTGCAGACAAGGCATGATTTTTCAAATGTGTCGATGCACTGACTAAAATACGGGACGCTTTACGCGCCTGTATCCCGACCTGCTGCATATAAGTTTGAATAGAGTCTTGCATAGCATTTTGATGATTGCATGTATTTATAAAGATAGTAACAGTCAAATGCGGAACAATGAATAGCCTGAACTGACTAATTCACAAATTATAAACTGTTATGTTGCGCGGGTATTTTTGCTGAAATGCGATGAATATGTTGAATTTAAAGGCATGACTACATATTTTGCAAAAGATTGTTGAATTAAACAAGATAAATGGTTAAGGAAATCATTGCGTATAAAACATGCATTTGTATAGAATGAAAATGTATAGGATAAATGTAATACAAATTTTATAAATTTGTTAACTTGCAAGTTGAAATCGTCAAAAATGAGACTCTTGCATCAAAAAAATAAACAAGGATGGAGGAAGGATATGAATTCCATTATCCAAATGGACTCGGATTTAAACCACACCTACACTGGGTTTGGTTTTTTCGACATTTACAATAAAAACAGTTTTAAACAACCAGCGCGTGCTACATGGATAGATGGTTGGAAAATTGAATATATGGCGATTGCTGATCCTAAAACGATCTACAACACGCCAATTGTAATTGTCGGAGGCGCATTTCAGAACTTTAACTCTTATAAGTATTGTGTTGAGCAACTCTTTGAGAGTGGTCCTGTCATTTTGATTGATTTACCTTCAATGGGCGCAAATCAACAGATTCGCAATGTGGATACTGGTGAATCCGCAGCAGTGCTGGAATTGCCTGACTTATCAAAAATGCTGGGTCAATGGCTTGATATTGTTGGAATCGACAAGGTTTCAGTGATGGGAATGTCATTGGGTTCAGTGGTCGCTTCTTCATTTGCATATCAACGTCCAGAACTGGTGGATCGTATGGTGCTGATGGGCGTGATGCAAAAGACCCGTAAAAGCTGGCGCATGCTGCTTGAGGAGTCACTACACCTGATGCGTGAAGACCGCATGGAGGAGTTTGGGCAGGCGGTTATTTTGTATCTGGTCAACCACGCCAAGCTGGACAAGACACGTATGTCACCAACAGCCAAGCGCCTGTTCTTCAGGCAGATGGCTGATTTCACCACAACTGAGCGCGAGCGCTATGAAATCAACTGCAACCGTTTACTGCGCCTAAGCGATGTGCCTGTCGCACAGTGTAAGACACTGGTTGCCGCTGGGCAGTATGACAGTTTTACCCTGCCGCATGAAAACGCCGACTTTGCCTTGCAGTGTGAAGACATGCAGTTTGCCCTGATCGCCAATGCCGACCATGTGCCACAGTTGCAGCGCCGTAAAGAAACCATGAATTTGTTTACGACATTCCTGAAAGGTGAATCCATCGATAACCTTGATGGCATCATTAGCATGACGCGCGAGCAAATGAAGCAGATTGAACGCCGTGGTGAAGAGCGTATCCCTGTTTTACAGCCAGAAAGCAAGCTTAGCCACCGTCATCTGGATAGCGAAGCGCCAGTCACAATTGTTGATATCACGTTCTTTGGGGTGTACCTAAAACTTCACCAACTTGAGCAGCTTGATTTTGTTAGCCAGTATCCACGTGATTTAGCCTTGCATTTAGCTGATGAAGAGGGCGAGTTTAAAATTGAATGTTTAATCTTTGATGCCACCGAGCAAGGTCTACGCATCTTGTTTAAACATGGTAGTTTTGAGATTGCTGACCGTTTAACCCGTTTTATTGAGCGTCAGAAACTGGCTAATTAATGCGTAAAAACGTGTAGGAAAGTTAAAAAAGAGAAGTGGTGTATTCCACTTCTCTTTTTTGTAGAGATTATTTATTGGTTGCCTGAATTGTCCAGACCAGATCACCCAAGTGCTGCTGACTGTTTTGCAGGGAAATTTGATCAAAAAACTGTTTGGGCTGTAGAACCTCTACCTGTTTAAAGCCAGCTTCATGAAAAAACTGTTCGACTTCAACAGGAGTCTGAAAGTGGAAACTAAAGGCACTACGGGACATCCACTTCAATAAACGGCTGCTATTCCAGATGATGGTGGCGAGTTTATTTTGGGTCGGTTCTGGATAAAGGTCAGTTAAATAATGCAATTCTTTAAAGTCTTTGCCATAGGTAGCAATGGCTTTAATCAGTTGTTGCAATAATGGTTTCTCAAAATAGTTAATCAAACCCTCGCTAATCACCACCAATGGACGTTGAGGATCAAATACCTGAAAGGCGGAAGCGAACGCATCTGTGAATAAATCGACTGAAAGCACCTCATCAGTTTCGCTTTCAATTTGTTGCAGTGCCGCCTGTTTAGTCGCAGCCATGTCAGGCAAGTCAAGTTCACGGTAAGTAATGTCTGGATAATGCTGTCTAAACCACCATCCACGCGGGGAGAGTCCGCAGGCAATCTCAAGCACCTGTAAATCAGGATGCTGCTGAATTAGGGACTGCAAATGGGTGTCGAGCATGGTGTGGCGTTGTTTTAGCGTGGTACGCATACTGCCACCCACATATTTCTCTGCCCAGCTTTCAATTGGATGAACTAGGGCGGCAAGCGTTTTCCCCTTTGCTGTCGCCAACGCTGGATGAGAAATTCCCATTTGATACCAGATATAGCCTGTGTAATGTGCAGTAAATGAAATATGGCGATGTTTTGAAAGTTGTTGTGTCATCTGTCCTAGACTCTGTTGTCCTTGAAAAATCCCCCTCTTTTTGGCTAGGAGTGTCAAGTCTTTATAAGACCTCCCTCTAAATCTCCCTCCTGGAAAGAGGGAGACTTCCACAAATCCAATAACTTATATGATTCGTGATGTTCCCTCTCCTTTGAGGAGAGGGTTAGGGAGAGGTCAAAAACAAGTGGAAACTTAGACTTTGACACCCTTACTTTGAAAAATGGGGGCTTAAAATATTAAATAAATCATGATATTGCTGGTTTTTTCATTTAATGTAATATAAAGGGGAATATCAACCTTTTATAGCATTAAAAATCTTCTATCAACTTAAAACGAATTCTTAAAGTCTTCAATGACTTTTCTGACGTTTTGCCAGTTTTCATCTAAAGTTAGTGTCGTACCGATCTGAATCTCTGGAATTTTACCGCGCATACGCTCCAATCGTTGCTGGTTTGGTAAGGCAAGGTTTTGAATGCCATCCAGCGCGGTACATGCTGCCGCACGGTCGTTGCAGACCAGACCCATATCACAACCCGCGCTTAATGCAGCCTGAATCCGCGCATCCGCACCGCCCGCCACACATGCAGCCTGCATACTCAGGTCATCCGAGAATAAAACCCCATCAAACCTGAGCTGCTGGCGCAAGACATTTTGCAGCCAGAAAGGAGAGAAGCCTGCTGGGTTGGGATCAACCTGATCATAGATCACATGGGCTGGCATCAATGCATCCAACTGAGGCATCAACTGAATAAAGCTTTGCATATCCTTGTCATAAATTTCCTGATAGCGACGGCTGTCAATTGCCGCCGCCACATGCGAGTCTGCCTTGACTGAACCATGTCCTGGAAAATGTTTGCCAGTGGTTGCCATGCCTGCTTTTTTCATGCCCTGCATAAATGCACCTGCCAGCGGCATGATATCCTGCATATTTTTGGCAAAACCACGATCCCCAATCACATCGCTAATATCGTTCAAGTCCAAAACAGGCGCAAAGCTAAAATCAATCCCCACCGCAAGCACTTCAGTTGCCATTAACCAGCCACATTGTTCAGCCAGTTCAATTGCCTGCTGCGGGCTGTGCAGATAATGCTCTCCAAGTCGTCCCATCGCTGGAAGCAAGGTAAAACCCTGTCTTAAACGTTGTACACGGCCACCTTCCTGATCAACGGCAATCAGGATGTCAGGGCGCACCTGCCGCATATGGTCTGTCAATGCACGGACCTGTTGAGGCGATTCAATATTTCGGGCAAATAAAATCATGCCGCCGACTTGCGGAGCCTGTAATAGTTCAATATCTTCTTGGGTAAGTTCTGTGCCAGCAATATCCAGCATCAATGCGCCGATCATAGTGATTCCGTTTGAATTTTGATATAAATATTAGGGTCTGTTTATACTTCACAGATGCTTGCGACAGAGGATATTTTTTAGCTGATACAAGGCATGTTTTGCGAAATTTAGCTCTCCTAAATGAGCAAAACATAACGCAGTAACGGCAAAAAATATCCCTGTCCCACAGGGTTATGGCTAAAACTGCCTCAAACTTCGTTATGAAACTGGACAAGGGAGTCGCCATTGTCTGCGTTTCATGCCTTGTTTGCGTGGTTTTAGCCGATAACGCAAGCATGGTTGAAATATCAACAGACCCTCTGGATAAATTGTGCAATGATTTGCTACATTTTGTCAGTACAGAATATGATAAAACGACATGATATTGATGAATAAGTTATACGGGTTGCCAAGATGTTGAATGAATGGCATTCATATTGACATTGTCCCTGTGTAATAATTGCCATATCCAAGGAAGCACCAAAATTTTATGAAACTTCAAATGATAGCGTGTGCGGTTGCAATTGCGACTGGTGGTTTATTTTTCTCTCATACCATAAATGAGGCATTTGCGGCGACAGAAGCTCCAGTAGTTTCAACAACGATCAAGCCATCACAAGAACAAGCATTGGTCTCGCGTCAGTTGGCAACATTGGTTGACCGTCAGCATTACTTGAACATGCGTCTGGATGCGGCCACCTCAAACCGTATTCTGGATATGTATCTGGACAGCCTTGATCCAGACCATTCGCTGTTTCTCAGTGGTGAGGTTGAAGAATATAAGAATAAGTACGGCTCAACCTTTGGTAGCTCATTGAAAGCAGGCAACTTAACAGGGCCTTTTGCCATTCATGCGCAATATCGTGAGCGTTTGAAACAGTTTTACGAATACATGCTGGCTGAACTCAAGAAACCACAGAATCTGCATCAGAAAGATGTGTATCTTGATATTGACCGTGAAAAGGCACCTTATTTCAAAACAACTGCTGAGCAACAGCGTCATTGGCAGGGCATGCTGGTGTCACAGTTGATTAACCTGACCATCAGTAAGGAAGAGGAACAGGCCAAGCAAAAGGCGTTAAAGGCCAATCCATCGCTTGCCAATGGTCAGGACCTGACAGGGCCTGAAGACTTAACCCCTGTTCAGACACTGACCAAGCGTTATACACGTCAGCTAGAGCGTATTGGTCGTGTAAAAAGTGATGATGTGCTGGATAAAACATTGAATGCAATGTTGGCAACCTATGATCCACACAGTAATTATTATCCACCGATTGATGCGATGGAACTGAACCGCCAGACCACCTTGCAGCTTGAGGGGATTGGCGTTTCGATTCGTCCTGAACGTGGCAATGAGGACTACACCAAGATCGAAACCATCGTTGAGGGTGGTCCAGCCAGTAAATCTGGTCAAGTGAAGTCGGGAGATCGCATTATTGGGGTTGCCCAGGATGGCGATAAAATGGTCGATGTCATCGGCTGGCCTAGTTCTGAGATTGTGGGGCTGATTCGTGGTAAACGTGGTACCAAAGTCACGGTACGCTTGCTGGGTGCTGGCGCAGCCATGAGTCAGGCGCGTAATGTCACACTGACACGTGATGTGATTCAGGAAGAGGATGCTGGTGTTCGTTCACGTACCGTTGAAATCACGCGTGATGGCAAGAAGCATGTCTTTGGTGTGATTGAGATACCATCATTCTATTTTGACTATCGTTCACGCCGTGCTGGCACTGAGTATCGTTCAGTGTCTGAAGATACTGCAAAAGCATTTGAAGAACTGAAAGCCAAGAAAGTCGAAGGCATTATGGTTGACTTGCGTAATGACCCAGGTGGTTCTCTGGAAGAGGTTGCCCGTATGCTGGGGCAGGTGATTAAGTCAGGCCCAGTGGTTCAGATCCGTGATGGCAATGGCAACGTCAATGTGTTTGAAGACACCGATGGCGGTGAACAGATTTATGCTGGACCAATGGCGGTATTGGTGAACCTGGCCTCTGCTTCGGCAAGTGAAATCTATTCTGCGGCGATTCAGGACTATGAACGCGGCATCATCATTGGCAGTACCACCACAGGCAAGGGAACCGCTCAGGTTCAGCTGGATTCTCTGGCACATGGTCAGGCAACGCTGACCCAGCGTAAGTTCTATCGTGTTACAGGGGGCAGTACCCAGAATAAAGGCGTGATTCCTGATATTCGACTGGTGGATATCTACAATGAGGAGTTTGGTGAGCGTAAGGCCAAAAATGCATTGAAGTGGGACACCATTCCAACAGCGCCATTCAAGCGTGAAGGTTCGGTACAGCCTTATGTGGCTAAACTTAACCAGACCTCTGAACAGCGTGTTGCGACAGACCCGCAGTTCAAGTATTTGGAGACACGCAAAACGCTTGCCAAGAAGACCGCTGATGAGAAGAAAGTGGTACTGGATATCGACCAGCGTCGTGCTGAACTGGTTGATCTGGAAAAGCAAACGCTGGATGCTGAAAATCAACGCCGAGCCGCAACAGGGCAGCCGCCTTATGCAAACTGGGAAAGCTACCAGGCCTCTATTGATGCCTTGGTTGAGTCACGTGCCAAGATGAAAGCTCATCTGCGTCCGCCTTTACCAGAGGAAGAGGCATTTATTACCGAAGCGGCAAATGTGCTGCTGGACTATGCCGCATTGCAAGGCCGTTAAATTTTAGATTTTGCTGTTAAAAAATAGCCCTGTCATGCAGGGCTATTTTTTATTGTTTAAATTTTAATTGACTCGAATCCAGATTTGGCTGCGCCCCAATACAGAAACCCCGACATAGCCACGTAAATGCAGGCGTTGTCCATTTGTACTGAGTTTTGCAGTCAGGCTATATACACGGCCACTGTTTGGGTCGAGAATTCGCCCGCCTGTATAGGTGAGGTCTTTCTTGTGTTTAAGCTTGGTAATTGCATTTAAACCCAGAATTGGTTTGTTGGTATAAGGGGCAGGGCAGCCCGTACAGAACTCTTTCGGTGTGTAACCTGTACGTGGAGTGATTTTGGTGATTTTGCCTGTATAGGTGCCATCCGCTTCCTGGGTAATTTCGACCTGACCTTTAGGTGCGCCCGTGAGGTCATCAATACTTTGCCAAATACCAGTAATATCTTGAGCAAAGGCCAGTTGGCTAAGACCAAATAGGACAAAAAAGGTAACGAGTTTTGAGTACATGCTTAAGCCTCCTTGCTGCCTATCACTGTCTTTCTATTATTTCGGATTTCTAATAATAGATTCAATCATTATTTTACAATTGTTCACTTTTTTAATAATTGAAATTTCAACGAATTTTTGAGGGCGTAATAAAAAAGCCACCTCGGTTTGAATGACAACGAAGCGGCTTTTTTTGATTAAACCGTGATCAAAAATGATCAAATATAAGATGGTGGGTGCATTACAGCATCATGGTTTATTCGGCGCGAATCCAGATCTGGTTGCGGCCTAATGCAGATACACCGAGATAACCGCGCAAGTGCAGGCGTTTACCATTTGCGCTTAACTTGGCTTTCATACTGTAGATTTTGCCTGTATTGGGATCAAGAATACGGCCATTGGTATAGTTAAGACCATCTGTAGACTTTAGACCTGTCACTACATCCAGGCCAACAATAGGCTTGTTGGTATAAGGCGCTGGGCAGTCTACACAGGTTTCCTTTGGTGTATAGCCTGCGCGTGGGGTGACTTTGACGATTTTGCCCACATAGGTATCATTTTCTTTACGAATCTCAACGAGTCCTTTGGGTGCGCCTGTTTTGTCATCAATCGTTTGCCAAAGACCCGTAATGTCTTCCGCAAAAGAAAAGCTACTGACTGCTGATAAGAGTAATGCACCTATAAGTTGTTTGCCCATCATCATTAAAAATCCTTTTAACGTTTGAAACTCCATTATGTAGGATATTTGACAACTAGTTCAATCTTTATGTGATATTTGCGGCAAATTTTAAGACAAAGACAAAATAAAGGTGGGTAGCCAAATGGCTGTAAACACGCCATTGACTGCCATACCAAATGCGGCATAGCGACCTGTGACAGGGCCACGCTGCCATGCCTGTGCCGTGCCAATGGCATGGGCAGCCAGACCGAGCGCCAGGCCAGAAGCACGTTCATCATGGATATGTTTTAATATCCACGGTGAAAATGCCGCTCCAATTACACCTGATAAAATCACAATCAGTGAAACCATCATCAACGGGGCATGTAGCAGTGTGGCAATGTTAAGTGCAATCGGTGTGGTCACCGCACGTGTGGCAAAGGCCATGATGGTCGGTTCAGACATATGCAGCAGATACGCCAGTCCCATTGGCAGGGCAACCGCACTGATGCTGGCAAAACATAAAATTCCAATCATGGACTTGATGGGTAAATCATCATAACGCATGGCAGCCAAAGGAATGGCTAGGGCAACCGTGACATAACCAAGCAAGTGGTTAAACACATCATTGACGTTGTTCATGTAGTGTTCATAGGGAATGCCGAGAACTGCCAACAAGCCAATGACGATGAACATGGCAAACACAATGAGGGGAATTTGTGGAACCCTTTTATTCAGTGGTTTTGCAAGCAGATAGCTGATCAGGGTGATCACGAAGCCATAAATAACCATCAACATAAACAACGACCTCTATAACCAGCGTTTTGCCATTTTGGCATAAATCCATAATGGCAATAAGGTGCTTAGGGTGAGCACAAACAGAAACACAGGAATTTCCTTGCCCAGATGAACCAGCATGATCAGGGAGCCTGCACAAATCGGCAGAAACGCAAATGCACTTTCTTTCATGATCTTGTTGTTGGTATCAATCAGGCGGTTGGAGATTTTTCTAAACCTCCTCCAGATCAGCAGGGTGGTGAGTAGCGCAATCAAACCCACCAGATTGCCCAGTTCAGGGTGATGAAAGGCTGTGGTGATCAGGACGGCACCCTCACGAAATACGATAATCAATAAAATCGTGCAAAACCAGGCTGCCCAATCAATATCTTTCATGTGCTTTTTTACTCTCGTCTATCTGAACGATGGGTGATCGCAATTATAGTGATGAATGGTCTTCCCGTTCAAATTCTTCCAAAGGCCGTTCAAACAAGGAAGCTTTTTTTCCAAGAATTTCGTCTAATGGTAAATGTGCCTGTTTAATGAGCTGCTCCAGCTTATGCGGGGCAATACAGACTGACAGGTGCAGGTCGCCGTGATCATCATGGTGTTCAGACTGAATTACGTTTAGGGTATAGAGCTGGGTGCGCAGTTTACCGTAGGCAGGTTTTAGTACAAGGTCAAAGTGTTGTAGCTGCCCCATTAAACATTGTTGTACCGCCTGGCTTAGGAATTCCAAGCCTTGTCTTGAATGTGCTGAAACATAAACACGATCTGGTAGGTCTGGTGCCTTATATATGATTTTTGCGGCATCACCGCTCAGGTCGATTTTATTATAGACATGCAGAATCGGGGCATCGGCACCAATTTCCTTAAGCACAGACTCCACCGCTTCAATCTGCTCAGTCATGTTGGGACTGCTGCTGTCAATCACATGCAGCAGCAAGGTTGCTTCCAGCGTTTCTTCCAAAGTGGCCTTGAATGACTCGACCAGATCGTGCTGCAAGTTTCGAACGAATCCAACCGTATCCGCCAGAACAACTGTACCTATGCCATCCCAGTCCAAACGCCGTAAGGTGGGGTCTAGGGTTGCGAACAGTTGGTCGGCAGCATAAACGTCACTTTTTGCCAAGATGTTAAATAAGGTTGATTTTCCCGCATTGGTATATCCCACCAGTGAAATGGTTGGAATCGCCGCTTTCTGACGCGCGGCGCGGCCTTGCAGACGGGTTTGCTGAACCTTGACCAGTTTTTCCTTGAGTTGGGTAATGCGTACCCGAATCAGTCGGCGGTCTGTTTCCAGTTGTGATTCACCTGGACCACGTAGACCAATGCCCCCTTTTTGCTGTTCCAGATTGCCCGTAAAGCCACGAATCAGACGGGTGGACAAATGTTTAAGCTGGGCCAGTTCGACCTGTAACTTCCCCTCATGGGTGCGGGCGCGTAAGGCGAAAATATCCAGAATTAAACCTGTACGGTCAATCACCCGACATTTCAGCACCCGTTCCAGATTGCGTTCCTGGGCAGGGGAGAGTGAGTGGTCAAAAATCACCAGTTCAGCTTCAAGGTCTTTGACCAGTTCCGCAATTTCATCAACCTTACCTGAACCAATAAAGAATTTAGGGTCAGGCTTGTTGCGTTGCACGGAAATATGTTCAAGGATTTCAGCACCAGCGGATTGAGCGAGCAATCGGAACTCTTCAGCATCCAGGTCATCAAGCAGTTGTACAGCCACACTGACTAAAATTGCCCGTTCACCACCTTGATGCTGCTCGAAATTTTCCACGCGATCTCATATCCTGAGTATTGAAGTCTTATTCTAGAATAAACTTAAAGCAAAGGGCAAAGACTAAGTGGCGCTAGATAACATTTCGGCGTAAAAGCTCAATAAAACCAATCAATGTTCCCATATACAGAATTGACCAGCCTAAAAACATTCTGAGCGCATAGCCATAAGGAATGGTGGTCTGTGATTCTGATGTGTTGGCATGTGGATTCATCTCATCACCTATAAATCTGTAAATTCGATTTATTTATGGTAATTGATCTGATAAAACATTTAAAATTGAAAAAATTTATCCCCACATTCGTTTTTTATTATGGTCACAACATTTATAAGTGGATATGGGCATGATATAACTTCGCTAATTTAATGCATACATGCATACGGTTTTGATGATTTATGACTCAAGAAACACCAGCAGTAAACAACCCACCATTCAGTTTATTCTCTAAGTTCAGTCTATATAGCAAGAAATTGGCCGCAGGCCTTGAAACGATTGGTGAAGGCTTTTATCTCATCTATCGTCATGGCCTGTATAAAGATCCCAATAATCCTGTAAATACCCGTTATGTGCAGTATTTTTGCCGCCGTTTGTGTGAAGTCTTCAATATTGAGGTACAGGTTCATGGTGCCATTCCCCGTGAACCCGCACTTTGGGTCAGCAATCATATTTCATGGCTGGATGTGGCGGTACTGGGTTCAGGTGCCCGCATTTTCTTTCTGGCGAAAGCCGAGGTAGAAAAATGGCCCATTTTAGGAAATCTGGCAAAGGGTGGTGGAACCCTGTTCATTAAACGTGGTTCGGGTGACTCCATTCGGATTCGTGAGCAAATTACCGAGTTTTTAAAACAGGATATTCCCGTGCTGTTTTTCCCTGAGGCCACCACCACAGATGGCACAAAGGTTAAAAAAGTACATGGCAGATTGCTTGGAGCCGCTATTGAGGCCCAGCGACCAGTCCAGATTTGCGTGATTTGCTATGTCAACCAGAATGGTGAGCTGGACATGGTGGCCCCATTTATTGGTGAAATGACTTTTGCGGAGCATGTGCAGCGCGTTCTGGAAATGCCCAAGGTCACAGCTCACCTACTGACATTGCCCGCAGTTCCTGTAACAGGGCATACCGTGGAGACCTTGACCAGGGAAGTTGAACAGCAAATGCGTGCAGGTTTGCTGGAGTTGCAACGTAAGGTACTTAAGGTGATGCCAGATGGCACGGAGACTACATAAATCCCTCGATTGGCAGCCATGAAAGAATCTTGATGCCAGCCCTTTGCCACCATTTCATGCGTGGTTCCTTGGTATAAATAACAGGGCCTTGAGGTGTCTGACGCTGCCAGGTGATTTTCTTGTTGGCATCCAGCACCAGTTGATAGGCATACTTGCTGAGGTTCTCGTCCATTGTGGTGTGGACTGCCTGGGCAAGTGGCGGGCTGTTGAGCAGCACACCAATCTCAGTATTGAGATAGGCCGAGCGTGGGTCAAAATTAAACGACCCAATAAAAACCTGTTTTTCATCCAGTGCCATCAATTTTGCATGCAGGCTTGAACGGCTTAACCCCTTGATGCTGACCTTGGCCTTTTTCGCCAAGTCCTCGGTGTGTTTGTCCAAGTCATTTTTATCCAGCGCAGGTAAAAATTCATAGAGCTGTACACCGTGTTCCAATAAGTTCTGCCGATACTTGCCATAAAACGCATGAACCACCGCAACATCATTGGCCTTGAACGAGTTGGTCAGAACCCGAACCTTAATCCCATCCTCTGCCAAATCGGTCAGCATTTTTGCCCCTTTTTTTTCAGGAACAAAATAGGCGGAAATCAGGTCAACGTTTTTTTCAGGTTGTTCGAGATGCTGAATGAGCTGGAAATTAAGGTGTTCTTTCTTTTTTGCCTTGGACTTAATCTTGTCGGGTGAATCCTTGACCACTTCCGCCTTGACCCAATCCAGTGGAATATCCCGACTCATCAGCGAGTCAATGGCCTGAGAGTTGCTGGTTAAATCCAGATAGTTTTGTACGGTAACCCGCTTGTAGTGCTCATCAAGCTGCCGTTTTAAACTTTCATAGCTGAGATGATGGGCACTTTGCTTGACCACTTCCTGCACCTTGTAGGCATATTCATGGTTCCAGTATTCATCAAAGGAATGGGAAATATCTTTCACCGCCGTGCCAACCAGCATCACATCAACATCAGAGAACTGGTAGTTGTCACTGACATTGTAATATTGATTGGTCATGTTGCGCCCGCCAATCAGGGCAACCTGATGGTCTGCGATGAAGCTCTTGTTGTGCATGCGTCGGTTGATGCGTTTCAGGTCCAGAATCATGTCGAGCGCACGATATTTCCGAAAACGATAGGGGTTAAACAGCTTGACTTCAATATTGGGGTGCTGTGCCAATGCCAGAAAAATCCCCTCGGTTGATTTGGCGTTGTTATCATCAATCAGCAGGCGAATCTTGACCCCACGGTCTGCGGCACGAATCAGCGCATGCAGGGCCAGTGCGCCAACCTTGTCGTTGTCCCAGATGTAATACTGTAAATCCAGTGTTTTCTCCGCCTTGTCAATCAGGCGCAGGCGGGCAGCCAGGGCTTCCAGTGGTTCAAACAACACCAGATAACCCGTAAGGTCAGGATGCTGTTCCTGCAAGGGTTGAATGATTTGTGCCAGTGTGGTCTGGGCGGTGTCAACCTGCAATGTGGTTTCAGGAATGGACTCTATTTTGTGTTTGGGTAAGGTGCTGCAACCTGTTACCGTGATCGCAATACTGCAATAAATCGCAAGCATACTTTTATTGTAAGTAGTTGTACTTATTTTCGTATGTTTGTGATTTATACGGGCAAATTGCGTCATAATCGTTACTGATTAAAAGTTGGGCTTGAGTATAGCATTTCATCGAAAAATATAAATATGAGATGTGATAACTGCCCCTGAGGTGAGGTGAATGAGCTCTGCACTGTTAAATTCAGATACAGTTATTTTAGTTTTCTATCTCCTGTTTGCGGTACTTGCGCTATGGGCACTGATTCAGGCCTGGGTACATCAGGCTCGCACCGAAACCATCCATCCGTTTAAGGCATTTGTGCATTTGCTGGCTTTTTACCTGTCTTATTTGCTGGTGCCACTTTGGTTTTTTAGCCTCTATGCAGGTTGGTCAGGTTACTACACACTCCATCAAACCATTTTTGTATTCCTGCTAAGCAGTGTGTTGGTCTATGCACGTTTCATTGAACCACATCAAATTCATGTGAAATACCATCAATATCGTTTAAATCCACAGCGTGAATTTACCAAGCCTGTAAAAGTGGCATTGGTTGCGGATATGCATGTGGGACTGTTTTCAGGACATGAGCGCCAACTCAAAACCATTGTCAGAAAATTGAATCAGGAGCAGCCCGATTTTGTTGTGGTGGCGGGGGACTGGACTTATGAACCTGAAAATCGTTTGGTGCAGGAACTGGCGGTGCTAAGGGAAATACAGATGCCTGTTTATTCTGTGTCAGGTAACCATGATGAACAGTATCCAGGGCCACCAATCCAGGAACTGTTGGCAAAAGCGCTATCTGAAAATAATGTGATGGATATTGAGGGCAAGATTGTTGAGTTTGATGAATTCCGTTTGGTTGGCATCGGGGATTTGTGGGCAGGAAAAGCCAATATGCGTTTTTTACCTGAGTTGCCACAGGATAAGCCGTGGCTGATTTTATCCCATAATCCCGATACGGTGGATATGGTGCCGGAGTTGCCAAGCCATCCTTTAATGTTGTCTGGACATACACATGGTGGACAAATTGAACTGCCGTGGGTCACCAACTACATTATGAAACGGGTTTCGATTTTGGGGCACAAAAAAGGCTTTTACTCACATGAACATGCGGATGTATTTGTGACGGTGGGAACGGGGATGGTGGGCGTTCCATTTCGGTTTCGTGTACCCCCCACCATTGATATTATTGAGTTGATATAAATGAAAAAGCTGACTTGAATGAAGTCAGCTTTTTTTATGGGTTAAACCAGATTATGGAATGATAATAACCGCAACCCGACGGTTACTGGCACGGTTTTCATCAGAAGTATTTGGTACAAATGGCTGGCTTGAACCACGTCCAACCACAGTCAGGTCATTTTGTTTAAAACCTTGCTGTACAAAGATTGAGGCAACACTTTGGGCGCGTTCCTCAGATAGTTTCTGGTTGTATTCTGGATTACCAATATCATCGGTATGACCCACAATCTTTAATTTGTGTAAATCATATTTATTCAGTTGTTTCGCCAGACGGTTAATCTCTTGTGCATGCTCAGGCTTGATGTCCGCCTTGTTAAAGTCAAACAGCAAACGCTCAGGTAAACCTAGGCTCCAGCCCTCATCGGTAAGGACGAAACCCTCTTTTTTCAACATTTTGACCTGACGATATTTTAGGGGGCCAAAACTTAAACAGCCAGCCAATGTTAGGCAAAGTAATGCTATAAATGAAATTCTAATGGTGTGGGTGTACATAGCATGTCCTAAATTTCTGGTTTATAGAGAAACCAATGCGGGTTTAAATTTTTAGCTTTATACATCGCCTGATCGGCCTGCATAACCAAGTCTTCTGGATTTTCTGCAAAATGGGAGAATGCGATACCTAAGCTAAAACCAAAATGAATCAATTGGCCGTTAAAATCCAAGGGTTCCTTGCAACTTCCCAGCAAGGCTTCGGCAATTGCCTGCAAGTGGTCGGCATGGTGAATGGTATGCAAAATAATTGCAAACTCATCACCACCCAAACGGGCAATAAAGTCCTCATGTCGAACCGACTGCCCTAAGCGCGTCGCCATTTCCTTTAAAACGGCATCACCTGCGAGATGGCCATACTCATCATTAATCGCCTTAAACTTATTATTATCGATAAACAACAAGGCTGAATTGTGACGGTATTGCGGATTCTCAAAAATATTGAGTAATTCATTATAAAAGTAATGGCGATTCGGCAGACCTGTCAACTGGTCATGATGAGCCTGAAATGAAAGCTGGCGATTTTCTTTTTGAAGGTGGGTATGCCAAACTTGAATCTCTTCCAGCAACTCATTAAATACGGTATTTAAGTTTTGAAACTCTTTAATATGGTTATTCGGGAAACGTAAATTATAGGCCTTTTGGTCGCTTACCAACTGCGCAATATGTGTTAATGGCTTGATGGCCTGCATAATTTGACGGTAGGTCAGGTTCACTGACCATAATAAGGCAATCACGATAAAGATCATTGAAATGGCCAGGCCAATAATGATGGTGATGAGAAAATGCAGAATATTCTCAGAGCTACCGTAGAGCACCAATTCGCCCACTTTTTTCTTGTGATGTACAATCATCAGTCGAACTGGATCATGCAAAAACCATTTGTCCAACAAACCTTGCAGAAAAGTGGTATGGGCAATTTTCTTGGTGCTTTCTGCCAGTAACTGCTTTTGTGGATCATAGACATGAATACTACGGATTGCATGCTCAGTCGTGTAATCATCCAGTATCTGGTCAATTGCCCCCTTATCGCGGAAAACCACAGCGGGTTGAATCCGCTCAAGCACAGTTTGGCTAAGTAACTGTAGATTCTGCTTCGCATAGGTTTCCATGGTAAACATGGAGATGGTGGCAAAGGTAAATGAACAGATCACAAAGGTAATCGCAAAAATCGTAAACTGTGATTTACGGAACAGCGCATGTAATGAAGTGGATTGATATAAATTCGAAATCACTTTAACTACTCCGCATTCTTTGCCAGGATCAAGACGCGAGGGTCGATGTGAACTTTGGAATAACTTAAAGCATCCAAATTAACCTTAAAGGTAGAAAAAGTTTTTTTATTATATAAACAGAAAATACTGCCGACTTCACAGGCAGGGTTATTGGTACTCAATGACAGCAAAGAACGGGATGGATAGGCTTGAATCAAGCTTTGCTGCTGCTGAGGTATTGTTGTAGAAAAATAAGCAACATGGCACTCTGCCTTGGCAAAGTCTTTGGCTGTTACAGCCTGTACCTGATAATCATAGCTGAGCTGTTTAATACTGGTCTGGAATTGTACGGCTGCATCAGGGTTGTCAATGACACAAATGGTGGGTCGGGTTGTATTCGACCATTTACTATAACTTAATATTGTTAGGGCAAGTTCATAAAAGTTATGGTTTGAAATGGCGTAGCAAATCTGGCTCACAGTAATAGATACCGCAAGCAACATAAATCGTGCCTTTCTCGTTACGAACCGTATTTTCAATCAAAAGTGCCAAAAAGTGTGAAGCAAGATACACATTCTACTGGACTTAATTGTTTAAAAAAAGTTCTTAATCAAAAAGAAAAACTATAAAAAGTAACTATGACGTTCAAAAAGCATCCAGTTAAATAAAATAACTGAAAAAAGCACTTGCAAGGTATTTGGAATGATCTATAATGCGACTCCATCGGTGGTGCTGTTGATTGAAAGTTGTTTTAAATCAGTTACTTAAAGTGGTTTGAAATAAATTTGAGATTGATGGTTGACTTTAAAGAGATTTAGGGTAACATAGCCGACCTAGCTTGATGATGACGAATCATCGAGAAGATCATTAAGAGAATAGAAGAACAACTTGTGTGGATTTTTACTGGTTGATCGATCGATAAATTATCATTGATTAATTGGTTAAAATTTCTCGAAGTTTATTTGAGCGAATATATAAGTCAGTAATTGATGAGCCAGAATTGGCACCTTGTCTTTAATAAGGTGCAAAATGATTTTAACTGAAGAGTTTGATCATGGCTCAGATTGAACGCTGGCGGCAGGCTTAACACATGCAAGTCGAGCGGGGTGAGGTGCTTCGGTACTGATCCTAGCGGCGGACGGGTGAGTAATGCTTAGGAATCTGCCTATTAGTGGGGGACAACATTCCGAAAGGAATGCTAATACCGCATACGCCCTACGGGGGAAAGCAGGGGATCTTCGGACCTTGCGCTAATAGATGAGCCTAAGTCGGATTAGCTAGTTGGTGGGGTAAAGGCCTACCAAGGCGACGATCTGTAGCGGGTCTGAGAGGATGATCCGCCACACTGGGACTGAGACACGGCCCAGACTCCTACGGGAGGCAGCAGTGGGGAATATTGGACAATGGGGGGAACCCTGATCCAGCCATGCCGCGTGTGTGAAGAAGGCCTTTTGGTTGTAAAGCACTTTAAGCGGGGAGGAGGCTCTTGAGGATAATACCCTTGATGAGTGGACGTTACCCGCAGAATAAGCACCGGCTAACTCTGTGCCAGCAGCCGCGGTAATACAGAGGGTGCGAGCGTTAATCGGATTTACTGGGCGTAAAGCGTGCGTAGGCGGCTGAATAAGTCGGATGTGAAATCCCCGAGCTTAACTTGGGAATTGCATACGATACTGTTTGGCTAGAGTATGGGAGAGGATGGTAGAATTCCAGGTGTAGCGGTGAAATGCGTAGAGATCTGGAGGAATACCGATGGCGAAGGCAGCCATCTGGCCTAATACTGACGCTGAGGTACGAAAGCATGGGGAGCAAACAGGATTAGATACCCTGGTAGTCCATGCCGTAAACGATGTCTACTAGCCGTTGGGTCCTTTGAGGACTTAGTGGCGCAGCTAACGCGATAAGTAGACCGCCTGGGGAGTACGGTCGCAAGACTAAAACTCAAATGAATTGACGGGGGCCCGCACAAGCGGTGGAGCATGTGGTTTAATTCGATGCAACGCGAAGAACCTTACCTGGCCTTGACATACTAGAAACTTTCCAGAGATGGATTGGTGCCTTCGGGAATCTAGATACAGGTGCTGCATGGCTGTCGTCAGCTCGTGTCGTGAGATGTTGGGTTAAGTCCCGCAACGAGCGCAACCCTTTTCCTTACTTGCCAGCATTTCGGATGGGAACTTTAAGGATACTGCCAGTGACAAACTGGAGGAAGGCGGGGACGACGTCAAGTCATCATGGCCCTTACGGCCAGGGCTACACACGTGCTACAATGGTCGGTACAAAGGGTTGCTACCTAGCGATAGGATGCTAATCTCAAAAAGCCGATCGTAGTCCGGATTGGAGTCTGCAACTCGACTCCATGAAGTCGGAATCGCTAGTAATCGCGGATCAGAATGCCGCGGTGAATACGTTCCCGGGCCTTGTACACACCGCCCGTCACACCATGGGAGTTTGTTGCACCAGAAGTGGGTAGTCTAACCTTAGGGAGGACGCTCACCACGGTGTGGCCGATGACTGGGGTGAAGTCGTAACAAGGTAGCCGTAGGGGAACCTGCGGCTGGATCACCTCCTTAACGAAAGATTGGTGACTGGTAAGAATCCACAACAAGTTGTTCTTCGAAGATGTATCTGAGGGTCTGTAGCTCAGTTGGTTAGAGCACACGCTTGATAAGCGTGGGGTCACAAGTTCAAGTCTTGTCAGACCCACCACTACTGACGAAGTGATGAATAGTCACAAGCTGCTAGATGAGAAGATATATCGTTCAAGATGATAAGCTGGGGACTTAGCTTAGTTGGTAGAGCGCCTGCTTTGCACGCAGGAGGTCAGGAGTTCGACTCTCCTAGTCTCCACCACGAATTAAATGGAAACATTTAATTTAAAGCTAAATAAATTATAGAAATTAATAAATGTATAAATAAATCAAAAGAGATTTTGATTTGAGTTTATTAACTTCTGTGATTTATCACAGTTTACTACTCGCTGACGAGGCAGTAGTTAATCATTAACAGATTAGTAGAATTGAGTCTGAAATAAATTGTTCAAACTCGATTAAGTATTAAATTAACAAGTAATTGTTAAGAAGATATTTAATCTGAGAACTAGCAAAAACACTGAATCAAGCGTTTTGGTATATGAATTTAGATTGAAGCTGTACAGTGCTTAAGTGCACAGTGCGTCAAACTGAAATGTTGGTAATACTACTTGTAGGTATTAACGACTGTTTGGGGTTGTATAGTCAAGTAATTAAGTGCATGTGGTGGATGCCTTGGCAGTCAGAGGCGAAGAAAGACGTGATAGCCTGCGAAAAGCTTCGGGGAGGCGGCAAATATCCTGTGATCCGAAGATGTCTGAATGGGGGAACCCACTTACCATAAGGTAGGTATCATAAGCTGAATACATAGGCTTATGAAGCGAACGAGGGGAAGTGAAACATCTCAGTACCCTTAGGAAAAGAAATCAATTGAGATTCCCTTAGTAGCGGCGAGCGAACGGGGATCAGCCCATTAAGTGGTGTGTGTTCTAGTGGAACGCTCTGGGAAGTGCGAACGTAGAGGGTGATATTCCCGTACACGAAAGGGCACACATCATGATGACGAGTAGGGCGAGGCACGTGAAACCTTGTCTGAATATGGGGGGACCATCCTCCAAGGCTAAATACTCCTGACTGACCGATAGTGAACCAGTACCGTGAGGGAAAGGCGAAAAGAACCCCTGTGAGGGGAGTGAAATAGATCCTGAAACCGCATGCATACAAGCAGTGGGAGCCCACTTTGTTGGGTGACTGCGTACCTTTTGTATAATGGGTCAGCGACTTACATTCAGTAGCAAGGTTAACCGCATAGGGGAGCCGTAGGGAAACCGAGTCTTAATAGGGCGTATAGTTGCTGGGTGTAGACCCGAAACCAGGCGATCTATCCATGAGCAGGTTGAAGGTTGGGTAACACTAACTGGAGGACCGAACCCACTGTCGTTGAAAAGCCAGGGGATGACTTGTGGATAGGGGTGAAAGGCTAATCAAGCCTGGTGATAGCTGGTTCTCCCCGAAAGCTATTTAGGTAGCGCCTCGGACGAATACCATTGGGGGTAGAGCACTGTTTCGGCTAGGGGGTCATCCCGACTTACCAAACCGATGCAAACTCCGAATACCAATGAGTACTATCCGGGAGACAGACTGCGGGTGCTAACGTCCGTAGTCAAGAGGAAAACAATCCAGACCGCCAGCTAAGGCCCCAAAATCATAGTTAAGTGGGAAACGATGTGGGAAGGCATAGACAGCTAGGAGGTTGGCTTAGAAGCAGCCACCCTTTAAAGAAAGCGTAATAGCTCACTAGTCGAGTCGGCCTGCGCGGAAGATGTAACGGGGCTAAAACTATGTGCCGAAGCTGCGGATTTACGCATTAGCGTAAGTGGTAGGGGAGCGTTCTGTAAGCCGATGAAGGTGGATTGAGAAGTCTGCTGGAGGTATCAGAAGTGCGAATGCTGACGTGAGTAACGACAAAACGGGTGAAAAACCCGTTCGCTGAAAGACCAAGGGTTCCAGTCCAACGTTAATCGGGGCTGGGTGAGTCGACCCCTAAGGCGAGGCCGAGAGGCGTAGTCGATGGGAAATTGGTTAATATTCCAATACTTCTGTGTAATGCGATGAGAGGACGGAGAAGGTTAAGTCAGCCTGGCGTTGGTTGTCCAGGTGGAAGACAGTAGGCATGCATCTTAGGCAAATCCGGGGTGCTCCATGCTGAGAGTCGATAGCAAGCTGTACTTGTACAGTGAAGTGGCTGATACCATGCTTCCAGGAAAAGTCTCTAAGCTTCAGTTACACAGGAATCGTACCCGAAACCGACACAGGTGGTCAGGTCGAGTAGACCAAAGCGCTTGAGAGAACTCTGCTGAAGGAACTAGGCAAAATGGTACCGTAACTTCGGGAGAAGGTACGCTGCTGACGGTGATGGGACTAGCTCCCTGAGCGGTTGGCAGCCGCAGAAACCAGGCCGCTGCAACTGTTTATTAAAAACATAGCACTCTGCAAACACGAAAGTGGACGTATAGGGTGTGATGCCTGCCCGGTGCTGGAAGGTTAATTGATGGGGTTAGCGTAAGCGAAGCTCTTGATCGAAGCCCCAGTAAACGGCGGCCGTAACTATAACGGTCCTAAGGTAGCGAAATTCCTTGTCGGGTAAGTTCCGACCTGCACGAATGGCATAATGATGGCGGCGCTGTCTCCAGCAGAGGCTCAGTGAAATCGAAATCGCTGTGAAGATGCAGTGTACCCGCGGCTAGACGGAAAGACCCCGTGAACCTTTACTGCAGCTTGACATTGAACTTTGACCTTACTTGTGTAGGATAGGTGGGAGGCTTTGAAGTACGAACGCTAGTTTGTATGGAGCCGTCCTTGAAATACCACCCTGGTAATGTTGAGGTTCTAACTCTGCCCCGTAATCCGGGGCGAGGACCATGTCTGGTGGGTAGTTTGACTGGGGCGGTCTCCTCCTAAAGAGTAACGGAGGAGTACGAAGGTGCGCTCAGCGTGGTCGGAAATCACGCGTAGAGTATAAAGGCAAAAGCGCGCTTAACTGCGAGACCCACAAGTCGAGCAGGTACGAAAGTAGGTCTTAGTGATCCGGTGGTTCTGTATGGAAGGGCCATCGCTCAACGGATAAAAGGTACTCTGGGGATAACAGGCTGATACCGCCCAAGAGTTCATATCGACGGCGGTGTTTGGCACCTCGATGTCGGCTCATCTCATCCTGGGGCTGAAGCAGGTCCCAAGGGTATGGCTGTTCGCCATTTAAAGAGGTACGCGAGCTGGGTTTAGAACGTCGTGAGACAGTTCGGTCCCTATCTACCGTGGGCGCTGGAAATTTGAGAGGATCTGCTCCTAGTACGAGAGGACCAGAGTGGACGAACCTCTGGTGTACCGGTTGTGACGCCAGTCGCATCGCCGGGTAGCTATGTTCGGAAGGGATAACCGCTGAAAGCATCTAAGCGGGAAGCCTACCTCAAGATAAGATTTCCCTAGGACTTTATGTCCTCTAAAGAGCCGTTCGAGACCAGGACGTTGATAGGTTGGGTGTGGAAGCACGGTGACGTGTGAAGCTGACCAATACTAATTGCTCGTGAGGCTTGACTATACAACACCCAAACAGTTGTATATAAAGCATCAACTTAAATGATTAAACCAAAGTAAAACTTGATTTAGTGCAGAAACTAGTTAAACTACGAACACTAAAACAGACTCAACAGCTAATCCGTTAAACTCTTCGGTACTAAGTGGCAGAATGTAAGACCACCGAAAGCCAAAACAGTTTGCTGGCGACAATAGCAGGAGTGAACCACCTGATCCCTTCCCGAACTCAGAAGTGAAACCTCCCCGCGCTGATGGTAGTGTGGCGTTTGCCATGTGAGAGTAAGTCATCGCCAGCTTTTAAATTGAAAACCTCCCAACCAATGTTGGGAGGTTTTTTTATTTCTATTTTAACTCAAGTATTTATCTTAAAATCAAGCAGGAATGAGAATTATAAAATCAAAGTTTCCTTGTCTTGGTATTTATTGAACAATAATTTTTGCAATATAAATAACAAAAAAATTTAAATATTTTTTTGCCAAATAGTTCACTTTCTTTGACGATAAAAGTGGTATTACGAATTGATAAAATATATTATTTCGAGTAAATTTTTGTACAAAAGTCTTAAGTCTATTGTAAGGCTACTATATTAAATAAGATGGATATTACTGATATGGCATATTTGAAAAATTTAAAGAAAATTGGGGTAAATACTACGGTATTAACAACTTCCCTTGCTCTTGCTGCCTGTGGAGGAGGTGGTGGTGGGTATTATGGGAATACAAACTCTAATACAAACACAAATACAAATAATCCTAATGATTCAGGCACTGTAAAAGAAGTTGCAGGAGTTACAATTCAATTAAGTAAAAGTACTTTAAAAGCCACAGGAGATACCGTTGAAATTATTGCAAAAGCAGTAGACAAAGATGGTGGAGGGGTTTCAGGAAAAGAAATTAATTTAAATATTAAAGATAGTGCTACTAATGGAGCTACAAGTGATGCTTCTACAAAAACAACAGGTGATGATGGTACAGTTAAATTTACAGTTACCCTTGATGGTTCAAATAAAGCGCTGACGGAGTTACTATTTACCACTACAATTGTGGGTACAAAAATTCAAAATCAAAGTAAAGCAACGGTTACAGGTGCTGGAACAGTTGTTCAGAGTCAATATGAACTAAAGTTTGATGATATTACACCTTTACAAGTATCTGGTGGTGAAGCGGCTGTACGTGTTCGTGTGTTAGACAATAATGGTGGTGGTGTTCCGAATGAGAATGTATCACTTACAGTAAAAGATTTTAAGAGTAATAATATATCAATTAAAGGTGCCTCTAGTGCAGTAACTGATAATGAAGGTTATGTTGTATTCACTCTGGTACTACCTAAAGGTAAAGAAGCTGATCGAGCAGCATTAATTGCATCAGGTATTGCACTTGAAGCGACTTTGACAGAACAATCTGGAGCTATTAAAACCCAAATTTCTACAGCTCAAGTCATTTCAGTTAAGAATACTATGAGTAGTTTGTCATTGTCTACCTCAGCAAATAATAAGATAGATGCGATTGGTGGTACAATTAACGTAGAGGTTATTGCAAAAAACCCTGAGGGCTTGGTTGTTGCAGGTAAGGATATTACTTTAAAGCTGGATGATGCAGCCGTTGAATATGGAGCAAAATTAGCGAATGCCACTGTAAAAACAGATGAAAATGGTAAGGCTATTTTTACAATTAAAACTGAAGCAAATAGTTTAAATCCAACTGGTCAATTGTTGGTGAATAATGGGATCAATATTACAGCAACTTCAGCGGATGGTACTGTTTCATCTCAGGTCAGTAAGATAACCGTTGTTTCTGTAGCAACGGAAGATGTATCTTATTTGATGGCGATTGGTTCAAATACAATTGATGTCGATAATGGTGAAGCAACTGTTACAGTCACTGCTAAAGATGCAAAAGGTGGAACTGTTGCAAATAAACAAATTAATTTAACTGTGCCAAACAGTCAAAATAATGGGCTGACGATTACAAATGGTTCTAAAATAACAACTAATGCAAATGGTCAGGCGGTTTTTACTTTAAAATTCAATAAGGCTAGTGTTTCTACTAATGAGTTGAATAATTTACTTGCAAATGGCGTAACTGTTGTTGCAAGTTATAGCACCGTTAATAGTAATACATTAACTCAAACAACCAGAATTAATTTTACTAATAAAAATGCAGTATTGGAAAAAGATGTACAACGTTTAGAGCTAACTCCAACGAAAGGTGTTGTCTCAGCAAAAAATGATACCGTTCAAGTTAAAGTCCGTGCGATTAGTGCTGATGGTAGTTTTGTTGCAAATAAACTGGTTTCACTGGGTTTAGCACCAACAGTTACTGAAAATGGTGTGTCAGTCGGTGGTGATAAAGCAGTAGTTAAACAAACAGATGCTAGTGGTTATGCAATATTTACCTTAAATGTGATGCCTTTAATCAGCAATCTATTGATAATTTAGTAAAATCAGGTATTGCAGTTGCTGTGAGTACGACGCTGGCAGATGGTTCAACTGTTAAGCAAAATACACAAATTATGGTCGAGGCTGCACCATTACAAGCAGTTGATGTGAGTTATTTAAGTATTAATCCAAATTCAATGATTAATGTAAAAGGCGGGCAGACAACAGTTACGGTTCGAGCCGTTGATCAGAATGGTGGTGTACTTGCCGATCAGGATATTACACTAAATATTGATCAGGCTCAGGCTTATGGCTTAACAATTAAAAATGGTTCTAAAGCGAAAACTAATGCTCAAGGTGAGGCAGCTTTCATTGTTGAATATGATGGCCGTACTTTAGATTCTGCTGTATTAAATGAGCTTAAGACAAAAGGGGTCTTACTTACTGCAAAATATCAACCAACAACTGGCGCTGCAATCACTCAAACTTCCTATGTACGTTATTATGAACAAAGTGATAATGTTGAGGTAAAACAACTTGCTATTTCTTTAGGTAAAGGCGTTGTGGTTGCTTCAAATGATATGTTTGAAGTTTCAGTCAAAGCGATTGATGAGAATGGTCAGCCAATTAATGGGCGTAAAATCAATTTAACGCTTTCTGATGTGGCAAAAAATAATGGAGTAAAACTTGTTAAACCAACAGAACTAACTGTTAATGGTGAAGCGAAGTTTACAGTACAGTTGGCTGCGCCTAATACAGATGCAGTAGAAGCTTTAGTCGATGCTGGCTTGTTAGTTACGGCATCTGTAGATAGTGCAAGTGTTTCGCAAACAGCAAAAGTCATGGTTGTGGCTTCAGCTCAAGGAACTGTTGATGTTGCTTATTTAGCTATTGGACAGCTTGATGCAATTAATGTTGCCAACAACGCTGAAAGAATAGTGACAGTTAAGGCGTATAATAGTAGTGGTATTGCGCTTACGAATAAAGATATTGCATTAAGCTTATCGCAATCGAAAGGAATTCGTATTAAGGAAGGAGCTGTACTGACAACAAATGCTGCTGGTGAAGTGAAATTTACAGTAGTGTATGACCCAACAAATCTTTCCAAGGCAGATCAAACAAAATTATTACAAGATGGTTTAGTGATTGACGCGAAGTATGGAAATAGTGTTTCACAAACAGTTAAGCTGACTTATTTTGAAACAGAAGTAAATATTCAGCGCATGGATTTGGTTGT
Organism: Acinetobacter corruptisaponis; assembly: GCF_030053775.1. GTDB lineage: Bacteria > Pseudomonadota > Gammaproteobacteria > Pseudomonadales > Moraxellaceae > Acinetobacter > Acinetobacter corruptisaponis. Next base: position 2,852,616 of record NZ_CP125669.1, read on the forward strand.
TGACCAACCTGTCCTGGTTGTGAAGGCTGGAGTTGCTCAAACTGTCAAAGCAACTGGAACGCTAAAAGATGATGCTGGAAATGTGATTCAGAATCGTCAGGTCACTGTGGCAATTAATCCAGAAGCCTTGCAAAATGGTGTGAGTATTAATGGCGCAATAGGTGGTTCAATGACTGTGGTGACCAATGCAACTGGTCAATTTACAGTTGATTTAACGGTTCAACCCAAAGATGGTAATGCAGTTGCTGCGTTAATTGCTTCAGGTCTTGGTATTGGCGCATCTGCTTTACAAGCGGATGGCAGTAATATTGTTCAAAGTACCAAGGTTAGTATTTTGTCTCAGGCAGCGTTAAATGAAGTCAGTTATTTAACCACGGACAGTGATAATACGATTTCGACAACAGGCGGTTCAACCAAGATTACAGTTAAAGCATTCGGTGCAAATGGAATAGCTTTAAGTGGTAAAGCAGTTAAATTGAACCTGAATAATGTGCCAGCAGGTTTGAAAATTCAGGCTGATGCAGCCACAAAAACTACAGGTGCAGATGGTACAGCACAGTTTATCGTGACTTATATTGCGCCAACAAGTTTAACGGCTGATCAGATCAAAGGTTTATTGGCAGGAGTTCAAGCAGCTGCTACTTATACATCTGATGCAGGTACAAATATTACTCAAAGTACCATGTTACAGTTTGCTGTTGATCAGATGAATATCCAGCGTATGGATTTGGTGGTTGATAAAGCCGCATTGGTGGTGAATAGCACAACTGCACAAACGGTTAAAACAACCGTGACTTTAAAAGATCGTGATGGTCAGGCAATCAAGAATCGCCAAGTCACATTGGCGTTGAATGCAGAAGCTGTACAAAATGGTGTAAGCTTCGTTGGTGTGACGGGTGGTTTGGTTGTCATTTCAACCGATGCCAATGGTCAGGCAATTTTGACTTTAAATGTTAATCCAACCACACAAACCGCAGTGGATGCTTTGGTTGCTTCTGGTATTGGGATTGGTGCATCTGCAATTCAAGCCGATGGTAGTGGTACAATCACACAAAATACCAAAGTCAATATTTTGTCTGAAGCCTCTCAAAGTGAAGTTGCCTATTTAACCAGCGATAGTAGCAGCACCATTGCAACGACTGGCGGTACATCAACCATTACAGTAAAAGCTTTTAACACTGATGGTAAAGCTTTAAGTGGTAAAGCAGTTAAATTGAACCTGAATAATGTGCCAGCAGGTTTAAATGTACAGGTTGATGCAGCCACAAAAACCACAGGTGCAGATGGTACAGCACAGTTTACCGTCACTTATACAGCACCAACAGTTTTAACTCCTGAACAGATCAAGGGATTATTAAGTGGCATTCAAACTGTTGCCACCTATACCAATAGCGCAGGTAAAAATACTACTCAGAGTACCATGTTACAGTTCTATGCTGATCAAGTGAACATTCAGCGTATGGACTTGGTGGTTGAGAAAGGTCTGGCCTTAGTTGTGAATACCACGACACCACAAACCTTGCTTACAACAGTCACCTTAAAAGACAAAGATGGTAATCTGATTAAAAACCGTCAAGTAACTGTATCACTAGATGACTTAGGTACTGATAATAATATTTTATTTACAAGTGTGAATTTCCAAGGTGTGATTGGTGGTTCGACAGTTGTTTCGACTGATGCTAATGGTCAGGCTGTGGTTGTACTCGAAGTCCATCCAAGTACTCAAAAAGCGGTGGATGCACTTGTTGCCTCAGGGATTGGTATTCGTGCTTCAGCAGTACAGGGAGATGGTAGTGGTACAGTGACACAAAGCCTAAAAATCAATGTGTTATCTGAGGCATCTCAAAATGAAGTGGCTTATTTAACCTCTGAAAGTGATAACACGATCGCAACAACAGGTGGTTCATCGATTGTTACTGTTAAGGCTTTCAATACAGAGAATAAGGCGTTAAGTGGTAAAGTAGTTAAATTAAACCTGAATAATGTGCCAGCAGGTGTCAAGATTCAGGTTGATCAGACCAGCCAAACCACAGATGCGACAGGTACGGCTAAATTTAAGGTGACTTATACCGCTGCAACCAGTTTAACCCCTGAACAGATCAAGGCGTTATTAGCTGGTATTCAGGCAAGTGCGACCTATACTACTAGTGCAAATAAAGCAATTACACAAAATACAGTAATTCAGTTCTATGCTGATCAAGTCAACATTCAGCGTATGGACTTGGTTGTTGATAAATCGTCATTAGTCGTGAATACGGCAACTGCTCAAACAGTCAAAACTATAGTGACCTTAAAGGATCGCGATGGTCAGGCAATTAAAAACCGTCAGGTGACTCTGGCATTGAATAATGAGGCAATACAGAATGGTGTAAGCTTCGCTGCTGCTGCTGGTGGTTTAATTGCGGTTTCAACTGATGCCAATGGTCAAGCAGAAATTATTTTAAGTATCAATCCAACTTCGAAAGAGGCAGTAGATGCCTTGGTTTCTACAGGAATTGGTATAGGGGCATCTGCAATTCAGGCAGATGGCAGTGGTACAATCACTCAAAATGTCAAAGTAAATATTTTATCCGAAGCTTCTCAAAATGAAGTAGCGTCCCTAATTACTGAAAGTAACAATGCGATTGGTACCGCAGGTGGTACATCAACAATTACTGTTAAAACATTGAATAGTGATGGTAAGGCACTAGGTGGTAAAGCAGTTAAGTTAAGTCTGAATAATGTGCCAGTTGGTTTGGATGTTAAAGTTGATACTGCAACTCAAACAACTGCTCTGGATGGTACAGCACAGTTTATCGTGACTTATACTGCACCAACCAACTTAACCCCTGAACAAATCAAGGCATTATTGGCTGGTATTCAGGTAAATGCTGTTTATACCACAAGTAGCAATAAAAATATTACACAGAGCACTATGTTGCAGTTCTATGTTGATCAGGCAAATATTCAACGTATGGATTTGGTTGTTGATAAAGCTGCATTGGTGGTAAATGCGAGTACTCCTCAAACAGTTACAACTACAGTCTCATTAAAAGACCAAAATGGTCAGGCAATCAAGAATCGTCAGGTGACTCTGGCATTGAATGCGGAGGCTGTGCAAAATGGCGTGAGCTTTGTGGGTGCTGCTGGTGGTTTGGTTGTAGTTTCAACTGACGCCAATGGCCAAGCGATCATTACATTGAATGTTAATCCAATAACCGAAAATGCGGTTAATACTTTAATGGTATCGGGAATTGGTATTACTGCCTCAGCGGTACAAGCTGATGGCAGTGGGACAGTTACACAAAATACCAAAGTGACCATTAGCTCTGAAGCAGTTGGTTATATGACTGTGAACAGTTCAGGATTGATCGCTACGACAGGTGGTTCTTCAACAATTACAGTCAAAGCCTTTAATAGCACAGGTACAGTTTTAAGTGGTAAAACGATTCAGTTAGGCCTTAATAATGTGCCAACAGGTTTAGATATTAAACTTGATATGGCAAGCAAACCAACAAATGGCAATGGTGAAGCAACATTTACGGTGACTTATAATGCACCAAAAGTTTTAACACCTGAACAGATCCAGGGCTTATTGTCAGGGGTTCAAGTGATTGCAACGTATACCAATCATATGGGTATTAATACAACACAAAACACGACGCAACAATTTGCTATTGATCAAGTCAATATTCAACGTATGGATTTGGTGGTTGAAAAACCTAGCTTGGTAATGGATACCAGCACACCTCAAACAGTTTTGACCACAGTCACCTTAAAAGATAAAGATGGTAATCTGATTAAAAACCGTCAAGTGACTTTAGCGATTGATAACTGGGGTGTTGATAATAACATCATTAGAAATAGCGTTAATTTTAAAGATGTTATTGGTGGATCAACCGTTGTTGAAACAGATGTGAATGGTCAGGCAGTTGTTGTGTTGGAAGTGCGTACTGCAACGAAAGAAGCAGTAGATACTTTGGCTACATCAGGCATTGGTATTAGCGCGTCAGCTACGCAGGGTGATGGTTCTGGTATAGTTACACAAACAACCCGAATCAATGTAAGCTCTGCTGCTACATTATCAGAACTCAGTTATTTAACGCTGGATAATGTAAATGGTGCAATTAAGACAACAGGTGGCACAACAACTCTTACAGTAAAAGCCTTTAATAACAAGGGTAAGGTGCTTGCAGGTAAGCTAATTAAACTTGCTTTAAATAATATTCCAGCAGGCTTGACGATTAAAGTCACCCCAGCAAACCAAACAACAGGAGCTGACGGTTCAGCAAACTTTACGATCACTTATACAGCTCCAGCAAACTTGACTGCTGATCAAATTAAAGGTTTATTGGGAGGTGTGCAGGCAACGGCAACTTATACTTCTGATGCAGGTACAAATGTGACACAAAATACGGTGTTACAGTTTGTAGCAGATGAAGCAGAAGTTGCTAAAGATGCACAACGTGTAGAAGTGGTGACTTCAAAAGGCGTTGTTACTGCTGATAATGATACTTTTACATTTACAGCAAAAGTTCTCGATAAAGATGGTAATCCGCTTCAAAATAAACAGGTTGGTTTTGGTTTAAATGCCGCAGCGACTGCAAATGGTGTAACCTTTGTGGGTGGTGCAAGTAAAAAGACAGATGTAAATGGCAATGCAACCTTTACAGTAAACGTAAAAGCTGGCAATGATCAAATGATTGAAAATTTGGTTGCTAATGGTATTACACTTGCTGCATCTGTTGTACAAGCTGATGGTTCTGTACTGAGTCAAACCATTCAGGTGATGGTCAAAGCCCCAGTTGCAAAAGATGTTGTAGCATTAACGACAACATTATCACAGCCAGTAATTTCAGTTTTAGGTGGTACAAGCATTGTAGCTGTTAAGGCCGAAGATGCGAGTGGTAATCCTTTAGCAAATAAAGAAATTAATTTTGGTTTGGCAGGAGGTTTAAGTTCACGAGTCAAAGTGGATAAAACCAGTGCAACAACTAATATCAATGGTATTGCCTACTTTACTATTACGGTAGATGCTACTGACACTATTGAACAATTACTGGTTGAAAAGGGTATTACATTTGGTATATCAACTAAGAATGTGAATAGTACAACTCAGCCTGTCGTTACTCAAGTTGGTAAAGTTAATATTTCTGTTCCAACAGAAGCAATGAATTTGGCTTTGAGTACTTCAAAAGATGATTTATTGGCAACAGGTGATACCGCAGAAGTATTTGCAAAACTCAAAGATAATACCGCAGCAGGTATTAAGAATTATCCTGTTACCTTTACAGTTGTAGATTCAGCATTAAATGGTGTGACAATCAATGGTCAGGCAGCATCTGTTGTTACAACAGATGCGAGTGGTAATGCCAAAGTTAAGCTCACTTTAAGCAAAATCACAGGTAAGCAATATGATGACTTAATTGCGAATGGTGTAGATGTCTCTGTTACCTTTACCAAACCAAATGGTGTTGTTGCTACTCCACAAATCGTACACTTTAATGTAAGTGAAACAGTCAGTAATAATCATCTTAATTTTGTATCTGTAAGTAATACGTTAATGGATGTGAATGGTGATGCATCTATTATTACGGTTCAGTTGTTGGATAAAACAAATCAGCCTGTGAAAAATCAGGAAGTGACTTTATCGGCCAATAATTCAGCATCTTTAATTATTGCCACGCCTGGTGAAAGTCATCCAACAAATACCAGTGGTACACCACAAACAGTTAAAACTGATTCTAATGGTAATGCATTCTTCTCTGTAGAAGTAGCAGACTCGCTAACTGTTGTACAGAAGCAATTATTATTAGCTAGTCAGATTGAATTGACTGCAACGCATACGAGTGTAGATGGTGCAGAAACTAAACAGATTACACGTATTGCAACAGTTGATAATTCAGGTACACCAACAGTACAACCTGCTCGATATTCTTTACGTATTGCAGCAAAACCGACCATGAGTGTACGTGATGACACAGCAGATGTTACTGTGACTTTACTTGATACGAATGGTGGTGGTGTTTCTGGAAAATATATTACGCTAGGTCTTACTGATTTTGCTCGCAATGGTGCTGTTATTGTTGGTGCTTCAGGTTTAACCACTGATGCGAATGGTCAGGCTGTGTTTAAAATCAAGGTAGATGAAAATGCACGCCGAAATTATACAGCTACCGAATTCGTTAATGATGATTTGCATTTGACAGCACGCTTTAATGAAACAGGCTATGCCGATGCCACACAAATCTCAATGATTGATATCGTACAGGCTGCAGTACAAGCACCTGTTGCTTCAATTGTAATTGGTGTCAATCCAACAGAAGTCTCATCTTCAAGTGATGGAGTTTATTACACCAAGAATATGTCTGTGAGTGTGGTTGATTTTGATGGTAAGCCATTAGCTAATCAAGTCGTCACTTTAGATTCTACACCACTGATGTATATCAAAGGACGGAACTTATGGGCATTGGCTCCGAAAGCTGGTTCTGATCCAGCAGAGAAATGGGTGTTTGGTAATCAAGAGTATTATAATTTGTCAGCTCCTAATATTTATCTGGATTCTAATGGTAAACCAATGAATAACAATGGTACACCAAGTGATTTAACGGATGATTATATGGCAAGTACTACAACCAACAGTATACATGCTTGTGTGGCAAGCCCAGCAGGTACGGCTGTGGGAGCGAATAATACGCCTGTGAAAGTGGTGACGTTTGTGAGCCAGTCTGGTGCTGAGCAAAATACATTTACCACTGATGCCAATGGTAAGTTTGACTTTGCCATGCGTTATCCAAAAATCTATGCACAGTGGTTAACAGTGCAGGTAGGAGCATCAGCAACTGTTGCATCATTACCAAATCGTACGACTTATAGTTTAGGTCTAGCTCCACTAGCAAGTGATTATTCTAGTGATGGTACATATTCACCAAATGAAGTTAGTCCTTATGGTACATCATTCACTTGTCCATAATGCCTGAATGAAAAAAATGGAAGCTTTCGAGCTTCCATTTTTATTTGAAGATTTTTTATTAATTCTCCAATAAATCCATTTGCTTTGCCAACTGATATAGGTTGTTAGAACGATTACCTGTGCGGCAGAACATCAGGATTGGCTTTGGTAGTTCATTATAATGGTTTGCAAATGTGCGGACATCCAACTCGGTAATCTGACCCGCAACTACAGGTTGATAGACATAATCCAAACCTGCGTTACGTGCTGATTCTTCAATTTGTGCGCTGGTTGGTTGTTCAGGGCCACCCTCCATATCAGGGCGATTATTAATTATCGATTTGAATCCCTTTTCAACCACTTGCTCTACATGTTCAGGGCCGATTTGACCTGCAAAACCAACATTCTCTGACATCTTGTCACTCCAAAAACAAATAAAACATTTTATGCTCTATCATAGCATTAAGCTTGATCTTGAGTTTAAATGTCTATACTAAATAAACGATGATAAGTCATAAGATAACGCAATGGAGCGCGCATGCACACCTATACAGTTGAGCCTTTGTATGTTCCTAGTGGTGATGAGACGATCGCTGCGGATTTCTATCTTCCCAAAGCTGCTATTAAACCTGCCGTCATTCTTATGGCGCATGGATTTGCTGGTTTGCGTCAATTCAAGCTGGTTCAGTATGCACAACGTTTTGCCCAGGCGGGCTATGCGGTTATCTTATTTGACTATCGTTATTGGGGAGGGAGTACAGGTAAGCCGCGTGAACTGGTTTCATTGAGTTCGCAACTAGATGATTGGAAAACAATGATCCAATATGCATCAAACTGTAAACTGATTGATAGTCGTCGTATTATCTTGTGGGGAACTTCATTAAGTGGTGGCTATGCCTTAAGTTTGGCGACTGATCTTAAAAATATTCAGGCAGTGATGGTACAGGTGCCTTATGTGGATGGTGCTGAGACGGCTAAACTTTACCCATTGCAACGTTATCCAGAAGCTCTGAAACGTTCCAGTCAGGACTATATGGGATCAAAGATGGGGTTAGTGCCTAAAACTTTGCCCGTGGTTGATCAATATAAACTGTGTTTTTTACCCACCTCTGATAGCTACTATGGTTATCATTCCATCGTAAATCCTGATTATTACTGGAGTGGGGAAGTTCCTGCCCGTGTATTCTTTAACTTGATGCGTTACCGTCCAATTCAGTTTGTGCGTAAGATTAATATTCCAGTGTTATTTATTGCCGCCAAGAAAGATAGTCTGATTCCAATTGCATCCAGTCGTGAGGCAGCGACCAATATTGCACCATTTGTCACTTATCATGAGTGGGATATGAAACATTTTGAAGTTTATCACGGTTCATGGTTTGAAAAAGCAGTCACAACCCAATTAGAATTTTTACATCAACATATCGGAGTGATGTAAATGATGATTGTCTGTGCATCATGTGGTGCAAAAAATCGCGTACCCGAAGAAAAATTGGCCGTTCATCCAAACTGTGGGCAATGTCATCAGCCATTGTTGCGTCAGGAACCAATTGAACTCAATGAACAAAACTTTAGTCACTTTATTGCCAATACCGATTTACCTGTGCTGATCGATTTATGGGCAGAGTGGTGTGGACCTTGTAAGATGATGGCTCCCCATTTTGCTCAGGTAGCAAAGCAAAATCCGTATGTGGTTTTTGCCAAGATTGATACCGAGGCAAATCCCCGTTTAAGTGCCGCATTTAATGTGCGTAGTATTCCGACTTTAGTCTTAATGAATAAAACCACCGAATTGGCGAGAATCAGTGGGGCATTAAGAACACCAGAGCTTCAACAATGGCTAGACCAGCAATTACAGCAACATCAAGGAAATTAACATGACGGAACGTTTGAATCATCCAGAAGGGACTTTATCCCTGCAAAACATTGCCATGCCAGCCGATACCAACTGGAGTGGTGATGTTTTTGGAGGCTGGATTGTATCTCAGATGGACTTGGCAGGAGCGATTCATGTTGAACGTTTTAGTAAAGGCCGCTGTGCAACCATTGCGATTAACCAGATGACTTTCCTTGTTCCCGTGAAAGTAGGAAATGTGATTAGTTGCTACACCAAAATTCTTAAGGTTGGTAACACTTCGGTTCAGGTACAGATCGAGGTCTGGAACAGTCATGATGATTCGCGTGAACCTGTACGGATTACGGAAGGTGTTTTTACTTTTGTTGCAGTTGATGTCAATGGAAACAAGCGACAGATTGCTGAACAGATTAAGCAGGAATTTATTGCTGGTTAAGCCAAAAAATAAAGCCCAAATTTATTTGGGCTTTATTATAGTTGATTCAGAATCACTTTTTGCGTTTTGGCAACCAAGCCCAAAGCATTTGGCAATGGATTGGTTCGTTGCCTGAATCGTCAATCACGGTCACAGGAATCAATAGCTCGCCTTTCTCATTGTCTGCAATGAACTTCTGTTGATCAGCAGATAAGGTTGCGGTTGCGGTTAAACCACCCTGTGCAACCTTTAAATAGTCTACGTGTAGTGATTTGATCAACAAGATACGATCATCAGGAATATGTAGACCTGTTAGGAAACCCGTTGCCGTTTCAGCGAGTAAGGCCATCGCTGCGGCATGGACACCCTTGATATGGTTTTGCATATTACGCTGGTTTTCAATGCGAACGGTAACGTGGTCTTTATCGACTTCCAAATAACGAATGTTTGCCGTTCCCACCATTGGAACAACTCGTCCAAAGGCTTTGCTCCATAAGGTACTGCGAATGCCTTTTGGAAATTTAGAAGTGGTTTTAACCAGCGTATAAAGACGGTTATCTTTTGCCATAGTGAACCTATTGCTTAGTCTTTGAAATTATTAAATTGAAGCGGTAGACCAAATTGCTGTTCACGTAAAAAGTTCATGACCTGTTGCAAAGTATCACGCTTTTTATCAGTGACACGGATTTTGTCCCCTTGGATAGAAGATTGCGCCTTGATGCCACTTTCTTTAATGGCTTTATTAATTTTTTTTGCAGTATCTGAGTCAAGTCCATCCTTAAGCTTGATCACTTGTACCACATGCTTGCCAGAGGCAGTGGCTTTTTGTGGGTCAAGTGCTTGTACATCAATCTTGCGTTTGTAGAAGTGATTTTCAAGCATGGTATAGACCTGCTCACACTGGAAATCACTTTCAGTCGAGATTTTGATTTCCTTGTTTTTTTCATTGAGTTCAATCGAAACGTCCTGTCCACGAAAGTCAAAACGTGTGGCAATCTCTTTTTGTGTGTTTTGCACCGCATGATTGACTTCAAATAACTCTAATTCAGAAACAATATCAAAAGAAGGCATGGTTAGACCTTTACAAAGGGAAAGAATATTTGAGATGCTAAGGGTGTTTTCTTCATTTGCCAAGTGTTGTTTACATCAAAGGAGTGCGCAATGATCCGTAAACAAGAAATTACAACATTTGAGTTCCCAGAAGGCGCGGTCATTTGGGATGTCCGAGATACCAATGCGTATACAGAGGCTCACGTCAAAGGGGCGGTCAATCGTCCAATTGCTGAATTAACTGCGGATAGTTTGACTCAGGTTGCAGCGGATCAGCCGATTTATATTTTATGTGGTGGTGGTAGCAAGGCACCACGTGCGGCAGAGCTTCTGGATGGTCTGGATGATTCTCGTGAATATGTGGTACTGATGGGAGGTACACGTGCAGCGCGTGATGCGGGCTTGCCTTTAGAACAGGGTGATTAAAGCACTCAGGAATTTGCCAAAATACACAGGTATTTTGGCAAATTAAAAAAATCTAAAAATACATTATGATTAAAAAAATAACTCAAGCTGAATAATATGGCTTTTTCACTTTGATCTTCTTTTGAAATCGTTGTGGATTCAGCTTATCCAATAGCTTTTGTGAAACTGGACAAAGTTCACCTAATATCAAAGCTGCCAAAATCTCACTGCAAAGCGGTGCAAACATGAATCCCTTGGAACCTAGCCCTGCAAGGGTGTAGATTTCCTCATGATCTTGCATTTTCCCAACCAATGGAAAGTAATCCAGACTCTGTGCCCGCACAGATGCCCGACCTTGCCAAGTATCTACAGAGGGAAGCTGTTGTGTATATTCTGGAAAGACACTGTGGATAAGTTTATAGTTATGCACATGGTCTGCTGGCAACACTTCAGCATCATCCCGATTTGGATAAAAGGATGCACCTAACAGTAAATGTGATGCATCCAATTGTGTGCAGTACCCACCGTAGCTATAGGCTTGGTTCAATGAAAGGGGTTGCTTGGTATTTTCGACCCAACTGACCTGCCCGCGAATAGGTTTTAATATTGGATAATTTTCAAACAGTTCAGCACTTTGTCTGGCACAGCACACGATCACATGATCTGCTGTTGCGATGAGTTGCTGCTCTTGCCAGACTTCAGTCTGGTTTTCTATTTGTTTTAGTGCAGAGATTTTTGCAATTTTTAAAATGATATTGGGATGCTGCAAAATTTCATCACGTAATTGATGAGGAGAAACCGCACCTGCCTGATGTAAAGTGAGACTTGGAAACTCAGTCTGCGGAATAGAGTTGTCTGCCTGCTTTGTATTTGCAGATAATACTTTTTCAGGATATTGCTCAACCAGACCTAACAATTCATCCGCATTTTTTAAGGCAATCTGTTGAACCTGAATGGATCTAAATGCCTTGAATCTGGGATAGAAGTTTAAGGCATGTTGCCAACTCAGTGTCATTAAATGTTCATGCGCCTGTTCAATTGGGCAGAGTTTTGGATTAAGCAGCGCAAGGGGATTACCTGATGCACCTGAAAGTGGCTCATTTTGCTCATAGATCGTGACTTGATGCCCACGCTGTGCAAATGCCCATGCCGTGCTTAAACCCGCGATTCCAGCGCCTATAATGGCGATTTGACGTTGCTTTGATGTTTCGGGCTTTGGTTGAATGGCAATAGTTGTTTCTGAATCTTGCGATTGGGTTTCAGTTTGGGATGTATCTAGCCAAATCGCCTTGAGCATTTCCCGTTTATGCCCAAAACCACGAGGACGGCTGATTTGAATGCCATGCTGTTTCAGTCCACGTTTGAGTACACCTGCAACACTAAATGAGGCAAATGTTGTCCCAAATTCTGATAAACGCACAATATGGTTCAGTACATTTTCCTGCCACATATCTGGATTACAGGACGGGGCAAATCCATCCAGAAACCACGCATTAACTGCCTGTGTTTTAGGGATGATGGGAAAAATATCCTGTGCATCGCCCAGCCATAAATCAATACTAAAACGCTGTTCAGGAAAGCTAAGGCGATGGCAACCTGCAATCGGTAATGGATATTGCTCAATCAGTTTTTCGGCAAGCGGTTCGAGTTCAGTCCAGACATTGAGGGCACGGATAAGGTCTGCTTTGCTGAGTGGAAACTTTTCCACACTAATCGCATGTAAATGACTATGATTGTCTGGACGAACCTGTTGCCATAATTGCCACAGGGTCAGAATATTTAAACCTGTGCCAAAGCCTGTTTCACCGACACAAAAGTATTGATAATCGTTGAGTTGTGACAGACGTTCAGTGAGGTCATTGCCATTGAGAAAGACATGGCGGGTTTCGAGTAAACCATTGTCCTTAGAAAAATAGACATCGCCAAATTGTCTGGAAATGGGAACTTCAATGCCATCGACCATTTCCCAGTCCAGTTCGGCAGTTTGTAGTTTTGCTGATTGAGACATAAATAAAGAAATCGTGTTTTACCACTGACGGCGGCGTTTGGTGTAGACATAGCTGGCAATAAAGAAGCCAAGAATTACCCCAACCGCAATGGTCATCGCGCCATAAAGGAACATTTGGGCACTGCGTTCACTTTGTAGAACCTGCACCTGAACTGTTAAGTTATCGTTCTTAAGCTGCAATTCCTGATTTTGGGCAAGCGCTTCAAGATTGGCATGTTCAAGCTGTTTTAAGCGACTGGCCTGATCCTGAATCAGGGCTTTTACCTTTGCTTCCTGTTGCTGTTTTGCCTTGGCAATTTGTTCAGCCGTTAAAGGTTTTGCTGCCGTACCAGTCGTATTTGCAGCAGTGGCTGTAACAGATGGTTTCGGTTGTACCGCTGTGGGTGGGGGAGATGTGGGTTCAACGGCCCATACGCTTGAGCTGAATAAACAAAAAGCGAATAGGCTTTTAACGGCAACTTGCATGACTTACCCTTTTGGAAAAGCTTTGTTGAAAGGTTTTACTTCAATCTTTGCGTAAATCCCTTCTTTTAAAAATGGCTCTTCCTGAATCCATGCATCCAGTGCTTCACGGCTCTCAAACTCAACAATGATGGTGCTGCCTAAAAATCCAGCCTGTGGATCATTCGGGTCTTTTGGATGCGCACCCGCAGCAATTAAGCGACCCTCATCATCCAGCTTTTGTAGACGTTCTACATGCTGAGGACGAATTGCTAAACGTTTTTCCAAGGTATCTTCGTGATCAGTACAGGTCAGCACAAAATATGGCATAGCAGTCGCTCAAATGATTCAGGTTAGTCAGTGGCTTTAAAATGCTTTCTTAAGCAAATCAGTATAACAGCAAGGTAACTGATAGAAACAATTATATCGCCGAAAGCGGTGAATTCGCCCCAGTATTTTCCCTGCATAAATACGAACCCAAAAAAGAAATGCAGTGATGCCAACAAGAAGAACTGCCCACACCATGCCCAGTTTAGACGCATCCAGCCTTTTGGCGTCAGTTCAAGCAACGAACCCAAAAGTTTTTTAATAATCGGTTCACGTTCTTTGTTAAACAGGGGCGTAATCAGGAAACCTATTCCAATCCCGACATTGATAATGACCGCTTTCATTTTGATATAGGTCACATCACTGAATGCCAGTGTAATTCCACCAAAAACCACTGACATGACAACGATAAACCACTGCATTTTTTCCAGTTTGAACTTCTGGAAAAAGAACAGGCAACCATAGACCACAAGGGTCGAGATCAGTAGCGCACAGGTCGCAACCAGAATATGGTTTTGATCAGTATTTCCTGCACTGCCCACAAGCTCCAGTAATGGATGGTGACTATCTTTGGGATCGGTGGTTTTATAAAAATAAAAGAAGATAATCAGTGGAAGATAGTCGAGCAACGCTTTCATGTTACAGTACAGTGGTGAAATAGGTCAGATAGCATAATACAAAGCATGTTCGGTGTCGATTTACATACGCATAGTTTCATTTCAGACGGTACCTTGTCTCCTGAACAATTGGTACAGGCTGCGGTTGATTTAAAAATTCAGACTTTAGCCCTGACCGACCATGACACAATGGACGGTGTGGCAAGGGCGAGAGATTATGCCCAAGATCATGATATTCAAATTATTTCTGGTGTGGAAATTTCCAGTCAGTGGTCACGTCCCAGCACTAAAAAGAGTTATGGAGTGCATATCGTTGCATTGAATATGCAAGATGATGTTCCTATCAAGGCAATGCTGGAAAACCAGAAAAAAGTGCGGGCTGAACGGGCAAAACTGATTTGTGAGTTATTGGAAAAATGTATCGGTTTTGATATTTATCCTGATGTATTGGCAAAAGTGGATGGACATATTGATCGGCTGACGCGAACCCATATTGCCAAGACTCTGGTTGAAAAAAATATTGTCACTCGCCCACAACAGGCATTTGACCGTTTCCTAAAAGAGGGAAAAAAGGCTTTTGTCAAATTTGATGGGGTAGGTTTAAAAGAGACCATTGATGTGATTCATGCCAGTCAGGGCTTTGCGGTATTGGCACATCCGACCCGTTATGATTTGTCTGCAACCAATATCCGTTATCTGATTCAGTTATTTGCTGAGTCTGGTGGTGATGCGGTTGAGCTGCCTGCCAATAGTGAAGCGCTTTCTACACGACACATGGTGGATCGAGTGATTCAGGAGCATGGTTTAGCTGTTTCGATTGGCAGCGATTTTCATGGAGACAATATGCCGTGGATTAAATTAGGACAGACACCACGTATCCATGAGGGGCAAAGAGGGATCTGGGAAATTTTTAGATCATAATTAAATGAAAAAATTAGAAATATTTTTGATAATTGTATTTTTCATGATTCTGTTATGGGGAGTGCAGTGGATGTTTCATGGTTTTCCATAGTATTACGACTGCCAAATAATACCTTGAGCCTGTTGGTTTTTAATCGCTAGATATTGCCTTTGTGAAAACATTAAAAGCTTGGGGAAGAAAATTATTTCCATCAGCTTAAGTTGGGTCTCATTCAGCTTTATCTGTATATTTTGTTGTTTAACCCAAATGAACAATCGTATCTCTATTTGAGAGGTATCCAGTTCAACTTTTTGAATATTGTTATATCGACATTTTTTATATTTTGTATTGGCTTTTGGATATTCTAAATGGTGTTGGGTAAAGAAAATTTCTTGCTGATTTTGATCAAGTAAGTAAGGCTTAATATTAAAAATGAGATGTGAATTGGCTAATGATTCCACGTAAATAGAGTGACCCATCAATGCACGTAAATTCATTGGATATAAATTGGGTGTAATCAACCATTCCTGTTGTTGGTCTTGAGGGATCGAGTCATTTGTCTGGATTTTAATTTGATAGTGGTAATCTGTGGTGGGGTTACGAATAGCAATAACTTTTTGTAGGGTGGCATTAAAACCAATAAAGCGGTGAAAGCTTAAATCTTTGAGCATATCTTTTTGATATGAAAAATAGCGTTCGATATGTAACCAAACTAAATAGAAAAAACAAAATATGAAGTAGGGAAACTGTATTGGTAAAACACCATAGTATTGAGAATATAAATAAATAAAGACTGCCCCCACGTTCAATAGATATAATATGAGAGAAATAACTTTGAAGCATTTGTAACGTGGTTCTGTGACTGGAAGTTTTGGTATCACAGGCAACCACGTAAATTTAGATAATATTTTCATTTAAATAGACAAGTTATTCTAGTTTTGCGCTAATATAAATGAAAAAATTATAATTTACAACAGATTATGATCATGTGCCTGAATCGGTGGTGGTGTTGGACGACCTAGCGTACTCAGCAATTCAATTTCAATGGTACGTACCATTGCATCCAATGGAAGATCATTGCTTTGTGTACCGAAAGGCTCTTCAATTTCTGTACTTAAGGCATCGAGGCCTAGAAACGTATAAGCCAAAATTCCAACCAAGAGGGGTGTCACCAAACCCAGTAAAGAACCCAAGCTAAAAGGTAGCATAAAACAGAAGAAATAAACGGTTCGGTTCAGCAAAACCGAATAGGCAAACGGAATAGGGGTATTAGCAATCCGATCACAACCCGTATGCATTTCACTTAAGGCCGCGACATGACGATTCATCTGCGTATAAATGATATCGGAGATTTCCCCATCTTTCAGGGCTTGTAACAGCTCCCATTGGATCAGGCTCAGGGTATATTGTGGCGCATTGTGCTGCTGGTAAAGCTGGGTAAGCGCCTGCTGGCTTAAACCACTGGTTTCCGTCAGTTCAGTTGGGTTCGCGGTCTGGTGGCGTAAACGGTCGCGTAACACATTGGCAAATACAATCACATGCTGAATCACACGTTCACGCCGTGCCTGGGTTAAGATTCGACAATCGCGGTCAAAGTGTCGTGATGTGGCAATCAAAACGCCCCAAAGTTTACGTGCTTCCCACCAACGGTCATAGCATGCGGTATTTTTAAAACCAAGGAAGATAGAAAGCACAACACCAATTAGGGTAAAGCCGACGAGGGGAATTTCAGGGAAGCGGTATAGATCAATATATTCAATTCCACCAATAATGGCGGAGATCAACATGACAAAACCGAGAGAAGGTAAAATTTTGGGTAAAATCGTCCCACGCCATGAAAATAAAACCTTAAAAATACTTGGCTGGTCACGGACAATCATGTTGTTTGAATCATTAATTTTATCTGCTGATGTTCCTGTTTGCTCTAGGCTTTGTCAAGATCAGATTGTTTGATTCGGACAGGTTTGAGTAGTTGTTGCTCAGAAAAGGAAAAATGGTTTTCAGGTGAAATAATAAAGTGATCAAGCAACTGGATTTCAAGTAACTGGCAGGCTTGTTTCAGTTGTTGGGTGAGGTAAATGTCTTCGTGCGAGGGCTGGGCAATACCATAAGGATGGTTGTGTGCAATCACAATTTGGCAGGCCTGTTGCTGAAGCACATAACGCAAGGTCTGGCTAATGGATACACTGCAACTATGCTGTGATCCAAAAAACAGTTTCTTAAAATGCAGTTTCCTGAGCTCAGCATCCAGACACAGCACGGCAAACACTTCCTGTTTTTCACCTTGCAATTCATAGCGCAGATAATCAAGTACCAGTGTGGAGCTATCCAGACAAATCCGTTGCTGGTGAAAGTAATTATTCAGATAACGCCGTCCCAATTCCTTTACTGCCATCAGTTGTGCGTATTTGGTATCGGCAATGCCGTTAAACTGGGAAAGCTCTTCAAGTGAGGCATCAAAAATTGGGTTGAGTCCACCAAAATGCTGGATCAGGAGACGGGCAAGCTCAACCGCCGAGTGCTGTTTGGAGCCTGAGCGTAGAAAAATAGCCAGTAACTCGGCATCGGATAAACTGTGTGCCCCCTGTGATAATAAGCGTTCCCGTGGTCGTTCTTGTTCTGGCCATGCCTTGATGGACTGTTTTATGGATTGATTCATGGTGAATATTCACGTTCATTTTATTGTAGTGCATGTTTTTCCGAGCACATGGCTTGGGTATGATCGTATTTAATGCTATTGTGAGCGCCACTGCAACAGCAAGGTATCCTGTTTGTGAGCTTCGATCTTAGTGTTATTCCTCATAAAAACATTATATTGGCGGTTACGGGCGGCATTGCTGCTTATAAAAGTGCCATTCTGGTTCGTCGTTTAAAAGATTATGGCTTTGATGTCCGTGTGGTGATGACACAGGGCGCGCAGGCTTTTATTACCCCGCTCACTTTTCAGGCGCTTTCAGGTAATCCAGTCCATACTGAACTGCTTGACCCAGAAGCCGAAGCAGGCATGGGGCATATTGAGCTGGCACGCTGGGCAGATTTAATTCTGGTTGCGCCTGCAAGCTGTGACAGCATTGCCAAGTTTGCCAATGGCTTGGCGGACGATTTGCTGAGTACTCTATATTTAGCCACCAAAGCGCCTGTGTGGGTTGCGCCTGCCATGAACCAGCAAATGTGGGCAGCCAAGGCTACGCAACGTAATCTACAAACCCTGGTTGAAGATGGTGTGCATGTGATTATGCCTGATGCAGGTGAGCAGGCGTGTGGTGATGTTGGGTTGGGGCGTATGCCTGAACCTGAAGACTTGGCGCGTCAGGTGGCGGCTTATTTCCATAAAGCCCAGCGTGCCATTGCAGAAAAGTTTGGTTTATTGGCGGGTAAGCGCGTCACCATTACCGCTGGCCCAACCCGTGAAGCGATTGATCCTGTACGTTATATTTCCAACCACAGTACTGGAAAAATGGGCTTTGCCTTGGCGGCAGCCTGTTATGCCGCAGGGGCAAAAGTGACTCTGGTGGCAGGGCCTGTAAGTCTGGATACTCCAAATGGTGTGCAACGCATCAATGTCAGTTCAGCTATGCAAATGCTGGATGTCAGCATGGACCAGTTGCAACAGGGCTGTGACATCTTTATTGCCACGGCTGCGGTGGCAGACTACCGCGTGGCACAGGTTGCAGAGCATAAAATCAAGAAAGCAGGGGATGAGCTTGCGGTATCCTTGGTGAAAAATCCTGATATTGTGGCGACCATCGCCCAGCAACAGCAGCGTCCATTTATGGTTGGTTTTGCTGCTGAAACCCAGAATGTTGAGCAATATGCCGCAGGCAAGCTGGTGGCGAAAAAATTGGACATGATTGCCTGTAATGATGTTTCGCGCCCTGATATTGGCTTTGCATCTGATGAAAATGCCATGACAGTGTTCTTTGCCCAGTCTTATCACATGAATAAGCGTGAACTGGAAAAAGCCTCGAAACAGGAAATCTCGCAGCAATTGGTTGAGTCTATTGCCGATGCATTACGTCGCCGTTTATAAAAAATCTGGGAGGGCGTTGGTTTACGTCCTCTTATCTTTAAATTTGAGCTGATATAAGTAAATGGTTGTGCCAATAAATGCCATAAAAATGCAGCTATAAAAAAGAGCAGAATAAGAAATTAAATTCGATAAAGGATTTTTCAAAATCCACGGATAAAAGAAATACACGTCGTGATGCATAAAGGCATCCAGCAAAATATGGCTATAGCTTCCGATCAACGCACTGGCTGCGGCGGTTTTCCATGAAATTCTCCAATCTTCATATTTTAGGATGAATTGTAACACCCATTCACTGATGGGTTTGCCGATCAAAAAAGCCAGACAGCCAATTAAGCTTGCACCCAATAGATTGTGCGTGATGATATGTAAATATTGCCAACCATAGATCATGCCAAATAGCGGTTCCAAATCCATCAGGATTTGTGTACCAGCGAAAATCATAAAGCTAAAACGTTGTGGTGCGATGGCTTTACAGCAGGCATCCACACCCAAATGTAAGGGGGTAAACGGCATAATTGATGCTCTTGTTGTTTTAAGTGATTTTTAGATATTTGCCATCATAAATGAGGATGTTGATAAATGAATAGCATCTTTCGGATTTTCTTGGCGCAGGAAGCTTGTTAGTGTGGAGAGACAGCAGTAATTAGAGGATAGAGAAATGCAACAGCAGCGTACTTATGATCGTATTGCTCAAGCGATTGCCTATATCCAGCAAAATTTTCAGCAGCAGCCACAACTGGATGAGGTTGCTGCACACATTCATCTCAGTCCAGCGCATTTTCAGCGTTTATTCACTGAATGGGTAGGAACCAGTCCAAAAAAATTCCTACAATATACCAGCGTTGAATATGCCAAAAGTATTTTAAAGCAACAGGGCAGTGTGTTGGATGCGACCTTTGAGACAGGACTTTCCAGTACCAGTCGTTTGCATGACCTGTTTATCCAGATTGAGGGGATGACCCCAGCCGAATATAAACAGGGTGGACAACATTTAGCGATTCATTATTCCTTTGCTGAAACCTTGTTTGGTGAGGTGCTGGTTGCCTCAACTTACAAAGGCATCTGCGCATTAAGCTTTGTGGAAGATCAGGTGGAAGCATTGCAACAATTGAAATCACAGTTTCCTAAGGCTCAGTTTGTTGAGCAGATAGATGAATTTCAGACTAATGCACTGGCTTTCTTCCAGAAAGATTGGGCGCAATTACCTGAAATTAAGCTGCATCTAAAAGGAACCGATTTTCAACTGAAAGTCTGGCAAAGCCTGCTTCGGATTCCCATGGGACAGCTTTCCACCTATGGGCAGATTGCCCAAAATATAGACCATGCCAAGGCAGCCCGTGCAGTGGGAACAGCAATTGGCAGTAATCCTGTGGCTTTCCTGATTCCATGTCATCGGGTGATTCAGTCCACGGGTCTTTTGGGTGGCTATGAATGGGGAACCTTAAGGAAAACAGCAATGATTGGCTGGGAGGGAGCACAGACACATGCAACTGTTTAATATTGAGGCTGACCCAAGGCATAACCATTTACCCTATGATGGAACGGTGCAGTATTATGGCAAAGTCATACAGGAAATGGTCGCTGATGATTATTTTGAAAAGTTGATGCAAAACATTGCTTGGGAAAATGATCAGGCTATTATCTTTGGTCGGCAGATCACCACCAAAAGAAAAGTGGCATGGTATGGCGATCAGGGGTATGAATATACCTACTCAAATATCAACAGATATGCCTTGCCGTGGACGGTTGAACTGCTTGAGTTAAGGCAACGGGTGGAGCTGTTGACAGGTGAGCGCTTTAATTCATGTCTACTGAATCTTTACCATACAGGTGAGGAGGGAATGGCCTGGCACAGTGATGATGAAACCGACTTAAAGAAAAATGGCGCGATTGCGTCACTCAGCTTTGGTGCGGAACGGAAATTTGCCTTTAAACATAAACAAAGCAAGGAAAAGGTGGAGCTGTATCTGGAACATGGCAGTCTACTGGTGATGAAAGACACTACACAAAGCCACTGGCTGCACCGTTTGCCACCCACCAAGAAAGTGTCGACTGCCCGTATCAACCTGACGTTTAGAACGATTGTTGAATAGCATCATCAGTAGCCTTAAACATAGTGATAAAGCTCAACGTCAGTAAAAGTCTGGTTAAATGCCTCGATCAGGCGATTAATCTGTTCAGCCTGATCTGGCACCAGCATCCAGTAAGGGTTTTCATTCGAGATTAATAACAGGGCCAGCCCATGTTGTTCTGCAACCGCATAGATGTTGTCAAAGAGGATGGCATAGATATGTTCTGTAACATCAGGCTCATCTTGAGCATCTGAGTCTGAATTATCATCTTCAGCAAAAAGTTGTTCTATTTCCTCCTCAATACGGTTGTTCAACTGTTCAATATCTACCTTGGCCTGTTGTAGTTGGTGACATTCATCTGTGCCATTGTCATAATATTGTTTTAATTCGACATATTGGATATTTGAGTATTGGCTATTAACCCAGTCAATAAATTGATGAAAAGCATGCAGGTCACGAGGGATGGGGCTTGTGGCAAGCTCAGGAAATACCTGCTGGCAAAGGGTATATAGTACTGTGGACATTATTTGTTCTCATTTTATCTTATCCATATCGTTCTCATTATAAAATAAAAAACCACAGCAGGTGCTGTGGTTTTTAGCGCGCTTAAAGCGTTATGCCTGACCTTGGGCATCACCTTCAGCTTGTAGACGCTGCATATTGGCTTCAAATTCAGCATCAAAGTTAATTGGGGTAAGCAACAATTGTGGGAAGCTACCCTTGGTCACTAGATCATTCACTGCTTCACGCAAGAACGGGAACAGGATATTCGGGCAGTAAGCACCCAGAATGTACGGAAGACGATCTTCCTCCACGCCATCAACCAGGAAAATCCCTGACTGGGTCACATCAACAATGAATGCGGTCTCACTTTCATTGGTGGCCTGAACCACAACTTTTAAAGAAACTTCATAATGGTTTGGATCAATCTTTTCTGCCGCAGAAGATAAATTGATGTTGAGTTCTGGCTGCCACTGCTTGGTAAATACCTGTGCCCCTGGAACTTCAAAAGAAATATCTTTAGTGTAAATACGTTCTAACGCGAGTTGTGGTTGAACTTGTTCTTCGCTCATTGTTTTTCCTTAAATCGTGGAGTGTTGTTAAGCTAATAATTGGTCGAGTTTCCCTTCACGCTCTAAGGCATAAAGTTGGTCAAAACCACCGATAAACTGGTCTTTGATAAAAATTTGAGGCACGGTACGGTGATTGGTACGCTGCATTAACTCAATACGAACTTCAGGCGCCTCATTGGAAAGGTTAATTTCCTTATAGGCAACACCCTTACGCTCAAGGAGCTGTTTTGCCCTCACACAATATGGGCAAGAAAGCGTTGAATAAATGGTGACGTTTGTATCGGTCATTTTATTTCTCCTTAAGCTTTGGTTTTGCTTTTAACTAAGGGTAAGCCCTGGGCTTTCCAATTGCTGACACCACCATCTAGACGGTAGCTGTCGGCATGGCCGACTTTCTGCAATGCGGAGCCTGCAACTTGCCCTAGGTTGCAAATAAACACCAATGGACGGTCACTTGCTTTTAATTCATCAACATGACTTGTGATTTGGCTGTATGGAATGTTGCGGCTGCCACTGATGTGGCCATCACGGAAATCCTTACCATCCCGTAGATCGATCAGCATGGCATTTTTTGCCTTGACCAAAATACCGAGTGATTGTGGTGAAATTTTACGACCATTGCGCTGACCCTCTAAAATGAAGAACAGCACGATGAGCACGCCGAGCGTACCAAACAAAAAGGGGTGGTTCCCCATAAACTCTAACCAGCGTTCCACAAGTCACCTAAAGTTAAAATCAAAATTGACCCTGAGTATAACTTATCTCTATGGTGATCAAAAATGTTAGTTCAAGGGCAAAAAACCAAGAAAACTAACTTTTTTGCTGGGCTTCCTGAATTTCATCCATTAGGCGTAGATAGCTGTCCAAACGTCTTGGTAAAATATCGCCTGCATCAACTGCCTGTTTTAAGGCACAATTTTTCTCATGGCTATGGGTGCAGTTACGGAACTGACAATGGCCCAAATGGGTTTCAATCTCAGGAAAACCTGTTCGTACCTTTTCCAGACTCAAATGCCACAGCCCAAATTCACGGATTCCTGGAGAGTCAATCAGTGCGCCGTTTGTTCCAAATTTAATCAAACGGGTTGAGGTGGTGGTGTGTTGCCCCAGTGCCGAGTTTTCGGAAATGACATTGGTCTTCTGTGCCGCATCTGGAACAATGGTATTAATCAGTGAGCTTTTACCCACCCCAGACTGCCCAACGAACGCAACGGTTTCATTGTCGATTCGTGCGGAAAGTGCGGATAAATCACCTTTTGCATGACAGATCAGGGTTTCATAACCCAGGGCTTCATATTCACTGAGCATGGTCAGGATCGGATCATTTTCAGTGAGTAGGTCTGATTTGTTCAGTACCAGCAATGCAGGAATGTTGGCATCGGCACAGGCAACCAGATAACGGTCAATCAGTGTTGGTGCGGGTTCTGGCAGTGGTGCGAACACAATCACAATCAGGCTGATATTGGCGGCAACGGGTTTTACCTTGTGGTAGCGGTCTGGGCGGGTCAATAACGACTTTCTTGGATAAATCGCGGTGATAATCCCCAGGCCTGTATTTGGGTCGGCCTGCCATTTGACCCGATCTCCTGTCACCAGCAACTCTAGGTTGGTACGGGTATGACAGCGCCAAATACTGTCCAGTTCAATCGGTTTCCAGAATGGTTCAGGTTCGCCCTCAGCCACCTGTGGTTTTTCAGGGTGCTGTTCAGGTACGGACAGGGCTTGTACTTCGAGTTGACGGCCATAATGCTGAACAACCAGCCCATCTAAATCCTGCGACGTGTCAATATCATCCTGACGCGATTTATGCTGTTTTTCAATACGGCGCTGCTGTTGCTCGGTTAAACGACGCTTACGAATTAAAGCCATTCATATCCCAGAAAATCCACATGTTGAAGACCGCAAAAATAGCATGAAGCCGCTATGGAATTACAGCCAAGATGTAATTAATTTGCTACTATTGATGTCTTTAAGCACTTTAGAATCGCCATCCATGAGCAGTACCCCTGATACACGATTAATCTGGATTGACCTGGAAATGACAGGCCTTGATACCGATAACGACAAGATCATTGAAATCGCAACCATTATTACAGATGACCATTTAAATATTCTGGCTGAAGGCCCTGTTTTAGCGGTACATCAATCTGACCTGATCCTGAACGCAATGGATGAGTGGAATACCAAGCAGCATGGACAGTCGGGACTGATTGAACGTGTGCGCCGCAGTAAACTCACCGCTCAGGATGCAGAACAGCAAACACTCGAATTCCTGAAAAAATGGGTCAATCCAAAATCGTCGCCAATGTGTGGTAATTCGATTTGTCAGGATCGCCGTTTCCTGCATCGTTTAATGCCTGAACTGGAACAGTTTTTTCATTACCGCAATCTGGATGTGTCTTCAGTCAAGGAACTGGCGAAGCGCTGGAGACCTGAAATCATGAGCGGTCTCAAGAAAAATGCCTCGCACTTGGCAATGGATGACATTCGTGATTCGATTGCTGAGCTGAAATATTACCGTGAATACTTTTTTATTATGAATAAATAAATTAAGGGGCATAAGCTCCTTTTTTTATGTGAATAAAATATTTGGGCCTGATCAAAAAATCGCTTAAACTCGGTTTTTTATTGCCAACTATAAAAAGAGAGTGTACATGCAAAGTAATAATCCTATTTTAACTCGGGTGGAAACCTACAGCGATTTGGCTGAGCCAATGACTATTCAGGGGGCAATTCAGAAGTCAGTGCTTTTAACCGTGATTGCCGCCGTTTTAGGTATCGCATTGTTTTTCTATTGTGCTATCACTGCAAACCTGTCCATTGCCTATGCGGCTGCGATTGTCGGGGCTGTGGGCAGTTTTATCCTGGCCTTGATCACTACATTTAAATCCAATACCGCACCAGCTTTGGCGATTCCTTATGCCTTGTTTGAGGGAGCTTTCCTGGGTGGCATCTCCTTTATTTTCCAGTTGAAATTCCCAGGCGTACCTTTGCAGGCACTTCTGGCAACCTTTGTGACCACGCTGGTGTTATTTGGCCTGTATAAATTCCAGATTATCCGTGCCACCGAAAAATTCAAGGCGATTGTGATTTCAGCGACCATTGCGATTGCGCTGGTTTTTGTGGTGCAGATCATTCTACGTTTTGCATTTGGCTCAAGCATTCCTTATATTTTTGAAAGCAACTGGTTGGGAATTGGTTTTGCTGCCTTTGTTGCGGTGATTGCCTCACTGAATCTGATTCTTGATTTTGACCTAATCGAGAGTGCTGCGGCACAGCGTGCGCCTAAAGCGTTTGAATGGGTATGCGGCATCGCCTTACTAGCGACGCTTGTGTGGATGTACTATTCATTTATGCGTTTGTTGAGCCTGATTCAAGGTGATGATTAAGCTCAAACGTAGTTAAACCTAAAAATCGCTGTCAGTTGACGGCGATTTTTTTATGCAACAATGTAAAAAAGGTGGATTATGCAATTCCGAAATTGCTGGAATATTGGCATCATGTGGTGAAAATTTTTCGAGTGAGAATAAGATGTCACAAGGACTTTTAGTTGGTAAACGTTTTTTAATTGCAGGGATTGCAAGTAAACTATCAATTGCTTACGGCATTGCGGCTGCCTTGCACCGTGAGGGAGCTGAACTGGCGTTTACCTATCCAAATGAAAAACTGAAAAAACGTGTTGATGAGTTTGCGGCACAGTTTGGTTCAAATCTGGTTTTTCCTTGTGATGTTGCGGTTGATGCCGAAATTGATAGTGCCTTTGTTGAGCTGGCAAAACACTGGGATGGTCTTGATGGTGTGGTTCACTCCATTGGTTTTGCGCCTGCCGAAACGCTGGATGGTGACTTTACTGATGTGACCAGCCGTGACGGTTTTAAAATTGCCCATGACATCAGCGCCTACAGTTTCGTGGCAATGGCACGTGCTGCCAAGCCACTGTTACTTGCCCGTCAGGGCTGTTTATTGACCCTAACTTATCAGGGTTCAGAGCGTGTTTTACCAAATTATAATGTAATGGGTATGGCGAAAGCCTCACTGGAAGCGGGTGTGCGCTATCTGGCTTCGAGTTTGGGTGCCGAGGGGATTCGGGTTAATGCGATTTCTGCTGGCCCAATCCGTACGCTGGCGGCCTCTGGGATCAAGTCATTCCGTAAAATGCTGGATGCCAATGCCAAGATTGCGCCGTTAAAACGTAATGTCACCATTGAGGAAGTGGGCAATGCTGCATTGTTCCTATGCTCGCCGTGGGCGGCAGGTATTACAGGTGAAATCCTTTATGTGGATGCGGGCTTTAATACTGTGGCAATGAGTCCTGATTTGTTTGAGAGTGAGTGATAAGTTATCTCAAGGATTTAAAATAAGGCTACTGTTTTCCAGTAGCCTTATTTTTTTAGGGTTTGAACTTCAGTTAAATAATAAAAATATTTGTTGGTATTTCAATGGGTTTTGTGATATTTAGGTCGGGTTTTTATATCCAGCCAAGATCATCATGTCTGGACATATGTAGTTATTAAAACATATGGGTTTTTATTCATTTTCTGGGGTTGTAAATAAAACATGAAGAAAGTTTTAGTTGTTTGGGGAATCACTATTTTATTTTCACTGCAAGGCTGTGCTGCTGTGATGGCAAGTAAACAGCCGAGTCAAAAGAATCTGGCGGTTCTTGACGTTGGCAAACCTCGCAGTGGTGTCGTGGCCGAATTGGGTGCTCCCGTCATTTCTGAGGCTAAAGAGGGCGAGCGTAAAGAAATCTATACGTTCCAGCAAGGCTATCCAAAGTGGGCAAAGGTTAGTCGTACTTTTTGGCATAGTGCCGCAGATGTTGCTACTTTAGGGCTGTGGGAAGTGATTGGTTCACCAACTGAAGTGTATTTCAGTGGTCAGCAATTATCCTATGAGGTTGTGTTTGATGATCAGGATAAGGTCAAACATACTCAACTTATCAAAGAAACTGCTGACACTGAAACCGTAATACCTAAAACAGGGTCTTAGCCATTTATGGTGCAGGCAATTCTTTCACAGGACTGCCACCCAATGCCTGCATCAGGGTCACATAAGCATTGTATTGACTCTGCTTGGTTTCAACCAGACTGAGTCGTGCATTGCGTGTGGTTTCCTGAGCATCCAGTAGGTTTTTTAAGGCAATCGCACCGTTACGGTAACGCACTTCGGTGAGACGCTCAGTTTTATCAGCCAGCTCAACATTGCGCTGTTGCAACTGTACTTGCTGGTCTAACTGAGTCCGATTCGATAAGGCATTTTCAACATCGGCAAAGGCCTGATACAGGGTTTGGCGATATTGGGTAATGGCTTTTTCATACTCAAGCTCGCTGATCGCAATATCTTTTTTCATATCGTTATATTGCAGGAAAGGCAGACTTAGGCTTGCTCCCAAGGTCAAGGCAGGGTTTTTTAACAGTTGGGTTAAAGAGGTGCTGGAAGTACCCAGATTACCCGTTAAATTGATGGATGGATAATAGCTGGCCTGAGTTGCATCCTTATTGGCAAGGGTCTTGCGTAAGCGCAGTTCAGAAGCCTGTAAATCTGGACGACGGGACAAGATTTCCGCAGGCAAACCGACAGCCACATTTGGCAATGCATTGCGTGGTAATTGTGAGGGTTCCTGAATATTCAACTGTTGCACTGGTTCATGCAGTAAAACGGCCAGTGCAGTCCGTGTTTCAACGCGTTGCTGCTCGATCTGGCTGAGGCTGGCTTTCTGGCTTTGTACAGATTGCTCTGCCTGAGTCAAGTCCAGACCTGAAACGGCACCAGCCTTGTATTGTGACTGTACCAGTGCATAGATTTTCTGTGTTGCGGTCAGGTTTTGCTGAACAGTCCGATAGCGTTCATTCAGATAGCCCAGTTGCCAATACAGTTTTGCGGTTGTACCGACTAGGCTTTGTGCCGTGGCCTGTAAATCCTGTTCACTGGCTAAGGCTTCCCAGCGACTGGCTTCGGTCTGGTTGGCCAGTTTGCCGAATAAGTCCAGTTCATAACTGACACCGACACTTGCTGATAAACCACGGTCACTTCCATCTCCAGAGCGTAGGTCATAGTTATGACCTGTTGACACACTGGAACTGGTACGAATGCCTTGTCTGTTTTCAGCCAGACCTGCCTGTAAACGGGCTTGTTTCAGGGTCATTCCAGCTACGGTGAGATCACTATTTTTTGCCAGTACCTGATCAACCAATTGGTTGAGCTGGGCATCATTAAATAATGTCCACCATTGATCAGTCAGGTTCACATTTTTGTTTTTTTGCGTATTGTACTGGAACTGTTGTGGGACTTGGGCTGTAGGGGCGTTATATGGTGTTTTTACCACAGCAGAACAACCCGCCAGAGAACCTGTGAGTAGCAGCGCAAGTCCTAATTTTGTAAATTGAAAAGACATACCTGAATTCCTTATTCTCTCGCTAAAGCAGCAACTGGGTCGAGTTGTGCCGCATTTCTTGCTGGCAAGAAGCCAAATACAATACCGATCAAACTTGAGCAGACAAAGGCCGCCACAATCGAGGTGGTTGAATAACTCATTTCAATAATGCCCTTGGCGAAGTGCCCAATAATTTGTCCAATGCCAAGAGAAAGCAGTACGCCCAGCACACCACCGAGCAAACACACCAGAATCGCTTCAATCAGGAATTGTTGCAGAATGTCACTTTGTCGTGCGCCTACCGCCATACGTACCCCGATTTCCTGAGTACGTTCAGTGACAGACACCAGCATAATGTTCATCACGCCAATACCGCCTACCACCAGGGAAATCACTGCAATCGCTGAAATCAGCAGGGTCATGGTGGCGGTGGTTTGCTGAATGGTTTCACGGATACTGTCTGAATTCTGGGTAAATACGTCCTGTGCACCGTGACGTTGTTCCAGGAGGGTCAGAATGGCGTTTTCAGCGGCGCTGCTTGGATATTCATCCTTAATTCGCACGATAATGCTACGTACATTGGACTGACCCAACATACGGCTCATCACGGTGGAGTAGGGCAGATAGACATTCAGGCTGTCAGAATTGCCCATAAAACCCTGCTGTGCATCAATTACCCCAATGATTCGGCTTGGAACGCTGCCCAACAGCAGCACTTGACCGACGGGATTGGTGCCATCGGCAAAGAACGTTTTTTCGGTATTGGTATCAATCACCACATCCTGCGCACGTTGGGTCACGCTGTCCTTGTCAAAAGGCTGGCCCGATTTAAAGGTCATGCCACGCACATAGAAGAAATCGGCACTGACACCATTTACCGTT
The DNA here is from genome assembly GCF_030053775.1 of Acinetobacter corruptisaponis. Taxonomy (GTDB): domain Bacteria; phylum Pseudomonadota; class Gammaproteobacteria; order Pseudomonadales; family Moraxellaceae; genus Acinetobacter; species Acinetobacter corruptisaponis. The sequence goes on from NZ_CP125669.1 coordinate 2,881,996, forward strand.
GCTGAAGCTTCGGTATCTTTATAACGCAAGGTGACACTGGTGTTGGCAGAGGGGCTGACTCCATCCACATAGGGCTGTTCCGCCAGTGCATCGGCATCGGCAGGCACGAGGGTTTTCACCTGTGAGGCCCGTGAATTGTCACCAAAACCACGTCCCTGATATACGGTAATGGTGTTGGTACCAAGACTACTGATATTTTCCAGAATCTGCTTTTGCGAACCATTACCCAGTGCAACCACTGAAACTACTGAGGCAATTCCGATGATAATACCGAGCATGGTCAGGAATGTACGCATGCGGTGTGCATTCATGGCCAGCAGTGCCATGCGGAATGCCTCACCTAGACGGTCAAAGAAAGAGTGCCAGGCTGAGGTTTTCTTTTGTGGCGTACGTTGCAGGGTTTGGTGTTCCAGATCATGATCGCTGTGTTCAGGTGTATTGGCACGGTCTGAAATGATATTACCGTCACTGATCTCAATAATACGAGTGGCATTTTTTGCAACATTGTGATCGTGGGTTACCAGAATAATGGTGTGACCCTTGGCATTCAGTTCACGCAAAATCCGCATGACCTCAACACCACTATTCTTATCCAGTGCACCTGTCGGTTCATCGGCAAGAATGACATCACCACCATTCATCAAGGCACGGGCAATGGAGACACGTTGTTGCTGACCACCTGAAAGCTGGCTAGGGCGGTGGTGCAGTCGTTCTTCCAGCCCAAGTTCAGACAGCAATTCAGCAGAACGCTCTTGGCGGAGATGGCTGTCTACGCCCGCATAAATCGCGGGGACTTCAACATTGCCTGCGGCACTTAAATCCCCCAGCAGATGATAACGCTGGAAAATAAAGCCAAAATATTCACGGCGTAGTTGTGCCAGTTCATCAGGCTCTAACTGGCGGGTTTCCCGACCATTGACCTGATAGCTGCCTGCTGTTGGTTTATCCAGACAGCCCAGAATATTCATTAGGGTGGATTTACCAGAACCTGACTGACCGACGATGGCAACCAGCTCACCTGCATAAATCTTTAGATTGATGCCCTTGAGAATCTGGACCGTACCCTCACCTGCGGGAAACTCACGGGTGAGGTTACTGACTTCAAGTAATGGCTGTGATGAATGTGTTTGATCTTGAGTCATATTACATTCTCATTGCACGTTGATTGCTACGTTTTGCCGCCTCATTTGAGCTATCAGTTGCATCGGCAATCACCACCTGATCACCCTGTTTTAAGCCTTTCAACACTTGTGCGGTGACACGGTTGTTCAGGCCAATCAGCACGGGTTGCGGCTGGGCCGTACCATCAGCCTGTAGTACCCGAACCATTGCCATTGAAGCCTTGCCTTGCGCAATCAGTGCCTTGTCATCCTCAGTTAAATCCAGACGTTTCGGACGCTGGGCTGTTTCAGCACCTGATTTTTTTGCCTGATCAGTGGACTTATTTGCATTGGCTGAGCGGTCCTTACGGTTTGGACGCTGACTTTGGATTGCTGCCGCTGGAATGGTCAATGCATTTTTTGCTTCAGCCAAGACAATGTAGACCTGTGCTGTCATATCAATACGTAGTTTGCCATCTTCATTGGGTACATCGAATAAAGCGTTGTAATACACTGCGGAATTAGAGGTAGATGAACTGGTATTGCTGTTTTCAGTGTTAATGGAGTTTGGTGCTGGTTCAACCTGACGCAGTTTTGCATAATGCTTTTTATCGCTGTTGCCTAGGGTGGTGAAATAAACGGTTTGGCCCTGTTCAACTTTCATCACGTCCGCTTCTGAAATCTGTGCCTTTATGGTCATGGTATCCAGTTTTGCCAGTTTCACGATGGTCGGTGCCGTCTGGTTGGCATTCACCGTTTGACCCTCTTCGGTGACAATCGCCACAATGGTTCCATCCATTGGTGCAACAATACTGGTATAACCCAGGTTTTCCTTTGTGGTTGCAAGACTCAAACGCGATTGTTCAATCTGCGCTTTAATCGAGGCAATCTGGGCCTGTGCCGTTTTATAGTTTGCCAATGCCGCTTCAAGTTCAGCACGTGAGGTTGCATCCTGACTAAACATGGCCTGTTGACGTTTATATTCAGCTTCAACCTTGGCTAAGTTGGCCTGCTGCACTGCCAGTTGTGCCTGCTGGTTTTTAATGTTGGCTTCGGCTGTTTTAAGCTCATTCTCCTGACGAATCGAGTCAATCTGGGCAATCAACTGGCCCTGTTTAACCTGGTCGCCCAACTGCACATACATCTTTTTCACCTGACCTGAAACCTGCGCACCGACACTCACCATCTTGGTGGCTTCAAGCACACCTGTTGCCAGCACTGAATCTTCAATATCACCTTTGCTGACTTCGGCACTAATATACTGAGGCGTTTGGGCCTTGGGTTTAAGGAACATCCATCCGAGTGCCGCAATGATGAGCACCCCGATCACAATGATGATGATTTTACGAGGCTGAAATTTTTTAGAACTTGTTTTTTGCATGGCCGCAGGTCAAAAATGAGAAACTTGAGCTAGTATAAAAGTGAAATGAGAAGAAAGCGTGGATATTTTTAATCTAGAATGAGAATTATTTGCTATTTTATGGAGGATTTATTCCATAAAAATCTGATAAATACTTTGTACCCCCATTTCAGCATTTGTTGCCAGAGCGATACCTCCATTTGAGGGAAGCGCATATTCACGTGGATTAATTCGAATAAGATTCGGCGCAAAACGTTCGCTAAAATAGCGTACGGTGGGAATGGCTGTGCCAGCGCCCATTTCAATGACTACAGATCGATGATGTCTTTTTATAAAAGCATCCAGATATTGACCTTGTTGATAATGCCGATGGCTAATCCAGCCATAATCATCGAACATCAGGATATTGGGGCGTGCCAGATTTCCACAGGTGACACATCTGGGCAGTTCTGCCAGCCATTGGCAATCCTGATGGTCAATCTGCGGTGCCAGCGCATCGGCTGGCCAGATCTCCTGATCACAGGGCTCAAGACACTGTAGATGGTGAATGGAGCCGTGACATTCATAAATTCGCTCTGGATCAAAACCTGCTTTCTGGAATTGCCCATCCACATTTGAGGTAAAAACAAAGTAGGGCAGCCGCAATTTTTCAGCCAACTGCTTTAATAGGCTAAAACCTTGATGGGGCGTGGTCTGTCGATAAAGTGCCAGGCGATGTCCATAAAATCCCCAGGCCAAACGTGGTTGCCGTCTAAACGCTGCTGGATTGGCAATTTCCGTAAAGTCAATACGTTGCCTACCCAGTTCAGGATAGGCCTGCCACATTCCCTGATTGCCGCGAAAGTCAGGTAGGCCTGAATCAACACCCATCCCAGCACCTGCGGAAATGATCAGGCTGTCCGCTTTGGAAAATAACCTTTGAATGTGTTTAATCTCTATTGGACTTAGCTGGTGCATGACAATCATCTTTCACCTGTTGAATAAGCTGTATTGATTGTAGCCATGTACTGAATGGAGATAAAGAAACAGGAGGCTTGGGAAGATATTTTTAATTGTTTGGTCATAGCAGTTTGCTGAAAACAGATTTCATCCATACCTATCTGAATAGTATGAGAATAATAATCTATAAATAATTCAATGCCTTGTTCTTGTTTTTGCGTTGAAGTACAGTTTTTGATAAAACCATAATTTTTTTATGGATTTAAGTTTTGAAAAATTGTAGAATTTAATTCCATATTTTTTATATGGATTTAATCCCAGAACAACCATATAAAAATATGTCAATAAATACAAGTGATTCACAGGAAATTTCACAGGGGAAATGAAAATGGAATGGAAAGAAAGTTTTAACATTGGAATTGATGTGATTGATCATCAGCATCGCCAGATTTTGCAGTATATCAACACGCTGGAGGAAATCAGGGTAAGTGGTCAGCGTGACAAGATTCAGGAAGTGCTGGAAGACTTGATTGATTACACCCAGTCCCATTTTAGTTTTGAGGAAAACCTGCTGGCACAGGTCAACTATCAGTATTTACCCTCGCATAAGGGCATACATGACCTGTTTGTAAAAAGGCTCAACGAATACCGCCAGCGTTTTGAAAAGGGGGAGGCGGTGGAGAATGATTTATATCGGCTGCTTTCCAAATGGTTGATCAACCATATCCAGCATGATGATCAGGATTATGTGGATGCTGTGCGTGACAATATGATCAGGTATTTACGTTCTCAGGAGCAGAAAAAAGAGAAAAGCTGGTTTGCACGTTTATTTGATTAAAAATTAAATCATACAAACAGGCGGTTGCCACACAACTCCCCAACTGCCTGTAACATCAGGTGTTCTGGATTCTCTTTGGACATACCTTTAATGGCGGCATCAATACGCAGCAGTAAATCAGACCAGGTCAGAAACTGTCTTGGATTCAAGCGCCGTAACGCCTGTTGATATTGTGAAACCTTGGTGTTCCAGATACCAAGCTGTAGGGCATTGTGTGGTTGCTCAAACAACTGCATCAATAGGCGCATTTCCTTGCTGAGTGTCCATAAAATCAGGCTGTCAGGCTCGCCAGCCGCAATCAGGTACTGATAAATCTTGACCGACTGCGCCAGGTTGCCAGCCAACAAGGCATCACTCAGGTCATAGGTGGTATAACGGGATTGATCCTGTAAACAGGCATACAGCTGTTCAGTCTGAATTTGCTTAAGATCTGGAAAGGTGTCTGCAACACGCATCAGGCTGTTTTTTGCAGCCAGTAAATTATGTTCATGGTGCTGCATCAGCCATTGCCATGCATCATTGTTGAGTTGAATCCCCAGTTTTTCTGCCTCAATACCTAGGATGCGTTGCCGATCCTGTGGATAGGTGGCGGTGAGTGCAACCACCACGCCATTGGCTTCCACGGTCTGAAAAAAGGCTGTCTTTAAACTGCTGCTGTCCTGTTTGGGTAACACAATCAGGAGTAAGTTATGTTCATTGTGCTGAATATAATTTTTAAGCTGTTTTAGACTATTCGCATCAGGCTTGATATTGCCATGCACTTCAATCGCAAGCTGTTGTGAAAATAATGACAGGCTATTCAGCGCATTAAAGACATTTTTCCAGTCATTCACGTTACCAATATCGTAGCGTTGCCGCTCAACTTCCTGCTGTTGCCAGCTTTTGCGAAAGGCATCCAGCAGGTTTTGTTCAAGCAGGGGTTCCTGACCGTGCATAATCCATGCGCCACGGGCTTCATGGACACGCTTTAGGGCTTGAACATAATCCAGCTTCATAATGACAGCTTAGGGTTGAGCTTTAGGCAAGCGGTTTGCGGCAATTTGACGTGTCAATTGTTGGGCCAGGTCATCAATCACAATACGGTTGAGATAGGCTTCCTGCTGGTTGTCAGTGTTGACGGTTGCCACATCGTATTGATAGCTACGGGAAGCTGTTAAGGTACGTGGTTCAGTCATCTTGCGACCCTGACGGTCCTCAATCTGAAAGGTAACCGTTAAACGTAGTAGCACCTCTGTCAATTTACCATTCAACAACTGGCGGCGAGGGGTGTAATCCAGAATACGCAATACATAGGCATCATTGGCATTACTGAGCTGTACACCTGTTGCACTGAGGTAAATACTTAAACGATTTTCGAGTTCATCGGTATTGTCAGGTAGAACCAGGGTGAGTTTATTGTAGACCAATGGTGTTGCGGCTGGGTTGCTTCCCTTAAGATGAAAACCACAACCGACTAAGCCAGCACTTAGACCCAAAGTTAAAACAATAGCAGCGAGACGTTGCGCTAAGTGCATAAATATCCCTCATAGACAATGAGGGCGTATACAATACGCCCCTACAGTTTAAACGACTAAATTCACCAATTTGTTTGGCACAACAATTTCTTTCTTGGTTGGACCTGTCAGGAATTGCTGAACTTCTGCCAAGGCTTTTGCCTGTGCCAATAAATCTTCTTTGGAAATATCAACAGTGACTTCCAGCTTACCACGAAGCTTGCCATTCACCTGTACAACAATCGTTTGCGTATTGCGGGTCAAGGCTGACTCGTCCACCTGAGGGAATTCAGCCGAGGTTAAATCAATACCAAACTGAGCCAACAAGGTCTGGCTTAAATGTGGTGCAAATGGTGCAAGTAATGTCAGCAATGTTGTGATTGCTTCGCGTTCAACCGCAACATCGCTATCGTCTTTGGCTTCAAACTTGTTGGTTGCATTCAACAATTCCATTAATGCGGCAATGGCGGTATTAAAGGCGTGACGACGTTCAATGTCATCACCCACTTTCTGAATCGTTTCATGGGTTTTACGGCGTAGATCTTGAGCTTCCTTGCTTAATGCAACACTTCCAACGTCACTACCACCGTTGGTTGATTTTTCTAAGAAGCCAGTAGCCAAACGCCATACACGTTTCAGGAAGCGGTTGGCACCTTCAACCCCTGCATCTGACCATTCCAAAGACTGATCAGGTGGGGCGGCAAACATCATAAAGACACGGGCGGTATCTGCACCGTACTGGTCAATAATCGCCTGCGGGTCAATGCCGTTGTTTTTCGACTTGGACATTTTTTCTTGTCCACCGATAACCACATCCTGACCATCACCTGAATATTTTGCTGAAAGCACACGGCCTTTTTCATCTTTTTCTAAAATAATGTCGGCAGGGTTGAACCAGGTTTTTTTGCCATTTTCAGCTTCACGGTAGAACGTATCCGCCAAAACCATGCCCTGTGTCAACAGGTTGCTAAAGGGTTCGTTGCCCTGAACAACACCCTCGTCACGCATCAATTTATGGAAGAAACGTGCATAAAGTAAGTGTAGGATAGCGTGTTCCACACCACCGATGTATTGGTTGACTGGTAGCCAGTTTTGCGCCGCTTCAGGCTTGACCATACCACCAGTGAAATCAGGTGAGGCGTAGCGTGCATAGTACCAAGAGGATTCTACGAAAGTATCTAAAGTATCTGTTTCACGACGTGCATTACCACCACAGCTTGGACACTTGGTTTCATAGAACTCAGGCATCTTGTTCAATGGGTTGCCAGAGCCATCTGGAACGACATCAGTCGGTAATACTACTGGTAATTGATCTTCTGGAACTGTGACTTGACCACAACGATTACAGTTGATCATTGGAATTGGACAACCCCAGTAACGCTGACGGGACACGCCCCAGTCACGTAGACGGAACTGAACCTTGGCATTAGCCAAAGCTTGTGGTTCTAGTTTGGCAAGGAGTGCATCAAAAGCAGCCTGGAAATTCAAACCATCAAACTCACCTGAGTTGACCAGTTTACCCTCTTTAGAGCCATACCATTCCTGCCATGTGGTTGCAGAAAACTCAGCGTCATCTACACCTTTGGCATCAATCACTTGCTTAATAGGTAAATTAAACTTATTGGCAAATTCAAAGTCACGTTCATCATGTGCAGGAACTGCCATCACCGCGCCAGAACCGTAAGACATCAACACATAGTTGGCAATCCAGACAGGTACTTGTTCGCCAGTGACAGGATGCTTAACAAATAAACCTGTTGCCATGCCTTTCTTTTCAGCAGTGGCTAAATCTGCCTCTGCTACTGAACCCATACGGCATTCTTCAATAAATGCAGCAAGTTCAGGATTATTTTCTGCTGCTTTTAATGCAAGAGGATGTTCTGCCGCTACCGCAACATAGGTCACACCCATTAAAGTGTCAGCACGGGTGGTATAAACTGTTAGGCCATCTGCATAAATTTCAGGATTGGCGGATGGAAAGGTAATTTCCATTCCTGTAGAACGACCAATCCAGTTACGTTGCATGGTCAAAACCTGCTGTGGCCAGCCATCCTGCAAGGTATCTAGATCATCCAGCAACTCTTGTGCGTAGTCAGTGATGCGGAAGTAGTACATTGGGATGTCGCGTTTTTCCACCAATGCACCCGAACGCCAGCCACGACCATTTTCAACTTGCTCATTGGCTAATACTGTCTGGTCTACTGGGTCCCAGTTCACTGTTGAAAGCTTGCGGTAGATCAGGCCTTTTTTATAAAGCTGAACGAACAACCATTGTTCCCAGTGATAGTACTCAGGCGTACAGGTTGCGAACTCACGATCCCAGTCCACAGACAACCCCAGTTTCTTTAACTGGTCACGCATGTAGGCGATGTTTTCAAATGTCCATTTTGCAGGCGCAACTTTATGCGCGATTGCTGCATTCTCGGCAGGTAAACCAAACGCATCCCAGCCCATTGGCTGCAACACAGTTTCGCCCTTTAAACGGTAAAAACGGCTAATCACATCACCGATGGTGTAGTTGCGCACATGCCCCATATGCAGCTTGCCACTTGGGTAGGGGAACATCGACAGGATATAGCGATGTTTGCCCTCTACAGTGTCGGCAACTTTGAAAACTTTGCGATTGTCCCAGTCTTGTTGAACTTGGGGCTCAATGGCACTTGCTTGATATTCGGCGTCAATGTGAGAAGTCGTCATAGGGATATGCGATACAACAAAAAAGTAAGATTAAGATTGCTGCACAGCATAGCGCAAAACTGGGTGAAATGTCAGTTTTTAGATTGGGATTTTATCTTCAAGGCGGTTAGATACCACCTTGATCTATTCAGGCTACTTTATCATTCTGAATGTGATGGTGCAGATGGTGCCTGAGCAGGAGGTGAGGTTGTTGCAGCCGCTTCAGCCGCCACATTTGCTGCCTGTGATGCATGTTGCGCAGCGTTCTGGGCTTGCTGTGCGGCCTGATTTGCTGTTGTGGCTGGTGCTGGTGTCGCCTGATTTCCACCATAGGTTGAAACTTTATTTAAACGTTTTGCACCTTTAGGCGGAGGTGTGGTGGTGTAGTGGGTCGATCCATTTGCATCGACCCATTTGTAGTACTGTTGCGCATGGTTTTGACTTGAACAAAGCAGCAGTGCTGTTGTGGCAACCGTATATAAGCCCGTTTTTAAATAAGATTGTTTCATGTTTGATCTCCCCAAGAGAATTCTGTCTATATTCGATCAAAGTGTATTCAGGATGCAATTTACAATGCATAGTTTTATGTAAAAAGAAAATGAATTTTTGATAAATGGACGTTTCACTAGACTAAACCACTGCTGTGAATAAGCCTAAAAAAACAACAGCTAAAAAATATTATAGAAAAACCTTTCCTTTATTCTTGACTTTGTGTATGAAAGCAACAAAAATGCTTGCTTTAGTTTTATATGCGCTTATTTGATCACCCTTCGAATAAATGTCATGGCTTGCAATGGACATTCTTTCTAGCCGAGAGAATGATTTTTTGAAATATGCTTATCCCAGCATATTTTGATTCGAGATGTAAAAACAGCTTATACGGCTGATGAGTCAGAAAATTTTTCCTATTGCAGCAAAAACGAGTAGAATACGCACACTTAAAAAGTGCATAAGTTAATGAATGAAACACGGTTTATGTCTCCTATAAACTGTGCAAATACTAGGGTGAATCACGTTGGAACTTTTATCTGGTGGTGAAATGCTCGTTCGTGCCCTTGCGGACGAAGGCGTAGAGCATGTTTTTGGTTATCCAGGCGGCGCAGTTTTACATATCTATGACGCGCTATTTCAACAAGACAGAATCAATCATTACCTCGTACGTCATGAACAAGCTGCTGGCCACATGGCAGATGCTTATTCGCGCGTAACAGGGAAAACAGGTGTTGTCCTTGTGACTTCTGGTCCAGGTGCGACAAATACTGTGACTCCAATCGCAACAGCCTATATGGACTCAATCCCAATGGTGATTTTGTCTGGTCAGGTTGCGACTCATTTAATTGGTGAAGATGCATTCCAGGAAACGGACATGGTCGGGATTTCCCGTCCAATCGTAAAACATAGTTTCCAGGTTCGTCATGCCAGCGAAATTCCTGCAATTATCAAGAAAGCATTCTATATCGCGTCTTCTGGCCGTCCAGGTCCAGTTGTGGTTGATATTCCTAAGGATGCAACCAACCCTACGGACAAATTTGCCTACGAATATCCTGAAAAAGTGAAGATGCGTTCATATCAACCGCCTTCACGTGGTCATTCTGGTCAAATCCGTAAGGCGATTGATGAACTGATTACCGCAAAACGCCCAATGATTTATACGGGCGGTGGTGTGGTTCAGGGCAATGCGTCTGAATTATTGACTGAACTTGCACATCTATTGGGTTATCCAGTCACCAACACATTGATGGGCTTGGGTGGTTTCCCAGGCAATGACCCACAGTTTGTGGGCATGTTGGGAATGCATGGTACTTATGAAGCCAATATGGCAATGCACAATGCTGACGTGATTTTAGCGATTGGCGCACGCTTTGATGACCGTGTGACCAACAACCCAGCTAAGTTCTGTCAAAATGCCAAAGTCATTCATATTGACATCGATCCAGCAACAATTTCAAAGACGATTATGGCGCATATCCCAATTGTGGGTGCTGTAGAGCCTGTTCTTCAAGAAATGTTGGCGCAACTTAAGCAAATGAATGTATCTAAGCCAAACCCTGAAGCGATTGCTGAATGGTGGTCTCAGATTAATGAATGGCGTAAGGTACATGGCCTTAAATATGAAACACCAACTGATGGCAGCATGAAGCCACAACAGGTTGTTGAAGCATTGGACCGTGTCACCAATGGCGAAGCGATCATTACCTCTGACGTTGGTCAACATCAGATGTTTGGTGCGTTGTACTACAAATACAAACGTCCACGTCAATGGATCAACTCTGGTGGTTTGGGAACAATGGGCGTTGGCTTGCCGTATGCGATGGCAGCCAAGCTTGCATTTCCAGATCAGCAAGTAGTGTGTATTACGGGTGAAGCTTCAATTCAGATGTGTATTCAGGAACTTTCAACCTGTAAGCAATATGGTCTGAATGTAAAAATTCTTTGCTTGAACAACCAGGCGCTAGGCATGGTAAAACAATGGCAGGATATGAACTACGAAGGACGTCATTCAAGTTCTTATGTCGATTCATTGCCCGATTTTGCCAAGTTAATGGAAGCTTATGGCCATGTGGGTATTCAGATTAACCACGCTGATGAGCTGGAAGCTAAATTAGCCGAAGCGATGGCAATTAATGATAAATGTGTATTCATTAATGTCATGGTGGACCGTACTGAGCATGTATATCCAATGTTGGTTGCGGGTCAGTCGATGAAAGATATGTGGTTAGGCAAAGGGGAGCGTACATAATGAGACATATTATTTCTGTACTCGTTGAAAACGAAGCAGGTGCGCTTTCTCGTCTGGTTGGCTTGTTCAGTCAACGTGGCTACAACATTGAAACCCTCAATGTTGCACCGACAGAAGATGAAACCTTATCTCGTTTGACATTGACCACGTATGGCGATGATCACAAGATCGAGCAAATCACCAAACAACTCAACAAACTGGTTGAAGTGGTAAAGGTGGTTGACCTATCAGAAGGTTCACACATTGAGCGTGAACTGATGTTGATCAAGGTTAAGGCACTTGGTGCGGCCCGTGCGGAAATCAAGCGTACAGCTGACATTTTCCGTGCCCAAATCGTGGATGTTACGCCAACGACCTATACCATCCAGATCGCGGGTACAACAGATAAGATTGATGGTTTCATTGATGCGCTAGCAGAAAATACCATCCTTGAGGTTGTGCGTTCAGGTGTATCGGGCATCGCTCGTGGTGAAAAGGTTTTAACAATTTAATGGCTTACCCAGTTCCTTAAATATTGGAATTGGGTGGTTACAACAGATCTATCCTTGTAGAACAAGGGAAATGACAAAAATTTTAGCGGAGAAAACAGATGCAAATTTTTTACGATAAAGACTGTGACTTATCTATCATCCAAGGCAAGAAAGTTGCAATCATTGGTTATGGTTCACAAGGTCATGCTCACGCACTTAACTTGAAAGACTCTGGCGTAGACGTAACTGTTGGTTTACGTGCTGGTTCAGCATCTTGGAAAAAAGCTGAAAATTCTGGTCTTAAAGTGTCTGAAGTTCCAGCTGCTGTTGCTCAGGCTGACTTGGTGATGATCCTGACTCCAGATGAGTTCCAATCTCAGCTTTATCGTGACGTGATTGAACCAAACATTAAAGAAGGCGCAACCTTAGCATTTGCTCATGGTTTCTCTATCCTTTATAACCAGGTTGTTCCACGTAAAGACCTGGACGTAATCATGGTTGCTCCAAAGGCACCTGGTCATACTGTACGTTCTGAATATCAACGTGGTTCAGGTGTTCCTGACCTTATCGCGATCCATCAGGATGCTTCTGGCAATGCGCGTAACGTTGCACTTTCTTACGCTTCAGGCGTAGGTGGTGGCCGTACAGGTATCATTGAAACTTCTTTCCGTGAAGAGACTGAAACTGATTTGTTCGGTGAGCAAGCAGTTCTATGTGGTGGTGCGGTTGAATTGGTGAAAATGGGCTTCGAAACTTTGGTTGAAGCGGGTTATGCTCCAGAAATGGCTTACTTCGAATGCTTACATGAACTTAAGTTAATCGTTGACTTGATGTTCGAAGGTGGTATCGCAGACATGAACTACTCAGTTTCTAACAATGCTGAGTACGGTGAATATGTGACTGGTACTGAAGTGATCAACGAACAGTCTCGTGAAGCAATGCGTAATGCGTTGAAACGTATCCAGTCTGGTGAATATGCGAAGATGTTTATTCAGGAAGGTGCATTGAACTACCCATCAATGACTGCTCGTCGTCGTCAAAACGCAGCGCATGGCATTGAAGTAACGGGTAATAAGTTACGTGCGATGATGCCTTGGATTCAAGCGAATAAGATTGTTGATAAAGAGAAGAACTAATTTCTCCAATCAATTGATTTGAATGTGAAGACCCACTCTATTTGAGTGGGTTTTTTATGTTTATTGTTACGTGCCTCAAAAAGATGAAAGCAGTGCTTTCATCTTTATTCGTACCTTGGATTCAAGCGAATAAAATTGTTGATAAAGAGAAGAACTAATTTCTCAAATCAATTGATTTGAATGCGAAGACCCACTCTATTTGAGTGGGTTTTTTTTATGTTTATTGTTACGTGCCTCAAAAAGATGAAAGCACTGCTTTCATCTTTTTCGTACCTTGGATTCAAGCAAATAAAATCGTTGATAAAGAGTTGATAACGAAAAGAACTAATTTTTAGTTTGATTTTAAAAAGCCTTGTTTCTACAAGGGTTTTTTGTTTTTAGCTTATAGTTGAGCATCCTGATGATAATCAAAAAGCCGTTTTGATGATAAATTGTAGAAATAAATACTGATTAAAGCCACGATGGCAAAAAATAATAGACTTAGACCAATAAAGTGATGTGCTGAGAAAATGAGTATAAAAACAATAACAATGGTGATTATAAATATTAAACCTAAACTTAACTCAAAATCTTTGATTACTTTCCTTTTTTCTATAGTAGGCAATAAAGCAGGCTGGCATTGCCAAATTTTAATATGTTGTGGTTGGTTGCTATATTTAAGTTTTTGATAATGATCAAACTCAATATCCTTAAAACATTCAAATAAAGCTTGTTCAAACTCTGCAAAATTGCCAATCGTTGATGGAATTTGGAAATCACAGTATTCAGGGCAATAGAAGTCAAGATGGAAATCAGAATTTTCAGTTGATCGAACGAATTGAATCTCCTGCACTGTAAATGTGCATACTGAAGACTTAATATGAATCCCTTGATAGTGTAGTGACCAAAGCTGATTTTGGCTAAAAAACAAGGCTGATTTTGAATGGAAAAATTCCAGTTTGGTTTTGTCTGTTGGAAGTAGTCGTATTTGTAAGGGCTGATATGACTGTGGTAATAAACAGAATTCGACTTTTTGTCCAATCAACTGTTCAGGGTCAAGGGGATTTTTGAACTTCTCTATTTGTGGATAAGGAATACGAAATTTTTTTCGAATGTAATCATTTGATATATCCTGAAACTCAGCTGTTAGCTCCAGCCATTTTTGTTTTTGATTCCAGACGTGAATTTGTAAAATTTCTCCCTGTGTGGCCAAATACTGATGAGCCTCTATTTCTGGCTAGTATGGCCGTAAATAATATTTTTTAAGCGAAGAAGAGATAAAACTTTGCAGTAACAGTATACCATAGCAAATCACAGCACCCAAAAATAGCCATCTACTCTGTTCTTTCTCTAAGGGAATAAAGGGAATGAAACTAGAGAAAATTCCCAACATATAAAGTAGGAATGCAAAAGATTGGATTTTTTGCTCAAACATTTGTCGATAGGTAAAGAAGTGAGGGAGTACAGAAACTCCAAGCTGTTTTTGCAGGTAATCTAGCTGTTCTTCGGAACTAATCTTTTTTAGTGTAATGAGGGGCTGTGATGGCATACGCTACATTTTTCTTTTTGTATATGAATTGAACATATCATAATTTGGTTTTATATTTTATTCTATCATTTTGATAAGAAAAGATATTTTAAATCTATACTTAAAAATTACATGATGGGCTGATAACAGAGTTATAACAATACAAAGATCAAAAAGGCATAATATATTTAAGCCTTAATTATTTTCCAGAAAATGGTTTAGGTAAAATGAAAACAATAAAATTGCTGGGTATTTTGATGTCCCAGTTCGATTTAAAACCTACAAAAACAAATAACTGAAATATTCGTACTGTCCAGTAAAAAATAAATAAGTCTTTGGGTAAAAAAATTGTGATAAAAAAACAATGTTTTTCATGGGTCTGAAATGATTGTGTGTTTTTATTCTATTGATTTATAAAGTGAAAAAGACTTGACCTTATGCTAGATGATGTTATTGTTAAGGAAAGTTTATGAATGCACTATTCATATCTTTTTTGAGTGTGAAGGATCGTTCTGAGCCTGGGCAATTTGCTCGGCAAATAAAAAAAAGTAATGGATAATCATGGAATTCCTTTATGGTACACGTTGATTACGATAACACATTGGTCATCGTTTCCATTCTGGTTGCGGTGGCAACATGCTATGCCGCAGTTTCAATGGAAGAGCTGGTTTTCAAGACTGCTTATAAAAAGTTTGAAAAAAGCATTCTGGTTGCAAGTGGCCTAATCCTGGGGTTGGCGATATGGGCAATGCATTTTGTGGGAATGCTGGCTAGCCATTTGCCAGAAGGCTATCATTTTGATCTCGGGTTAACGATGCTTTCCTATATGGTGGGTGCAATTGCCTCTATTTTTGCGGTGTGGCTGACTTCACGCCCAACCTTGCCTTTGCCTCGCCTGATTCTTGGTGCCGTGTTTATGGGCTTGGGTATAGCAGGTATGCATTATACAGGCATGATGGCACTTACAGTTGAACATCATCAGATGCATTATGATCCCTTACTCGTTATTTGCTCAGTTTTAATTGCAATCAGTGGGGCTGGTCTAAGTTTCTTCTTTATCTTTAAATATAAGTCAGCAGTCAGGTATCGGATTGGACTAAAAGCCATTGTTGCGGTGTTAATGGCGCTGAGCATTGTCGGTATGCATTACACAGGCATGGCAGCAACCTATTTTGATGAAAGTATTATTAAGGCCTTGAATGCAGCACAGACAGAGCAAAGTGTATTGTTGTTCACAATCATCTTTATTACCAGTCTGGTGTTTGTCGCAGGTTTTGCCGTTGCGGTTTTAGAATCTAGACTGGAAGAACGTAATCAGCAACTTACCTTTATAAATAAAGAGCTTGAGATTCAGTCCCTGCATGATGCCCTAACCAAGCTGCCTAATCGTATGTATTTAACCGACTATGCAGAGGTTGTGTTTAGTCATCATCGCTTGCATGAACAAAAGGCTGCCTTTTTATATATTGACCTAGATCGTTTTAAGTCGGTGAATGATGCGTTCGGGCATCATATTGGGGATCAGTTGTTGGTTCAGATGGCCAACCGTTTACACAATAAGCTAAATCAAAACCATAAGTTATTTCGTATAGGTGGCGATGAATTTGTCCTGATTTCTGAAAATACCGATATCAACGAGGCAATGCAGCTTGCCGAAGAAATCCTGCATTTTATTCAGGAAACTTATTTAATTGCCAGTAAAGACATAAACATATCCGCGAGTCTTGGGATTGCGATGTATCCTGAACATGGCACCAATATTCAGGATTTGTTGATTAATGCGGATGTTGCCATGCTGGTGTCAAAAGATCAGGGGCGTAATACCTATACCGTATTCCAGTCCATGAGCGATCAGCAAGATGTACGCAGCCAGTCCAAACTGATCAATGATTTATATAAGGCGGTTGATGAGCAGCAGTTTGTCTTATTTTACCAGCCAAAATTTACCGCGAACTATGAAGTCTGTGGTGTTGAGGCCCTGATTCGCTGGAAGCATCCAAGTTTGGGACTGCTTACGCCACAAATGTTTATTGAAGGTGCTGAAAAAACGGGTTTAATTATTCCCATGGGATATTGGGCGCTGGAACAAGCCTGTCAACAAATTCAGAAATGGGAGCAGAGCAAAAACCAGTTTTATCCAATTGCAGTGAATCTGTCAGCATTACAGTTTGAAAATAAGAAATTATTCAGTGTCCTTGAACAATTATTGGAAAAATATCAAATCCAGCCTCACAACCTGATTCTGGAAATTACTGAATCAACCGCAATGCATCACATTGATTCAAGTATTCGTACCCTGGAACGCCTGCGTAAGCTCGGCATTCGAATCGCAATAGATGACTTTGGAACAGGTTACTCAAGCTTCCTGTATTTAAAGGATTTACCTGTCGACGAACTCAAAATTGACCGTGGTTTCCTGATGGATTTACAGCCTGATTCTAAAGAAGAAGCGATTTTAGAAAGTATAATTCATCTTGCTGCAAAATTAGGTTTGGTTGTCACAGCTGAGGGAGTGGAAACACAGCAACAAGCGGATATTCTTAAAAATTTAGGCTGTAATCAATTACAGGGATACTTGCTTGGCAGGCCTGTTAATATTGATAGCTTGGTCTTGCACGGGCAGCCACATTTTGCCTAATCTTAGATAATCTGGTTTTTATATAATAATTGATTTCCATAAAGGCTGTTTATTTGTTCAATAGCTCAGCCTTTATGGGAAGTATGAACCTTTAATCAGAACGCTGGGATAGCCATTCGGTTACAACAGGCCATACAGTCTGCGGTGCCTGATTGCCTGAGACCAGCCCCATATGTCCACCTGGCACAACCTTAAATTGCTTGTCTTCACTACTGATTAAATCCATTAAAGGACGTACTGCTTCAGCAGTCACAATGATATCTGTATTACCACCCACGGCCAGCACTGAACAGTCAATGTCTTTTAAATTGGCGGTTTGCTCACCAAATTTTACTGAACCTGTAGATAATTCATTATCAATCCAGAAACGTAAAATAATGTCACGCATTACGCCGCCTGGGTAGGCCAGCATATTGTCCACAAAAGAGCTTGAGGTGGCATGGTTAACCACAAACTGGCGGTCATTCAGGTTCTTCACCAACTCCCAATAGTTCTTAAAGTTACCAATAGGATCAGTGAGTTTGAAGCCCAGGGTATTTTGCCATCCATGTACATGAAAGACACGGCTAGGCACTTGGTGGATACGGAAGTTGGTATTGCTGCGAACCCATTGGGCTGGAGCCGTTAAGCGCTGGTAAAATTTCCCCATGTAACCTGATTTATGGGTATTGATAGGTGAGGCTAAAATCACCAGATTCTGAATATTTTTATCTTTAAACAAGGAGGTGTAGCATAGTGAAAGTGCACCACCTAAGCTCCAGCCAAACAGGGAAAGCTGTTGCTGACCGCTATGTTCCCGAATTTTCTCTAGAAAATCTGGCATAAATGTTTTTACATAGGTGCCGAGGTTATATTTTGCCTGACGTAGGCTTGGCGTACCCCAGTCAATCAGATATACATCAAAGCCCTGACCAAGAAAATAACGTACCAAGCTACGATTTGGGAATAAATCATAGATCAGCATATTGGCTGCTAAAGGTGGCACGATCACTAGGGGAATACGGTGTTTCTGTACTGGGGAGTCCGTATGGGGTGTGTAATGACGTAAACTGATAATTTCACGTTGATAGACCACGTCAAAGGGAGTCTTTCCAGACAATGCAAGCTGGGCCCCGCGAAAGATACGGTCTGTTGCATTGGAATATATATGACGTGCTTGATGGCTGGTACGGCTATTAAGCACTTTTTTTGCAGTTCGTGAACGAAGCAGGGCACGTTTAACTTTCGGCAATTGAGTCATGATGAACCTAAACTCTCAGGTTGCTATTCAGTAGCGGCATATTAGAAGAAAAATGACATGAGCTCAGTGACTCATTTGCTCAACTTGTCTTACAAAATGATCAATTTGAAATAACGAGTATTTGGACAAGCTTATTTCTTTCCAGTCCTGTGTGAAGTTGAGCCTATAGATAGATAATGAATTTAAATGTGTGTTTTAAGCATTTATTTTGATGGGCAATTAATTTGAATATTTTACATATATTCATCATTTTTTCTTAATGTATTGAAAAAATTATATTATTTATATTTCATCCTATTTTTAAAGAAATTAATCCTCATGTATTTAATTATGTTAAACTCAATATTAAATATTTTGTTCTAATAACACATAAAATGTTACATAGATGCTATTTTTTATTATAATAAATGTGTAATTTGAGCATTTATTTGCTATATTAAATTATGAGCTACAAACCCTGAAAAGGCTCCTCATTCGCCATCTCTTTTTTATTTTTTAGAGATGGTTTTTTTTATTGTAAAGCTGATCTAATGCCTGTTTGTGGCAAAAGTATGGGTGCTTAAACTTTCAGGATAGGAGTGATTTGCTTGTTCATTTTTATTAATTACAACAACTTAGGATTGAAAAAATATTGCTAAAATACTTAAGATTTTGATTAATATTAATTTAATCTGTTTTCTTTTGACTTGTAAGTAAAAACACATCAACTTTTTTAAAAAAAAGCCTACAATCCACATCCTCACTTAAGGCGAATTCAGCTAGAATAAGGAAAATCCTATTTTTTTTATTGTTAAAGTTCTTTTAATGTTGAGCTAAAGGTTGGAGTTTACATGAGTAAAGAGACATCAACTTTAGTAAATTCTGAAGATACGATGTTGTCTCATGATACTGAAACGACACTGGAGCATGTCGTCAGTATCATGCCTCAGTTGATTCATTGGCTGATCAAGTCTGGCATTGGTTATAGTGAATTTACCACTGCGCTTAAAGCATTATTTTATAACGAAGCAATAAAAGAACTGGATAAGATTCAACAGAAGAAAACCGATTCCGCAATAAGTTTGTTGTCTGGTTTAAATCGCCGTGATGTAAGGGCTTTTTGTCAAAGCTATGGCGAGTATGCTTTGGTTGATCAATTTAGCCTACAGCTTCCGATCAGTGTTCCTGCACGTGTGGTTGGTCTTTGGGTGAGTCAAAAATTACCAGAACGGATTCCTTTTCAGGGTAATGAAAATAGCTTTGAAAGTCTTGTGAGACAAATTTCTTCTGAGAAACATCCAAAATCAATTCTATTGGAATTAAAAAGGTTGGGAATTGTTCTGGAAGAAAATGATGAAGTGATTCTACAAAATTCCAGTTTTACTCCAGATCCACAAATGGATGAGAGTAAGCAATTATTTTCTCAAAATATTTCCGACCATCTTGCTGCTGGAATTAGTAACCTGACTAGACAGAGCAATTTTCTGGAACAGGCAATATTTGCTGATGAGCTGAGTCAGGAATCTGTTGAAAAGTTAAATCAATTGAGTGTTGATTTATGGAACCTGATGTCAAAGGCGGTTATTTCTGCTGCTATTGATTATTGTAAGAATGATGAAAATTCAGCAGATGCCACTAAACGATTTCGTCTGGGCGTTTATCAGTACGATGAGTGACATCGTCCTAAGCAGTATCGTATATTGCGAAGTGCGAATAGAAACCTTTCTAATTCAGCTCAGCAGACTGAGAGTACAACGCTATCATTTGTTCTTATCTATTTGTAGTGTATTGAAATTCGGTCAATTTAAAACCCATTATAAGACAGATCATTTGCATTAGAGGTAGAGTTGTATATAATTTTTTGAAAGTGGATTATCTAGAAATTTTCATTTTCAAAATGATCACTGTGTAATTTCAGTTATTAGATGACATATACAATAATTTCATATTGCAAGATTTCCCTGAATTCTCTCAATTTATTCTTTTCTTGTAATGCCATATAACTGACTTTGTGAAGTGGATTAATTGTTTCAACATATACCTTTCGCTTTCCTTGCCAAATATCTTTATCATTTACGTCAATTTCCTTACCATTCCAAAGATCTTCATAAAGAATCTCATCAGAACCAAAGAGTCTTTCTTGTCTTAAATTAAAATGAGGTAACGAACACCCGTCAGGTACAATAATTTTAAATTTTAGTTTACCTGCTTTGGACAAATTCCAGTTTTTAAAATTTAAAGAGCAACGATTTTGCTGTCCTAAATACGGTTTATAGCAAGCCATGATACGGTCCATGATTCTAAATTGATCAGACATTGTATTTTCCCCTAAAAGGCTAATAGATTGATCCGTGATCCTGTAGCAATAAAAGAAATTTCTACTTTTTATTACTCCAGTATTAAGCGGTCTTAAAAATAGTTTTTTCTCAAGCTATTTTTTATGAAATCATTTTAAATTTTAATTGCTTACTGTTGCTGTGTGGAACCATATATTTTGGCTCTAGTTCACTACTTAATATTGTATTTTCTTTTTTTAAATCACAACATTGTAGATGAGTCAGTAACCTCAGCTAGTCATTAATTTCGTTTTTTTACCCTGCCTATCTTGTGCAAGCCCCTCCAGAGAACTGAATAGGAAACTTTATAACCAAACTTCTGCTCAAAAGGATCAAGTAAGTCCCTAATTTGTGTAAAGGGCGTTGATTTTACAAATTCCTCAAAACTTTCTAAATCCTTAATGCTAAAAGGTCGGCCATTCCTGATGGCAGGTAATGGTTTCAAATCCTGTGTGATTTGTTCCAGTAAAATCCATTCATCCAGGGTGGACCTGGCGATATTAAACCTTTTGCAGACTTCAGATTTATGTTGTGTTTGATGGTAGGCAGCCATTACTTTCTTACGAAGATCTAATGAATATGCTCGCATAAAGTCTACTTATTGTTTCCTTTCCTGTTTTATGTAAGTTCCACATTTTTAAATCTTAAGTACCCCCCCCCCATGCTTTCAGGTTCATGGTGAGCCATTTTTCTTAACAAATTCACTCAAGTGACTTACTTGATGAAATGTATCACTAAAATTAAACTATGTACATATTGAACATATTTTTAATATAAATTTAAGGAAAAAAATTATTTTTTAATTTTTTATATGATTTTTTTAGAATAAGTAATTGATTTAAATTTATTTTTGTATTTTATTTTATTGTTTTTAAAGTTCTTGATAATGAACAACCTATGTGCTAACTTTTTATACGTGTGCAGATTACACATTTGAATATTGATTTAATGATTCATGTCGCATAATGGTTATGCTGAACTTATGGGATTTTTAAAAATCAATATTTATCAACAATATAATTAGTATGCAAAGGAACACGTAATGAAAAAGACTTTTCAATTATCAGTAATAGCAACAGCTTTATTGGCTGCAAATGTATATGCAGCTCAAACAAACATTGGCACAGGGAATACTGCAACTGGACCAGATACAACGGTTGTCGGTACAAATAATGCGGCGGCGAATACAACTGTGGTTGGTACAGATAATACTGGAACAGGCAATGAAGGTTTCACTGGTGGTACAGGAAACACAGTAAATGGACATTGGTCCGCTGTTATCGGAAATGGTAACAGCACAACTGGCATTCGCTCCACTGTGCTCGGAAGTGGCAATACCACCGATAAAGATTTTGCTACAGCGGTTGGTAATGATATTACTGTAAATGGACAAGCATCGCAGGCGGTTGGAAATAAAATCACCATTGCAGATGATAATGGTACAGCGGTCGGTGGCAATATTGATTTAAAAGGAAATCAAGCCAGTGCATTTGGTGACTCGGTTACTGTCAATGGTACAGGTGCAACATCCGTAGGTTCTACGTCAGAAGCATCAGGTGAGTATGCAACTAGTCTGGGTTTTGGTGCAAAAGCAACCGCAGACAATGCCATTGCCACAGGCAGTAATGCAGTCGCAAGTGGTATAAATTCGATTGCGATTGGTAGTGGTGCGGAAGCCAGTGCGGAGGGTGGTGTTGCAATAGGTGCAGGGGCAAAAGTAACAGGTGCCAACTCGGTAGCGATTGGTGCAAATACCGTTGCAGATCAAGATAATACTGTTGCAATGGGTGATCGTCGTGTGGTTTATGTTGCAGATGGTATTAATGATAAGGATGCAGTGAATCTTGGACAATTAAAATCAGAGCTTGCAAAAATTAATAATGCGCCTGCACAAGCAGACTTAGATGCGATTAATACCAAGATTGATACTGAAAAAGCTGAGCGTATTGCAGGTGATACACTTTTAGATGGCAAAATTGCACAAGAAGCAGCAGACCGTACCACCGCGGTGAACAATGAAAA
This sequence comes from Acinetobacter corruptisaponis, assembly GCF_030053775.1. GTDB lineage: Bacteria > Pseudomonadota > Gammaproteobacteria > Pseudomonadales > Moraxellaceae > Acinetobacter > Acinetobacter corruptisaponis. The sequence goes on from NZ_CP125669.1 coordinate 2,904,470, forward strand.
AACTGCTCGTATTGCTGGTGATGATGCTTTGCAAACAAAGATTGATGACGAAGCAACCTTACGTGCAGGTGCGGATGCAACTGAAAAAGCAGATCGTATTGCAGGTGATGCCGCAGAAAAAGCAGAACGCACTACTGCGATTAATGCTGAACGAGATGCACGTATCTTGGCAATTAATAATGAAGCAACTCTACGTGCCGATGCGGATGCACAAGAAAAAGCAGACCGTATTGCAGGGGATCTCGCAGAGAAAAATGCTCGTATTGCAGCAATCAATAATGAAGCGACCTTGCGTGCTAATGCAGATGCAACTGAAAAAGCGGAACGTATTGCAGGCGATGCCGCAGAAAAAGCAGAACGTACCGCAGCGATTAATAATGAAGCAACCTTACGTGCTAATGCGGATGTTGCATTAGGTAAGCGTATTGATGGCGAAACTGCAACTCGTGTAGCAGAAGTAAAACGTCTGGATGGTCGAGTTGACCAATTAAACTATCGCTTAGACCGTGTGGAAACAACTGCTAACCGCGGTATCGCAATTTCATTGGCAGCGTCACAGGCAATCCCAAGTCTCCAACCTGGTCAGGTTGCTGTGTTTGGTGGTGTTGGTTATTACGAGGGTGAAGCAGCAGGCGCATTTGGCGCGGTTACCTCATTTAGTGACCGCCTATCTGGCAGCGGTGCATTTGGTGTTGCTGATGGTGGAAAAGTGGGTGGTCGTGCTGGTGTAGCGTATGTCATCGGAGGGAACTAAGTCGTACTTAGTTAAATGAATTACTAAGTTAGATTTGGTCATAATAAAAGGATGATGTAATGAAAAAAAATTTTCAATTATCAATAATAGCAGTTGCCTTGATGGCAAGTCATGCTTATGCAGCACCTGTATGGGAAGGTCCAGCAGGAACAGGCACTGGTTTAAGTAATGCAATGGGAGGGGAAACCAATTATGCCAATGTTCCATCTGCAGCCAATGGTATTATCTTGGGCCAACTCAATGATGTTGATAACACCAGTATTGGGTTAGGTTATAACAGCAATGCTATGGGGAAAGATAGTTTTGCTGCGGGTACAAACAATGAAGCCACAGGCAATTCCTCTATTGCTATAAGTGCTGAGGCCCATGCCAGAGGTGAGAGCAGTATTGCGGTGGGTTCATGGATCAATGCAAATGATACCAATAGTACAGCTGTTGGTGCGGGCGTTAATGTAAACAAAGCGGGTAGTGTTGCTGTAGGTAATAGCCAAAATGTCTATGATGAAAATGCAACTGCGTTCGGTGGACATAGCGAAGTCCGTGGTAACCAATCGAGTTCTTTGGGTGATCGGGCATGGGCGAGTGGTGGTGATGGGGCAACTGCGATTGGTAGTGAAACATGGGCTAATGCAAAAAATGCAACCACACTTGGCTATAATGCAGAAACAGGAAGTGAAAATGCACTAAATATTGGTCATGACGCACTTGGAGGTGGACTGAATGCAATCCATATTGGTCACAGTACAACAGGTAGTGCAGAAAATACGATTGTAATTGGTTCGAAAGATCCAGCGGCACCAGGACAGCCTGTTGCTGACGATAAAAACTCAGTCGCAATTGGTTATAATGCTGATACTCACAATGGTGGTGGTGGTAGTACTGAGGACACGGTGAGTTTTGGTGGGTTCTTCACTGGTGCTGTTCGTACGATCAGTCAAGTGGCGGATGGTGTAGACAATCAAGATGCCATTAACGTATCACAGCTACAAAAAGAAATCGCCAAGATCGGTGCAGGTGCGCAACTGATTGCTCATGCTGATGATTTACTTTCTACAGAAAAAGCGGAACGTATTGCAGGTGACAAAGACTTAGCTGATAAATTAGCGGTCGAGGTTGCAGCACGTCAGAAAGCGGTTGATGATGAAGCCAAAGAACGTGCCAATGCAGATGCTGTTCTTTCAACAGCGATTGACAATGAAGCAAAACTTCGTGCAGCAGCAGATGATGCCGAAAAAGATGCACGTATTGCAGGCGATGCAGCGACCAAAGCAGAACGTATTGCAGCGGTCAATGCTGAACGAGATGCACGTATCACAGCGATTGACAATGAAGCAAAACTTCGTGCAGCAGCAGATGATGCCGAAAAAGAAGCTCGTATCGCAGGGGATGTAGCAGAAAAAGAAGCTCGTATCGTAGCGATTAACAATGAAGCAGTACTTCGTGCCAATGCAGATGCACAAGAAACAGTAGATCGTATCGCAGGCGATGCAACCACTAAAGCAGAGCGTATTGCAGCGGTTAATGCTGAAAGGGATGCACGTGTTGCAGGTGATGCAGCCTTAGGTCAACGCATTGATGTAGAGGCAGCAACCCGTACAGCAGAGGTTAATCGCCTTGATGGTCGTATTAATCAAGCAGCTAAACGTTTGGATAACTTTGAGAAAAGTGCTTACCGTGGTGTGGCAATGGCTCTTGCAGCTCAACAGGCAGTGCCAAACATTCGTTCAGGTCAAGTCGCATTGTTTGCAGGTGTAGGTCACTATGAGGGTGAAACAGCTGGATCAGTGGGTCTTGTGACTTCATTCATTGCAAATCGTGTTTCACTGAGTGGTGCGGTTGGCTTCGCAGGCGGAAATGAAGTGGGGGGGCGTGTTGGTCTAAGCTACTCGTTCTAACGGGCGTCCATGTATATATAAATGGTGAATGAATAAAAAAAATAAAGTGCCAAGTGTATCTAGGTTTTACTGATTGGCTAAACCAAAACTCAGATATTCTTGGGAAGAAGTTCCTTTGGGGCTATCCTTAATCAGCATGAGGGTGGTCCTTTTTTTGCATTTAATAACTTAAATATTTTGTGATTAGTATTGAATTATATCAGGTGCTTAGAGGTATGATAAAATGCCTGGGAGATAAGCAGGACAACAGGATGTTGTCAGCAAAATCTTTATAACAAAGCAAATGAGAACATATATTATGGCATCTATAAACTCTAAATTTTTTCTATTCTTAATGGGGACATTGCTTTTAGCTGGCTGTAAAGATGAAGATGGCAATCTGAGTGTAGGGGTAAGCCTTGGGGGGACTGGGACAGGTGGATTGTCAGTAGGCACAGAAAGTCCTGTACCTAAACCTCAATCTGATGTTAAGCCAGACCGTATGGAAGAAGATGGTTTGCTCTATGCAGTTGCTTATCCAAGCCCCATTACTCAAAACTGTAATGGAATAGAACGCACGATCCAATTTGTTCGTCATTATTCGCCCAATATTCCAATGGTAATGGGAGATCGGATGGATCTTTTTGCTATGAATGATTCAATTCCGATAAGATTTAAGCTTCAGGTTGTTGTTAAAAATACAACCTCATCCCCAATTTATGAATATATCAATAGTTGTAAAGCGGCTTTCCAACTAACGGGTAGTAAAACGGCTAAAACAACACAAACAGATTATTGTTTAAATGATGAAACGGTCAGTGTTTATCAGCCAAATGAATCACGAACTTATTTTTATACATTTAACTTGCCAAATATTTTACAAAACTGGGTGGCAAGCTATCATGCACAATATTCTAAAAAATTCTATGCAGAGGCTCAGGGTGTAATCTATGATGATGAAAGTATAAAGGAAAGAATACAATGTGATCCTTTAAGCGCAGTTTTGTTGCTGGATGAATATCCATCAACCAAAGATGGTGCTCCAAGAAAACCTGATACAGACAATAATAATGGTGGTACAAAAACTACTTACCCAGATCATACAAATACAGGTTCTAATACTCAGGTTGATAATCAAAACTTACCTCAACCTCAACCTCAACCTCAACCTCAACCTCAACCTCAACCTCAACCTCAACCTCAACCTCAACCTGATACCACGCCTATTTTTGGAGGTTTTGATTTAGGTGGGGAAGAATCTGACACGCCAATTTTTGGTAATTTTGGATTAGGAGATGAGCTTTAAAAGAGTCTAAGACAGTAAATATAAGAAATGTATTGATAAACAGCGCCCCAAGTTAAGGGGCATTTTTTATTTTAAAATTAATAATATTCATCTAATGTGTAAAAAAATGAAATAAAATTAATTTTTATAATAATTCATTAGTTTTATGATAAGATGAATTTAATTCAATTTTATCTATATAAATATTGTCTGCTCAATTGTATTGAAACAAGCTAAGGCATGTTTTACTGGTTTATTAGTATGTTAGAACTTCGTCATTTAAAGACATTAACCGCCTTGCGCGAACACGGTTCATTGGTTGCAGCGGCAACTGACCTGTATTTAACACCGTCTGCGATTTCTCATCAATTAAAAGAGCTGGATCAATGGTTTGGCGTGGAGGTTGTGAATCGCCGTAGCCGACCTGTCTCATTTTCCCATGTTGGTTTGCGCCTGTTAAAGCTGGCGGATGATGTGTTACCGCAGATCCAGATCGCACATACCGATATTGCCCGTATTGTGCATGGGCAAACAGGCAGAATTATCTTCTCTTCGGAATGTCATAGTTGCTTTGACTGGCTGATGCCATTGTTGAATCAATACCGCCAGCAATACCCAGATGTTGATCTGGATTTTGTCTCTGGTTTCGAGTCCAATCCTCATGAGTTATTACAAAATGCGGAATTTGACTTGTTGATTACCGCGGACCCAATTGTTTTAAAAGGCATTGAGTATTTTCCAATTTTTGAATATGAATCCAGATTGGTTTTATCCAACACTCATCCATTGGTTCGGGCAGAAAAGATCACGGTTCAAGAGTTGGCAGAACAAACCTTGGTGACTTATCCTGTAGATAAACACCGTCTAGACATCATGGCGAAACTATTTATTCCAGCCAATCTGCATCCCAAAGAAATTCGTACTACTGAGCTAACGCAAATGTTGATCCAATTGGTTGCCAGTGGGCGCGGGATTTCGGCATTACCTGACTGGGTGGTGAATGAATATGAGCAGAAAGGTTGGGTGACTTCTCGCCGTCTGGATTGCGTCTCTCCCAAAGGTCTACGACGTACACTCTATGCAGGCTATCGCACTGAAGATAAAGACAAGAGTTATTTTGAGGGCTTTTTAAATCAACTGGATAAGTTTTCTAAAAAGCGAAATCACTATTACGACTAGACTTGATTAAGTTGGTTGTATGTCGATTGGAAACACAGACAAACGTTATCAATTTGGGTAAATGGCTCTATAATATGCACCATATATTATCTAACTTGAGTTCGGTAAGAAATATGATACTCGGAAATGTCATCCGCAATTGTTTGAGACAGGACTCCGTTAATAAAGTATTGTTTCTGCGATTTATTAAGTTCGCTGATAGTAGTTGACGAGTTTTGCGGATGACAATGGTTTTGCTTACTTTTGCCGAAACAAAAGTAAGTCGAGCCGACGGCTTATCCTGGAATTGGATAAAAACTCGGCAAGATTCCATCAAGATATTTAGTTTTTAATAAGTTAGACAAATATTTACGTCGAATTCAGCTTATTCTGAATGCTCATTCATTGTTTTGTTTAAGCCAGTTTCAGATTCTATTCTATTCATATTTACACGCTTATGTGCCGATGCTGGTACATAAGAGGCATTAGGTACCAGCATGGAAATCAAGGTTAATTATCTCGACAATCTTCGTCAGGAAGCCAAGTTCGATGATTTTACAGTAATTGCAGATCAACCGATCCGCTATAAAGGCGATGGCTCAGCTCCAGGGCCATTCGACTATTTTCTGGCTTCATCGGCGTTATGTGCAGCTTACTTTGTAAAAGTGTACTGTGCGGCACGTGATATTCCGACCGATAATATTCGCTTATCGCAAAACAATATTGTTGACCCTGAAAACCGCTACAAACAGATTTTTAAGATTCAGGTCGAGTTGCCTGCTGACATTTCTGAAAAGGACCGTCAAGGAATTCTACGCTCCATTGACCGTTGTACCGTGAAGAAAGTGATTCAGACGGGCCCTGAATTTATTATTGAAGAAGTTGAAAGTATTGATGCTGATGCACAGGCATTGCTGATGCCACGCCTGACTTCGGAGAGCAGCACTTATATTCAGGGCAAAGATTTACCTTTAGAACAGACCATTGCCAATATGTCCAGTATTTTGGCAGGCTTGGGCATGAAGATTGAAATTGCGTCATGGCGTAATATTGTTCCGAATGTCTGGTCACTGCATATTCGTGATGCACAATCGCCGATGTGTTTTACCAATGGCAAGGGTTCAACCAAGGAAAGTGCCTTGGCATCGGCACTGGGCGAATTTATTGAGCGTTTAAACTGTAACTTCTTCTATAACGACCAGTTTTGGGGAGAGGAAATTGCTAACGCTGAGTTCGTACATTATCCTGATGAAAAATGGTTTCAGCCAGGCCCGAATGGTGAATTGCCAGTAGAAATTCTGGATGAATACTGCCTTGAGATTTATAACCCTGACGATGAATTGCTGGGCACGCATTTATATGACACCAACTCAGGTAATACTGAGCGGGGCATCTGTTCGTTGCCATTCGTACGCCAGTCGGATGGTGAAGTGGTGTATTTCCCATCTAACTTGATTGAAAATTTATATCTTAGTAATGGTATGAGCGCAGGCAATACCTTGGCTGAGGCACAGGTACAATGTTTATCGGAAATCTTTGAACGTGCGGTGAAACGTGAGATTCTGGAGGGTGAAATGACGCTGCCAGATGTGCCGCAACAGGTCTTGGAGAAATACCCAGGTATTTTAGCAGGCATCAAAGGTTTGGAGGAACAAGGTTTTCCTGTATTAGTCAAAGATGCTTCGCTGGGTGGTCAGTTCCCCGTGATGTGTGTGACGCTGATGAATCCACGTACAGGCGGAGTCTTTGCCTCATTTGGTGCGCATCCAAGTTTTGAAATTGCGTTGGAACGTAGCCTGACTGAGTTGTTGCAGGGACGTAGTTTTGAGGGTCTCAATGATTTACCGCAGCCAACGTTCCAAAGTAATGCGGTGACTGAACCAAATAACTTTGTGGAACACTTTATTGATTCCAGTGGTTTGGTATCATGGCACTTTTTTAGTTCCAAAGCTGATTTCGATTTTGTGGAGTGGGACTTTACCAACCAAGGTCAAAACAGCAATGTGGAAGAAGCGGAAGAACTGTTTGCCATTCTTGAGGAAATGGGTAAAGAAGTCTACATGGCAGTGTATCAGCATTTAGGTGCAACGGCTTGCCGTATCTTGGTGCCTGACTATTCCGAGATTTATCTGGTGGAAGACCTGATCTGGGACAACACCAACAAAGCACTGTCATTCCGTGAAGATATCTTAAACCTGCATCGTCTGGATAATGACAGCCTTGAGGCCTTGGTTGAACGTCTGGAAGAATGTGAGCTGGATGACTACACCGAAATAGCCACATTGATTGGTATCGAATTTGATGACAATACCGTGTGGGGGCAACTGACCATTCTTGAGTTAAAACTTTTGATTTATCTTGCTTTAGAGCAAGTTGAAGAGGCAAAGGAATTGGTTGAGCAGTTCCTGCAATACAACACCAACACGGTTGAGCGTGGCCTGTTCTATCAATGCATGAATGTGGTGCTGGAGGTGATTCTGGATGATGAGCTGGAACTGGATGATTATCTAAGTAACTTCCGCCGTATGTTTGGTGATGAACGGATGGATGCGGTACTTGGATCGGTAGATTGCAGTGTCCGTTTCTATGGTCTCACCCCAACCAGTATGAAACTGGAGGGGCTGGATCGACATTTGCGCCTGATTGACAGTTATAAAAAGTTGCATGCCGCACGTGCCAAGGCTGTTGCTGTCTAGATTAAAAGGTAGGGACTGGTATTACTTATTTTTTATAGCGTTGCCACCTGAGTGTGGGTTACAGCAGTCTGCGAATTGGCAATGACTGCTGTAGTATCCAAAAAGATTAGCTCATATATTTGGCGAGATAAGACAATACTTTTTCAGGATGGCGGCCAAACCAGTTGTAGCCATCCTCAAAGCGTTTGGTTGTATCTTCAATCCAGTACAACTCTTTATCGGTACTGGCCAACAGATCAAATGTTCTTTGAGAATCTTCAGCAGTGGTCAATATGTCTTTACGCACTTGCCACATCAACACTGGAAGTTTGACATGGGGTGCCCACAATGCCCCTGACATATCTGCTGCTGGAAAACCACCTAGTTTCAGCAATTCAAGGTCGACTAATTCAAGGTATTGATCAACACCTTGTAATGCTGCGAATCTCTCTAAAATAACCGTCATGTTAGGTACGAGTGGGCTGCACATACACAGCACATTTTCAAAAAGTTCAGGATGTTTGCTGATGGCTGCATATTGTGAAATACCACCCAGACACTGACTGTATAAAGCCACTTTCATTTTACTGAACTCAGGATGGGCATCAACAAACTTTTTCACCCCCACACAATCACGCCATTCCCATTGACCAATGCCAGATACACCACCATTGGCTGCGCCACTTTGACCATGATTACGGAAATCGTAGGTCAGTACGTTATAGCCCGCATCGGTGAGATGCTTGTATTGAATCACAAAATCAATTTCTACAGGTTCAACAAAATTACTCCAAGGCTCACCCAGATGACCTGGATAACCTGCACGGCACATGGGCAAGGCATGGTTAAAAATCACCAGTTTATCGCTGCTGCCACCTTTGGCTGGGATATACCAAGCTTCCAGTGGTGTTCCATCATCTGATGGAATTGATAGGTCATACCATCCTTGCATACCGTATTCATCAGGATTTTTAAAGATAAAGCTACGTGGCATCTTAACCATGCCAGCCAGACCTTTCACTTTTTCATGGTCTTCCCTTGAAATGTTTTTTTCTTGTTCCAATGCCTTTAGCATTCTTTCTCTTGAAATACCTGTCATGACAATGACTCCTTTTTTAGTTCAATGATAGATTTAAGGAAATAGGTTTGAGGCTGGGTAGCCATCAGATGACCTGTATGAATTGATTGTAAAGATGAGATTGGATTGAATATATATGCTTTGAATGATAGGAGAGGTAAGTTAAACTAAACAATAAAAGTGGAAGCCAAATAAAAATATGATGCCTATTCAACCCGCTCTTCTTTATTCTTTGACATGGTTTGCTCATATTGCCCGCCATCGTAGCTTTACCAAGGCAGCGACAGAAATGGAGGTTACACGTGCAGCCTTATCTCAACATTTAAAAAGTCTAGAGCAATCATTAGAGGTTCGGCTGCTGAATCGAACGACTCGTGATATGTCGCTGACAGAGGAAGGGCAACGTTTATTGGATGTGGTGCAGCCCGCACTTCAAGCGATTGAGCAGGCAGTCGCAGAATTGGATGAAGCTCATCTTGAGCCGTCTGGTCTGATTCGATTATCCGTTTCACGTGTTGCCGCTCGGACTTTAATTGAACCGCATATGAGGGAGTTTTTAGAACGTTACCCGAAACTGAGATTGGAACTTGTTACAGATGATGGTTTTTCAAATATTGTGCTTGAGGGACTTGATGCAGGCATTCGATTAGGGGAGAGCTTGGAGGATCAAATGGTTGCCATACCCATCACTCCACAATTAGAGATGGCGATTGTGGGTGCTCCTGAGTATTTTGAATGTTATGGAGTCCCAGAAACACCACAGCAATTAAAAGATCATAACTGTTTGTCCTATCGTTTTTCTTCGAGTGGTGTAATTGATCGCTGGTCATTCATTACACCTGATGCAGAGGCCCGAACAATTGTGTATGAACCTAAAGGAAATGCCATTTTCAATGATGATGACAGTATGTTGCGTGCAGCTTTGTCAGGTATTGGTTTGGTGCAGCATTTGAACTTGTGCGTGCAGCCTTATTTGCAAGATGGTCGACTGGTGCGTATTTTGCTACCTTGGGTTCGTCCACGTTCAGGTTTCTTCCTCTATATGCCCTCAAGGGCACATATGCCTGCCAAGCTTCGTGTATTGATGGAGTTCTTGATTGAAAAAAGAGAATTATTGGTTTTAGATTCTTTGAAAGTACCATAAGAAATTTCTTTGAAAATCAAAAACTCTCAATAAAAATAAATCCGTGCAAAAGATGGTTCAGGTATCCCGTAAGATGGTTTGCCCTGTATGGGGATTGGTCAGTGTTACACTTTCCAGCGCACGGATTCGCCATAAATGATTTTGCCTTGTGAGCACCACAAGAATCAGCGTGTCTATTTGATGTGGGCCAACTGGATGGGCAACACCTGCTGTGAGCCGACTCCAGAAATGGCTGATTACTACATCATCGGTAATGTAAGCGAGATTAATCAGCTCATTTACAAGTGTGGAGTCGCTGTAGATCGTTTCATGGATGGGAACATGAAGTGCCACAATTTCCTGAACCCCTTGCACATAGTGCCCAAAGCGATTCACAAAGGTGGCATCTTCACAAAATAAATCTGCAAAGGCCGTCATGTCATGGTGATTCCACGCAGCTTGAAATGCCAATGGAATGTCTTCGGGATTTATTATTTTCATCTTATTGCCTTTTGCTCATCTGTTCTAAAAACACTGAAATAAAAGAGAAATTTATTCTCCATCACTGATTATATCGGTATATAACGTTTATTCAGCATTTACCTGAGATGATCATGTGGATAACTTAAGACATATCAACAATGCATAAAACATACTCTCTAAATCTGCTACAATTGCGCCAATTTTGAATTCCCACTTTTTTCGGTTAAGTACACATTTGGAATTGTGTACATAACTGTGTACATATTGAAGATTTTTCTCATGAGTTTTAAAGACGAACTAGCGGCACAGGTTGCCCAGCGACGCACCTTTGCGATCATTTCCCACCCCGATGCGGGTAAGACCACCATGACCGAAAAACTGCTGTTATGGGGTAAGGCCATTCAGGTTGCAGGAATGGTGAAAAGCCGTAAGTCTGACCGTTCCGCAACATCAGACTGGATGGAAATGGAAAAGGAACGTGGTATTTCGATCACGACTTCGGTGATGCAGTTTCCCTATAAAAAGCACACCATCAACCTTCTCGATACCCCAGGACACGAAGACTTCTCGGAAGATACCTACCGCACCTTAACCGCTGTGGATTCTGCCTTAATGGTGATTGATGGTGCAAAAGGTGTTGAGGAGCGTACCATTAAATTGATGGAAGTGTGTCGTATGCGTGACACACCGATCATTTCATTCGTCAACAAAATGGACCGTGAAATTCGCGAGCCATTGGAATTGCTTGATGAAATTGAGAATGTCCTCAAAATTCGTTGTGTGCCAATCACCTGGCCATTGGGCATGGGGCGTGACTTTGCGGGCGTGTACAACCTGCTTGAAAATAAGCTGTATGTCTACAAGGCGGGTTTTGGTTCAACCATTACTGATATTGAAGTGCGTGATGGTTATGACCATGCGGATATCCGTGACAAAGTGGGTGAGCTAGCATGGGCATCGTTTGAAGAATCACTTGAATTGGTACAGATGGCAAATGAGCCATTAGACCGTGAGTTGTTTCTTCAAGGCAAGCAAACCCCTGTGCTGTTTGGTACGGCATTGGGTAACTTTGCGGTTGACCATGTGTTGGATGCCTTTATCAACTGGGCACCAGAACCTAAGGCGCATCCAACTCAGGAACGTACTGTCGATGCCAATGAAGAGGGCTTCACAGGCTTCGTGTTTAAAATTCAGGCCAACATGGACCCGAAACACCGTGACCGTATTGCCTTTATGCGGATTTGCTCAGGTAAATATGAAAAAGGCTTGAAAATGAATCATGTGCGTATCGGTAAGGACGTGCGTATCAGTGATGCGCTGACATTCCTTGCTGGTGAGCGTGAGCATCTGGAAGAGGCTTGGCCTGGGGACATTATTGGTCTACATAACCACGGCACCATCCAGATTGGCGATACCTTTACCAGTGGTGAAAACCTGCATTTTACGGGAATTCCACACTTTGCGCCTGAAATGTTCCGCCGTGTGCGTTTACGTGATCCGTTAAAGTCCAAGCAATTGCAGAAAGGCCTGAAAGAGCTGTCGGAAGAGGGCGCAACACAGGTGTTTATGCCACAAATCAACAATGACCTGATTGTTGGTGCAGTGGGTGTGTTACAGTTTGATGTGGTTGCGTACCGCCTAAAAGAAGAATATAAGGTGGACTGTATTTATGAGCCTGTAAGTGTGCATACCGTGCGCTGGATTCATTGTGATGATGAAAAGATTCTGAATGAGTTTAAGAAAAAGGCCCACGATCAACTCTCGGTTGATGGTGGTGGACACCTTACTTATTTGGCGCCAAGCCGTGTCAACTTGCAGTTGATGCAGGAACGCTGGCCAGATATTCAGTTCCGTAACACACGGGAACACTAAAATATATAAAAACAGCTTCTAATTAGAGGCTGTTTTTAATTGAACAAACTAAAAATAAGGGATGGTGAGATGAACACTTTAAAACCACTTTTTGCTGTCAGTTTAATGATTGGAATGATGGCATTAACGGCATGTGATCATCCAAATAAAAATGAAACTGATTCAGCACAGGCAATTGAACAGCATACCGCACCAGTTGAGAAAGCTGAGGTTTTACCCTACCTCAATATGCAGGAGGCCAAGGCGGATTATGCCTTGCCATTTTGTGAAAAGAAAAACTGTATTGATGTCGATATTCAAACCATTAAGACTCAGGATGAATGGTTGAACGCATGGATTGCAAAAAATCAGGCCAACGTGATCCAGCAACAGATTGAGCAGAATAAAAACCTGACCCTGCAACAAGCGGTTAATGCCTATGTGAAAAAGTCAGATGAATGGCAGGATAAATATTCAAAAAACAAGGCGTATGAATTGCATTTAAATACCCGTATCGCCTCACAACGTAACCAATATGTATTACTACAAGTCGGCATTAATACTCAACAGGAAGACATTGCGGTCAAGGATCGTTTCTATTTCTTTGCTGCCGACCGTAAACGACAAAAAAGTCTCAGTATTCTGGATGTGATTCAAAAAAATCAGCAAAATGCCTTGAACGATATTGTGCAAAACCATTATCAAAAATGGGTTGAAACACAATCTTTAGAAGTCAAAAAGCAAGCACCTAAAAAACTGTATTGGGGACAAGCGGACTGGTTTTTCGATGGTGAAGGTATTGGTCTGCATTACCGTGCCAATGAAATCAGTAAGGATGCACCGCAACTGGATATTTATCTAAGCACTGAACAAACTAAACAGATGCTACAGCCTGATATTTATCAACAAATGTTCTAATCTTTGTAACAAGCGTATAGGAATTGCATGTATCACTAGCGGTTTGCGGTGAAGTCCGCTAGCATTTAAAAATCTTGTGTCATCACAATGCTTGCAGGTTTCCGATGAAAACATTTTATAAATCTAGCGTTCTGGCATGTGCAATTATGCTTGCCGCATGCCAGCCAAAATCAGAACCTAAACAGCCAGAGGACAAGCCACAAGAGCAGCCAGTTGTGCAGACACAGGCTGAGCCGATCTTACGTGGTGAAACGGTCAAGGTGCAGGTGAGTTTGCCTGAGTGTAAGGGCAATACCTGTCCAGATTTTAGCGTTGAACGCTTGCAGAGTAACTTCCCATTTATTGACCAGTTGCTTGATCAGGAAATACTGAGCCAACTCGGCAAGATGCTTGAAATTGTTGATAATGATGCTGCGGCCTCTACTGTACAGGCCAATGAACAAAAGCAGAATCTGGATGCACAAGCGCAGTTGTATGCCAATTCATTTATCAAGATTGATGAAGAACTGAAAGCATTGAGCAGTAGCCATCAAATCAGTCTGATGATCAAGCCCAAGATTTTACAGCCTAAGGGCACACTGGCAACGGTTGTCCTGAATAGCAGCAGTTATTTAGGTGGCGCACATGGCTCAACCTCGCAACGCTACTACAATTTTGACCTGACCAATCAAAAACAGGTGCAATTAAACGACCTGCTAGTGCCAAAACAAAAGGCAACGTTGGACAAGCTGGCGCATGATGCATTTAAGGTCTGGATTGTAGACAGCAAACTTGCCAATAACCCTGATGAATATGAGCAGGCATGGCCGTTTAAGCTTACTGACAACTTCCTGCTGGGGGAGCAGGGCTTAATTCTGCAATATGCTGAATATGAAATTGGTCCTTATGTAGTAGGTTTACCACGGTTGGTGATTCCATTTGATAAGTTGCAGGGCGTGTTAAAACCTGAATATTTGCCAAAGGTAGACGAGTCAGCAGCATCTACGCCTGTGGCAAATAAGTCCCCTTAAATCCCCCCTTTGCCAAAGTGGGACTTTTAATAAAATGATGCAACTGTTTGATACCCATACCCATTTTGATGTTGCCGATTTCGACCATGATCGGCAACATTTGGCTGTACAGGCGAAACAGGTGGGCGTAGAGGCTTTGGTTCTCATCGGTTTTGTTGAATCCCGCTTTGATGAACTCATTCACACCCATCAACAGTTGCAACACTGGGAAAATGTCCCTCAATCCTATCTCGCACCTGGTTTGCATCCTTTTTATATTGAACAACATCAACAGGCCCATCTACAGCGATTGGAGCAGGTGTTAAAGCAACATGATTGTGTCGCCATTGGTGAGATTGGTCTGGACACCTTTTTAAAGCAACATAAACAGCCTGAGCTTTTTGCCAAACAGCAGCATTATTTTAATGCCCAACTTGAACTGGCAACGCATTATCAAAAACCTGTGTTACTACATATTCGTAAAGCCCATGCGGAAAGCCTTGCCATTTTAAAGGCACAAAAATTCAAACTGGGTGGTATTGCGCATGCCTTTAGTGGCGGTGTGGAAGAAGCTAAAGCCTTAGTCAAACTCGGTTTTAAAATTGGTGTGACAGGGCAGATTACTAATCCAAACGCCAAAAAACTGCTTCAGGTGGTACAGGCGATTGGGGCTGAACATCTGGTGATTGAAACGGATTGCCCTGATATGACACCGTTGTGCTGTCAAACGTCAACTGAACACCGCACGAGAAATACACCTGTGAATTTGCCTTATGTTTTAGAAAGTTTGGCACAAACCCTTGGACAGCCACAAGACCAGCTTGCCCAGCAATTATGGCAGAACTCATTGACAGCCTTGCGTTTAAAGTAGCAATAATCATCCCATTAAAAATAAGATAACTAAAAGGGAACACATCCTTTTTCAAACTGGCTTACATTAAAGAAAGAACTTCATAACAAACAAACTTGCCACACTGGGAGGAGCACCCCATGGCCAGATATAGCAAAATCAATAGTTTTAATGCCCTACAAACACTCAATGTTGGTTCAAAACAGTATCAAATTTTTAGTCTGGCTCAGGCAGCACAACGTCTGGGTAATATTGATCAACTCCCAAAGTCATTAAAAGTTTTACTGGAAAATTTACTGCGTTTTGAAGATCAAAAAAGTGTAAAAGTCGAGCATATTCAAGCCTTGGTGGACTGGCAAAAAAACAGAAGTTCCGATCAGGAAATCCAATACCGCCCAGCCCGAGTGTTGATGCAGGACTTTACGGGTGTGCCTGCGGTGGTTGACCTTGCTGCCATGCGTGCCGCAATGGCTCAGGCAGGTGGTGATCCAAACCGTATCAATCCACTGTCTCCTGTGGATTTGGTGATCGACCATTCCGTCATGGTGGACCATTTTGCCAACCAGAATGCCTTTGCCGAAAATGTTGAAATTGAAATGCAGCGCAATGGTGAGCGTTACCAGTTTCTACGCTGGGGCCAGTCTGCCTTTGATAACTTTAGTGTAGTGCCACCAGGAACAGGAATTTGCCATCAGGTCAATCTGGAATATCTGGCTCAAGCGGTCTGGCTAGGTGAAGATGAGGGCCAGACTTTTGCCTTTCCAGACACCTTGGTGGGAACAGATTCACATACCACCATGATCAATGGATTGGGTGTGTTGGGTTGGGGTGTCGGCGGTATTGAGGCAGAAGCGGCCATGCTGGGACAGCCTGTATCCATGCTGATTCCTGAAGTGATTGGCTTTAAGCTGACTGGGAAGTTAAGTGAGGGAATCACCGCGACCGATCTAGTTCTGACTATTACCCAGATGCTGCGCCAAAAGGGCGTTGTGGGTAAATTTGTTGAATTTTATGGAGATGGCTTGGCGGATCTGCCACTGGCTGATCGTGCCACCATTGCCAATATGGCACCTGAATATGGCGCAACCTGTGGTTTCTTCCCGATTGATGATGTGACTTTGGGTTATTTGGCCCTGACAGGCCGTCAACAGGACCGTATTGATCTGGTGGAGGCTTATAGTAAAGCACAGGGTTTATGGCGCAATGTGGGTGATGAACCAGTTTTTACTGATGTACTGAGTCTGGATATGGGAACAGTTCAGGCCAGTCTGGCAGGCCCAAAACGTCCACAGGATCGGGTGCTGCTTTCAGATGTGCCTAAAACCTTTAATACCTTGATGGAACTGAACCTAAAACCCGCCAAGGAAGCCAAGGAACGTTTGGAAAATGAGGGGGGCGGTGGTACTGCCATAGAAGCCAAAGCTGCAAATTTGCCCCATGAAAATCCATCATGTACGCTGGATGGACAAAGCTATCCTTTAAATCATGGTGATGTGGTGATTTCAGCAATTACCTCATGTACCAACACTTCCAATCCAAGCGTGATGCTGGCTGCGGGCCTGCTTGCCAAGAAAGCCATTGAAAAGGGCTTGCAGCGTAAGCCGTCGGTAAAAAGTTCCCTCGCCCCTGGTTCCAAAGTGGTGACCGACTATCTTGCCGCCGCAGGATTAACTCCTTATCTGGATCAACTCGGTTACAACCTTGTGGGTTATGGATGCACCACCTGTATTGGTAACTCTGGGCCATTGCCAGAAGCAATTGAAGCCGCCATTCAGTGCCATGATTTAAATGTTGCCTCTGTGCTTTCTGGAAACCGAAATTTTGAAGGCCGTGTCCATCCGCTAGTCAAAACCAATTGGCTTGCCTCACCGCCGTTGGTGGTTGCGTATGGTTTGGCAGGTAATATCCGTACCGATTTAACCACCCAGCCGATTGGGGTGGGCAAGGGTGGGCAGGAGGTCTACCTGAAAGATATATGGCCAAGCCAAACCGAAATTGATCAGGTGTTGCAGAAAGTAAATACAGAGATGTTTCATAAGGAATATGCGGCTGTGTTTGATGGTGATGCAACATGGCAGGCTATTCAGATTCCACAAAGCCAAACCTATGCATGGCAAAACAACTCGACCTATATTCGCCATCCACCATTTTTTGAGGAGATCAACCATCCACCTAAAGCCATTACTAATATTGAGCAGGCGCGTATCCTGGCCGTGTTGGGAGATTCGGTCACCACAGACCATATTTCTCCAGCAGGCAATATTAAAAAGGACAGTCCAGCAGGGCGCTATTTGCAGGATCAAGGCGTGGAACCCAAAGATTTCAACTCTTATGGTTCGCGGCGCGGTAACCATGAGGTGATGATGCGTGGCACTTTTGCCAATATTCGCATTAAAAATGAAATGCTGAATGGAGAGGAGGGTGGCAACACCATTTACATCCCGACAGGTGAGAAACTGGCAATTTATGATGCCGCCATGCGTTATCAACAGCAAAAAGTTCCTTTGTTGATAGTGGCGGGCAAGGAATATGGAACGGGTTCATCACGGGACTGGGCCGCAAAGGGAACCAACCTACTGGGTATTAAGGCGGTGATTGCGGAAAGTTTTGAGCGGATTCACCGTTCCAATCTGGTGGGAATGGGCGTATTGCCCTTGCAGTTTATTGATGGGCAAACCCGTCAGTCCCTGAACCTGACAGGTCGCGAAGTGCTGTCCATTTATGGGTTGTCAGATAATATCCAGCCGCATCAAATCCTTGATGTTGAGCTGGTACGAGAGGATGGCAGTCAGGAGCAGTTTAAGGTGTTGTGCCGAATTGATACCCTGAATGAGGTGGAATACTTTAAGGCAGGTGGTATTTTACATTATGTACTGCGCAATCTGATTGCTGCATAAAGTGTTAGGACACCTCCTCAAGCAAAGATGAAAGCTGGTCTTTCATCTTTTTTATTTGAATTTCAAGCATTCAGCGTTAAGGTAGTCAGGCCCGATAAAACTGGATAAAGGCTTTGAATCAATTACCACGCTATGTTTATTATCTCTTGGCTGCACAGGCACTGAACTTAATTGCGGCGGTCTTATCGGTGACCGTGGCGGCGATTGTCGGCTTAAAGCTTGCACCTACGCAAGCCTTAGCCACAGTTCCTTATGGTTTGCAGTTTTTAGCGATGCTACTGACCACCTTTATCTTTTCTTTTTTAATGAAAAAGTTGGGACGTCATCTGGTTTTTCAATTTGGCTGCATCTGCCTATTCCTAGCGGGTGTTCTAGGCTATCTGGCATTACAGCAGCAACAGTTCTATCTATTGTGCCTCAGCCATTTTTCACTGGGTTTATTTATCTCGACTGCGAATTTTTATCGCTTTGCGGCCTCTGATCGTCTTGCAACAGAACTTATTCCGAAAGCAACAGCCATGGTGATCTCAGGTGGGGTGGTTGCTGCAATTATTGCGCCCATATTGGCGATTCAGTTTCAGCAGGTGCAGGGTTTACCCGATTTTACTGCAATTTATTTCATTTTTAGTGTCTTGGCCTTGTTACTCTCTCCAATCCTGTATGGATGGAATAAAAAGTTCCAACGTCAACAGACGCAGCAGGTTGTAATTGAACCAATTCAGCGCGCCAAATTGCCGAGCAGCTTGATTATCGCCGCCGTGATAAGCGGTGCATTTGCCTACTATATTATGAATGTGATGATGATTATGTCTTCTTTGCATTTAAAGGAACATCATTCATTTCACTATGCCTCGATCTCCATTCAGTTGCATGTATTGGCAATGTTTATTCCGTCATTCTTTGTATCGAAACTGATTCAACGATGGGGCACACACACCACGATTTATGTGGGCTTTGCTTTGCTGATGTTATCGTCATTGATTCCAATGATTGGACAGGTTGGAATTTATATTAATTTTGCGCTGATTGTCCTTGGTGTGGGCTGGAATTTCGCTTATTCAGGGGCATCCACTTTATTGGCAGGTTTAAATGAGCAGCAAAAACATCGTGTACAAGGTATAAATGAGACAGGAATTGCCTTGTTTGCAACTTTAGGGGCATTTTTACCTGCCCCAATTTTAAGTAGTCTAGGTTGGATCAATGCAAACCTTTTAGCCTTATCCATGAGCTTCATGGTTTTAATTCTGTTGCTGGTTTTAAGTCGCCAAGGTCAATCGCCAAGTAAACTTTCATCGGGCTAACCTAAAAGAAGCTAAACACGCTAAAATACTGCTTTGACTGAAAAGATAGACCACGACTGCTATGACCGATCTCCAAAATGATGAATATGACCGCCGTTTCGCTGGTGTAGCCAAAATTTATGGAGAAAATGCATTTGCACACTATGAGCAAAGCCATGTCATGGTGATTGGTATTGGCGGTGTGGGAAGCTGGGCAGTTGAGGCACTGGCACGTACAGGGATTGGTGAGCTGACGCTGGTGGATATGGATGTGGTTGCCGCATCCAACATCAACCGTCAACTGCCTGCAATGAGTTCAACACTGGGACAGGAAAAAATTGAGTTGATGGCAGAACGTTGCCGTCAAATCAATCCACGAATGAAAGTCAATGTGATTGATGACTATCTCACACCTGAGAATGTCAAAGAGATTCTGGATCCTGTTCCAAGCATCGTTTTAGACTGTATTGATGATGTCAAAGCCAAGTTGGCTTTGATGCTGCACTGCCGTTTTAACAAAATTCCCCTGATAGTTTCAGGTGGGGCAGGTGGAAAGCTTGACCCGCTCAAGATTCGGGTGGCGGACTTATCCAAGACTGAACAGGACCCGATGCTTGCCAAACTGCGCACACAACTGCGTTCTAAAGGTATTTGTAAAAAGCCGAAAGACAAGTTTGGAATTACCTGCGTTTACTCCATTGATAATCCGTTTTCAAGCGCTGATATCTGTGCAACTGCTGGCTTGCGCTGTGGTGGTTATGGATCGGCGGTGGTGGTGACTTCAAGCTTTGCAATGGTTGCGGTGGCTGAAGTCTTGAAGAAGCTGGATAAAATCAGGGCTTAAACAGCCCAATAAATTAAGCCTGTGGATATTGTGGTGCTAGGCGGTAATAGCTGTAGGTCACATTCGGATCTTTGTACACGTCATAGCTGGTTTGCTTAAAGTCAGAGACCCATTGCGAACCCGTAAAACCTGCAATATGTCCATAACGATGCTTCTTGGTGCGATGGATAATATAAATGTCACCTGGTTGCGGATTGTTAAAGTCAGGCGTGATTTTTTGATAGCCAATCTGCTGCAAGGTACGGCCCCAGTCTGATGCGGCGATAGGGTGCTGAACAATATTGGCGCCCGCAGATTGCAGGGCGATCCTAACGAATTTGGCACATTGAGATGAGCTACGATAGGACGCCCGCGTGGTTAGCTTTTGAGAAAACTTGTTCACATCAATGGTTGGCGTTGATGGCAGCCTTGGCATCTCCCGATAAGGAATAACCAGCTGTTGTGCTGGTGGATATATCATGCTGTGGTCAACTGAAGGTACATCATAAATCATTGTAAATCTCTACCGCATTTTCAAAACAACTGAACGTGTGCCAGAATCCGTACGCGGCACATAGTAAGCGATAAATTTTAAAAAAACTAAAATGTAATGTAATAATGTAACAATTGAGGCTTTTTATAATAAATTATTTAAGAAAACTTTTTGAAGATTTTCTTAATTTTAAATAGGTTATATTTCCATAAATTTGAATCTTAATATTTGTAAAATGATATTTCTTGATGTGACTTATGTCACGTTTTTGTGGAACATCAATCAGGATTGATGTTCTTTTATGTAGTCTTCAGTACGTTGCATGGCTGCCTGAATATTCTGAATGGCATTTTCAATATCGGCGATAGTTTTGGCATTGCCACCACTGAGCGCCTGACGCCATTTACGTGCGCCTGGCAAGTTCTGAAATAATCCGAGAATATGACGTGTGATAATTGAAAGGGGGGCTCCCTCAGCTACTCGCTGGTGAATATACGGCATCATCTGTTGTATGATGTCAAAACGATTCGGTGCTTCTAAATTCCACAATTGACCCAGTTCAGCCAATAAGTAAGGATTATGGTAGGCTTCGCGGCCAATCATCACCCCATCAACATGCTGTAAATGTTGTTGTGTTTCATCAAAGGTTTTAATGCCGCCATTAATTTCAATGGTGAGGTGAGGGCGTTCCTGCTTGAGAAGATAGACATCTTCATAGCGCAGAGGCGGCACTTCACGGTTCTCTTTTGGAGAAAGGCCCTGCAAAATGGCAATCCGTGCATGTACAATGAAGTGAGTGCAACCCGTTGCTGCAACAGTATCAACGAAATGCAGCATTTCTTCATAAGACTGCATATCATCAATCCCGATCCGATGTTTCACGGTAACAGGAATCGACACTGCTTTTTGCATGCTATGAATACATTCAGCCACCAAGTCTGGTTCAGCCATTAAACATGCACCAATCTTGTTGTTCTGAACACGGTCACTTGGGCAGCCGACATTTAAGTTGACTTCATTGTAGCCCCAATCCTCAGCCATTTTAGTACAGGTTGCCAGTTCCTGCGGATTGGAACCACCGAGCTGCAACACAATTGGATGTTCTTCCTTGTTGAAGTCCAGATGGCGGTTGGCACCACCATAAATGATCGCGCCTGTTGTGACCATTTCGGTATAAAGCACCACATTTGGATTAAATAGGCGGGCAAAAAAACGGTAGTCTTTGGTTGTCCAATCCATCATGGGTGCAACACTGATGCGAGGTTCTTTCGTGCTTTCAATGGTTTTGTTGATATTCATATTAAAAAACATACCTTTACAGTGTTGCATATTTTGGACTATTTCGATTTTTTACGCCTCATTTCGCACCATTATTTTTGAAATTTACGCCAAATTACGCCATTATGGTCTTGGAAAAGAGATAAGGCGTAAATTATGGGAACAATTTCACAACGCAAATTGGCGGATGGAACAATACGTTTTCGTGCTGAAATTAGAATAAGCCGTAAAGGCCTTGCAAATTTCAAAGAGAGTAAAACGTTTAGTTCAATGCGACTTGCCCAAAAATGGTTAGCAATGCGTGAAGAGGAAATCGAAGAAAATCCAGAGATTTTATTAGGCAGATCGGATGTGACCAACATCACTTTAGCCAATGCCATAGAGAAATATCTTGATGAAGTTGGCAATGAATATGGTCGTACCAAAACCTACTGTCTTCGTCTAATTCAGAAATTTCCAATAGCGCAGCATATTATCACAAAAATAAAACCAGCAGATATTTCTGATCATGTTGCTTTACGCAAGAATGGGTATGACAAACTGGATTTAAAGCCAATTGCAACGAGTACTTTGCAACATGAGCTGTTGCATATCCGTGGTGTATTGTCCCATGCCTCAGTCATGTGGGACGTGAATGTAGATTTGGCTGGTTTTGATAAGGCTACAGCTCAATTAAGGAAAACCAGACAAATTTCCTCCAGTGGCAAGCGCGACAGATTGCCGACCACGGTGGAGTTAAAAAAACTGACAGAATACTTTTATCGAAAATGGCAGAACCCTGTATATAGTTATCCCATGCACTTGATCATGTGGTTTGCTATATTTTCATGCCGACGTGAGGCGGAAATCACAGAGATGCTTCTGGCTGATCATGATGTGGATAATGAAGTTTGGAAAGTTAGAGACCTGAAGAATCCCAAGGGCTCCAAAGGAAATCATAAAGAGTTTAATGTCCTTGAACCATGTCAAAAGATGATTGAGCTTTTGCAGCGTAAAGACGTCAGGAAACGTATGCTTAAAAGGGGATACGATAAGGACTTATTGATACCACTTAGCCCTAGAACCATAGGGGGCGAGTTTAGGAATGCCTGTAAATTACTGGGTATTGAAGATTTACGATTTCACGATTTAAGGCACGAGGGATGTACACGTCTTGCAGAACAGGGCTTTACCATTCCCCAGATTCAGCAGGTAAGCTTGCATGATTCGTGGGGAAGTTTGGAAAGGTATGTTTCTGTGAAAAAAAGAAAAAAGACGATAGAGCTAGCAGAAGTGTTGCCTCTCATTGGTGAAGATTAATATGATCCTGATGAGCCAATGTATAGTTTTGATCCAAAACTTTGGCTAGGTCTTGGATGATCCTAGCCAAAATAATGGACAATGATTCCCTCTAAAGATAACGTAACGTTAACTTTGGAGATGTAAAAATGGCTAAACGCTTTAGTCCAGAATTTAAACAACAAGCAATTGATTATGCACTTTCAAACTCGCACGAATCTGTGGCTGCTATCGCCCAGAAATTAGGTGTGGGTTATTCAACATTAGATAAATGGATTCGTGAGACCAACCCCACTGGTTCCAGCAAAAGACAGCTCTCGCCAGAACAACAGCGTATTCTCGATTTAGAAAAAGAAGTCAAACAACTCAGGGAAGCTAATGATATTTTAAAAAAGGCGCATGTGTACTTCCTGACAGATCATGCCAAGAAAAGTACACGGTAATCCAAGGCCTAGCTGTGACTGAAATTACGGTTTCTTCTGCCTGTAAATGCCTAGGTGTCAGCACTTCGGGCTACTATGCTTGGCGAAAGAGACAGACTTACGTCAATCAGAAGTACACTGATTTAAAAGCTGTATATTGGCAACACCATGCTCGCTTAGGAGCACCTTCATTGGTGCACGACATGCATGATTTAGGTTACTGCATGAGTGAACGTACAGTTGGAAGGATGCTGAAAAAGCTCAGTTTACGCAGCAAGATTGCACGTAAATATAAGCATACGACTGATTCAAATCATCGTTTGCCGACGGCACCGAATTTATTAGATCGCCAGTTTACAGTCACTCTGCCAAATAAAGTTTGGACAACAGACATCACCTATATCCGAACCAAAGAAGGTTGGCTGTATTTATGTGTGATGCTAGATTTATTTAGTCGTCGTATTATAGGTTGGCAAACCAGCCATCGGATAGATCGTCAATTGGTATATGATGCATTTAATTATGCAATGGCACGTCAGGGATATCCAACAGGTGTCATGGTGCATTCGGACCAAGGCTCACAGTACTGTAGTCGTGATTTTAGAGCACTATTATTGGCGAATCACTGTATTCAAAGCATGTCACGTAGGGGGAATTGTTGGGATAATGCGGTGACTGAAAGCTTCTTTCATACATTGAAAGGTCATGTGATACATGGCAGTGTATTTGCCACTCGAAAAGAAGCCAATGCTATCTTGTTTGAATATATTGAAGTTTACTACAATCGAATCAGACGACATTCTGCAAACGGCTGGTTAAGTCCTGAAGCCTTTGAACATAAATATTTTAAGAATTTAGAGGGATATGCTGTCCACGATACTGTCTAGGATCAAACAGATGGTAGGCATATTCATCCATATCCTTTAACTTTTGCTCATTTAAACCTTTGTCACCCTCCCTCAGCATTGCATTTAGGTCGCCACTGTAAATGTAATAGCGTAAGGGATCATCTTTAGGAATGACTTGCCACTGTTTGCTGATCGCTACAAAAGCATTGCAGTTCACATTTTCATAACAACGTCTGACTTGGGGAGCAGAAGATGGATCATTGATCAGTGCCATCACTTGATTCATATCCGCATGACTTAAACTGGCAAACGACATGCAGCCTGCCACAGCAGTGTATTGCAGCAATGTCTTGATTGAATGATTCATTTTTTATTCCTTATTTTTATTATTTCTGACTACGATCAATATAATGAAGCACGGCTAAACCTTTCACAAAAATCAGAAAGTCAGCATCATTACGGGCTTTTTCTTTAAAGGTAAAAGCACCTGCTTCCAGAATTTGGTAGGCACGATCTTTCTGCGGTGGAGCAAAGTCACGGTTTAGACCATCACCGTCATTGTCTTCAATAAAACTTCTCAGGGTATAACCATCCAGTTTGTAGTTCTTGGGAATCACTTGCCATTCTTTAGACAGGGCAAAAAAAGCGTTGCAGTTGACGTTGCCTTTACAACGGGTCACTTTAGGTGCACTGGCGGGATTGTTATAGAACTGGGTCATGCTTTTTGCATCGGCATGGCTGAGGCTGGTGAAAGACATGCAGGCAGCAACAGCACTGCATTGTAGAAACGCTTTGATTCGATTGTTCATTAAATTGTGATCCTGATTATTGTTGTTTATTACTTTTTTAGAAGGCACAGAACAAACTGATTTGCAGAATTTAGGCACAGCAACGCAGCAATGACTGAACATCATTGAAAGGGCAATGCAAACCTGATTCACATCAAAAAAGCTGTGCTGATATCGATTTAGTCTGTCAGATGAGCAACGTTATAAGGCAACGTGCCATGACAGATAGGCAAGGGCGGGGAATGCTTAGAAATATAAAAAACAGTCATGATTGACTCCTTAGGTATTTAAGAAGTTCTACCGCATTACTGTCAAATAATGGTGGCAGAACGAAAAGGGGTTGACAGACTGAACCTAAGAATCAGCACACCCGAAGGTGTCCCCCTCCCGTTCTACCGCAGAGGGAGCACGAGTACTCACACCAAAAGATGGGATCTTTTAGTGTACTTAGGATACGGTCTGTCAAAACCGACTGACGATGTAGGTCAGCAAGCCCATCATAATCATAACGATTTCATAGGTCAATTCGATTTGTCCTGCTGTTTTGTACAACTCAGTAAAAAATGAACAGGCATACGATTCCAAATTATTTCAAATACATATTACTGAAATGAAGCAACGCCAAGAGGCATCAAAATGATGTCTACAGCAGCGTTTTAAACACTCATTTCTTAAATGTTGGAGAAATTCCATGTCGTATTTGGATACAGAAGAAGAATCGTATAGCCCTCGCTTTCGAGAACCCCAACCCCTGCAACTCAGCCTTGCCAGCGCACCGACGACATTGGCAATGCTGGGCATGAACCTCGCCAAGTCGATGGGCTTTTCACCAATGCTTGGTGGTGTGGCAGGCGCAGCTTTGGGTGGTGTGATTCTGGTATTAGCAGATCAAACCCGATCTAGCATCAGCACACATAAATACTGAACAAGACATCATTCAAATCAGAATAAAGGACACATCTTATGGCACATTTAGTTGAAACAATGGCATTCGTTGGACAAACTCCGTGGCATGGGCTCGGTAATCAACTTACACCTAATCAACCACTGGAAGTCTGGGCAGAGCAGGCAGGCATGGATTGGCGGATTGAATCCTCCGATGTCAGCTACATGGCACAAAACCATCGAGGACAAAACATCATTATGCCCTTTGAAGAACAACGGGTACTTTACCGCTCAGACACCCATGCACCGTTATCGGTAGTGAGCCAGCGCTTTCAGGAAGTCCAGCCGAGGGAAATATTACATTTCTATCGTGACCTGACCGAGCAATCAGGCTTTGAACTGGAAACAGCAGGGGTACTTAAAGGCGGTAAGAAATTCTGGGCACTGGCACGGACAGGGCAAAGCGCAGCCTTAAAAGGAAAAGATGTCAGTAATGGCTATATTCTTTTAGCAACCGCTTGTGATGGCACATTGGCAACGACAGCCCAGTTCACCAGTATCCGAGTAGTGTGTAACAACACTTTGGCAATCGCTTTACGTGGACAGCAAGGTAATTCAGGTGTGGTCAAGGTTCCACACAGTACCCGATTCGATGCGGAACGGGTCAAACGGCAACTGGGGATTTCAGTTCGTGCATGGGATGAACACATGTATGAAATGAAGCAGCTTAGTCAGCGCAAGGTGACGCAGCAGGAAGCGGCAGCTTACTTTGATGCGGTATTTAACAATACCAATCTCAGTATGGCGGAACAGGATGAAAGTATTATTCAGTACTACCGCAATTCAGCCATGCCGAATCAAATAAACCCATCCAAAGCCGACAATAAAACTGAACCGAATGGACGAGCAATGTCAAAAGTCATGACCATGTTTAACGGACATGGACGTGGGGCAGAACTGAGTTCCGCTAAAGATACGGCGTATGGTTTGCTATGCAGCATCACCGAGTTTTGTGACCATGAACGTCGAGCCATGAGTATCGACCATCGACTAGATTCAGCTTGGTTTGGTGCAGGTGCAGCCATTAAACAACGAGGTGTGGAACAGGCATTAAGAATGGTGTCTTAATAAACCATTTCATTATTCAGTTTTATTTAAGAAAACTATCTTATTTTAACCATCAGGTAAAACCTGAACCGCAGAACCCTTTCGCCACGTCTCCCCCGACGTGGCTTTTTTTATGCCCGAAATTCAGCTTTTACACTTTTATCGATACAGGAATATTTCTAATGAATAGTCATACTCAAATTCAAAACACCTTAAACAATCCACCGTTACAGCCGTATTCACCCAACCTGAATCCAACCACTCAAAACTCATCGACTCAACAGGTTGAAGTCGGAACTCGAACCAAACGAGACCGACCGAATACGCAGCCACGAAAAACCAAAACACCTGTAGCAAAACGACTTGCCAACACCAAACAGATGAATTACCAGCAATGGCTGGAAGTCAGAAAGCAGGGCATTGGCAGTAGTGATGCGGCTACTGCTTGCGGACTCAATCCCTATATGTCGATGCTGGAACTGTGGATGATCAAGACAGGGCGGATGCAACAAAATATCGAGGATGAAAGCGTAGGCTATGCACCGTTGTACTGGGGCAAGCAGCTAGAACCGTTGGTGGCTGAATACTACAGCATGCACACCAATAATAAGGTACGTCGAGTCAATGCAGTGTTACAACACCCCGATGAAGACAAACACTTTATGTTGGCAAATCTGGATTATGCCGTAGTCGGTAATGACGAGGTGCAGATTCTGGAATGTAAAACCGTAGGGGAATATGGCGCAAAACTATGGCGAGATGGCGTGCCTTTATATGTGCTGTGTCAGGTGCAGCATCAATTGGCAGTAACAGGAAAGCAGGCAGCACATATTTGTGCCTTGATCTGTGGGCATGAAACCAAAATCTTTAAGGTCACACGTAATGAAACAGTGATCAAATATCTCATCAATGCGGAACGCTATTTCTGGGAATGTGTGGAAAACGATATCCCGCCTGATGTGGATGCTTCTGAATCAGCAGCCAAAGCCTTACAACTGTTATATCCAGCGCATGTACCACTCAGTACAACTGATTTATCTGAAGATACAAAAGCCAATCAAGACTTTGAGCAATTGTTAAAACAACGTCATTTGATTGAACAGCATCAAGCCAGCTTTGACCAGCTTAAGCATCAAATCCAAGCCAAGATGCAGGATGCAGAACGAGCGACTTTTAAAACAGGGTCTGTTACTTGGAAGAAATCCAAGGATTCAGTCGGTCTGGACAGTAAAGCCTTGTTGCAACAGCATCCTGAGTTCCTGCAACAGTTCCCACAGAACAAGCAGGGCACACGGCGTTTTCAGATTTATGCGGATGATGATCAGTCTAAATAAATTAGCCTAAGCCGAATCCACAAACATTCCCACAAAAATCCATCCAACCCATCAAATCCCCAATTCATCAAAAAAGCGCAAAACAGCCCCCGCTCCCCATAAGCACGTTGAGGAAACGTACCTATAGAGAGCAAATGGACTGCCTTGCGAGATTTATATGCATTTCAAAAAATGACTGCTTCTTACTCATATCAAAGGGGCATGAGTCAAAAATTACCAAAGAGGAATTTAATATGATTAAAGGTTTAGCAATCACACCACCTGTACTCGGTCGTATCAGCATCGGTAAGATTGTGGAAAAGAATGGCAAACGACTGCCTGAAAAGGATGACCAGTTCACCATTACCAGTCAAATCCAAAATAAAGATGGTTGGGTGAAGCATCCACTTGATGAACAGCTCAGAGCCAAAGCACCGAATCAAAAACTACGCTCTATTCCTGTACGGATGATCTTCAATGATCCTGAGTTGAACCTACGGGCAGAATACAGCTTATTTGACCGACAAACAGGGCGTTTAATCTGCTCAGGCAATGGAGAAACTTGTCAGCGACTCGGACAGAACGGCATTGAACAACATCCATGCCCATCCCCTGATTTATGTCCATTGGCACAGGGCGGACTATGTAAGCCTTATGGCAGACTATATGTAAACTTGGATGAATCAGATGAGTTCGGTACATTTATCTTTAGGACTACTGGCTTTAATAGTATTCGTACCTTGGCTGCACGGCTTCGTTATTATCATGCCGCTTCAGGTGACCTCCTTTCATGCTTGCCTTTGCAACTTACTTTACGAGGCAAAAGCACCACGCAAAGTTATCGTACTCCGATCTATTACGTGGATTTAACTTTACGTGATGGGATCAACCTGCAAGAGGCAATTACATCAGCCAAGCAGATTGATGAAGTGAGTAAGGCAGCAGGGTTTTATCAGGAGGCATTGGATCATGTGGCACGGCAGGGCTATGGCAATGCCAGCTTTGAGGTGGGTGGTGAAGAGGGTTTGGATATTGTTGAGGAGTTTTATAGTGATCAGCAAAATGCTGTTGAGGTGAGGTCTGATGTCGTATCAGCAGCATCGATTGCTCAAGCGGTCAATGATGCCACGGAGATAAAACAGAGTCTGAGACAAAGTGTAAGGGCTGTAAATTAGCCCAAACCAATTGGCAGAAAAATACAGAACTCGGTTTTGTAATGAGTACCAAGCTAATAATATCAATGAGATAAAATAAGAGAATTATAGTTCTCTTATTTTTTTGATTAATTACAAGTTATTATACTTGCCAGCGACATATATAGTCGTACCTATCCAAGGGTGCCTAGCTTTGTACTTTGGTAGGGGATTAAAATATAAAATAGTATATATCTTTATTTTTTTGTGTAGTACATGACTTTTCATTCGTCTTAGATGTGCTAACGTAATAAACTATTGAACATTAAGTATAAAACCACAGCGGTTGACCATTGATCGAGGATAAAGAATGAACTCATTGGAACAAAAGTTTCTAAATGACTTAGATGATAAGCTCTGGAAAGCCGCTGATAAATTACGTAGCAGCTTAGATGCTGCCAACTACAAGCATATTGTGCTTGGATTAATTTTCCTAAAATATGTATCAGATGCTTTTGATGAACGGCAATCTGAACTCAAGGATTTATTTGCTCAAGCGGATGATCACAACATCTATTACATGCCTCGTGATCAATACGACACAGAAGAAGAATATCAACAAGCAATCGCTGATGAATTAGAAATTATTGATTATTATCAAGAAAAAAATGTGTTTTGGGTGCCCAAAGCAGCACGTTGGGCAACATTACAAAATACAGCCGCTTTAGCCATTGGCTCGATTATTTGGCAAGATGAACATGGGCAAGATGTCAAACTACGTTCTATATCTTGGTTGGTCGATAATGCTTTTGATGAAATTGAGAAAGCTAATCCTAAATTAAAAGGTATTTTGAATCGTATTGGGCAATACCAGCTTGATAATGACAAACTGTTGGATTTGATCAATACATTTTCAGACACAAGTTTCACCAAGCCTGTATACAATGGTGAAAAACTGAGTTTGCACAGTAAAGACATTCTCGGGCACGTCTACGAATATTTTTTAGGACAGTTTGCGTTAGCGGAAGGTAAGCAAGGTGGGCAATATTACACACCTAAAAGTATTGTGACCTTGATTGTGGAAATGCTGCAACCTTATAAAGGTCGTGTTTATGATCCTGCAATGGGTTCGGGTGGTTTCTTCGTTTCCAGTGAAAAGTTCATCGAACAACACGCACAGGAAAAGCATTACAAAGCATCTGAACAGAAAAAGCATATTTCGATTTACGGACAAGAAAGCAATCCAACCACGTGGAAACTTGCTGCCATGAATATGGCAATTCGTGGCATTGATTTTAACTTTGGCAAAAAGAATGCCGATACATTTTTAGATGATCAGCATCCAGACTTACGTGCTGATTTCGTCATGGCAAATCCACCGTTTAATATCAAAGATTGGTGGCATGCTTCACTGGAAAGCGATGTACGTTGGAAATATGGCACACCGCCACAAGGCAATGCCAACTTTGCTTGGATGCAGCACATGCTGCACCATCTATCACCAACGGGCAGTATGGCACTTTTGCTTGCCAATGGTTCGATGAGTTCCAATACCAACAATGAGGGTGAAATCCGTAAAAACCTGATTGAAGCAGATTTGGTCGAATGTATCGTGGCATTGCCAGGTCAACTGTTTACCAATACACAAATCCCTGCCTGTATTTGGTTTTTGACCAAGGACAAAAAGAATGGTTTGTCCTTAGATAAAAAGAAAGCCAATCGTGAGGGCAAGACTTTATTTATTGACGCTCGTAACTTGGGCTATATGAAAGATCGTGTACTGCGTGACTTTACTGATGCAGATATTGCCAAAATTACTAATGCCTTACACGCTTGGCAACAAGGTGAAAATTTTGAAGGTGAAGCTTATCAGGATGAAAAAGGCTTTTGTTTCTCGGCTGAATTGAAAGACATTCAGAAGCATGATTATGTACTGACCCCTGGACGTTATGTAGGTGCAGTCGAGCAGGAAGAGGATGGAGAACCTTTTGCTGAGAAGATGGCACGCTTAACAGGGCAACTGAAACAGCAATTTGCTGAAAGTGCTGTACTGGAAAGTGAAATCAAAAAGAATTTAAAAGGTTTAGGTTATGAGTTCTGATCAACCGTTGCTGCTTGAGATTCAAAAAGGCGAAAGCAAAACGCTAGAGTTTAAACAGCAGTTACCGAAAGGACAGCAGATCGCCAAGACATTAATTGCCTTTGCCAATAGTAGTGGCGGTAAGTTGATTGTTGGAGTCACTGATGATCGGCAGTTGGTTGGGATTCAAGATGATATTTTTGAGTTGCAAGATAAAATCACCTCCATGATTTATGAGTTGTGTGCCCCACAACTTGCCGCACAAATCTATATTGAGAACATAGATGGTGTTGAGCTATTGGTTGTGGAAGTCGCACGAGGTAGTTTATTTCCGTATTACCTTAAACCAGTAGGACGTGAGCAAGGCACGTATATTCGCCTAGGTGCGAGTAACCGTGTAGCATCGCCTGAGCATATTCAACAGCTTGAATTGCAACGGCTGAATATCAGTTTTGATGCCTTAGCCAATTATCAATACCCTTTGGAAAAGCTTGATTTAACAGTTTTGGAAGCAGCGTTCAAAGCTGCTGATAAAACACTGACTTTAGAAAAGATGTTGAATCTGAAACTGGTGATTGAAGAGCAAGGGCAGCGTTATGCCAGTCATGGTTTATTGATCTTACTCGGTCAATATGAGCATGTGATGACCCAATGTGCCCGATTTAAAGGCACAAATATGAGTGTGTTTTTAGACCGTAAAGAATACACAGGTGACTTGTTTTCTCAAATTGAACAAACAGAAATTTTTATTAAAAATCATTTGTCTTTACGTGCTGAAATTCGAGGCTTAAAGCGTTATGACTATTTGGAAATTCCAGAAAATGCCATCCGTGAAGCCTTAGTCAATGCTTATGTGCATCGAGATTACAGCAACTTTGGACGCAATATTAAAGTCGCTGTGTATGATGACTTGGTCAATATCGTTTCCCCAGGTGGATTACCCAATGGTTTAACTGAAGCGGACTTGTTGCAGGGACGTTCAGAGATTCGGAATCGAGTATTGGCTCGTGTGTTTCGAGAGCTAGGTTATATTGAGCATTGGGGCAGTGGTCTGCAACGGATCAAGCAGATGTGTGAAGCAGAGAATTTGCCAACACCTGAATTTTTAGAAACCAATGATTTTTTTGATGTGAAGTTATATCGTCCTGTGATTGAATTTGAGGGTGGTGCAATAGGTGGTGCAATTGATCATTCAAGTGGTGTAATCGAAGATTTAGGTGGTGCAATTGAAGCAAGCCAACTCACCGAACGCCAACAGGAAATTTTAGTTTTAATTCAGCGTAACCCGAAAGTTTCTTATCGTTCTTTGGCTGAGCAACTCGGTATTAATCAATCTGCCTTACAAAAGCATCTGAATCATTTAAAAGATGCAGGCTGGCTTGAGCGTGTGGGGCGAACTCGTGGGTATTGGATGGTTAAGAAAGAATTTGGGGGTGAGCGATGAATTTTGAAAAGTTGCAGGATATTGCCAATGTTATAGACTCATTACATAAAACCCCACAATATTCTGAAACGGGATATTCAATGGTGCGTTGTACTGATGTTAAATATGGGTTTTTAAATTTACAAGGGACATTGAAAGTATCTAAAGATATATTTGATGAGTTCTCAAGACGTTATACACCAAGTTTGAATGATATAGTTATTACGAGGGTTGGGACTTATGGTATAACGGCGTTAGTTCAAGATGTTGAATTCTGTTTAGGGCAAAATACATCTGTAATCATTGCAAAAAATATTAATCCTAAATACTTATATGTAGTACTAAATTCACCGATATTAAAATATCAAATTGAAGCTTCAGTTGTTGGAAGTACGCAGAAAACATTGAGTTTGAAAGCTATCAATAGTTTGGAAATTCCTAGGTTTTCCCCAAAAGTAGAAGATCGAATTGCAAAAATAATCTCAGAGCTTGATGACAAACTTTATCTTAACAACCAAATCAACCAAACTTTAGAATCCATCGCCCAAGCTATTTTTAAAAGTTGGTTTATCGACTTTGAACCTGTGCGTGCCAAAATTGCAGCAAAACAAACAGGGCAAGACCCTGAACGTGCTGCGATGTGTGCGATTAGTGGTAAAAGTGAAGCAGAACTGAAGCAAATGTCTGAGGACGATTTTGCTGAATTACAGGCGACTGCTGCATTGTTTCCTGATGAGTTGGTGGAGAGTGAGTTGGGGGAGGTGCCAAGGGGGTGGGAGTTACAGCAAATTAAGGATATTGCTAAATACTGTACTAATAAAATTTCATTAAAAGATCTAACTCTTGAAAATTATATATCTACAGAAAATATGTTACCTGAAAAAAAAGGGATCGAAAAAGCAAGTTCATTGCCAAAGGCTAATAGTGTTCCAGCGTTTAGGAAAGGGAATATTTTGGTTTCCAATATTCGACCTTATTTTAAGAAAATTTGGCTTTCTTCTTTCGATGGCGGGCATTCTAATGATGTATTGAATTTTGAAGTTATAGAAAATGGCTGTGAAGAATATTTATATAACTTCATTTATCAGGATAATTTTTTTGAGCAAATGATGGCTTCATCAAAAGGTTCAAAGATGCCTAGAGGTGATAAAAAAGCAATTATGGATTTTCAGATTGTTACCTCTTCAGTAACTTTAAGGAAACTATATTCAGAAAAAGTAAGGAAATTTTATTCAAAGCAAAATAGTATAAAAATCGAAAATCAGATTTTAATAAATCTTAGAGATGCTTTATTACCAAAGTTGTTATCGGGTGAGGTTGGATTGATGGAAATAGGTTTTTAGAAGGAGATTACTATGTTATCAGTGTCAGAGCAGTTAGCTTATTCAACAGTTAGAATTGAGTGTGAACTTAAATCTGGTGGTATCTCTACAGGTACAGGTTTTTTCTTTAATTTTCTTGAGGATAAAGTATCTAATACTCATGTTCCTGTTATTATTACTAACAAACATGTAATAAAGGATACATTAAGAGGGCGAATAATTATAACGAAAGCTAATCAAAATGGTGAACCTATTAATACAGAGCATTTCAGTATAATTCTTGAAAACTTTGAAAGTTTTTGGCGATTACACCCTGAAATTGATGTTGATTTATGTGCAATGCCCATAGCTCCTTTGATAAATGAGGCTCAAAGTAAAAATGAAAGATTATTTTATATTCCTTTGACTAAAAATTTACTTCCTACAGAACAACATCGAGAAGAGTTTACGGCACTCGAAGATGTTTTAATGATTGGTTATCCTAATGGTATCTGGGATAGAGTTAATAACATGCCAATTTTTAGAAGAGGTATAACAGCTACGCATCCTATTCTTGATTATAATGGTAAAAAAGAGATTATGATTGATATTGCTGCTTTTCCAGGGTCTAGTGGTTCACCTGTATTAATTTTTAATGAAGGTGGCTATATGGATAAAAAGGGGAATATGTATATGGGAAGTAATAGAATAATTCTTCTTGGGATTTTATATGCAGGCCCTCAAGCAACAACTACAGGTGAAATTATTATGTCACCAAATATTCAAAGACCAATAGCTATTTCACAGATACCAAATAATTTAGGACTTATTATTAAGGCAGAAAGAATTATGGAAATGGAAAAATTGTTTGTATCATGAACCTTTAATTTTTGTGATGAAATTTTCCGAATTTTAAAGGACTAATCATGCCATACCAACCGCCCTATACTTTAACCACACCAATTTTAAATGAAGTTGCTTATATTAGTGAGCAAATCGGGCGGATAACGGCACAAACTCAACAACAGGATTTACGGTTAAGACGAATTAACCGTATTCGCACCATTACAGGTTCACTTGCGATTGAGGGAAACACTTTAGACGAAGCACAAATCACAGCAATTTTAGATGGTAAACGAGTGCTTGCTCCCCCAAGAGAAATACAGGAAGCACATAATGCCTTACAAACTTACGAGCAGTTGCCGAACTGGAAAAGTGATGCTGAACAAGATTTATTACAGGCACATCACACCTTAATGATAGGGCTAATTACCGAAGTCGGACAATATCGACAAGGCGGTGTTGGGGTGATGTCAGGCGAACAAGTGATTCATGTTGCACCACCTGCATCTCAAGTGCCACGTTTAATGAATGATTTATTACATTGGCTGAAACATAGTCCCGACCACCCATTAATTAAAAGCTGTGTATTCCATTATGAATTTGAATTTATTCACCCTTTTGCTGATGGTAATGGGCGTATGGGGCGGTTATGGCAAACGCTGATTTTATCGGAATGGCAACCGATTTTTCGTTATATTCCTGTGGAAAGTCTGATTCATCAACACCAACAACAATATTATCAAGCGATTCAAAACAGTACACAACAAACGGATATTGCCCCATTTATCCAGTTTATGTTATCCATGATTCAACAGGCAGTTCGTCATCAGGTTAGCCCCCAAGTCACCCCTCAAGTCACCCCCCAAGTCGAGGATTTATTACAGTGTATGATTGGGGAAATGAGCCGAGAGCAAATTCAGCAAAAATTAGATTTAAAAGACAGAAAGTCATTTAATAATAGATATTTACAACCTGCATTACAAGTAGGTTTAATAGAAATGACCATTCCAGACAAACCGAATAGCCGTTTGCAACAATATCGTTTAACTGCGCAAGGTAAAATGTTACAGGTACAAGGACTGAACCCATGAACGAAACCCAACTTGAAAACCTATGCCTAGACTGGTTCTCTGAAAATGGCTGGGATGTCGTTCATGGTGTCAATATTGCACCTGACAGTGGCAATCCTTTACGTAAAGACTATAAGCAGGTTCTGATTGAATCAGATTTACAAACTGCTTTTGAACGCTTAAATCCACATTTGCCAGTGAGTTGTTTTGAGCAGGTTTTACAGAAACTCACTAAACCTGAAAGTCTGGATTTAATCACCAATAACCGTGCTTTTCACCGTATGCTTATTGAGGGTGTACCTGTCAGTTACAAAAAAGACGATGATTGGGTGAATGACCATGCGTTTTTGGTCGATTTTAATCATTTGTATCAAAATCGCTTTGTCGCAATCAATCAATTCACCATTCAAGGCACAAAGCAGCCAAGACGACCTGATATCATCTGTTTTATTAATGGTATCCCTTTTGCTGTACTTGAGCTAAAAAGCCCTACCGATGAAAACGCCAATATTTGCGATGCCTTTAACCAGCTACAAACCTACAAAGAAGAAGTTTCTGATCTGTTTGTTTTTAATGAAGCTTTGGTGGTGAGTGACGGCATTACAGCTCGAGTCGGTTCATTGACAGCAAGCCAAGAACGCTTTTTACCGTGGCGTACCATTAAAAATGAAGATGATAAGCCTCAGCTAGAGTGGGAACTGGAAACGGTTATTCGAGGTTTCTTTGATCGTGAGTTATTCCTCGATTACATCCGTTTCTTTGTGCTATTTGAAACTGATGGTGAAAAAACGATTAAGAAAATTGCGGGCTATCACCAGTTCCATGCAGTGCGTGAAGCTATTCAAGCCACCATTGCCGCCGCTAATCCGACTGGTAATAAAAAAGCAGGCGTGGTTTGGCATACTCAAGGTTCAGGTAAAAGTATTTCGATGTGTTGCTATGCAGGTAAACTTTTACAACAACCAGCTATGCAGAATCCTACATTATTGATAGTGACTGATCGTAATGACCTAGATGGACAACTGTTTGAAACCTTTAGTCAGGCACAAGAATTATTAAAACAAATGCCAGTACAAGCCAATAATCGTGATGAACTGAGACAACTGCTTGCTGAACGTGAATCAGGCGGAATTATTTTTACCACGGTACAAAAGTTTGCTTTGCTCGATGGAGAAACTGAGCATCCATTGCTGAATGGTCGGCACAATATTGTGGTGATGTCAGATGAAGCCCACCGTAGCCAATATGGGCTCAAAGCCAAACTGTCTAATGATGGTACTTATAAATTTGGCTATGCCAAGCATATGCGTGATGCTTTAAAGAATGCAGCATTTATTGGCTTTACAGGTACGCCAATTTCCAGTGAAGACAAAGATACCCGAGCCGTTTTTGGTGATTACGTTTCGATTTACGATATTCAAGATGCTGTCAAGGACCGCGCAACCGTGCCGATCTATTATGAATCCCGTTTGGCAAAACTAGATATTAATAAGGCCGAAATCGAGGAACTCTCTGATCAAGTTGATGAAGTGGTTGAAGATGAAGAAGATGTAGGTAGTCGTGAAAAGACCAAAGGGGAATGGAGTCGATTAGAGAAGTTGGTTGGTGCGACCCCGCGCCTGAAACAGGTTGCTGCGGATTTGGTGACGCACTTTGAAGCCCGTACTGAAGCTACGGCAGGCAAAGGTATGATTGTGACCATGAGCCGTGAAATCTGCGTGCATTTGTATAATGAAATTATTGCTCTGCGCCCAGATTGGCATGATGATGACCCGAAAAAAGGAAAAATCAAAATTGTGATGACGGGTTCAGCATCGGATAAGCCATTGCTACAGCCCCATATTTACAATAAGCAAGTGAAGAAAAGCTTAGAGAAACGTTTTAAAGATGTGAATGACCCTTTGCAATTGGTGATTGTACGGGATATGTGGCTGACAGGATTTGATGCACCTTGTACCCATACCATGTATATCGACAAACCAATGAAAGGGCATAACCTGATGCAGGCGATTGCTCGTGTGAACCGTGTCTTTAAAGACAAGCAAGGTGGTTTGGTTGTTGATTATATTGGGATTGCCAATGAGTTAAAGCAGGCATTAAAAACCTATACAGATGCCAAAGGAAAAGGCGAGCCAACTTTACGTGCGGAAGAAGCTTATGCTGTGCTTGCTGAAAAAATGGATGCCATTCGTGGGATGTTTGCCAAGACCAATGACCAAACTGGATTAGACTTAAGTGGTTATGAAACGCAAGCACATCGCTTGATAATTCCAGCAGCCAACTATGTGCTGAGTCTAAAAGATGGCAAAAAACGCTTCTTGGATTTAGTACTTGCAGTCAATAAAGCCTTTTCATTGTGTGGTACGTTGGATGAAGCCAAGACATTGCATAAGGAAATTGCGTTTTATTCAGCCATTAAAGCAGTCATTAGTAAGCATACTTCTGTGGATCGTAAATTATCACAAGCAGAAAAGGATAGTACGCTTAAACAAATTCTGGATAATGCTGTTGTTGCTGATGGTGTGGCAGATGTATTTGCGCTATGTGGTTTAGATAAACCAAATATTGGTTTACTGTCAGATGAATTTTTAGAAGATGTTCGACAAATGCCATATCGTAACTTGGCGGTCGAATTATTAGAAAAATTATTGAATGATGGTATAAAGGCAAAAACTCGTAATAACCTTGTACAAGAAAAGCGTTTCTCTGATCGTTTGCAGGAAACTTTAAGGAAATATAACAACCGTGCGATTGAGACCTCTCAAGTGATTGAGGAGTTAATCCAGATGGCGAAAGAGTTTCAGGCAGATATGGAACGTGAAGCCTCACTGGGTCTGAATCCTGACGAAATCGCTTTTTATGATGCCTTGGCAAATAATGAAAGTGCGGTACGTGAGCTTGGAGACGATACACTGAAGCAGATTGCTCGTGAAATCACTGAGAAATTGCGTAAATCGACAACTGTGGATTGGCAAGTTCGAGATAGTGTACGTGCTCAGCTTAAAATCTTGGTGCGTCGTACTTTACAGCGTTGGAAGTATCCACCTGACAAAGCGGCAGAGGCGATTGAGTTAGTTATGAAGCAGGCTGAAATGTTATCGAATGCTTGGACAAGTTGATATAAGGTTAAGGAGTAGGTTGTTCTGCTCCTTATTAAGGGCTTGGATTGAAAAATGATTTTTGATGTCATTTTAGAATTCATCAGCAACCGATCAAGTCACCGTACATGATACCGATCAAGCTACCGTACAAGCTGGTGATCATGCTCAACGTTAGATTGTGGTTATGGAGTAGAGAGAATATAGTTTGATAGAATTAATGTCTTTACTAGATTTGACTTATCGTCCAACTTTTCAGCAGAATTACCTTAATCCAGCGATATAGGCAGAGCTGATTCAACGTACTATTTTAAACAAGCCAAAAAGTCCAAAGCAAAGATATAGATTGAGTTTATAAGGCTGGGTGACTCAAATTCCACGTAAGTCACTGGGTTGGGTGAAAAATAATCAATTGAAATAAAAATAATAGGTACTTAAAATTGGACAAAATATGGACGTTATTTGCGCCTATTTTACGCCTAAAAATTTAAATTTTTTTGATAAGTTTTTGATTTATTTTATAAAGAAAATTTCACTTGTCCAATCCATCATCGGCGCAACGGAAATACGTGGCTTTAATGACTCAAGTGATTGCATAGAAAGGCTCTCGGATCTGGACAGGCAAGGAAAGGGCAGCATTATACGAGTTTTGTGATCAATTCACCAATCATCACATCCAAACTCTTTATAGTCTTTTGCCTTTATAATAGGGCAATTAGGCAGCCACACCTGAAATCAACAATTGAACAGCAGCATACGCATACTGTTCAAGCATCTTGGGATTTTCGACATCTGAAAGAAAGCGTAGCGCGCCTGCAATGATAATTCCAACCACTGCATGTCCCGTCATTTCGGTATCCAGATTTGCCTTTAGAAAACCTTTCTGGATACCGTTGTTTAAATAATTTGCCACAAACAACCCACCCATATGCAACAAGTTATTGATATGCGCTGTCATTTCTTTATCAATCGAGGTGGCTTCCAGCAGAATCAGGCGAACAGTTTTAGGATTATCTTTGGCAAATTGTTGAAATCTATCCGCAATCCTTTCACATTGAATGATGTAGTCTTCAAGAGTCGACACCGCATCAGGTGCATTTTCTTCGGCTAAAAGTGCAGTAATTTTATATAAGGTATCCAGAATGACCTTATCTAAAATGTCCCGCTTATTTTGAAAATGGCGATAAAAAGTACCGTGCCCAATCCCTAAACGCTTGGCAATGTCAGAAATCGCAGTCTGATGATAACCACGTTCAGAAAATTCAAGAAAAGCCGCTTCAATAATTTCAGCTTGTAATTGCAGACGTTGGCGTTCAGCCCGAGTCAATGGAGTGTGTTCATTCATGGCAAAAGTCTAGCAGAACCCAGTCAGGATTACGATAGTATAGCTGAGTAATTGACATTAAATTCCTAATATGACATTGTATTCCGAAATTGTGGATAATTAATTTAAGAGGAAATAGGGTGATGGCAAAGGGTTATGTATTTACCGACAAGGTGGTGTTGATTACTGGTGGTGGGCGAGGGATTGGCTTTGCTACAGCACTGGCATTTAAAAAATTGGGTGCGAAAGTTGCCATTGGCGATATTGATGCCGAACTTGCCCAGCAAGCTGCAAGCAAACTAGAGGGCTTTGGCGGCTATCTGGATGTACGTTCCCAGCAATCTTTTCATGATTTTATTGCTCAGGCTGAACAGGCGTTGGGGGCAATTGATATTTTGATCAATAACGCAGGCATCATGCCAATGGGTAAAATGGAAGATGAAAGCCAAGCCATTACCGATGCCCAGATTGATATTAATCTGCGTGGCGTGATTCATGGCATGAAAGCCGTATTGCCAAAAATGCAGCAACGTCAGTCAGGACATATTGTCAATGTTGCCTCTTTGGCAGGTAAATATCCGATTCCTGGTGCAAGTATTTATTGTGCAACCAAGTTTGCGGTGGTGGGTTTAACCGCTTCTATGCAACAGGAATTACGGGATACGCCGATTGGTTTGTCTGCGGTATTGCCGTCCAAAGTACGTACTGAACTGTCATCGGGTACAGGTGATAATTTACCGATTCCAACCGTTGAACCTGAAGATGTGGCTCAAGCGATTATCACGGCTGTAAAACATAATCTGACTGAAATTGCTGTACCAAATTATTTAACCCATACCCCGAAAGCCTATGGCTTTGTCCCGCACTGGCTCAATACCAAAGCACGTCGCTTTTTCGGTGATGACCGTATTTTAAAAGGCTTGGATCAAAATGATCGTCAAGCCTATACTCAGCGTTTAGACCGTTTGACCAAAACAAAATAAGGGAAAGATTTTATGGCTCAGATTGAGAAATTTCATGTCGTTGTGATTGGGGCTGGTTTTGCAGGAATTGGGGCTGCGATTAAGTTACAGCAAGCAGGTTTTACTGATATTGTCGTTTTGGAAAAAGCCAATGAAATTGGTGGTGTTTGGCGTGCTAATACTTATCCAGGCTGTGCCTGTGATGTACCATCGGCATTGTACTCATTTTCATTTGCACCCAATCCAAACTGGAGTCGGGTATTTGCTCCACAGGCAGAAATTAAAGATTATATTCAGGATGTTGCCAAAAAATTTGATGTGGAGAAATACGTCCGTTTTGGCTATGAAATGATTGAAAGTGCATGGGATGATCAG
Organism: Acinetobacter corruptisaponis; assembly: GCF_030053775.1. Taxonomy (GTDB): domain Bacteria; phylum Pseudomonadota; class Gammaproteobacteria; order Pseudomonadales; family Moraxellaceae; genus Acinetobacter; species Acinetobacter corruptisaponis. The sequence continues at coordinate 2,946,529 of NZ_CP125669.1, forward strand.
GCAAAGCATTGGGTGGTTAAAACCAGTCGGGGTGATCTACATGCCCGTTTTGTGATTATGGCTGGCGGTCCAATGCACGAACCAGTGATTCCTCAAATCAAGGGTTTAGATACATTTAAAGGTGCATGTTTCCACTCAGCCGAATGGCAGCATGATGTTGATTTAAGCAATAAAAAAGTGGCAGTGATTGGGGCAGGTGCATCAGCGATTCAGTTTGTCCCAGCCATTCAGCCGAAAGTGCAAAAACTGACCCTGATTCAGCGTACCCCGCAATGGGTATTGCCAAAGATGGATCAGAGCCTGCCAAAAGCGGCACAACTGTTATTTAAAGCCTTACCAATCACCCAGCGTTTGACTCGTTATAGCGTGTATGGCGTTTTTGAATCGTTAAACTCCAGTATGCACCATCCCAAACTGATTAAGCAGATTGAACGTGTTGCCAAACTTAATATCCGTTTAGGTGTGAAAGATGCGGCACTGCGTGAAAAGTTAATTCCCAACTTTACCATTGGTTGTAAACGGGTGCTGCAATCCAACAACTGGTATCCAGCTTTGGCACAATCCAATGTTGATGTATTACGTTGTGGCGTTCAGGAAGTTCGTGGCAATACCCTGATTGCCAGTGATGGTTCGCAACATGAGGTGGATGCGATTATTTTTGGAACAGGTTTTGAGATCAGTAATCCACCTGTTGCCAAGCAGATTCGTAATAAAGATGGCAAAACCATGGATGAGCTTTGGCAGGGCAGTGCCAAAGGCTATTTAGGCACTGTGGTTGAGGGCTGTCCAAATGCTTTTGTCATGTTTGGGCCAAATATTGCGGTCAGTTCATCTGCCTTGATCATTATTGAAGCGCAGTTGGCTTATATTCTGGATACCTTGCAAAAAGCCCAGGCACAACAGATTGAAACCATTGAAATTCGCCCTGATGTGTTGGCCAATTATAATGACGAAGTACAAACAGCCTTGAAAGATACGGTCTGGAATACAGGCGGATGTAGCAGTTATTTTATTGATGCCAATGGGCGTAACAGTACTTTATGGCCGTGGACAACGTTTGAAATGCGTTCACGTTTGGCAAGCTGCAACCTAAATGATTACCAATTGAGCTTTCAGAATCAGGCTGCGATTAAAACAGCAAAAAAAGCCAGTTAATTGTATTGCTTGATAGATGAACTGGGGTAGATAAAAATGGGACTGAACATAAATATTGAAAAAATAAAAGAAAGTTTACTGAAACAAGGCTTGAGATTCAGCTTTAAAACAGCCAGTGGCTTGCCTTTACCTTTTCCTGTATTGCGTGGTGCAATGGAAATTGGCGCAACAATTTTCAGACCCAGAACTGATGTCCTGATCAAAAAGATCAAATTAAAAGACGCTGCCACCCAGAATATTGTAAAGGCTGAGGTGGCAACTCCGCCAACCCGACCCCAAGGCGTGTTATTGCATTGTCATGGCGGTGCTTTCTTTGCAGGTTCATCCAGAACACATCGGGCACTTTCGACAGAGATGGCAGCGAGAGCTCAGGTCATTGTGTATATGCTGGATTATCGACGAGTGCCTGAACATCCTTATCCTGCCGCTTTGGATGATGTCAAAACGGTTTATCAACATTTATTAAGTGATGGCTGGCGACCTGATCAAATCTTTTTAGGCGGTGATTCTGGGGGATGTGCGCTGGCACTTGCCTTGGCGATTCAACTGAGAGACACCCAGCAACTCCTGCCTGCGGGAATGGTGATGATCTCACCCTACGTTGATATGACGCTGAGTTCAGTTTCTGTGCGTGCCAATGTCAAACGTGACCCGATGCTGAAAAGTTTGGCATTGAAACGGGGTGGCGATGGTTATCGAGGAAAATTAAACGCAGATGATCCACGCATTTCGCCACTTTTTGCTGACCTCAAAGGCTTGCCACCCTTATTGATTCAGGCGGGTAGTGAGGAAATATTGCTAGGCGATGCAAGAAATTTAGCCAGTCGTGCTGAGGCTTCTGGTGTAGAAACGACCTTGAATGTCTATGAAAATATGTGGCATAACTTTCAAATGTTTAATCTATTGATCCAAAAGGCAGATGATGCACTGGATGAAATTGGTCAGTTTATACAGGGTAAACTGGTTTAATTGGTAGTGACTAGGCTTTTCCTCATTAAAAGGTTATCCAGTAAACTAAACAGCATACACGCAAGAACCAGACATAGGCCTGCCAAACAGGTCATGGTCCAACCGCCATGATTCCATGCAAAAATGCCAAGTGCGGAACCACAGGCACCTCCAGTAAAATAGGCGGTCATATAGATTGCATTGATACGTGACTTTGCATCAGGTCGTAAGCGGAAAATAATGCTCTGGTTGCTGGTGTGTACCAATGCCAAAGCCAACTGGATCAGGGCAAAGCCAACAATATAGCTGATGAGGACTGTTTGCCCGTAATAGAAGCAAATCCAGCTGATAATGAATAAGGCACAGCCCATCCAGGTCAGTTGCCTGGTGTAGTCCTGATCAGCATATCGGCCAATATATTGGGTGGATAAGGCACCAAAAATACCCACCAGACTCACCATCCCAATCACCAGGTCAGGTAAATGATGGGCCGAGCTTAGCAGAAGTGCGATGGTGGAATACAGGATACTGACTGCCGCAAAGGCAAACCCGCCTGCAAGTGCCCGTAACAATAGACGCTTTTCCTGCTTCAAGAGTTGAGCCATCGAAACAAAGATTTGCCCATAATTCATTTTCATGCGCATGACGTAGGGCAAGCGGCTTTTAAGCGCATAAGCCAATATCAGCATCAAGACCCCACTGACCACATAAATGACTTTCCAGTGAAACAGGTTGGAGAACAATCCTGCCAGACTGGTCGACAGCAAGATACCCACCAATAAACCGCTCATGAGAAAGCCAACAACTTCGCCTGTTTTTTCAGGCTGTACCGTCATGGTGGCGAGGGGAATCAGCACTTGGGCCGCAACGGAAAATAACCCAACCAGTACTGTTCCAACCCATAACATTGGCAGGTTCACTGAGAAAGCGCTCAGAAATAAACCTAGAGCGCATAAAGTCATGAGTAGGGGAATAAACTTGGTCTTATTGACCACATCACCCATTGGCACAATAAATAGCAAACCCAAGGCATAGGAAACCTGTGCAAAAGTGACGGTCAGGGCAGCCTGGCTTTCTGTTACGGCAAAATACTGCTGAATGGAGTGGATCAGTGGCTGGCTATAATAGTTGGCACCTGCACACAGACCGCACGCCGCAGCCATAAACCAGAGCAAGGCCTTATTTTGACTAATATCTTGAGGGGCTGACATAATTTTCTCTATCACTGGTTTATGCAGTATATGCGGTTGCTTCAATTTCAACGAGCATTCCTGCTAATGCCAATCTGGAAACAGGAATCAATGTGCATACAGGAAAAGCATGATCTTTCCATAAACTTCGCATGATGCCTGCCAATACCTGAAGTTTTTCAGAATTATGGTCAACAATCAGTACACGCAAAACGGCGATATCTGAAAGTTGTGCCTGAGCGGCGATTAAAGCATGCTGAATATTATAAAAGACTTGTTGTACCTGTTGGTCAAAAAAATCGGAAAGTTCACCATTTTTGTTTTCTCCTCCCTGGCCTGCTATATGGATGATACGCATATTGGGTTCCACAATGACAACATGACTATAACCATTACTCCGCGGATCATACAGTTTATCTGGGTTAATGGTTTTAAATGCGGGTGTGTTGACCTGATTCATAAGACAGACCATTTCCTAAAACTTGGGCTATGTTAGTATCAAAGCTCAAGTTAACTAGAGGTCAAGCTTATTTTGAAAAAAGTGCCATTGCAGACTTGGCTCAGCATCGGGGAGCTTGCAAAACGTGGTGGCGTAAGTGTTGCTGCCATTCGTTTCTATGAGGAAAAGGAATTGATCTGGGGCACACGAACCACAGGAAATCAACGCCGTTACCAAAGGGCAATGCTCAGGCGAATTGCCATTATTAAAACCGCCCAACAAGTCGGGATTAGCCTGCAACAAATTAAAGAGACTTTTGAAAGCTTGCCCAAGCAGCAGGTTGCAAGTAGAAAAGATTGGCAAACCATGTCTCAGCAGTGGCAGTCACAGCTTGATCGGCAAATTATGATGCTCTTGCAATTGCGCCAACAGCTTGATCAATGTATTGGCTGTGGTTGCCTATCACTGGAACAATGTCCACTGAGAAATCCTGATGATTGTCTGGCAGAACGATCAATGGGTGCGCATTTTCAGGAAATTTTATTGTTGCTGAATCAGAAAAATAAAATGATGAATGAGATAGAGTGATTTTTGCACCAATATTGTGCGTTAAATCTATTTTGATCAGACAAAATTACATAAATATCACTTGAAAAAATGCCGATTCAAGTTTTTACATTTCTTTTTAGTTTTTCTGAGGGATGGCGACCATACAATTCAGATTTATTGATAACCCCTATTTTGTTGTCTTGAAATAGGTCTTGCAGTTTGCGAGATAAATAGTCGCCGAAAAAACCAATAAAAGTTCATGTAAGCCAATTTCTCTACATAGCTGCACGATTATGATGCGGTTTCAGTCCATAGACCCGTTTTAGCCAAGCCTGAATATGAACAATGTTTAAAGAGTTGGTGTGTGTTCTATTTATGATGATAGATAAAACATGGGGTTATTTAATCTATACCGCTTTGGCATTGAATGAAAAAAAGGCACAAGGCATATAAATGAACGGATAGATACAGAAGAGAATGAAATTTTTATCTTCGATGTGTATGGCTAAGCAAGTATGATTTATCAAAAGCCAAACATGCTGAGCATACAAGGTTTCAATATCAATATGAATCATCAGTTCAAAATATGGGTATTTATTAAATAAATAGTGGGTGGAATTTTAAAAAAGTTCCATTAGAATCCAAAATTCTACAAAGAATACTCCTGGGGGAAACATTGCTATCCGCGATGTTTACTTAAGAAAAACTAGCTTGAGGAACGCTCATGCAGATCGGAATCCCAACCGAAACTGTCGCCAGTGAAAGTCGTGTAGCTGCTACACCTGAGACAGTAAAGAAGTTGATTAACGCAGGTCATAGCGTTGTCATTCAACGTGGTGCTGGTGTTAAAGCCGCGTATATTGACAGTGCTTATGAACAAGTTGGCGCAACTATTACGGACGATGCATATACAGGCAGCCAAATTATTTTGAAGGTACGTGCCCCTAAGGGTGACGAAATTCAAAAGCTTGCGGCGAATACGACTGTGGTTGCAATGTTTGACCCTTACCGCAATCCAGAACTGGACCAGTTTGCTGCTCAGCAGGTCAACGCTTTTGCCTTGGAATTACTGCCACGTACACTTTCCCGTGCACAAAATATGGACGTACTTTCTTCTCAGGCAAACTTGGCAGGTTATAAATCTGTATTGTTGGCTGCGGCTGAATACCAGCGTATGTTCCCAATGTTAATGACCGCTGCGGGTACAGTGAAACCTGCACGTGTCGTGATCATGGGTGTTGGTGTTGCAGGTCTACAGGCAATTGCAACTGCAAAACGTTTGGGTGCGGTTGTTGAGGCAACTGACTTGCGTCCAACAGCAAAAGAGCAGGTTGAGTCTTTAGGCGGTAAATGGTTAGACGTACCAATGTCCGATGAAGAAAAACAACGTGCTGCTGAAGCTGCGAAAAGCGGATATGGTTGGCAGCCTGGTGAGCAATACATCAAGGATCAAGCTGCGATTGTAGATAAAGCGGTATCAAATGCTGACATCGTCATCACCACCGCATTGATTCCAGGTCGTAATGCTCCACGTCTGATCAAGGCTGAGACTGTTGCCAAAATGAAACCAGGTTCTGTCATCTTGGATATGGCGGTTGAAACTGGCGGTAACGTTGAGGGTTCTAAAGAGGGCGAAACAGTTACAACTGAAAATGGCGTGAAGATTTTGGGCATTCCAAACATTCCAGGCACAGTTGCAACTGAAGCATCTGCATTGTATGCACGTAACGTTTTCAACTTCCTTGAGACATTATTCGACAAAGACAAGAACTTTGTGCTTAATCAAGAAGATGAAATCCAAAAAGCGTTACTCGTGACTCATGGCGGTCAAGTACTGCTCAAGCGCGGTTAAGGAGAGTTCTCATGGTTGAAACGATTACGATTTTCGTCCTTGCCATCTTCGTAGGTTACTACGTGGTTTGGGGTGTAACGCCTGCGTTACATACACCATTAATGGCGGTAACCAATGCATTGTCTTCAATCATTGTCGTAGGGGCAATGATTCAGACGGTTGGTATGCCTGCGATTGGTGTTGATGCCAATGTTGCATTCCAGAGTGTAAATGTTGTGAGTATCCTTGGCGCAGTTGCTGTGTTCCTGGCAAGTATCAACATTTTCGGTGGCTTTGCAGTAACTGCTCGTATGCTTGAGATGTTCAAGCCAAAGCAAAAGAAAAAAGAGGGCTAATTGATGGAATTTATTCGTGAATTTGCGAACTGGTTCTACCTGATTGGTGCAGTTCTCTTTATCCTAACCTTGCGTGGCTTGTCTGGTCCTAAGACTGCAATCGCGGGTAACCGTTATGGCATGGTCGCAATGACCATTGCAGTCATCACCACATTCTTCGTTGCTGAACACCCTGTGGTTTGGATGATTGGCGGAGCGATGGTGCTGGGTGCGGTTGTGGGTATCGCTCGTGCGAAAACAGTACCTATGACACAAATGCCTGAAACTGTTGCATTGATGCACTCATTGGTGGGTTTGGCTGCGGTATTGATTGCAATTGCTGCGATTCTGCACAATAACCAGCTAATTGCATTGTTTGAGCAAAATAAAGATGCATTGGAAGCTGCTGGCGTACAGCATGCACACATGAGCGCAGTTCACCTGTTTGAATTGTTCGTGGGCTGTTTCGTTGGTGCGATTACGTTCACGGCATCTGTATTTGCCTATGGTAAATTGGCTGCGAAAAAATGGGCCAAAACAATTTCTGGTGCATGGGTTAAACCTGTTCAGGCGATCATCTTTATTGCAATGCTTGCATGTGGTTTCTACTTCTTCACTACAGGCAACATGACTGCATTCTGGGCGATGACGGCTCTTGCACTTGTATTCGGCTGGGTGTGGATTGCACCAGTGGGTGGTGGTGATATGCCAGTTGTGGTATCGCTATTGAACTCATTCTCTGGTTGGGCTGCGGCAGGTATTGGTTTCACACTTGAAAACAATATGTTGATCGTTGCTGGTTCACTGGTTGGTTCTTCTGGTGCGATTCTGTCTTATATCATGTGTAAAGCGATGAACCGTTCAATCATCAACGTATTGTTTGGTGGTGCAATGGGTGGTGCAGCAGTTGCCTCAGCAGACAAAGGTGAGCAAGTTCAGCGTAACTACCGTTCTGGTTCAGCAGATGATGCAGGCTTCCTGATGTCAAATGCAGACAGCGTTGTGATTGTACCTGGTTATGGTATGGCGCAAGGTCGTGCACAGAATGCGGTTAAAGAATTGTGTGAAATCCTGAAAGAACAGGGCGTAAAAGTTCGCTTTGCGATTCACCCAGTTGCGGGTCGTATGCCTGGTCACATGAACGTATTGTTAGCTGAAGCGGATGTTGCCTATGAAGATATCCTGGAAATGGATGAGATCAACTCTGACTTCCCAGCAACTGATGTGGTACTGGTTATCGGTGCGAATGATGTTGTTAACCCAGCAGCGAAAGATGATCCAAGCTCACCAATCTATGGCATGCCGATTCTTGAAGCGCATAAAGCACGTACCATTATGGTGATCAAGCGTTCTATGGCAACAGGTTATGCTGGTCTGGACAATGACTTGTTCTACAATGAAAAAACCATGATGATCTTTGGTGATGCGAAGAAAGTTGTTGAAGATATGACAAAAGCAATCAATGGTGGTGGTCACTAATCTGACCTCATCAGGATTGAAGAAGCCACCGTTAGGTGGCTTTTTTGTTAGAGCATATTTATTAAAGGTATTTTTCTACAAGATCCATAGATTGTGCATAAAGATCACGGGCAAGTTGCTGGTTTTTAGCATGTGGTGATTTCAAGTCTGGCATGTGTGCACTGACATATTCTCCATTACGCTTCGCCCAATCATCTCCAGTCGCCATTTGCGTAATCAACTTTGCAGGAACCGAGGTCGGTACTAAACCAATTTTCATCACTTCATAAACAGGTTTTGGCAGTTCGCGATAAATGTCAGAGGCAACGCCTCCTGGATGCAGTGAGTTGTTGGTGATGCTGCTGCCAGCCATGCGTTCAGCAAGTGCATTGCTGAACAGTAGGTTTGCGAGCTTGGACTGACCATAATAGAACAGGGGATTATAAAAACCCTCTGCACGGAACTTATTCGGTTTGATTGAACCAGCCCAATGTGCAATTGAGGCGAGATGTACAATTCGAGCTTTAGGTGCCTGTTCCAAAACAGGAATCAGCTTATGTGTCAGTAGAAAGTGGCCCAGATAATTCACACCAAACTGTTGTTCAAAACCATCCTGCGTCAGCTGCTTGGTTTTGGCAAATAGTCCTGCGTTGTTAATCAGGACATCAAGACTACCGTAGCGGTCTGCAATCTCATCGGCTGTGTTGCGGGTTGATTCAAGACTGTTCAAATCGAGGGAAACCAAATCAACCTGCCCGTGACCCAATGCACGCAATTTATCCTGCGCAGCTTGCGCTTTTTGCGGATTACGGCAGGCAAGAATGACGTGCTGTCCTTGCTTTACCAACTCTTCCGCTGTGGCAAAACCAATACCTGTATTTGCACCTGTAATCAGAATTTTCACTTCATCTACTCCAATAATGCTCTTTATTTGATGAATTTTAAAGCAGGCCCTATAGTGCGGTAATTTTGACAACTTGTCATGTCAAATTTGAAAGGGAAGAAGAGATTGTTATTGATAAAAGGTGTATAAAGGTCTGGATATTAAGTATTTAGTTTAGATCATTTTTTTATGATGAATAAATATAAACCAATGAATTATTAAAAGAAAAAAAGAATTCATTTTGGCATTGTCTTTGCATCGGATTACTTGGTGTTTCTAGGGGAATTTTATGAAAAGTATAATTTTAATATTGTTGTTTTTACTATCTCTCACATCCCATGCATCTGCTGAAACCACGACAAATATTCAGGAAATCCGTATTTCCCTGGATAGTGTATGGGTGGTGGTGGGTGGTATTCTGGTTTTCTTTATGCAGGCAGGTTTTGCACTGATCGAGAGCGGCTCGGTGCGCAGTAAAAATACCGTGAATGTACTCATGAAGAACTATATGGATACCTGTATTGGAGGACTTATTTTCTGGCTGTTTGGCTTTGGCCTGATGTTTGGCCTGAATCAAACAGGGTGGATCGGACTCAGTCATTTTATGCCAGATCAACTGGATGACTGGCACTGGAACCTGTTGTTCTTTCAGATGATGTTTGCGGCGACAGCCACCACGATTGCCAGTGGTGCCATGGCTGAACGCATCCATTTTGTGGCTTATGTGGTAAGTGCGGTTTTTGTAAGTGGCATCATTTACCCTGTATTTGGTAGCTGGGCATGGGGCGGACTGTTCGGTGGTGATGGCTGGCTGAAAGCTTTGGGATTTATTGATTTTGCTGGTTCAACTGTGGTGCATTCAATTGGTGGATGGGTTGCGCTTGCAGGCATTATGGTGCTTGGCCCTCGTTTGGGACGGTTTGGTCGTAAGGGGCAAAGCCATTTTCTAGCAGGACATAATCTGCCTTTGGTGGCATTGGGTGGCTTTGTGCTATGGTTTGCGTGGTTTGGGTTTAATGCGGCATCCACGGTTGCCGCAAGTGTGAGCATTGGACGTATTGCCCTCAACACGCATTTGGCTGCCTGTGCTGCGGCTGCAACGTATATGGTTCTGGCCTTGCTTCAATCCAAGGCGGTGCTCATGCGCAATACCATTAACGCATCACTGGGTGGTCTGGTTTCAATCACGGCGGGTTGTGCCACCATGTCACCCCTATTTGCGGTCATCACAGGTGCTATAGCGGGTTTGCTGATGACTTTTGTACCTTTGTTAATTGAAAAGATGCGGCTGGATGATGTGGTGGATGCTGTTGCAGTACATGGGGTGTGTGGAGCATGGGGAACCATTGCCGCAGGTGTCTTCTTTCTGGAGAAACCGTTTAACCTTGATGTGATCTCCGTTCAGGCTTTGGGTGTGGGGGCCGCATTTGTCTGGGGCTTTGGTGCCGCGTTTATCATGTTTAAGGTGCTCGACAAGGTTCTCGGTGGTTTAAGGGTTTCCCAGCAACATGAACAGCGGGGACTGGATTATACCGAACATGCTGAATTGTCATACCCAGAGTTTCAGAGGGATGTCACCTTTGAAACCGAAAATATCACTCATCGCCATTAAGGGAGGTGATTGTTATGGCTGAATTAAGCATTGAACAAAAAAGGCTGGCAGTGGAAAAGGGGCTTGCACAGTTCTTGCCAGACTCGGTATTGCAGCGGGTTTTGCAGTACTGGGAAAGTGAATATGGTCACCAGCCATCCTTTGTATTAAATCGTTTTCTCAGTGAAATTTGTACCAGTGATGACCTACGCTTGCAGCGCAAGGAGATGTTGCGGCAGGTATTGTATGAAATTTCGGTGGTTGAGAAACAGGAACGCCTCAAGGTAAAAACGGATAAAGAAGTTATGCCCGCTGAGACAAGTCCCGAAACAATGGACCTGTTTCAGGCGTTCCATGACTTTGTGATGGGTGTGTTAAAAGGCGTCAGTCAACCTGATTATCTGGATTTTGTGGCAGAGATTCAGGGCAAAATGAAGAAACATCGTTTACTTGCTGGATATTGGTATATTGCAGGTTCAGAGAAGCAGTGCTTGATGCAAATGCCGAAAGAGGCTTATGCGGTTATGATTACAACGCTGTATGCGATCTACTGTAGTTTTTATGGTCCAGGCAAGGCGGATCAACTGTATGCACAGATTAAGCATGAAATAAAACAGCATCACCCAGCAGTCGACTTAAGCCAGTTGTTGTAGGAATGAAAAAAGCGACCTTATTGGTCGCTTTTCTTAAGTTTTAGGCAACGGATTCAGGTGCGCGCCATAAACTTTCAAGATCATAGAATTTACGGGCTGTTGGCAACATCACGTGTACCACAACGAAACCAAGGTCAATGAGGATCCATTCAGCATCGCGTTCACCTTCGACACCAATTGGGCGAAAACCTGCTTTACGTGCTTCATCAGCAACATTATCCGCAAGGGCTTTAACATGACGGGTTGAGGTGCCACTTGCAATCACAATCGCATCGGCAACATTGCTGATCGAACTGACATCAAGTTCTAGAATATCTTTGGCTTTTACATCTGTGAGGGCTTCATGTACAACTTTTAAGCAAGCCTGTACATCTTGATTCGATGTTTTGATTTTTAGGTCGTGAGAATTAGAAGCGCTGGGCGATGGTTCTAAATTCATAGAGGGTATATTTTCCTGACAATTACTCATTGTCAAATATACCGTTTTTCTCTAAAAAGTTCAAATTTAGCGGTAACAGTTTATGTCTGACTCTAGGTGTTAACGTCATTGGCAAAGTATTTCTGTTTCCATGCAAAGGACTGATCTGAATGGGTTTTTGGTTTATATTCCGCCCCAATAAAGCCCTGATAGCCACTTTGTAATAGCCAGTCAAAAATTGCCTTATATGCAATATTGCCCGTGTCGGGTTCGTGACGGCTAGGGCAGTCGGCGAACTGGATATGTCCAATCTGGTGCAGGTTTTCCTGTAGGCCTGTCAAAATATCCTCACCCATCATGGCCATATGGTAGCAGTCATATTGCATTTTCAGTGCGGGATGGTTGATGGCCTCCAGCATTTCCTGTGCCTGGGCAATATTCTGCACCAAAAAGCGAGGCATGTCGGTGCCATTGATCATTTCGAAAAGGGGTTCAATCCCTTGCTCTGTCAGCATGTGACAGGCCAGTTTGAGATTGCTTGATAGGGTGTTTAAACAAGGGAGCAGGTCAGCGTCTAAAGGCTGTTTGCCCGCTAAAATATTCACACGTGGAACATCCAATGCTGTGGCATAGCGAATTGCCAGCTCAAGTGCATGATGGAACTCCACCTCTCGTCCTGGGATACCCGCTAGCCCATTACCACCCTGCATCAGGTCGCCAGCAGGAACATTGATCAGACATAGGGAGAGGTTGTGCTGTTCCAGTTGGGTTCGAATATCGAAAATGTCGAGTTCATAAGGAAACTGAATTTCAACGTGTTCAAAACCGTGGGCATGTGCCAAGGCGAAGCGCTCAATAAGAGGAACTTCAGTAAAAATCATGGATAAATTGACTGCAAGATGGCTCATTTCAGGCTCCCCAAATCAATATTATTGTTCTATATATTGAATGATAGTTGCTAAATCTTTCTCAGAAAAGCCATTTTCTTGGTGGGCTTGTAACTGTAATAAAGCTTTTTGTGCAACAGGTATCTTTAAGTTTAGATTTTGTGCAAGTTTTAGCGCATTGTTTAAATCTTTTGATAATGTTTGCACTTTCCATTGCACAGGTTCAAAGTTGTGAGTTGCCATACGTGGTGCAAGAATCTGGAAAGGTTTGGAATCTGCGAAACCTCCTGCAAGCGCAGGGGCAAGGAGTGTGGTGTCCACTCCAGCTCGATCAGCAAGCGCCACTGCTTCAGCAATCAGGGTGCTGTTTGCCGCAACAATCAATTGATTGCAGATTTTAGTGGCTTGACCAGTGCCTGAGTCTCCCATGCGGGTCACACGCTGCGATAGTAGTTGATAAACTGGACTGAGTTGTTGAATCGTTTGAGCATTTCCACCTGCAAAAATAACCAGGCTTCCCTGTTCAGCACCGATTGTTCCACCAGAGACAGGTGAGTCAATCCAGATAACCTCTTGCTGTTGAGCAGATTGCGCCAGTTGTTGCGTTGCTGCGACCGATAAGCTGGAGAAATCAACAATGACTTGTCTGGCCTGTAAATAAGGCTGGATTTGGGCAAAAACACTTTGAACTGCCTGATCGTCAGCCAGACAGGTGAGAATGACAGGATAATTTCCAATATCTTCCAAAGCTAAAGTTGCTGCGCCCTGTTGAATAAGTGGCTCACATGCATGAGGGCTACGGTTCCAAACTGCTACCGTATAACCCGCCTGTAATAATCGGCTGGCCATTCGGCTTCCCATTAAACCCATACCTAAAAAAGCGATAGGTGTTTGTTGATCAACATGCATGTGAATTTATCCAAGCTGTAATTACTTATACTGACGCGGTAAGAACTGAATCTCAGGATTCTTGTCTTTCTTGCGTGCAAGACTGCTGTTTTTACCCAACAAAAGTTTAAGCTGCCATAACTTCTCTAAACGTAGTGCCTTTTCTGGCTGGTGTTCCATGGCATCTAGTACCCGTTTCGCTGCCATGATGGCATCTGGGGAACGTTGCAGCATTTCCTGTGCAATCACATTGGCCTTTGCCAACGGATTGTTGTCCAGATGTGTGACCAAACCAATTTCTTTGGCGTATTCTGCATCAAATACACGTGCGGTCAGGGTAAGCTCCTTGGCTAAATCAACGCCAATCAGTCCTTTCAATGAGCGGGTTAGGCCCATATCTGGAACCAGTCCCCAGCGGCTTTCCATAATTGACATTTGGGTGGTCGGCGTTGCAATACGGATATCCGCAGCAAGCGCAAGCTGCATGCCCGCCCCAAAGCAATAACCCTCAATTGCGGCAATCACTGGAATTGGTAAGTTTTGCCAAATCAGGAAAGCTTTCTGGAACAGGCTTTGACCTGGCTTGATCAGTTCCCATGCGGCGAATGCGGTATTTTTAGGGTTGTTCAGGTCAGATAGGTCAATACCCGCACTAAAAACCTGTGCCTCACCTGTTAAAATGACGCAACGAATCGAACGGTCTTTTTCAATTTTCTTTGCAGTTGTCACCAGTTCTTTTAATAACGCAAAACTCATCGCGTTGCGTTTTTCTGGGCGGTTGAGGTAAACCGTTGCAATTCCATTGTTCTTTTCAACTCGTAACAGTGCCATTTGCCTTACTCTTATTGTGTTCGATGCTGGGCAGCATAACATGAGTCTTTCACCTGAAACATGACACCACAGTCACAAATAGCGGTGATGACCAGCATCTTGTAGATGCCAGCAGACCCTAGGTATCGTGGGAATGTAAAATCAGGCTGGCGGCCTGTCTAACCTGATCAATCGCAAAGTTCAACTCATTAAAACGATGGTTGGTTTCCCGTATAAAGGCATCATCTGCTTTGCGGCGCTCTTTACGCAGGGTTGAAACGAATTGCTCAAATTCCCCTGAAACCTTTTGTAAAGCTGGGGTGCCAACGTAGCGTGTTGCACCATAAAGGCGGTGTAGCACATGCTCAAGCTGGGGGAAATCCTCCAACTCAATCAATTGCTGCATTTCAGTCAGTTCAGTATCAAAGCTATCCACCAGCATACCCAATAGGTCCTGCGCCAGTTCTTCCTTGTTGGCTGCCAGCTGGATACTTTGCTGCCAGTTTAAAATCTGTGGATCAATTGATTCTGTCGGGTGCTTCTGTTCAGTATTGACAGGCTGGGAAGAGAAGTTGTTTTTGGTCCAATGGGTCAGGATTTGAATGATCTGTTCCATTTGGATTGGCTTGGTCACATAATCATTCATACCCACTTTTAGCAATTTCTGTTTTTCATCAGCCAGTGCATGTGCGGTCAGTGCAATAATCGGGAGTTGCATGCCTGTATCCAGCGTTGACTCAAGCGAGCGAATGGCTCGGGTAGTATCAATTCCAGACATGACAGGCATCTGAATATCCATAAACACAAGGTCAAAGGGTGGCAGCTTTTGTTCAATCCGCTGCTGGATCATGTCAATCGCTTTCTGGCCGCTTAATGCCTTGGTGGTGGTGACATTCAGTTCGCCCAACAGTGCCTCAAGCACAATCAGGTTGGGAAGATGGTCATCAACGGCCAATACGTGTAAGCCCTGACCATTGAAATCCTCAGATTCCTGTTCAAACACAGGCTGGTTACCCAACAATTGGACCAGTTCACGGCGGCTTAATGGCTGATACAGTGGACGGGCACGGTATTCATTCAGCATGTTCGGCTCAAGGCTCATTTGATAACCGTAAACTGCCAGATTGCCATGATAACGCTGGCGAATTTCCTTGAGTAAGGCTTCGGTATCACCGCTATGGTCAACAATGAGCCAGGTGTTTTCCTGCTGGTTCAGGTGGTTGAGGCGGCTGAACAGGTCAAGGATCGACTGTGTTTCAATATGCGCCACATGGTAGTTTTCCAGATATGAGCGCAGCACACTCGCGGTTGCGGGATGGGCCAGATAAGACACCACTTTCAATTGGTCGAAATGAGGATGCTCCACAGTTTCATCTTCTTCCTCAAGCTTGAATGAGGCGGTAAACCAGAATGTTGAACCTTTCTCGGTTGGTGCACGTTCCTGATTATCCTCAAATCCAATCTGGCCATGCATCAGGTGAACAAGCTGCTTGGAAATTGCCAGGCCCAGTCCTGTTCCACCAAACTGACGTGTAACCGAGGCATCACCCTGCGAAAATGATTCAAACAGCTTTTTACGGTCGGTACCGCTGAGACCAATCCCGCTGTCCTGAACGCTGAAATGTAGTAGGCACTGTCCAATATCATCATCTTCCATGCGGACACGGACAATGATCTCACCATCAGGGGTAAACTTGATGGCATTGGAAATCAGGTTGGTCAGAATTTGCTTGAAACGTAGCGCATCACCAATCACATGTTGTGGGATGTTCTCGGCATAATAAAATGCCATATTGATATGCTTCTGTGCGGCCAACGGCGAAAGCATGTCCATCACATCAAAAATGGCTTCCTCAAGATCAAAAGGGGCAGTCTCAAGTTCCAGCTTGCCTGCATCAATTTTGGAGAAATCCAGTACATCATTGATCAATGCCAATAAATGTGCAGAGGATTTTCGGATGGTCTGTAGATAGAGGTTCTGCTCATTGCTTAGGTTTTGCTGGCGTAACAGCAAATGAATAAAGCCATCAATACTGTTCAATGGCGTTCTGAGTTCATGGCTGATATTGGCCAAAAAGACGGACTTGGATTGATTTGATGAAATCGCCTGATCGCGTGCCTGACGATAGGTAATGTTCTGAACTTCCAGCGTATCCAGTGTACGGCGTAAGTCTTCTTCAGTTTGCTCAGTATGTTCTTTAAGTTCCAGAAAACTAAAGTGTAGACGTTTAACCACATTGGCAATATCCCGTTGGAGCAGACGTAATTCGCCTGTACTGTTCACCACAATATGCTGATCCAGTGTATCGGCATTCAGGCGCTGCATCTGCATACGGATTTCATACAGTGGTGCCAGCCAGCGTCGTGAAAAAACATTCAGGCAAAATAATAGAATCATCAGAGTAATCAGACCTGTCGCCACCAGCGAAAGCAGGATTTTATAGCGGGCCAGTTCCAGAGGCTGATTGTCCAGTTCAATCATCAGCCACACAGAATCAGGATTGCTGGCATCCAGTTTTGCACCATAAATATTATTGTGGTTGTGCGAAATCGGGCCAAAAAAATTACTGTTGTCAGGAAACGTTGGCCAGAAGCGATTGTTCTGGTAGCCCACGCTTAAGTAGGTCTGCCCCTTGTTGTCAATCAGGACCGCACGTTGCAGGTTTCGCTCATCAAACATCTTCTGCATGATGTTCTGGGCGCGGTCATATTGGTCAGGATGTTGCTGCACCAGTTGCAGTAGATCATTCGCGGTCTGGTGGTAGCGTGCCAGAATGGCGGAGGCGTCGGAGCGTTGCTGCTGTTTGGCCGCATTGGTCGTTTCAGATAAAACCCAGAAAATTCCCACACCTGTCAAAATTGCGATTGGCACTAGAATGAGGGCAATCAGTTGTCCATAGGCATGATTGAGCCGTAAGCGTTTTGACAGGGTTTTATTGAAATTTGACATAATGCGGTCAGATTTATCATTCTGTGCAACATCTTAGCATGCTTTGTGGCAAACAGCGGTATGGGCTAGCCAATAAAAAGCATAGTGAAAAGGTGCAGTATTTCCATTTTTTTCATACAATAGTCGCCACCTTAATATCGGTGTCGATCATGACGAATACGCAAACTGATTTTTTAGCAGATGAATTTTTACTGGACTATTATGTTGGTAAAACCCCTTTAGTCCGTTTGCAGCGTTTGGCGTGTCATACTCAAGCTACGGTATTGGCAAAACTGGAAGGCAATAATCCAGCGGGTTCGGTCAAGGATCGCCCTGCCTATAACATGATTGTCCAGGCAGAAAAGCGTGGGCAGATTCAGCCAGGCGACACCTTGATTGAGGCCACCAGTGGCAACACGGGAATAGCCCTGGCGATGGTTGCCGCGATGCGTGGCTATAAAATGAAGCTGATCATGCCAAACAACATGAGTCAGGAACGTAAGGACGCCATGCTGGCCTATGGTGCTGAACTGATTGAGGTGACGCAGCAGCAGGGAATGGAAGGTGCGCGTGACCTTGCCACGCAAATGCAGGCGGATGGCAAGGGCTTTGTCCTGAACCAGTTTGGCAATCCAGATAATGTTGAGGCGCATTACCTCACCACAGGTCCTGAAATCTGGAAGCAGACAGCTGGAAAAATTACGCATTTTGTCAGCTCAATGGGCACCACGGGCACCATCATGGGTGTTTCAAAATATTTAAAAGAACAAAACCCAGAGATTCAGATTGTCGGTTTACAACCCGAAGATGGGGCGAGCATTGCGGGAATTCGCCGTTGGCCTGAAGAATATCTGCCAACCATTTTTGACCGTAGCCGTGTGGACCGTATCATTGATATTCCACAGCTTGCAGCGGAACAGACCATGCGTAAACTGGCACGTACGGAAGGCATCAGTGCGGGAACCTCTTCTGGTGGGGCGGTGTGGGCATCACTCAAAATTGCTGAGGAAACACCTGATGCCGTGATTGTGTGCATTATCTGCGACCGTGGTGATCGTTACTTGTCAACAGGGCTGTTTTCAGTTCAAGATGAAGATCAGGCCTAACTGATTACACTGAATGATGAGCTTGCGTTTTCCAATTTTAGTTTTTGATATTGAAACACTGACTGACTTAAAGGCTGGTGCTCATCTTTATCATCTTGATTTGCCTGAAACCGATGTGGAACAGGCACTGACCAAAATCCGCCGTCAGGAATCAGGCAGCGATTTTCAGCGTCTACCCTTGCATGAAATTGTCTGTATTTCAGGTTTATGGATTGATGAAAAGGGCTTTCGCCTATTTTCATTTAGTCGGGAGCAGGGTTCCGAGGCAGAAATGCTGACAAAATTCCTGTCCATTTTTGACAAGAAGCAGCCGACGCTGGTGAGCTGGAATGGTTCGCAGTTTGACCTGCCCGTGATTCTGTTCCGTGCTATGTATCATGGGCTTTCTGCGCCAAGCCTGTTTGATCAGGGTGAAATTGATAACCAGAAGCGCTTTAACAATTACCAGAATCGTTACCATCATCGCCATGTTGACCTGATGGATGTGATGGCGATGTTTAATGGGCGTAATTTCCAGAAGCTGGATGACATTGCCTGTCTGTTGGGATTCCCTGGAAAACGTGGTGAAACGGGTTATCATGTGCCTGAATATGTACGCACTGAACAATGGTTGAAACTCACCAGTTACTGTGAGGGTGATGTGCTTAACACATGGCTGGTCTATCTGCGCTGGCTATTGCTAAAAGGTCAGTTGAATCAACAGGATCACCAGCAATGGATTCAGGCGACAGCCGATTATTTACAGACACAGACGCAACAAACAGAATTTTTACAGGTATGGCGGCAGACATCGCAATATACTGTATTCACCGCACACACGTTTGCACCAAAAATTTAGGTTCATCTTTTGAAACATAAAGCAAAACGCCGCCCAGCACAAAATCCTGTCTATATCTTTCAGGTGGAGTCCTTTTCACATGAAGGACGTGGAATTGCGCATTATGGCACGCATCCAGACCATCCCAAGGAAAAGCAGGGCAAGAAAGTGTTTATCCGCTATGCGCTGGTGGGGGAAACTGTACAGGCGAAGATTACCAACCAGACCACCCGTCTGGAAGAAGCGGAAATGCTCAGGCTGGAAAGTGATGCCGCCGAGGGGCGAATTGATCCGATCTGTCCACATTTTGGCGTGTGCGGTGGCTGTAGCTTGCAACATATTCACCCTGACCAGCAGGTTTTACTTAAGCAGCAGGTATTGCAGTCGCATTTACAGCATTTTGCAGGATTGCAACCTGAACAGTGGCTGGACCCGATTCGTTCTGTAAAAACCGATTATCGCCGTCGTGCGCGTATCGGGGTACGTTATCTGCATAAGCAGAATCGTCTGGTGATGGGGTTTCGTGAACATCACAGCAACCATCTGACTGAAATCCAGCACTGCAAGGTGCTGGACCAAACCCTGTCGGATGTATTGCCTGAACTGAAGAAACTTCTCGAAAGTCTAACAGGCAAGGCTCATATTGGTCATATAGAATTGGCGATGGGGGATACCGAGGTCGCATTGCTAGTTCGTCATTTAGATGAATTAAATGTGTCGGATGTCAACCAATTACGTCAATTTACGTTACTCAAGGGATGGCAACTGTATTTGCAGCCGAAAGGTGCGGACAGTGTTCATCGTGTCGATGATGTCCATGCGGAGATGCGTCTGCACTATAGCCTGGATGACTTTGCCATCAAGTTTGCATTTTCACCTCTGGACTTTACCCAAGTCAATAGTGGGGTAAATGCGAGAATGATTCAGTTGGCATGTGAATTGCTACAGTTACAGAAAGGGGAAAGGGTGCTTGACCTGTTTTGTGGGTTGGGCAACTTTTCTCTACCTTTGGCACGCTGTGTCGGTGAGACGGGTCAGGTGGTCGGTGTTGAGGCAAGTGATGAGATGGTGCAACGGGCAACAGAGAATGCGAAAGCAAACCAGTTGGCCCATGCACAGTTCTTTTCACAAGATTTAACAAAAGACTTTTCGCATCATTCTTGGGCAAAACAGGGATTTGATGCATTATTGATTGATCCTCCACGTTCAGGTGCGGTTGAAGTTATGCAATATGTACCTAATTTTGGAGCAAAAAGAATCGTTTATGTTTCATGTAATCCTTCAACACTGGCAAGGGATGCGGGTGTACTGGCACAATATGGCTATCAACTCAAAAAAGCCGCAGTGATGGATATGTTTACACATACTGAACATATTGAATCCATTGCACTATTTGAGAAAACTGAACAGTTTGAAAAGATTGGGCAGCCTGAAAAAATCGAAGAGATAAACGATTAGAAAATGAGTTATTTAGCCAGAGGAGAATGGTATGGTCACAGTACGTGAACAGTTACCTGGACAGCTCCATGAGTTGTCTGAGGAAGCGACTGTAGAACATGCCGCTGAAGCGCAAAGTGGTCTGGTGTCCTGGCTGGATCGGGTGCGTGATATCTTGGATGGGGCAGAGTTAAGGCAACTTCAGCAGGTTGCAGAACTGACCTTGGCAAAAGAGCTGGAAACCACGGTAAACCATCGGACCAATACCTTTAGTACAGGGATTGGCATGGCCGATATTTTAGCGCATCTGCATGTTGATGAAGATACGCTTTCAGCGGCAGTGTTGTACCGCAGTGTGCGTGAGGGCTTAATCACCCTGGAAAATATTCAGCAACAGTTTGGCGAGCAAGTGCATAGCCTGGTCAAGGGCACACTTGCAATGGGTAAACTGTCTGAACTGATTGAAAAAAACAAGCGTCTGGAAGACCATTTCAACAATAACCAGCGTGAACACCTCAGTGGCATTTATAAAATGCTGATCTCGGTGACTGAAGATGTTCGTGTGGTTCTCATCAAGCTGGCGGAACGTACCTATTCTTTACGTGAACTGGCAACCGCAAGCAAGGAACGTCAGGAACGGGTGGCACGGGAAATCCTGACTATTTACTCACCACTGGCACACCGTCTGGGTATTGCGCAGCTCAAGTGGGAACTGGAGGATCTGGCTTTCCGCTATCTGGCACCAGAACGTTATAAGGAAATTGCTGCACTGCTGAATGAAAAGCGTCTGGAGCGGGAACAATATATCCAGTTTGTGATTGATAAGCTTAAGACCGAATTGGCAGAGTACGACATTCAGGCCGAGATTACGGGGCGGGTGAAGCACATTTATTCGATTTATCGAAAAATGAAAAGCAAGAACCTCAGCTTTGACCAGCTCTATGATATTCGTGCTGTGCGTGTGTTGGTGAAGAATGTCCCTGACTGCTATCACGCGCTGGGGATTGTGCATCAAATCTGGCGACACATCCCGAACCAGTTTGATGACTATATTACCAATCCGAAAGCCAATGGCTACCGTTCATTGCATACCGCAGTGATTGCCGAAAACAAGTCACTGGAAGTGCAAATCCGTACTTTTGACATGCATGATGAGGCGGAGCTTGGAGTTTGCTCACACTTCAACTATAAAGAAGGTGAAAAGAACACTGACCATTCATTCAACCATCGTCTACATTCCCTCCGTGCGGTGCTGGAACACTATCAGGAACGTACTGAAACCACGCCACATACCGAAGATGATGAATCCAATGACATTGATCAGATTCAGGATTTTGAAAATTTTGAAAAGATCTATGTATTCAGCCGAGATGGTGACATTAAGGAGTTGCCACGTGGTTCAACCGTTCTGGATTTTGCCTACCATGTGCATACCGAGGTGGGGAACAAGTGCTATGCGGCACGGGTCAACCAGCGTTATGTACCGCTCACCTATACCCTAAAAACAGGTGAACAGGTTGAGATTCTCACCAAGAAAGATCGTGAACCAAACCGTGACTGGTTGGTAAACTCTTTAGGTTATATCAAGACCGCCCGTGCCCGTGACAAGTTGCGTCATTGGTTTAGGCAGCAGGACCGTAGCAAGAATATTGAGGTTGGACGTGAGCTACTGACCAAAGAGCTTTCACGTTTAGCAATTCACCCAAAAAGCATTGATTTAAATGATTATTCATCGCATTTTAATGTGAAGTCTGGGGATGATATTCTGGTCGGTCTGGTCAATGGTGACATTAGCCTGCATGCTCTGATTAATCAGGTCAATCGTCAGATGCATCTGGATCAGGATGAGCCTGAGCTGGTGTTGAAACCTGCCCTGAATCCACGTGCCAGCCATACCTTGTCTGCACATGGCATCCTGATTGATGGACTGGACAATGTGGAACTGCATGTTGCCCAGTGCTGCCAGCCTGTACATGGCGAGTCGATAGGTGGTTATATCACCTTAAATCGTGGTGTCAGTATCCACAAGATTGCGTGCCCTGATTATATTCGGATGACCACGCAAGAACCTGAACGTGCGGTTGAGGCGGATTGGGAAATGCAGCCAACACGTGGTCAAAGTGTGCAGATTGTGGTTGAGGCCTATGATCGCCGTGGCTTGCTTAAGGACCTAACCCAAGTGATTTTCTCAGACCAGATCAATATCCGTCAGGTCAATACCATTTCTGAGGCGGATGGCATTGCCAACATGAAACTGTTGATTGAAGTCAAAGGTTTGGCGCAATTGTCCCGTTTATTGGCGCGTTTGGAGCAGCAGCCAGGCATTATCAGTGCCAGACGTTTGGTGCAGGGAAATTAATAAAAAAAGGGGCTGTATTTACAGCCCCTTTTGATCACCAGCGAACAGGTTTTTCGCTTGAGCCTGGTGTTAGGTCGGCATCAGACAACGGTTCTGATGACTCAATCTGATTCGTACCTTGGCTTGAATAATTGACGGGCGTTAAAGATAAGCCACTCAAAACTTCATTGGTGATTTGCTGTGCCAGTAGGTCAGATGAAGTGGCAGGCTGTGCGCTGTGAATCAAGTCACCTAGGGATTGGCGTTGCTGTTGATTCACTGTTCCCGCGGCAGCAACTTTGCCTGTATTGACCTCAATCACTCGCCAGTTCAGACGGATGGCTTGTTGTCCAGCAGGTACGGCACCGTAGAAAGAACGGCCCTGTGTGGTTTTGGCTTCATTGATGCGTCCCACCAAAATATAGTCAGCACCCACTTTCTGTCCAAGACGTGCCATTTCAGCAGGGGCACCATCCCAGCGAAGAAAGGCATTTTCACTTGCCATTTCCTCAATATAGTCTCGACTCACCAAACTTAACTGACGTGAGTTTGCCAGTTGTGTACCAACTAGATCAGCAACTTCAGTGACAAAATCATCGGCATCACTGCCATCGGTGATTTGTGTTTTTGCATAGTTATACTGGAATGGCATCACCGCAATGCGGCGTAAATGTTGATCAGCGACACTGGACTGGAATTTGCTGACATAGGCACGCACTTTGGCGCGGTAGTTCTTGCCAGAACCAGAAATACTTAACACCTGAAAGCGGTTAATCGCATTAGTACCCTGCGTTTCAACGCTAAACACAGGCGAGGTTTTACCCTGATAGCTCCAATGATTGTTGCTGACCACCATGTTCACTTCTTCAGCTAAATCGGTACGTGAACTGACACTGGTGCCATTTACAGACTGTGCTGCAATCAGCAGGGCTTCCGCAATGGCCTGTTGCTGGGTTGGGCCGCTACCTGTGGCTTCTTTCATGACTTCTTGTAGGGCAGCATTGGCTGAATGAATTGTTGTTAAGCAGAACAGGGCTGCACAAAATAAGGATTTCATCATTTTCTATCATTCTATGTGACCCGATGCCTCAGGAGGTACTGAACATCGAGTTCATTGTTGTTGTGAATGGTTTATAAACCAAAAGCAGCACGTTTAGCCGACTTGCGAATTTCTTTCTCGCCTGTCCATTCAACAATACCTGTTTTCAGGTTTTGTAATTTGAAGGTGAACTTGTAGTACACATCACTCTTACCGCCTGAGTTTTTTACGATGCTGGATAAGTTGCCATTCAGCATGTATTCAGCGGCAATTTGAGAACCTGTTTTTACTGCTGTGCGTTTGTCAACCATGCCACTTTGCTGTTGATAAGCCAACTGGTCTGCCATTGCGCCCACAGAAGTCATGTCAACGAAACGGAATTTTCCAGAATTAATCAGTTTGTTCTGGATGGTATCGGTAATGGATTCAGTATCAATATGCTCTTGTGTTTTGTTTTTGATACGGTCAACAAACAGCACTGGACGGCGGGCCTGGGTCATTTCAATCACAGGTGGAAACGCCAGCATGTCATCAACCATCTTGGCTGCGATTTGTTGAAGGTCGGTTGAACCAAAATCCTTGGTTAAGGTCTCAGTTGCCTGTGCATCGCCATAAGATACAGACTGGGAGGCACAGCCACTGAACAATGCCATGGTGCCAATTGTGGTTGCTAAAGCCAAAGTGCGGAATTTCATGTCTTACCCCTTATAAATAAGCTGTTGATTAGTCTTTCTTCATGTAAATAAGTACGTCTACACCACGTGGGTTTGGTGCGACAGACTGAACGGTTTTAACTTCACGTCCCTGTAATGTAATCGGTTTCCAGGTGGCCCCCTCTGGATTGATTTCAGTGCCATCTGCATCAAACCAAACAATCTTGTATTCAAACGATTGTGCATAGAACCAACCATTTTTTAAGGCCAGTGACGCTTTTTTAATATCCCCAAGCGTGGTCATGTTGACGCGGTTGACCCCAATGCGTGTTGCCAGTATCGGGTTGCTGGTCATGGTTCTGACATTGCTTGCGCCCGTTGCAGGGTCTGTTTGTGTACGCATGGCATTTGGTGCTGTACATGCGGTGAGCCCAAGGACAGAGCCACACAGGATTATAGGTAAAAGCAGTTTTTTCATAATGTTTTACTCAAGTCATTATTTTGCAATGCTGAAACTATCAGCAACGATTTGTTGGTTGGTTTCAATACCACGGATAAAAGTGGTCTGGTTTGGTTTTACTTCAATATTGATGCTTTGATTTGCGTAGTTGTTTTTAAGCTGGATGGTATGGCTGCCAGCAGGAAGTGAGAGTCGGGTGACCTGTGCATTGCTTGGCAAGGTGTTCCATGCACGTACATCCGCTTTTTCAGTGGCGGTGTTATACACGTTGCCCGCAAGTTGGCCCAATACCCCTAAACGATTGCCCAGTTCTTTTTGCACCGCATACTTGGCGGTTGAACGCGCAATCTGGGTGGTGAGGTTGGCTGCAATATTTTCCTTAAGGGTTTTTACCGCCAAGGCACCAATATCGGTAAGTAATGCGGTATTTGCCACAGTCTTGCCATTCACTGACACATCAATTTGGCTTGGTGCAACATAGGTTGTTGGGTCATAGCTGGCAAATGAGACATTGACCAAACCATTTGTGGTTGGAATCGCGAGGGTGGAGGAAATCTTTTGTGGAACGAGGCCCTGTTCCAGAAAAATAATCACAGGGTATTGCGCACTGGCTTTGCCTGTCGTTGTGTCCAGACGTTTCACGTCATTCTTGATAAAATCATTTGGCTGTAATTCATAGGCTTTCTTATAGTCCACCAGCGCGTCATTTTTTTCACCCAGTGCTTCCCATAAGGTTGCTGCCATATAGAAAGCATAGGCATTCTGGTAGGTATTCTTCACTTTACCCGCGATAGTGTCGAGACCTGCCAATGCTTCGTCATATTCTGCTGGAGGAGCATCATTCTCCTGTGCCTTTGCAGCGGCTTTTTCTGCTTCCTTGCTGTGAGCCAGTTCAATTTCCCGTTGAATACGCTGGGCCACGCGCATTTCCACACTGGCACCCTCGGTATTGTTTAACGCCAGATAATTGATCGCCTGATACACATGCGCCAATACTTGCTCATATTCTGGGATTTTGTAAGGAGAAACACTGTCATTGGTTACAAGGGAAAGTGCCTTGAAACCCAGTTTGGATGCACTGATGGTGGCCTTGTTATTTTGTTCGTCCAATAAGGCAAATGCATTTTCAAAGGTTTGCTTACTGGCTTCATATTGTTGATTGGCCTGTTCTAAACGGGCTTTTTCCAGTAGATATAATGCAGCGTCATTACTTTTGGCTTTTTTCTGAAATAATTCCTGTGTTGAGGTATCAAGGGGTTGGGTCAGCGATGAGCGAAAACTTTGCGCTGTATTGGTATAACTATCAAATAAACCAGCCTGTGTTTGAGTGGTTACTGTAAGGCTGGAGAAACTTAAACAACCCATGATGAATAACGAAACTCTTGATTTCGCCAATGAAGATGACATGTAAAACCCCTTTTACAAAAAAACACAATCTATATAAAATTTTTCGCAAATATACAAAATGTTTTAATTTTTTAACAGATGTTAACATGGTTATTTAATTGGCATTCAATCTAAAAATAATTTTAATCTATATAAGTTTTTGAAAGATATTATTTAATTCGATTCATCCAAATTGAATATTTGGATGAATGACTTCATTTGAATTTACCTTTTTGATAAAAAGATATTGGTAAGTCGATTTAAAAACTGAGGACTGATACTGGAAAGCTGGTACATCAGTTTGGTTTTTATACCCACTGGCGTATGGGTTGGAATCAGGGCGTGATCCTTTTGCTGAGCCAGATGCAGCACCTGTTTTGCCACATCGGCAGGGGTTAAGTCCACCCCAATGTTCTGGATGCTGCCCGCATCCATATTCTTGACCATATTGGTCTGTACAAATAACGGCATGACATCAAGTACACGGATATTATATTTCTGCCATTCCACATCCAGTGCTTCGGTTAAACCACGTACAGCAAACTTGCTGGCGGAGTAGGAGGCTAAATCAGCCTGACCATAAATTGCTGAGGCGGAAGAGAGATTAATCACTCGGGCAAAACTGGATTTTTGTAGATACGCCAATGCGGCATGGCAGCCATTTAAAACCCCTTTGACATTAATATCCATCGTACGGTGATGGGATTGAATCGGGGTATTTTCAAATGCGCCAGAATATAGAATTCCCGCATTATTCACTAAAATATTCAGCTCACCCGCCCAGGTTTTAAATTCCTGTAGCGCCATTTGCCACTGGCGATAATTGCTGACATCCAGATAGCCTGCTTTGGCATTGTCGCCCAGTTCTTTTGCCAGAGCGTTTGCCTGTTCCTCATTAATATCGTATATACCAACTTTATAGCCATTGTTGTGAAATAAACGCGCAATTTCAGCACCAATTCCCTGTGCAGCCCCACTGATAAAAACACTCTGTTGCATTGCTTTCCCTTGCTTTATCTTGATATTTTTTGAATCCGTGTATATTACGCATAAGCAGTTTGCTGCTGCAACAATTTCGCTGCACCTAGTTTGGAGATCATCATGGAAAAGTTATTGGCAATCATGCAGGAATTAAGACAAAAATGTCCATGGGATCAGCAGCAAACACCTGAAAGCCTGACCCGTTATGCGATTGAGGAAGCCTATGAGGTGGAGGCGGCAATTCGGGAGGGCGATGTAGATGAAATCCGAAATGAGTTGGGTGACCTATTGCTACAGGTAGTGTTCCAGTCGCAAATGTACAGTGAGCAGGGTGCATTTAATTTTCACAATGTGGTCGATGCCATTAGTGAAAAACTGATCCGTCGACATCCGCATGTGTTTCAGTCGGAACACTATCAAAACCTAAATCCTGAGCAGGTCAGTGAACTATGGAAACAGATCAAGCAGCAGGAAAAGCAGGTTAAACCACAGTCACGTCTGGATGAGGTCAAGCATGCACCCGCCTTGGTACAGGCACATGAAGTTCAGAACAAAGCGGCCCAGCTTGGATTCGATTTTGAAACGGTAAAAGATGCCTATGCAAAGCTGGATGAAGAACTGGAAGAATTACAGGAGGCGATTGCAACGCAGGAAGTTGATAAAATACAAGAAGAATTTGGCGACTGTCTATTTTCTTTAATCAATGTAGGACGTAAACTTGGGCTGTCGAGTGAGACCGCCTTG
The DNA here is from genome assembly GCF_030053775.1 of Acinetobacter corruptisaponis. Taxonomy (GTDB): domain Bacteria; phylum Pseudomonadota; class Gammaproteobacteria; order Pseudomonadales; family Moraxellaceae; genus Acinetobacter; species Acinetobacter corruptisaponis. Next base: position 2,974,454 of record NZ_CP125669.1, read on the forward strand.
TTGGCGACGATTCACAAATTTAGAAGCCGCTTTGCTTTTATTGAACAACAGGCACAACGACAACACAAAGACTTGCAGGAAATGAGTTTGGCAGAAATGGATGAACTTTGGGAGCAAGCAAAACGACAATTAAAACTTGAGGGGAAAACCAATGACCTTGCCACATCCGCACAGCAAACATAAGGCTGTTTTATTTATTCTTTTATGTCTGGGATGCTTTTCCCATCTGCATGCACAGCAGTTTGACCAGTCTTATGACCAGTGGAAAGCCCAGCAGCAGGCACGTGATCAGCAATTGGCGAAGCAGTCCAACAACAATTATTATTTATCACGCCCAACACAGCAGTCCAGTTCAAAGTCAGTTTCATCTTCTGTAAATCATCAGGGCGATAAAATTAGCTTAAATCAGGCGAATCTACAGCAGTTACAGACCCTGAATGGTGTAGGCGAGAAAAAGGCTCAGGCCATTGTGGAATATCGCCAAAAGAATGGCGGATTTAAAACAGTTGATGAACTGGTGAATGTGAAAGGGATTGGGCCAAAGTTGCTGGAAAAAAACAAGGCACGGCTGATACTTTAAGTGAAATTTTGAAGTATTTCTGCTTTTTAAGCAGAGGGATATGTTGAAACTTCAACAGAATAAATTGCCCTTTGTGTGGGTTGGAGCTATGATTAGCGACAAATTGTTATTTACGTCCTGACGTAGGAGACACTGTCTTTTGCAAACCTTGCGCGCGTCAAAATGTGGTCTGTCCACAGCTCAACTTCCTCCCTCAATTCTCGATGTGATTGATAGCCTGAACAAAGCTGGCTATGAGGCATATATTGTGGGTGGCGGTGTTCGCGATATGATGTTAGGTCTTAATCCAAAGGATTTTGACGCAGTCACCAATGCCACTCCAGCTCAGGTGAAAGAAGTTTTTGGGCGACGTTGCCGAATTATTGGACGGCGTTTTGAGTTGGCGCATGTCTACTCAGGCCGTGAGCTGATTGAGGTGGCGACTTTCCGTGCACCTCCAAAAAAGGCAGTCACCAGTGCATCTGGAATGATTCTTCGTGACAATAACTGGGGAACGATTGAGCAGGATTTCGCGCGTCGAGATTTTTCGATCAATACCCTGTATTACCAGCCCCGTAAAGGCATCGTACTTGATTTTTGCCATGCGGTTGATGATATTAAAACCCGTACCCTACGTTTTCTGGGGGAGCCTGCACAGCGTTTTGAGGAAGACCCTGTACGCATGCTACGGGCCTTACGTTTTGCCGCAAAACTGAATTTCCAGATTGACCAATCCATTCTTGATGTTTTCAGTGTTGAGATGACGCAGTTGCTGCGGGATGTCTCTCCGCACCGTTTATATGACGAGTCACAAAAACTGTTTACCATGGGGCACCTAACCCAGGTTTTACCAATGCTGATTGAGTTTGGTGTCTGGAAACAGTTGTTTGCTGAAATTCCACCAAATCTTACTGCCTTTATTGAGCGTGCAGCACGAAATACTGACCAACGGATTCAAATTGGCAAAACCATCAATCCCGCTTTTTTCTATGCGGTGTTGTTATGGAAACCATTTTTAGAGCGTTGTGATTTTTATCTAAATAAAGGTGTGGTGCCAGCAGAGGCCCGTGCACAGGCTGGGCTTGATGTGCTGAAACGTCAGGCAACCCGTACCATCATTCCGCGTTTTGCTGAAACCTTTATTCGTGAAGTATGGGAAATGCAAACCCGTTTGCTCAATCCAAAACCACAGCAGATCGAAGCCTTGGCTGGACATGCGCGTTTCCGTGCAGGCTTTGACTTCCTGCTGCTGCGTGAAAAATCGGGTGATAGCAGTACCGAGGGCATGGGCATGTGGTGGGAATCCTATCAGGAAATGACCACTGACCAAAAAGAAATCGCGATTCGCCAGTATAACCGCCAACGCAGTAAAAGCCGTCGTAAGGCCACTGAGGTTGTTGATGAGCCCAAAATGACAGAAATTGAGCCTTTGGTCAATGTGCCTGAGCCAAGAAGTCGTCGTGGTAGAAAAGAACGTGTCAGGTCGGATGAATCCACCCCCCGTTTTATGGAAAAGGCTTCAGGTGATTCCAGCCAGGTTGGTGCTGATCATCCAATTCTCAGGCGCAAACGGGTAAAACGTGATTTAAGCCAAGTGGTTTTTGGGCCGACACAATGATCATTCGTACCTATATTGGGCTGGGAAGTAACCTAGGTGATTCGCAGCAGATTTTGCGTGAAGCGGTTGCCAAGTTAGCAGGTTTGGGGCCAGCTCAGGTTTCCCGATTGTATCAAAGCCCACCGATGGGTCCACAGGATCAGCCCAATTATTTAAATGCGGTTGTGCAACTGGATACAGCACTTGAGCCTTTAGCCTTACTGGATCAACTACAACAGTTTGAGCAAGAGGCTGGACGAGTCCGTTTGCGACGCTGGGGCGAACGCACCCTTGATCTGGATTTACTGATCTATGGTCAGCAGCAGATTCAAGATGAGCGTTTAACCGTACCGCATATCGGTATTTTAGATCGTGATTTTGTGGTTATTCCGTTGTTGGACCTCGATGCCCATTTACAGTTAAATGGCCATCCATTAAAAGATTTAGAACTGGTGCAGCAAGCAAGCTTGACTGTAATCGCAGACCAGTCTTGGGCAAACGCTTAAGACTGTTTCGTTCTGGAAACGCCTGTAGAGGACATCATCATGATTAGTCTAAGTGACTTAAGAAAGTTTAAAGCCGAGGGACGCAAGTTCTCATGCCTCACCTGCTACGATGCAAGTATGGCGAAAGCAATGGAATTGGCTGAAATTGATACGATTTTAATCGGTGATTCTCTGGGAATGGCAATTCAGGGCCGAGACTCCACACTTCCCGTGACGGTTGAAGACATGGCCTACCATACAGCGGCTGTGCGCCGTGGTAATTCACATGCATTGATCATGACAGACCTGCCGTTTATGAGCTATGCAACGCTGGAAGATGGCCTGAAAAGCGCCAAGGCGGTGATGCAGGTTGGCGCACAAATGGTCAAGATCGAAGGTGGCGCATGGTTAGGCGAGCTGGTGCAGGTGCTGACCCGTAATGGAATCCCTGTCTGTGTACATTTGGGTCTAACACCTCAATCAGTGCATGTGTTTGGTGGCTATAAACTGCAAGCCAGAACGCGTGAATCTGCGGATCAACTGATGGCAGACTGTCAGGCGGTGGTGGATGCTGGTGCTGCTGTTTTGTTACTTGAATGTGTTCCCGCACAACTCGGCAAGGAAATTGCTGAACTATTTCCAAATACCCCTGTGATTGGGATTGGCGCGGGCAATGAAACCGATGGTCAGGTATTGGTGGTACAGGACATGCTGGGTTTAACCTTTGGACGTGTTGCGCGCTTTGTGCGTAACTTCATGAAAGAACAGTCTGGTGAAACCGCAATTCTGGATGCCTTTAAGGCCTATCATGCCGCTGTTCAGGACCAGTCTTTCCCTGCAAAAGAACATACTTTTCAAGTTGAGCTGTAATTCATGAAAACAGAAACAACCATACAAGGCTTAACCGCATCACTTGCACCTGCACGCAGCACAAAAAAATTGATTGGTTTTGTCCCGACCATGGGCAATTTGCACGAAGGTCACCTGAGCTTGGTGCGTGCCGCAAAGAAAATCTGTGATGTGGTGGTGGTCAGCATTTTTGTCAATCCGATCCAGTTTGGCGTGGGTGAAGACTTTGATAGCTATCCACGTACTTTGGAACAGGACAGCCGTTTATTGGCGGATGTGGGTTGCGACATCATTTTTGCACCCTCTGTAGAGCAGATGTATGGCACGCAGCCACGCTTGACCAATATCAGTGTCGGTCAAATTACCGATGACCTGTGTGGCAAGTCACGTCCTGGCCATTTTGACGGTGTGGCGGTTGTGGTGACCAAGCTGTTCAACATCGTACAGCCTGATTTCGCGTTCTTTGGGCAAAAGGACTACCAGCAGCTGGCGGTTATTCGCCAGTTGGTGCAGGACCTGAACATGCCACTGGAAGTGATTGGTGTGCCAATTGTCCGTGCTGAAGATGGTTTGGCCTTAAGTTCCCGTAATGGTTATTTATCTGAACAGCAACGTGTCATTGCACCCACGATTTACCAACTGCTCAAGCAAGCCGAACAGCAACTGCATGAGGGGCAGGCACTTGCGCAGGTACTGGAAAGTATCTCCAACCAATTGACACAGGCAGGCTTTGTTGTCGATTATGTGGAGGCCCGTCAAACAAATTTACAGCCAATTGAGCAATTTGATCGAAACATGGTTTTATTTGTTGCGGCAAAACTGGGTACAACGCGTTTGATCGATAACCTACAGGTCGACTTTAAGACTTAAAACTAGAAAATAAAAAGGGTAAACGCCATGAAGCGTATTCTTATCGTGACAGGACAATCAGGCTCAGGAAAATCCTCTGCATTACAAGTGCTTGAAGACCTGGGCTATTACTGTATAGATAACCTGCCTTTGGCGTTGTTGCCTGAAATTGTGTCAAAACTGGATCATGAGAATAATCTTGAGCAGTTGGCTCTGGGCGTTGATATCCGTAGCACCCGTGCCGATATGCAAGAGTTTGATCATGTTTTTGAACAATTGCAAAAACATGGTACGGTCGATATCATTTACCTGACCACCCAGGATCAGGATCTGGTTTCCCGTTTTAGCGCCTCACGTAGGCCGCATCCGCTGGCAAACCGTTTTAACAGCCTGTTGCAGTGCATACAGGAAGAAAAACAGCTTCTGATTCCAATCCAGTTCCGTTCCACCGTCCATATTGATACCACAGATAAAAGTGTCCATGATTTAAAGCATATCCTACTGTCCAAACTGGGGCAGTCAGACAAGTTGATCGTGATACTGCAATCATTTGGCTATAAGCATGGCATTCCGCTGGATGCGGATTATGTGTTTGATGTACGTCACCTGCCTAATCCACACTGGGATTTGGAACTGCGTCGTTTTTCAGGTTTGGATGAACCTGTGCGTCGCTTTTTAGAGAGTAGTCAGCAAACCAACGAGATGTTTGAGGATATCTATCGCTTTCTGGAAAAGTGGTTGCCCGCTTTTGCAGAGGGGCATCGCCATTACATGACCATTTCAGTGGGATGTACGGGTGGGCAGCACCGTTCGGTTTATATTGTGGATAGACTCAAGCAGGCCCTTGAGGCAAAATGGACTGTCCAAATCTTACATAGAGAAATGAAGCACTGGTCATGATAGACACAACAATTGATGTAATTAATAAACTCGGCTTACACGCGCGTGCATCTGGTAAACTGATCGAGGTGACCACCAGGTTTCGTTCCTCCATACAAATTGGCAAGGGCGACAAACTGGTTGATGCAAAGAATATTATGTCATTGTTGATGTTGGGTGCGGGTAAGGGCACTACACTGAGACTGGTGATTGACGGTGCCGATGAAGACAAGGCACTGGAAGAAATTCAAACGCTGTTCGCAGCAAAATTTTACGAGGCAGAGTAATCGTGGCACGTGGACCCCAGCGTTATACCGATGAAGATTTTGAGTCATTAGAAGGGCGTGCGAGTCGAACCGAGCAAAAAAAGGCGGTTCAGCGTATGGCAGCCTTGGGTGAGCAACTGGCTCAACTCAATCCAAAGCAGATTCAAAAACTTCCTGTCGATGAGCGCCTAATTGACGCATTGCTTGAAGTGCAGAAGATCAGCTCATTTGAGGCACGTCGTCGCCAGTTCCAGCGTGTGGGCAAGTTACTTCGCAATGAGGATGAAAGCATCATTTTATCCTATTTAACGCCGCAGCAGGGCGCGAAGAAACAAATGCAATTGATGCGTTGGGTAGACCGAATGATTGACCAGGGTGATCCAATTATTAACGAGTTCAGCAAGGTGTTTAACGCCTCTGAACGTCATACCCTACGCCAGCATGTACTGCGTATCCATCGGGATATCAAGCAGCAGGTCAGTGAGGAAGAGCTTGAAACCTCTAAACGCAAGTTTGTCAACTATGTACAGCAAGTGGCCTTGTTATCAGATCAGGGTTAAAGCTCCAAAAAGAAGTTTCGAAAGAAACTTCTTTTGCTTTTAGGGCGTTAATTTCCAAAATCTCCCGTTGCACGTTGTTTCGCCCATTCCCTTAAAATAAATTTCTGTAGTTTCCCTGTCGATGTTTTGGGAATGTCGGTAATCACCACATCCTTGGGTACTTTAAAGCGGGCCAGTTCTTTCTGGCAATGGGCAATGATTTCCTCAGTCGATGCGGATGTACCCTGTTTTAATTCAATAAAGGCACATGGTACCTCCTGCCAGCGTTGATCTGGTTTTGCCACAACCGCTGCGGTGAGTACAGCAGGATGGCGATAGAGCACATCTTCCACTTCCAGGGAGGAAATGTTCTCACCACCTGAGATAATAATATCCTTGGAGCGGTCAGTAATCTTGGCATAGCCGTCAGGATGGCAAACCGCCAAATCCCCTGTATGGAACCAGCCACCCTTAAATGCCTCCTCGGTTGCCTGTGGATTCTTTAAGTAGCCTTTCATGACGATGTTGCCACGGAACATGATTTCGCCCATGGTCTGTCCATCATTCGGTACAGGCTGCATGGTCTCAGGATCGAGCACGCGCATACTGTCTTGCAATGGGTATGGTACGCCTTGGCGTGAATGAAGCTGCGCTTGCTCCTGAATAGATAAATCACTCCAGCCAGCCTGTGATGCACATAGTGCTGATGGGCCGTAGGTTTCGGTCAAGCCATAAACATGGTTGACGTTGATGCCGATATGACGCATGCCCTCAATAATCGCAACAGGCGGAGCCGCACCAGCCACCATCACCTCGACATGATGCTCAAAAGCGACTTTCTGCTGTTGAGGGGCGTTGATCAGCATGGATAGCACAATCGGCGCACCACAGAAATAATCGACCTTATACTCAGCGATATATTTAAAGATCAATGCTGGATCAACCCTGCGTAAACAGATATTGGTGCCACCACTGGCGGCAATTGACCAGGCAAAACACCAGCCATTACAGTGGAACAATGGCAATGTCCATAGATACACCGCGCGCGGCTTCATCCCACAGGCCAGAATATTGCTGGCTGCATTTAGGTAGGCTCCACGATGATGGTAGACCACGCCTTTAGGATTACCTGTTGTACCAGAGGTATAGTTGAGGCTAATCGCATCCCATTCATCCTGTGGGAGTAACCATTCAAAATCGGGGTTGCCCTGTGCCAGCCACGACTCATATTCATACTGGCCGATTGCAACCTGTTCACCCTCAAACTCATGGTCAAAAACATCAATCACAATAATATTTTGTGGCACAAGGGCAAGTGCTTCCTCGGCAACCTGACGGAACTCTGGATCAACCAAAAGCACCTTTGCCTCGGCATGTGCCAGCATAAAGGCAATGGTTTTGGCATCAAGGCGTGTATTCACTGTGTTCAGTACCGCGCCTGCCATTGGCACAGCAAAATGCGCCTCAATCATGGCAGGGACATTTGGCAACAACACCGAAACGGTATCGTTCTTTTGAATTCCCAACAGGGTTAACTGGTGGGCAAACTGGCGGCAGCGCTGATAGGTCTGTTGCCATGTAAGTTGACGTTCACCATGAATAATGGCCGCCTGATTTGGGTAGATATAGGCGGCACGCTCTAGGTAGCGCAACGGCGATAACGCAACAAAATTTGCTGGTGTTCGTGGTAACTCATCATATGCACTGACCATGTGTACTGCTCCATTGCTGTTCTTGTCATGTTTATTTATATCCACACCAACATAGTGTTTCGCCCAGTCTAATTCATTTAGGCTTTAGTATGAGACGATTCCTTGATTGTTCCTGTATTTTTCTGATTCAAAGGTTTCATCCGCATCTAAACCTGTGTAAAATCTTGGATACTTTTTTATCCGCCGTTTTTTATCTTTTGAGGCTCGCCTCAATACATAATCTCGCGGTGATATGCTCCATTGTGCGGGGCATCACTCCTTAAGGATTTTATTATGCCAATCATTACCTTACCAAATGGTGATCAGAAACAGTTTGATCATCCGATTTCCGTGATGGAACTTGCTCAAAGCATTGGTCCAGGCCTTGCAAAAAATACCGTTGCAGGACGTATCAATGATCGTTTGGTGGATGCCTGTGACTTAATCACAGAAGATGCAACAGTTCAGATTATTACCCCGAAAGATGAAGATGGTTTAGATATCATCCGTCACTCATGTGCGCACCTTGTAGGACATGCGGTTAAGCAATTGTTTCCAGAGGCGAAAATGGTGATCGGTCCTGTGATCGAGGAAGGTTTCTACTACGACATCTGGATGCCGCGTCCATTTACACTGGATGATATGGCGGCAATCGAAGAGCGTATGAAACAGCTCATTGATCAGGATTATGATGTCATCAAAAAAATGACACCACGTGATGAGGTGATTGCTGAATTTACTGAACGTGGTGAAGAATACAAGTTACGCCTGATTGCAGACATGCCGAATGAAACACAAATGGGCCTGTACTACCATCAGGATTATCTGGATATGTGCCGTGGTCCGCACGTACCCAACACAAAATTCCTAAAATCATTCAAGCTCACTAAAATCTCTGGTGCTTACTGGCGTGGTGATGCGAAGAATGAACAGCTACAACGTATTTATGGAACAGCTTGGGCGGACAAAAAGCAATTAGCTGCCTATATCAAACGTATTGAAGAAGCTGAAAAGCGTGACCACCGTAAAATTGGCAAGGCTTTAGACCTGTTCCACATGCAGGAAGAGGCGCCAGGTATGGTGTTCTGGCATCCAAATGGCTGGACCATTTATCAGGTACTTGAACAGTACATGCGTAAGGTTCAGCAGGATAATGGTTATCAGGAAATCAAGACCCCACAAATTGTCGACCTGATTCTATGGGAAAAATCGGGACATGCTGCAAACTATGCAGAAAACATGTTTACCACCCATTCGGAAAACCGCCATTATGCGGTGAAGCCAATGAACTGCCCTTGCCATGTACAGGTCTTTAATCAGGGCTTAAAATCATACCGTGAGTTGCCATTGCGTTTAGCCGAGTTTGGTTCTTGTCACCGCAATGAGCCATCGGGTTCATTACATGGCATTATGCGTGTACGTGGCTTTACCCAGGATGATGCACATATTTTCTGTACCAAGGACCAGATTGCGCAGGAAGTGTCAGACTTTATTCAACTGACTTTGGCGGTATATAAAGACTTTGGTTTTGAAGACATTCAAATGAAGTTGTCTACACGTCCAGAAAAGCGCGTGGGCAGTGAGGAAATGTGGGATACTGCGGAAAAGGCCCTGGCTGATGCTCTGGATGCCGCAGGCCTACCGTGGGAGTTGCAACCTGGTGAGGGTGCATTCTATGGTCCGAAAATTGAATTTTCACTGAAAGACTGTTTAGGTCGTGTATGGCAATGCGGTACAATTCAATGTGACCCGAATATGCCAGAACGCCTTGAGGCGACTTTTGTGACTGAGGACAATGACCGTGATCATCCAGTCATGCTCCATCGCGCAATTCTTGGCAGTTTTGAGCGTTTTATTGGTATACTAATTGAACACTATGCGGGCTTCATGCCACCTTGGCTTGCACCTGTACAGGCTTGTGTGATGAACATTACCGATTCACAGGCTGAGGCATGTGAGCAGGTGGTCGCAAAACTCAAGCAAAATGGGCTTCGTGCCATTTCCGACTTGAGAAATGAAAAAATCGGATTTAAGATTCGTGAGCGTACCCTGGAGCGTATTCCTTACCTCTTGGTTCTCGGTGATCGGGAAGTGGAAGAGGGGACGGTGAATGTGCGTACCCGCTCAGGAAAAAATTTAGGTACTATGTCAGTAGATGCATTTATTGACTTGGTGAAATCTGCCGTCGCCGAACGCGGCCGGTACATTGTGGAGTAATAAAGATTAAACAGCCTGACCGTAACCAACAACAAGGTGCTAAAAGTAACCGTCCTGCGATTAATGATGAGATTCGTGCAAAAGAAGTACGTCTCGTTGCCGCAGATGGAGAACAAAAGGGAGTCGTTTCATTAAGTGAAGCGTTGCGTGCTGCTGAGGAAGTCGATCTTGACCTGGTTGAGATTGTTGCGAACGCAGAACCACCTGTTTGTAAAATCATGGATTACAACAAGCACTTATTTGACTTGAAGCAAAAGCAAAAAGATGCGAAGAAAAAACAGCATCAAGTGCAAGTGAAAGAAATCAAGTTACGTCCTGCAACGGATGTCGGTGATTATCAGGTAAAATTGCGTGCAATTTTACGTTTCCTTGAAGAAGGGAATAAGGTGAAAATTACCTTGCGTTTCCGTGGTCGTGAAATGGCACACCAACAGCTTGGTTTGGCCCAGTTACAGAAAATTGAGGCTGATGTTGCTGAGTTCGGTGTGGTTGAACAACCTCCAAAAATGGAAGGTCGTCAAATGGGCATGTTACTTGGTCCGAAAAAGAAAAAGTAATTTTTCTTGAGAAAAAGCACCGCAATATGCGGTGCTTTTTTTATTGTTTCTTTTCGTGCCTGACTGATGATTGACAACTAGGAAACATGCTATAACGCAACAACAATCAAGATAACGATGAATAGGTAATATAAATGATTGACCTGTATTATTGGGGTACTCCAAATGGGCATAAAATCACAATTGCTCTAGAAGAAATGGGACTTGAATATACAATCTATCCGATCAATATTATGGAAAATGATCAGTTTCAGCCAGACTTCCTAAAGATTTCCCCCAATAATAAAATTCCCGCAATTGTTGACCAGAATGGCCCACGAAATGCGCCGATCTCGGTATTTGAGTCTGGTGCAATCCTACAGTATCTGGGCCGAAAGACAGGTTTGTTCTATCCAACGGATGAGCAGGAAAGGGTTGAGGTTGAACAATGGCTGATGTGGCAAATGGGGGGCTTTGGCCCCATGCTTGGGCAAAATCACCATTTCAACAAATTTGCGCCAGAACGTATCTCTTATGCAATTGATCGCTATGTCAATGAAACCAAGCGTTTGTATGGCGTGTTAAACAAGCAGTTGATTGGCCAGAAATTTGTTGCAGGTGAATATTCAATTGCAGATATGGCAATTTTACCTTGGGCGTTACGCCATGAATGGCAAGGGATTCAACTGGAAGATTATCCTTATGTTCAGGACTATATCGAGCGCTTAGTTGCTCGACCTGCAATACAGAAAGCATTGTCAATAAAAGTTTAATCCTTATATCCATCAAGTTTAAGCCTCATGAGTTACTGGTTGCTGTTCATATCTGCTTTTGGGGCTGCCACTTTACTACCCTTACAGTCCGAAGCGGTGCTTATGACACTGCTTGTACAGGGACTGTCCAACCCTTTCTATCTTTTACTTGTGGCAACACTTGGCAATGTACTGGGTTCATGTGTCAACTGGTGGATGGGACTGAAAATTGAGCATTTCAAGAATAAAAAATGGTTTCCTGTTTCAGAAAAACGTTTAGAGCAGGCACAACAAATTTATCATCAATATGGTTTCTATTCTTTATTATTGAGCTGGACTCCAATCATTGGTGATCCCATTACCTTGATTGCAGGTTTAATGAAAGAAAACTTTTGGCGATTTTTGTTGATTGTAAGTATTGCCAAGGGTGGACGTTATCTCACTTTATATATTTTATATCTGGGTGTTTTTTAAGCCTTAAAGGGAAAGATATTTATCTCTTTCCCTTTAGATCCTATAGCGTGAATTTAGTGGTCAGAACCTTTGGTAATATCCACCTTAAATAGGTCACTGGTTTTAAACCAGCAATAAGTGACTACAGCAAGTGTCATACAACCACCAAAGATTGTGGCTGTGATGGTTCCTAAATATTTTGCTGCTAAACCAGATTCGAAAGCACCGAGTTCATTGCTTGAAGAAACAAACATGCCATTGACGGCTGCAACACGACCGCGCATGTTTTCTGGTGGGAAAATTTGCAATACAGTTTGACGAACAACAACCGAAATACTATCACAGGCACCCGTCATCGCGAGAGCAAACAGGGATAGCCACATATTGTTTGAGAATGCGAATAGAATCGTAAACACACCAAAGCCAGCAACAGCTAGTAGCATGTTACGCCAAGCATGATGCATGGGTGGGAATTTGGTGAGTACAATCATGGTGACAAGTGCACCGATTGATGGAGCTGCTCTTAAATAGCCTAAGCCCTCTGGGCCTACTTTTAGAATTTCTTCAGCAAAGATCGGCAGTAGGGCAATCACACCACCAAATAATACTGATATCAGATCGAGTGAAATTGCCCACAAAACAATCTTGGTTTTCCAGATAAAACGGAAACCATCCGTCAGGCTTTGCAGCACATTCTCAGTTTCCATTTTGGGAAAACTACGTTTTTGCAACAGCGTAATAAGTATAAAGCAGGTGGCTAATAATGCCGTGACTGCAAAGAAGCTGGTTTCACGTCCAAGAAATGCCAGCATAAAACCACCTAGCATTGGCCCAATAATGACACCACTTTGCCAGCCAATCGTGGTCCATGTCGCACCATTGGCATAAAGCTCACGGGGAATCAGGAATGGTTTTAATGAAGTGGCAGAGGGATTATAGAAACCGCGAATTGTTCCCAAGGCAAAAATGACCGCATAAATGCCCCAAGACAATGTTGTAATGCCAATTTTCTCTAAACCATGTAAATGGAAAAGTCCCCAAAGAACCAAAGGGAGAGGAATAGCAAAGAATAAACACACTTTCATGATGGTCTGTTTATTCAATTTATCAGCGAAATAACCGCCCCATAAAGACAGGGTAATAAATGGAATTGCCTCTGCAAGTCCAATAAAACCAAGTGTCAGTGGGTCACGGGTAATCTGGTAAAGCGAATAGGCAACAATGATTTCCTGTATCAGGATTGCCAGCGTCAGGCAAAACTGGTTAATGGTGACAATGGAGAAATCCCGATACCTTAATGCCGCAAATGCATCATTCTGTATATTCATATTAATTGGAGGGTGAGAATTTGCATATATTATAAGCGCTGGTTTTGTGGATGTTTCTCATAATTTGAGAATTAATTATGGGAAATAACGTTTGGAGAAAAAGGATAGGGTATTATCAAAAAATGAGCATTTTGCTTTTGTTTTATGTGTAGATGCTATATGATACTGCACTCCTTACCTGCAGGTCGATTTGTAATAGTGCAAACGTGCCGAACAGGTGCCCAAAAGAGGTTACTATGGCTAAGTTAAAAACTCGCCGTGGTGCAGCTAAACGCTTTAAAGCGACTGCAAACGGTTTCAAGCGCAAACAAGCATTCAAGCGCCACATTTTGACCAAAAAATCTGCTAAGCGTATCCGTCAATTGCGCGGTTGTGTAATGGTTCACGTAAGTGACGTTGCATCAGTTCGTGCTATGTGCCCATACATCTAAGGAGATTATAAATGGCTCGTGTAAAACGTGGTGTACAGGCTCATCGCCGTCACAAAAAAATTCTTGCTCGCGCTAAAGGTTACTATGGTGCTCGTTCACGCGTTTATCGCGTAGCGTTCCAAGCGGTAATCAAAGCTGGTCAATATGCTTACCGTGACCGCCGTCAAAAGAAACGTCAATTCCGTGCTTTATGGATTGCGCGTATCAATGCTGGTGCTCGTCAAAACGGTTTGTCATACAGCCGTATGATCGATGGCTTGAAAAAAGCTCAAGTGATCATCGACCGTCGCGTATTAGCTGACATCGCTATGCATGATGCGGTTGCATTTGCTGCTTTGGCTGAAAAAGCTAAAGGTGCATTAGCTGCATAAGCTTAGAGATTCAAGGAAGGCCGCTTTTTAGCGGTCTTTTTTATTTTTAGATGATTAAATTTAAAGAATAAACAGAGATTAAATATAAATAGAGCTTACACAACCCTAACACGTTTGATTGGACATTTACCCTTGAATCTTTTTACAGTAAAAGAAAACAAGATAGGGGTAAAGATATGCTAGTGAGTGTAGAGGGATTGCAGCAAGGTGCATTTGAAACAGAACTGACCATTTTGCCAAGAAAGGGTGAAACCATTCGAATTTTTTATGGGCCAGACGCTGAAGTTGAGGGTGAAATTGAAAATGTACATCACATTGTCAATCAGCATGATGGCGGACATAAGGTGATTATAAAAATTAAACCAACTTTTTGATCAATAAAAGAAAAACCAGATTGCGTGTAGGCAGGTTGTTTTATTGCTTATAGTTACAGCCCAAAATAGTAAGCACAGATACAGATAATCACCGTGAGAATAATCAACTTAATCACACCAGATGTTCCAACCTTATGCTGGTGAGCCTGATTAAAATGCTGTGATGTTTCCATGGTTCTGTCGATAATTTCAGGTTTAGGAGTGAGCTGTGCAGTTTGATAGTGGTTGGCTGTCTTAACAATCAGCTTGGCAAATAGGTCATCGGTTTTCTGGGCAAAGTTGCGTAAATTGATCTGCTCCTCAGGGTCAATCAGCTCACCTGAATCATGATAGGGGTGGCGTCTTTTTTCTTCCAGGTAGTTGGCTAGGGCCTGGGTGCGATGTAATAAACGGTGGGCGCAATCTGCTGGATAATCCGTTGGAATCAATGCAAGCTGCTGGCTTGAAAGATGGGTGGGATCAACCTTATAGCCATAAAATGGAAAGTCTTGTTGTGCTGGTTCAGGAAAATGCTGGGCATATTTGCTGTCAAAAAGCTCACGTTCCAGAAAAACCACTACATCGTTCCAATTCACATTTTGTAAATCAGCATTTATTTTTTTGACAAGTTTGTCATTCAGTTCATACCTCCAAAAAGTTTCCTGGCCCAGTGTGATTTTCTGTGAAACAGGCACTTCAAACTCATTGTCACTGTTATACCATTCAGCCAGTTCCTGCCCGCAAATCCATGCAGTTTTTTTATTGGCCTGATGGCTGACCATAAAATGTGCAAAGGGAAGTAGCTCAACATTGGGGTTTGGGTTTTGCTCTTCATTCAATAAAGTGGATAAGTGTAGACTGAGTTTGGTAACGCCCTGTTTTTTCAGCCCCTCCAGCCAAATCTGGAAGTGTTGTGCCAGTAAATGTTGTGATAACAGGTCGCGGAAAGTCAAACATTGGTGATCAAAAATAGGATGTTCAACCCAACGGCTAAAATTGAGATTTCCTGCAAGAAATTCATTGCCATAGCTCACCAAGGTAAGCTGTTGTTTCCAGATTTGATCAAGCGCCATCGTTATTCTTTCTCATTGACGATATCGGTATCTTATACATTTTATTAAAATATTGATCGTTTTTTTACGAAAATTTGCTGACTTGATTATCTCATCTTGATATTCGGTAGTGATAGGACCACCAAAAAAGCACCCTATTTAAACAGCCGTTTAACTTCAAAAAACAGGTAAAAAGCTGATAAACTATAGCGTTTTATTATATTTCTATAATTTGTTGCTTTGAGAGTTACTATGTCACTGGAAGCCCTGACCACTGAAGCGCTTGCTGCCATTGCAGCGGCTCAAGACCTTGCTGCACTCGACCAGGTTCGTGTGCAATTTACAGGGAAAAAAAGCCAGCTTGCAGAGCAATCGAAAGCGCTTGGAAAAATGGATCCTGAAGAGCGCAAAGTACAAGGTGCCGCGATTCATGCGGTTCGTGAAGCAATCAATGCCGCTTTGACTGAGCGCCAAACAACCTTGCAGCAGGCTGAGCTTGCACAAAAGCTTGCCAGTGAAACGATTGATATCACCTTGCCTGGTCGCGGTCAACGCATGGGAAGTATCCATCCAGTCACCCAGGTGCAGGAGCGTATTTGCCAGTTCTTTACCAAGGCGGGTTTCCAGATCGCTTATGGTCCTGAAGTTGAAGATGACTATCACAACTTTGAAGCCTTGAATATTCCAGGCCATCACCCAGCACGTGCCATGCATGACACGTTCTATTTTGACGCAACACATTTACTGCGTACCCATACTTCTGGTGTGCAGATTCGTACCATGGAAACCAGTCAGCCACCGATTCGTATCGTGTGTCCAGGCCGTGTTTACCGTTGTGACTCAGATCAAACCCACTCACCGATGTTCCATCAGATTGAGGGGTTATACGTTGCTGAAAATACCAGTTTTGCTGAGTTAAAAGGTTTGCTGATTAACTTACTCAATGAATTTTTTGAAAAAGACCTGAAAGTTCGTTTCCGTCCATCTTACTTCCCATTCACTGAACCAAGTGCAGAAGTGGATATCATGGATGAACGTGGTCGCTGGTTGGAAGTTTTGGGCTGTGGCATGGTGCATCCAAATGTACTACGTGCCGCAGGGATTGATCCTGATCAATACAAGGGCTTTGCTTTTGGTTTAGGGGTGGAACGTTTTGCGATGTTACGTTATGGCATCAATGACTTGCGTATGTTCTACCAGAATGATGTGCGTTTCCTACGCCAGTTTGCCTGAAATCCAAAGATTAATATTGTAGGGGCGAACTGTGTTCGCCCTAAAAAATCCCGCAAAGGATAAATATAGATGAAAATTAGTGAAAATTGGTTACGCACCTGGGTCAATCCAGCTATTGATAGTGAAACACTTTCTGATCAATTGACCATGTTAGGTCTGGAAGTTGATGAGCTTGCGCCCGTGGCAAAACCATTTACAGGTGTGGTTGTTGGTGAAGTTCTCACGGTAGAACAGCATCCAGATGCAGACCGTTTACGTGTGACAACAGTTAACATTGGTTCAGGTGAACCATTGCAGATTGTTTGTGGTGCGCCAAATGTCCGCGCAGGCATGAAAGCACCCGTAGCCACCATTGGTGCGGTATTGCCAGGCGATTTTAAAATCAAGAAAGGCAAACTTCGTGGTGTTGAATCACAGGGCATGTTGTGTGGTGCTTCGGAAATTGATCTGGAAGACAAGATTGAGGGCTTACTGGAACTTCCTGCGGATGCACCAGTTGGAGTAAATATCCGTGAGTATCTCAAACTTGATGACAATGTGATTGATATCAGCATCACGCCTAACCGTGGCGACTGTTTCAGTATTCGTGGGATTGCCCGTGAAATTGCAGTGATCAATCAGTTGAACGTCAATGAACCTCATATTCAGGCGATTACTGCTACCATCACCGATGAAAAAGCTGTCTCCATCACCACTGAGGGGGCACCTCGCTATTTAGGACGTATCATTAAAAACGTCAATGTCAAAGCGGCGACTCCTGAATGGATGGAGCAGGCACTGGCACGTTCAGGTATCCGTACCCATAGTATTTTGGTTGATATCACTAACTATGTATTGCTTGAGTTAGGCCAGCCAATGCATGCCTTTGACCTGGCAAAAATCGAGGGTTCGATTCAGGTTCGACAGGCACAGCCTCAAGAAAAATTGAGGTTGCTGAATGATCAGGAGGTTGAACTGCAAGAAGACATCATCGTGATTGCAGATGAGCAAAAAGCATTGGCAATTGCAGGCATCATGGGTGGCCTGGATTCATCAGTGACCGATGATACTCAGGATATTTTCCTTGAAAGTGCATTCTTTGCGCCTTTAGCCATTGCAGGTCGCGCTCGTCGCTTTGGTTTACATACCGATTCATCACAGCGTTATGAGCGTGGTGTCGATTTTGAACTGCCAATGATTGCCATGCACCGTGCTTCTGAATTGATTCAAGCCTTTGCTGGTGGTGAGTTTGGCCCAATTACGGTGGCTGAACAAACGAGCTTATTGCCAAAACGTGAAGCGATTGTATTGAAACAGGCACAGGTTGATCAGTTGCTTGGATATCAAGTGGCGGGTGATTTTATTGCCGATGCATTAACACGCCTTGGTTGTGTTGTTACAGCAATCGATGAAAGCGAGTGGAGTGTTATTCCACCTTCACACCGTTATGATATGGCAATCTATCAGGACCTGATTGAAGAAGTTGCACGTATCCACGGCTATGACAACATTCAGATCAGCTTGCCAAAAATTGATGTGAAACTAGAGAAATATCAAGACCGTTTTGAAATTGCTCAACTGCGCCAGACCATTGCAACTTTGGGCTATCAGGAGGCGATTAGCTTTAGCTTTGCCGATGCGAAGCTTGAAAAGCAACTCAACCCAAATGTACAGCCATTGATGCTTGCCAATCCGATTTCCAGTGATTTGGCTGCAATGCGTAGTACCTTATTATCCAGCTTGATTCCTTGTGTCCAGTACAACCTAAACCGTCAGCAGCAGCGTGTCCGTTTCTTTGAGTTGGGTTTGCGTTTTGATTATCAGGATGCACAAAGTATTCATGATTTAAAACAGATCCCGACCTTGGCAATGATTGCCGTGGGTTCACGTACGCCAGAATCCTGGCATGCAAAGCCACAGGCAATGGATTTCTTCGATTTCAAGGGGGAGGTGGAAGAAATTCTGGCTGCTGGACGTGTGCAGGCTGAGTTTTTCCGTACTGAACGTGCATGGTTACATCCAGGCCAGTCTGCTGAAATTGTGGTGAATGGACAGTCAATTGGTTATTTAGGCCGTTTGCATCCCTCACTGGAAAATGAGCTTGATTTAAGCACAACATGGGTGGCGGAACTGGATCAGCAGGCTGTTTTGCAATCTTATGTATCTAATTTTACAGAATTATCACGTTTTCCATCGGTTAGACGTGATATTGCGCTTTTAATCTCTGATAATATTGAGGTAAGAGATATTCAGCGGTTAATTGAGCAAACGGGTGGTGAGTTACTCGACTCAACATGGTTGTTCGATGTGTATACGGGGCAGGGTGTTGAGCAAGGCAAGCGTTCTTTGGCTTTTGCATTGTTATGGCAACATCCTGCACGTACGCTTGAAGATGCTGAAATCAAATCAGGTATGGATAATATTATTCAAGTGTTGGAAAACACTTACCAAGCGACATTGAGGGCCTCATGACAGCATTAACAAAAGCAGAGATGGCGGACCATTTAAGTGAGCTTACGAGTTTAAATCGCCGTGAAGCAAAACAGATGGTCGAGTTATTTTTTGACGAAATCAGCCAGGCATTGATTGCGGGTGAGCAAGTCAAACTTTCAGGGTTCGGTAATTTTGAGTTGCGTGACAAGCGCGAACGTCCTGGACGTAATCCAAAAACGGGTGAGGAAATTCCGATTTCTGCCCGTCGAGTGGTCACGTTTAGGGCGGGCCAGAAATTTAGACAACGTGTTGGAAATGAGCAGATCGATTGATCTGCTTTTTTATGTTCTTATTTTTAATTTTTTGAACTTGATCGAAAATCAGGCATAAAAAAAGAGAACCAAAGGGTTCTCTTTTTTGAATAATCTAAAACTAGATTATTGTGCAGCAGAAGCTTCAACTGGAGCAGCTTCAGTAGCAGCAACGTCAGAAGCAGCAGCTTCAGTCGCTTCAGAAGCAGCAGCATCAGCAGCAACAGTTGCATCAGCAGCAGCGTCAGTCGCTTCAGAAGCAGCTTCAGTTGCTTCAGTAGCAGCTTCTACAGCTTCAGAAGCAGCAGCAGTAGCGTCAGTAGCTGGAGCTTCTTCTTTCTTAGAGCAACCAACGAAAGCTAAAGTAGTGGCAATAGCAGCAGCAACAGCAAATTTCTTGAATAACATGGCATCACTCTCATAAAATTGTGAGATTAAAAAAAACCTGGGTTAGTCTGTATGTGCTTTTATTATTCCTAAACGCTTTAGGTAACAACGCAGGGAGCAGTCTAACTGGTCTGCTGCTATCCTATCAAAGCAAATCATGAATTACTACAGCCCTGTCCAACAAAACGACAAAAAATGACAAAAATTGGCTAATTTTTGATAGAAAATAACTATGGAAAAGTAAGTTTAAATCGGATGTTTGTTGTTTTAGGTCTTTAAATTTTACTCATTGTTTTAAAAAACAATAACTTAATTTTTATGTGAGATTTTTAAATAATGTGTAAATAATATGTAACGGTGTCAACCGAATTAAAAAAGCCACCATAAAAGGTGGCTTTTTTAATGAAGTGCCGCGATTAGTTTGCCGCTTTACGCTTCATCTGGTCGAAGAAATCATCATTAGTCTTGGTCTCTTTCATGCGATCCAATAAGAATTCCATCGCCGCAAGCTCATCCATAGGATGGAGTAGTTTGCGCAGAATCCAGACCTTGCGTAGATTGTCTTCATCCATGAGGCGTTCTTCACGACGGGTGCCTGATTTCTTGATGTTCATGGCAGGGAACACGCGTTTCTCGGCAATACGGCGATCCAGTGTAATTTCCTGGTTGCCTGTACCCTTAAACTCTTCATAGATGACATCATCCATCTTACTGCCTGTTTCAATCAGGGCAGTTGAGATGATGGTCAATGAGCCACCTTCTTCAATATTACGTGCGGCACCAAAGAAACGTTTCGGACGTTCAAGGGCATGGGCATCCACACCACCTGTAAGTACCTTGCCTGATGATGGAATCACGGTGTTGTAGGCGCGTGCAAGACGGGTAATGGAGTCAAGCAGGATCACAACATCTTTCTTGTGCTCAACCAGACGTTTGGCTTTCTCAATCACCATTTCAGCAACCTGAACGTGACGGGCAGGTGCTTCATCAAAGGTTGATGCCACCACCTCACCACGAACAGTACGTTCCATCTCCGTAACTTCTTCAGGACGTTCGTCAATTAAAAGTACAATCAAGAATACTTCAGGGTTATTGCGTACAATCGACTGGGCGATATTTTGCAACAACATGGTTTTACCCGCTTTCGGTGGTGCAACAATAATTGAACGCTGGCCTTTACCAATCGGTGCAACCAGATCAACCACACGTGCGGTTAGATCTTCAGTTGTACCATTCCCAAGCTCCATCACCAGCTGTTCAGTTGGGAACAATGGCGTCAGGTTTTCAAATAAAATTTTATTACGTGAGTTTTCAGGCGTGTCATAGTTAATTTGATTCACCTTTAACAGGGCAAAATAACGCTCGCCTTCTTTTGGTGGACGAATTGTACCTGTAATGGTGTCACCTGTGCGCAGGTTGAAACGGCGAATCTGGGATGGGCTGACATAAATGTCATCTGGTCCTGCCAAATATGAACCAGCAGCCGATCGTAGGAAACCAAAACCATCAGAGAGAATTTCGAGAACACCATCACCAAAGATTTCTTCGCCATTCATGGCATGGCGCTTTAAAATGGCAAAAATAATATCTTGTTTACGGTTACGTGCCATGCCTTCAAGGCCCATAAACTCCGCAATCTTAATGAGTTCGCCAATGGGTTTTTTCTTGAGTTCAGTTAAGTTCATAAGTGGTCAGACAGAATGGAATAAGTGGAGGATAATGTTGGGAAAAGAATAAAAAATCGACCGCATACATAGATGCTGATGTAATTGTAGGTACACAACCACGATTCAGTAGCTTGGTTCATTGTTTCAGAGAGAAATGTGAAAACAATTGTTTATTGCCGAGCGGCGATCTTATGTTTTGTGTTTTGTAAGAAGCGTAATGAAGTAGATTCCATTCAGGGCTTCTTGATCCAGTAATATAGGGGAAATCGGGGAATTTGTCAATTTTTACGAAGAAATACACTATCTGTAATAGTATATTTCTTCCGATTGACAGCTACATTCAGCAATTAGATGTTCTGGTCAATAAATGCTGCAAGTTTTGAACGCGGCGCTGCGCCAACCTGTTGTGCCACAACTTCACCATTTTTAAACATCAATAATGCTGGAATGTTACGGATGTTATATTTCACGGCAGTGTCTTCACATGCAGTCACGTCAACCTTAACGATTTTCACCTTGCCTGCATATTCGTTTGACAAGTCTTCAAGTACAGGTGCAATCGCTTTACAAGGCGCACACCAGCCAGCCCAGAAGTCAACAAGTACAGGAGTTTCAGCATCTAAAACATCTGCTTGGAAGTTTTCATCAGTTGTATTAACAATAGTCGCAGACATGAGGTTGCTCCAAATTTAAGGAATAAAGTGCGAATTTGATCATCATCACGATGAATATTACATTGCTACTTTACTCAATGTAAGGGTTTGTTCTGATTATTCAAGTTTGAAAATAAAAAGTCTAATGGATGCTCACGATGTTGACCATCGACTTATACAATCATTTACTTGATAAAAGCAAAAATACGCGAGTTTTATTGCTGAAAATGACTTTAAAATTATTGGCGTGTGAATTACTCTAATGCCTGAATGGTGTATGGGTTTATATAAATAATGTCTGATTTTCTGATTGATGAAGAATTACTTGCCGCGATTGACATGGGTTCAAATAGTTTCCATTTGGCAATCGCTCGTGTTGATCACGGTGAAGTTAAGAAAGTTGCTTCAATGTCAGAAAAAGTACAGTTGGCAGCGGGGCTGGACGAAAACAAGAATTTAACCGAGGCTGCACAACAGCGGGGATTGGCCTGTTTGGCACGTTTTGTGGGTCGTTTAAGTTCTGTGCCACCCAACCGTTTAAGAATTGTGGCGACCAATGCACTGAGACAGGCAAAAAATGGCCATGAGTTTATCCAGAAAGCTGCTGAAATCCTGCCAAAACCAATTGAAATCATTGCAGGCCGTGAAGAGGCCCGCCTGATTTATCTGGGTGTTTCACACACCATGGCCAATGGCGGACGACGTTTGGTGGTCGATATTGGTGGTGGTTCAACCGAATTTATTATTGGTGAAGAGTTTGAACCAATTCAAACTGAGTCGTTGCAAATGGGTTGTGTTGCATATACCAAGGCTTATTTTGCAGAGGGTGAGATTTCAAATAAAGCGTTTGATAAAGCGGTCGTTGCTGCACGTAAGGAAATGTCTGCGATTGCCAATACTTATAAATCTGTCGGTTGGGACACGGTGGTCGGTTCGAGTGGAACCATCAAGGCATGCCGTCAGATTGCAGTCAATTTAGGACTGAGTGATGAACAGGAAAACCTGACGCATGAAGGGCTGTCTAAGCTAAAGGATCGCCTGCTTAAATTTAAGCATGTTTCAGAAATTGATTTTGAAGGACTGCGTGAAGACCGCCGAGCAGTTTTGCCAGCAGGTATGGCAATTTTGTATGCAATTTTTGACGTTTTGAATATTGATAAGTTGGCATATTCCGATGGTGCATTGCGTGAGGGCGTGATGTATGACCTGCTGGGCCGTTTCAAGCATGAAGACATTCGTGACCGAAGTGTACAGGCGTTGATGGGCCGCTATAACGCCGATCCAAAGCAAGCTGAACGTGTGGTGAATACTGCCCAGCAATTGTTTGATGGTGTGGCTGGAGCGTTGCATTTAACCACAGAAGACAGTGACTTACTGCGTCGTGCCGCCTATTTGCATGAAATTGGTTTGGCGATTAGCCATGGTGGCTATCATCGTCATGGCGCTTATTTGTTGCAGCATTCAGATATTCCAGGCTTCTCACAGATTGACCAAAACCATCTTTCACATCTGGTTTCGCACCATCGGCGTAAGCTGCGTGCCGATGCCAAGAATGATGTTTTAAAGGTGGGCGGCAGTCATTTACTCTATCTTTGCCTGTTGCTTCGCCTCGCAGTTTTGCTGAACCATAGTCGCAGTGATCAGATGCTTCCTGCCATTGAACTGAGTGTGGTAAATGATCAACAATGGCAACTCAGCGTTTCTGGCGATGCTAAACAATGGCCTTTACTGGTTGCAGACCTGCATGATGAGCAGGTGCAATTCAAGCATTGGGACATTGAGTTAAATATTCAGTCAGACAAATTTATTGATTAACCATATTGTTATGGATCATTTTTGACTTATGAAAAATAAAGCGACTCAGTCCAAGGCGTGGGCTACGGTTCAAATTGCACGACATCCTGAGCGTCCGCAATTTCTCGATTATGTCAGTGAAATCTTTACTGAGTTTGATGCACTGCATGGCGACCGTTTATTCGGTGACGATGGTGCCATGATTGGTGGTCTGGCACGTTTTGACGGACAGCCTGTCATGGTGGTGGGGCAGCATCGTGGTCGTGGCACCCGTGAAAAGCTACAGCACAACTTTGGGATGTGTAACCCTGAAGGCTATCGTAAATCACAGCGTTTACTGGACATGGCTGAGCGTTTTAACCTACCTGTGTTTACCTTTGTCGATACCATGGGTGCCTATCCAGGGGTGGGTGCGGAAGAACGCGGTCAGGCGGAGGCAATCGCCACCAGTTTGGCACAACTTTCCAGCTTGAAAGTGCCTGTGATTGCCACTGTGCTTGGTGAAGGCGGTTCTGGTGGTGCGCTGGGTATTGGTGTGGCGGATCGCGTGATTATGCTGTCACACAGTATTTACTCGGTGATCTCACCTGAAGGCTGTGCCTCCATTCTATGGAAAACAGCAGACAAGGCCGCTCAGGCGAGTGAGGCACTGGCCTTGACGGCAGACAAGCTCAAGGCTCTGGGTATTGTTGAATATGTTGTGGATGAGGGCGAAGGGGCGCATTTGCAGCCTGAAAAAGTCATGCATGACTTAAAAGATGTGTTAAAACAAGCCCTGGATGAACTGCAACCGATGGATGCTCAAGCAAGATGCGACGCACGTTATCAACGTTTAATGAAGTTTGGCAGCAGCAATTTAGGCATCGCGTCTTAGCACAAACACAGCATTTTCCTGAACAAACCCAGTTCCTGATTGGGTGTAGCGGCGGCATGGATTCCATGCTGTTGTTGCATCTGATGTCTGAAATTTTTCCTGCCCAGATCCGTGCAATTTACATTGATCATCAATTACAGCAGATAAGTGCGGAATGGGGAGCACTGGTACAAAAACAAGCTGAAGTGCTGAAAATTCCCTGTGTCATTCAAAAGGTGCAGGTTGCAACAGGCAATCTGGAACAGCAAGCGCGGCAGGCGCGTTATCAGGCCTATCAACAGCATTTACAAGCCAACGAAATTCTTGTTTTAGCACACCATCAGCAAGATCAGGCTGAAACGTTATTATTGCGCTTATTCTCAGGCACGGGAGTCAATGGACTGGCTGCCATGCAGCAAATTGATGTGCGTCAAGACCTCACGATTTGGCGGCCATTTCTGGCTCTGAGTCGAGAACAGATTGAGCAGTGGGCACAGCAACTTGGTTTTGACTATGTGACTGATCCAACCAATCATGACACGCATTATGATAGGGCATGGTGTCGTGAGGAACTATGGCCTGTCTTGCAAAAGCGTTTCCCTAAAATGCAAGCTGCTGTGGCACGCACTAGTTATCTGATGCAGGATGCTGCCGAAATACTGAATGATGTGTTCCAGGAAGATTGGCAACACTGCGCCACGGATAATGAACTAGACCTCATTGCACTTTCTCAACTGTCAGCAGCTCGGCAACGCCAATTGCTTTCTGCATGGATAAAAGCTAAAGACCAGTATCGTCCAAGTTACGATATGGTACAGCGTCTACAGCAAGAGGTAATTCTGGCGAAACCTGATGCACAGGCGACTTTACATATCAACCAGCATTATTATGTTCGCTATCAGAAAAAATTGTATCGTTTAACATATGATGCATTATATGCGGAAAAGCAATCACCCATTGCAAATGTGTCGTCACAGCATTATGAAATAGGTCAATTTGTACAGGTTGCAGCGGGAAAATTCAGGATTGAATCGCAGACGATTGGGCTTGCTCCAAAACTGCTGGGTCGAGAGTTGCACTTAATCAAGCGGCAGGGGGGCGAGAAAATCCATCTTTATGGGCGGGTTGGACATTGGCCACTGAAAAAAGCCATTCAGGAAGCACAGATTTTGCCTTGGTTACGTCATACAATTCAAATATTAGTCGTGGATAATGTTATGCTTGGGGTTTTTAGCCCAAAAGGTTTTTGGTTGGCACAATCTGACTATGTAGAGCATGGCGGTTGGCAACCAGGTTTAATTTCTGACTGTGATGATTTTTCTCAGCAGTCTTTTTTACATGACGAGTAGGATATGGCGACAGCATTGAATCAAAATATTTGTTTTATTGGTGGTGGCAACATGGCGCAAGCCTTGATTGGTGGGCTGCTTTCCCGCGGTTTACCAACAACACGCATTACGGTTTCCGACCCCGTAGAACAGATTCGTCATGTATTGGAAGAAAAGGGCATTCAGACCACCACCGACAATGCTGAAGCCATTAAAAATGCGGATGTCGTTGTATTGGCGGTGAAGCCACAGGTATTGGCAACGGTATTACAGCCATTAAAGGGATTGCTGTCGGATAAACTGGTGATTTCAATTATTGCGGGTGCTGAGATTCAAACCATTTCAGACCTCATTGGTGGAAGCCAGCGTATTGTCCGCGTGATGCCAAATACACCTGCATTGGTGCAGACAGGGGCGCATGGCATTTATGCACCTGAAGCGGTGGGTGTGCAGGATCGTGAACTGAGCAGCCAAATTCTTGCAGCGACAGGTCTCACCATTTGGGTGGATAATGAAGCGCAAATTGATGCGGTAACCGCCGTATCTGGTTCTGGTCCTGCGTACTTTTTCTATTTGATGGAAAGCATGATCCGTGCAGGCAAGAATCTCGGTCTGGATGAGAAAGTGGCGACAGCATTGACGTTACAAACGGCACTGGGTGCCGCACAAATGGCGATCACCAGCTCAAACTCTCCAGCAGAATTACGCAAAAACGTGACCTCTCCAAATGGCACAACCCAGGCGGCTTTGGAAGTGTTTGACCGTGCGCAGATTTCACAAAATATTCAGGCAGCGCTTGCAGCAGCTCAGAAGCGTAGCCAAGAGCTCGCACAAGAGCTGAGTGACAAGACTAAATCGGTTTAAGTAGGATAAGACAATTATGGGTGCAAGTTCTGCGCTAATTTTTGGTGTTTTGATCAATGTTGCAATTTTATTGGTCTTTTTCCGTTTTTTAATGCAATTGGCGGCAGTCAGTCCATACAATCCTGTGGTGCTTTCAACTGTGAAAGCCACCAAGATTGTGGATATTTTTAGCCGTATTTTTCCAACGGTGGGCAAGGGTCGTGTCAATTTGGCTGCGGTTGCCTTGTTGGTGGTGCTGTATTTACTGAAGATCTTTGGCCTGATGTATTTGTCTGGGCAGATGCCGCATAGTGCCGTGTATCTGGTGATCACGACTTTTGTGACTATGATTCAGGACCTGATCCGTTTCTGCCGCTATCTGATTTTTGCAACCATCATTTTAAGCTGGGTGGTGATGTTTACGCAGACACGTTCACCTTATATTGAAGTGATTCAGGAGCTTGCTGAGCCATTGCTTGCACCTTTCCGCCGTTTGTTGCCAAATATGGGGATGATTGACCTGTCACCAATTTTGGCTTTTCTGGCACTTTATATTGCTGAAATCCTGATGAATGAAGCGGCTAAAGTACTTTTAACAGGTCTTTAAGCAAACTGGATTCAATAAAAAATGGGCGAGATGCCCATTTTTTATTTCCTGATGAAACGTTGTCGTATTTTTTGATTCAGTGGATTGGAAAAGTAACGGGCAATGACTGCACCTAGTCCAATCGCAAGTACAAGATAAATCAATAAAAGTACAAGTTTAATATCGCCTTGAGTCAATGCAGGCGTATAAAAAAGCTTAAAAAAGCCCAGGATAATCAAGTGGAATAGGTAAATTTCATAGCTATTTTTGCCGATATTTTGTAGGAATTTAAAGTGGTCAACCTGAACATTGGCTTGTTCGTTTGCAACATTCGCCAGAATCACAATTGCAGTTCCCAAGGCAAATAGGCTAATTCCCCAAACACAGCTTTCCTTAATCGGCGCAGAAAAATAGATCAGCAGCATCGTACCGATCGCAGCAAATTTAAGGAACGACCATGTGTTTTGATGGAGTTTAAGCTGTGGTGCAATCGATGCCGCAAGGCAGCCAAAAGCAATTCCATCAAAACTGGAAAAATAGTGATACAGGTAGGCACCACTTTCCTCACCATAATGTAAATACCTAAAATAAGGACAAAACAGAATCAGAGTGATACAGGCAATCAAAAAGAGAGATTGTCTTTTGAGGAAGAGGGCTGCTAATGGAAAAAGTAAGTAAAACACTTCTTCAACGGATAACGACCACAACACGCCCAGCACATAGTTGACCCAGCCATTTTCGATAATCAGGATATTCATCCAAAAGGTGAGAGCCGCCAAATTCACTGTTGACTGTGCCACCACAATGCCATTGGGTGCCTGGGTCATAAAGGGTTTGAGTTCAAATGCGCATAAAAGATTAACCAGACAGACCAGTAAAATCATAGTGGGCATGATTCGGGCAAATCGTGAGATGTAGAAATCCCGCATATTGATCTGGCTTAGGGTGCCCCAGCGTTTGATAGTATGTGAAGTAATCAGATAGCCTGAGATGACAAAAAACATCGTTACCCCATAGTTACCATTTCTGGCGATTAGGGTGGTGATGTCTTCACCAAAAATCTGGAAATTGATCGAGGTGTCAAACAGTTTGTAAGGGATGTTAAAATGATGCAGCAAGACCAGAAAAATTGAAATAAAGCGTAAAGAATCAATGGAATGATAACGGTTAAATTGAACCTGATTAAACGACATATTGCATTCCTTTCTCCTGTTATGGTTAGTTTTTATAATGGATCGTTTATTGTAATCTCCCTTGCAGCATTAAAAGTATGCTTGTCTGCAAGGGAAAATTTATTGAAGAATGATTACATATTAATGGGCGGCATCCCAGTTCAGTCCCTGTCCGACCTCAACCACCAATGGAACTGAAATCTGAACGACAGACTGCATGACATCCGCAATTTGCTTGGATAATTCCGCAGCAATCGCTTCATCCGCTTCAAATACAAGTTCGTCGTGTACCTGCAATAAAAGCTTGGCCTGATCTTTTGGCAGGATTTTATCAACCTCAATCATGGCAATCTTGATGATATCTGCCGCGCTTCCCTGTAATGGCGCGTTAATCGCAGCGCGTTCAGCCGCCTTGCGCACCATCATGTTTCGCGCATCAATATCTGGTGTATATAAACGGCGCCCCAATATCGTTTCAACAAAACCCTGTTCCAGTGCAACCTGACGTGTACGCTGCATATATTCATAAATGCCAGGGTAGCGACGGAAGTATTGCTTGATATAGTTCTGCGATTCTTCACGGCTAAAGCCTAACTGACGAATCAAGCCAAATTCCGACATGCCATAAAGCAGACCGAAATTGACAGCCTTGGCTTGACGGCGCTGGTCATTGGTCACATCTTCGATAGCAATGCCCAGTACCTCAGCCGCGGTACGGCGGTGTACATCTTGTCCATGCTGGAACGCATGAACCAAGGCATCATCCTGGGAAAAGTGGGCCATCAGGCGCAGTTCAATTTGTGAATAGTCGGCTGCCAGCAGCACACGTCCCTCGGGCGCAATAAAGGCCTTGCGAATCTGACGTCCAATTTGAGTACGAATTGGAATGTTTTGCAGGTTTGGATCAGTAGATGACAGGCGACCCGTCGCGGTCAAGGCCTGATGATAGCTGGTATGCACACGATGTGTCGTATCATGTGACTGTTCAACCAGACGGTCAGTATAGGTGTTTTTAAGCTTTGCCAGCCCCCGGTGTTCCAGAATTACTTCGGCCAGTGGATGCTCAATTTTTTCCAATACACTTTCGCTGGTGCTGTATTGGCCTGTTGCTGTTTTCTTGCCACCCTTGATGCCCAGTTTGTCAAACAGCACTTCACCGACCTGTTTTGGTGAGGCGATATTAAATGTTTCACCTGCCAGTTCAGTGGCCTGATTTTCCAGTGTCTGCATGGTTTCTGAAAACTCAACACTGAGCTGGTCAAGGAAAGCATGATCCAGCTTGATTCCATCTTCTTCCATACCTGTAAGCACGCGTGCTACAGGCATTTCAATCTTATGCAGGATATTGACCAATTCTGGGGAACCTTGCAGTTTTGCCGACAGAACTTCATACAGTCGATAAGTGACATGGGCATCTTCAGCAGCGTAATGTGCTGCCACTTCCAGCTCAATCTGGTTAAAGGTTTTCTGTTTGACACCCTTGCCTGCGATTTGCTCAAAGGTGGTGGTGAGATGGCTCAGATAAACCCGTGCCACATCATCCATGCCATGACGGGTTGCCGCCGCATTCAGGACATAGGAAGCCAGCATGGTATCGAAATACCAGCCCTGAATGATGATGCTGTGATTGGCAAAGATGTGTGCATCATATTTTAAATGATGACCGATTTTCCTGATGTGTTCATTTTCAAGAATCGGTTTGATCTGGGCCAAAACAACTTCACGATTGAGTTGCTCAGGGGCATTTTCATAGTCATGTGCCAATGGAACATAATAGGCATCGTTTGCGTCAAAGGCGATGGAAAACCCGACCAGTTCTGCAACACGGTAGTCCAGACTGGTGGTTTCTGTATCAATGGCAAAGTGATCGGTCTGCTGCATCCGTTGTAACAGGCTGTCCCAGTCTTCCTGTTTCAGTACCGTATGATAGCTGGCTGCGCCAAGCTGGTCATCCTGACTGGAAAGACTGGCATGGTCTTCTGCAATACCATCCTGTGCCGCCGTGGGTTCAGTGGTTTGTGCAGCTTTCACAATACTCTGTGAAGTCTGTTGATAGGCAGAACTATTTGGATTGTTCGGATGATCTAAAGACTGTAATTGATTTCGGAACTCCAGTTCAGTGTAGAGGTCACGCAAATGCTCCACGTTTGGATTGCAGAGCTTGAGTTCATGCCAGTCCAGATTAAGTTCAAGGTCACAGACAATGCTGGCAAGCTGATGATCAATTTTGATATTGTCCAGATTGTCCTTGATATTTTGACTGATTTTACCCTTGAGCTGGTCTGCATTGGCAATGATATTGTTGAGTGACCCGTATTCATTCAGCAGTTTGGCAGCCGTTTTCGCACCAACGCCAGGAACGCCCATGATGCCATCAGAGGCATCGCCCATAAGGGTGAGGTAGTCAATGATCTGGTGCGGATGCACTCCAAATTTTTCAAACACGCCTGCTTCATCTAAAACACGTTCCTTGAAGCTGTCCTCAAGTTTGACATGCTCATTGACCAGTTGTGCCATGTCCTTATCGCCTGTTGAGATCAGCACATGATGGCCCTCAGCCAGCGCACGTTTGGTCAGTGTGCCAATAATGTCATCCGCTTCCGCACCTGGCAGGCTATACAGTGGAATACCCTGTGCCTTGATCAAGGCATGCAAATACGGAATCTGTTGTGACAGTTCCTCTGGCATACTTGGGCGGTCACCCTTGTAAATCGGTGATAATTTATGACGAAATGTTGGCTCTGGTGTGTCAAAGATCACCGCCATATGGGTGGGCTGGGTACGGCGCATCAACTTCTGGATGGCTGAAATGGCACCACGGATTGCATTGGTATGCAGGCCAGTCGATGTTGTGAGTGGGGGCAAGGCGTGAAAAGCACGAAATAGAAAATAAGACCCGTCAACCAGGACAAAAGGTGGCATTGCACAAATCCTTATTATGAACTAGCGGCTATTTTACGTGAAAAAGTGGTGGCTGTCCCTGTTGTCGTGTTGAGCAGGGACGATCTATGTCGCTTTAAAAATTGCAGTATTTTGTATGTAAAAATGGCTGCCTATCCAGTGATCAAGTAAGATAGCCTCAATGAAGCTGTGATAATTGATATAAGCCCATGTATAAAAAAGACAAACAGGGAATCGTCATTGTTCTGGTTGCCTTGACTGTATTGCTCGCCAGTGCAATCGCATTTCAATGGCAGGGGACAATTATTGCCGCTGCTATTGGACTGACCGTTGTTATTGTACACATTCTTTCCGAGATTCATCAGCGTTTGCTTCAGCTTGAGCAGGCGGCACCCAGCTATTTTGCCCAGTCTGTTGGTATTGGAGTGCAGCGGATCGTGATTTATGGCGCGGCGCTGGTTGCGCTTTTTGCCTATGCAAATACATGGATGTGGCTGGCGGGTGGTGCGTTGTTGATACTCATGCTCTGCCTGATTCAAACCATCAGCGCTTTTCAAACACGATTGCTTCATCTGGAACAATATACAAATACCCAGCCGAAAACAGATACCTTAAGCAATATCCATGACAATACGGAGATTGCCCAGGCCATACCAACAACTACACCAAGTTTTGAAGCACAACATCCAGCTTGGATGCAAGCCAATGTCGCAGCAACTTCAAATATGGATATTCAAGATTCCATAGCCAACAACAATCAACCAACAGTGAAAGAACAGGCTTGGTGGCAACCTGCATTCGACTGGATGATACATGGTAATCCAATCTTGCGTGTCGCCGTGGCCGTGTTGATGGTGGGTGTAGTGTTGCTACTGCGTTTTGCCAGTGAACATTGGCAGTTGAGTCTGGGCGTCAAACTGGGATTTATTGCCAGTGCGGGTGTCATCACCACCATTGCTGGCTATTTGCTGCAAAAGAAAAATCTGTTGTTTGCAGTGGCCCTGCAAGGTGTGGGTTTAGCCGTTGTCTTTTTAACCCTGATCTTCTCGCATCATTTCTCTGTTATTGCCAATCTGACCACGGCCAGTATTCTGTTTGTCATTTTACTGTTGATGACGGTTTATCTTAGCTTAAAGCAACAAGCCTTGTATTTGGCAATGCTGGCCTTGAGCATGGCCTATCTTGCGCCGTTGCTGATTCCACAAAATCATCCTGACGTAATTTTCCTGTTTGCTTATTACTTGTTAATTAATTTGGCTGTTGCAGCGGTTAATTTTATTCAACCCTGGAAAATCCTGCATCAAATCGCTTTTTTTGCCACCATGTTTATTGGTGGGGCAGTGATTGGAATTTATGCCAAGACGCAGCAATTTGCTACACTGGACTGGATTTTATGGTTGCATATTGCGCTGTTTATCTGGCTTAGCGTCCGTTATAGCCAGTTGATGTTGCGGGCTCAAAATCAGGACTTGAATTTAAATCAGGACACAGGGCGAAAAACCCAGCGCTTGCAACCCATTCTGGATGTGGGGCTAATTTTTAGTGTGCCTGTACTTGGCTTTTCACTGCATGCCTACCTGATGCATAACTCCACCCAGGCCTTGACCTGGGGGGCAGTTGCCTTGGCAATTGTCTATATCTCGTTAAATCTCTGGATTAAACGGCAGCATCCACAACTTTCTATCTTGGCAAAAAGCTTCTTTATCCTTGCCGTGGTTTTTGTCGCCCTGATTTTCCCATTGGCAAAGGGCGCACACTGGACTTCGACAGGCTGGGTAATACAGGGAGCGGCATTGATTGTCTGGGGTGTAACTGAGCGTTATCGTTTAAGCCGTTATGTTGGTGTGGCCTTGGTGCTGCTGAGTTCAGTGGCACTGATTTTTCAGGTTTGGTCAAATGATCATTTCCCAATACTCAGTACGGTCATTTATGCTTTAGCACAATTTATTTCAGCATTTTATTTATTGCATTACCAAGAAGTTGAAAAGTATTTCAGCGCACGTATGCTCAGTGGAATTTTCCTTGCGCTGGGCCTGTATGCAGGTGCAGTCGCGGGCGTTGAGTTGATGCAGTGGCAGCAATATGGATTGAGTCCTTATCTTGCAATTGCAACGGTTTTGATGGCTGGGTTTAGCCTTGCTGTTCATTTAAAATCACAATTGCAGTGGGGAAATGTGCAACTGATTCTATTAGGTGGTCTGCTGTTCCTGCTCTATGGGGAAAGCTTCGCGGCAAATGTGTACTCTGTCTGGCATTGGCCGAGTGGTTTAAGCCAGTTCACCTTTGCCGTGGCTTCGGTTGTATTGGCGATCATGCTGATGACCTTAAAACTCACTTCTTCAAAAGCATATCTGGCGATTTGGTCTACATTGCTTTGGTTGAGTCTGGCAAGTGTTGGTTTAGCTATTTTCCCTATGATGCCAATCATTGCGCTTGCAATAATCCCTATTATCTACGGTGCTTGGCTATTTCAAACGAATAGGACACAGTTGCTGCATCAGCTTCCCGTGTGGTGTTTGACCCTGTTGTGGCTGGTGCTGGTGAACCTTGATGCCTATTCTGCTGAGCAATATTATTTTTTACCGTTGCTGAACTTCACTGACATTCTATCTTTGGTGATGTTCGTTGGTATGATCTGGATTATTTATCATCATGATTTTACCACCGAGCAGTCTGTGGAGTGGGGCTTTAAAGTCACCACCATTTTAATTGGTTTACTGGTGTTGAGCAGTGTGATGGTTCGAGCCATGCATCATTATCTGGGTACGCCATTGTGGGGATTGGACATTTGGTCAAATGGAGATGTACAACTCAGTCTGACTTTATTATGGGTGATTCTGGCATTTATCCTGATGACTTTTTCCAGTCGCCGTCATATTCGCCAAATCTGGTTTGTGGGTGCTGCGTTGTTGGGTATTGTGGTGGCTAAATTATTACTGCTGGACTTATCGCAAAGTGGCACGTTGACACGCGTGATTTCATTTATCGGTTCGGGTGCGGTCATGCTGGTGATTGCATATCTTGCACCTTTGCCGCCTGCGCTTGAGG
Source organism: Acinetobacter corruptisaponis (assembly GCF_030053775.1). Classification (GTDB taxonomy): domain Bacteria; phylum Pseudomonadota; class Gammaproteobacteria; order Pseudomonadales; family Moraxellaceae; genus Acinetobacter; species Acinetobacter corruptisaponis. Next base: position 3,008,849 of record NZ_CP125669.1, read on the forward strand.
AAAGTCAGAAAGAGGGCTAATCAACTCTCTTTCTGCTCTTTTTTAAGTTCTTTCTGATGCGCATATTGATCAAGCTCATCATCCTCAAGCGGGATTGGTCGGTCAATCAGTCCCATTTTCGGTACAGGGATTTCAATCTGATTTTCCAGAAAGCCATTTCGTACGCGTTCCTGCATCTCATCGCGAACCTTTAGGGCATTCTCCTTACGACACCAGACAGAAAACAGTAATTCAATCGATGATTCCCGAAATGCGGTCACAGTCACGGTTGCCTTTGGATCATCCATCACCAATGGATATTTGGCCGCAACTTCCAACAGAACCTGTCTTACCTTAATGATGTCCTCATGGAAATTAATCGCCAACGTGATGGGAATCCGCCGTATGGGATATTTGGACAGGTTCATCACAGGTGTTCGAATCAGTTGCTCATTGGGCAGGCGGATATAGACATTATCCAGTGTGAGGAGTTTCACGGACAGCAGGTCAATCGAAATCACCTGTCCCTCAATGGTCTGTCCCCGAATCAGGGTAATCTGGATGGTATCACCCACCTCAAAGGAACCCTCACCAATCAGGAACAAACCACTGATCAGGTTGGTGGCGGAGGTTTGTGAGGCAAAACCCAGAGCTACCGTTAAAATCCCCGCTGCACCCAGGAAAACGCTGAGTTTAAAACCTGCTTCCCTTAAGCTGGTCATAATAAACAGCAGGAAAATAAAATAGAAAATTCCCCTGCGCCACAATAAACGCTGATGGGCATTTAAACGACTGCCGATGGTGCGAATAAAGGTGTTTGAAACAAGACGTGCGATCAGGAAACCAATAAAGCACAAGATAATGGCAACCAGAATTTCACTCAGCCGATCAAGATTAATACCTGTGAATATACTTTTCAGGGTGTCGGTCAGGTTATTTGCCACATCTTTGGGAATGCTGGTTTCTGCCATAAAAGCCTCTTAAAAGAATGAATCGAACATATTGAACAATGTGCTGCCAGGTGCCCGTGGTGGGTGGACGTAAATGACCTCGCCTGCCTGAGTTGGCGTTTTGTTTTCAATGCGGATACGCGCTGGATGTTCCGCACCCTCATAATAGACCTTGATTTGTGAGGTCCATAAACGCCCTGTACTTTCGCTATAGAACAGAGGAAGCGCAGGGACGGGCACATTCATACGGTCAAAACGCAGTTGATGCTGGCTGGTATTATGAAACTCAATCGGGGTGACGGCACGGAATGCACGCGGTTTAAGCAGATTTAAGTCGGTGCGTCCATCCACCGAGGTGGCATAACAAATCTCACCATGCTGGGGGTCTTTTCCAAACCAGGTGTCTTTTGGCTGGATGATCGGAATATCAAATAAAGGTTCAGTCAATCCCTCAACCAAGCCTGCAATCCATAAGGGCGTACTGATATAAAGTGTTCCGCGTTGACCTGCTGGGATATAAATTGGGTCTACAGGCTTGATCACCACCGAACGATCTGCCAAACGCGGCATCAAGTGAAAGGTGCTATTGGTCTTATGAAACATATAGCGTTCAATCTTTGCGGGGTGGGGCATTGCAAACTCAGTATCGCTCAGCATTTTCCATTGTTGTTCATAATCGTGCTGACATTGGGGACGATGATATTCCAGCCGCCATTCCTTAATGCCACGGGTCAGGCGAAATAACAGTGAACCGAATTGCCAGGCCTTGGCCTGCTGAATTTCAAATTGTTGTTCTCCCCACCATTTCAAAATGTTGGCATGGGGCGGCTGATATTGCTGCTTTTGATATGAATTATTTTGAGACAAGATGCAAAATTCCTGTGTGAGTATGCTAAACAGACTTCACGCTGTAACTCGCTTAGAGTACACTCAAGCATCTTTTTTATCATTATTTGTATGATGCAAATACTTAAACAAATACAAATTCCTTATAGTTTTGCCAAAAGACATGGCGTTTTGTTACGTTACGAGGGTGATCAGGCCTTTATTGTGCGACGCAAAGATACTGCGCGGATTGCCTTGCAGGAAGCGCGTCGAATTTTGGGGAAATCTGCCCACGATCAATTGTGTAGCGATCAGGAATTTCATGCCTTGCTCAGTTCCAGCTATGCGGGTGATACAGGTGAGTCGCAACAGGTTGCGGCGGGTCTGGAAGACCATCCAGATTTGCTCAGCCTTGCCGATCAGGTGCCTGAAGCCGAAGACCTGATGGATCAGGAGGATGATGCGCCGATTGTTCGCCTGATCAATGCGCTATTGTCAGAGGCGATTCGTGTTAGCGCGTCCGATATTCATATTGAAGCCTTTGAGAAAAAACTTTCGGTACGTTTACGGGTTGATGGTCAACTACGTGAAATCGTACAGCCACGCCGTGAACTTGCGCCGTTGTTGGTGTCACGTATTAAAGTCATGGCGAAACTGGATATTGCGGAAAAACGTATTCCTCAGGATGGTCGTATTTCATTGCGTTTGGCTGGACGTGAAGTCGATGTACGTGTGTCAACATTGCCGTCCTCACATGGTGAACGTGTGGTGATGCGTTTGCTGGATAAGCAGGCTGGGCGTTTGAATATGACCCATCTTGGCCTAATGCAAAATGACTACGAGCGTCTGACCCAACTGGTACATCGTCCACATGGGATTATTTTGGTGACAGGCCCGACGGGTTCTGGGAAAACCACCACACTTTATGCGGCATTGTCAGATTTAAACGACAATACCCGCAATATCCTGACGGCTGAAGACCCAATTGAATACCAACTTGAGGGGATTGGACAGACACAGGTTAATACCAAGGTAGATATGACCTTTGCCCGTGCCTTGAAAGCCATGCTGCGTCAGGACCCTGATGTGGTAATGGTCGGTGAGATCCGTGACCTTGAGACGGCTGAGATTGCAGTACAGGCATCATTGACAGGTCACTTGGTACTCTCCACACTGCATACCAATACCGCCATTGGTGCAGTGACCCGCTTAAAAGATATGGGCATTGAACCGTTTTTGCTGGCGAGCTCCCTGATTGGTGTGATTGCACAGCGTTTAGTGCGTACCTTGTGTCCACATTGTGTGACATGGCGTAAGGCTGATGACTTTGAACGACAGGTTTTCCAGCATTTAGATGTGGATCAACACATGGAATTGCCAGAACCTCATGGTTGTGAGCAATGCTCTCATGTTGGCTTTAGTGGCCGAACTGCAATCTATGAAATTGTCCCTGTAGATGAATCTTTGCGTCGTTTGGTTCATGGCAATGCGGCTGAATATGAACTGGAAAACCATGCCCGTCGTTATGCAGGTTCAATTCGTGATGATGGCTTAAGAAAAGTCTTGGCTGGTAAAACCACTCTGGAAGAAGTGTTGCGGGTAACCACTGAGGCGGCAGAATAATCTGCCACTTCAGCTTACCAAAGATCAGCAATTCTTTTCATTAATCTGGCACGGTAACGCGCGGTTGGATTTTCCAAATTATTTTCCAGCTCTTGTTCATAATACTGTTGCCAGACTTTGATCATGTCTAGCGTTGTGCCTTTTTGCTTGATGACAGCAACATCCTCACGTCGGATATTGTCAAGGCGTTGTCTGGCACCTTCCGCACCTGTTCCCCAGCCAATAATCCATTGACCAAATGCATTTAGGGATAGGTTTTGTGGTGTTGGAAGAGAGGTGACTTGATGTTGAGAAACTTCAGGTGTTTCTATTTCAGCAGCATAAAGTTGAATTGTTGCCCCAATTAAAAACACAACAATAAATAATCTAAACATGGATAAAGCTTAATAAGAATTAATCAACGATGTTACAGTATGAATAGAACAAAATGAGAAGAGCTTGTTCTACCAGGATGAATAATCTTTATTAAATCATGCTTCTAATCAGTTTTCATTGAAAAAGTTGATCTTTATGGTCAGATATTTACCGTATGCACATATTTTGCCTTAGCTAAGCTTTATGATGTGTTTAGTAATTGATTAATCTGCGATGCTGCATGAGTGGCATGGAATGGCGAATGGCATTCTGTTCATCAAGGTCAAAAGCACTGGTAATTAGTCCATGCCCCTCAGTTCCTATCATCTGTAAAAGCTGACCACGACTATCCGTAATCCCTGCATGCCCCCAGGTTTGACGCTGTTCCCCATGCCAGCCTTGCTGTGCCGCACCAAGAACAAAACACTGGCTATCCATGGCACGTGCCTGTAGCAGTAGTTGCCAGTGCATTTTGCCTGTGGTGTAGGTAAATGCGGCAGGAGCGGTTAGGATATTTGCCCCTGTGGTGCGTAACATCAACGAGAGTTCTGGAAAACGCAGGTCATAACACACCATTAGTCCAAGCTTGCCAAAAGGTGTTTTGGCAACAATAACTTCATCACCAGGTTCAAAGAATCTTGATTCCTGATAACCACCGACAGCGTCACCCACCTGAACATCAAACAAATGGATCTTGTCGTAACGTGCTTCTGTACGCTCAGGACTAATGCATAAACTGACGGTACGCACACGACCATCCTGAATGATTGAACCATCAGGACGAAATGGGCAGGGAAGTGTACCCGCAACAATCCAGATCTGGTAGCGGTGGGCAAGCTGTTCCAGTCGTTGCTGAATAGCCTCAAACTGTGCTGCGGTATCGCGTTGCTTACCTGCTGCAAAACAGACAAAATTTTCAGGGAAGACAATCAGTTCAGCATTTTGGGCCTTACTTTGCTGAATCAATGACTCAATGACAGTGAAATTCGCCTCAATGTCATCTTGAGAATTCATTTGTACAACAGAAAGCAGGCTCATATTAGATACCACAATCAGGCATTTTGTTTTTGGGTATCCTGATTTAAACAATCCTGTTCTTTTTGCAGCTGCTTGACCAGTGGTTCAAACATATTTTGATTGTTTTCATTCAGGCGCATCAGGGTCTTATGCGCGTCCAGTACTGTATTTAACATTGCACTGTGTGTCACAAGTTCTTCTGTTAGCTCCAGCGTGCACACACTAGGATCGCCGCAGTAATTCAGGATCACAAAAACCTGCCCCAGCCCCATGCTATTGGCCAAGGTGGTAATATCTGGATTGGTTGAAAGCATGACTGCCTGTATGTGATGGACTTGTTTAAGCTTAAGACCGAGTTTTGCAAGTACGCCCAGGACAGTACTATCAATAAATGTGGTCTGGGTTAAATCAACGATTGCACCAACAACATTTTGCTGCTGTTCAATCTTGTTGAGTAGTTTGTCCAGACTTATACAAGATTGGGCACGCACTTCGCCAATAAGCTTGAAAATATGCGTTCCATTTAAACTTGCATATTCAACATGACCTGTTGACATATAAATGCCATTTTCAGAGAAAGGATATAAAATTATCCCATAGTGATATTCTAGACACAAGTGGTTGGATGCTGTGATCTAATTAAAATATTGATTTTAAAATTAATTCATTCGGCATAAACTCAGAATGGCAATATCATCAGCCACATGGTCGGGAGGCTGGAAAGAGTTGTTTTGAAGGTGGGTGACCAGTTGGTTAAATTGCTCGTTCAAACCGCCATCAAAAGGTTCCAGTGCGCCATCGGAACATAAAATAAAGCGGGAATGACGGTTTAGTACACAATAATGTTCTTCCACTTCGAGTTCTTCGGTCAAGCCTAATGGAAAGCTGCTGGTTGTCAGAATCTGGGGAGGCTGATTCGGTTCAAAAATGATTGGGGGAGGATAATGTCCCGCACTTGACCAACGCACTTCGTGGCTAACCAAATTCAGAACCCCTGCCACCATGGTGATATGCTTTTCAATGTTTTCCTGCACCAGCATGGCATTGAGCTTTTGGATGAGCTGGCTTGGTGTCTTTGACCTGCCATGAAATGCCGCCATCCATGAGGTCAGTAAGCTACTGGTTACCCCATGTCCAGAAACATCGGCAAGATAGAATAAAATTTCTTCATCATTCAGACGCCAATAATCATACCAGTCCCCTGAAAGGTAGGCGGAAGGCTGAAAAAAGGATTCAAACTGATAATTGGGCAATTCAATTGGATTGGGTAAAAGGCGTTTCTGTAGTTCAGCAGCGGAAGGTAGGTCTCGGCTATCCTGGTTACGTTTATATTGGGCATCAATTTTAAATAAGGCATGAACAGGATTTTTAGGTAGACTATCCCAGATCCAGCCTGCCAATGCCCCCATTTCCCATGCTTGGGCTAAAGCAGTTCCTTCATCTTCAAAAGCCAGCACAATGGTGGGTAATTTCCATTGGTATTTTAAAAAGTCCTGAACATCCGCAATTGCAATAATTGTGGGATCATACAAATCTAGATCATCAACATGAATGACTTGCAAACTCGGTAACTCATTTAATGACTGATCTAAACAAGGTATTGAGCGTGTGGGCTGAATGAAATACATAGATGAATAGCCGATCCTTTGTATGATCATTTTTTAATTCATCATAGATGAAAGATGATGAAAAACATAGTATTGCCAACATTTAAAATCTTTGGCAATACTGAAGTCCATAGTGAAAGATCTTGTCTTTTTATTTGTCATCAGCAGATGAATCATCTGTATCATCTTCATCACTAATAAATGAAATATCAGCTGAATCCCCATGCTTTTCAGCAATTTGGAAAGCTTTGCGCTGTAGGTAGAAATCACGAATCATCGCATATTTATCCCCTTTCAGGCTTTCCTCAATATCAAGAATCTGGGAACGGGCATCAACTGCTTGTAACAAATTCGTTGACCAATATATGCCTTTCTGATCATCCAGCAAATATTTTTGAGGGCGACCATAACTATCAGCGAGTAAACCAAAACCATCACGGAACGTACTTGGGCCAAAGAAAGGCAGCATGACATAAGGACCTGAGGCAATGCCATAATAGCCTAGTGTTACACCAAAACTCTCTTCTTCTGTTGGCAATCCCAGACGACGTGCAGGGTCAGCAAAACCTAAAGTCGTTAAGGTGTTGATTGTGAAGCGGCCTAGACTTTTGGCGGCACGTGTTGGACGGCCCTGTATGAACTGGTTGACTGCATTCCACGGTTCACCCAGGTTTTTCCTGAACTGACGATAAGGACTACGAACCTCTTCTGGAACCTTGGCGACATATTGTATGGCTACTGGCTTTAATATATTACGGTCCAGCATGTCATTGAATGCATAAATCTGGCGGTTCAATGGTTGTAAAGGGTCTTTTACCGCATCAGGCTGGGCCGCATTTGCATTTACTTTTAAATCATTCTTGGTGAGATGCTTCAAATCTTTTATTGCTTGAATCGTGGTCGGGTTTTTCTGTTCGGTTGTTGCCTGATTCTCAGCAGTATTGGTCTGGTCTACCGATTCATTGGGAGTCTCTTGCGCGAATACTGGTGAACATGCTCCAGCAGTTAACAACCCAAGCAAGATAAAATTTGAGTAATGCATATAAGTCCTTAATCGCGTTAGAGCGAAATTACAGTCATTAAAATGGTTGCCTTGATGCAAACATTATATATAAACGGCATATAGTTTAATTGTTCTTCTGGTATTAAAACAAATTCGGTTGAAAAATATAAGCTGGAAAGTGTTTTTGATTGAAAAGTGTTCAGTTAAATAAAATAACTGAAAAAAGCACTTGCAAGGTATTTGGAATGATCTATAATGCGACTCCATCGGTGGTGCTGTTGATTGAAAGTTGTTTTAAATCAGTTACTTAAAGTGGTTTGAAATAAATTTGAGATTGATGGTTGACTTTAAAGAGATTTAGGGTAACATAGCCGACCTAGCTTGATGATGACGAATCATCGAGAAGATCATTAAGAGAATAGAAGAACAACTTGTGTGGATTTTTACTGGTTGATCGATCGATAAATTATCATTGATTAATTGGTTAAAATTTCTCGAAGTTTATTTGAGCGAATATATAAGTCAGTAATTGATGAGCCAGAATTGGCACCTTGTCTTTAATAAGGTGCAAAATGATTTTAACTGAAGAGTTTGATCATGGCTCAGATTGAACGCTGGCGGCAGGCTTAACACATGCAAGTCGAGCGGGGTGAGGTGCTTCGGTACTGATCCTAGCGGCGGACGGGTGAGTAATGCTTAGGAATCTGCCTATTAGTGGGGGACAACATTCCGAAAGGAATGCTAATACCGCATACGCCCTACGGGGGAAAGCAGGGGATCTTCGGACCTTGCGCTAATAGATGAGCCTAAGTCGGATTAGCTAGTTGGTGGGGTAAAGGCCTACCAAGGCGACGATCTGTAGCGGGTCTGAGAGGATGATCCGCCACACTGGGACTGAGACACGGCCCAGACTCCTACGGGAGGCAGCAGTGGGGAATATTGGACAATGGGGGGAACCCTGATCCAGCCATGCCGCGTGTGTGAAGAAGGCCTTTTGGTTGTAAAGCACTTTAAGCGGGGAGGAGGCTCTTGAGGATAATACCCTTGATGAGTGGACGTTACCCGCAGAATAAGCACCGGCTAACTCTGTGCCAGCAGCCGCGGTAATACAGAGGGTGCGAGCGTTAATCGGATTTACTGGGCGTAAAGCGTGCGTAGGCGGCTGAATAAGTCGGATGTGAAATCCCCGAGCTTAACTTGGGAATTGCATACGATACTGTTTGGCTAGAGTATGGGAGAGGATGGTAGAATTCCAGGTGTAGCGGTGAAATGCGTAGAGATCTGGAGGAATACCGATGGCGAAGGCAGCCATCTGGCCTAATACTGACGCTGAGGTACGAAAGCATGGGGAGCAAACAGGATTAGATACCCTGGTAGTCCATGCCGTAAACGATGTCTACTAGCCGTTGGGTCCTTTGAGGACTTAGTGGCGCAGCTAACGCGATAAGTAGACCGCCTGGGGAGTACGGTCGCAAGACTAAAACTCAAATGAATTGACGGGGGCCCGCACAAGCGGTGGAGCATGTGGTTTAATTCGATGCAACGCGAAGAACCTTACCTGGCCTTGACATACTAGAAACTTTCCAGAGATGGATTGGTGCCTTCGGGAATCTAGATACAGGTGCTGCATGGCTGTCGTCAGCTCGTGTCGTGAGATGTTGGGTTAAGTCCCGCAACGAGCGCAACCCTTTTCCTTACTTGCCAGCATTTCGGATGGGAACTTTAAGGATACTGCCAGTGACAAACTGGAGGAAGGCGGGGACGACGTCAAGTCATCATGGCCCTTACGGCCAGGGCTACACACGTGCTACAATGGTCGGTACAAAGGGTTGCTACCTAGCGATAGGATGCTAATCTCAAAAAGCCGATCGTAGTCCGGATTGGAGTCTGCAACTCGACTCCATGAAGTCGGAATCGCTAGTAATCGCGGATCAGAATGCCGCGGTGAATACGTTCCCGGGCCTTGTACACACCGCCCGTCACACCATGGGAGTTTGTTGCACCAGAAGTGGGTAGTCTAACCTTAGGGAGGACGCTCACCACGGTGTGGCCGATGACTGGGGTGAAGTCGTAACAAGGTAGCCGTAGGGGAACCTGCGGCTGGATCACCTCCTTAACGAAAGATTGGTGACTGGTAAGAATCCACAACAAGTTGTTCTTCGAAGATGTATCTGAGGGTCTGTAGCTCAGTTGGTTAGAGCACACGCTTGATAAGCGTGGGGTCACAAGTTCAAGTCTTGTCAGACCCACCACTACTGACGAAGTGATGAATAGTCACAAGCTGCTAGATGAGAAGATATATCGTTCAAGATGATAAGCTGGGGACTTAGCTTAGTTGGTAGAGCGCCTGCTTTGCACGCAGGAGGTCAGGAGTTCGACTCTCCTAGTCTCCACCACGAATTAAATGGAAACATTTAATTTAAAGCTAAATAAATTATAGAAATTAATAAATGTATAAATAAATCAAAAGAGATTTTGATTTGAGTTTATTAACTTCTGTGATTTATCACAGTTTACTACTCGCTGACGAGGCAGTAGTTAATCATTAACAGATTAGTAGAATTGAGTCTGAAATAAATTGTTCAAACTCGATTAAGTATTAAATTAACAAGTAATTGTTAAGAAGATATTTAATCTGAGAACTAGCAAAAACACTGAATCAAGCGTTTTGGTATATGAATTTAGATTGAAGCTGTACAGTGCTTAAGTGCACAGTGCGTCAAACTGAAATGTTGGTAATACTACTTGTAGGTATTAACGACTGTTTGGGGTTGTATAGTCAAGTAATTAAGTGCATGTGGTGGATGCCTTGGCAGTCAGAGGCGAAGAAAGACGTGATAGCCTGCGAAAAGCTTCGGGGAGGCGGCAAATATCCTGTGATCCGAAGATGTCTGAATGGGGGAACCCACTTACCATAAGGTAGGTATCATAAGCTGAATACATAGGCTTATGAAGCGAACGAGGGGAAGTGAAACATCTCAGTACCCTTAGGAAAAGAAATCAATTGAGATTCCCTTAGTAGCGGCGAGCGAACGGGGATCAGCCCATTAAGTGGTGTGTGTTCTAGTGGAACGCTCTGGGAAGTGCGAACGTAGAGGGTGATATTCCCGTACACGAAAGGGCACACATCATGATGACGAGTAGGGCGAGGCACGTGAAACCTTGTCTGAATATGGGGGGACCATCCTCCAAGGCTAAATACTCCTGACTGACCGATAGTGAACCAGTACCGTGAGGGAAAGGCGAAAAGAACCCCTGTGAGGGGAGTGAAATAGATCCTGAAACCGCATGCATACAAGCAGTGGGAGCCCACTTTGTTGGGTGACTGCGTACCTTTTGTATAATGGGTCAGCGACTTACATTCAGTAGCAAGGTTAACCGCATAGGGGAGCCGTAGGGAAACCGAGTCTTAATAGGGCGTATAGTTGCTGGGTGTAGACCCGAAACCAGGCGATCTATCCATGAGCAGGTTGAAGGTTGGGTAACACTAACTGGAGGACCGAACCCACTGTCGTTGAAAAGCCAGGGGATGACTTGTGGATAGGGGTGAAAGGCTAATCAAGCCTGGTGATAGCTGGTTCTCCCCGAAAGCTATTTAGGTAGCGCCTCGGACGAATACCATTGGGGGTAGAGCACTGTTTCGGCTAGGGGGTCATCCCGACTTACCAAACCGATGCAAACTCCGAATACCAATGAGTACTATCCGGGAGACAGACTGCGGGTGCTAACGTCCGTAGTCAAGAGGAAAACAATCCAGACCGCCAGCTAAGGCCCCAAAATCATAGTTAAGTGGGAAACGATGTGGGAAGGCATAGACAGCTAGGAGGTTGGCTTAGAAGCAGCCACCCTTTAAAGAAAGCGTAATAGCTCACTAGTCGAGTCGGCCTGCGCGGAAGATGTAACGGGGCTAAAACTATGTGCCGAAGCTGCGGATTTACGCATTAGCGTAAGTGGTAGGGGAGCGTTCTGTAAGCCGATGAAGGTGGATTGAGAAGTCTGCTGGAGGTATCAGAAGTGCGAATGCTGACGTGAGTAACGACAAAACGGGTGAAAAACCCGTTCGCTGAAAGACCAAGGGTTCCAGTCCAACGTTAATCGGGGCTGGGTGAGTCGACCCCTAAGGCGAGGCCGAGAGGCGTAGTCGATGGGAAATTGGTTAATATTCCAATACTTCTGTGTAATGCGATGAGAGGACGGAGAAGGTTAAGTCAGCCTGGCGTTGGTTGTCCAGGTGGAAGACAGTAGGCATGCATCTTAGGCAAATCCGGGGTGCTCCATGCTGAGAGTCGATAGCAAGCTGTACTTGTACAGTGAAGTGGCTGATACCATGCTTCCAGGAAAAGTCTCTAAGCTTCAGTTACACAGGAATCGTACCCGAAACCGACACAGGTGGTCAGGTCGAGTAGACCAAAGCGCTTGAGAGAACTCTGCTGAAGGAACTAGGCAAAATGGTACCGTAACTTCGGGAGAAGGTACGCTGCTGACGGTGATGGGACTAGCTCCCTGAGCGGTTGGCAGCCGCAGAAACCAGGCCGCTGCAACTGTTTATTAAAAACATAGCACTCTGCAAACACGAAAGTGGACGTATAGGGTGTGATGCCTGCCCGGTGCTGGAAGGTTAATTGATGGGGTTAGCGTAAGCGAAGCTCTTGATCGAAGCCCCAGTAAACGGCGGCCGTAACTATAACGGTCCTAAGGTAGCGAAATTCCTTGTCGGGTAAGTTCCGACCTGCACGAATGGCATAATGATGGCGGCGCTGTCTCCAGCAGAGGCTCAGTGAAATCGAAATCGCTGTGAAGATGCAGTGTACCCGCGGCTAGACGGAAAGACCCCGTGAACCTTTACTGCAGCTTGACATTGAACTTTGACCTTACTTGTGTAGGATAGGTGGGAGGCTTTGAAGTACGAACGCTAGTTTGTATGGAGCCGTCCTTGAAATACCACCCTGGTAATGTTGAGGTTCTAACTCTGCCCCGTAATCCGGGGCGAGGACCATGTCTGGTGGGTAGTTTGACTGGGGCGGTCTCCTCCTAAAGAGTAACGGAGGAGTACGAAGGTGCGCTCAGCGTGGTCGGAAATCACGCGTAGAGTATAAAGGCAAAAGCGCGCTTAACTGCGAGACCCACAAGTCGAGCAGGTACGAAAGTAGGTCTTAGTGATCCGGTGGTTCTGTATGGAAGGGCCATCGCTCAACGGATAAAAGGTACTCTGGGGATAACAGGCTGATACCGCCCAAGAGTTCATATCGACGGCGGTGTTTGGCACCTCGATGTCGGCTCATCTCATCCTGGGGCTGAAGCAGGTCCCAAGGGTATGGCTGTTCGCCATTTAAAGAGGTACGCGAGCTGGGTTTAGAACGTCGTGAGACAGTTCGGTCCCTATCTACCGTGGGCGCTGGAAATTTGAGAGGATCTGCTCCTAGTACGAGAGGACCAGAGTGGACGAACCTCTGGTGTACCGGTTGTGACGCCAGTCGCATCGCCGGGTAGCTATGTTCGGAAGGGATAACCGCTGAAAGCATCTAAGCGGGAAGCCTACCTCAAGATAAGATTTCCCTAGGACTTTATGTCCTCTAAAGAGCCGTTCGAGACCAGGACGTTGATAGGTTGGGTGTGGAAGCACGGTGACGTGTGAAGCTGACCAATACTAATTGCTCGTGAGGCTTGACTATACAACACCCAAACAGTTGTATATAAAGCATCAACTTAAATGATTAAACCAAAGTAAAACTTGATTTAGTGCAGAAACTAGTTAAACTACGAACACTAAAACAGACTCAACAGCTAATCCGTTAAACTCTTCGGTACTAAGTGGCAGAATGTAAGACCACCGAAAGCCAAAACAGTTTGCTGGCGACAATAGCAGGAGTGAACCACCTGATCCCTTCCCGAACTCAGAAGTGAAACCTCCCCGCGCTGATGGTAGTGTGGCGTTTGCCATGTGAGAGTAAGTCATCGCCAGCTTTTAAATTGAAAACCTCCCAACCAATGTTGGGAGGTTTTTTTATGGGGAAAATATATTCTAGAAGAATAGTGATTGCCCCAATATTTGTCCATACTTAACAATAAGTGAAATATTTCAACAATATCCTTTATTGACCTTTCCTTTTATAAATAAATATTTAAAGATTATGTGGTTCCTTATAGGCGTAAACATTGCTTTATGTTATAAATATATGAATAGGCATGTTTTTTGCTTATCTATAAAAGGAGTGTGTTATGAAATTATCTGTTGGGTTGAAAGTTGCGAATAGTTTGTCGTTAACTCCTCAATTACAGCAGGCAATTCGTTTACTACAACTTTCAAGTTTGGAACTGGAACAGGAAATACAAATTCAACTTGATAGTAATCCTTTATTAGAGAAAATTGAAGAAATTAATACGACAGAAAGTTTAACTACGCTTGAAACTTCTGAAACAGGTGACTTAACCACTGAGTTGAATGCTGACCATCTACCAAATGACTTACCCGTTGATACAGAATGGGATGATATTTACACCCATCAATCTACTGCCTTGGCTTCTCCAGAATATGAAGAGAGAGAAGATAATCGCCAGATTCAGTTGAGCCTAAAGGAACATATTTTAGAACAGGTAAATCTGCTGCATTTTTCTTTAGTGGATAGGTTAATTGCGTATTGCATTGTAGATTCTTTGGACGACAAGGGATTTTTGGATGCAGAGCTAGATGATATTTTGTTGGCCACTACTCGACTGTTGGGGGAAATGGAGAATGATGAAGAGGTTGAGCAAGATGAGATCATTGTTGTTTTAAAACATATTCAACGTTTAGATCCAATTGGTGTTGGTTCCCGTAATTTGGCGGAATGTTTAAAAATTCAGTTAGAGACATTCCATGAAAAAATGCCTTATCTGGCTGAAGCAAAAAAATTATTACAGTGCTATGAGCTTTTGATTGCAAATGATTTAAATAAGTTGTTAAAGCAGACTGGCTTAACCAAAGAACAGCTAAAGAGCGCTATTGATCTATTAAAAACCTTAAAGCCTTATCCTGGGCTGGAATTTAATCAACAGGAATCTGAATATCAGGTGCCTGATGTGGTGGTTTCGAAGAAAGACCAGCATTGGCAGGTTCAGTTGAATCCAGATGTTATGCCAAAATTACGCATTAATTCCTTTTACTCAAACATGATTCGTCGTGCTGATCAAAGTGATGACAATGTTTATTTGCGTAATCAAATGCTTGAAGCCAAGAACTTTATTAAGAGTATTGATGAGCGCCATAAGACATTGTTGAAAGTTGCCACCTGTATTGTTGAGCATCAACGGGCTTTTCTTGAGCAGGGGCCTGAGGCAATGAAGCCTTTGGTATTGCGGGATGTGGCGGAAGAAGTTGAATTGCATGAGTCCACAGTCTCTCGTGTCACAACCAATAAATATATGCTGACTCCACGTGGCCTTTTCGAGCTGAAGTATTTCTTTTCTAGTCATGTGGGAACAACCACGGGTGGTGAGGCTTCTTCCACCGCAATCCGTGCCATGATTAAGAAGTTGGTTTCAAACGAGAATCCACGTAAACCTTTGTCGGATAATGCAATTGCTGAAATGCTGAAAGAAGAAGGAATTGAAGTGGCACGACGCACGGTTGCAAAATATCGCGAATCGTTACATATTCCCTCATCTTCTGAAAGAAAAGTCTTGATCTAAATTTAAAGGTGTGGCTATTCTAAGAGTTCATTATGACGGAATAATGAATTTTTAATAAACACTAGAGGAATCGCTGAGATGATTTAATGGATATGTTGAACCATATAGGTCGTATTAAATTGTTTGAGCGATATTCTTGAATCCTGAGAAAAGGTGAGGGATAGAATTATGCAAATAACAATTCGTGGACACCATTTAACCATTACACCAGCAATTGAAGAAAATATAAAAGCGAAGTTTAGCCAAATGACCAAGCATCTGGATCATGTGAATAGCATGCAGATCAAGCTGGCTAAGGATCATCAAATAGACAAACGGTCTCATAAAGGGAGTGCAAACCATATTGCGGAAGCGATTATACGTTTGCCAGGGGTTGAGCTGTTTGCTCAGGCGACAGCTGATGATATGTATACTTCGATTAAAAAGCTGACAGAAAAATTAAAACGACAGCTAGCCAAACATAGAAAGATGCAGTGTTCTTATCAGCATGAACTTGCGGTAGCATCCTGATTTTGGCGTTCTAATTAGAAGAGGCTTTTTTGAAAAGCCTCTTTTTTTATAGATAAAAATGAAACCTTACTGAATTATGTGAAAAAGTTATAGTAAAATATATCGTTTTACAGCAATGCTTGTATAAGAGGTCTTGGTAATGAATAGTGAGCAGCTCACGCAAATTTTAAAAGAAGCTTTCCCTGAAGCAGAAGTGGCAGTGAGTGGACAAGCTGGGAAATTTGACCTTCGCATTGTTGACGATCAATTTGATGGTAAACGGACTGTGACTCGTCAACAGGCTGTTTATGCACCCCTGAATTCCTATATTGCGAGTGGTGCAGTTCACGCTGTTACGATTCGTGCAATGACAAAAGACGAATGGCGCAAAGCAAGCCTTTTCGGAGCCTAAATATTAATGGATAAATTTTTGATTACGGGTGGTGTTAAGCTCGAGGGTGAAGTGCGCATTTCTGGCGCTAAAAATGCAGTATTACCATTATTGGCAGCCACGATTTTAACTGATGATCCAGTCACAATTCGCAATGTTCCCAATTTAAAAGATGTACACACCATCAGCAAAATTATTGCAGGCCTAGGCGTAACAATCACTTATGAGGGCGATACTGTTTATGCTGATGCCAGCACTTTAAGTAATCAATTTGCCCCTTATGATCTAGTAAAAACCATGCGTGCCTCGATTTTGGTGCTGGGTCCATTACTGGCACGTTATGGCAATGCAAAAGTTTCATTGCCAGGTGGATGTGCCATAGGTTCCCGTCCAGTGGACTTGCATTTAAAGGCGATGGAAGCGCTGGGCGCCAAGATCGAAGTGGAAAATGGTTATGTGCATGCTTCGATTGATGGTCGTTTAAAAGGCGGTGAAGTCGTTTTTGATATGGTCACAGTAGGTGGTACAGAAAATATCCTGATGGCTGCGGTTTTGGCGGAAGGTGTGACAACAATCCGTAATGCTGCGTGCGAGCCTGAAATTACCGATTTAGCCAATATGCTCAATAAAATGGGCGCACAAATTGAAGGACTGGACACCAATACACTGATCGTGACAGGTGTTGAACGTTTACATGGTTGCGAACATAGTGTCGTTCCTGACCGTATTGAAACAGGTTCATATCTGGCTGCTGCTGCGATCACGGGTGGAAAAATCAAAACCATACATACTAACCCTTATATTATGGAAAGTGTGTTGGACAAGTTTGAGGAAATGGGCGCAGAAGTCACGCGTGGTGAAGACTGGATTGAACTGGATATGCAAGGTAAACGCCCTAAGGCAGTGAGTTTTAGAACATTGCCTCATCCTGAGTTTCCAACGGATATGCAGGCGCAGATCATGGCAGTCAACGCAATTGGTCGTGGTTTTGCAACAATTTCAGAAACGATTTTCGAAAACCGTTTTATGCATGTACCTGAGCTTTCACGTATGGGTGCCAACATTCAGGTCGATGGGCATGATGCGGTGGTCACAGGTGTGGAAAAACTGCAAGCTGCACCTGTCATGGCAACAGATTTACGTGCCTCGTTTTCACTTGTTCTTGCTGCGCTGGTTGCAGAGGGTGAAACACTGGTTGATCGTATATACCATATTGATCGTGGCTACGAACGTGTGGAAGAAAAATTGCAAAGTTTAGGTGCGCAGATTAAGCGGGTAAAAGCATGAATGACTTAAGAAACGATGATCCGAATTTTGATGTGATGGGCAATTTTGATCATGGTTTAACTTTAGCACTCAGTAAAGGTCGTATTTTAAAGGAAACCTTGCCATTGCTGGAAAATGCAGGCATTAACTTACTCGAAGACCCAGACAAATCACGCAAGTTAATTTTTCCAACCACCCATAAAAAAGTACGCATCTTGATTCTGCGGGCTTCTGATGTGCCAACCTATGTGGAGAATGGTGCGGCAGATTTTGGTGTGGCAGGTAAAGATGTGTTGATGGAGCATGGCGCCCAGCATGTTTACGAACTGCTTGACCTGAAAATTGCCAATTGTAAGCTAATGACTGCGGGTAAAGTTGGCATGGAGCGCCCTAAAGGGCGTTTAAAGATTGCCACCAAATATGTCAATTTAACCCGACAATACTATGCAAGCTTGGGTGAGCAGGTTGATGTGATTAAGCTATATGGTTCAATGGAGCTTGCGCCTTTGGTTGGTCTGGGTGACTATATTGTTGATGTAGTGGATACAGGCAATACCTTGCGTGCCAATGGTCTGGAACCTTTGGAAGAAATTTGCAAAGTGTCTTCACGTTTAATTGTCAATAAAGCCAGTTTTAAACGCAAACAGGCTTTGTTAAATCCAATCCTGACCCAGCTTGAGCAGGCGATTAGTAATCGTTAGTCGATAAATAGTTTAAATTTTGGAGGTCAACTTAGGTTGGCCTTTTTATTTGATTTTGGGGTTAGGGAAAATATAGGCAAACAAGAACAGGAGGTTGATCGAGAGACTCTTTCTTTGTGATTGATTTTTTAGGCTGATATTGCATCCACAAGGACGATGAAAAAGAGTAAACTTAGCGTTCTCTTTTTTATCTTGTGGGTAAATTGATGCGACGTTTATCGACTCAGGATCAGAATTTTAAACAGGCATTTGCTGAGCTTTTGGCATTTGAAACTGTCAATGATCCTCAACTAGTACAGACTGTAGACCAGATCATTGCTGATGTCCGTCAGCATGGCGATGAGCATGTACTTAAATTAACCCAACAGTTCGATCGACATCCAGCGCATCAATTCTCCGATTTAGAACTTAGCCAGGAACAGCTTAAAACAGCATTTGATGGGTTAAGTGCTGAAATCCGTGAAGCCCTGGAGCTGGCGGCAAAACGGATTCGTTCATTCCATCAGGCTCAAAAGCAAGAGGGGTGGACTTATGTGGATGAGTTGGGGAATACCCTGGGACAGAAAGTTACGCCTCTTGATCGGGTTGGGATTTATGTGCCAGGTGGTTTGGCATCTTATCCATCCTCGGTATTGATGAACGCACTGCCAGCCCATGTGGCGGGTGTTCCTGAAATTATTATGGTGGTGCCTGCACCAAATGGTGAGCTCAATCCATTGGTCTTGGCCGCCGCATATTTAGCTGGGGTCAGTCGAGTATTTACTATTGGTGGTGCGCAAGCAGTAGCAGCCTTGGCCTATGGAACCCAAACTGTTCCAGCCGTGGATAAAATTACAGGTCCAGGTAACCGTTTCGTTGCTGCGGCAAAACGGGCCGTGTTTGGTCAGGTGGGCATTGATATGATTGCTGGACCTTCAGAAATTCTGGTCTATGCTGAGGGCGAAAACAATGCAGAATGGCTGGCGATGGATGTATTGTCTCAGGCAGAACATGACACAGTTGCCCAAGCCATTTTCATTACACCAGATGAGGCACTGTTAAATGCTGTGGATGCAGCTATTGAAAAACATCTTGCTGAATTACCAAAAGCAGAGATTGCCCGTACTTCAATTCAAAACCGTGGTGCGCTTGTTCTGGTTAAAGACCGTACAGAAGCGATTGAACTGATCAATCAGGTTGCGCCTGAGCATTTGGAACTATGTCTGGATGATGCTGAATTGATGAGTCAAGATATTCGTCATGCAGGTGCAATCTTTATGGGGCGTTATACGCCAGAAGCGATTGGTGATTATTGTGCAGGGCCAAACCACGTCTTGCCAACCTCAGGCACAGCACGTTTTTCATCGCCATTGGGTGTTTATGATTTTCAGAAACGTTCAAGCCTGATCATGTGCTCACAGGATGGGGTTAAAACGCTGGCAAAAACAGCCGATGTACTTGCAGTGCAAGAAAACCTTGATGCGCATGCACGTTCAGCACGTTATCGTTATAAATTTTGAGCTAGTGTGTAACTGCGATTATTGCTACGTAAATATAAACCTCTCCCCCAACCCTCTCCTGAAAGGAGAGGGGGCTGGCCATAAATATATATGGAATCAGTGGAAGATTCCTCTCCCTGTGGGAGAGGTTAGGAGAGGGCTAAAAGAGAGAATAAAATGACGTTTACAACAGAACAAATGCGTTTTTGGAGCCCAGAAGTTCGTGAATTAGAGCCTTATGTGCCAGGTGAACAGCCTAAAATTCAGAACTTACTCAAACTCAATACCAATGAAAACCCATATCCACCATCACCAAAAGTTGTGGAAGCAGTACAGGCTGTGTTAGCAAATCAGGCTGATGCCTTGCGTTTATACCCTGACCCTGATGCAACCGCCCTAAAGCAAGCGATTGCCAATCAGCAAAAAGTTGAGCTTGATCAGGTTTTTGTGGGTAATGGTTCAGATGAAGTCCTAGCCCATATTTTTAAGGCATTCTTTATCCAGAAAGAACCTGTGCTTTATCCTGACATTACCTATAGCTTTTATCCAGTTTATAGTCAGTTCTTTGGAATCCAAACCAAGCAAATTCCTTTGAATGAAAATTTTGAAATTGATGTTTCAGATTATCAGCAGGAAAATGGCGGCATTATTATTACCAATCCTAATGCGCCAACCAGTATTGCATTGGGTTTGGATCAAATTGAACAAGTTTTGCAGGCCAATCCAGATCGTGTGATTGTCATTGATGAAGCCTATGTAGATTTTGGAGCAGAATCAGCAGTTCAGCTTGTGAATCAATACGATAATCTGGTGGTTTGTCAAACAACCTCCAAGTCACGTTCCCTTGCGGGTTTACGGGTTGGCTTTGCCATTGCACAAAGCCATTTGATTGCAGCACTGGAAGCAGTCAAAAATAGTTTTAACTCCTACCCAATCGATCGCTTTGCGATTGCAGCGGCAGCGGCTTCATTTGAAGATCAAGCTTACTTTGAAGCGCAATGTGCAAAAGTGATAGAAAGCCGTAAAAAACTGGTTGGTGATTTGACTGCTTTAGGTTTTAAGGTATTGCCATCAAAAGCTAATTTTATTTTTGCCACTCATCCACAATATGAAGCCGCCAAGCTTGCAGAGCAACTCCGTGAGCAGGGCATTATTGTCCGTTATTTTAATAAACCAAGAATTGATCAATTCTTGCGAATTACGATTGGGACAGATGAACAAAATCAGCGTTTAGTCGATACATTCAAAACGGACATATTATCGTAGGGGAGTATCGCATACGCCCTATTTGTACCGATTATGAAGCCTCATTTTTCTGCCATGTGTTGAGCAAATCAAGCATGGCAGAGATTTTATCAAAACATTCCTGATATTCTGCTTCAGCATCAGAAGCGATGGTAATGCCACCACCTGCCCAGACCGATAATTGATCCTGATACTTTTGAATACTACGAATCAGGATATTCCAGCGTCCTGTACCATCAAAATTGAAATAACCCAAACTGCCACAATAGGCGCCCCGTGGTGCTCCCTCAAGCTCCTCAATAATCTGCATGGCACGAATTTTAGGTGCGCCCGTAATTGAACCACCAGGTAGGGCAGACAATAGCATCTGCATTGGATTGACATCTTGCTTTAAAGTTGCTGTGATTTCACTGACCATGTGATGCACTTGATTAAAGCTCTCAATTTCAAAGAGTTTACTTGTCTTTACCGAACCAGTTTCCGCATAAACACTGAGGTCATTACGTAATAAATCTACAATCATCACATTCTCAGCCTGATCTTTTTCAGAGTTACTGAGTTTGGCTTTGGAAGCTTGATCCTGTTTGGAATCATCAAAGCGTGGCATGGTTCCTTTAATTGGTCGGGTCTTGATTTTTCTCTCATGCTGAAATTCGATAAATAACTCAGGTGAACAACTGAGTAGCTCAAAATCATCAAGTTTTAGATAACCTGCATACGGTGCATGGGTCAATTGCCATAATTCTTCGGCTTTATCTAATAGCGTTCCTTGTACTGTTGCCTTAAATTCTTGTGTTAAATTGATTTGATAACAATCACCTGTCTTGATGTACTCCTGAACCTGATTGAATGCTTCAAAATATTGTGCTTTTGACCAACGGGAAGTGCATTTTTTTAAGAGTTGAAGTGTTGTTAATTCATTTTCTTGGGCTTGGTTGAGAAGTCTGGAAATAGTTTCATAAATATTCTGCGCTTGTTCCTCATCACTATAAAAATACCATGCACCATCCTGAAACTTTAAAAAGGTAGAATATTTACCTAGAAAAAAGCTGGGTTGTAGATGACTAGAGACATCAATAAATTGATCTGCACTATAGTCATAGCTAAAGAAGCCAATATAACCACCCTTGAAAGAAATATCGTGCCCTAAGGATTCTAGAGAATGATTAAAATTTGAGAACTCAATCACTGATGTGACATCTTGATTTATTTGATATTGATTAAATTGAATTTGATGAAACTGTGTCAGCGTTGACTGCTGAAATTTCAGAAAATTTTTGGGTAGAAATCCAATAACAGGAAAATTTTGGTCATTGAGATACACTAAACCAGTTAGATGATAAAGTTTCGAGAGAAGCGTAAATGCAGAAATGAGTTGCGTGTTAAGCTTTTGCTGGAAATAAGACATAAAACGAAAGTACATTCATATACATTTGGATAGATAAATTGTACTACAACGTTTCACATGTTACTGATCTTTATCTTGCCTTGAACTGGAAATTGATCAATATTTGAGAAATATGAGGTTTATAATTATTTTATGAAATAAAGTGTATTGAGTTTTGAATTAATACAAGTAAAAAGAGATTTTGTTTACATTTTGAAAACCAGAATTTTACTAATTAACAGACAAGTATTCAAACTACTTAAATTGATTTAAAAAAGAATTTTTATAAAAAATTATATTTATCTTTATCTTATGAAATAAAAAACTATAAATTTTAGATAAGAAGATAATGCCGTTTATCGGGTAGTCTATAAAAAGTGCTTAACAGGAGTTGAACATAAAATAACAAACAGGTAATTTAGTACTTGCTAAGCGAACTACTCAAGGATTGGAAGTTCAAGTTGTCATTAAGAAAAAAACGACCGCGAACAGTTTAGAGTAGTGAAAGTCAAAAAATAAATGCTCTTGGGAGAGTGCTCAATGAAAATGTTTACTAAACTTGCTTTAGTTTCTTCAGTGGCAATTAGCGCAAACGCTATGGCTATGCAGTCTATGGATGATGCTGCACTAAGCGCTGCAACAGGTCAAGACGGTATCAATATCGGTATCGGTATTTCTCGCGTTGAAATTGATAAAGTTTTAATTCACGATAATGATGGTTTGAGAGCAGATGGTGGTTTGCCAGCAGATCCTACTACTACTCCACCTACTGCAGTAACAGTTGGTTCTAAAGGTGGTACAGGTACTGCGGGTGCAATCGTATTGGGTAATGCGACAACTAAGGGTGTTGTAATTACTGCAAATACTGCATCACTTTTAGCTAGCCATAACCTGGCTGATATTGTAATCGATACTGATGCGGGTACAGGTACAAATGGTGCGTTCATTAATATCGCTGCTGAAGTTTCAGGTTTAAATATTGACATTGGTCCAATTGGTGTATCTGCTTCTAATGCTGCAGGTTCTACTGTTCGCCGTGGTAATGATGCTTCTAACTACAATGAAATTTTATCTGGTTTGTCTTTAAAAACGGGTAAAATGGATGCAAATATCCAGTTAGGTGCTGCTCCACAAGGTGCCATGATCGTATTAAGCACGACTATGCAAGGTGGTTTGGAAATCACAAATCTTGGTATTAATGATGCATCAACTAACGGCGCAACTATTGGTTACACTAATGCAACTCCTCCTGTTGCTATTACAACAACTGCGAATGGTGTAATCCAACTTGATAGCATTCGTGTTTCTGATAGAGCTGGTGCTGACTTAACGATCAATGCGAAAGTGGCTGTATATGGTGAAGATACTGCTGGTGGTAAAGGTTACCTGCAAATCGCAACTGGTTCTGGAGCAGCATACAGTGCTACTTCTGTAGCAGCTACTGACTCTCAAGATGTTTACATCAAGGGTGTTCATTTAGGTAGTGCAACAGCTGCTTCAATCGGTGATGTAGAAATCCAAGGTTTAGCAACTTACTATGGAGCTACTGGTAGCCAAAAAGCTGGTGCTTTGATCAAAATTTCTGGTCACTAATCAGTTACCAAACAAAAAAAGCGCATTATGCGCTTTTTTTGTTTTTATTTTAAAACTTTTTTGCTGATAATATCTCGGACTTAATGACTAAGATTCAGATGAAAAATGTTATGTAATAGGAGGTAAAAAGGAATTAAATAAATAATATTGTTTCTATATTGTAATATTTATCACATTAAACTATAAAAATGAGTCTAAAGTATAAAATAAGACAACATTTCGTCAAAAAAAACTAAAAAAAAGCTGTTTTTTTTTATAAAAGAAGGTATCTTCAACAAACAAGGATGGGGTGTTTACGGACACTAACAATAAAATGAATAAGGCAAGTTGTGCCATGGTTAGAAAAAGAGACTTATGTTAGAGATCGCTTTAGGCTCAGCATTGATGTATTACTTTACAACGCAAGCCTTCGAAATAGAAAAAAAGCCAGAGGGGACTGTGTATTACACAGAAACGTTGGATTCTCGTAACCCTTCATTTACTCGTAATCACCGTGAAGCTGTTACGATTAGACCTGCTGTGGAATATCAGTTCCGTGGAATTGTTCGCCAAGCATATGATTATAGCTGTGGATCTGCTGCATTAACCACACTTTTGAACGGTTATGGCGGTTTACGCTTAACAGAACAACAAACCATGAGTGGTCTTTTACAGTACGGTGAATATCAGCGAATTATCGAGCGACGTAGTTTCTCGTTATTAGATATGAAGCGTTTTGTTTCTGCGTTGGGTATTAATAGTGGGGGATATCGTGGTGAGTTTTCCGACCTTACAGCACTGAAACAACCTGCCATTGTGCCTATTACCTATGCTGGTTTTAAACATTTTGTGGTATATAAGGCATATAAGGATGGGAGAGTTTACGTTGCTGACCCATCATTGGGTAATATAAGTTTTGATGAGATCCGCTTTAAAGAGATATGGGATAACAATACGTTATTTATTGTTGATATCCCTGAACAATATAGAAAGAACTTTTTAGCTTTACAGGATTCGGATATGCGTCATGTAGAAGATGCAACAGTGAATCGATATGCATTTGCCGAAATTCAGTTCCCAACACAAAAGTTTGAACATAATGCAGATAAAGCCTCAACAATGCGTCGGGTATTAGATGCAGACCCTAACTCATCAACTTATAACAAACCGATTAACACTTATATGCGCTTATATTACAAGCGGAAGTAATTCTGGAAAATCAGCAAAATTAATGTATGAATAGGATGCAAAGTAAAATGAATAATACATGGATGAAAATGAGTGTATTGGCGTTAAGTTTAAGCGCAATTACATCTTCACTTTATGCTGAAGAGCAGGCATCACCTGATGTTGTAACTGAAGAACAATCGCAAGTGGGTACTGCAAGTAATCCAGAACCAGTGCCTGTAACTACGGATTCAAATGCCACGGCCACTGAAAGTGGGGCCAATCAAGCTGCAACTGCAT
Organism: Acinetobacter corruptisaponis; assembly: GCF_030053775.1. Classification (GTDB taxonomy): domain Bacteria; phylum Pseudomonadota; class Gammaproteobacteria; order Pseudomonadales; family Moraxellaceae; genus Acinetobacter; species Acinetobacter corruptisaponis. Next base: position 3,033,871 of record NZ_CP125669.1, read on the forward strand.
TACAAAAAAAAGAAAGTGATGCAACCCAGGAAACAAATTTGCAAGAAGTGTTTACTTCTAATGAACGCCAATACTCATTAATTAAGAAAGGCATTTTCTCATCCTATTACGATCTAGATTATACCTATTACCGTGATAGTCGTCTTGATTTAGCAATGAATGATAGTAATAGTTCCTTGTCAAGATTACGTGTTGAAGAAGATGCCAACCATACTTTAACAAATACGTTTACAGTCCAATATGGCTTTCTCGATAATGTTACTTTATCTGCATCTTTACCCTTTGTTGCGAAGAATGACTTACTTCAAGATAAGACAACGGCAGGGCTAGGCGATTTAAGTTTCAGTGCACGTTGGGAACCATTCCCATTAAAACAGGGACGTCTTCCACTTGTTTTATTTGGTAGTTTATCAACAAAAACGGGTGATAGTCCCTATGATGTGGGTGTGGATGAACTGTCGACAGGTAAGGGGTATTATTCTGCTGGTTTTGGGGCGAGTACACGAAAATATATTGATCCTGTTGTGCTGTTTACCTCTGTGTCTGCCAGTTACGGTTTAAAAGAGTCTGGATTAAATCAGCTACGTGGTAGTCGTATTTTAGAAAGTTTTGATCCAGGGTTGAGTGGGGGCTTCTCTTTCGGTTTTGCATACTCCTTTAACTATGATGTGTCTTTGACAATGTCATATCAACAAAGCTTTAATACAGGTGCAAAATTCTACTTTAAAAATGATGAAAGTTATCAATCCGCTGATCAAAGTAGTTCCATGTTGTCTTTTGCGCTTGGGGTTAGGGTCTCACCTGAGACAATCGTCAATGGTTCAGTTGGTATTGGTTTAACTGAAGATGCACCAGATGTATCTTTGGGCTTATCTTTCCCGCTTGATATTATAGGCTTTGGTAAAAAGCTTCGTTAAGGAGAGATAATGGTGAAATACCTTAAATTATGTCCCTTAACTGTAGCAGTTTTTCTTGCAGGTCTATCTAATCTTGCAAATGCACAATTGGGACAGGACTTATCAGTTGACCTTCGATCACTTTCTTTAGGGAATGCTGTTACAGCGGATCCACCTGGGATTAGTGCAGTTCACTTTAATCCAGCAGCATTGGCAAAGCTTGATGGTTTACAAACCGATGTGCAAGGTATCTTGGCAAATTTTGCCATTAAACGGGACTATTCTGCACCAGCGGGTTATAACGTTTTTGGATATTCTGATGATCCGATAGTCTGTAATGATGGGCCTGAAGTGGATGCCAATATCTGTACAGACTTTAAAGGTACAGTAAGTGGTGATGTAGAATATGCCAGTCTTTACGTTCCAATTTTAAAGAAAATTGTCGATTTAGGACCTGGTTATCCAGTTGCAGCGCCAACTGCTGGTATTTCGTATAAGCCACCAGGTTCAAAAGTTACATATGCAACGGCTATTTATGCACCTTTGGTTGCAGGTTTTGGTGCTGAGGATGGTAATCCCAGTAACTATATGGGACAACAGGTTGCTTTAGAGCGTATTACGTATCTCTCACCATCTTTTGGTTACCAAGTTAATGATAACCTATATCTTGGGGCATCATTTGGGATGTCTTATCAAGCGATTGCCATGAAAACAGATCTACGTTTCCCTAATGAACTGGTTGGGGTGTTACGTATGGTGGATGAAGTCGTGTGTGGTCCATTTAAAGAGAATGGCGATATTATTACTGACCTGCTACTTTTTGGTATGTGTAATGCAAAAGAGGGAATGAATCCTTTTAGTAAAGTTGGGGCCTTGGATGTTTCACTCGAGCAGTCATTGAGCCCAAGCTATAATTTAGGATTATTGTGGGAACCAACGGATGATTTTAGTTTCGGGATGGTATACCAGAGTGAAGCCAAAATGCGTCTGCATGGTAAATACCTGATTAATGTTGCTGAAGCACCGCAACAGTTGATTGCGGGATTGAATTCATCTGCAACTGGTCAGATTCTTGCGGCGATTTTAGGCTTTCCAAGTTATGCACCAGCTGTGGAATCTGGTTTATTGGCAATGGACTTTAAATATCCTCAGCATTTTAAAGCAGGTATTAAATATAAAATATTCCCTGATCTACAAATGAATTTTGATTTGGGATGGACTGATTTTTCAGCATGGGATAAATTCAGATTTGAGTTTGATCGTCAAATTTCTCTCTTGAAAGTTGCTAAATTACTTTCTAGTGATGTGACTGATCGATCATTATCACTTCCATTAAAATTTCAGTCTTCATGGCGTTGGGGACTTGGTTTTGAATACTCTGCAACAGATCGTTTAAAGCTGCGTATAGGATATGAGCCACGTACCAGTTCAATTCCTGATGATAAGCGTAATACGATGGTGCCAATCAACAATGCTCAGTTATTTGGCTTAGGTGCAGGTTATCGTTTTGATCAGGATACTGATATAGACTTAACCTTGGGTTTTTTACGTAGCCGTGATGATATTCCTGCTAATACCAGTAGCCTCTCGAATAAGACAGGTGTGGATAATATTTTATTAAATCCTTATGCAGGGTTGGATGTTAAAACCAATACCAAAGTAACACTCCTTGGTATTAACTATAGAACAAGATGGTAATGCAAAAGAAAAGGATTCAATACTCGGCACTTGTAGTATCAGTGTTTTGCATAATGGGTACTACAAGTAGCTCTGCTGTATATGCAGATGGTTTTTACACAATTATTGGGCCAGATGGACGGCCAATGATTGTACCTAAAAAATTGGATTCCCAGCAGGCTAAGGCTGTAGGGCAGCCGAAAATGGTTAAACCATTAAAACAGGCTCAGGTTGAACAGGCGCAAAAGAGCGATACCCAAGCTCAAATAACGTCTCCATTACAAAAAACAGCGAAGACGTCGGTTGATTTATCCCGAAATGTTGAACAATCAGTAATAGCATCTAAACCAGTGTTGGAAGAGCAAAAAAAAGGAGGAGGGAGCTTAAAACAGCAACCATCTGCATTGTCCCAAATACAGTCCGTTACACAATTTGGTGAGGGGCAAGATCAGGCAAATGCTTTTACTCAGGTTGATGGTGTTGAATATGTCAATAGTGAGTATTTGGAAGATCAAGAATTTAACTTGGATGGGAAAAAACGGTTTTATAGTATGCCTGATGGTACAGGGCGTTTTGAAACAATTGAACGTAAAAAAGGAATAAGTCGTACAGTGCTGGATAAGTTCATGAACCGCACACAGCAAACCAATACACCAATTGTTCTGGCCACAAGTTATGTTCGATTGTCTGAGCAGGATCTGACATCGGCATTTGAAAGTGATCATTGTTTTCTGCAGAATTATACTAAGAAAATTAAAACACTGACACCTCAGAAAGAGGTAGGACTGTGGCCTCGCAAACCGTTAAAAGAAAAGTTTGAATATGAGTTGGTTCAGTTGGATTCTGCAATTCAATATATACAGGTTGATTCTTATTCATCAAGCAATGGCAAGCCTGTTTATTATTGGCCTCTGGTTGTTTTTCTAGATGAAGCAGGTTGTATACAGGAGGGAGTGAGTGGGTTCAAAAATAACCTAACGGTTGCGACAGTATTACAACACTCAGCTATTCAAGGTGTGATAAAAGTACCAGCGCGAGCAAGTTATTTGATGATGACACCCTTGGCATCAGCAGTAGATGTTCCTGAACAGGAACTTTCGAATCAAGGACAGATAAAACTTTCCGTTTTACAATAAACAAGGATAGGATGACCCAATGATAAACAAAAAAATTTTATTGCCATTTGCACTTTCAACATTGGCTATTCTTATGCATGGTTGTGGTGGTGAAAGTGCTAAAATTAATGAAGATCCAACTACTGGGGTTAAAGGTGTAACTTCAAGTACCAGTTGTGATATCACGGCAGATGATTGTTTACAATTCGCATTGGATTATCCTGTGGCAGGCCTAAATTTTGATTGTAGCAGTGATACAGCTAACCATTTTGCCACAAAGTTAGACAGTAATATCGTTACAGGTGCCTGTAAACTGGGTGACACAGCAACTTTTTATATTCAGGGAGCTTCAAGTGCGAGGAAAATTAATTTAGGTACTATTAAACTAGATGATATTTCCAAGCTGAAACTTTCTACCTTGCCGCGTATTCGTATCATTGATTTTGCGACGGCATTGACAGGAATAGCTCCATCTTCATTAAGTGAAAGTGATGACACCATACGTGTTGCAATGGCTCTGGTCAAAATTTTACAGGGTGTAAGTACAACTCAAGATAATGTGGTTGGTGATTTACAGCAAATCACATTAACTAATGAGAAAAAGGACCAATTGGGTGAGATTAGTAAGGATATTGGTGTATCTGAGTTAAAAAGTGGTGAATATGCTGAGATATTAAAACCTTGGGTTGATATTTCACAAGTAACGGATCAACAGGCGTTCACCATGTTGAAGCAGCTTTTAAATATTAGTAATTCAGGTGTATGGCAAGCTGAATTACCAATTTATAAACCAAGCACTGGTATGGCTGCATCTGATGGTGGGGTTACTCCAGATGGTTTCTTTGGTTGTAATAAAGCTAAATATGATGATTGTATGAATGCGGGTTCAAATAACTTACTGCATTCAATGGGAAGCTTTCTATTATTATCAGACCGTCAAGGCTATACTTTAGGATATGGGGAACAATGGCGCGGTAATGCAAGTATTTCCAGTGGTTTAGTTCTTACCCCTTATATATTGACGACCTTGGTAAAACCTACAAAAATACAGCTAAATGCTCAAAATACCTGGTTAAATCTTATTAGTCGAGAAATTAATGGTAGTCAACCGCTGCGATTTAATGCAACTAATGAGTCAACAGAAGATTTACTATTAACACAAGGTAAATTGATGAATGGCGCAACGATTGCAGGAACAGAAGCGATTTATAGACAATTAATTAAAGATTGGGATATTTCAATTGATGCAAAACACTTAGGTTTATGGCAACAAACCATTGGCGGTGAAGCGTATAGAGGTGTAATAGATATCTATAAAGTCAATCCATCAAGTTATCTTGATAAAAAGATTTTTACAACCGAAGCGAATGTAAAGTCTGGAAAAGCCTATGTATTCCCATTATATGCAACCCTAACTTTTAAATTTGCTGATTCTTCTATAACTCCAAAAGAAGTTAATGTTGGTATCGTGATTAATGAAAATGGTGATATCCGTACTGATATCAAGAAAGATCCGACAACCACGGATATGTCAGGGAATTGTTTAACAGCCTTTGCAAAAGATGATGGGACTTATTTGGATACAGATGGGGTTACACAATATCGTATTGGGACAACGGGAGCAGCTTTGTTTTCTACCAATGATAAATCTGTGACTGTCCGTATGATTCTATCCAATCCTAAATTTGGTTTAGTTGATGGTGCACTGTTTGGCTTGAATATAAGTGATGGGACAGGCGCAAAAATAAATATCCATAATTTATTGGATGGGCAGGCAACGGGGATCACCCTAACAAACTTTGCAAATAATGCAGTGACTTGGTCAAATAGTTATGCGTATTATCAGAACACATATATTCGTATATATGATGATGAAAACACCAATAAGAATCAGTATGTTAAACCGACAGATGAAGAGCGTGAGCTTGCAAAACGCTATTCAGGAACAGTGAGTATCAATATTGCTGATCAAAATATTCCTGCTTGTAAGGCTATTAAGATAAAATCCTAATCTGAAAAAGATCACGAAAGACCGCTTTTGCGGTCTTTTTTGTTTTAACCTGTATGATCTAAACGGGTTCCCAATGTTTCTAAATGAGATGGAAATAGCCCATTTTTACGATCTGCAAAATAATGTTTTAATGTTTGTTCTACGCTAGGAAAGGCAAGTTCAGTCCATGGAATCTCATGTTCTTCAAATAAGCGACATTCTAGACTTTCCTCGCCAGCACCAAATTGTCCCTGTTTTAATTGTGCCTTGAACAAGACATAGATCTGTCCAATACGGGGGATATTGTACATACAGTACAGTTGTTCAATTTCAACTTCAGCCTCAGCTTCTTCGCGGGTTTCACGAGCTGCGCCCTGTTCCATGGTTTCAAACAGTTCCATATAACCAGCGGGTAAGGTCCACAATCCATAGCGGGGTTCAATTGCCCGACGGCAAAGTAATACCTTGTTGTCCCAAAGTGCTAATGCTCCACAGATCACTTTGGGATTTTCATAATGAATATTGCCGCAATTTGTGCAAACCAAACGTGATTTATGATCACCCAGTGGAATTTTTGCCTCAGTTTGATGTCCGCATGCAACACAAAAGCTCATAATTATCATCAGCCGTAGAGATAGCCCAGCATAACTGAATTTTTATCTGTTCGCATCATCATCTATACTGACAACTCAAATTTCAGCTATGATGATTTATTAGGAAAGTAAAAAGAAGAGATGAGTGATATGGAACAGCCGTCGTTAATACAGCTTCTACAACAACGGTTGCGTTTTTCCAAACGAATCCAGCAGGCAGATGCCGCAGTTTTGATTGCGATTACTCAGGAAGTCCAACCGAAAGTCTTGCTGACACGTCGTTCCATGCAGTTGTCACAACATGCGGGAGAGGTCTCGTTCCCAGGTGGCAAGCGTGATCCAAGTGATACCAGTAATATTGTGGTTGCCTTACGTGAGGCGCAGGAAGAAACTGCGCTTAATCCATTTGATGTCAAGCTTTTGGGTGACCTGCCTATTCAGCGTGCCAGAAGTGGCATATCGGTGAAGCCGATTGTGGGATTGATTCCTGCTGAGGTTGAACTGATTGCCCAGCCTACAGAAATAGATCGCATTTTTTTTGTGCCATTGCAACAGTTAATAGAAGCGCCGCCTTTACCTTATGAAGTTCGTCTGGCACGTCAATCCCTTTATTTTCCAAGTATGCAGGTGGAAAGTGAAATCGTGTGGGGCTTAACGGCGCGTATGCTGGTTTCTTTGTTTCAGTATGGTCTGGGTTATCAAAAAAATTGGCCTTTTCTGGTCAATCCACCGCATTTTGGATTATCCAAGTTTTAAATCGTATTTAATCAAGTCGAGTATTCATCATGATGTATCGCTATCAGGGATTAAGTCCAAAAGCATTGCATGAGCCTTGGGATGGCTGGGTTGCACCAACTGCAACGGTGATTGGTCAGGTTGAGCTGGGTCGTCAGGTTAGTATCTGGTTTGGTGCTGTGGTGCGTGCCGATAATTGTGTGATTCGGATTGGTAATTTTTCCAATATTCAGGAAAATGCCGTTTTACATACCGATGCAGGCATTGAAATCGACATTGGCGAATATGTAACAGTTGGACATAAGGTGATGTTACATGGTTGTAGCATTGGTGATAATTCATTGATTGGCATGAATGCGGTCATTTTAAATCATGCCGTAATTGGCAAAAACTGTATTATCGGGGCCAATGCTTTGATCCCTGAGGGTAAGGTGATTCCAGACAATTCTGTGGTGATGGGTTCGCCTGGCAAAGTGGTGAAAACACTGGATGAAAAGGGAGCCGCCCGTTTACGTTTAAGCGCTTTGTATTATGCAGAACATTATAAGAATTTTCTGGAACTGGAAGAATTTAGCTTTTAATGATTTACTAATTAAATCTCAATCTTGCCAAGTAGACACTTGGCTTTTTTGTATCTATAAAAAGTGAATAACTCGCTTGGCACGTTAGAGTGGAGTATGATACTCGACGTTTTTTCTCTTTCTGGCACTTAGGGTTTTTGCATGAAATTGCTTGCACTGGAAACTGCAAATGAGCAGTGTTCTGTTTCATTGGTGGATGATACCCAAGAACTGTTTTTCCAACTGGATGAACGAACCAAGGCGCAAACGCAAACCATTTTGCCATTAACTGAACAGGCCTTGTTGCAAACTCAGACCCAACTTACTGACTTAACTGTAATCGCCTTTAGCCGTGGCCCAGGTTCATTTAGTGGGGTACGCATTAATGCCGCAGTTGCGCAAGCTTTGGCCTGGTCACATGACTTGCCTGTGATTGCGGTATCCAGTTTGCAGGCTTTGGCTCAGGCAGCCTACCGTTTAACGGGCTTGCAGCAGGTGAGCGCTGTGCTGGATGCACGAATGCAGGAAGTTTATATTGCCAGCTTTAGTCTGGATCAACATGGCATTATGCAGGCCGTGGATGAAGAAAGATTATTAAATTATCAGCAGGCAGCCGAATATTGCCAGTTTACTGCGATTGGTTCGGGTTCAGGCTTGATTAAGCCAGAGCAAATAGACTCATCTGAGGCTTCCACGCTGAAGATCATGGCGACTGCACAGGATATTGCAACAATTGCCCGTGTCTATGCGAAACAACAACAATGGGTTGATGCTGAACATGCGCTGCCTGTGTATTTACGCGATGATGCATGGAAGAAAATTCCAGAACAAGGCAAAGCAAATTAATACGAATTAAGGTTGAGTATGGATCTTTTATTGCTATTTAAAGCGGCGATTATGGGCTTGGTAGAGGGGATTACTGAATTTCTACCCATCTCAAGTACAGGGCATTTAATTTTGGCGGGGCAACTGCTGGATTTCTGGACGGTTGAAAAGCGCGATATGTTCGCGGTTGCTGTGCAGATTGGTGCGATTGCCGCTGTGATCTATGAGTATTGGGGCAAGTTGTGGGGGGCTTTGATTGGTGCGCTCACAGGGCAGGAACAGGGCCGCCGATTAAGCCTTAACCTGATTATAGCCTCAATTCCAATCGTGATCATTGGGTTGAGCTTTGGCGATGTGGTAAAAGCCTATTTATTTAATGCGATTACCGTTGCAATCGCGTTGATTGTGGGTGGTTTTATTATTTTATGGGCGGAACGCCGTCCGCATCAGATCGTAACTCAGGAAGTGGATGATCTAAGCTTTAAGCAGGCAACCTTAATTGGCTTGATTCAGTGTCTCGCCTTGATTCCAGGCACTTCCCGTTCTGGTTCAACCATTATTGGTTCATTGTTCCTGGGCGTTTCACGTAAAGCTGCGGCTGAGTTTTCATTCTTCCTGGGGATTCCTGTACTGATGGGTGCAGGTCTGCTGGACATGTATAAGATGCGTCATGAGTTGCATAACAATGATATGGCAGTCTTGGCTGTTGGAATTATAGTTGCCTTTATTTCAGCGCTGATTGTGATTCGTGCTCTGATTCGTTATGTCTCCAAGCATGATTTTACTGCTTTTGCCTACTACCGCATTGTATTTGGGCTGTTCATTCTGGCAACGTGGTGGACAGGTTGGGTGCATTGGTAATGCAGATGATCTGTTGGTATCAAGCTGAGTATCAACATCAGTTTCAGCAACTGCAAACACGTTTGGCTGAATTGCATGTTCAGCTTGATGGGCAAGTGGTTGAGAAGATCAATGCACGTTTTTTGCGCCTGAATCCAGAGATGGCACTGGTGCTGGATGAGGATGGTCTAAGCCTTGCCGCCAATGGCATGAAAATGCAGCCTGACTGGCGTGCCGAGATTCCGCGATTAAAAAGGGCCAGTTTAAAATCTGAGATGATTGCCAGAGCATGTCAGCTTGGAGAAAAGCCCACACTAGTTGATGCGACCGCAGGTTTGGGACATGACAGTTTGCTCATGGCCTACCTGGGTGCGGATGTTCGTCTGGTTGAACGTCATCCGATCTTGTTTATGTTGTTGGAATATGCAAGAGCACAGGCTGAACAGGATCCATTTTTACAGACTTTCGTGTCACGTATTCAGTTGGTTTTTGCGGATTCCAATCTATATTTGCAGCAATTGGCTGAGCAAAATCAGCAGGTGGATGTGGTGTACCTAGACCCAATGTTTCCACAGCGTGACCAGAATCAGCAGACCATAAAAAAACAGGCGCAGGTTAAGAAACAAATGCAGTTGTTGCACCTGTTATTGCCTGAAGATGGTGAGATGGACTTGGGCGATCAGTTATTGGATTTAGCTCGGAAAATTGCCAAACGTGTAGTGGTAAAACGTCCGCGTCATGCCATTTATCTGGCGGATCAAGCTCCTGATCATCAATGGCTGGGAGATGCCTGTCGTTTTGACGCATATTTTGCCAAAGTTTAAATTCGCATCGGATTCAGTTGATTGTTTGGCTTGCGTCAATGCTCAGTAAAGATTTGTGATATAGTGCAAAAGCATGATTGCTAAAAAATTCTTGTCAAGCTTACACTAGAGTTGTGCATCACACTTTTTGAAAAAGTAGATTTTCAGTTTAGTCTTGAAAAGAGAAATAGCTAAAGAATTTTATGATAGACCTCAAGCCCTCCATTAATATCTGGCACGATTTTAAAAGTAACCAAATTGCTGGAATGTGGTTGTTTCTGGGGTCACGCCGTTCCCTACAGGTGGTGCATCCTTCAATAACCCAACTGATTCTGTGGGGCATTCTGGGGGGATGTACCAACTCGCTTTATGGCTGGCTGGTTGCTGGGCAAATGGGGGACTTTAATCCCCAGGGTTTGATTGGATATGCACTGTGGCCATTTATTGCCTTAATTGTCGGTATTTTTCTTTCCCAGCGCATGAACCAGCCTCGCCTCATGCTGGTGCCTGCGTTGCTGTGGTTGGTGCTTGATACCAATATCCTGTTGTTACAATGCCTGATTCAGTATTTGGGATCAAACGGTTACCTGAACTTTATCCCTGACAGTATTTATAATGGTTTTTTACCCCCATTTTTTGTTGGCTTGTTTGTCTGGCAGAGTCTGGCAGTCATCTGGGTTTTTTCCCGTGCATTAAAATGGCCGTGGTGGGAGCGTGTACTGGTGATTGTGGCAACTATTGCCACAATGGTGGTATGGCAATTATCCGTTAAGGACCAGCCGATCTGGAAAGTGGAGGAAACACCGCCAAGTTTCAGTGAAGAGGCATTTTATGCGCAGGGCCATTTGCTTGAGACGGCACTGGATCAAATACAATATGGCGATATTGCCCAAAGCCACTGGTATTTTATGGGAGTGGCGGGAGATAGTTATGCCGATGTGTTCAAGTCGGAAATTGAACGGATAAAAGAGCAGTTTGATACCCGTTTTGGAACCTTTGGCCGTTCGCTGATGTTGATCAATAATCCTGCCACACGTCTGGATGTGCCAATTGCCTCTAAAACCAGTATGGAACTGGCTTTGCGTCGTATTGGCCAGCAAATGAACCGTGACAGTGATGTGCTATTTCTGTATATGACCTCACATGGTGAACGGAATCATTTTGAAATTGAAAATGCACCGTTAGAGCTTGGGCAGGTTGACCCGAAATGGCTGCGTGAAACACTGGATAAGTCAGGAATTCGCTGGCGTGTGATCGTAATTTCGGCCTGTTATTCGGGCAGCTTTATTCCTGCCTTGCAGTCACCTGAAACATTGATCATTACCGCATCAGCGGCAGATAAAACCTCATTTGGCTGTAATAGTGAGGCCGACTATACCTATTTTGGTCGGGCATTTTTTGATTTGGCAATGCGTGAGCAGTCTTCAATCAAACAGGCATTTGACCAGGCCAGACAAACAGTGACCAAATGGGAAAAGGCACAAGGCTTTGAACCATCAGAACCCCAATGGTCAATTGGGCGTAACATGGAATTGATGCTGCCACAACTGGAGCCTTATTTGTTTCCTACACAAAATATGACAACAACAGATACTACAAAAACACAGGATAATGAACATGCAACTACTGCAAAAAAATCGTTGTTTTGAGGGTGAGCAACGGATTTACCAGATTGACTCGCAGCATCTCAAAGGGCTGAGCAAGGTTGGGGTTTATCTGCCACCAGCCGCATTAGAGGGCAAGCCATGTTCAGCCTTATTCTATCTTGCTGGTTTGACCTGTACGGAAGAGACCTTTGCAATCAAGGCACATGCACAACGTATGGCTGCACGTTTAAGTCTGATTTTAATTACACCAGATACCTCACCGCGTGGAGAAGATGTGGTGCAAGGGGATCATTGGGACATTGGGCAGGGTGCAGGTTTCTACATGAATGCGATACAGCAACCGTGGGCTGAACATTATCAAATGGAATCCTATATTGTTGATGAGTTGTATGCGCACGTATTGCAGGAGTTTCCAGTTATTGAAAATCAAGTTGGAATCTTTGGTCATTCAATGGGTGGACATGGTGCATTGACACTGGCATTTAAATATCCTGAGCAATTTAAGTCTGTTTCCGCCTTTGCGCCCATTTGCGTACCAAGTATCTGTCCTTGGGGAGAAAAGGCATTTAGCCAATATTTAGGCACTGATCAACAACAGTGGTCAGCACACGATGCGACTGCTCTGGTCCAGCAAAAGGGTGGCATTTTTGAAGAAATCCTGATTGATCAGGGACTGGATGACCAGTTCTATGCGCAGTTGAATCCTGAGAAATTTAAGCAGGCCTGTCTTGATGCAGGGCAGCCTCTCACCCTACGCCTGCATAAAGGCTATGATCATGGCTATTACTTTATTCAAAGTTTTATTGATGACCACCTACAGTTTCATGCTATTCAACTGGAGAAAGCATTAAACTAAATACAGGAAGCTCATATGAGCTTCTTTTTAATGATGTGTCCACTCCACACTAAATTCCTGTCCTGCCATTCGATTTAAATGGGCAAGTACCACCTGCTCCAAATGGGCAACATCTTCCTGCTGGTTTTCAATCAGGACATCCAGATGCTGTTCATGTGGACTAAGCGTGACTATTGCGGTTGGCATAAAAATCTTGGAATGAGTTTCCGTTTCTGCCACTTCGAATTTATGTTTCCAGTGATTAATTAAACGTTTGCTAATGCGTCTTGCTTCGGTAGTGTTGATCTGTGTGGTACTGTTCATCTTGTATTTCATCCTGTTGTTGCTTGCATAAACATAGCAAAGCCAGTTGTAAATGAAAATAGTTCTCATGAAACGGGCTGTTGCAAGTTTGCAATGCCAGCAGGCTAACTACAGACGGAAGTGTTATAAATTTGCTATAATTTGCCCATCATTTTCTCAGTATTCGTCAGGTTATCCATGTCCAAGCCCTATTTAATTGCACCGTCAATTTTATCTGCTGATTTTGCACGTTTAGGTGAAGACGTGGAAAAAGTGTTGGCGGCAGGCGCAGATGTTGTGCATTTTGATGTGATGGATAACCACTATGTACCTAACCTGACCTTTGGTGCAGGTATATGCAAGGCACTGAAAAACTATGGTATCAAGGCGCCGATTGACGTGCATCTGATGGTTTCGCCTGTGGACCGTATGATTGGCGATTTTCTGGAAGCGGGTGCCGACATTATTACCTTTCACCCAGAAGCATCAGACCATATTGATCGCTCGCTACAACTGATCAAGTCGGGTGGGGCAAAAGCAGGACTGGTGTTTAACCCAGCCACGCCGTTGCACTATCTGGATTATGTGCTGGATAAAGTGGATCAAATCCTGTTGATGAGCGTCAACCCTGGTTTTGGTGGGCAGAAATTCATTCCAATGACTTTGGAAAAATTACGTCAGGCACGTCAGATTATTGATGCCAGTGGTCGTGATATTCGTCTGGAAGTGGACGGTGGGGTTGGCCCAGCAAATATTCGTGAGATTGCAGCAGCGGGTGCGGATATGTTTGTGGCGGGTTCAGCGATTTTTGGTCAACCAGATTATAAAACAGTGATTGATCAAATGCGTGCAGAACTCGCCCAAGTGGGTACGGTCAAGGTTTAATAAGAGTAGTGATGAGTCATCGTTGCTCTGCTGATCCTCGCCACTCGAGCATAGCTCTCGTCTTGCGCAGCTAAAAAGCTTCGCTTTTCTTAACGCTGCTCATGTGGATAACTTTGTTTATAACTGGGTGGATAACCGTGTTGATAAGCAAGTGGATAAGGTGTTGTTAAAATAAACAAAATGATTTCAGTTGTTTATATTCACAGCAAAATAATCGAAAAAGGATAGATATCTGTCCTTTTTTTGTGCGCTAACCTATTTATTTTGCTTTATTTTTATCCAATTTTTATTTGGTGGGAAATTGTGTGATAAATCAGCAGATTTTCTTTAAACTGAGTCTGAATTATCAGAATTTAAACATGAAGATGATTGTGCATAAGTATGAAAGAAATTATGCTAAATACATTGACTTAGTTTGATCATTGAAACAGGGAACCTAACGTGCAACTGCGCCAAAAATACAAACATCTGTGGTTTGTATTCCTGATGATATTCTTCATCGGGGGAAGTGGTGTGGCTGTTGCAGCAGTTCAGGCGATTCAATCTGATCAAAAATCTTATACAACAACCCAGAAAATGCCTTGCCATGAGCAACATATGATGGATCAACATCATCATATGTATGGGTCGCATGTTGATACAACCAGTTTGACAAAATGTCATGATGGAAAAATGCATCATGACCAGTATTGTCAGGACTGCAATAGTCCTTCACATTGTCAGGCAGTCAATCTTGCGCTTGATCAGCAGGCACCCAGTTTATCCTCCTCATCATTTTTAGAGCCTGATTCATATAAAAATACCGATTATCAAGCTCGGCATCTTGCTGGCTATTGGCAGGAAATTTTACGCCCTCCTAGAACCTGATCTATTAGATTCCGTTGAAATTCCCCTCTTTTTAAAGAGGGGCTAGGCGATATTTAACAGATTGGGATTATTTTATGTCTTCAAAATTATATGCTGGCGTTGTTGCCAGTTTGAGCCTATTGCTTGCACCAGATAGTTGGGCTGCAATTAAGGAATATCACCTGAATATCGATCAGGGCATGGTCAACGTAACAGGGAAACCTGTCAAACGAATGACAGTCAATGGCAAGTTTATTGCCCCGCTTCTGGAGTTTGAAGAGGGTGACGAGGCGGTAATCCATGTGCATAACCAACTCAAGGATCAGGACACCTCCCTGCATTGGCATGGGCTGCTGTTACCTGGATTGATGGATGGTGTGCCTGGTTTTAATGGCTTTCAGGGCATTAAGCCAAAGGGTGATTTTACCTATCGTTTCAAGGTGCGTCAAAACGGAACCTATTGGTATCACGCCCATAGTAAAGGACAGGAACAGGATGGTTTATATGGTCCTCTGGTGATTTATCCAAAAGGAAAACAGCCTGTTGCCGCACATGAAAAAGCAGAGCGTGACTATGTGGTGATGCTGTCGGATTTTCATGAGTCTGATAGTGCCCAGATCATGGCAAACCTGAAAAAGTCCGCCGAATATTATCAGAACCAGCGTGAAACAGTAGGCGATGTCTGGAAACAGGTGAAACAGCAAGGTTTAAAGGCAAGCTGGCAAGACCGTGCAATGTGGAACCAGATGCGGATGTTAAAAACCGATTTATCTGATGTTACGGGTTATAGCTTTTTAGTTAATGGTCAGACACCACAACAGAACTGGACAGGTGCCTTTAGAACAGGTGAGAAAGTCCGCCTGCGTTTTATCAATGCTTCAGCCATGTCTTTTTTTGATGTACGTATTCCAGATTTAAAAATGACGGTGATGAGTGCTGATGGTCAGCCTGTGCAACCTGTACCAGTAGATGAATTTCGGATTGGTGCGGCAGAAACCTATGATGTGATGGTCGAGCCAACGCAGGCACATTATCAAATTCAGGCAGAGTCGATTGACCGTGCTGGTTTTGCGATTGCATCACTGCAAAACGAAATGCGACCAAAACAGCAAAAGCTTGAAATGCCGAAAGCCCGTCCGCGTGCATTATTGACCATGGATGATATGAGACATGGACAAATGGATATGGACAAAATGGATCATGGCTCACATCAGCAAATGAACATGGCAAATATGGATCATGATGCACATGCCCAACAACAGATGCCACAGGAAAAACTGGTTTCCACAGCAATGCAGCATGAGGGGATGGTTCATGGCTCGCATCAGCAAATGAACATGGAACATCATTCACATGACCAGATGCAGATGTCAGCATCGGCAATGTCTGAGCATAGCCAGCACCAATCTATGGCATCTTCTGAAAAAGATCAGCCTGATACCGTGCAGGGTTGGGCCAATGCCTCCACACCAGCAGGGCATAAGGCGTTGCAGTATGCCGACCTGAAATCATTAATACCCCAAGCTGATACCCGTCCTGCTGAAAGAGAGTTGGTGATCCGTCTTGGCGGTACGATGGAGCGTTATATCTGGACGATTGATGGCAAGAAGTTTAGTGACAAGGACTTTGAACCCTTAAAGGTGCGCTTTGGTGAGCGTATCCGCCTGAAATTTGTCAATGACAGCATGATGGCCCACCCGATGCATCTGCATGGCATGTTTATGCAACTGGAAAATGGCCAGGCACCACAGGACATGCCCAACAAGCACACGGTGATTGTACCGCCAGGCAAGACCGTGACCGCCATGCTGACCGCAGATGAGTTGGGCGAATGGGCGATTCATTGCCACCTGCTATACCACATGAGTGCAGGCATGATGAGCAAGCTGATCGTGGCAAATGTTGATGACACAAAAACGCCGATGCAAACGCCTGTTCAGTCTTCTCAAGGAGAAAGCCATGTACATCATTAAGCCAACTCCTGAAATAAAACGCCATGTACCCTTATTGCTAATGGGTGGAATGATATGTTGCCTGAGTGCTGTGGCTTATGCACATGAAGAGCATAATCACATGACAGATGAACAGCCCGTTATGCAGATGGATGCATCATCAGCGATGCAACATGAACAACATCAGGTCGCGTCTCCTGTAAAGGTAGAAGTTGACCATGCACAGCATGATCACCACCGTGAACATGGTGGGCAGATTTATCAGGCCGCCAGTCTGGAGAATGCGTGGACGGTGGATGATCATGGTCGGGGCAGTGCCAGCAGTAAACTGAAAACCTGGGTGGGCACGGATGAACATAAGGTGTTCATCAAGGCACATGTGGAAAAGGCGGAATCTGAACGGACACAAACTGATGCAATGGCTTTATATAGCCGTAGTATTGCTGACTTTTGGGATGTACAGGTGGGTGCTCGCCACCAATATCAACCTGAACAGTGGCAAGATAAAAATCAGTGGAGTGCCGTAGTCGGCTTACATGGTTTAGCCCCCTATTTCTTTGAAACCAAAGCTTATCTCTATGCAGGACAGGATCAGCGCTGGCAGTTCAGTCTGGAAACCAGCCGTGATGTACTGTTTACCCAGAAATTGATTGCACAGCCTTATTTAAATGCGGATCTGGTTTTAAATGATCAATCAAAATATGCACAAAAATCAGGTGTGTCCAAACTACAAACAGGCGTGCAGATTCGCTATGAAATCAATAAAAAAGTGATGCCGTTTATTGACCTTGCATATGCCTACCATCAAGGTAACAAGCAAACCGCATGGCAAATGGCTTCAGGGCGTGAGCAAGGTGGACTATATGGTGCGGGGCTTACTTTAAAGTTCTGATACTCCGTCTAAAATGTCACTTCACTGAGATACTGTTGGTTTATACTGACAGTATCTTTTTTGAGTCATTCATGGTGCATAAATGGCTTTAGAACAACAAGACAGGCAAATAACAGATCATGCAAATCAAGGGGTAAATTCAAAAGAAAAACCCCAGGCTTCTTTTCAGTCCCAAGCAGGATTCATTTCAGCAAATGGCAGCATGAATGTCAGTTTTTACTATATTCCCCATATGAGCAGTGTTGTGGAAGCAACACGTGTACGCAAGGCATTAGTTCCGTTTGTTGATTTATTGGTTGAGCACAGTATTGACCTGGATGCACGTCATTTAACCCTCTACCATCATCTACCGATTGATGAGGTTACCGCTGCCTTGCAGCGCCTGAGTCTGGGGGCTGAACTACAACAAACCATGTCCCATTATGAACCTGTGGAAATCGCGTCATTCCAGCAGGAAAAGACAGATTCATTCAATCAGAACAAGACCTTTACAAAAAACCAGCTCAACCCCATTCAACAATTTTTTTATTCCGCTTTAGAAAAGCTCGGGCAATGGATCAAGGTATTACAAGGCAAAAAGGATGAATAATATGCCAAGATGGATGTATGGCTTGCTGGGATTGGCTTTGGCATGGCTGGTCTGGACCAATCTGCT
The DNA here is from genome assembly GCF_030053775.1 of Acinetobacter corruptisaponis. Taxonomy (GTDB): domain Bacteria; phylum Pseudomonadota; class Gammaproteobacteria; order Pseudomonadales; family Moraxellaceae; genus Acinetobacter; species Acinetobacter corruptisaponis. Next base: position 3,051,880 of record NZ_CP125669.1, read on the forward strand.
TAAACCCGCTCCAAATGTGAGTCAAATTACGACCCAGCAAGGTGTACAGGTGATGGCACTGGAAAACTATGAGGGTTCATTTCGTGTACTGGGACGGGAAGACTACAATCTAGGCCGTGAAGCAGAATTTTCCCCTATGGACATTGCTGTGGGCTGGGGTGAAATGGCAAATCCACAGGTGTATAAGCAGATTGACATTTCCCAGAGTAACCGTTGGTATCACTGGCGTGTTGACCATGAACCACCGATTTCGTTTAGGGAAATTGAAACACACAGCGCCAACATGCATTTGGTTCCAGCAGATGCCTATGTGGCATCGCAAATGAAGAAAATTAAAAAGGATGATCTGGTCTACCTCAAAGGTGCATTAATCGAAATTCAGGCACCCGATGGATGGCGCTGGAAAAGTTCCTTGTCCCGTGAGGATACAGGCAATGGTGCCTGTGAATTGATGCGTGTGGACAGCATCATTTGGCAATAGAATATACAGAATAACAGTCCATGCTTTTCAAAAGCTTAGGCAATATAGATACATAACAATTCACATAACTATATATTTTACAGTAAACTTCTAGGCTGGGAGGACGACCTCCCCAGAAAAGAATCACGTTGGGACGACCCAACCATTAAACAAGATGAATGTAAAAATGGCGTGGGCAATTTTAATTTTGGCAGGTGTTTTTGAAGTCATTTGGGCATACTCAATGAAAATGTCTGAGGGCTTCACACGTCTCACCCCAAGTGTGGTTACGATTGTTTTTATGATTTTAAGTGTGGTTTTGCTCTCCATATCAATGCGTACACTTCCTTTGGGAACAGCCTATACTGTGTGGACGGGGATTGGTGCGATTGGTTCCTTTATTCTGGGCATTATGGTGCTGAATGAACCCATGACCGCAATGCGTATGATCGCAGCCGTTCTGATCGTATCTGGTTTGGTTTTGATGAAGCTGTCATCACATTAAAAGATTTAAGGAGAGAAAGAATGCAACTGGTTTATATGTATATGGACTCTCCTGTAGGCGCATTAAAACTGGTTGCTCATGATCAGGCTTTGGTCGCCGTGATGTGGGACAATGAAGACCATAAACGGGTACGCTTGGCGGAGTTGATTGAGAATGTTCAACATCCAATGCTGTTAAAAGTGAAACAACAATTAGAACAATACTTTGCAGGGCAACGTCAGCAGTTCGATCTACCACTGGATTTTCAGGGAACAGATTTCCAGCAACAGGTATGGCAGGCTTTACTGACCATTCCATACGGAGAGACGCGTAGTTATAAGGACATTGCACTCCAGATTGGCAATGAAAAGGCAGTGCGTGCGGTCGGGGCTGCCAATGGTAGAAATCCAATTTCAATTATTGCACCGTGCCATCGGGTGATTGGTTCTGGTGGGGCTTTGGTGGGTTTTGCAGGTGGTCTGGATAAGAAGCAGATTTTATTGAGTTTGGAACAGGGGCAAATTCAATAATCTATATGGCTAACACTCGATTTTAATTGCCTTTTGGAATAAGCTTAAGTCTTTCATAACAAGTTGAATGGGTATTTAAAAATGGCTGTTGGTGACGTAACGATGCCGCTGATGCATGTGGTGCAGGGTGTGAAAATTGGCTCAACTGAGGCGTATGTACGTTATCCAAACCGACGTGATCTGGTCATTTTTGAATTTGCTGAGGGTTCAAATGTTGCGGGTGTGTTTACCCAAAGTGCATTTGCCGCTGCACCTGTTCTACTCAGTAAAAAACATCTGGCGGAAAGTGCTTCACAAAAACAGCCACGTTACCTGATTATTAATACAGGCAACGCCAATGCCGCCACAGGTACAATCGGTTATAAAAATGCGGAGGCAACCTGTGCCAAACTGGCTGAACTGACAGGGGTGCAAAGCAGTCAAATCCTGCCATTTTCGACAGGTGTAATTGGTGAGCAACTGCCAATTGAACGTTTGCTGCAAGGCATTCAACCAGCGTTGAATGATTTAAATGCCGATCGTTGGGCTGATGCCGCGTCAGGCATTATGACCACAGACACCACACCAAAAGGTGCGTCTGAGCAGTTTGAGCTGGATGGCGTGACCTATACCATGACGGGCATTAGTAAAGGTGCAGGCATGATTCGCCCGAACATGGCGACCATGTTGAGTTTTGTGGCAACCGATGCGCCGATTAGCCGTGAACGGGTACAAAGCCTGTTGCAAACCACAGTTGAGCATTCATTTAACCGCATTACCATTGATGGTGATACCTCTACCAATGACTCCTGTATTTTTGTCGCCACAGGTCTGGCAGGTGGTACGGAAATTACCACTCAGGATGATCCACGTTACCAACAGGTACTGGATGTGCTTGCCCGTATTATGAATCGTCTGGCGCAATTGATTGTCCGTGATGGTGAGGGTGCAACCAAGTTCATCACCGTTCAGGTTGAGGGTGGGGCAAATACGCAGGAATGTTGTGATGTTGCCTATAGTGTGGCTGAATCTCCATTGATTAAAACCGCTCTATTCGCTTCTGATCCAAACTGGGGCCGTATTGTGATGGCGATTGGCAAGGCGGGTGTACCGAATCTGGACAGCAGCAAGGTGCAGGTCTGGCTGGGTGATGTGCAAATCTGTCTGGATGGTGGTGCCAACCCTGACTATACTGAAGAGGCGGGTGCAGCGGTAATGGCTGAGAAAGAAATTACCATCCGTATAGACCTTGGTCGTGGTACAGCCAAAGACACGGTATATACCTGTGATTTTTCTTACGACTATGTAAAAATTAATGCCGATTATCGCTCGTAAATATGCGGTATAATAAAGCCTCCACAGTGGGGCTTTTTTTATATCATCCATTTGTGGACAATATGATTGATCCCGAAAGATCCGCATAGACCCACGTTATAAGTTTGCAGTGATGCAGGCGCGCAGGATAGAGAAGACGTTTTATGAATGATACGAATTTAATTGCGAACGAAGCCAAAAATATTGTGCAGGCGCATTTAGATCGTTTGGGTGAGCCAAAAGATAACAGTCTTAGCCCAGAAGTGAAACAAGAAAAGTTTGCCCAGATTGCAGCGGAACTGAAAAAACGTAATGCTGTGCTGGTGGCACACTATTACTGTGATCCTGAAGTGCAGGAGCTTGCGGAACTGACGGGTGGCTGTGTTTCTGACTCACTGGAAATGGCACGTTTTGGCCGTGACCATCCTGCGACGACACTGGTGGTGGCGGGGGTGAAATTTATGGGTGAAACCTCCAAGATTTTATCACCTGAAAAAACAGTGTTGATGCCAACGCTGGAAGCAACCTGTTCACTGGATTTGGGTTGTCCTGTGGATGAGTTCACCACATTCTGCGACCAGCATCCTGACCATACCGTGGTGGTGTATGCCAACACCTCGGCGGCAGTGAAAGCGCGTGCCGATTGGGTGGTGACTTCAAGCTGTGCGGTGGAGATTATTGAACATCTGGATAGCTTAGGCGAAAAGATTATCTGGGCACCAGACCAGCATTTAGGTCGTTATATCCAGAAGAAAACAGGCGCTGATATGCTGCTTTGGGATGGTGCCTGTATCGTGCATGAAGAGTTCCGTGCCCGTGGTATCGCGCAAATGAAAGCGCTTTATCCCGATGCGGCGGTTTTGGTACACCCTGAATCACCTGAGTCGGTGGTGGAAATTGCCGATGCTGTGGGAAGTACCTCGCAACTGATCAAGGCTGCGCAGACACTGCCACATAAACAAATGATCGTGGCAACCGACCGTGGCATTTTCTATAAAATGCAGCAGGCCGCACCTGATAAGGAATTGTTTGAAGCTCCAACCGCAGGAGAGGGTGCAACCTGTCGTTCATGTGCGCATTGTCCGTGGATGGCAATGAACGAACTGGATGGGATTTTGCATGTGTTACAGCATGGTGATCAGGAAATACACGTTGATCCAGCCCTGGCTGAACGTGCCAAATTACCTTTAGATCGAATGTTGAACTTTAGCGCCTCGTTAAAGCGTTAAAATGCTTGTTAAATATACATTTGATAAGGAAAAATCATTTTTTTTAAAACTAGGTGTTGACGTGATGCAACGTCAAGCCTAGAATGCACACCGTACCGCACGATGTGCGATACAATAAAAGCTGAGAGATCGGAGCATAGCACAGCCTGGTAGTGCACCTGGTTTGGGACCAGGGGGTCGTAGGTTCGAATCCTACTGCTCCGACCATTTAAAAGATGTTGAAAAACATTATTTTAATATCGGCGAAGTATCGCTTGATAATATTATCATCGTTATGCGCCTGTAGCTCAGTTGGATAGAGCATCCGCCTTCTAAGCGGATGGTCACAGGTTCGAATCCTGTCAGGCGCGCCATTTGGCAGCTTGGTATATAGAATCAAAAATATGTTATGGTGGATGTAGCTCAGTTGGTAGAGCCCTGGATTGTGATTCCAGTTGTCGCGGGTTCGAATCCCGTCATTCACCCCACATTCGGAGCATAGCACAGCCTGGTAGTGCACCTGGTTTGGGACCAGGGGGTCGTAGGTTCGAATCCTACTGCTCCGACCATCATCCTAGAGATGAGATAAAATACCGCTAACGAAGCGGTTTTTTTACGTCTGAATTTTATTATTTAAAACTTTTAAAATTATAAATTGAATGGGGCAATATGTTTTTCTATATCATCTTTTTTATCATTGTTATTGTTGCACTCGCTTATCTTACTTCACCTAAATTTAAGGGGAAAATGGGTGAAATGATGGTCATTGGTCATGCCGAAAAATTAGGTGAAGAATATGTTTTATTGAATAATTATACTCTTCCTGATGGTGAGCAGGGTACAACACAAGTTGATCATATTCTTATTAGTCCGTATGGCGTGTTTATTATTGAAACTAAAAACTATACGGGTTGGATTTTTGGAAATGCCAGACAAAAGCAATGGACGCAGAAAATTTATAAAAAAAGCTATAAATTTCAAAATCCATTACACCAAAATTATAAACATAGCAAAGTGTTGGAAGCGATTTTAGCAGACATACTTGAACCGCAATATTTACACTCAGTGATAGTATTTACGCCAAGATGTGAATTTAAGACAGAAATGCCAGAGAATGTTTTACGAGGTAAGGTTTGGCTTGATTATGTAAAAGGTTTTCGTGATGAAGCGATTAGCCCAATGAAGCAGAAACGTATTCGTTATCGTATTGAGAAGGAAGTTCTGGAACCATCATGGAGAACAGATCGTCAACATGTTGAACATTTAAAACAAAAACATCTGAATCAGTCTTAAATTCCTAAAGCAACTTTTTATAAGATTTATTCTTTAAGATACTGTTTAAAATTAAATTTTTATTTTTATAAAATAAGGGATATGGTTAGACAGTGAATACTGTTTTTTAGCCAAATTTTAGGCATAATCGTTTCAATTTTTAAAAAAGAAAATAACAGGGATATAGATGACGCAAACAGCTTATGATTTTGTGATTATTGGTGGGGGGTCAGCAGGTTGTGTGCTGGCAGGAAGATTGACAGAAAACCCGAATGTTTCAGTGTGCCTGCTGGAAGCTGGAGGAGATGGCAACAACTGGCTGGTGAATACACCCGCCGCCGCCGTGATCAGTATCCCAACCAAGTTGAACAACTGGGCTTTGGAAACCATTCCACAAAAGGGCCTGAACCAGCGTAAAGGCTATCAACCACGCGGCAAGGGGCTGGGTGGAAGCTCAGCAATTAATGCGATGGTGTATATTCGTGGGCATCGTGATGACTATGACCACTGGGCGGCACTGGGTAATAAGGGCTGGTCGTATGATGAAGTTTTGCCTTATTTCATCAAGTCTGAACACAATGAAAGAATCAAGAATGAATATCACGGACAGCATGGTCCACTCAATGTCAGTGAACTACATTCAGACAATCCTTATCAAAAAACCTTTATTGAAGCGGCTAAACAGGTGGGCTATCCACTCAATGACGATTTTAATGGGGCTGAGCAGGAAGGGCTGGGAGTTTATCAGGTTACCCAGAAAAATGGCGAGCGCTGGAGTGCCGCACGTGGCTACTTATTGCCGCACATGGGCAAACGTCCGAACCTGCATGTCATTACCCATGCGATGGTGTCACATATTGTGATTGAAAATGGTCGTGCGGTCGGGGTGGAATATAAACATAAGGGTCAAAGCCATACGGTAAAGGCGAATAAGGAAGTGCTGCTTTCGGCTGGCGCGTTCCAGTCACCACAAATCTTGATGCTGTCTGGTATTGGCCCACGTCAGGAACTGGAAAAACATGGTATTCCTGTCGTTAAGGACCTGCCTGGTGTGGGGGAAAACCTGCACGACCACCCAGACTTTATTTTTGCCTATAAAACCAAGCTCACTGATGGAACGTTTGGGGTGTCGGTCGGGGGCAGTTTTGACCTGTTTAACCAGATTGGCCGTTACCGTAAGGAACGCCGTGGCCTGATTACCACCAACTATGCCGAATGTGGTGGTTTCCTAAAAACCCGTCCTGAACTGGATAAACCGAATTTACAGTTGCATTTTGTGATCGCGGTGGTGGATAACCATGCCAGAACCATGCATACGGGACATGGGATTTCCTGCCATGTCTGTTTGCTCAATCCGCGTGCGCGTGGTTCAGTCAAGCTAAGCGGTAAAAACGCCAATGATCCACTGTTGATTGACTTTAAATTTCTGGAAGATGAACAGGATTTGCAGGATATGGTGGATGGCTTCAAGATCACCCAGAAGTTGATGCAGGCACCCGCTTTAAACGAAAAAATCAAGGAAGATATGTTCACCGCAAATGTAAAAACGGATGAGGATATTCGCAAGGTGTTATGCCAGCGTGTCGATACCGTTTACCATCCAGTGGGAAGCTGCAAGATGGGGGTGGATGACATGGCGGTGGTTGACCCAGAACTGAAAGTCTATGGTGTGGAGGGGCTTCGCGTGATTGATGCCTCAATTATGCCAGCAGTGGTCAATGGCAATACCAATGCGCCAACGATTATGATTGCCGAAAAAGCTGTCGATATGATTCGCCAGACTTGGCGATAAGATAAATTTTATTCTTTAGGTGGGAAATATTTCTTATATTGAATCTCACCAATAACATGGGCAGATGATTATCTGCCCATGTTACTTACTCATCCTCATTAGAGTTTCTTGGTGTTTCCAGCATTCTTGGAAAGGTAAAGTTAAAATCATCCAGTGCATAACGGAATAGTTGGGCTGGGCGTTTGCCAACAATTTTATGCTGTCCTGTTTCCTCAACCACACCTGCTTCCTGCATCCGACGGCGAAAGGCCTTTTTTTCCAGACTATGCCCAAGAATAATTTCATAAATAGTCTGTAGTTCAGTCAGGGTAAACCGTTCAGGCATTAAGCTGGCAGGTAGGGCGGTGTAGCGTGTTTTACTGCTGAGGCGATCAACTGCCAGATTTAATAATTTTTGGTGGTCAAAGGCCAGTTCAAGTTGCAGTGCTTCATGGATAGGAAACCATGCACTGTGTTCAATTTGTGCTGTTTCCTCGATCTGAAACTTTTGAAAATCAATCAGTGCAAAATAGAGAGAGGTAATCGACCAGCCCCGTGGGTCACGTTGACGATTACCAATCGTTTCCACTTGTTCCAGATAAGGGGTGTGAATCCCTGTTTTTTCCAGTAGTTTACGGTGGGCGGTTGTCATTAAATCTTGATCATGGTTTAAATCGACAAAACCGCCAGGTAAAGCCCATTTGTCTTTTTCTGGAAAGTTGGAACGCTGAATCAGCAAAACCTGTAACTGACCTTTTGAAATCGAAAAAATTGCCATATCCACGGTAAACAGGGGACTGTCGTAGTCCCGTTTTTGATAGTGGGCAAGGTATTCTTGTTCAGAGGTATAATGCATAAGACAAAATTTTAATGGATATATTCAGGATTTATAAAATGTTGCCACTTTATTGTGTTTATGCCATCGTCAAAATATTGGGGTTTTTATCAATAATATGAATCAGGGCAATGGCTGGTCCAGTTGGGTAACGATGCCCTTGCTCCCAGTTTTGCAGGGTGCGTGGGCTAATGTGTAGACGTTTCGCAAATTGAACCTGAGAAAGTCCTGTTTTTTCACGAATTGCCTTGATATTTGGTCGTTCAAGGCTAAATTCACGACTAGCAGGCATTTCACCTTTCCGTACTGCGATAGCTTGTTCCAAGGCTTCTGTTAATTCATCAAAAAACTCAGACATTTTTTAACTCCTCCACAAGTTTGCGTAACACAGTGAGTTCACGGTCAGTTAAATTATCCTTAACTGACTTTGGATAAGCAAGCAGCATAAATATTTGCCCCTCGTTATCAAAGTAGTAATAAATGACACGGATACCACCACTTTTCCCCGTATGTTCTAGATTCCATCTGACCTTGCGTATCCCACCACTTGCACGTATAAGATCACCCAATTCGGGATCTTCGTTTAATGCCTGTTGTAGCTTGGCATAGGAATCATCATCAATCATTGATGTGATTTTTTTTAGTGAATATTGGAATTTCTCTAAATAAGAGAAGCATGGGATAGATCCTGATGTATGGTATAAATACTATACGTCCATGACGTATTAATCAAGTGCTGGATTTAAAAGCATCATTAACAATGCTCTATTCGTTATAGATAAATAGGACATCGTTAATGATGCCCTCTGGATATAATGCAACTGGGTTTAAACTAATCTCTCCCGAATTTGGTCAAGTGTACACTCTCTCAACAATTTCCCATTTTCAAAGACTGTTGTTAAGGTACCTCGTTGCTCCTGTTCAGGTGTTTGCTGATCAAACAGCTCAAAACCATTGGCAGTCTGTTCCACCCGTAACAAACCTTTTGCCGATTTTTTGGTGCCTGAATCGGTCATCGGGTCTTTAAACAACTCCCGACCAACCCCATTGACCTGTCCCCAAGTTGCCTTGACTGCAAAACCAAAAGTATCCCGAGTCAGATAGTTATAGGTATAACTGCCAATCCCAAACACAAGGTTATTGGATGCAAAGCCTTTCGCTTCCAGACCCTTTAAAATGTTTTGCGCGCGTTCAAGGGTAATCGAGTCACCATAGATCAGGCCCACACGTTCATTTAGCACTTTATAGCCTTTATCGGTGACTGTACCGCCAAAGATTTCCCACAAACATTCCACCGCACCTTTATAGGCTGGGCTACCGATTTCAGCATCAGGATCACCACAGATGATTTTGACAGGATCACCCGAATCTGGACGGAACACCACTTTGGCAAGACCTAACGCATTGGGTTGTCGATTGAGGATTTCAGCTTTTAGCTCAACGCTAAATTCGGTAATCACACGCCAGAAATCCCATGTATCCGACACAATGCTGACCACACCCACAGGATAAAGCTCGCAGATCAAACGTCTAAAGGTTTCCAGCTCGCTTTCTTCTCTACCCATACACATCACACTGTGTTCGGTTGCAGGCACTGAAACACCAATCACACCTGTCGCATTATAATATTCTTCAGCATAATCAATCGAAGCGACTGAATCCGTACCAATAAAACTGGTTAAGTGCCCAACACTGGATTGAGCTGCATCATAAATGCCACTCATCCCACGGCTACTGAAATCATGCCCCTGCACAGGGACAAAATCCAAAGGCGCACCTGTTTTTTGTGCATATTGATTTAACAGGCGTTTATATTCATAGGCAATCGTAGCAGTAGTACAACTCTTCCACAGTTCAGCACTGAGTACGGTTTCAATATAGTTGGTCAACCAAAAGAAATCTGGGTCAGTATTGATCATGGTTAATACAGGTACTTTAATATTGACGCGGCTGCCTTCTTGCAAAGCTTTAATTCTTAATGGTAAATAGCCTAAGTCATGTAACGCTTCGATGTGTTCCACAGGTACAGCACCCTCACCCAATGAACTGTCCATACGGCGTTTATAGGCTGCGACCACCTTGTCTTTCGGCTGGTTAAAAAAGCCCTCATTCCATGTTTCAATTAAAAAGTGTTTGATAAATCCCTGTAGCCCAAAGAATACCACCTTGTCATCAAAATCAGGCAGCATTTTTGCCAAACGTGAGGAACGAGGTGTGAAGTTTGCATAAACGTACTCAGTGCCAACTGGGTACTGGCGGCGGTGATCCGCCTTATAAAAGTCGATTGCATTCAGTGGATTGATTTTAAGACTCATTTTTTATACTCCTATTTACGTAAATTAGTTTTGAAAATTAATCAGGTTGAGCTTTGAATGTGTCTGTTGTGGACGGCTATTGCTGGTAAAAAGCTGGTCAACCAAGCCATCAAAAACATCCAGGCCTTTGCTAAAAATGCCATGTGTGACATACAGGATGATGTTCTGGCAATGGAGGCGACGTAATTGCTGGGCAATGCCAATAAAGGTTGCACCACCATCACAAATGTCATCTGTAATCACTACAGTTTTGCCTGTTAAGTCTGCACTGTGGACCTGTGTTGCCCTGATTTTTCCTGTATTTGCATCTCTTACTTTTTCACAGTGAATAATGTCAATTGCCTGTTGGCGTTGTGCATTAATGCCATTGGCAATCGCTTGAGTCCGTTGTGTTGCACCTGCATCGGGGCAGACCAGCACCGTATTTTCAGCCAACAGGATTTGCATTAATGCTTCACTGTGTTGAATGATCCGAATCGGTTCAATATTGACCACATTTTGAAAAGTGGTATTTGCTCGTAGTAACTCAAGCGTTGCCTGACTATGGCAATCCCAGACCACAATTTCCTGGCGCTGGCCTACATATTGTTCTGTATTGCTATTCAGCAGTTTAGTCATCAGGTCAAGTGAAAAAGCTTGACCCTGTGCGCAGATACGATCCTGACGTGCGTAAGGAAAATAGGGGATTTCAACTGAAAGCTGGATGCCCTGTTGCAGTAGCACATTTTCCAGTAACAGGTAGTCCATCACATCGGTGCTATTGGCTAGTGATGCCTTGATCTGCACTGAATTTTTAAATGGATTCAGCAGGCTTGGATTCAGTTGAATATGACGTTCACCACCTGAAAACTGTAAAAATTCGATGGGAACATTCACTTGTGTTGTCTTGAGTTGAATCGCCATTTTTTGCTTCTCTTATATAGTGGCTTATAGCCAGTAAATATATATTGGCATAGTGACACTATAAATTGCAACAGCTCATTTGGTATTTTTTAAAAAATATTGGATTGATGGAGAGGGAAGTTATCTATCTATTTGAATAGAATTGGAATTTAATTTTTAAAACTTTTAATTCTTCAGTCGTTATTCTATAAACAGCTCTAAATCTTCTGGTATGCTGACTTTATTCATTTAAGATATTTATATTTGGGTCATAGATTTTGACAATATGGTTTGTCAGTATTGTGGCAAGCTTTGTTGGTGCGATGATTCCAGTCACTTAAAAAACTGAAACGCTAACAAATGGAATAAAAAAAAAAAGGAAAACATCCTATGAAATCTCTTGTTTGCCAGAATGCCCAGCTTCAAATTGAAGACAGTCAAAAACTGATTCCAGCCAAAGGGCAAGTATTGCTTGAAGTGGTGCGTTGCGGAATCTGTGGCTCAGATTTGCACATGCAACACCACTGTGACCACATGCATGATTTGGCAGCGCGCGTTGGTTTTAATGGTGTGGCGAAATCCTCAGATAAATTGGTTTTCGGTCATGAGTTTTGCGGTAAGGTCCTGGATTATGGTCCAAAAACACGCCGTAAACTGAAAGCGGATACTTTGGTCTGTGCTATGCCATTGTTGAATGTTGATCCGCAAGGTTATGTACCCACTGGACTTTCACCAAGTGCATCAGGCGGTTATGCAGAGCAGGTTCTGGTTCAATCGAGCCTGATGTTTGAAGTTCCCAATGGTTTGGATGCGGATAGTGCGGCACTGACCGAACCTATGGCGGTTGCATTGCATGCGGTACGTCGTAGCCGAATCAAGAAAAGCGAACCTGCGATTGTGGTGGGCTGTGGACCAGTCGGTTTGGGTGTGATTTTAATGCTCAAGGCAATGGGTGTTAAAACCGTGGTTGCCAGTGATTTTTCACCGAATCGTCGTCGCTTGGCTGAGCAATGTGGTGCAGATATCTTGATTGACCCTAAACAGCAATCTCCATTTAGCAGTTGGAAAGAGCTGGGGTTGCTGGGGAATGTCTCTGAAGCGATTAATATGGGAATGGGCATTTTTGACAAGGTTCAGACGTTCTCATTACCGTGGGTCAATGCAATGCGTGTCGGTGATAAACTTGGTCTATTGCCTAAACGTCCAGTAATCTTTGAATGTGTAGGCGTGGCAGGGATCATGCAGCAGATTCTTGAGGGTGCGCCACTGTTCTCGCGTATCGTCGGTGTTGGCGTTTGTATGCAAAGCGATAAGATCGAACCTGCATTGGCCATCAATAAGGAACTGGAAATCCAGTATGTGCTGGGTTATACACCACTTGAGTTCCGTGACACCTTGCATATGATTGCTGAGGGTAAAGTGGATTGCTCTCCACTCATCACTGGTGTGGTAGGCTTGGAAGGGGTGAACAATGCTTTTGCTGCATTACGTGATCCAGAGCAACATGCCAAAATCCTGATTGATCCGAAACGTGCTGGTTCTGATATTCAGTTGATTAAAGCTTAATATTGATTTTGTAAAAGTATTGAAAAAAACCGCTATCTCAATATAGCGGTTTTTTTACGCCTTAGGCTTATTTTAATGCAATGGGTGATGTTGAACTCAAGTACCTACCACAGCTTGGTTTTGTTCTGGATACCGACAATACGCGGCGATTTTGCATCACCGCCCAGTGCAATTTGTAGTTCATTCTGCTGTCCCGCTTTCTTACCAAAAAGCGTCCGATTTTCTGTCTCTTGCAAACTGACTGTCGTGACATTATCAACAAGGCTGACCTTGATGTTCTTGATCTCATAACTCTCATTGGTGGCGAAATGCCAGGTTGCCTTGAGTTGTTGCAAATAATCCGCTTTAGTGATGGTAAAGCTTTGTGGTGGATCAGCCTGTGTCCATAACACCTTAATCGTGGCTTTATTGTCAATCATATTGCCCACAGCCTTGAGGTCGTGTTTTTGTATGGCTTGATAAAAGCTGTTAATAAAACGGGTTGCGGTATCTTTATCAATGTCACTGGCATGGAGTTGTGGGCTAAGCAAACTGATGATCAGCAATGGAGCGAAAGCGATTTTCATGATGACTCCAGATATTGTTATAGGGTGTAAATTAAAAGTATGTGCCTAAAAACTGGTTGAACTTGGCAATCCGTGATTAGGGTGCGCTATTCAAGATTGTCACTACATTCCGCTTGGGTGGGTTCGGCACGGCAGCGGATTTTTTTCATCAGGTTCATCATTTTTGGATGATAAATTCCCTGTTTGGTCATGCTGATTCGTGCCTGACGCATCATTTCCCGATATTGTGGTGCGGTTCCATCGGCAGGTGGAAAGAAAAACAGGATGTCATCTTCAGCTGCCGATATGGTTTTCATGGCGGTATCATACTGACCATAAAAATATTCACGGGAACGTTGCCCGAATCCTGCTGGGAATTTGTCTGGGCGAATCAACATTTGAAAGGTCAGTTGCGCCACAGGCAGTTTTAGCACTGCACCCTGACTGCCCACGCCCTTGTAAAGCTCAAGTGGCATATAGGCAACCGCAGGGGCAGCGGTGGCATCCACCTGACCATTATTAAATTTTCCTGCAAAATTGGAGACATCACTCATCACGGCCTGTGCGCCAATGCTTTCCGCCATGACCAGTTGCGCCTTGTCGTAGTCCAGCACGGCAATTTTGCGTCCCGCCATTTTGGTGACGGTATTGATATTGCGGTCACGCAGGAAAATATAGGCTGCACCCAAAGGCATTAACCCAGCCACTTCATACTGCCCACTGGTCATCATCTTGCTGGCATCGGGACGTAGCAAGGCTGCCATGAGTAGCTTGAGTTGGGTGTAGTTTGGCAAACCGCCAATTGAGTCAATACTGCCTGTAAAATGGTTAAACTGGCGTGCGCGCATCCCTGTCAGCAAAACAGCATCACATTGACCTGCCTTAAAGTCTTCGGCAGCAACCCGCTCAGAAGTATAGGAGCGCAGTTCAAGCTGTGCGCCCCATGCCCTTGATTGCGTGGCATATTCACGCATGCCCGAAATAACAGGGCCTTGTGCGCCGACCATATCAAAAACACAGAACGTTTGCGCCTGTGTTTGCTGAGAAAGCAATACGCCCAACACAAGCAGGCTAAACCCAAGTTTCATACCAATCATTCCTTTTGGTTGGGATATGGAATGCGTTCAGGTTAGCAAAGATTTTTTAAATACTCAACATGATGAATATTAAATTTGATGAATTATGTTTCTGGCTGATTCAACTGCAATGCCTCAGTAAATAGCTGAAGATCCTCTGCGGTGGTTTCTCGCCATTTCTGCTTCTGTAAAAACACCTCCACCTGTTTTGCCCATTCCAGCCAGCATTGAATCTGACTGATCCCATGTGTCAGGGTCAGGTAAATGCCCTCAAATTTTTCCAGTACGTTGGGTGGAAGTGACTGGAATACCGCCTGCATACGAAATAAATCATCCAGACTTTGCTGGTAAGCCTGTCGGTATTGCTGAAATTCCTGCATAAACTGATCTGCGTCCAGCAGGTGAACCGAAGACAGTTTGACTAAAAACTCGCTGTTGAGATGGGGTGGCTTGATCGGAGTGGACAGCCATTTTTGCATAGCGGCATAACCCTCTGGATTGAGCCGATAGACTTTTCTGGGTGGGCGGGGCGCATTTTCAACAATGTCGCAGTCAATTAAACCATCACTGTGCAACTTACCCAGATCACGGTAGATTTGCTGAAAGCTGGCATTCCATAAATAGCCGTAAGTATGTTGAAAACCCTTGATAATATCGTAGCCACTGGCAGCCCCCGTACCTAAATACACCAGCAAGACATGGCGAAGTGACATGATATTGACTCCTCAATAAATAATTTATCTTAGCACCCAATAATCAAATTTAATATTCAACAAGTTGAGTATTTAAAAAATATTTGCTAGGCTGAATATTATTTGCCCGATTTGACAGGTTGAACCATGAATATGCTTGCTGATGTACCTGCTACATTTTCACCTGATGTACCTACCAGTCCATTGCCAGCAATATCACGCAAGTCATGGCTATGGTCAATGCCACTCACACCGTGGTTGAATCTGGGAGATGAGCTGGCGGAGAATGTGGTCAAGACTTTGAGAGCGCATAAAAAACCGCTTGCGCAGCCGTTGCCAGCCATTCAGCAACTTGCCCGTGAGGGTAATGTGGCGTGCCAGGATTTTTTAGCCGATATGGAAATGATTCCCGACAGGGTGGATTTTGAGTTGATGGCTAAGGGTGGGGCAATGGCCTATCGACATTTTCCTCAGTTGATCATTGCCCTGATTCATGGTGGCTTAATGACCACTTTTTCCAATGCTGCCTCAGCCCATATTTTGTCAGGTACGCAACGTCTGGAACAAAATGTGGTACGTCGCCTGTTTGAATCATCCACCCTGTTTTTTGGGGTGCTGGATACCGAAGCACTACGACCTTATGGGGCGGTTTGGGAAATCTGTATGCGTGTCCGCTTGATGCACGCAATGGTACGTTTACGTTTAATGGCATCTGAGAATTGGGATATGGCAACAGGTCTGCCGATCAACCAATTACATACCGCCGCAGGTCCGTTATTTTTTGGCACGATGGTGCTGGAGAGTTTACAGGCACTGGGCGCAAAAATTCGTCCAGAAGAACATGAGGGCTATTACCTGATCTGGAGATATGTCACTCGCCTGTTGGGTGTTCCACTGGGCTTGCTGGGCAATACGGTGGCAGAGCAGCAGGCGATTGACCAGCGTATTCTGCCTTTATGCTTTGACCCGAATGATACTTCACGCCAGTTGGCGCAAGCCTTGTTTGAGGGTTTAAAAAACTTGCCCGATGCACACATGATTCCAAAAACTGTACATGAAGTCCTGTCCCGTTATCTTTTGGGAAATGAAAGGGCAGATGGGATGGGGGTTGCCCAGCATCCAATTGCAATGTGCTGGGTTGCACCTTTGGCATTTGGGCTACGAATCTATAGTTGGACATTGCGTATTCCTCAAGTGGGACGTTCTGCTGAGAAGTTTGGCAAACGTTATCTACATAACTTGGTACAACGTGGTTTGGCGGGTGTGGCGGCAGATTATCAGCCACATGGCCATGCGTAAAAGGAGTATAACAATGACTTTAGATCAGCGTGTACTGTATCAATTTCCCTTGTCACTTTACTGTGAGAAAGCCCGCTGGAATCTGGATGCCAAAGGCTTGGACTATACCTGCCGTGACTTGGTGCCAGGTTTGCATGCGCCGACTGCATGGCGTTTGGCTGGTCAGCGTTGCCTACCTATTTTGGTGGATGGGCAGCACAGGATTGGGGATTCAACCAAAATCGCCCTGTATCTTGAAAATACTTATCCTAAACGATCACTTTTACCTGTAGATGAAGTGGCAAGAAAACGGGTCATGCAACTGGAAGATTTCTTTGATGAACTGGGCGATCATGTCCGCCGCTATTGCTGGAGTCTGGCGGTTGAGCGTGATGAAGTCAGCGATATTTTCTTTAATTTTTCTGGATATACACGCTGGCAACGTATGCTGGCAGATAGTAGCAAACCACTGCTCAGGCAAATGATTCGCTGTACCTTTCAGGTCTATGAACCACGTGTGGCAGACTCTTGGGAAAAAATTCAGAACACATTGCTGCAAATGGAAGATTGGTTGCAGGGCAATGTTAATCATTATCTGATTGGAGATCGTTTTACTTTGGCAGACCTGACTGCGGCAAGTATGCTCGCTCCGTTGTTCGGTCCAGAGAATAGCCCGTGGGCTGATAACAGAATGCCACCGCTTACTCAGCAGCTTCGCGCGGAATCACGTAGCACATTGGCAGGGCAATGGGTACTCAGGCTTTATCGGGATTATCGTGTGGGTGACTGGATATTTAAAAATAGTGATAGTCTGATATGATGACTATGAATGGAAAAAATATTCACTTTTAGATCATATTGTTTAAAGATCTAAATAAAGGGGATACTTTAGGTCGATGATGGAATGTGTCTATGGCGATACAGTATATTAATCGTAGAGATTATCCTGAACTGGATACGATTCTTTGGGATATTCAGGCTGAAATTGTGACAGCAGAATTTGCTTTTCAAATGTATGAAAGGCGATGGTGCTATATTGAGCCAAATCTTCTAACAGATGATGAAAAATTACTCATTGAGAGTTTGATTAAAAATATAGGTCATGGACATTTTCTGCCCAGCTAACAACATATAATAAAGAGATATAGTTTGATGAATCAGCGTCATTTAAGCCATCAACTGATACTAAAAACATTAGATAATTTTAATACTGAGTATTTAAAGCAGCACAATATTTTGTTTGGTGGTGGTACTCGTATTGCATTAGAGCTTAATGAGTTTCGTGAATCTATTGATATAGACTTTTTATGTCCCGATAAAGAGTCGTTTAGAGCCGTTCGCCAGCAGGTTGAAGAAAATTCTTTAGGTAGGCTTCTAGACAATGATTTTAGTTTTATTAAACTGCGTACTGATCGAGATGCTGTAAGGTCTTTAATTCATGTTGATGGTATTGTCATTAAACTTGAATTTGTACTTTTTTCAGATTACCAACTTCAGGTTGACCAAAATTTTCCATTTGTTGTTCCAGCTATAGATCATTCTTCCTGTTTCCTAACAAAGTTACTTGCTAATGCGGATAGATACAATAATGCTCCGTATAAAGATATTTTTGATATATTGGCGATGACGGATCATTGGGGAAGTGTGCCTCATGAAGTGTGGAAGCATGCTGATCAGCATTATGGTTTAAAAACAGTAGTTTATGGATTGGATAGATCATGCCATGATATTCTGGAAAATAAATCTAAGTATATTGAAATTGCAGAAAATCAATTGAAGATTAATCTTGATTATGCAAATAAATTACTATCCGATACTGTTTTGAATTTACTGGAACAAGTTGATTTAAAGAAAGAGTTAATGATTTCTCAAGATCGAAATTTAAGCTATAAGCCAAGATTATAAAAAATAGACGAGTCTAATTTGCAATAAAACTAAGCTGATTATTTGATTCATATATTAAGAAATAATAGTAACTTTAATGACTTGCTATTACCTACATTGACACTTGCAAAATCACAGATTATTTTGTGACTGCTTACCTATATTTTGATAATAATTTTGTTTCTCGTAATGGTAGAACGGAAGGGGGACACTTTCGGGTGTGCTGGAACCCAAAACCAGTCGGTCAACCCTCTTTCATTCTGCCACCCTATTCAAAAGCTAACAAATTTAACACCTTACCATTTCCTTACATTGACACCTGCCAACTCACAGATTATCCTTTACATGCTGACCCACATGGTCAGTCGGTTTTAGCAGACCGTTTTTTCAACTACATCAGAACTATTCTTTCTGAGGAATAGTTTTGTGTATAAACTCCTCGGCCCCTCCCGTAGCGGTAGGACGGGAGTGGGACACCTTCGGGTGTGCTGGAGTTGAAACCAGTCTGCTAACCCTCTTTCGTTCTGCCACCATAATTCTTAATGAGTACATTGGCAGAATTCCGAATTTTAGGAGTTGGCTATGTATTTAATTCTTATACCTCCAGATTAGTCTTTTACACAGCTTGATCGCTTTTGAGCTTTCAGGCCTTAGTTCGTTGCGACTAAAAAAACAGATCAACAATAAAACTTGAGATGCGACAGGGCAGTCTTTCAGGGCCTCTGCATGCCTTTTTTCGCCCACCATAAGGGCAAAGGGAGTTTGATCTCATTTAAATACAACAAAAAAGATGAGTGGACAGTATCTATATGTCAAATTTAAAAATTTCTCCAAGAGCATTACAAGTAGTTCATACTTCAATCCAGCTATTTGATCACTATGGATTTCATAAGGCAGGCATAGACTTTATTTTGCAGCAAACCAAAATCGCCAAAATGACGTTTTATAATAATTTTCAGTCTAAAGAACGATTTATTGAAATATGCATGACGGTGCAAAAAGATCGGCTTAAACAAGAGGTGCTGGCAGTTATTTATTCATGCCAACACCTTACGGCAGCCGATAAACTCAGGGAAATTTATCTTTTACATGCAGACCTGAATAGCCCTTATCATCTTCTGTTCAAGGCCATTTTTGAAATTGAACAGCTTTATCGTACAGCCTATCAAGTGGTGATTGAATATCGGGAATGGCTGGTTCAGGAAATTCTTGAATTGTTGTCAGGTATGGAAATGAGCCTGTTAAAACCTGATGTTGATCTGTTTTTATTTATGATTGATGGGGCAATGGTTCAGTTATTGAGTGGGTTTGAGGTGGATCGGGATGGAATATGGGCCATATCGACCAATCTGCCACAATACAATTGAGTATACCTTGAGTATTAGGCTGCGAAACTAGATCACTTTATAAAATCATACTGATGAGTCTGGTTGCTAATAAATAGTCTAGGTTTTACTGGATTTTTTTTCATGCATATACTGATACAAACTAATCGCTGGCATAAAAATAATTGCAGGAAATACAACAAACCCAAAGAAAAACCAAATGGTTTGCTGTTGATATTTATAATTATTTATCATGGTTTTAGGTTGAATATCATATTCGCTGGTTTTGATTCCTAATAAAATAACTTCGGGATATTTTAGATAAGAGTATCCTGTTGTATAAATGATCTTTGCTTCTTTCTGATCAAATTGTTTTAACTGAGGGCAGCTATCATCTCTATCAATAAAATTGCAGAATAATGTCAGATTTTGCTGATCTGGTTTTATATTTAGCTCAATATTTTCCCAGCTTCGTCTAGCTTTTCCTCTGGTTTCATAATATTTATTAAGTAAAATTCCTTGTTCTGAATATGTCTTTCCAGAAAAAGAGTTAATATTGGCGAAAGCGAGTTTTGTCATCTTATAAATTTCATGACCTGCTCCAGTAATAATAGGTGAAATGCTCATAAAATTTATAAGTAAAAGCATAATAATATTGAGTTTTTCTTCATTGTTTTTAAAAAGTACCACGCTCATAAAGCATGGTATAATAAGTAAAAGAAAACTAACAACGCCCAGTCCATCAAAACGTTCTAGTAAGCAAATAAAAAAAATCGTTATTATGCTGTAACTAAATAGAAAAATTACAATTGATTTTTGGATTGTACTGAGTTTAGAAAAGTTAAATTTTGGTTCTTCTGGCTGAGGTTGTGGTTTAGGATCACCTTTCTTTCTAATAGATGCTTCAAAGGAGGATACTCCTTGTGGTTCTATTACTAGATAAAGTTGGGCGATCAGCTTTTGTATATGATCTTCATATAGAGATTTTTTACTACATAAGAAATTAATCTTTTTGGATTTCTTATTTATACAAGTAAAGGCAACCTCCAGATTTGAACTCATCTGTGCATTGATAGGTATTGTGGTCGATTGATCAAAGAAAAAATGTTCTTTATTGGATTTCACTATTCCAGAACAATCAATGGGGTTGTAATAGCTAATAGTCCCGTATTGAATATTATACTGACTATGCATTAATTTGATTTTCCATTTTTAATAAAGGTGTTGGTTTCAAGTAAAATTGTTTTTATATGCCGAAGTTTTTTCTAATACTATTAAAGTTCTCTATTTGGAATATAGGCTGCCAAGTATTAATGGCAGCCTATATTTAAATGCAATTTATCTTACCAGCTTAACGCACCACCAGTCTGATAATCCGTTACACGCGTTTCAAAGAAGTTCTTCTCTTTACGCAAGTCCATCATCTCAGACATCCACGCAAATGGATTGGTCACGCCAGCAAACTGCTCTGGTAAACCAAGTTGAGACAAACGGCGGTTACAGATGAACTTCAAGTATTCTTCCATCATGCTTGCATTCATGCCCAATACACCACGCGGCATAGTGTCACGTGCATATTCGATTTCAAGCATGGTACCTTCAAGAATCATTTGAATCACTTCCTGTTGGAACTCATTTGTCCAAAGGTGAGGGTTCTCGATCTTGATCTGGTTGATCATGTCGATACCAAAATTCAGGTGCATCGACTCATCACGCAAAATGTACTGGAACTGCTCAGCAACACCGTTCATCTTGTTACGGCGGCCCATACTCAAAATCTGGGTAAAGCCACAGTAGAAGAAAATCCCTTCAAGTACGCAGTAGAATGCGATCAGGTTACGCAATAAACGCTGGTCGTTTTCAGGTGTGCCTGTGTGGAACGTTGGGTCGCTTAAAGATTGCGTATATTTCAGGCCCCACGATGCCTTGCGTGCAACGCTTGGCACTTCACGGTACATATTGAAGACTTCGCCTTCATCCATACCCAAAGACTCAATACAGTATTGGTAGGCATGGGTATGAATCGCTTCCTCAAACGCCTGACGCAGGATGTACTGGCGGCATTCAGGGTTGGTGATGTGGCGGTAGATGGCCAATACCAGATTGTTTGCAACCAGTGAATCCGCAGTCGAGAAGAAACCTAAAGAACGCATCACAATGGTACGCTCATCTTCGGTCAAGCCATTTTCAGACTTCCAAAGCGCGATGTCATGGTTCATGTTGATTTCTTGTGGCATCCAGTGGTTGGCACACCCGTCAAGGTATTTCTGCCAAGCCCACTCATACTTAAATGGTACAAGCTGGTTTAAGTCTGCACGGCAGTTGATCATGGCCTTGTCATCAACCTGTACACGCTGTGCGCCCATTTCCAGTTCTTCCAGACCTGGCGCAACGTCAAGATGTTCTAGGGCTTCAGATGCTCTAGCCAGCGAATCGGTTGGATTTGTTGATCGCACGGTACTGGCTCCAGCGGATTGTGGAGCTGCCACACGCGGCGATGATGGCTCTGCATCAGATACCACTTGCGTATCAACCGTTTTTTGCGATTCGAGGGACGCAGACTTGTGTTCAGGTGCAGTCGGTTTTTGCGTATCATCTTCAAAATCGTCCCAGCTAAGGATAGACATAATTTATCTCACTCTAATCTTAATCTATTTACATTGCAGTTTTAGGAACTTAGAAAATGAATTAGGCCCAAAACTAAAATTAGTAAAATCACACCAATCGTCATACTGACTAATAATTTAAAATGGGTGGGATTATAAGGTTTGGGTAATTGATCAGGCTCTAATAGTTTGCCTTGTTCATTATAAATAGCGACAAAGCTAGCTCCGCTATTAAATCCAAGTTCTCGTAAAGCTCGCAGTTCTACAAATGTTAAACCTGCTTCTGTTCGTTCCATTGCCTGAATAAACAGGTAAGGGGCAGGTTGAAGCATTCCTGCTGTGGTTTGTTTCATTAATTTGTGTAATACATTCTCTGCAACCGCAAAATTATCAATCAATGAACGAAGATGTGAAAAATTGGCATGCTCAGTGATTTGCTTGGTGGCGTAGCTGAGCAACATTCGATCAACATAAATTTGGACTAATCTCGCATTTGGATGTAGTACTAAATCTTGTTGAAGTGCCATCTTATTTTCCTAATCAATCACTTTATTGATCTTGCTTTTGCTGCTGTTTACGAATTTTAAAAAATGCGTAAACCATAGGAATATAAAAAACTAAAAAGGCAAGAATCAGGACAATCACACCAAATTGATAATTATGACTGAGATGGAACATGATCTTTGCCTCGATTTATCTTCTTTTCAACCTCTCCCTGACCCTCTCCTTTTAGGAGAGGGTATAGCATGAATCATATTCAGCATTAGATTCATGGCAAGTCCCCCTCCTTTTAGGAGGGTCTAGGGGCAGTCTTACTGACAAGCTTCGCAGTCTGGATTGTCAATTGAACACGCCAATGGTACAGGCGCAGCCGTAGCAAAATCCTCTTCAACTTGTACATCAGGCTTTTTCTCTACAACCACTGCCTGTGCCGCAACAACAGGTGCTTCAACAGCCGCTGGTTTAACCGCATTAAGTGCGCCAGTATTGATTGTTGATTTCTCGGCAGAGGTTGCACCCAAAGCTCGGAGATAATAGGTGGTTTTTAGGCCACGCAACCATGCCATTTTATAGGTGATGTCCAGTTTCTTACCATTTGCACCAGAGATGTAAAGGTTAAGTGACTGCGCCTGATCAATCCATTTTTGACGACGGGATGCGGCATCCACAATCCAGCGTGGCTCAACTTCAAATGCAGTGGCAAAAATTGCTTTCAATTCTTCAGGAATACGGGCAATTTTCTGTACAGAACCTTCAAAATGTTTCAGGTCATTCACCATCACGGTATCCCACAGACCACGTTCTTTTAATGCACGAACAAGGTAAGGGTTGATGACAGTGAACTCACCAGAAAGGTTTGATTTCACATACAGGTTCTGGAATGTTGGCTCAATTGACTGAGACACACCACAAATGTTTGAAATGGTTGCGGTTGGTGCAATCGCCATCACATTTGAGTTACGCATACCATCTTTTTGAACTTTGGCACGTAAAGTGTTCCAGTCCAGACGTTGGGTACGGTCAACCTCAAACATACGCTCAGGACGAGTTTTACCAACAAGGTCTAAAGAATCAATTGGCAAGATGCCCTGATCCCACAGTGAACCCTTGAATGTTGAATAGGCACCACGTTCAATCGCAAGGTCACTAGAGGTTTGGATTGCATAGTAGCTGATCACTTCCATTGATTCATCAGCAAAGTCAACCGCTTCATCTGAACCGTAGGCGATGCCCATTTCATAAAGCGCATCCTGGAAGCCCATGATCCCCATACCCACAGGGCGGTGTTTCAGGTTCGAGTTCTTCGCCTGTGGCACTGCATAGTAGTTGATGTCGATCACGTTATCGAGCATACGCACTGCTGTCTTGATGGTGCGGGCAAGTTTCTCACGATCCAGCACACCACCCTGAACGTGTTGTACAAGGTTGATTGAACCAAGGTTACATACCGCGATTTCATCCTGATTGGTATTCAGGGTGATTTCTGTACACAGGTTGGATGAGTGAACCACGCCCACGTGTTGTTGTGGTGAACGCAGGTTACATACATCCTTGAACGTGATCCATGGATGGCCTGTTTCAAACAGCATGGAAAGCATTTTGCGCCATAAGTCTTTGGCACGTACTTTCTTGTGCAGCAAGTTTTGTTCTTTGGCTACAGCTTCGTAGTGTGCATAACGCTCAGCAAATTCAGCACCAGTCAGGTCATGTAGGTCTGGCACTTCAGATGGTGTGAACAGTGTCCATTCAGCATCTTCAAATACACGTTGCATGAACAGGTCAGGCACCCAGTTTGCTGTGTTCATGTCGTGGGTACGACGACGGTCATCACCTGTGTTCTTACGCAGTTCTAGGAATTCTTCAACGTCTAAGTGCCAGGTTTCCAGGTATGCACAGACAGCACCTTTACGCTTACCACCCTGATTCACTGCAACAGCGGTATCGTTCGCTACTTTCAGGAATGGCACCACACCCTGAGACTTACCATTTGTACCCTTGATATAAGAGTTCAAGGCACGTACAGGTGTCCAGTCATTGCCTAAACCGCCCGCCCATTTAGACAGCATGGCGTTGTCACGCATTGCGCCATAAATGTCATACAGGTCATCACCAATGGTGGTGAGGTAGCAGCTTGAAAGTTGCGGACGCAATGTACCAGAGTTGAACAGGGTAGGCGTAGAGGCCATGTAGTCGAAGCTTGACAACAGGTTATAGAACTCAATTGCACGCTCTTCCTTATTGTCTTCATTAAGCGCCAGACCCATTGACACGCGCATAAAGAATAACTGTGGTAATTCAAAACGCACGCCATTTGAATGGATAAAGTAACGGTCAAATAATGTCTGTAGACCTAAATAGGTAAACTGGTTTGAACGTTCTGGCTGAATCGCCGCCGCCAGTTTGGCAAGGTCAAAATCAAGCAGTTCTGGAGATAAAAGATCAAGCTCGATCCCTTTCTTCAGGAATGTTTCTAAAGCATCGCCTTCCAGCGTATCGGTTGCTAAACCTAAAAACTCAAGACCTGTGCTCACCAGTTCATTACGCAATAAACGCGCAGTCACATAGGTGTAGTTTGGTTCCTGTTCAATACGGGTACGTGTCGCCATCATCATGGTGGTGGCAATGTCGCTTTCCTTTACACCGTTATAGAGGTTCTTAACGGTTTCATCGACAATGGCCTGAACATCAATCCCTTCAAGACCCGCACTTGCAGTTTCAATGTTGGCTGTAAGCGCACCCAGGTCCAACGGCTGGAGCTGACCATTGGCATCGGTAATCTGTAGGGTAGGGTGATGGTTCGCACCTGCCTGCTGACGGGCGGTGGCACGCTGTTCACGGTAAATCACGTAGGCGCGGGCAACCTTTTGCTCGCCTGTGCGCATCAACGCCAATTCAACCTGATCCTGAATCTCTTCAATATGAATTGTGCCACCTGATGGTAAACGGCGATTAAAGGTATTCAGCACCATCTCTGTGAGTTGCTCAATACGGTCATGGATACGACTTGAGTCGGCTCCCTGCTGACCTTCAACAGCTAAAAAGGCTTTTCCAATCGCAACAGAAATCTTCTCGGCATTAAATGTCGCGATTTCTCCAGTGCGCTTAATAACCTGAATTTGGCCAGGTGCGGAAGTGATGATGCTCATGTCAGCATAGCTCCATTATCATCTATTTTTATGTTCATAGACCGTTTGAACCGTGCACAAAATATGCCACGATGTTTGAGGGATAAACACAATACTTAGTGGTTAAAGTTTATTTTCAACACAAGATACGGGATTTTTAACAGCAGATCAATCTTGACATTTTACTAAAGTTTTTTTCGTGTTTTAACTGCTGTATTCACAGGCACATAGCATAGCAAAGGGCTTTAAAAAGACGTATAGATAACTCTGTGGATAACTCAAAAAACAGACACTTAAATTATTTCGGAAGCGCAAAGAAACAAATTGTTTAATACTGGTACAAAATTTATACTCAATATCCATGTTGTTTATAACAAGCATGTAATTCTGAAAAAGACATTAAAATTCATCATATTAATAAAAATATAACAAAACTGGGTGGACGTGTATCAGTTTGGTGAACGACCACTTGTTTACAATGTAAACGTGTGTATATTGCAAATCATAAACCAATGTATCTGTAAGATTATTAGGGGCAAATAAATGAGCCAAGAAGAAAAGTTACCAAAGATTCTGATCGTTGAAGATGACGAACGTTTAGCACGCTTAACCCAGGAGTATTTAATCCGTAACGGTTTGGAAGTTGGGGTTGAAACTGATGGTAACCGTGCCATTCGTCGTATTATCAGTGAACAGCCTGATTTAGTGGTGCTGGATGTAATGTTGCCTGGGGCGGATGGTCTAACCGTTTGTCGCGAAGTCCGTCCACACTACCATCAACCAATCCTGATGCTGACCGCACGTACTGAAGATATGGATCAGGTGCTTGGTCTGGAAATGGGTGCGGATGACTATGTTGCCAAACCTGTGCAACCGCGTGTCTTGCTTGCACGTATCCGCGCGTTATTACGCCGTACCGACAAGACGGTTGAGGATGAAGTGGCGCAGCGTATCGAGTTTGATGATCTGGTGATTGATAACGGTGGTCGTTCAGTGACACTCAATGGTGAGTTGGTTGACTTCACCAGCGCGGAATATGATCTGTTGTGGCTGCTGGCTTCAAACGCGGGCCGTATCCTTTCCCGTGAAGACATCTTTGAGCGTTTGCGTGGCATTGAATACGATGGTCAGGACCGTTCAATCGACGTGCGTATTTCCCGTATCCGTCCGAAAATTGGTGATGACCCAGAGAATCCAAAACGTATTAAGACGGTGCGCAGCAAGGGTTATTTATTCGTCAAAGAAACCAACGGGATATAAATCCCTTTCTTGCAGAGCTTTAGCCACTCCCCGCCTTTAAGAACAGAGGTGACTCCTCTCTGATGAGAGGAAAGTGGGGGATGCTAAATTAGCTGGGAATTATTTACCCTATGGTGAGTCGAGTACTGAAAAACAGCATATTCTTGCGTATTTATGCTGGGCTGGTGGTTTTGGTCGTTGTTGTGGCGGCATTCTGTTATTTGCTAGTGCAGATCATTAACTACCAACGGGCGCAGGAATATCGTGAATCCCTGACAGATGGTATTTCCTATGTCATCAGTGAGGGCGTGGCTCGCCAACCAGAAAAACAGCAAAAGCTGGACTGGATTTCAGATGCTTCCGATTTGCTGGAGCTTCCCATCTATTATGTTGATGCGGCGCGGGTGGAGCTTTCCCGTACCGAGCGAAAGCGGATCGCCGAGCAACAGTCCGTTGTTCGTTACGATGCCAATAATGGCATCGGTTATGTCATTATTGGGCTGAAAGATGATCCCAAACATTTTCTCTACATTAAGGTAGATAAAATCGGCGAGCGGCAGATGAAAGCACTGCCAATTTTCGTGCTGGACTACCTGATCTTTTATCCAGGTCAAGAGCGCGAATATCTGGAAAAAATTAAAAAGCACTTCTATTATCCCATTGAAATTGCCGATATCCGAGACATTAACCTCGACTCTGAACAGATTGGCCGTTTGCGTCAGGACCAGAGTGTGCTGATGTATAAAGACAGTGCCAGCATACGTGGCACCACCATCTCGATTGTATCTCCAATGCCCAACCATCCTGCACAGGTACTGGTTCTAGGGCCAGTACCGATGTTTAACTGGATGCCTTTCCAGCTTGCGGCTGGTATTACCTTATTTAGTTTGTTCTTGCTGAGCCTTGGCGTATATGGACTGATTCTGCCTTTGGAGCGTAAAGTTCGTCAGGTTCGTCATGCCTTGAATAAGATGAAGTCAGGCGACCTGTCATTGCGTGTCCCGATTGAGGGAACCGATGAAATGGCGAATCTGGCATCAAGTTATAACAATATGTCAGACCATATCCAGCGCCTGATTGAGGCACAGCGGGAATTGATGCGTGCGGTTTCGCATGAGCTGAGAACGCCTGTGGCCCGTATCCGTTTTGGTATGGAAATGCTGGCGGAAGAGGACGACTACAGTTACCGTATTCAGCAGGTGGACATGATTGACAAGGATATTGAGGCGCTCAATACCCTGATTGATGAGATCATGACCTATGCCAAACTGGAGCAGGGCACACCATCGCTTGATTTTGAAGACCTTGTGCTGGTCGAGGTGCTGGATCAGGTGGCAATGGAGACCGAGGCACTCAAAACCCAGAAAGAAATTGAATTGATTGCTCCACCTCTGGCATTACGTGTTGATGCCGAGCGCCGTTATCTGCATCGTGTGGTACAGAACCTTGTGGGCAATGCAGTGCGCTACTGTGACAACAAGGTGCGTATCAGTGGCGGTGTGCGTGCTGATGGCAAGGCTTATGTGTGCGTGGAGGATGATGGTCCTGGGATTCCAGAGCAAGAGCGCTCACGTATTTTTGAGGCATTTGCGCGTCTGGACGATAGCCGTACCCGTGCATCGGGTGGCTATGGTTTAGGCCTTTCGATTGTGAGCCGTATTGCCTACTGGTTTGGTGGTGAGATTCAGGTTGACCAAAGTCCAAACTTGGGTGGGGCACGTTTTGTCATGACCTGGCCAGCCAAACGCTATAAACAAAGCGGTAAAAATAAAATCTAGGTTTCGGGCATTAGGATTTTATAAGAAACCAAAGCCATTATGGCTTTGGTAAAGTGTATGGCTTAAAACTTGTGATAGATTGACTTATATTTATTCATGCACAGATGGATCAGGTTCAATCAATGGCTGTCCTGACCGTAAACTATTGAGGGCATCCGTATTAAAGTCAATCAACAGTGAATTGTTCTTAACATCAATTTTATAGCTTTTGATGAGTGCCTGATCTCCATTGAGGGTTTCTACCTTGTAACTATCGGCAATATTGAGAATACTTTCTAGATTGGTTGTGGTCGCCGCAAAATCCTCTCTAAATACTTCGTATATGTCTCTTAAATCAAAAATCGCGTTATCAGCATCTGGATGTTTTCGAACATAACTTTCTATATGACGCATCAGTAGTTGTGAAAAAAAGAAATAATCCGAGTCGTGGGTGTATTCTAGATGCATATTTTTCTCCTTGTTTGCTTCTTTTAGAATACTCATCTATTGCGTCGGCTGTGTATAAAGATAATTAAAGTATTTTGCTGAATTGCAACATATTATGTCGAAATCACCACCTGATTTCGGCCCTGTCTTTTTGCCTGATAAAGTGCATCATCCGCCTGCTTGAATAAATGCTCAATCAGTTGATGGTTTTCAGGCGTGCAAATACACAGGCCAATGCTGAGCTGGATGAAAAAATACCGCTGTTGGTCAATTGAAATAGCAGTTTGGCTCATGTGCTGGCGAATCTGTTCAGCACAGGCATGGGCAGCCTCAAGGCTGGTGTCTGCCATAAAGATGGCGAACTCCTCACCACCCAAACGTCCGAGCAGGTCATTCGGTCTAAGCTGTGCCTGAATGGTTTGCACACAGCTTTGCAATGCGCGGTCTCCCATCTGGTGTCCATAGCTGTCATTGACCTGCTTGAAATGGTCCACATCCAGCATCAGGAATGCTGTGGTTTGTCCCTGTTGGGTTGCCTGTTGCTGGATTAACTGTACGGACTGGAGAAATTGACGTCGGGTCAGGCTGGAGGTGAGTTCATCGTGTGCAATGGTGTGCTGTAATTCCTGAATCAGTTTGGATCTCACCAGATTGATGCTGGAGACGGTCAAGGGTGCAATCGTCATCATGATCAATCCAATACGGATGGAAATGGTGTTGTGGAGATACTGGTCTGGATACAGCAATAAATAGCTTTGCGACACATGGTAAATGATAAAGGCACAACTGATAGCGGTAATCATCGCCACTGAAAAATGTCGGTAACGCAGTGCACACCAGATTAAGGCCGCAATCGGATAGAGTAGGGAACCAGGTCCTGCATCGTAGTAACCAATCGCAATGGAAAGAATCACGGCGAATAAAGGCAGGATTTCCTGAATGGTTTGGGTTTTAAACTCTTTGAGTTGTTGCCTGAATTCTGCAAAGGCGGGTGCGCTCAGCATTGCAGGCAACAGCAATAAGGCGTTCTGGATTTCCGCAGTAAACCAGTAGCCAAAGTCAGTTACAAATGAACCCAGGGCAAACTTGGTGTTAAAGAAAGGCAGGGTAATGGCTGCAAACAGGGAGCTGGATAGACCGCCCACACAACAAAAACTAAACAAAAAAAGATAAAAATAACCGTGATGTATGGAACGGATCAAGGCATTGAACCGAATGTACAGGGCGAGTGCCGTGAACACATAGAGCAGGTTGGCGGTAGTGAGGCAGACATTGAGTAGAAACGGCGTATCCTGCAATGTATCGGCAAGCAGGTAGCCAACAATCGCACCAATAAAGCTGATGGGATGCCGTGTTTGTGGAAAGCGAATCAGCAAACCCAGCAAAACCGAGTTGGCAGGCCAAAATGAGGCCAGAAAGGTGAGGTGTCGTGTTGCAATGCCCAACAGACAGCAGCAAAAGATAACCGCAGTAAACAGTAGGAAGAGCTGGAAAAGCGAGAGCGGCTTTAATGCTACTGTAGATTGAGGCATGCTGACGCGTTCCCTTGGGGAAATTTGGTGGCGCTATTATATAAATTTTGTTTAAATTTTCATCATAAATTTGTATCAATGCAATGATTTAGTTCGTGCTGCCATGTTTTTGGGCATGGGGAATGGAATTCGAATGTTTTTGGCGCATAGATAAAGAAAAAAATGATTGATATGTAATACTTGATTTGATAATTCGATTTTTAAGGGTGAATTCGTGGTGATCTGGGAGAGAAGCGTAAATTTATGGACAAAATCATCCGAAAGACTAAAGCGCATCAACTAGCATGCGAAATTAGAAATCAGGTACAATTGGCGGGATTAATTTTGTGTTTGGTGTATTTGAAGGCCAATACATACATTCTTTGTTAAAAATAGGCCTGCCAGGAGTTATCCCCGCATGAGTGCCATTACTCCATACGATTGGGCGATTATCGCTTTCGTGATCGGCGTTACATTTCTTTGCGTTTTTATGCTTACTGTTCCTCTACTCCTTGGGGGAAAAGCATGGGGACGTGCAAAGCAAGAGCAGTTTGAATCAGGTGTAGTTAGTGCGGGCGGTGCTCGTATTCGCTTGTCAGCCAAGTTCTATCTAGTTGCAATTTTCTTCGTTGTTTTTGACCTGGAAGCCCTTTACCTCTACGCATGGTCAACCTCTGTCCGTGAAGTGGGCTGGTTCGGGTTCACCACAGTGGTTATTTTCGTGGTGGATCTATTGATTGCCCTGATTTATGCCATTGCGGTTGGCGCATTAAACTGGGCTCCAACAGACCGTCGTAAGGCAGCGGGTGTAAAAACCCATATTGGTTCGCCAAATATGAACATTGCTGACATTACCCGATTCAACAACATCGAAGAATTGGTTGTCGATCCTACTGGTCATATTCCAGCACAGTCTTCTGGTCGTGTTAAATCCAAGACACCGACCACCTCAATAACTGAACAGGAGTAAGTCGGGATGAAATATACTTTAACCCGTGCGAATCCAGATGCCGATCAATATCCTTTGCAAGATCGTCAAATCGTCACTGACCCACTTGAGGAAGAAGTGAATAAAAGCGTGATGATGACGCGTCTTGAGGATGTGTTGCATACCGCAGTGAACTGGGGGCGTAAAAACTCGTTGTGGCCATTTAACTTTGGTACTTCATGCTGCTACGTTGAATATGCGACCACGTTAACGGGAGTGCATGACCTGTCACGTTTTGGTGCCGAGGTCATCCGTGCTTCACCGCGTCAGGCGGACTTGATGATTGTTGCAGGAACCTGCTTTGTTAAGATGGCGCCTGTAATCCAGCGTTTGTATGAACAGATGCTTGAGCCTAAATGGGTGATCTCAATGGGTGCCTGTGCCAACTCAGGTGGTATGTACGACATCTATTCCGTGGTTCAGGGCGTAGACAAAATTATTCCTGTTGATGTGTACATCCCAGGTTGTCCTCCTCGTCCAGAAGCACTTATTCAAGCATTGATGTTGCTTCAAGACCAAATTCAATTAGAGCGCCGTCCACTTTCAGCGGTGATTGGTGATGATCTTCAGCCTGTGTATAAGCCAAAGATGATGCCAGAACGTGACCGTAAAAACGCTGAACGTATTGCGGTGAAAAACCTGCGCTCTATGGATGAAATTAAATAATTTTTTGACGATGAGTTTTTGACGTATCCGTGATGGATATGGTCATCGAAAAAGAATTGCCAGAATTTGTATTAAATAGGAAGCCAAGCCAATGGCTGAAACTGACATTGCTATGCCAGAATCAACGCCAGTTGATTCACGCCCAGCATTTGCAATTGTGGAAGAGCTCAAAACCAAGTTTGGTGAGAACTTCTACGTGCAGGCGACTCGTGAAGAGTTTCCAACAGTCTGGGTTGAGCGCGCACGCGTGCAAGAAGTCCTTATGTTCCTCCGTAAAGTGGAACGTCCCTATGTGATGTTGTTTGACCTGTCAGCGGTGGATGAGCGTTTACGTGTTCACCGTGACGGTTTGCCACCATCAGACTTCACTGTGTTCTATCACTTGTTGTCGCTTGAGCGTAATACCGATATTCGTATCAAGGTTGCGTTGAATGAGAGCGACCTCAATATTCCAACAGCCACCAATATCTGGCCAAATGCCAACTGGTATGAGCGTGAAGCCTACGATATGTTTGGGATCAATTTCGAGGGGCATCCAATGCTTCGTCGTATCTTGTTGCCAACCTATTGGGAGGGTCATCCATTGCGTAAGGAATATTCTGCCCGTGCGACAGAATATACACCGTATATGCAAGACCAGGCCAAGCAGGATTTCGAACAGGAACACCTACGCTTTGTGCCTGAGGACTGGGGGCTAAAACGTGGCAATGCCGATGAAGACTTCATGTTCCTGAATCTGGGACCTAACCACCCATCTGCACACGGTGCGTTCCGTATTGTTTTGCAGTTGGATGGTGAAGAAGTGAAGGACTGTGTGCCTGACATTGGTTATCACCACCGTGGTGTGGAAAAGATGGCTGAGCGTCAAACATGGCATTCATTTATTCCTTATACGGATCGTGTTGACTACCTCGGTGGCTGTGCGCAAAACATGCCATACGTGATGGCGGTTGAGCAGCTTGCAGGGATTAAGGTGCCTGAGCGTGCGCAGGTGATCCGTGTCATGTTGAACGAATTGTTCCGTATCAACAACCACTTGCTTTACTGTGGTACTGCAATTCAGGATGCGGGTGGTATGA
The DNA here is from genome assembly GCF_030053775.1 of Acinetobacter corruptisaponis. Classification (GTDB taxonomy): domain Bacteria; phylum Pseudomonadota; class Gammaproteobacteria; order Pseudomonadales; family Moraxellaceae; genus Acinetobacter; species Acinetobacter corruptisaponis. Next base: position 3,085,215 of record NZ_CP125669.1, read on the forward strand.
CCCCTGTATTCTATATGTTCGCAGACCGTCAAAAAGTCTATGACATCGTTGAGGCGATTACGGGCTACCGTATGCACCCAGCGTGGTTCCGTATCGGTGGTACAGCGCATGATCTTCCAAACAACTGGCAGAAGCTTGTTAAAGAGTTGCTGGAATGGATGCCGAAACGTCTAAACGAATACTACACCGCTGCCCTGAAAAACTCAGTGTTTATTGGCCGTACGCGTAATGTAGCGCAATACGATGCCAAATCTGCGTTGGCATGGGGTGTGACGGGTACAGGTTTGCGTGCGACTGGTATTGATTTCGATGTACGTAAATATCGTCCATACAGTGGTTATGAAAACTTTGACTTTGATGTGCCAGTGGAATACGAGGGTGATGCCTACGCACGTGTGCTGGTGCATTTCCGTGAAATCACCGAGTCATTAAAAATCATTCAACAGTGCTTGGACAACATGCCATCTGGTCCATATAAAGCGGATCATCCATTGGCTGTTCCACCACCGAAAGACAAGACATTACAGGATATTGAAACCCTGATTACGCACTTCCTGAGTGTGTCATGGGGGCCTGTCATGCCAGCGGGTGAGGCATCATTTATGACTGAAGTGGTGAAAGGTGCGAGTACCTATTACCTCACTTCTGACAAGTCCACCATGAGCTACCGTACCCGTATTCGTACACCAACGTTCACACACTTGCAGCAAATTCCATCCGTGATTAACGGCAGTCTGGTATCTGACTTGATCATTTACTTGGCGACCATTGACGTGGTTATGGCTGACGTGGATCGCTAGGGGTAAACGATTATGATGATTTTGACTGATAAAAAACCACGTGTGAATGTCGAAGGGATTTTGACTGCTGACGAAATCCATGACATTGAACATCACATTGACCACTATCCATACCCGCGTGCAGCCTCTCTGGATGCCTTGAAGTGTGTACAGCGCCGTAATGGCTGGGTAGATGACGCGCAAATGAACGCAATTGCACAATTGCTGACCATCAGTGTGGCAGATTTAGAGGGTGTGGCAACGTTCTATAACCGTATCTACCGCCAGCCTGTGGGTCGTCACGTGATTTTGTTGTGCGACTCGATTGCATGCTTCCTGATGGGGGCGGAAACACTGGCGGAAGCGTTCCAGCGCGAGTTGGGTATCCAGTATGGACAAACCACGGCAGATGGTCGTTTCACCTTGCTGCCAATTTGCTGTCTCGGCAACTGTGACAAGGGACCAACTTTAATGATTGATGAAGATACCCACGGTTTAGTGGAGACCTCTTCAATCAAACAGTTATTGGAGAAGTATGTATGAATACTGAACCAAAACCAATTTATGGCGACGGTAACCCAGAAACGCATCCACTGACCTGGCGTTTGAGCAAACAAGAGTTTGTTCGTGCGGCAGATGAGTACGAAGCGCTTGAAGGTTATGCTGGCTTTAAAAAGGCCTTGGGCATGCCACCAAAGGATGTGCTTGAAGTCATCAAGGCCGCAACTGTTAAAGGTCGTGGTGGTGCGGGCTTCCCAGCGGGAATTAAATGGTCATTGATGGCACCGAATGATGGTGGTCCACGCTATTTAATCTGTAATGCCGATGAAATGGAGCCAGGTACCTTTAAAGACCGCTTGCTGATGGAAAAACTTCCTCATCAATTGATTGAAGGCATGCTGATTGCAGGTTATACCCTTGAAGCAACGCATGGTTATATCTTTATTCGTGGTGAATATATTGAGGCAGCGCAATATTTAAATGAAGCGTTGGAGCAAATCCGTGCCAAAGGTTACCTGGGTGAAAACATCCTTGGAACTGGCTGGAACTTTGAAATGTACGTTCACACAGGCGCAGGACGTTATATCTGTGGTGAAGAAACCGCATTGATTAACTCGCTTGAAGGTCGTCGTGCCAATCCGCGTACCAAGCCGCCATTCCCGCAGGTGGCAGGGGCATGGGGGCGTCCAACCATTGTGAATAACGTTGAGACCTACAATAACTTGCCAGCAATTATGTTGCGTGGGCCTGAGTGGTATATCAACCTTTCAGCGCACAAGTCCAAAGACCCAGGCACCAAGATTTATGGTGCGTCAGGCAAGGTCAAGTTCCCAGGACTTTGGGAGCTTCCATTTGGTACCACTGCCCGTGAAGTGATCGAAGATCATGCTGGTGGTATGCGTGATGGTTTGACCTTAAAAGCGTGGTTGCCAGGTGGTGCATCAACAGACTTTTTGGCTGCTGAACATATCGACCTACCAATGGATGCGGAAAGCATCATGAAAGCAGGTTCACGTTTGGGAACTTGTCTGTTGATGGTGGTGGATGAAACCCAGTGTATGGTGTCTGCGACCCGTAATCTGGAAGAATTCTTTGCGCGTGAATCATGTGGCTGGTGTACACCTTGCCGTGATGGTCTACCTTGGGCTGTGAAAGCACTGAAAGCACTGGAAAGTGGTGAAGGCAAGATGGAAGATATTCAGCATTTGTCTGAACTCACCAAGAAGCTTTGGATTGGTAAGACCTTCTGTGCTCACGCACCAGGTGCGATGGAGCCACTGATGGGCGCATTAAAATATTTCCGTCATGAGTTTGAGGCAAAGGTGAAGACCCATGCCGCAGCTCGTGATGTAGAACAGGTTTAAGGAATTCGACTATGGCTACAATTCATGTCGATGGAAAATCGTATGAAGTCAACGGCTCAGAAAACTTGCTTCAGGCATGTTTAAGCCTTGGCATCGACATCCCGTATTTTTGTTGGCACCCATCCTTAGGTTCTGTTGGTTCTTGTCGTCAATGTGCCGTTACGCAGTACAACAATGCGGAAGACACACGTGGACGTCTGGTGATGTCATGTATGACACCTGCCGCTGACAACACCTACATTTCGATTGAAGACAAGGAAGCAACCGATTTCCGTGCGTCGATCGTTGAATTCTTGATGACCAACCACCCACACGACTGTCCAGTCTGTGAAGAGGGTGGTCACTGTCATTTACAAGATATGACGGTGATGACCCAGCACGATCGTCGTCGCTACCGCTTTATCAAACGTACCCACTACAATCAGGAGTTAGGTTCGTTTATTGCGCATGAGATGAACCGTTGTATCGCTTGTTACCGTTGTGTGCGTTACTACAAGGATTATGCGGGTGGTACAGACTTTGGCGTGTATGCCAATGCGTCACGTGTGTATTTCGGTCGTCCAGAATCAGGCACTTTGGAATCTGAATTCTCTGGTAACCTGACTGAAGTCTGTCCAACAGGTGTATTCACCGACAAGACCCATTCTGCACGCTATAACCGTAAATGGGACATGCAGTATGCGCCAAGCGTATGCTTTGGTTGTTCTTCTGGTTGTAACATCTCTCCAGGTGAGCGTTATGGTGAAATCCGTCGTGTTGAAAACCGTTTCAATGGTTCGGTCAACCAATACTTCCTATGTGATAAAGGTCGTTTTGGTGTCGGTTATGTCAACCGCGCAGACCGTCCGCGCCAGCCACAGTTCCGCAATGCTGAAACTGTTTCAACCGTGAGTGTGGATCAGGCCTTAGATCAGGTGATTGCCCAACTCAAGGGCAAGAAAGTGCTGGGTATTGGTTCTCCGCGTGCAAGTCTGGAATCAAACTACGTACTTCGTGAACTGGTTGGACAGGACAACTATTCAACAGGCATGTCTCAAAAAGACCAGAATCTGGTTGAGCTGGCGGCATCCATCATGCAAACCCAGGGGATCTATAACCCGAACATGCGTGAAATTGAAAGTTATGACGCAGTGTTGATCTTGGGTGAAGATTTAACTCAAACCGCACCACGTATGGCTTTATCGGTTCGTCAGGCAGCGAAGAACAAGGCCAAAGCAATGGCTGCTGCAACACGTACCCCAGACTGGTTGGCAGAACCTGTACAGCGTATCGGTCAAGATGCAAAATCACCAATCTATATCCTTGCGGCAACCCAAACCCGTTTAGCGGATGTTGCAACAGGTGAAGTGGTTGCATCGCCAAATGATATCGCACGTTTAGGTTTCGCGGTTGCTGCTGCTGTTAAAGGCGAAGCGCTTTCTGGTTTAGCGGATGATGCAAAAGCATTTGCACAAACCATTGCGGATACCTTGAAAGCTGCGAAAAAGCCATTGATTATCTCTGGTACTAGCTTACAAGATCCTGCCATCATGGAAGCTGCGGCTCAAGTTGCGCAAAACTTGGGTGCCAATGCAGGTCTAAGTCTGACTGTTCCAGAAGTCAACTCAATGGGCTTGGCACTATTTGGCGGATTAAGTCTGGAGCAAGCATTTGCCCAGGATTATGATGCTGTCGTTGTCATCGAAAATGACTTGACTCGTCGTTTACCAGTGGCTCAAGTTAAGGCAGCATTTGACAAGGCCGAAACTGTGATCGTACTTGATCATAGCGAAACTGAAACCTTGAAACTTGCAGACATTGTACTTTCAGCAGCAAGTTTTGCTGAGGGTGATGGTACTGTGGTCAGTCAGGAAGGTCGTGCGCAACGTTTCTATCAAGTGTATGATCCAAGCTACTACAAGCCTGAATATGCGATCAAGGAATCTTGGCGCTGGTTGCATGCCATTGAAACTGGCCTGAAAGGCAAAGCTGTGGACTGGACGCTTCTTGATGATGTGATTGATGACATCGTCAAGAATGTTCCTGTGCTTGAAGCGATTCAAGATGTTGCACCTGATGCGGGCTATCGTATTCATGGCTTGAAGATTGCGCGTGAACCACGTCGTTATTCTGGTCGTACTGCAATGCGTGCGCCGTTATCGATTCACGAGCCAAAACAACCAACCGATCCAGATTCAGCATTAACATTCTCTATGGAAGGTTATGTGGGTAATCAGACAGCATCGTCTTTAGTACCTTTCGCATGGGCTGCGGGTTGGAACTCGCCACAAGCGTGGAACAAGTACCAAGATGAAGTCGGTGGTCACTTAAAAGGTGGTGATTCGGGTGTGCGTTTATTCGATCGCTTAGCAAAACGTCCTGCACGTAGCTATGTTGCACCGACTGCCGTGGTTGTGAATCCTGAAAGCTTCCGTCTTGTGCCAATGCACCATATCTTTGGTTCTGGTGAATTCACCATTAAAACACCAGCAATGGAATCACGTATTCCTGAAGCGATGTTTGCCGTGGGTGAACAAGATGCGACGCGCTTAAATGTTCAAGATGGTCAACGTATTACCGTGAAAGCAGGCGAAACGAGCATCAGCTTACCTGTACAAGTCATCGAATATTTACCAACAGGCTATATTGGTTATCCAATTGGTCTAGCACCAACCGTTTCATTGGCAGAGCCTGTGTCCGTGGCAGTAGGAGTGTAATTCATGAATCAAGAAATTATACGTCAAACGCCACTTTGGGCTGAGAACTGGCCAATCGCTTATTCAGTGATTCAAGCAGTTGTGATCCTGTTGGTGGTGGTTTTAGTTGCTGCGTTAATGTCATTTATTGAGCGTCGTCTCTTGGCATTATGGCAAGACCGTTATGGTCCAAACCGTGTTGGTCCGGGTGGTATGTTCCAGATCGTTGCCGACATGCTCAAGATCATGTTCAAGGAAGACTGGACACCTAAGTTTGCCGACAAGCTGACTTTCCGTCTGGCACCAGCAGTTGCGATGGCAACTGCGGTACTTTCGTTTATGGTCATCCCAGTAAGTCCTACACTGGGCGTTGCGGATATGAGTATCGGTCTATTGTTCTTTATGGCAATGGCTGGTATCGCAGTTTATGCAGTGCTATTTGGTGGTTGGGCGTCTAACAACAAATACTCGTTACTCGGTGGTCTTCGTTCTGCTGCTCAAACTATTTCTTATGAAGTGTTCTTGGGTATCTCATTGATGGGTGTGGTTGCGATTGCGGGCTCATTCAACCTGCGTGAAATCGTTGAAGCTCAACGTGATGTTTGGTTTGTTATTCCCCAGTTCATTGGTTTCATTATCTTTGTTATTGCTGGTGTTGCAGTTACGCATCGTCATCCATTTGACCAACCAGAAGCTGAGCAAGAATTGGCGGAAGGTTATCACGTTGAATATGGTGGGATGAAGTGGGGGATGTTCTTCGTTGCGGAATATGTGAACGTGGTTCTGATCTCTGCACTGATCGTAACGTTATTCTTCGGCGGATGGCTTGCACCATTTAACTTAGAAATTCCATTTGTTCCACCAGTTTTTTGGTTCGTGATTAAAACAGCATTCTTTGTAATGATGTTTGTGTTGGCGCGTGGTTCTTTAATGCGTCCACGTTATGACCAAGTGATGAATTTTGGTTGGAAAGTTTGTTTGCCATTGGCGTTGGTCAACTTGTTGGTGACTGGTGCTGTGATTCTGATGAATCAGGCCTAGGACAGCAGGGAGTACAAAATGTATAAAATTCTAGCTGGATTTGGATCGATTGTACGTTCGTTGTGGATGGTGTTTAGCCATGTCACACGTAAGCGTGACACGATTTTATATCCAGAAGTACCAGCAGAGCAGATTGTACCGCCACGCTTTCGTGGCCGTATCGTCTTGACACGTGATCCTGATGGTGAAGAGCGTTGTGTGGCATGTAACCTGTGTGCGGTTGCGTGTCCTGTGGGCTGTATTTCATTGCAGAAAGCGGAAAAAGAAGATGGACGTTGGTATCCAGAATTTTTCCGTATTAACTTTTCACGCTGCATTTTCTGCGGTATGTGTGAAGAGGCTTGTCCTACAACTGCAATTCAGATGACTCCAGATTTTGAACTTGCTGAATATGTACGTCAGGACCTGGTCTACGAAAAAGAAAACCTGTTGATTTCTGGAACAGGTAAATATCCTGACTACAACTTCTACCGTGTAACGGGTATGGCGGTGACAGGTAAGGATAAAGGTCAGGCGCAGAAAGAAAGTGCACCAGTTGATGTACGGAGCTTATTACCATGATGTGGCCATTTTATTTGATGGCACTTGTGGCCATCGTATCGACAATTCGTGTGGTAACCAATACCAATCCTGTGCATGCGTTACTGAGCCTGATTGTGTCATTGCTAGCGGTTGCTGGTATTTTCATGATTGTGGGCGCGCCATTTGCAGGTGCGCTTGAAATCATCGTCTATGCTGGCGCAATCATGGTGCTGTTCGTGTTTGTGGTGATGATGCTCAATCTTGGGCAGGAAACTGTTGAACAGGAAAGCAAATGGTTGACTTCTGATGCCTGGGCCTATCCAGCCATGCTGAGCTTTATTTTGGGCTTGATTCTGGTGTGGATGCTGGGTGGAGAATACACCACGATTTCTGCGCCAATGGGTACGGAAATTGTAGGGCCAAAGGCTGTGGGTCAGGCGTTATTTACCCACTATCTATTATTGGTGGAAGTTGCCGCAATGTTATTGCTTGCAGCCCTTGTTGCTGCATATCACCTCGGCAAACGTGAACCAAGTGCGGAAGAGGATAAACAATAATGGGACACATCCCTTTAGAACATGGTTTGATCGTTGCAACCATCCTTTTTGCACTGGGCTTTTACGGTGTGATGGTAAGACGTAACCTTTTATTTATGTTAATGAGCCTTGAAGTCATGATGAATGCCGCCGCGTTGGCATTCGTTCTGGCAGGCAGCGTCTGGGCACAGCCAGATGGACAGGTGATGTTCATCCTGATCCTGACGCTTGCCGCAGCCGAGGCATGTATCGGTCTTGCGATCGTCCTTCAGTTTTATCATCGCTTCCATCATCTGGATGTGGATGCTGCTAGTGAGATGCGCGGATGAGTACATTATATTTAACCGTTTTATTCCCGCTGATTGGCTTTATCCTGTTGGCGGCAGGGCGTGACAAGCTTTCTGAAAATGTGGCTGCCATTATTGGTGTTGGTTCAGTCGGTTTATCTGCTCTATTTGCTTTAATTGCGGGTCTTGGATTTACCAGCAGCGGTCAGGCCGTTTTTGTTCAACATTTATGGACTTGGTTCAGTGTTGGCGGTTTTGAGCCAGGCATCAGCCTGCACCTGGATGGTTTGTCATTACTGATGACAGGCATGATTACGGGTGTTGGTTTCCTGATTCACATCTTCGCATCCTGGTATATGCGTGGTGAAGAGGGTTATGCGCGTTTCTTTTCCTATTTCAACCTGTTCGTTGCCAGCATGTTGTTGTTGGTACTTGGCGATAACCTTGCGTTATTGTTCCTGGGTTGGGAAGGTGTAGGTCTGTGCTCATACCTGTTGATTGGTTTCTACTACTCAAACCCTGCAAATGGCTGGGCGGCAATCAAGGCATTTACAGTAACACGTGTGGGTGACGTATTCCTGCTCATCGCATTGTTCCTGCTCTATCAACAATTTGGTACGTTGAATACACAGTACATTGTTGAAAATGCAGCCACTGTCATGACGCAAAGCTCATCATTGTCAATCTGGACAGCATTGATGTTGTTCCTGGGTGCGGCAGGTAAGTCAGCGCAAATTCCATTACAAACCTGGTTGGCCGATGCGATGGCGGGTCCTACGCCAGTATCAGCATTAATCCACGCTGCAACAATGGTTACAGCGGGTGTTTACCTGTGCTGCCGTATGTTCTCTGTGATGGAAATGGCGCCAGAAGTGATGCAGTTCATTTCGATTACGGGTGCAGTGACGTTGCTGGTGGCTGGTTTTGCAGCATTGGTTCAAACCGACATCAAGCGTATCTTGGCTTACTCAACTATGAGCCAGCTCGGTTATATGTTTATGGCTGTGGGTGCTGAGGCGTATCAGGCTGGTTTATTCCATATGCTTGCCCACGCATTCTTCAAGGCGTTATTGTTCCTTTCTTCAGGTGCAGTGATTCTTGCATGTCATCACGAACAGAACATTTTTAAAATGGGTGGATTACGTAAAAAGATTCCATTCGTATTCTGGTGTTTTGTGATCGGTGGTGGCGCATTGGCAGCACTTCCAATCGTGACAGTGGGCTTCTTCTCTAAAGATGCGATTTTGGGTGCTGTATATGCACAGTCTACAATTGCAAACATTCCGCTTTACCATACCTTGTACTGGGTGGGTGTCGTTGGTGCATTCTTAACGTCAATCTATACATTCCGTTTAATTTGGGTTGTATTCTTCGGTGAAGAAAAAACCCATGCACATGCCATTCATGGTGTGACCTACTGGGGACCACTGGCAATTCTTGCTACGTTATCAACAGGGATTGGTTATTTCCTTCAAGCACCAGTTGCAAAATTATTGACGACTGCAAGTATTCCAAGTTTTGTTGTTCCTGAAACATTGGAAGCAGCGGTTGCACATGCTGAGCATTTAGCGAGTGGTATTGCACTTGCTGGTTTAGCTGTTGGTATTTTCTTGTTTGCCTTTGCCTATGGTGCGGTTAAATCTTTTGCCCAAAGCTCTTTGGGTGCAGGTTTGGCGCATATCTGCCGTACCGCATTTGGTTTTGATGCCTTGTATGACATCGTATTTGTAAAACCTTATTTGTTGATTGCGAAAATTCTAGGTCGTGATCCAGTTGATGGCTTATGGCTGGTTCTTCCTGCGATTGTGAAAAGTGGTAATAGCTTTACAAGTTCGCGTCAAACAGGTTCATTGCGTGAATACGCATCAAGCATGTCACTCGGTGTAGTGGTGTTATTGATGATCTTGATCGTGATTCAGGTTGTGGGGAAATAAAATGGAAAACAATTTAATTTTACCCGCACTGATTTTGGTTCCTTTCATTGCTGGTTTTATTTGTTGGTTGGTTGATAAGTTCGACCAACATCTACCGCGCTGGATTGCCTTGATTGGCATGCTCATTACCTTTGGTCTGGGCATCGCACTTTGGCAAAGTGGTACATATAGTTACGAGTTGGGTGGAAAAGTCCCAACTTGGGCGGCTGAATTCCATCTCCCTTGGATTCAGACGCTTGGTATTAGCATCCACCTGGCTGTGGATGGCTTGTCTCTGCTCATGGTGTTGCTCACTGCATTACTGGGTGTGCTTGCAGTTGGCTGTTCATGGGGCGAGATTCAAAAGAATGTTGGTTTCTTCCACTTAAACCTGCTCTGGAGTTTGGGCGGGGTTATTGGTGTATTCCTGGCGATTGACCTGTTCCTGTTCTTCTTCTTCTGGGAGATGATGCTGGTGCCAATCTACTTCCTGATTGCACTATGGGGACATTCAGGTTCGAATGGCCGTTCACGTGTTTACGCTGCAACCAAGTTCTTCCTGTATACGCAAATTGCTGGCTTGATTATGTTGATCGGTATCTTGGGCTTGGTGGTCTATGGATACATGATGACAGGCATGATCGGTTTCGATTACAACTATTTATTGGCTGTTGCGAACCACTTGCCACCTGAAGTTGCCTATGCATTCATGTTGTGTTTCTTCATCGGTTTTGCGGTGAAATTACCAGTGTTCCCATTACACGGCTGGTTACCTGATGCGCATGCTCAGGCACCAACAGCGGGTTCTGTGGACTTGGCGGGTATCCTGATTAAAACCGCAGCGTATGGTCTGCTTCGTTTCGTGATTCCATTCTTCCCAGCAGCATCAGCACAGTTTGCTGATATCGCGATTATTCTGGGCTTGATTGGTATTTTCTACGGTGCATTCCTTGCGTATCAGCAAACCGACATGAAACGTCTGCTTGCCTATACCTCCATTTCGCATATGGGTTTTATCCTACTTGCAATTTATGCAGGTAATATCCTGACATTCCAGGGCTTGATGATCATGATGCTGGCACATGGTTTGTCATCTGCTGCATTGTTCATTATGTCTGGTCAGGTATATGAGCGTTTACATACCCGTGACCTGCGCCTGATGGGTGGTCTGCGTGGTCAGTTGCAATACCTGCCATTCTTCCTGATGTTCTTTGTTGCAGCACTTGTGGGTGTACCAGGTCTAGGTAACTTTATTGGTGAATTCCTGATTCTGATGGGTTCATTCAAGACCTATCCAGCGTTTACCATCATTGCCGCAGTCAGTCTGGTGTTTGCTGGCCTTTATGGTTTGATCCTGATTCACAAGGCACTGTTTGGTGAACCAAATCCAGAACAGCAAAAACACTACACGACACCGCTTAAAGATTTATCTACGCGTGAAGTCAGCATCTTGATGATTTGTGTGATTGGTTTGCTTTGGTTGGGACTTTACCCACAGACATTCCTGGATATGTCTCATTCAAGTATGCAGTGGTTAGTCAATAGTTATATGCCAGTACAAGAAGTTGTTGAAACTGTTCAACAGGCTGCAACTCAACTTGAACATGTGGAGATGCAATAAACCATGAACTTCACAATTTCTTTTTCTGAGCTTATGCCACTTGTCCCAGTGATGATTGTGGCGTTGACCGCAGTGGTGGTCATGCTGCTGATTGCGATCAAGCGTAATCACAACCTGATCGCGACAACCTCGGTTGTGGGTCTTAACCTGTCTGCAATTTATATTGTATATACCATGTTCAGTGGGCACTTTGCACCAGTGAACATCATGGGCATGTTTATGGTTGATCCATTCACCATGCTCTACCAGTTCCTGATTCTGATCGCTTCCTTGGCGTGCTGTACCTTGTCTCATGCCTACATCGAGACCTATAAGGACAACCGTGAAGAGCTTTATATCCTGTTGCTGTGTTCAGTTGCGGGTGCAATGCTGTTGGTTGCAAGCTCACATTATGCTGCGTTCTTTATCAGCCTTGAGTTGATGTCGATTCCAGTATACGGCATGTTGGCGTATACCTATCAACGTAGCCAGTCTTTGGAAGCGGGGATTAAGTACCTTGTGCTTTCTGCGACTGCGTCTGCCATGTTGTTGATGGGTATGGCATATATCTATGCCTATACAGGTTCATTGTCATTCTATGATTCTGTTCAGGCATTGTTTACTGCCATCAAACAGCCAATGGTGTTGTTGGGCCTGGGTTTAATCGTCTTTGCCGTTGCATTCAAACTCTCGCTTGCACCATTCCATAAATGGACGCCAGACGTGTATGCAGGTGCGCCAGCACCAATGGCGACATTCCTGGCAACCGCAGCAAAAGTTGCAACCATTGGCCTGTTTGTTCGTTACCTGTTGACTTCAGGCGCGATTCTGGTTGAATCATTGGTTACCGTTTTAACAGTGATTGCTGTGCTGTCGATCTTGGTGGGTAACTTGCTGGCTGTGCGTCAAGTCAACTTGAAACGTATCCTGGGTTATTCATCCATTGCACACTTTGGTTACCTGTTGATTGCATTGATTAGCATGACCTATGCAAGCCTGGGCAGTGTCACCGTTTATGTGATCACTTATGTATTGACCACAATCGGCGCGTTCGGTGCGGTGGCGTTGATGTCCAGTCCATATAACAATGTAGATGAAGCACAAAGCTTGGCAGACTACCGTGGTTTGTTCTGGCGCCGTCCGATCCTGACAGCGACCTTAACTGTGATGATGCTGTCCTTGGCTGGTATTCCATTAACAGCGGGCTTCATTGGTAAGTTCCTTGTGGTGATGGCTGCGGTGACAACCCAGCACTGGTTCCTGGCTGCAATGATTGTGGTGGGTAGTGGTATCGGTTTGTATTACTATTTACGTGTGATGGTGGTGATGTACATGACACCGCCAGATGTTCCACGTATTGATGCCGATGCACACTGGGGAACCAAGGTCGGTGGTATCATGGTACTTGGTGCTGCATTACTTGTACTACTCCTGGGCATCTATCCAGACCCAATGATCAACCTTGCATTGAAGTCTGAGATTCTTTCTCCATTGCATTTCATGTTGTCACAACAGCAGTAATGCACTGATTTGTACAAAAAAGCCTCCAAAAATTGGGGGCTTTTTTATTGAAGAGTAAAAAAACGCTTTATAATAGGCAAAGATTAATATTTATTTAGGTACTCACTCGTGTCTATTCAGGAAATTCGCCATCCGTTGATTCGCCATAAACTTGGTCTGCTCCGTCGTTCAGACATCAGCACCAAGAATTTCCGTGAGTTGGCGCAAGAAGTCACGATGTTGCTGACCTATGAGGCAACCAAGGACTTGCCGATGTTGGATGATGAAATTGATGGCTGGACAGGCAAGGTCACAACCCAACGCATTGCAGGAAAAAAGATTACCATTGTTCCAATCCTGCGTGCTGGGATTGGGATGCTGGAAGGCGTGCTTAACCTGATTCCAAGTGCCAAGGTGAGTGTGTTGGGCTTGGAACGTGATGAGGAAACTTTGGAAGTTCGTACCTACTATAAAAAACTAGTGCCTGATGTTGCCAATCGTTTGGCCATGATTATTGACCCAATGCTGGCGACAGGGAATTCGTTGATTGCTGCAATTGATGTGCTAAAGGCAAGTGGTTGCAAGGACATTCGGGTGATGGTGCTGGTTGCCGCACCTGAAGGGATTTCTAGGGTGGAGGCGGTTCATCCAGATGTGCGTATCTATACCGCTTCGATTGATCAGGGTTTGAATGAAGATGGTTACATTGTTCCTGGTCTGGGTGATGCGGGCGACAAGATTTTTGGCAGTGTCCAAAAAGACTAATTTTTAAAATAGATTGAAAAGAGACGTAATCTCTCCATAAATTTTTAAGGAAAGATCGAACGTCTCTTTTTTATTTTTATATACTATCCCCATCGTTTTTATAAAATTGGGTGCAGGCCATGAAGCAAGAGTTCTATCAGGGAAAAATTAAACAATATAATCCAGACAAGGGATTTGGTTTTATTGCCACGGCTGAAGGAGACGTGTTTTTTCATATCTCAGATTATCCTGCATCAGAGGGTGAGCCAAAGAGAAATGAAAAAGTTAAGTTTTTAGTGCAGGAAAATGAGGGAAAGTTTAAGGCGGTCAAGATCGAGCGTGTCGATTCAAACCCTGCGAAAACCAAGAAAAACAAAATTATGGATCATAATAAGGCCATCACCAGCGAATTACTGTCAAATTTCCGACGTTAGTTATCTTGAATTGTTTTATTGGTAGTTAATTATTCGCCTTTAATTTTGTGAAAGGATTTTTTTTGTCTTTCATAATTAGGGTACAAGATAAGCAGTATTGTAAGCCTGTGTAATCACATGCTAGCATAACTCCTTTATTCTTTAAAAAATAAAAGGTTATATATGCTTAAAAAATGTTTGGAATGTGATAAGGAATATAGTGATCGTTCAGAAGCATGTATCCATTGTGGGGCGCCAAATGACGAGTTATTGCAGAAAAAACAGCAAGCAGTAGAAAAAGAAAATGAGAGTGAGGCTTATACGAATCTGATAATTGTCATTATTCTTGCTGTAATAGGCTATATATATTTTGATCCAATAAGAAATTACTTTTTGGATTTATTCGATGTGGGTATCGTTTCAAAATATGATTTAAAAGATTGCTCAAGTGACCGTGTTAAAAAATCAATTATGCAAATGTTTAATGACGGGACTTATGCTCAAACTTATCATATAAAATCAATTTCAGTTGACACAGCAGTAATTGATACGAATAAGGATGCAATATTGTCTTGTCAGGCAAATCTAGCCTTAAATAATCAAGAACATATAAGCTATATCATTAATTTTAAGGAACAAGGCGATCAAATTATGATTGAAGGGAATCCTGTACAATAAATATTAGTATTAATTCATGCTGTAAAAATACACCAAAGCTAAAATATTTGGCTTTGGTGTATTATTTACACCTGATCTTCACAAAATTGTAAGAATGCCTTTAATCCAGGTCCCTGATATTTCTGACGATGTACCAGCATAAACAGGGGACGGGTGAGTTCCCAGAAAGGTGTATCCAGAATGACCAATTGCCCTTTTTCCTGAAGTGGTTCAATCGCAAGCCGTGATACACAGGTCATCCCCAGACCATTGGCAACAATTTTCAGGATGGCTTCATTGTGACCTAGGGTAAGGCGAATGTTGGCATCAGGTAGGTCTTTTAATATAGCGTTGTCAAAGACTTCACGTGTGCCTGAACCCTCTTCACGTAAGATCCATTCTACATCATTAAAGTCTGTTGGGGTGAGTGGACGGTTTAACTGTGTTAAGGGATGCTGTGGAGCACAACACACTGCTAACTCATCATCACGCCAATGGATGCACTGTAACTGGGGCAAATGGCATGAGCCCTCAATCAGGGCCAGATCAAGCTGAAACTGGTTCACCGCTTCAATCATTTGACGGGTATTGCCCACCTGTAACTGTAAATGTGCCTGTGGATGGCGCTGTAAAAAATCTGCCATAAGGTCAGGCATCAGGTAGTCACTGATGGTCAGGGTTGCACCCAAACGTAGGTCAATACTTTGTAACTCACCCTTGGCGGCCTGTTCAAACGATTCGCAACGACCCAGAATTTCCAGGGCCTGTGGCAACAAAAAACGGCCTAGATCATTTAACTGCAAGCGCTTGCCCAAGCGGTCAAATAACGGTGCGCCAAGACCATCTTCCAAATCGGCCAAGGCCATGCTTGCCGCACTTTGGGTCAGTCGGACAGCATCACTCGCCTTGGTTACAGTTCCCTCTTGAGCAACCGCCACGAAAACAGCCAATTGGCGTAATGTCATGCGCATGTTAAAAGCCTTACCGTTTGAGTTTAAAAGTATTCATGAATTATCTGATCATGCTAACATGAGCTCACTGTTTCGTGCCACGTTCAAATCATGTCAATTGAAAAATTTAGCGTAGAAAAGGTTTTATCTGTACATCGCTGGGCCCACAATCTGTTTAGCTTCACCATGACCCGACCAGCGCATTTTAAATTTACCGCAGGGCAGTTTGCCCGTATTGGTTTAATGGTTGGTGATGAACTGGTGGTGCGTGCTTACTCAGTGGTGTCTTCGCCATTTGATGAAACGCTGGAATTCTTTTCAATTGTCGTTCCCGATGGGGCTTTTACCTCAAACCTGCAACATTTAAAGGTTGGTGATGAGCTGTATCTTGAAAAAATATCTTATGGCTATTTAACTCTGGCACGTTATCAGCAGCCTTTACCACAGGACTTATGGCTGTTGGCAACGGGAACGGGTTTGGCGCCATTTTTATCGATGTTGCAAGACTTTGAAACCTGGAATAAATATCAACAAATCAATTTGGTCTACAGTGTTCGTACCGCATCCGAACTGGCCTATGTTGACCGTATTCAGGAAATCGCCAATCTGTTTGGTGAGGGACACTCAGGCTTTAGGTTTATTCCAATTATCACCCGTGATCCAGATGCGGCTTTACATGACCGTTTACCAGTTCTGATTGCAAATGGTGAGCTGGAAAAGGCGGCAGGATCAGAATTGAGTCCAGCAAGCAGCCATGTCATGTTATGTGGCAATCCACAAATGGTGGAAGATACCAAGGAAGCCTTAAAACAGCGTGGCTTGACCATGAACCGCCGTGGTGAGGGAAATATTGCGGTGGAGAATTATTGGTAATCTTGGGCGGACTGGATATGTCTTAATGTACAAACATATCCATAAATTCACGGATTTCCTGAATGGCGGTATCGACATCGGTTGTGAGCCATGTGGGTTCAAACAGCCCTGCATAGTGTTCCAGACGTTCCTGTGGCACCACAAGACGAACAGGGCATTCTTCCTCAAGCAAACGCCACGGCAAGATCGGAACCTCATTGTCCAGAAAAGCCTGAACATTACGGATATCCACAATCATCGCGTTGATACATTCAGGAAAAGGCATCACTGAAAGTTCTTCGGTACGGCGGCGGAAATATTCAAGGTCGCCCCATTTCAGGATATAGCTGGGTTTGTTGAACTCAATCAGTCCAATCAAATGCTCATCTCGTGTGTAATGTAGAAAACACTGATGTGTTACATCCGTATCTAGATCAAGTGAGACACTTTGCTGTTGGTAGGACATAAAGCAGAACATTTAGGAAATGAGGGCGCGTAGTATAGCCTATTTTTAGCGTTTTCTAAACCGCCTACATTTTAAACAAAAAACAAAGAAGAAACAGTGGAGTTTTGCAACAGCAACAACGATAGTCCGAAGCTTTTTCACACAATGCAACATAAGCAGTTGCTAAGATAAAAGCCTGAGAAATAAAAAGGATGAGGGCTAGCTATCATGCATGATTTTAGTAAGCCACAACCTCATGTGGCGAGTCGAGAGGAAATTGCAAAGAAAAGGAAACTACCCGTTTATATGTTGATCATTGTGGGGATTTTCCTGATTGCACTTCTTGTTTATATGGTCGCGGATCATTCAGCGAATCCAACTGCACAGGCAATGCTGTCTCATATGCAGTCGGTACTTTTGGATGCCTAGATCGTTTATTTTTAGACCAAAACCTGTTGAATTGAAAAAGCTCATTGGTGTGAATCAATGAGCTTTTTTGCAAAATTATGCGGACTTTTTGTTGTATTAGTGATGCCGTTTGTTGATTGGAAAATAGACAAAAATTAAGGTTGAGACATCCATAAGTTATGTTCTTGGTTATAGAGCGATCATG
Organism: Acinetobacter corruptisaponis; assembly: GCF_030053775.1. Taxonomy (GTDB): domain Bacteria; phylum Pseudomonadota; class Gammaproteobacteria; order Pseudomonadales; family Moraxellaceae; genus Acinetobacter; species Acinetobacter corruptisaponis. The sequence goes on from NZ_CP125669.1 coordinate 3,102,607, forward strand.
GGTGGTTTGATTAATTTTAAAACACAACATAAGGATAACAACACATGAATGAATATTTTACTGATCCCTCCCAGAGAGGAGGATTCGACGCAATGTATTATTGGGACCAGTTTCACCCAATTTTAGCGGCAATTGTTATCTTACTTTTAGGTTGGATTATTGCATTGATTGTTGCTGCTGGCGTGAAAAAGTTACTCCAGAAACTAAACACCAATCATAGATTGTCTTCTGCCACTGGTCATACACCAAACATTGAAAACCTGATTTCCAAACTGGTTTTCTGGTTTGTGATTATCCTTGCCGTTGTCGGTGCATTGAATGTACTGAACATCAGTGGCGTGAGTGATCCATTCAGCAATATGGTTGGTCGGATTCTGGCCTTTATTCCAAACCTGCTGGCGGCCGTTGCAGTCGGTTTTATTGGCTGGATTGTGGCAGGGCTGGTCAAGGCAGGACTAACCAATGTGCTTGCCAGAACGGAAATGGACGAGAAGCTTAGCAATGAGGTAGGTGTAGGTTCACTCAGCAGTAATATTGGTGAAATCTTCTACTGGTTGGTCTTGTTGCTGTTCCTGCCGATTGTGCTGTCTATTCTAGGCCTGACAGGCCTGTTGATTCCTGTACAGAATATGGTGAATGAGGCGGTTGCTTATTTACCGAATCTGTTTATCGCGGGTGTCATCATTTTTGTGGGCTACATTCTGGCAAAAATTGTGCGTGGTATTGTTGAGGGCTTGAGTTATAGCCTTGGCTTGCAGACACAGGCAGAAAAAATAGGTTTGTTTAAGAACTCTAATGTATCCAAGTTCCTGGGTTCATTTGTTTTTGCCATTATTATTATAACGGCCTTGATTGTGGCTTTTGAGGCACTGGGTATAGAGGCAATTTCCCAACCTGCCACCACAATGCTCAATCAAATCATGTATGCGATTCCACAAATTATTGCTGCTGGTCTGATACTGATCGTGGCATATGTGGTTTCCCGTTTTGTTGGACGTTTGGTGGCTGAACTGGTTTCAGGAGCGGGTGTTGATGAAATTCCAATGAAGCTGGATGTGCAACGCTTCCTTGGACAAACCCGTGTTTCCGATATCATCGGTTGCTTGATTGTGTTCTTTACCATGCTGTTCGCGGTTTCAGAGGCTGCTGACCGACTTGGTTTGGAACAGGTCAGTGTGCTGATCGCGATGTTTATCCAGTTTGGTGCCAGTATCCTGCTTGGTGCGGTAATCCTGGTTGTCGGCTTCTGGCTGGCCAATGTGGTCGCCAATGTGGTTCAACGTGGTGAATACAATAGCTCACGCTGGTTGGGCAATCTAGTCCGTATTTTAATTATGGGCTTGGTGATTGCGATGGGCTTAAGGGCAATGGGTATTGCTGACTCTATTGTGAACCTCGCATTTGGCTTAACCCTCGGTTCAGTTGCTGTCGCGTTTGCTCTGGCTTTTGGTCTAGGTGGTCGTCAACCTGCGGAACGTTTGCTCAGTGATCTGTTGGATAAAGCAAAAACTGAGGCAAAACAGCCAAATCCGTTGCGTCAAAATGAGATGACGCCAAACAATCCAGTGAGTCCAACGAATCCTGCTACAGCCAATCCAGTAAATCCGATAGTGCCAACACCAATCAATCCAGAGAATCCAAAACCACCGATTCCTCCATATTCGGATGAATAGTAAAAATAATCTTTGATTTTTTTGGTCAATTCGACCACTCTAGGCAGGGTGGTCGTTTTGTTTGTATAGGGGCTGATGATACTTTATCTATGATTGCGACAGAGGAAATTTTTTAGGTGATACAAGGCATGAAACATGAAATTTAGTCATTCTAAATGAATGTTTCATAACGTAGTAGCAACAAAAAATATCCCTGTTCCGTAGGGTTGTGGCTAAAATCCCCTCATACTTCGTTATGAAACTTGGCAATAGGTTTGCTATTACCTACGTTTCATGCCTAGTCTGATGAAATTTTAGCTTACAACGCAATTCATTTATAAAATATCAACAGCCCCAAAATAAAAAGTCTATAGGAGGATAAAATGAAGAGGCCAAATCGCGTATTCGCACCCATTATTATTGCAGGCATCACTGTAGGCTTTTTGGCCAGTGCGTATAAGTTTGTGGTTGCCAAGTCGGGTTCAGTAAAAGAGAAACCGATTGAAAATACTCAGCAGGCATCTTCTTCAGAGGCAGCAAACTCTTCAGGTGAACGAAGTTAAAATATTTCAATGGTAGTGCAAAACACTGTGGTGTACTGAAAAACAGCTAGACAAATTGGGCTGCGGCTTGGGCAGATGACCATGCCCACTGGAAGTTATACCCCCCTAGATGACCTGTCACGTCGAGTACTTCACCAATAAAATACAAGCCTTTCTGCTTCTTGCTTTCCATGGTTTTTGAGGATACTTCGCTGGTGTCCACACCACCAAGCGTAACCTCGGCAGTACGATAACCCTCCGTTCCCGATGGCTTCACTGTAAATGCATGCAGTTGCGCCGCAATCTGTTCAAGTTGAAGATCGCTGATATTCCCAATCGCTGTCTCACTTTGCTCAGCCCAAATCAACTGCTGTAATTCCAGCACGATACTTTTTGCAGTGAATTCATTTAACAGGGTACGGAGTAATACTTTAGGTTGTGCTTTTTTCTTTTCCTTAAAAAATTGCACGAAATCCTGGCCTGGAAAGAAATCAATATTGAAGCTTTCCCCTACATGCCAGTAGTTTGAAAGCTGCAATGAGCTTGGACCACTTAAACCACGATGGGTGAATAGCAGGGCTTCGGTAAATTGATGACGGTCATTGATTAAGGTGGCATCTAGGGCATTGCCGCTTAAGCGTGTTGTAACTTCCTTAAAATGGTCTGAAAAGGTAAAGGGAACCAGACCTGCACGGGTAGGGAAAACATGATGACCAAACTGCTGTGCAAGTTCATAGCCAAATCCTGAACCACCCAGGGTTGGAATGGATAACCCACCTGTTGCAACAACCAGTGATTCACAATGATAAGTTCCTTGGCTAGTTTCAATGACAAAACCTGAATCAGTCTGGGATTTTACCTGCTGAACTTCACAGTGGGTTTGAATTTTAACCCGTTTGGCCTTGTCACATTCTGAGAGTAACAGTTCCAAGATTTCCTTGGCCCCATTCAGGGTAAACAGTTGTCCGTGCTTGCGTTCTTCGTATTCAATAGCATATTCACAGACCAAGCCAATAAAGTCCCAGTTGGTGTAACGGCTCAGGGCTGAAATGACGAAATGTGGATTTTCGGAGATGTAGTTGGAGGGCTCAACATCCAGATTGGTAAAGTTGCATTTACCTCCCCCTGACATCAGAATTTTTTTACCGATTTTATTGGCCTTTTCCAGTACCACAACCGAACGCCCACGTTTGCCTGCTTCAGCAGCCAACATCAAGCCTGATGCGCCCGCACCTAAAACAACAACATCAACCTGATGAACCATGAGTATTACTCGGTAGACGAAAAGCGGGCAATTATAAAAGATTTGTGGGGGTTTTAATATGCTTTAAGCTTTCCCTGCAACCCTCCTGTATGAATCGCCAGGATTCGAGTGTGGACAGGGAAATGATGGTGCTGGATTAAATCAAGAAGTCCCATCATCATTTTAGCGGTATACACCTGTTCCAGAGGAATATCATATTGTTGTTCGAATTGCTGTATAAATTGCAGCAGTTCAGGTGTGGTTTTGGCATAACCACCACAACAATAGGCATCGGTTAAAGACCAGTTGTCTTTATCAGTCCATTGTTGAATATCCTGTTTGAGAAAATTACCTTTCAAGGCTGAAAAGCCTAAAACATGCTGTAGTTCTGAACTGCTTTCAATGATGCCTGCAAGGGTTCCCCCTGTACCCACGGCACAACAAATCACGTCATAATTTTCTAAATCATCAGGGGAGAGGATTTCCTGCGTCCCTTGAATGGCAAGGGTATTGCTTCCGCCCTCTGGAATAATAAAGGCTTGAGGATATTGTTGCTGCAACTGTTGCAGATACTCAGCTTGATGGCGTAGACGATATTCGGAACGACTGACAAAATTTAACTGCATACCCAAATCATGTGCTGTTTGGAGCGTTGGATTGAATGGTTGCGAAGCCAGTTCCTCACCACGAATCATGCCGATACTTTGAAAACCAAAATGCTCTGCTGCAAAGGCTGTTGCAGCAATATGATTGGAAAACGCACCGCCAAAAGTGAGGACTTGAGAAAAACCTTGTTGTTGTGCTGTCAATAGGTTGTATTTCAGTTTAAAAAACTTGTTGCCCGAAATCTGGGGGTGAATCAGGTCAAGGCGTTTGATGGTCAGTTGAACAGGCTGGGGAAGTTGCAATGTTTGATAAGGGATGGGAAAAGCAATGTGATCAAACATTTTTTGCGAACGAGAAATGAATTTGACCACATTGTAAATGTATTTGATTGAGAATGTCAGTGTTGGTTTATGAGTCGGTGTCCACCGACGTGATCACCGACATACCAGGACGTAGGTTTTCCATACCTTTTTGATCTGGATCAATGGCGATGCGTACTGCAATACGTTGCACCACTTTGGTAAAGTTGCCTGTGGCATTATCAGGTTTGAGTACACTGAATTCTGAACCCGCAGCAGGGGAAATCTGTTCCACGTGACCTGTAAATTTCTGATGATTCATGGCATCAACGGTGAAATAGGCTTTTTGTCCAACTTTCATATTGGCAATCTGGGTTTCCTTAAAGTTGGCAATCACCCAGGTTTGTTTGGGAATCAGGTAAAGCAACTGTGTTCCCGCAGCCACGTATTGACCGACACGTGGATTCACTTCACCCAACTGACCATCCAGCGGAGCAACAATGGTGCTGTAATCCTTGGTGGTGTTGGCCTGATCGAGCTGTGCCTGTGCACTGTTCACTTGTGCCTTTAAACCTGCTTCCGCCACTTGTGCGGTTTTTAACGCCTCTTGCGCCACCAGAATATTGGCTTGGGCCTGCTTGAGCAAGGCGAGGTTGTTTTGGGCATCGGCGGCAGCCTTGTCCTGTTCGGATTTTGATGCCGCACCGCTGTCTCCCAGTTGCTGATAGCGTTTGAGCTGTGTAACGGATAAATCATACTGTGCCTTGACCTGATCCAGTTTGGCCTGTGCCGCCACCACATCGGCCTGACGTTGGGCAATGGCCTGGCTTTGATTGGCAAGGCTATTTTGTGCCTGCTCGACCCCTGAAACTGCCTGTGTCACCTTTTGGTCATAGGTGGTGGCATCAATGTGCATCAAGACCTGACCCTGCTTGACCTGATCGAAGTCCTTGACCATTACATCCTTGATATAGCCATTGATCTGTGAGGAAAGAATGGTGGTTTTACCTTTGACATAACTATTGTCGGTTTGTTCAATCGCTGTATGAAATGGGCCAATACGCCATGCCCATAAAATAATGGTAATCCCAACAATTAAAACCAGCAGCATCCACCATAGGGTAGAGCGTTTGGTTTTGATGAGCTTGCTGGTGGGCGGTGGTGGAGGCGGTGGTATTTGAGGCACAGTTTCCTGTACCTTTACGGGTTGTGGCGTTTCGTTCTGCTCAGCATTTTGAGCACTATTATTTTCTGGTTTATCTTGTTCAGACATCATGTTTTCTCAATCAAATACGATTAGGCGTTAACTGGCTGCTTGCAGATTCTTTCGGGTCAGGTATTTATTGCGTACATATTTAAATAACCCCCATAGCAGTAAAACAACGGCAAAAATGCCATTCAGTACAATCACATCGTTATAGGCACGCACCTGTGCCTCACGGGTAACCACTTTATTCAGGTTTTGTAGCGCCTGATTGTTTTGCAGGACAGGATCGTTGCTACTCACCATTGCACTATGCTGATAAGCCTGTAGACGTTGCGTGACCAATGGATCGGTTGGATCTAATTCACTGTTTATTTCAACCTTATAATTATTAGTCTGATGCTGTTGATAGGTGTTAAAGAATGATGATCCGACCAAGCCACCAAAGTTTTGCGTGGCTGAGAACAGTACAATAAAGGTCACTACATATTGTGGACCACGCTGTAGGGTACGCATAAAGCCCAACAATAGCAGGGGACCAATAAACACACCGCCAGCAAAGCTCACCAAAAACTGACTACGATAGAAATTGGCAGGACGCACATCACTGGTGAGGTGATAATCCAGCGCACAGGCAATTAGGATCAGGATTTCGGCTAGGAATAAGTTCAGGATTAAACGTTCACGATGGAAAGTCAGCGCGCTAAACACCGAACCTGCAATGGTGCCGCAGAAGATCACTACATACAGTGGCACAAACTGGTCTGGTCCCATGCCCATGGTTTTGAGGAAATTCACTGCGGCATAGCTCTGTTCTGACATCAGCAGGCGTAAGGCAAAGGCACTCACCACGAAACTGAGCAAATCACCTGTCGCCAGCCAGCGAGTCATGATCAAGGGGTTTCTACGATAATGCTCATAGGTCAATCCCAGAACAACCAGACAGAAACCAACAATCAGGGTATAGGCCAGCCACGGGCTGTTAAACCACCACAGGATTGGCCCTTGAGTCAGTACAGTACACAGGCAGGCAAACCCAGGGGCGAGTAGGGCAAAGGTAAAGAAATCCTGCTTTTCAAAGACTTCTAAACGCAGGCTGCGTGGCAGTTTAAGTGACACCACCATCGCCAGACAGCAAATTGCCAGACCCAGCTCAAAGGTGTAAATCACATCCCATTGATTGGCACTGAGCAGATAGGGTGAAATGATCCATGCCAAAGGCAAACCAAGTTGCTGGAATCCAAAGGCCAGATAAATCCCTTTTGGCATATCAGCCTTGCTGAAGGCCTGCATGGTGTAATACATACCCAGCGAACTAAGCGGAGCAGCGGCCAGCCCTGCAATAAAACGTACAAACAGCGCCATTTCATAGGTTTTAACAAAGATGTGCAGAATCAGTACGCCAATAAACACCAGCAAACCAATTTCTGAAAACAGGCGCAAACCATATTGCTGACGGGCTTTAAACAGGATCAGGTTGGAACTGACATTCGCCATGACATAGGCTGCGGGCAGCCATGCCGCCTGAGAGGGCGTTAAACCATACTCACCCTGAAAAATTGGTAAATTGGCCACAATAAAGCCATTACTTAAACTGGCGGCAACCGCAATAAATAGACCAATAATAAAATAGGCCAGACGTTTCGGGGTTGCATGGGCAATTGCCGCAGGCGAGCCAGGCAGGGTTGGACGCTCATCTGCTGACCAATCTGGAGGTGTCTCAAGATAGCGAGGTGTTTTATCCATGTTATTCCTCGAACTACACTTTAATGCCGTTTAATAATAATTCTATTGCCCGTTTTGCAAGTTGCACCTGATCCTGGCCTGTATGTCCCTGAAATGAGGAACCGAGAATCGCCGTAATCATGGCAAAATCTTTTGTTGTTAAATCATCACGGCATAATTGATGTTGTATGGCCTGGTCAATCAGTGGTTGTAATGCTTTGTCACGCCGTTCATAAATGTTTAGCATGATTGGGTCCTGACGATCAATGATGCGCCAGTAATCAATCAACACCACCAGATGCGGAAGCTGTTCAATATGGCTTTCAATCAAACGAATAAAGCCATCATTAAAAGGAAGCAGCGCTTGTGCCCGCTGCTCCAGTCGGGTAATGGCCTGTTCGAGCAAGGCGGCCATTAAGGCCTTGCGATCTGAAAAATTACGATAAAAAGTTGCCCGACCCACGCCAGCATGGTCAATAATCACCTGTAACGACACATGAACACCGTGGCTACGAAAAATTTCCTCGGCAGCATGAAGTAGTTCATCACGGTTATGTGCTGCAAGTTGTTGGCGTTTTGTCATAATGTGAAAAGTAGACCTTTATTGCTCACTTGAATTTATCGGACAATTTTGTCCGTTGTAAATGTTGAAATGGGAATTATTTTGTTGAAATTAGGTAAAAGAGTTGTTTTTACTAATTTTTATTCAATCAGACAGTGGTAAAAATAAGTATAAGTTCATTGCAGATAAAAATGAAAAGAGGTGAAAAATGCAGGCGTTGATCTATCGTTTGGCGCGGGGAGTAAAACACCGTCCCTATTTGTCTTCGACATTTTTACTGGGTTTGCTGATCTATGCCGCTTTGCATTTTTTCACTAACTGGCAATGGGCGACCTGTCTACAGTTGGGATGGAACACCGCCATCTGGTTGTATTTATTTCTCACCCTACGAATGATGTGGCACTTGGATGCAAGCCATATTTTACAGCGGGCCAGACAACAGGATGAAGGTAAATGGATGATCCTGACTGTTGTATTGATTGCAATCGTGGTGTGTTTCATCTCCATTGTGGTACAACTGAGCCATGTTCCCAAAGATCAGGCTGTTCTTAAGGGCGTTCTTATTTTGCTGACCATCGGCACTATTTTTTCAACATGGCTAATGTTGCATACCTTGTTTGCCATTCACTATGCCCATGACTATTATCTTGCCAAAAGTCGCCATGAGGATGCTGGACTGGATTTCCCCAAAACAGATCAGCCTGATTATCTTGATTTTATTTATTTCAGTTACATTATTGGTACTTCGGCACAAACAGCGGATGTGTCTATTACCACTTCTGAGGTCAGGCATCTGAACATTTTTCACTGTGTCTTGGCTTTTATGTTTAATACGGTGATTTTGGCAGTTGCAATCAATGTGGCAGCCAGTTTAATTGGATTTTAACTGATAACTTATTTTTATTTATTTTATTAAAATTGATCATTTTTATTTTTGATTTGGGTTGGCTATTTTAAATATAACCAAACATCGCAAGGATAAGAACATGACCACCCAGCATCAAGTGAACCAGCAGCAATATCAGGATAAATCTCAAGCCTATTTAAACAGTGCAGTCCATGCGCAGGGGATTGAATTTCAAAAAATGCGAAAGTTGATTCAAGCGCATCAATTTAAAAGGGTGTTGGATTTGGGCTGTGGTGGCGGGCATGTCACTTACCAGATCGCCCCATGTGTGGATGAGGTTGTGGCTTATGACCTAACGCCGTCTATGGTGGAGTTGGTCGCTCAGCAAAGCAGGGAAAGAGGCTTTCATAATGTGATCGGTCAGCAAGGCGCTGCGGAATCCTTATCGTTTGCAGATCAGAGTTTTGACTGTGTGATCACGCGTTATTCAGCACACCATTGGCAGAATGTGATGCAGGCAATGAGCGAAATATATCGAGTTTTGGCTAAAAATGGCAAGCTTGTGATTGTCGATATTTTAGGAAATGCAAATCCTGTTATGGATACATTTTTTCAGACCATAGAAACCATCCGTGATCCAAGCCATGTACGAAATTATAGTTTGCAGGAATGGATGCACTTTGCTGAATATGCAGGGTTTAAAGTTGAAACTGTTGAAAAGCAAAGTCTGGATTTAGAGTTTCAAAGCTGGACGCAGCGGATGCAGACACCTAAACATGCGGTTGAAACCATACGTTATTTACAGCAAAAAGCATCTGATCAAACGCAGCAATATTATCAGATTCAGGTAGATGGTTCTTTTAGCAGTGAGGTATTGTGGATGGTGCTTGCTAAATGATAGGAATCAATTGAAGAGTGGGTTAACACTCTTCAATCACTTATTCTAAATTTACTTTTTGCAGTTTGGTTGAGACAAATCAATAATTTGAGTTCCCTCTACTCGATAGCCAACTTGGCCCACCAGAAAAGCCTGATTTAACTGGGTAATCACCACATCAGATAATGCAACAGAACAAGGGTTCTTCTCAATTGCACGATCTATTGCAGTTTTAAAGTTCGGCATACCAAGAGGAAACAGGATTACAGGTACTTTGTCTTCGCCGATGACACGTTGTCCTTTAATAAACTGGTTGGAGTTAATATTATAATTCTTGGTGGATGCAACAGTCATATCAGCAATACGAACTGCACATCCTGTTGAAAATAACATTGCTGTTACAGTTGCAAGCGCTAAAAACTTTTTCATAAAAAACCCCTTATAAATTAAAAAATAAAAGCGTATGCATCTTATGTATTTATTTAAAAAAATCAATAAAAAAGACTCATAAATGAGTCTTTTTTAGATGAAGGGAAATAATGGCTTAAGACACTTTATCGCCAGCTTTAGCGCCAGATTCAGGTGAGATCACCCAAACACCTTCACCATTTCCAGCAGCAAGCACCATTCCATTTGAGATGCCAAAACGCATCTTACGCGGTGCAAGGTTGGCCACCATCACAACGAGTTTACCTTTTAAGTCTTCTGGTGCATACGAACCACGAATTCCACTGAACACATTACGTGGTTCTGCTTCGCCTATATCCAAAGTCAATTGCAGCAGTTTATCCGAACCCTCAACTATAGTCGCTTCAAGCACTTGAGCAACACGCAGGTCAACTTTCATAAAATCTTCAATACCAATGATTTCAGCTTCATCCACTTTAGGTTCAGGTTTCTTCTCGGCTTTCTTCTCTTTTTTCTTTTCCACTTTTGGTGCTTCTGCCGCAGCAGCCAAAGAATCTTTAGAGGCATCCACCATTGCCGTAACCGCTTTTGGGTCAACACGCTGCATTAATGGCTGGAACTGTGCAATTTCATGTGCCACTAAAATCTGCTTGCGAGATTCAAAGCCAAAGCTTTCAAGCTGTAAGAATGCCTGAACCTGTGCAGCAAGCGTTGGCAATACTGGTGATAGGTAAACCGCAAGCTGACGGAACAGGTTGATCCCCACCGAACAAACATCATGCACCTGTTGCTCCTGACCCTCTTGCTTGGCAAGTGCCCACGGTTTTTTCTCATCAATATACTGGTTGGCACGGTCTGCCAAGGCCATGATTTCACGAATTGCCGCAGAAAACTCGCGTGCCTCGTATGCCTTGGCAATTGAATCACCCGCATCAATAAAGCTTTGAACCAGCTCAGGTTCAGCACAGGTACTGGATAAAGTATTGTTGAAATTGCTGTTAATGAATTTCGCACAACGGCTGGCAATATTCACCACTTTACCGACAAGGTCTGAATTTACCTTTTGTACAAAGTCATCCAGATTTAAGTCTGAATCTTCAACTTTGTCAGAAAGCTTGGAGGCAAAGTAATAGCGTAAATATTCAGGATTCAAATGCTGTAAATAGGTCTCAGCTTTAATGAATGTGCCACGAGACTTTGACATCTTCTGACCATTCACAGTCAGGAAACCATTTACGAATAAACCTGATGGCGTGCGGTAGTTTGCACCCTCAAGCATGGCAGGCCAAAACAGCGCATGGAAATAAACAATGTCTTTACCAATGAAATGGTAGACTTCATTTTGTGAATCTTTTTTCCAGAAATCATCAAAACTTAAATCAGGACGCTTGGTTTTGATATAGTTTTCAAAACTCGACATATAACCAATCGGCGCATCGACCCAAACATAAAAATATTTATTTGGCGCATCTGGAATCTCAAAACCAAAATAAGGCGCATCACGGGAAATATCCCAGTCAGATAAACCTGCATCGAACCATTCATCCAGCTTATTGGCAATCGAAACTGGCAGACGACCTTGATCACGTGTCCATTTTTGTAAATATTCGGCAAAATTAGGAAGCTTAAAGAAGTAGTGGTCTGATGATTTTTCTACAGGCGTTGCACCACTCAAGGTTGAGCGTGGATCAAGTAATTCTGTTGCGTTATAGGTTGTACCGCAGACTTCGCAGGCATCGCCGTACTGATCTTCAGATTTACATTTTGGGCAAGTCCCTTTAATAAAACGGTCAGACAGGAACATGCCTTTTTCAGGATCAAACAACTGTGTGACAGGACGAATTGCAATATTGCCTGCTTCACGGTTCTTAATATAAATTTCTTCTGAACGAGCCTTGTTTTCATCACTATTGGTTGAATCATAGTGATCAAAATGCACACCAAATCCATCAAAATCACGAATATGCTCTTTCTGAACATTGGCAATTTGCGCTTCTGGACTGATGCCATTGGCTTCAGCACGCAGCATGATCGCTGTACCGTGAGCATCATCCGCACATACGTAAGTCACGTCATGACCCATTGCACGCATCGCACGAACCCAAATATCTGCCTGGATATAACCGAGTAAGTGTCCCATATGGATTGGACCATTGGCATAAGGGAGGGCATTGGTGACTAAAATTTTACGCACGGATATTGTTCTCTCATTCGTATTTACAAGGTGGATGATTTTACATGACTTAAGACAGACTTGCACAAGGGAATCGGTGAAATCTTTTTAATCGGATTGGATTGCTTATGCACATTTCAAACTTCACCAAAGCTTCACTTTGGCTTCAATCAAAGTACGTCTGTTTGAATGAAAATAAACACAGCATCAAATCGCTGGGAGAGAAAAATGCGATCTTGGAATTTAGTCTGTGCATCGTTATTGGCAAGTTTGGTTTCTGTCCTTAGTTTTGTAATTCCGTTTTGCCTGTTTTTAAATTTTCAGCAAAATCATTTAATCCATGTGGTGAGTGATGGAATGGAAGTGATGCTCTATCTGACACCATTTTTGGTTATTCTTGCTTTTATCGGCTACTTAATTATTTTGGCTCTCTTGAAATTGCCCATCAAAATTTTTGATCTGCCCCAATTCATTAAAGTAAGCTTGATTTTACTTTCATGTTGGGTATTCTTTGTGAGCATTATTTTATTGGAAGATCAGGTGAATTACATTGATTTTTCAACTTTGAAGATTGGTATATTGATGTATTTCATGATGTTACCTATTTTTTTCTAGGTTGTGTGAGTGCGAATGTCTGTTATTTTGTAATGTGTAAGAAGAGGGATGCTTGTTTGGTTTAGCTTTTCTAGATAAATGAATCGTATGATCTTTATCATAAAAATAAAGATCATAGCTTTTGAGTTTATTATTACCATTGATGATGAAATAACCTGAACAGAGTACTTTCCATTGATTACTTGTATTCTCAGTAATTCCAATCCAAGTATGTCCACTGAATGCGAAAGTATAGTTATCTTTCATCCTAAAATCATCAAAATAGATCGCATCACACCAAAACGTATTTTTGCCAAAATCGACTTTAGAAAATTTCCAACAACTTAAAAATGCAAGATCAGATTCAAACCATTTATCTATTTGTCTATAGATTTTGAATTGATTGATATTTTGGGCAATATTTCGTTCTAGCCGTAAAACTCTTCGTTGTATTCTTCTCTTACTGGTATAAATATATTTTGACCATTTGGCATATCTTGCTTCTTCTCGTTGTTCTTGTGCAGATGGTAAGAGTTCATCTTGAGTCATATCGATTTTTTATAAAATAGATCTATTGATTACAATATTTACAGTATAACTTAATTTTTTGTAGAGAAAGGAAAGTATGTATCCCGAAAGATTACATACTCTGCATTTGTTTAACCGTTACGCTTTGCTTTGAATTTTTTCTCAATGAAATGATCTTTCCTTTAGATAGGAAGTGAATGTGATAGTTTTTTAGACCTTTCACTTTTGGATCAACTGTAATCTCGACATACAGTGGAGTTTGCCAAAGCTCATCACTTCCCAAAATACCTAACCAAGCCTGAGCTTTAACCGCAACAGTAAATTCATCTTTTATAGTTAGGTTACTGATACTGAGTTCACTACACCAATGTATTGTTTTTGGAAACTCTACCTTAGAAAATTTCCAGCATGCCAACAAAGCCATACTGCTTTCAATTGAAGCCTGATCATTGCTTTCATTATGAATGACAGGAAGTAATTGTTTAGCTAAATCCTGTTCAAAAGAATCAATCATGTTCTGGATTCTTCTTTTACTCGAAAGGATATAGTTCAAACGTTTTTCTTGTGCCTGAAGTTCATGTTGAATTTCTAAAAGTTCATGTTCATTCATAGATGCTATTTTTACAATACAGTGCGATTCAGAGAGAGCGGAAGTATATCTGAACTTATTCCCCATATTATTTATACTTTTTTTAATATCGACCCAATGGTTCTAAAAATGATCGAAACCCCAAGACTGATTTTACGACAATGGTTGGCTAAAGATTATCCGCATTTTGCCGAGATGAGTACCAATCCTCAGGTCATGGCCTATTTCCCAAAATTGCTCAACCCATCTGAAAGCAGCGCTTTCATTGATAGAATAAAGGCTCTTATTGAGCAACAGGGCTGGGGCTTCTGGGCGGTTGAATTAAAGGAGAACCATCAGTTTATTGGATTTGTGGGGTTACATTCACAGCCAGCACAATTTTCATTTTCACCCTGTGTTGAGGTTGGGTGGCGTTTGAATGAACCCTATTGGGGGAAAGGCTATGCAACGGAAGCCGCAAATGCTGTATTGGCTTTTGCGTTTGATCAGTTGCAACTAGATAAGGTGGTGTCTTTCACCACGGTGGAAAATGAAAAATCACAAGCTGTAATGAGAAAACTAAAAATGAGAAAAATCACGGAATTTCAGCGTCCAGTACTGAAGCCAGATCACCCATTAAGTTGGCATGTTTTATATGAAATCTCTAAGAAAGAGTTTCAAAGTCAAAACTGACATGATTCATTGATAGGATTTTTATATCCAAAAATTCAAAAAGTTATCAATCAGCAATGATTTGAATCTTACTGTATCCCAATTGTTTCAATTTGCAGCAATTCCGCCAAGCTTTGGCAGAACCTTGTATAAATATAGGTAGAAAACAATTGTAGCTTTCACGACATAACAAGAGGAATAACACCATGAGTAATGACAAAATTGATCAGTTAAAAGATTTTGCCGCGAAAGACTTGGCACAGACCAAGGCAGACTTTCAGCAGGCAAAAGATAAAACCAGTGAGGTGGGCAAAGACATTAAACAAAAAGGTCAGGAAACTGTCGAAGATGTTAAAAACTTTGCATCAAAAGACCTTGAGCAAACCAAAACTGACTTGCAGCAGGCAAAAGACAAAGCGAGTGAATTGAAACAAAAAGGTGAACAAGCGCTGGATGACTTAAAAAGTAATGCAAGTGAGCAATATGATGAAAGTAAGGCCGCTTTATCAAGCAAGGCTGATGAACTGAAAGATAAACTGGCTGATACGCAACATGCGGCGAAAGAGAAGTTTGAGCACTTTAAAGAAGAGGCAAGTCATAAACTTGATGATGCAAAGGCAAAAGCCGCTGAGTTAAAAGATGAGGCTGCTGCAAAACTTGATGACCTGAAAGCCCAGGCGAGCAATAAGCTGGATGATTTAAAGAAAGCTGCAACCGATGCTGTAAATAAACTCAAAGGTTAATCATTGCTAAAGTTCTAAATCATGGACGTTCATATTGAGAGAAGAAAATACGCTATAAAAAATGAGCAATTATCTTCGTAGATGTGAGCGTCTATTCTGCAATACTGCTAAACTAACCAAACTCAGTGATATGTTGATCTGTTTTTGGAGTAAACAAAATGTCGTGGCTTTCTTCCTTAAAATCTGTTTTTTCACCTGCGCAAGAAGTCAAGGAAGATGACATTCAAACTGTTTTACAAAACTATATCCTGCCATATTCAGAGAATTGCTTAAAAGACCGTATTAGTCAGGTGAATGTACAAGGTCGTATTTTACAACTGACCATCAATACCTTTCCGCAAGAAAAAGACCATCTACAACAGATCCATGATGAGCTTGCCGAAGCATTGGAAAAGTGTGGGATTCAGGAACTCAATCTTCATATCATCCAGCAAAAACATGCAGCACATGGCGAAGCTGGGCATAGCTGTTCATCCAAGCCTAAAGTAGAAAATACCAATTTACCGCCAGTCATGGATGCCTCACCTAAAGCTGAAACTGATCCCAATAATCCACCAATTCAAAAAGCTGCGCCGCAGCAACGTGATGTGGCAGCCCATCCACGTATCCAGAATGTGATTCTGGTATCGTCGGGTAAAGGTGGGGTCGGTAAATCAACAACAACAGTCAACCTTGCACTTGCCTTGCAGCAATTGGGTTTAAAAGTTGGGGTCTTGGATGCAGATATTTATGGCCCAAGTATTCCAACCATGCTGGGTAATGCGGGTAGAACCCCCCTGATTGAAAATGAGCACTTTGTTCCACTCGATGCCTACGGCATGGCGGTACTGTCAATTGGGCACCTGATTGGTGCAAACAATACTCCTGTGGCTTGGCGGGGACCAAAAGCAACAGGCGCACTCATGCAATTGTTTAATCAAACCTTATGGCCTGATCTGGATGTGTTGGTGATTGATATGCCACCAGGCACTGGAGACATTCAACTCACTTTGGCACAGCGTATCCCAGTCACGGGTGCCGTCATTGTGACGACACCACAAAATGTTGCACTCATGGATGCGGTAAAAGGCATTGAATTATTTAATAAAGTGAACATTCCCGTACTGGGGGTGATTGAAAATATGTCCACCCATATCTGCTCTAACTGTGGTCATGAAGAGCAGATTTTTGGTACAGGGGGCGGCGATCAGTTATCTGGGCAATACCATATTCCATTGCTTGGACGCTTGCCTTTAGATGCTAAAATTCGTGAGCATGCGGATAATGGTAAACCGAGCGTGATTGCACAGGATAGCGCAGGGGAAAGCTATATCAATATTGCCCAGGCTGTAATACAACAAATGGAAAAGTTGCCTAAACGCCAAAGAGATGACAAACGAATTTTCTAAAGTAAAAGACCTCTAAATTTAGAGGTCTTTTTTTATCTTGTTATTCATGACTTGAGCATTCTTTCTTTTATTCCATGAATAAATCACACTCCACCGCCATAGCAAATGTGTTGTGAAATAAAATAAAACGGCAAACAGGATCGCTTCTATGACCAGCCCAGAAACAAGAATCTTGGCCAAGCTAAAATCAATATGACCATGACCAAAGTTCTTTAGCCAATTCATGATTTGGTGCAGAACCCCAAGTAGCATGTCTTTATTAATCATATTCACATGATAGATTTTAGTACCAAACCAGAAGCCTAAATATAGAATTGGCACTACCGTAAAAGGATTGGTCAGCCATGCCATACATAGCCCAATTGGCAGGTTCACTTCCAGCCATAAAATGGTCAAAATAATAAATACGCTATGAAAAGGGACTGGTAAAATTCCCCAAAATGTTCCAATAAACATCGCCTTGGCAATTGAGCGACGGTTTACATACCAAAGCAATGGATTTAAGGTGCGTTGACCAAAAATCCTCATAAACTTTAAATTTGCGACCTTTTCCGAAGAGGGTAGCCATTTATGAAAGAATTGCTTAGGCATAAATTGAGGGTTACATATCAGGAAAATAAGTTGGTATACCTATAAAATAGCACCATTTACTTAGTAAAAACTTAAAATGACTTCAAACCTTGGTTATTTTATAAACATTATTTAACCAATACGTTACATTTACCATATTTAAAATTACAAATTTTTATGCAGTGACTTTAGAGTAAAGTGGACTTGAAATTTTAAAAATATAAATAAAACATTTATTTAAATAATCCACCGTCATAAGTGCTTACAGTTAAAATTTTGCTATGGATGAGCAATTGGATTAATGTAAAAACATCTTTTAGTGAGGTCATTCAATGATTTCATGGTTTTTTATTGGTTTAGTCATAACCATTTTGCTTACTCCTGGCCCAACCAACACCTTGCTTGCATCCTCAGGTATTCAGGTGGGGTTGCGTAAATCGTTATTACTCATTCCAGCAGAGGCGATTGGCTATATCATTGCAATCAGTGCATGGGGAATACTGATCGGTAAAGTTTCCGCTACTGTACCTTTATTGCCCACTTTTCTTAAATTATTGAGCGCAGGCTATATTGTTTTTCTGGCTGTAAAATTATGGCGTACTGCCGATCAGGAGGTGGCATTAAACCAACCAACTATTCGCCCGCGTGAGTTATTGTGTGCGACTTTACTCAATCCTAAAGCCTTATTATTTGCCTCAGCTATTTTTCCAGCAGTGGTGTGGAACAGTCAGCAAATCTACATGGCGCATATGAGTACATTTGTTGCACTGATTCTTCCAATTGCATTGTTCTGGATTTCTGTTGGTGCAGCGCTCGCCACCAATAAAGTAAAATGGTTGTCGCAATCCAAATTACAACGTACCGCATCAGTTGTCTTGGTCAGCTTCTCAATTCCAATTAGCTACTCAGCACTGATCAATTTATAATATTCCAAGCTCTATCAATGATCCCAGAATAGAGCTGTTATTTCCATTGATGTTATTTTACGTTAAAGTACCTCCCAATCATTCACTTCGTCTTTGGATAAAAAGTCATGGCAATAAAATCTGATCGTTGGATTCGTGAAATGAGCGAAAAACACGGCATGATTAAACCTTATGCAGAAAATCAAGTTCGTTTCGATGCAAACGGAGAAAAACTGATTTCCTATGGGGTATCCAGCTATGGCTACGATGTCCGCTGCGCGAGAGAGTTTAAGGTATTTACCAACGTCCACTCTGCCATTGTCGATCCAAAAAACTTCGATGACAGAAGCTTTATTGATATTAAGTCGGATGTCTGCATTATTCCACCCAACTCATTTGCACTTGCACGTACCATTGAATATTTCCGTATCCCACGAAATGTGCTGACCGTATGCCTTGGTAAGTCAACCTATGCGCGTTGTGGCATTATTGTGAATGTCACGCCTTTAGAGCCTGAATGGGAAGGTCATGTGACACTTGAGTTTTCCAATACAACCAACTTACCAGCACGTATTTATGCAGGTGAGGGCGTTGCGCAAATGCTGTTCTTTGAAAGTGATGAAGTGTGTGAAACTTCTTACAAAGATCGTGGTGGGAAATATCAGGGGCAAACAGGGGTGACTTTGCCGAAGACATAGTATTACAATTTGCAACAATCATTTTTCATGGATGGTTGTTGCTATTCTTGTTTTGATAATTGATAAATAAAATTATAAGATTCATACATATAATAAAAGGCTTTTTCGGTTAAAATTTATATTCATTCATCGGAAAATATACCATTCACCTAAATTATTTTGCATTTGTGTAAATATTCGGCATAATGAAAAATGAGATTACATAGGCAAAATTTGTCTATATTTGAGTGATGCTAGGAAGCACGTCTTTAACTCTAAATTTGAGGGTAGATGAAATCACTCAAGAGGAATTTAAGAAAAATAACGCTGGTGCAGAGCATCGTGTAACAGGAAGGTCAAGATGACTACACTTCATACGGTATCATTTCAAAAAACTGTTTTGGCAAGTTTGATTGGCTTATGTTTAAGTCAGTCCGCTTTTGCATTGCAGGAATTACCTGATGATGATTTGGGTGAAGCCACAGGTGAGGGGATTGCATTTTTACCTGAAAACTTTTCTATGCGAATGAATGGTGCAGATACTGCGAATGATGGTAGAGGTACCTACGATACAGGTTATATTCGTCTAATTCCTATTGGGCCATTGCAAGGAAATAAGCGTACAGGATCGGCTGGCAATTATACTTACACGCCGAACTATACCTATAATACAACTGACGGTGAAGTATATGATGGCAATGGACAGGTCATTAAAAAAGCAGATATATTTTTATATGGTTTAAATTTATCTCAGTCAAATACTGATTGGGGGACTTATTATAATGCTTCCAATGCAAATATGAGTTTTGGGAGGGCAATCAATACGTGGGGAACTGCAAATAACCCTTGGATTTTTAAAACTGAAACCAAAAATGTTCAGCAGTTTTCAGGGAATGGGGCTGCAGGTCAGCCTGTTACATTTTTTAATTTTGAAGCTCCACTCTATGATAATAATGTGGCTGGCTTAACGGCTGCTGAAAAATCTGCCTATAACCTGCGATTAAGCCTATGGGGTGATGCCTTTATGCGTGATGCCAACACTGCAGAAGGAAAAACAACCGCTAATGCATACAATGGTTTAAGTAACCAATTACGTTTTAACATGGTTTGGGATGGTTTTAGTGTTAACGGTTCCAACTTTAAAATGTTCCGTACTCTGGGCGGAGTTACAAATCAGCTTGGTTTAAACAAGTCTTATAATAATACTCTGGGTATGGCAGCTCTGGTGCGCTTAAATTCAGGCCCAACAGATGGGCTTGATGCGCGAGGAAAAGTGACTAGTGTAAGTTCAACTAGTAAATGGCAGTCTTACGATGCAAGTAAAATTGTCTATCAGGCAGATAAACTTTCTGAAACCCAGTTGGCCCAGCTAAAGGCTGGTAATTTTTCTTCAATTGGTGGAACAAATGCGGTTGTAATTGCTAATGGGTCTGGAACTGCGCCATCAGGTACAGTTCTATGGAATGGGCCTGTTGTTGCTGGACAGAATGGTACTTTGGCACAGGCGAATCCAGACAGTCCAAGTTATAATCATGTCATCCGTTCCTATGTGCCACTGGGGAATAGTCAGGGCAATAATATCATTGATGATGCAACCCCTAGATCACGAGTGGTTGATGGTAAAACAGTCTATTATAATTACAATACCTTTTGGGTGGACGGAAAATACACAGGGATCGCGGGGGAATTTGGAGATGCCATTGGCTATGGGAAGCGTTCAATTTGTGGTTTGGCTGCAGCGGCGCCAGGAACATCAATCGCTGGTGGTAACGTAGGCCCAGGAACTCAGTGTTTTAATCAGGAAGGCTTTCGTGTCATTAGTGCAGTATCTAGTAATACCAACACTTGGACGCTTCCAGCAAATGCCAGAAAAAGTGTACTGAGAATTAATGCGACACCAATTGTGGATAAGTCTACGCCAGCATTGGGGGGGATGGCTCCAAGTTTTGATGATCAAGACAAAGGATTATTTCTTTACAGTTTAAATGCGAACTTGGTGATTGGTTCACTTTATCAGCCATTGATTTTTGACGCAAAGGGTGGAAACTTTAGTGTAGAGGTGACACGTGTGCCAAACGATCCAAATGTGTATAGTAAAATTTATACACGTTATGGTTTCGATGCTAATACTAAAGAGGCAAATGGTTCAACTCTAACCTATACAGGTTCAACTTGTAATGTTTACCAGTGTGGTACATCCACTGTTACAGGCTATCAGGGTTCAACAGCAACGCATAGTAGTATTACCATTGGTTCAACTGAATACGATGCAACGAACAACTTGCTCAGTGCTTATAAAGGAATTGAGGCTTATGGTATTTCCTTTGGTTCTTTAGAGTCAAACCCTGATTATGGTCAAAACTTAACCAGTACGGGGCAGCGTGATTATGTACAAACATTTAATACAACAAGAACAATCAAGGATGCAACAAGGTCATATATGATGCGTGTAGATGACAGTAATGCCTTGGGTGTAGGTTGTGGTACTTTGGGATTGTCCAAATGTTATAACTGGTTATCACAATCATCTACAAGTAAAAGCTGGAATGGGCAGGCAGATATTTTAACGTCTATAATAGTTGGTGCAACAACGTATAATCTTAGTTGTTCTCCAGGGAAAAACAATACAGTGCTCGGGATTTGTACCCCTAGTACCAATAATGCAAACACTCCTGCATTTTATCAATATAGAAGTAGTGCTACAGGTACGAACTGTAGTAACGGTAGTGGTGGGGCTACTAATAACTGTAGTGGTAATAATTATGATGTCGCATATTATATCAATCCCAATTACAGCACTTCGTCTTGGACAAATCCATGGGCCAAAACAAACAATACAGTACGTACTCAGAATACCAATTATCAGATTTTGGGCCAGCAAACAGGTTGTTTAAATAACTGTGGTGTAAATGATTATAATACAAATGGCACATTAAAAAATTCAATTCCAACGACCTTTCCAACTGATCTAACCTCAGCTAGAACCCTTTCCAATAATATGGGGTCGGCTGTAATTGATGGTTTGCTTATTCAGCATATGAAATTGACCACCACAGGTTTAAACTAAGGAGCGAATGTGATGAAAAAATATCAACCGCTATTTGCTCTATGTGTTGCATTGACGACAACGTCCAGTTTTGCTGAGCTTAATGGCTTAACCGATACTGAGTTGCAAACCATGGTGGGTCAAGCGGGTGCAGACTTAAATATTGCACTGAACCTGAATCAAACCCCTGTAACTGGTATAGTAAGCAATACCTTGCTTGCTATGTACGACCCCGCACGTACTCCCCAATTTGACACCTCGCTCTGTTTATCGAATAAATTAGAATTTTGTCGTTTAGCGATTGCACTGAATAATCGTTCAGTTGATACAAGTGTTGTTGGAGGGGTAACAGTCTATACCTCACGTGGTGATAATGCGGGTAAAAAGCAATGGATTACTTTCAAAGGTATACAGGGAACCATTAATATTCCTAAACTTGGGATAGATGGTGAGGATGTAACATTTACTAAAGTCGGTGGAGGTCTATTGACCAAACCAGCACTCAAGTTTAGTTTTGACCCTAAAATCCCGATTGAAATCCGTAATCTGGGCTTCCAGTCACTTGCAATTGAAAATGATGGCACTGCAAATCTTGATGCCAGTTCAGACCCTGCGGTATCAAATACTTCTGACCGAGGTTATTTAAATAATACTAAGTATACAAATAGCGATGGTGCATTTGATGCCAATAATCCAAACTATAGTTCTCAGGTGGGACGTGAAAAGGGTTTTTTAGGTGTGAATATGAACGCCAATTTATCTTTAACAGGTACAATTAAAATGTTTAGTTGTGCAGGTGGTACGCATCCGCGTTGTTAAAACAAAAATAAGGGAACTTAAAAATGAAAAGGAAGTCTGTAAATACTCGATATTTTGTTTTAACAGCTTTGGCAAGTGGTATTTTACTTTCACAAAGTGTCTATGCTTTGCAAGAGCTACAGGACAATGCCTTAAGTCAAGTCAATGGCCAGGATGGTTTATATATACAGACTGAATATAAACAAATGGATTTTGATCAGTTGTATTGGCAAGATAAAGCGGGAACACCTACAGCAGGCATAAATGAACCAGATTTAAGGGCAACAGCGAATGGAGTGCAAATTCGTAAAAATACGACATATAAAGATGGAAACTATAAATTAGGCACAAATTATAAAATTCAAACAGGAACCACGGGCTCAACTGTAGGATTAGATTTTGAAATAGAAACTATGCCGTCTACTATTTCAGTAAAGGGCTTCAAGGTCTGTAATGAAACTGCGGGTACATGTGATCCACTCATTGGTAATGTTGCAATCCAGACAGATTCACCACAATATATTCATTTTCAGACTAAAAATGGTTTATTTGACCCAAACTCTCAATCAGATCTACGTTTAAGTTTACAGAATTTAAATATGTATATCGGTTTGAGTAATAATGTAACCAACTATTATAACCAACTTATTTTAAAAAACTTTAATTTCAATTTTTTGGGAAAGGGGGTCATGTATGTTGACCCAACCAAAGGGCTGATGTTGCAAACTAATAGTGTCAAGGATGTAAATGGTGTTGATGTTTCACCTGCAAGCTTGAATCAGACTCCAAATGATACGCATGGTTACATTGATTTTACTCGTGTACCCATTCCAAATATAAATGCAAGCCAAAGTGCCAATGCAACCTATAAAGATACAGATGGTATTGCTACCAGTTCAGGTTTAAATATTGAGCTGATGACTAAAAAATCAGCTTATGTTGACCCAACTAACCCAGTCTATACGTTGGCTACTGATACAAGCACTTCAGACAATGCTGCCAAAGGACTTATTCGAGTGGGCGCAAGTGGTCGTATGGTCAACAGCTATTTACAAATTCGTGGTGTAGATACCAAGAACCAGAATCAGGCTAAAAATATTTTAGGCTATGCCACCAATACTGATAATGGTGATCCAAGTACAACAACCAATACCAATGGTACAGGTACAGTTTTGGGGTCTACAGGTATAGGCGTGCGTTTGCATGGTGAATTTACCAATGATGGGGATGGAATGCTTGGGGCACAACTTGGAACAACAGGTGACCCGACCACCCTGGAGATTGGGGGGGCTGGTGCAAATACCTTTGGTTTTGAATTTAGTAGGCTGAGCCCACTTATGTCAAACTCACTACAACGTGCCTATTTTGATAGTGGTGATGTTTACTTGGGACTAGCCAGTACCCGACATTTACTTTTACCAGAAAACACTGTATTGAATAATGCTCGTTTAGGTGGAGCTAGTGGTACTTTAACCACAGCTGCGGACTATAAGCAGCAAATTGCCGATACCATCACACCTAACAGTTTGGTGGTTGCCATTCGTGGTAGTGATTTCCAGACAGTTTCAAAACGTGGTCGGTTTACCTCAAGTGCTGGGGTTTCACTAACAAATGCTATTGGTAAGGATGATGGAAAAACCAATAGCTGGGGTTTAGGTCTGCCTTTCTATAATCTGAACAGTAATATTGCAGTTTATTCAACTAAATATACGGGTGAAGTCTTTGGTTTAAATAATACGACCAATGCTGTGACTAAGGCAAATGTAACCAATACGGATCGTTTGGGGCTGGCAATTGGTTTAAGTGTGCAGGGTCGCAATGATGATGGAACCAAAACCACCTCGATTATGGTGGTGGATGCCAGTCGGAACTATTATATTGGTCTACGTAATATTGATATGCTATTACGTGGTTATGGCAGTATGGGCTTTGAGAATGGCAACGTCAATGTTACGCTTAAAGACTTGCTTATGGTTATGGCAGCTGAAATTGCAGGTGGTTATTTACCAAGCTATAAAGATCCTACTAAGACAGGAACGGATCTGAATGTCTTGAGCAATATTAATAACCCCTTTAATGCCAAAGATGATGTTTTATTTGGATTAAAACTCAAAATGTTGGGTGATATGAACTTTAGTTTGGTTCCGAATAATGAAATTACTGCGAATAATAACGCAGTTTTATCTATAGTTGGACGTTACCTGCTAAAAGAAGGAGCAATTCAACTGAGTGATCCTGTTGATGAATCTATGATAGGTTTAGATAATATTTCGGGCCTCATTCAGTTTAATAACGCGATTGCGATACAAAAAGATACTGTAAGCTTTAACTATGGTTTTACTATTAATCCAGATCGTGAAGCGGAAAATGTACTACGGGTTAGAGACTTGAATTTGTATCCAAAATTAACGGAGACTGCAACTGCAACAACAGGACAGCGTTTGGGTGAAATGGTAATGACAGGAGGACGTATTAATGCCAATATGGCAATTACTCCTCGTAATGGTGCGTTCCAGCTCAAATAAAATATAAAGGATGATCATAATGAAAAAATACGGAATATTAAGTACTTTGACCCTGAGTATTTTAGCGGTGCAGAGCTTTGCAGCCTCCAACCTGCATAGTCTGGATGATGATCAAATGCGACAGGCAACTGGGCAGGCATTACTATATATGGGAACAACACTTGGTACAGATATTGACCCTGACTATAAAAATAAATATGGCGGTGGAACAAGTGACTTTAACTTCTATAAAATGGGGTTACAGGCCGATCTGGAAATTAATGCCAATATTAAAAAACTACAACTTGGTTGTGGTGGAGTCAATGGTGCAGGGGGCTGTGACATTGATATTGAAAATCTCGCCCTTTCTGGTGTACCTACTCAGGTAAAAAGTGATGGGACGCCAGTGTGGAATTATACTGGTGCAACTGATAGTTCAGGTGCATTAATAAATGAACGAGCGTCCAGTGATGCTATCTTGCGTAATCCCTTTATCGAATTTGCTATTAAAAATCCGAATGATCTAGCAACTCGTGAAATGGCGGGGGTACGTTTAAGTGCGGAAGGTATTAAAGGTTATATGACCGCAGGGACGTATAACGATACAGCAACCTCTACCCTGAATCAGGGCGGGATTAATACCTTTAGTGGTTATATTATTGTTGACCAGACTGCTGCAAGTGCCAAAACACAGGCTGCAAAGTTTGGTTTAACTGAGGATCAGAAGATCTATGTACCAGTCTATGCCGCATTGGATTGGTCTTTTATTGCATCACTTCAAGCAAGACGA
Organism: Acinetobacter corruptisaponis; assembly: GCF_030053775.1. Taxonomy (GTDB): domain Bacteria; phylum Pseudomonadota; class Gammaproteobacteria; order Pseudomonadales; family Moraxellaceae; genus Acinetobacter; species Acinetobacter corruptisaponis. The sequence goes on from NZ_CP125669.1 coordinate 3,128,528, forward strand.
ACTGCATATACAGATGTCAGTGCAATGGGTTCATCAAAACCTAGTGATAAAGGTGTAAGTGCCTCCACTTTAACATCGGATACCTGGGGTATTAATATTGCATCCTTGGCAGTTAATTTCCAATTTCCACAAACTGTGGTAACAGGCAATCGTATGTCACAGCTAAATTTAAAAGTGGATAATGTACCAATTAATCCAATTGTGGTTTCAGCAAAGGACGGACCAATTTATGTGGCTATGGATCAGTCCATTGTTACAGGGGGGCTGGCAAGCATAATTGGGTTAAATGAGGTAAAAAATGCGACCTTTTTTATGGGGTTGGCAGATACCTATTCATGGACTGTTGTGGACCCAACAGCAACAAGAGCTGATGGCACTAAACCTTATGATGATTTAACAACTGCACAAAAGGCAGATAACTTAACCCTTGCTAGGGATTTATATAATAACAACGCAACCATTAAAGCAGCAGCGAATAGTTTAGCGAATGGTGGGACCCCTACAGATATAATGAAACAGACAGCTGCCAATAATTATATGGGATGTATGAAAGGTGGAGCTATGGCAACTGGCTCATGTACCACTATTGACAATTTGTATGCCAACGTTGCAGTACAGCAAAACTTTACCCGTATGCATAACTTACCAATTGCCAAAGCAGTAAAAGATGCAAGCGGTAAAATAACAGGTTATGATTTTAACAAAGGCTTTTATTTATCACTACAAAACCAGAAATTACGTTGGCCTGGCAGTAATAGTGATGATATTGCCCAGCCTGGTTGGTGGATGTCATTTTCTGAACCTTTAAACTTTGGTAAACTGGAAGTTCAGAAAGAAATTCCAATGAGTGATGTATTGCCACAGGTCGCGACCTTTATTACAAACTTCTTCTCGATTCAGGATCAAGATGCTAGTGGGAATCCATTATATGCTGTGAGTACAGGTAGTGGTATTACCAAGACCGCATCTGATGGCTCAGGCGATAGTATTTCAATGGATTATAAGTCAACGACAACCAATCCAAATGCAGCTAATGTTGTGGGTGCAGTTCCTAAAAATCAGGTGTTATTGGGAAATTCAGGGGCACAAAAAGCAGCGCAGGGTTTACCATTGTATGTACCATTGGGTAGTATTGATATCAAAGGTGTACCTGCTGTGATGCAACTTTCTGATTTGCCTTTGTCAAACTATCAGGCAGTTGTACCCAACTGTTATGGTGGATTAAAGTTCTGCTAATTTGAAATTATTTAAAAAGCGACTTCGGTCGCTTTTTAATTTTTAGGGTAGCTTTCAGCCAATAAATTAAAAAATCGTAGTAAAAAGCCAGTTTTTACAAAAAAATGAATTAAAACTTAAAAATAACCATTAAACTTAATAAAAATTCAGTGATGTAAGGATATTTCAGTGAGTAAACAAATAACCTCCCAAGCCATGATTGTTTCGGTTATGTTAGCCCTTGGTGGTTGTGGTGGTGGAGGCAGTGGTTCTTCGACACCTACGCCGACTCCAACACCTACGCCGACTCCAACACCTACGCCAACTCCAACACCTACGCCGACTCCAACACCTACGCCGACTCCAACACCTACCCCAACTCCGACGCAAAGTGCTCCCTGTCAGGTGAGTCTTGAACAATGGAAACAGTTGGCAATGGATGACAGTATTGAACAGACCAATAGTAAACTTAATTGTAACGGTTTCTTTTCTTCAGCAAATACTGATATAAGTTCACAAACAGAAACATATTTATGGGGCAATAATTTAGATGAACCTACAATTCTTGTACAAACCAATCAAGGAAAGTTGGTCTATAAGATGTATTTCCCATTAAAAACAGATACTTCAAGTTGTATGCCTGAAAAGAAATTTATAGATCAACTGAATTTTGAACAAACTTTGGATGATATTGAGAAACAATCAAGTTGCCGTGGAATTTATCAATATAGTATTGTTACAAAAGATCGTTCAATTTCATCTTATTTATGGCAAGATAAAAATAGCCAAGACACCTTAACAATCATATTTGATCAAGATAATAATAAACTTCTTGAAAAATATTATAATAAAGCAGCACCAACCATAAATACCTGTATACCTTTACATACAAATTGGGAAAGTATCACTGTAAATGATGCCTATGAGGATGTTAAGACTAAAATGGGTTGTGATGGAATATTGACTTCAACACAAGATTATAATGGGATTTCTAATACAATAAGAGAATGGGGGCAACAAGATAACAGTACCCTGAATCATGCCACATTAGCATTCCGTAATAATTTACTTGTATCAAAAACACTGGTTTTTAAAGATGCTTTATCTGCCTGTATCCCTACTTTTGAACAACTGCAAGAATTAAAATTTGACAGTTCTTATGAGGAAGCTCAGTCTACAATGAAATGTAGTGGTGTTCTACAAATGTTGTACAATGCGAGTGAAAAAGAAGATCAAGAACAATCTTTGTATACATGGAAAGATTTCTTTTCAAAAGATGTGAATGATACGGAGGATATACCACTTGGAGCTGTTACACATCAATTGCTTTTTGTGGGAGGAAAACTTAAAACTAAATCTTATGTGAATAATGTACAACCTTATTCAAATTGTATGCCAACTAAGGTGAGGTTTGACCAAATTAATTTAAGAGAAGACTGGAATATTGATAAAAATGTAAATGCGATGGGCTGTCCTGCAGTGCTAAGCTCTGTTTCTCAAAGCGCTACAGGTAGCCAAAAGCAATATTCTTGGGGGGCAACAGCATCAACTTATGCCTATGTAACTGTAGATAGTGATGGAAAAATTGTACAAAAATATATTAGCTTTACGCCATCTAAATAAGTGTTTCTCCCAGTTATTTGGACTTTAAATAACTGGGATTAACGAGATTTAATGACGCATGATCGCTTTTATTTTGTGATTTTCCTAAATTATGTTAACCTAGCGTACATATTTTAAACATTTGTCTATGGATTCGGGCAATGCAAAAAAACAAAAAAATAGGATGTATATCCCTGCTGTTGTTTAGTCCACTAACAATGGCAATGCAACCACTGGATGATCAAACCCTTGCTAAGGCAACAGCTCAGGATGGTTTGAATGTTGGCATAAATGTTTCAAAAATTGACTTTAACCAGTTGGCATTGATTAACAGTAATAATACAACATATGCCAATAAGTCTGCATTGGTTATGGCCGCGAGTCCTGGAGCTGCATCTTCAGCCATTGGAGTGGATTTCGTTAGAACTTTTAATGCAGATGGAACCATACTGGGTAATTCATCACAATTGCTACAAGCAGTCATAGATACAGATGCAGGTAAAATGAGTACAGGTGGTGCATTTGCCAATATTGCGGTAACTTTGGGAAGTGATGTCAACGGCATGCGTATACGTCCGCTTTCAGTTTATTTAGTACCTGACAATGTTGATGCAATTTCTTCATTAACACCTACTTATACACAAAAGTCCATTTTTAGTTCTGGTACTACACTGAAATCCAATATCAAGGAATTATTACGTACTGATAATATTGATATTAAGTTTGTAGCAGTGAATAAACCAACCATGAATATCCAGCTTGGAGCTTCACCGCAAGGGCATATGGTAGTATTTGGTGGTGCAATAGACTCTATTTGTGGTGCAACAGCACTCAATCCTGATGGTTGTTCTATTAATCTAGTTTCAGGGACAACAGGGGCTAAATTTAAGTTACAAATGACAGGAATGGGAACAAGTGGTTTTTCTTTAAATGGTTTTCATGCAGGAATTGAAAATGAAGCAACAAATGGCACTGTAACGGTTCCAGGAGGCTTTGTATTTGGGAATTTTGATCGTGCCTGTGCAACCGACTCTACAAAATGTTTGACTTCTGATAAGTTTAATTTATCTTTAAATAATGTTCAGTTGGGTGAGTTAGGAAATACAAATACGGATGTGTTTAATGGGTTGCCAAATGGTTCTATGGGTAACTGGGGTATCAAAGGCGCTTCCATTACTGATTTCAAAATGAAAGTTAGTGGGCTATAGGTATTCCTAATTATTGTTGGTTTTCCAAAGCGACTTCGGTCGCTTTTTTTACTTATAGAAATGTTCTAAATTGTAGAGATTCTCATTTTAAAATGAATGTACCTTTAAGAATATTAAAAAAACTCTTAGTAGAGAAATAATGATATTGGGAAGAATAGTAAAATTAACTTAATAGGTTAAATTGTTAAGCATTCGATAATCTGTTCAAGTTGTTTAAGTTTTTTGACTTGATCCCAAAGCGCTTGCGCTTCTGGATAGGCCTTGGTCATCATACCCAGCCATTGTTTATAACGCCCAATCATTCCAACCTCGGTCTTAAATTGACCGCTTAAAAAGCGCTGTTGCAACTCAACCAGATCCTGCCACGACAAAACAGCTTGATCCTTATTCTGACGGATACATAAGGTTAAATCTGGTGTTGTGACTGCACCACGTCCAATCATCAAATCTTGACAATGTGATTGTTGTAAGCATGCTTTGGCATCTGCATTATTCCAGATTTCACCATTGGCAATGACATTGATTTTTAGTGCTTCAGTAATTGGCTGAATTTTTTCCCAGTAGGCGGGCGGGGTATAACCATCGGCTTTGGTTCGTGCATGCACTGTTAGCCAGCTTGCGCCAGCATCTTCTATGGCATGTGCATTATCAAGGGTGTGGTTCTCGTCTAAATAACCAAGGCGCATTTTTGCTGAAACGGGAATATGTGCAGGCACAGCATCACGAACAGCTTTTACCAGTTGATGTACTGTTTCTGGCTCATCCAGTAAGACAGAACCACCACGATGACGGTTGACCGTTTTGGCAGGACAACCAAAATTGAGATCAATTGCAGGTGCGCCCAGTTCCACAACTTTCGCGGCATTGGCGGCCAACATCTCTGGATTGTTTCCAAGAAACTGTACATGCACAGGTGTACCTGCTGCGGTTTTGCCATCAGTTTTTAATTCTGGGCAGAAGCCATAATACACATGGTCTGGCAAAATACTCTCGGTAATACGAATAAACTCGGTCACGCACCAATCAAAACTGCCAACATGGGTGAGCACATCACGCATGATTGGATCAGTCAGACCTTCCATTGGGGCGAGTATAAGTTTCACGATCATTACCTAGTAGAGCAAAAGCAGCGTTATACGCATTTTAAGATAGGCTGTCCAGTGTTTTAGGATGCCTGGGTTTAGCGGCCTAAAATCATTTCCAGAACAAATTTGCTGCCTATAAAACCAATTGCAAGCAACACAAAACCTGTAATGGTAAAGCGAATCGCCTTGCGTCCACGCCAGCCAAATTTGTAGTGTCCAATCAGTAATGCTCCATAGAGGAACCAAGATACAATGCTAAAAGCTGTTTTATGTGCAAGGTGCTGGGCAAAGAAATTGTCAATGGTAAAGAAACCAAACAGCAAAGCTGCTGTGAGTAGCCCAAAACCTGTGATGATCAAGTCAAATAGGAGGGATTCCATGATTTGAAAAGGAGGTAAGAGGTTGACCCAAATGCGTTTTTTTTGTTTCTTTTTCAGTTCCCTGTCCTGAAACCAGAGCAGTACCGCCTGAATGGTTGCCATTAACAAAACAGCATAGGCGGAAAGGGATAAAATAATGTGTAAATCCAGTCCAACAGAATGTCGTTCAATCACCTGATTGGTTTGACTAAATGCATATCCCAGAATCAGGCCAACTGCGGCAACTGGCGTGCCAATCAGGTTTAATGGCAAGATTGGACGGAGTAAGCTCAGGATTAGACTGAGCGCCAGCATTAGTCCTGAAGTAAAGGAAATCAGGTTAAATACATCATAATTTACTCCCATTGATGTCATCATGTCCCGATACAGTACAGCGCCGTGCAGGACCACTCCCAAGCTGACAACAAGACCATAGCACCAGAGATTTGGGGTACGTTTTGACATTAGGTGGATAAACAAATACCAAAAGGAACTGGTATATGCAACAAGTGCCAAAATTGTGTAAACCAAGGGGAGACTGATCATGTCAAACCTTTTTGAGGAGGATGAATAATATTCACCATATAAGATATAAATTCGCTTCGAACTACAGTATCCTATAGCATTCTATGCATAAATTTTCTATTTTAAGAAAGATTTTTTTGCAACTAGCCATTTTAAGCGGATTTCGCAATGTTTGATACCTTAACAGAACGACTCACACAGAGTTTAAGAAATGTTACTGGCTCAGGGCAGCTGACCGAAGACAATATTAAAGATACCTTACGTGAAGTACGTATGGCACTTCTTGAAGCCGATGTGGCGTTACCTGTAACTCGTGAGTTTATTGCGAAAGTTAAGGAAGAGGCGCTTGGGCAGGAAGTGATGACTCAGCTTTCCCCAGGTCAGGCATTTGTCAAGATTGTCTATGATGAACTCACCAAGATGATGGGTGAGGCCAACGAGACTTTAGATTTAAGCGCAAAGCCGCCTGTGGTGGTATTGCTTGCGGGGTTGCAGGGTGCAGGTAAGACCACCACTGCGGCGAAACTGGCACGCTTCTTAAAAGAACGTCAGAAGAAAAAAGTCATGACGGTTTCTGCTGACGTTTATCGTCCAGCGGCAATCAAGCAGTTGGAAACAGTCTCGAATGAAGTGGGTGTGGGCTTTATCCCATCACAGGCATCCGAGAAGCCAATTGATATTGTGAATCGTGCCATTGAACAAGCCAAAATCCAGTTTGCCGATGTGTTGATTGTCGATACCGCGGGTCGTCTGCATGTCGATGAAGACATGATGGATGAAATCAAGGAATTGCACGCTGCGGTTAAGCCAACAGAAACCCTGTTTGTTGTTGATGCGATGACAGGTCAGGATGCTGCCAATACAGCCAAAGCGTTTAATGATGCTTTAGCTTTAACGGGTGTGATCCTCACCAAAACAGATGGTGATGCACGAGGTGGTGCGGCATTGTCTGTGCGCGCCATTACAGGCAAGCCAATCAAGTTTTTGGGCATTGGTGAGAAACTGGATGCACTTGAGCCATTCCATCCAGATCGTGTTGCACAGCGTATTTTGGGCATGGGTGATGTGCTTTCTTTGGTCGAAGAAGTTGAACGCAAAATCGACAAAGAAAAAGCCGAAAAAATGGCGAAAAAACTGCAAAAAGGCGGAACTTTCAATTTTGAAGATATGCTGATGCAGTTTGAGCAAATGAGTAAAATGGGCGGTATGATGGGCTTTCTGGACAAGCTGCCAGGTATGAGCAATTCTGGTATCCAGGATGCGATTGCACAGGCGAACCCTGAAAAGCAGGTTAAGCGTATGGAAGCCATTATCCAGTCTATGACCGTTAAAGAACGCCGTAATCCAGACCTGATCAATGCCAGCCGTAAAAAGCGTATTGCCGCAGGCTGTGGTATGGATGTTGCCGAAGTGAATAAACTGATGAAGCAACAGGCGCAAATGGCAAAAATGATGAAGAAGTTTGCCAATCCATCAGGTATGAGCAAAATGTTGAAATCACTTGGCAATATGCAGAAACAGTTTGGTGGTGGCAATATGGGACCATTATTTGGCAACAATGAGCCAAAGAAATAATCGTTTCCAGTTTTGAAAAGGCGCTTAATGCGCCTTTTTGTTTTTTAGTTTAACTCAATGAATGTATAAATTTAATACAAAACATCAACATTAAATAAGATCCAAACATAAGAATATTGACGCTAAATATATGTTTTATATTGGAAAATATTGTTAATTATGTCACATTTTTCTAAAAATAAAGTGTTTATCATACATTGTGAACATGCCGATCCAGACCAGCATTGGTATGGCTGGCTGGAACAACAACTTAAAAATCTGAATGTGGCTGCTGAGCGTATTTTTTTAGCCGATGCAAGTCATCCTGACGCTGAAATCTGGCAAACCTGTTTAGAGGCGCAGCTCAAGGGTTTGGATGAGCAGAGTATCATCATTGCTCATGGGCTATCCTGTGTGGCAATGGCTCGGTTTCTGGCAAAGCGACTTAAGCAGCATAGCATTAAGGCAGGCATTTTTATTGCAGGTTTTAATGAGGCGATTTCCAAACATCCTGAATTTGACTCATTTCTGGGCCATTCGAAATTTGAGAGTCATGTTTTAAGGGCACATTTACAAACCCGACTGGTTTTCTTTTCCAGTAATGATCCTGTTGTACCTGTACCATTGACCTTTAAATTTTCACACTTGTTGGGCGCCCAACTGGTTGAGGTTGCACAGGCTGGGCATTTCCGTCAGGAAGATGGATATACCGAGTTTCCACAATTATTGCAGACGCTTCAAAGCCTGCTGAAAGTGGAATTAAGCTGAACATAATGTTTTAAACCCTTTAGCAATAAATCAGTTTCAACCTGCGGCTGGTAATGATCTAAAAATTTGGCAAACAAGTTGGCATCACCGCCTGTTAAGATCAGGTGTTTAGGGGAGTGCTGCATAATCTGGTCAATGGTGCTGATCAGGCCCAGCAGAATCCCATGATGGACAGCATCAACTGTGTTGTGTCCAGGCTTTAGGTTATCAAAAGCGGAATCAGGGATTTTAATGCCTTTGGTGTTTTGAATGAGTGAATCCCGTTGCAAATAGAGGTTTGGCAAAATATAGCCGCCTAAATGCTGTAATCCCTCAACTAGATCAATGGTCAATGCTGTACCACAGCCGATCACACAAAAGTTTTCGTTCGGTTTTGCCACTGCCAAGACCTGTAACCAACGGTCAATCCCAAGTTGGCTTGGCACATCATAGCCACATTGCAGGCCAGCATATTCTGCATGAACCTTTGCAAAGATAATCGGAATATCCAGAACAGCCAGAATCATTTGAATACGCTGATTGTTTTCTGCATCCAGCACTGAGGAAATACCCACCCGACTGAACTGTTGATGGCGAAAATGCTGGATCAGACCTAAGAGTAAATCTGCGGGAGACTGTAGATGAAGTTCAGCTGCGTGCTCAAGCACCTGATTATTTTCAGTGACCCAGTATTTTAGCCGTGTATTGCCAATATCAAGCCATAAACTTTTCATAGGATAAAGATTTCTCAAATTTCAGCCAGACGTAAGCGACCTTGATAAAACTGCTGTGTTTGATCAGTTTTAATGATGACAGCACCATCATTGGAGATACCCTGAAAACGTCCCTGAACCTTGCCTTGGGCATGTTCAAATTCCACCTGCTGATTTAGCCAAATGGCATGATGGTTAAAACGTTTGGCCAAGTTATAGCTCCCATGTTCAAACCATTGGGCTGCTTGCTGGATGGCGGTATATAGTTCTGCAATCAAGCTCAGACGCTCGATTTGATGCAAACCCAGCATATGCAATGAGGTGATGGGCTGGTCTGCATTCTCAACAGGTGGCGTGTTGAGATTGATTCCAACACCAACAATGGCTTGATTCGCGGAGAGTGGCTCTACCAAAATTCCGCCCCATTTGCCTTGAGGGCTATACAAGTCATTTGGCCATTTAACCTGTAGGTTTAAACCTTGCAAGCTTGGTATCTGTAGAATATTCAATGCAACTTCAAGAGCGAGGCGACCATCCAGTGCTGTCTTGCTTTGAATCAGTGTGCTTAAATAAACGTTCCCTTCAGGAGAGGCCCATTGTCGCTGGTGCTGACCACGACCCTGAGTCTGCTGCGCACTACATACCAAACCTGTCGTAATGCCTTTTTGTGCAATTTCACGCATATCATCATTGGTCGATGTGGTGGTGGTTTTTACTAAAACCACTTCGGGAAACTGGTTTTTTGTGTTGAGTAATTGCTGTAACTGGCGGGTTGCGAAATCATCCATCATTTTTACAAGTAGAGTGGTCATGTGTTTATGGAGTTAATCATATATTTGCTGATTGGTGCAATTGCTGGATTTACCGCAGGACTGTTTGGGGTCGGTGGTGGCCTAATTATTGTGCCAATTTTATATATTGTCTTTACTCAAATGAATTATGACCTGAATGTGATTATGCATGTTGCAGTTGGAACCTCTCTGGCGACCATTATTGTGACCTCAATCAGCTCGGTGATGGCACATCATAAAAAAGGTGCGGTGTTGTGGCAGGTGTTCCGTAATTTGGCGCCAGGATTGGTGCTGGGTTCATTTCTGGGGGCTGGAATTGCCGATCTTATGTCAGGCCAGCATTTACAACTGGTGATCGGTGTCTTTGCGGTGTGGATGGCGTATAAGATGTTTAGAGGCGCGCATGCGCTTGTTGATGCAAATCGTCATTTGCCATCAGCACCCTTGCAGTTTGCTGCGGGTGGGGGAATTGGGGTGGCTTCTGCCATTTTTGGGATTGGCGGTGGCAGTTTAACCGTGCCTTACCTGAACCGTCATGGTGTGGTGATGCAAAAGGCGGTGGCAACTTCGGCTGCCTGTGGTCTCCCGATCGCCGTGGCTGGGGCGTTAGGTTTTATGTGGTTTGGTGCCAAAGAGCAGATTGATGTTCCAAATACCATTGGCTATGTGCATATCTATGCTTTTCTTGGGATCAGCGTGATGAGTTTTATCACGGCTAAATTTGGTGCCAAAGTCGCACATCGCCTATCTCCCGCGATGTTGAAAAAATGCTTTGCAGGTTTGCTGGTGGTGGTTGGCTGTTATTTTATTTATAAAGGGCTGATGTAGGTCCTTTAATTCACCAGTCCATAATGCACTTCAATGTTTGCAATCAGGGTCTCCACCAAAAGCAATACATCATCCTGTTGCCGTGCATCGACAAAGAATAGTGGATAGTTTAGCTCTCTTGCCTTTAACCAATCTCGATAGATGGACAGGGTGCGTTCTGGTTTACGGTCAATATGGGTAATGGCAATCACAATATTGTTGCCAAAAGGCTGGAATGCCTGCACATACTGGTCTAGATCAATCAGTGGGTTTTCTGCGGCGTGGTCAATCATCACAATGGTTCCAATCGCGCCCTTGCAGATGACTGACCAGATAAAATCAAAACGGTCCTGTCCTGGCGTACCATATAAACCGACCTTGACGCCATCCTCCAGGGTCAGTTCACCATAATCAATGCCCACCGTGGTGAGTAGCTTTTCATGGGATTCGGTATCGGTATTCAGCGCTTCGGTACTCAGCACTTCAATTTCCGACAAGGCCTTGATGGCGGTGGATTTCCCCGAACCCATGGTTCCACCAAAGACAATTTTATATTGATGTAAAATCATAAATTCATCCCTGATCAAAAGCCTAAACGGTTGCGTAGGCGGCCAAACAGCTTTTTCATAAAATGTTGTTCAGTCTCATTTTGCTGGATTTGAGGGCTATATTTTGCTTCCCGATCCTTGATGAGTTTTCCGAAATTTGCTCCCAGGCAGGCAGCAACGAAATGTCTTACCTTTTGTTCAGAAAGATTTAGTTGGGCTGCAACGGTATCAATCTTTGCACCTTGGGCAAAACAGGCTGACATTCGCAAAATGTCCTGACGATCAATCCTGTTTTTTGGCTGTGGCCAAATATCAAGGTAAAAGCTGGATGCAAACTGTGGGCAGAGTCCCTCAAAATCCATAGATGTCCAAAGCAAATTCCATAGCCATTGTTTTAAATCCTGCTGGGGGGCCTCTGCAATCCAATGCTGATCGTTCTGAGTTGCATAGGTATAGTTCAAACTGGGATCGGTTTGTGATGAGGTGAATTCAGGGTTTTGCCACAACCATTCACTCCGCGGGTCGGCAATTGCCAATAAGCCATTATTATCAAATAACTGAATTTTTCCATTTCTCGGATTCTGGATTTCCTGTAGAACCTCCCTGATCTGTCTGCGGTGAAAGGTCTCGCCTACAGGTGGGGTGGCTGGTGCTTCTGTCGCTTCTGGAGTTGGTTGTGAACGTTCATTTAAATGATGGCTTAACCAGTGATGTAGTGAGTGGATATGGTTAAGTGGAAGATAGAGGGTATCATTTTCAATGGAACTGTTTTTGTCGACATCGTTGGCAATCTGAAGCACATTGATATTGCTGTTTTTAATCAGGCTTTTAATGTTGGGTGAATCGAAAAAGATATGATTGATCATTAAGATATCAAGCTGTGGTTCTGCAATGTTGCTCCAGTTCACCTGGACATGATTGGGAACCGCTGTCTGAATCTGTTCTTTTAATTCGTTCAATGTCCTGAGACTTAACCCAAAAATTGCGATATTGACAGCCTGATGAACACCCATGATGCTACTCATATAGAATTACTGAACACTTCAGTAAAATAATAAAATGTTGTTGTGTTAATAAAAATATTATTTTATGTGACTTGTATCAATAAAAATTTGATAAAATTTCAACTTTCAGATATATGGTTGTCGGGCAAAAAAGCAGATAAATGGCTGATATTAAAAATAGAAAAGATGGGTTTTATCTGTATGTTCAGGATCAAATCAGGTTTTTTTAGAACGATTGGCTTAAAAAGCAATAAAATTGTCAGACAATGATATAGAATTTATACAGCGAGATCAGTTAAAACAAAAAAGCGCAAACAGCATTGGACAATGCGTATAACAAAGATAGCGAGGGGCTCATGAATCTCGAAGAGGCTGATAGTCTTTCTGAACAGATTGCAAAATACATTAGTGAACAAATTATTAGCGGCGAGCTGGTTGAAGGCGAACGTATTCAGGAGCTGCGCATTGCGAAAGAGTTGGATGTCAGCCGTGGCTCTGTCCGTGAAGCATTGTTGTTGCTGGAACGTACTTATTTAATTGAAATTTTTCCACGCCGTGGCGCAATTGTCTCTGAAATGTCGGCCCAGCAGGTCAAGGCACTGTTTGACACCAATGTGATGGTGTTGGGGCATATTGTGCAGCGGATTAGTGAGACCTGGCGGGTCAATGAGGCGGAGCAGCTACAGGCCTTGTTAGACCAACTGGTGGAGTTTGTCCGTGCTGGGGATATTGAGAAGTTTTATGATGCCATCTTTAAATATCTGGCTGAACAGCACGAGATGGTGGCGAATCCCTACATGATGCAGTTCTACAAGGAACTGTTGCCATCGTTACGCCGTAGCTATTTTTTAACCTTAAACACCTCACGTCGCGAGCTACAGGAGTCGTTTACCCTGTTCAAGCTGGTGATTGATGCTATTTTGATCCGAAAATCACAACAAGCCGCTTTATTTATGGAAGATTTTTGTCGACACTTGCGCAACCTTGTGTTGGAATCTCTGACACGTATGAAACAGATTGAATTGGCTTGGGCAAGACGCTCACGCCGCTAATTTTTTAGGTCAAAACACGGCGTTATGCGTTTAAGCAGTTTAAAACTTTCAGGCTTTAAATCTTTTGCCGATAGTACCACTTTAAATTTTAAGGCCAACCGTACTGCGGTCGTTGGTCCAAACGGTTGCGGTAAATCCAATGTCATTGATGCCATTCGCTGGGTGATGGGTGAATCCAGTGCACGCCAGTTGCGTGGTGGCAGCATGCAGGATGTGATTTTCACAGGAACATCCAAGCGTAAACCTGTCGGTGTGGCGAGTGTGGAACTTCGTTTTGACAATACCTATGGCAAGTTGGGTGGCGCTTATAATGCCTATAACGAGCTTGCGGTGCGTCGTCAAGTTACGCGTGAAGGCAAGTCTGAATATTTCTTAAATGGCACACGTTGCCGCCGTCGTGACATTACCGATATTTTTCTGGGTACAGGTTTAGGGCCACGTTCTTATGCGGTGATTGAGCAGGGCATGATTAACCGTCTGGTTGATGCCAAGCCTGAAGAAATGCGGGTGTTTATTGAAGAAGCCGCTGGGGTTTCCCGTTATCAGGCACGCCGCCGTGAAACCTTACAGCATCTGGAACATACCGAACAAAATCTGGCACGTCTGGAAGATATTGCGGTAGAGCTGAAATCACAGCTCAGAACACTCAAGCGCCAATCTGAAGCAGCAATTCAATACAAAACTTTAGAAAGCCAAATCCGAACCTTAAAAATCGAAATCCTTTCGTTCCAAGCCAATCAGAGCCAAAAGCTACAACAAAAATATACGGTTGAAATGACCACGTTAGGTGAACAATTTAAGTTGGTTCGTTCAGAGTCACATACGATTGAACATGATCTTGAAGCCACAAGTGCCTTATTCCAGCGGTTGATTCAGCAGTCTTCACCATTGCAACAGGAGTGGCAACAGGCTGAGAAGAAACTGGCTGAATTGAAAATGACGCTGGAGCAAAAACAGAGTTTATTCCAGCAAAACAGCAGCAGCTTGGTTCAGCTTGAGCAGCAAAAACTACAAACCAAGGAACGTTTGCAGTTATCCGAGTTGCAGGTTGAAACCTTAACCATGCAGTTTGATGAGCAAAATGAGCAATTGCTTGAGCTGGAACAGCAGACCCAAGCCGCCGAGCAGAATTTTACCGATATTCAGGCACAGCAAAAGCAGGCACAACAGCAATTTGAACAGCTTAAAACCCAAGTTGAAAAGCAGCAACAACAAAAGCTGCAAATGGCGGCACAGATTGAGCAACTAAGCAAAAATGTACTGCGGATTGAACAGCAAAAGCAGACCTTGCAAACGCAAAGCAGCCAGATTCGTGCTCAGGTTCAGGATGATGAACAGGTGCAGTTGGAACAATTACAGCAGCAGTTGCAACAAGAGATTGTTGAACTGGAAACTAAAATTGAGCAGTTACAGCAGGATGTACAAACCCAGCAGGATCAGCAACAGTTAAACAAGACTGATGTACAGAGTTTAAAAACAGAGATTCAGGTGTTATTGGCTGAACAAAAGAACCTGAATCAATTGGTGGCAAAGCAAAGTCCCAAACAGAACCAAGATATCGTTCGATTGATGCAAAACTTGCGTTTAACTGCTCAAGGTAAAACACATGCTGCCATCATTGAAAAGTTTTTAGCAAAGTGGTTACAGGCTCAACTTGTAGAACATGAGCAATCATTTCAAGAGGGTGTTGCTCGCCAATTAAAATCATCTGAACAGCAACAGAGTCAAATTAACCATTTGGCTTGTTTGAGTGCATGGATTGAAACACCACAAGCTTCACTGTGGGCAAATGTAGCTGTGGCAGAAAATTTGGCAACGGCACTGCGTCATCAGGTGGAACTAAACCAAGCACAATCCATTTTAACGCTGGATGGTTATCATGTTGGTGCAGATTGGGTGATTGGTCTGCACTATGATGAAGAGAGTCAGATTGCGCAAGGGATGCTTAGTCATCAAGTACGTTTAGAGGAAATTGAGCAACAACTGGCACAGAAACAGCCACAGTTGCTTGATCTGGAAAACCAGTTTTCACAACAACAGCAAAATGTGCAACAGCAGCAACACAGCCTGCAACAACAGCAACAGAGTTTGAAGCAGAAGCAAAAGGAGCTGCAACAGCTGGATGTACAAATTGCAAAGTTGCAAAGTACCGCACAGGCATTTGTGTTGCAGCAACAGCAACTGGCAGATCAACTGAAACAGCTCGATGTCCAGCTTGAAGAAGATGCCATGCAGCGGGATGATCTGGAAATTGATTTACATGCACTGGCACTAAAACTCGAAGCAGTATTGCCAAATTATAAAACCTTGCAGTTTCAGGTCGAAAATTTAAATGAACAACTGGATGAGCAGCAGCAACAGTTGACTCAACAGCAACAGCAACGTGAAAATCTGCGCCGTCAGACTTCTCAAGCCAATCAGCAAATTGAGTTACTGGAAAAAGATATTTCATTCCTGAAAACGCAGTATCGACAAATTATTGAACAGATTGAGCAGGCGAAGAAATTTGTTGACCCAATTCAACTGGAATTACCAAATCTGGAATCACAATTCCAAGAGCAATTCCAGCAAACTGAAAAATTGCAAAAAACATGGAATGAATGGCAACTTGAATTGAATCAGGTACAGGAAAAGCAGCAGCAACTGACTGAACAGCGCCATCAGGCACAGCAAAAAGATGAGCAGGTACGTGAGCAACTGGAACAGAAACGTTTGGCGTGGCAGGCGGCTAAATCAGATCGCGAGCATTATCTGGACCAGCTTAAAGAACTCAATGCAGAAGCTTTGTCTGACCTGACGATTGAAATTAAGGATCATCAGCAGAAACTAGAAAAAGCACAGCAACAATTTGAAAAAATTGGTGCGGTCAACTTGGCGGCGTCGCAGGAATATGAAGAAGTGTCACAGCGTTTTGATGAACTCAGTCATCAAATGCAGGACCTGCAAAATACTGTCGATCAGCTCAAAGATGCCATGAAGAGTATTGATCAGGAAACGCGTAAGTTATTTATGACTACATTTGACAAGGTGAATCAAGAGCTGCAACTGTTGTTCCCGAAAGTGTTTAATGGTGGTGAGGCGACCCTAAGCCTTGAGGATGACTGGCAGTCTGGTGTGAAATTAATGGCGCGTCCGCCAGGTAAACGTAACAGTTCTCTGGCATTATTGTCAGGTGGTGAAAAGGCCCTAACGGCACTGGCTTTGGTGTTTGCCATCTTTAGGCTGAACCCTGCGCCTTTCTGTGTATTGGATGAGGTGGATGCACCACTGGATGATGCCAACGTGCAGCGGTATTGTAATTTGGTAAAAGAGCTTTCTGAACAAGTGCAATTCATTTACATTACACATAATAAATTGGCAATGACAATGGCAACTGATTTACTTGGAGTGACCATGCCAGAGCCAGGCACATCAAAATTAGTGACTGTGGATTTAGAACAGGCAAAAGAATACGGGTTAGTTGCGGAGTCCTAGTATGGAAATGAATACAATAATAGGCATTGTTGTCGCCGTTGTGATTATGCTCGTTGGTTTGATCATGATTTTAAGAAAACCAAAACCAGTTGAGCCATCACTGGAAGCGGATTTACATATTAATCCTGAAAGTCAGCAGCCTGTGATTCCTCGTCACGTACGGGATCAGATTTTGCAAAATGATGTGGTCACCGCTGCAACCGACCGTGTTGAGCCAAGTTTTAAAACAGCACTGATTGAGGCTGAACCTCTAGTTGAAACACCTGTGCAGGCAGTTGCAGTTGAGGAAAAAACAGAAGAAACAATCAGTGAAGATACTGTGGTTGAGTCGACAGTGCAAGTTGGGACCAGTACGGAGAGTGAGGTCGTAACATCTGAGCCACAAGTTGAAGATGCAACAGCAGCATTGGAAAATCCAGAAAAAACTGAAGAAAATGAAGTTGAGGAAAGTGGCACTCAAGAAAGCAAGGCTGAATCAGAACTTAGCCTGAATCCAAATATTGAAACAGTTGAGATTGCTGAGTTTGATGGCGAAAGTAATATTCTGGATGTGCATCTGCATGAGCAGCAACGCTATGATGATGAAAGTGCGTTGGCAACAGCGGAACAGATCATCGCACTCAATGTTTATCCAAATCCACGTCGTGCCTTGTCGGGCGATAAGGCATTAAAGGTATTGCTGAAATATGGCCTGCGTTTTGGTGAAATGTCATGTTTCCATCGTTATGAAAACACCGATGAGCCAAGTGCATTGATGTTTTCGGTACTGCGTGTGACTGATAATGGCCCAGCGGGTTTTGACCTGGAAACATTGTCTGCGGAACAGGTGCAGGGTCTGGCATTTTTCCTTGCATTGCCAAACAGCAAGGCGGTGACAGGCTATGACATGATGACCAGTATCGCAGGCTTAATTGCGCGTGAGATTGATGGTAAAGTCTACGATGAAAACAATCTTGAATTCACGCCGCAGTTGAAAGAGCATTGGCGTCATCATGTGATTGATTATCGTCCAAATCAAGCAACGGTTTAATCAATCTTTTATAATAAATTCAGTAAAAGTTATAGGGCGGTTTTCCGCCCTTTTATATGGTGAAATTTAAATGGAACACAACTCAGTTATTGAGCAGATGCGTCAGTTGATTCAACTGATTGCAAAACACAATCATGCTTACTATGTGATGGATCAACCCTCCATTTCAGACAGTGAATATGACCATTTATTTCATCAACTCAAGGCTTTGGAGCAACAACATCCAGAATTTATTCAGGCGGATACACCGACCAATAAGGTCGGAGGACAGGCCCTGTCAAAATTTGAGAGTGTGACCCATACGGTTCCAATGTTATCTTTGAATAATGTATTCGAAGAGGATGAACTTCTTGCATTTGCTAATCGTGTTGAAGAACGATTACCAAATCAAAAAATTCAATATGATGTTGAGCTTAAATTCGATGGATTAGCGATTTCACTATGGTATGAAAATGGTGTTTTAATTCGTGGTGTAACTCGTGGCGATGGTGAAACAGGTGAAGACATTACTCAAAATGTTAAAACCATTAGAAATTTACCTAAAATATTATCTTCCAACGATTATCCTATTCCACGATTATTAGAAGTACGTGGTGAAGTGCTAATGCCTAAAGCTGGATTTAACAATTTAAATAGGCATCTAAAGAAACGAGGTGAAAAAGAATTTGCTAATCCTCGAAATGCTGCTGCGGGTAGTTTAAGGCAACTAGATTCTCAGATTACAAAAAATCGCCCATTAGCATTCTATGCCTACGGTGTTGCACAATGTATTCCTGATAATAATATTGGAACTATTAGTGGTAATTTAGATTGGTTAAAGCATTTTGGTTTTGAAAATTATGATCATTGGGTTGTGGATAATATTCAACATGCACAGAAAAAATATGAGCAATTAATTGCTGAGAGACCAAATTTAAGTGTAGAAATTGATGGCATGGTTATTAAAGTAAATAGCCTTGAGCAACAAAAACAATTAGGTTTCATCAGTAGAGCGCCTAGATGGGCAGTAGCTTATAAATTTCCTGCTGAATCTAAAACTACAGAAATTAGACAAATAGATTGGCAAGTTGGACGAACTGGAATTTTGACTCCTGTAGCTCGCTTAGTGCCAATTTTTGTTGGTGGTACAACTATTTCTAATGCCACATTGCATAATATTGGGGAGATTCACCGTTTAGATGTTCGTATTGGTGATAAAGTTGAGGTATATCGAACTGGTGATGTAGGTGTCACCATGAACTCAAGTATTTCAAGTAGAACTCAATTAGATTTTCAAATGGCAGTATAAGGGTAGCAGTAATGTCTAACTATAAATTTAACGACAACCAAATCGCCATTATTGAAAAGCTCGAGCTTAATTTAAGTATAGACGATGTAGAGAAACTCTTTTTTTCAAATAATCACAGTTGGGAAGAGTTGGAAATATTGCTTAAAGTTGCTAATGCTCTTTACAGATCCGGTTATCCGATTATTGAAGATAAGCAGTATGATGAATATCTTAACTACTTCAAAACTCTTGATCCAGAGAACCCATTCTTATTAAGTGTAGAGCCTGAAGTTTTAATCGATAGTAAGACTGTTCCACTTCCAAAGAAAATGCTTTCTACCGATAAAGCATATTCTTTGGAAGAAATTAAAAAATGGACGGAAAGGATTACTAAAGCCGCTTCAGAAATTGAATTTGATCAAAATTTGATTGAGATTAAGGTTACACCAAAACTTGATGGTTATGCTGCTTATGATGATGGTACAACTCTCTACACCCGAGGTGATGGGACAAGAGGTCAAGATATTACTCGTGCATTTGAACGAGGACTTAAAGTAGCAAAAAATGCAGGAAGAGGTTTAGGCCCTGGCGAAATCGTAATCAAGAAAAGTTACTTTAATAGGGTGTTGATAGAAAAGTTTGAAAACTCACGCAATATCCAAGCAGCAATTATCGCTGAAAAGAAAGTTGATGAAGATGTCCAAAAGGCAATTGATAAAGGTGTCTGTGTCTTCTACCCTTTTTCACTATTAGATAACTGGACGGGAAGTATTGAAGAGTTATTGTCAAACTTTGAGAGTATTCTTGAAAGTATGTGGAACTCAGTTGATTTTGATATTGATGGATTAGTCTTAGAAACTACAAATGCACCGATCAAAGAGCATATGGGCTCTACGAGAAAGTTTCATAGGTGGCAAATTGCTTTTAAAGTGAACGATGAATCGGCTGAAGTTGAAGTATTAAAAGTTGTTCCTCAGACCTCAAGGACTGGTCGAGTTTCACCAGTAGCTGAATTGGTTCCGACAAAACTTAGTGGGGCTACTTTAAGCAGAGTAACTGTTCACCACTATCATATGGTGAAGACAAATGGAGTTGGTCCTGGCGCAATCATTAAGCTAGTCAGAAGTGGCTTAGTTATTCCAAAAATTGAACAAGTTATTAAACCAGCAGAGCCAGAATTACCTGAAAATTGTCCTAGTTGTGGTGCTCATCTTATTTGGGAAGGCGATCATTTGATATGCCCGAATAAGTCAGACTGTCCAGCCCAAACCGAAAATACACTGATTCATTTTTTTAAAACATTGGGTAATGTAGATGGCTTTGGGCCAAAGGTGATTGAAAAAATAACCAATCAAGGTATTAAGCATATCCACGAAATCTATCAGATTCCTAAGCATCAATTTGTAGAGTTTGGATTTGGAGATAAAACGTCACAGAATCTTATTGATCAACTCCAAGCAAGTAGACAGATTGAAATAGAGGATTGGAGGTTTCTTGCTGCATTTGGAGTTACCCGATTAGCTGGCGGAAACTGTGAAAGATTACTTCAGCATCATGCCATTGCTGAAGTTTTTGAAATATCGGTCGAGGACTTGGTTAAAATAGATGGGTTTGCACAATTAAGTGCAGAAGCTATTGTTGAAGGTCTAGCAAATGTGAAAGAAGAGTTTTTTAAAGTATATAACCTAGGTTTCAATTTAAGTATTACGTCCAAGGAGTCTGATAGAGAGCGTTCAGATTCTCCTATAGCTGGATCACTTATTGTATTTACTGGTTCGATGCAACAAGGTTCCCGTAGCGATATGGAAAAGCATGCGAAAGCACTTGGGGCTAACGTGGCTAAATCGGTTACTGGTAAAACTACCTATCTAGTAACTGGCGACAAGGTCGGTGAAACTAAGATTATTGCAGCTCGTGATAAAGGCGTTAAAGTATTGACTGAACAGGAATACCTTAAATTAATTGGGGAACTTTAGAAAGCGGCTCATTGCTAAAAGCCAGTCGCGAATAGGCATACGCTGGTGGACAACCAATAAACGAATTAAAAGCAGGAATTAACAAATGACAAGTTTACAACAACGTGCCGAACTTCAACGCCAAATATGGGCGATTGCCAACGATGTTCGAGGCTCAGTGGATGGCTGGGATTTTAAACAATATGTACTGGGTACGCTGTTCTACCGTTTTATCAGTGAAAACTTTGTCAACTACATCACTGGCGGTGATGAGAGCGTTAATTATGCGGCCATGTCTGACGATGATGAAAACATCAAGTTTGCTAAAGAAGATGCCATTAAAACCAAGGGCTATTTTCTTTACCCTAGCCAGTTGTTTAGCAATGTGGCGGCTAATGCACACAAAAACGAAAATTTAAATACGGATTTGGCCGCTATTTTTGCTGCAATCGAAAACTCAGCCAATGGCTACGATTCAGAAAAAGACATCAAAGGCTTGTTTGCGGATTTTGATACGACCAGTAATCGTCTGGGTAATACGGTAGAGGCAAAAAACAAACGCTTGGCAGCCGTGTTAAAAGGCGTGGCAGGTTTAACCTTCGGTAATTTTGAAGACAACCAAATTGATTTATTCGGTGATGCCTACGAGTTCCTGATTTCAAACTATGCCGCCAATGCGGGTAAATCAGGTGGTGAATTTTTCACCCCTCAGCACGTTTCAAAATTGATCGCGCAGTTGGCCATGCACGGCCAAACCAGTGTCAATAAAATCTATGACCCTGCGGCGGGTTCGGGCTCGTTGCTGTTACAAGCTAAAAAGCACTTCGATGCGCATATCATTGAAGATGGCTTTTTTGGCCAAGAGCTCAACCACACCACCTACAACTTAGCGCGTATGAACATGTTTTTGCATAACATTAACTACGACAAGTTTAATATTCAGTTGGGTGATACCTTAACCGAACCGCACTTTTTAGATGACAAACCGTTTGATGCCATTGTCTCAAACCCGCCTTATTCGGTGAAATGGATTGGTAGCGACGACCCAACCCTTATCAACGATGACCGGTTTGCGCCCGCTGGCGTATTGGCACCCAAATCAAAAGCCGATTTTGCCTTTGTGCTTCATGCACTGAGTTACCTATCAAGCAAAGGTCGTGCAGCCATTGTTTGCTTCCCCGGTATTTTTTACCGTGGCGGTGCTGAGCAAAAGATTCGCCAATACCTTGTAGATAATAACTATGTGGAAACGGTAATTTCACTGGCACCTAACCTGTTCTTTGGCACCACCATTTCCGTGAATATTTTAGTTCTGTCTAAGCACAAAACTGACACCACCACCCAGTTTATCGATGCCAGCGGTTTGTTTAAAAAAGAAACCAATAACAACGTACTGACTGAGCAGCACATTGAAGACATCATGAAAGTGTTTGCCAGCAAAGAGAACGTGGATCATTTTGCTAAATCGGTTGAATTGGAAATCATAGCAGGCAATAGCTACAACCTTTCGGTGAGCAGTTATGTAGAGTCCGAAGATACTCGTGAGTTAGTAGACATAAATAAGCTCAATGCTGAGCTTAAAATTACCGTTGCGAAAATAGACCGACTTCGCAGTGATATTGATGCCATAGTTGCGGAAATTGACGGTGAGGAGGTTGAGGCATGAACCATTTTAGCTATGTAGAGAAACTACTCGATGGTGTTGAAGTGGTTTGGTTTCCGATCAGCGAAGTTACTGAGCGAACTACGAATATAAAGTGGCGTGAAACTTCTGAAAGCCATCAGTATATTGATCTAACTTCAGTCAACGTTGATACAAAAAAAATAATAGAAACAACAGAGGTAAAAGCTAGCAATGCGCCCAGCCGTGCTCAAAAGCTTGTAAAAAAAGACGATGTATTATTTGCAACAACTCGTCCAACACAAATGCGCTATTGCTTAATTGATGAGGAATATGATGGAGCAGTCGCGAGCACTGGATATTGTGTATTGCGAGTGAAAAGGGATGTGATTCTACCTAAGTGGATTTTGCATTTGATTTCCTCAAGTGATTTTAAAAAGTACCTTGAAGAGAATCAGAGTGGATCTGCATATCCAGCTATTTCTGATGCGAAAGTCAAAGACTTTAGTATCCCTATCCCATGCCCAGATAACCCAGAAAAATCACTGGCAATACAAGCTGAAATAGTGCGTATTCTGGACGCATTTACCGCTATGACCGCCGAGCTGACCGCCGAGCTGACCGCCGAGCTTAACATTCGGAAAAAACAATACAATTACTACCGAGACCAGTTGTTGAGTTTTGAAGAAGGTGACGTTGAGTGGAAGAATCTAGAGGATGTCGCTTCATTTAGGCGTGGCTCATTTCCTCAGCCATATGGAAACAGCGAGTGGTATGACGGAGAGGGCTGCATGCCTTTCGTTCAGGTTGCTGATGTTGCTGATTTCGGCTTTACACTGCATCAAACGACGAAGCAGAAGATTTCCAAACTTGCACAGCCAAAAAGCATTTTCGTTGAAAAAGGCACGGTTGTCGTTTCTCTGCAAGGTACTATTGGACGCGTTGCTATCACCCAATACGACAGTTACGTGGATAGAACTTTAGCAATATTTACCAGCTACAAAGAAGATATAAATAAAAAATATTTTGCACATCAGCTAAAAGCAAAATTTGATTTAGAAAAAGAGTTTGCAAGAGGAAGCACTTTGAAGACTATCACGAAGCAAGAGTTTTCAAAGTTCCAGATACCTATTCCACCAATTGAAGAACAAAACCGCATTGTGGCTCTTTTGGATAAGTTCGATACTTTGACTCATTCAATTAAACAAGGATTGCCCCGCGAAATCGAGCTGCGCCAAAAGCAATACGAGTATTATCGTGACCTGTTGTTGAGCTTCCCGAAATCTCATTCAGATGAGGCAGCTTAATGAGTAAAACGCTAACGGAAATAGCAGAGTTGTTGCAAGCATCCGACAAAAAAGTGCAGTTAATCTATGCCTTTAATGGTACAGGTAAAACACGTTTGTCGCGTGAATTTAAAGAGATCATCGCGCCAAAGGAAGATGGACAAGATGCGCTTATTGATGCAGAGCAAGCACCACTGTCGCGCCACAAGATTTTGTATTACAACGCGTTTACGGAAGACTTGTTTTACTGGGATAACGATTTAGATGCAGATGCCCAGCCGAAGCTAAAAATCCAACCCAATACGTTTACCGATTGGATATTAAAAGTACAAGGTCAAGAGCCTAATATCACCAGGTTGTTTCAGCGTTATAGCAACGAGAAGTTGACGCCTCATTTTAATGAAGACTTTACTCAAGTAACGTTTTCATTTGAGCGAGGAAATGCGGAAAGAGCACAGCATGTAAAAATATCTAAGGGCGAAGAAAGTAATTTTGTCTGGAGTATTTTTCATGGGCTTCTAGAGCAAGTTGTTAGAGTCATGAATAATCCTGATGAAGAGGATGATGAGAGCTTCAATCAGCTAGAATATGTGTTCATTGATGACCCCGTCAGCTCATTAGATGAAAACCATTTAATTGAACTTGCAGTTAATTTGGCGGAACTAATCAAGTTAAGCAAATCTGAGAAGCTTAAATTTATCATATCGACACATAATCCGTTATTTTACAATGTGTTGCACAATGAGCTTAATGCGAAAATCTGTTACTTGTTGCAACGTTTTGAAGACGGAACCTTTGATTTAAAAGAAAAAAAAGGTGGCGCGAATACCAGTTTTTCTTATCACTTGTATATCAAGCAATTGATTGAACAAGCTATCACGAACAATGAAATACAGCGTTTTCACTTCAATTTACTGCGCAACCTTTATGAGAAAGTCGCAGCATTTTTGGGGTACGCAGACTGGACAGCGCTATTACCAGAGAGCCGCGAGCTATACGCCAAACGAGTGATGCACTTTTATAGTCATCGTTCATTATCAAACGAAGAAGTTGCAGAACCTACCGAACCTGAGAAGCAGATTGTTAAGTTTCTACTTGAACATCTATTAAATAACTATGGTTTTAAACTGCAAGGAGCACAGAATGACTAGCACAACAAAGCCGATTGCAGAATCAAATAATTTTATTGTCTTAGACAAATACACAAAGCAAACGCAGATAAGTGAAAGTTACCAGAGCGAAGGTGATTTAGAACGTGAGCTGATTCAGGACCTAAGTAACCAGGGCTATGAATATTTACCTGCTCTGACGACACCCGATGCCATGATGGCTAATGTGCGCAAGCAGCTTCAAGCTCTCAATAAGGTCCAGTTTACTGATGGTGAGTGGGCTCGCTTTTGCGAGCAATACCTGAGCACACCCAGCGACAATATTCTCGACAAAACCCGCAAGGTGCACAGTGACTATATCTTCGATTTTGTCTTCGATGATGGCCATATAGAAAATATCTACCTATTCGACAAGAAGACCATTGCTCGTAACAAAGTGCAGGTCATTAAGCAGTTTGAACAAACGGGAAGCCATGCCAACCGTTATGATGTGACGATTTTGGTCAATGGTTTGCCTTTAGTACAAATTGAACTGAAAAAGCGTGGTGTGGCTATCCGTGAGGCGTTTAACCAAATACATCGCTACAGCAAAGAAAGTTTTAATGCAGAGAACTCGTTGTACAAGTTCTTGCAGCTGTTTGTGATCTCTAATGGCACCGACACGCGCTACTTTGCCAATACCACTAAGCGAGACAAAAACAGCTTCGACTTCACGATGAACTGGGCGAAGTCAGACAATACGCTGATCAAGGATTTAAAAGACTTTACCGCCACTTTTTTTCAGAAAGAGACGCTACTTGAAGTGATCTTGCGTTACTCGGTGTTTGACGTCAGCAATACTTTGCTGGTAATGCGCCCCTACCAGATTGCCGCTACAGAGCGCATTTTATGGAAGATTAAGAGCGCGTTTAACGCTAAGAATTGGAGCAACACCGAGAGCGGCGGATACATTTGGCACACCACGGGTTCAGGCAAAACACTCACCAGCTTTAAAGCGGCACGTTTGGCCACCGATTTAGACTGTATCGATAAAGTCTTCTTTGTGGTGGACAGAAAAGACCTCGACTATCAGACGATGAAAGAGTATCAGCGGTTCTCACCTGATAGTGTGAACGGTTCAGACAGTACCGCAGGGCTTAAGAGTAACCTAGATAAAGACGATAACAAGATTGTCGTTACCACTATCCAAAAGCTCAACAACTTAATCAAAAGCGAAAGCGATTTAGCTATCTACAACAAGCAAGTTGTCTTTATTTTTGATGAGTGTCATCGAAGCCAGTTCGGTGAAGCGCAGAAAAACCTGAAGAAGAAATTCAAAAAGTACTACCAGTTTGGCTTTACCGGTACGCCAATTTTCCCTGAAAACGCCTTGGGTGCTGAAACCACTGGCAGCGTGTTTGGCCAGCAGTTGCACACTTATGTGATCACTGATGCCATTCGTGATGAAAAAGTACTCAAGTTCAAAGTGGACTATAATGATGTTCGTCCGCAATTTAAGAGCATTGAGACTGAGCAGGATGAAAAGAAGCTTAGTGCCGCAGAGAACAAGAAAGCGTTCTTACATCCAATGCGCATTCGTGAAATCTCGCAGTATATTCTGAGCCATTTTAACCAGAAAACGCATCGAGCCTATTCTGGCGCCAAAGGGTTTAACGCCATGTTTGCGGTCAGTAGTGTTGATGCGGCGAAAGCGTACTACGAAACATTTAAAATATTGCAGGCCGAGGCTGAGAATGGACCCACGAGTAAACCTCTACGCATTGCGACTATTTTCTCATTTGCTGCCAATGAAGAGCAGGACGCTATTGGTGATATTTTAGATGAGAGCTTTGAAGTTAGCGCGATGAACAGCAGCGCGAAAGAGTTTTTGAGCGCCGCGATTAGCGATTACAACGCCATGTTTAAATCTAACTATGGCGTGGACAGTAATGGCTTTCAGAACTACTACCGAGACCTTGCCCAGCGAGTGAAGAATCAAGAAGTTGATCTGCTTATCGTGGTCGGTATGTTTTTAACGGGCTTTGATGCGCCTACGCTTAATACCTTGTTTGTTGATAAAAATTTGCGTTATCACGGTTTGATGCAGGCGTTTTCTCGAACTAACCGCATTTATGATGCAACGAAGACCTTTGGCAATATTGTTACCTTCCGGGACTTAGAGCAGGCAACCATTGATGCCATCACCTTGTTTGGTGACAAAAACACCAAAAACGTGGTGTTGGAGAAGAGCTACAAAGAATACATGGAAGGTTTTAACGATATTGCTACCGGCCAGGCGCGTCGAGGTTTTGTTGATATCGTAAAAGAGCTGCAAGAACGCTTTCCAAACCCAGAAAATATTGAAAAAGAACAAGATAAAAAAGAGTTTGCCAAACTGTTTGGTGAATACCTAAAGGCAGAAAATATTTTACAAAACTACGATGAGTTTGCTGGATTAAAAGCACTGCAAAGCTTAGATACCAGTGATGGACAAGCTGTTGAAGAGTTCAAGTCAAAGTACTATCTGGACGATGCTGACATCGAGGCAATGCAAACTATCGATATGCCGAGCGAACGTGCTATCCAAGATTATCGCTCTACTTACAATGATATCCGTGACTGGTTGCGACGCGATAAAGAAGGTCAGGACAAAGATAAGTCAACGGTAGACTGGGACGATGTGGTCTTTGAAATTGATTTGCTTAAATCTCAAGAAATAAACCTCGATTACATTCTTGAACTGATTTTTGATCACAATAAAAAGAACAAGAGCAAAGAAGGCTTGATTGAAGAAGTTCGTCGTATGATCCGCGGTAGCCTTGGTAATAGAGCGAAAGAGAGCTTAGTGGTTGATTTTATTAACCAGACAAACCTAGATGAGATCAATGACAAAGCCAGCATTATCGACGCTTTCTTCAAATTCGCCCAGGTGGAGCAGAAGCGCGAAGCCGATGCTATTATTGCCTCTGAAAAGCTCAATATCGATGCTGCCAAACGCTATATTGCGTCATCACTCAAGCGTGAGTACGCCTCTGAAAATGGCACTGCTCTTAATGAAGCGCTGCCCAAACTCAGCCCCTTGAATCCGCAGTACCGAACCCAGAAGCAAACGGTTTTTCAGAAAATCGCCGCTTTTGTTGAAAAATTCAAAGGTGTGGGTGGGCAGATATAGAATCTCTTGAGGGAATAGATCAATGGAGGATGCGGTTTGCTAAGAGCTATTTCAGATTTGTTAAACTACTCACTGGGATTGAAAGGACGTCAAATTGCCAAGGAGCTGAGACTGGAAAAGTCTCAAGTGAACTCGTTTCTCCAAAACAATCAGGATAAGATAGTTGACGTTCTATACATGAAGAAAGAGTAGCAACAAAAATAGCGTTGAAAATGGACTTATCAATCATAATCTCAAACGTAATCGATCAAAATGATGGTCACAAAAAGAGGCTTCAGAAGCTTTGGACGTTTCCCGCTCGCATATCTGAGCTGAAGAACAAAGGCTGATTGGTTTTATGTGAACTTCTTAAATCCATCTATCGTTGAAAGAAGAGAATCTAAAGCTTCAGCTTCGTTTATTTCCTTTAAGCGGAACAAATTTGCAATTGAGATCATTTTCTTTACACGAATTCTAATTTGAGGAGAAACATTGCTCATATCTATATCTGCTTGATCGTTTTTTTCATTATATTCAGTGGCTAGATGCACATAATGTGATAAAGATTCATTGTTTGCGTGCATGGTAACTTTACGGCATGCATTTGAAGCAACACTCAGAATACTTGAAAAGCTACCTTGTGCTGATATTTTCTTAATTGCTTTAGCTATATTAAGGGTAATAAATCTATGGCGAAAAGAATGATTGGTTAGGTGCCTCAGAGCCTCACAATACTTACTACCGTTAATAACCTTTTTTGCATAATTTTTTAAATAAGTAGATTTCAATGGTTTTCCTGTGACTGAATCGACAAAAAGAGCATCATGCTTCATATCAGGAAACATATCTTCAATTACATGGACGTATAAAAGAATAACTTGAATATCCTCATGGGTAGTCCTCACTGATCGAGTTTTACCTTTGTATTTTCCTTTCCTTATGGGAATATTTCGGATTATTGGCTGCTTGTCACTGATGAGTAATGAATCCGCTGCCTCTTTTATCATAGTTCGGGTTATCTCGTGAGCTTCACTTATTCTAGAGCCTGTAACATCTAGTAATGTGGTTAAGGCTTCCCACCTGCTTATGAGGAATGTATTTATTCTTGGATGGTTGGTTGTGCAGTTGATGGCATCTAGCCACATAACTAACTCGTGATCATGCACGTATTCAACTTCAGAGGCAATGTTAATTAGTCCAACAAGTGATTCATGATAAAAATATTCACCTGTTATACTTCCTTTCTTGAATTTAAGTTTTTCATAATGCACGCTGAATATTTTATCTGGATCTTTCCCTGTAGTGCCTAGTTTCCATTCTGGATACATTTTACTGAGATAATCTATATACTCAATTGCAGTCCTTCCATGTTGAATAATAGTACCGTCTTTAATATTCCTATCTTTTGACTCCTTAATATATTGATAAAGAGTGCTATCATTAATCTCGCTCAGATTTATAGAATTATCTTCAAGGAAATCACAGAACAAATTTAAACTATATGCTTTTTTTTGAACGGTTTTTGCTAATGGGCGAATATTATATGTTTGTGAACCACCGCCATAATGAGTAATAAATGAATTAGCATTCCAATCAAACTTACCACCTTTCTTTAAAATCATGGGAAGTGGGCAATCATTGTTTTGGTCTATTCGCCTACTAGTATTGAGAAATTTAAGGTTAGGATCTTTTGCAACGACTACAGAAGACATTATTTAACCAGCCATAGTCGATTTCTACCTAGGATTTGAGCCTGAGATAGAATAAGCTTTCTATATGCTGCATCGATTTCCTTATCTTCTCGACATTGATCTAAAAGACTCATATAAGCTCTATACACTTCCGCTAATGCAACACGTAATTCCTCGTTTTCAATTTTTAGTTTGTTCACTTCCTTTTGTGATATTCTAGTGGTGGAATTACCTTTATCCTTCCTTTCTGATTCTGAGAGTTTAGAAAGCCTATGATTGGCATTTTTAATTGAATCAATTAGATCGTTTAAATATTTTAAGTTATGCGCAGCATGAGCTGTATTGTAAGAATAAGATATAATATTATGTTCACTATCATTCCACTTATGAACTGAAGTTTGTGAAATGGTGTTATTTTTTATTTCCAAGCTGCTAGGTATATCTTCGAAGCATTCTATCTTATTTATGAGTTCAGTTTTTCGCTTTATAGATGAGGATATTTCAATCTTTTTATCGATAACTGATTTTGAAGTTTCCCCCTTCTTAAACTTTGACATAACTAAATTCCTACTTTTATGGCTTAATAAAGTAAAAGAAAACTTCGTTTCCATCGATCTTACAGAAACGGACTTGTTGACCTGTTTTTTCTTTATGTTCGTCAATCAATCTACGAACCAGTGTCTCTAGCACAGTTGAAATATTTGTTGACTGTCTGGCTTTGTTAATTATGCTTCTCACTGCTTCATCACCATTAATATGCTTGTTTAATGATGCCCCTATCCGTGCAATAGTAGCCTCAGCTTCGTCGATCCATTCATCATCAGGTGACACTTCTGCATAATAGAATGTTTGATCGAGGTTAGAGTGGCCCATGAACCAAGATAGCTCATCTAATCCAACTTGATCTGAGAAGTTAAAATACACTACAGCAAATAGTCTTCTAAATTGGTGTGTTGATGGATACCATCTTTTTCCACCGATCAGGGGAGATTCAATCCAGTCCATAAACATATTAATGGAAGCATTAATATAGTCATCGCTTAAAGGGTGTTTAGAGTTTTCCCCACCATCTTCACGAGCTGCACTTATTGATCTATATGACAATGCACAACCAAATAAAAATAGTTCATTCTCATCTCCTATAAAACCTCGTCTTTCTTCAAGTTCACATACCATTAAAGCGAACTCTAGACCGTAATCGTATATTAAATCAGGGATAGGTCTATGTACTTTTTCTAACTCTAACCTTTCTGAGCTTTTAGGAATTTTCATGACTATGTCAAACAAGCCATCAACTGGGGATTGTACAAAACAATTACGGTTTAAAGTCCGCAATGATGTTGCTCTGCCAGCAGAGAAGCTGGCGATCAAAATCCATATTGCAGCTGTGTAAAGTCTGATAGCCATATTAACAGACATGCCATTTCTTAATTCGCTATAGTCAAATTTATTGTCATCTCCTTTTTCCCATGACGTAATAATTAAAGGTTTGAGAGCGTCTGGGATCTTAGTTGTTTTATATACATAATTCTTTATCTCTAGGCTATATTTCCTGCTGGTTGATAAAGCTATACCAAGTTCTTTTATCCTGTTAACTTCGCCTTTAGATAAATCCGAAAGGTACTGACGAAGTGGCTCCCCATAAACGCGTGCAAAATGTAATGCTGAGGAGGTTGTATGAAGGGATAATGAAATTGGCATCAATGGAGTTTTTACTCTATCGATCATTTCATCAAAAATAGTCCTTCCCGAAGAAAACAGTTTCATTGGCGAATACTTAAACTTATATTTTTGGGCAGTTCTTGCAGTAAAAAAGGCTTCCAGTTTAGATATTTCATTAGAGATTGTACTTTGACTTGGAAACAGATCAAAGTCTATGTCAAACTCTCGTGTACATGCATTATTGTATTCTCGCTTATACATCAATTTAGAAGTAAAGCTATCATCTTTTGATTCTAAGTATTTAATTATTTTGTATTTAAGACTTTTAAATTCCCTAGTTGTAAGAGCAAACTCAGTTTTTATTAAAGACCAGTTTATATCGCTCCTTGAGTTCCATTTTATTAATATAAAATTAACTGCTTTCTCAAACAAAGCCCTCTCTACATTAAAAGATAACAAGTAATGTTTCAACTCTTTGAATTTGATTTGCTCTAGGCTTCTAACTAAAGGTTCGCTTTTGGCAATACGAAATTCATTTGCATGGTAGATGAGGTGAATTACAGATATAGCGATATCCGAAATCCTAGTTGGTCTTGTAATTTTACCTGTTGAATCAAGATAAAGAAGACTGTTACGGATATCTATTAATAATGCTTCATTAATTTTGTCAGTCAGATACTCATTATCTGCAATCCTTTGTTTGAATTCAAACTTTTGTGCTTTATTAATGTTTTCCTTGTAGAAGGATAAATTAATACCAACTTTGGATAAGTACCAAGTTTTATCATTTATAGACTCGTTCAACATCCATCGAGGTTTAGGGTAAGAGGAATTAACAATGGTCTCTGGCAAGTCATTAGGGTCTATGCATTCCTTGATAGGGCTTAAACTACTTTTCATTATTTACACACCTAATAACTATTTTTCTCGACATTTAACTGTGCTTTCCTAAGCATATTCTTCATCATTACTGAGGACTCTTGCCCAATCTTATCAAGTACATCTTTACAGTTTTTCTTTAACTTCTCATCTTTACCATCTTTCGCATATTTTATAGCTAGTTGAAGGTTTTGATCAGATACACAAAAATATAGTGGGGTATCTTCCTCATTATCTATACAAGGGTTAGTTAGTTTTTTGTATAAATTACCTCCCATATCTGGATTGTTGAAAACTTGTTTTAGCTGTAATTTAAATTCGGCCTCACTCATATTTAGTGACTCGAAAGGTAATTTATCAGATGAGGTAGCCATAAACAGAAATATCTTCTGAAAGTTTCTTATTTTGAGCCTGTAAATTATCTCAGTTAAATATTTCGGGATGTAACGATTAAGAGTTGTCTTAACAGTATTGCCAAAATATGTCGCAGTCTTGATGGAGTCGCCATTTGATTTTAAATAAATTAAAACACCTTTTGATGTACGTACTTTTTTTAATGTAGCTTCCTGCAAAGTCGTGTTCTGAGGTGAGAGCGTCAAGCAGAACTTATTAAATTTATTTTGGAATGTTTCAGGACATGGAACAGTGACACCGTGACAAGTTAGGCAAACCCATAGATCTCGTATTCCCAAGGTCTCTCTGATTCTTGCTGTCATTTCTAATGCCATTCTTAAGCAAGTAGCTGCATTTATTTCATATGCATCTATATCGGCTAATGATTTATAAGATCCTTCTGCCTTTCTTGAGCGAGCGTTTCTAGCTCGTGGCTTTAAAGCTTTAATTCTTACAGAACCCTCATCATCCACTATAACAAATTCATGGCCGTGACCGTCAGATGATATTTTTACTCTATAAAGCGAGTACGGATTAATCCCTAATTCTTCTGTGATGATGGTTTGCATCGCAGATGCAATACTGCTTGTTAAGCCTAGATATCCAAGGATATCTTCGCTTATAGCGAGACCGTTAATATTATGTTGAGTTTTGCCATTCAGTAGATCATTAAAGTAATGATCGTAATAAGCAGTTAAATTATTTAAGCGTAGTGGATGTGCGCTATTAAAAGGGTTTATCTTTGACTTAGAATTGCTGCCTTTTGTTCTACTTACGAGAAATTGAGGGTGGTTCATGAATTCATCAAACTGGCTTTGCTCTATGATGATATTTTTATTACAAAACTTTTTGTACCCCTGAAAAACAATCTCTTGGGCGTTTTTCACAAGGATACACAAGTTATATGAAAGTTCGCTCTTTAAAGATTCGATAAACTGGGGAGTGTGTATGTATTCATCACGCTTTTTTTCATCATACATGTCCACTTCACATATGAGCGGGTTGTTTTTTCGCACCTTTTCCGTATTTGTACACCTACGTAAATTGTCCGGCATTTCAAGGTTTTCTGGTAATAGGCTATGTTTAACTAACACATCAAGTGAGTTCTTAACGTTCTGGAATTTACTATACGCAGTATTTCTTTGATATTCATCAAGCAAGTTACCTCTATATTTTAAAAGCTCACCTTGAATAATTCTGGGATGTTTATACCACTCAATATTAGTTGATGAAATTTGCTCTAAAAATTGAATTAAGGGCTCTCTATGATGTTTCTTATGCTTAAAACTGTTAACGTGCTCTTTTAATCTATTCGCAATTTCTGGAGTGCAGGTGGAGTTTAGTATTTTATTAAAGTTCTCATCGGCGCTGGATTCATGTGCGAAAAGATTCGATATTTCTTCTGGTATAATTTCTGACTTAATTAGTTTGAATTGAGATTCAGTTGGTAAAGTAAGAAAATTATCTAGCTTATTTAATTCTTTCTTGTTAAAAAAATCTGTATTAATTAATCGTTTAATGATCATTATAAGATTATTGATTAAGGCTATACTGCTTTTAAAAGTGTGTCTTTTGCAAAGGTCTATTCGAATATATTGTAGGCTTTTAGCTAGTTCACCTGAATCGTTATTGTTAAGTGGTTCATACAGTATTGCTATGTATCTTTTCATTAAAAATGATAGTTGGGTTTGTCGCTGCTTATTCGACTGAGATATAAAATTAGAAATTAAATAATAAACATCAGCATTCAAAATTCCTGATAAGTATTCAAGTCTTAGCACAACAGTAGGTGAGAGGGGGGCATCTTTAGCGTTGCCTACTGTATCTGATTTGGAAAGGTCATAGTTGAGTTTGAGAGAAACCTCGAATGGAATTTTCTCAGCCTTACAGGCTTCGTATTGAGATTCAGTGAGACTACACATGAGAGAAGATAGACCATCGACATTTCCGCCTTTGAAATAGCTCTCATCAATCATGTGCTTTATGAGCAAGCAAATCTTTTCATACCTTTCATTTGCATCTTTAAATTTATTCTGCTGGCAAAGGTCTGCACGAATGTAAGTAAGGTTAAGAATTAGCTCGTTTGTATCATCATTGTTGAAAGGTGAATGGATCAGTTCGATGTACCGAATCAAGATAAGGGAAAGCAAGGGTTGCTGATTCGTGCTCTTAGAATCAATCCATTTTCTGACCAACTCACCGACACTAATAAACGTAGATAAAAAAATGAGCCTTTCGTCATGATTTATCACAGCCATTCTCTTTTTGATAGTTTCAACTAGTGAAGATGTTCAAGTTTTATATCAAAACTTCAGTTATTACAATAATATTTGCATTATGAAAAGTTAGTTGTAAGGTGACACTTTGATGTTATCCCTAAAATTAAAAGAGTAAAGTTTGATTTACGTTTACCAAATAAAGAATATGAACTTATTCAATTACCATCATACTGTCCAGTATGTAATTCACCAATTATAATGCCAGAGGGCGAGGCACTGGCTCGCTGTTCAGGTGGCTTATATTGTGCAGCACAACGGATTGAAGCCATTCGCCACTTTGTATCCCGTAAAGCTCTGGATATTGAAGGTTTGGGTGATCGTTGGGTCGAGTCTCTATTACACCTTGATTTACTCAAGGACGTTGCTGATATTTATCATTTGCATGAGCATCGTGAAACGCTGCTGACCATTGAGAAAATGGGTGAGAAATCTGTTCAAAACCTGATTGATGCGATTGAAGCCAGCAAGAAAACCACTTTGGCACGTTTTATTTATGCACTCGGGATTCGTGGTGTGGGTGAAACCACCGCACGTATGTTGGCAAATACCTTTCAGACTTTTGATGCGTTAAAGTCAGCAGATATTGAGGCACTCAAGAAAACCCCTGATGTCGGTGAAATTACCGCAGAATGGATCGCTGACTTCTTCCAGGCTTCGCATAACATTGAGGTGCTGGATCGCCTGCTTGCCGCAGGCATCCACTGGGATGCACCGACTGCACCGACTCGTCAGCCATTAAATGGCGAAAGTTGGGTGGTGACAGGAACACTGGAAAGTATGGGGCGTGATGAGGCAACGCAGAAGCTTCAGGCTTTGGGTGCTCGTGTTAGTGGTAGTGTTTCAAGTAAAACCAAGTGTGTAGTTGCGGGTGAGAAAGCAGGAAGCAAATTGGACAAGGCACAGAAACTGGAAATTCGGGTGATGAATGAACAAGAGTTTTTAGAGTTCTTGGCGCAGTATGAGGCTTAAACTTTTATTTTAACTTATATGGACGAACACAGTTTGCCACTATAAATCAGTAATATATGGCATGTAGGGTCGAACTGTGTTCGACCCCTATGATGCAATGTTATCGGTTTAGATATATTTTTTCACAATCCCATCATCAAGCAATTGCTGGAAATGTTCACAGACACTTTCACGGATATCGTGATATTGAATCCCCAGATCTTTCACACTACGTTGTGAATTAAAGTAGATTGGATAACCCATATTGAGTTTTACAAATTGACGTGAATGTCCAAATACTGGTGCAATCAAAGAAAATGCTGTTTTAGGCACAGTAAAATGTGGAAAAGGGTATCTGTAGCCAAATTTTTGCGTTAATGCCTTACCCATTTCTAGTAGGCTTAATGTCCCACCACAAATGATATAGCGACCCTGTGCCTGAGGGTTTAAGGCAGCAGCCACATGCGCATCCGCTACATCACGAACATCAACAATGCCATTCCACATCGGTGGTACACCAAACAGGGTGGTGCCATTGCCAAACTGTTGTAGTACTTCAATACTGCCAGACTGACTTGCATCAGTTAGTGATGGTCCCATCACCAGTGCAGGGTTGATACAGACAAGACTCCAGCGATTTTGTTGCTCTGCCATTTCCCAGGCTTTGCGTTCTGCGGCAACTTTCGAGTATGGGTATGGTTGATGGGTTTCACTGCTGGTATTGTTCCAGTGGCTTTCATCAAACTCATTATTCGCGGTATTTTGAATTTCCACCGCATCGCCATAAGTTGAGGCAATGCTTGAGGTCAGCACCACTCGTTTTACTGATTCAGTGCGATTGACACTGTCCAGTACATTTTCTGTTCCTTTTACCGCAGGCTCAATGATGTCTTTTACCGCATCCTTATAGTTGGTCACAACAAAAGGCGAGGCTGTATGAATCACGATTTCACAGCCTTGCATGGCTTCATCAAAAGAACCAGATTCAAGTAAATCGGCTTTAAAAAACTGAATTTGTCCCGATGACTGTTCTGCAATGTCATAAAGATGCTGAATCTTTTCTATTTTTGAGGGATCACGAACTGTTGCATGAACATTATAACCCTGATTCAACAGGCGTTCGATAATCCAGCCCGCAATATAACCCGTTGCACCCGTGACCAAGATTGGCTTACTTTTATCCATTTTATTTCCGCATTGTGTTTTTGTGATTGATGTTATTTACCGAATTTTGTGTAAACAAACAACAGCCGAGCAGTCATTTTTTAATGTTTTTTGATCAAAATTGCAGTGGAATAAGAAGCATTGCGAATCGTTACAAAAAACTAAATAAAGGATTTTGATTAAATTCATTGAGTTGTGAAGCTCTGCCCAATGTGCAAAGGCTTATTTTAATTAGATAAATTGGGCGAATTAAAACTGTAAATGCGTATGTTTCTCATTTTAATTTTATAAAAATCATGAACTTACATACTTTTGGTTTTGCAATTATTGTGTAAATTGACCATAATGTTGTCATTCGATAGGAGTAAGTATTATGCGTGGCAATCCAGAAGTCATCGACTATTTAAATATGCTCATTGGCGGTGAATTGGCTGCCCGTGATCAATATTTAATCCATTCCCGTATGTATGAAGATTGGGGCTTGAGCAAGATTTACGAGCGTATTGACCATGAGATGCAGGAAGAAGCTTCCCATGCAGACTCAATCATTCGCCGTGTTTTGTTTTTGGGCGCCCAGCCAAATATGAGCCGTGAAGACATCAATGTGGGTACAGATGTTGTGAGCTGCTTAAAAGCAGATTTGGCACTTGAATATCATGTTCGTGAGAAGCTTGCGAAAGGTATTAAATTGTGTGAAGAAAAAGGCGATTTTATTAGCCGTGATATGTTGCGCCAGCAGCTTTCTGACACAGAAGAAGATCATACTTACTGGTTGGAAAAGCAGTTACGTTTAATTGAATTGATTGGTTTGCAAAACTATATTCAATCGCAGATGTAATTTAAATGGAAATGCCAACTGAAAAGTTGGCTTTCTTTTATCTGATCAAATAAAAATAAAATGCAAAACAGAGCACGACTGCAAAAACGAGATACAAAATAATAGGTGGAATATCCTGCCTTAATGAAAATAATCTTTCTTTAGGATGATTAATATTCAAGCCATAATACTGTTGGCAGAGCTCAATGATCTGTGTTTGATTCTCTTCTGAAAATGAGGATAAATCGAGTTGGCTAAATGTTGTTTTATGCTTTGATGTAAATTGTATTGCACTAAACTGTTGTGAAGATTTAAAAATTTTGTGTGGTTTAATCCATAAGATGTAGGCTAAATCATTCTTTTGTATGACAGTATAAACTTTAAATCGATAAATTGACCAATAAATTTTTTCTGGCGTTATACTTAATGATAGATTGATTATGATTGATTTAATCATCCACTGAATAACAACTAGTATTAAAATGCAAACAAAGATCAATGTGACTACAGTCCAGTCGATAATTTCTATAGGATTGATCATCAATTGATAAAGATAGTTTGGCAAAGTTTGGAGTGGAAAATCTTCCTGAATTTTGTTTTCTTTAAGCCATGATTTAAAAAATAAGTAAAGAATACAAATTAATAATATAATTTTAGGAAAATGGTTAGGTGGGTAATCATATATTGGTATTTGAATTTTAAATTGCTGCATTATCTATCCTGAATTTTTATTTTTAAGTCAAAAGATATTATATTCATTTATTCATATTTAAGGGTAACGGTATTTTGCTCCCCTTAAAATTTCATATAAGTAGCTTAAAATTATTTATTCTGTACCTCTTTTAAATCTTTCAACACTTGATCAGCATGGGTTTGTGTATTTACGCTGGTGTAGTGATACATGATTGCCCCTTGCGGATTGATTAAAAAGCTTTCTCTTTTCGCCACTTTAGCAACTCCGAAATTTCGAACAATACCAAATTTTCCAGCAAGTTCCCCTTGATCATCTGCAAGAATTGGGAAAGGTAGCCCCAGTTTTTCTGAGAACTTTTGATGTGAGGCGACATCATCCAAGCTCACGCCCAATACCACTGCATTCGATTTTAAAAATTGAGGATAGAGTGATTTAAATTGATTGGCTTCTTGGGTACAGCCCGCAGTGTTATCTTTTGGGTAGAAATAAAGAACAATCCATTTACCTTTATATTGGCTGAGCGTATGCCATTGACCTTTCTGGTCTTGCAACTTGAAATCAGGCGCGGATTGTCCCACCCATTCCTTTTGAGCGGTATCTTGTTTGGAAAATAAGGTGCTTTGTGCTGTGGTTAGGCTTGGTGTGCTCAGTAGAATAAGGGAACTACATAAAATAAGAACTTTGGACGTTATCATATTCATCATTGTGATCTCAAAGTATCGTTGGAGTAATAGCACATATTTTAGCAAATTGAGTCGTGTCAGCTAGAAAAAATAACCAATCTATGCGATGTTTTATACAAAATGATTGATCAGCATTAAAGGTATACATTTGTCGAAGAAGATTTTGCTCATTACTGGATGGGGCGGTGGGGCTGAACTTTTAAAACCTTTACATGAAGCTTTAGAACAGCAAGGACATTCAGTTGAGCGAATTAATATTTTTAATGCTTTGGATAATGAAGTGTTAGGACAACAAGTTGAGTTTGCACGTAACTTTGATGTGATTGCTGGATGGTCTCTTGGTGGGCAACTGGCAACCTTACTGGTTGATCAAATCCAACAACAATATGCTGAACAGAAAGCTTTAATCACTTTAGCCTCAAATCCATGTTTTGTTGCTCAGCCAGATTGGACGACTGCAATGCCAGTTGAAACTTTCTTTGCATTTAGACAGTCATTTGAACAGGATGCGATTATCACCTTAAAACGTTTTGGCTTATTGGTCTGTCAAGGAGCAAGTTCTGCGAAAAAAGATTTTTTGGCAATGCAGAAATTGATTCGTCCGCAACCGATTGCATTATTGAAACAAGGTTTACAACTACTTGAACAGTTGAATTTGGTTAGTATGTATAAAAATTATCAAGGTCATCAATTGCATGTCTTTGCAGCGTTTGATGCACTTGTTCCTTACCAAGTTGTGCAAAATATTGAGAATTTAGCTGCGAAGAATCTATTGGTTGTTTTTATTGATGAAGCTTCGCATGGTTTTCCGTGCTTTATGGTTGAGCAGACTGTGCAAATAATTGAAGATTTTATTCAATAGAGGGTTTAATCTTGC
Organism: Acinetobacter corruptisaponis; assembly: GCF_030053775.1. GTDB lineage: Bacteria > Pseudomonadota > Gammaproteobacteria > Pseudomonadales > Moraxellaceae > Acinetobacter > Acinetobacter corruptisaponis. The sequence continues at coordinate 3,168,697 of NZ_CP125669.1, forward strand.
TTGAATTGAAAGTTCTCGCAATATATTTTAGATTTTGACAAGTTTAAGATTAACAGCTACTGAGATTTATTGAACGTTCTTATCACTATTGAAATTTACTTTTAATATTCGCTATCGTGGAGGCGACATGGATGTCGCCGTTAGGCTGTGGCATCAAGGATGTGCCATCAGCCTAACAAAAGATTTTTGCTTACTTTTTATCTTTAAAAAGTAAGTCCAGCTGAAAGCTTATCCTGAAATTGGGTGAGTACTCGAAATGACACTGTACAGCACATCATTAAATATTGAATTTACAGAGGTAAAGGATGACAGACCCATTTGATTTACAACATATATGGCATCCCTATACTTCGATGTTGAATCCACTGCCAACTTTTAAAGTCAAACGTGCCTACGGTGCAACGATTGAATTAGAAGATGGGCGAACTTTGCTTGATGGCATGTCGTCATGGTGGTGTGCAATTCATGGCTATAACCATCCTGAACTTAACCAAGCGGTTTCAGATCAATTACAGAAAATGGCGCATATCATGTTTGGTGGTCTGACCCACGAACCTGCGATTGAATTAGGCAAATTATTATTAAAAATTACGCCGCCGAGTTTAGATAAGATTTTCTACGCAGACTCAGGTTCAGTTGCAGTAGAAGTGGCCTTAAAAATGGCAGTTCAATATTGGGCTGCGTTGAATCAACCCGCGAAAACTAACTTTATTACCACCCGTTCTGGCTATCATGGCGATACCTGGAATGCGATGTCGGTGTGTGATCCAGTCACAGGAATGCATCAGATTTTTGGTAGTAGTTTACCGAATCGAATTTTTGTGCCAGCCCCACAGAGCCTCTTTGATGGTGAATGGAATCCACAAGATATTCAAGAATTAAAACAACAAATTGAACAGCATCACCAAACCATTGCTGCACTGATTATTGAACCAATTGTACAAGGTGCAGGCGGCATGCGTTTTTATCATCCCGAATACTTGAGCCAAGCCAAAGCCTTGTGTGAGCAATACAATTTATTGCTGATCTTTGATGAGATTGCCACGGGTTTTGGACGTACAGGCAAAATGTTTGCATGGGAACATGCGCAGGTCGAACCCGATATCATGTGTATTGGTAAGGGCTTAACAGGTGGTTATATGACGCTATCTGCGACCTTAACCACTAAGCAAGTGGCTGAAACCATTAGTCGAGGTGAAGCGGGTGTATTTATGCATGGTCCAACCTTTATGGCGAATCCGCTGGCCTGTGCAGTTGCATTAAAAAGTACGCAATTATTGGTGGAGCAGGATTGGCAAGCCAATATTCAACGGATTGAAAAAATTCTTGCTGAACAATTAACGGATTTAGCTCAGCTCGATCACGTTGCTGATGTACGGGTATTAGGTGCGATAGGTGTGGTTGAATTAACCAGCAATGTTGATCTGAAAACCTTACAGCAACAGTTTGTTGAACGGGGGATTTGGGTACGACCATTTGGAAAATTGGTCTACGTGATGCCGCCGTATGTGATTAGCGATGATGAACTTCATTATTTATTAGCACAGATGAGTGAAGTGGTGAAAAATATGCAAGGAGCAAATAGCAATGTCCTTGCTTGATCATTATGCCGAGCAGCTTGAGCAACTCAAGCAACACGGTAATTTCCGTCAATTTACTTCAAATCAACAGCATAGTCGCTTTATCACCATTCATGACAGAACCATGTTGAATCTGGCATCCAATGATTATTTAGGTTTGGCCGCTGATTTGCGCTTAAGAGAAGAATTTCTTGATACGCTGAAAATCGAACGAGCACTCTTTAGTTCATCTTCTTCACGCTTGCTCACGGGTAATTTTGCAGAATATGAACAATTTGAAAATAGCCTAAGCAAAGCTTTTGGCCGTGCGGCCTTACTTTTTAATAGCGGCTATCACATGAATATCGGTATTTTGCCAGCCTTAGCTGACAGTAAAACCGTGATTCTGGCTGATAAATTGGTACATGCCAGTATGATTGATGGCATTCGACTTTCGACTGCTCAATATGTACGTTATCGTCATAATGATTTGCAGCATCTGGAACAGTTATTGCAAAAGTATCACCAAGATGAGCAAGTTGAACGCATTATTGTGGTGACTGAAAGTATTTTTAGTATGGATGGCGACGAGACGGATTTAGCTGCATTGGCGCAGTTAAAACAGCGTTATGTCAAAACCATGTTGTATGTCGATGAAGCACATGCGATTGGCGTCAGGGGGGAGCAAGGTCTGGGCTGTGCTGAACAATATGGCGTATTGGATCAGATTGACTTCTTGGTGGGTACCTTTGGCAAAGCAATTGCCTCGGTAGGCGGCTATATCATTTGTGATTCAATCATTCGTGATTATCTGATCAATAAAATGCGCCCGCTGATTTTTAGTACGGCATTGCCACCCATTTCGATCGCTTGGGCAGATTTTATTTTTAATAAAGTGTTGAGCATACAGCAACACCGTCAGCACTTGGCTGAGATCAGTCAGTATTTACAACAAGCAGTGCTTGCAAAAGGTTTTTCAAGCCCATCGAGCAGTCATATCATTCCGATTATTGTCGGAGAAAGCCAAGCGGCGATTGAAAAAGCTCGTTATATACAAGAAAAGGGCTTTTATGCCATGCCCGTCCGTCCACCGACTGTGCCGCAAAATAGTTCACGGCTACGCATTTCACTCACCGCTTTGGTGCAAAAAAACGAATTGGAACAACTGGTGGAGTGCTTGTGAGCATCAATAAAGCACTGGTTGCCCAACGTTTTGCCAAAGCAGGGCAAAGCTATGTTGAGCATGCTGTGGTACAGAAACAGATTAGTACGCAGTTATTTGAATATCTTAAAATCTATTGTCCTCAATCTTTGCCATCAGTCCTTGAGATTGGCTGTGGTTCAGGCAACTTAACCCATTTATGTGAGTCCTATTTTCAGGTTGAGCAACTGTTTTTAAATGACTTATATGCAGATGTGGATCAGCACTTCCCTGATTTTGAGAACGTCAATTGGTTGATCGGTGATATTGAACAGCTGAATTTACCGCAGTCCTTGGATGCAGTGATTTCCAGTTCGGCATTACAGTGGATGATTGATTTACCTGCTTTATTACAACGGATTCATTCTGCGTTAAAACCGAATGCCTATTTTTGTTTTTCTAGCTTTGGTCCTGACAATTTGAACGAAATTAAGCAGTTAACAGGACAAGGTTTAAATTATGTCGATTTGGATACTTTGCAACAGCAGCTTGAACAACAAAGCTTTGAAGTACTCTTCATGCACCAAGATCATAAGCAGCGTTATTTTGATCATCCAAAATCGGTATTGCAGCATTTAAAAGCCACAGGCGTGACCGCAACAGCTCAATCGCATCGCTGGACTAAGCAATCTTTACAGCAATTTTATTCAGATTATCAACAGTTCTATGATGAGCAGGGTTTTTGTCTGACTTATCATCCGATTTATGTGATTGCACGGAGAACAGCATGAGTGCAGCAATTTATTTTGTCAGTGGTATTGATACTGAGATTGGTAAAACTTATGCCACAGGCTATCTCGCCAAGCTTTGGACAGAACAGGGGCAGCGCGTTATTACCCAGAAGTTGGTGCAAACGGGTAATGTCGAGATCTCGGAAGATATCGAAAAACATCGTGAAATTATGGGCAGTGGCTGGTTTCAGGAAGACCATGAAAAGCTGACCATGCCTGAAATTTTTACGTATCCAGCCTCGCCCCATTTAGCGACACGTTTGGACGGGCGAGATTTAGATTTTGCTAGGATTGAAGCTGCGACTAAAGAACTTGCCCAGCGTTTTGATGTGGTACTTTTGGAAGGTGCTGGCGGTTTGATGGTGCCTTTAACCACAGAGTTGTTGACCATTGATTATATTGTGCAGCATCAATTTCCTGTGATTTTGGTGACTTCTGGGCGTTTAGGAAGTATTAATCATACTTTGTTGAGTTTAGAGGCTTTAAAGCAGCGTGGTTTGAGTTTGCATGCTTTGGTGTATAACTTAAAGGATGAGTCGAAAGATCCGATTATTTCAAAAGATACGGCTGATTATCTAAAAGCTTATTTGGCAAAGCATTTTCCTGATGCTCAATGGATTGAATTGGAAAAGTTTTATTTTAAATGAATCCATTAAATTTAGAATCTTATTCAATAGGGGGAGTCGCAGTGTCTTCCCGATTTTTTCTAATTAAGGCCACATTATCTTACTTTTCAGGGATGATGAGCTGTGACTGAAACAGCGCAAGACAAAAATCCTTTGTAGGGCTGACGGTATATCCTTATACCGCAGCCCTACGGGCGGCATCCATGCCGCCATCGCGATAGCTAATGGATTTTAGAAGCCATTTAACAAATTTAAGGTGAATAACAATGAATAAAAATAATTTTATATGTGTGGCTCTATGCCTATCAGCCCTAATCTCGCCAGCTTATGCTGCTGCCCCACCCGCTGAAACGATTGTAAATTGGATTACCAATCTAAATGACTCAAATGCTAATCCACCCAAAGCGATTCTGATTGATCATACTGAAAAAGTGAAATTGGTTTCAGGTGAAGAAGCTTATCTATCGGGTGTAAGTTTTGAGAATGCAGGACGTAATTTTTGGGCTGGTTATGTACTGACTCGCCCAAAGTTAAAACAAGCTAAAATCTTAAAAGAATTTGGTGGTCAATCCAATACATTTAAAATTCACTCAACGGTTTATAAAGGCAAGCCTGTTGATCTGGTTGAAATTGAAAGTGCTGGTTCAGGACAGGGAACGGTTGAATCGAGCAAAAGTCTGGTGTATCTGAGTCAATGGAATACTAGGTTGATTACAGAAGTACAGGAATCCTCTTATGCAGGACGTTACGATGAAAAATTGGATGCAGAAGATTGTCGTACAGGTTCAGATGATACAGGTTATTTAAATGTCATGTCTTATTCGCCTTATGTGGTGAAAACCACCGTAACGGGAAATGCCTGTAATGACAAACCCAAAGGCTATAAGGTGAATAGCACCATCATCCCAATCGTGATCAATGAAATAAAATAACAACTTATTTTGATAAAACAACATTCTATTTTAATCAAATGTTGAAAATATTAATTCATTGATTCTTTTGCAAAAATATAGAATGATGGAGTCCATAAAAGCAAATTCATCAATACACCTGAATACTGGCGAAAAGCTGGATATGGATTAAAAATCAGGATATGAGCATTACATTGAAGCCTCAATTTTTAAAGGTCGCCTTAATTGCGGTCATGATTGCAGGGATGCCAGTCAGCCATGCAAAGAGTCCTGCCCAAGCTGACAAGGTGCTGAGGGTGGCGTTTCCTGCGCCTGATGATGGTTTTGATATGGTCAAAACCTCCAACTTTTATAGTGGCAATATTGCCGATGTGATTTTTGAAAGATTACTTCAATACGATTACTTGGCAAATCCAGTCAGGCTAGTGCCTGCAACAGCAGAAAGCCTGCCAGTGATCGAAAAAAATGGGCAGGTTTATACCTTTAAAATCAAGTCAGGCATTTACTTTACTGATGATCCTGCATTTAAAGGCAAGCGTAGAGAGTTGGTTGCTGAAGACTATGTCTATGCGGTCAAGCGTATTCTCGACCCCAAAAATCATGCACCGTCTTTTTCCTTTATTGATAATAAATTGCTTGGTGCAAATGCGCTGGTTGAGCAAGCCAACAAGACGGGAAAATTTGATTACGATGCACCGATTGAGGGAGTAAAGGCGCTTGACAAATACACCATTCAATTTACTCTAACCCAGCCTGATTATAATTTTCCCTATATTCTTGCCTATAGCACCTTTGGCGCAACGGCTCGGGAAGTGGTTGAATACTATAAAGATCGTATCGGGATGCATCCTGTTGGCACAGGGCCTTATATGCTGGGTAAATATGTGCCTCGCAGTAAAATTGAGATGGTCGCCAATCCTGATTATCGTGGTTTTACATGGAATTTTAAATCCACAGGCACGGCTTGGGATAATCAACTGGTCAAGCAAATGAGTGGTAAACACATGCCACAAATTGGCAGAGTGACCGTCAGCATTATTGAAGAAGAACAATCACGCTGGCTGGCATTTCAGTCCAGACAACTTGATTTTGATAGCTTAACGGCCAATGCCATTGCCAAAGCCTTAGATCAAAACAATCAACTGAATGCGGAGATGCAGAAAAAGGGCATTCGCCTATATGCCAATAAGGAAGCAGAAGTCACCTACACCATGTTTAACATGCGTGATCCTGTGGTCGGTGGCAGTAGTCTGGATAAAATTGCGTTAAGACGAGCGATTGCCATGTCATTGAATATGAATGAGTATATTCGTATTCTTCGTAAGGGGCAGGCGGTTAAGGCAGAAATGCTGGTACCTGCTGGCGTGAATGGTCATAACCCGAATTATCGCAGTAGCATTGGTTATAACCCTGTCTTGGCGAATAAATTACTGGATCATTTTGGCTATAAAAAGGCGGCAGATGGTTATCGCACTTTTCCAAATGGCAAGCCTTTAACCCTCAAAATCAATACCGAAAGTAGTTCGTCTTCTGTGATTTATTCAGAACTGTGGAAAAAGGGGCTGGATGCGATTGGCATTCGGGTAGATTTTAAGGTCAGTAATTTTGCCGATAACCTCAAGGCCGCTTTTCAATGTCAATATATGATGTGGGGCGGTGCGTGGCATGCCGATTATCCAGAGGGAGAGAATTTTGTTCAACTGCTTTATGGGGCGAATGTTGGTCGAGGCAATTTATCCTGTTATCAATCCGCAGCCTATGATGCACTCTATCAACAAGCCATGCAGCAACCGCCTGATCAACGTATACCTTTTTATGAAAAAATGAGCCGACAAATTGAAGCGGATAATCCGTGGGTGCTACAGGATACCCGTATCCGTAACTGGGTCATTCAGCCTGAAATTCAGGGCTTTAAGGCACATCCGATTATGAATACCAATTGGCAATATCTGGATATTGTTCCAACACAAAAGAAATAATGTGAACACGTATGAAGCAGAATTTTAAACTTTCATTGCAGCAGTATGGGATGGCGGTTTTGCTTGGCACAATGTCGATTGGCATAAGCAATGGGACAATGGCAAAAAGTCCAGCCGATCCAAACAAGGTGCTGCGCTATGCCTTTCCTGTGGCGGAAACGGGTTTTGATCCTGCCGCAGTTCAGGATTTGTATTCAGCGCATGTACTGTATTCCATTTTTGATACCTTATATACCTATGATTATCTGGCTTCACCTGCCAAGCTGATTCCCAATGCTGCGGCTGCCTTGCCAGAAGTCAGTGCGGATGGCTTGACTTATACTATCCGTCTTAAAAAAGGGATTTATTTTTCTCCAGACCCTGTGTTTAAGGGGAAGCCACGAGAACTCACAGCAGCAGATTATGCTTATTCCTTTAAGCGTTTGCTTGATCCGCAACTGCATTCACCAAGTAGTTGGCTGTTTGAGGGACGCATCGCAGGAATGGACAGTGCCATTCAGCAAGCGAATAAAACGGGGAAGTTTAATTACGATCAACCGATTGCAGGCTTGCAAACGCCTGACCGTTATACGCTGGTGATTCGCCTGACTGAACCAAATCATAATTTTCCGATGTTGCTGGCACACCAGCCAACAGGGGCAGTGGCGCGTGAAGTGATTGAACATTATCGGGACAAGGCTGGTTTTGTCATGGGGCATCCGATTGGCACAGGACCTTATTTATTGGCTCGCTGGATACCCGCTTCACGAATTATTTTAAAAGCCAATCCTGACTATCGTGGCTTTGTCTGGGATTTTAAAGCCAGCAATCCTGAAGATCAGAAAATTGTCCAGCAGATGCAAGGCAAAAAAATGCCACAGATTGGTGTGGTGAATATTCAGGTGATTGAGGAAGCACAGTCGGGTTGGTTATCTTTTCAAAAAGACGGGCTGGATTTATTGACCTTAACAGGAGATTTGCCTGCTCAGGCACTCAAAGATGGTAAGTTAAAACCTGAATTTGAGCAGAAAGGCATTCAGCTTTCCCGTATTTCTGATCCCTCGATTGATTATTTATACTGGAATATGCAAAACCCTGTAGTGGGTGGATTGAGTAAGGAAAAAATTGCCTTACGCCGTGCAATGGCAATGGCGCATTCACCTGAAAAAGACATTCAGATTTTAATGAAAGGGGATGCCAAGCGTTTGCAGTTCCCCATTCCTTATGGCGTTGCAGGGCATGATCCAAACTATAAGGGTAGTGTTCCTTATTCGGTGAAAGCTGCCAATTTGTTGCTGGATCGTTATCATTATAAAGTTGGGGCGGATGGCTGGCGTACTTTACCGAATGGCAAGCCTTTGCTGATTGAGTTTATGCCATCCAGTAATAGCGCACGTAGTATGCAAATGGCTGAATTATTAAAGAAAAATTTAGCCAGCATTAAAGTGAATATGGTCTCCAAACCTGTGCCATTTGCTGAGGGTTTAAAAGCAGAAAAGCAGTGTAAAACCATGTTCAAGGGTTCTGCATGGATTGCGGATTATCCTGATGGCGATAATTTTATGCAGTTGTTTTATGGCAAAAATGTTAATGCCACCAATAATTCCTGTTTTAAGTTAGCTGAGTATGACCGTTTATATGAGCGGACATTAAAATTGTCAGATGGGCCTGAACGGGATCAGTTATATCGGAAGATGGCACGCTTGCTGGAGTTTTATTCTCCTGTACAAATGATTTCGAGTCGTTATCGTAATGTCTTGGCTCAGCCGCGTGTGATTGGCTATAAAAAGCATCCGATTTTGCCTGCGGAATGGATGTATATTGATATTGAGGAAAGGAAATAATACTAACTTTTGTAAAGACATTATCATCACAACATGGCACAGCCATAAATGTTGTGTAAAGTTTTTATTTTTCGCATAGGCAATACCTTACTTTTCAGGGATGAAAAGTAAGCAAAAATCCTTTGTCGGACTGACAGTACGTCCCTGTTACCGCAGTCCGACGGGGCGGCATCCATGCCGCCTAGCACGATAGTAAATAATGGGGGTTGAGGCTATTAGGCAAGATTTGGATAAGATGGGCTTTTAATATAGGAATAATCGTAATATTTGATACTCGGAAACGTCATCCGCAATTGTCCGAGACAGGATTTCATTTGTAGGATGTTATTTCTGCGATAGATTAGAAACTCGATGGTATTGAACGAGTTTTGCGGATGACAATGGTTTTGCCTACTTTTCCCGAAAGAAAAGTAGGGCGAGCCGCAGGCTAATCCTGAAATAGGATGAGAACTTGGCAGGACTCCGCCAAGATAATTGTTTTTTCATAAATTCGTTAGCTGTATAGAACGAACTTAAATATAGATTTTGAAAGTAAGAATCTTTTGAAAATTAGTATTAAATTGAACAGAATTGAAATGAATTGGAGAAAGCGTGTGGCAAAAAAGACATTAACAAATTTGGGGCTGTGCTTTATTGGTCTTTGTGGAATCAACCAAACGGCATGGGCAGAACCAGCACGCGCTACCTTACCTATTCTAAAACTCGCCGACCAACCGCAATGGTGTGATGCCAGCATTCAAAAACTCCAGCAACGTATTTCCCAGCTCGAAAAAAAGCCAGTCAAAGCTGAGTCCAATGCTGCACCTGTTTTAGCAGAATGGGATGCTTTTATGGCGATGTTTGAGGACTTGACCAATCCGATCAGCTTATATCGTAATGTCTATCCTGATACGAAGTTTCGTCAGGCGGCTGATGACTGTATTGTCAAAATGGAACAGTTGCAGACCGATTTATATCAGAACCCAAAACTCTATCAACGTATTAAAAATAGCAAAGCGACTGATCCAATTGATGTGAAATACCGTCAGGATATTTTAACTGACTTTGAGAATACAGGCGTGCAATTGTCACCGGCAAAAAGAACACGCTTAAAGGAAATCCGTAATCAACAAACCCAACTCTCACAGCAATTTACTCGCAATATTAATGATAATCCTGAAAAACTGGAATTTACCCCAAATGAAGTAAAAGGTTTGCCAGAGAGCTATCTTGCTAATGCCAAGAAAAATGATAAGGGTAACTATTTGCTGGGATTTGATTATCCTGCCTATCAGCCGTTTATGGAACTTTCTGAGAGTGATGCAGCACGTAAACGTTACCAGACTGCTTTTACCCGACGGGGTACAGCAAAGAATCTGGACTTGCTCAAACAGATTATTGACCTGCGTTATGAACAGGCACAGTTATTCGGTGAGCCAAGCTATGCCGATCTCGCCTTAAAAAAACGCATGGCGAAAAATCCAAAAACGGTGAATGATTTCCTGAATAACATTTACCAGATTGTGACGCCACTTGAGCAAAAGGAAATGCAGGAATTAAGGGAATTTAAGGCAAAAACACTGAATATTCCTTTAGAACAGGCAGAGATTACACGCTGGAACGTGGGCTATTGGACAGAAAAATTACGCAAGGATAAATACCAGATTGATCAGGAAAAAATGCGTGATTATTTCCCGACCTTAGCGGCACAGAAATGGTTATTTGCGATCTCATCAAATCTATATGGGATAGAATTTAAACCTGTCAAAGTGGATACATGGCAGGATGAAGTTGAATATTACGATGTGACCGACCAGAAAACTGGGCAATTGCTTGGCGGTTTGTATATGGATAAATTTCCGCGTGAGGGCAAATATGGACATGCGGCAGTGTGGGGCGTGTATGGCGGTAGCAGCTTAACAGGGCGTAAACCAATTTCAGTGTTGGTGACCAATTTTAATCGTAAGGGTTTAAATAGCAATGAGCTGGAAACCTTTGTACATGAGTTTGGACATGCCTTGCATGGCATTTTGTCCAATACCCGTTATGTGGGGCAATCTGGCACTTCAGTCGAGCGCGATTTTGTCGAAGCGCCCTCGCAAATGTATGAAGAATGGGCGAGACGTAAAGAAACCTTATCCAAAGTAGCGGACTATTGTGAGCCTGCTTGCCCTCGTGTTGATGATGTGCTGATTGAGCGTTTAAATGCAGTACACAACTATGGACGTGGCGCACGTTATGCTCGCCAAACCCTGTATGCACAATATGATATGGCATTGCATGACAAAGACCCTCGCCAACTGCAACCATTGGATGTCTGGAAAAAAATGGAATCGGCAACCGCATTGGGCTATGTGGAAAATACCCAATTCCCAGGGCAATTCGGACATTTAATGGGCTATCAGGCAGGTTACTACGGCTACATGTGGTCTGAAGTATTGGCATTGGATATGTTATCTGCCTTTGGGGATAACCTGAATAATCCAGAAGTTGGACAACGTTATCGCCAGACTATTTTGTCACAGGGCAGCCAGAAAAAAGCGGCTGAACTGGTGAAAGATTTTCTGGGTAGAGCGCCTGACAACAAGGTATTTCTGGATGAAATTACAGGACAACGAGTCAAATAAGGATGTGCCAAGATGTTTGCTTATGTCGTGCGTAGACTCTGGCAAATGATTCCAACCATGTTGGGTGTCATTTTGCTGATTTTTTTCCTGTTTAACTGGGTTGGTGGCGACCCTGCCTATATTCTGGCAGGCAAAATGTCCAATCCTGAACAGATTGAAAATATCCGTAAACAGTTGGGCGTGGATCAGCCTTATTACGTGCAACTCTGGATTTTTATTCAGCAAATCCTGACCTTTGACTATGGCGCAAGCTGGAGTACAGGTGAATCGGTATCGCAGATTATCTTGACCCGTTTGGGGCCATCACTGACCTTATTGGTTCCACTGGTGATTCTGCAAACCGTGATCTCGATTGTGCTGGCCTTGGCGGTGGCATCGGTACGTGGTTCACTGACAGACCGTATGGTCATGATGCTGTGTACCATTGGCATGTCGATCAGTATTTTGGTCTATATCATCATTTTCCAGTATGTTTTGGCTTACCAGTTGGGCTGGTTTCCTGTGCAGGGCTGGAGCGACAGCTTTCGCGAAAATCTATTTTATTATTCCTTATTACCCATCCTGATTATGCTGGTGGTGAGCATCGCACCGACCTTACGCTTATATCGTAGCTTTGTGCTGGATGAAATTCATCAGGACTATGTGCGGACGGCCCGTGCTAAAGGTGTGCCTGAAACACGGGTTTTGGGCGTTCATGTGTTGCGTAATGCTTCGATTCCGATTGTCACTGAGGTGATGGCAAGCTTGCCAGCTTTATTAATCGGTGCATTTCTGATTGAGCGTTTCTTTGGGATTCCTGGCATTGGGCGGGAAATTATTATTGCGGTGGAACGCAGTGATTTTCCTGTGATTAAGGCGATTACAGTCTATGTGGCAGCCGTCACCATGATTTTTAATTTGATTGCTGATCTGATTTACAAAGCCATTGACCCTCGTGTTCAGTTGAAATAGGAGGGAATCATGCTCAGTACAATTTTTAAAAATAAGGCCTCTATTGATCAATCTACAAAGTCAAATGGATTATGGCATCTGGCATTAAACCGAATAAAAGCAGACCGCATTGCCGTCATTTCCTTTTTGGTGGTGTTGTTCTATTTCATTTTGCTGGCTTTATCCATGACGGGCGTGATTGCATCGAACTGGAATAAGGAAGTGGCAGTCAGTTATGCGCCCCCCACTTTTCAGGGTGCGGATGCTGAACCAGCGACAGCAACCACTGAAACGACAGCAGCACTACCTGAAAACCCAGTCGACCCACTCAAAGATGTGATTCAACAACTCAATGCGGAAATTCAGGCGGAACAACATGGCAGTTCAGCCATAGACAACTATGGCATGATTGACCCATTAGCTGCGGATATGCAGGCAATTGATCAGCAGTTGGGCGGACATTTACTCGATCAACAACAGCAACTGAAAACTACCTTGCCATTTGGAGCAGATAAATGGGGGCAGGATGTTTTGCTTAAAACCATTAAAGGAGCTGAAACTTCAATTTTAGTGGGACTATTGGCAGCCTTATTATCGGTGATGATTGGCACATTTTTAGGGGCAATTGCAGGTTATTTTGGCGGTTGGGTCGATGATGTACTGAATTGGTTCTATAACATTTTCACCTCGATTCCTTATCTGTTATTGGTGCTGGCGATTGCTGCGGTGTTGCAGCAAAAAGGCATTCTTTCGATTGTACTCATTCTGGGCTTAACGGGTTGGACGGGGGTATTCCGTCTGATTCGTGCCGAATATATGAAGCACAAATCGCGTGAATATGTGCTGGCAGCCAAAGCCATTGGCGTCAGCAATATGCGTCGAATGTTTGTGCATATTTTTCCAAATGTCAGCCATATTGCCTTGGTACAGATTTCGATTCTGGTGGTGTCTTTTATCAAATCCGAAGTCATCCTTAGCTTTCTGGGTTTTGGGGTACCTGTTGGTGTGGTGTCATGGGGGAGTATGCTCAATGAAGCACAAAGTGAATTGATTCTAGGGAAATGGTGGCAATTGGCTGCGGCTTCGATTGCGATGGCGGTTTTGGTCACGGCATTTTCAATGTTTACTGATGCATTGCGTGATGCACTTGATCCCAAACTAAAATAGCGGAGAAATCAGATGCAAAATAATCATGAAACGCCGTTATTGGAAGTCGAAAATCTTTATATCAGTTTTAAGGGTGAAAACCAGCAGTGGATTGAAACGGTCAAGGGTATTTCATTTAATATTCCAAAAAATAAAACGGTTGCTTTGGTCGGTGAGTCGGGTAGTGGCAAATCCGTGACTTCATTGGCGATTATGGGTTTATTGCCCAAAGGGCAGAGCCAGATTGCCAATCAAAGCAAGATCAGCTTTGAGGGTAAGGATTTACTCAATTTATCCGCAAAGGAAATCCGCCAGATTTGCGGCAAAGACATTGCCATGATTTTTCAGGAGCCGATGTCCTCACTCAATCCTGTATTCACGGTCGGAGATCAGATTGCCGAAGTGCTTCGTATTCATTTAGGGATGAATCGTAAACAGGCAAGAAGCCGAGTGTTGGAATTGCTGCATGAAGTCGGTATGCCATCACCTGAAAGCAAAATAGATGCTTATCCAAGCCAGCTTTCAGGTGGTCAGCAGCAACGGGTGATGATTGCAATGGCAATTGCCTGTAAACCCAAACTTCTGATTGCCGATGAGCCGACTACAGCATTGGATGTGACCATTCAAAAGCAGATTATTGATTTATTGGAATCACTTCGTCAACGTCATCAAATGTCGATGCTGTTTATTACCCATGATTTGGCTTTGGTCGGTGAAATCGCCGATGAAGTGATCGTGATGCGTCATGGCGAAATCCGTGAGGCAGGCAAGGTTGAGCAGGTGTTGCAGCAACCCAAAGATGTGTATACCCGAGCCTTGTTACATTGCCGTCCACAGTTGTCCTCACGTCCATATCGTTTACCTGTGACCAGTGATTTTATGCAACAGGAAAATGGACAATTGGTTGAGGTCAGCAATTTAGCCGAACTTAACCTAAAGCAACGTAGTAGAGGACTGACAGGCGAAGAACCGATTATTTTGGATGTCAAAGACCTGAAAAAATCATTTTATAGCCGTAAAGGATTATGGGGCAAAGATGAGTTTCAGGCGGTTAAGGGTGTTTCATTTCAGTTGGCGAAAGGTAAAACTTTAGGACTGGTGGGAGAGTCGGGTTCAGGTAAAACCACGATTGGCTTATTGCTGATGCGATTGCATCAAGCCACAGGTGGGCAAGCCTTGATAAATGGTAAAGATATTTTGTCCATGACTGAAAAAGAATTTTCCCCATATCAGCGCAAGATTCAGATCATCTTCCAGAATCCCTATGCATCACTCAATCCCCGTTTTACCATTGGGCAGATTTTACTTGAACCGATGCGGATTCATGGCATTGGGCAAAATGATGCAGAACGTAAAAAGATGGCTTTGGAGTTACTGGAGAAAGTCAGTTTACCTGTAGATGCCTATGACCGTTATCCACATGAATTTTCTGGTGGACAACGCCAGCGAATCGCGATTGCCCGTTGCCTCACCTTAAAGCCAGAAATTTTAATCTGTGATGAGTCGGTTTCTGCGCTGGATGTGTCGGTACAGGCGCAGGTGCTGAATCTGTTGCAGGATTTACAGGACGAATTTGGACTGAGTTATATTTTCATTTCACATGATTTATCGGTGGTGAAATATATTTCAGATCAGGTCATGGTGATGAATCATGGTGAAGTGGTAGAAATTGCCAATTCGGATGAACTGTATTTGCATCCGCAGCATGAATATACCAAGAAGTTGCTCAATGCGATTCCGCAGGGGATCGGTCACCATCATTAAAGTTGAGCCATAAAAAAATGCTCTAATCAGAGCATTTTTTTATTTCAAGGCAAGGGATTAAAATTTCTTAAAGCCTTTGTTAAAACCAATGGTTTTGCGGCCATTGTTATTATTACCGTTGTGGCTGGAACGCTGCTGATCTTGCTGTTCATCATCACGGCGCTGTTGACGTAAATAACCGCCACGGCGTGCAGCCAATGGTTTTTCCGTCATTTTTTCAGTACGGCGTTTTGCCATACCAAACAGGCCAGTCCCCTGACGTGGCTTCAACTCAACTGATTTTGCCAGATTATCAATATCGGCTCGATCCAGCTCCATCCAGCGACCTGTACGCAACTCACGCGGCAGGATCACCGTACCATAACGGGTACGCAACAAGCGGCTGACTTTCAAGCCTTGTGATTCAAAGATACGGCGCACCTCACGGTTACGGCCTTCTTTCACCACGACCTGATACCAACGGTTGATACCATCGCCACCAATTTCGGAGAATGATTCAAACTTGGCAGGGCCATCTTCAAGTTCAACGCCTTTTAGCATATTGTTACGGATTTGTGGAGTGACTTCACCCATCACACGCACCGCATATTCACGTTCAACTTCATTGGAGGGATGCATCAAACGGTTAGCAAGCTCGCCATCATTAGTGAATAACAACAAGCCTGTACTGTTAATATCCAGACGACCCACCATTACCCAGCGATCATTGGCGATTTGAGGCAAATGTTCAAAGACAGTCGGACGATTTTCAGGATCATTGCGCGAACAAATCTCACCCTCTGGCTTATAGTAAATCAGGACACGGCGGCGAATTTCATCTTCAATCTGGAACTGCACCTTACGACCGTCAATACGCAGTTCATCAGTTGGTTCGATACGCTCACCCACCTGGGCAATGCGACCATTGATACTGACACGGCCAGCAGCAATCACCTCTTCCATATAACGACGTGAGCCTAACCCGACTCTCGCCAACACCTTTTGTAATTTTTCACTCATGACAGCACAACCTTAGACATAATGATCAACAGTTCACCTCTCTCAAGACTTCGGTGCATGTGCATCGAGAGCCATGAATGCTTCCTTGGCGTTCTGTAGGGGAGGCAATTGATTCAATGACACTAAACCAAAAGCATTTAAAAATTGGGGCGTTGTAATCAACAACGCAGGTCTTCCAGGTAAATCCCTGAAACCAGCTTCTTTAACCCAGTTCCAGTCAAAAAGAGTTCTTAAAATCTGGCTATTATTCGATACACCACGAATCTGTTCAATATCGGCACGCGTGACAGGCTGATGATAGGCAATCACGGCGACTGTTTCGAGCAGCGATGGCGATAGCTTGGTTGGACGTTCTGGCCAGACTTGGGCAATAATATTACGGTACTTGGCTCGCACCTGAAAACGAAAGCCCTGTGCCGTTTCAATCAGTTCAATGGAGCGGCCATGCTGCAACATCGCAAGCTGTTGTAAAAACGTGCGTAATTGCTGCTTGGAGTATTGGTTCTGAAAGGCTTCTTTTAACCGTGCAAGTGAAACGGCTGAGTCACTGGCAAATATAATTGCTTCAATCTGCAATAAAACATCATGATGAATGTCTTCAAGTGACATTCCCTCATTGGCATCGAACTGGTCTAAACTCATACGGCAATCCCCTGAACAGTCAGAGGGGCTTCAATGCCTGTATGAATAATTTGAATTTTTTGCTGACGTGTCAGTTCCAGCACCGCCATAAAAGTCACCACCATCCCCATACGACCCTGTTTGGGATTGAGCAGTTCAATAAAACTTAAACTTTCACCAGATGCAAGCTGGCTTTCAATATAGGCCATACGCTCTTCAAGCAATACAGGTTCTTGTGCAACCACATGGGTGATGGGTTCAGGACGGTTAAAGATACAGAATAATGCGTCACGCAGGGCATCGACATCATAACCCTCGTAGATTGGGGCAATATGACCAATACTGACATTGGTACTAAAGGTATCCCGCTCAAAAATTGGCATTTGCCCCAGACGTTCAGCCGCCTGTTTAATGCGTAAATAGGTTTCCAGACGGTCAATCAGTTCCTGTTTAGGATCTTTCTCAAATTGATCAGCAACTTTGGGTTTAGGAAGTAATAAACGTGATTTCAAGTCGGCAAGTAGCGCTGCCATCACCATATAATCCGCAGTCAGCTCAATATTCAGCGACTTCATGCTGTCCATATAGGAAAGATACTGAGTCGCGATTGGGGAGATGTCGAGCTGCAATAAATCAAAACCATTTTTTTGAATCAGGTAAATCAGAAAATCCAGGGGGCCCTCAAATTGCTCAAGCAAGATTTCAAACGCAGCAGGTGGTATGTACAAATCTTCGGGTATAGTCTTCTGCCACTCGTCAAGCACGCGAATGGATGGAGTAGACTCCAGAACTGAGGGGAGAGTTTGATTCATTACCGTTATAAGCCACGCGAATTTTCAAAAGCATGAAAGATATAATTTTGTGTGCAAGGACGACACAATGCTACCAAGAGCTTGGCTATTCTAATCGAAATAGCAAATTTAATAAATTACTCACTTACAAAAACCTTAAAGTTCTCAGGGTATTTTTTATTGTGATGCAATTCCACATTGAACAGAGCTAAACCTATGTTTAAATGGGTTTCCAAAAAGACTTTAATTAAACGATAACAGCCAATGAGAAATTATTTAAAAACACAACAGAATCAGTTTGGGCAAATGACTGGTTCTTCACTTGAGGAAAATGTGACTGCTTTTACTGTTCAGGGTGATATATCGAGACGATATGTCAGGCTGGTCGATGTGGCTCATGGCATAACAGATCAGGCGGCAGGGCAGTTATGGGAAGCGGTATCAACTGAACCTGATGAACGATGCTGGACCTATTTGCCTTATTCCGCACCACAGAGCCAGCAAAGCCTAAAAGATTCATTACAAAATTTATTTGGCTTCAAGGATTCCAGCCACTTTTTGATTGAGGTTGCTGGAGAGGTACAGGGTTGGGTTGCCTTGTTAAATCCCAGACTTGCACATGGTGCGGTTGAAATTGGCAATGTGTACTTTTCGCATAAGATGAAGCAATCCAGGGTAGCCACAGAAACCATCTTTTTATTGTTACAACAATGTCTTAACAATGGTTTTAGACGTGTTGAATGGAAGTGTGATGATTGTAATGAACCATCAAAGACAGCGGCTTTACGGTTTGGTTTTCAATACGAGGGATTGTTTCGTCAGGACCGCATTATTAAAGGACGAAATCGTAATACGGTATGGTTCTCGATGATTGATGATGAATGGCCAGAATTAGCGCATGCTTATCAACAATGGTTAAGTCCAGAAAATTTTGATCAGCGGGGTGTTCAGAAACAGCGGTTATCTGAATTGACCTCTAGGCTAGGATAAAAATTCATAGCTTATCATCATTGTCATTGAAAGAATTCCACCCAAAATGCAGCACAGTTTAAGAAAAACTGGAAAATGCTTCCAGGGTAACTGTGCTGTTCCATAAAGATACAAACTCTCTTTTCTGGAAATAGGATGAAATAATAAACCAATCCCTAACATCAGCATGAAAGGCAATATAAAACTAATTTGAAATAATGCCTTAGGCGGATTCTGATAAATACTAAATAGACATCCACTCGAAATAAGAACAATCACACAGGCAATTATGCGGGTTTGTTGTCGAGATTTAAAAAATTGGGCATCTAAAGCATATTGATCAATCACAGGGTGGAATACTGCTGGATCAGGTTGAGTTTGTTGCAGTATTTTTATTGCATTCAAAATTTGATAATAGTTTTTAGACTGGCGATAGGCTGTAATACAACCCCAAGCATACATTAAACTGATGAGGGCATAGCTGAACAGGGTTAAATCAGGAATCAGTGCCCATGCCATTAATGCAGAGATAAGGGTAAGAAAACCGCATAAAAATGTAATCGTTGAGAACTGGGCAATTTTAGAACGTAACCCAAGGCAGATAATACGTTTTCGGGATTCGAAAGTGGGCGCATCTGCACCAAGTGGTAATTTCCCTGACAATTTATCAATAAAAATATCAAGACTGCCATCAGTACGGTCTTGGCCCACACCAAATTGAATGATCTGTTCTAATGTTGCAATGTGTTGCTGCGTGTCACCGTTTTTCATACATATATGTCATTTTTGTTTTTGACACTAGCATAAGAAAAATTATTGATTCGTCAATACATTCAACTCAGCGTATCAATATAAGTTGACTTCAAGCTCAATAAGGTTTGATAAAGTTTTCTAAATAAAAATTTGTAAATCATCTTATATTTTCATCAATTTATTGTTTTTGAACCTTTTATCGGAAAAAGAGTTTATTTTACTATTGGAATTATTATTTTATTGAATTTTATAAATATTTATAAATAATAACGCTATATTCTATTTTATGTATTTATAGACTAAATAATGAAAATATGGGGAAAAATATGAATGTTAAATTTGTTGTGGTGGGGCTTCTGATTATTGGTGGATTATTCTATGGAACAGAAAAATACTGGCAGCATGAATTTGAGGAGACAGCACGAAATGGTCTAAAAAACTTTTCATATACACCAGAAATGAAAGATGCCATGAAAGACTTACCTATTAAGGCTGATATTCTCAATCAATATCCTAACCTGTTTTTTTACGTTGATTTTACTCAAGAGCTTCCAGCACAGGCAGAAGCGATAATTAAGACTAAACTTATGGAAAATAGCCAGAGAATAGCTTGCCAGGTTTTTTCGAGGCTTCCTGAAAAAGAGGATAAAGATAAGGCAAAAGCTATTGTAAATGTTATAGAAGAAGATAATGTTGCCATGACCTATATCGTAAAAGCTCGTTTTGGTAAGGTTTTAATGGAACATAAACAGGTGCTTACACAATGTCCTGAATTTCAACTACTTAAACAAAGTGTGTCTTAGGATTTTCTCAGACTGAAATATTGAGAATTACAGGGTTAGGAATCTGAATTGACATGAAAAATGTAATGATCGTTATTGCGATATTGATGATATTTTGGCAAGTCATCTATCCCAAATATCAGTCTTATAAATATGAAAAACAGGCTAGAGAATATTTAAAAACAACTTGGTCTGATGATACAAAAAAGGAAATTGCATCTAGGCAGCCACCAGGTTTGCAAATTGATCTTTTAAATCAATATCCCAATATTCGTATTTATCAAAACTTTTTAGTTAATGCCGTGGCTATTCCTGAATTGTTAAATAAACAAACATTCCAAAAGGCTTGGTGTAGTCAATTGAATGGATTGACAGCGATGGAGATTAAGCCACGTTTGGCGATGTTAAATGTATTGGAGCAAGATAAAGTCACTTTTTATTTAATAACCAAGGATAAATTTGGAAAGGAAATATTTTCTTTTCAGCAAAGAATTTCAGCCTGTCCTAATTTTGATAAAATTCGGACTGCAAAACAGGGTGAAATCATTGAAGAACCTAGAGAAGTGACTCGTGTGCCAAGCGCTGCTCCAGCGGTTCAAGGTTCTTCAAGTGAGCGGGCTGCATCGCTTCACTAAGTGACGTGTTCTGGTTTACTCAAAAGCACTGACATCACCGACACCACGACGTACAACGACAGGATTTTCTCCCGATAAATCCACAATACTGGTGGTGGATAAGGTGCCAAAACCACCATCCACAAATACATCAATCCGTTTACCCAACTGGTTTTCAATATCAAATGGATCATCCAACGGGTCTGCCTGATCAGGTAAAATCAGGGTACTGGTCAATAAAGGTTCACCCAGTTCTTTTAATAATGCCTGAGCAATCGGATTGCTTGGAATGCGTAAACCAATGGTTTTTTTCTTCGGATGCATTAAACGCTTTGGCACCTCACTGGTTGCAGGCAAAATAAAGGTGGTGACAGCAGGGGTATTATTTTTTAACAGCCGATACATGGCATTGTCCACTTTGGCATAGGTCGCAATGTCGGATAAGTCACAGCACATAATCGCATATTGATGCTTTGGACCCAGGCCACGAATCTGGGCAATCCGCTCCATCGCATTCTTGTTTCCAATCTGACAGCCAATTGCATAAGCTGCATCGGTTGGATAGACCACAACATCGCCTGCGCGAATACGTTCAACCGCCTGATTGATTAAGCGAGCCTGTGGATTTTCAGGATGAATATGTAAATGCAACATTTTGTAGCTCCCTAATCTAAGTGGCTGAATTAATTATGAAACGTAATTTTACTGGGGCGCAAGGTCTGGATGTGGTAATTTTGTCATTTAATCAAGGTATTCACGTTTAAATTCATCGAGTTGTAACGGCATGCCTTGACGTGTGCATAGGCAGATATAATGAATGAAATGTGCTGCATCACGAGGTAGCTTTGCTTCACCCGAAAAATAACGCTGTACTTGGGCAAAAACATTGTCTTTAAACTTTTGCCCATTGCCACCATCACCTGTCAAGTTATCCAGAGACACACGGAATTTCCGACCAAAAGCGGTTGCAAATAACCATTCAATGGCCTGTGGCTTGATTTCAACCTGTTCAAATAAAGCCTGTTGCTCGGCGCTGCGGCCATCGGGTGCATACCAATATCCCAGATCAGGTAAAATACGTCGCTTCTCACCAGAAATAGACCAGTGGCTAATTTCATGCAGGGCACTGTTAAAGAAACCATGGGCAAACTGGATTCGTGCAGGCTGTTCAGCGGTGGCTGGGAAATATTCTGGTTCAAAATCACCTTTAACCAAGGTGACATTATGGTGGGAAAACCAGTGATTAAAGTGTAAAATAAGCCAATCAACCTGCTCTGGTTCTGTTGTTAAGTTTTGCCAGGATGAGCGTTGCACTTGATCTGGTGATAACACAGGCGAAAGGGTTGAATGGGTTCCAACAAGTAATGAAGTTGTTACTTCAGGTTGCGGCTGCAACAGGTGCATTGCTTAACTTACCCCAAGTTCTGTCTAAAGAAGTGCAAAATTGTATCTTAATCTTTGACAGAGTACCGATGAATTTGTAGAATTGCCGCCTTAATTATGTCAGCAAACACTTTTCCAAGCCAAATCGAGCCATTTAAATGGGCTGAACAGGGCTATACATGGTCAGGAACACTGCCGTTGTCTCGCTTTGCTCGTATTGCTCGAGAAGCTGTTGGTTCAATTGATGATCAATTGATCAACATAGACTGTAAGCTATCAATGGATGCCTATCATCGTATTGTATGGCTGGATGGACATATTGACGCCAAAGTTCCAATGGAGTGCCAACGTTGTTTGGGGCCTGTTGAAATTGAACTGGTTTCAGATTTTCATTTAGCCTTGGTTGATGATGAGTCACTGATAGAGCGATTGGATGAGGATGCTGATTTCATCGTCTTAGGTGAAAGTGAGTCTTCGAAAAAAGGTGATTTTGATACGCCTGCTTCCATTGACTTGCTCGCATTGCTAGAAGATGAATTGTTATTGTTGATGCCTTTGTCTCCCAAGCATGATGCCTGTGAGCATAAGCATCAACCTGCCGTTCAGGAAGTTGTTGAAGAAAAACGGGACAATCCGTTTGATGTTTTGGCAAGTTTGAAAGGCAAACTTAACTCATAACACAAATTGTGTTATCATGTTGAGTTAAGACAACTGAATTTGTTCTGATCCATTTTTTCGATCTTTGTAAGGAGCCATCATGGCCGTTCAGCAAAACCGTAAAAGTCGCTCTCGCCGTGACATG
Organism: Acinetobacter corruptisaponis; assembly: GCF_030053775.1. Taxonomy (GTDB): domain Bacteria; phylum Pseudomonadota; class Gammaproteobacteria; order Pseudomonadales; family Moraxellaceae; genus Acinetobacter; species Acinetobacter corruptisaponis. Next base: position 3,191,687 of record NZ_CP125669.1, read on the forward strand.
CGCCGTTCACATGACGCTTTAACCGAGAATGCATTATCTGTAGACCAAACTACTGGTGAAACTCATCGTCGTCACCATGTGACTAAAGACGGTATTTACCGTGGTCGTCAATTATTCGCTAAAGCAGCTGATGCTGAATAATTGAGTCATATGCATTAAGCGTTAGCTTAAAGTATAGAAAAAATGGGAGCGAAAGCTCCCTTTTTTGTTGTTTTTCGCAATTAAAAAACGATTTAATCAATGGTAAATTGCCGCATCGGGAAAGAGTCTGTTGCCATTCTCATGTAATATCGTGGGTATGGATCAAACTGGCAATAGACCATTTTAAGGATTTTTATATGTCGATTAAACGACTTGGGCAGGTAGCTCAAGCAACAAAAACAGCATTTGTTTTTCCAGGTCAGGGCTCACAAAAAGTGGGTATGCTGGCTGAACTCGCAGAGCAGTTTAGTGTCGTTAAAGATACATTCACAGAAGCTTCAGAAGCAGTTGACTTTGACCTTTGGCAGATTGCACAAAGTGGTGAGGGGCTGGATCAGACTGAGAATACCCAGCCTGTATTACTCACGGCCAGCATTGCCTTATGGCGTGTCTGGCTGGAACTGGGTGGTGTTGCACCAAAATTCCTTGCTGGCCATTCTTTAGGAGAATATAGCGCACTGGTTGCGGCAGAAGCCATGACCCTTGCCGATGCGGTGAAACTGGTCAATTTACGCGGTAAATTGATGCAGAATGCAGTTCCTCAAGGTGAGGGGGCAATGGCGGCAATTTTAGGCTTGGCCGATGAGAAAGTGATTGAGCTTTGTAAAAATGCGTCTGCCGCTGGTCAGGGTTCAGTTGATGCCGCCAATTATAATGCGCAGGGGCAGGTGGTCATTGCGGGTAGCACGGCATTGGTTCAGCAAGTCATGGCTGAGGCAAAAGAGCAGTCTGGTAAGGCGATAGCCCTGCCTGTATCTGTCCCATCTCATTGTTCCCTCATGAAACCTGCTGCTGAACAGTTTGCTGAAGCTTTGGAACAAACTGCCATTGAGCTACCCCGCATTCCTGTAATACAAAATGTCAACGCGGAAATCGCAACGGATGTTGCCCAGTTACGTCAGGCGCTCACTGCTCAGTTGTACCAGTCGGTGCAATGGACACGTACCATGCAATATCTACAGGATCAGGGTATTCAGTATGTGGTTGAATGTGGACCAGGTACGGTGCTCAGCAATCTTGCCAAGCGATTACCGAACATAGAAAAAGCATTTGCAATTGATAGCAAAGCACGTATGGAAGATGCCCTAAGCGCGGTCTTGGTGGCAGAAGGAAAAATTGCATGACACAACAACGAAAGGTTGCGTTGGTGACAGGAGCAAGCCGAGGAATTGGCGCAGCAATTGCACAGCAACTCATTCAAGACGGTTTTTTTGTGGTTGGAACTGCGACCTCTGAATCAGGCGCACAAAAACTGACAGAAAGCTTTGCTGAAAACGGAACAGGCGCTGTGCTTGATGTCCGTAACGGTGAGGCCATTGATGCGCTGGTTTCAGACATCGAGCAAAAACATGGTGCGGTTCTTGTATTGGTCAATAATGCTGGAATCACCAAGGACAACTTGTTGCTTCGCATGTCTGAAGATGACTGGGATGACATTCTTAATATTCATCTGAAAGCTGTTTACCGTTTATCCAAGCGGGTACTCAAGGGCATGACCAAGGCACGTTTTGGACGCATTATCAACATCAGTTCAGTGGTTGCACATTTTGCCAATCCAGGACAGGCCAATTACTCCGCAGCGAAAGCAGGCATTGAGGCATTCAGCCGTAGCCTAGCCAAGGAGATGGGCAGCCGCCAGATTACGGTCAACAGTGTGGCACCTGGTTTTATTGCAACAGAAATGACTGATCAGTTAAGCGAAGATGTTCGTAAAAAGATGAGTGATCAAGTAGCTTTAAATCGTCTGGGTGAACCACAAGATATTGCGAATGCAGTGAGTTTCCTTGCCAGCGATAAGGCTAGTTACATTACTGGTACAGTTTTACACGTAAATGGTGGTTTATACATGGCCTAAGTGGTGATGTATAAACTTTTAAAAATTTTTATATTCAATTAAACTAGTGGCAAATTAAAACGCCACAAGCAATGAGGAGAATTCCTGTGAGCGATATCGAACAACGCATCAAACAAGCTGTAGCTGAACAATTAGGTATGCGTGCTGAAGAGATCAAGAATGAAGCATCTTTCATGGATGATTTAGGTGCTGACTCTTTGGATTTGGTTGAACTTGTAATGTCTTTTGAAAATGATTTTGACATCACCATTCCAGATGAAGATTCAAATGAAATTACAACAGTTCAATCTGCAATTGATTATGTAACCAAGAAACTTGGTTAATCATCCTGCATGATCGAAAGCCACCGCAAGGTGGCTTTTTTATGGGCTTAACTTTTCGCTGGAGAGAACATATACATATTTTTACAAGAAAAAATAAACTCTGGATATGAAAAATAACGATTTGAGTGTATAAAATTTATTCGATTTAAAATAACGAATTAAATCATAAAAAATAAAGGGAAATTTTATGGATATAGCAAAACGTATTAAACAAATCATCATTGAGCAATTTAGTGTAGATGAGCAGGAGGTTAAGCCTCATGCAACTTTTACAGAGGATTTAGGGGCCGATTCATTGGGGGTGGTTGAACTCATTATGGCTCTTGAAAGTGAGTTTGGTATTCAAATTCCATATGAAGCGGCAGAGAAAATTATCACAGTCCAATCCGCAATTGATTATATGGCGAATATTGTGGGAGAAAATGCCTAAATTGCATCATGCCTTAAGTTGATCGAAAGCCATCGTAAGGTGGCTTTTTTGTGTATGTAGAGAAATGAATAAACATATTTAACCTGATTCTAATGAATATACATATAGTTACAAGACCTCGTTAAATTGAAACTCGAGTCATTTATTTTTTCTGTATAACTAATAAGTAGGTCGATTCTGGCTAAGCATCATTAAATAACTATAGAGGAAATAACAAATGGGTCTTTTTGATTTTGTTAAAGGTATTGGTAAGAAAAATACGGCACCAGCAGAGCCACAAGCTGCTCCAGCAACGCCAGCTGAACCCTCAGCTCAAGAAGTTGCAAATAAGTTATTAGGTTTAATTAAAAGTCTAGGTTTGGGTGTTGAGGGTTTATCCGTTACCTATAACGGTACAACTGATCTGGCAACAATTAAAGGGCAAGTCAAAAGTCAGGCTGATAAAGAAAAGATTGTACTTGCAGTTGGAAATGTTGACCATGTGGCACAAGTTGATGACCAGATGACAGTTGAAGCACCTGAACCTGAAAGCAAATTCTATACAGTGAAATCAGGAGATAACTTATCTAAGATTTCAAAAGAATATTATGGTGATCCAAACCAGTACAACAAAATTTTTGAGGCAAACCGACCGTTGTTAAAAAATGCCGATGACATTTTTCCTGGTCAGGTGTTGCGTATTCCGCAGTAATTTGTGAATTGTAAAAAAGGCGCATAGGCGCCTTTTTTATTTAATAAATTCTAGACGATTTATCAATTTGAAAATAGCTTAAAACCGCTTCGGAATCTTTTGACCATTCACTACAGGCGATTCCGCATTTTTCAAAACACCAAATAACCATGTTTCTGCATGTTGAACTGCAATTTTAAGGGAATCTCCCAAAGCCAAACGACCTGCAATAAAGCTCGCCAAAGAACAACCTGAACCATGATATTGACCCTCTAAACGAGGACAAGTACTTTCCGCAATCATTTTACCATCAGCATAGAGCACGTTACGGATATGATCAGGCGTATCTTCATGTCCACCTTTCACTAAGACCGCTTTTGCGCCCATCTCAAATAGTTTTTGCGTGGCTTGTTCAATATCATTCAGGCCAGTTAAAGCCCTTAACTCAACTGTATTGGGCGTGATCACTGTTGCCAAAGGGATTAACTCAACAAAGGCTTTGACCAATGTTGCCTGATCACCCAATGAGCCACCACTATTGGCGACAAGTACAGGATCCAGCACATATAAATAGTCAGGGTGTTCACGTAAAAACTTAACCAGAGCAGCAATATTATCCGTTGTACCAAGCATGCCAGATTTAACACATTTAATCGGTAAATCACCCACTACAGCATTGGCTTGTGCCAGCAATAATTCTTTTGAGGTGGCTTCAAAACCAAATACTTGTTGCGAGTTTTGAATGGTAAGGGCAGTACAGGCAATCGCTGCATGCGCACCACTTTGCCCAATCGCTTCAATATCTGCCTGTAAACCAGCACCGCCTGATGGATCTAAACCTGAAAAACAAAGTACGGTTGGACGCACTGCAATTTCCTTTTATGTTGTCATTTAGGCTAGTATAGGGGAGTTTTGAGAAACTCTCGATGATGTTGTGTAGGGCTGTAAGAGATTGAACGAATGACGATCAAAAATATTCTGATAGATTTGGATGGAACATTAACTGACCCGAAAGCGGGGATTCATCGTTCAATTCGTTATGCTTTAGAAAAACTAGGTCACCCCTTAGCTGATGAAGTTGATCTGGACTGGACCATTGGACCACCGCTGAAAGCGTCATTGGCAAAATTATTGAATACTCAGGATGATGACTTGGCTGAACAGGCATTACTTGCTTATCGTGAATGTTTTTCGGTGACGGGTTTATTTGAAAATGAAGTTTACCCTACAGTTGCCGAGACTTTACAGCAATTGCAAGCACAAGGTTATGCTTTATTTCTAGCGACAGCGAAGCCAACGATTTTTGCCAAACAAATCCTTGTGCATTTTCAGCTCGATTCATATTTTACTGAAATGTATGGCAGTGAGTTGACAGGTGAGCGTACCAATAAGGCAGACTTAATTGCTTATATTCTGGAACAGGAAAATTTGAATGCTGCTGAATGTATCATGGTCGGAGATCGTCAGTATGACATTATTGGCGCGCGTACCAATGGTATTGACACCATTGCGGTGAATTATGGTTATGGAACGGCAGAGGAACTCGCCCAAGCACAACCCATCACACAGATTTCCCAGTTTAGTGAGTTGATTGGATGTATGGCTGAATTAAATGCAGAGCGAAAAGTTTCTTGAAGTGTCACTGATAAAAATGCCTCGATGTTTCGAGGCATTTTTATGTTTTAACTAAATATTATGCTTTAAACGATATTGTACTAACTCTTCAATACTAATCACGGTTAAATCATGCGTTTGAGCATAAGCCAAAACCTGAATGCCTGAAGCCATTGAACCATCTGGATTGGTTAATTCACACAATACCCCCGATGGTTTTAAACCTGCCAAACGTGCTAGGTCAATAGTGCCCTCAGTATGTCCACGACGGGTGAGTACACCGCCATCACGCGCACGTAAGGGGAAAACATGACCTGGACGGCTGAGGTCACTGGCAACAGCACCGTCTTTGGTCGCGGCTAAAACAGTGGTTACTCGGTCTTTAGCTGATACACCTGTGGTCACGCCTTGCGCTGCTTCAATGGTGACGGTAAAAGCTGTTTTAAATTGACTGGAATTATCCACGACCATAGGTGGAAGCTCTAAATGATCAGCCAGTTGTTCGGTTAAGCATAAGCAAACGATACCAGAACCATCGCGAATCATTTGTGCCATGACTTCGACTGTTAGTGTTTCAGCGGCAATAATCAGGTCAGCTTCATTCTCACGGTCAAAATCATCCATGACCAACACAGGTTTGCCGTGTCGGATATCTTCTAAAGCTTGTTGAATACGGTGTTCAGCAGGGGAAAGGGCTGAAAAGAAAAGTTCGGGTTGGATTAAACTTGACATAATGAAACGCTCTCGTAAATAGGCTACGGTTGAACATTTCAGGACTGATGTAAAAATAAGCGTGCACAAAAACAACCCAAAAGAGTGTTTCGGTGGTTTCGTCTTCTTTCATCCGGACTATACCGTCGGCTTTGGCATCTCACCAAATCTGCGAGTATATAAAAATATATACAGGCTCGTGGGCTGGTTAGATCATTCAGTAAAAAATGTCTAACTTACCACCGGTGGGGAATTTCACCCCGCCCTGAAGCGATGTGCCCTGATTATAGCCAAATTTTGTGTGAAAAAGACAACTTTTTATAGAATCAATCGTTCTATCAAAATGAAAAAAGTAGCTGAAACCTGATTGGCATTTTTCTGTTGATGAGTTGAACTGGTAATACTTTAGAATTGAGCATACACTCAAAAGATAAAACAACAATAAAGTGGAAGAGTTTGCTGATGGAGAAGATGAATCAAACTGAGCTGGAGCAACTGGCGCAACAGTTACATCGGCCTGTGATGAGCCTTAAAGATTTCTCACAATTATCTGAACAGGATTTAAATGTATTAAATCAACAGTTACAACAAACCATTCAACAGGAAAATCGAAGAATCAATCAAAGCTTGTTTCAAATGCCATTCTTTTTGCGTTTATTTTTTAAAAATAACAAATAAAGGGGGATATGATGACCCGACTCGCTGTGCATGCAGAAATTATCAAGCTTGCCCATATCCTAAATGTCTCAGAACAACAACTGGCATTCTTGCAGACACTGGCACCAGAAAGTCTTAGGCAGTTTCGTTTTGCGATCATTGAGTTATTACAGGATCAGCAAAAGCCACGCTTTCGATATTTGGCCAGATGGGTGAACTGGCTACCGAGTTGGCTTACGGTTTTGATGGTCAAGCGTTTTTTAGACCCTTTCATCGTGGCGCAAATCGCAATTCATTTATCCACTGAAAATTTATATCGCATCGCCAAACATTTATCTGCCAAAACACTGGCCGCCATTTCAGTTTATTTAGACCCACGATTGGCAAGGGAATTATTGGCTTACTTCACCACGCATCAGATTATGGATATTGCCCAAGTGCTGTTGCAACAACGTGACTTTGTGACGATGGGGCGATTTGTCAGCATGTTGTCTGATGAGGTGGTGCAGGATGTCGCGCAGATTGTTGAACAGGAAAGTGACCTACTGGAAATTGCCTTTTATATTGAGTCCAGAGAACAGATTGATCATCTGGTTCATGTGTTGCCGAAACAGCGTATTGAGCAGGCTTTATTGATTATTACTGATCCAGGTCAGCGATTGGTCTGGCCAAAATTATTGGCCTTGATGAGCCATATTGGTTATGGTCTCAAACAGGAGTTGGGTGATCTTGCGGTTCAACAGGGTGAGAACGTAATCAATGCCATCATTCAGGCTGCACAGGAAGATCAGTTGTGGGAGGATATGCTGCCTGTCGTGGCCTGTTTATCTGAACAGGCTCAGCATTATGTTGCCAATTTACCTGCCTTGCGACAGGTTGAGATTATCCAGAGTATTGTTGCCGCAGCGGATCGTTGTGACTTATGGACAGATATGCTGGTGGTGGTCAACTATATGCAGGATGAGGCCAGACAGGCAGTTGCAAGCGCGATTGCCCAAATTGATGAAGAGGTGTTACATCATATTGCCTATGCATCTTTGTTGCGTTCGCAATGGGAAGTCACCTTTGACATCGTGCGTCGTATGCCCATTGAGAAACAGCAGCAATGCCAGAAAATTCTGGATGCCTATATGCAGCAATTGGATTCAGAGACCTATCAATATTTAGATCGCTTGCTTGAGCGTTATCAGATTCATGCTGCGACTGTACATTAAAATGACTTTTTAGGAAGATGGTAGGGTATCCCGAATAGGCTCGAGTGTTGCCAATGCATGTTCATAGCCCCGTTCCACCAGCTCATCCAGTTTGTGCCAGTCAAACATACCAATCCCTGCGATTGGCATACGAATGTGTAAATTGGCGCGTTCAATGGCGGCTGCCTGAATCATGGTGTCGCTGGCAAGGGTGGCGGTGCGCATGAGAATTTCTGCCAGTCGTGGTGCAGGAAGCAGTTTGTCCTTAATAATTTTATTCCAGTTGAGCAGGGCACTTTGATCAGGTTCTTCCAAACCTATACCAGGCACCCGAATGTCGTCATGCAGACTCACATTGCTAGCGATGATGGTGCCTCTTTCCAGATTCTGCATCACGTCAGTGGGTAGGTTATTAATGACACCACCATCACAGAGCAGATTTTCATGCCAGGCTACAGGTGGGGCAACGCCTGGTACGCTCATACTGGTGCCGACCCATGTTGCCAGTTCTCCCTGATCATGGATGACTGCTTGCCCTGTGGAGAGATTGGTCGAGATGCAGTAATAGGTCTGTTTGAGTTCCTCAATGCGTCGATGCCCAAAAATGGCATGCAGCCGTGCGTGAAAGCGCTGCCCCCGAATCAGTGAGACTCTGGGCATGGTATAGTCATTCAGATAATTGCGCGCCACAAAGGTTTCATAGGCAATATGCGCCATTTCCACACTGTCAAACCCACAGGCGACCAGTGCGGCCACAAAGGCACCCATACTGGTGCCACCAACAATATCAACAGGGATATGCAGTTGTTCCAGTGCACGGATTAGACCAATATGGGCAAAACCACGCGCACCACCGCCGCCAAGTACCAAGCCCACGCCTTTACTGGAAATCTGTCTGGCAACCGCACAGATATCTGCCTGTGCCCACGGATGAATAAAATAATGGGCGCGGGCATGGTAAAGCTGTTTCCATTGCAAGGTATGGGGAGATGGATCACCGTCAGAGCGTAACAGCACCAGTTCGATGGGGCTTTGCCAATCATATTGATTCAGTACATCAACGAGTTTGGTCTGGATGGGCGTCTGGTTGGCTTCAGCAAGGATCAGGATGCGGTCAGCCTGATGCAGGCAACGTTTTGACCATTCATCATCATTGCGATGGGCTGCATAAAGAACATAACAGTGCTTTTCTTCCAGACTGGCTAACCAGTGCCTCAACTTTAAGTCATTGTAACCATAATCAAGTGGGGTTTGGCTAAAGCCATGTCCAAACAGCGCATCCACATGCGCTGCCGTAACCAGACGCACGTGGGGCCAGCGTAGTAAATGCTCTGTCAATTTTTCAGCTAAATGAATCGCAGGAATGTGTGCTGAGACAGGAACAACGGACAAGGTTCGGCTATTACTCATGGCATGGGTGTGCTGGAGTTCAGGCTGGGAGCGGGCAATGATCAGACGGGATAGCGCAAACAGCACTTTAGGATGAGACTGGATAAACTCGATAAATTGTGGTTGGGGAATACTGAGCAATGTGGTGTCCCGTGTGGCATGCACCGTGCCATGATGAGGCTGATTGGCAATCGCTCCCATTTCACCTACAAGCTCATTACGTCCCAGATAGGTGGACAAGCCTGTAGCACTGCTGAGTTTCACCCGTCCATAGGCAATGACATAAACATCGTTGGCAATATCATTGACCTGATAAAGCTGCTGACCTGTTTGTAGATGACAAATCTGGCAATAACTGGCCAACGTCTCTAGAGTGGCATGATCCAGTTCGGCAAAGGGCATGACCTTGCTCAGGGTTGTTATCATATCCATATTGATTAAATTATCTTTATTTTCTATCTATTTAATAAAGCAATACTGGAACATACTTTACAAGTTGGGTTGCGTAAAAATAATGCATTAATTTTAGATGTTTTGTATGTTCTCATAACATGAAAAAAGCCAGTTTATTTTTAAACTGGCTTTTAGGAATCTTGATGTTTTCTGCTTATGCAATTTGTACAGGAATACAGTTTGCTGTGTGGTTTACTGTATTGTCTGGGTTTGCATAGACCAAACGTGGTTTGTGCAGGTTTGCCTCAACTTCAGTGAAATCACCAAAAGTTGCAATAATCACTAAGTCACCAACATCAGCCTGATGGGCTGCACCACCATTCACTGAAATAATGCCTGAATCATCTTCACCACGAATTGCGTAGGTTGTGAAGCGTTTGCCGTTGGTTACGTTCCATACGTGGATTTCTTCGTATTCACGAATCCCTGCTAAGTCCATTAACACACCATCAATTGCACAGGAACCTTCATAATGAAGTTCCGCATGTGTCACAACTGCGCGGTGAATTTTACATTTTAATAAACGAGATAGCATGGCTAGCGTCTCCTGAGTAAGACCTAAGACGGATATCTTATGGTTGACTTGTCACGTTTCCGCAGGCTGTAGGCGGTTTGATGCGCATTTTGCGCCTAAAACTGCAATATGGCAAGCGTGATTGATCAACAATTTCAGTTTAAGTTTAAGCGGGTTTGTATGCATTAATTTGATTCATGGCCTGTGGAACCTGTCCACTCACAAGCATTTTGACTTGTGATAAGGCATGGGCAATTGCGGCATCCATTAAATCTTGTTCACTGCTGGGAGCTTTGCCAAGCACATGACCAGAAACACGTTCTTTGGAACCAGGATGTCCAATTCCAATGCGTAAACGATGGAAGTTGGGACCCATATGGGGAACGATGTCACGGAGACCATTATGTCCGCCGTGTCCGCCACCTGTTTTCAAGCGAATCACGCCAGGGTCCATATCCAGTTCATCATGAGCAATTAAGATTGACTCAGGTGCAACTTGATAGAATTTGGCGAAAGGGGCAACACTTTGACCAGAACGGTTCATAAAGGTGGTAGGGAGGAGTAAACGTACATCATGGCCCTCAACTTGGCCACGACCACTGTATCCATGAAACTTGGGATCAGCTTTTAAATTGATGCCATAACGGTCTGCAAGCTGTTCAACAAACCAGAAACCTGCATTATGGCGGGTTTGGGCATATTCCTTTCCAGGATTGCCCAAACCAACAATTAGCGAAATACTTGACACTAATTTATGCCTTTAACACTTATGCGCGTTTAAAGTCAGCGTGCATTGGAGTGTTTTTAGCTGGGTGACGTTGCAATGCCTGGATTTTAACATTTTCAACTTTGTCACCGATTTTGATTTCGATTACTTCTTCAAAGAAAGCATTGCTTTCTAAAGCCTTAACGATTTCACGAAGCTCTAAAGTAACAGTTACAGGCTCAGCACTACCACCATAGATAATCGCTGGAATTTGCGCTGCGTGACGAAGGCGGCGGCTCGCACCTTTCCCTTGTTGAGCAGCTTCACGTGCTTGAGCATTTAATACGAAGTTTGCCATGGGCATATCCTCATTGAGATTTAAGAAACTAAACTTGCGACCAGTTTAGTGATAGAAAGCCCCGCCATAAGGCAGGGCTTGAAAAAAGCTGGGGTATTATAGATAACTATCGAACATTGCGCTAATAGATTCTTCGTTATTAATACGACGAATTGTTTCAGCAACCATGCTGGCAACGGAAACCTGGCGAACTTTGCCTAAAGTTAATGCTTCATCTGAAAGTGGAATGGTGTCAGTCACCACAAGTTCATCAATCACAGAGTTGCGCAGGTTATCAAGTGCCTTGCCAGATAGAACAGGGTGGGTTGCATAGGCAATCACACGGCGGGCACCAAACTGTTTCAGGGCATCAGCCGCCTTGCAAAGCGTACCAGCAGTATCCACCATATCATCGACAATGACACAGTCACGGTCTTTGACGTCACCAATCAAATGCATCACTTGAGATTCATTGGCTTTTTGACGGCGTTTGTCAATGATGGCCAGGTCGATGTCACCCAACTGCTTTGCAACAGCACGGGCACGAACAACACCACCCACGTCAGGTGAAACCACCATGAGGTTGTCATGTTGTTGCTGACGCAGGTCAGCCAATAACGCTGGTGTACCGTAGATATTGTCCACTGGAATATCGAAGAAACCCTGAATCTGGTCTGCATGCAGGTCAATCATAACCACACGGTCAATTCCCACAGTGGTCAGCATGTCTGCAACAACCTTGGCGGTAATTGGCACACGAGCAGAACGTGGACGACGGTCTTGGCGTGCATAACCGAAGTAAGGGATGACAGCGGTGATGCGACCAGCACTTGCGCGACGCAAAGCATCTGCCATCACCAGGATTTCCATCAGGTTATCATTGGTTGGGGCACAAGTGGACTGAACGATGAATACGTCTTTACCACGTACATTTTCAGTGATTTCAACTGAAATTTCACCATCAGAGAACTTGCTTACAGCAGCGGCACCTAGAGGGATATGTAAATGGCTTACGACTTTTTGGGCGAACTGTGGATGAGCACTTCCACTAAAAACGACGAGATTGGGCATGAAGCACCTGAGCGAGGATTACGTGAAGCAACGCTTCACCCGAGCGCAAGTGAAAAATCTATGATTTTTCTAAAGAGGATTACATGAAGCAACGCTTTGCCAAAATATAAAGGGAAAATTTATAATTCTTCAAAATGAAATCAAGTGAAACAACGCTTGATTCAAGTATGGAAAATCTATAACTCTTCCTCATAGAGGTTAAGCGAAACAACACCTCACCCAAGCGCAAAGAGGAAACTCAAAATTTCCCCAACGGGTAGTTTAAAGAATAATCTATTATATGGCAGGGGCGGCTGGATTCGAACCAACGGATGGCGGGATCAAAACCCGCTGCCTTACCACTTGGCGACGCCCCTAATGCGGCAGAACTTTAATGGTTTTATATGATTTTGTCAATATGATTGATCAAATACCGATATAAAACAAGCCTGACGAACAAAGAGAAATGGCAGGGGCGGCTGGATTCGAACCAACGGATGGCGGGATCAAAACCCGCTGCCTTACCACTTGGCGACGCCCCTAAATTTGATGATCTGTAATGGCAGGGGCGGCTGGATTCGAACCAACGGATGGCGGGATCAAAACCCGCTGCCTTACCACTTGGCGACGCCCCTATTACAAACATCCTACAGGTGAAAATTGGCAGGGGCGGCTGGATTCGAACCAACGGATGGCGGGATCAAAACCCGCTGCCTTACCACTTGGCGACGCCCCTAATCGGTAACCTTGAAATGCCGTAATGGCGATTCTGCCAAACCATTCACCAAGTATGCTTTACAAGGCGCGTTTTGCAAAATTTGCTTTACATTCATTTCCTGGATTACTTCAGTAAAAACACAGGCACCTGTACCTGTAAGCTTTGCCTGACCAAACTGATCCAGATATTGCATTGCTTCCTCAACTTCAGGGTATAACTGTCGAGCCAGAGGTTCAAAGTTATTTCCGAAAAGAGAAGGTTCTAACTGATAGGCGCAAAATGTAGTGGGCTTAGTATCTCTTGTCAATGTTTTTTGTGAAAAAAGCAGTTGAGTGCTGATAAAACAGTCAGGTTTTAAAACAATGAATTGTTTTTGAGCTAAGTCTATGAATGATAAATGTTCACCCACTCCTTCAGCCCATGCATTTTGCCCAAAAATAAAAATCGGAACATCAGCGCCAAGCTGTACGCCATAGGCTGCAAGTTGCTCATCATTTAGTCCACACTGCCATAACTGGTTCAGTACAATCAATGTGGTTGCGGCATTGGATGAGCCGCCACCCAGACCTGCACCCATCGGAATATTTTTTTCCACTGAAATCTTTAATCCACAGGGTGTCTTGGCATGTGGGCGCAGGTATTGCGCAGCCCGATAAATCAGGTTTTGTTCCAGTTTTACTTCTGCTAATCCCTCAATCTGAATCTGATCTTCCTCAATGACCTCAAAACTGATCCAGTCATAAAGATCAATCAGTTGGAAAATACTCTGTAACTCATGGTAGCCATTGTCACGGCGACCCACGATATGCAGGAATAAATTAAGCTTGGCAGGGGATGGGACGCGTAAAATGGTCATATTTGCTTCCGTAATATTTAAGACTGCACCCACCAATTCTCTAGACGTAATCCAGCCACACGTTCAAACTCACGTATGTTATTAGTGACACAAATGAATCCCTGACTACGGGCATGCCCTGCAATCATGGCATCATAACTGCCAATAGTTTTGCCTGTTTTTGATAGTTCAGCCCGAATTTGTGCGGTATGTGCTGCGGCATAATTGTCATAATCAAGGACGATCAGATTTGCCACAAATTTTTCAATTTCAGTCAGATTAGTTTGGGGATTGGATGATTTTTCTGCACCGTAATACAACTCCATTAAGGTGATCGAGCTGATACAAAGATAATCCTGATACTTGGAAAACTGTTGGATGACTTCAATCGGCTTTTTCTTAATCGCATAGATGCAGATGTTGGTATCCAGCATGTATTTAAGCATGATTAGAAACTTTCTCGTTCTTGCGCAATCGGTTGGTCACGTTCCTGAAAACAATCTTCGGTCAGTTGTGATGGCGTATTCATCCATAATTCCCATCGTTTTCCAATAGGGGTTAAAATCCGTGTATCCCCAATACTAATCACTTCCACCTGTTTGATATGTTCAGGAAAAGCAACTGCTTTGGGCAAACGTACCGCTTGGTTGCGATTATTTTTAAAGATCGTTGCTTTTTCCATCGTGATACACCTATTTGGAAGTATATGTTTTTAGTATATCCCAAAATGTTGAATGAAACACTATCTGTTCTGAATAACCATTGTAATACGGTTTTCTTTATCTTCTGCAAGTGCCTGCTTCAATAAAAGCTTGTTGGGCAAGGTCTGCGTATCGTTATAACTAAAATCAACTGTCCAGCCATCTTCAGTCAGTTGCTTTAAACGGTTGTTCTCATCTTTAATGATCTGCGCATTTGCTGTGGCTGGCTTGGCCTGAACCCAATAAGCCAGATGCATAATTGGTGCTTGCCAGCCTGTGGCTTTTTCCAGCAATTCTTCAGGTGATACCGCGGTAATTAAACCTGTCTTTGCGCTATTCAATGTCACTTCGCCAGGCTTACCCTGAATCTGGGTTTTACCCACTCCCAAAATGCCTGTGAGTTCAATATCGAACTGATCCTGTTGCTGTAGCCATGTAAAGAATGCACTACCTGACTGCTGTGGGGTACGCACTCCAATTTTACCCTGTAAGCTAAAATTGTTTTCATCCTGTAGCTGTGGTGAGGCAATCACTTTATTCGGTTGACTTAAATGTTGACATCCAGTGAGAAACAACACACTACTGCTACACATGGCCAGACATATTTTTGCAAACAAACGCATTGGGTTAACTCTTTTTTACGGTTACAGGTAAGATTAAGCCATCAAGTTGTTGTAATTGTGGGGCATTTGCATGTTTTTGTTTCAGTTGCTGTAACACATCGCTAAATTGGGCGAGTGAACCCTGCATATACAGCGCCTTGGCATAGCGAATCCCAATATTCACATTCTGGCTGATGCTATAGGCCTGTTGCAGCGCCTGAACTGCAGTATCAAAATCATTTTGTAAAAAGGCAATATAGCCAAGTGTATCCAGAATGGAGGCCTGTTCTGGTGCGTATTCCAGTGCCAGTTCAGCATATTTGCGCGCTTCCTTTAAGCGGCGATTCTGCAATGCCAAAGTATAGGCATAGGCATTTAAATAGGTTGGACTATTTGGTTCGATTGCCAATAGCTGTTTGAGTGTCTTATCCAGCTTATCCCGATCTGTATATGGGTCGAGCAATAACACCTCAGCATAGATCAGCTCTGGGTCATCTGGAATGTTCTTGATCGCCTCATCCAGCAGGGTCAGAGCAGCCTTTTTATTGTCCATTTTCTTTAAAATGTCGGCCTGGGCCTGATAAAGAAAACTGGCGTGCTGAGGGTAGTTGACCCGTTCCTGAGTCAGGAAACGCAATGCATCATTCAGTTGTTCCTGTTTCTCAAAAATCGCAATCATGTTTCGGCGGGACACGATATACAGGCTGCCATCAACAAGGCGATAATAGGCCTTTGCTGTTTCATAATGCTGTTTGCGCTGTGCATTAATCGCCAGATAATAATAGGCTTCATTCTGGTATTTTGCCGAAGAACGTAAATCAACCAGATATTGTTCCGCTTTCTCATATTGCTTGAGGTCAATACTGGTTAAGCCCGCAATAAACAGAGCCTCCTCAGCCTGAGGATGGTCTTTAATAATATTTTCAAGCTTGTCTAAAGCTTCCTGTTGCTGATTGATTTGGATGTAGTAACGTGCTTCCGCCAAGCGGACATCAAGGTTATTCTTATTTTTACGGCTGGCCTGGGCAAACCATTTTTGTGTGGCGGCATCATCACGTAAAGCCATGAGTAAGTTGGCTTTCATCAGGATAAAGCTGGTGGATTTTGAACGTTTGCGTAAGGCACGGTTAATATTGCCCAGTGCCTGCTCATATAAGCCATCCTGTGCCTCTAATCCCGCGATTAACGCTAAAATAGAGGGGTTGTCCTTTTCCTTGCTTGCGCGTAAGGCATTGAGCAGGACTTCGCGATCTTGCGCCTGTTCAGGTGCAATACCTGCGAGAATTTGTTCCAAATCGGCGGTTGGGTCAATATTTAAAATCTTGTCCAGTGTCTTGGCCGCAAGTTCATATTCATGTGTTTTCAGGGCAATATGCGATAAATAGAACAAAGCAGGCACATCTTTAGGTTCCTGCTCAACCCAGTGGGTGGCAATGTCCAGGGCTGCCTGTAGATCGTTGTATTCCAGAGCAACATCTAAGGCACGTTGCTTAATGATGGTGGAATTGCTGCGAATGGCAAGTACGGTATAGTTGTGCAGGGCTGTTGTAATATCGTCATAGGCAAGGGAAAATTCGGCGACCATGCTCTGTTGTAGGGCATGTTCGAAGCTCTGGTCAGCATACATATCGTGTATTGCTTGTGCGGAGACATAAGCGCTCATACTACCTAACAACAAGATTGTGGTAGAATACCGTCTAATCGTCTTGCCGTTAAAATAGGTACGGCGATGTAGCTGACGCAATTTTTATTGATCCAAAGTAATGCTTTTTATGACACCGATGTTGCACAATAACATAAATTTAGCGAAATGATGATCTGATATGTCTTTCTTTGCATTGGGTGTCAACCATCAGACAGCTTCTGTTGAGCTTCGTGAACAAATTGCTTTCAATGCAGAGCGATTAGCCCAGCTATTGCTTAAACAACGCCAGCATTCTTCGCTAAAAGACATGGTGGTGGTCTCCACATGCAACCGAACCGAAGTCTATGCCATGACGGAGGATGCGGATAGCGTCCTGAATTGGCTGGCCCAGGTGAATAATATTGATGTAAAACAGTTAATTCATCATGTTTATCGTTACGAGAATGCTCAGGCGGTTACACATCTCATGCGTGTTGCCAGTGGTCTGGATTCACTGATGTTGGGTGAACCACAGATTTTGGGGCAGGTTAAAAGTGCGTTGGCATTGTCCAAAGATGCGGAAACGGTATCGCCTGAGCTGAATAGTGTTTTTGAATATGCCTTTTATGCGGCAAAGCGGGTTCGCTCGGAAACTTCTGTAGGTAGTCATGCAGTTTCCATGGGCTATGCCGTGGCCCAGTTGGCCTCACAAGTGTTTAGTCATCCAGAAAAGCTCACCGTTATGGTGGTTGCGGCAGGGGAAATGAATAGTCTGGTTGCCAAGCATTTAGCTGAAATGGGGGTGGCCAAGATTATCATTTGTAACCGTAGTCGTGAACGCGCTGATTTGCTCGCGCAGGATATTGCACATCAGGTAGACGTTGAAATTATATCTTTTACAGAACTTGTACAGAATTTGCATCGAGCCGATGTGGTTTCAAGTTGTACAGGCAGTTTGCATCAGGTGATTGGTTATTCAGATGTTAAGGTGGCGTTAAAAAAACGCCGTTATCAACAGATGCTCATGGTTGATTTGGCCGTTCCGCGTGATATTGATCCAAAGGTTGAATCACTAGACAACGTTTATTTATATGGCGTTGATGATCTGCAAAGCGTGATTGATGAGAATCTGGCACAACGCCGTCAAGCGGCGGTAGAAGCTGAGGTTATGGTCAATCAGTTGGCAACCCAATTGATGACCCAGCAAAAGGTCAAGGAAGCGAGTGGCACCATTCAAGCCTATCGCCAGCACAGTGAGGAAGTCAGCCAAAAAGAATTGGTGCATGCCTTGGAGTCGTTACAGCATGGGCATGAAGCAGAGCAGGTATTACAGGAATTTGCGCATCGCTTAACACAAAAGCTCATGCATCCAACCTCTATCTTATTAAGAGAGGCTGCCAAGGCTGAAAATCCTGATTATTTTGAGTGGTTACAGCAGCATCTACAGGATGTTTTTGAACATGAGCGTAAGCCGAGACAATAAATATTCTATTCTTGTTCAGTGGTTGTTTGTTTAGCTTGTTTTTCTAGCCATTCCAATACATCAGTATTTTTAACCCGATCATAAATATCTGCCACCTTGATGGTTAAATCAATTGAATCCAGTTTAATGATATCACCAAGGAAATAGTGCTCAGCTTTCCAATTGGTACGGCGACGCAGTACTTCAACTTCAGCAGTATCTTGTTCAACCAGTAGATATTCCTGTAGGCTTGGAATTTGGATATAGGTGTTAAATTTAACTGTTTTATCAATTTGTTTGGTGGATTTGGATAATACTTCTACGATGATTGTCGGGCTATCAGTAAAATATTGATCATCCGCAAGATCAGTACAATCAACCAAGACATCGGGATAGAAATATTTACTACCGATTTTGGCTTTCATATCCGCAGAGTAAGGTTGGCAGGGCTTACCTTTTAGGTGATTTCTAAATTCACCATATATGTTGCCTGCAATACGGTTATGTGCTGCACTTGCCCCTGACATGGCATAGATCATACCATCGATATATTCATGTTTAATGTCGCTATGAAGTTCACCCTCTAAATATTCCTGTTCAGAAATAAGAGGTTGATGAGCTCGGTTAGACATCATACACCTGTATTGATAGGGCTGGTTTGCATTCAGTGTAACAGAGATTTGATAAAAGGAAACGATCATTACGCAATGGATTAAGACAACAACCTCAAACTAATCTGTTTGGTCAATTCATTCAGTTGTTGACGTAAATTACGCGATTCAATTAAAGAAATTGGCGATTTTAGTTTTAAGCGCAAATACTTCTCTTGTAGCCCCAGCGCATATTCTTTCGCAAGTTTATCTGCAATTTCAGGTGCCTGTGTAAGTGTCTGAATATTGGTACGCTGCATAATATCCGCAATTTCATGACTATAGCTACTACAAGCACCAAGCACGTAATAAGTTGCCAATTCCTGATCATCAGGTAAATCATCAAACACAATATTTAATGAAGCTAAGATCTTGGCTAATAGTTCAGTTTGGTCGATGACTGCTCGTAATTCTTCAAAATGAATATATAAAAATGGGTGGTGCATCAAGATCGCAATTGCAAAATCCTCATCCTTGGTGTGAATGTTAAAAGACAGGGATGCATCATGGCTGATTTGAGGCGTAAAGCGTTTACCCAAGCCAAGTTTTTCACGGAAAGACTGGGTCAGCAAATAACGAAATGAGCCATGTTTAGGTAATAGTTCGGTTAGTTCACGCAGTTCACCCATGACCAGACTTTTACCCTCGGGAGAACTAACATCATGTTGTCCTGTTAAATGCGCAAACACAAAGTCTGACAATAAAGGAGCCTGTTGCAGTAGCTTTTGAAAGTTTTCTAAACCCTCTCGACGGATGAGTGAGTCTGGGTCATGTTCATTTGGCAATACAAAGAATTTTAACTCACGGCCATCGTTAAGCAGGGGCAGGGCAATTTCCAAAGTACGGCGTGCCGCTTTTTGCCCTGCGGCATCACCATCAAATGCAATGGTGATTCGTGAGTTTTGTTTAAACAGGGTGGTTAAATGATCTGCATTACTGGCTGTTCCCAGGGTTGCCACTGCACCAGAGATGCCATATTGCTGTAGCGCAATGACATCCATATAACCTTCCACCATCAGCCAGTCATTGGCTTTGAGTTTTCGCCCTTCATATAAACCATAAAGGAGCTGGTTTTTATGGAACACTTCCGAGTCAGGTGAGTTGATATATTTGGGCTTGATTTCATCGTTTAAGGCGCGACCACCAAAACCCACCACACGACCTTTATGGTCACGGATTGGGAAAATCACGCGGTCACGCAGTAAATCAAAATCCCGACCACTGTCACTTGAACGAATCAAGCCAAGTTGTTTTAGCCCCTCAATATCTTGGGGAAAAGCTTTTTCCAGATGCTGCCAATCTTCTGGTGCATAACCCAAGCGCCAAAACTGAATGGTTTGGGCAGATAATCCCCGTTGCCTGAAATAATTCTGTGCTTTCTGGCTGTTGGGAAGTTGGCGTTCGTAAAATAGTGCAATATTTTCCAAAAGATCATAGAGATTGCCTTCCTGTACCTGTTCATCCATCGTAAATGATGGGTCAAACTGTGCAAAAGGGTCATCCATATAACGATCCATATCAACAAAATGATCGTCGATCGATTCAGGGATGGCTGGTGAGGTTGGACTATTATTCTGTGCTGGTGCAGGTTGTGGTGCAGCAACCTGTTGCGGACTACGTTTATAGGACAATTTTTTATTGTCCTGATTATCTTTGGGGAGGTCGATGCCTGTCTTGTTGGACAGTTCTTTCATCACATCAACAAAGTTACGTCCATCAATATCCATCAGGAAACGAATGGCATTGCCATTGGCCTGACAGCCGAAGCAATGATAATACTGCTTGTCTCGGTAGACATGGAAAGAAGGTGATTTTTCCTGATGGAAAGGACAGCAGCCTGAATAAGTACGCCCAGTCTTTTTTAACTTCACACGTTGACCAATCAAATCGACAATGTCGGTTCGATCCAGAATTTGATCAATCGTATGCTGTGGAATTGCCATAAGGTTTAACCATTTAAAACTGGGAGTGGGACATCTTTATCTGTCAGAATCATTGTTGCATAAAATGAAAAACAGGCAAGAGTTGGCTTGCCTGTTTTGTGCATCAGATGACTGCAAATTAATTTGCGGCATCTTCCTCGCTTGGATTGTTGTCAATAACAGCAGGGGCAGGATTGCTTGCAGGTGCAGGGACTGCCGATTCAACGGGTACTGATGTTTCAGGCTTATCCAGTAAACCAAAACTCAAACGGTTGGTGAGACTGCGTTTTTCAGTCTCAGTATTGGCATCTATATTTTTGCTATCCACATTTTTGGATTGACGACCTAATAAGCCCAAAGTTGCACGGTTGACCCAGCTGCCATCTTTACGTGCCGCACGTAAATTGACCTCACCATTTGATTTTACAAGGTTTGGATAGTTGAGCTTAAGGATGTCAACATATTGTTGGGAGGTCGCTGTATCACCAAGCTTTTGGTAACTATAGGCTAGGGTTGCCAAAGCTTCAGGTGTCTGTGGAGTTTGTGGATAATGCTCAACCACCCACTGTGCACGCTCAGCAGCAGCCAGCCAGGCTTTGCGCTGAATGTTGAAACGCGCCGCGTTCATCTCACTCTCAGCCAGTTCCTGACCAATATATTTCATGCGTTGCGCCGCATCGACAGAATATTGGCTACTTGGGAAACGGCGGATCAAATCCACAAAGTTTTGATAGGCAACTTTGATGTAGCTGACATCACGGTGTGACTGTTGTAGTGAGGTATAACGAATCAGGCTATCGTAGTTCATTTCCATGTTGGCGACACCACGAACATAATAGGCATAATCAACATTTGGATGTTGCGGATTTAAACGAATGAAACGTTCCGCCAGTGCAATCGTGCCCTCATAATCTTTTTGTTTGAATTTGGCATAAAGAAGTTCAAGCTGTGCCTGCTGTGTATATTGTCCAGTTGGATAATAGGTATCCAGGGCTTCAAGCGACTTTACCGCATCGGTATATTGATTGCGCTCAAGTGACTTTTGTGCTTTTTCAAAATAAACCTGTTCACTGGATTGTGGTCCTTTATCAACCACATCCTTCTTGCTTGGATTGCTGCTACAGCCCACAAATGCAGACGCTACGCCTAAAGATAGTGCCAGTATCGTAATTTTATAATGGGGTAGCGACATAAAAATTCCTCTGTTTTTGGGACAATAAGCTACAATGGTGCTATTAAACCATTTTTGTACCGATCATCAAATGACTTCAGCACAATCTTCCAATTCAAACTTCTCTGAAACAGATTTCTTACTCGAAGATTCTGTCGATGCAGATAATCATAATTCTGATTCAACTGCAACACGTTTATCGTTGCAAATTCAACTTGATGAAACGTATTTAGGCCAACGTATTGATCAGGTTGCAGCGATGGTCTGGAGCGAGTTTTCCCGTGAAAAACTCAAGCAATGGATGAAAGATGGTCATCTGTTGGTAAATGGTAACATCGTAAAGCCGAAGTACCGTTGTGAGGGCAATGAACTGCTTACCCTTGACGTTGAGCTTGAGACACAAACCTCAAGTCAGCCTGAAAATATTCCACTCAATATTGTCTACGAAGATGACGATATTATCGTAATTAACAAAGAAGTAGGTATGGTGGTTCATCCAGGTGCAGGCAACCCAACAGGCACTTTAGTCAATGCCTTGCTGTACCATGCACCGAAACTGGCGGAACTGTCCCGCGCTGGCTTGGTGCATCGTATTGATAAAGATACAAGTGGTTTGCTTGTGGTTGCCAAAAACCTTGAAGCCCAGTTTTCATTGAGTAAACAACTGGCAAAGAAAACCGTTTACCGTGTTTATGATCTGGTGGCATATGGCAATATTATTGCGGGTGGCACCATTGATGAACCAATCAAGCGTCATCCTGTAGACCGTGTCAAAATGGCGATCTTGCCAGGTGGGCGTGATGCTGTAACACATTATAATGTCAAAGAACGCTTCCGTGACTTCACCCGTATTCAGGCACAACTGGAAACAGGGCGTACCCATCAGATTCGTGTGCACTTTAGTTACCTCGGACATGGCTTAGTCGGTGATCCTGTGTATGTCAATCGTGTGCGTTTTCCAGCGGGGGCATCGGAAGCGTTGATAGACATGCTGCGTAGCTTTAAACGTCAGGCATTGCACGCAGCCAAACTTGGTCTGGTCCACCCACGTACAGGTGAGGAGATGATGTTTGAAGCACCGTGGCCAGAGGACTTTAGCCAATTGGTGGAAGTGCTTCGCCGTGAAAATGAAGCGTATTAAGCAATTTTTAGGGAATAAACATGGAATTTGTACAGGGTTTGCCTAAAGGTGTGTATGTAGGGCAAACACGTATTGAACATCCTCAAACCATTGCAACGTCGAACGAAAAACTCTCTGGTTTTAATCTGGCTCTGCATGTCAATGATGATGCTCAACGGGTTCAGCAGCACCGTATGATCTTGCTAAATGAATTATCTGCATATGGTGTTGATAAAATCACCTGGATGACGCAAACCCACAGCACCATTTGCCATACCATCAATGAACAAATTCCATTTATTCCCCTTGAGGGCGATGGTTTAGTTACGCAACGCGTAGGTCATGCCTTGATGATGATGACTGCAGATTGTCTTCCTGTGGTCTTGGGCAATGCGGAGGGAACCGAAGTTGCCAATCTTCATGCGGGTTGGCGTGGTTTGGCGAGTGGCATTATTGAAAATACGATTGCTGAAATGAAGTCTCAACCCACTTGGGCATGGCTGGGTGCAGCTATTAGCCAGCCTTGTTTTGAAGTGGGGGCGGAAGTAAAAGCGGCTTTCTGCGAAAAATATACTGAACTGGAAAGCGCTTTTATTACTGGTCAGGTTGAGGGTAAATATCAGGCAGATCTCTATGCCATTGCACGCTTTATTTTAAATCGTTTAGGTGTAGAAACCGTGCTTGGTGGTGATCAGTGTTCTTATTTACAGTCACAAGATTATTTTTCCTATCGCCGTAATGCAAAAACTGGACGGATGGCAACATTTGTATTTATGCAATAAATTGCATCCTTGCATGGTCGATTCGCCTTGTTTGGTTTAAAAATGTTAAACTTGATCTAATTCATTGGTTTTTAAATTTTCCATGTCTGTTATTGAGCAAATTACTTCCCAAGTTAAAGTTTGTGTGATTTACCATAGTCCTTATGGACATACAGCCAAAGTTGCACAATACATTGCTCAGGGTGTCGAGCAGGCGGGTGCGGAAGTGCATCTGCTTTCTGTGGCTGCGCCGCAGTGGGATTTATTAGACCAGGCCGATGTGATCGTGATGGGTTGTCCAACCTATATGGGAAGCTTAACTTCTGCTTTGAAACAGTTTATGGAGGACTCCTCCAAACGTTGGCTGGCACGAACATGGCAGGGCAAGCTTGCGGCTGGTTTTACCAACGGTGGTGGACTGAGTGGCGATAAGCTGGCAGTGCTCCAGCAAATTAATTTATTTGCGATGCAGCATGGCATGCTATGGGCAGGTTTACCGTTTATGCCAACGGGACGCAGTCCATTGGATATTAACCGTATGTCGAGTTTCTTGGGGCTAATGACGCAATCTGATAATGCCAGTGTGGAAATTACACCGCCAGAAGGTGATTTGGAAACTGCACGCAAGTTTGGAAAATATCTGGCAGAACTAAAAGTTAAAAGTAATTAAAATCAATAGAATATAAGAAGAATAAAAATTTTCTATCAGACAGCCAATGTCTGGCAAGGCTGCTATGATGGCTTTAACAACAATAGTTAAAGTCGAAATAAGCCATGAAAATGACAAAACCAAAAGGTTTTCTAAAGAATCGTCGTCAGTATCATCAAAATATTGAAATCAATAAATTGAATAGAGTATTGAATTTATATTATCAGTTACCACGTCTACCTAAACAACCTTGTCCAATGGATCAATTACAGCTAAAAGTACGGTCTTGGTATAACGATGAAATTGATGATCAATCCATGCGTAAATCCATTAAACGGGATTTGGATAAGCTCAAAAGTATTTTAGTGACAGGGACAGTAAATTGTATCCCTAAAAAGGGCAATCAACCGAGTGAATATTATCTAAGCGAAGATGCTGCAATCGAAGAAATGGATGCTGAATTGGCTTTAGTGCTTGTTATGGCAAATAGTTATTTACATCAATACTTACCTGAAACAGTTTATAATAATGTCAAAGGTCATTTTGAATCTGCTGCTAAACAACTAGAAAAAAATACCCAATTACAAGATTGGCAAGAAAGGATTCGTTTTGTACCCGCAGGTTACCATAATGCGAATGTTGATGGTTTTCATATGGAAAAAGTTAAAAATATTTATACTGCCTTATTAAATAATGAACAATGGATAGAATGTTTATATCGAAAAGAAGGCGAATTTGAGCAAACGGAATATATGCTTAAACCACATGGTATTATCCAATATGGAAATAAGCAATATCTTATGGCAAGTAAGATTATTGATCAATATAGTGAGTTACGTACATTTAATATGCAGCGTTTTGATAATGTAAAATTTGCTAAACAGCATATTAGTGTAGACGTTGATTCATTTGATTTAGATGATTTGGTTGAAGAAAAAGAATATGAAAATGCCCATTTTGAGAGGGAAGAGCTTTCAATCAAGCTGCGTTGTGAAAATTATTTGAGAGATGAGTTGGAATCTTATCCAATTGATGAATATCAGGATATTATTGGTAAGGATGAAGATTATTTTATCCTTGAAGCAAACTGTATGATTACACAGAGTGTTTTAAATTGGCTGATTGAAAAATCACATTCCATACAAGTGATTGAACCACAAGAGTTGTTTGAAAAAGTTAAAGTACATGTCTTGGCTGCACGGAATTATTATGACGTGGACTATGATGATTTAGCAGAATATCGAGTTGATCAAAAAGAAGAAAGTGATCTTGATTCATTTTTTGATGATGAATCGGATGCTGAAATTGAGGATATAGATCAGGATTCAGTTGAGCTAGATCATGAGTGAAGATATTTCTATCTATGCTGATGCTGACAAAATGATCTGTTTAGAACATACCAGATTGTATTATAGAAATTTGCGTATTACCGCTTCATTGATTGATGTATTACCAACTCAGTCTAAAGATACAGTCACAATTATTGTGACGGAAAATTGGGATATTTTAGCAGAAATTAATGCGGATCATTTTAACTTTTTGATCATTGTTGTGCCAGAAAATGTTGTAATGCCTTTAAATACTAATTTATATAATGCAATTATTTATCGGTATAAACAAAATGAATCCTATCAGGTTGCGATAGAAGAAATACTGGTAAGTTTGGCTTCTTTTATATTTGATCGAGATTATAGTTTAGATTTTTTGGAACTAAAAAAAGCTTTATCTTTTAAGCAAGGGGGATATTTAAATATTGAATATAGTTCTATAAAAATGGAAGTTCTGGATGAAATAGAATTTGATCGTTTTCAATATAATACTTCATTTATTATTCACATGAATTTAAAGTCTTTAAAGTTTGAGAAAATGACTGAGGTAATGAGTATTGTTGGGGAAAAGTTAGTTGATGAACATTGGGGTGATATCTTATTTGGAGTAAAAGACTGTGGGGGTATTTTTCCAGAAGAAGTTTTTATTTTATATACCGTTGCAGATTAGATAAGGAGAATGATATAAGTTTAAACAATTAAAAGTATTATGTTTTTGAATGACTAAAGTAGAAATGTCTTAATAAAAAGTGATGGGGAGGTAAAAATATGGAGTTGGCTATACCAGAATTTTCTAATCAATTAGCAAACTTCTTTAATAATTGGAAAAGGATAGAACAGCAGCAACAGGATGTTGTTCAAGAACAACTTTCTTTTGAGGAAAATCTTGGACAGTTTTTTAAAGACTGGCGTAAGGTATTTATCAATGATAGGCAACTCGCTCGTTTTTTTGCCCAATATCAGTCAGATGAAGTACAAGCTCCAATTCTTGCAGCACAACAGCAAGGATTGGCAGTGAATGTCTGGCAAACCGCAGGTCTAAAAAATGATGAAGTACGTCATAGTAAGGTACTGAAATGGTTTTTAGATTGTCGGGGCGATCATGGACAAGGCAATGCGATTTTATTGCACCTGTTAAAAGAACTGCCTTTGTTGGAAAAATATCAGCCTAAACGTTATTTTACCACAGAGGAATGTTGTCCTTTAGGCAATCAGGAAAGTCGGGTCGATATTGAAATTGATGCAGATGAATTTTTACTTTTTATCGAGATCAAAATTAATGCAATGGAGGGGAGAGATCAATTACAACGTTATATTGATATTGCCCAAGCCAAAGCTAAAAATCGGGATTGGCTGATTGTATATTTAACTAGAGATGGGAAGTTACCTGAAAAGTATAATGCTCATAAAAATCTAAAGGGCATGTCTTGGATGGGGATTTCTAAAATCCTGTCTGTATATACAAAAAAGAGTGATATAAATAATCGTAGTGCATGGTTAGTAAAACAATTTTCTGATCATATTAAAACATTTTAAATAAATTAAATTGCTTTATTTAGGAGAAAACAATGAGCAATGTTAATGCAGCAAAGTTAATTATTGAAAATATTCAATTGTTAGAGCAGTCAAAAAAACTGCTTGAAGATGAAATCAGCGTGGAATTATTTGAGGCTGTGGATGAAGTCATTAAAAATTATATGGATGCAGAATGGGATGGATATTATAAATTCTCAGAAGATTATCTAGCATTTGCACCTAGTCAATGGAAAGTCAAAGATTCTAATAAATTCCACCAAAATTATTTTGCGAGATATTCTTTAAGTTGTGAAAATGAAGAAACAAATGGTGATTATAATCATTGGTGGTTAAGTAGTTTTTTAAAAAATGATGTTGATCGTATTATCTTTAATTTCTATCCATGGCAACCTAATTTTGCTAAATGTACAACTAAAGATTGGAAAGCTTTTGCAAATGAACAAAATCAATTGAATCCTCAAATTGAACAATCTGGATTTAAATATAATGCTACAAGTGGTGGGTGGTATTTAGCTGTAAATGGTATTGAGCCTGAAATTTTTATCGAAAGTTATGAAAATGGCAATTTAGCAGATGCTTTAACACCGATTGCTGAAGCTCTAGAAACTATTCAAAAAACGAATCCTTATTTTGATAAAATCGTTCAAGCTGCAATTGCAAAGTTTGGACGTGTTGAAGTAGAAGAAACTGTATAAATCATAATTTTAAAAAGAGCTTTGTTTTATGCAAAGCTCTTTTTTAGAAAATTACTTATGCAACATTCTCGCTTTATCTCTCTGCCAGTCACGATCTTTTTCGGTGGCACGCTTGTCATGTAACTGTTTACCTTTCACCAGCGCAATCTCCAGCTTAACCAGATGACCTTTCCAATAACAGGCAAGCGGCACACATGAATAGCCTTTTTGGTTGACTGCACCCAAAAGTTTTTCCAGCTCACGACGAGACAAAAGCAATTTACGGGTACGTGTTGATTCAGGAACCACATGCGTCGATGCAGACAATAACGGCTGAATTTGTGAACCAAATAAAAAGGCCTCACCATTTTTAAAGATGACATAGCTTTCGGAAAGTGTCATACGTCCAGCACGCAAGGACTTGACTTCCCAGCCTTGGAGGGACATGCCTGCCTCAAATTTTTCTTCAATAAAATAATCGTGGCGTGCTCTTTTATTTTGAGCAATCGTGCCACCACTATGTTTTTTTACGACTGTTGCTTTAACCATAATTCAAACTTCCACAATTAGGAACATTGTGCCGTAAAACGCAATCTTTTTCCATCGTTTAGGAATTTCGCGTTTAGCCCGAACATTTGTTAAAATACACACCTTATCTCATTCACTAGAGTACAACGCATGTCTAAAACACGTGTGATTTATCCAGGGACTTTCGATCCAATTACCAATGGACATGTTGATTTGGTTGCAAGGGCATCAAAAATGTTTGATGAAGTTGTGGTTGCCATTGCAATTGGACATCATAAAAATCCAGTGTTTAGTTTAGAAGAACGTGTTGAGCTCGCAAAAGCATCGCTGAGCCATTTGAATAATGTTGAGTTTGTGGGGTTTGATGGCTTGTTGGTCAATTTCTTCCGTGAGCAGCGTGCAACAGCGGTACTCCGTGGTTTAAGAGCAATTTCAGATTTTGAATATGAGTTTCAGTTGGCCAATATGAACCGTCAGCTTGATCCACATTTTGAATCGGTATTTTTAACGCCATCAGAGCAATTCTCATTTATCTCATCAACATTGGTAAGGGAGATTGCCCGTTTAAAAGGTGATGTGAACAAGTTTGTGCCTGCTGTCGTGGTTGAGGCATTTGAACGAAAACATCAGCAAGGTTGGTAAATGTCCTTATATATTACAGATGAATGCATTAACTGTGATGTCTGCGAACCTGTATGCCCCAATGAAGCCATTTATATGGGGGAACTGATCTATGAGATTAACCCCACGCTTTGTACGGAGTGTGTGGGGCATCATGACCAGCCACAGTGCCAGTTGTTTTGCCCAGTCGATTGTATTCCCCTTGACCCTCAGCATGCTGAATCCCATGATGAGCTCATGGATAAATATAAAAAGCTGACTGCACAAAAAAATGCGAGCAATTAATTGCTAACTTTGATAAGATGCGCCACGAAGTGGGCTGGACGGTCGCTGCTGTGGAGGTCTCCGTGACTGAAGCAGGGGAGGAAAGTCCGGGCTTCATAGGGCAAGGTGCCAGGTAATGCCTGGGCGGCGAAAGTCGACGGCAAGTGCAGCAGAGAGTAGACCGCCTATTCCTCTCCCTAACCCTCTCCCAGAGGGCGAGGGGATCAAGAGGTGTGGGTAAGGGTGAAAGGGTGCGGTAAGAGCGCACCGCGTGTCTGGTAACAGTTCACGGCAAGGTAAACCCCACCTGAAGCAAGACCAAATAGGAATCCTGAGGCACGGCCCGTGCTGGATTCGGGTAGGTCGCTTGAGCGTATGAGTGATTGTACGCCTAGAGGAATGATCGTCCTCGACAGAACCCGGCTTATAGGCCCACTTCTCAAATTTTTTAAAATTGTGCTTGACGTGTGTGTTGAAAGTTAAGATAATGCGCGCACAGTTTTCGGCTATGTAGCTCAGTTGGTTAGAGCACCGCACTCATAATGCGGGGGTCACAGGTTCAAGTCCCGTCATAGCCACCATTTTATAGACCACGCTCCTGCGTGGTCTCTTTTTATCTGCTGTTTTTCAAAATATTCTGTGTTGTTCAGGATATGAATTTTCCTACTGTATAAAAGACATATTTTCTCTGGATATTTAGGCTGGTTTAAATGTTTGTTGAAATTTGATCAGTTGGAAATTAAAAGACTAAAAACTGTGCATATGTTGCGTATTTTCAAAACCATAGACTTGACCAGCTATACGGAACACTAGATAATGCGCTCACAGTTTATGGCTATGTAGCTCAGTTGGTTAGAGCACCGCACTCATAATGCGGGGGTCACAGGTTCAAGTCCCGTCATAGCCACCATTTTAAAAAACCACGCTCCTGCGTGGTTTCTTTTTATCTGTATGATACTGCTTGTCATTGTTGTGATTTAAGCCAAAACAGCGTTGTTCTGGTTTATATGCACCAGCTATAAATGTTTTTCGATGCTTGCCAGAGTCTGGGGACTTTCGTAGAAAGGTTTTAAAATCAATATGATGATTGGCTCTAATACGCCATGCTCATCTAAAGCGGCTACAACTTTTGGATAAAAACGTATAGCCTCATTGAGTAAATCTGTCTCTTCCAGACCGATTGCAGCAAAAACATCTTCCAGACTTTCATCTTTATAAAAGTCATAAAAGACTTTTACACCGTACAGGATCAGGTCCTGTATGAAAGAGGACTGGCGTAATTCTTTCCAGTATTCATAGATCATGACAAAGAATTCTTCCACATCCAGTGGAGTTACCTGTTTGGTGTACTCTGATAGTGGCTTGGCCTTGTTATCATCCCAGACATTGCGGGCAAGGCTTTCCAGATCATCATTAGACAATAGGCTTAAATCAACCAGTTGCTCCTGAATAAACTTGGCAATACTTTCTTCCAGCTTCTGCTCAATTCGTTGTTGCTGACGGTATGAAAAGCTTTTTAGTTTTTGCTGCCATTCATACTTGCTTTCAGGCATTCTGTCTTCATCAGAATGTGAAAACAATTTTGGCAACTTATTCTGTAAGGTTGTGGTGGCAATGTACTGGCACAACTGCTGAATAGACGGGCTTTCTTTTAGGAAATGGTTGAGATAGTGGCGGATATTTTCCAGTTCCAGAAATTTGGAAAGCCATATTTCAAACTGCTGATCTGAAAATAGGTCCTGTAATTCTGCTGAAGACTGTAAAGAAAAAACATGCAGTCTTTGCGCAATTTCGCCAATAAATTCCAGTAAACCTGCACCAAGCTGCATTTCAAAGGCATAACGCCTAACCACCGCTTGAATTTGTTCCAGCTCAACAACTTCCTTGAGTTGGATGTCTGGCGCACGTTGTATAAAAAGCTGGATAAACTGTTGAAAAAACTCAGCAGAAAGCTGGGTAGTCAGTTGGTTTTTATAAAATGCTACTTGCTCAAGCAAAAGTGCTTGAGCAAGGTGTTGTGACTTTTCAGAAACAATGTGTTCAGTCATTCGCAGTCCATCCATTGACGATAGGGTAACGGCGTTCACGACTGAACGCACGTGAGCTGATACGTGGTCCAATTGCCCCTTGGCGACGCTTGTATTCGTTACGGTCAACCAGACGAATGACTTTCTCGACCATTTCAGCTTCATAGCCTTTGGCAATGATATCTGCCTGACTGAGATCTTCCTCAATGTAGGCGTACAGGATCGCATCCAATACATCATAGGCTGGTAAAGAATCCTGGTCTTTCTGGTCTGGGCGTAACTCTGCTGATGGTGGACGTGTAATCACACGTTCAGGGATAACAGGCGTTTCACTCAAAGTATTGCGATATTTCGCCAACTCAAACACGATGGTTTTATAGACATCCTTGAGTACAGAGAAACCACCCACCATATCACCATACAATGTGCAGTAACCCACCGAGATTTCAGACTTGTTGCCTGTGGAAAGGACAAGGTTGCCAAACTTATTCGATAAGCCCATCAACAGAGTACCGCGGGTACGTGCCTGCAAGTTCTCTTCAGTTGCATCGGCAGGGCTATTGCCAAAGAATGGATAAAGGGTTTGCATGAAACTGTTCACAATTGGATGGATTTCAGCAATGCCAAAGGTTACACCCATACGGCGTGCCTGTTCAGTTGCATCCTCCACACTCATTTGAGAGGTGTAGGTATAAGGCATCATCACAGCCTGTACCTTATCTGCACCAATTGCATCCACCGCGATCGCAAGGGTGAGTGCGGAGTCAATACCACCTGATAACCCCAGGATCACACCAGGGAAGCCTGAACGTTGCACATAGTCACGGGTTGCCATGACCAATGCCTGATAAATTTCAGCAAAAGTGTCGAGGGTAGGCGTGGTTTCTGCGGTTTTAAACAGCTTCTGTTTTGCATCATATTCAGCGAAATAAACAGATTCCTGAAAACTTGGAGCCTGTAAGGCAAGCTGCCCATTATGATTGCTTACAAAACTTGACCCATCAAAAATCAGGTCATCTTGTCCACCAACCTGATTCACGTAAACAATATTTAGGCTAAGCTGTTTTGCCAGCTCATTCAGGGTTTGTACACGGTGCTGAGGTTTACCGACTTCATATGGTGAAGCATTTAAGATCAGCACAGTTTCAACATTAAGCTGGCTTAACTGCTTAACGGTATTGAGTGACCACACATCTTCACAGATCAGGACACCAAACTTATGCCCTAGATATTCAAAAACCAGGTGTTGGTGACCTCCCTGAAAATAACGTTTCTCATCAAACACACCGTAATTTGGCAGGTTATGTTTATTGTAAACACCTAAAACCTGACCGTCTTTCATTACAGCGGCGGAGTTGTAGCGATGCCCATCCTCAGTTTGGTGCACAAAACCGAATACCATCACAATATCTTTGACTTCGCTTAACTGGGCAAACGCCTTTTGGGTTCGTTTTTGTAGGTTCGGACGAAGTATAAGGTCTTCAGCAGGGTAGCCCAGCGTGGAAAGTTCTGGGAAGATGATCAAGTCAGCCTGTTGTTGTTTCGCTGAATTTGCCTGTTCAACCATCTTTTGAGTATTTGCATCAATATTGCCAATATGTGGAGAGAACTGAGCAAGGGCAACTTTAAAATTTTTCATTCAAACCTAATCCTGAGTTTTAACAAATTATGATATACAAGTTTTTGATTTATATAGGTATAGTTTTAAAAACATTGCTATATCATGGCGCCAAACATTCTATATCTTAAAGAAAAATGACAAGTTTACTAATATATACTAAATGCACATTTTTCTGCGTAAAAATAACAAGTTTTTCTGTATAAAACGGCAACATTTCTCAATGTTTGCGTAGGGTCTGTTGACATTTCACAGATGCTTGCGACAGAGGACATTTTTTAGACGGTACAAGGCATGACTTATGAAATTTAGCTGTTCTAAATGAATAAGGCATAACGCAGTAGCGGCAAAAAATGTCCCTGTCCCGCAGGGTTATGGCTAAAACTTCCCTAAACTGCGTTATGAAACTTGACAAGGGGATGCCATTGCCTGCGTTTCATGCCTTGTTTATGTCGTTTTAGCCTATAACGCAAGGCATGGCTGAAATATCAACAGACCCTAAATGGTGCATGATTGTGAAGAAATTTCATATAGTCATATAAAGTTTTTTTTCAACCCATCTTTACAGATAGAAATGACATGCGGATTACAAGAAAAAGAAGTGCTGATTTGTCCAATAAAACAGTAAAAAAACTGGGTAAATAAAAAGAAAATGGTTTTTAAAGAAATTAATTAAATTGTTTAATTTAATTAATTCAATTGGTTGTGATTTTATGTTTGTTTTTTATACCGTTCGTCTGGAATATCTTTGCAACACTTGAGTGTACAAATGTGCACTGCTATTATCCTAATCAATGTGAACACTTGTACACTTTAATTTAAATCAAGCATGAAAGCATCATGCAGAAAAGAGGTAACAGATATGTCAGTTTTATTATTTCCTGTAGTTGCATTTGGTTTGGCTGTGGTAGTTGGTCGTATTGGTACAGTGATGTTCCAAGAACAAGATCAACAGGCTTAATTATTAAGCTAACTTTGTATTCATTTTAGTGAGGTAAGTATCATGTCAGTTTTATTATTTCCTGTAGTTGCATTTGGTTTGGCTGTGGTAGTTGGTCGTATTGGTACAGTGATGTTCCAAGAACAAGATCAACAGGCTTAATTATTAAGCTAACTTTGTATTCATTTTAGTGAGGTAAGTATCATGTCAGTTTTATTATTTCCAGTTGTTGCGTTCGGGTTGGCAGTGGTTGTAGGCCGCATTGGTACAGTGATGTTCCAGGAACAGGATCAACAGGCTTAATTGTTAAGCAAATTTTGTATTCATTTTAATGAGGTAAATATCATGTCAGTTTTATTATTTCCAGTTGTTGCGTTCGGGTTGGCAGTGGTTGTAGGTCGCATTGGTACAGTGATGTTTCAGGAACAGGATCAATAGGTTTAAAGCGAACCAGTTAAAACTAAACTTTCAAACAAGAGAGGTAAAAATATGGTGATTTCAACAATTTTATTTCCTGTGATTGCTTTTGGATTGGCAATCGGTGTGGGGCGTATAGGTACGATTATTATGGATGATATGCGCAAAGATATGGATTTTACGACTGACCTGGACACCCGTCATGAACTCGATGCTGAAACTCGCAAAGGCTCTATTGCCTAAAGTAGATTGCGGTCTAATAACCTAAAAAGCCCTGTAGATAAAATTATAGGGCTTTTTATTTTTTAATAATATTTGGAATTTTCCTGAAAAAAATATCTCGCGCAATATCGCCTTGCTGCTCAATATTGTAGTCCTCGAAAGCTTTACCCTGAATAAATTGATAACGGTAAGGATTGTATCTTTTAAAACTTAGATAATAGCCCAGTTGTAGGATTGCACCTTTCAGAATGACATTGGTCTGTTGCTGGTATTGTAAAATATGTGTTAGCTCGTGAATAAAAATACCTTGTAACGCCATTGAACACCTTGAATAGTCTGGACTGAAAGAGGGTTGACGTGCGAATAAATTGCCATTGGGTGCGATAAAAATATTGGCTGGCTGCCAAGGTAAATAAGGGATATTAAAAATTCTTACCTGATCATAGTTGATGAGGTTGCCAAACACAGATTGGGCAATTTCTATTTCACCTTGTGTAAGTCCGCGGTATTGAAATTCATTTATTTTCAATGCCACAAAAAGATAGCCAATAAGCCCTAACTTTATTTGTTGGCAGGCTGAGCTGAAAGATTGCCACATCATCAGGTCCTACTTTATATATTGATAAATATATTATTGAAGAATATGAGACTTGAAAATAAGCATACCTGATTAAGCCAACTTGATTTAATCAAGATGCAGGATATTATGCATTGAGAATAATTATCATTATTATTTATGAGGGTAGCTTGAAAAAATTAAAGTGGTTTGGGGGAGTTGGTTTTTTATTATTGGTTTTTTTTATGCTGTGGTTACGTCATGACGCGCCACTTAGTCAGGAGACACAACAATTACTTAGCCTACAAGAGGGCTATAAACCTGAATTAAAAACACATCCTTACTTTTTCATGCTGGGATTTGATGCAAAACAGAATGTTGATCCAATGGTGTTAGGGCGACTGCGTTATCACCAAGATTGGGCGAACTATTTTCAACACAAACAGAATCTTTCTGGGCAGCCATCTGCTTTGGAGCTGAAACTGACCTCGTCAGGTACATCTGCTGAAACCAAACAATTGCTCAGTGACTTTAAGCGTCAGTATCAAACAGAGCAAAGTTTTGATATGCAATGGATTGCGCAACATAAAATACAAATCCAGCAAGCCATCCAGCGAGACTACGGATGGATTGAACGTTATCAAACTTTATTACAGCAATCTCCTCAATTGGAATTGTTGCAGCCACCTGATGCCGTGTGGGCAAATTATGGATTGCTTATGAATGTGCATTACTTATATTTAATGAATGTATTAACTTCCAACCAGCCTGCGGAACAACTACAACAATATATTGAGCATTTAACCCAAAGTATGTCTCGTAGCAATCATCTTGTTGATCAAATGGTGTTGGTCGAAAAGATCAATACAAGCACTCAGCTTTTGCACGATTTAAATCGAAAAGAACATCATCACTTGAGTTTAGATGGATTGTCATTGCAACAGCTTTCCATGCGTAAAACGCTGGCCATGGAAGCCAACATAATGGTGTTGGTCAATCCATTTAATGTGACACACTCATCTGAAAGTGGTGATGGAGTGACGTTTTGGCAAAGGCTAGCTTTACCTTTTGTCTATCTTCCTCATATGACCACAAACCAATATGTGCGGGATTTACAGCAAGTGATCGTTTTGTCAGAAATGAACTATGCTGATTTTAAAAAAGATATTAGTCATTTAGCTGAAATAAAACCTGATCATATCGTGGTTAAAAATTTTGTAGGGAACATCCTGATGCAGATTGGAGGGCCGAGTATGCAAAAATATTTAATTAAAATGAGACAGCTAGACCATACAATTTTGCTTTTTAATGTGTTGAATAGCCAGCAAACCTGGAATGTTCAGAGCTTAAATCAAAATAAGGAGGGTTATGAATTTTATCAAACAGATACAAGGCTTTGTATCAAAAGTCCTTATCTTGAAAAGACAGTATGGAATGAAGATCGTTGTATGAGTTTATAGCGGTATAAAAGAAAAAACCTCAGTTAGAACTGAGGTTTTACCACAACTAAAATGACCACTGCAAATAGGATCAGTGTAGGCATTTCATTAAAGAACCGCCAAAACTTATGTGATTTGTAGTGGGCATTGCCAATCAGTTTTTTACGGTAATAACCACAGACAAAATGGTAAATCACCAGTAAACCCACCAAACCGACTTTAAGATAAAACCATAACGCTTCATGATAGTGTCGGGTGGCATCCCCCCAGTCCACAAGGAAATGGGCGGTGATGAGTGTGGCAATCATGGATGGCCACATAATGCCACGGTACAACTTACGTTCCATGACCTCAAAGCGCTGATGACTGACAGCATCTTCACTCATCGCATGGTAAACATAAAGACGAGGCAGATAGAACAACGCAGCGAACCAACAAACCACAGCGATAATATGTAATGCTTTTACCCACAAGAAAGCATCAGAAGGTGCATCCATCGATCATCCTAGGTGGGATTATGCATCCCATTTCTTGAAAATAAGGCAGGCGTTTACACCGCCAAAGCCAAAACTGTTACTCATGACAGTATTCAGTTTTGCATCACGTTTTTCAAGTACAATATCGAAACCCTGTGCGCCCTCATCCAGTTCTGTGACGTTGATATTTGGTGCAATAAAGTCATTTTGCATCATCAGTACAGAATAAATTGCCTCCTGAACACCAGCGGCACCCAGACTATGACCTGTCATGGATTTGGTTGAGCTTAATGGTGGAACCTGACCCTCACCAAAAGCACGTTCCATTGCCTTAAGCTCAGTCACATCGCCAGCAGGGGTGGAGGTACCATGCGTGTTGACATAATCAATATGCTCAACACCATGTTGTTTGGCTTCTTCCAGTGCCATGAGGATACAGCGGGTCGCACCTTCACCACTTGGCGCAACCATGTCAGCACCATCACTATTCGCTGCATAACCGACAACTTCCGCCAAAATTTTAGCACCGCGGGCCTGAGCATGTTCCAGTGATTCAAGAATCACAAAACCGCCACCACCCGCAATCACAAAACCATCGCGGTCTTTTGAATAAGGACGTGAAGCTGTTTCAGGGCTGTCATTATATTTAGAGCACAATGCGCCCATTGCATCAAATAACAGGCTTTGAGACCAGTGATCTTCTTCACCACCACCTGCCAGCATCAGGTCCTGTTTGCCAAGCTGAATCAGGTTGTAGGCATAGCCAATCGCATCCGCAGATGTCGCACATGCACTGGTAATTGAGTGGGCGATCCCCTGAAGTTTTAATGACACACCAACGTTTGCAGTAATGGTGTTGCTCATATTGCGGGGAACATAAAAAGGACCGATTTTACGTGCGCCTTTTTCCTCTAAAAGTTTCACCATTTCAGCAACAGAGGCGGTTGAATTACCGCCACTGCCACCTGCAATACCATAACGTGGGTTATTGGCCAGGTCTTCCTGTTTGAGGCCTGCATTTTCTACCGCCGCAATCGCCGCATTGTAGGCATACATGGCACAGACACCCATAAAACGTTTAATTTTACGGTCAATGCCATCAAAATCCTGAACAGCTGCCGCGCTGACATGGCTCTTGAAATTAAGTTCAGCATAAGTTGGGTTAAAACGTGTCCCAGAGATTCCATTTTTTAAAGAATGAGTGACCTCTTCCAAAGAGTTACCGATGCATGAGTTAATGCCCATACCAGTGATTACAACACGTTTCATTTACAGATCCCTTTTATGGTAATGCTAAGCCATGTGCGATGATCGTTATTCATAAATCAGGAGAATATAACGATTAAAACGGCTTATAAGTGAATGACACCATGATAGCAGAAAGGTTTTTTATTTCTTATGGCAAATTTTATGCCTATTTCCAGTTGTGTAAATATTGGTAAATATCAGTCATGTTGTGACGAAACGTAATGAAAGTACACACATAAAAGTTGAGATAAATAGATATTCAACCTAGTATCTACCTAGAAATGCACACAATTACAGAGCAGAGGTACTTGATGACAAAATCCCAAAATAAGCAATCTTCAGGTTTATTAGCACAGGCCTTTGGAGTGGCTAAAAAGCTCAGTTCAGAATTACAAAAACGTCAGGTTGCCCCAACGACTTCCGCAGCGGAACTCGCCCATTCATCCAATGTGGTTGAGGGCAGTGCACGCTTCAAAAGTCCATTTGATGTGGAGAAGTATGAAACGCCACAACAGATGCTGCGCCAACAGTTGCCTAAGCTGTCAAATCAACTGTTGGGTCGTCATTACACACGGGTTAATAATGTGGCTTCCTTTATATCGCCAGACCTGGGTGAAAAAGTCTCTGATTACCTGTTTCAGTGGCTAAATGAGTTTAGTTCAAACACCTCACTAACAGAGAAAATTCTTGAGGAGGCGGGGGTGAAAGACATTGCTGAACTCACCAAGGATACAGGTCGTTCCCAGCGTCTGAGTCAGGCCTTGATTGAACAGAACAAGCTTTTGGCTGCGGCACAGGGTTTGATTACAGGTGCAACAGGGGTGTGGGGTGCCGTAATAGACATTCCTGCCTCTATCGTTCTGGCATTGAGAACCGTGTATCAAACTGGTCGTTCTCATGGCTTTGACCTCACTGAGGATGCAGATCAGGAAATAGTCGCATTTATTTTCAAGGAAATTGATTTGAGCCTTG
Organism: Acinetobacter corruptisaponis; assembly: GCF_030053775.1. Taxonomy (GTDB): domain Bacteria; phylum Pseudomonadota; class Gammaproteobacteria; order Pseudomonadales; family Moraxellaceae; genus Acinetobacter; species Acinetobacter corruptisaponis. The sequence goes on from NZ_CP125669.1 coordinate 3,230,871, forward strand.
TGGCGGAAAAGCAAACCTTGTTACTTGCATTAAAAGCATTGAAATCCATGCTGGAAACCCATGACCTGCAACAGTTCCAGCAATTATTGGGTTCAAACAATGATATTGAAATGATCAGGAAATGGCTTGTTGATGATGAGGGACAGTTTAAGTGGGGATGGCTCAACCATATCCCCCAAGCCTCTGTGATTGGCAAGCTGACTCCTGTGGCGGGTGCGGCATTGGGTGGCTTTTATAGCTGGAAACTGCTTGAGGATGTGGGGCATAAGTCTCAGTCAGTATTTGGTGCCGCACGTTTCTATTTAAATGAGCACCCAAATGAAAATATTTCCCCCTTGGCGGCTTATTACAAGGCCGAAGCCTTGCTTCGCAAGGCAAGTCCAAAGCTGTTAAATGCGGCTGAAACTGAATCACATAAACCGTTCACAGCAGAAGCAACTAAAAATGATGTGATTACCCATGTTGAGGTTCAGGCAAAAGAAAATGCTGCCGATCAGCAATCTGTGGAGGAAAAGGTGGAAAATGGTATCCAGCAACTGGCAAGCCAGTATGTTGAAGAGCATGAACATGCTGAACAACAACCTGCCTTGACTGCACAGCAGGATGAGATAATCACAGAAGATGAACCTGAAATCGTGGCTGAACAAAAACCAATTGAGATGGAACCAGCTTCAACAAAACACAGCTAATTTGTTTCATGATGTATTCATACATCAGAACGCAACAAAAACACTAGGAATGGTCAGCATTTGCTCTATTGTGCAATGTTGACCATTTTTACTTCTTGGCTTACAATTGTGTGCCCTTAAAAAGAGGTGTTTTTCTTTTTGAGGTTGTTTAATAACGGGAGAATTGCCAAATGGCAACAACAAATCAGTTGATCCGTAAGGGTCGTACAACTTTGATTGAAAAATCAAAAGTTCCTGCGTTGAAGGCTTGTCCACAACGTCGTGGTGTATGTACACGTGTATATACGACTACTCCTAAAAAACCTAACTCTGCAATGCGTAAGGTTTGCCGTGTTCGCTTAACTTCTGGTTTTGAAGTGTCTAGCTACATCGGTGGTGAAGGTCATAACCTACAAGAGCACAGTGTTGTTCTTATCCGTGGTGGTCGTGTTAAAGACTTACCAGGTGTACGTTACCATACCGTTCGTGGTTCTTTGGACTGTGCTGGCGTTAAAGATCGTAACCAGTCACGTTCTAAATACGGTGCGAAACGTCCTAAGAAGTAATTCTAGGAAAATAGCCCAAGCAACCCTTTAGCGTTTCGCTTGTTTGAATTCTTCATAGATTTGTAATTCAGGCGACGTATAGTAAGGCCAGCGTCATGTACACGACACTTAGTACAACTGCTGGATCATCCTGAAGTGTCATAATATTAGGTGTATTAAAATGCCAAGACGTCGCGTAGTCGCTGCTCGTGAGATCCTTCCAGATCCGAAATTTAGCAGCCAAACAATCGCTAAATTCATGAACCACGTTATGCAGGATGGTAAAAAATCTGTTGCTGAAGGTATCGTTTACGGTGCTTTGGAACGTGTTCAGGAAAAAAACAAAGTAGACCCAGTTGAATTTTTCGAGACTACTCTTGAAAAAGTTCGTCCTATGGTTGAAGTAAAGGCACGCCGTGTTGGTGGTGCTACTTATCAAGTACCTATGGAAGTGCGCCCATCCCGTCGTACTGCCTTGGCTATGCGTTGGTTAGTAGATGCTGCTGCTAAGCGTTCTGAAAAAACGATGGCTTTACGTCTTGCTGGTGAGTTGCTTGATGCAGCTGAAGGTAAAGGTGCTGCGATCAAAAAACGTGAAGACGTGCATCGTATGGCTGAAGCCAACAAAGCCTTCTCTCACTACCGTTTCTAAACGGATAAAACAGTCCCTAATCAGGAGAATATTCATGCGTACTGCGGCTCGGTTCAACATCGCTCTTTATCAAAGTGGGAGCTTTGCGGGTATTTAGGTTGCCTGCATGGATATTCGTGCGCATCAATCTAATTGATGCGTCCTGTTTTAAAGATAACATTTAGGAATGTAAGACATCATGGCTCGCCAAACCCCAATTACTCGTTACCGTAACATCGGTATCTCTGCGCATATTGACGCAGGTAAAACAACTACAACTGAACGTATCCTGTTCTACACAGGTGTATCTCACAAAATCGGTGAAGTACATGATGGTGCAGCAACAATGGACTGGATGGAGCAAGAGCAGGAGCGTGGTATTACAATTACCTCTGCTGCGACAACTTGTTTCTGGTCTGGTATGGGCAACCAGTTTGAACAACACCGTATCAACGTGATTGATACCCCAGGACACGTTGACTTCACAATCGAAGTTGAACGTTCTATGCGTGTACTTGACGGTGCGTGCATGGTGTACTGTGCGGTAGGTGGTGTACAACCTCAGTCTGAAACTGTATGGCGTCAGGCAAACAAATATAAAGTGCCTCGTTTGGCATTCGTGAACAAGATGGACCGTACAGGTGCCAACTTCTTCCGTGCCGTTGAACAGGTAAAAACACGTTTGGGCGGCAACCCTGTGCCAATCGTTGTGCCAATCGGTGCTGAAGATACATTCGCAGGTGTTGTTGACCTGATCGAAATGAAAGCGATTATCTGGGATGAAGCATCTCAGGGTATGAAGTTTGAATACGGCGATATTCCAGCTGATCTCGTTGATACTTCTAACGAATGGCGTACCAAGATGGTTGAGGCTGCTGCCGAAGCTTCTGAAGAGTTAATGGACAAGTACCTTGAAGAGGGTGATCTTTCTAAAGAAGACATCATCGCTGGTCTTCGTGCTCGTACATTGGCGTCTGAAATCCAGGTTATGCTTTGTGGTTCAGCGTTCAAGAACAAGGGTGTTCAACGTATGTTGGATGCTGTAATTCAATTCCTGCCTTCTCCAACAGAAGTTAAGGCAATTGAAGGTATTCTTGACGACAAAGACGAAACTAAAGCGTCTCGTGAAGCATCTGACGAAGCTCCATTCTCTGCACTTGCGTTCAAGATCATGAACGACAAGTTCGTAGGTAACCTGACTTTCGTACGTGTTTATTCTGGTGTACTTAAACAAGGTGACCCAGTTTATAACCCAGTGAAGTCTAAGCGTGAACGTATTGGCCGTATCGTGCAAATGCACGCGAACGAGCGTCAAGACCTTGAAGAAATTCGTGCAGGTGATATCGCAGCGTGTGTAGGTCTTAAAGACGTAACCACGGGTGATACATTGTGTGATGAGAAAAATGTCATTACGCTTGAGCGTATGGAATTCCCAGAGCCAGTAATTTCATTGGCTGTTGAACCAAAAACTAAAGCTGACCAAGAAAAAATGTCAATTGCTTTAGGTCGTTTGGCGAAAGAAGATCCATCATTCCGCGTTCGTACAGATGAAGAGTCTGGCCAAACGATCATTGCTGGTATGGGTGAGCTTCACCTTGACATCATCGTTGACCGTATGAAGCGTGAATTCGGTGTTGAAGCGAACATTGGTAAACCAATGGTTGCCTACCGCGAAACAATCAAAAAGACTGTTGAGCAAGAAGGTAAGTTTGTTCGTCAAACAGGTGGTAAAGGTAAATTCGGTCATGTATATGTTCGTTTAGAGCCTATGGATGTTGAAGAAGCTGGTAAAGAATACCAATTCGCTGAAGAAGTTGTAGGTGGTACTGTACCTAAAGAATTCTTCGGTGCGGTTGATAAAGGTATTCAAGAACGTATGAAGAACGGTGTCTTGGCTGGTTATCCTGTTGTGGGTATTAAGGCGACATTGTTTGATGGTTCTTACCATGATGTCGACTCTGATGAATTGTCGTTCAAAATGGCAGGTTCTTATGCATTCCGTGATGGTTTCATGAAAGCAGACCCTGTTCTTCTTGAGCCAATCATGAAAGTTGAAGTGGAAACTCCAGAAGACTACATGGGCGATATCATGGGTGACTTAAACCGTCGTCGTGGTATGGTTCAAGGTATGGACGACCTTCCTGGTGGAACGAAAGCGATTAAGGCAGAAGTTCCTCTTGCTGAGATGTTTGGTTACGCAACTCAAATGCGTTCTATGTCTCAAGGTCGTGCGACTTACTCTATGGAATTCTCTAAATACGCTGAAACTCCACGTAACGTGGCTGAAGGCATCATCGCTAAGTTCCAGGCTGGCGGTAAAAAAGGTGACGACGAGTAATCTTTCGATTACTATATTACCCAACTAAAATTTAGTTAAAAAACCAAGTGCTCATGGGTGACCCTCATGAGCAGTTTATAAAGGAAGATCATCATGGCTAAAGCCAAGTTTGAACGTAATAAACCACACGTAAACGTGGGTACAATTGGTCACGTTGACCATGGTAAAACAACTTTAACTGCTGCGATTGCAACAATTTGTGCAAAAACTTACGGCGGTGAAGCGAAAGACTACTCGCAAATCGACTCGGCTCCTGAAGAAAAGGCACGTGGTATTACCATTAATACCTCTCACGTGGAATACGATTCTCCAATCCGTCACTACGCGCACGTAGACTGTCCAGGCCACGCCGACTATGTTAAAAACATGATCACTGGTGCTGCACAGATGGACGGCGCGATCCTTGTGTGTGCTGCAACTGACGGTCCAATGCCACAAACTCGTGAACACATCCTGCTTTCTCGTCAGGTAGGTGTACCTTACATCATCGTGTTCCTGAACAAGTGTGACCTTGTTGATGATGAAGAATTGCTTGAGTTGGTAGAAATGGAAGTTCGTGAACTTCTTTCTACCTACGACTTCCCAGGTGATGACACGCCAATCATCCGTGGTTCAGCTCTTCAGGCACTAAACGGTAACGACGGTCAGTATGGCGAGTCTTCTGTTCTTGCACTTGTAGAAGCGCTTGACTCTTACATCCCAGAGCCAGAGCGTGCAATCGATAAAGCATTCTTGATGCCGATCGAAGACGTATTCTCTATCTCTGGTCGTGGTACAGTAGTAACTGGTCGTGTGGAAGCTGGTATCATTAAAGTTGGTGAGTCTGTTGAAATCGTTGGTATCCGTGATACTCAAACGACTACAGTTACTGGCGTTGAAATGTTCCGTAAGCTTCTTGACGAAGGTCGTGCGGGTGAGAACTGTGGTATCTTACTTCGTGGTACCAAGCGTGAAGACGTACAACGTGGTCAGGTACTTGCTAAGCCAGGTACAATCAAGCCACACACTAAATTCGATGCGGAAGTATACGTACTTTCTAAAGAAGAAGGTGGTCGTCACACTCCATTCCTTAACGGTTACCGTCCACAGTTCTACTTCCGTACAACTGACGTAACTGGCGCGATCAAACTGCAAGATGGCGTTGAAATGGTTATGCCTGGTGACAACGTGGAAATGTCAGTAGAGTTGATCCATCCAATCGCAATGGACCCAGGTCTACGTTTTGCGATCCGTGAGGGTGGCCGTACTGTAGGTGCTGGTGTTGTTGCGAAAGTAACTGCATAAGCCTCTAAGGTAATAAAAAAACACTCCTCTGGAGTGTTTTTTTATGTCTATTGCTAGACAAAGTTTCCTTGCGTCGAGAAAAATGATTTCACTCATCATCCTTTTTCTCTCTTGCGTCGAAAAATTTAATACTTAATTAAATTTTCCTCCTCATGTCCTAAAGTGATACCTACCTGTCCTAAACTGCACTTAATTGATACAAATAAAAACGTAATATAAAACTCAAGAAAATGAACAAAATGACTCAGTGAAGCAAAGCTTCACTTAAAAGGAGTAGACAGCATGAATGCTAAGGTAAATATTTCAAATCGTGCAGGTGCAAGTTTCCCAGTACGTCGTATGAATTTTAATTTTGATCAGGTTCCAGAATACTGGATGAACGGCTCGGCTGGCTTGACCCATTTCATGACGGCACTGTCTGCATTGTTTCCAGATGGTGAGAAATTATTTATTGATTCAGTCCGTGCTGTACGTTATCACCCAGCCATCAAGGACAATGAAGCGCTACAAAAAGAAATCAGTGCCTTTATTGGTCAAGAGGCAATGCATACTCAGGAACATGTTGGCTTTAATGCCTCTGCCCAAAAATATGGACATGATGTATCAGCTTTAGAACGTATTACAGGCAGTTATATCCAGTTTGCACGTAAGAATTTCGCTAAGGTGGTTAAGCCATTTGGCATGACTCAGGAAATGGTTGACCTAACTGCAACAACTGCGCTTGAGCACTTTACCGCCACTATTGCCTCTGAATTATTGCGTAATCCCCATATTCAGGAACTAATGACTGATGACACCATGAAATATATGTGGTTATGGCACGCGATTGAAGAAAATGAACATAAAGCGGTTGCCTACGATGTGTATGAAGAGATTTTTGGTCGCGGTGTGAAAGCCTATGCGCTACGCAATACGGCCCTGGTTGTGGCGATGGTGTTGATCTTCGCATTGCAGTCTTATTTTGTTCTACGTTTATTGAACCGTGACAATAAGCTTAATCTAAAAGAATTGGGCATGATCTATAAATATGGTTATAGCCCATCAAAAGGCATTATTGCGGGTATGGCGGGGGAAATGTTGGCTTACTTCAAACCACGTTTCCATCCAAATGATCTGGATACGGTGCAGTTGCTTAAAGATTGGAAAGCAAAACTTGGTTTGTAATCTTTAGTTTTTAGGGTTAACCGTATGTAAAGAAAGGACGATTTTGATCGTCCTTTCTTTATTTCCATTTTTAGAAAATTGTATTTTAGGTTTTTGTTGGACAAATTTTCCTTGTGTCGGAAAAAGTGGTTTCACTTATCATCATTTTCTTCTCTTGCGTCGGAAAATTTAATACTCAATTAAATTTTCCTTTTACGTCAGAAAAGTAGTTTCACTTACCACTCCTTTTCTCTTGCGTCGAGAAAAATGATTTCACTCATCATCCTTTTTCTCTCCTCATGTCCCAAGATGATGCTTTTCTGACCTTATCTGCACTTATTTAACGCATGGGAAAGGGCGTATAACTAAAGAATAATAAATGATTAATAAAGAAATCTTCACGATAGGAGAGCGTAGTATGAATGCTAAAGTCAATATCTCAAATCGGGCTGGAGCGAGTTTCCCTGTACGCCGAATGGATTTTGAATTTGGTGAGGTTCCCCGTTATTGGGCAAATGGTGATGCAGCCCTCACACATTTTATGACGGCCTTATCCGCACTATTTCCTGAAGGTGAACAATTCTTTGTTAATAGTACCCGTGCAGTACGAAACGACCCTAAATTGGCAGATCCAAGATTGCAGAAAGAAATCAGTGCCTTTATTGGTCAGGAAGCCATGCATTCAAAAGAGCATGTGGCGTTTAATGCTTCCGCCCAGGCCTATGGCTACAATATTCGTGAGATGGAGGATCAAACAGGGCACCTGATTAACCGTACCATCGGAATTACCACAAAAATACTGAAACCTTTTGGTTTTACCAAGGAAATGATCAGCTTAACTGGTACCTGCGCCTTGGAACATTTCACCTCCACCATTGCAGAGGAACTGTTGAGTAATCCTGATATTCAGTCCATGTTTATGGATGAGACCATGTACCATTTATGGATGTGGCATGCGGTTGAAGAAAATGAGCATAAGGCTGTTGCCTTTGATGTGTATGAAGCGATGTATGGTCAGGGAGCTAAGGCCTATTTTATGCGTTCGCTGGCGCTTGTGATTGCAATGGGGCTAATCTTTATTACCCAGTCCTATTTTACTGCAAAACTTTTGAAAACTGATGGCAAGCTCACATGGCGTGACACCAAATATATGATCAAGTTCATGTATGGTTATAAAGGCTTTATGACGCGCCAGATTCCCACATTGCTTGCTTTTTTGAGACCTAAATTCCATCCAAATGATGATGACACCACTGAACTGTTAAATAAGTGGCGTGCCGAACTGGGATTCAACCTGAACTAATGATAAATAGAAAATGGGCAAGCAAAATTGCCCATTTTTTTTATTCAAATTTTGCATTAAATTGCTGATAATCTGCACCAGCATTTTATAAGGTAACAGTCCGTGATTCGATTGATGCAGGAAAGTGATATAGACCGCGTAGCTGAGATTGAGCGGTTGGTGCAGACACATCCCTGGTCTAGGCAACAGTTTCAGGAATCCTTGGTCTCTTATCAATGTACCATTTATGAAAAAGCCAATCAGGTGGTGGGTTTTTGTATTTTACAGCCTGTGTTGGATGAAGCGAACCTATTGCTGATGGCTATTCATCCCAGCCAGCAGGGCAAGGGTTTAGGCTATGAACTGTTGGACCATTCAATTCAGCAGTTAAAGAACAATCCAGTTCAGGTTTTTCTGGAAGTGCGTGAAAGCAATATTTCTGCAATTCACTTATATGAAAAAACGGGTTTTCATCAGATTGATCTACGAAAAAACTATTATCCAAATATTGATGGGTCAAAGGAGCATGCCGTGATTATGGTCAAGACATGCACCGATGATTTTGCAGCCTTATTTCAATAAGGTTATTTAATAATCAGGTTGTTCCATTCAGATGGAAGTGTGCTCATCAGTGAGTTTCCAAGTTGCTGGATTTCGTTGTCTGAGAGTGGGCGGTTAAGTCTGCGCCACTGTCCATCAAGCAGCAACTCAAGTGGGGTATACTGGGATTTATAATTCATCTTGGATGAATGCGGCACCCAATAGCCTAGGTAGAGATAATCAAGATTTAATGTGCGGACATATTCAATCTGCTTGAGGATGGCAAAAACACCGAGTGAACGCTTTTGTTCATCTGGATCAAAAAAAGTATAAACCGCTGAAAGTCCATCATCCATCAGGTCACAGGTTGAAACACCAACCAGCCTTTGGTCTTTCCAAAGCTCAATAAAGAAGCTTTCCGTACAGCTATGCACCAGAAATTTCTCAAACTGGTCTAGACTGGCGGGATACATATCTCCATCTGCATGGCGTTCATTGATATAACGCTCATATAGGTCGTAATGTTGCTGTGAGGCCTGTGAGGTCGGCAGGATACTCATTTGCAGGTCTTGGTTGCGTTTCCATGCCTTTTTCTGACTGCTGTTCATTTGAAAGTCATTGATAGGTACACGGCAGGAAAGACATTGACGGCAAAGGTGACATTCGGGGCGATAGATAAAATCACCGCTACGACGAAAACCGACACGGGAAAGTTCAGATAAGGTGACGACATCAATCCGATGAATTGGGTCCAGAAACACCATGCGCGCTGATTTATTATCGAGGTAGCTACAGTCGTGCGGTGGCGTGATGTAATACTGTAAGTCATTTAAAAGGGACTTGGGTTGGTATGATTTCATGAATCTGTCCCTCCAAGGCGTTAGTCCATTAACCGTCTAATTTTGCATTAACTGCTATTGTTTTACTTGAAAATACACGTTCCTGATAGTTTTTCCAATTGATAGGGGGGGCAATAATTACATCTTGTAACGATTTTAAGTATGCCTGGCGAGAAATTGTACTGGCACCCAGACTGAGGAGATGATCGTTAACCAGTTGGCAGTCAATCCATGGCAACTGATTTTCCTGTCCAATCAGCATCAAGGTATAGAAAGCCATCTTGGAAACATCGGTTTCGGTACTAAACATGGACTCACCAAAACAGCTTTTGCCGATTGTAACCCCATACAAACCACCAACCAGTTTTTCCTGTTGCCAGACTTCAACACTATAGGCATAACCTGCTGTAAACAATGCACAATATCCCTGAATAATATCTTCACTAATCCAGGTTTCATTGGCATAGCTACGGGGCAGCGAGCAGGAACGGATTACATCTTCAAAGGCATGATTGATGGTAATGTGATAGTCATGCTTTTTCATATTTCGCAGCAAGGATTTACTGGGTTTATAGGATTGTGGCTGGATAATGCAGCGAGGCTCAGGACTCCACCAGCAAATTGGTTCATCCTCATTAAACCAGGGAAATAGGCCGTGTGTATAGGCTTCGAATAAGGTTGATGGAGATAAATCAGCACCAATGCAGATAAAACCATGACCCTCAGGATCAGCTTCCACAGGATTTGGAAAAATATATTGGGATAGGGGAAGTGGTTGCATAAGAAATGAGGTTAGTCAGAATAATTTTAAACTAACTGAACTGGAGGGCGTTGACAATCCATTGGACTGTCAACGTAAGATGAGGAGCAGTAATTAATTCAGGTTGTCGAGGTATTTTTCTGCATCCAGTGCAGCCATACAGCCTGAACCTGCCGAAGTAATGGCCTGACGATAAACGCTATCCGCCACATCACCCGCGGCAAACACACCCTCAATGGAAGCTGCCGTTGCATTACCCGAAGTTCCACTTTGAACCTGAATATAACCATCACGCAGGTTAAGCTGACCATCAAACATGCTGGTATTTGGTTTATGACCAATCGCAACAAACAGGCCCTGAACCTGAACATCCTGTGTGCTGGCATCCTGGGTGGACTTGATACGCACAGCGGTTACACCCGTCTTGTCACCAAGCACTTCATCAACCTGATGGTTCCAGATGATACTGATCTTGCCTTCTTTTTCTTTGGCAAATAAATGGTCCTGTAAAATCTTCTCGGAACGCAGGCTGTCACGACGGTGTACCAGTGTTACATGCGCCGCAATGTTTGAAAGATAAAGTGCTTCCTCAACCGCAGTGTTACCACCACCCACAACCATGACATTCTGGTTTTTATAGAAGAAGCCATCACAGGTTGCACAGGCACTCACACCCTGACCCATAAACGCCGCTTCAGATTCCAGACCAAGATATTGCGCAGTCGCGCCTGTTGCAATAATCAGCGCATCACAGGTGTATTCTTCCATGTCGCCTTTCAGGACAAATGGACGGGTTTTCAAATCGACTTCATTGATATGGTCATAGACAATTTCTGTACCGAAACGTTCAGCGTGGGCTTGCATGCGTTCCATCAATACAGGACCAGTTAATCCCTCTGGGTCACCTGGCCAGTTATCCACTTCAGTGGTCGTTGTCAACTGTCCACCAAGTTGCAAACCAGCAATCAGAGTTGGCTTGAGGTTGGCACGTGCTGCATATACCGCTGCACTATAACCCGCAGGGCCAGAACCCAGAATAATCAACCGTGAGTGACGAGCGCTCATTAAAGAACATCCTTTTTATATTGAAAATGCTAAAATTATACGTGAATCCACAGGGGAGTGGCGTAAATCCATGAGGATAATATTGATAAACTCAATCGAATTGGGCTATACCATCAATGGAGCTGTTGATATTTCGCCAGTGCTTTGCGATAAAGTCAACACGCCCACAATGTTAACAACAACAGTAAACAATCGTGCATCTTTTTTGTAAGAACGAGTGCATAATAGAGAGCGTATTGATTGAAGATTCTTGATGAACTTCATTAATTCTAATGATAAATGAATTGGGTTACAGGACTGTATATGACTGCGGTGTCAAGTGTTTATGCACAACGCTTTTTAATGACATTATTTTTGATTTCTTTTGGCATTTACCTATTTCTTGCCACAGTGACCTATACACCATTTGATCCAGGATGGATGCATATTTCCAGTGATACCCAGCAGGTTTCCAACGCCAGTGGGGTGGCAGGTGCCTGGATTGCGGACCTGTTGTTTGGCTTTCTAGGCTGGGCAAGCCTGCTGATTCCATTATTCCTGTTTATGGAAGCGATTCAGGTCTGGTGGCCAAGAAGTTTTCTAAATCGGCCGTTTCGTTATGCGGCCCAGTTTTTCCTGATTTTATCTTTATCAAGCCTGTTGTATTTACACTGGAATATGCCAGCCGACACGCTGGAAAATGCGGCGGGTGGCATTATTGGGTATGAGCTGGGACAAAGTTTATCGCAGTTGCTGACGATTTATGGGGCAACCTTATTCTTATTGGCATTTGGCATTGTATTGATTACCTTGGCATTTGGAATCCAGTGGGATAAAACATGGGTGACATTGAAAAATACGCCCGCTTATTTGCAGGACCTGTTTTATAAAAATGTACCACAGACCGAGTCGGCCTATGACCTCACTGAACAATTGACCAAAGAAACACCTGCCATTAAAAATAAAGCTAAAACTGAGTCTGCGGTCGCAAATACTCCTGAAATTAAAGCGGTTGATTTAGAACGGAATGATCAATCAACTAAAGTGGATGATTCACATCATCAACAGGTGGCAGAAAGGTTATTTGCGGATGTGGTTGCGAAAGAGCAGCAAAGTGTCCAGTCAGAAGAAGCCCATGTCATTGAGGATTTTGAACAAACCTTGCAAAAGGCACATCAACTGGAAGCGGAAAGCCAACGCCTGATTCAGACGGGTGAGGTATGGCGTGCGCTGCAAAGCGATGATATTAGCCATAAACAGGAGATTGATGAGTTGTTAAAGGCCGCGGATGATTCTCATCAGCATGTGGCATCCTACAATACTATGCAGTCTCAACGGATTGAACCTACTTTGCAAAGAGAAAGCGGTAGCAATTTAGACTGGAATGATGACCAGATTTTTGATGAGTTGTTGGCTGCCGTTCCAAATAATAAAACTGCAACGCATACACCGTTTACACAGGAGGTTCCAGCACATTCAAACTTTCATGAACAAGTGGATGAGGTGGAGTTTGAAGCAGATATAGAGGCATTGATTGCAGAATCGGCACAAACCATTGTAGTCCAGCCACATGCGTCTTCAGTTCAAAATGTTGTTCAGGAAGAGAAGCACAGTTCTACAAGTGAAGCGTTTGATGAGTTTAATGATCTTCTTGTTGAGGATGAGCAGGAAAATATAAGACCTCAAGCTGCAAGTTATGCTCAGTCCTCTGCTTTTGTAAAAGCGCCAATTGAAATTGTCACACCAAAAGAGACACTATCCAAGGAAGCCTTTATTGAGGCCTGGCAGGAGACCGCAGGTAAGGCTGAACCTGATGCAGACCTGGATATTGAGGATGATTTTGATCTGGATGCGCCATTAACCGATTCCTTTGGTCGTCCAATGTCTCGTGCCATGCAAGTGGCGCAGAAACGCCGTGACTTGCCAACCTTACCAGGGCTGGAACTGCTGGATGACGTTGATCCAAATAAAAAGGTGAACTTCACTGCTGAACAATTAGCCCGACTGTCAGAGCTTCTGGAAATCAAGCTACAGGAATTTAACGTCAAGGCACAGGTGGTGGAAGCCCAGCCAGGTCCAGTGGTTACACGTTTTGAACTTGATCTTGCGCCAGGGGTCAAGGCATCCAAAGTGACCAATATTTCGCGTGACTTGGCGCGTTCAATGTCAATGGCATCGGTGCGTGTGGTCGAGGTCATTCCAGGAAAACCATATATCGGTATTGAAGTGCCGAACAGCACGCGTGAAATGGTGCGTTTGATTGAGCTACTGGAAACGCCAACTTACCGCGATCCGAATAATTTAATTAGTATGGCGATGGGTAAGGACATTTCTGGTAATCCTGTCTTGACCGATTTAGCCAAGGCCCCGCATATGCTGGTTGCGGGTACTACGGGTTCGGGTAAATCGGTTGCGGTCAACTCGATGATCCTTTCAATGTTGCTGAAATATACACCTGATCAGTTGCGTTTAATTTTGATTGACCCGAAACAGCTTGAATTGGCCAACTATAATGATATTCCACACCTGTTAACACCTGTGGTGACTGACATGAAAGATGCTGTCAGTGCATTAAACTGGTGTGTCAATGAAATGGAACGCCGTTACAAACTGATGTCATTCCTGAAAATCCGTAAACTCAGTGACTACAACCGTAAGGTGGAAGAGGCGATAGCCAATGGTGAGGACCTGATTGATCCAACCTGGAAAGCAAGTGATTCAGTGGTGGGTGAGCGCGCACCGCGATTGACTCCACTCCCTTCGATCGTAATCGTGGCCGATGAGTTTGCCGATATGATCATGCAGGTTGGTAAAAAAGCTGAAGAGATGATTACCCGTTTGGCGCAGAAATCCCGTGCGGCAGGCATTCATTTACTGCTTGCGACACAGCGCCCATCTGTAGATGTGATTACAGGCCTGATTAAGGCCAATATTCCAACCCGTGTGGCATTACGTGTGAACAGTAAAATTGACTCACGTACCATTCTGGATGCAGGTGGGGCAGAGGACTTGCTTGGTCATGGTGATATGCTGTTCCTTGGACCTGGGAAGATTGAACCTGAACGTGTACATGGTGCATTTATCAGTGATGATGAGGTCAACCGTATCTGTGATGCCTGGCGTGAACGTGGTGAGCCTGATTATGTTGATGAAATCCTGACCCCATTTGACGAAGAACCAACATCCCGTGGTTTTGAGGATGGAGAGGGTGATCCAAGTCGGGATGCATTATATGATCAGTGTGTATCTTTTGTACTGGAAACCCGTAAAGTATCTACCTCATCTATCCAGCGTAAATTTAGTTTGGGCTATAACCGTGCTGCCCGTATAGTTGATCAAATGGAAGAAAATGGGATTGTCAGTGCAATGGGAGCAAATGGTAAGCGGGATATTCTGGTTTAACGATCATATTCCATTAATAAAGCCTCTATTCTGAGGCTTTGTCGTTTTTATTTTCTTGTTTTTATATGGTAATAATCACGTTTTTATTTAAGCTAAACCTTTAAGGTTTTAACATTGGGTTTGGCTATGTGGGTTGCACTGTGTACGCTCATCTTTATTCATTTTTGTGCATTGATTACCCCTGGCCCAGATTTCTTCTTAGTTTCCCAGACTGCAATTAGTCGCTCCCGCAAAGATGCGGTATTGGTGGTTCTCGGTATTTGTTTGGGGGCGATGTTGTGGTCGTTATTGGCGCTCATGGGGCTGAACATTATTTTTGAAAAGATGGCATGGCTAAAGCAGGGCCTTTTAATTGCAGGTGGCCTATATTTATGCTGGCTCGGTTTCCAGATGCTACGCTCAGCCTTTTCAAAGGGTAATGAAACAGTAAAACAGATGACCTTACCTCAATCACCTTATCTATTCTTTATGAAAGGTTTACTTACCAATCTATCGAATCCTAAGGCAATTATTTACTTTGGTAGTGTATTTTCACTGTTTTTAGCCAATCCTTTATTTGACCAGCATCATTCCCTGCTTTTTATTATTGTGTCGATTGAGACATTCCTGTGGTTTTTGCTGGTTGCCTTTGTTTTTTCCTTACCCGCATTTAGAACTGCATACCAAAACTTTGCCAAATGGATTGATGGCGTTTCTGGTGGAATATTCACTTTATTGGGTGTTTATCTGATTGGTAACAATTAAGAAAGTGCTAATTGAATAAAAAATTAGACCTCTTGCTAAGGAGGTCTAATATAAAATAATGATTTTATTTATTTGGATGTTTGCTGGCTATTTAAGTAGGACAATATACGTTGCATGGCATCCATATCCTCAAAAATAATTGTAGTTTGCATATCATCTTTTTTAATGGTATGTGGGGATTTTAGAGGAATCTGGAAATATTTCCAGCTACCATTACTGTTTTGGACATAACCATACAGCCAGGCGTATTCTTGGGTATAGGTGTATGAATAGGTCTGACCCGTCCACCAATCATACCAGTTATAGCTTTGTTGTTCTGCTCCCTTAAAAGTGATGTCTTTGCTTGGTAAATTGTAGAATGTCATACCGCCAGTATTGGAGAGTTGGCTATAGTAACCTGACCAATCCTGATCATAAGCGGAGAAATAACCTTGAGCTTTGACCTGCACACTCATCAAGGCCTGTAAACTCGCTACTTGCCCACGTGTCAATGCAATATCCATAAGTTTTTGATAGGCAGCTTGGTCAAGCTTAAATTTGGCATTGGGATCAGTTGGATGAGTATATTTAAGAACGGCTGTACGTTGAGCATCCGTTAATGACTTCATTCCACTGAGTAAAGTTGTGATTTCAGCTTTGGTAAAGCCCTGTGGCGCAGTTAGTAATATTTGAGCTGATGCATCACGAGGTTTAGGGAAATTACCTGTCACATTAATATTAACAGTACTACATGAATTGGCTGGCTTTGTTCCTTGACCGACAACTGTACCATCTGTAGTGATTAATGTGAAAGTAATCTCTTTACCTTTTGGAGCATTGTACAGTCCAGTTAGGTCTGTAGAATTTCTTAAATAGAATGTGTTATATCGGCCATAGTCTGAAAAATCAATATTGAGAAGAACGTATGGGGCAACAGAGAATGCCTTATTAAAGTTGATTGATAAAACAGGTGGGCATACTTCACTGTAATGCCAATCCAGATTCCAGTAAGACAGATGTTTCACCTTGTAGGTCACATCAAAATTACCAGTCGCATTTTGCTTGAATGTACCGACCAATTCTTTCTGCCATAAACCATTTGCCTCGTTATGACTCCAGACAGGAATTTTATCGCCATCTTTAATGGGCTGGTTGGTTTCAGGATTGATTAAGCCAGCAGGAGCCTGAATAGTCATTTCACCTTGGGCATTTTCAAGTAAATGTGCTTTACGTCCTTGGCTATCCACAATGTCGACTGCCAATAAGCCCGCCGTGACAAAGTAGCCAGCCTGTGTATCCCATGAACTGGTTTGGCTGTTCCATGCAGTACGAACACGATCTGGGTTTAGACCACCTGGGAAGACCTCACCAATATTTTCAGTTTTGGGGCTAAAGTAACCAATACTGACCTGTAAATCACCAGTTAATGGTTCACCATTGTGGTCTTTCAGTACTGTGCCTGATGGCAGAGTAAAGGTCGCACTTGCACCTTTAGATGCAGTATCAGTTGTCGTCGCAGTGAGATTTAATGCGGTTGACAGGGTTCCTGTGCTATCCGCTTTGGCATCTTTCTGTACAGCTACTGCGACTCCAGCTGGTGGTTCAGCTTTATTGACTAGGTTGATTCGTATGAGTGTTAGATCTGAACCATTATATATAACATCAGTGCTTGAACTAAAATAACCATCTGCACTGGCAACTAACCGTAATTTAACTGGATTTGCTACAGTAGCATTTTTAACTGCATCCGCTTTTAGAAAAATGGTTGTTGAACCTGTATCATGTTTATTATCGGCACTACCAACGTTGGCACTTTCGTAAAGGTTGTCTCCAGTAACATCATCCGATGCGGTTAAGGTAACTTTCTGTGTAATTGGTTTTCCAGTTTTAGCATCTATAAACTCTATAGGGATTGCGACACGTCCACCCAACATATCCACACTGACAATACGTGTTTCTGGAGTAGGTGGAGGTGTATTGTTTGCTGCCTGATTTTCATTACCACCTCCACCGCAGGCAGTTAAAGTCAGCATGCAACTGAGTAATGTTGGAATAGAAAATTGTTTTTGCATAGTATTCCCCTTAATTGGAATAATTTTTTGGTTTTCTTGATTAAATACCTCTTCTAATGTATTCAAGAGACAGAGGGATGCCTATTCCTCAAATGGGGAATGATTGAGAAATTTTTACTGAATTTATGATTTGAATTTCTAATTGTAAAAGAGAAAGGAATAAAGATTTTTTATAAAAACATTATAAATAAAGAGGAGTGGCTTGGTTGTGATAGTGGAAAAGCGGATATGGATAAGGGACTGCAACCAAAACAATCATTATTTTGATTGCAGAATAGAAAGATGGCTTAAGCGAATTTTGCTAAAACTTCCAGAAAACCTTCTTTTTGGCGAGGATATTGTGCGATGACATCGTGGATGCGTTGCCCCTCTGGATTGGTTGCATTCAGGTCACGGCCATCTGCCAGAAACTTGGTAATCAAACGCTCATAGTCATGTGGACGCATATGCTTGAACGCATGATAGAGCACATGGAAGTCAGCATTTACACCCGCTGGTGGAAGCTGGTTGAGGTAGGCAAACACACGCTCATCTGACCATTCTTCATTGAAAGTTGCTGGCTGTGATAATGCCATGACAATCTCCTCAGTTTTATAAAACAATAAAGGCAAAATCCTTGAAGTGGATGAAAGGAATGCTTTCCAAATCCACTCGCGTATTCTGCCTTTATTTGCGAAAAATCGCTAATGAAAAAACTTCTATCGTTCTTCAGGTAAATTGATATTCATCTCAAGCATTTCGATATTTGCTTCTGAACGAACCTGCATTTGGATATGCTGTTCATCCACCCCACGCACATAACGACTCACGACCTGCATGATTTCTTTCTTCATCTGGTCAATCTTGTCCTGGCTAAGACGACGGCCCAAGCCCTGTTCAGATGCAACAATTACTTTCAAACGGTCTTTGGCAGTTTGTGCACTTGATGGTTTTTCATCACCGCTAAACAGTTTACTCCAGAATCCTGCCATAGTTACGCTCCAAATAGTCTAGCCAACCAACCTTTTGGCTGCACTGCAATGTGTCGATAAGGACGGTCTTCGCCAAGGAAACGGGCAACCAGATCGTCATAGGCTTGCCCAGCTTTTGCTTCTGGATAAAGAATCACAGGTTTACCTTCGTTCGATGCCTGTAGCACGCTTGGACACTCTGGAATCACGCCCAAAGTCGGAACACGTAAAATATCTTTAGAAATATCATCAATGGTCAGCATTTCCTGTTTATCTGCACGCTCAGGATTGAAACGTGTGATACACAGGTGCTTACGGATACGACCTTCATTTTGCTCAACTTTTTTGGTCTTGCTGTCAAGCATACCAATAATACGGTCAGAGTCACGGACTGATGAAATCTCAGGGTTGGTGACAATGATGGCTTCATCCGCATGGTACATGGCTAGAATCGCACCACGTTCAATACCCGCAGGAGAGTCACAGATGATGTAGTCAAATTCCTGTGAAAGCTCGTCGATGACGCGTGCCACACCTTCATCACTCAAAGCATCTTTATCACGTGTTTGTGATGCAGGCAAAATGAACAGGTTTTCAATGTCTTTATCACGGATCAGTGCTTGCTGTAGGCGGGCTTCATTATTGATGACATTGACAAAGTCATAAACCACACGGCGCTCACAGCCCATAATCAAATCAAGGTTACGTAAACCCACATCGAAATCAATCACAACAGTTTTATGACCACGTAGGGCTAAACCCGTTGCAAAAGATGCACTTGTTGTAGTTTTACCTACACCACCTTTGCCTGACGTTACGACAACAATTTTGGCCACCGAATCCACTCCTATTTATGGTCATACGCCCCTAAAAGGGCTTTTTGGTGCTTTTTTGACTTAATCAGTTAAGTTAAAACTGTAAGGGTTCAAATTCAAGCTCTTGCTTGTTATTTAAATAAATATGTACAGGTTTTTTGATCATATCTTTGGGGATATCATCCGCCACACAATAGGTTCCTGCAATCGAGATCAGTTCCGCTTCCAAAGAATTGCAAAAAATGCGTGCTGAGCTATGTCCACCTGCGCCTGCAATGACTCTACCACGGGCATTGCCATAGATGTGAATATTTCCAGATGCAATGACTTCTGATCCACTATTCATGCCAGCATTCAGGATAATATCGCCCTGATCCTGTACCAAAGACTGGCCTGTACGCAAAATCTCATCATGATAAGAGGTGACATGCGTAACCGATGTGTTTTTTTGTGGTGTTTGTATTGCAACACTATCGGCTGTTTTTTCAGGGGCATGGTCAACGACCTGCTCTTTAGAGGCCCTGATGCGCTGCAAGGGCTGATCCGTAGGCAGAACAGGGAACTGGATTGCACGTGCCTCATCTCCCAAGATACCATCGATCACCGCCATTGGCTGTAAACCCAAATCAATTAACAGTTGAATCAAGGCGATCAGCTCTTGCTCGACGGTACTGTCAATGATGACCAACGTCCCTAAATAAGAACCCTCATTGAGTGTGCTTGTCAGTTGCTGTCGGATTGCAGCATGGTCATTTGTGTCGAAAGTCAGTCGACTAAAATTCACCATTCTGCCCGTAATCCGTATATCAGCCATAATTTATCCTTCAGGGCTTTTTTAAGCACTCTATTGTATAAGGGCAATTGCCCTGCATATGTTGTAAATAAGAGCAAATGCTAGAACAAATTACAGTAATTCTCTAGCTTGATTGGTAAATTTTCTTGTCAACTTTCTGATTTTTTATCCAATTGATCGTATTCCTGCAAAGTTTGCTGCCACTGTTTCACCTTGACCTGCTTTCGTATCGCTTCAAGGCTTTCAAATACCACGGATTCCACCAGCTCTTCCAGATATTGGTTGTCAATGTTCAGTTCACTGACCTTTTCTGCGATAAGTTGATAGTTTTCATTGGGGCGATTTGGGGAACCTACTGTAAATGGCTCAATTAAACCCGCACTAATATTCTCCCCCAGACGTTGTCCAATACTCTGAATCTGCTGTTCAATCCGTCCCCCGACAATTGGAATCAAACGCAGCAGTTGTGTCAGCTCAGGTGTATCCTCAATCGCCTGATTAACGATGATGCCCACTTTCTGAGTAATCACAGGCTGTTGCTGCTGCAATGCCTTGGCTAGCGATTCCTGTAGCATGGAGGCAAGGGTGACTGTAAACAATTCGCGATGATGATCAACAAGATCGTGGATAATCTTTTTGTGCGTGGAGCTGGTTTCAAGTTCATGTCTGACACCATCAATCACGGTGATCACCACACGGTCAGACAGTTCTTCCATGATCACACGGTAATAAAACATCGCCTTAATGCGGATATTGTCTGGGATGACCTTGTAGCCAAGTTCATATAAACGGTAGGCGATGATACCTGCACGAAATAGACGTAGAAAACGCAGGTGTGGAATGATGGCTAGAATTTCATACCAATGGATAAAGGGAAAGAACCACCAGCGTGCATGATGTTTTTGCACAATTGAGAGCAGCCAGCGTACCACCAGCTCAATGATTAAAAAAATAATAAACCATGCTTCAGTGGTAATCACCCAGGGATGTAAATATGTACGATAGAACTCAAGGACACTGGGAAGGTGGATCGTGTTGAAAAACCATTCCCCGATGTTGCTCATGAGGAAAAAGTTCATGCCCAGACAGAACAGATTGAAAACAATAATAAAGACCATGAAAATGTCATAGGCGAGGAATAGCTTAAAAAACTTACTATTCGGATTCACATAGCTATATTTAGAGTTTTGTCCTGAGTCCTGCTGGGTCATGTTCTTGTTTAATCCCTAAAGAAATTATGGCTTGTATTTGGATTTCATTTCAGTAATGAGTTGATCTTTTTCAGTCCAGACCTGATCCACCCAGTTTTGGAAACGTTCCCGATAAACAGGATCATCTTCATAGTTACCACCCACCACCCAGTCAGGAATGTCAATTTGACGTAAATCCACTGCAATGCGCGGAACATCGCCAAGCCAGAAATCCCCATAATCTGGTACGCCGTCTGGGTAGACAATGGTCATGTCAACCAGTGCATCAATCTTATCTCCCAGAATATTCAAGGCTAATGCCAGACCGCCTGCTTTAGGCTTGAGCAGGTTTTTATATGGGGATTGCTGCTGTGCATGCTTTTCTGGAGTGAAACGTGTGCCTTCCAGATAGTTTAATAGGGTAAATGGCTGGCTCAATAACTGTTCGCAGGCTTTACGCGCC
This sequence comes from Acinetobacter corruptisaponis, assembly GCF_030053775.1. Taxonomy (GTDB): domain Bacteria; phylum Pseudomonadota; class Gammaproteobacteria; order Pseudomonadales; family Moraxellaceae; genus Acinetobacter; species Acinetobacter corruptisaponis. The sequence continues at coordinate 3,252,353 of NZ_CP125669.1, forward strand.
TCAAACATATCGCGTGACTTCAGTTCAGGATTTTTTGCAATCTGTTCCTTGGTATGGCGCTTCATCATGGGGAAGCCCAGGATTTTAAATGCCTGACCCACAAACGGAATGAAAATAAGTTCCCATTTGGTAAAGAAACGGGTGAGGGGCATGCGGGTTAAACCAAAATACTGGTTCACCGTGGTGTCCACCCAGCTTTGATGATTGCAGATCATCATATAGCGACCCTGTAAATTGAGGTTGAGCTTTTCATCAATGCTGATGTCCCATTTCAGGTTTGGGAGTACCTGTTCAATCAACTGGTTATTTACGCCAATCCAGCTATTGGCCAATTGAATATTGGTTTCGTCTACTTTTTTTGATTTTTTAAACAGCTTGGTAAAACCGAGTGCCAAAACAGGGGGACCATGTAAAAACGTGCTTCCTGTAATGACCGAACCAACCGTGAGTCCTTTACTGACTTTTTGCAATAAGGATGCTTTTTTATGGGCAGTAGACATAAATCTAACCTTGAGTGCAGAGATTTAAAAAGATGTTCCAACTATAAACAACGGAAATTGAAATACAACTGTATATTTGAAGATGTTGACATTTTTTATGGATTTACCCATTTTCCGCAATTTTAGTCCACTTTATCATAAGTGAAGCATCGGGCATTTGACGTATAAAGTTCTTAAAAACTTTTATTGAGACATATGTCTCGTATTTTTAGAAATACGATAAATTGAAAACAATGGAGAGAATATGAGGATTTTATGAAGTAAAATGCATCAAAATATTACAAAAAGATAAATAAATTGTTTATTATTAACAAAATATCAATGGTCTAGCTGAATTTTCTCATTCATTATTTCATCAGACAAAAATACATAGACAGGAGCTACGCAATGCGTGCATTAGTAATTTCAACACTCGTTGGGGCTGGATTGGTACTTTCTGGTTGCCAGACTACAGGTAATAACATTGGTGGCGTAGAATATGATAAAGCTGCCCTCGGTGCACTGATTGGTGCGGCGGCAGGTTATGGTGTATCCAAGGGTAATGCAAACAAGGCTTCACAAAACAACCGTGCGGCTGCAATTGGTGCGATTCTTGGTGGTGCTGGTGGTTTGTATCTCGACAATAAAGAGAAGAAACTACGTCAACAAATGGCTGGTACAGGTGTGGAAGTAGGCCGTAACCCAGATGGTTCTGTGCAGTTGATTATGCCAGGCAGCATTACATTTGACACCAACAAGTCAAACATCAAGCCAAACTTCTATGGCACCTTGAACAAAGTGGCGCAAACTTTGGCTGAAGATAACAAGAGTGCGATTCTTGTAACTGGTTATACAGACAATACAGGTAATGACTCAATCAACATCCCATTGTCTCAAGCGCGTGCTCAGTCAGTAAGAAGCTATTTGGCAAGTCAGGGTGTATCAGCGGGCCGTATTGATGCGCAAGGTTATGGTTCATCAAACCCAATCGCAGACAACAGCACTGCTTCTGGTCGTGAACAAAACCGCCGTGTTGAAATCAGCATTTATGCAAAACAGTAATCTTCTTTACTGATTTGTGGGAAGCCAGCTTCGGCTGGTTTTTTATTGCCTAAAATTAGGGTGGTGGAATATTTAATATAACTGGTGCGACGAGTGGCGACGTATGGGGTGAGCGAGGCATCATAATTTATACATATCCTGAGATTTAGGATTAGGATTCTAAAACGGAGATGTCTATACTTAGTCTCGCAAAATCGGGCTCAAAAAACGAGGGGTATGTACGGATGTCGACTGGTAGTCAACTCAATGACAAGCAATATGAAGCCATGAAATATGTTCAAGGGCCTTTGTTGGTGCTTGCAGGAGCAGGTTCTGGTAAAACATCTGTGATTACCCAAAAAATTGCCTATTTGGTTAAGCAATGTGGGATACCTGCCTACCGTATTACCGCGATGACCTTTACCAATAAGGCCGCACGTGAGATGAAAGAGCGTGTGGGGAAACTACTTTCCCGTGAAGAGGCCAAAGGACTTTCCGTTTCAACGTTTCATACGTTCGGCTTGAATTTATTACGTTTGGAACTTAAACATTTACCGCTTAAAAATAATTTTTCCATTTTAGATGCTGATGACTGCAAACGTATCCTGATGGACTTGATGCAGCGTGACAACCTGTCTGGTGCGGAGAGTAAGGAACTCATTGCCAAGGCAATGAAGAAGATTTCAGACTGGAAGAATGATCTCATCATTCCTGAACAGGCGCATTCGGTTTGTGAAACGGTTGAAGATGTTCAGCTTGCCCATTTGTATCAACTCTATGAACGTAACCTGCGTGCCTATAATGCGGTTGATTTTGATGACTTGATCGTGATGCCAACCCGCTTGCTTCAGGAAAATGCTGAGGTGCGAGAAAAATGGCAAAACCGTGTCCGTTATTTATTGGTGGATGAATATCAGGATACCAACACCGCACAATATACGCTGGTCAAGCTTCTGGTTGGAGTGATGGGGCAATTCACAGCCGTTGGTGATGATGACCAGTCCATTTACGCATGGCGTGGAGCAAAGCCTGAAAACATGGCGTTGCTGAAAGAAGATTTTCATAATTTAAACGTGATCAAGCTGGAGCAAAACTATCGCTCCACCAGCCGTATCCTCAAAGCAGCCAATGCCGTTATTGGAAACAATCCACATATCTTTGACAAGAAATTGTGGAGTGACAAGGGACATGGTGAAACCATTCGGATTATCACCTGTTTAAATGACGATGATGAAGCTGAACGGGTGGTAAAAGACCTGATTACACATAAACTGATGAATGGCAAAAGCTGGAAAGACTACGCAATTTTATATCGCGGCAACTTTCAGGCACGGGTTCTGGAAACCCAACTGCGCCAAATGCAGATTCCTTACAAATTGTCAGGTGGTCAATCATTCTTCGCCCGCGCCGAAATTAAGGATGTGATGAGCTATTTACGCTTAATTATCAATCCTGAAGATGACAGCGCATTTTTACGCATTATTAACACGCCAAAACGTGCGATTGGGCCTGTGACTTTGGAAAAGCTGGGTTTGTTTGCACAGGAAAATACCTTATCGCTGTTAACTGCTTCTTCGGATCAACGGCTGTCAATGGTGTTGCCAAAGAAAGCGGCCACACAGTTGCATGAGTTTGCAGATTTTATTGCAACCTTTACCCGTGAACTGTTGGATGATGATGAACCTGTGCCTAAAGTTCGCCAGATGATCAACGAGGCAGGCTATATTGATTATGTACGTGAACAGGCTGCGACCCCTGCACAGGAAAAAACCAAACTCGACAATATCGAGAGTCTATATACCAGTATTCAAAACCTGATTAATCGTGCTGATGATGTTGATGAGAAAAATATTGAAAGCGTGATTCGTAAACTGGTGTTGCTGGATTTGCTGGAGCAGCAGCAAGAAGAGGAAGATACCGACAAGGTTAACTTATTGACCTTACATGCGGCAAAAGGTCTGGAATTTCCGTATGTGTATATGATTGGTCTGGAAGAAGAGTTATTGCCCCATAAAAACTCGATTGCGGCTGAAACGATTGAGGAAGAACGCCGTTTAATGTATGTGGGAATTACCCGTGCGCGTCAGGGCCTAACCCTGACTTTGGCAGAGCAACGCAAGAATGGTGGGCAGATGCGTCAAATGACTCCAAGCCGTTTTCTGGATGAATTACCACAGGATGAACTGGAGTGGCATGGTCGTAAAAAGAAACTTGCCCCTAATGTTGATCCAAAAGAACAGGCTCAACAGCATCTCGCCAATTTAAGAGCTTTATTGAAACGTTAATAAATCATCAGTAGGAATTTGTCATGAAAGTTCAGGTTAAAGTATTAGATGCCCGTTTAGGTCAGGAGTGGGCGATGCCTGCTTATGCAACTACAGGTTCAGCAGGTTTAGATTTACGCGCCTGTTTAGATAAAGCGATTGAGATTGCGGCGGGTGAAACGGTTTTAGTCAAAACTGGTCTGGCCATTTATATTGAAGATCCAAACTTTGCGGGCTTGATCTTGCCACGTTCGGGTTTGGGCCATAAGCATGGCATTGTATTGGGCAATTTAGTGGGTTTAATTGATTCGGATTACCAAGGTGAGTTGATGATTTCTGTATGGAATCGTGGACAAAACACTTTCTGTTTGGAACCAGGTGAACGTTTGGCACAATATGTTTTAGTGCCTGTGGTACAGGCAGAATTTGAACAAGTTGAAGAATTTGTTGCAACCGAACGCGGTGCAGGTGGTTTTGGGCATACAGGTAAAAACTAAGTTTACGATTTACTGTAATATTAAAACAATATTTCGATGAGTCATGTATATTCTAGATAGAAATGAATAAAGGTAATGAAAGTAACGATTAAACCTTTTAATCGTTACTTTTTTTATAATGTATGTTTTTGACTATTAAGAGGAGTTTTATGTGAATATACAACAAATATTTCCTCTGAATATTTTTCGTGCCTACGATATTCGTGGAAAGTTGTCTCATCTGACACCGAATATTATATGTTCCATTGCCCATGCTTTAGCCCAACACTATAAATATGCTGAGCAGAATCAAATTGTGATTGGCTATGACGCACGTTTAACCAGCCCAAGCTATGCTAATATCATTCAAAAAGTATTAGAACAACAAGGCTTGAACGTGACCAATATCGGTTGCTGTTCATCGCCGATGATGTACTACATTGCCCGTGATTTTGGTGGGAATGGCATTATGGTGACTGCCAGCCATAATCCCAAATCGGATAATGGCATCAAGTGGATTTTAAAGGGTGAACCACCAAGTCCAGAAACCATTCAACAGGTGGGGCAGTTGGCCCAAGTCTCTTTATCCATGAATGCTGATATTCATGTAGAGACTGTTTCTCACCAGTTTAACCCGCAATATTGTCTACAATATCAGCAGTCGCTACTGAATGATATTCAGTTGCTGCGCCCCTTGAAAATTGTTCTGGATAGTTTACATGGTTCAGCAGGACACTGCGCCAAACAAGTCTTGCAGACATTGGGCTGTGAAGTCATTGCATTGCGTTGTGAGGCGAATGGCCATTTCCCAGACCATGCACCCGATCCATCCCATGCTGCCCATTTGCAGCAATTACAGGCCACGATTATTGCTGAAAAAGCGGATATGGGCATTGCCCTTGATGGGGATGGTGATCGGGTGGTATTGCTGGATGAACAGGCACATATTATTAGTCCTGACCGCCTCATCTCTTTATTTGCGCAAATGTGCTTACAACAACATCCGCATAAAGAAATCGTATTTGATGTGAAATGCTCTCGGATGGTTGCTGATACGGTGGGGCAACTTGATGGTCAGGCCAAAATGATCCGTACGGGCAGCAGTTTCCTGCGTGCCTATTTGTCCAAATCGCAAGGTACAGCAGTATTTGGTGGTGAATATGCAGGCCACTATGTATTTAATGATGGACGTGGCTTTGGCTACGATGATGGTTTGTATGCCGCATTACGAGTGATGGAATACCTCACCCAGTCCAATGCTAAGAGTCTGTCTGAATTACTCAGTATTTACCCTGAACGATATTGTACCGAAGATACCTATATCAGTACGCATGAGGTCAATCCTAAACAGGTTTTGGATGACATTGAGCTTCTAAGCCATCATTTAGGCGCACGTTTAAGTAAAATTGATGGGGTAAGGCTTGATTTTGACGATGGTTTTGGCATTATTCGAGCATCCAACACAGGTGAATACTTCACTGTCCGCTTTGATGCAGATCATCCAGATCGGTTAACTGAGATTCGCCAGAAATTTGTTTCTATGCTGCAACATCAATATCCACAAATTGCACAAGAACTTGCACAGGCTTAATAAGGAGAGGGCGCATGCCACACGAGCATATCGGCATTGATAAAGCAAAAATTTTGATTGAAGCTTTGCCGTATATTCAGCGTTTTGCAGGAAAAACGCTGGTGGTCAAATATGGTGGCAATGCCATGACTGATCCAGAGCTGGAAAGTTCGTTTGCTCGTGATATCGTGTTGTTGAAAACAGTGGGTCTAAATCCAATTGTGGTCCATGGTGGTGGTCCACAGGTCGATTCATTGTTGAAGCGTCTTGGGCAGGAATCTGACCGTATTGATGGGATGCGTGTGACTGATGCTGCCACTATGGAAGTGGTTGAAATGGTTTTGGGTGGTAGTGTCAATAAATCCATTGTCAACCTGATTAACCAGCATGGTGGCCGTGCCATTGGTTTAACAGGTAAAGATGGCAACTTGCTGCGTGCCCGTAAATTATTGATGGAAAAACAGGAAGCCGACGGTTCAGTCACTCAAATTGATTTGGGTATGGTGGGTGAAGTCACAGGTGTTAAAACAGATGTACTGGAAATGTTTACCCAAGGTGACTTTATTCCAGTGATTGCGCCTTTGGGCGTGGATGAAGAGGGCAATACCTATAACATCAATGCAGACTTGGTTGCGGGGAAAGTTGCTGAAGCCTTGGGTGCTGAAAAACTGATTCTCTTGACCAATATCACAGGCGTATTGGATGAGAATAAAAACCTGTTGACTGGACTGAGTACGCAGGAAGTTGACCGTCTGATTGAGACTGGCGTGATTTATGGGGGTATGATTCCTAAAGTGGGTTGTGCGCTGGATGCAGTGAAAGGTGGAGTGGTTAGCGCACACATTGTTGATGGCCGTGTGCCACATGCAACATTACTGGAAATCTTTACCGATCATGGCGTTGGAACATTGATTACCAATCGAGCAAAACACTAGGATTTTGCAAATAAAAAGAGGCCTCATGCAGGTCTCTTTTTTCGTCATCATCTGTTCATGTTTTATTCATTGAAGTGTCATTGAAGCGATTTAAGGTAACTCTAGTCATAAGGAGCTTTCATTATGCTAGAAAAATTAAATCAGTATCGTCATACACTGACTTCACCTTTACGCCAGAAACCATCGCAAAACCAGTTTCGTTTTGAGTGGGTGGATAACCTAAAAGAATTACAACAAGTACAACGCTTTAGGGCAGCACAGTTTAGCCATCAGTTTGGACTGTCCTTTGAGGATGGTCTGGATCAGGACCTTTATGATTTTGGTTGTGAGCATGCGGTATTACGTGAAAAATGGACAGGTGAAATTGTTGCCTATACTCGCCTCAAGTTGTTTCAGGGGCATGAAATTGGGCAGAGCTACAGCGCTCAGGAATTTGAAATCATCCCTCATTTATCCCATTTACCAAACGTTTTGGAAATTGGTCGTACCTGTGTACATCCACAGTTTCGATCTGGCAAGGCATTATCCATGCTGTGGCTGAATCTTGCCCCTAAAGTGCTTTGGTCGATGCGTGCCAAATATCTCATGGGCTGTGTCAGTATTCATCTGGAGGATAATCTGGCACGTGCCTATTATACTCATCGCCAGCTTCAGCAATTGACGGATCATCAAAGCATTGACATTCGTTCCAAGCGTGCCTTTGAACCAGAACGTCCTGACTACAGTTTTCCGCAGGATGAAAAGATGCCTAAGCTATTTCAAACCTATTTGGGCATGCAGTCCAGACTATCCAAACAGGCCTTTTATGATGAGGATTTTAAATGTCTGGATTATTTTGTATTTCTGGAAGTGAACAAGATCGCCACCTCATTTGTGATGAATAAAATGGCGCAACGGTAGGGATTATCACACTTGATTTAATAGTGCGCACATATTCAGATTTACAAGGCATCTGAACCTCATGCACAATAGGCATAGATGTTAGCAAGTTAAAAGATATGTGCCAGCTATTAGGAATGAATTGCGCCACCCCCACAGACATTACTTTTTCTTTTCGTGGTTTTTCCCAACGAGCTGGTGTCACGTCTGATCACTGTGATGGTTTTGGGATTGCTTTTTTTGAAGATAAAGCCTGCCGCCTATTTGTCGATAATCAATCTGCGGTTGAATCGCCAATTGCGGATTTAATTCGCAACTATCCGATTAAGTCCCGCAATGTGATTGCGCATATCCGTAAGGCCACTCAGGGTAAAATCACCTTGGAAAATTCACATCCGTTTTTACGTGAATTATGGGGCAGGCACTGGATTTTTGCGCATAATGGCGATTTACATGATTTTAATCCCCAACTCAGTGGTCGTTTTGAACCTGTGGGCAATACCGATAGTGAGCGTGCATTCTGTTACTTGCTGGATCAAATGGTTGAAACATTTGGCTATACCGAGCCTTGTATCGAAAAAGTCTTTTTCCTGTTAGAACGTATTGCGCCACAGATTGCTGAATTTGGTACGTTCAATTTCTGCCTGTCCAATGGCAAGGCACTGTTTAGCTATGCAACCACTAAGCTACATTGGCTGGTACGTGAATATCCATTTCAGCATGCCCACCTGATTGATCTGGATGTCGAGGTTGATTTTAGTGAGGTGACCACACCAGAAGACCGTGTGGCTGTGATTACCACTGAACCTTTAACGCATAATGAAGCCTGGAAAGCGTATCAGCCTGGAGAAATGATCTTGTTTGAACATGGTCATCCGATTAAACATGCCTTAACGCAGGTCGAGCGTCTTATTCGGGAAGCTGAAAATCCAGCATTAAAGCGCATAACTAAGGCAGACCAATATTAGGGATGGATAAAAAAGAACTTGTTGCCGCGTTAAGAAATTTAAATTTACCCCTAGATCAATTTATTGTGGTTGGTGGAGGTGTGCTTACTGTTCATGGGATTCGTGAAACCGAGGACATTGATATTGTGGTAACTCCAGATTTATTTACAATCTTAAGGCAGAGCTGGACTTTGAAAACACGCCCGAATGGTAAACCTGGATTACATAAAGGATGTGTAGAAGCTTATTTGGATGTAAATTGTGAAACATTTGAAAAAACAACAGAATGGCTATTATTTCATTCAGATATTGTAGAGGGTATTCATTTTATAGATTTAAAAACACTTGCTGGTTTTAAAGCAGGTTATGGGCGTGAAAAGGATATTTCTGATTTAAAGTTGATAGTACAATACATTGGAAACCTGAATATTGGGTTTTAATACTAAAGTATAATTTAAAATAATAAAAATTATTTTTATTTCAATAAAATAATGCGGTTAATTTTCTCGTTGGTTAAAAAATACTTGAGTGTTTTGATCGGTCATAATATTAAATTAAATAGAAAACAATAGGTTAATTATTTTTGAGTGAAAATGTTTAAAATCTGACAAAAATGCTGTGTTTTTATTTAAAAAAATTGTCGATATGATGTTTTTATTCACTAAATAACGTTGGTTTTCAGGTGGGGTGTGGGGATGAAGTGGTCTGTCGAATATAATACTGGAATAGACGTCATTGATGATCAGCATCGTCGTATTCTGGATTATATTAATGAAATTGCTGATTTAAAATATGCCAGTGATCGGGTAAAGATGAAAGGGATTCTGGATAATATTATTGATTATACCCAGTCACATTTTATCTTTGAGGAAAGCTTGCAGGAAGAGGCAAACTATAAATACCGTATACCACACAAGCGCGTACATGACTTATTTATCAAGAAAATAGAGTCCTATCGAGAGCGTTTTGAGTTGGGGCATGACATTGACCAGGAACTGCATGAAGTTCTGTCAAAATGGCTGATTAACCATATTCGCCATGATGATGCGGATTATGTGGGTGCAGTCAAAGAAAATATGATGGGTATCATTAGGGAAAATGAAAAGAAAAAGGGGAAAAACTGGTTCTCCCGTTTCTTCTCATAATAATAAGACAATAAAAAAAGATCCCTTATGATAAGAAATAATAAGATGAGTAGACATGATAAATAAGGGATCGAACGAGTAAAATAATAAATGGTGCGCGGCAAATCATCTGAATGGGTGATTTGCTTTTTTCTTTCGGCATCTTTTGTTTTGATTTTCAAGCTTGAGAAAGGCAAAATAGATTGAATATTTCATTGTAAGCTCCATAAAGAGCTGCAATGAGTTCAAGGATTTTTCAAGGAATGCATTATGCAGGACACCGCTCTGTCACGCTGGCTGGCTCCAGTGATGGCGTTTTGCTTATCTTTTGTCATGATTACCACATTGGCCCCTACCGTTGGTATCCAGATTGATCGTCAATTTGACTTCTGGCTGTTGTGGTTGGGCACCATGTTTGTGTTGGCATTACCCATTGGCTATCTTGAAATTGCTTTAGCAAAGCGTTCACAGACCACAGCATTACAGGCACTTTCCAGCTTAACACGTGATGCGGATGCCTCACCTAGATGGCGTCTGGTTGGCTGGTTGGCTGTGGTTTTTGTTCCTTTTTTTACAGGTAGTGTTTTAACCACAGCAACGCATGTGGTAGGTCTGCAACTTGCAGCTGATATGTCCAGCCAAATTATTTTTGCGGTTTTGGCAATCATCGCTGTTGGCCTGTCCTTTATTCCACGTTTATTCTTAATTGCACTGACAGCAATTGGTGTGATTAGCGCATTTATCCTTGCCAATGTAATGGGAACCCAGCTACAGGCATGGCACTGGACGGGTGTCGAGTTTAGGGAATGGGGCAATGCAACTGTTTTGGCTCTGGTGGCCAGTGGTTTAGGCTTGGGTCTATATTGGCAGAGCAGCCTATCTACAATTAAAAAGCAGGAAAATGCAACTTCAGCCACATTACCGATCTGGATAGCCCAGTTATTTGCCGTGATTGCTTTTGGATTCTTTTCAATTCAGGCCCAGTTTCCAGCTCTAGCCTGGGTGTTTGCTGCAATCATGTCAGCCGCGTTATTGATTCAATTGGCGAAAGAACAGTTGGCACAACGTCAACTTGTGGTCATTGTGCAGTGGGTGATTATTGTTGCCGCTATTGCAGTTTGGATCATACCTCAGGTTGAGCAAATCTTTAATGTTTTACTGATGTTATGGGGACTGGTAATTTGCCTGATCTATGCCATTTTTGCAGGCTGGATCATGAAGATTAGCCATCTGCGTAAAGCCATGAATTTTAGCAATGAACTGTTTTATAACCTGTGGCGTATTGCCGTGCGTCTGGTGTTGCCCCTTTCCATTGTGGTTGCGATGGTGGCCGTTATTGGGCAAAGTCTATAATGGAACAGTGCAAACAAGTCTGGGTTGCCTTTGCCAGCCCTGAGCAGCAATTTCATATCGCCGTTGCCTTTATTGATGGCATGACTGCATTGCAGGCAATCCAGAACAGTGGCTTGGCTGATCAGGTCTGTTTACCTGAACCTTTGCAGTTGGGAGTTTTTGGTTCAAGAATTGAGGCTGAAACAATATTGCAGGCGGGGGACCGTGTTGAGGTCTATCGGGCTTTAACCATTAATCCCAAGGATATTCGACGTAAGCGAGCTGCAAAGAATCCAGTTGGTCGATTTGTAAAGGGTAATCGTTTTAGGCCATCACAGTCATAAATAAAACCCCTCACGAATGCTTCGATGAGGGGTTTTATTTTATGGGAAAGCGGTTATAGTGGGGGCGCAGTCAAAATGGCTTCTTTTGATGCTGGTAAACCAGGTTGTGATTCAGGGATGGTATCCAGGCCCTCAATACGTTGTACATTACCATTTTCGTCAAAGTAAACTTTTAAATGTTGACCATGGGCTGCTGGTATTTTTGCTTTTTTTGCATAGGTACCTGGTATATAGTTGTAAATGTAGTCCCAGCGCTGTGGATTTAAAGGATCTGTCACAGTTGGACTACCCAGCAAGAAACGGACTTGCTGAAAGCTCATGCCGACCTGTACTTGAGATGCCTGTGCCTTGGTTAAGGGTGTTCCCTGTGGAATATCAACTTTATAAACACCAAAGACTGAACAACCGCTAAGTACTGAAGTGACGAACAACGCCAGCATGATTTTTTGCATTTTGCTACACTATCCTGATAAATGATGATGCATTTGATTCAAGGATAGATCATACTGCATCTAAACTCTATTGCCTATTCCAACTTAAGATTTGTTGAGAGACCTTTTTTCATGCCTATTTCCAACCAAGACTTACGTAAAGCTGGACTTAAAGTCACCCTTCCTCGTATTAAGATTTTGGAATTATTAGAAAATTCAAAGCAACACCATTTAAGTGCGGAAGATATTTATAAAACACTGCTAGAGCAAGGTGAAGATGTTGGCCTAGCAACAGTTTACCGTGTGTTAACACAATTTGAAGCTGCTGGAATCATTCAGCGTCACCATTTTGAAAACAATCACTCTGTTTTTGAAATTATGCAGGAAGATCACCACGACCACCTGGTATGCTTGAACTGCAACAAAGTCGTTGAATTTACGAATGATGTGATTGAAAAAGAACAACATTCAGTTGCAGATCAGCATGGTTTTGCCTTAACTGGCCATTCGCTGAATTTGTATGGTTATTGTAGTGATGCTGAATGTCAGGAAGCTTTTCGTAAGAAATAAGTGTTCAAGCTTGTAAAGTTTCTTCAATTAACCAAAATTGAACAAATAAAAAAGAGAAAGTTGTGAGCAACTTTCTCTTTTTTAATGGATTAAAAAATCGCTTATTGACCATCAAAGGTAATATTTTTGCTGGCACTGAGTAATTGGTCTGCACCTTCTTCTGAAAGTTTGATGGTGAGACGTAAATCGTTTGGCGAGTCTGCATGTTTAAGTGCATCTTTGTAGGTGATTTCACCTGCCTTATAAAGGTCAAATAAGGCTTGGTCAAAGGTCTGCATACCGAGTTCGCGTGAACGCTTCATGACATCTTTAATCTCATGAATTTCGCCCTTACGAATATAATCTGCCAATAATGGTGTATTGATCAAAATTTCAATGGCAGCACGGCGTGAATTACCGTCAGGGGTTGGAATAAGTTGTTGTGCGACCATTGCTCTCATATTCAGCGACAAGTCCATATAAAGCTGGCTATGGCGATCTGCCTCAAAGAAGTGAATGATACGGTCCAGTGCCTGGTTGGCGTTGTTGGCATGTAGGGTGGCTAATACCAAGTGACCTGTTTCCGCAAAGGCAATGGCATAGTCCATGGTTTCACGGGAACGAATCTCACCAATCAGGATGACATCAGGTGCCTGACGTAAGGTATTCTTCAATGCGATTTCAAATGAGTCAGTATCAATACCCACTTCGCGCTGGGTGATGATACAGCCCGCATGTTGGTGTACAAATTCAATTGGGTCCTCGATGGTAATGATGTGACCTTTTGAATTGTGGTTGCGATAGCTAATCATGGAGGCCAAAGAGGTGGATTTACCTGTACCTGTTGCACCCACAAAGATAATGATGCCACGCTTGGTCATGGCAAGTTCTTTGAGCACTTCTGGTAGTTTCAGGTCTTCCATGCTTGGAATATGCGTTTCAATTTTACGCAGGATCATCCCAGGCATATCACGTTGTTGAAATGCGCTGACACGGAAGCGTGCTGTTTTTTCACGGTTGGTGATGGCAAAGTTACATTCACGTGTATCGGCAAATTCTTTACGTTGCTTGTCAGTCATCACTGAGTTGATCAGTTGACCGACAATTTCACCCGATAACTTCGTTTTGGCAACAGGCACAATTTGCCCGTTAATTTTCATCGACGGTTCAACATCTGCGGTGACAAACAAGTCCGATGCATTTTGTTGAATCATCAGATTAAGTAAATCATTAAAATCCATGCTATTTCTCTAATTCATTTTATTCTTATAGGAATGATTCTGGCTGTTTTGCTGCGGTACGGGCAGTTTGAGTATTGATAATACCCTTGGATACAAGTGTTTTCAGACTTTGATCCAGTGTGGTCATACCATAGTTTGCACCTGTCTGAATTGCAGAGTACATTTGGGCAACCTTGTTCTCACGGACAAGGTTACGAATTGCAGGAATACCAATCATGATCTCGTGCGCTGCAACACGACCGCCACCATTCTTTTTCAAGAGTGTTTGTGAAATTACGGCTTGTAATGATTCTGACAACATGGCACGCACCATGTCTTTTTCTTCAGCAGGGAATACGTCAATCACACGGTCAATGGTTTTTGCCGCAGAGGTGGTATGTAGTGTACCAAACACCAAGTGACCCGTTTCCGCAGCAGTCAATGCCAGACGAATGGTTTCCAGGTCACGCATCTCACCAACCAGGATAATGTCAGGGTCTTCACGCAGTGCTGAACGCAGTGCTTCATTGAAGCCATGTGTATCACGGTGCACTTCACGCTGGTTGATCAGGCATTTTTTAGACTGGTGTACAAATTCGATTGGGTCTTCGACCGTTAAAATGTGGTCATAACGGTTTTCGTTAATATAGTCGATCATCGCAGCAAGTGTGGTTGACTTACCAGAACCTGTCGGTCCTGTTACCAGTACAATCCCGCGTGGATAATCACAGATTTCCTTGAAGATTGAACCAAGGCCAAGGTCTTCCATGGTCAAAACCTTTGATGGAATGGTACGGAACACCGCACCAGCACCACGGTTCTGGTTAAATGCGTTCACACGGAAACGGGCAATGTTGGGAACTTCAAATGAAAAGTCTGTTTCCAGCTTTTCTTCATAGTCACGACGTTGTTTATCGTTCATGATGTCATACACCAGACGGTGTACATCTTTATGCTCAAGTGCTGGCAAGTTGATTCGGCGAACTTCACCATCCACACGAATCATAGGAGGCATACCCGCTGAAAGGTGTAAATCCGAAGCACCGTTTTTGACTGAAAAGGCGAGTAGTTCTGTAATATCCATAATTTCCCCGAAACAAACCAAAATGTCTCATTATTTTGTAGAATAATATACGGCTTTCATTCAGGCTTACCAACACCCTGAGTCCTATCAATGTAAAAAAAGATTTTACAAGTGAGAACTGTGTCAATGAATCAATCGCAACAATCCCGCCAATCCGTATTAGATCAGATTCAACTGGCGTGTGAGCATGTTCAGCGTGATCCTGCATCAGTGCAATTGCTGGCTGTTTCAAAGACCCATCCCAGCCAAAGCCTGCGGAAAATGTATCAGGCTGGACAGCGTAGCTTTGGGGAAAACTATTTGCAGGAAGCGTTGACAAAAATTGATGAACTACAGGATTTAGAGATCGAATGGCATTTTATTGGTCATGTACAGCGCAATAAAACCAAACATTTGGCAGAAAAGTTTGATTGGGTGCATGGCGTGGACCGCCTGATTATTGCTGAACGTTTATCCATTCAGCGTCTGGAAAGTCGAAAGCCTTTAAATATCTGTATTCAGGTAAATATTGATGGGCAAGACAGCAAGGATGGCTGCCAGCCTGATGAGGTTGCTGAATTGGTTCAACATATCAGTCAGCTTCCAAACATACGTTTACGTGGGCTAATGGTGATTCCAGCACCAGAGAATAGTGCCGCATTTGCTGATGCAAAAACCTTGTTTGAGCAGGTTAGGTCACAACATGCACGGCCTCAAGATTGGGATACCTTGAGTATGGGAATGTCAGGTGATCTGGACGCTGCCATTGCGGCAGGTTCAACCATGGTCAGAGTCGGGACAGCGCTGTTTGGTGCACGGGATTATCATCATTAGAGCTTGGTAATTTGGGGGTATATTTTGATCAGTTCGGCTGTTCCAAATAAAGAGGCAAAGGGCACATCTTTAGCATCCAAACCTGTACCAACCCTCACAAACTCATCAATCGTTCCCATATTCGTTGCATCAAACAGTATCCATTGTTGACCCAGATAAACTTCAAAAATGGCATGGAAATCAGGTAGTGCCTTGTAAAAAGGCATATAGCCAAACACAAAACGAGCTGGAATATTCAAGGCACGGCAAATGGCAATACCTAAATGGGCAAAGTCACGACATACTCCAGCCCGATTGATGAGAATATCTTTTGCAGAGGTTGTGTTGTTGGACGATCCAGATTCATAGTTAATATTGTTGTAAATCCAGTCACAAATGGCCTGTACCCGTTGATAGCCTGTAGGGGAATTGCCAAAGGTACGGATAGCCATATTGACCAAAAGATCAGATTCACAAAAACGGCTGGGTGCAAGATAAAATAAGCTTTCAGCAGGAAGTTGAGCAATAGTATTTTCAACGGCATCAAGAGGGCGTTGAGGAATGTTGGTTTCAACATGGGCGCTATAATGTAGGCGCACACGACTGTTTTCCGCTGCTGAAATGCGTATTAATCGGTTGGAAGACTGATCCCGTTCAAAATGTTGTATGTTCAATTGAGCTGGTGTAATGGAAACATGCTCTGCAAGCGTATGTTGCCATTCATGTTGGGCTGCTTCGACTTGGAAAATAAACTCAGTGGCTTGAGAGACTGAATATTCAAGTAGGCAATCAATATGGAATTTTGACATAGTTAAATTCTAAAGTAATGAGCGAATCGTAACAGGTTAAGCTAAGCAAACAAAATGCCAAGTTGGATTTGCCAGTTTTTAAATGAAGCGTTGGGCTACTGCATATTAACCTACCACTTCAATCCGACTTGAACCAGAACCCATCGGCTGCACCTGAATCTGTACAGGAATTCGTTCATGCATTTCCTGAATATGTGAAATTAAAATCACTTTACGGCCTTGGCTTTGTAGCTGATCCAAGGCATTCATTACCATGTGCAAGGACGAGGCATCCAGCGTACCAAAACCTTCATCAATAAACAGTGACTCGATTTTCATGGAACCCGAAGCCATATTGGCAATCGCCAAAGAAATTGCAAGGGCAGTGAGGAAAGACTCACCACCAGACAGTGAAGCCACTGAACGGGTTTCACCATCCATATCATGATCGATAATCGCCAGACTGAGCGAGTTTTCCAAGCGCTTTAATGTGTAACGTTGCGATAACATCGCTAATTGCTGATTGGCATATTCCAGCAAAATATCCAGATTATATTGTTGGGCCAAATCACGGAAATCTTTACCTTTAGAATCACCAATCAAGCTCGAAATCTTATTCCAGCGATGTTCCTGCTGTTGCACCTGTTGAATTTGATCGGCAAACTGTTTTTGTTTGGCAAGGTTTTGCTGATGCAATTCAAGCTGAACTTTATATTGATCGCGTTGTTCAAGTTGCTGTTGTAGTTTGTCCTGATTTAATTGAATCATTTCGGTCAGTTGTTCATGTTGGATCTCAGGCTGTTGTTGCTGATGCTCATTGAATAGCTGTTGTGCGGTTTTAAGCGCATAGGCGGCCTCATTCAAGACACGATCCGCATTTTGTAGCGTTAAGCGAATTTGCTGTTCCTGCGTTGAAGAAATGACTAGCAATTGACTGAGTTGCTGTTCTTCAAAATGCACGTGCTGCGTCAACCATACACTGATTTGTGTTGAACATTGCGTGAATGCATGCTGATTGTGCTGGTGCTGTGCTTTGAGTTGCTCTAGTTCATTTTTTTGTTGCTCAAAGTTTTGTCGTGCCTGTTCGAAATTCTGTTTCACCTGCTGATATTGATGCTGCACTTGCTGACGTTGTTGATCATGTTGATGCAACCATTCATTGGCTTTCAATTCAGTTGAACCAGCCATTGCCAGAATGAGTTGATTGGCAGCCTCACTATTTTGTTGACCTTTTTTCGCAATTTCCTG
This sequence comes from Acinetobacter corruptisaponis, assembly GCF_030053775.1. Taxonomy (GTDB): domain Bacteria; phylum Pseudomonadota; class Gammaproteobacteria; order Pseudomonadales; family Moraxellaceae; genus Acinetobacter; species Acinetobacter corruptisaponis. The sequence goes on from NZ_CP125669.1 coordinate 3,269,856, forward strand.
CAATTGCTGATTTAGCTCAGTATGTTGCGTGCTTAAACTATTCAGATTTGATATTAATAAATTGAGTTGTTGTGTGCTGTGCTGTTGTTGTTTGCTGAGTCCATCCGCATGATCAAGCTGTTGCAGGCGTTGTTTTAAACGCTGCACAATCTGTTGTGCTTGGCTAAGTGGTTGTTCCAGCCAAAGTGTTTTCTCACGACTTTCCAGACAATCTACAATATGCTGAATCTGTCGCTGTAATTGCTGTACAGTTTCCAGTTGATAGGCCGTGTTCTGGATAGACTGGTTTAAATTAAACTGCTGTTTACTGGCCTGAGTGAGTTGTTGTAATTCCTGATCAATCTGTTGTTTTGTTTGTGTAGATTGAGCGCTTAAGTGATGTAATGCTGTCTCAAGCGCGTGTTGAGCTAAATTAAAATCGAGTTGAATATGACTTTGAGTCAAATACTGCTGTAATTCTTGTTTTTGAGTATTTAATTTTTCCTGAGTTTGTTGCAAGGCTGTTTGGCGCTGTTTTTGCTCAGATTGAAGTTGGGTAAATTGTTGCTGCGCTGTTTGCCAAGTTTGGAAGCATTGCTGTTCTTGCTGAATGGCTTGTTGTTCTTGCTGCTGTTGTAGTTCATACAATGCTTTCGAAACTGGACTTTCATCCTCGCGATAGGGGTGTTCTGTGCTGCCACATACTACACAGGCTTCGCCATGTTTGAGTTCAGCACGCAAATGTTCAATATTTTCAGCGTGTAATAAGCGTTGCTGCTGCAAGATATATTGCAATTTTTCACGTTCAGTTTTTGCCGATTGATAATCTTCCTCAGCTTTTTTGGTATTTTGTTCATGTTGTTGATCGTGTTGCTGTATCGTATTGAGTTGATGCTTTAGGTTTTCAACTTCATTCTTTAATGCAAAATAATGCTGTAATTTTTGTTGGATTACATCCAGTTGATTCAATTGAGTCAACACTTGCTCTTTCTGCGCCTGTTTCTGCTCAAGGGTGCTATCAATCTGCTGCGTTGTACCAAACTGCGTGATTAATTGCTCAAGTTGGCTTTTATCTTGCTCAAGTTTGCTTTGAGCCTGTTGAATATTCCCCAGCGTATTTTCAACTTTTTGATAGTGTTGAATAAACTGCTCTAGTTGCTGCACATGGGCATGCAGTCCCTTATCTAAAGCTGAAAAGTGGGCATTTTGCTGTAATTGCTCAAGACAGGATGTCTGTTGTGTACCTATATTCTGGAGATGTTGCTCAAGCTGTTGCTGCTGTTGTAGCAAAGGTTGTTGCTGATTTTCGATGTGTGTGAGTCGAGCTTTGGTTTTTTTATAATCCTCGGCAATATAGTCACGTTCCTGAACGTATTTACGAACCTCACTCAACTCCTCTTGATGTTGCATCTCAAAATTTTGGAACTGTTGCAGCGCTGTTTCTGCTTGTGTATAGCGGACTTTTTCCTGCTCGAACTCTGTGGTTAAGCGACTAAAATGTTGCTGTTTTTGTTGAAGCTGTGGCTCAAGTTGTTGCAGTGTTTTTTGGATTTGCTGCTGTTGAAAAACAACAGGACGAATCTCGGAAAAGATTTCCAATTGTGCAAGCAACTGACGATCTGTTGCGAGTGCAGTATGGGCATTGAGTTGCGTTTCATGCTGTCGCTTTTTGAAAGTAATTTCACTTTCGAGCTTGTGTTGCTGTTCAAACCACTGCTGCTGTTGCTTGAGTTGTGTTCGCTTGGTTTCAAGCTGCTGGACCTGTTGTTGTGTCTGTTGAAATTGAGTTTGTAAGGCAGCAACTTCTTCATCGGAACGAATTTCAATATGACCTAAGACATTTTCCAGTTGTTTGCGCTGGTTGGTTATTTCACGGGTTTTTTCAAACGCCAGTTGACCAATTTTGGCGAAGATACTGGAGTTGGTCAGGTATTCCAGCAATTCGCCGCGTTCAGTATCACGCGCCTTTAAAAATGCGGTCACTTCCGATTGTGCCAGTAAAACGGCACGAGTGAATTGTTCAAAACTAAGTTGGGTAATTTGCTGGATATGGCTTTCGACGGCTTTGGTTTTGTCTGCCACCACCACACCGTCTGTGAGACATTTAAGCGAGCGCTGCACACTTTGCAGTTTCCCACTGGCATTTTCACGGGCACGTTTAATTTCCCAACGCGCCTGATAATGTTTTTGGTCTTGTGCCACAAAACATAGTTCAGCAAAGCCGTGTCCTGTACCACGACGTAAAACGGTCAGGGGAGAGTTGGTCAGCAGCTCAGAACCATCCACATCCAGAAGCTTGCCATCACTTTCCTTAAGACGGGGAATTTTATTAAACAGGGCCAGACACATGGCATCTAAAATGGTGGATTTACCTGCACCTGTTTTCCCGACAATCGCGATCAAGCCTGCATTGGCCAAAGGATCGCACTCAAAATCAATAAAGTGCTCACCCGCAAGAGATGCCAGATTTTTTAGTCGAATCGATAAAATTTTCATGGCATGTCCTTAAGAACTTTGATCATCTTCTAGTTTTTTCTGTGCTTCATTCACCAGACTTAAGAAATCTTTGGTGACTTCATCATCGGCGTGATAACCCTTTTTCTCCCAGATCTGCTGGAATAATTTTTCTGGTGTCGGTGGCTCTAGGCTAATGGTCTGCTTATTTTCAGCATTATTTTCATTAGATAAATATTGTCTGGAAATACGCACCAGACGATAGCGATCCTTTGGCAAGGCATCTTCAAATTGTTGGCGCAAATTTGGCTGCGGGGGAATTGCGGTATGATATTCGATATCGACATATTCACGATGGTCAATATTTTCGATGGGGTCACTTGGTAGCTTTTTAAGCTGCTGCATGACCGCTGTGAGTTCATCTTTAATTTTATGCAGTTGGATACTTCGCGGGATGGCCAATGCTTCAAAATCCAGCTTATTTTCTGGTTTGGTCGAGTCAATCGTGACTTCAACCACTTGGTGCTTATAGTTGATTTCACTAAATGATAGCGGAATTGGAGAGCCACTATAACGAATATGATCTTGCCCAACTTTCTGTGGTTTATGCAGATGTCCGAGCGCAACATAATCGATACTGTCATCAAACAGGCTGGTAGAAAGTGCCTCTTCATTGCCAATAATAATCGGTCGCTCTGAATCCGAGGTTTCCCCACCTTGCATATGCGCATGTGACATCAGAATCAAGGCCTGATCATCGGTTTTACGACGTTTGGCTTCTTCGATTAATTGTTGGTGTAGATAAGCAATGGCGTTTTGGCTATTGGTAGTGTGTTCATTAAAGCCTGTGATTTCGGCGGAACGCAAGAATGGCAGAGCAATACACCACGCGACAATCTGTTTTTGCTCATCATAAATGGGCAGAATTAAACGTTCCAAATCCAGCGTATTATCTTCATTCCAGCGAATTACCCCAACCGTTTTGGCATTATATTTCGCTAATAATGGCTCAACCTGTTCAATTCTGTAGCCTGAATCGTGATTGCCCGCGATCATCAGGGTTTGCATGTGCGGTGCAAGTTCATGTGTATCGGCAAGGAATTGATACAGTTGTTTTTGTGCCTGCGAACTGGGGTTGATCACATCAAAAATATCGCCTGCGATCAGTAAGGCATGCGGCTGTTTCTGTTTGATTTGCTCAAGTAACCATGCCAGAAATTGTTCATGTTCATAATGGCGGGAATGATTATAAAAGAATTGCCCCAAATGCCAGTCAGAAGTATGAAAAAAACGCACGGTCATGAAATAGAAAATCCCTATTTTTGTATGGGAATAAGGTAGCATGTATTTAAATGGAAAGGAGGGCTTTGCTGAGCAGAAAAAGCCATACATAGTGCAGCTTGATCATTTTTAAGCGATCCTCTAATTTAGAATCGAAGTTATTATTAAAAAATGAGGAAATACAAAAATGAGTTCAGGAAAAGTAAGCCGTGAAATGATGGGTCATGTGATGTTGATTGGCTTGGATCGGGTCGCAAAACGAAATGCCTTTGATAGTCATATGATTGAGGATTTATCTCTGGCCTTAACCGAATATGAGAACAATCCTGAATTACGTTGCGCCGTGATTTTTGCACATGGTGATCATTTCACGGCAGGTCTGGACCTGGTTGAATTACAACCAAAAATTCCACAGGGCATTTTTAATTTTGAGGAAAGCCAAATTAATCCCTGGGGTGTTGGTGGTCGGCACAGAACCAAGCCAGTGGTGGTGGCTGTGCAAGGGATCTGTTATACCGCAGGGATGGAGTTGATGCTGAATGCCGATGTGGTGATTGCCAGTGAAAACACGGTATTTGGTCAGCTTGAAGTGCTACGCGGGATTATGCCTTTTGGAGGCGCAACAGTACGTTTTGTGCAAGCCGCAGGTTGGCAAAAGGCCATGCCGTATTTGTTAACAGGTAAGACCTTTAATAGCAAAACGGCTGATCAACTGAATCTTGTGTCTGAGATTGTTGAGAATGGCAAACAATTGCAACGTGCCATCGAAATTGCCAAAGAAATTTGTATTGCTGCACCGCTTGCTGTACAGGCCTTATTGGCTTCGGCAACCGATGCGGTGACACAGGGACAGACTTTTGCATTCCAGAACATGGACAGTTATCTCAAACCACTGTTTGTATCAGAAGATGCACAAGAGGGAGTACGTGCCATGCTGGAGAGACGTTTGCCACAGTTTAAAGGGCAATAAAAAACCAGAATTGACAATTCATGCCATGAGGGAGTGTCGGTGAATAATTTTAAATCGGTTTATCTTCGTTCAGGTTTATATTGTGACTGGATTTTTTTGAGAGCATGGAACAGGTAGAAATGTCGTTCCTGAGAAAGCCCTAGACCGAAACGGATGGGTTGAGCCGCATCAATAAAGATTTGCCCTTGCTGTTTGTTGGATGAGTTGGCGACATAATTCTCACGGATTCTGGTCACTTCATGCCATTGGAAAGATTTGGATTTTCCTATTTTTCCAATGCCTGTAAAAACACGTCCTCCTTGACGGTCAATGCTTAGTTCCACTTTGCCGAATGTCATCATGAGGGTAATGAATCCAAAAAATAATGTGCCAAGCAGAAATGGAATCCCAAATAGGCTTTGTAAAAGGCTGAACTGCTGCTTTGCGATTTGAGTACCATAAATACCACCCAATGACCCACCTGACCAAATCAGCATAAATGGCACAAGAAAGAACGCGATTGGACTTCTTAGTGTTGCCCCAAGCTTAATTTCCTGCATATTGTTTTTGTACCATGCGCCTTTAGGGGGCTGGTTCAGGTCGAATGCAAATGCAGGCGTGTCGAAATGTTCTGAAACACGAAACAGGTGGTTGCATGCCTGACATTTACCCATATCGCTTTGAATATTGATATTGTCGTTTGCCACTTCCATTTGACAGTTTGGACATTTCATTTTTTAAAACTTAACTATTTTAATTTTATGAGATTTTAGTATAGCACTGTCATTTTACATTCACATCAGTTTTGTATATTTCAAAGAGATTATTGTCCAAATCGAGAAATTAGCCTTGTCAGCACCAGTTTGAAACCGTAAATTTCAGGCAAATAAAAACCGACGATTCGAGTGATGATAAATCGTCGGTCAAAATCTTTATTCAAGGTTTTGGCTGCTAACAAAACCTTTGCAAAAGATGGAGAGTCATAATGAAAGGTCACCGAAAAATATTGCGGATGCCGTGCAATGAACATTCGGTTGCTGCGACCTTGTACCCTATATAACGGTGCTAGTTGAGGATTGGTTGACATAAAAATGAAAAAAAAGTGAAAAAAAATTATAATTATTTCTCGAAACCGCTCTAGCTAGGTTTATGTTAATGATTTCATTGCGTTTGTACTATATTTGGTTTTTTATTATTTGTCTGGTTTCAACCTTGATTGCTGGGGTATTGGCAGCAATTCTACCCAATAGTATTGGTGGTGTGCTTACCGCTGTTCCTTATTTAATCGCGATTATTTTTGTCTTATTCAGGTTTTTAAAGCAACAGCGCCGTGCCCCAACTGTGCAGGAAAAGAAACGCCTGACTTTTGGATTTACCCTGATTTTTTGGGGATATAACATTTTTGGTTTATTACTCGGTTTATTTATCTTTGCCCGTAAAGACCCTGAAATCTGGCAGAATTTTCTGCTCTATCTAAAACAGCCGCAATTTCTCATCGCGGTGTTAGGCATGTGGGCGATGCTTGCTATTCCACTATTTCTAATGACCTACTGGTTCTATGGTCCACAGGCGCAAAGAATGGTAAACAAGATGTTTGATTAGGATAAAAAACTTCACTTGTAATTCATGCCAATTTTGCCAAGACTAGGATGCATATCATTTTATAAAGGTTGTGTGATGCAAAAATTGACTGTCCTGGTCACGGGCGCCAGTGGTTTTATCGGTTCCCATCTATTGCCATTTTTATTGGAAAGGCAATACAAGGTCATTGCTTTCACTCGGCAAAAGAATAAAGTTTCTGATCATCCAGATTTAACTTGGGTAAATGACTTTGAACAGATGAGTTCCCAACAGATTGATTATGTGATCAATCTGGCAGGGGAAAATATTGGGCAAAAACGCTGGACAGAACAGAGGAAGCAACAACTCATTGAAAGTCGGGTTTCTGTGACCCAAAGGTTATATGAGTGGCTGGAGCAAAAGCAGATTTTCCCGCAATGCATTCTTTCAGGTTCAGCGATTGGCTATTATGGCATTGATCCACAAGAACAATGGACTGCCATCTGTGATGAAAACACACCGCCTCAAACAATTTTTATGTCTGAACTTTGTCAGGCATGGGAACAAGCCGCGCTGAAATTTAGTCAGCAAAATACCAGGATTATTCGATTGGGCGTTGTGTTTGGAAACGGAGGGATTTTACCGCAAATGCTGTTACCCATTCGCTTAAATGTGGTAGGGAAGATTGGTTCAGGACGCCAGCCCGTTGTCTGGATTCATATTCAGGATGTACTCAATGCAATGGTTTTTCTGCTGCAATCGAATAGTAAGCAAAAGGTTTATAATCTGGTTGCGCCTGAGCAATCGAATCAGCAAAAATTTGTTCAGGTCACAGGGCGGATTTTAAAACGTAAGCCTTTTATTCGAATGCCAAAATGTGTCTTTGAACTGGCTTTGGGTGAGCAATCCCAATTGATTCTAAATGGTCAATTTGTAGCGTCTAAGGCATTGCTGGACCAAGGTTTCCAGTTTCAGTATCCTGACCTAAAATCGGCCTTGAGCGAAATTTTAGGAAGAGATTAAATCCTGTTTTTTTAAGCGTTCTGGTGAATAGGCGATTGGCGAAACAAGGGTTTTTTGTCCTAGCATTAACTGACGCAGTAAACGTGCCGAACTCGCACCCATACACAGCCCGTTACGGAAATGTCCAAAATTGGCCCACAGGTTTTCAATTTCAGGCATTGCGCCAATATACGGAATACCGTGTGGCGAACTTGGACGTAACCCAGCCCAGCGTTGCACAATCGGGAACTGTTCCAGCTCAGGCACCATTTCCAGACACGCCGTTAAAATATCCTGCTGCGTTTGCTCATCCACTGCGGTGTTAAAGCCACAATCCGCCATGCTGGAACCACAGACGATATGGCCATCCTGACGTGGAATCAGGTACATCACCCGATTCATACACATGGTAGGCAACCAATTTTCAGGCGTTTTAAATAGCAACATTTGGCCTTGTACAGGATGCACAGGGATTTTTCGTCGTACCTGTTCTGCCCAGTGCTGGCTCCATGCGCCTGATGTAATCACGACATGATCGGCAAAGAGATTTCTGCTATCTTCTAGTTGAATGCCTTGTATTTTTTTATTTTGAATAATCAATTTTTCAACGGGACAATGTTCAAAAAAACGCACGGAGGGATGCTGTTTTAAATAGCCAATCAGCGATTGCAATAAACGTGGATTACGAACGTTGGAAAGCTGGGGAAAATAAATGGCTTGCTGGAATTGTGTTGAAATATGTGGATTAACTTGTTCAAGTTGTTTGTGATTGAGCAGGTCGCATTGCTGCATTGGCTCATTGAATTGGATTGCGTAGTTTAACCCAGTGGCAAAATCTTCTTGGTCAAAAATCAGCATGCCCGTATCGTGGATTTGAAAATCAATGCCTGTGATCGGCAGCAGTTTTTCATTCCACATTTGATACAGTGATTTGCCATATTGGGCGAGTTGATTGACTTCAGACGCATATCGCCACGGATACATGGGGGAAAGGATACCGCCACCCGCCCATGAAGCAGCCTGACCCGCTTGATGCTGATCAAAAATATCCACTGAGCAGCCTTGTTCAGCAAGCTCCAGTGCAGTCATTAAGCCACTAATGCCTGCACCAATGATGGCAATATGCATAAAAATCTAAACCAAAGTCATAGTTTAATTTCAGCTTAATTTAAACTATTTTAGAATTACTATTAATGATATGCATGGCGGAGTCTTGCCGAGTTCTCATTATATTTCAGGATAAGCCTTCGGCTGGACTTACTTTGGTTTCGCCCAAAGTAAGCAAAGGCATTGTCATCCGCAAAACTCGTTGTTTGCCATCAACTCGTTTAGTTAATCGCAGAAACACCATTCTTTTAATGTTGTCCTGTCTCGAACAATTGCGGATGACGTTTCCGAGTATCCAATTTCAGTATAAGGTTTTATACCAAAATCAGATCAATCATTTCATCTCTTTTAGTTTACGTGCCGCTTCTTCTGCAAAATAGGTCCAGATCCCATCAGCACCTGCGCGACGGCAGCACATTAAGGACTCTAAAATCACACTGTCTGATAACCAGCCATTTTGAATTGCGCCTGCAAGCATCGCATATTCACCACTGACCTGATAAATAAAGGTTGGAACACCAAAGGTATCTTTGACTTCACGCACAATATCCAGATATGGCATACCAGGCTTTACAATCACCATGTCTGCACCCTCCTGAATATCAAGGGCGATTTCATGCAGTGCTTCCGCACGGTTGCCTATATCCATCTGGTAATTATATTTATTTCCACCTTTGAGGTTGCTGGCTGAACCGACTGCATCACGGAATGGGCCATAAAAGCTGGATGCATATTTGGCTGAATAGGCCATGATGTTGGTATAGATAAAGCCATTTTGTTCAAGTGTCTGACGAATCGCACCAATACGCCCATCCATCATGTCACTTGGCGCGACCACATCCGCACCTGCTGCGGCATGGCTGAGTGCCTGTTTGATCAGGCATTCCACCGTTTCATCATTCAGTACATAGCCTGTATTATCAATAATACCGTCCTGACCATGTGTGGTGTATGGGTCAAGCGCGCCATCGGTGATCAGCACCATTTCAGGCAATTCTTTTTTAAGCAGGCGGCAGGTGTTTTGAACCAGACCATCTTCATGCCAGGCTGCTTCAGCGGTTAAACTTTTATCTTGTTGTGGTGTTACGGGGAATAGGGCAAGTTTGGATACGCCAAGTTCCAGCAGGCTTTCCGCCTTTTTGAGCAATAAATCGGCAGACAGACGCTGCACATTTGGCATGCTTGGAATGTCCTGGCTTTGTTGTTGTCCTGGTAGTACAAATACTGGATAAATCAAGTGATTAGCAGTGAGTTGTGTTTCGCTGACCATGGCACGGAGCTGGTCATTTTTACGGATACGGCGCATGCGAGTCGCAGGGAAAGCTGGACGATTGAACGTATAAGTCATAACAATCTCGATGTTCAGTATTACACTATAGGAATAATTGGCTCATTTAAGGCATGCTGGGGAGAGCTTGGCAGCCTGAACCAATGAAAAAACCTCACTATTGTAGCCCCATAATTTTAGATTTGTACAAAATAATGGGATGTTTATCGTTCCTTTGGATGTTGGCAGCGTATGAATGATGTAAAGAAAAACTGGACGGGTAATATTCAGTTGGGTGTGGAAGTAGATCATGCTGTGGTGTTAAAGCAACTTTGTAAATCCTTTAATGCCTGTCCATTCTTTAAATACAGTGGCATGGTGATGCGTGTGGTCGATGACCAGATTGAAGCCTATGTGGAAATGAAGCCTGAGCTGGTGGGGAACCTGGCTTTTCAAATCCTGCATGGCGGGGTGGCTGCAACCATACTCGATAGTATTGGCGGGATTGTCGCGATGGAACAGCTTTATCGTCATTCAACCCCTGAGAATTTGCCTGATACCATCAAAAAAGTTTCCCGTTTGGCAACCGTCGATATGCGTGTGGATTATCTGGCACCAGGGCGTGGCCAGTTCTTTATTGCGCGTGCTGAAACATTACGTCTGGGGCGTAAGGGCTGTACCATGCGCATGACCATGGTCAATGATGAAGACAAGCCAATCGCAACCGCAATTGCCTCTTATGCGTACTAGGGCATTGAGCAAACATTTAAAGCGTCATTGGACGCTTTTTTTATATGTGAAATAAGGTTGATATAAAAAATAATTATCAAAATATGAGAATTGAACGCATCAGTTATTTTTTTTATTCTCGATATATGATTTTTTGTCGTTAGAATGTTTTCTGGATTTTTGTTTGTATTTTGATCTTTTGTTTTAACATTCGGTTAAGTTTTTAAAATTAAACTGATCGGCTGATTAAACCAAAAGTTAAAAGTCTCTTTAATTTTCAGGAATAACTTATGACTGACGCCCAGGCAAATCAACAGGATGCTGCTTCAAACTTGGCAGCAGATGATGCAATGAAAGCAAAACGTAAAAAGTTTTTAGGATTTTTCGCGCTCATTCTCATTCTTGCAGCAATTCTGTATGGTATTTGGGCGATGTTCTTCAACCATTCGGTCAATACTGACAATGCCTATGTCGGTGCGGAAACCGCGCAGATTACCTCAATGGTCAGTGGACAGGTGGCTGAAGTTTTGGTCAAGGATACTCAGCAAGTTAAGCAGGGTGATGTGCTGGTTCGTATTGATGAGCGTGATGCCAAGATTCAACTGGCGCAGGCACAGGCTGAACTGGCAAAGGCACAGCGTCAATACAAACAGAGTCAGGCCAACAGTAGTTCCCTGAACTCTCAGGTTGTGGTGCGTAATGATGAAATCACCAGCGCGCAGGCGCAGGTCACCAAAGCTCAGGCCGATTATGACCGTGCCGCATTGGAACTCAAACGCCGTAATGAGCTGGCAGCAACGGGTGCGATTTCTAAAGAAGAACTGAGCAAGGCACAAAGTGCGGTATCTACGGCCAAAGCTAGCCTTGAGTTGGCACAGGCAGGCTTGGCGCAGGCAACATCAAGTCGTAAAGCGGCAGAAAGCACATTGGCTGCCAATGAAGCATTGATTCAAGGCTTCAACGAAGCCTCCACGCCTGATGTATTGGTGGCAAAGGCGCATGTGGAGCAGGCGCAGCTTGATCTGGAACGCACTGTGATTCGCGCGCCAGTGGATGGAGTCATCACGCGCAAGAATATTCAGATTGGGCAACGTGTCGCACCAGGTACGGTGATGATGTCGGTGGTGCCTGTATCAGCACTCTATGTTGATGCCAACTATAAAGAAAGCCAGCTTGCCAAAGTCAAGGCAGGGCAGAAAGTCACCTTAACCTCTGATCTATATGGTGATGATGTGGTCTATCACGGCGTGGTACAGGGTTTCTCAGGCGGCACAGGTGCGGCATTCGCCTTGATTCCAGCCCAGAATGCGACAGGCAACTGGATTAAGGTGGTGCAGCGTTTGCCTGTGCGCATTAGCCTTGATCCTAAAGAACTTGCAGAACATCCATTGCGAGTGGGCTTGTCGATGCAGGCGGATATTGATCTTGCATCGAAGTAAACAGCCATGAAAACGCAAACACCTTTTGCAGAACTCAGTGGCGGGCGATTACTACTTGCAGCTTTTGTGATTGCACTTTCAAATTTTATGGTGGTACTGGATACCACTATCGCCAACGTTTCCGTTCCACATATTACAGGCAATCTGGCTGTTTCTAGCTCGCAGGGCACATGGGTCATTACCTCCTATGCCGTTGCGGAAGCCATCTGTGTACCTTTAACGGGCTGGCTGGCAGGGCGTTTTGGAACGGTTCGGGTCTTTGTTTTTGGACTGATTGGTTTCACCATCTTTTCATTCCTCTGTGGTTTGGCGACCTCACTGGAAATGCTGGTTTTTTTCCGTATTGGACAAGGGCTTTGCGGTGGCCCGTTAATGCCACTGAGCCAAACCTTGCTCATGCGAATTTTCCCACCTGAAAAGCATTCACAGGCGATGGGCATGTGGGCCATGACCACCGTGGTTGGGCCAATCCTGGGGCCGATTCTCGGTGGCCTGATTAGTGATAATTTATCCTGGCACTGGATTTTCTTTATCAATATTCCTGTGGGGATTTTCTGTGCCCTGGCTGCAATTCGCCTATTGTCTGTGGCTGAAACCAAAACTGAAAAATTGCGGATTGATGCGGTTGGTTTGGGGCTATTGGTGCTATGGATTGGTGCCTTGCAGCTCATGCTTGACCTTGGACATGAACGCGACTGGTTTAATAGTACGAGTATTATCATGCTTGCCTTGGTGGCGGTGGTTGGCTTTATTGTCTTTATGATTTGGGAACTGACTGATAAGCACCCCGTTGTTAATTTATATGTATTTCGACATCGGGGCTTTGCGGTTTCCGTGTTGGCACTGGCCTTTGGCTTTGGTTCATTCTTTGGCAGTATTGTGCTTATTCCTCAGTGGCTACAGATCAATCTTGGTTATACCGCAACATGGGCAGGCTATCTCACCGCCACGATGGGTTTTGGTAGTCTAACCATGTCACCGATTGTGGCAAAACTGGCAACCAAATATGATCCACGGGCATTGGCGAGTTTTGGTTTGGCCTTGTTGGGTATTGTCACGGTCATGCGTGCATTCTGGGTGACCGATGCCGACTTCATGGCATTGGCCTGGCCGCAGATTTTACAGGGCTTTGCAGTGCCATTCTTCTTTATTCCACTGTCGAATATTGCCATGGGTTCGGTGCTGCCACAGGAAATGGCATCTGCCGCAGGTCTGATGAACTTCCTAAGAACCATGGCAGGGGCGATTGGTGCATCAATTGCGGTGACAATTTGGGATGATCATGCCAAAGTGGCACGTAGTGAAATGGTGAATACCTTACATCCACAGGAAGTGCAGAATACCTTGCTGCAAAATGGTTTCTCTCCTGATGCGACCTTAGGTGTGATTGCGAATCTCGTTGATAAAGAGGCAATTACCATTTCAGCCAACCATGTGTTTATGATTTTGGCGATTGTATTTATCTTTGCCAGTGCCCTGATCTGGATGAGTCCCAAACCGAAGCAGATTACAGGTGGGCCAGCACCGCATTAACTTAAATAGATGATTATTTCCAAAAAACTCGGACTTATTAATCCGAGTTTTTTTATTTAAATCTGACATGAGGTTTATTTGGTCTTTGGGTTTTTTATACGCATCACAGTTTTACTCCCCTATATTTTCCCAAAGTTTTAGCTGTAAATCTTCCTCACATTTCGATATTTTTTGATTTAAATATTTCATTGTGGATTTATGCTGATTTAAACCCCTACCGTGAAATGACCCAATTGCTTTCTGAATTTTTGCTTGCAAGTGCAAAAGATTTAATTCTTCATACGCTTCTTGTTTTGCTGAGTAAGCATAAATTTTGCAAATAATTCTGATTAATTCCGAAAAATTTGCATTCGAAATATTTAATTTTTTTAGCTCCTGTACATTATGCCATGTCAATAAGTTGGCATAGTCGAAGTACACAGAGGATTGACGGTGAGTATGGTATTTGATAGGGCGTGGGAATGATGAATCTTGTTGAACGAGCAAGCGTAAAGTATCAGGATTGATATTTAAAAGTTCACATGCTTGGTTGTAGGTAATTCGGATGGGTTGCATTTATTTTGCTCCGTTTAGTGATATTTAACGGAATTAATAAAAGCAAAAAGATATTGGGGTCAGGAATAAGTAAAGGGGGCATAGCAAATTCAAAAAATTGCCATACCCCCAAAGCAAAATTATGATTTTTATTGTTTTTTTGGAGTGGTGTCTTTCATATTGTTGGATGGGTTTAGCTTAGTATTGCCGCCTGTTTTAACTTTGGGGTGACGGCAAATTTTATCTATATAGACACATAATTCTTTACCTTGTACATCTGGGTAATTTGCCTTTATCCAACTTGCTACAGTATCCTGTTTGGGTGGTGGTTGATTTTTATCAGGGTCATAATTAATCCAAAACTCATTTATAACCCCGTGCAGTGCTTCAAGTGGTGGAGTGGTATAAGGCTGTTCGGGTAATAAGATTACATTGTTATATTGTGCTGGTTCTGGTTGTTGATGTGTGACTTGTTGAGCAGTAGTACTATTTTTTTGAGGTTGCTCAAAATAGCCATTTTTTTTAAGCCATTTAAAGAGTTCTTCCCGATGAATTTTCGTTTCATTTGCAATTATTGAGCCAGTATCATCAAGGCTAATTTTAGCTTGCTCTATTGTTTCGCTCCAACAGCTATTGTAATCCAGACGCTCAATTCGTATTAATGGCGATTTAATTTCTTGTGTGCAAAGAGCCTCTATCAATGACCTTATTAACATTAGAGCATGTTGCCAATTTATAGGCTTGTCATTAAGTAATTTTTGGCGAAGCTCATAATCAGCAAGATGATTATATTCGCAAGGTTCAAGCCCAGCAGTTAATAAACTAGCCTCAGCAATAGAAAATAACTTAACAGTATTCCAGTGTGTGAAGTCAGGGCTTCCTCTCAAATTATGCAGTTCTTTTAATGTTGCCATTTTATTATTAGCCTCCCATAACATCCCAATAAAATAGTTAAGCCAATCCGATTGGGTATCAGACTTTCGGAAGCCAACCTAGACTTAACAAAACGATTATAAATTATACTTGCTATATAACAGATTATTACTTTAAAAAGTACGTCATTTTCTGTCGTTGCAATCTATTCATCAGCTTTTTTAGTTAAATAATTCAATTATTTGCTAATGATGTGAATCGTTGAACATATTGCCTAATAATTTTTTACAGATAAGAAAAAAGGCTTAAACCATTATAGCTTAAGCCTTTTTCTTTTATATACCATCATGTGATAGCATATAAATTTAGGTATTTGGTGGGGTGGCGACTACTGAACTATGAGTTCATGTTATTGAATTAAAATAAATAATTATTTAATGTTCTTCACCACTATACAACACACTATACAAAGTCGTATTTGTTACATGTTTTTCTAGCAAAAAGTACTTCAATATTTTGGGCTATATTTTCATCTTTTGGAATTGAACTCAAAAGGTGATATTTCAAAATGAATACTTTACTATATTTCCATGCCCGATAAAAATGGGTACATCACAAAGAGCTGCCGTGTATTTTGATCGTCAAGAATTATGTGAATGGTATGAGACTCGGAGAGTCAAAAGCTAGGTTGTGTTGAATGTTGATGAAAGGGCATCTTGATCGCCCTTTGTTGTAATACGAGTAAAGTTATTTTTGAACTTGATTATTGCAAGCTTTCCAATATGTATATGAGAATAATCTGATGACCATATTTTTATCATCATTATTTTTTTCAATTGGTGTTTTATAAGCCGTATCAATCATTGATATGGCTACTCTGTAGTTATTTGCATTTTTCTTTTCTTTTAAAATTACTTTTGTCGAGAGATCCATTAACTGTTGTTTAGTTTTTGTTTTGTATTGTCTAGCGTGCATTACTGACTCTGCAAAATCTCCATAAGTATCACAATCATCAGCAACATGATTGTTAGCCATAACATTAGAGCTAATAAAAAATAGAGTAGCTAGTAGAAGTTTTTTCATATTGGAAAACCTTATTTATTAAATTAACACTCAGAATTTTAGGTGTGGAAAAGGAATAATACACCAAGTTGGTGTATTATGTTTCCTGCTTGATATTCTTGTCATGCGCTCAATCCACAATCCTGCCTATCAAGTTCTCATTGAAGAAATCGTGAGCTACCGAAAGTCAAAAAACGTGACTCAAGTTGAACTCGCTTCAAAATTAGATAAACCACAGCAATACATTGCCAAAGTAGAAAATTTAGATCGACGAATTGATGCTATTGAACTCAAAGAATGGTTGAAAGCATTGGATGCTGATAGAGATTTTATGATCAAAATTTTAGTTGACTAGCTTAAAGTAAATTTGGAGTACGCTGTTGATTTAGCTAACAGGTGGTCTATAGCTGTCTCCCCCTTTTATTATTTAAACTTTAATCGCGCTCTAAACGCATTCTGTGAGCTTCTGTAGCTATATTTGAATGCGCTTCGCAACTTGAACAAGCCTTTTCAAAAAATTCACCCAAAAATTTTTTGACCTAGCCTTTTCCTGAGATGAATTTAGAAAAGGTCGGGACAAGGGTAATCATAAAAATGATCAATCGATTTATACGCAATCCCTAAAGCGAAGTTCGTTTTTCCTAGGACTTCATTCTTTTTTGGATTAGTTTTGTGTGATCAATAAATATTTGCTATCGAAAGCAGATTGAATCAAAACTTTACCGTCATTGGCTTTCAGAATTAACACTCCGCCTAAATCTAAAGTTTGAGTGTCTGTTCTATCTGCTAAGTCTATTGCTAGTGTTGTAAATTGATCTTCTGAAATTTGTTGAACGTTCATCGCTTTACCTTTAAGTCTTGTATATGTGTGTTTAAACTTGAATTACGAATCTATCATCTAAAGTTATATAAGTGCTGACTTATAATGTTTAAAATTTAAGCTATTGTTTTGGTTTTTCAATTGTTTATTTCGATTATTAAGTTTAAAGGACGGCATTTTAGATATTTTTAAGCGAATGTGGTTATTAAGGTATATAAGCTATTAGGCAGACAAGATCATTCAAAACATGCTTTAAGCATTACCGTATAAAGCTTAGAGCATGTTTTTGAAAAATAAAAAACGGGGATAAATTTACGATTTTTGATTAATTTTTAACCTTAAACTTCTCTGCTAATTTATGCTGCACCTTTGCGATAACTTGATTAAATTCAATGTGAGTTTCTAAATATTTTAATAACCTTGTCTCATTACCGTATTTGTCTCGGCGTTTTTTAACCCTGTATTTATCAACTGATACGCTTTCTCTTTCTAAGCCGTAGGGTTTTGCAATATCTCTGTATGCACTTTTGAAGTATGGGAGAGCGTCATCACGCAATCGGGTAAAGATCAATGCTTTTGACATTGCTTTAATTACTGTCTCAATGTCTCGTATTGTAACTGTTCTACCGTCATTCAATTGAAGCAAGGCGCTTCCTGAATAATTTTCTTCAAACCTCACTCTGTGATCTTCAACTTTGAGGGGCCGCTTGTTGAAGTCTGTTGTTTTGAAATAGATGCGATAATAGTGGTCATCATCTTTGTTATTGATATAGATCGTATTGCCGTCTCTAACATCATTAAAGTTGTTAAAGATGCTGAATATTCCGCCTGTTTTCTCTTTTTTGGGAAAAAAGGCGCTCTTGTTGTAAAAGCGACAATTTTCTGCTTTTGATAGCTGCACAGCTTTCAATAAAGCAATACGCATGAAATGCGGTGCGTTAGAAAAATCAATGGCTCTTTCAATTCTTACAATTTCAAGATCGGCGACATTTAAGCTTAAATTGTAATATTTCAAGATGCTTAATCGTTCAGTCAACGCTTTGAGGTTCTTCACATCATGCAAACGAATAACAAACGCCGTACCGATATTGTCGTTAAGGTTGTTACTTTCCTCATCTCTTAAAACGTCATCTGATTCGCCAACTGTTTTAATGAAGTGCCTGATTCCTGTTTTTTCTGTTAGATACTTTTTGATAACGCTTCTGTTGAATGGCTTCGCCGTTTCAAATTTAACGTCAATAAAATCAATGCAAGCTTTTATTGTAATACCTGCGTTCTTCATAGATAAACGGTTGTAATACTTGATATTACAAATTTTATTTCGTTCCGCCGTTTCTAATTGTTTAACATTATTTTTATGGCGGCGTTGAAGATCAGCATTAACAGCACGTATTTCTTCGTTTGTGCTAGTCGTTGTAATTGTAGTGAAAGCTGTTTCTTTTTCACAAGACAACAATAGATCGTCAAGTTCTTTAGTCAATTGATCTTCTAAAGCATTGTCATTGCCATAATAATCTAATCCAGCACTTGATGCTGGATCAAAACCGTCATACAAACATTCAAGTTGATTAAGAGAAAAAGTACTATAATTACCGTTCAAGCAAATTGTACTCATTTAGAAAGCCTTTTAGTGAGTATGAAAAACCTAGCGACTGGTACTCGCTAGGTTTTTTTATTTGGGGACTTAAAGAAGCGCTAATTCTTCTGTCAATTGTTTATTGAGTTGTTTGGCTTGTTCAAGTGAAAGGGCGTATGTGTGGGGTGCAATATCTCTTTCTGTTTCTAAGAAAATTCTAATCCTTTTACCATCCTCAAAATCTTTGAAACTGTCATTTTTCTCTATTCGTTTGATGATGATATTGTTCAAACGTAAACCAAAACCAATGTGCATGATTTCTTCTCCTTTCTTACTCCTCATTTTTCCTTATACCTCCATCACTGCATTGGCTTTCTGTGTGTTATGCCAAGCTAATAAATCAGCATAGTCGAAATAAACATGGGCTTGACGAGCATCTGATGTTTTGTAGGGTTTTGGGAATAACGGGTCTTTTGCTGCGAGCTTATTTAATCCATCTACAGATAAGCCGAGCAATTTAGCTGCGTCACGTTTAATTAATCTAATGGGGGTAATTTGCATGATATTCATCTCATATATTTGTTTAATGTGAGATGAATATTGATGAATCTGAAAAATATTAACATGTATTACGAGAATACATTTTCCGTAATACATGTTCTGGTTGTTTATTTTTTATTCTTTTTTGCGTTTTTATTCTTCCAATTCCATCTATTGGTAATCGTCTCTATTTCAATTTTTATACCAAGCGTCTCAAATATGGAACTGGCAATTTCAGCTACTCGCACATTTGTTAGTGGTTTGTTTATATCAATGGCATGAATATGACCACAAATTTCAGTACCTACAGTCTTGTTAATTCTAGTCGCTAGATTCCGTTTATGAGTATTGGAAAACTCTTGAATAATTGGTTTTAAACCAAGGCTTTCAATTTGCCTCACATCAAATAATAAATCATCTTTTGATATTGGTCGCCCAATTCCTAGTTTTTGATTAATATATGGAAGTTCGATGATGTCTCCTGAACTATATGCCAATGCCTTTATCGCTTCATCTGTATTGGTATCAAGTTTTGAAGCAAGTAAAACATACTGTAAATCACTATGAACCTTGTAAACCTCTATTACATCCATTGATTCATTGAGGGCAATAATTCTTGTGCTTACCTCATTTTCTTCTGTGCTTAATTTAAGTGCCCCTTTGTAATTCGTATCAATACTATACGCTACCCAATCATCATCACATTCGTAACCATGTAATCCTACGCGACAAATATGAAATCCATGTATTTCATTGTCTATGAAAATATCTATTTGATTGTTCGCAATGTAATGCAATAAGGTAAATTCATTGCATCGCTGCTTTGTTTCTTTCTGAATTATGTTTATTGCTTGTTTAACATTGATATATGACATTATGCTGCTGTCTCACTTTCAAATTCATTATCAATGATGGTGATTTCAAATAATCCCTTGAGCAATTCAGTTTGTTCAGGAGAAAGTTTTAACTTGCTTGCTAGATTATCCAGTGGCTGCTCATTTTTTGTTGTCTGTATCGTTACACCGCTTACCAAGTCATCTAAATAATCCGCCCATAGTTGCATCATGCTTTTGCGCTGCTGTAGATAAACCGCTTTGTTGTAAACCCCCTCTACACCACCAACTTTATGCGCTAGGGCTGATTCGACCCAATCCCTTTGAAAGCCTTTCTCGCGCAATGCTGTGCTCATAATATGCCTAAAGCCGTGTGGTGTTTGCTTACCAGCGTAACCCATATCCTTGAGTGCCTTACCAAAAGTGTTGTTTGAAATAGGTTGATCTGACTTAGAACGACCACGAAACAAATAAGGGCTATTTCTACTGTAGGTTTTTAACTCACTAAGCAAAGCTAATGCCTGAGTACACAAGGGGATAGTATGTTCAATCCGTTTTTTCATACGGTGTGCTGGGATAGTCCATATTGCTTTTTCCAAGTCAAATTCATCCCATACGGCGTTTCTCATCTCGTTTGGGCGACATCCAAACATGATCGATAATTGCAAGCCTATGGATGTTTGCCTCCCCTTGAATGCACGAATAGACCTTAATAAATCAGGTAATTCCTCAGCTTTTACATGAAGCATATTCTGCTTTTTATGCTTCTCTATAAACTTTTCAATGCCCGATAATGGGTTAAATTCAATTCGCTCTGTTACTTCCGCTAAATCATAAATGTCTTTGCACAATCCTCTTACACGGTTGCCCATCTCAACAATCGGCTTGCCTGTTTTTGGGTGTGGTTTTTCCTGAATGGTTTTGATTAAATCCAACCATTCTTTTTTAGTGACTTTTCTATAGTCACGATTACCCATAGATGGGTACACATGATTTTTTAATGCACCCTCATTTCTAATTCTTGTTTCATTTGTCCACGTCTTGCTATTACAGTACTCAATTGCCAAACTTTTAAAACTAAATTGATCACTATTTAACAAGGCTTGTTTTTGTGCTTCTCTGTGTTCTTTTGGGTTAATACCATCGGCAAGCAACTTTCTTATTTCAACCGCCTTTTCCCTTGCCAATTTGCCACTTGTTTGAGGATATGCCCCTAAGCCCATCCAGTCCCATTTTTGAGTTACTGGATTCTTGTATCTAAAGTCCCAGCGTTTGTTGCCCTTATGATGCACGGCAAAGTAAAGATTATCACCATCATTCACCCGATATTCTTTCGATTCAGGTTCAAGGGCTGCTAATACCGTGTCATTCATTGGAAAGCGTTTGATAGCGGTTCTTTTCATAATGGCGTGTATAGTGAAAAAGTGTGTAACTCAGACTATACATGCTACTATACACAACAAACAATACTATAGGTCTTTATGAATCGCTGTGAGTAGGCAAGAAAAAAGCCCTAACTATTGCTAGCTAAGGCTTTTGGATTTATATGTCAGTATATGTCGGCATATAAATTTAGGCATTTGGTGGAGGTGGCGGGAGTTGAACCCGCGTCCGCCAGCACTACACTCGAGAATACTACATGCTTAGATATCGTCTATTGTTTTAACACCAAGCGACCCGACGAACAGGGTACAAGGCGCGATCCTCTAAGTTTGGTATAAAGCCCCGAGGCTTGACTTTATACGGACTTGTGTGCGTGCGCTTCGGTCGGGTTCACTGACCACAAGTATTCAGTGAAGCGGACAAGCTGCCCTTAGGCAGCTAGAGCGTAAGTTTCGTCGTTTGCGACTATTAAAATGCAAATTTTATTTACGAGAGAAAATGCGCTCTCGGCATGCATCTATGAGCTTCATCACCAGCGTCGAAGCCAATAACACCCCCATATATGAACGGGCATCATAGCATAAATATTGAAAATTGACATCTAAATCTATAAATAAGGGGGTTAATGATTGAAATATAAGCAAGTGTTATAGCTGGATAAAGATGAAAGACTCAATAATTTGTGGATTGGAATTTTTTCAATAATTCAGTTTGATTTAAGCAGAAACAATTAGCCTAAGCATCTGATAACTCTGTATCCATACAGTGACATTTTTCGCCACATCATCCCCGATGTGGTTTTTTTATGTCAGAAATCCTCATTAACCCTTTAATAGTTATAGAAAAATATGAGTTTATGGTTGAAATAAAACCAATTATGCATAATGATAACTGTTATTCACTTGGTCATTTATTCTAAGGAGTGGATCATGATTGATGTGCAATATTCACAAAATGTCTCGATACAGCAGTTATCGGATAACGCATTCTTGTTAAGGGTTAATGATGCAAAAGTCTATCAATATTTATTAAGGCAATGTGGAAAGGGATTTGGTTGGGAGCGTTCCATACAAAAGTCGCAGAGTTTTTTAAATGGTGACATTGAATACCACATCAATGTTTCAGACATTCCTTTGGAAAACTTTGGACGGGACTTCTTTATGCTGGAGCCTGAACTGCTCAATAACATTGCAAAAAGTTAGTATAGAAATTTAAAGGTATTTATTCAGGATAGGTACTTTTTATAACGTAATTCACCCTTTCGCCACATCATATCCCCGATGTGGTTTTTTTATGCCTAAATTCCAGATTTTGGTCTATCAGAATAAGAGTAATATTTATCTAAGGAAGCGATTCTCACCCCATAATAATCAGCCAGCCTTATAACTTTATAAAGATGGGGTTATAAGGCTGGCACCAGCATCACCCTACACATTGGTACGTTTGATTTACAAGAGAGACAATCTGTTAAGCAAATCGGCTATATCTCAACGATGCTTCGCCTTATGCTTTCTGTAGCAACAAAAATAAAAATGGAGATATGAAGATGGCTACCCAATTTATCTTGTCTATTACAGGCCTTAGTATGTTTGTGCTTCTTTCAGGCTGTACCGCATCCTCCAAATATCCAATTGCAGAGAGCTATGGTCCACAACCTGTGCTGCCTGAACCGCAGTCAGCTTTATTGCCTACGGTTAATATTGCACCCGCAAAGGGCTGGCCCAAAGGGAAAATGCCAATTCCAGCGGAGGGTTTAAAGGTTCAGGCATTTGCACAGGGGCTTGAGCATCCACGCTGGCTATATGTATTGCCGAATGGTGACGTGCTGGTTGCTGAAACGGATGCCCCTCCAAAACCTGATGATAGCAAG
This sequence comes from Acinetobacter corruptisaponis, assembly GCF_030053775.1. Classification (GTDB taxonomy): domain Bacteria; phylum Pseudomonadota; class Gammaproteobacteria; order Pseudomonadales; family Moraxellaceae; genus Acinetobacter; species Acinetobacter corruptisaponis. Next base: position 3,292,647 of record NZ_CP125669.1, read on the forward strand.
GGCATTCGCGGAAAAATCATGAAAATGGTGATGCGGCGAGCAGGTTCCTCATTTCCGAGTGCCAACCGTATCCGCTTGCTGCGTGATACAAATGGTGATGGCGTGGTCGACCAGAACACCGTATTTTTACAGAATCTAAATTCACCATTTGGGATGGCTTTGGTTGGCAATATGCTTTATGTGGCCAATACTGATGCCTTGCTGCGTTTCCCTTATCAAGAGGGTGCCACTCAAATTACATCAAAAGGCACCAAGGTCTTGGATTTACCTGCTGGCAAGCTGAATCACCATTGGACCAAGAATGTGATTGCCAATCCAGAGGGAAGCAAACTGTATATTACGGTGGGGTCGAACAGTAATGCGGCTGAAAATGGACTGGACAAGGAAGTGGGACGGGCGCTGATTCTGGAGTTTGACATTGCCAGTGCGCAGGCACGGCCATTCGCCACAGGTTTACGCAATCCAAATGGCATGGCTTGGCAACCCCAGAGCGGTAAACTCTGGACCGTGGTCAATGAACGTGATGAGCTGGGGAGCGACTTGGTGCCTGACTACATGACTTCCGTCAGGGAGGGTGGCTTTTATGGCTGGCCGTATAGCTATTACGGACAGCATGTGGATACAAGGGTAAAACCACAAGACCCCGCGATGGTTGCACGTGCGCTTAAGCCAGACTATGCACTGGGTAACCATACCGCCTCACTGGGCCTGGCTTTCTATGCGGCTGAACTTATGCCGCAGTATCGTGGGGGTGCATTGATCGGCCAGCATGGTTCATGGAATCGTAAACCGCATAGTGGCTATAAGGTGGTTTTTGTACCGTTTAGAAATGGTCAGCCTTATGGTAAACCACAGGATGTGCTGACTGGTTTCCTCAGTGACAAGGGACAGGCTTTGGGACGGCCTGTAGGAGTGGCAATTGATTTTTCAGGTGCAGTTTTGGTGGCGGATGATGTGGGTGGCATGATCTGGCGTGTGTCACCTGTGGGGCAGACAACCTATGAAAGCCCAATGCAACGGCGTTGAGAGGATACTCTGAGATCAATACTTAGGTGTGCTTTGACGATTTTAAATAATTCAGTTGATACTTTTCAGAACATAGTGCCTTTACCCGAGCCTACAGGGAATGGTCGGGTAAAACACTACAACAGGAACGTGATAAATTCAGGATTGAAGTCCCTCCATCGCTCTCATTCTAATCAGCTTTTTCCGCCAGTTGCATGGTTTTCTTAAGCCGTTTCTGATCGAAGCCTATAAACTCAATCAGGCTGCGGACGAGTCCTGGTGCACTGGCAACCAGCCTATTACTTTTGGGCACAATCACAATATCCTTGCGCTTTACCCTCAACCAGCTCCGCAACCACAGTTTCAATGGGCACATATTTCCATATACCTGTATTGCCATTCCATACCGCCTTGCCCGCTGGGTTAGATTGTACGGCATCCATCATCGGGGTCTGGAAAAAGGTGGGATGAAAACTGCCAACCCCAATATTCAGGTGCCTGAGTTCCAGACGCAGGCTGTCACACAAGGCCCAAACACCCGCCTTGCTTGAGGTATAGTGCGTATTTAAAGGGGAGTGGACAAAAGCGGCCAGAGAGGAAATAGCCAGCCGCTACCTGACTGCCACCCAGTTCATTTGCCTGTCGCTCCACGCTGTTCAGGTCCAAATCAAGCAGTGCCAGTTTTGCGCCTTTCTCCCTTAAAGCCCGTGCGGTTGCCTGTCCAAGACCACCTGTTGAACCTGTAATCACCACAACCTTGTCTTTTAATTGATATTTACGCATGTTTTTTACTCCATCACACTGCCACGGTACGTTTTAGAAAATCAATCTGGTCTTTGACCACATGCTCAAAGGCATCGCCTACATAGATTTCGAAATGGCCGTATGAGTAAAGCTTGATCTCCTTGTGTGGTGTTCTTTTTGCATGACGTAAGGTCATTTTTGCAGGGGCAACCGTATCGGTTTCACATACACAGAACAGTACAGGAGCCTTTATTTTTGTGGTTTGACGGCCTGGATAGTAGCGGATAATGTCGAGTGCAAAACGTGCCGCAACATAGTTCTTGTAGTCAGGGTCATTTTTGGTGATTTCCGATAATCCTGAAACAACATCAACTGCATTCATCAGGGCGGTTTCACCTGGAGCGGCGGATAAAGGAACCATAATCGGTGCGTTCCCGAATGCTGCCCCGATGCGGTCACGTACAGCCAAGGCGGTGAGATTGGCAGAGGTAACGGGGTTCATCGCCAGGCTTGAAGCCAGGCCATCCGTGAATGGGCACTGGGAAATCACCGCACGAATGCCTGAATCCTGTGCGGCAGTTGACAACACATGCCCACCAGAAAAGGATGTTCCCCAAAGAATAATTTTTGAATGGTCTATATTCGGCAGACTACGTGCATAGTTAATCGCCGCTTTCCAGTCCTCAAGCTGGCGTTCAATGTCCAGCAACTGTCTTGGCTGTCCCTCACTGCCCCCAAAGTGGCGATAATCAAAAACCAGACAGGCATAGCCCTCGGCAGTAAAGCGTTCGGCAAATGCAGTCAGACGCATTTTTCTGGTGCCACCCAGCCCATGCGCCATAATGATGATTGGACTAGGGGCCTGATGGTCTGGACGATATAAATAGGCACTACATCTCATTCCAGCTGAATAAAACTGAACATCGGTGGGTTGTGCCAGGTGGTTTAATTTTTTGTTCATGACGGTTTTCTCTAGATAGGTGGCTTATAACCCTATCTTCAGGAAAAACGGAGTGGTTAGCTTGACGAGAACCGCCATGTCACTTGATATTTTGCGCCAAAATATGCATTCAGCTTTTATTCAACATGAGAAAAGTTCGTATCGAAGCTATCAGAGTTTTCTGCCCATCATAAAAATTGCCATATTTTGATAACGCCTGTCCGTTCTTCCTTTATAGACTCAAAAATGATCAAGGAAGGAGATCAGTATGGCAGAAGAAAATAAACTCCAGAAAGGAAGTCTAGGGCTGTGGTACGTGGTGTTTTTTGTTGTTGCCGCCGCCTCGCCCTTAACTGGCGTTGTCGGTGCCTTGCCTGTGGCCTTTATGGCGGGCAATGGTGCAGGGGTGGCAGGGACATTCATTGTTGCAGGCGCATTGCTGCTTATCTTTAGTTTTGGTCTGGTGGCAATGAGCCGCTATGTGGTCAATGCAGGCGCATTCTATTCCTATATCGTACAGGGATTGGGCGTGACCTGTGGACTGGCGGGCTTTAATGTCGCACTGCTTGCCTACGCCGCAATGCAGTTGTCATGCAGTGCCATGTTCGGTTTCTTTACGGAGCAGTTTGTCACCCGACATCTTGGGATCAGTTTGCCGTGGTGGGGATATGCCGCCTTGATGCAGTTGCTGGTGATTGCACTGGGCATTGCCAAGGTAGAGATTGGTGGCAAGGTGCTTGGCATACTAATGTTGCTTGAAATCGCCATTGTCCTGTTGATTGATCTAGTGTTTATGACCCGACCAGTCTCATGGGAGTTTAGTTCTTTTCAGCCAAGCACTGTTCTCAATGGTAATTTTGGCATCGCCATGGTGTTTGCAATCTGCTCTTTCATTGGTTTTGAGGCAACCGCAATTTATGCGGAGGAATGTCGGGAACCTAAAAAAATCGTCGCCAAGGCAACCTTTACCGCGGTTATCCTTATTACTGTGTTCTACGCACTGACCGCATGGGTGTTTGTACAGTATACGGGTGCCAATAATATTGTTGCAGAGGCGGCTAAAGACCCAGGCGTTTATGTCTACAACGTTGCGGAACAATTGCTGGGTGGTTGGGCGGTTGACTTAATCTCAGTCTTGTTGATCACCAGCCTGTTTGCAGCAACCCAGGCCTTTCACAACTCATTATCCCGTTATCTATTTACCATTAGCCGTGATGGTTTGCTGTGGTCAAAACTGGCAAAAACCCATGCCACCTATAAAACACCGTATATCGCCAGCATTGCGCAGGGCATCTTTATGATTGCCGCACTGGTTGTCTTTGGATTACTTCAGCTTGATCCAATGATCAATATTTTCGCATGGGCATCGGTGCTGGGCAGTATGGCCATTCTGGTGTTGCAGATCGGTGTTTCATTCGCTGTCATCAAGTATTTTCAACAGCATAAAGACCTGCCAGTGTCGATCTGGAGCCGTTTGATCGCCCCGATCATTTCCGCACTGGGTATGTTGCTGATGCTGTATGTGGTGATTGGAAATCTGGAAATGCTGAGTGGTTCTTCCTCTCCAGTGGTGCTGTTTTTACCATGGTTACTGCTTGCCTGCATGCTCATTGGCATGATCACGGCACGTGTACTGAAACATATCAATCCTCAAAAATATGCAAATGTCGCAGACATTGTCACTCATTCTTAATGTCAGAATCGACAAGGAGTTTAACTTATGAATAGTTCAGTGGTTCAAAAAAATGATTACCAGTTCTGGCATCCCATGACCCATCCAAACAACTGGGTGAACAAGGCACCATTGCGAATCGTCAAGGGTGATGGCCTGTTTGTCTGGGATGATAAAGGCCGCAAAATGCTGGATGGCTTTGCTGGATTATGGTGTGTCAATGTCGGCCATAATCGTTCAGAAGTTAAACAGGCGATTAGCCAGCAAATGGATGAGTTGGCCTATTACCAACTGTTTGATGGGGTGAGCCATCCGAAAGCCGAGGCCTTGTCCAATAAACTGATTGAAATGACCGCTCAGGAGGATATGGCGCGGGTGCTATATGGTACAGGCGGCTCAGATGGGGTGGAAACCGCCCTAAAAGTTGCGCGTCAATACTGGATTTTACAGGGACAGCCACAGCGTACCCGTTTTATCTCCCTGAAAAATGCCTATCATGGGGTGCATTTCGGGGGCACATCCGTGGGTGGCCTGTCGATTTACCGCATGAATTATGGCCCTGTGCTGGAGGGCTGTTCACAAATTGAGTCTCCATGGCTGTATCGCAACCCATGGAACTGTGATGATCCAGAACAACTGGGACGTATGGTGGCCGAGCAACTGGAACGTGACATTCTCTATTATGGCCCAGACAGTGTGGCCGCATTCATTGCTGAACCTGTGCAAGGCGCAGGTGGGGTGATTGTGCCTCCAGCCAATTTCTGGCCTTTGGTTCGCCAGATTTGTGACAAATATGGAATCCTACTGATCGCCGATGAAGTGGTGACAGGCTTTGGCCGTAGCGGCAATATGTTCGGCTCACGCGGCTGGGGGGTAAAACCTGACATCATGGTATTTGCCAAGGCTCTAACCGCAGGCTATGTGCCACTGTCGGCAACCTTGATCAATCACCGAATTGAGCAGGCCTTTTTGCAGAACAAGGACCATCGTGGCATTTTGATGCAGGGTTATACTTATGGTGGACATCCATTGGGTTGTGCGGCAGGGCTGGCGGTTCTGGATATTGTGGAAAAAGAAGACCTGCCTGCCAATGCCGCCAAAATGGGTGATAGCCTGTTGACCCAGCTCAAAACCTTTGAAGATAAATTCCCATCTGTGGGCAATGTACGTGGCAAGGGCTTAATGCTGGCGATTGATCTGGTTTCAGACAAAAACACCCGTGAATCCATCGCACCTGACAACAATTTAGCTTGGCGTATTACTGAGGCGTGTCGTGATGCAGGTGCCGTAGTGCGTCCAGTCGGGCCGAAAATTGTGCTTGCCCCACCTTTGGTGCTTGATCAGGCGGGTTGTGATCTCTTGGTCAATGCGCTACAGACCGCGTTTGAACAGGTTGACCGATAAAACCAGAGCTTCACTGATCCAAATAAGGACTGGGTGTTGGCTTTATCAGCACCCAGTCCTGTTTATCTTGATTTATATCACTGAAAAATATAGTTTTTTAAAGGTGTAATATGCATATTCTTGTTTTGGGCGCAGGGGTGATTGGCACAACCACTGCCTATTACCTTGCTAAGGCAGGACATGAAGTGATTGTGGTTGACCGTCAGCCTGATGTTGCCCTTGAAACCAGTTTTGCCAATGCAGGCCAGATTTCCCCAGGCTATGCTTCACCTTGGGCTGCGCCTGGCATTCCATTAAAAGCCTTTAAATGGCTGTTTCAGCATCATGCACCTTTGCGGCTCAAACTGACAGGTGACATCTTTCAGTATCGCTGGATGCTGCAAATGCTGGGTGAATGCACGAAAAACCGATATAAGATCAATAAGGAACGCATGGTACGTTTGTCTGAATATAGCCGTGATTGTCTGGATGAACTAAGATATGAAACAGGCATCCATTTTGATGAGCGTCAGTTGGGGACTTTGCAACTATTCAGGAAACAGGAACAGCTGGACAATGCAGTGAAAGATACCGAGGTGCTGAAAGAAGAGGGTGTTCCTTATCAACTGCTGGACAAGCAGGGTGTGATTGAGGTTGAGCCTGCCTTGGCGCATGCACAGGTTGATTTTGTGGGCGGATTGCGCCTGCCCAATGACCAGACAGGCGATTGCCAAAAATTTACCCAGAAAATTGCGCAGTATGCCAGAGAGCTAGGGGTACAGTTCCGCTTGAATAGTCGTATCCAGTCGATTCAGTCAGATCAACAAAAAATAAGCAAGGTGATACTGGAAGATGGTTCACAGCTCACCGCAGATGCCTATGTGATGGCATTGGGGAGTTATAGCCGTGATATGTTGAAACAACTGGGTTTATTTGCACCAATTTATCCACTCAAAGGTTATTCCATCACCACCGCCATTAAAAATGCGGAAATGTCTCCTGTGTCTACCATTCTGGATGAAAGCTATAAAATCGCACTGACCCGTTTTGATGACCGTATTCGGGTGGGGGGCATGGCGGAAATTAGCGGTTTTGATTTATCACTGCATACTGAGCGTGAAAACACGCTGAAAATGGTGTTACAGCAACTTTTTCCCTTGGCGAGTTCGATGGAGCCAAGCAATTTCTGGACGGGCTTGAGGCCTGCAACTCCCGATGGCACGCCAATTGTGGGTAAAACGCCTTATAGCAACCTGTTTATCAACTCAGGTCATGGCACCCTGGGCTGGACCATGGCATGTGGTTCTGCGCGTTTGTTGAGTGACATCATTTCCCAAAAGCCGACACAGATTCGTAGCGAAGGACTGGATATCTACCGTTACCAGAGCTAAATTTGAGTTTTTTCTCATATCAGTTGACCATAAATATTCAATATTTTTAGGCGAAATATGCTTGGATATACATTTGAAATAATTACATTTAAAGACTTGCCAATTAGGTGATTCGTTTTACAATAAAAACAGGACTGGGTTTTTTATTTAAATCTAACTATAAGATATTTATACATTTTTAGGTCAAAGCGAGGCACGGATGTTAGTCGTTGAACCAGATGTAAATTCAGGTTTGCTACATGCCTTTCAAATTCGGGAGTCGTTGCAGCATACCCAGATTTTAAAGGACTGGTCGCTATCCTATAACCAGCTTTCCTCGGGTCATTTTGAAAGTCACTTAAATGAACTCTGGCTGGATGACATTCAAATCTATGAAGAAAAAATCAGTCCCTCGATTTTCCAGAGTGGCGAAGGCAAAGCCGACTCACTGTGTCTAGGTGTGTTTTCCAACCTATCCGACCCAGCCCTGTGGATGGGGCAGGCATTACAGGGGTCAGAAATTATTTCACTTTGTCAGGGCGGTGAAATCATGATGCGGACACCACCGCAGTCATCTTTTTTGTCGCTGAGTCTGCCCATGTCTTTACTGGCTGAGGCAGGAGAGATTCCACAGGGTGCAAGCATGTTGACCCATCAACCCTTGGCACAGGAAATTTATTGCAAACTTTCGGTTTTATTAAATCAGCTCTCCAGACTTCACACTACAAACCTGGCCAGTATGCAACAGGCAAAATCCGAGATTCTGGATCTGGGCTTTCAGTATGTTCAGGCCTTGCAACAGCAACGCAACGAGATTCGGACCTCTGCACGTAAGGCCAAGATTGTGGTGCAGCGTGCACTCGATGCCATGCAGTCCTGCCATGATAACCCACCCACAATGGATGAGTTGTGCCAACTGACCTATACCTCCCGTCGTACCTTGCAGAACTGTTTTGAACTGATCACAGGGCAGAGTCCTGCACAGTTCCTGAAACATTTACGTCTGAATGGGGTAAGGCGCACCTTTATCCAGAATGCTGAATCGGTGTCGGTCAGTGAGGTGGCGAGTGAATGGGGATTCTGGCATTTATCGCAATTTGCCACAGACTATAAAAAGTTGTTTGGTGAAACGCCGTCACAAACATTGGCGCAGTGTAAATAGGTCGTATTTTTTGTTTGGTCTTGGAATGAGATAACAATAAAAAGAGAAAGAATTATTTTTAGAAACTTTATTGAAAAAGGGTTAATTTAAAAACACCAAAGCCAGTCAGTTGACTGGCTTTATGTTGTGGATTGATCGGTTCAATGTGCTAAGGAGTTTGCCTGCCCACTGTTTTGATGTTTACGGAACTTGCCATTCAATAGGGTCACCAGAACCAAGGAGATGACAAACATCGCCATGGCATACATGATTAGGGTGTTAGCTTGCGGTTTGTTCAATAATCTGGCCTGAGATGCCAGGGCCAACGCCCATACCAATCGCAATCATCAAGCTGACATATTTCATAATGCTGCCTGTATGATCCATCATGGCGAGGCTGGCAAGGATAAATGGGAATGTAAACATCCATGCAAACTTGAACACCACAATTGAGGTCATAAAGGTCGATGCTGCAATGGTGCCGAGCATGAGGAGCAGGGAAATAAAGAACAGGATAAAGCCAATAATCACCACCACAATACGGCTGACCCGATGCCCAATAAAGGTGGCAACAAAACAGCCCAAAATTCCAAATAAGGTGGCAAAGGATAAATAGCCATTAATGGAGGCTTCTGGAATGTTGGAGTTCAGGCCAATACTGGTTAGAAATGTCCAGATGCTGCTGATCGACATAAAGAATGACAGCACCGATGCAACCCCAATAATGCTCCAGATGATGGAAAGGCTGGATGGATGGTTGGCATGCTGTTCGGTTTGCTGGGGTGCCTGCGGAACTTCATTGCTGAACTGTTTATAAAAAGGTGTTGCGATCAGCATCAGGATAATCAACAGTACAAAGAATGCCTTTAAACCAAACTGGGCGAACAGGTGTGGCAGCACCAGAATGGCGAGGGCACCAAAAATGGTTTGTCCAAGCAGCCACAGGGCAAAGGTTCGTGCAGGTTTGGAGGTCATACTGCATGAAGCCATGGTGACAATCATGATGCTGCCTGCCGCAAAGGCGGCGGATGAACGGGCCAGCACCAGCGTGGTCAGGCTATTGGCAAACAGAGACAGGAAATTTCCCAGAATAAATAGCAAAATAAACACTTTCATGACTTTTTGCGGTGAATAGCGTTTTGCCCAGTAAATCGCAGGTAAAGCGGCAACCCCCATAAAGATCTGTTCATAGAAGAAGAACGTGCCGACCTGTGATGGCGCAAACTGCCATTCAGTTGCAAGTTGATAGGCCAGTACAGGCGTGGTCATCATCACCAGTGGGCCAATGGCGGCAAACAGGCACAATGCAAAAATATGTCCCTTGGAATCAAAAAAAGCCTGAGTATTCATAATTTTTCTCCCAAGTTTTTGGTCTTTTTGCTACGCCATTCAGCCTTGAATCGGGTGAAATGAAAAATAGGTAAAAAATACAGCCGTTCAGCACGATATTGGGGTTGCCTGTCTGGAACCACCCAGACATAACACATCCGATCTAACATGACATACTCCTTGAAGCCGTTTGCTTCCTTGCAATGAAGCGTTGAGTTATGGGGTTGAATTTATTTTTTGTGCGAGCTGATCAATCAGCTGTTTCTGGAACTGGTTAAAGGGGGCGCTGGGTTGCTGTAATTTGAGCAGGTCAATACATGGATCTTCAACGCTGGTTCTGATACCACTCAGCGCCTCAACCACCGCCAAGCCACAGAATGGAACATAGGATTCGGCATAGCCTCCCTCATGCACCATAACCAGTTTGCCCTGACATAGCTTTTCAGCTGCCTGTTTGGTCAGTTCTGCAAGACGGCGGAAAGTTTCACTGGTCAGTAACAGACGGGCGAGTGGATCGAATGCATTGGCGTCATAGCCACAGGCGACAATGATCATGTCGGGTTGGAACTTTTCCAGCGCAGGCAATACAATGCTTTCAAAGGCATACAGATAGGCTTCATCACCACAGCCTGGCAACAGTGGAATGTTGATGTTATAGCCTAGTCCTTTTCCCTCACCTAGATCGTCAGCGCCGTGATAGCCAGGCGGGAAGCAACGTTCCTGATGCAGGGAAATGGTCAGTACGTCATCCCGTTCATAATAGATATGTTGCGTTCCATTGCCGTGGTGTACATCCCAGTCAATCACCGCGACCTTGTTTAGGCCAAATTTGGCTTTGGCCCGTTCAATGGCAATGGGGATATTGGCAAGGAAACAGAAACCCATGGGTTTGTCGGGCAGGCAGTGATGACCAGGTGGACGTGAAAGGGAGTAGGCATTCTGTAATTCACCGAGCAATACCTTTTCAACCGCCTCACAGGCAAGCCCTGCCGAAACTTTGGCAATTTCGTAGCTGCCAGGGCCAATCGGTGCATGTTCATCCAGCAAGCCACCGCCCTGATCACTTAGATTTTTAAATTTGCTAAGATAGTGTTGGGGATGAACACGTAATAGGTCTTCCTCTGTGGCGGGAGAGGCCGAACGGGCATCCAGCTGTCTGGTCAGGCCAGACACATCCATTAAGTTTTTAAAGCGGCGTTTGGATTCAGGTGATTCCGCGTGGGCTGCACTTGATGGGGCCTGTACCCAGCCACCGACTGGCAATACCGTTGCATGTAGGCCTGTGGTGTGCCAGAAACACCACTCATCAAAGAAAAATCCAGTTTGCTTCTGTTCCATTTTTAACTCCATCTATTTTTATAAAAATCCCGTAATATGGGATATATATTACTTTATTGAGAAATAAACAATAGTAAAAAGATAAAAATTCTTATATTTCGATAAAAAATTTAAAAATTCTATATTTTGGTGCAGCCTGCACAATCATACAGCACCCTTTTGCATTACAATAATGCATAAATATTGGAAAATACCGTAATGTGTAAATATTTAAAAATATGTGTTGTTTTTATGATTATTTAAATATATAAAATCCCATAATATGGAAAAAATTGTTTTTCATAGATTAAAACCCCGAAGATGACATCGCCTCACATACATTCAGGGTGGACTGATGAGGCAAACAACAAGGATGAAAAGGAGAAGAATATGAAATATTCAGTTTTAGCTGCCATGCTGGCTCTAGGGTGTGGACAGGCGGTACAAGCAGATACAGGAACATCAGCTCCAGCAGCATTTATGGATCAGTTTTCTGTACATGGAACCTTAACCCTATCCTCAGATTACCGTAGTCGTGGTTTTTCCAAGTCGAGCCATAAGCCATCGGTACAGGGAGGGATGATTCTGGCGCATCAGTCAGGTGCTTACTTAATGCTATGGGGGGCAAGTGCCACCACACCGAATGGCGGCAGTATGGAGGCCGATGCCATCGTAGGTTACACATGGCGTATTGATGAAAAGAACAGCCTGGACTTCTTTTATGCGGATGTGAATTACTCAGGAGGGGATTTCAGTCCAAATGGTAAGTCTGCTGATTTTGGTGAGTATGGTGTGATGTATAAGCGCACGGGCACACTGGTTGCTCAGGATAACTTGAGTGCGGCAGTTTACTATTCTCCAGAATATCTATTTGGCTCAGGTAACGAGTATTACTTTAGTGGAGAATACAGTTTCCCTGTGGTTGAAAACGTACGGTTGTTTGGTTCAGCGGGCTATACCAAACAGGACAGCGTTGCTGAGTTCCAGCTAGGTTCGGTTCCCGATGGCAAAAAAGACAATTACTTCGACTACAAGGTGGGGGTACGTGGTGACTATAAGGGCGTAACCACTGAACTGGCCTGGGTAGGCAATAATATTGACAGCCAGTTTGATATGTACGATGACCGTCTATATGTCAGTGTGACCAAGAATTTCTAAACGCTGTGGCTCCTCTTTGTGAGGTGGGTAGGATGGTTTGGCTGCCTCACTTTTTTAGGGAGTGAAGTATTACTGAAACGGGTAATAGGTCCAAAGGAGAACTCATGCAAGTTAAGGAATTTGATTATATTGTCTGTGGTGCGGGATCGGCTGGCTGTGTGGTCGCCACACGTCTGATTGAACAGAATAAGGGAACAGTATTATTGCTCGAAGCAGGCGGCAGTGATCAGGACTTTAATTACAAGATTCCAGCAGGTATTCCCGTGGTGATCAACTCCACCTGGAACTATACCACTGAACCCGATGCCCGAACCCATCATCGGGAAATGTCCTGTGCGCAGGGCAAGGTGTTGGGTGGCAGTAGCTCCGTCAACGGCATGATTTATCTCCGTGGACAGGCTGAAGACTACGATGAATGGGCCGATATGTATGGCTGTACAGGCTGGGATTTTCAGTCCATTCTGCCTTATTTTAAAAAATCTGAAAACAATGAAAGCCTGTCTGGTGAATATCACGGTACACAAGGGCATTTTGTGATCAGTGACACCCGACTCAAACATCCTTTAACACGTGCCTTTATCAAGGCGGGACAGGAACTGGGCCTGCCTTATGTGAATGACTTTAATGGACAGTCACAACAAGGCGTGGGTTTTTATCAGCACAATATCAAAAATGGTGAGCGTGGCAGCACTTCAAGAACTTATCTGGCTTCAGTACGCCAGAATCCACAATTAACTGTGCAACTCAATACACAGGTGGAGAAAGTTCTGGTTGAACAGGGCAAGGCCACTGGAATTGAATGCAGAATCAATGGCACCAGTACAGTCATTAAAGCCAGAAAAGGTGTGGTACTCAGTTCAGGTTCAATCGGCTCAGCAAAAATCCTGCTCCTTTCAGGGATTGGGCCGAAAGAGCATCTGGACAGTCTGGGGATTGAGGTCAAGCAGGACCTGCCAGTCGGAAAAAATTACCACGACCATCTGCATACCTCAATCAATGCCACCATCAAGCGCCCGATTTCACTGTATGGTGAAGACAAGGGGCTGAAACGCTATAAACATGGGTTGCAGTGGCTTCTATTTAGGGAGGGTGTGGTTGCCTCCAGTGTATTGGAGGGTGGAGCTTTTATGGATAGCAACCATGAGGGCCGTCCCGATGTACAGGCCATGTTCCTGCCTGTTCTGGATGTGTTTGATGACCCAAGTGGTCAGGGTAAAAACTATACGCATGGCATTACCCTGAAAATGTGTCATTTACGGCCTAAGTCGAGAGGTCAGCTCTATCTCCGTAGTAAAAATCCAGATGATGCGGTTAGGATCGAGGCCAACTTGCTGGAACATCCAGATGATCTACAGGGGCTGATTCGGGCCACTCAATTCGGTCTGGACTTACTACAGCAACCCTCTTTGTCCAATGAAATTGACGAGGTTTTTGCCCCTGACCACACGGTAAAACGGGATGATGTAGTGGCCTTGGAACGCTTTGTGCGGGAATATTGCAAAACCACCTATCATCCTGTAGGAACTTGCCGAATGGGGCAAAGTCCGCAGGATTCTGTGGTGGACTTAAACCTGAAAGTACATGGAATTGATCAGCTCAGTGTGATTGACTGTTCAGTGTTTCCATCCATCCCAAGCGCTAATACCAATGCGCCAACGGTTGCGATTGCGGAAAAAGGTGCGGACGTATTGATTCAGCGTAGCTAAACCTGAATTCGACTTAAATATTGTTTTAACTTATTGAAAAAAATTGCCTTAACGGAGTCTTGCTGAGTTCTCATCGAATTTCAGGATAAGCCACTCCGTCTTGCACTGCACTAAAGCTTTAAACGCTTTAGTTTGTTCAGGCTAGCCCTACTTTTGTTTTGGGATGAGGAGCGAAGCTCCGCAAGGGCAACCATCTTGCGCAGCTATCGCTGCTCACCGCAAAACTCGTTCACTACTAGCAACTAGTTTAATGTGTCGCAGAAACAACATTTTATTCATAAAGTCCTGTCTCGAACAATTGCGGATGACGTTTCCGAGTATCATATTTCATCAAGAGTTTTATGTTGAAGTCAGCTACTTACTCCAGATGCTCAACTTCTTCCCGTTGAATTTGTTCCTCATTGATCTCAATTGGTACATTGACCGATTTAGGCGAGGACACAATGGATTTGGTCAGGTTTTTTGCGGTTTCCAATAAAATCTCAATGATGGTTTCCTGACGCAATAAATTAAACTGTTGATCAGACCCCACCACACAGACGCTATAAGTCACTTCCTTTGAATCAAAATCTGAAAAGATTGGCGCTGCAATCCCGATGTTGCCAATATTCAACTCGTTATTGGTGGCGCAATAGCCATCCTTACGAATGGTCTTGGCAATTTTCAGCACTTCCTCAAGTGAATAAGGGTTTTGTGGGTCTTTAGAAATTTGAGTCTCATAAAGCTCCCTGATTTTTTTAATACTTCTATAAGAGGTGAGAACCTTGGCCTGTGCGCCCCTGAACAGCGGTAAAGGTCGCCCACGACCAAAGCTAAAGTGCATTTCATTGTTGGGGCTTAGAATAAAGGTGTTGATGATCTTGCTGTCATAAAACGCGCTGACAAAAACCGTAAGGCCTGTAATCTGGCTTAAATTTTCCAGATAGGGACGGCCTGTACTGAGTACAGGATCATATTTTCGCATCATCCAGTCTAGCTCAATCACACGGGGACCCAGCGCATAACCGCCTGGCCCACGCTTGGCAATCAGTCCCGCATCACATAGTTCTTTTATATAGCGATAAGACGAAGTTCTTGATAAATCAAATTTTTGCGCGATAAGTTCAGCATCAATTTCTAATTGTTCAGGGCCAAACAGGTTAAGTACGTTCAGTATCCTGGCCAGACTGCTATTCATATTGTCTCGATTAAAACTGCAAATTATTTTTCATATCTTTCACCAGTTATGCAGTCTGGTCAATTGAAATGTTAAAAAATATAAAAAATCCCGTAATATGAAAATAATTGTTGAAATTATAAATTTTATGTTTTATAAATCTCTTAATAAGGGAAGAATTAATTTTTGGTGAAAGCGATGATCGGTGCGGAATACTTTGTAAAAACGGCTGCGCAACTTGGCTTTGAATATTGTTTTGCCAATCCAGGAACCACAGAAATTCCGATGGTTGCGGTGATGGAGTCAGAAACAAAAATCAAGCCAGTGTTGTCTCTCTTTGAGGGGGTATGTTCTGGGGCGGCTGACGGTTATGGTCGTGTGGCGGCAAAACCTGCCTTGACCCTGACCCATCTGGGACCTGGTTTCGCCAACAGTATGGCAAACCTGCACAATGCCCGCCGTGCCAATACCCCAATCGTTAACATCATTGGTGACCATGCTTCATGGCATGTCAACTATGATCCACCGTTAGCCAGCGATATTGAAAGCATGGCGAAAACTGTGTCAGGCTGGGTGCGTATGACCCGCAATGCCAACAGTATCGGTGATGATTTGCAGGATGCAATGAAAGCGGCTTGGCAAGCCAAGGGACAAATTGCCACCCTAATTTTACCAATGGATTTTCAGGCTCAACAGATTCAGGACTTGGGTAAAAAATTCCATGTGGCTGCCCCACAACGCCATTTTGTTGCCACTCAGGTTGAAGCGGTGGCAAAACAGTATCAACAGGGCAAATCTCTGGTGTTTATTGTCGGTGATACTGGCGTAAACGAAGAGGGCTTGAAAGCGGCAGGGCGTTTGGCAAATCTGGATCGAGTCAAGATGTTTGCTGAAACATTCCCACGGATTAGCCATCGTGGTGGTGGCTTACCTGATCTGGACCGTTTGCCGTACTTTCCTGAAAAGGCCATTGAAGTACTGGAACAGTATGATTATGTGGTGTGTGCAGGCGTGATTGACCCGATCAGCTATTTTGGTTATGAGGGCTTGCCATCCCGTTTGGCGGAACCCGACCGTTTACTGTATTTGGCGAATGTAGGTGAGGATGTGCCTGCGGCACTGAATGCACTGGCCGATGAACTAAATGCACCCGCCTTTGTTACTGTTCCAACTAAAGCCATCGAGTTGCCCCCTGCACAGGCTGAACTGAGTCCAGCATCGGTTGCCAAAGTATTGGCTGCCAGTTTGACTGAGGACTGTATTGTATCCATTGAGGGTGGAACCTGTGGCTATCCATTTTTTACCGCCTCCAATGATGCGGTCAAGCATCGGGTCATCACCAATACAGGCGGTGCCATTGGACAAGGGATTCCAGCGGGCTTTGGTGCAGCACTGGCTGAACGTGGCAATCGGGTGTTCTGTTTACAGTCGGATGGTAGCGCCCAGTACACCATTCAAACATTATGGAGTATTGCCCGTGAAAATCTGCCGATCACCATTTTAATTGTGGCCAACCACCGTTATGCCATTTTACAGAATGAGCTTCGTCGCTTTGGCGTAGAGAAGTTTAGTGAAACGGCACTGTCCTTGACCGAACTGAATCAACCTAAAATCGACTGGACGGCATTGGCACAGGCCTATGGGCTTGCGTCTACCGTGACCCGAACCAACCAGGAATTACAAGCGGCATTGACCCGAAGCAATCAATCAATGCAACCCCACCTAATCGTAATGGAATTATGAGGTATTCAACATGGCTTTAAATACGGTGTTTCCAGAAGTACATAATTTTTTATCCAAACCAACACAATTGTTTATTGGTGGTCAATGGGTCGATGCGGTGAGCAAGCAGACCTTTGAGGTTGAAAATCCAGCCACCCAGCAGGTGATTGCGCATGTGGCAAAAGGTGATGCTGCTGATGTTGATCTGGCGGTGGACGCTGCCAACAAGGCATTTAAAACATGGCGTTATGAGATTCCAGCCACCCGTGCCAGATTATTGTTTAAGTTAGCAGATTTGGTTGAGAAGCATACTGAGGAACTGGCGCAAATCCTGACACTGGATAATGGTAAGCCATTACTGTATTCACGCCATGAGTGTGGTGCGGCAGCGCATATCCTACGTCACTTTGCAGGCTTTGCCACCAAGGTCGAGGGCCGTCAGGTGCCTGTTTCGGGCGCACCAAATGGCGCATTCCTGAACTATACCTTGCGTGATCCTGTGGGCGTGTGTGGCTTGATCGTGCCGTGGAATTTTCCACTGACCATGTGTATCTGGAAACTTGCACCTGCCATGGCGGTAGGTTGTACCGCCATTCTAAAACCTGCCGAGCAAACCCCACTGATTGCAGTGCGTTTGATGCAGCTTTTTGAGGAAGCGGGTTTCCCAGCAGGGGTGGTGAATCTGGTGACAGGCATGGGTATTGATGTGGGTCAGCCGCTAAGTGCACACATGAATGTCAATAAGGTGGCATTTACAGGTTCAACCATGGTGGGTAAAGCCATTGCCCAGCAGGCGACCTCCAATATGAAGCGTGTCACGCTGGAACTGGGCGGCAAGTCACCCAACATCATTTTACCAGATGCTGACTTGAGCAAGGCGATTCCAGGCGCAGCACAGGCAATTTTCTACAATCAGGGTCAGGTCTGTACCGCAGGTTCGCGTCTGTATGTACATGAAAAAGTGTTGGATGAAGTACTGGATGGCTTATGCAAACAGGCGCAGGGCATGAAGATTGCCAATGGTCTGGATGAGGCATCGACTATGGGGCCACTGGTGTCTGAACGACAATATGACCGAGTCAACCGCTATATCGAGCAGGCCTTGGCGGATGGTGCAGAGTTGTTGACAGGCGGCAAGCGTCCAGAGGGCTTTGACAAGGGTTACTACCTTGAACCGACCATTTTCCTTGATCGTGAAGAGAAAGCCTGTATCTCCAAAGAAGAAA
Source organism: Acinetobacter corruptisaponis (assembly GCF_030053775.1). Classification (GTDB taxonomy): domain Bacteria; phylum Pseudomonadota; class Gammaproteobacteria; order Pseudomonadales; family Moraxellaceae; genus Acinetobacter; species Acinetobacter corruptisaponis. Next base: position 3,310,516 of record NZ_CP125669.1, read on the forward strand.
TTTTTGGCCCTGTGCTGACCGTGATGAGCTGGTCAGATACTGACGAACTGGTCGAGCGTGCCAATAATTCTATTTATGGACTGGCGGCAGGCATCTGGACGCAGGATTTATCACAGGCACATCGCATTGCCGCACAGCTTGAAGCCGGTTCGGTGTGGGTGAACTGCTATAACGTGGTTGATCCCGTGTCGCCATTCGGTGGTTATAAACAGTCAGGCTGGGGCCGTGAAATGAGCCATGACGTGATTGAAGCCTATACCGAAACCAAAAATGTGTGTGTGAATTTGTACTAATCAGAGCATAGAGAAAAGGATTAAAAAATGGATTTAGAGCTAAAAGACCGAGTGGCGATTGTAACTGGCGGTGGCATGGGCATTGGTAAGGATGTTGCCCGTTTCCTGTCACAGGAAGGCTGTAAAGTGGTGATCTGTGCCCGTCGTATGAGCTATCTGGAAGAGGCGGCCAAGGAAATCTCTGCTGAAACAGGTAATGAGGTGTTGCCATTATTCTGTGACACCACCGATATGCAGACGGTACAAAGTATGGTCGATCAAACCATGCAGCATTTTGGTCGTATTGATATTTTGGTCAATGGCGCAGCAGCGCCGTCAGGTGTGGTACGCAATGATATTGAACACGCTGAAGACCATGAATTGCTGGGTGATCTGGATACCAAAGTTATCGGTTATTTCCGTTGTACCAAGGCCGTTACCCCACATATGAAAAAAGGCGGCTTTGGACGGGTGATTAATATCGGTGGTTTAACTGGACGTGGCAGTAAGGTGATGTCAGGCATGCGTAACCTTGCGATTGCCCACATGACCAAAACCCTGTCAGACCAGCTTGGGCCATCTGGCATTACGGTTAACCTGATTCATCCTGGGGTAGTGGATACGCCACATATTCAGGAACTGTATGAACGTGAGGGTGTGAAGCAGAACAAAACGCCTGAACAGGTGCGTCAGGGCTATATTGAGAATACGCCAATCCGACGTACCCTTGCACCGATTGAAATGGGTTACCTGATTGGTTTCCTTGCCTCGCCTAAGGCGGGAGCGATTACGGGCGAGTCCATCGGTATTGATGGTGGCCTGACACGTGGCATCTTTATCTAAGGGAGAGCGGTTATGTCAAATGGAACATGGTTGGTTGCCACCGTTGGTCAGGCGGTCATCCGTAGTGGCGATGATGGTAAGTCATGGCACCGTCTGGGTGTCGGGCAAGACTTGGAGTTTGATGCCATTACCCGCTCTCTGTCACAAGACCCTGAGCAACATGAAATCATTTATGCAGGCACGGATATTGGTCTCTGTGTCAGCCATAACTGTGGTGGTAAATGGGAGCAAATGGATACCCCATTTAATGGACAAACCGTCTGGAAAGTTGCGGTTGACCCACAAAACCGACAAAGAATCTTTGTGGGGACAGGCGCACCCTCCCGTGCAGTGCTATGGCGGACGCTGGATGGTGGCAAGAGCTGGGATCGGGCCCCTGTTGAAATTCCAGAGTTCTGTGAAGGAGTAAACCGTCCTCGCTTATTAGCATTTGCCTATGACCCAACCGATGCCAATAAAATCTGGTTCGGTCTGGAAGAAGGTGGCTTGTTTCACTCACAGGATGGTGGCGATACATGGCAGCGTTTAGATGATCGCCTGCTGTGGGACTTTAACTCCGACATTCATACCATTGCGGTATTGCCAAACCACGGTCAAAAAGTGGTGGTGGTGGTCTGTGTCAATGCGGTGTACCGCAGTTTTGATGATGGACAGACATGGACAGGAATTATTGCCAAGGAAGAATTTGGCCTGTACTACATTCGGGCCATGTCAGCGCATCATCAAACACAGGACAGGGTCTATCTAAGTATTTCCGATGGTACACCAGGTACTACCAGTAAGATTCTGGTATCCAAAGATGCGGCTGCCACATGGGAAGTGTTGCCATTACCACAGCAACCCAACTCATGTGTCTGGGCAATTCAGCAGAATTTTAACAACCCTGAGCAGGTGATTGCAGGCACCAAATATGGTCATCTATTTGTCAGTGAAAATGGTGGCAATAGCTGGGTCAAGCAATGGCGTGAATTTAGTGAAATCGCAGATGTGCTATGGACACCTGCACAAACTGAAATCAAGGCATTGCATCAGTCGGTGATTCAAAAATAAGGGGGAACCAGAAGATGAAAATCAAGGTATTGCGTACCCATCTTTCACTGTTTGTTCGGGACCCCGAATTATCGGCCAAATGGTATGCCGATGTGCTGGGGATGGTTGAACATGCACGAGGCCCTGCATGGGTGATGATGAGTTTTGGCATCAAGCACCATGACATTGCGCTGATCAAGGCTGCGCCTGATGCACAGCAGGGTGGACTGGGTTTGCAGCACTATGGACTGGAAATCGAGGGTACATTTGAAACCCTGCAAAAACTGCACGGCATGCTGATCCAGAAAGGTGTTGAAGTGGTTAAGACTACAGACCATGCAGTGGGCAATGGCCTGTATTTCAATGACCCTGATGGCAATCGTCTGGAATTCTTTCTGGAAACCATCCATGACGATGCTGAGGCGATCAAAGCCTTTTATGATGCGGGTGCGCCAAGCAACCCAATTGAAATTAAACCTATTTTTTAAACGGTTCTGATATGAAAAAAGCAAATTTTGAACATTACCATATCCGTAAATGGTACAGCTTTGTAGAAGAAACGCTGGCGAATGAAAGTGGTGTACTGGCAGATGGCGAACCGATTTATAAATATGCGGTTGCTGCTGCCATTCATAATCCGTTTGCAGGTCAATTCCAGCAAGACCTGAATACACTGATTGAGAAGTCACCTGAACTGGGTCGGGAATTTGGTCGCCGTATACAGGCTTTGGCACAAGGGCGTGCCATTGAAAGTTATGGCAAAGCCATTTTGGTCGGTATGAACAGCGAATATGAACATGGCAACGCATTCCTGACCAATCCAGCGGCAAACCCAGTACGGGATGCGATTGGTGGTGGTAAGTCATGGGTGCCATCGACAGGGAAACGGGGCGTGGTAGGCACGATTATTGATGTGCCACTGGCCCATAAAGATGCGCTGTATGTACGTTCACACTATGACACTTTTTCTTTATCGTTTAATGATGCACCCAACAACGATGAGATTATTGTGATCTGGGTATTTGCCACCCGTGGACGTTTACATGCCCCTTTAGGCGGTTTGAAAGCATCTGAAATCAAGGGCGAAGATGGGTTGAATTAACCAAAAAACTGATTTTTCCCAGAATTGGCTATCGTGGAGGTGGCATGGATGCCACCTGTTGGACTGCGGTATCAGGGATGTACCGTCAGTCCAACAAAGGGTTTGGTTACTTTGCCCTGTCAAAGTGACAAAAATGCCTATACAAATGCTCTTTGATTTTTAATGGTTTATGTGGCTGTGCAGCAAGTAGAAAATGTAAACCCTATTTATAACTTAATTTAAGGCAGGACATTATGCAAACAGGAAGTCATTTTTTTAAAAATCGTAGTGGGCTAAAACTGCATTATTTAAGCTGGGGACGACAACCTGAACAGCCTGTCATCATCATGTTGCATGGATTACGTTCCTACGCAGCCACATGGCATCTGCTTGCACCATTGCTGGCAGAACGATTCTATGTAGTGGCGCTGGACCAGCGTGGTCGAGGAGAAAGCGACTGGGCGGAATATTCCACTTACCAGACGGAATACTATGTGCATGACCTTGAAGATCTGATGGCAGAATTAAACATTGATCAGGTCATTCTGTTGGGCCACTCTTTAGGGGGCACCAATGCACTTGAATTTACCCACTTACATCCTGAACAGGTGCGGGCGCTGATTGTTGAGGATATTGGGCCAGGCTCATCCATACAGGGCGATGGTGCGGAACGAATCCGACGTGAAATGCAGACCACACCACTGTCCTTTAACTCATGGGATGAGGCGGCTGCATTCTGGAAAAAGCTGCGTCCATTGATTGATGAGCAGGGCATTCAATCCCGCCTGCAACATACGCTGGTAGAAAAACAGGGGCAGATTCATTGGCGACATGATCAGGAGGGCATTGCCAAGGCACGCTTGACCTTTCCCTCGATTGACCTATGGCCTGCGGTTGAAAGCCTGAATTGCCCGACCTTATTTATCAAAGGTGGCCTGTCTGATTTTCTCTCTGCTGAGACGCTTCAGCAAATCAGGGTAAAGAAACATCATGTGCAGGCCGTGGAAATTGCGGGCGCATCGCATTATGTCCATGATGATCAAACTGAGCAGTTCAACCAGACGGTACAGGATTTTTTAAATCAACTGGCTTAGCTGGCACAAAGACAAAAGGAATGGAGCAATAGGCATGAAGCAGGAACAAACACAGGTTGTCATTGTAGGTGGTGGGCCAAACGGTATTGCGCTGGCGCATTATATGGGCATATATGGCATTCAGAGCATCGTGCTGGAAATGAATCCAGACATTTTGCCTTATCCCCGTGCGGTGGGCATGGATGATGAAGCCCTGCGTGTATTGCAAACCATTGGTGTGGCGAATGAAGTGGTGAAAGACATGATCCATAATGTGCCATTGCGCTACTACAATGCCCGTGGTGTTTGTTTTGCCGAGGTCAAACCCTCTGTTGCTGACTACGGCTGGCCAATGCGCAATATCTTTATGCAGCAGCTTTTAGAAAAATCCATGCGGGAGATGTTGCAGCAATATCCGCATGTTGAACTGCGTTCAGGCCATGAAATGCTGGACATTTCCCAGACTGATGCACAGGCCACGGTTGAGGTCAAAGACCCGAATGGCGACATTTACCAGATTTCTGCTAAGTATGTGATTGGTGCAGATGGTGGGCGTTCCAGTGTGCGTAAAAAAGTCGGCATACAATTGAATGGTCTGACCCATCCACATAAATGGATTGTGGTCGATGCCGCCCATGATTCGCTGGATGCGCCTTATACCGCCCTGCATGCTGATCCAGACCGTCCATTCGTGTGTATCTATCTGCCTTATCAGCAGCGTCGCTGGGAATTTATGCTGTTTGAGGGTGAAGATGAAGAAAGCATGTGCAAGGAAGACAACATTCGTCAACTGATCCGTAATCATATTGGGGATGCGGTGGATGAACTAGAAATTATCCGTATTCGTGCCTATACCCACAACTCACGGGTTGCCAATCGTTTTGTAGATGGGCGGGTTATCCTGATTGGCGATGCGGCACATATTACCCCACCGTGGGCAGGTCAGGGACTCAATTCAGGCATTCGTGATGTCGGCAATATCGCATGGAAACTGGCTGCGGTATTAAAAGGCTATGCTTCGGAAAAAATCATTGCCAGCTATGACGATGAACGACGTACCCACGCCACAGAACTGGTTGCCTTGGCGGACAATATGGGCATGGTGCTGGGCCTGACCAATCCATTGATGGCAGGGGTACGGGACTGGTTATTTCAGGCCTTTAACAATGTGGATGCGTTGCGTAGCCATCTGGTTGAATTTAAGTTCAAGCCGAAACCCTTTATCCATAAAGGTCTGGTCTATCATCCACGTCCGCATGTCAGGGACACGGATGTGGTGGGGAAAATATTTATTCAACCACAGGTGGAAGATCAACAAGCGCAGAAAGTGAAGTTTGATGAAATCCTTGGGCAATGGTATGCGGTGATTGCATTCCGTAAAGACCCATTGTCCTCACTTTCTGAGCAAACCCGCCAGTTCTGGCAAAGCCGCAACACCCATTTTATTCAGGTCAATCGTGCCAAAAGCGGTTTCAACCGCAACCAGCCTTTGACTGCTTCGGAGCAAGTCATCTGTGTCGAGGATGTAGAACGTAAACTGGAAGACTGGTTTGAAAATGCCCGTGATGAAGTGGTGATTGTCCGTCCAGACCGTTTTATTGCAGCCACCTGTTCCATTGAAAAGCTTGAAGAAACTTTGGAGAAACTGGCATGTCAGTTGATCAATTAACCGAGTTGCAACATCGTTTACTGGATGCCCGTATTGCCAGACATTGTCTGGATGCAACGGAATTTGAATCGGCTGAAATGGATCAGGCCTATGAGATTCAGTCCCAGTTGATCCAGCAATATTGCCATGAAACTGCAAGCACAGTATCTGGATGGAAAGTTGCATTGTCAGGAGCTCTTGCCAAGGCCAAATATGGATTACAACATCCTGTCTATGGACATCTTTGTGCGGATATGCAACTGGCAAATGACAGTTGTATCGAACTTACGCAACTGTACCAGCCTAAACTGGAAGTTGAATTGGCCTTTATTTTAAAGGAAACCATCAGCACTGCTGACTCTACCGATGCCGAGTTGCTGGAAAAAGTCGGATCAATCCGCCCAGCCATTGAGATTGCGGATACACGCTGGCTGAACTGGCAATTTAATCTGGGGCAATTTCTGGCGGACAATTCGGCAGCACAGTTCTATGTGCTGGGCGATGAAGTGGATGTATCAATCCATGATTTAGATATTCATTCACTGATTGAACATGCCAATGTAGAGGTGACTGTCACCACCCAGCCAGAAGATCAACCCATCCGTAACTATCTCTGGCTGGTTCGTACCTTATTGGCACAGCATAAAAGCCTACAAGCAGATGAGGTGATTCTCACAGGTTCAATCATTCGTCCGATGGACTTAAAGGCTGGGCAATATCAGTTTCAGGTGCTTGGACAACAAGTTTCACTAAAGGTCACTTGAATCAATCAGGATTGCTGTTAAAAATAAGAGAAGCTCAATGTTTGACAATAGGGAAACAAGAATATGGCACAGTTGAATGATCACGGTTTATTAAAGTCACAGGCATTGATCAACGGTCAGTGGCAGGATGCAATCTCTGGTCAGACCCTAAGCGTGACCAATCCCGCGACAGGTGCAAGCATTGGTACTGTACCCAAAATGGGCAAACAGGAAGCGCTGGATGCGGTTGCGGCGGCTGAACAGGCATTGCCATTGTGGCGTAAAAAAAGTGCCAAGGAACGTAGCAAGATTTTACGTCAGTGGTTTGACCTGATCATGCAGCATCAGGATGATTTGGCTTATATTCTCACTCTGGAACAGGGTAAGCCCTTGAGTGAAGCCAAAGGTGAGATTGCTTATGGTGCAGCCTATATCGAATGGTTTGCCGAAGAAGCCAAACGGGTGTATGGCGATATTATTCCCTCAAATGGTTCTGATCAAAAGATTCTTGTGAATAAGCAACCGATAGGCGTATGTGCGGCAATTACCCCGTGGAATTTTCCCAATGCCATGATCACCCGCAAGGTTGCGCCAGCGTTGGCGGCAGGTTGTACCATCATTGTTCGTCCAGCTTCGCAAACCCCATTATCTGCTTTTGCGATTGCAGAGCTTGCCTTGCGTGCAGGTATTCCAGCAGGGGTATTTAATGTCATCACAGGTGGTTCCACCGAAATTGGTGAAGTGCTGACCACCGATGACCGAGTGCAGAAGTTTAGTTTCACAGGTTCAACCGAGGTGGGTAAAAAGCTGATTGCTCAATGCGCCTCAACAGTTAAAAAAGTATCTATGGAACTGGGTGGCAATGCACCATTTATTGTGTTTGATGATGCCGATCTTGATGCTGCGGTAAAAGGCGCGATTGCCAGCAAATTCCGTAACGCAGGCCAGACTTGTGTCTGTGCCAACCGTATTTATGTGCAGTCAGGGATTTATGACCTGTTTATAGAAAAACTCTCTGAGGCGGTAAAACAGTTCAAGGTCGGTAATGGCATGGACGCTGGGGTGGACTTTGGCCCAGTAATTGACAGTGCAGCCATGCAGAAAGTGGAAGAACATATTGAGGATGCAGTCAGCAAGGGCGCTCAGGTGGTGCTGGGTGGAAAACCCCATCTTTTGGGCCAATTGTTCTTTGAACCAACCATTGTCAAAGATGTTACCGCTGACATGAAAGTTGCCAAAGAAGAAACCTTTGGCCCTTTGGCACCGATATTTAAATTTGAAACTGAGGAGGAAGTGGTGGGCTACGCCAATGATACCGAGTTTGGTTTGGCATCCTATTTCTACACTCAGAATTTAGGCAGGGCAATGCGTGTTTCCGATGCGCTGGAATACGGCATGGTGGGACTGAATACAGGGATTTTGTCCAATGAAGTCGCGCCGTTTGGTGGGGTCAAGCAGTCAGGTCTGGGACGTGAAGGCTCTAAATATGGCATTGAGGATTATCTGGAAATTAAATATGTGTTGCTGGCTGGTTTAGAGAATAGATAAGGATTGTATCATCCAGTTTTATGAGAGGAAAAATATTAAATTTTCCTCTCAGTGCTATTCAGGTCTTGATGGGAGGTAGGAACGGTATGGTTTTAACTTGCCAGAGTAGGGCAATGGGAACAATACAAAAGAAAGCACCACGCCAACCAATCATTGAACTCAAAAAAACTGCCTAATGGTGCTGCAATTGTGGTGGCTAAGGCATTGCCGCCGTTTAAAAGTCCCAATGCTTTTGGTACATTATTGAAAGGCACCAGTCGCATCATAATAGCTGTGGACATTGACCAAAAACCACCAATCACAATGCCTAGAGTTGCCCGTCCCAACATAAATAAAATGGAGTTGTGGGCAAAAGTGATAATGATTCCAGACAGTATCATCAGTAAAGTCAGCCCCAACATCACGGAACGGCGATCCCATTTTCGAGTAAATTTGCTAATGGTCAAACTGGTCATGACGGCAAGAATCCCTGAAATTGCAATCGCTTATCCGACCTGTCCCTCAGTCATCTTGAGGTCAAATGCAATCGGTGTCAGCAAACTTACGGGCATAAACTCAGAGGCGATCAGAACCGCGCAACATAGAGACATCACGATCACTGCACTCCATGTAGGCGTACTCGGCCTTAGATCGGTTGTAGATTGTTTCTCAATAGAAAAAGACATACATATCCTGCTTTAAAAAGCATTTAGAATTTGGAGCTAGAAAGCAGGACACACTAGCAAATCACTAGGTTGTGAGTTAGGTGCCTTTATTGAATAGAGTCATGAATTATCTGCATGAATAGATCAAGAAAGTTGTCATCGATAGGAAATAAATCAATATATGGAATTGCATATATATGTTAAAACGTATATAAAGATGTAAATAGATCGAGTCTAGTATTTATACAATACGTCTATTTATTAAAAGATTGACCATTCATACAAAAGTGGCGATCAAAAAATTTAGTGGTTTATCTTATATATATGCTTATCTATATATCCAAATAAATGGGAGTGAATATGGATCAGGTGACTTTCTTTAAATGCTTGTCAGATGAAACCCGTCTTAACATTGTGACTTTAGTTGCTGAAAATAAAGAGCTGTGTGTCTGTGATCTGACAGAAAAGCTACAACTGAGCCAACCCAAGATTTCAAGGCATCTTGCCTTGTTGCGTGCTTCAGGATTGTTGCAGGATAGGCGACAAAGCCAATGGGTGTATTACAGCATCAATTCACAGTTGCCAGCGTGGTGCCATGACATTTTAACGATCTTGGTTGCTCATCCACCAAAAAACCTCTCTACATTAGCAGCATGTCATACCCCAAATTATTGTGAGTAATCCATCATGAAATTTCTTTTTTTATGCACTGGAAACAGTTGTCGTAGCATTTTGTCTGAAGTGCTGTTTAACAGTCGCGCACCTGAAAGTTGGAAAGCGTACAGTGCAGGCAGCAAACCCTCTGGACAGGTACATCCATTGACCATTGAAACTTTGCAGAACCTAGGGCTTTCGACCGATGGTTTGTGGAGTAAAACCATTACTGACTGTGAGCAATATCAGCCTGATGTGGTGATCACTGTTTGTGATTCAGCAGCTCAAGAGGCTTGTCCGCTTTATTTAGGTGGAGCGATCAAGGCACATTGGGGATTGGCTGACCCATCGCATTTAGATCTACCGAAAGAGCAAAAGTTACAGGCATTTCAGATAACAGTAGACCACATCAATCGCCGTTTAGATGCTTTATTTGCATTAGATACGGCAAATATGACCCGTCCTGAATTGATTGCTGCAATCAATCAAATCTCAAACATCGAATGAGAATGTCATGGTTCAGCAAAGACTGTCATTTTTAGATCGTAACCTGACGCTATGGATTTTTATTGCGATGGGGTTGGGGATTGCAATCGGTGTGTTTTTACCTCAAGCTTCCATTACTTTAGACAAAATGAGTGTGGATTCTGTCAATATTCCAATTGCGATTGGCTTGATTCTGATGATGTATCCACCTCTAGCCAAGGTGGACTATGCCGCTCTGCCACAAGTGTTTAAAGATAAGAAAACCTTAACTTTATCGCTGGTACAGAACTGGCTGATTGCACCCGTATTGATGTTTGCATTAGCCATTATTTTTTTGCATAGCTATCCAGAATATATGACAGGGCTTATCCTGATTGGTTTGGCCCGCTGCATTGCTATGGTGCTGGTCTGGAATGGCTTGGCCTGTGGTGATAACCAATATGTTGCGGCATTGGTGGCATTTAACAGTATTTTCCAGATTCTGTTCTTTAGCAGTTACGCATGGTTGTTCCTGACATTTTTGCCACCACTTTTTGGAATTGCAGGACAAGTCATCCATGTCGATTTTTGGACCATTACCCATGCAGTATTGGTGTATTTGGGGATTCCATTTTTCCTTGGCTTTATGACACGATTTACTCTCGTTAAAGCCAAAGGTTTGGATTGGTATCAAAATGTCTTTTTACCCAAGATCAGCCCACTCAGTTTGCTCGCACTTCTATTTACCATTGTGGCAATGTTCAGCCTAAAAGGTGGTGATGTGGTGAGCTTACCCTTGGATGTTCTGCGTATCGCAATCCCACTGACCATTTACTTTGTGGTGATGTTTTTCATCAGCTTCTTTATGAGCAGGTGGTTAGGTAATGACTATTCTAAAACCACAGCAATCTCTTTTACGGCTGCTGGCAATAATTTCGAGCTGGCTTTGGCGGTTGCAATTGCCACTTTTGGCTTGGCTTCACCTGTTGCGTTTACAACAGTAATCGGGCCTTTGGTGGAAGTTCCTGTATTGATCTCACTTGTGATCGTCTCGTTGTGGCTAAAAAAGAAGTATTTTCCCGATGAGTCGAGTTAAATATAGTTTCAAAAATAATATTTCTGCTGATCGGGCAAAACCATTTTTTGTTATCCCAAGGCAGAATTTTTATAACAGATCAGTTTGGCTGAACTGATCTGTTATATTTTTTTAAAGGTATTTTGTGTCTATTCTTGTTTTGTATATTCATCCAGAATCTAGCTTAGACAAGATTTGGGAGCTGAATATGAGTTTTTTAAAAAAGAAAAATAATGCCGCTTTTGTATTCTTTATCATCACACTTTACGCATTTCTAGGCTTTGGACTCGGCTTTATCATTTGGGAATATGTTTTATAAGATAGGGCATGATCTCTCTGGGCTGATTGTTATGAGTTAATCAATGGCATTGACAAGCTAATCGTCAAGTCTTAATCGTACAGAACTGATCGTTATCGTTGAGTTAGTATAATAGGCCATAGCTCTCCATAATTTTTGAATATTGTTCCCGATTAAAGCCAAGATTCCTTAAACCGCCACTTCCCAGACCACAGTCATAACTGCTCATGATATTGGTCGGAGTCTTTTTAGTGGCATTGGGGGAGCAGACATGGTTTAAACCAAATGCATGGCCCATTTCATGTGGAGTGGCGGCCTGAGTCTGGTAATTTAGCCGTTCCCAGTCAATCAGGATAAAAGGCTGTCCCTGATTTCGAAAACCCCAACTGGTAATGTCATTATATTTCAGCTTCTCAGTGTAGGAGTCATAAATAATAAACAGCACTTCCTTGTGTTTTCTACGTGGAAAGCATTGTTTTACAGCCGCAGGTATGCGATCTGTCACAATGGGTTGAGGCTGGTTAAGAAGATTGGCCAAATCGCAGTGACGCTTACTGAAATTCTGATAGGAATAGTAGCGATAAGGCTTGAACCTGAAGATTTTATTATTATTTTCATCAACAAAATATTGATTCAGGATTTGAATCTCTTTCATCATCTGTGCTGTATGATCAAATTCTCTCGCCTTTGGGTTGTTTGTTGTAAAAACAAAGCTTACATGCACAACAGGTAGGTTTAGATTTTCTTCTGGGCGTGGGGGAGCGGAGTATCTTTCAAGCTCAGTATAGTTTTTATTTGAAGTGCTACAGGAAATACAGAGTAAGGCGGCAAGAGAAAAAGGAATAATATTCTTATTCAACATAATTTATCCTCTGGTTTTATCTCGTTGTTATTTCTTATTTTGTACAATCAGATTGATCATAGCAGAATTTTAGGCTTTCTTTTATGCAAGATACCAATGAACTACATCGACAAATTCTGGAAGTGATTGCCCTCATTCCATATGGGACAGTGGCAAGTTATGGACAAATTGCCAAACTCGCAGGATTGCCTAAACATGCGCGTTTAGTGGGTTATGTTTTAAAGCATTTAGATAAGGAAAGCCAGATTCCGTGGTATCGAGTGATTAATTCACAGGGAAAAATCAGTGTCACCCGTATGGATGAGAAAGGAAATAATGTCCAACAGGATTTACTGGAAGCAGAGGGCGTGTACTTACTGAATGGTAAAGTCAGTTTAAAAAAATTTGGCTGGCAGCCTTGAGCAAATATTTCTAGCTCAATAATTTGAATCAAACAGGTATTAGACCAATGTTTTGATCCAATACCTGAATGGAATTTAACGAACAATCAACACTGGAATATGGCTTTCACCCAATACCTTTTGCGCTACACTACCTAAAATAAATTTCTTAAATCCTGTCCGTCCATGTGAACCCATAATAATCAAATCCGCACCCAGATTTTGAGCAGCATTGATGATCTCTTGAGGTACAGAAAAACCTTCCAGAATTTGAGTTGCAACCGTTAAGCCCAGCTCTTCAAATTTCTTCTCGGCTTTTGCCAGATTTTCTTCCACATAACCACGAACACGCTCAATTAAATCATTGCTTTGACCAAATCGAACATAGGTATCGGCTAAATATGGGTCCAATGCCATCACCTCAACCACAGTAATTTCACTGTTGAGCGCTTTGGCAAGTTGAGCTGCTTGCTGAATGACATTGACCGAAATTTCTGAGTCATCAATCGCAACGAGGATTTTTTGATAAGTCATGTTTATTACTCCTTATTATTCCATTTTAAGATTCAGCAGGTTTATAAATATTTGTATAAAATAAGATCTATATTTTTATGGTAACCCTATTCTTGAAAGAATAAAACCTAGTATTTTTATAGGGATAGAGAATTTACTTATCTGTATTTAGGAAAAATGGTTAAAATAAAATTATGTGAAATTTCTATGAATATGAGAAGTACAGGATATCAATAAGTTATCTTCATCATTTATAAGTTTTCTTGAAGAAAACTCTTTAGATGATCAATATTATCTGTTTGTAACAGTTCACGTATTTTTAAAAATTGCCTTTCATCTAAATCATAAAGTTTGAGTGCAAGCAGTTTTTCTATATCTTGTGGAGAAAAGCGGTACTTCATTACTTTGGCGGGAACACCAGCAACAATCGCATAGGGTGGTACATCCTGGGTAACCACAGCACCTGTTGCGACCACTGCTCCTTCACCAAGTTTTACTCCCTGCATAATCATGGCGCGACTGCCAATCCAGCAACCATCTTCAATGATGGTATCTCCAGCAGGCAAAAAACTACGTGTATCAAAGGGAAAGGTTGAAATCCAGTCTGGTCGATGCAACTGATTGCCACCCATCATAATCACACATTCGGCCCCAAAGCAGACAAAGTTGCCAATATAAAGCTGGTCAATCGGTTTATCTGGTGTGGAGGCTTTGTCATGTAGATAACGCACCACACAACGCTCAAAACCCTGATCCCAATAGGCTGAATAATAAGAATAATTACCCTTGATATGAATATTGGGATTCTTCACTGTTTTAGAAATAAATTCGAATTCACACCAGTGTTTGACAGGAGAATTAATTGTGTTGGGCATAGAGCATTAGAAAAATGAAAGGGCTGGATGCTGATCATTAAAATTTTAGGCCTAGATTCAAAAATAATGAAAGCAGGGACAAAATTTACCTGATTCAGGTTTGAATAGGGTTATGAAAAAAACGATAAAGTTTAGCATTAATATTCCGTAAAAGTGTTAACTCTTTTACAGACTGCTTCCTCTGCATTAAAACATACTTGGCTGGTGATTTTATTTCATAAAAATATTTATTTGAATTTATCTCCATAGAGGAAATAACGATATGAGCCAGTTAGACATTACTAGCCAGAAAAAGCCGAAATATGATTATCAGCATATTCAGGTAAAACCTGTCACAGGAAGAATCGGTGCGGAAATTTCGGGTGTGGCACTCAGCGCAGCGTTAGATCAGGACGTTGTCAACGAAATCAATCAGGCATTGCTGGATTATAAAGTGGTGTTTTTTCGTGGACAGCAGCATCTGGACGATTTAGGGCAGGAAGCCTTTGCCCGATTGTTGGGAGAACCCCTGAATCATCCAAGTGTGCCAATCAAGGGCGGTACTAAACACACCCTAGCGATTGATTCGCGTGATGGGCGTGCCTCATCATGGCATACTGACATTACCTTTCTGCCAAACTATCCGAAATACACCATTTTAAAAAACGTGGTTGCACCTGATGTTGGTGGTGATACCGTTTGGGCAAATACCACAGCAGCTTATGAAGACTTGACACCAGAACTGAAAACGCTGGCAGAAAGCCTGCGTGCAGTTCATACCAATGTTTATGATTATGCCAATAAGGCAGCTTCAGCGGCAGAGTCGGAGGGTCGTAAACTGTTTACCACTGCCGTTGAGATTGAGACTGAGCATCCATTGGTACGTGTACATCCTGAAACGGGTGAAAAAACCTTAGTGCTGGGGCATTTCTTTAAACAGTTTAGTGGTCTGAACAATGAAGATTCACGTCTGCTGTTTACTTTATTCCAGAATCATATTGTACGCTGGGAAAATGTCGTGCGCTGGCGCTGGGCAGCGGGTGATGTGGCAATTTGGGATAACCGCGCCACACAACACCGCGCAATTGATGACTATGGCAGTGAGCTGAGAATTGCTTCACGCGTTACCTTGGAGGGTGATATTCCTGTTGGAGTGGATGGTCGTCCAAGTAAAATCATTAAAAATGTGGTCAATCAGGATATTAGTGAACTAAGAAAAGATGAGGGACGGATTTATAAAAAAGTTTCTTAGCCATAAGCCAGTCTTGCCTTGGGAAATTCATAAAAATGGATAAAATTAGTGAAAAATAATCGTTTGTTTGTATAAGCAATGGACCTAGTATTTTGTAGATATTAGGTCCCTTTTGAATAAATATGCTTGCCATTGGTAATGTCTCCAACGCTAGACAAAGGCTGGAATTGATTCTGGAGCAGGATGATGTCTTTAAGGCATTTGCTTCTGATACCCAACAATTACTATTGCAGCAGGTCTCTTTTCGCCGTTTTCGATTTGGACAGTTGATTTTGAGTCATCAGCAGACGGTGGCGGATATCTATGTTTTGCTAAATGGTTCTTTACAGGTGGGCTGGTTACAGAATAATGGACAGCTTAAGGTAGTGAATTATACAGCCAACTATTCAGCTTTTAATCTGGTGTCATTTTTGCAGAAAAAACCTGTCAATTATGATTTTTTTGCAGTGGAACAGGTCGATATTGCGGTCTTGTCGGGACAGATTTTTTTAGAACAGTTACAACAGCAGCCACAGGCAATGTGGCAGATTTTACAATTGCTCAGCCAGCGTATGTATAGCCTGTTTGAGCAGTCCAGATATACCCATACCGCCAATTCTACCCAGCATATTGCCTACTATCTTGAGCAGCTTGCCAGACAATATGGCAAGGAAAGCAATAATCGCTGTTCCATTCGCCTACGGATGACGCAACAGGATTTTGCTGAGTTATTTGGTATTTCAAGACAGACCTTGGCAAAAAAACTGCAACCATTTTTAAGGCAGGGTATCCTGGAATGGAATTATAGCCAGATCCATATTCTGGATATTCAGCAACTTAGACAGTTATGCAAGTTGGAATAAGACTTTATAATTAAAGCGATATTTGTAAAATATAAAAAACAAAACCCCTCAAATTGAGGGGTTAAGATTATGTAGGAATACTACAGGTATTCCACACTGATAATTTCGTATTCAACTTCACCTTGCGGTGTCTGAATTTTTGCCTCATCACCCTCGTTTTTGCCTAACAGGCCACGGGCGATTGGGGAGTTAACGGAGATTTTATTGATTTTAAAATCTGCTTCGTCATCACCTACGATCTTATAAGTTTTACGCTCTTCTGTGTCCAGGTTCTCGATGGTGACAGTCACACCAAAAACCACACGGCCTGTTTGCTCAAGTTCCTTAACATCAATCACCTGACAAGCGCCAAGCTTTCCTTCGATGTCCTGGATACGGCCTTCACAGAAACCCTGTTGTTCACGGGCTGCATGGTATTCAGCATTTTCCTTGAGGTCACCGTGTTCACGGGCCTCAGCAATCGCCTGTGTGATGCGAGGGCGGTCCACTGTTTTTAACTGTTGTAATTCTTTCTCTAAGGCAGCCTTGCCTTCAGGAGTCATTGGATAACGTTGCATTTTAGTCCCCTCTAAATTGGTTGGGAAAATACAGGATTAAAAAAAGAAAAAGCCCGCCACCGATAAGGTGGCGGGGCTTATCGGTACAGAATTAACCTACAGTTTGTAAATCTTGCAAGCGGTAAACATCCATTGGCAATTTCACGGCAAATGCTTGGCAAACCGCCTCTGCGCCATTGATGGTCGTGGTGTAATACACTTTGCCTTGTAGGGCAGCACGACGAATCATTGCAGAATCATATTGAGCCTGTTTGCCTTCAGTGGTGTTGACAATAAGATGAATTTCACCATTTTTCAAGCGGTCAACAATATGTGGACGGCCTTCGGTGACTTTATTCACAGATTCACATTCCAAACCTGCTTCTTTAAGCACGCGATAGGTACCACCTGTTGCAACCAGTTTAAAGCCATACTGGATTAACTGCTTGGCAATGTTTGCAATGTATTTCTTGTCCGATTCACGAACTGACAGGAATGCATGCTTCACTTCACCTTCAGTCGGCAAGCCTGGTAAACGTTCATTTGAGCCAAGTACAGCCTTATAGAAAGCTTCACCAAATGTTGTACCAACACCCATCACTTCACCTGTAGACTTCATCTCAGGCCCAAGCATTGGGTCAACACCCTGGAATTTAGCAAACGGGAACACCGCTTCTTTCACTGCAAAGTGGGTCGGAATGATTTCCTTGGTGAAACCTTGCGACTCAAGTGATTGACCCGCCATACAGCGTGCCGCTACTTTTGCCAAAGACTCACCAATACATTTCGATACGAAAGGTACAGTACGGGATGCACGTGGGTTCACTTCAAGGATGTAAATATCATCACCCTTTACGGCAAACTGAACGTTCATCAAACCGACAACGCCAAGCTCTTTTGCCATGGCAACAGTCTGACGGCGCATTTCGTCCTGAACTTCCTGTGAAAGCGAGTACGGTGGAATTGAACATGCTGAGTCACCAGAGTGAATCCCTGCCTGTTCAATGTGCTGCATAATCCCGCCGATCACCACATCTTTACCGTCAGATACGCAGTCCACGTCAACTTCAGTTGCATCGTCAAGGAAACGATCCAGCAGGACAGGGGCTTCATTCGATGCCTGAACTGCTTCACGAAGATAACGTTTTAACTCATCTTCGTTATACACGATTTCCATTGCACGGCCACCCAATACATAAGATGGACGAACAACCAGTGGATAGCCCACTTTAGCCGCTTCTGAAATACCTTCTTCAGCAGATTTGACAATGCTGTTGTTTGGTTGGCGAAGCTGTAGACGTTGAATCATTTGCTGGAAACGTTCACGGTCTTCTGCACGGTCAATCGCATCAGGTGAAGTTCCAATAATTGGTGTACCTGCTTCTTCCAAGGCACGCGCCAATTTCAAAGGAGTTTGACCACCGTACTGTACGATCACGCCTTTTGGCTTCTCGGTACGAACGATTTCAAGGACATCTTCAAGTGTTACAGGCTCGAAGTACAAACGGTCAGATGTGTCGTAGTCAGTTGAAACCGTTTCAGGGTTACAGTTGACCATGATGGTTTCATAACCATCTTCACGCATTGCAAGGGCAGCGTGTACACAGCAGTAGTCAAACTCAATCCCTTGACCAATACGGTTAGGGCCACCACCAATCACCATGATCTTGTCACGGCTGGATGGATTGGCTTCACATTCCTCATCGTAAGTTGAGTACATATATGCCGTACCAGATTCAAACTCGGCAGCACAGGTATCAACACGTTTGTAAACTGGGTATACACCCAGGTTCCAGCGATGCTTACGGAATTGCTTTTGTGAAATACCCATCAAATCGGCAATACGCAGGTCAGATAAACCTTTACGTTTAAATGCACGAATGTTATCGACATTTAAATCGCCAAAACCTAAAGTTTTGATTTGATTTTCAGTTTTTACGATGTCTTCGATCTGGATCAGGAACCAGCGGTCAATCTTGGTTGCTTCAAATACGTCATCTAAAGAGAAACCGTGGCGGAATGCATCTGCCACATACCAGATACGCTCTGGGCCTGGCACTTTAAGTTCTTTTAAGATAACGTCTTTGGCATTGGCTGTACCCGCTTCAACTTTTTCATCAAAGCCACTTACACCCACTTCTAGACCACGAAGTGCTTTTTGAACCGATTCCTGAAAGTTACGGCCAATCGCCATGACTTCACCCACAGATTTCATCTGAGTGGTCAATACAGGCTCAGCTTGTGGGAATTTCTCGAAGTTAAAACGAGGGATTTTCGTTACAACATAGTCAATGGATGGCTCAAAAGATGCAGGAGTAATGCCGCCAGTGATGTCATTTTTCAACTCATCAAGGGTATAACCCACCGCAAGTTTCGCAGCGATTTTCGCAATTGGAAAACCTGTTGCCTTGGATGCAAGTGCAGATGAACGAGAAACACGCGGGTTCATCTCAATCACGACCATACGGCCATCTTTCGGGTTGATACCGAACTGAACGTTTGAACCACCTGTTTCCACACCGATTTCACGAAGAACCGCAACCGATGCATTACGCATGATCTGGTATTCTTTGTCGGTCAAGGTTTGCGCAGGCGCAACCGTGATCGAGTCACCTGTGTGTACGCCCATTGGGTCGAAGTTTTCAATCGCACAGACGATGATACAGTTGTCGTTTTTGTCACGAACAACTTCCATCTCGTATTCTTTCCAG
Source organism: Acinetobacter corruptisaponis (assembly GCF_030053775.1). Taxonomy (GTDB): domain Bacteria; phylum Pseudomonadota; class Gammaproteobacteria; order Pseudomonadales; family Moraxellaceae; genus Acinetobacter; species Acinetobacter corruptisaponis. The sequence continues at coordinate 3,329,839 of NZ_CP125669.1, forward strand.
CCAATTAAAGATTCATCAATCAATAATTGTTTGGTTGGTGAAAGATCAAAACCACGTTCACAGATTTCAATAAATTCTTCTTTATTGTATGCGATACCGCCACCAGAACCACCCATGGTGAATGATGGACGGATGATCACTGGAAAACCGAAACGGGACTGGATTTCCAGCGCATGTTCCATGCTTTCAGCAACATCGGCACGAGGACATTCCAAACCGATCTTACGCATGGCGATATCAAACAGTTTACGATCTTCTGCTTTTTCAATCGCTTCTTTAGATGCGCCAATCAATTCAACATTATATTTTTCTAAAATACCGTTGGCATCGAGTGCAAGTGCACAGTTTAATGCTGTTTGACCGCCCATGGTTGGCAGAACCGCATCTGGACGCTCTTTTTCAATGATCTGTGAAACTGTCTGCCAGGTGATTGGCTCAATATAGGTTGCATCTGCCATTGAAGGGTCAGTCATGATGGTCGCTGGATTCGAGTTGACCAAAATAACACGGTAGCCTTCTTCACGAAGTGCTTTACATGCTTGCGCACCTGAGTAGTCAAACTCACACGCCTGACCAATGACAATAGGACCAGCACCAATAATTAAGATGCTTTTAATATCCGTACGTTTAGGCATTATTCGCTCCTTAATTACTTCTTAGCTGCTTCAATCAGTTCGATGAAATGATCGAACAATGGCGCACAGTCATGTGGACCAGGGCTGGCTTCAGGGTGACCCTGGAAGCTGAATGCTGGTTTGTCCGTACGATGAATACCTTGGTTTGTACCATCAAACAGTGAACGGTGTGTCACCTTTAAGTTTGTAGGTAAAGTGCTTTCATCGACAGCAAAGCCGTGGTTCTGCGAAGTGATCATCACTGTACCATTCTCAAGGTTTTGTACAGGATGGTTCGCACCATGATGTCCATGATTCATTTTCATGGTCTTTGCGCCAGAAGCGAGTGCCAAAATCTGGTGACCCAAACAAATGCCAAATACTGGCAGGTTTGTGGTTTCAACAAGGGTTTTCACCGCTTCAATCGCATAGTCACATGCCGCTGGATCACCAGGACCATTTGACAGGAATACCCCATCTGGATTCAAGGCAAGCACTTTTTCAGCAGGGGTTTGTGCAGGAACAACAGTCAATTTACAACCACGGTCTGTCAGCATACGTAAGATGTTGGTTTTGACACCATAATCGTATGCCACAACATGATATTTTAATTCAGGTTGGGTAAAGCCCTGACCTAAAGCCCAGGAACCCTCGGTCCATTCAAAACCTTCAGGATCACAGCATTCTTTTGCGAGGTCTAAACCATTTAAGCCGCCGAATGCACGCGCTTTTGCAATGGCTTCTTCTTCTGTAATATTTTCGCCAGCGAGGATACAGCCATTTTGCGCGCCCTTGTCACGTAAGATACGGGTCAATTTACGTGTATCAATATCACCGATGGCAACAACATTGTGTTGTTCCAGATATTCGCTCAGCGATTGTTCAGAACGGAAGTTGCTGTGTAATAAAGGGAGATCACGAATAATCAAACCATTCGCCCATACCTTATGGATGCGACCTGATTCAACGTCTTCACTATTACAGCCAGTATTTCCAATATGAGGATAAGTCAGCGTCACAAGTTGTTGTGCGTAACTTGGATCAGTCAAAATTTCCTGATAACCAGTCATGGCGGTATTAAAAACGACTTCACCAGTCGTACTACCCGATGCACCGATAGACGTTCCTTTAAAGACCGTTCCATCTGCGAGGGCTAAAATGGCGGGGGTGCTCAAACCAAAGCTCCTGAACTAAAACCACAAAAATAGGGCTGTAAAAAAGCGAGTAGACATAAAAAAAGGCAGGCTGTCTTAAAAAAACATGCCCTCCTTCTGGTCTGCTCGCTTGTAACTTAACAGCGCATTATACGCATGAGTAGGTGAAAAGTCTATGTGTTTTGTCTATTAAAGTCAGGAATTGGTGTTTTTCTTTTATAAGTTTAAATGGACAGGTGTCTATTGCAAAATCAGTCATTCTTATAAATATATCATGAGATATTATGCAAATTGTCTAACAATTTTTTAGGGCTTTAGGTAGAAAGGGCTTTATCTTATATATAGCCAAAAAAGCAACAATCAATATAGAGGGGAATCAAAATGGCTGAAAATCAAACTGCAACAACTGTAACTGAAGAAGTGAAAGGAACAGTCGTGGCAAAAACTGCGAAAGCTAAAGAAGTTGTAGCAGAAAAAACGGCTGAGGTAAAAGAGGCTGTTGCTGAGAAAACGGCAAAAGCGAAAGAAGTCGTTGCTGAAAAAACCGCTGAAGTGAAAGAAGTGGTTGCAGAGCAGACAGCAAAAGCGAAAGAGGTGATTGCTGAGACTCAGGAACAGGCGAAAGAAGTCATTGCTGAAACTCAGGAAAAAATTGAAGCTGAAGCAAAAGAACTCAATGATGCTGTTCAAAATCAGTTTGCACAAATCAAGCAAGACATTTTACAGCGTATTGAAGTGATCAAGGCTCAGTTTAACTTGTCTCAAGAAGACCTGGTTGAATTTAAGAATGCCTTGAAAACTGAGTTAAACGCTTTAGTGGAAGACTTAAGCAAAGTCAGCAAAGAACTGAAAGATGACATTAGCCAGATTTCAGTAAAACACAAAGACACTTTGACTGAGAGCTTTAAACGTACCAAAGAACAGGCAGTTGAAGCTTGGAATAAGGTGCGTGCAAGCTAAGTAATCGCTTGCCAATAAAAAAGCGAGAATTGAGTTCTCGCTTTTTTTGTTTTTTAGACTTATTAAAAAAAGTTAAAACTGATGCAGCCAATCCCGTTTGTTATGGAAATCGGCCTGAGGGCTGCTATGCTGCATTGCAAAGTAATGCGTGCCTTGAGTGGTATTTAACACTGCGGTTAAACCAAGATACAGGTCAGCCCATTTCAATTTATTTTGCTGCATAAACTGGGACAAATCCAGACTGACATTTAAGCCATAGTGAGTACGCTGTAAATGGTTCAACTCAATATCATAGGCAGCTACGGGCGGCATATTTTCAGGAAAGCGATATTCTTCAAATTGATAGGCCTGCCATGCCTGAGAGGGGGAGAGATTGATTTCACGATAGAAATCCTCATCTTTCACACCAATAAAAATCTCAAAGCAGGTCTGTTCCCATAAAAAGTCACGGCGGGGGTGTGCCGAAACCTGATCGGGATAAATCAGAAACTGATTTGGGTCACGCACCCAGAAACCAACATTCACAGTTGCTGGTGTTTGCTGCTCAATCGCCCCAACCACCGTAATGGCGTTAAAGCGATCAAAAGCCGACAATTCATAACTTGCCATTGCTTACTTATTACTGAGGTGAGCAAAACGAACGAGGTTGGAAAGATGCTGGTTTTGTTTGGCTGCCTTTTTATAAAGCAAAACAATTTTACCAATTTTCTGTACCGATTCCGCCCCAGTTGCCTCAACAAGGGCATCAATCACTGCCGCACGCGCATCACGGTCTTCACCCGCAACTTTCACCTTAATCAGTTCATGGTCATTTAGCGCACGATTCGTTTCTTCAATGACGTTTTCTGTAAGACCTTGGCTACCAACCATTACAACTGGGTTAAGTGCATGACCAATTTGACGTAAACGCTTACGTTCATGGATAGATAAAGCCGCCATTAAAAATACCTGATTTGAAAAACGACCTAGTATAGCCTGCATCCCAAACCTAAGATAGATTCAGCAGGCAGACTGATCATAAATATTCAAGAAACTGTTGAAATAACCAATGATGTTGATCGAAAAAAATCTGTAAAAGTTCGTGTGATTACGCTACATCCGTACTGTAATGAGAGTAATTTTCACGTACAATGACCAATCAGAAGTGTTTTGAAATTTAGTGAGTTATGGCGACACGCATTACCAATCAAAAATTGTCTAAAAGCAGTCGTGCGTGGATGAGAGAGCATCTGGATGATCCTTTTGTTAAAAAGGCGCAGAAAGAGGGGTATCGCGCACGCGCAGCATATAAGTTACTCGAAATCCAAGAAAAATATAAACTGATTAAACCTGGCATGACGGTTGTCGATTTGGGCGCGGCGCCTGGTAGCTGGTCACAGATCGCAGGTAAGCTGGTCGGTGCCAATGGTTTGGTGATTGCATCCGATATCCTGCCAATGGATGCGCTTCCAGATGTGACCTTTTTACAGGGTGATTTTAGGGAAGAGGAAGTCTTCGAAAAATTGTTAAATATTTTAAATGGCCGTCAGGTAGACATTGTAATTTCTGATATGGCCCCCAATACATCAGGTAATAGGGCTGTCGACCAGCCACGCCAAATTTATTTGTGTGAGTTGGCACTGGATTTTGCTCAGAAAGTTTTAGGACCAAATGGACAGTTTGTGGTTAAGGTGTTCCAGGGTTCAGGATTTGATGAGTTTAGAAAACAGGTGGTTGATGGTTTTGATGTATTAAAAACAGCCAAACCTGCGGCGTCACGCGCTCGGTCAAAAGAGGTTTTTTTGATTGGACAGGGTCGTAAAAAGGCATTGCAATAAAAAGTGTACTTGCCAAGATGTTAAAAATTGTGCATTTTGTACCTTTTAAGTTTTTTGCAACGCAAATTCATTGCTGTTTTTGTGAAGGTCAGCCAAGATTAGGTATGATCAAATTAGATTGATATGGGAATAAAGCCTTGAGCGATTACTTCAAGAATGCCGTATTGTGGCTCATCATACTCGGTGTTCTGATTTTGATTTTTAGCAACGTCAGTGACCGCAATAAGCCTGCAGCGATGAAATATTCAGATTTCGTTGCAGCGGTGAATGCTGGGCAAATTAAACAGGTCACCATTGATGGCTTGAATATTAGTGGTGAGAAAACCAATGGTTCTTCATTTGAGACGGTTCGCCCACAAGTAGAAGACACTGAGTTGCTACCAAGCTTGAACAAACAAAATGTAGTGGTTGAGGGCACAGCGCCACAACGCCAGGGCATTTTGATGCAACTTCTCATTGCGAGTTTCCCTGTATTGCTGATCATCCTGTTGTTCATGTTCTTCATGCGTAATATGGGCGGTGGTGCTGGTGGTAAAAACGGTCCGATGAGCTTTGGCAAGTCAAAGGCAAAAATGCTGTCTGAAGACCAGATCAAGGTCACATTTACTGATGTTGCTGGCTGTGACGAAGCAAAACAGGAAGTGGTTGAAATTGTAGATTTCCTGAAAGACCCTGCTAAATTTAAACGTCTTGGTGCGACCATTCCTCGTGGTGTATTGATGGTGGGTCCTCCAGGTACAGGTAAAACATTATTGGCAAAAGCCATTGCGGGTGAAGCCAAGGTTCCTTTCTTCAGTATCTCTGGTTCTGACTTTGTTGAGATGTTTGTTGGTGTGGGTGCATCACGTGTCCGTGATATGTTCGAACAGGCAAAACGTCATGCGCCATGTATCATCTTTATTGATGAGATTGATGCGGTGGGTCGTCACCGTGGTTCAGGTACAGGGGGTGGTCATGATGAGCGTGAACAAACCCTGAACCAGATGCTTGTTGAGATGGACGGTTTTGAGGGTAATGAAGGCGTGATCGTCATTGCTGCAACCAACCGTGTCGATGTGCTTGATAAAGCCTTGCTTCGTCCAGGTCGTTTTGACCGTCAGGTGATGGTTGGTTTGCCAGACATCCGTGGTCGTGAGCAAATCCTGAATGTTCACTTGAAGAAACTTCCTTCAGTGACTGGTGTGGATGTTAAGGTCCTTGCCCGTGGTACGCCTGGTTTCTCTGGTGCGCAACTTGCGAACCTAGTCAATGAAGCTGCTTTGTTTGCTGCCCGTCGTAATAAAAATACGGTTGACATGCATGACTTTGAAGATGCAAAAGACAAGATCTACATGGGTCCTGAGCGTAAGTCGATGGTGATCCGTGAAGAAGAGCGTCGCGCAACGGCTTACCATGAAGCTGGACATGCGATTGTTGCTGAAATCCTACCAGGTACAGATCCTGTGCATAAGGTAACGATCATGCCGCGTGGTTGGGCATTGGGCGTGACTTGGCAGCTTCCTGAACAAGACCAGACCAGCCATTATAAAGACAAGATGTTGAATGAACTTTCAATCCTGTTTGGTGGTCGTATTGCGGAAGAAATCTTCATCAACCGCATGTCAACTGGTGCATCCAATGACTTTGAACGTGCAACCAAAATGGCACGTGCAATGGTCACCAAATATGGTATGTCAGATGCACTTGGTGTCATGGTCTACGAAGACGAAAATCAGAGTGGTTTCTTCGGCAATGTTGGTAGTCGTACCATTTCAGAAGCGACTCAACAAAAAGTAGATGAAGAAGTACGTCGTATTCTGGATGAGCAATATACCATTGCACGTAATATCTTGGAAAATAATAAAGATATCGCGCATGCAATGGTGAAAGCACTGATGGATTGGGAAACGATTGATCGTGATCAAATCCGTGACATCATGGAAGGTCGTGAACCACAACCACCTAAGGTCTATATTCCTGAAAATCCAGTGGCTGCATTTGAACCACCGAAAGATGGTCCATCTACACCACCACCATTACCAGCAATGGGCTAATGGTTAAAATCATGGAGAGTCGCTAAAAGCGACTCTTTTTTATGACTTAATAAAAAGAGTGAACTAAAATGATCGGAGTTGAAGAATCATCATTATTTTTGAAAGTTGAAAATTTGGCTTATAAATATTTAGAAAGAATTTTTCAAAAAAATACTTTGAGTGATCTAGATATATTATGTGATTTTGAGTCATTTAAATTTCAGACAGTATCTATTTTACAAGAAGTGAATAAGGATTATTCTCAATCTACAATTATTTGTAAAATTGATATTTTTAAGAAAGAAAGCAAACAATTAGGTTATTACAAACTTATTCTGGATATGAACTATCAATTTCTGGATGAATTTTTTGTCATTGTTGAAAAATTCTAATGACAACTGAAAATACAAGAAAAAAGATTGAAAAAGAAATCAACATTTAAATAACTGATGATTGCTAAAATAGGTGTTGTTAGAAATGGAGAAGCTTGATGCAGTTGATGCCATTACCACAGTGCCAGTTACACTGTGGTCGTTTTATACTGGATTTATCCCAACCCCAGATTATGGGTATTCTCAATGTCACGCCTGATTCGTTTAGTGATGGTGGACAGCATCATCATAAAGAACAGGCAGTTCAACGTGCTTTGCAGATGGTGGAAGAGGGTGCAAGCATTATTGATATTGGTGGAGAATCCACACGCCCCAATGCGTCACCCGTTGAGCTTGAGGAGGAAATTCAGCGTGTAATTCCTGTGGTTGAAGCATTGGCAAAATATGATGTGGTTATTTCAATAGATACCAGCCAGCCAGAAGTAATTCGTGCTGCTGTAAAAGCGGGCGCACATATCTGGAATGATGTTCGTGCCTTAACCCGTCCGAAAGCATTGGAAACGGCTGCTGAGTTGAATATTCCTGTGATCCTGATGCATATGCGTGGTGAACCAACCAATATGAACCAGCTTGATCAATATACAAATGTCACAGAAGATGTGATGTATGAGTTACAGCAACGCTTGGATCAGGCACTCGAAATGGGAATCAAAAAGCACAATATTATCCTTGATCCTGGTTTTGGTTTTGCTAAAAATGCTCAACAGAATTTTCAATTATTGAATGAATTCTGGAAGCTGAACCAGATGGGCTATCCAATCTTGTCAGGTTTGTCACGTAAGCGTTTTATTGGTGAAGCCTTAAATGGTGTACCTGCACAAGAACGTGCGGTGGGCAGTGTTGTAGGACATCTAATGAGTATTCAGCAGGGTGCCAGTATTGTCCGTGCGCACGATGTCAAAGCGACCAGTGATGCCATTAACGTCTGGAAAATGATGTTAAATCAATAATAGTTTAGGGTATTGATAGAACCTTAAGGTTCTATTGGCCTGCTCCATAAGATTAAATAGAATGAGTGATATTGAAAAATGGAAAATAAAATAATTACATATAAAAGCTTATGGGTGTTTGCACTCATTCTCAGTCTAGGATTTATTGTTTCGGCTGCGGTGATTGGCTATGCCGTGAAGCAGTTTAATAACAGCAGTAATTCAATTACCGTCAAGGGATTGGCAGAAAAACCGATTCAGGCAGATTCGGCCCGTTGGGAAATTAACCTGCAAACCAGCCATACTTCAGACAGTATTCCACAAGCCTACCAGTTACTTGATCAGCAAATGAAAACCTTGCAGGATTTCTTTGTTGAGCATGGGTTTAAAGCCACTGATATGCAATTGGGCAATAAGAGTTCCCAGTCTTATTATGAAGAGGTGGAGACGGATGAGGGACGAACCCGACGTGAGTTTAAAGGCTATATTGCAATGCAGTCTTTGGTGATCAATAGCCGTGATATTCAAAAGATTGAAAAGGCAGCCAAAGATGCGTATTTGCTGGATGAAAAGGGTATTGCAATTGCCCAAAAACCTGATTATCTGGTGTCTAATTTAGAAGAAATTAAAATGTCATTGATTGCAAATGCCACCAAGAATGCCTATAGCCGTGCCAATGAATTTGCCAAGGTCGGTGGTGCGAAAGTGGGTAGCATGCGTTCAGCCAGTCAGGGTGCATTTTATATTTTGCCTGAAAGTGGTTCGGATGAAGATAGTGATTATGGTGGAGCCTATGATAAAGCCACCATTAATAAAATTGCCCGTGTGGTCGTTACCATTAATTATGCGATTGAATAGTGAGGATTATTTTTTAATCATTATAAAATATTAAAAGAAATCCCAAAAATCAAGATACATTCGAATACGGTGTATCTTTCTTTTTTTACATACAATGATTTTGATCTAGCCATACATTTGAAAAGATAAATAAAATTGGGGAAATTGAAAATGCATCATCTTGCAAAAATATTTGCTTTAACCGTACTTGGCAGCATGATTGCCGCCTGCCAATCAGTTGAACCACAACATCGCCAAATTGCAATGGAAGCCCATGATCAGGCCATGTCTGCAAGTATGAAAGCGATGGCGGCACCACGTCCTGTATTGGCAATTGCAGCCATGCCCGCACCTGCAATGGAACGCCAGCGTTTAGAGCAAAACACCGAAAAATATCAGAAAAATGAGGTGAATCCTGTACATCGGGTTGCAGATCAGGCAGTTTCAACCTTTAGCATTGATGTTGATACAGGCAGTTATAGCAATACTCGCCGTTTCCTGAATGATGGACGCTTGCCGCCAGTCGATGCGGTTCGTACTGAGGAAATGATTAATTATTTTGATTATCAATATCCACAGCCAAATAGTATTCACCCATTCTCGGTCACGACTGAAACTGTTGATTCACCTTGGAAAGAAAATGCCAAGTTAATCAAAATTGGTATTCAAGCCAAAGACTTGGCAACCAAACAGTTACCACCAGCCAATCTGGTTTTCCTTGTTGATGTCTCAGGAAGTATGGATGCCCCAGATAAATTGCCCTTGGTTAAGCAAACTCTACGTTTATTGACTGAGCAACTACGTCCGCAAGATAAGGTAACGATTATTACCTATGCCAGTGGTGAAAAACTGGTTTTGGAACCTACTTCGGGCGATCAAAAAGACAAGATTTTGCGTGTGATTGATGCTTTGCAGGCGAGTGGTGCAACCGCAGGCGAGCAGGCGATTCAACTGGCCTATCAACAGGCAGAAAAAGCCATGCTGAAAAATGGCATTAATCGGATTCTGCTGGCAACCGATGGTGACTTTAATGTCGGGATCACAGATTTTAGTACCCTAAAAGGCATGGTGGCGGAAAAGCGCAAAAGTGGTATTTCACTCACGACACTGGGCTTTGGAACAGGCAACTATAATGAACAGTTGATGGAGCAGCTTGCCGATGCAGGCGATGGTAATTACAACTATATCGACAATAAGAATGAAGCCAAAAAAGTGGTGCAGCGTCAGCTTTCATCCACACTTGCCACAGTGGCGCAGGATGTCAAGATTCAGGTCGAGTTTAATCCAGTGACTGTAAAAGAATACCGTTTGGTTGGCTATGAAAATCGGATGCTAAAACAGGAAGATTTTAATAACGACAAGGTTGATGCAGGTGATATTGGGGCGGGGCATAATGTCACTGCCATTTATGAGATCATTCCAGTCGGGCAGCAAGGCTGGCTCAATGATTCACGCTACCAAACCCCGACAAAAACCAATGCAGGAAATACCTCGGAATATGCTTTTGTCAATGTGCGTTATAAATTACCGAATCAGGACAAAAGTATTTTATTGAATCAGCCTGTGCCAGCAGGTCGTAAATCTTTATCCCAAGCCAGTAACGATACCCGTTTTGCGATTGCGGTGGCTTCCTATGCCCAGCAGTTAAAAGGTGGAGAATATAATGGTGCAATGGGCTGGGATCAGATTATTCAACTGGCGCAGCAGTCAGCCAAACCTGATCCTTATTTAATGCGAGAGGAATTTGTTGAATTGGCAAAAATCGCAAAAAATCTCAGTGCTAAAAAGGACTAGAGATTAAATTGATGAAAAGCGGTCGGAAAAACCGCTTTTTTAATGCCTAAATCTCGTGATTTGCAGCAGATTATGCTATAAGCATGGCGTTTTATTGACATCTTATTGTGTATGTTTGAAGATTTACTCCTCCCCATGTTTGACGATGAATATTATCCCGATATTCTGGTGGCCGAAGTCAAACAGCATATTCAGCAGTTCTCAAAAAAAGTAGCGGGTTCAGGCGTGTCTGAGTCGGATATTTATCGTTTCGCCCATCAAACCCTGATTGAAATCAACGAAATGAAACCGCAGTTTGAAGATCTTGACTCAAGCCTGGACGATACGGCTGCCGATTATATTGCTGAAGCCATGATGATGATTGTGCAGGAGGCGGGATATTTGGAGATTGAAATGGAAGAGTTGATTGCCAATCGGGAGTGGTAGCACTCCCGAGCTAAGATTTCTCTTTAAAAAATGATTATTGCGCTGTTTCACTCCAAAGTTTGGGTAAAACAATTTGCCCTGAAATCTCTGCCTCAATTTTAGGCTGTCTGATTTTTTGATAATAGATACTTTCACTATTGATCAATAAACCCAAGGTATCATTTTTATGCAATTTTGCATTGACACTTGGAAGTTCAATATTTTGACCCTCTCCATCTTGCTGTGATGAACCTTGTATCACCTGATCATAAAGACGTTTTTGGGCTGGATTGAATGGTGCAGTCTGTTCATTGAGAATTTTATATTTTCCTGTTTTCACTGACTTTATTGCCACCGAAATAAACAGGGTTGGATCAATTTGTCCAGATGTTGACCCAATGTTGAGGGTCAACTGTGGTGAACCCGTCATATAGGTGGTTTGGGTTGCGCTATGAATGGGAATAAACACTGCCTGTTTCGGTGTTGCTGCAATCCACGTTTTGGCAATGCTGTAGTGTGTGCTAGGCGTTAAATCACTCAGATGATTCACAGGGCTATGATCAATACATAATTCAGGCAATGTTATAGGTGCCTGATCTTTAAGTTTCTGGTTAAACCACGCCATAATCGTATCTTGCAAATTATAGTGTTGTTTATTGCCACAACTGACTGACTTGCCAATATACCAAAATGGTGTATTGCCCAATGGTGAATGCTGGGCAAAAGGCTGTAAATGACCCCCTTGAACACCAATTAAATGTACCTCATGCTGGGCATTCTGAATACATTGTGCAGCCTTGACTCCTTCATTAAATGGAAACAATACATCCCGAAATCCCTGAATAATCAGGGCATCTGCTTTTGGTGCCTGGGCATGTTCACAAAACCAGCTGGCCTGATGGGTTTTAAGAAAGTTATAGGTAGACTCCTTTAATTGACCTTGCTGGGTATCGACATAGGCCTGTTTCAATTCAGGATCAAACTTGTTCCAGTTCCACCAGTCACCAATCAGGTTGAGGAATGTAATCCAGTCACTTTTGGGAATTCCATTCGGGGCAAGGCTATTCACAATGTCATACCATGTTGTGATCGGTACAATCGCCTGTAGACGGGGATCTAAAGCGGAAACCAGATACTGTATGCCGCCTGCATAGGACTCACCAATCATACCTGCACGGACACCGTTCTGATTTTTTGCCAATTGAGGAAGATGCTGTTCAGCCCAGTTCATGATGCTGATCACGTCCTGAGCTTCCTTTTCAGGATCGGCAAGGCGAATTTTACCCTGGCTATTGCCATGCCCACGCTGGTCATAACTAATCACCCAATAACCATTTTGCCAGGCTGTTTTTGCCACTTGTCCAGTGGGTAGCAGAAAACCATACAGGCTCAGGCTAGGGCGTTTCATACGGGACAAGCCAAAACCATGCGTATGCAATAACAAAGGCGCAGTTTGCCCGACCTTTAAATGTGGCTGATAAACAGTAAACGCCAGTACCGTGCCATCGGGAGCGATGGTTTTTGCCTGATAATAACGCTGTTTTAATTCACTGGCCTTGACTTGAGTAGAGATAGGTTGAACGGCAGCATGCATACAACCCTGTAATGTCAGAACTAAGCCAAACCATAGCCATAAAAGGTAGGTACGCATCGATTTTTTCATCCTTGAGCAAATCTTTGGGAGCTCACAATGTGAGTGGCTATAGTTTACTGTGGCTCATCAATGGATACCATCCACTGATAGATCATTTTGGCTGACCTATCAGTTTTAATCGTTACAACACACGGGCTTTGTTGCGATAGGCATATAAAGACAGGCCCAAACATAGGAAAATTAAACCCATAATCAAATGTGAGCTAAGGGGCTCATGGTTAAAAAATACACCCCAAAAGGTGGCCAATACAGGGGTAAGGATCGTGATCAGCATCACTGTGGTTGGATTCAACTTCTGGATGAGGTGAAAATAAAAAATCATTGCGAGTATGGAAGAAAAAAACGCACTATAAAGTATAGCCAGACTTGCCTGTAAGCCTGGCAATTGTGTTGGCATCTCATTCAGAAAAAAGGGCAGCAGGCATACATAGCCCAACCATGACACCAGAGTTGAACCTGTGGTCTGAATGATAGGATGGATGTCAGCACCAACTTTCGCCACAGCAAACATTGAAATGACATAAAGAAATACGGCCAGCATCACATAGCCAACGCCCAGCATATCCATCTGAATATGATTAGCGCCAATTCCCATTGTGAGCGCTAAACCGAAAATGGCAAGGCTCAGTCCATACCATTGACGTTTTAAAAAGTGTTCACGCTTTAAAATAAACACCGCAATCAAGCCCGACCATAATGGGGCGGTGCCAAAAATAATCGAGATCATGCCAGATGAAATTCGGGTTGCGCCGATATAGCAAAAGGTCATTGAACCAAACAAGCCCAATGCTCCTGCGGCATAACTCATCAGGGATTTTTTATTGATGATGAGTTTTAGTCGAAAATAAAACAGACAGATCAAGGCCAGAGGAATGGCAATACTGAATCGTAGAAACAAGCCCCACGCCCAATGAATTTCATGCACTGTCCAGACGGCTGCCAATGGGGTCAATGACCAGATTAGCACCACAGCAATGAATTGACCGACTGTAGCAAGGCGAGGGTTGGCAGGGACTACAGTCGGTTGTACCTGTGTGGTCTGTATAAAATTCTTTTGCTGAAACTGTGACATGAGAAATCTCCTGTTATTGTTGCAATCGCAACGATGTGTTTTTTTAGATTTAAAAAAAATAGGGCAATAAAAAAGGTCGCTACTGAGGCGACCTTGCTGTTCAAATGATGCTTTTAAATTGTCATCGGCTGAATATTTGCAAAGTCCCCCGCATTAAAATGCAGACACGTCGCCATGCCGCACTGGCGGGAATGCTGTGCGGAATCATAATCAGGCGTGTAGAGGAAACTTGCTTTGCCAACATGAGCATGATTTAAAAATAAACGATAGATTTTTATAACATAAGCTTGGGTTGAAAAATAGTTATAATCTCAAATCATGATAAAAATATCAGTGAATAAAATAAAGAATTTGTGATTGCTTAAAATGAGAATCTTTCCATAATGATGTCATCCAGTTTTTATAAGAAGTTTTCTTTTGTCTCCTCTAGAAATAATAGCCGTCATTATTAGTGTGATTGGGGTTGCCTTAACCATTCAACGCAATATGTGGTGCTGGTGGTTTAACTTTCTGGCTTTCATTTTATATGCCTATCTTTTCTTTACTTTTAAGCTGTATGGCGAAACCATTCTGCAATTTTTCTTTATGGTGATTAATTTCTATGGTTTCTATTATTGGCTAAAAGGCAAGCGTCAGGATCATGAGATTCGGATTGAACCGATCGCTAGCAAAATGGTTTTGCTACAAATGTGTCTGGCTGCAATCGGTGGCTTGTTGTTTGGCTTGATCCTAAAGCATTTTACTGATGCCGCCGTACCAATGCTGGATTCACAACTGGCTGCATTTAGCCTGCTGGCGACCTACTGGACCAGCCGTAAGCATATTGCGACCTGGGTGTTGTGGGTGTTTGTGGATATTGTCTATGTGGGTATGTTTATCTACAAGGAACTGTTCCTGACCGCAGGTTTATATGCTGCATTTGTGTTGCTGGCAGCCTATGGCTGGTGGCAATGGCAACAGGTTAAACGCAAGCAACTGGCTCATCCATAAAATAGGGGCAGGTGATCTGCCCTTATTTATTCACCTGAGTTTGACTTAAATATTTCTTTAACTTATGAAAGACAATAAGATGATAATTTTATGAAAAGGCTGAAGAATTAAAAATATGAAGAATAGATTTTTAATTATTGGTTTAGTTAAGTTTGGTTGCTGTTTTTTTTGTACAAAAAATCCTATAAAAATCATGTTATTGCATATCATTAAAAAATATAGCGTTACAAAATGAGTGAATAATTCCTTAAGTTATTAATTTTTTTATATAAAAATTAAAGGTGCATTTAAAAGGATTTTTATGGGGCCAAAGCGTATGCAACAACTGGAGAATCATATTATTGGGATGATTTATGATGCTGCCTTGGATCATCAGCTTTGGACACAGGTTTTACAGTCCATTGTTGAATATACACAGAGTAATACTGCTATTTTTACTGCGGTTGATCAGCTGAATCCCAGTTTTGATTTTGTCTATACCTACAACATTCCTGAATCAGCTTTAGAAGCCTATCAGGATGAATGTATCAATGTGATTGATATGAAACTGCATGTCCCTTTATGGCAGCAGGCTGGCATTGGCGGGGTGGTGCATGCAGATTTGAGCCATTATGCAGATATGCCTGAATATTCAGATGAATATATTTTTCATGACCGATGTTTAAGAACTGCTGGGATTAGCCGTTTTGGTGCTGTTCTGCTTGAACAGGGGAAATATCAATGGTCGGTATTTGCAGTACACCGTAACCCAAAAGCACCGCCCTATACTGTGGAGGAACTGCAACTGTTGGCCCGATTAGGCAAGCATTTGCGTCGTGCCCTACAAATTCATCGGCAGTTAAGTATTGTAAGGCAGGAAAACAGTGAACTGTATCAGTTGATTGATGGGCTAAGGACAGGCGTAATCATTTTAGATGAACAGATGAATATTGCCTACAGTAATCTTCAGGCCAAACATATTTTAGAACATTCTGCCTTATTGAGCATTGATCAATATAACCATTTATATGCTCCTGCCCAGTTTCAGGCACAGTTGCACCGTTTGATTCAAAGTGCCTTGTTTAAGGACAATACCGTTAATGCAGAAGATGTTGGCGGTGTTCTGGGAATTTATGGGCAACAGGGAGAACATCCGATTATGCTGACAGTCACGCCATTATCTGACCAGTCACATATCTTCCAGATTGATCAGCGACAACGGGTTGCGCTGTTTATTACAGAAGTTCATGAAAAGTGCCAGTTGGCGGAACAGTTTGTGCAGCAGTTGTATGGGCTGTCACATCGTGAAGTACAAATCTGTGTGCTATTTTTTAAGGGGTTGAAGACTGAGGAAATCTCAACACATCTAGGTCTGACTTATCACTCAGTACGGACTTATTTTAAAACGATTTATGCGAAAACGCAGTGTAATTCACAAGCTGAATTATTAAAATTGCTGGCAGGGTTTACACTGGATTTTGAGCATATCGTTTAGTTTGGGCCCTTTCATCGGTTTGAATGAAAGGGCATGTGTTGGATTATTTTATTCGTTTGAAAATTGCGGGTTCTTCATTTTCATATTGAACTGCAAGTGAGTCATTTTGCTTAATGGTGAATGTGTAGCTGTCCAGATCATATTGTCCAGGAACCAGCTCTGGATGATAGGAATCAACTAAACCAGCACAGCCTGTGGTGTCATAATAAATCTCAGAAACTTTCAGCGTGTTATTGGTGGCACTGTATTTACCATATTCTAAGCCATTGAATGCACAATCTTCTTCTGTAGTGTGCAGTAGGAAATAGCTATTATCGCTAAAGAACGTAAAGATGTGGTTCGGCATTTGCCATGAACCGACCAAACTGTTTTCCTGATTTGGAACTTTAGTCAGGGTATAACGGGCATTGTTGTCACTCGGTTCCCGTATCAGCAAGCTGTCTTTTTGCTCACCATAGGAAAGATAAATATCGGTGTCGGAACCAGCAAAGCCCCATTCACCATTTTTATCAAGACTTGCAGTTGCTTTTATATGTGAAGTAATTGGGTCGATATTAAAATTACCAATCTCAATGCCAGCTTGTCCATATGCATCTTTAGCAGAGGCCTGTCCCATCACATAGTTGCCATTTGCATCCACATAAACCAGGGTTTTTTCTTTGGCCTTGGTTGAGGATAGTTGCCATACGCCTGCAATATCACTATAAAATGCCTTTCTTAAATTGACCTTGGCTGTTTCAGAATCCACTAGGGTTGTTCCTGATTCTGCTATCGTCTTTTTAACATTGCTGTCCTGTACAAACGCTGTTGAAGCTTGATCAAAATTGATGGGTGTCCCCGCTAAAACATTTTTGGTTTGATCACTGACCTGAATACCTGCTAATGCTGTATTACTGTCCAGAGACTGGATAAATGCAACCAGATTTTCCTTAACATTGGTTTTTTCAGATAGATCTACAGGAGTGAGGACTGCTTTAGCACTCACCTCATTGCCAAGTTGGACATTGCCTAAACTAAAACGAATGTTTTCTCCAGCTTTGTAATTAAATTCGCCCTTGTCATTGGTATCACCCTGTGTGCCGCCACTGGTTTGATAGTGAACACCTGAAACAATCTCGCCATTTTTAAATACACCGACCTTTGGCTCATTTGGCTGAGATGGATTAGGATTGTCTGGCGTTGCAGAGTCATGATCATTGTCAGAACCGCCACATGCTGTTAAAAGACTCGCTAAGGTAATGACTAAAAAAGTTTTTTTCATAGCATTTTTCTCTCTATGTTGCTTTATATTCAGCATAGAGAGATTTTATTTAACTGCATATCCGCAAATGTGGAGTATCGTAAGACTCAGGATTCGTTCTTAACTTTGAATATCAGGATGGCCTGTGTTTCCAATAAGGCCAATTTTCTTCAGGGCTAAACTGATAATTGTTATCCAGCCAGTACGTCCGTTTGGGTGCTGACTTTTCCTTAAGTCCCATGATATGCATCAGGTTGTCATCAAGTTCTGCCGTGTTCAGTGTCCTGGTTTTATCCACACCAGTTGAGGGAATATGGTCATACCACATGATCACGGGAACCTGATAACCCGCCTTGGTATTTGGGCTATGACCTGCATAGTCGATTTCATGCCCAACTTCATTGCCATGATCCGACACCACCATGAATGACCTGAAGTCTGGTACATGATCGGCCTGCAACTCATCCAGAAATTTGGCCAATAAGGAGTCTTCATATAACACGGCGTTGTCATAATCATTGCGTAGCGAACGAATCCACGGGTCAATATCCCTGTTTTTAAGGTCAGTTTCCACCGCATCATTACTGGTGCTGGTAAAGCGGTTAAATGCTGCTGGATAACGTTCCTGATAGTTTGGATGGGCACCAATCAAATGCAGGATAATCAATTTTTTCGGTTCAGGATCAGCCAGTGCCTGCTGATAATCAGGGAGCAGGTTTTCATCCAGAGAACTGCTGCTACGTCCTGAACGCCTGTTTTTATAAATGGCTTTATCCGTATAGGAACCAAAAAGCGACGAGAGATAAACATCGTCCTGATTGCTGATCCAGTAAATTTTATAGCCTGCCGCTCGGGCATAGGCCAGCACACTTTCAGGGGAATATTTATCATGTTCCGATGCTGGACTTTCCGTCAATAAAACCCGTAAGGCATTGATGGTGGATGGAGCAGGTGAAAAGGCGTTGCAAAAAACCTTAAGCTGATCCAGTCGTTTATTGAGTTCTGGTGTGGTATCTCTTGGATAGCCACATACACCATAATTCAGGCTGGTGATACTTTCTGAAAGTACCAGAACATGGGTTTGTTTGCCTTTTGCCTGATCAGTTAAGACCAGATTTTGTTTTGCGCTGAGATCCCATTGCTGATGTACAGCTTTATGTTGCTTGATCCTGTCTTTAAAATTCTGGATTTTGCTGTAATAATCTTGCCAAAATACCACAGGGTGAACTTTGCGCGAGGGCTTCATTAAATAGCTGGTGATCGTTAATAATATTAAAAAAATGATAAAAAAACGGTAAAAACGTTGATTCCAGACTTGCAAAAGGTCATTTGCACTTAAATATTTAAATACTGCATAGCTATAGCTCACTGTAAGAAAAGCTAAGCCTGATAAGACCAGAATAAGAGAGGCGAGATGTAATTCAAAAAATTCCAGAATTTCCTGCTGATTGGTATTGGCAACCGCCTCGATAATAAAATAGGCCTCATTGTCACTGTTAAATAGAAACCATGTGCTGGAACGTAACAGTGCATCAAGCCAGAAAATAAACCACCATATGATGGTGAGCACATGCCAATATTTTTTCTGTTTAATGATGGCGAGAATAAGAAAAATTGTTCCAGGCAAGGATAGGAAGCCCAGTCGTAAACCATCGGTTAAATTTCCAGCAGAAATCAACAGACCGCCCGTGATTAACGCAGGCAGCACAATAAGCAGCAAAATATTAAAATTTTTTAAGCTGGCTTTCATATGGTTCTAGTACAGTGGGAGAGAGTAATAAGCGTGCTAATATCGGTTTAAGTGGAGGATGTGTCAATTCAAAATTGGGAAGTATTTGATTGCACAGCAAATTAAATTATTTAGCCAAGCTTTAATTTCTCATGGAAATGAACATTGAAATTATTTCCCTTAAATCTCCAAAATCCATTATTTCTCCGCAATTTCCGCTTTTTGCAATGATATGTTAATAGAGATGGTGTTTGCTGGAAAGCTCGGTAATGATCATATGCTGAAAGTCACCATATTTGTTTATGTTTTTGAAAAATTGACTGTTTCAACCATGGAATGAACAGCCGTGCTATCTAAGTTTTTTATTGAGCGACCCATTTTTGCAGGTGTACTTGCCATTATCGTCATGGCTTTAGGGATACTCGCGATTCTCAACTTACCTGTGGAACGCTATCCTGATATTGCACCGCCTAAAATTACTGTCTCAACAAATTATAGTGGCGCAGATGCCAAAACTGTTGAGCAGAGTGTTACTCAGGTATTGGAGCAGCAAATCCAAGGGCTTGACCATTTACTGTATTTTAGTTCAACCAGTGATGCCTCAGGCCGTAGCCGTATTACCATCAGTTTTGAAAATGGCACCAATCCAGATACCGCACAGGTTCAGGTACAAAATAAAATCAGTGGTGTGATTCGACGTTTACCCGATGCCGTACAGCGTCAGGGTGTCAATGTGACCAAGTCACTTGGTGATACCTTTATGGTGGTGGGGTTATATGACAGTACAGGAAAATCAACCAATATCACCTTATCCGATTATCTTTCAACCCATGTACTGGATAATTTAAATCGTATTGATGGGGTGGGTGAAACCGATGTGTTTGGTTCACAGTATGCCATGCGAATTTGGCTGGACCCCAATAAACTGATCCAGTACCACCTGATCCCCAATGATATTGTTGCAGCGATTAGTACCCAAAATACGCAGGTTGCCGCGGGTGCAATTGGTGACTTGCCTGTGGTGGATGGTCAATATCTCAATGCCAAAGTGACTTCAGGTTCCCGATTAAAAACCATTCAGGACTTTGAGCAAATCGTGGTTAAATCCAATGTCTCAGGCAGTTTTGTTTTACTCAAGGACATTGCCCGTATTGAACTTGGTGCAGAAAATTACCAGTCTTTTAACACCATTAATGGTTATCCAGCGGCAGGTTTGGGAATTTCACTTTCTTCGGGTGCCAATGCCATCCAGACCTCTAAACTGATTCACCAGACGCTGGATGAGTTATCCAGCAAATTGCCTGCTGGCTATAAAATCGTTTATCCACGTGACAACACACCTTTTGTTCAGGAATCCATCAAGGAAGTAATCAAGACATTGGTTGAGGCCATTGGTTTGGTGATTCTGGTGATGTTCCTGTTCCTGCAAAGCTGGCGTGCCACGCTGATTCCAAGTATTACTGTACCGATTGTGATTCTCGGTACTTTTGCTGTGCTGGAGTTGCTTGGGTTTAGTATCAATACTTTAACCTTATTTGCTTTGGTCCTTGCCATTGGTCTGTTGGTGGATGATGCCATTGTGGTGGTGGAAAACGTGGAAAGATTGATGCATGAGCAGCATCTCTCTCCCAAACAGGCTGCCACTGAATCAATGCAGGAAATTAGTGGCGCACTGATTGGGATTACGCTGGTGCTGACTGCGGTCTTTATTCCAATGTCTTTCTTTGCAGGATCAATTGGTGTGATCTATCGCCAGTTCTCCATTACCCTGGTTGCTGCCATGATATTGTCACTGTTGGTGGCTTTGGTACTGACGCCTGCATTGTGTGCCTTGATTCTAAAACCGAACCATCAACCTAAAAAATGGGCTGTTCACTTCAATAACGGGATTGAACGCTTAAAAACCAAATACCTGAATTTAGTCCAGACCACATTGCGCTATAAAGCCCCTGTTCTGGTGATATTTATTGCATTGATTGCGGTATTTGCCCTGTTCTATAAAGGCTTGCAAAGCAGTTTCCTGCCGAAAGAGGATCAAGGAATCTTAAGTGTGCAATTTAGGCTGGTGGATAGCGCACCACTGTCCAAAAGTCAGGAAGTGGGTGAGTCGATTCGACAATATTTTCTCCAGAATGAACAACACAACGTCAAGCTGGTACTGATTCGGTATGGACGCAATAACTCAGGTACAGGGCAAAACTTAGGACAGGGCTTTATTGCATTGAATCATTGGGATGAACGCACGGGACAGAAAAATTCTGCCGAAGCCATTCGTAAACGAGCGCTTAAATATTTTAGCCAATTTCCAAATGCCCAGATTAACGTGACCTTACCCGCTTCGGTAAATGGTCTGGGTTCAACCGATGGCCTTGATTTCTGGATTCAGGACCTGAATGGACAGGGCGATCAATTCCTTGATCAAAGCTTTAAGCAGCTACAGCAGCTCGGTCAGAAATTTTCGAGCTTTGAAAATCTGGACAAACAGTCAACCGACAGCAAAACCACCCTGAATGTGAAGATTGACCATAAACAGGCGTTGGCAAATGGCCTAAACCTGAATGATATCAATAGCACCTTGTCAACGGCATGGGGTGGAACCTATGTAAATGACTTTATTGATCGGGGGCGGATTAAGCAGGTGATTCTACAGGGTGATGCACCGTTTCGTTCCAAACCAGAAGATTTATATCAATGGTCAGTCCGTAACAGTCAAAACCAGATGGTGCCATTCAGCTCATTCTCAAATACTGCCTGGGCAGGGAATCCAAGTATTGTGCAACGTTATATGGGCTATAGCGCCCTGCAACTACAGGCCAATGTGGGCAGTGGCCAATCGTCTGGACAGGCCATGAAAGATATTGAGCAGTTGGTGGGCCAGCAACAGGGACTGGGATTATTGTGGACAGGGCTTTCCTATCAGGAAAAGCAGTCAACCAATCAGGCAATCTGGTTATATTTAATCTCCATTGCATTTATTTTCCTATGCTTGGCCGCCCTATATGAGAGCTTGCGTATCCCAATGGCGGTGATGACTGCAATTCCCTTGGGGATTGGAGGCAGTATTATCTTTGCACATAGTTTTGGTTTGCCGAATGATGTGTATTTCCAGATTGCCTTGCTTACCACCATTGGTTTGTCCTGTAAAAATGCGATTCTGATTGTTGAGTTTGCGGCAATGGCACAGGCTCAGGGGAAAAATGCCATTCAGGCCGCATTGCAGGGTGCAGGCTTGCGTTTACGCCCGATTCTGATGACATCCTTTGCTTTTGGCGCGGGGGTGATTCCCTTGGTTTTTGCTTTTGGTGCGGGTGCGGTCAGCCGTCAGGAAATCGGGATCAGTGTCTTGGGTGGAGTGGTCTTTGGAACGGTCTTGGTGCTGATCTTTATTCCATTTATGTTTGTACTGGTTGCCAATATGTTTAAGCCTAAACACAAACTGGAAACCATTGAACAAGACAGTCTTTAAAATTCAATGCAAATGAATAATCAGGTTTATGGGCCAAGTCCATAGACCTGAATTGTTCATTTTTGTTAGCTCATTTGAGAATGAAAAAAATTATTTGTAGTATTGCCGTGCCGTATAAACGGCTTAATGAGGATTAATTGCCTAAATGGACACGCAGAGTTGTCGTTTTTCAAGAATTAAACATTTTTATATTGACCAAGTTCTGAATGAAGCGCTGATCCGCCAGTAAAATAAAAGGCTGATTGACTCTTCATGACAGATCATTGGTGAAGAGGTGGATATGAGCTCCAACAATTTCTTATATTTATTAAATGATGCACTAAAGAATAATCAGATTGAACTTGCACTTGATTCGGTAAAAACGTTCCGTGCCGTTGATATTGCGGATGTGTTGACCCAGTTACCTGTAGAACAGGGGCAATTGCTGTTAACACATTTGCCCAAACGGGCCTATGTGTTTTCTTATCTTCCCCCCACTGAACAGGTCAATCTGGCGAAAGTCATGCCAAGAAATATTCTGGCTGAAATTATTGGCGAGATGTCATCGGATAAACGGGCTGATGTATTTAAATGTCTGGACCAGGAACAGCAGAATGCGCTGCTGCCTGCATTGGCTCAGGCGGAAAGGGAAGATATTCGCCAGCTTTCCTCCTATGTTGAGGGAACCGCTGGGGCGATCATGAGTTCCGAGTATGCGACCTTAAAACCCAACATGATGGTAAAAGATGCGATTAAGATGTTGCGTCTGGAAGCGCCTGATACCGAGACAATTTACTTTGCCTATGTGTTGGATCAGGCCCGAAAGATTTTGGGTGTTCTATCCTTAAAGCAACTGATACTTGCGCCTGAGGAGCAGAACATCAATGAGCTGATGGAAACTAATGTCCTGAAAGCCTATGTCGATACAGATCAGGATGAGGTCGCGAAAACCATTGCCCGTTATGACCTGTTGGCCCTGCCGATCATTGACCATCAGGACATGATGGTGGGAATAGTCACTTATGATGATGCGATGGATGTTGCCAGTGAGGAGGCAACGGAGGACTTCCTGAAAGTGGGGGCGGTGAATGCCTCATCTAAACTTAGTATCAAGTCGGCACCGATTTTGCTGCTCTATCAGAAACGAGTGTTTTGGCTGGTTTTCTTGGTTTTTGGCAGTTTGCTTTCGGGTATTGGGATTGCCCATTATGAAGACGTGATTTCGCAAAATCTGGTGCTGGTGTTCTTTTTGCCATTGCTGGTCGGAAGTGGGGGAAATGCGGGTTCTCAGTCCTCAACCCTCATGGTACGTGCCTTGGCTACGGGGGATGTGCAGTTTAGGGACTGGTTTCATTTATTGGGGCGGGAAAGTCTGGTGGCTTTGTGCCTTGGTGGAACTATGGCCGTTGCAGTGTCGTTGTTGGGCTATTTCCGTGGTGACGAAATGATCGCCTTGGTCTTGGCAATCAGTATGATGGGTATTGTGTTGATGGGGTGTCTGATTGGGATGAGCTTGCCCTTTATCTTGAATAAGGCAGGACTTGATCCAGCAAGTGCTTCGGCACCTTTGGTAACTTCAATCTGTGATGCCACAGGTGTAATTGTGTATTTGTTTATTGCTTCAATGATTTTATTCTGAACTGTAATAATAATTGTACCGACAAAGCCTAAAAAGTACTTTATTCTCAAGCATAAACAACGTTTTTAGGTTGAGTGAATGACTGGTCCAACACAAAAAAAACTAACCCAGCAGCAGGCGATTGCGGTGGAACGTGATCTGGCAAAATTTGCCAATACCATGGATAGTCTGGTCAGGATTCCATTTACCAAGCAGGGCGTGGGAGCCGATGCTGCACTCAGTACCATTCCCTTTGCGGG
Organism: Acinetobacter corruptisaponis; assembly: GCF_030053775.1. Lineage (GTDB taxonomy): Bacteria > Pseudomonadota > Gammaproteobacteria > Pseudomonadales > Moraxellaceae > Acinetobacter > Acinetobacter corruptisaponis. Next base: position 3,354,235 of record NZ_CP125669.1, read on the forward strand.
CGATGTTGCAGGTTTTGTCCTGACGCTCTACGCCTTTAAAAAGGCAAGGGAAGTGGGTGTTCCACAACATAAACTGAATGGTGTGGTCAGACTGGCGATTATGGATATGCTGGTGGGTTTTGTGCCGATTGTTGGCACCCTGTTTGACGTGTTTATTCGTCCGAGCCGCAAGACACTGGACATTGTGCATGAGCATATCCGTGAGGAATATCAGGTATACAGTGACATCCATGTGGTGCATCCATTCCTGCATGAATCCCTTGAGCAAAAGCAGAAAACCTCGGCATTCTGGCGTAATCCAATCGTAAGCTGGGTTTGGTTAAGAATTCCTGATTTGCTGGGTATTGCGGTACTTATTCTATTGGTGATTGCCATGTGGGCTGGTTTTAGCTATTTATGGCAATTGTATCAGTCTTTCAAGGCTGGTTAGATTAACCAAGTAAAAATAAAGCCTCCATTTTGGAGGCTTTATCGTTTATCTGGTTTAGGTTATTGAACATTTAATTGCTGTAAGGCGGCAACACGTTGTTCAATGGTTGGGTGGGTTTGAAATAAAGCAGCTAAGCTAAAGCCTTGTTCCTTACCTTCCGCAATTGCAAATGCCTTCATTTCTTTCGGCATTTGGTCTGGCATTTCAGATTCCGCCTGTAAACGAAGCAGGGCAGAAATCATCGCCTGTTTACCAGCCAAACGCGCTCCAGCCTCGTCTGCGCGGTATTCACGTTGACGGGAGAACCACATCACAATGGCAGAGGCCAGAATACCGAACACAATGTCAAGTACAATGGTAATGGCAAAATAGGCCAGGCCTGGGGCTTCACCATCTTCACGACCAAACACGTTACGGTCGATAAAGTCACCTGCGACACGTGCAAAGAACATCACGAAAGCGTTGACCACACCTTGAATCAGGGCAAGTGTCACCATGTCACCATTGGCAACGTGTCCGATTTCGTGGGCCAGCACAGCACGAAGTTCATCTTTGTTCATGCGTTCAAGTAGACCTGTGGAAACGGCAACCAGCGCATCGTTTTTATTCCAACCTGTTGCAAAGGCATTGGATTGGTAAGATGGGAAAATACCAACCTCAGGCATGTTGATTCCTGCACGTTGGGCTAATTGAGCAACTTCCTGCAATAACCATGCTTCCGCCTGGTTACGAGGTGCATTTGGGTCGATTAATTCAGTCCCAGTGGTTTTTTTAGCCATCCACTTTGACATGAACAGGGAAATAAAAGAACCCACCATACCAAAGACAAAACAGATGACCATCAGGTTGCCTAGGTTTAAGCCACCCGCACCACGGTAACTACCGACACCGAAGAGTGACAAAATTATGCCAGCTACAACCAGTACCGCGAGGTTGGTTAGCAAGAACAAACCAATCCGCATCATTGAGAAAACCCTCTTATAAAGAAAAAGTGATCTGATTTATAAATTATAAACCATACCGTTAATATGCAGGGTGAACCCCAAAAATTCAAGAAAAAAAATAGGGATTGATACATTTAATCAATAAAACAATGAACTGACGCTTAAACAGGGACTTAAAAGCAAATTTTTATAAAAAACAGCTAAAATCATCAGGTGAGAATAGATGAAGTAAATTGCTAGTCACTCAGGCGAATTCGGGCAGATGCAGTGGCATTGCTGGTGGTATATGTTCCCATCGGTGCATCAGTGAAAGTACCATCTGACAGGGTGATAATTTGACGGCTGTACTGTTTGGCCGTTGGTGCGGGTTCGGTAGGGTTGTTGGAATTCGTGGAATAATTGGCGGATTGCGCCAGCACTTGTCCGTTTGGAGTATTGTTGCTTGAGTCAGAAAGCGGGGTGCCCAGACCTGATGAATAAAGGTTTTGCAGGCGGCTGGTAACACGGCGTACATAGTCCTGAGTTTCACGGAACGGGGGAATACCGCCGTATTTGTCCACATTGCCTTCACCCGCATTATAAGCGGCAATTGCAAGACGGGTGTCACCGTTAAAACGTTTTAATAGCCAGCTTAGATATTTGACCCCACCAAAAATATTCTGCTGTGGGTCGTAGGCATTATTGACATTAAAGCGACGGGCTGTTGCAGGCATGAGTTGCATCAGGCCCTGTGCCCCTACAGGTGAGCGTGCATTAATGTTAAAGCCCGATTCGGTGTGCATGATGGCCTTAACCAAACCCTCTGAAACGCCATGTTGCTGGGCGGCCTGCCGAATCAGTTGGTCAAATGCATTTTTATTACGGCTGTAGCTTGGCAGAACAGAAGCTTCGCTCGCGCCCCAGTTACTATAACTGTGAATGTTACTGTCAGGATAATAGGTGGCTTTCACCACTTTTAAATGATTATATTCTGCTTTCTTGCGGTTGGTCAGCAGGGTGGTGCCATTGGTGTCTTTAAATTGATAAATGGTCTGCCCAGCATACGAGGTCGATACTGTGCTATGAAAAAAACCGATTGACCCCAAACAAAGAGCAAAAAAATAAGTTGTTTTGTCCATCGTTATAATATTCACAAAAGATGAGCTTAAGTTCTTCACAGCAGTTTAACAAAAAAAAGCATAAAAAGTACTTTGGCTACAATTTTTTTATTTTTCACTGTCTGACAAAAATCAAGTCATTTTGTGCGAATGTTCAGCAAAAAAAATTAAAATATTTTTTTTAAAATCGAAGTATTGACTTATATAACCTATTGATTTTATTTTGATAAAAACATTGGTTAAAAAATGATCAATTTAATCGAACGCCTTATTTTAAGATAAAAACAGTTTGTCAATAGCGTAGAAATCCACAATTTTATCCACAGGTTTTGTGGAAAACTGTGGAAAAGTTTGAAATATAAGCAATCCAGACAATTTTTACTTATTTTGGTCAGAATTTTACCAGTATGAAACTCTAATATGACGATTCAAAGAAATTGAAAAATTCTTTAGGTGCGCATTTTTTCGGAATCAGATAAAATCTTGCGGTATTTTTGTTTATGGGTAAATCACGTCTATGTACGCGCCAGTCGAGTCCAACCAAGGATTTAATTTCAAGCCTGAACTTCCGACCAGTTCGGCATATTATCGCCTGTTGAAAAAGCTGCGTCGTCAAGTTGGACATGCGATTCGTGATTACAACATGATCGAGGATGGCGACAAGGTCATGGTCTGTGTTTCGGGCGGTAAGGACAGCTACACCTTGCTGGACATCCTGTTGCAGTTCAAGCGTATTGCACCAATCAATTTCGATATTGTTGCGGTGAATCTGGACCAGAAACAGCCTGGCTTCCCAGAAGACGTTTTGCCACGTTATATGGAAGAGAACAACATTCCCTACTACATCCTTGAAAAAGACACCTATACCATCACCAAGCGTTTAACACCTGAGGGCAAGACCTATTGCGCTGTGTGCTCACGCCTGCGCCGTGGTTCCCTCTATGGCTTTGCCCAGGAGATTGGTGCAACCAAGGTCGCGTTGGGACACCATCGTGATGACATCATGGCCACGTTTTTCCTGAACCTATTCCATGGCGGTAGCCTAAAGGCAATGCCACCGAAATTACTGTCTTCAGATAAAAAGAATATCCTGATTCGTCCTTTGGCCTATGTCGAGGAAAAAGACATTATCAAGTATGCAGAATTGCGTAAGTTCCCAATTATTCCTTGTAACCTGTGTGGTTCACAGGAAAACTTACAGCGTGCCATCATCAATGACATGCTGCGTGAGTGGGATAGACAATATCCGAAACGCCTGCACAGCATCTTTGGCGCATTGCAGAACGTTTCTCCATCACAACTGGCTGACCGTGAGTTATTCGACTTTGAGGCGCTGGACGGGCAACGTGAGTTTGATATGAAAGATCCTGAGGAGATGAAGAATCGTCTGGATGTGGTGAACCTCAGCTTTGCTGCGGAATAATCCATATAATCTTCTGCCATAATCAAATAACTTGACCGCAATACATGATGAAATCTGTATTGCGGTTTTTTATGATTTTATTTACAAACAATTTGCACTAAAAAAATTCAAATTTTGATCAATAAGCGATAAAGGTAGCAATAAGCATCTAAAAAATTCAGTTCGAGGTACAAAAAAGCATAGCCTAAACTAAAAATTACATGCTATAACAGGGCACAAGCAAATTGCTTCATGTGATGTCGTCTGGATAGATGGCACAAGAAATTGAACAAATACATTTGAGGAAGAATCATGGCTGCATTTTTAACTGATGATTGGTTTGCAACTGTTGAAAAACTTACTGCTGAGGCGGGTGATTTAAACTTACCACCAGCACTTGCGAATTTAGCGATTAACTTGGTTGTTACAGATGCGGCTGGTAATACAGAGTTGGCTTTAGATGCGGGTAAAATCCAAAAGGGTTTATCTCCAAACGCTAAAACCACTTTGAACATGGATGCGGAAACTTTACGTAAAGTATTCCTTGAGTTTGACATGGCTGCTGCGATGCAGGCATTCATGACAGGTAAAATCAAGGTTCAAGGCGATATGTCCCAGCTTATGGCTTTACAGACAGCTAAACCAAGCCAGGAACAAAAAGACCTATTCAAGAAAGTGCTTGAGCAAACTGCTTAATTGTTTTCTGAACAAAAAAAGCTTACCCAAAGGTAAGCTTTTTTTGTTCCTGTCTGGATTCAGACATCAATGCGGTTACTGGTTTTGATGTGCTCTAGATAGGTGCGGATACGGGTGACGTATTGAACCGCTTGCTTATAGCGACCATTGCGTGCCTGATTGCGCTGTAAATAGTCATATAGGTTCACCCACTGATTTGGGTCCTTGCCTTGAGCCTTGATCCGTTTCTGAATCTGGTTCACTGCACCAGGTCCCATGTTGTATGCCACCAGCGCATACCAGTTACGGTCTGGGTAGGCTACATTGGCATATTGATCCAGCATCAGGTCATAATACTTCGCACCACCCTGAATACTCTGTATTGGATCAGATCGGTTACTGACACCCATTGCCTGCGCTGTACTGTTGGTCAGCATCATTAAGCCGCGGACACCCGTGGGAGACACCGAGCTAGGCTTTAGGTAAGACTCCTGATAGCCAATTGCTGCCAACAGGTGCCAATCCAGATTGTATTTTGCAGCACTCTGTTTAAAGCTCGCCTTATAAATCGGTAAACGTTGATTCAGGTCTTTCTGAATAGTCGACCAGGATTCAGGTTTGACCACATTCCGATTATAGAAAGAGGCGAGTTGTTGAGTGGTGCCTGATTGCTTGCTCTGACAGACAAAACCACTGGCTGTCAGGGTAAGGGGATCATCAGCCTGTTTAAACACCCAGTTAAGCTGGGGATTTAGTCCGTTACGGCTCAAACTTGCTTGATCACCACAGCTTGCCGAGAAAGAAACCAGTTGTTTGCTCTCAATTGTGGCAAGTGTTGCCGTGGTCATGGCTAGGTTGGCCTTGCCTTGGGCAACCCATTTCAATGCGGTTGCATTGTCTGGAACAGTTTTAAAGTCAAGTTTTACGTTGAGGCTCTGTGCATAGTTGCGGGCTAAATCATAGCCGAAACCATGCAGAAACTGACCGTCTTTAAAAACAGTAGTTGGGTTTTCAACTGCAACCACTGTTAAAACATTGGTTGTCACAACCGTGTTGTATTGATGTGATTTTTCTGCATTCAAGCTATTGAATGGCATAATGACGATGCCTAAAGCAAGGGCCTGGAATGGTAGCTTGGAAGATAAAGAGTTAAGGCTAGGCCTAGACCCAGAACTTGAATTACTGTGCATGTTGTCTCCGCTACAGGTAATTTATGCCCTAAAAATTGAGGCAAAACTTCACCACAACTTCTAAAAGTTGATAAATTAAATCGGGGTGGGCAAGTCATGAACGTCATTCAAAATGACATTGGGTTAATGGAAAAATGATGAAAATGTTTCACATCATTTACAAAGTGTATAAAAAGTAAACGAAAAACTAACTTAGGAGCGCATCTTAAGCGTCAGAAAGAAGCTTGTCAAATTTTGATCAGTAAAAATATGAGAAATACATCACAAACACATGATTTGAAAAAGAATAAAATTTATACACTTTAGTCGTGTTGAAATAAGGAATACAATGCAAAAACTTGTAAATGGATTGTTGTTGTAGCGTTTTTAAATATGAAATCGAACTTGATCACACGTAATGGGCATGACTTGCTAGTTGCTGAATTAAAAAAACTATGGCATGACGAACGTCCAGAAATCACCAAAAAGGTAAACTGGGCCGCAAGTTTGGGAGATCGTTCAGAAAATGCAGATTAGAAAAAATAACCCTATATTTCATACTAAAATAATAATTATTAATAAAAAACAAAATCTTATAAATAGTATGTATACTATTTAGTTGTACTATTATACTTCAGTTACAATTCAATAATGGATCTAAAGTTTAACTAGTTGAAAAATAGAATACTTTAAGAAATTATTGATAAAATTTTCCACAATGACTAAACAAAATATCTTAATACACGTTATAGATGATGAATCAAAAACTTATGATTTACTTATTAAGGATTATTGGGCATTAAGTTGGGAAACACATGATTTTGAATATTCATTAAAAAATCTTGTAAAAAAACATGGATTCAATAATATTTCTAACTTAGAAGCTATCATTGCTAAATTTAGTTTTGTTACATCTACTATTGAAAATTCAAATTGTCTTAGTTGTAATCAAAAAATTAAGGCTAGATCACGTATGGAGTTAAAAAAGCTTTTTCAAAATGAATTAAGTTGCCAAAATTGTTTAAGTAAAGATATAAATAACCAAGCTGAAGTAATTATAGAAAAAATTGAATCAGTTATAAAAGATGACTATTCATTTTTATTTATGAAAAATTCATTTAATTTAACTTATTTAGAAAAAATTTATTTGTATCTAATTGCTCTTAAATGCCAAGTAAATCAGCATGGTAAATTGGATAAAGAAATTTGGAAAGATATGTTTATTACTGAAAGAGCTAATCAGAACTTCTTAATTAAGTCATTGTATAAAAAAAGAGTCATTTTTAATAGTAAAAAAACAGATGAAATTATAGGGGTATTTAATGATGCAAACAAATTTTTTTATAAAAACTCACATTTAATACGTGCTGAACTATCTAGTAGATATAAAAAATACAAGTATATTTTTTTTGATGGGAACACCTTTTTAAATTTAGATCTAATTAGTGGAAGTTTTAACCAAATGTTGGAAGAATTAAGTATAGAATTAGACTATTATGAACTGGATTATTTGGATATTAAAGAAATTAGAGAGTTTGTTATCGAGCAAAAGAAAATTGATGCATATGAGCTAATTTTAAATATACAAAAATATAAACCCATCCCAATTGAAAAATCTATTGAATTGGATCACGTAATTATTGAGTTAGTTGAAAAGTATAATCTCTTAGTTGTAAATAGTATGTTAAGTTATCATGCGGATAAAGTTGCTTCAAATTTGTATAGCTTAGAGCATGGAGAAAGAAAAGATAGATATTATTCTGTGAATAAGATGTTTATCGCGAGGATCACATCTTACTTAGAACATTGTAAGTTAAATAATAAAGTTCCATCTCATACACGAAATATTGGATTTAATTGGAGTTATACTTGCTTAGAGTACTTTGTTAGTAAAAGTATAATAAATGATGGACTCTCTTGGACTACTTTTAGTGGTGATGAGTTAATTCATAAGTGGTTAAATAGTGATAAAGTAACGATAAAACCTGATTTTTAATTTTTAGCAGTAAAAAATCTAATCAACATTTAAAGGCTAGTTTTTGATAAAATAAAGTCATATTTTATCTTACATTCAGTGATGTTATGCCTTTACTTGATTGGGTCAATCGAAACCAAGCTGAAGAAACAGCAACCAATGTGCCTTATCATCTTTTAAAATTTGAACAATCATATGGTGATAAGCAACAAGCAAAAGAAAACCTAATTATTCAAGGTGACAATTTACAGGCATTGAAAGCATTGCTCCCGCTTTATGGAGGTCAAGTAAAATGTATCTTCATTGACCCTCCATACAATACACAATCAGCTTTTGAGCACTATGATGACAAGCTAGAACATGCTCAGTGGCTTTCTATGATGTATCCACGCTTGCAACTGTTAAAAGAGCTTTTAGCTGATGATGGCTCTATTTGGATCACGTTGGATGATAATGAAGCGCACTATCTAAAAGTAATGTGTGATGAGGTATTTACAAGAAACAATTTTGTCGCAAATGTTGTTTGGCAAAAAAGAACCTCCCCAGATATGAGAAGTACTTTAGGTGCGGGGCATGACAATATTTTAGTTTATGCTAAGCATTTCAGTTCGTTTAAAAAAATTCTGAAAAAAGTTCCTAAAACTGCTGAACAAATAAAAACATATAAAAATCCTGATAATGATCCGAGAGGACCATGGGTATCTTCCGATTATACTGCTCAAGGATTTCGCCCAAATCAAATGTATACAATAACTACCCCAAACGGTAATAAATATACGCCTCCTGCAGGAACATGCTGGAAAAATATTGAAGAAGTATTTTTACAGCTCGTAAATGACGGAAGAATGTGGTTTGGTAAAGATGGTGGAGGTATGCCTCGCCGAAAAACATATCTATCTGAATCAGAGGGACAAAATGCTTGGACATGGTGGACTAATGCTGAAGTTGGACATACACAAGAAGCTAAAAAAGAAGTAAATAATTTATTTGGTGTAGAGAATACATTTGATACACCTAAGCCAGAACGGCTATTAGAACGTATCTTACATTTATCAACTAATACAAAAGATATAGTTCTTGACTCTTTTTTAGGCTCAGGAACAACGTCTGCTGTCGCTCATAAAATGGGAAGACGTTATATTGGGATTGAAATGGGGGAGCATGCAAAAACCCATGTGATCCCACGTCTTGAAAAAGTCATTGAGGGTGAACAAGGCGGTATTTCCAAAACTGTTAATTGGCAAGGCGGTGGTGGATTCAGTTTTTATACTTTAGGTAATCCAGTATTTGATGATAATGGCTTTTTAAATGCTGAAGTTAAGTTTAAAGACCTTGCTAGTTATGTATGGTGGTTAGAAACAAAATTTGCATTAAACCAAACTGAAAATTTTGATAATCCATTCTTAGGTATTCATGAAAGTACAGCCTACTATTTGCTGTATAACGGTATTTTAGGTGATCGACGACCAAATGGTGGAAATGTCCTTACGTCATCTGTATTGAATCATTTGAATGAATGTCATGCCCATGATGGTAAACGAATCGTGATTGGCGAAGCCTCCCGTTTAAGTCCTGCTCGATTGGAAGCATTGAATATCGAGTTTAAACAAATTCCATATTCACTCTATGGCAATAAGGCTAAGTAAGGATTATTCATGTCACTTCAATTAAAAAATTATCAACATCAGTCTTTACAAGCTTTAGAGCAATTTTTTACCTTAGCTGCATCATTTGGGGCAGAAAGAGCTTTTAAGCAGTGTGTGAGCGAAAATATTCAATATAACGACCGTTTAGAAGGCATTCCAAGCGTATGTCTGCGTGTTCCCACAGGCGGTGGTAAAACCTTACTAGCATCACATAGTATTCCTATTGCAGCTCGAAATTATGTAAATACGGATACGCCTATTGTTTTATGGCTTGTTCCAACGGATATGATTCGTCAGCAGACACTTGAAGCCTTGGTAGATGTTACACATCCTTATAGACAAGCTTTGCAAGGTTACTACGGTGATAAATTAAAAATTTGTGATATTGAAAGCTTACAAACATTAAATAAACATGATGTTAATCAATCCTGTATTGTAATTTTGACCACAATTCAAATTTTTAATATTGACAAAGAAAAGACATTTCAACGCAATGCCTACGCTTTTGATGAATCCTTGAGTGAACATTTCACTGGTTTAACAGAATTTCAGACCAAAGATATGGATCGTGTTACGGCAGATACATTGCAGTATCAGCCATTCTTGACTGAAAAAGATATAGGGCGTGTGAAACATTCGTTGGTGAATTTCTTTAATCTACATCGCCCAATTATCATTGTCGATGAGGCACATAAAAACCGTGGCGGTAAGACCTTCTTTCCCACACTGAAGCGTTTAAATCCAAGTTGTTTGGTGGAACTAACAGCCACACCTAAAGATAATAATGTGCTTTATTCAGTGTCGGCTGCTGAACTCAAAGTCGCTGAGATGATTAAGCTTCCAGTTGTACTTACTGAACATCCTCATAGTTGGCAGGACTGTATTCGTGATGCACTTATTCAACGTAAAAAATTAGAGTTAATTGCACAAAAAGAAAAAGAATATATTCGCCCTATTTTATTGATCCAAGCTCAAGATAAAAATGGCGAAGCAAATGTTGATGCTGTAAAGCAACACTTGTTAAGTGAATACGGAGAAGAGATCACTGAAGAATGGATTGCTATCTCTACAGGGCAAACTAAAGAGCTTGAAGATGAAAATCTGTTTAGCCCTACCAGTAAAGTGAAAATTGTCATCACGGTCGAAGCTTTAAAAGAAGGTTGGGATTGTTCTTTCGCTTATGTATTGGCAAGTTTGCAAAACATTAACTCAGCGACTGATGTCGAGCAGCTATTAGGGCGTGTCTTGCGTATGCCTTACGCAAAATTACGCCAAAATGATGAACTCAACAAAGCATATGCCCATGTGATTTCCAGCTCTATAGCGCAAGCAACCATGCTACTTAAAGACCGTATGGTGCAGAATATGGGCTTTAATAAATGGGAGGCTGATACAGCCATTGTGGTTAACCCTCAACCTGAATTAAATCTAGGTCAAACAGGCAGTGGTGGAGCTAAGCCTACACCTGAAGTCATTATCTCTGTACCTTTTGAGGTAAAGGCAGATACTATTCCTACTGGGTTACAACTTTCAGTTCAGAAACTAGATAACAGCCAAGGTACATCTTTAGTTATCAATAAAGGTACAACTGACGAAGAATTTGACCAAATTGAACAGGCTGTTATTGATCAAGCAACTCCAAAACAGAAAGCTCAAGTGAAAGAAGCCTTTGATGATGCTCGTGCCGAAAGACAAGCGTATCAAGCACCTGAGAACTGGAATGCGACATTTGCATTGATTCCGCAATTAGGTTTATTTGTAGATGGTGAATGGCAAGTTGCTGATAAAGAGGCGATTGAAGACTCCGTGGAATGGAATTTACTCGATTTTCCTGTGCAGCTTGAAGGTTTTAATATCAGAGAAACTGTAAATAGTTTTGAAATTGATCTAAATATTGAAGATCAAGAATTAAAATATGGACAATTAGGTAGTCAGCAAATCCAATTTTCTGACATGCCAACACTCATCACTGAAAATGATTTACTAAACTGGCTTGATCGTAAAGTAAGACGTCAAGGTTTAACACAAATCCAATTAAGAGCTTATTTAACAAAACTAATTAGTTATTTGTTAAATGTACGAAATTTCACTTTAACCCAATTGCATCGTGCTCAGTTCCAACTGTCACTTGCTGTATCAAATGAATTGGATCGTTTATTCGAATTAGCTCGTAAAAAGGCTTTTCAGGGTGATTTATTTAGTCAGTTACAGGTAGCTAACGAGCCACAACTTGAAAATAGTTTTGAATTTAAGCGTGGCATGTATCCAGTTAAGAAGCCTTATCGTGGTAGTTTTAAGTTTAAGAAACATTTCTATGCCCAAATTGATGATTTAAGAGAAAAAACAGACGGTGGTAATATTTCTGAAGAGTTTCAATGCGCTCAGTTATTAGACTTACATCCTAAAGTTAAATATTGGGTGAGAAATATTCCTAAGCAACCTCAATATTCTTTTTGGCTACCAACTGAAAAAGACTATTTTTACCCTGACTTTGTTGCGGAATTAGTAGATGGTTCTATTTTTGTCTTAGAATACAAAGGCGGGCATTTAGATACTGCTGATAATGCTCGTGTGAAGAATGCTATCGGGAAACAATGGGCTAAGGATAGTAATGGCAAACGAATATTCTTGATGGCTAAAAAGCAAGATGAAGTTGGACGTAGTTTGGAAGAGCAGATTAATACTATATTAATTTGAAATCTGAATATAACTGATCAAGAGGAAATAAGTTATTTTCTCTTGATCAAAGTGGTATAAATTATTTGTGCCATTCGGTTTTTATTTTCGATATATCAATATCTTTCCATTTATTTTTCCATAGTTCCCAGTATGGGATATCATTTGATGATGGAGCAATAGAGCAAGGCTCAATTTGAACAATCGATGGAAGTATTATGGATTCACCAACCAAAAGAGCTTCACCTTGTTTAAATGACGTCATTTTATCAATCAAAGAACCCAAAGAATCAGGTAATAACTTTCTGACATAAGCTTGGTCGACAGGATTAGTGAGTCTCATAGCTATGAAGTTATTGCATTGTGCAAATATAGTTTCAGAAATTTCAGAAGGTCGCTGACTCGCCAATAGTAAAGTGACGCCATATTTTCGTCCTTCTTTGGCAATCCTTTCAATAGAGAGTTTTGAAGATCTATATTTGGATAAATCACTATTTGGTACATATTTGTGTGCTTCTTCATATACCAATAAGATAGGTGCATCATTATTAATTTTTTCTTCAGGATTTTCTATACAGCGCAATTTTTTATATATATAACCATACTCAAAAATTAATCTTGATATTAAAGATACAGTTATACTCAATACTTCAAAAGGAACGCCGCTTAGGTCAATAATAGTGATATTCGATTCTTTTTTGGGAGTAAAACCTAAGAGATTTTGTAAGGTTTCTTCAAATGTAATATTTTTAGATTTTTCCCCTAGAAAAAAATCTAATCTTTTGTCATTAATTTTATTTTCAAGCCGATTAATAAAATTTGTTAGTTTGCCATACAAACTACCTTGATTGAGTTTAGGTTGTCCTTTTTTATCACCTGAAGCATAGACCTCACCAGTATCTATTTGTTCTGTATTTTTAAATTTTGAAAAATTTAAAACTTCATTAATATCAAAAAGTATTGGTGAATCAAGATGAATTTTTTGCTTATCATCTTCATCACCTGTAAATTTCTGTTTTCTATCAAATATTATAGATTCTTTGAATATATTACGTTGGTTATGATCATTAGCTTCTGTATCTAAAAAGAATTCTTCCAACTCTTCACTATTTAACATCCAATATGGAAGTATTAAATTTGAAATATCAATGTAATTTGCGTTTGGAAAAGCTGTTTTATACTCAGAGTGAACATCAAAAACAATAACATGAGAGTTATTTAAATGAAAATCTTCATGTTTTTCAGAGGTAGCTTTTTGGATAATTTTTGCTAAAGTATGAGATTTTCCAGAGCCCGTTGAACCTACTATAGCAATATGTTTATTAAAAAACTTGTTCCCATTAATTGGTACGGCAACTTCTTTATTAGAAGCCAGATGTGAAAAAGTAAAGCTTTCAACAGGATTAACTGTATCCTCATAAATCTTTTTTATGTCTTCGATAGTTGCAGGAACAACTTCTTTTGGAGGAATAGCTAATGAATCACCTCCTCGTTCAAATTTACCATTTCTGAGCACTCCTAATGGAAATGCTTCAATAATATAGTTTTGTACACCTTCGCCTACAGAAATTTGAAAATTTTCAATTACAGCTATTAATACCGCATTTTCATTATCAGCAATTTTTAAGTATGAACCAACTTTTAGTGACTCTTCAGCAACTTTGAAATGTTCTAAATCCTCGACAACAATTTTTACTTTATCAGGGAATACGGCTATAACTTGGGCATTTATTTTTTCATTTGTATCTGACGTCATCATATAATTTCCTTAATATCTGTAAAGTGTTCTACTTGAATGTTATGAATTCCAATTGATGGGTCTGAATATTCAAAGTAAGGTGTTGTTATAAAAAATTGATAAACTTTTTTCGTTTTATTAGGGATAGAGCCAAGAGTTAGTTCCAAATCTGTTAATACATTCAATACTTTAACTTTAATTTGATTGTGGTAGGTTGCAGTTTGTGCAACTGAAATTGGATTGAATTCTGCTCCCTGAAAATCATAACCATCAATGAAATTAAATTTTTCTTTGAATAATTCAGTTTTGATAGAAATTAATTCAGAATTTTCTATTCCATGAACTAAAATATATGGGCAAAATGATATATTTCCATATTTAGAAATTTTGGACCATTTTTTAGAAATTATGAAAATCAACTCTTTAAGCTCGTTTCTAATATAAAAATCTTGATTTATTTCAATCAAAAAAAATCTTTCAAACGGTTCTATATTCAAAGAAGTAAAATATTCTTGTTTTAGATTTTTAAAATGTGCTTGTTTACCTTTTAATTTAATAAACCATTCATTAAAAAGAATTTTTGAATTATTTACTTTTTCTAGGAATGACTTTTTGGTTATTGTTCTATTCTCTTCAAGAGGATTAATTGATAAATCTTTAATGATTCTTAATGCATTATTATAATAATAGGATTCAGCTGAGTATCTTGTTGATTTATAACAAGCACAAAGCGAATCTATTAATTGGTTATATTGAGCATTATATTCAGGACAATTTACATTAATTGATAAGTAGGATAAAAAAACTTCTAACTGTTCATCAGTTAGACCTAAGTTTACATGATGTTCTTGCTTCACTTTTTCTTCGGTATATGTAAGAAAATTCTTTTTTAAAAAAGCTATATCAAAGCTATTTGGAATTTTATCTTGCCCAGATTTATAATATCTATTTATTTGGTACTTGATAGCCTCTTTTTCTCCAATTGTGACTTTTTTAAAATGATTCAGCATATGCATAACAGCTTTTTTTATAACAGAATGATTATATTCAGATTTGGAGTAGTATTTACACTGTATTGCTGATAATTCAGTCGCTGTTTTAACATCAATATCTTCGATACATTCGATAGCAACACTGTCTTCTAATGAACTTAGATTTAGTATCTCAAGAATTGATTGATCAAATTGGTAAAAGTACCCAGTCAGGGTATCAACAGCGCTTCTGTCATAATCAGTCATTTTATTTTATTTGAAAGCTAAAAATACCATAATATCCATAATTTAATTAAAAACAATATATTAGAATTATTCAGCATAAAAAATTTTAGCTATATACCAATTTTTCTTGCCAGTAGGTGTATGCACTTGAATTTCATCATCTACCGACTTACCTAAACAAGCTTTTGCTATAGGTGATTGCAGAGAAATATAGTCTTTGCGACCATAGATTTCGTCATCCCCTACAATACGAAATTTTATAATTTCACCTTCATCATTTTCTAATTCAACCCACGCACCAAAATAGGCTTTACCATCTTGCTCAGGGCTATATTCAACTTTATAGGCAACTTCAAAAAGCTTAGTTAAGTATCTAATTCTACGATCAATTTCACGTAACTTTCTTTTATTGTAGATATAATCAGCGTTTTCAGACCGATCGCCGAGACTAGCTGCCCAAGACACAATTTTAGTAATTTCAGGACGTTCTTTACGAACCAAATAATTTAACTCGTCTTGTAAACGTTGATAGCCTTCAGCCGTTAATAATTTACGATTCAAGACAAATACTCCAAAGCCTTCCGTAAGGCATCTAATGTTGACACTTTAAAAACTGGCTTATTCGACTCATCTACAAGCTCACCATAATGAGTGGGCTTTAAATTCCATTTTTTTTGGAAATCTATAGACAATAAATACTGTAATGCTCGTACTTCTTGATCAGAAAGCTTAAAAGATTCATCAGGTATCATATTCTTATGATCATAAATATCAATCCTTTGTTTAGGAGGAATGATTTCACGGATCATTTGTTGAGCTTCTTTTAACTCAGATGCCATAATCCGTACAAGCAATTGATGCTTGGGATTTTGAATTTCTTCAATCCATGCATTATCTGTTGGAGATGGTTTTGTTAATTTAGTCGTCTGGGATGAATCTGCAAAACATTGAATCAGTGCTCTATATTTTTCACCTGTCTTATTTCTGATGCTTTGCGCTTTAGGGACACCTCGATTAAATCCTAAATTAGCAATCGTACTTACAGAAAAATCCTGAATTCCACGTTCCTGTTGCTCCATACATACTTCATAGATTGCATCGAGTGACTGTTGGATTTTAAGTGATGATCCATGTTTTAACTTATGTAATAACTCTTCAGGATTCACGACTTACCTCAATTAAATTTGGTGAATTATGTAGAATGAGTTCAATCTCTGATTTTGAAATTTGTTCAGTTTCAGAAAGTTCTATTAGTTTAAGCTTTCCATCTATAACACTTTGCACTTTATCCCAAGATTTGAGACGACTCATCAATAACTTGAAAATTTGATTGCCTGCTGAAAGTTGCTGTTCTTTAGATAACATGAATAAAGCGGGCATAATTTCATTAAACATTGCCATTTTATCAATGAGCTGAGTTCTTGGATAAATAGCTTGATCTGCATTACAAGATTTATAAATGGCTGCATTTTCACAGACTTCTTGTAATTGTTGATAATGGCTCACTTCTTCCATTTCTAATATCAATTCAGCATTAGGGGCTGTAATTAAGGAAAGTTTTTCATCGCTCTCTATAAGGGGATTGTTGTTGATGAGCTTGTGGCATTTCGTAATATGACTATAAGCCGATTGGATATCGCATAAAAGCATATCCAATTTTTTAGCGGCTGTTTCATATTCAGATTCGAAATTTCGAAGTTCAGTCTCAAGCTTGGATCTGTTTGCTGTGCCTTCAAATTTTTCTTTCTTCAAATTGGCTATGTATTCTTCTTTTTCAATATTCTCTATATCTTGATTAATCTGATTGATTTTAAGTTGTAGCTTGGAACATATTTCAGATTGATCATTGGATTGGAGTAATATCTCATTTGTAATTGCCAATAGACCACCAAGAAAGGCGGGTCCAGTAATGAAATGTCTACAACGTATACAATTCTGAGTTCCTAAATAACCTTGAGGTGTAGGGGTATAGAATGAACTACTTTTTATTAACTCACCGCCATCCTCACATCTTGAAGCGGCAAAAGGGCAAATACCATAATCTCTAAAAATAAAATTACCTGCAGGAACCTCATTAGACAAAGCTTGCAGTAATTCCAAATTATTGCCAACCAATTGGTTTTTAACACTTTCAATTTTATTTTGTTCAATGGTTCTTTGAATAGATTCTACTTCAGATTTTAAGGCAATTTTCTCACCTTCTTCTAATCGAGTTCTAATGTCATGATTGGAAACTTTGCAATAATAGATCGACATAATTACGGAGCTATGACCAACGATTTTCATCACAATTTCAATTGGCATGCCCATTTCAAGAACATAGGCTGTAATGAGGCTAACACGCATGCTATGGGGTGTATATTTAGACTTATATGCACCTAAAACTGCTCTATTTCCTTCAAGTGTAGTTAAGCAAAGATTTGAGGGCTGTATATTATAAAGAGCAGCTGCTAATCTCGGGGTTAATGCATTTCCGACATTCGCTGCCTCAAAATCATTAAAGCGCCTAAAAAGAAAACAATTCAAGCCTTTGCCTTTTCTTTGTACCTCATTTAAATTTGTTCTTTGACAATCAATCCAAGCACTCGGATATGAGATAGGATTATATTTTTGTTGCCATTTTCGGAGCCTAATTAGCCAATATGTTAAATCTTCGGGTATCCACGGAATTGTGTAGCCTTGTCCGTTGTTATTTGTTTTATTTGTAGTTGTAAAGATACCTGTTTGACCATCAGGCATTCTTTTTATGAATGATTGTTCTTTAGTCAATCCAGAAAGTGGGGAATTATTTTTTTGCCAAATTACTTTGTTTTGCTGATCTAAATCTGCAATATACTCATCGGCTTCACCAGAATCATTATAGGCGATTTGTCGTCCTCTTAAGGGAACTTTGGTGAGTGTATAAGTATGAATCCAGTCAGTTGGGCACCATAAATATGCTTGATTATCAATTACACGGTATACACAATCTAAATCATGTAAATCTAATTGATCAAAGCTTACTTTTACCCAATCTGCATCGAATTTATGAAAGTGCTCTAAATCTTGAAAGTTTTTTGCATTGGTTGGAATAATCCATTCTTGAGCTTTTTTAACAAAATGGTATTGTAAGCATGGCTTTGTTGTTTCAGAGCGGATTGAGCTAGATGATATATTTTGTTGATTGAGTAAAAGGCTGAACGGATTTCTAGCATTATCGACTCGTACTATTTCGCCTGTTTCTTCATCTTCAATCGTTAAATCATTGTCAATAATGTAATCTAAGAATTCATTGACATAAACAACGAGTTTCCTCCTCATAGGTTCAGATTCTATATTTTCAAGAATATCTCGAAAGGGTTTTACATCGAATTTTTCCTGTATAAGAAAAGCATGTGGTGTTTTGCTTTTATCAAATTGTTCAATATAAAGACGAACGAAACGACAAAGCTGAGTTTCTTTAGTACCTCCACCACGAGCTTTAGTCATAAATTCTTTAATTTTTATTGCCCAAGTGACATAGTCAGAAGAAATAAAATCTGGCTTAAATGGTTCTGTTTTACCTAAAAATTTATACCAGTTTTCCCATTCATTTGGATATGCAGTTTGTGGATCAAGTGGAAGACTTAGATCATTTAATTTTAAAATAAAAGCTTTGTACTCTTTCGCATTTTTAAGATTTTTGTTTTCAATCAAATTTTTTAGTTCGACATATGAAATAAAATCAGCTATTTCAAAAAAATCTTTATAGCTAATCCATTCGTCATAAATTCTTTCGGGATGAGCAGGTAGCCCATATTCTCTATATTTCTGTTTATAGAGTACTGAGTTTGTAATACCTTCATTTTTACAAAATTGTTTTAAAGAATCTAAGCTAGGAAAAGTCGAAAACTCTTTATTAAATCGTTTACTTTCAATTCGTCTGATTGCTTGAGGTTTAATCATTTAATCGCTCTCAACTTTTCTTGGACTTCTTCAATTGTTGGTTTGATATAAACAAGACATGATGTTGGGCTTTTATGATGCATAGCTTTTTGAATTTCGACTTGATTTAAACCAGCCTGACGCGCACGAAATCCATATGCATGACGATGACCATGCTCAGTCGTACCAAGAGATTTTTTGCAAATTAGCCCGATACGCTCTACTGCACGTTTATGCAGGCGTTGAAAGTTTTTTATAGTTTCAGGCTGACCTAAATTATTTGTAAATGCAAAAGGATGTGGATTACTTTTCAGCGGCTCTACACGCTGATATTTGAGATAGTTTGCCCAAATTAATAAGAAATCTTTAGCTTTTTCAGGAGGGTTAAATACAACCTCAAAGTAACCTTGTTTAGATGTAAGTAATGGGGACTTCCATCCTGCATATAAACGTTCGGTAAATGGATAGTTATTTCTAGGCTTCAATGATGTTTTGGATAAAAGAAATTCACGTCTATTTTTGAAATGAGGGTCTGGAGCTAGACCTAATTCAGGATGATAAACACGAACAAGAGCTTCTTGAGGACGGTTTGGGTTTAATGTGATATCTGAAGTGTAAATATGAAAAATTTCACTTTTCCTAAGCCCACCGTAATTCATCAACATCGTAATCGCTTGCGATTTATAGTCATATTTACCATTTTTTTCGAACCCTAAGTAAATCAATCTTTCAATTTGATCTTCAGGGAAACGAACTGCATATTCAAAATCAATCAGGTCTTCATTGAACGATCCAACCAAACGAACTTGCTGCTGTGATAAATCTCTTTTAGTTAAATGATTTAGAAAGACATTTGCTTGTTTATGATAATAAGCGCACCAATTTAGACGCTCTTCATAACTTGTGGCTTTGCGAAATGGATTTATACGAATTGTTGAATGTTCATCCTGTGAAGTCAGAAAATCAGTGTAATGGGTAATATGAAATAATAGATTATTGGTATCTCTGACTGTGCGTGTGATCCTAGACAGTATCGTGGACAGCATATCCCTCTAAATTCTTAAAATATTTATGTTCAAAGGCTTCAGGACTTAACCAGCCGTTTGCAGAATGTCGTCTGATTCGATTGTAGTAAACTTCAATATATTCAAACAAGATAGCATTGGCTTCTTTTCGAGTGGCAAATACACTGCCATGTATCACATGACCTTTCAATGTATGAAAGAAGCTTTCAGTCACCGCATTATCCCAACAATTCCCCCTACGTGACATGCTTTGAATACAGTGATTCGCCAATAATAGTGCTCTAAAATCACGACTACAGTACTGTGAGCCTTGGTCCGAATGCACCATGACACCTGTTGGATATCCCTGACGTGCCATTGCATAATTAAATGCATCATATACCAATTGACGATCTATCCGATGGCTGGTTTGCCAACCTATAATACGACGACTAAATAAATCTAGCATCACACATAAATACAGCCAACCTTCTTTGGTTCGGATATAGGTGATGTCTGTTGTCCAAACTTTATTTGGCAGAGTGACTGTAAACTGGCGATCTAATAAATTCGGTGCCGTCGGCAAACGATGATTTGAATCAGTCGTATGCTTATATTTACGTGCAATCTTGCTGCGTAAACTGAGCTTTTTCAGCATCCTTCCAACTGTACGTTCACTCATGCAGTAACCTAAATCATGCATGTCGTGCACCAATGAAGGTGCTCCTAAGCGAGCATGGTGTTGCCAATATACAGCTTTTAAATCAGTGTACTTCTGATTGACGTAAGTCTGTCTCTTTCGCCAAGCATAGTAGCCCGAAGTGCTGACACCTAGGCATTTACAGGCAGAAGAAACCGTAATTTCAGTCACAGCTAGGCCTTGGATTACCGTGTACTTTTCTTGGCATGATCTGTCAGGAAGTACACATGCGCCTTTTTTAAAATATCATTAGCTTCCCTGAGTTGTTTGACTTCTTTTTCTAAATCGAGAATACGCTGTTGTTCTGGCGAGAGCTGTCTTTTGCTGGAACCAGTGGGGTTGGTCTCACGAATCCATTTATCTAATGTTGAATAACCCACACCTAATTTCTGGGCGATAGCAGCCACAGATTCGTGCGAGTTTGAAAGTGCATAATCAATTGCTTGTTGTTTAAATTCTGGACTAAAGCGTTTAGCCATTTTTACATCTCCAAAGTTAACGTTACGTTATCTTTAGAGGGAATCATTGTCCATTATTTTGGCTAGGATCAGTGGTCGCCAATAAAGATTAAGAGAATCTGTACGGGTTGTTGGGTCAATTGTGCCTGTGATTAATGCCTCGGTGAAAGCTTTCAGTAATTTAGTAGCATTCTCAATTTGTGGAACTGAATTTATATACTTCAATAAAAGTTTAAGTGCATAACAAGATCTTTCTTTCCATGATTCACTTTTTGAATTAAACCAAGCCAAATAGCGCAAATGAGAAATGATGATTCCTTTCTCAGTCAAGAGGCAAGGCAAGACTAAGGTGGTTTGAGTAGAACAATCTTTGTAATTTACATAAATTTTCTTAACGTAAGCCATATACTATTTAGTATGAAGTATGAGGTTTTCTCAATTTAAACTTATCATTATTTGATCTATTGTCAATACAGAATACTAGAAATAGTATGTTTTAAGGTGGGGTTATAATATCAATATAATAAACAATTACTTAGAAAAATAGATCGTCGTGTTCGCTATTTGGGTAAGCGTTTAGAGGAATTGAAAATCGTTGACTTTGTGCCTGAGCAAGAGGGAAAAGTCTACTTTGGTGCCTGGGTTGAAATAGAGAATGATGATGGTGAACAGAAAACCTTGCGTATCGTGGGGGTAGATGAAATCTACGACCATCACTCTCAGCATATCTCAATTGAATCTCCTATGGCGCGGGCACTGTTAAGTAAACAGGTGGATGATGAGGTTGAGGTGCACACGCCATTAGGTAAAAAAGTCTGGTATATCAACTCAATTCGATATGAAAAACCTGAAAATGCTTAAAATAACAGTGTTTTGCTTTTATTTTGAGCACTTGATATGGGCTTTTAAATAAAATATTTGCCAAGTTGAGCTTTTATTTATATGATAGCCGCCATTGGAAGCGTGGCAGAGCGGTTTAATGCACCGGTCTTGAAAACCGACGAGGGTGTGAGTCCTCCGTGAGTTCGAATCTCACCGCTTCCGCCAAATTCAAGTTTCTGACACTGTTTAACACTATATAAGTTTATGATTTATAAAGTTAAAGTTGGAAATATACGATATAACAAGCCCTGACGCACTACGCCAATCGGTAGTTATAAAGTAGTAAAAAATGCAGTAAGATTATTTCTTACTGCATTTTTTATGTCTGAATTATGGCAACTCGTGGAATCAATAAGCTTAGTGCTTTACAAGTCAAAAAAGCCAAACCTGATCCTGACAAGATGTATAAGCTGTCAGACGGTGGAAATTTGTATTTGCGTATTGACCAAAGCGGTAGCAAGTACTGGATCTTCAATTACACACGTCCGTTCTTAGGTAAGCGTAATGATTTATCTTTAGGGACTTATCCAGAAGTTTCGTTAGATGACGCACGTACGATTCGTGATGAATATAAGAAACTCATCAAGCAGGGCATAGACCCAGCAATGGAGCGGATTGAAACCAAGTCTCAGAAACAGAAAGAAGCAGAAAATACCTTTCGTATTGTTGCTGAAGCATGGCTATATAAACGTGAACTTGAACAAAAGCAGGATGAGGAAACAGTCCGTCGTTTAAAGCACGATGTCTATCCTTACATTGGTGATTTAACCTTTCCACAGCTTACCTTAGAAATCCTTGAGATTAAGGTCTTTAAGCGCATCATTGAGCGTGGAGCCTTGTCAGTTGCCAAACGCCTTAAATCAGACCTGAACCAAATCTTTAAATCAGCGCGTAAAAAGAAGCTGATTCAATACAATCCTATTGAGGATATTGAATTGCCCAAACCACGGGGTGGGAACTTTGCAGCAGTAACAGAGGAGCAAGACCTAGCTCCGATGCTTAATAAAATTTGGAACTACTCCAAACTTTATACACGCTGTTTACTGACCACACAGGTGGCGTTAAAAATCTCTGTGCTGACATTTCAGCGACCAGGGGAGATACGCAAGCTGAAAAAAGAGTATTTCTATCGTGAGGAGAGATGCTTTAAATTTACAGCCAGTAAAACCAGGCAGCTTCATATTGTGCCATTGTCAGATCAAGCCTTTGACTTGATTGAGTCAATTATTGATCTGCATCCATACAGCGAATATATTTTCGTGGGTCGGGATGGTAAAACCTGTATTTCTGACAATACTATCAATTCAGCCTTGAAACGTTTGGGCTATGGTGGTGAGCAGACAGCACATGGCTTTAGGGCAACAGCACGTACCATGCTAGATGAAATCTTGGAACAACGAGTTGATTTTATTGAGCATCAATTAGCCCATAAGGTCAAAGACAATAATGGTACAGCTTACAACCGAACCAAATTCCTAAATAAACGCCAACAGATGATGCAGGAATGGGCTGATTATTTGGAATCTTTACTCGAACTGCAATTTTAATGACATCGAAAAACAGCTAAAGATAAATAGACCATTTTATCTCGATCATTGGACTATATCAAAGAGTTCTTGGCAGCTTGGCAAAGGCTAGGCTTTCTCATAGTGGTCGTTATGACATGAGTAAGCTTAAAACTGATTGTGGCCAATGGTGACCTTTTAGGCTGATTTTAAAGCTTGTTTTATATCTGATGTTTAATTTGTGTTATATTGGAATGCAAAAGTGGGGACATTTATGAATCAGGCTCAATTTTTAAAACGTTTTTTTGAGATTGAGGCTGGTAAAAAGTTACCTCATTCTGAGGAAACTTATAGTGATATGAGTTTTGAAGTAACGATTACACCATATGTTCCTGAAAAAAATTACGTTGTAGTATTCTCTGGTAGTCATCCAATATTTCCCATAATTATTGACTTTCCAACAAATGAACATCATTTAAGATTAGGTCTTATTGATCTTTTTCTTATTGCTACAGATAAAGTTAGAAAAGGTAAAAAGCGGATTAATTTTCTTAAACTCATTGATGAGTATGTAAGAACAAATAATTTAATCCAATTGGATTAGTTGTGACCTTGGATAAATAAGATTTTGTTTAATGTTATAGAAAATATAGAATATAAGTATCCATCTCTTTGGAAATTTAAAGTAAATGGCAATAGGCGATAAAAAATTTACGGTAGCTTTTAAAAGTTACTGTAGAACACTTAACCTAGCAGTTAAAATTTCTCGCTTGGGGGCAGGTCGATATGGTGAAAAAGATAAAGTAGTTTGGGCCTGTATTCTTTTTACTAAACTATGCACGACTAGTAGAAGCTTAAGAAAATTATTAGATCACGATGTGTCCAAGGAATATAAAGCGGATTGGGATTATTCCTCAGCTTTTAGCCTTACGAGGAATATAATGGAATGTTATCAAACGCTTTTTTATTTATGTTTTGATAATGTGTCGGATGAAGAGTTAGAAGCCAGAAAGGCTCTTTTTAATGTGCATGATTACTATTCTAGAAAACAGTTTTTTTCATTTTTCCCTGATAGTTATGATGGAGAAAGAGAAAATGTTGAGATTGAGAAACTTGTTCTAGAAAAATTAGAAAGTTGTAGCTTTTTTAAAGACTTACAAGAAAATGAAAAAAGTAAATATTTAAAAGGAAAAAATGCTTTTTTTATAAGTAGAGAGGATATTGAAGAGCGAGAAGGAGTAGATAAAAATGATTTCAGATATTGGTATAAGCTGTTATCAACGAATGTTCATTCTTTCCCAATGGGATTTTTTAGAATGATTGAAGGGAATAGAGGGACAGGAGTACATTCAGAGGTTGAGGAAGGATATAGTGCGGTTGCTTTAGAGCTTGCGGAAAGTTATTTAATTCGTGGCTGTCGCAATATGTTAATTTTTTTTCCAGATATTCTAGAAAAAATTAGCCCTCAAGAAAAAAAACTACTCTACATTGAATAAGCTCGTTTATTAGACATTTAAAATTTGAGTGGAACACAGATTTCTTAATAATGATTAGATAAAAGGTTTAAGGTAATCTGTAAGAATTTCTAAAATTAATATTACCTCTTATGCAAAATATTATGATTTAAAAACAGCCTGTCATAGACAGGCTGTTTCGTTTTATGCTGCTTTTGTATTTTTCTGCTCAAGCCAAGCATTGATTTGACTTTCTGCCCATGTTGGCATACTTGCTGTTAAGTATGTCGGTTCAGGAAAATCACCACGACGAATCATTTTCCAGAAAGTTGATTCAGCCACATTTAGTAAGCCTTTACTTGCAGGCTTGTGGGACAGTCTCCGTCTGCGACCACTACGATCTACATAGTCCTTTGCTGGGCGTTCAGGATAGTTCACCAAATCCTTGACACGATAGCGAGGTTCTAACATTTCATGCTCCCTAAATGTTGCTTAGATTGTTGCTTGGATGGCTTTTTGCATCGAGGTTTGGAAGCCTCGATAATTTTGTGCGTAAATTTCATCCAGCACGCTAGCCAGTTCCTCTATCCGTACAAAGAATGGTGCTTTTTGACTGTCATCTATTCTAAAGCACACAAAAGGAAATTTGTGCTGACGTGCTTTTTCAAGCACTTTTTCTTTGCAAAGATGGGGGTAATATTCTTTGCAGACATCCTCCAGTTTGATATAAACTGAACGGAACTTTAAAAATAAATAGTCGATGGTGTTTAACTCGTTCATCATGACTCCATTGTTTGGTAAAGTACAAAACAAAGCAGAAAGTAAAAAGCTGGGTTGCCCCAACACTTTTGTGCTGCTTGATGAAGGACATTTTGGTACATCACCATCCTGTATTAAATGTGGTAAAAAGAGTCCCCCTTTCTGCCAAGACACAACACGCTATGCCTAGCCTTACAGAAGTTCAAAATACAGCCATCACACTTATGGATTATTTCTATTTCCATGATACAGCATCACTCTCGACTTATTCAGTTCCTAAAAATGAGTTTTTTCCGCATTTTACAAAAACGATTGATGATGTAACCTATGCTAGAGGTCATCAAGGAAAAAAATTCCATTTATATCAACATTTTTTATTGTGCTACATTGAAACTATGGCAGGTACTCCACAACCATTAGAGGTTAATAATTATCTTGAGTTGGTTGAGGCTGCCAATAGACTATTAGAAAAAGTGGCAAGTAATGTAGAGAAACAAGGCTTTGCTTTAGATGAGTTTCGTGCAGATATAGATACATTAGATGAAATATATAAGTTTGCTACTATAAAAAGAGAACTGGTATATAAGTTAGTTGCTCAATATCTCTATTTTGAATATGACCTAACTTCAATTGCAGTATTTAATAAATTTTTAGACCTTGAGATTTTGAAATCAGATCGCTATCAAGCTAAAAATGCAGAGGATAAAAAAGAGCGTTTTAATGATATTTTCTTTAGAGCAATGTTATTCATTGAATTTGAGGTTTATAAAAAACAGTTATACGTGAAAAATACTTATAAAAAAATAACTTTAGAGATTGACTTTAATAACTCAGAAGAAAAAATTAATGATATGCTTTTATTTGTAAAATCAATGAAACAGGTTCAATTACAGATAGGAAATGATTATCAGAGTATTGCAGATATAGACCTAGATTCTAAAAAGAGTATAGAGAAGTATATAAAAGAAATAAACAGCAGATTGGTTCACAATAGATTGTTTTTAAATAATATTTCTCAATGCATAGGACTCATGGGAAGTTGGTTTGTGAACTATTTTAAAGAGACTAATACTGAACGAGCTACTCATGCAGAGCCATTAAACGAAGATGATCCAAAGAAAAAAGTCTGTACAGTTGAAGCTAAAGAGCGAATGTTCGAGCATGGATTTACCTTACATGAGCCAAGAACATTTAATGATCATTATAAAGATTTCTGTTTATATTATCGGTTGGTAAGAGAGTATTTCCGTACATTTTCAGAAGATCAAATTGGTATTATGACTCCTGATATTATAAATTATTTCTTTATTATTAGAAATGATGATGTACGTTTTGGCCCCCTATTTAAAACACTATAGAGGGCTTTAATGGAAAGATTAATATAACGAGTCACCAGAATTAGGGTCTGAACACTCTTTAATGTAACGCTCGTTAATTAATCTTTCGATGACCTTTTCCTGTGTCATATTCCATTTAAAAGACAAGATACGCAAGGATTCTAATGCTATTTTAGGTAAAGCATAATGATGAGCTTTTTTCCCTTTGTTTTTTTTGCGGTATGTTTTTTGATACCACGCATTTGACATTTTATCTTTTAACGCTGAATAAATGTCCTCATTCTCATCAAATAGTCTGTCAAAAATAATATTAACAGTCGTTCTATACTCCTCATCGGTGATAGGTGTATAGATTGTACTCCTATATTTATCATCGCTGTCCATATAGTTTTTCGCCCAACGGTAGAAGTCCACCGTATCACTTTTCACAAAATGAACAAGATGTTTGTTAATTAGGCTACTATATCTCTCCTCAATAATATCTAGTTCCCTAGAGCGTTGGCTATATTCTGGATGGCAGTAGATAATGAATAATAGTCTAAAGAAACCATTGTTAATATCATTAATGCTTCTATCCCAACGTCTAGAATCTGCAACATAATAGTTTAATGCGAATGCTAATAGTCTTGGGTCTAGCTTATGCTTAGATAGATTTTTTCCACGGTTATTAAGGCGATTAATAAGACAATAAATTTGATCCAAATAATCATCAATAAATCTCCAACTCTGTGCTGAATAATAATGGATAATGATTTGGCGAATTTCACTTAACTCCTTAATGGTATTTATTTTTTGAATAAAAGCACGCATTACATTCCTATCTAGTTCACGATGAAAACTTCTAAAGTTACCTAGCTCACTATCCATTTCCATTAGGAACAATGCAGCAATAAGATCATCATCCTTTAGTTGATTGAGTGCTGATCTTAGTGGGTTAATATCTTCAAAGTTGCTCATTTTTACACCTCTTTACGAAAAACTTACCCTTAAATTTTAGATGTATTGGGTAGAGCTTCAAGTAACTTTTCCGTCCTGTTTCAGACGTTTTCCCCTTATTTTTTCGAATGTTTCTTGTAGAGGGGTATTGTAGGTGGTGGCAACCCCGACATGCAGGGGGATGGTGTTATCTTCACTTGAATCTAACTTTGATGTTCTTCATCGAGTGATGGAGTTGTTCTGCTTAGGTCGAAACCTGTTGTACCAGAACTGCTTATAAGCGACAGATAACTCAATCTTCAAAAAGAGTACTTATTTTTTGCTGATTATAATACGTTTATTGGATTTTGTCTATATACAGCAAGGCTTTTAATAGTGGTAGCTGTATTGGAGTTAATAAATGTTCAGGCTTTTTAATGCGGGTTATTAATATTATTAATTAATTCTATCACTTAGTTTAAATAATAAAAAATATAAATTTACAGAACTCATCCTTTATATGGTCTTAATTACTGTAAAAGGAAATCTAGTGAGTATTAGTGAAGCAGGTTTATTGATAGAGATTGAAGATTTTATTCTTGATACTTGTGAATACCAAACAAAGTCCAGAAGTTTTTTTAATAGACTAGCCAGATTGTTAATTGACTTCGATGAAGTCTATAATCCTGATTATAGCTATTTTGGATGTATTGAAGCATTTGTCGAATTACGTTATGACCTGAATGATTATCTTGATTATGAAGATGAGTTAGTACAGCAATTAAGAAATTTATCATTTGATTATATTCAACGTCGATTTGATTCTTATGTAACAAGGCATAAACGTAAGCTAAGAGATCATCGGTATAGTGAAAGTGAAAATACCAAGCAATTAACTGAACGTATGAAAGCTGTATCTAAGCGTTATGCTCGGATTCTAGTTGTAAGGCTAGATCTGATGTATAAGAAAGATTATCGTCATTTAATTGGTATTGAGGATTTTGATCGTGATATGCGGACGTTAAGGCAGTATATCCACAATCAAGATAGAATCTTTGAGGGACTGATTGAGTATGCTTGGGCTTTAGAGCAAGGTGCGGACAAAGGCTACCACTGCCATCTACTCTTGGTTTATAAAGGACATGAGCATAACAACGGCTATGGTATTGCCAAACGTGTAAATGAGTTATGGCAGAAAATCACCTTTGAACAGGGATACTACTTTAATTGTCATTCGGCTGTATATTTACGCCAGTTTAAGGAAAAAGGAACGCTAGGCATCGGTATGATTAAAACAAAAGATGAGGAACAAGTTGAGAATATGCTGGCTACGATTAAATACCTTGTACGATCAGAAAAAGAAGAACAGCATTTAAGGGTTAAGGTGTGTAGAAAGATGAGGACGTTTGGCTGATTCTAAAAAATTATAGATATGTACCATCTAGATGAGAAACATCTTCTCTTTATTGGCTTACCACAATAGTAAGCCTTTCTTATTTCAGAGGTACATCTTATGCAAATCAATTGTCCATATTGCCATGCAGAGCATGTGATCCGTGTTGTGCAAAATAGTGGTTCACAAGCTGGCAACCAAAGTTTGGCATCGTCCGCATCATTTGCCACAATGGGTGCTGCATTATCAAAAACCTTGCCTGTGTCCCCCTTGGTTGGAGGGATTGCTGGAGCCGTAGTCGGTGGTTTATTGGGTACAGTGTTTGGTTCTGCTTCAACCCAAACTGTGCAGTCCTGCTTTCAATGTCAGCATTGTGGGCAATCTTTTTACTGAAGAAAAACAGGGAAGCAATTTATGCCTCCCTGTTTTTTGAGGATCATAAATACTTTATTTAACTGCAACAAGCATGAAGAGCCTATTCCCCATTCCGTTTTTACCTTTGTCTAGAACCTTAAACTTGCCTGTTAATCGCCCCGTCTGTGTATTCCATTTTACATATGGCGAGCATCTCTGAATGCTATTCTCCGCATTTGGATTATCAATTTTGTCACAATCGATATAGATATCATAATATAGCTTGCCTTTAGGCGGGATATAGAATGTTGGACTTACGCCTTTATATCCATAGCTGATGTCATCATATTCACTGGGGTCTTTAATGGTAAGGTCGAGTTGAACCAGTTTATTATTATTTTTTTGCATAAACTGTGCGAATTTAGGGTCTGATTTGGGGATGCCTTTATAGCTTGGTAGTGGATTTGCATATAGACCACATGAGGTTGCTAACAATGCACCGAGTAAAGTGGTTTTGAATACATTTATATTTTTCATATTTAATTCCTTTTTGGCTGTTGACCATGCTGTTTACTCATGGCAATACGTTCGTTATTTAGTACCGAGACTTCATTACGAATTCTTTGTCCTTGTCAACGAGCAGACGTACCTCTTTAACATCGACTCCATCACAATGTAGTCTTAACTTGAAATTCTGCCCAAATTGAAGAATATTGTTTTGGTCTCCAATGATGTGAACAGGACAATTACCTCGATTGACACTAATTTTGTTAAGTTCTACGGGATTATCTGACTCTGATGAAATAACGAGGGTGTATATAGTGGTAGATTGATTTCCAAAACTCATGTTTTGGCTTTCAATATGATAAGAAAATTGGTAATGGGGTTGTTCTTGCGCCGCTTGTTGCTCTTGATGATATTGAGCCAGTTCACCACACTCTTTTTGAATATCTGAACTTAGCCTGTTTCCATATTCAGGAAAAATCACATCATCTACCAAACAAGAATTGGCAGAACACACTAATTCGTAAACAATGGATTCCCGACCAAGATTGGCAACAACTTGACCCTGTTGATTCAAGCTATAGCTGAAATTCATTTTGGTATAGTCAGGAGCTTGTGACATCATGATAACGTCACTATTGTATCCACAGATTTCCCCAGGAAACTGTTTGGTCATCTCTAGGATTGCCTTAAATCTATCTGTGGAATAACGAGGAAGTGTGTCGTTGCCAGATTCTACTTTTTGAGTTTCAGCGTACATTTGTTTAATCGCATCTAACTTCAATTGGTCAAGTCTGGAATGTTCGGCTGGTTTAGCTTCAGTTGTTTGAGGCTGTTTAATATCAGGTTCCTGTTTACTGCAAGCGGTCAGTAGCAGGAAAGATGCTGAGATCATCCATGCCATATTTGGCTTATTCATAGACCTTTCCTCCATAAGGCATGACGATCACCTGAATAAGCAGCACTCAGGCAATCGACAAAAATGTTTTAATTGGAATTTCTAACAGCACGGACATTAAATTTTTTGGCAGTCTTGTAGTAAATGGAAGCACTATTGACTGTACCTTCCTCAAAATTGACTGACCACGCATAACGGTTATCACTGGTCTTTGGAGATGATGACCAATAGTCATTGATGGCAGTTGTTGGAAAAATTGTTTCATTGATGGCAGGACTAACACAGGCTTCTTCAACCAAAGTTTGTAATTCCTTTACATTGGGCAAGCGATAACCGTTACCCAAAGCTTTGGTTTTTTGTAATGCCTCTGACCATGTATAGCTTTGTGGCGTACCGTAACATTGATTATTTGCCCACATTTGCCCTACGCTACAACGTTGCCAGATCAGACCTGTTTTAATGTCTTTCACTTCGCTGCCATTGCTACCTTCAATAATTTGGTAACGTGTGTCAGGTACAACTTTTTTGATTTGGCTGTTACAGGTTTGTGCATAAGTGGTGTGAGCCAATAAGGTACTCATAACAGTAATCAACAAAGCGTTATAAGATGCTTTCATTTTAGAATCCTTTTTTATCTTTAAGTGGTGTTGTTATTGGCTGGCACGTACCGCACGGATATGTCCCATATAGTCCTTGAAAGCAGGACTGGCTGCACCATCCTTAAAGTCAGACATCCATGCCTGAGTACTTTGTTTCGCACTCGTGGTTGATGACCAATAACGATCTACAACAGTTGTATTGGTAAAGATAGGATTTAAAGAGGGTTGAGTCGATGAGTAATCTGTCAGATTGATCAGTTCACTACGGGTTGGTAATCGCCAGTCACTATAACCACAATAGTTAGCTTTATTCAGGGCTTCGATATAAGCAGTTGTATTACAACTTGTTAGCGTAGAGCCGCACGTAGTCGAGCTAGCCTGCGAACCTGCATTGCCACCATTGGTTTGAGTATTTGCATTGAACCAAGAGTAACGCCAGTTACTGTCATGTAATTTTGCATCTGCGGTTTTTTGTTCCCAGACTAAACCAGTGATCTGATCCTTGATACACTCATCATTGTTATGTTTTATCAGGCTATAGGTCATTTTTTTCCCAGCCTGAATTTCACCATCCTGTCCTAAGCCGAGCAGTTCACCCAGATTAGATGCGTTACAAACAAGGTTATTTTTATCATTTGTACCACACAAGGTAATACCTGTTGTTGTCAGCACTGGCAAGATGGTGGATGAAGCGGAAACAGGGAGTGCTGCAAGTGTTTTACCATTACCAGCCTGATTGGCTTCAATGGTACATACGCCAACACTAAACATTTCAACTTTTTGCTGACCCAGATCACCAGTAATACGGCAATGATCAACAGTTTTACTGGTATATGTAAGTGCTAAGCCTGCACTGGATTGAGCAGATAAAGACACTGTTTGGTCTACATTGATTGAATTAGGTAAGGTTAAACCTGTGATGGTTTGAGCGACTTTGTCCTTACAAATATTTCCCTCAAGATACTGGGTACTTGTACAGGTTGGAGTAGGGATTGGTTCAGGTTTTACTTCTGTAGAGTTGTTATTGCCGCCATTACCACCGCCACAAGCAGTTAATAACATAGCCCCGCAAAGGATTGATAACTTATATTTTTCCATGTTAATAGAATTCTCTTAGGGAAAAGAAGTTCTACCAAAACATTATTATGGTGGCAGAACGAGAGAGGGTTGACAGACTGGATTGGATTGACACCAGCACACTCGAAAGTGTCCCACTCCCGTCCTACCGCAACGGGAGGAGACGAGATATACCCTCAAAATTATCCCTCAGAAAAGAATAACTCTGATGCAACCCAATAAGCGGTCTGTCAAAACCGACTGGCAATGTAGGCCAGCATGGGAATCATAATCGCTGAAAAAGAACACGTCAATTTATTGATTCAGAAAAATTAAATGATGAACAAAATGAATTTAAAAAATTTCAGATATATACCATCTAGGTGAATCCACGTATTCAAACCCATTTAACAACTTCTCACTTTGGCCTGCTCCCCCAGCAGGCCTTTTTTTATGCACAAAATCTGAATTTGCATCATGCAATTTCAATCTTTTAAAAGGAAAACCGTATGGCACATTTAGTTGAAACTATGGCATTTGTAGGACAAACCCCTTGGCATGGTTTAGGCAATGAACTTACCCCAAACCAACCTTTAGAAATCTGGGCACAACAGGCAGGCATGGACTGGCGCATCGAGTCTTCGGATGTTAGCTACATGGCACAAAATGAAAAAGGGCAGAGCATCATCATGCCGTTTGAGGAACAACGGGTGCTGTACCGCTCTGATACCCATGCACCTTTATCCGTGGTCAGTCAGCGTTTTCAGGAAGTACAGCCGATGGAAATCCTGCATTTCTACAAAGACCTGACTGAACAATCAGGCTTTGAACTGGAAACCGCAGGGGTACTCAAGGGTGGCAAGAAATTCTGGGCATTGGCTAAAACAGGACAGACCTCGGCTTTAAAAGGCAAAGATGTCAGTAATGGCTACATTTTATTGGCAACAGCCTGTGATGGAACCCTTGCCACCACAGCACAATTTACTTCGATTCGTGTGGTGTGTAACAACACGCTGGCGATTGCATTAAAAGCACAAAATACCAGTGCAGGTGTGGTGAAAGTTCCGCACAGTACCCGATTTGATGCAGAGAAAGTAAAACAGCAACTCGGCATCTCAGTTCGTGCATGGGATGAATACATGTATGAAATGAAGCAACTTAGCCAGCGTAAAGTGACCCAGCAGGAAGCCGCAGCCTATTTTGATGCAGTGTTTAACAATACCAGCCTGAGTATTGCCGAGCAGGATGAAAGCATTGTCCAGTTCTACCGTAATGCGGCAATGCCAAATCAAGTACCAGTAACATCCACAACGAATAAAGCTGACAATAAAACTGAACCCAACGGACGTGCCATGTCCAAGGTGATGACCATGTTTAATGGACATGGGCGAGGAGCTGAACTTAGCTCAGCCAAGGATACCGCCTACGGTTTGTTGTGCAGTATCACGGAATTCGTTGACCACGAGCGTCGAGCCATGAGTCAGGACTACCGTCTGGACTCTGCATGGTTTGGGGCAGGAGCAGCTATTAAACAGCGTGGACTGGAACAAGCCTTAAGAATGATTGCCTAAATTAGCCTAAGCAAACTTAACTCAAATTTATTTTCTAAAGCTGCATCCGAAGATGCAGCTTTTTTATGCCGCAAATTTCCATTTTACCCACTAGGACAGTCCAATGAATATCAATACCCAGATTCAAAACACGCTAAACTACCCGCCATTACAACCGTATTTACCAAATCTCAATCAGACTACCCAACAAATTGAGGTCGGTACACGAAGAAAACGGATATCCAGAAAAACCAAAGCTCCAGTAGCCAAACGTCTCGCCAATACCAAGCAGATGAATTACCAGCAATGGCTGGAAGTTCGGAAACAGGGCATTGGCAGCAGTGACGCTGCTACGGCATGTGGACTCAATCCCTATATGTCGATGCTGGAATTATGGATGATCAAAACGGGGCGAATGCAGCAGAACATTGAGGATGAAAGTTCAGGCTATGCACCCTTGTACTGGGGCAAGCAGCTTGAACCCTTGGTGGCGGAATACTACAGCATGCACACCAATCATAAGGTGCGTCGAGTCAATGCAGTGCTGCAACATCCTGATGAAGATAAACACTTTATGCTTGCCAATTTGGACTATGCCGTGGTGGGCAATGAAGAAGTTCAAATATTGGAATGTAAGACGGTGGGTGAGTACGGTTCTAAGCTTTGGCGAGATGGTGTGCCGCTTTATGTTTTATGCCAAGTACAACATCAACTCGCAGTAACAGGCAAACAGGCAGCGCATATCTGTGCCTTGATCTGTGGGCATGAAACTAAAATCTTCAAAGTCACGCGTAATGAAACTGTGATTCAGCACCTTATTAATGCTGAACGTCACTTCTGGCAATGTGTGGAATCCGATATTCCGCCAAGTGTTGATGCTTCAGATTCAGCAGCCAAAGCCCTGCAACAACTTTATCCTGAGCAAGTGCCATTAACAGTGGAAGATCTCACTCAAAATGAACAAGCCAACTACTTATTCAATCAATTGTTAGAGGAGCGACATAAGGTTGAACAGCACCAACAGTATTTTGATGAACTGAAACATCAATTACAAATGATGATGAAAGAAGCTGAACGAGCGGTGTTTACAGGTGGATCAGTGACGTGGAAGAAATCACAGGACTCCATCAGCCTAGACAGCAAATCCTTGCTTAAACAATACCCTGAATATTTACAGCAGTTTCCTCAAACCAAAGCAGGAACAAGGCGTTTTCAGATTTATCCCAATGGTGGATAACGAATACCTCAACCCAAACTGATCCTATACTGCAACAGGTATGGGATTTTTTATGCCCAAAATTTATTGATTCAAATTTTAACTTCTCTATATAAAGGACAACATCATGATTAAAGGTCTCGCAATCACCCCACCTGTTTTAGGTCGTATTAGCATCGGCAAGATTGTCGAAAAGAACGGCAAACGCATCCCTGAAAAGGATGACCAATTTACCATTACTAGTCAAATTCAGAATAAGGATGGATGGGTGAAACATCCATTGGATGAGCAACTACGTGCCAAAGCACCGAATCAAAACCAAAAGCTCAGAACGATTCCCGTGCGTATGATCTTCAATGATCCCGATTTAAACCTACGGGCAGAGTACAGCTTATTTGACCGCCAAACAGGACGTTTAATCTGTTCAGGCAATGGAGAAACTTGTCAG
Source organism: Acinetobacter corruptisaponis (assembly GCF_030053775.1). Lineage (GTDB taxonomy): Bacteria > Pseudomonadota > Gammaproteobacteria > Pseudomonadales > Moraxellaceae > Acinetobacter > Acinetobacter corruptisaponis. Next base: position 3,390,139 of record NZ_CP125669.1, read on the forward strand.
CGATTGACTAATCAAGGGGTTGAGCAACACTCATGCCCATCCCCTGATTTATGTCCATTGGCACAAGGTGGATTATGCAAACCCTATGGACGACTGTATGTGAATCTGGATGAATCGGATGAGCTTGGTACATTTATCTTTAGAACCACAGGTTTTAACAGTATCCGTACCTTGGCGGCACGACTACGTTACTACCATGCAGCATCGGGTGATTTACTGTCATGTCTACCGTTGCAACTCACTTTAAGAGGCAAAAGCACTATACAAAGCTATCGTACCCCGATTTACTACGTGGACTTAACTTTACGTGATGGGACTAACTTGCAGGAGGCAATTACTTCAGCCAAACAGATGAATGAACAAAGCAAAATAGCAGGGTTTTATCAGGAGGCTTTAGATCATGTGGCACGACAGGGTTATGGTAATGCCAGTTTTGAGGTGGGAGGTGATGAGGGTTTGGATATTGTTGAGGAGTTTTATACGGATGAAACGAAGTCAGAGCCACACCAACAGACACATGATTTGACCCATGTTCAGGATATTCAGAAAGGGTTGCAGCAGTCAGTGCAGGCTTTGAATTGATAGTATTCACTTGAAAAAGAGTATGAGTACTCTTTTTTTGAACATTCCGAATATCAGGTTTAGATACATTTGTTTATTTAAAGTCTGAGTAAATAGGTTTACATCAATCGTGCTTTTTAGTATTTTGTCAGCAAATCAGAAGTATGTTCATCACCATGCGTTCAAGTGGGTTGTCTAAGCTTATACTCGCATTTACCCTGTTTTTGTTTACGATAACAATTACGGGTGTTCATGCATGGGCACCTGTTTTACTTGAAAATATTGAACACCAACATGAGTTGAGTATCATTGTAGAGGATGATGCTTCTAGTCATTGGTCTTTACAGCACTCAGATGATTATCTAAAAAATTCTACTGATCATGATGCGGAAGCACATATTTGGAAGAATTTTGATGAGCCGATCTATCATCATTCAGTAAAACCAATTTCTTCTGATAGTGATCTAAGCATAGATCCAGTCTTTATTCTTAGTTTCGCAATCCCACTCGTTTTATTTTTTTCCCAGCTTTTTGAAAAACCCGTTTATCGAGCCTTTGTAAAGCGGCGTCCCCCTCTAGTATTTAGTAATTCTTATACTTACTCTAAAGACCTAATCGTCCTACGTAATTGATCTTTCTATACAAAAATAATTTTAATTTTTTTGTATAGGTAGAGTCATGTCTAAAAAATATCAGATATTTCTGACCTGTGGTTTTGTAGTAACAGCAGCAAACGTATTCGCAGAAACGAATTATGCTGAACTACAAAAGCAGGTAATCGCAAGTGATGCTGTACTGAATAGCTTACAGCAGTCCGAACAAGCTTATGAAATCAACCAAAAGTTTGCTGGTAGATTAAATAATCCGACTTTCAATGTAGAGTTGGATAGTCTCGGCAATTCTAAATTGAAGGATTTGGATGGTCCAACAACTTTGTTGGGGCTGTCACAAGAGATTCCTCTCAGTAATAAACTCTCCTTGAGAAAGCAAATTGCGAGTTTTCAAGGTGATCGTAATCGGTTCGAAATAGCAAAGCGACAGGCTGAACTCAAAGCAGATTTAAGAATCTGTATGGCGAGTTGGTATGTGGCAACTCAACGTGCTGAAATTTACTCATCAGAAAGTAAATTGAATGCAAGACAAGCCAATGTTCTTTCGGAAAGGCTCAAGCTTGGGCGAGTCATTCCTTCCGATGCTCAGCTCAGTGCAGCACTTTCATCTGAATCAAAGCTACGTTATCAAAACGAAGTGAAAAAGGGGCAGTTTCAGAAGAATCTGTGCTCTAAGTTCACATCAAATCTACCAAGCAACGCCTTAGAAGTTCCTCTAAGTTTTAATTTCACAGACAAAATTAGTTTGGCTGAGCAAGAAGCGATTCTGAGTTCAAAATTGAAAAAGACACAATTTGAACTCGCTCGTAAAGAGGCAATACCTGATATTACTTTGGGTGTTGGGGTCAAAAACTATCAAGAAACCAATGACAAGGTCTTCCAAGTTTCAACTTCAATACCACTCAATATCTTCAACCGAAATAAAGGCAATATTGCGATTGCCCAAGCGGAACAGATGAAAGCTGAAACGCAGTCTGTATGGGTTAGCCGTAATTCTAAAATTGAACTGGAAAACAAGTCCATTGAGGTCTCTAACTTAATCGATGCGATCCATCAATATGATCAAACCATTTTGCCCGCAACCAATGAAAGTCTTCGCATTGCAGAGATGGGATACCAAGCAGGGAAAAACTCGTTACTTGAGTTCAATAGCATTAAGCAAATTTGGTTAGACAAACATCTTGCTCGATTCGATTTGTGGTTGGCTTTGCAGACTGAAATTGCAGAAGTCGAACGCAACTACATTACTCATTTAGACCAAGAATAAGGGCAAGAATATGAATAAACCAACCAATACTTTAATTGCTACGGGCATTATTGCCTTGCTTGTCGTGTTATGTGCTGTGGCATGGTACAAGACAGGTCAAAAGACTCAGTCTTCTTCAGCACATGGGGAAGCAACAGCAGAAAAAGTTGCAGTAGCAGGTGACGAGAAAGGACCTCATGGTGGACGTTTATATCGTGATGGGGATTTCTCAGCAGAAGTAAAAATCTTTGAGCAGGGCGTAGAACCACATCTCCGTGTTTATGGGTATTTCAAAGATAAACCACTTAAACCTGAAGATTTAACGGCAAATGTCTACATCAAGCGTTTGGATGCGGAGCAAAACATTCAATTTAAGCCAGAGAGTGATTACTTGATTGGGAATGAAATTGTCTATGAACCACATTCGTTCTTGATGGTTATAAATGTTGATTATCAAGGAAAAAAACATACTTGGAAGTGGGATACGAAAGAAGGTCGTGTCACCATGTTAGACAGTAGTATTAAGAGCAGTGGTTTAGAGCTTTTAAAAGTTGAACCAATGATGTTTGAAAATGCTTTGGAATTGAAAGGTGAATTGAAGTTTCCTGATAATTTTGAAAGCCTTGTTGCACCAAAAGCCAGTGGAACATTGATAAAAACCTACCGTAATATTGGGGATAAAGTAAGCCAAGGAGACTTACTTGCTGTTGTCCAAAGCCAAGATTTAATTCGTTTGAATGCAGATCGTAAAGTTGCTTTGGATACTCTACAGTTTGCTCGCCAAAAAATGGAACAAGAACGAGCATTATGGCAAAAGCGTGTATCACCTGAGATTGATTATATTTCTGCAAAGAGAGATTTTGATGCTGCTCAAACTCGTGCAAATGAGTTGAATAACTTAATAAGCTCTTATGGCGGTTCAGGTAATGGAACAGTTGAAGTTCGTGCCGCAATGTCAGGAACAATATTAGAAATCCTTGGTGCTGTTGGATCTAATGTAAGCTCTTCAACCCCTATTTTTAAAATCGCAAATACTTCACAACTCTTGGCAGTAGTAAATGTTCCTGCTGACAAGCTTAATGCTATAAACCCTACAAACAGAGTCAAAGTTAAGCCTCAAAGTCCAACAGGCACAGAAGAGGCATTGGGCAAAATCAAATATATTAGTGATGTCATCGATACTAAAACACGTACAGCGCAGGTATTTATTGAGATACCAAATCAGTTTAAGTGGCGTTCTGGACAGTTAATCACGGCTCAAATTTTTGAAAATCAAAGTCAAAAGCCAATGGTTGTACGTGAAGATGCGTTACAGAATTTCCGTGATTGGGACGTGGTATTCATTCGTGTTGGTAACGATTTTGAAGCTCGACCACTGGAGCTCGGTGATAAATACAATGGGTATGTGGAAGTTAAATCTGGATTACGAATAGGACAGGTTTATGCCGCAGGAAATTCATATCTTTTAAAAGCAGAGCTAGGTAAATCTGGCGCTACTCATGACCATTAAGGGGAGTAGCGAATATGTTTGATCAGATTGTTAAACTCTCGATTAAGAATCGTTGGCTTGTACTCATCGTATTCCTATTTGTCGGTGCATTGGGGGCTTATAACTATTTTAAGCTACCAATTGATGCTGTTCCCGATATTACGAATGTACAAGTTCAGATTAATAGTGAAGCTCAAGGACTCTCTCCAATGGAGATGGAGTCTCAGGTGACTTATCCTATTGAAACGGCTTTGGCTGGTATTCCAAATTTAGACTATACCCGATCAGTCTCTAGGTATGGCCTGTCACAAGTGACGGCAATTTTTAAAGAAGGGACTGATATTTATTTTGCCCGACAATTAGTCAATGAGAAGCTACAAGGAGTGACACCAAATCTTCCCGTTGGAATTTCAACCTCTATGGGGCCTGTTTCTACAGGACTTGGCGAAATCTTCATGTATACCGTTGAAAATGCCAAGAACAATCCTAATCCGCTTTCACCTACGGAATTACGCACCTTACAAGACTGGGTGATTAAACCTCAGCTTCGAAATGTTGAGGGTGTTAATGAAATCAATACCATTGGCGGTTATCTCAAACAATTTGTAGTTCAACCTGATTATGCTTATTTACGTAGTATAGGGCTAGATCAGAAAGCGATTTTAGAAGCGATCTCTAAGAACAGCATGAACAAAGGCTCGGGATATATTGAGAAAAATGGTGAACAGTATTTGATTCGCTCTGATTCTCAAATTAACTCGATTGAGCAAATCCAGAATATCCCAATTACGACGAGCAATGGTTATATCCTCAGATTGAAAGATGTTGCCAAAATATCTATTGGTCACGAATTACGTACAGGTGCTGCGACTAAAGATGGGCAGGAAATTGTACTGGGTACAGCATTCATGCTTATCGGTGAGAACTCACGAAATGTTGCTCATGCTGTTGATCAAAAACTACAGCAAGTTCAAAAATCATTACCAGAGGGTGTGGAAGCAAAAGCTGTCTATAACCGTACAACTTTGGTTGATGCAACGATACAGACGGTGAAAAAGAATCTTTTAGAAGGTGCGATTCTGGTAATCGTTGTTCTGTTTGTATTTCTTGGTCACTTCCGTGCCGCGCTGATTACAGCTCTAGTTATTCCATTATCCATGCTGATGACAATCACAGGTATGGTGAACCAGAAAATTAGTGCAAACCTTATGAGTCTTGGGGCACTAGATTTCGGGATTATTGTAGATGGTGCTGTTGTAATTGTTGAGGCCTCCTTAGCGAAGTTGGCAATTAAACAAAAAGAGCTTGGGCGAGTTTTAACAAGGCAAGAACGCTTTACGACTGTGTTTGAGGCGACTAAAGAATCCCGCAAAGCGATTCTCTATGGTCAATTGATCATTATCTTGGTGTATCTACCTGTAATGACTCTGACTGGTGTTGAAGGAAAGATGTTTACACCAATGGCTGCAACAGTGGTTATGGCTTTAGTGGCAGCAATGATTCTTTCAATTACGTTTGTCCCTGCAATGGTGGCATTGGTCACTACTGGTGAAATTAAAGAAGAAGAGTCAAAAATCGTCCATGGCATCAAAAGGTTTTATAACCCAATTTTAGATTGGTCTTTAAATCACAGATATTTGCTAATTGCTTTTGTCTCTATTTTCTTTGTTTTTAGTGCAAGTCTTTCGACTCGTTTAGGCTCAGAGTTTATACCTTCCTTGGATGAGGGAGATGTGGCACTACATGCCTTGCGTATCCCTGGCACGTCGTTGACTCAAGCAATTGAAATGCAATACACATTAGAAAAAGAGATTAAGAAAATTCCAGAAGTTCAGACTATTTTTGCCAAAGTGGGGACTGCTGAAATTGCTACTGATCCTGTTCCACCTAACGTTGCAGATAACTTTGTCATGCTGAAACCTCGTAGTCAGTGGCCTAATCCTGATAAGGAAAAGTCTGCGGTTGTTGCTGAAATTGAACGTGTAGCTAAAGGCGTATATGGAAACAATTATGAGTTTACACAGCCGATTCAAATGCGTTTTAACGAACTTATTTCAGGTGTTCGAACAGATGTTGCCGTAAAAATTTATGGTGATGATTTGGAACAGTTGCTTGAATCGGCAAACGCTGCCGCTAAAATTTTAGAGGGAGTCAATGGTACTGCTGATCTTAAAGTCGAACAGATGTCTGGTTTACCTATGGTTTCTGTTGAGCTGAAAAAAGACATGATTGCCAACTATGGACTTGATGCAGAGGATGTACAAAAACAGGTTTCTAGCCTAATCACAGGCGAGACAGCAGGTAAGGTATTTGAAGGTGATCGAAAGTTCGACATTGTCGTACGTATGGATCAAAACTCTGTCACAGACTTAGAAAAACTCTATCAAGTTCCTGTGAATCTGCCTGATGGTTCAAGTGTACTTTTATCTGAATTAATTGAGTTAAAAAATGTTCAAGGACCAAACCAAATTTCTCGCGAAAATGGTAAACGTCGTATCGTCATTACAGCAAATGTTCGTGGAACTGATATTGGTAGTTACATTTCAGAAGCACAATCTAAGCTGAATGCTGATTTTAAATTACCAGATGGTTATTGGCTGACTTGGGGCGGTACGTTTGAGCAAATGGAATCTGCTTCAAATCGTCTTATGGTTGTAGTACCGATTGCTTTAATTCTGATCTTTGCCATGATCTATATGGCTTTAGGTAATGTTAGAAACAGTATCTTGGTATTCACGGGTGTGCCATTTGCACTAACAGGTGGTGTGATTGCTTTAGCACTACGTGATATTCCATTCTCAATTTCTGCGGCTGTGGGTTTCATTGCCTTATCGGGTGTTGCTGTGCTGAATGGTTTGGTTCTTGTTTCAGCCATCCAGCGACTTAGAGTTCAAGGTGAAAGTGTCATTGATGCAGTGAAACATGGTGCAATGGAAAGACTCCGTCCCGTGTTGATTACAGCTTTAGTCGCTTCATTAGGTTTTATTCCGATGGCCTTAAACGTAGGCATTGGCTCTGAAGTTCAGCGCCCAATTGCAACTGTCGTTATTGGTGGGATTATTTCATCAACCTTACTGACTTTGATTATTTTGCCGACCTTATATGTGTGGTTTAACCAAGGTAGGTCAAGAAAATCAAACGATGCCACTGAACAGGTTGTTTAGGGGCATCTTTAATGACAAATATATTGCGAGATAAACAAAGCAAATTTGTGATGATGTGGCTAGTCTGCATGATCAGTCTCGCTTTATGTTTGCACTTTAATGAGCATGTAACTGACAATGAATTTCAGAGACACGTTTCAATTGATGCAATTCACTCTCACCATCATGAGATAAGCCAACAACATTCACATAGTCACCAAGATAATTACTATGAACATTTTGTTGGCTATGACGTACTTAAATCAGCCGCTTTAGCTCATCTCTTAAAGGGAATTTCGATTCTAGATTGGTCAAAAGAATATGTTTATCTGATGGTGAGTCGTATTTTTAAACCCCCAAAAAAGTTAATGGATTTTCAATTCATTTTAAATTTTGGAGTTTGATATACATGCAAATTATTGATTCACACATTGTGAAATTAAGTGCTTACATAAAGCTATTACTTGCTTTATCCATCACCTTGGTTAGTCCGACACTTTTTGCTCATGGCGTAGCAGAAGGTGATAAGGGCTATATTCAAGAAATTTATGGCGTTCATGTGATTCCATTCATCTATTTGGGTGCGAAACATATGGTCACTGGATATGACCATTTACTATTTCTTGTTGGCATTATCTTCTTCTTATACCGAATGAAGGACATAGGCTTGTACGTCAGCCTGTTTGCACTTGGGCATTCGATTACAATGCTGGTGGGTGTTTATTACAATATCTCGATAAATGCCTACATCATTGATGCAATCATCGGTTTTTCAATTGTTTATAAGGCTCTTGATAACTTGGGGGCTTATCAGCGTTGGTTTGGTTTTCAACCAAACACGAAAATAGCGACTTTAATTTTTGGTCTGATTCATGGTTTTGGACTCGCAGTAAAAATTCAGGAATATGAAGTTCCGAGTGATGGGCTACTGGCAAATTTAATCTCATTCAATATTGGGGTTGAATTAGGTCAGTTTATGGCTCTGTGCATCATCTTGTTATTAATGACGTTTTGGAGAAAGACACCTTATTTCTTTAAAACAGCCTATCAAAGCAATGTCTTCCTCATGTTCCTCGGTTTTTTACTTGTTGGCTATCAACTTACTGGCTTCATTACTCAATAAGGATCTAAATTATGTATAACGTTGAAATTCCAAAAGATATCGAATTACCTTCATCAAAAAAGTTAATCAAATCAACAGCTATCGCGGCTATAAGTGCTGTGGTTGTATTGGTTACCTGTGTCATGCCTGCGGAATATGCGATTGACCCAACAGGAATGGGTAAAGTACTTGGCTTAACAAAAATGGGTGAAATTAAACAATCTCTAGCTGAAGAGTCAGAGAATGGTATTAATTCTCAACAAGTGGTGAATAACTCTGACTCAGTTGTCTCAGAAATTTCGACTGAAGTAGCGACTGAGAATGATCAAATGGCGATGCCTGCGATTAATAAAGAGAGTATTAGTATTGAGCTAAAACCTGGGCAAGCCACAGAGGTAAAACTAACAATGCCGCAAAGTGCAAGTGTCAACTTTGATTGGAAAGCTGTAGGAGGTGGTCTTAACTATGATACTCATGGCGATCCAGTAAATGCGCCTAAAGGATTTTATCATGGTTATGGAAAAGGCAAGAATGAGACAACTCAACAAGGTGTCTTAAAAGCAGCTTTTGATGGTAAACATGGTTGGTTCTGGCGTAACCGTACTGAAAATCCAGTGACTGTAACTCTACTTGTAGAAGGACAGTTTAGTGAAATGAAGAAAGTCTTTTAAGCTTTAATCAATCTCCTTGGAATAGTCTTCCAAGGAGATTTAATCGTTATAAATGTCAGATTCTAAAAGGAATCCATAAAATGCTAGAAGTACTAAAAAACACAACATATCGGCATTTGTTTTTGGCGCAAGTAATAGCACTGATAGGGACTGGGTTGATTACAATCGCCCTAGCTTTACAGGCATACGATATTGCAAAAGGTCAAGCTGCTCAAGTTCTTGGCATTGCATTGGCAATTAAGATGATTGCCTATATTGGTGTTGCACCTATAGCATCGGCATTTGCAGAGCGATTACCAAGAAAACAGGTTTTGGTCGGATTAGATGTTATTCGGGCATTGACAGCATTGTGCCTACCATTTGTGACACAAATTTGGCAAATCTATGTGCTTATTTTTATTCTGCAATCTGCATCTGCTGCATTTACGCCAACATTTCAGGCAATGATTCCTGATGTTTTGCCTGAAGAAAAAGACTATACCAATGCTTTGTCATTATCTCGCTTAGCCTATGATTTAGAAAATATCATTAGTCCAATGTTGGCAGCATTTTTATTAACTCTGATGAGCTATCACAATCTGTTTTTGGGAACAGTATTAGGTTTTATCGGTTCTGCTTTGTTTGTGGTAAGTGCGAAATTACCAGTTGCCAAAGTACCTGAATTTAGAGGTGTTTATAGCCGTATTAAGCAGGGAGCTAAAATTTATTTTAATACGCCAAGACTTAAAGCATTGCTTGCTCTCAATTTAGCAATTGCGTCAGCAAGCGCTGTAGTGATTGTAAATACCGTGGTATTGGTTCAATCGACATTTAAGCTAACTGAAAATGCGACAACTTGGGCTTTTGGTTTATTTGGATTAGGTTCTATGCTTTCAGCGTTCATCCTACCTAAGATATTGGATAAGTTTCCTGATCGAACAGTGATGTTGACGGGAACGACAATTCTTGTCATTGGGTTATTCAGTGGTTCTTTGATTGCATCTTATAATGGTTTGTTAGCACTTTGGTTTGTCCTTGGTATTGGATATTCGGTTTCCCAAACACCTACAGGGCGTTTGATTCGTAAGTCTGCTTCCAGTGAGAATAGAACATCATTATTCGCAGCCCAATTTGCATTTTCACATGCTTGTTGGTTAATTACTTATCCATTGGTTGGATGGTTGAGTACGAATATAGGGACATTACAAACATTTATACCGATGGCAGTTATTGCCGTTGTTGCTCTCATCCTCGCATTACGCTTATGGACAACTAAAGATGATGATGTTTTAGTACATAGCCATGATGATTTGCCCGCAGACCATGAACATGTGATTCAACATCAGATCAATGGTGTGCATGTGCATGAATATGTGATTGATGACTACCATCAAAAATGGCCTAAATAATTTTTTCCGATTAATGGCTTAGAAGTGCATTATTTATTTGTTGTACAATTTCAAACTTGTTTTATCGTTCAATAAAAAAGGAAGCTTAGCTTCCTTTTTTATTAAAAACTAAAAATTATAAATTTATGCACCGATATACAAAATCAAGCCACAGAATGCTGAAGCAAAAATGACATACATGACTTTGACTTCAAATTGGAATAAGGCAATAAATGCTGCAATCGCAATAACCATTGCTTCATAGTTGAATGGACGGTCGAATCCATTTGGCCATAAAACGTGGTAACTGAAGAACAGTGCAAGATTTAAAATTACACCAACAACAGCGGCAGTGATTGCCATCAAAGGTGCAGTAAATTTTAATTCATTGTGGGTTGATTCAATCACTGGAGCACCAGCTAGAATAAAAATGAAAGAAAATAGGAAAGTAAACCAAGTCACAATCACAGCACCCAATACACCTGCTAAGAATAGATGTTCATTACCTAACAGAGCATGATTAAAGCCACCTAAGAATCCTACAAACGCAACAACCATGATCAGAGGACCTGGGGTGCTTTCTCCAAGGGCTAAACCATCGATCATTTGTGTTGGACTCAACCAACCATAAAAATTAACAGCACCTTGATAAACATAAGGTAATACTGCATAAGCACCACCGAATGTGAGCAACGCAGCTTTTGTAAAGAACCAAGCCATTTGAGTATAAGAATGATCCCAACCAAGCGTTAAAACCAAACTGATAATTGGGGCAAGCCATAGGATTGCTCCAATCAAAAGTATCTTAGCTAAATGTTTCCAACTAAATATGGCATGTTTTGGGGTAGGTGTATCATCATCAATTAATGCGGGACCATAATCTTTTTTACCTTGTTGGTGTGACCCCCCACCTGTAAAAAAGCTTGGATATTTTTTACTTGCCAAATATCCAATAATTGCAGCCGTTAGAACGATTAAGGGGAATGGCAAGTTAAAGAAAAATATTGAGATGAATGCAAGCGCAGCGATTGCCCATAAAAACTTATTTTTCAACGATCGGCTACCAATCCGATATGTCGCATGAAAAACGATAGCAACAACAGCAGGTTTAATCCCATAAAAAAGACCAGCAATGATAGGAACATCACCAAATTTTACATAAACCCATGACAGACCAATCAGAATAAAGAGAGAGGGTAATACAAATAGGATTCCTGCAACTAATCCACCAACGGTTCTATGCATTAACCAACCGATATAGGTTGCTAATTGTTGTGCTTCAGGCCCAGGCAGTAACATGCAGTAGTTGAGAGCATGTAGAAAACGTTTTTCAGAAATCCAGCGCTTTTGTTCAACCAATTCTTGGTGCATAACAGCGATTTGTCCCGCTGGTCCACCAAAACTAATAAACCCCAATTTAAGCCAAAACAGAAATGCTTTCCAAAATGAAATAGGCTGTATTTCTTGCTCTGACTTGATAACAAGTTTTTGTTCCATGATTATTCTCTTGAGAGGTTGGCATATAAGCCATCGAAAATATGATTCGATAATGCAAATAGTTGATCATCGTCACTTATTTGACTTCGAATTCCTTGGATAACTTTTTCAATACCAAGTGCTTCAGGGGGTTCAATTCCACCTACATCAAGGTAATGAACAATTTCAGCGATTTTCTTTAAAGCGGGTGTTTCTAAATTAAAACTATGTAAGAGAACCTCAAAGGTCACCCAGTGATTAATGTGGCTGAAAGTAGCGCCATCAAAATCGAATCCTAATGCTGTTTTAGGGCAGTCACTTGGTGTTTCTAGCCAAATGAATGTAGGCGCAGAGTCAATAAAAGTCTTTATTAGCCATGCAGAGGCTAGACGATCAATCCAAGGTCTTTTACGGGTTGCCCAAGTTCTGTTTTGATAACTATTTTTATCTAGAAGTTGAATATGAGATTGTATTGATTGAGGCTCATTCGCTTCACCAATACGTGCAATTGAAAGTTCTAAAGAGGAGAGCTCATTTAAAACTTGTGCCTGAGTTTCATCAGGGTAATAGTCAATTTCTACAAGTGCATCGATATTTTTTCTTAATTTACGGACTTGCTTGAGTAGTTCTTTCTTTTCATCTTTAGTTTGGCGATCTCTTAATTCAGTAAGTTGTTTATAGAGAGCGTCGTATTCTTCTTTCCTACTGAAAAAAGGAGCAAGTTCAAGATTTAAGGGTTGCTCAGCGTGAAACACATAAGCAGTCCCTTGCTCTGAAATAACATCATTTGCAATAGAATCAAATTTCTCGCTATGAGAAATTGGAAGTAGATAGACACCATCTCTTAGAATTGCTGCACCACTTGCTTTGAGGGATCGCCAGACTCTCATACGAGTGGTTGTGTTCTGCGTAGGCAGTGAGGATATGAGTAAGGATATTTTCATGTAATATACTCAACTTATTTGTTTAATATATTACATATAAAAAATTAAAGGACAAATACAAAGAAGTGATTTCTTATTTAGAAAAATATTAGGTTGAACTGAGTGTAGGTTGATATTAATTATAAATGATGAATAGATATTTCAGTTTAATTTTATTATGCCCCTACAAGAATGTAGTGGCATAATAAAACTGGTCTGCAAAACGCAATTCCTAAATATCAGTACAGCCGCGTTTGAGCTTTGATTTCACATTATTAAATGTATCTTTTTTCAGTTGAATCTGTTTGTCATTGACAACAGCAACCAAACTGGAAGTATTACCTGTGGTCATCACACTTAGTTTTTGCAAACCGTACTGACCATAAGCTGCATAAACCTGGGTACTGCCAAATTTCCATTCGTTGTACCCCCTTGCCATTTGAAGAGGGTTTGCCCAGCTTTTGGGTTAAAGTGTTATGCGTATCGTCCATCGTAACCTTTTTGCCATTGATGAGCATGTGATCAATCGCAAAGGTAGAGGTTGGAGGTGTTGAGCAGCAAATACTTCTATTTTTTCAATATCTCAATATCGCTGTAGTTTTGTAGGATTATATTTTGAATCAGCTTAAATATATTGGTGATTCAATTCAATGTTATTTAACCTTGTATGTCGTATATCATTGAATGGCATTTTCCCCCTCTATTCTCAACGAATTCCCCTTATTTCATTACCTTGCTTGAGATTAATAATCTGGCTTGATAAGGTGCTGAGGTGACTAAAAAATAGAGTTTTTACTATGGCTAAATGTATAGTCCATATATGCCGTGAATGTGGTAAGGAGGAGGATAACTGGACAGGACACTGTGTTAAATGTGGAGCATACAATAGTTTCAGCAAAACAACAGTTGAACGAAAGCCCCGACATCGGGCAACAACAGGTTTAAGTCATTCTGGCTATGCAGGACAACAACATCATATTACTAAATTAAATATGGTGAAAATGAGTCAGGAGCTTAGGTGTTCAACAGGTATTGATGAGTTTGATCGTGTATTAGGTGGTGGGCTGGTCACTGGATCAGTGGTGTTAATTGGTGGTGACCCTGGCATTGGCAAATCAACTTTACTTTTACAAACAGCAACCTATATTGCAGAAAATCAATCCGTTTTATATATCACTGGGGAGGAGTCACTGTCACAAGTTGCCATGCGAGCTAAACGATTGGGTCTGCCACTGGACAAACTTGATGTCATGGCAGAAACGAAGGTAGAGCGTATTTGCGAAATATTAACGGAACAAAAAACCTCTCTGGTGATTTTGGATTCTATTCAAACCTTATATACAGAGTCTATTCCTGCGGCTTCAGGAAATGTGTCGCAAATTAAAGAATCAGCTTCAATCTTAACCCGATTTGCCAAACATACAGGAATATCTTTACTGATTGTTGGGCATGTCACCAAAGAAAGTGAGTTGGCAGGACCTAGAGTGCTTGAACACATGGTTGATTGTGTCTTGCATTTTGAGGGACAAAGCGACTTACAGTATCGCATGCTCAGAGTGGTTAAAAATCGTTTTGGTGCGGTGAATGAACTAAGTGTATTTGATATGACCGATCAGGGATTAAAAGAAGTCATCAACCCAGCCACGATTTTTCTGGATCGCTATGGTGAGGCAGTTGCTGGTTCTGTTGTCATGGTTAGTAGAAATGGTGTACGACCATTTTTAGTTGAAGTGCAGTCTTTGGTGAGTAAAACAGAAAATGCACCTAGACAGCTTATTTTAGGTTTGGAGCATAATCGTCTAACGTTGCTTCTTACCATTATGAAAGAACAAGCTAAAGTGGATATTCTGAAACATGATGTCTATGTCAATATTGTGGGCGGATTGAAAATTACAGAAACAGCGTCAGATTTAGCAGTTTTACTGGCTTGTGTATCGAGTTTGAAAAATCAACCCTTGCCTCACGATATGGCTGTGTTTGGTGAAGTAGGCTTGTCTGGCGAGATTCGGTCTGTACCCAATGCACAGGACCGTATAAAGGAAGCAGAAAAGAATGGATTTAAAACTGTAGTTGTACCTAAAGTGAATCAGCCAAAACAACCTATAGGCTCTATGAAAGTGATTGCTGTGGAATATTTATACCAAGTCTTACAGGCTGTCTTTGAAAATGATGCTTTGGTTGTAAATTAAGCAGCAGTAAAAAGTCTTTAGTTCAACTTATGCTATGCTTTCATGTCGTCATGGATAAAGCAATGAATCAAGTTGTTATGCCAAATTTACCAAGATAGATGCTGATCTGATTAGGTTCTTTTATGAGCAATGAAATAGCAATCGAAAAATACCAGTCATTATTCGCTGATATAAAAAATGTAATACAACAAACACGGTTACGAACAGCTCTTGCTGTAAATGCTGAAATGATATTGCTTTACTGGCAAACAGGAAAAATGATTGCTGAGCGCCAACAGCAGGAGGGTTGGTCAGCAAAGGTTATTCCACAACTGGCAGTAGATTTACAACATGAATTTACCAGCCTAAAAGGTTTTTCAGAACGAAACTTAGGTTATATGTTACGTTTTGCTTTGGAGTATCCAGAAACTTCAATTTTGCAACAGGCTGTTGCAAAATTGCCGTGGGGACACAATATCTTATTGATGGAAAAAATTAAGGATAAAGAAGTCCGCCATTGGTATATGCAACAAACCATTGAAAAAAGTTGGTCAAGGGATTTATTGCTTAATGCTATAAAAATGGATATGTATGGTCAAACACAGAACCAGTTAAAATCGAACAATTTTAATAACACGCTTCCCGCAACTCATGCAGACTATGCCAATGAAATATTCCAAGACCAGTATAACCTTGGATTTCTGGGAATTACTGAGCCTATCAGAGAGCTGGAACTAGAGAGACGTTTGATTGAAAAAATCAAATATTTCATACTGGAACTTGGTAAGGGATTTACCTTTATTGGTAATCAGCACCGACTGGAATATAATGGTAAAGAATATTTTGTTGATATGCTGTTCTTTCATCGTGGCTTACGAAGCCTCGTTGCGATTGAACTCAAGATAGGAAGTTTTAAAGCAGAATATGTTGGTAAAATGAACCTATATCTATCACTGCTTGATCGGTTAGAAAAATCTGAAAACGAGAATCAGTCTATCGGTATTATTCTTTGTGCCGATAAAGATCATTTAGATGTGGAAATTGCTTTGCAAGATGTAGGTAAGCCTATCGGGGTGGCTGAGTACCAACTACTATTACCTAAAGATCAACTGCAAACTTTGGTAGCTGATGAATTAAGAAAATTTGAGTTGATTGATGATGAGCAAGCTGAGGGTAATGCTTAATGGGTAGTTATCAGGCTATTCACAGCAATTTAGTTTATAATGAACAAGTATTGAACAAACGAGTTGGTGGAATTTTTTGTAGTAAAAATAGTAGTAAAAAACTAAATTTAAATATTTTTATATTTATTAATCAATAATTTGAGTTCTTAATGTGACTGACACCGCTTCCGCCAAATATTGAAATAAGCCCTTGTTTTTACAAGGGCTTATTTTTTTATCTTTAGATTTACCCCTCAACTTACTCCACATAAAAATTTTACTGATTATAGAATTCAAGCCATTCAGAATTTTTAGGAATTATTGAAGTCAAAATTGATATAGCAGAGAAATTAAATAATCTTCCGAATGATTGATATGACGTTTTTATGCAGTGAATGTTTGTTTTATGCTTAAAACTGACAGTATTCGTCTAGGTCATTTTTTTGTGTTGAAAGACATAAAAATATTTGCTTTTATTGTGATAGGGTTCTCCTAAATTTTTATTTGATTCCATATCTAATAATAAATAATGTGCTTGTAGTCTCTGATTTGAAAATAAATGTTGCTAAATTTATTATTTTTAATAAAAATAACTATTATTTTACATTTTTCTGTTAAAAGTTGGTTTTTTGTAGTATTCTGGTTGAAAAATCGTCAATATAATTTTTTATTTTTTTAGTGGGTTGTTGGATATGATAGGTCGGTTCAAGAAAAGTGATATCTCACAAATTTCGTTTACCTCTTTTCTTGGTTTATTTATCTTTTCTTGTAGCTCTATTGCTTTTGCTCAGCCTAAGGCAGGTAGCAGTATCACCAATATTGCGAGTGGTGATTTTTATGATAAACAGGGCAACCTACAAACAATTAACTCCAACCCTGTTATCCTGACAGTTCAGCCCATTTACTCATTGAGTCTACAAAGCAATCAGCAAAATATTGGTACAATTGGCAGTAAACTCAATTTCCCTCATGTACTCACCAATACGGGAAATATCGCAGATAACTATAAGGTTGCTCTGACACAGCTCACAAATGATCAATTTGATCTGGAAAATATCGCAGTTTATGTGGATCGGGATCAAAATGGTGAACCTGATGACAATAATAATTTACTCAATAATGCAATCTTGCACTTAGAGGCAGACGAGTCAGTTGCTTTGGTGGTGGTCGGAAGTATTCCTAAAAATGTTGTCGCAGGTAATGTGGCAAACTTTAGTTTAACTTCAACCAGTCAACTTGATCCAGGTAATGTGTCTGCCACTGTCTCAGATGTTGCAAAAGTGGTTGATGATGCGGTCATTCAGGTCACAAAATCTCAAAATATCAGTACAGGTAAAACAGGCACAGAAGTTACCTATACATTTACCTATAGCAATACAGGGACTGCATCAGGTCAGTTGCTGGTGCATGATACCTTGCCGAGTAATGTTGCATATCAGGCGGGAACTGCGATTTGGAGTAATGGCACGGCTACACTGACAGATATAGATAATGACAATGAAGCAGGAAGTACTGCTGAATCAGTCATGAACTATAAATATGTAAATGGTGAGGTGGAGTTTAAACTGACAGGGATTGCCGCATTAAGCAAGGGCACGGTGAGCTTTAAGGTGAAAGTTAATCCGAATGCAGCGGAAAAGATCAATAACACTGCGAACTATAAACAGTATAAAAACAATACAACTACTTTATTGAAAGACACCAACACCAACACCGTTATTTTTAATGTAGAGCAAAGCTTAGGGGTGATACTGAATAACTCTTCTGCTGGAAATACTGATGGAGGCACGAATGACTTGCTCACCAAAGCAAACACATTTACTGGCGCCGCCAAAGAAGTTCAGTTTGAAAATTATGTCTGGAATACGGGGCAGGCAACAGATAGCTATAATCTTACAATTGATAAAAGTGTAAATGTGCCAAGTTGTGCGATAACACGTTTATATCACTCTGATGGAAAAACTTTGCTCACCGATAGTAATGCTGACGGTGTGGTAGATACAGGTTCGATGGCAGCAGGCGCATCGAAAAAAATTGTGCTTGGTGTTTATTTTCCTGCCAATTGTGTCACTACAGAGACTTTGAATTTTGACATCACAGCAATTTCTACCACAGATACAGCAATTAAGAATGCGACTCGTGATCAACTAACCAATACTAATTCTGTCGGTTCTAGTGACTTGTACAATAATGATGGTTCAGGAACTGGCATAGGAAATGTCACAGCAGCTGGTGGACAGGCACTATTCAAGCAAGTTGCAATTAAGGGCGGAAATGCAGTATTTCCCTTAATGGTTAAGAATTATAATAGTGTCGCCAATAATTATAATTTATATGCTTCAGCCAATGAGATTGATGTGAATAACATCAGCACCAATTTGCCTCCGCAATGGATCGTAAAATTTTATGATACCAATGATAGTTGCCAGACATTAACAAGTGAAATTAGCAATACAGGGGTTGTTGCTGCTGGTGCAATCAAACAATATTGTGCGGTAGTCACTGTTCCACCTAATACCAACTTGACCAATTTGCCAATTTGGTTTGCGATAAAATCTCCAATGAATGCTCAGGCAGATAGCATTAAAGATCAAGTCGATCTTATTCAACGACAAATGACATTGGCAAATGATCAACAGGGACGAGTGAATGTTGGTGGAACAGTTGTTTATCTGCATACTTTGAAAAACATGGGTACGATTGTTGAGGGGAGTGCCACGGGTCAGGTTAGCCTAAGTGTTGTATCGCAGAAACCAGCCGATAATTTTATTTATACGTTGTACTATGATGCCAATAACAATGGTGTGATTGATGCAACTGATCCACTCATTAATGACTTATCTACGGTTACGGGTGGTTTAGCGCCGCAAGCTTCAATTCAACTTCTCTTAAAAGTTCAGGCACCGACAACCGCAACCAATGGTATGTCCAGTGCAGCCAATATTATTGTAAAAACAAACAATGTTATTCAGGGTTTGGCTTTGGCTGATTTACAAAACACTGACTTGACCACGGTAGATCCAACCCAGTTACGTTTGACCAAAGAGCAGACCAAGGATGAAAATTGTGCCTTAACTTTGGCTACGGTAACCAATGCAACTTACGGAAGTACACCGCTTCAGATAAAACCAAATCAATGTGTGACTTACCGTTTAACCATTAAAAATGAGGGAATAACCTCGGCCAGTAATGTCGTGATCAATGACGTTGTACCTGTTTACAGTCAATTGCGTGTTGGTTTACCACCGTCAATTAGTCAGGGTTCAGTTGCAGTCAATGCGGGGCAGATTTCAGGAAATGTTGGCACCCTTGCGCCACAGGATCAGGCTGCCATGTACTTTTCTATTCGGGTAAGCCCATAAACAGAGCGGATATTAGAGCATGAAGATGATCAATACATTAAATAATAACCGCCCAAAACTGTTTAATTGGGTCTTGACCTTGCTGTGCGTGTTGATGGTCCAGCAATCGGCCTGGGCTGCAACCAACTCGATCATCAGTAACATGGCAGTCGGTGAATATAGTGAAGAGGGTTCAACTGTTGTACAGGTGGCACGTTCAAATCTTGTTCAAACCACGATTTTGCCTGTGTATTCATTAAATTTGGTGGCAGCCAATAACAAAACAGTAGTGGCAGGACAGACTGTTTATTTTAACCATATCTTAACCAATACCAGTAACGATACAGATCAATATACTTTCGCTGTAAGCAATAATCTCACTGGTGATGATTTTGATTTTGTGAATAGTAGCCTGACGGTTTATCTGGATGCCAATAATGATGGTGTCCCAGATGGATCGCCAATCACAGGTTATACATTGGGTGCAGGTCAGTCAGTTGGACTGGTTGTTGCGGCAACCATACCAAATACGATTACCACAGGAAAAGTTGCAAACTTGACTTTAGCTGTGACATCAATGAATGGTGCAACTGGAACAAACACTAATGTTGACAAGGCAACTGTAACTGATCAGTCCACGTTGATGGTACGTAAAAAATTCTCCCAAACTACTGCTGCAAATGGAGACATTGTCACAATACGTTTGGATTATCAAAATCCAAGTAATGTTGCTACAGGTAATATCACTTTAACGGATACTCTGGATTCAACCTTAACGTATCAATCCAATAGTGGTGAAAACTGGAATGGCACAACCGTCGACCCTGCAACAGGAGCAAATGATCCTACTGGTATTAATTATTATGTAAGTTCTAATGTTGTGACTGCTGTATTGACCAGTATTCCTGCAAATTCGATTGGTTATATTGAATTTAAGGTAAAAATTAATAAAAGTATTGCAGGAAAGATTGAGAATTTTGTCAATGTGACAGGAACAACGACCGACAAAACAAATACAGCAGTTGTAAATGTTGCTCCAGTCTATGCTGTCAAAATGAATGGCAGTGCAAGCAATGTCAATGATAATACTAATACCATTACTGCCAGTGCGGTATCACAGGGCGGTGAACTTAAATTTACCAACTATGTCTGGAATACAGGGAATACCACAGACCGTTTTAACCTCACTTTAACTGGCAGTACATTTCCAGCAGGCAGTCAAATTGAGTTGTATCGTGCGGATGGTGTGACTCCGTTATTGGACAGTAATGGTGATGGCATTCCTGATACAGGATTATTGGCTGCCAATACCAGTGTTCCTGTTGTGGTCAAAGTTCGTTTCCCAAGTAGTTATGCGGTAACCACAAATACAGTTTTTGAAGTTACACCACAAGCACAGTCTGTGAGTGACGGTAGTAAAACCAGTACAATTAAAGATCAGGGTACTTTGACCCTTACTCTTGTTTCACAACTAGTAGATTTAACCAATGCGGATAATACGGGGCAGGGTAATGGTGTGGTTGATAATAATGGTGCTGCTTGGAAAACCTTAACAGTAAAATCCAGTAATAACCCTGTGACTGGTGGGCAGGCAATTTTTCCATTAAGGGTGAAACATACAGGCGTTGGAACAGAGTATTTGCTCAATGCAAATGCCAGCAGTGATTTTTCCAGCCTAACTTTACCCGCAGGTGTAAACCGTGTGCGTTTTTATACATCCACAAATGGTACAAACTGTAGTGGGTTGGGTAATGAAATTGGTAAGACGATTTATTTAAATGATGGAGAAACCCAACTGGTCTGTGCGGTTGTTGAGGTCGATAAAGTTAATAATGACGTCACCGTACCGATTTATTTCCGTGTCATCTCAACCAGCTTTGTCGCTACAGGTAACCCTGCTCAGGACATTATTAAAGATGCCATAACCATTCAAAGTGTAAACTCCAAGCCTCAATTGGAATTTATGCCAGATTTATATGGTCAGGTCGCACCATTAGGCACTGTGGTATATAGCCATCTATTGGTCAATCATAGCGATACAGCTTTTTCTGGCAGTTATGATTTTGTTCTAAGCAATGATCAGTCTGAATTTAATGCCAAACTTTATTATGACGCCAATAATAATGGACAGTTTGATGGTGGTGATACCTTAATTAATCATTTATCAGATTTACCGAGTGGTGGATTGGCATCACGGTCACAAGTCAGGTTGTTTGTTCAGGTGAATAATACTGCTTCAAATAATGTTACCCAATCCAACACAACCATTGTGAATTTAAAAGACTCAGCGAATCAAGTTGTAGCATCTGTTAAGGATGTGACCACCGTGAATAAATCACAGTTAAGTTTAACCAAATTGCAGGCACGTGATTTCAATTGTGATGGTACTGCTGACGAGGCTTATAGTTTAAATAAGCTAAATATTGGCAAACAGGGCAATGGTCAGGGACAGTGTGTCCTCTACAAAGTAACCTTAAATAATTCAGGTCCCACAATCAATAATGTATTTACCTTTAGGGATATGACGCCTGCTTATACAGTATTGTCGAAAGTTCCAACCTGTACAGCATGTAGTGGCACGACAGCCCCTGCTTTAAATAATGCGGGTGAGCTGACAGGAACATTAAACAGTGTGGTTGGTGGTCAAAGTTACGAATTCAGTTTTGGGGTGCGCTATGTGGGGCAGTAATTCAATGGAAAAATTCAAGATGATGAAACTGGCTAGTCATGCTGTTCTAAAACTTTTGATTTTGTTTTTTTCACTGGTCAGTAGCATCAGTATTGCTCAGGCTGCTTATCAGCGTAGTTTTATTAACCTGAGTTTTGAAAGTCCTAAAATTGCAAATACTGGTAATGCCTGTCGTGTATATATTGACAGTACTAAGGTTCCTGGTTGGTTAACCACACATCCCTATTACCAAGAAGAGGCTGTAGATTCTTGTACGTATGTCCCAAGTGGAAATGGACAGGTTATGGAACTGTGGTCAGGACCTCGGGGTATTGGGGGGGGAGGCACAGGCAACATGGTTGCTAAAGAAGGAACGCAGTTCGCTGAATTAAATGCCCAATATATTTCAGAAATATCCCAAAATATTTGTTTGGTCAATGGCGAGCAAGTCAATTGGAGATTTAGCCATAATGGACGAAATACCAATCCTGATACCATGAATTTTCGTGCAGGTACGCAACCAGTAGTATCAGTCGCAACTGGTACAACAGGGACGGGTAATATAACGTCATGTAGTGCTGGTACATGTAATCCTGTGCAAAGTAATACTGTACCTGTAGGTAATACAACTCGATGGGCTGACTATAGTGGAAGCTTTATTTATACAGGTGCGACAGGGCAAACGACCATTGGTTTTCAGTCTACTTCAGGCTCAGGAACTTCAGGGAATTTTTTGGATGGCATTCAGATTGAGGTTAAGCCGATTATTGAATTTACATCTGCTAATTATTCTGTACCCGAAAATGGCGGTGGTGTTCAGCCTGTTCAGGTCATTGTGGTTGGAACTGTGCCACCAGCAGGCATTCCACTGACCTTTACAGTTACTGATGGTACAGCACAGCTAGGTACAGACTATAAAATTAATGGTGGGGTGGCCAATACTTTTACCATTACAATACCCGCTGGTAACTATGGAAGTGGCACACCTTATATCCTGAATGTCCCTGTAGAAATTATCAATGATACAGTCCCTGAACCTGATGAAACTTTTACCGTCACAATTAATCAAAGCAATGCATACCATGTCATGTCTTCAAGTGGTTGTGGTGCATCAGGTAATGGCACGGCAACCTATACAATTATTGATGATGATGCCCCTCAGGATGTGGATGTAAAAATTGAAAAAACTCAGCGTAAAGGAACGAGTGGATCATTTCAATCACAACCTCTAATGGTAAAAACTAATGATATAGTTCAGTATCAGTTAGTGATTACCAATAAAGGAGAACGTGCAATTAGTTCTACAGGGGTGGCTAATTTTCAGGATATCGTTCCAAATAATTTTAATTCAGTTTCTATTGCTGTAGCGGCCACTAAAGGTGGAACAGCAACTGCTTCAGATAAATGTACAGCAAGTTTATCTGGAAACACCTTGTCAGGTACTTTTAGTGGTCCTAAAGGAGCGACTTGTAGCGTTACTATCTCTGCAACAGCAGTGTCAGGCGTTGCCACAAACACGGCAACAGTGAATGCTACTGCAAATAATGATATTTTTCCTAGTGACAACACCAGTAGTGTACAAACAACCATTGCAAGAGCATTGATTTATATAACCAAGTCAAGTATTGGTGGAACAGGTTCATTTGATTTTTCTTTAACAGGTACAAATAAAACCAGTGCGACCGTGATAACGCAAACACCAATTGATCAATATCAGGTTGACGGTGGAACAATATTTTCTGGTCAGCCTTTTGCAGTCACCTCGTCATCAGGGAGTGTAAACATTTCAGAAACAAATGTGGCTGGCTGGTCATTACTGGGTGCAACTTGCCGTGTTCGAAATACTGATGGCACGTCTGGCGCACTTGTTGGCACTGCACCAACATCAGGAACGGGTACAAAAACTTATGCCTTTACCTCCACTGAAATTAACAATAACCCAAATATAAACTGCAATTTTTCCAATATTAAAGTGCCAATTGTCAAGATTGCAAAAGAGTCACGTGGTGGTACAGGCACATTTGCTTTCGTCAACAGTAATTTATCCAGTACATCGACAAATGTGGCAACAACCCCCTCAAGTTCTTCCACCAATATTGGTAAAGGTACCTCTGCTGCTTTAACGGTGAATGACACCTTTTCAAATGTGACGATTAGTGAGCCAACTCTTTTGACGGGTTATGTATTAAAGGATGCGAAATGTACTGATGCCAATAGTTTTATTACAGGAAATATTGGTGAGTTTGGTGATTTAAGCGGGTCAACGCTGACCATTTCATCTGGTCGACTAATTACTGGTGGAGCAGATATTACCTGTACATTTGTTAATAGTACGCCAAGTTTAACAATTAAAAAAATTAGCCGTGGTGGGGTTGGAAAATTTGATTTTACTGCCAGTGCAAATAGCGGAATCTTAAACCATTCCATTACGACAACAGTTACAGAAACTGAAACATCAGGCATAACCCAATATTTTTCTCCGAGTCTGTCATTAACAAATGTCGTCTTAACTGAATCGGGTATGCCGACAGGATATCGGTTGACCGATGCTGTATGTACGGGTATAGGAGCAAGTTCAGTCACTGTTAATAAAACAAATGGGACAGTCACCTTAGCCAGAACGGGAATTGCAGCAGGGGCAGATATTGTTTGTACCTTAACGAATACACTTACTACGCTCACTTTAATCAAAAAATGGGAAAATGCCTTAGCTGGTGATAGTGCAACCGTGAACAGTGTTGGCTTTACCACAAATGCAACAACAGGACTCTCAGTTGCGGACGCCACGGGAGCAAACTCTACAGCAGGTACACCAATTATTGTTCCGCTGGCCATGCTTGGAACAACAGGAAGTATCATTGAGGCGTTTAGCAAAGGCGATGAAAATGAGTATGCGGGGAATCTCGTCTGTACTGGCAACACTACGCCTTTAAATGGCAATAAATTAACGATTAATACAAACGATGCAGCAATTATTTGTACCTTAACCAATAGCCGTAAAGATTTAGTTTTAATATCAGGCAAAGTCTTTAATGATAATGGCGGCAACGTCAGCAATATTGTGGCAAATGCCTATAATGGAATCATTGATGCAAATGAGCAGGGCATTGCTGGCAGTTCGCTTAAACTTGCCAATTGTTCAGGTGTTGACCTCAATGTTGTATCAATAAGCAATGACAATGGGGATTATCGTTTTAAAGTTGAGAAAAGTGTTCTAAGTAACCCATTCTGCATTGTGCAAACCAATTTACCAGAATACACCTCAGTTAGTGGGGTAAGTCCAACAGGAACGTACAGTCGCAATACGGATACGATTACGGTGCCAAAAACCACAGCCACAAGTTATCCAAACAATAATTTTGGTGATGCCAATCTCAATGTGGTTTTAACAGAAGATGGACAACATACTATTACGGTAGGTGAAGTCACCGATTATCCACATCGCTTGACTACACAAGCACCTGTACAACTAACTCAACTTATCCGAAGTTCTTCAAACTCAAATAATGATCAGCCTTGGCAGGCACTGGTTTACCGAGACAGCAACTGTAATGGTGCTGTTGATGCTGGTGAGACAGTATTTGATCCAACGCCATCTGGTACTGTTTTATTACAACCCAATACCGATATCTGTCTTGTGCAACGAGTACTTTCACCAACCAATATTTTTGCTGGTGCCCAGCATATTGGAACGTTACAGGCAAGCTATCAGGTCAGTTCACTTAACATTTCCAGGCAGACCCAACAACGTCAGGACGTGACACTTATTGGCAGTGCAGGGTTGACATTGACAAAAAAAGTACGCGCAGTGACCAGTTGTTCGTCAACTCCATCTGATTCTTTAGGCTTTTTAGTAAATAACCAAGCCACAAAACAACAAAATTTAGAGTATGAGATCACCTATAAAAACAATAGTGTGAAGAACCTACAGAATGTCAAGGTGAAAGATAGTTTACCAACTGGTACTAATTTTGGTGATGTGAGCTGCAGGGTAACACCGAGTGGAAATACTTGTAATGCAACACATTCTGGAGAAGTTCTTGAATGGTCGCTAACAGGTTTGCTAAAACCATCAGCAACAGGAACTCTAAGGTTCTGTGTGATTCAATAAGCAGAAAGTCTGATTAAAAATTAGGTCGAAAAATATGCAGAGATATTGTGGTGAAAAAAATGGTATGGAAGTTGCTTTAGTTTGAAGTAATAGAATATTTTTTTGTAAAAGTGTGAAATAATTCAAACAAATTTGTTGATTGTTGATATACTTTTGTAAAAATGAGTAACGGTTTTTTGAATGGTAAAAAAGCTTACTGTTCAAAAAATAAAAAAGAAGACTAGGAATAATTGAATGGCGTATTTAAACAATATGTACAAGAAATGTTTGCTTGGTACTGCGGTTCTTGTTTTGGCTGGAAGTGTATTCGCCGAGGCTAAAACGACAAAAGAGCCCGTTTCAGTAGAACTCAAAACTTTCCTGATCAGTGCAGGCACTGATGGGAAATCAACTTCAAAGCTGGTGACTAAGGTAAAACCAAATGATGTGATTGAGTATCGGGCAACCTATACCAATAACACCACTGGGAAAATCAAGAATCTGGCCGCGACTTTACCGATACCTGTAGAAACTCAATTTCTGGCGAAGTCTCAGCCAGAGAATGCTGAAGCAAGTACCGACGGTACACATTTTGCCCCAATGCCTTTAAAACGCAAAGAGGGTAATCAAATGGTGAATGTACCACTGAAAGATTATCGTGCATTGCGTTGGACCATTGCAGAACTTCCAGCTGGAAAGTCTGTGACGGTTTCTGCTCAAACACGCGTAAATAGTGAAAAAACAAGTAATTAATTGGCATTTTACGTATAAGGGGTAAAATAATGTCAAATCGTCTACAACTTACACAGCTAGCAGCTTCCATTGCATTGGTCGCTGGTAGTGCTGCTTTCGTTTCATCTGCACATGCCGCTGCACCAGCCGCTGGTACAAATATCAGTAACATTGCATCTGCAAGCTATACTGATAGCACAGGAAACACTAAAACTGTATCTTCAAATATTGTGACCACCACAGTATTGCCAGTTGCAAGTTTCACGTTGATTGCTGACCGAACAGCAAATGCCAATGCCAACAACCAGGTTTCTTTATCACACACCTTAACCAACACGGGTAACGGTAGTGATACGTTCACGGTAAATGTGGCGGATGTTACCTCTGGTGACCAATATGACTTCAGTAATTTAAAAGTTTATCTTGATGCCAATAAGGATGGTGTTCCTGATAGCCAGACTCCTGTAACAAGTGTTACCTTGGCAGCAGGTGAGTCGGTGAACTTAATTGTTCAGGCAACCACTCCAACAACTCGTGCAGGTGGTGTTGCACTTTCTGCTGGTGATTTGGGTAAATTAACCATCACTGCACAAAGTACTTTAGACAATACACTCACAGCAACAAATACAGACACCGTTAAAATTACCAACGGTGCAGTGATTAGTGTGATTAAATCTGCCAGCGTAACGGCAATTGATGCGACCCAAGCTAGTCCAACCGCTCGTGAAGTTGAATATAAGTTGGTTTACCAAAACACAGGTAACACAACAGCAACTGATGTTACAGTTACGGACTTGTTACCTGCTGGTTTAACTTATGTTGCTAATTCTGCAAAACTTGCTGGCGTGACACAAACTGATGGTGTTGATGCTGATGGTTATAAGTTTGTTGAAACCACTCCAGGATCAGGTAAAGGTACTGTAACCTTAACGATTCCAACTCTAGCACCGAACACTACAGGTACATTAACCTTTAAGGTTCGCGTAGATCAAAATACACCAGCAGGCGTGATCACGAACATTGCAAATGTTGACCCAGATGGTCCATCAGGTCCAGAAGGAAATACGCCATCTAACCCAAATGACGTAAATATCTTAAGCATCAAAAAAGGCACAATCAATGATAGCCAAACTGATGCCTACGCAGATGCGGAGAAAACCTCTGCAACCGCAAAAGATAACCAAATTGTCATTGCTTCAATCAAGCAGGGTGAAGTTGCTGAATTTAGCACTTCAGGTCAAGGTGGCGAGCCAATCGTTATCCATAACACGGGTAATGTGAGTGAAGAGTTTAATATTGCGATTGATAAAGGCACATTACCAGCAGGTAGTATTGTTACCTTGTATCAAGCTGACGGTGTAACGCCATTTGTTTCAACAGGTTCTATCCCAAGTGGTGGTACATACAACCTTGTTGCAAAAGTAACGCTACCAGCAAACTATTCAACATCAACGGCTATTAAGGCGACTTTGACCACAAGTCCTAAGTCTGATGCAACTAAGACAGATACGTTAGATTTGGTGATTAGCCAAGTAACGCCTGCAACAGTTGACTTACATAATGGTGATGCTTCAGATACTACTGGTTCAGTGGCTGGCGCATCTGGTAAGGATACTGGCTTAGATATTGATGTTCGTAGTACCAAACCAAATCAGGCTGTGAATTTCCCACTTCAAATTGATAATGCTGGTGTAACAGGCGATAACTTCAATCTAGGTATTGATCCTGCACATGCATTACCAACAGGTTGGGATGTTAAATTCTATGTGGCTGATGGTAGTGGTAACCCAACAGGCGCACCATTAACCAATACTGGTAATATTAATGGTGGCAGTAACATTAAACTTGTTGCTGTGGTAACGCCTCCTGCGAATGCACCAGCAGGTGACCAACAAGTTTACTTCAAGGTATCTTCACCAGCGACAAACCTAAGTGATGTGATGGTGGACAAGGTTACTGTTCAGGCGGATCGTAAGTTAAGCCTGCAAAATGACCGCATTGGTCAAGTTGCACCAGGTGGTACAGTTGTTTATAAACACACCTTAACCAACACAGGTAACATTGCTGAAGGTGCAACACCAGGTAGCTTACCATTTACCTTGACCAATGACCAATCTGGTAATGGTTGGGTAACCAGCTTGTTTATCGATGTGAATAACGACGGTAACATTGATGCAGGTGATACCCTAGTTACAGGTAGTGATTTGGCAGCGGTAACAGGCGCGATTGCACGTAACGCTTCTGTGAACTTACTCATCAAGGTTCAAGCGCCAAGCAATGCAACCCCTGGAACACCAAGTTCAGTTATCTTCACCATTAACCCAACAACTGTGACTGGTATTGCACACGCAAGTATCTCTAATACTGACTTAACCACAGTGACTGAAGGTCAGGTACGTTTGGTTAAGGATCAGGCTTTGGTTGATTGTACAACAGGCACAGGCGCAACTTATACACAGAACACTGTGAGTGCCAAACCAGGCGAATGTGTGAAATACCGTATTGTTGCGACCAATGAAGGTAATGCAACCGTAACGAATGTGGTGATTAGCGATAATACGCCGTCATACACTACCTTGAAAGCAATCTCAGGTGTGTCTCCACTTGCAACAAGCGCAACATTACAAAACACAGCAAGTTATGTTGATGGCTATACAGGTACTGTTTCAGCAGAACAGTCGCCTTTAGCACCAAATGCAAGTGCAACATTAGAGTTTGTGATTAAAGTGAATCCACTTACACCATAAGCTTTATTCATTCACTTGAAATGAAAACAAATAACTAGAGATGTGAACATTTGCCTAGGCAGGTGTTCATCTCAAATAAATTTTTGAATTTTTTTAGACTATTTAGTTGAAGGGTAAGCGCTGTGCTACAACAGAAGCAATCTAACGCATTCCATAACATGACATTCATGTTATCAACGTTGACGGTATCAATATTGTCAGCGCAGTACGGTTATGCAGCGAATATGCCTGAAGTGGGTAGCTCTATCCAAAATATCGCCTATGCAACTTATGTTGCACCCGATGGTAAATCCCAACAATCAGTTTCAAATACCGTCGAAATCAATGTTTCTGCTCTTTATGCAATTGCTTTAACTACTCCTCCAGTTCAGGAAATTGAACCAAGTACCCGTGTTATTTGGGCAAATACCTTAGTCAACAATAGTAATGCTCCTGTCAATGTACAACTAGACGCATTAACAATAAATGAACTAAGCAATGTTAAAATTTATGTAGATACCAATAAAAACGGTCAATTCGACACCGATGATCAACAACTGACAACCACTGTTGCCTTGGCGGTAGGCCAGAGCGTTCATTTGTGGGTCGTTGCAACAGCGAGTGCGACCCTGACCGAGAGTCAGCAGTTAAATTTACCGTTAAAAGCAACACTTGTTGAAGACAACAGTGTAATAGCAACGGCTACAGATAGTGCCATCAGCTATGGACCACAACTGGTTGCAACCAAAGAGGTTGCCCAGAAAACTTTTGAGCCGTCAGCCAATGCCAGCTATGACCTTAACTATACTTTGGCCATAACCAATCAAGGTAAAAAAGCGGCAAGACCAGTGGATGTGATGATCGATGGTCAGGCACAGAAAATGGTGCTTTTAGTTGATGATCTGCCTGCCAATACAACATTTAAGTCTGCACAGTTAAAAAATACGCAGGCCAAGGTTTTGTATAAGCAAACAGGCAATAACTATACAACGACCTTGCCAGGTGACTTAAGCAAGGTTGATCAATTGGTGGTTGGCTTTCCACAAATAGACGCCAATACAACCGAACAGGTTGACCTTACGGTCACAATGAACCGTAACATTGCCAAAACAACGGTTAAAAATACCTATAAAGTTTCGTATGCAACCACAAATAGCCAAAAAGAGGTATTGTCTAATCCTGCTTTAACCGTGGTAGGTGGTCTCGCAGCGATTAATAATAAATCTGGTGATTTCCAAAATGTCTTGACTACAGGCAGCGTGAATAAACCACTTTATCTTGAAGCGCAAAATGCCAGCTGTAATGCGGACCGTTATACTGCGGACAAGGTAAAGATTAAGATTAAATCAACCAAGACAGGTGATCTTGAAGAGGTCATTGGTGTAGAAACTGGCCCGAATACAGGCGTATTCCATTACACGCTACCAACCGCATTTGCAGATGTAGGTATTGCTTATGATTCATTATTGCAAACTGTCAAACGCGATCAAGTGCAAGTTAGCCTGACGGACTGTCTGGATGCACAGGGTAATTCAACCCAGACATTTACCGATATTAGTACTCAGGTACTTATGGATCCATATGGAACAGTGTTTGATGCCAAGACAGGTTTACCTGTGGCAGGGGCAACCATAACCCTATTAGACCAGAATGGCCAGCCAATTGCGGACAATGTTGCATACAAACTTGATGAGCAGACTGGAGAACTGGTTACAATTCCAGCTAAGCAGGTCACCAATAGTGAGGGTGAATTTATTTATCCCCTTGTTAAAGCAGGAACCTACAGTTTTGTTGTGGATACAACCACAATTCCTGGAAATACACGTTATAGCTTTGTCAGTGATAAATCGGTTTATCCAAGTTTCCCTGCGGATAAGGCTGTTGATCTGGAATGGTCTTATGCTGGCAAATTTACCTTAAATAATGGTGATCCAGCACTAAATATCGATATTCCAATTGATCCTGATTTGGCTGTACCAACCTCGCCGTTATTTGTACAAAAAGTTGCGACCAATAAAAACTCGGAAATCGGTGAGTTTGAAGAATATACCGTGACAGTTGCCAATCGTGGAACTGTTGAGTCCAAAGATGTTTCGATTACTGATACCTTGCCTAGAGGCTTTATCTATGTGCAAGGATCCATGCGTGTTGATGGAACCAGGGTTGCTGATCCATTGGGCGGAAAAGGTCCTTATTTGAAGCTGGGTTTAGGTACACTGACTCCAAGTAAGGAAGTTAAGGTTCAGTATCGCGTCTATATTGGTCCAAATGCCTTGAATGGTGATGGCATTAACCGTGTTCGGGCAAAAGATGGTCAAGGAATCGAATCAAACGAAGCATCTGCAAAAGTAGAAGTAACGCCTGGCGCAATGATCTCTGATGGCTTTATTGTCGGTAAGATTTTTACTGACTGTAACCGTAACGGGGTACAGGATGCAGGTGAAGTCGGTGTGCCAGGTGTGCGTATTTACCTTGAAGATGGTAGCTATGTGGTGACTGACAGTGAGGGTAAATATGATTTTTATGGGATCAGTGCCAAAACCCACGTTCTAAAGGTTGACCGTACCAGTTTGCCAGTTGATTCTGAGTTGGTGTTAATTGGCAATCGTCAGGCAGGTGATCCGAATAGCCGTTTTGTTGATTTAAAACGTGGTGAACTACACCGTGCCGATTTTGCAATTGCCAATGGTGCGGGACAATGTTCGCAAGCCTTATTGCAGCAGATAGCAGAACGTAAAAAGCGCATTGAACTGGACAACACCAATTTAGAACAGGTGTTACGTTCAGACCTTACAATTGATCCAGTTTTTTCCAAAATTACCGATGTTAAAGGTCAGCCAGCAAGTGGTTGTATCTCGGCACAGGGAATCAGGGCCAATTGTAACCTTGATTTTTCCAAGGAACAGGTTAAGGAACTGAAAGAGGTTACTTTTGAACCAGAAAAATCTGGCGTTGCTTCTTCAGTTGCCTTGCCACTGAATGAAACATTGGCAGCAACTGAGAGTGTGCCAGCCGAATCCACTCAAGCTGCGAAAATGCTTAGTCTGGAAACAGTGCTGGAAAATGCTGCCAATAATCAGCTAGAAATTATCAACTTAAAAGATGGGCAGCTTCTTGGTTATGCCCAAACAGCGGTTCAGGTTAAGGGTGCTGCTGGCACACAACTACAACTGTGGGTAAATGGCACACAGGTTTCTGAGAAACGAATTGGTAAGCGTGCAATATTGCCTGACTTACAGGTTGCAGGTCTGGATTTTATCGGTGTCGATCTTGCTGTGGGTAAAAACAGTATTGAAGTTCGTCAAGTCGACATGATGGGCAATGTTCGGGATAGCAAACAGGTTAATGTGATTGTCCCTGACCAAATGGATAAGCTGTTACTTGAGTCAGCCAAAGTACAACCGCAAGCCAACGGCCGTGATTATTTTAACGTGACCATGAAAATTGTTGACCGTAATGGCACATTGGTTTCTAGCCGTACGCCTGTTACGCTCGACAGCTCGATTGGTAAAATTGAGTTGACTGACCTGGACCCAAAACAACCTGGTATTCAGGTGTTTGTTGAGGGCGGTACGCTTGTTGTGCCAATACAGGCGCCAATTGAGGCAGGTGAAGGAACACTGTCGGTTGAAAGCGGTATTTTCCATAGCAGTACCCCAGTACGTTTCTTACCTGATCTACGTCCGATTATCGCAGTTGGTTTGGTGGAAGGATCAATTAACTTTAAGAAATTTGATCCGAAACAGTTAAGTAATGTCCGTTCGCAGGATGGGTTTGAGGAAGAACTGCAAGAGATTTCATCATCAGATAATGGCAAAAGCAATGTGACAGGGCGTGCAGCCATGTTCCTGAAAGGTAAAGTCAAGGGTGAATATCTACTGACTCTTGCCTATGATTCTGACAAGGATAAAAACCAGCGTCTGTTCCGTGATATTCGTCCAGATGAATATTATCCAGTTTATGGTGACTCGGCAGCGAAAGGTTTTGATGCACAAACAACCAGTAAGCTGTACGTGCGTGTGGATAAAGGCCGTTCCTATGCCATGTATGGTGATTATGTCACACGTACTGAAAATGATGAGGGCCTGGCTTTAGGTCAATATAGCCGTTCATTAACAGGTGTTCGTGGGGCTGTCGAAACAGACCGCTATAAAGTAACGGCCTTTGCTGCGCAGACCAATACGCAACAGGTGACCAATGAACAACGCGCCATGGGGATTTCGGGTCCTTATAGCATGGGGAATGTCAATACCGATGATGTGCTTGCCAATAGTGAAAAAGTTGAGGTGGTTACCCGTGACCGCAATAATCCAGGCCTGATCATTTCGCGTAGCACTTTGGCACGTTTTACCGATTATGAAGTGGATACCTTTAGCAACAGCATTTACTTAAAAGATCCTGTACCAAGTGTCGATGCTGACCTGAATCCAGTCTATCTGCGTATTACAGTGGAATCTGATCAGGGTGGGGATGAATACACGGTTGGTGGTGTTACAGGCTCAGTGAAGCTGCTTGATCAGGTGAAAGTGGGTGGGGCTTATGTAAAAAGCAATAATCCACTGACGCAGGACCAGTTGGCCAGTGTCAATACCGTGGTGAAATTTGCCGACAAGGGTAAATTGATTGCTGAGTTTGCCCGTTCTGAAAATATTAATGACGGTTTAAACTCTTTAACACAGATTAACACCACACCAGATGCAACAGGTAAATTGTCGGGAAATGCGGCTCGCGTTGAACTGAACTATGCCTATAAGAATATGGAGCTGAAAACCTACCATAATCAGGCAGATACAGGGTTCTATAACACTGCGGCACCAATCACTGCTGGACGTAAGGAAAGTGGTATAAAAGGGCGTGCGCAACTGGGTAAGATCGGTTTGGCAAAACTGGAGGCTATCCGTACCGAAGATTTGCAAAGTGGTGTCAATCAGGGTGTTTCTGCCAGTATTGAACGTGCGATCAGCCGTATTGTGGCAGTTGAGCTGGGCCTGAAATATTATGATGAGTCTGAGAATCCAGCACTGTTGGGGGCTTCACAAACAGCGCCGTATCATGGTTTAACCGCACGTACAAAAATCACCACACAGCTTCCTTGGCAGGGTTCAAATGTTTTTGCTGAATATGAGCAGGATGTTTCCGAAGCTGAGCGCCGTATTTTTGCCTTGGGTGCGAATTACCAGATTAATTCAAAACTACGTGCCTATGGTCGCCATGAGTTGGTGTCGAGTATTCAGGGACTATATGACCTAAATAACAATCAGCGTCGTAATGTCACAGTATTCGGTCTGGATAGCAAATATAACAATAATGGCACAGCGTTTAGTGAATATCGCGTTCGTGATGGTATCAGCGCTCGTGAAGCTGAAGCTGCAATCGGTTTACGTAACCGTTGGGAACTGGAAAAAGGCTTCTATGCAACCACCAGTTTTGAACAGGTGAAGTCATTGTCAAAAGCAGATACCGATAACCAAAATTCAGATAACACTGCTGCATCTTTAGGTGTGGAATATCTGGCCAATCCAAACTGGAAAGCTGTTGCGAGAATTGAAGCACGTTGGGCTGACCAGTCTGACACCATCCTGAATAATCTGGGTATTGCCTACAAATATTCTGATGACGTGACTTTATTGGCGAAAAATGTAGTTAGCCTGACTGACAGTAAGAATGAAAACAGTGGTGATCGCCTGGTTGATCGTTTCCAGGTGGGTGCTGCCTACCGTGACACTGAGCACAATCGTTTTGATGCGCTGACCAAGGTGGAATACCGCTATGACAGTAACAAGTCAGATTTAAATAATCCATACCTAAAGCATGTCTATATTTTCTCAAATCACTTGAATTATCATCCAGGTCGCGATATTACCCTTTCAGGCCAATATGCGGTTAAAAATGTGGACACCACGTTCTCTGGTTTGGAGTCAAGTGGTATGACGCATATGCTTAGTGGTCGGGCAATGTATGACATCAATGAACGTTGGGATGCGGGTGTTCATACAGGTGTGTTATGGTCAAACATGAGTTCGGGCCGCCGTATTTTGGTTGGGGGTGAGGTGGGCTATTTGCTGGCTGCAAACCTCTGGTTATCAGGTGGTTATAACTTCTCTGGCTATAAAGATGATGATCTGGTGGATAGTGACACAACGATTCAGGGCGCATATGTACGCTTTAGATTCAAGTTTGATGAGAACCTGTTTTCTCGCAACAATGCTACCGTGAACGCTTCAAGAGAACCATAAAGATGAAATATGTCACACCTGCCTTGCGTCAATTTTATCGTGGTGCTGCAACTGTTGCAGTTTACTGGAGCGTGATGGTTTGGGCAGAAAACCCTGATCAGTTGGTTGCACCTGTTACGGCACAAGATTCCCCAAACACAGTCCAGACAGGCATTTATAATCCAAAAGACCAACAGGTTGCTGCCTTGCAGGCACGTCTCGTTCCCTTTTTGAATGAACAGGGGGTTGAACGTTATCATGCTGCCAAAGCAGCCGCATGGTTGACTTATGCAGCCCATGAGGGAAGTGAAAAAAGTGCAACGGTTGCGCGAAAGGAGGCACTTGCTCAGGCGGAAATGATTATAGCGGCATTGGAGCAGGGTCAGGCTAAGCAGTTAAGTTTAACCACACCAATTCTGTCTACCTCAAGTGTAATGCGTCGGGATTTATGGGCAAATGCTGAATTATTGAAACAGCATGCGGGTTTTTCCTGTGCCCAGTCTCAGGTTGCACAGGCAGAGGTGATGCTGGTCTGGGCAGCCGCTGAACATTGTGAGTTGGGCTGGCGACATTCACGGGAACTGTTTTTATCAGCACAGCGCTTAATTGATCAGGCAGATAGTCGGGCGTTTAGTTGCGGTGCAGATGTTCCTCAACAGCTTCCGAAAATTAGTTATCCATCTTTACAGGAACTGAATGGCAGTGAGCAGGGATGTCATGGTGTTGCAGGGCCTTGGCCGATTTGGTCGCCGCAACAAAAAACAGTAATCTCTGAAAATAGGCAGGTTGCTGATCAACCTGTGCCGAACGTTGTGCATTTTGCTTTGGATCAGGCGGTTTTATCGCAAGATTCCATCAATGTACTCAATCAGATTGTAAACTTCCTAACAGCACATCCAGCTTACACCTTGACACTGTATGGATTTACCGATCAGCAGGCAAATGAACAATATAATTTAAAACTGTCCTTGCGTCGTGCGCAGGCAGTATCTCAATATCTAACTCAGCAAGGTGTTGCCCTAAATCGTATTGCGACAGAGGCAAAAGGTAAGACCCAGCTGATTGAAAATGAAAACCCGAAAATGGGGCGTGCCCTAAGTCGCCGTGTGGAGCTGGTTTATGTCGATCCTGAAGGCAGGGAAATTCAAACCATTCGACAAAATCAGGATATTCAGCTAGAGCGCTAAAGTTTTTAAGCTTGCGGTAATAGTTGCTATTGCTAATAATTCTTCTAACTAATTTGGTATCAATATTGCTGACTTAAAACGATTAAAGTTGGCTGAATAACAATTTTAGTTTGGGTCAAAAAAGTATTCATGATGATCGCTTTTGATTTAAGGTATTCTGTATAACCGTATTATTCGCTATATTTATGGAAATATAGCGAAACTTGAGGATAAAGCAGTCTGGACTAGCTATGCTGGCTGATGTGATGAGGAATGTTTTAGTGGAAAAAATTTGAATTTATAAAATTCTCCAAGTTTTTGGAAAATGGACAGATCAAATCGTCTTTAGAAAATATGGCTAGCGTATTGTAATAAATGATAATGTTTACTCCTGAAGAGTTGGAAGTACTGAAACTGTCATGCAAAGTGGCAGCAAGTTGTCTTATTTTTAGTTTGGTTCCTGCGACCTTGATTGCATGGATATTGGCGAGAAAGGAATTCTGGGGTAAATCCCTGTTTGAAACTTTGGTATTTCTGCCTTTGGTTTTGCCACCTGTAGTGCCTGGTTATTTGCTGCTACAGGTATTTGGTAATCGGGGTTTTTTAGGACAATATCTTGCGCCGTTGGGGTTAGAATTTGCCTTTAACTGGAAAGGGGCAGTATTGGCATCCGCAGTGATGGGATTTCCCTTATTGGTGCAATCCATTCGACTGGCGATTGAACTGGTTGATCAACGTCTGGAAATGGCAGCCAAAACGTTGGGTGCTTCTTCCTTTGGTGCATTTATGCAAGTGACATTGCCGCTTGCAAGTAGTGGGATTTTAGTCGGCAGTATTTTATGTTTTTGCCGTAGCTTAGGCGAGTTTGGTGCAACCATCACTTTTGTTGGCAATATTGCTGGTGAAACCCGTACTTTGCCGTTGGTCATGTATAGCTTGATGCAGCAGCCTGATACCGAAACGGCAGTATGGCGATTGATTATCCTGTCTTTATCGGTAGCATTTTTTGCCTTATGGTTTGCACAGTGGTTCAATCGCTATCAGAAAAATAAGCGCGGGTATTCAGCATGATTGATTGTCATATACAGCTACAACAAGGGCAATTCTCTTTGGAACAACGCTTTCAATCTGATCAATCGGTGATTGGTTTATTTGGGGCTTCTGGTTCGGGGAAAACCACCATATTACACAGCATAGCAGGTTTAATCCGACCACAATCGGGGTGGATTAAAATTCAGGATCATATCTGGTTTGATTCAACCCAAAATATTAACCTGAGTACCCAGCAGCGCCGTGTTGGTTTGGTTTTTCAGGATGCCCAACTGTTTCCGCATAAAAGTGTAAAGCAGAATCTATTATTTGGTTTTAAGCATATCCAACCACATGAACGACAGTTTGAACTGGACTATATTATTGAGCTACTCAAATTGGGGCATCTCATTGAACGGACACCAATCAAATTATCAGGAGGAGAAAAACAGCGCGTGGCATTGGGACGAGCCTTGCTGTATTCACCAAAGTTATTGCTGTTGGATGAACCTCTGTCTGCTTTGGATGCAGCCCATAAAGCCGAAATCATTCCTTTTTTTCAACGCGTCAAACAAGATATTAAAATTCCGATGCTCTATGTCAGTCATGATCAATCTGAAATAAAACAACTGAGTGACACAATCTGGTACTTATAATTGCTTAAGTTGTGTATACATGTTTAACCACTCATATAGAGGATTAAACCACAAAAGGCTGAAGCAAAAATCACATACACCACATTGAGCTGAAATTTGAATAGTGCAATAAATGCAGCCAAAGTAATAAATGCCGCTTCATAATTAAAAGGGTGATGAAAGCCGTTTGGCCAGAGCACATGATAACTAAAGAACAAGGCAAGATTGAGAATGACACCGACCACAGCAGCAGTAATGGCGGCAAGTGGCGCAGTAAATTTCAACTCATTATGAGTGGATTCAATAATTGGCGCACCCACCAGTATAAACACAAAGGAAAACAGGAATGTAAACCAAGTGACAATAACTGCCCCAATTGTCCCAGCTAAAAATAAATGATCAGCACCCAATAATGCATGGTTATATGCGCCCAGAAAGCCAACAAAAGCCACCACCATGATTAGTGGGCCTGGGGTACTTTCACCCAGTGCCAGACCATCAATCATCTGGGTTGGACCCAGCCATGCATAATGATTGACCGCACCTTGATAGACATAGGGTAAAACCGCATACGCACCGCCAAAAGTCAGCAAGGCAGCTTTGGTAAAGAACCATGCCATTTGGGTATAGGCATGTTGCCATCCCAGTCCCAGAGTCAAAACCAGCATTGGAGCAAACCAAAGCAATGCTGCAATGCTCAGGATTTTGGCGAGTCTGGCCCAATGGAAAATTGCATGTGCAGGCGTGGGGGTATCATCATCAATCAGGGCTGCCCCATAACTTTTATGATCATTTTGATGGGAAGCCTGAGCGTTAAATAAATCTGGTTTTTGCTTACTCAGCACATAGCCAGCAATCGCAGCCGCTAAAATGATTAAGGGAAAAGGGGTGTTGAACACAAAGATGGCAATAAACGCAGCCACAGCAATCAACCAAAGATAAGCATTTTTTAGTGAGCGGCTGCCAATGCGATAAGTTGCATGGAATACAATTGCGGTTACGGCAGGTTTAATTCCGTAAAACAGGCCTGCAATAATCGGTACATCACCAAACTGAACATAAATCCATGACAGGGCAATCAGGATAAACAGGGAGGGTAAAACAAACAGGATCCCTGCAACGAGACCGCCTGTGGTTCGATGCATTAACCAGCCAATATAGGTGGCGAGTTGTTGTGCTTCAGGACCAGGCAACAACATGCAATAGTTGAGTGCGTGCAAAAATCTTTTTTCAGCAATCCAGCGT
Source organism: Acinetobacter corruptisaponis (assembly GCF_030053775.1). Lineage (GTDB taxonomy): Bacteria > Pseudomonadota > Gammaproteobacteria > Pseudomonadales > Moraxellaceae > Acinetobacter > Acinetobacter corruptisaponis. The sequence goes on from NZ_CP125669.1 coordinate 3,429,906, forward strand.
TTATTTTCCACAAGTTCCTGATGCATTACCGCTATTTGGCCAGCAGGTCCGCCAAAGCTGATAAACCCCAATTTAAGCCAGAAGCGAAAAGCATCCCAGAAGGAGACAGATTGAATCGGAGGTGTGGTATCTGATGGTTGCATGGAAATTTCCAAAGAATTTATTTTTATAGCGAATGATGAATAGCTGGTCTGATTTAACCTCGATATTTTAAGGAGTGAATCATTCAAAATGATGAAATGGCAGAGTTGTTAAAGATATTTTCATCACTTTGAATGTTTTTGTTAAACCATAAGTTCTTTCAAAAAGGCCCACGGAAATATGCCTTTGTCATGTCCATCATCAAAGCAGATTTGAATACCATAGCCTTGTGAGTAGATCGCTGAAATAGCAACATTTTCAGGATATTGAATCTCTTTCTGGCATAAACGACTGGCACGGCAAAATCCGCAGGGGCAATTGGCTCTCAATTGCTCATGGCTAAAATCCTTATGCTCACCATCTTCCCAACTCAGCAATAAACGTTGCTGCTTTACATTGACCTTGATCTCAGTCGGTTCAAGCTGCATTAAGTTTCTCCTGAATCAGAGCTAGTCCGATACGAATAGATTTACGCACCTCTGGGTCAGGGTCTTCGGCATGGGCAAGTAAAATGTCCTGTGCCTGTTCGCCACCAATTTCACCTAATGCAATGGCGACTTCCTTACGCAAGTTGCTAATGTCATGCTGGAAATTTTCCTGTAATTTTGCAAGGGCAGATTTGGCTTTGAGTAAGCCCAGACTACGCGTCACTGCAATTCGTACTTGCCAATATACATCATCCAGTTGTTGCAACAGGATATTTTCCAGTTCGACCGCTTTCAGCTTACCAATAGTCAATGCTGCTTCGACACGCAATTGCCATTCTTCGGCTATGAGTGAACTCTGCAAAGCTGCCAGTATTTCAGGGCTTAAACTTTGGGTTGCGCCCAAGCCACCTGTGGCAATGCGTCGAATTTCAGAATCCTGATCATTTTGAGCAATATTTGCCAAAGCCGCCAAGCCTTGTTGTTTTTGTAACCAGCTTAAGGTGCTGACCGCTTCTTTACGCACCAAAGGATTGGTATGTTGCACATGCTGTAAAATATCTTCAAATAATTGTTCAGCCCGCAATTCCCTGATTGCCCGTAAGATGGAGGCAATCACAAAATCATCCTGATGCTGTAAATAAGTCGTTAAATGTTCAGCAGATTCTGATTTTTTAATTTCACTGAGACTTTGTGCCGCAGCTAAACGGACATTTTCATGCGCATCTGTGAGTGCTTGCGCTAAAGCATGTAAGGAAGTGGCATCTTCCCAACCCTCTAAACGAGCTGCTGCCAACTCACGTACTTTAGATGCTGGGTCATGTAGCACCGCATAATGCAACCAAGCTAATAATTCAGGCTGTTCTTCATCGGCGATATTCATAATCGCCACAAAACGGATATTTTCATCATCCTGATTGAGCTGCACTAAATAATCAGCATAATCTTCATCAAGATCAGGTAATGTTGGATAATTTATACTCATTTTTAATCTTCCTAAACGGCTACTTTCTGATTGAGACCTAATGGATTGAGGCGGCTGAGTTCAGCTTGCGTGGCGTGTTTTAATACTTGAATACAATGTTTTTTAATCTGGGTAAATTCAGGTGAAGTAACCAAATCCACATGACGAGGACGGGCAAAATCCAGTTTAATTTCCTCAATAATCCGTCCAGGTCGATGACTCATGATCAGCACCCGATCTGCCAAAAATAAGGCTTCATCAATATCATGGGTGATAAATAGCACCGAAGTCTGGATGTCCTGCCAAATCTCCAGTAATAGTTCCTGCATCTTTAAACGGGTTTGGGCATCCAGTGCACCAAAGGGTTCATCCATCAGCAACACACGAGGTTGATTGATCAAGACACGGGCAATCTCGACCCGTTGTTGCATACCGCCTGAAAGTTCGGCAGGATATTTATGTTCAAAACCTTTCAGCCCGACCAGTTCAATCATGTTTTGCGCTTGTTGCAGCCGTTCTGCTTTGGCGATGCCTTTCATTTTTAAACCGAAGCAGACATTTTCCAGTACACTTTTCCATGGAAACAAGGTGTGTTGCTGAAATACCAAGCCACGATCAGAAGATGGTTTAGCAATTGGTTGTTGGTCTAATAACATCGTGCCTGAACTAATTGGTAAATGTCCTGCTAGTGCACCCAGTAAAGTCGATTTACCGCAACCTGATGGCCCCAGCAGACACACAAATTCACCTGCCTGAATATCAAAGGACACATGGTCAAGGGCCTGAAAGCGTTGTGTATCCTGACCGAGATGCAGGGTGATATTTTTTAGATGAATATGACCCAATGCCGTATTGTTAGAAATTGTGCTCATGTTATGCTTTCCTTAACTGATACCACGGGGTGAGTTTTTTGCCGAGATAGCGCAGTAAGGCACTGCTGAACATGCCCAATGCCCCGATCAATAACATGCCCACGATAATGTCAGCATAGTTTTGCAGGGTGAATGATTCCCACGTGAAATAGCCGATACCGAGTTGCCCTGAAATCATTTCTGCTGTGACCAGACAGAACCAGCAAGTGCCCATACCAATCGCTAAACCTGTGGTGATACTTGGTAATGAACCTGGAATAATCACTTCACGCAAAATGGCAAACTGACCTGCACCCAGACTTTTTGCCGATGCAATCAAACGGTGATCAACTGCTTCTACACCATGAATGGTATTGAGTAAAATTGGAAATAGCGCACCTAAAAAGGTAATAAAAATCATGGATGCTTCGGAAGAGGGAAACATTAAAATCGCCAATGGAATCCAAGCTACCGCAGGAATTGGGCGTAAAATTTCCAGTGGCGGCATAAAAATCGCTGCAATAGTTTTGGAATAACCAATCAATAAACCTAAAATCACGCCCACAAACCCAGCCAAAACAAAGCCTATTAAAACTCGTCCAATACTGGCTTTGACATGGGCAAGGGCAGTATCTAGCTCCACAAATGCAACAAATGAACGCACTACATCCAATGGCGAGGGTACATTGGCAAAATTCACCACACTCAGATTGACATGGTAATGGGAAAGCAATTGCCACAACACCACGCTTAAAATAATCGAAATCGCACTCAAGCCATAAGAAAACGTCTGTTGTCTGGAAAATTTAAACACAGGGCGGATTGCCTTAGACTGAATCGGTTGGGTGTCCGCTAAACTATTCATATCACTTCACCAATTTCTGTGCATTATTAAAGTCATAGACTTTACCGCCATGCGCTTTTGCCCAATTGTTGGCATTACCACGCAACAGGAACGCATTGATCTGACCATTTTTATCGGTGGCATACCATGCCAGATTTGCCAATACTTTAATTTTTAAATCACGGTCTTGGTTGTACACCACACGAATGGTTTTGCCTTGTTTTTGCAAATTCTTTAAATCTTTAAAGGCATTTTCAGGGGTGGCATAACTACGCACTTTAGCTTCACCTTTCACCCAAATCTGAGTCACTCGTTCAAAGCTTTGAATTGGTTTTTGTGTCAAAGCATCTTTGGCCACCAATGGCGATTGAGCATAATTTTTAAGTTGTTGGTTGTAATTTAAACCTGCTGCCTGAAAGGCTTTTTGGATATATTGATCATCAATAAACTGATTCACATCAATATCCACATCATCACGACCTAAATATTTCAGTGTTTCGACTGCGGTTTGGGTGGCTTTCTTATATTCAGGTTTCCAAGTCAGATCACGGGTTTGCAAGCCTAAAGGACCGTGAAATAGGTATACGACTTCGGCAGGAATCCCTGTTTTGGCGGCAATCAGTTCACTGTATTTTTCAGGCTCTTTACGAATTAGTTGATCCGCTTCAATCGTCGCTCTTAAATAGGCCTGAATAATTTCTGGATATTGCTGAGCATAAGACTTACTGGCTAAAGAACCATGAAAGGTTGGGGTTTTAGCCTGTGCACCATCATAAATTTTGCGGGCAATGCCTTGATAGGAAAATAATTCTGCAAATGGGACAAAATCAGCATGCGCATCAATTTTATTACTTTTTAGGGCAGGGCCAGCGACTTCGGGTGCTTGGGCGATAATTTTTACATCAGTTTTAGGATCCCAACCTTGAGCTGCAATGGCACGTAACAACAAGCCATGTGCAGTTGAAGCAAACGGCACAGAAATAGTTTTACCTTTGAGTTCCTGAATCGAGGTCACGTCTGAATCGACAGGTACGACAATCCCGTTACCACTGCCAGTCGTGCTGCCTGATAGAACACTCAGGAAAATACTTTCCTTGCCCGTCTTTTTAAAGGCAACATTGTTATTGACCGCAGGGAAGTCTGCCATTGCGCCAATATCCAGACGACCTGCCACCATTTCACTGGTCAAGGGTGCGCCAGAGGTAAAATTTTTCCAGACGATGTCATATTTGGCATCTTTATATTTACCTGTTTTGGGCAGATATTTAGGCAATAAATTTAATTCACGAATTAATAAGCCACCAGTGGCACAGTTAATGGTTGTATCTTGTGTCCCGATAGCAATGCGAATGTCTTCGGCCTGTGCTGTGCTGAAAATAGACAGTAACGTTGTGCTTAAAATAATACTTTTCGCTAATTTGTTCAGTTGCATTGTGTTCCCCCTCATTTAAGTAAATATGGAATGTTGACCTGAATAGCATCGGTCGGGCAGTCTTTCTCGCATGGCATGCAATACCAACATTCATCAAACTGCATATAGGCTTTTTTAGTGTCAGGATTGATCGCCAATAAATCCATTGGGCAGACATCGACACAGACAGTACAGCCCTTATCTGCAATACATTTATCTTCATCCACCAACACAGGCGCTGCAGTGCGGTGAGCAATTTCCTTAAAAATAAACGCCATAATCGTGACCTCGTTTAGGCTTCCTCAGCCAATATTTTTTTCTTAATGCGTAATAAGTTATAGGAATTAGCTTCCTGTTCATCAATTGGAATCAGGTATGGTTCGACAGGCTTTTTAAAGCTAACCATATTGCCGTGTTCATCCTTTTTCAGATGTGCATGGCAGAACCAGTCCTGATCATTCTTGGCAGGAAAATCAGCCCGATAATGATATAAACCCCAACGGCTTTCAGTACGGAACAGGGACGCCCGTGCTGCCATCTCCGCACAGTCCCGAATCACTGAAACCTCTGCGGCACGCATCAACTCATGTGGATGAGTGGCATTAATCTGGGCAATATCTGCCTTGATTTCCTCAAAACGCTTGAGGGCAATTTCAATCTTTTGGCGGGTTTTTGGTGGTTGTAAATAATCATTGACCATACGACGCAACTTATATTCCACCTGTTCCGCAGACAGCCCTTGTGGACGCTGTAATGGCGCAAAGATGCGGGCTTTTTCTGCCTCAATCTCCTCCTGATTTAGTTCTGAATCGGCAACAGTGGCGATATATTCCGCTGAATTGGTGCCTGCAAACCAGCCATAGACAAACGCACCCAACATATAATTATGTGGTACGGCTGCCATATCACCTGCGCTATATAAGCCTTTAACCGAAGTTTCAGCTTTTTCATTGACCCACACACCAGAGGCACTGTGTCCACTACAAAAACCAATTTCAGAAATCTGCATTTCCACCATGTCCTGACGGTAATTGGTACCTCGTCCCTCATGGAAGCGTCCCCGACTTGGACGCTCATTGGTATGTAAAATTTCTTCAATGGTCTGGATGGTTTCTTCAGCTAAATGGTCAATTTTCAGGAACACAGGGCCATTGCCACTTTGCAATTCCTGATAAAATTCCCACATCATTTGACCAGACCAATAATCACACTCAATAAAGCGTTCGCCCTTACTGTTGGCGGTATAGCCACCCAATGGGCCAGTCACATAAGCACAGGCAGGGCCGTTATAATCCTTAATTAAGGGATTGATCTGGAAACATTCCAGATTAGACAGTTCCGCACCAGCGTGATACGCCATTGCATAACCATCACCTGCATTGGTTGGGTTTTCATAAGTTCCCATGAGATAACCCGAAGCAGGCAAGCCCAAACGTCCAGCCGCACCACAGCATAAAATCGCTGCTTTGGTTTTAATCACATAAAAATCACCAGTACGGCAATCAAAACCCAATACGCCATTGATTGCACCATCGGCATTCTTAAGTAGTTTGGTGGTGACAATACGGTTATTGATCTTGACCTGCGCCCGTTTTAACTGACGATACAACACCTTTTTAATATCGTGACCCTCAGGCATCGGTAACACGTATGCGCCCATGTGATGCACTTTCTTAACCGCATATTCACCTGTTTCATCCTTTTCAAATTTCACGCCCCATTGATCCAGTTGCTGAATGGTCGCAAAACTCTGCTTGGCATAAGCGTAAACAGTGGCTTGATTGACAATACCATCATTGGCGATAGTGATTTCTTTGGTGTATTGCTCAGGTGTGGCATAGCCAGGAATGACGGCATTGTTTAAGCCATCCATGCCCATTGAAATTGCGCCACTGCGTTTGACGTTGGCTTTTTCAATCAATAAAACTTTTAGGGTAGGGTTGGCTGTTTTGGCCTTGATGGCTGCCATTGGGCCAGCCGTCCCCCCACCAATGACCACAAGGTCATAGTCTAAATAAATGGTATTCATGTTTTGCCTCTGCTGTAGGGGCGAACTGAGTTCGCCTTAAAACGATGTTCGCCCTAAATATCTGCCTTGTTATTTGGATTTCTTTCGATCTACCCTTAAACGGTATTGAAAGTTCTCTCCTGAGAAATATAGGTATTCAAAATCAATCGGATGTCCCTCATGGTTATGGGTCAACCGTTCTACCCGCAGCAACGGTGCATTGATGTCCACTTGTAGCAACTCACTCAGAGTTTCATCGGCAAGGGTGGCATCAATGTTTAAATCGGCATGTCCAAGTGGAATGGCTAAGTCTTCCTCAAGGGCTAAAAACACATCACGAGTCGAAAGATTAATCTGTTGCAACGCCACACCAATCGCTTCGGGTAAATAAGTCAGTTCAAAGGAAACAGGCTTCCGATCCACCAGACGAATCCGTTTAATTTCCACCACGGTACTGGTGACCGAAAGCTTGAGCTTCGATGCAATTTGCGGTGTGGCTGGAATAAAGCGAAATTCTTTCACTATGTTAAACACTTCATGTCCCATATTGCGCATGGCTTCGGCAAAGCCCTGTAACTGGGAAATGTTCTGGAATGTTTTTGGTGCGCTGACAAAGGTGCCTTTGCCCTGAATCTTGTAAACCAGATGCTCAAGCTGGAGTTGGGTTAAGGCCTGACGAATGGTGATACGGCTGACATTAAATAATTCACTCAGTTCCTTTTCAGAGGGGAGTTTATGCTGGACTGGATAAGTCCCATCACCGATCTGTTGTAATAAGGTTTGGTAAACCTGATCATACAAAGGTCGTTCGCCATCCACTTTATTGAGCAATGCCTGATTCATTTGTCAGCAACTTGTTATAACAACTTGAGGCTAGATTAATGGCAATTTTTAAATAAGAAAAATAAGCAATAACGCAAAAAATATCTGAATTTCTGCTTTGCACAAAAGATGGGATAAATATGAAAAATAGAATCAAAATTTGATAAATCGCATGAGCAAGTTAGATGCCATTAAATTTTAAAAAATCTGAGTTTGGCAAAAATATGATACTCGGAAACGTCATCCGCAATTGTTTGAGACAGGATTTCATTAATAAAGTATTGTTTCTGCGATTCATTTAATTAGTTGATGATAGTCAACGAGTTTTGCGGTGAGCAGCGATAGCTGCGCAAGATGGTTGCCCTTGCGGAGCTTCGCTCCTCATCCCGAAAGAAAAGTAGGGCGAGCCACAGGCTAATCCTGAAATTGGATGAAAACTTTGTAAGACTCCGCTAAGATAAATATTTTCAAAAAATATCATGTGAATTGGAAAAGCTTTATCACTGTTCTTTTAGAATTTGTTCAATTCCTTGTCGATAAGTCGTGACCTTAAACTGAGGAAAACGCTGTTTAAATTTATCTGAAATAAACAGATTGTCTTTTGCATAACGTGGCAGTAATTCTTGTACTTCCTTGGCTTGCGGGCTAAAAAACTTAGCTATGGTTAATGCCCATTTAGGAATCACGCTATAGGAAAGCGGCTTACCATAAATTTCCGAAGTCAGTGCAATAAACTGTTTATAGGTCAGACGATGATCATCAGTAGGTAAATGCCAAGTCTGACCATAGGCATCAGGTGTATTGCCAATCAATGCCATCGCTTTACTGGCATCAGGTGTCCAGATTAGGCTTCTCAAAGTATTGTCATTTAAAAAGACTTTGAGTTTTTTACCTTGTTTAATGTTCTCAAAGATCAGCGAGTTGGTAATACTTTGGGTATGGCCTGTCCCATAAAATTCAGGCGCACGACAAATCACTGCTGTGATGGTTTTTGCCTGCATCTCTTTGAGTAGCATGTTGGCGATTTCTGCCCGAACCCTACCTTTTCGTCCTACAGGTGCAAATTGGGTTTGTTCAGTCAGCGGTTGATTGTTTTGTGGATACATATAAGTATTGTCAAAAAATACCAGTTTGGCCTGATATTTTTTACAGGCATCTATGACATTGCGCATCATCACAGGAAACTGTTGTTCCCACATATCCGTGTCCATTGGTAAGCCAACGGCAAAATACACAATTTCACTGCCTTGAATGGCATCTTCGGCTTGGGTTTTATCGAGTAAATTTGCAGGGAAAAGTTGATCTGTATCATTGACCTTTTTAGGATTTCTGCTGACCAATCTAAGATCAGATGTATAGTTGCGTTTTAGCTCTTTAGCTAATTCCTGAGCGATTTGTCCATTTGCACCGAGTATAGTTTGCATCTTGATCTGACCTCTATAATTCATGGAAATTGTCTATTTCTATAAACAGCATAAGATTAAAGTTAGCTTTAATGTCAAGCATTTTTTAAATTGATAAGCAGCTTAATCTTGTAAAAATAGGGGGATGCAAGTACAGAAATTATTTGTGTAGATTGTTGTTGCGAAAACAAAAAAGCCGCCAATGGCAGCTTCCTTGTGACATTAAAACACTAAACAGTGCGCTTATTTCTCGAGAGCTGATGCAACACCGACACCAGTAAATCAATTTCCTCAGGGGTATTATAAAATGCCAGAGAGGGGCGTACCGTTTGCTCCACCCCAAAACGACGCAAGATCGGCTGGGCGCAGTGATGGCCTGAACGTACCGCAATGCTATGTTGATTCAGCGCCTTACCAACCTGTTCAGTTGAATAGCCATCCAGTATAAAAGACATCACGCTGGCTTTGTTTTTGGCTGTACCAATCGGGCGCAAGCCTTTAACACCGCTCAGCGCATGTTGACCATATTCCAGTAGATCATGCTCATAACGGGCAATATTATGAATCCCGATACGTTCCACATATTCCAGTGCTGCTCCTAGACCTACCGCATTGGCAATATTGCCTGTGCCTGCCTCAAACTTGTTTGGTGCTGGCTGGTAAATGACTTGCTCAAAGGTGACATCCTCGATCATGTTGCCGCCACCTTCCCAAACAGGCATGCTTTCGAGTAGTTCAGGTTTGGCATAAACTGCGCCAATCCCTGTTGGGCCAAATACCTTGTGACCAGAAAATACGAAAAAGTCAGCATCCAACGCTTGTACATCGGTGGGCATATGCGAAACCGACTGAGCACCATCCACCAATACCCGTACACCTTTGGCATGGGCAATCTGGATTACTTCGGGAACAGGTGTCACCGTACCTAAGGCATTGGAAACCTGGGTAATCGAAATCAGCTTGGTACGTTCATTAATCAACTTGGGTAATTCTGCCAAGATGATCTGTCCCGTATCATCCACAGGAATCACACGCAGTTTTGCCCCGACTTTTTTAGTCAACTGGAACCACGGTACAATATTGGCGTGATGTTCCAGATGCGAGACAATAATCTCATCACCCTCACCAATATTTTGCTCACCCCAAGTTTTAGCGATCAGGTTAATGCCCTCGGTGGTGCCCCGAACAAAAATGATTTCCTTGGATGATTTCGCTCCAATAAATCGTGCCGTGACATTACGGGCATGTTCGTAGGCATCGGTTGCCCGAGCTGCCAGTTCATGCGCTGCACGATGAATATTGGAGTTTTCATGCTGGTAGAAATAGGCAATTCGATCAATCACAGTTTGTGGTTTTTGCGTGGTGGCGGCATTGTCAAACCAGACCAGAGGACGACCATTGACTCGTTCCTGCAAAATCGGAAAGTCCCGACGGATGGCATGCACATCCAATGGTTGTGCTGAACTGGCAAGAAACTGTGGTTGTGAGGGCTGGTAATTGCCATATGCCTGATGCGTTGATGGAATATCCAGAAAGTAAAAGCCAGAAGATGCGTTATGGGCAGGTTGAGACTGGATTTTAGGTTCATCCTGCAACAAGCTTTTTAATCCATCACCCTGTGGCAGTTGAAATGATTGTGCTGTGGCAAAACGAGCAGCATCAAATTCAGAGCTTGATGTATTCGGTGCAGCAAAATCATTTAAAAAATAAAAGGGTGAAGCATCACGGATTGGGGGATGTGTTGGTTCAACCAATGGCACATTGGGTGCGCTATGAACCGCTTGTGGAAAAGTTGGCTCAAGTGGAGGTTTAGGCAGGTTTGCACCACCGACCACAGGCGCAGATGCAATCGCCCGACGCTCAGGATAATCTGGATAATTCGGAATATGCTCAGGATATTCAGGGTTTAAACTTTTTTCATAGGCAATATTGGGTACACGTCCACTCAGCGCTGCCAATCGTTCGGCAGGTTGGGGAGGATGTGGTGGCGTGCCGACATTCGGCAAGTCCAGATTCAGGCCAGATGGATGACCACTCCCAGAACTGGGCAATGCCGCAAAAAATTCAGAGGCAAGCCGTGAAAGTGTTGCTTCATCTGGGAAGTTGGACGGTGGCTGAACACCGACCACTTCAGAACCCGTTGGACTACTGTTTAGATTACTTGTAGTTAACTGGGTAGTCATGATACTTGTCCACCTCCACATCTTCGAGTACCGCAAGGGCATCATCAGTTAAAACGGCGAGTGAGCAATACAGTGAGATCAGGTACGATGCAATGGCATTGCGGTTAATGCCCATAAAACGTACCGAAAGCCCAGGAGATTGTTCACCTGCCAGACCTGGCTGGAACAGGCCGACCACGCCCTGACGTTTTTCCCCAACACGCAGCAACAGGATTTTGGTTTTGCCATCTTCCACAGGGATTTTATTGGATGGAATCAAAGGTACACCACGCCAGGTAATGAACTGTGAACCAAACAGGCTTACCGTTGGTGGTGGAACGCCACGGCGGGTACATTCACGGCCAAATGCGGCAATCGCATCTGGATGGGCAAGGAAGAACCCAGGCTCTTTCCAGACCTTACGCAACAAATCATCAAAATCATCTGGAGTCGGTGGGCCACTCAGGGTTGAAAGACGTTGCTCATCCGCCACACTGGCCAATAAACCATATTCAGGGTTATTGATCAGTTCACTTTCCTGACGTTCCTTAATGGTTTCAATGGTCAGGCGTAACTGTTCCTTAATCTGGTCATGTGGACTGCTATATAAATCCGCCACACGGGTATGAATATCCAGAACGGTTGAAACGCCATTGAGGAAATATTCACGCGGCTGAGAGTCATAATCCACAAAGGTCTGTGGCAGGGTCGCCTCATCACGTTGCGTGCAGGCCACCTGAATATCATCGGTATTGTTGACACGGTTGACGCGATAAATACCCGCTTCTACAGGTAACCATTGTAATAAATGAGTCAGCCAGCGTGGGGTGATGGTGGAAAGTTGTGGAACAGTCTTGGTGGCATTGGCAAGCTGTCTGGCTGCATGGTCCCCAAGCGCAAGTTGGACTTTATCTGTGGTTTTTGCCATGAATAAATTTTCCTGTAAGACTTTGGCTTTGTTAATAAAGAGTGTTGATTTTTAAAATGTATTGAATCATTTGTTTAATTAGACTAGAGCTTAATCATTATTTTTAAAAATATTATTATGAGATAAATAACAATGAATTATTATCTTATTACTCATAAGAATATATTTATGAAAAATAAATATAAATACTGAATATGCATGATTTATGAGTTGAATCCATTCATTATTCAGGTGGCTTATATTGATTTTCCTGCATGATTAAACCTTGCTGTTATGCAGGGATTCACTCGGTGACTGTAAAATCTGGCTGCCTGCCGCAACACTGTGGGTTAGCCAGACATTTCCGCCAATAATTGAACCTCTACCAATGGTGATGCGACCTAGAATGGTTGCTCCTGCATAAATCACCACATGGTCTTCCACAATTGGGTGACGGGCATAATCTTTTTTCAATGCACCATCATCATTCAACTCAAAACGTTTGGCACCGAGAGTAACCGCCTGATAAATGCGGACATATTCCCCAATTATAGAGGTTTCCCCAATCACCACACCTGTACCGTGGTCAATAAAGAAACCCTTGCCAATTTGTGCGCCAGGGTGAATATCAATCCCTGTTGCGGAATGGGCCAGTTCGGAAATAATGCGGGAGAGTAGGGGAACACTGTGATAAAGCTGGTGCGCAACCCGATGATAAATAATGGCAAAAATACCTGGATAGCAGAGCAGCACCTCATCCACGCTATGTGCCGCTGGATCACCTTCATAGGCAGCACAGACATCAGCATCCAGCAAACGGCGAATGTCAGGCAGGGTATTGGCAAAATCCTGCACAATGGTATGGGCCAAAGCAATTTGCTGCTCGTAGAGCAAATGGTCATTGCTGGAGACAGGAACTTGCTTTACTCGACTTTTGGCCTCGTAATTCAGGGCCAGCTTAACCTGTGAGAACAGTTCGTTCAGCACACGGTCAAGTGTATAGGCAATGTAGTAGTCCTCAGTTTCCTGGCGCAGGTCACTTGGTCCCAGTCGCATTGGAAATAAAATACCGCACAAGTCATCCAGTATGGATTTAAGCGATTCCTTGGAAGGCAGTTCGCGTCCGCCAAATTCCTTGATACGGTGTTGACGTTCACGCCATTCATGACGTGCTTGCTGTAAGCCCTCAACAACAGGCTGGATTTTCCATTTGCTCACGCTGATTCCTTGCAAAACCAAGTATTAAATTAATCCTAAAATCGCTGGGTCAAAAAGCAGCACTAATCTTGTAACCAAGGTAACTGATGTGTACGCCAGCCATTGCTTTGATTACGTTGTTGTTGCTCGTTTAAATCACCTTCAAAGCCTTCCAGCACGTTATAAACTTGGGCAAAACCCGCACTAAATGCCGCCGTTGCAGCTAAAGCAGAGCGTTTACCACTACGGCAGAGCAACAGAATGGTTTTGTCTTTACCAACTTTGCTATCCAGTTCTTTTAGAAAGCGCGGATTGCGGTTAAACGATGTGCCAGTTGCCCATGCCACATGAATACTTTCAGGCACATACCCGACAAATTTACGTTCTTCATTGGTACGTACATCAACCAAGATGGCATGACCTTGTTGAACTAGAAACCATGCTTCAGCAGGTGGAATACTGCCTGTGAAATCGAGTTCATTTTCTTCCGCGTAGTGTTGTGCGCGCTGTAAGATGTCTTGTGGGTTTGCAGATAAACCGTGAGTTGTAGTAATGGATTCTACGGCTTGGGTAGAATCAAATTGAGCATTCATTTTTATAACCTTTAACATCAGCGGGATGATGTTTTTATCTTATGACTGTTTTTATATTCAGGAAAATAATCAAAATTTATTTATATATCTATTTTTGATAAATAATAGGGTTTTATTAAATGATTGTGAATATGGATTTTAAAACTAAAAATCTTATTTTAAATGGATTGTATGATTAGGGATTTATTTATCACAATTAAATATTTTACATTTACATAAAATCCTCACCTATATAAGTTAACCTTAAATCAAATTCAGGGTGAGTCGATATCATGATAAATCAAAAAAGCAGAAAAATTCATCACTATTTATCTTTTAAATGAATAAGTAACTCATTTTTTCTTATTTTTAATCATAAGGCGTGGCTCATACCATAAGCAGATATTGTTGAAAGATCATCTAATTATGGGCATCAAGAATTCTAAGCCGCTAATTGTTACAGCGATCGTCCTTGTGGCGATTGTTACTTTTATTGTCTATCAAAATCAAAAAGATGCTGCACCTGTTCAGTCTAAAAACAACAAGGCAGTGGTGATTGCCTATCAAACTGGTGTGGATCCAACCAAGGTTGCACAAGCCAATGGTGATTATGAACGTGATAGTAATCAAGCAATTCAATGGCGTAAATTTGATGCAGGTTCAGATGTGGTCAATGCATTGGCTTCGGGTGACGTGGTGATTGGCAATATTGGTTCTAGTCCTCTGGCTGCTGCTGTAAGTCGTGATTTACCAATTGAGGTATTTCTGGTGACGGCTAAATTAGGCGGTTCAGAGGCATTGGTGGTGAGTAATAAATCAGGCATTCAAAATCCGCAAGATTTGATTGGAAAAACCATTGCCGTACCATTCGTTTCAACCACGCATTACAGCTTATTGTCAGTGCTCAAGCATTGGAATATTGCGGATAACCAAGTCAAGATTATTAACTTACGTCCACCTGAAATTACAGCAGCTTGGGAACGTGGTGATATCGATGCAACTTATGTTTGGGAACCTGCATTAAGTAAAGTCAAAGCCAGTGGTCATGTATTAACAGACTCGAAACAAGTCGGCGAGTGGGGCGCACCAACCTATGATTTATGGGTAGTTCGTAAAGATTTCGCTGAAAAAAATCCAGAGTTCTTAAAAGCATTCGTAAAAACCAGCTTGAAACAAGTTGAAGCATATCAGCAAGATCCAAAAGCATTTGAGCAAAATGCGGACAATATCCAGAAAATTGCTCAGCTGACAGGCTCTGATGTGAAAGATATTCCATTGCTTCTTTCTGGAAATATCTACCTTGATCGTCAGCAGCAGCAAGCCACTTTATCAGGTGAATTTGCCAAGAATATTTTCGATACTGCAACATTCCTCAAAAGCCAAGGCAAGGTGGATCAAGTAAAACCTGATTATCAAGCTAATGTCACCATCCAATTCTTACAGCCATAGGAGATCGAAATGAGCGTATTAGCTGCCGAGCATCTTCATTTAACTTTTCCAAAGCAGACCGTACCTGTATTGCAGGATATCAATCTCAAGATTGAAGACGGCACGTTGACTGTGATTTTGGGGGAGTCAGGCTGTGGTAAAACAACATTACTGAATATTTTGGCAGGTTTCCAAAAGCCAAGCTCAGGTCAGATTAAACTGGATCATGAAGTCGTCACTGCGCCAGATGCACGTCGTGCGGTGGTATTTCAGGATCATGCTTTATTGCCTTGGTTAAATGTCTCTGAAAATATCGGTTTTGCTTTACAGCTCAAAGGCTTGAAAGCCCAGGAAATTCAGCAGCAAGTCGATGCAATTCTTAAAATTGTTGGCTTGAGTCATGTGGCTCAAGCCAATATCTGGGAACTGTCAGGTGGCATGAAACAACGGGTTGGGATCGCACGTGCCTTGATCAGCCATGCGGCATTCATTTTACTGGATGAGCCTTTTGCTGCGCTGGATGCTTTTACCCGTGAAACCATGCAGCAGTTGGTGTTGGATTTATGGATTGAGCAAAATAAATCGTTCTTCCTGATCACGCATGACATTGAAGAAGCACTATTGCTGAGTAATCAATTGGTATTGATGATGGCTCGTCCAGGTAAGATTGTCGAAACTTTAAAACTGGATTTTGCAGAGCGTTATAAGCAGGGTGAATCCATCCGTACGATTAAATCTGATCCTAAATTTATTCAATTACGCGAGCAATTGTTTGAACGCCTGCGTGTGCAGAAACAGACAGGGCATGAGGTGGCTGTATGACGGGGCAAGCAAAAAATACAGCCTATGAGGTGAGTAAGGCCGAGGAATTACGATCGACTAACCAAGCACAGTCTGGTTCGGTTTTTAGTCCAATTGAGGCTTTCTTTATTCGTCATCGTAGTTTAGCGCTTAGTCTTTCCAGTGTCTTGAGCGTACTGGTGATTTGGTATTTGATCACGGCATTAAAAATTGTCCCAAGCCTGTTTTTACCAAGTCCACAAGCGGTATGGCAGAAGTTCCTTGAAGTCAGTCAACAAGGTTTTATGAAAGCCACCTTATGGCAGCATTTAGCCGCGAGTATCTCACGTGTCTTATTGGCTTTGGTTGCTGCGATTGCGATTGGTGTGCCTTTAGGTTTATGGATGGGTTTGAACAAATGGGTGCGTGCTGTGCTTGACCCATTGGTTGAGTTATTACGCCCAATTCCACCTTTGGCATATTTACCCTTATTGGTGATCTGGTTCGGGATTGGTGAAACCACCAAAGTGCTTTTGATTTTCTTTTCGATCCTTGCACCTGTGATTATCAGTAGTACTCATGGCGTATTGAGCCATCAGCTCAATCGTGAACGTGCCGCTTTATCTTTAGGAGCAAGCCAATCACAAGTGTTTTGGCATGTGATTCTGCCGACAGCCTTACCGCATATTTTAACGGGTATTCGTATTGGTTTAGGTGTGGGCTGGTCAACCTTGGTGGCTTCAGAATTAGTTGCAGCAGATCGGGGCATTGGTTTTATGGTGCAGTCTGCGGCGCAGTTCCTGATCACCGATACAGTGGTTCTGGGCATTATTGTCATTGCGATCGTCGCAGTGAGTTTTGAATTGTTTTTGCGTTGGTTACAGAAGCAATTATCTCCTTGGTATGGCCAACAGTTATAAGTGTACATTGTAGAGATGAGAGAGCTAGAAGATGACGTTAAATATTGAGGTTATTAAACCAACAATCGGTGCAATTATTCACGATGTTGATTTAAACATGGCTGATGAAAATACTACACAACAAATTCAACAAGCATTGCTGGATCATCATGTGATTTTCTTCCGCAACCAGCAGCTTGCACCTCAGGCGCAAGCTGAGTTGGCACGTGGTTTTGGTTCTTTGCATATCCATCCGATTTTCCCAACGGTAGAAAATGTATCTGAGATCATTGTATTAGACAGCTGGAAACAGGATTTACGTGACAATGAGCTTTGGCATACAGATGTGACCTTTAGCAAGAATCCTCCACTGGGTTGTGTATTACAAGCGATCAAGATTCCACCTGTAGGCGGTGATACGCTATGGTCGAGTGGGGCGGCAGCATTTGCGGCACTGGATCAAGGCTTGCAGCAAAAGTTAAAAGGCTTAACTGCAACACATGACATTCGTCAATCTTTTCCAATCGAGCGTTTTGCGCATAATGATGTTGAGCGTCAAAAACTGGAAGAAACTTTTAAGCGTAATCCACCCGTTGTTCATCCTGTAGTGAGAACGCATCCTGTGACAGGTCAGCCGATTTTATTCGTGAGTGAGGGCTTTACCACACGAATTAATGAATTGGATGAAACTGAAAGTTCAGAACTTTTGGCATTCTTATTTGAACATTCAACCAACAAGCAGTTCCATTTGCGTTGGCAGTGGCAAGCGGGTGACGTGGCGATTTGGGATAATCGTTGTACGCAGCATAAGGCTTTATTTGATTATGGTGATGAGCATCGGATTATGCATCGTGCCACCATTAATGGGGATGTACCGTTTTATCAGGTGGCAAGTTAAGTTTTTGGCTTGTTGGTTTTTAAATTTTTGGAAAGATTTATTCCAATTTTTGCTAATCGTTTTCGGTTTTATCTCTCTAGTGAGATACTGAAACTTACCTTAATTAAATTAGTTCTTTAGCTTGCTTATAAATAGAAGGCGCTTGTCCAGTCCAGCGTTTAAAGGCACGTCGGAATTCGCGTAATTCACTAAAGCCCAGTTTTAGGCTAATTTCACTGATTAACAGGTTTTGTCCGAGCAGTTGTTTTGCTTTACGTTCCAGTACATTTTGTCGAATTTGTTGAAAACTTAAGCCCTCCAATAACAGTTGCCGTCTTAAATGACGTTCACTGATTTGTAGATGTTCAGCTGCCTGCTCCATCTCAAAACGTTCAGGTAAATGCTGTTCAATCCAGTGATCGAGTAGATCGGCATAACCCGCCTGATTAAGTTGGTCAATTTCCTTTAAGGTCTGCTCACAAATCAGTATCGCGGTGGCATAGTTGGCTGGACTGTAATTCTTTAAGCTACGCGCTAACATGCTGGTTTTAAAACGCATGACATTTTTATCACTGTTAAACTGGATTGGGCAGCCAAAGACACGTTGATATTCTTCGAAATACTCGCTGGGTAAATAACTCAGTTCAAGGCTGATTACATCATCATGATCACCCAGCATGGCGTTTAAACAGGTGATAATACTGCTAAACAATTCATCATGGAAAAAGGCTTGGAGGTCAAAAGTTGGGTTTGTTTCAGTCACTTCAAGTTGACAGTTATCTCCCTGAATTGAAAACTCGATATTGAGTACACTGCCTGAAACGCGGTGATAGCGAAGTGCAATCTGTAAGGCATCAGCAACGGTTTTACAGGATTGCATGGCAAAACCCAGAATCCCCATTGAAATCAGTCCCTCGCTACTGCCAATTTTTAAACCCAAAGCTGGCTGTTGTTGAACCGAGATGGCTGTTCGTATCACTTCACACATTTGGCTAAATCGAATCATGCTATGCGTTTGCTGGATTTGCCCTATGTCCAGACCTGAATCTTTAAACCATGTTGCATAGTCCCACCGTTGCTGTTCCGCATAGTGAATCAGGCTTGCCAGAATGGTTGGTGGAATAAACTGCTGTACAGCATTTGTATGGATGGTTCGTTTAGGCATAAGTCCGTTTTGCCCCCCAAAATAAAATCTTTTTAACCCTTTTGGGTATCGCATAATTTTGTTTAACTTTCAACATGCTTTATAACAGACAGCTAGAAAAAGAACTTAAAAGGAAAATACCAATGTATCAGGTTGGTTGGGATAAACAGGAAATTCAAATTACACCAAAAGGCTATGCCATGTTTGGCTATGGGCAATGGTCACATCGTGCCTATGAAAAACGTACGGCGTTATATGCACGTAGCTTTAGTATTGTTGATCAGCAACAACATCGACTCATTATCTGTTGTCTGGATTTGGGTTGTATTACCCATGCCATGCGCAGTCAATCGGTGAAGCGACTACAGCAAATATTGGGTTCACAGTTTGATGAAAATCAATTGGTATTGATGGCAACCCATACCCATTCTGGGCCAGGGGGCTGTGCCCATGAGGCCTTGTACAATATGCCGACCCCAGGTTTTGTGCCTGAACATTTAGGTGCAGTTGTGGATGCCATTGTGCTGAGTATTCAAACGGCCATTGAACATGAACAGGACACTGAGATTTTCTTAACAACCCAGCATTTTGCCGAAGATACACCTGTGGCATGGAATCGCTCGATCAGGGCTTATAACCGTAATCCAGAAGTGCAGCCACATTCAGAACGTGATACCCATCTAGCGTTAAACCGTGAAATGCAACTGATCGGTTTTTATCGGGAACAAAAATTACAGACCTTTATTTCATTGTTTGGTGTACATGCCACCTGTCTTGGTAATAAATTAAAGGCTTATGATGGGGACAATAAAGGTTATGCCGCTGCATTTTCTGAACAGGCCTTAATTCAGCAAGGTATTCAAAATCCTGTCACCATTTTTGCCCAAGCCACCGCAGGGGATGTATCTCCACATTTTCATGGTAAAGATCAGCTTAAAATTCGCAATAAAATTAAGGGCGAGCAGGAATACCAATATGCACAGCAAAATGGACGCTATCAAAGTGAACTGGCTTTGGCTGCATTCCAGCAACCTTTAAAGCCAATACAAGGAAAAATTGATGCGGTATTGTCTTATGTGGATTTAAGCAATATTGAGATTCCACCTGAATTTGCACAAGGACAGATTGGTGCAAAAACCAGTCAACCCTGTCATGGCACCGCCTTTTTTGCTGGTACGCCTGTCGATGGTTTGGGTGCGCCAAAGCCGTTGGTGAAAGGCATGCAGTTTTTGGCAGACCAATTCCGTAAACAAAAGAGCAAAAATCCCAAGGCAGCAGATTTTGTCAACTATCAACAACTCTATGCTTCACAGGGACCGAAACAGATTCTATTGGAAGCAGGTGCCAAAAAGATTTTGGGTCAGCCGATTGGTTTTCCGCCCAGTATTCTTGATCCTCTCATTGCAGAGATGAACCGACAGGTCAAGGCAGGCGCAATTCAGCAGAGTCCATTAGTGCCAAACGTTTTGCCCTTACAGATGATTCGATTGGGGAATTTGGCAATGGTCTGCTGTCCAGGCGAGTTCACCACTATTGCAGGACAACGGGTTGTGGAGACGGTAAAACAGGTGGTTGCTGATCAGCCTGATATAGAACAAGTTTGGTTAGCCTCCTACTGCAATGATTATATGGGCTATGTCACTACTTACGAGGAATATCAGGAACAGGCCTATGAGGGTGGACATACCTTATTTGGACAATCGACACTGGTGGCCTGTCAAAGCAAATTCAAGCTATTGGCGGAACAATTATTGCGGGATAAAAATCAGCGTAATTATGATCAAGGCACACGACCAAAACCGATTCCAGAACAGGAGCTCGCAAAAAGAATCAATCATGGCAATTTAAAAACTGCCACAAGCCAAGGAGAGGCAGTATGAGTGATTTAACCCAAACGACATGGACGAACTGGTCAGGCTTTCAGAAATCCAATCCACAACAGATTCTACAGCCTGCCAATACTCAGGAATTGCAGAGTATCGTTCGGGATCATACAAAAATACGGGTGGTCGGGGCAGGACATTCATTTACACCGTTGGTGTGTACCGATGCAACTTTACTATCGCTGGATCGCATGATGGGCGTAACCCATCTGGATGTGGAACGCTGCCGATGCGATATTTATGCAGGCACCCGTTTATATGATCTGGAACAATATTTACAGCCCATCAATCAGGCTTTGATCAATCAGGGCGATATTGACCAGCAAAGTCTGGCTGGTGCGGTATCAACGGGAACACATGGCACAGGAGTCGATTTGCACTGTATTTCGGCTTATGTGGAAGCCTTTGAGTTGCTTACCGCATCAGGCGAGATTCTGAAATGTAGTCGAACCGAAAACCCTGAAATCTTTGCCGCAGGGCGTGTTTCACTGGGGAGTTTGGGAATATTGACCAAGATCACCATGCAAAACCGTTCACGTTATAAACTCAGGGAACATATTGAGCTGTGTCCTGTTGAGGACATGATGCAACACATCCAGCAATGGAAACATCAGCATAGGCATATTGAGTGTTTTGTATTTTCCTATGAAAAACAGTTGATGCTGAAAACGCTGGATGAAACCAATGAGGAGATTTTGCCACGCAAGGAAAATTTCCCCTCGGATGATACCTTGTTGACCTTGTGTTCTGAACTGACCAAAAGCTTTCCATCACTGAATCCGTATTTACAGAAATTGTTAGGTATTTTTGTCAAACCAACCACCTATATTGACTGGTCGAGCAAGATATTTCCAACGCCACGCAATACCAAGTTTAATGAAATGGAATACCAGATTCCCGTTGATCAGGGCATTGAATGTCTGGATGAGGTGTTGCATGCCTTGAGAAAGCATAAGGTTGCCACCTTTTTTCCACTGGAATTTCGCTTTGTCAAAGGTGATGATATTTGGCTCAGTCCTTTTTATCAGCAGGATTCAATTTCCATTTCAGTGCATCAATATCATAAACAAGACCCACGTTTAATCTTTGATGTGGTTGAGCCAATTTTACAGAAATATCAGGGACGGCCGCATTGGGGTAAAATGCATGGCATGACCACCACGCAGCTTCGGGCATTATACCCAAAGTGGGATGATTTTATGGCCTTGCGTCAGGAGCTTGACCCACAGGCCAAGTTTTTAAATCCATATCTGGAAAAGTTATTTTTAGGTTGATTTTAACTAAAGTTTGACTTCAATGTTTTTTAACTTATTGAAAAATAATTACCTTAACGGAGTCTTGCCGAGTTTTCATCTATTTTCAGGATAAGCCTGCGGCTCGCCTTACTTTGGTTTCGCCCAAAGTAAGCAAAGGCATTGTCATCCACAAAACTCGTTGAATACCCTCAGCTAAGTTAATAAATCGCAGAAACAACATCTTATCAATGAAGTCCTGTCTCAAACAGTTGTGGATGACTTTTCCGAGTATCATATTTTTCCGAACTCAGGTTATAAATTTCTCTTAATGAGATAGAGGATAAAAAAATGCTGGATTATTATTTTAAACAACTTAATCTCGATTTAAAAAAGCAGGGGATTGCGACACCGCAACTCATCGTGGATGAAGCTGCCTTAAAACAAAATATCCAGCATGTTCAGGTGCGACTAGCGCATGCCCAACACTTAAAACCACGTCTGGTGGTAAAATCTCTGGCATGTTTAGACTTATTAAAAATGCTGTCTGAACAGATCAATACCCAGCGATTTATGCTGTTCCATCAACCGCATATCATTACAATATTAGAAAACTTTGCCGAAGCGGATATTTTGCTGGGCAAGCCGATGCCAGCCCAGGCGGTATATTATTTCTATGAACAACATTCAGGCTGGTCAGAGGCTAGGATTCAATGGCTGGTGGATACCACACAACGCCTACAGCAATATCTGCAAATTGCTCAGGATTATTCAATCTGTTTGCATGTGAATATTGAAATAGATGTGGGATTACATCGTGGTGGGGTACAGTCTGGTCAGCAACTCACTGAAATATTAACGCTGATTCAGCAATATCCACAGTATTTAAAATTTTCAGGTCTAATGGGTTACGACGCTCATGTCACCAAAATACCAGCCCTGATTAAAAAACCAGAACTTGCCTATCAGCAATCTCAATACATCTATTCTGAATATCAAAAGCTGATTCAAAAACAGTTTCCTACATTGTGGAATGATAATCTTTGTTTCAATGGTGGGGGCAGTCCCACTTTTAGTTTTCATACCACAGAAAGTGTTTGCAACGACCTGTCTTTTGGTTCGATGCTATTAAAACCGAGTGATTTTGACAGTAATTTTTTAAGGGCATTGCAGCCTGCTTTGTGGATTGCCGCACCTGTATTAAAAGTTCTGCCTTATACCCAGCTTCCCGCCATGTCTGTGCTGGATAAATTGCCACACAAATCTAAGGCCCTGTTTATTTATGGTGGATATTGGCTGGCCAATTATGTCTATCCGAAACAATGCCATCCGCATATCTTATATGGGCGGAGTAGCAATCAGGAAATGGTAAATGTACCCAAGGATTGTGAAATTCAGGTCGATGATTTTGTGTTTTTAAGACCAACGCAAAGTGAGGCGATTATTCCGCAATTCTCAGTATTAAAGCTCTATAAGCAACATGCTTTTGCAGCATGGGAAACGTTTCGAGAATAAAAATACCTGAAGAAAAACCTCGTTGTAGAACACAAGGTTTTTCCATTGAGAACACGATGTTATTGCTTAACGATCAGCACAGGAATATGTGATTCAGTTAAAACGGCACGGGCAACGCTACCCAATAGCAGACGTTTTACCCCTGTACGTCCATGCGAACCCATAATGATGAGATCGGCTCCCACCTCATCGGCCACAAAGATAATGCCCTCACTCGCTGGGCCATGATGAATTTTTGTTGTGACACTGATGCCATCACGGACAAAAGATTGGGCAATGTCCTGAAGCTGGGTTTTGGCATGGGTTTCAGCCTGCATAAAATGATCGGTAATTGCTGGCGCAACCTGATAAAAGTCCACGCCAACAAAAGGGTCAACTGCAACCACACTCAGAATGGTCACTTTTGCCCCTGACAATTTGGCCAGGGAAAGTGCATGTTCAACCGCTGCATAGGAAATAGGAGAATCATCAACAGCGACTAAAATATTTTGGTAAGACATATTTACTCCTTATTGTTTATCGTTGTAAAAAAGATAAAAGTACTAGGGTCTGTTGACATTTCAGCCATGTCTTGCGTTATAGGCTAAAACGACATAAACAAGGCATGAAACGTAGACAATGGCAACCCCTTGTCAAGTTTCATAACACAGTTTAGGAAAGTTTTAGCCATAACCCTGCGGGACAGGGACATTTTTTGCCGCTACTGCGTTATGTCTTATTCATTTAGAATAGCTAAATTTCATAAGCCATGCCTTGTACCGTCTAAAAAATGTCCTCTGTCGCAAGCATCTGTGAAATGTCAACAGACCCTATAGGTTGATACCATATTGAACGCGGTCTAGCAAATAAGAGCATGATCGAAAATAACTGATAACACAGAAAATAACGTGGAAAAACTGGAAAATTCCCAGCAAAATATAACGCTAGGAAAATCACAGTATTTTTGTAATTCGGCTAAATATTAACTTTAGTATGATTTTGAAATTTAACTCTATCTAAAATCATGGGAATGTTTGTGCTACTGAGTCTGGAAGCGTTTAAACAACAAAAATTTGATCAGGTCGCCGCCAGAATTATGGACGACCCCGATACCTATCTGGCTTTTGACTCAGTTTCAGATTTCTATAAGGCCACATGGCTGGATGAGTTTCCACAGGGCACCACATGGTCAGCGACAGGACTGGATGATGGTGCTGAACACTTCTATGCCGTAATTGAATACGGTAGCCATTACCTATACATCAGCCGTACTGAGCACGTAACGGTAAAACTATGTATGCGACATCATTACAATAAAAATAACTAATCCGTGCAGTCACCCATTTTTTCAAGATGATGCTTTGTTCTACAAAAGAGAGTGCTATAATTTTGCGCAATCCCGAAATCCTAAATACAATGAAACGGAAGTTTAAAGATGGCACATCAATTTACGGTTAATGAAACAATTCACGGTGTTTCAATTGAAGATTTTTCAAGACTGGTTGCCGACACCTCATTGCATGAAGCAGTGTGTAAGCGTATCCCAGGCGAGAATCTGGAAATTATTGAATCCAACATCAATGGCGACATTTATACCCTACGCCGTGAATATAACCTTGATGTGAATATTCCAGAAGTTGCGAAAAAACTATTAAAAAATGCGTTCCGTTTAAAACGTGCTGACATTACCCATTTGAAAAACCTGACTTCAACGGTTGAGCTGGGTGCAAACTTGCCGCTGGAGGCGAAAGCTGAGCGTAAGGTAACAGGTAACGGTGACAAAGTAGACATTACCCTGACTTGGACTGTAAAGGTAAAAGTACCTTTGATTGGTGGGATGCTTGAAAAGCATGCAGAGGGCGAAATTCGCAAGTTTAGCCAACTTGAGATTGAAATTGTTGAAGATGAATTAAAGAAAAACCTTTAATTTAGATGCGATAGAAGAACTCTCCGTCAGGGGAGTTTTTTGTTTTTAGAAGCGCAGAAAATAGGGTAGAAGCGAAAGGATGACACCAATCACACTCAGTAAAGTGGTACTTTCTATAAAGTAAGGATAAATCATCAGAATTAGGCCGCAGGCTAGGGGGATGGTCATTTTCTGCTTTTTACCGTACATAAAATAGCCTAAGCCAATCGAGCTAAAGATCACACCAAGAAAAAGCTGGGTCGCGTTCATTGTGATTTGCCATACGTTATTTTTATCGTGCATATACTATGACAAGATTCTTAAATGAAAATTATGGCAACCTGATTCAATATCCCATACGATGTTATTTACGATTTGGTCAAAACAATTATAAGGTTATGTGATGAACGTGATTTTACCTGTGGCACAGCGTGGTGAAGAAATTTTAAAGTTGAAAGCGGCATTGGTGGCAGATGTGGAATTTAATAGTGAATGGTTGATGGGGCTTGCATCTGCCATGCATTCGACCATGCTTGAGCGTAATGGTGTTGGCATTGCAGCACCACAAGTCTATATTTCCAAGCGTGTGATTATTGTGGCGTCCCGACCTAATCCACGTTATCCAGATGCACCAGAAATGGATGCTGTTGTGATGGTCAATCCTGAGATTTTAGAGTTTTCTCAAGCAACTTGTTTGGGTGAAGAGGGGTGTTTGAGTGTGCCGAATGAACGTGGACAGGTGGAGCGGGTACAAGCAGTAAAAGTGCGTTATTACACTTTAGAGGGTGAAGTGGTTGAAACCAGCTACGAGGGTTTTCCTGCACGGATTGTGCAGCATGAAGTTGATCATTTGGATGGGGTGTTGTTTGTAGAAAGAATGAATTGATTACTGATCATACGTTTATCAATACATTTAACAATGCGATTTTATATTTGGCTATAATAGGATAATGATTTTTTTAGCTTGTAGTGAATGAGTACAAATTTAGAATTTGATTTTTCTGAAAAATTTAAGTTTATAGACTTATTTGCAGGGATTGGTGGTTTTCATCTTGCTCTATCTCAGCTGGGTATGCAATGTGTTTTTGCATCAGAATTTGATGAGCATGCCAGAAAAACTTATTTAAAAAATCATAAAATTGATGAAAAAGATTTTAATCGAGATATTCGTTCAGCTTCATATGAGTTGATTCCTGAACATGATATTTTATGCGGTGGATTTCCTTGTCAGGCCTTTTCTCACGCAGGGAAAAGAGAGGGACTAATTGATGGAGCCAAGTCAGAAAGAGGTAATTTATTCTATTGTATTGTGGAAATTTTATCGCAGAAAAGGCCCAGAGCATTTATTTTAGAAAACGTACGTGGATTAATGAATCATGATGATGGTCGTACTTTTCAAATTATCAAACATGAATTGGAAGCCTTAAACTATTCAGTTCACTATAAAATTTTAAAAGCAAGTGAATATGGCCGTCCGCAACATCGACCACGTATTTTTATTGTTGGGTTTAATAAAGATTTAGTTGAGACTCAACAGGAATTTCAATTTCCTACATCAGTCCCACTTAAATTAAATATGTCGGATGTATGGGAAGCAGAATGTAGTCGCGAAATTGGTTTCACCTTAAGGGTCGGTGGTAAAAGTTCACCGATTGATGATCGCCGTAACTGGGACGGTTATCTGGTCAACCATGAAGTGCGCCGTTTAACCCCTAAACAGGGAAAACGGATGATGGGTTTCCCTGATGATTTTGAGTTTCCTGTGAATCAAACTCAGGCCATGAAACAACTGGGGAATAGTGTCTGTGTGGATGTGGTCTATCATGTAGCAAAAGCAGTGCAGAATTATTTACAACAACATACCATACAGCGTACAGAGGAAAAGGATTTAATGAAATTCAATAAAGGTGAATGGAGTGAATTATATGCTTTCCTGAAGCTTATGCATGATAAAAAGTTATCATTTGGTAATGCTCGGTTAGAAGAAAAACAACCCAATGAATTTATTAAAATTTATGCTCTACAACATATTGGTTCCAGTAAATTTTATGTCATTGGTGACGATCACTTAAAAATTATTGAGGGAAATCAAACGATTGATTTAGGCTCTATTCAGCATATTTTAAATGATGAAGTACTTGCCAAGATCAAGAACACGATTTTAAATCCTGAAACAAAAACTTTTAATATTGAACAACAGAGTTTATTGGAATTATTAAAGATTAGCTCTTTTAAAGGCAGCTCATATACTAAGGCTGATTTAAACATTTCTTTTGAATTTCAAAATCAAAGTTATCAATATGACCCATTGGGAATAAAATCATTTTTAGGCAGTGCGCCAACACTACTCAATGCAGGATCGACAACCAATTTTATTTATGAGGTGAAGAATTTTAGAGGTACATTACAGGATGTTAATCAAATTGAAACTTCATCAAAAATAAAGGATCGTTTAACTAAAATTGAAGAATTAGGAGGGCAACTCGAATTTTATAAATGTGAAAATGACGTATTTAATGATAATTTACGAAAAGCAGACTCGCTAATGCCAGAGTATTTGGCAGAAATACTACTTAAATATTATAAAGGTCAAGGGCGCTATTTAAGAGATTTAGTCGATGATGAAATTAAAACTATTCGGGTTAAGGATTTTCTAAAAGCAATTTTATTGGGCATGTTCTCTGGTACGCCGTGGGATGGTGCTTATACCTGTAATGGTTTGGTTGTAGTCAGAAAAGATGGTGATCTTTTACTTTATCATGTAATAAAAGATGCAGATTTAAAAGAATATTTATTTTTGAATACCAAACTGGATACAGCTTCCAGTACACGTCATCGTTTCGGTACGATTTATCAGGAAACCAATGGTAAATATTATTTTAAACTCAATTTACAAATCCGTAACACCTGATGATTTAAAATCCCCTCTATTCTTTTAATAAAGGGGATCGTTTTTAGCGTGTGCTTAATATTACGCAATCGAATCATCCAAATTCGGCGCTAACCAACGTTTTGCTTCATCAATTGTCCAGTTTTTACGTTTTGCATAATCTTCAAGCTGATCTTGCGAGATTTTACCCACATTAAAGTAGTCACTTTCAGGGTGTGAATAATAGAAACCACTGACAGAAGATGGCGGCATCATGGCAAAGTGTTCAGTCAGTTTGGTTCCAATTTTTTCCTCAGAACCTAACCAGTCAAACAATACCGCTTTTTCCGAATGTTCAGGGCAAGCAGGGTAACCAGGTGCAGGACGAATCCCCACATATTTCTCTTTGATCAGTGCTTCATTATCAAGGTTTTCATCAGGTTGATAGCCCCAAAACTCTTTACGAATCCGTTCATGCAAATGCTCGGCAAAGGCTTCGGCAAAACGGTCTGCCAATGACTGGACCAAGATGGCTGAGTAATCATCACCTTTGGTTTTATATTCATTGGCGAGTTCTTCCGCACCGAAAATCGACACGGTAAAGCCACCAAGATAATCATTTTGCTCTTTAGAAGTACTGATATAGTCGGCTAAAGACAAGTTTGGTTTACCAGTGACTTTATCGGACTGCTGACGTAAATGTTCAAAGGTATGTGTGACATTCTGACTGTTTTCATCAAACACACTCACGGTATCTGCATCGGTACGCTGTGCAGGATATAAACCAAACACGGCACGAGCATCAAAACGCTTATTCTCAATAATATCTTTCAGCATGGCTTGAGCTTGATTGTATAAATCAGTTGCTGCTTCGCCGACCACTTCATCAGTTAAAATTTTCGGGAATTTACCTGCCAATGACCATGAAATAAAGAACGGTGTCCAGTCAAAATATGGTACTAAGGTTTCAAGTGGATAGTTTTTAAGAACCTGTGTACCTAACGTATTTGGTTTTGGCGGTACATAGTTGTCATCAATTTTAAAGCCATTTTCAATGGATTCTGCATAGCTCAATTTAGCCGCTTTCGGTTGCTTGTTGGCTAGGCGTTCACGAATCTTGGCGTATTCAGCACGATGCTCGGCAATAAAGTTACCACGCATTTCTTTTGACAGTAGAGTCGTCGCTACACCCACAGCACGAGAGGCATCCGCCACATAAATCACGGCATCATTTGAATATTGCGGATCAATTTTAACTGCGGTATGGGCTTTCGATGTGGTTGCGCCACCAATCAATAAAGGAATAGTAAAGCCTTTACGCTGCATTTCTTTGGCAACAAACACCATTTCATCTAAAGATGGTGTGATTAAACCTGATAAACCGATGATGTCACATTTTTCATCAATGGCGGTTTGCAGGATTTTTTCAGCAGGAACCATCACACCTAAATCGACAATATCATAGCCATTACAGCCCAAGACCACACCCACGATATTTTTACCAATATCGTGTACATCGCCTTTAACGGTTGCCATCAACACTTTACCTTTAGACTGGCTACCTGTTTTTTCAGCTTCGATGTACGGATTTAACCAAGCCACCGCTTGTTTCATGACACGGGCAGATTTCACCACTTGTGGTAGGAACATTTTCCCTGAGCCAAACAAGTCGCCGACCACGTTCATGCCATCCATTAATGCACCCTCAATCACATCAAGGGGACGCTTGGCTTTTAAACGGGCTTCTTCGGTATCTTCATCAATATAAGTGGTAATCCCTTTCACTAAGGCATATTCAAGACGTTTCTCAACAGACTGATTACGCCATTCAAGGTTTTCAGCCTCTTTGGCTGCACCGCCGTGACTACGATATTTTTCTGCAACTTCAAGTAATTTTTCAGTGGCTTCTTGTCCACTTTCACCCTGATTTTGATTCAGGATGACATCTTCAACCGCATCTTTCAGTTCTTTTGGAATATCGTCATAGATTGCCATTTGCCCAGCATTGACAATCCCCATGGTCATGCCTTGTTTGATGGCATAATAAAGGAACACAGAGTGAATCGCTTCACGCACAGGTTCATTGCCACGGAAAGAGAACGATACATTAGACACACCACCTGAAATCATGGCATGTGGCAAGTTTTGTTTAATCCAGCCTGTCGCTTCAATAAAATCGACACCGTAGTTATTATGTTCTTCAATTCCTGTTGCGACAGCAAACACGTTTGGATCGAAAATGATGTCTTCGGCAGGGAAGCCCACATCATTGACCAACACATCATAAGAACGTTTACAGATCTCACGTTTACGTGCAGCCGTATCTGCCTGACCAGCTTCATCAAATGCCATGACGATAATTGCCGCACCATATTGACGACATAGGCGGGCTTTTTCGACAAACTCGTCATAACCTTCTTTTAAGGAAATCGAGTTCACCACAGGTTTACCCTGTACACATTTTAGACCCGCTTCAATGATTTCCCATTTAGATGAGTCAATCATGATTGGCACACGGGAAATATCAGGTTCAGATGCCACCAGATTCAAGAAATGCACCATCGCATTTTGCGAATCGAGCATCCCTTCATCCATATTAATGTCGATGATCTGTGCGCCTGCTTCAACTTGTTGCTGTGCAACTTCCAGAGCTTCGGCAAAATTTTCTTCACGGATTAAACGCAGGAATTTTTTTGAACCTGTGACGTTGGTACGTTCACCGACATTGACAAATAGTGAATCATCATAAATGTTAAATGGCTCTAAACCACTGAGGCGACAAGCAGGTTTGGTTTCAGGAATTTGACGTGGCTTGATGTCTTTAACAGCATGATAAATAGCACGGATATGGTCTGGCGTTGTACCACAACAACCACCTGTAATATTGATAAGACCACTTTCAGCAAATTCTTTTAAGAATGCTGCGGTTTGCTCAGGCGTTTCATCATATTCACCGAACGCATTTGGCAAACCAGCATTTGGATGCGCTGAAACAAAAGTATCCGCGACATCACTAATGGTTTTAACGTGCGGGCGCATGGCATCAGCACCCAATGCACAGTTAAAACCAATCGACAATAAATCACCATGACGCACTGAGTTCCAAAAGGCTTCGGCGGTTTGGCCTGTCAGAGTACGACCTGATGCATCAGTAATGGTGCCCGAAATCATTAAAGGCAATTCATAACCGATTTGCTTAAACACTTCCTTAACCGCAAAGATCGCTGCTTTACAGTTTAGCGTATCAAACACCGTTTCAATCAGAAGAATATCGGCACCACCTTCGATGAGGGCATGTGTTGCCTCAATATAGTTTTCTTTGAGTTCATCAAAAGTAATGTTGCGGAAAGCAGGGTCATTCACATTCGGTGAAATGGAACAGGTACGGGAAGTGGGACCAAGCACACCTGCAACAAAACGTGGTTTGTCTGGGGTGGAATATTTTAAACAGGCTTGTTTGGCGAGACGAGCCGCTTCACGGTTGATTTCAGGGACTAAATCTTCCATGTGATAATCGGACATGGAGACACGTGTACCGTTAAAGCTGTTGGTTTCAATAATGTCTGCACCAGCATCCAGATAGGCTTCATGAATGCCCTGAATAATCTGTGGTTGCGTTAATACCAGTAAATCATTGTTGCCTTTAAGGTCTGATGCCCAATCTGCAAAGCGTTCACCACGATAATCTTCTTCTTGTAATTTATGGCGTTGAATCATGGTTCCCATTGCGCCATCAATAATCAGGATACGCTCAGCTAAAAGTTGTTTTAATGTGGCTAACAATGGTGCAGGGGTGGACATGCAGAACGCTCGCTAAATTCAATATGTAACAATGCGTGAAGTTTAGCAGAAATTAAGCGTCTTGCGGTGGGGAGCGGATCAGGAATGTTAAGATGAATTATTGAGGTTAGCTTCAATATGATAAAGTGAATGTGTTTAGCTAGGTAAGATGGAATAACAATTGATATGGATAGAATACAAAAACAGTCAGCTTTAGCATTATTGATAGAACAATTTGGTGATGTCACTTTAGCTACAGATGCTTATACTCTGGCTGAAGAAGATTGGTACGATACCAGTCATGCACATATGGATGGCCAGCCTAGGCCATGTTTTAATTTTGATTATCCATTATCTCAATGGTTGGATGATGAAGAACAGGCATTGCATTCATCGTATGGTTATTGGCGAGAGTTGGAAAGGCAAGAAGCGATAGAAGCTTTACGGCAACAGCGGAAAATGCGTAATACTTACCCTAACTGGCAGGATATTCCTCTAGATTATTTATATGCTTACTATACAGGATTCACATTTTCCTCATCAGCAGGATTTTATTTTTATACGCCTCCATTATTGATGTGGATGTTTAAACAGGATGAGCTTAATGACTGGCAACAGCAGCATCTAGATACAGTATTTAATTCATGGGCTTTTAATATTACATATTCAAGTCAACAGTATGATTTAAATAGAAAGTTGCGAAACTTTTCAGATAAACAATTATATACTTTAATTGTGCTTTTGAAGCTACTTCCTAATCTAGAGAACAATATTTCAGAAATTACGATGGTATTAGCGAATTATCGGTGTTCTCGATTAACTACTTAATTTTTTCATTTAAAATCAAAATTTTAATAATTTTTCTATCTTGAGTAATAAAAATATTCTCTTTCCACGGCTTGTTGAATGAAGTATTCCAGATGAATTTACTTAATAGTTCATCAGCTTGGTTAGGAAAAAATTAAGCATTAAATCTGATTAAGGCCAGAAATGACATGAAGTCATATCATTACGCCTGATATTTAAAATTTTGTCATAAAAGCTTCATTAAGCTGTCATAATTGAGCTGAATAATGCTTAAAAAGAACGCAAATAATCTGAAATATGACAGTCAGATGTCATATTTCATTGTATTTGTTGCAAAATCAGACAAACAGTTTTGTTTTAAAAGTATTTTTATTAACATGCTGTTTTTAATAATTAATTTTTTAAAAAATAGTGAGATTGTCCTAATAAAATTCCAGAAAATGTGACAAAACTATGAAATTTTGGCTTCATGTGACAGTCCTTTGTCATATAATTGTCATAATTTAATTAAACAATACAGGGGATTTAATTATCCTCTTGCCGTCTACATGAATTCTAATCTTCCTCCTGTTTCGGATTCACCGCTTGCCAGTTCACAGGCAAAATCGACGAATGTGCATGTTCCTACACCGAAATTCTTTATGCCGGTGTTTTTAACAATTATTATTGCAACACTTATTTATATTGGTTTTCAGGTGAGCGCTGATTTGGCGCATGTTCCACCATTAAGTTTATATTCAGTTATTCTTCTATCAACGGCACTTTTTATTGCGTTGGGCTTTGAATTTGTTAATGGTTTTCACGATACAGCAAACGCCGTAGCGACGGTGATCTATACCAATGCATTGCCTGCACCTGTGGCCGTCATGTGGGCGGGCTTCTGTAACTTCCTTGGAGTTATGGTGGCGAGTGGTGCGGTTGCATACGGTATTATTGCCTTACTTCCTGTTGAACTCATTATGAATGTGGGAAGTGGGGCTGGTTTTGCCATGGTGTTTGCCATGTTGATTGCCGCAATTTTATGGAATTTGGGGACTTGGTTTCTGGGCATTCCAGCATCAAGTTCACATACCCTGATTGGTTCAATTTTAGGTGTAGGCATTATGAACTACATTCTAAATTCGAGTAACGGTGGTGCATCTGGCATAGATATGGATCAGGTGATTAAGGTCGGTAAGGCCTTACTGTTCTCTCCACTGATTGGTTTCGCCTTTGCGGCTATCGTCTTTTTATTGGTAAAAACAGTCTTTAAGCGTCAACTGGAGCTATTCCAGCCGCCAGAAGGCAACAAGCCACCACCACCATTAATCCGTGCCATCCTGATCTTTACCTGTACAGGGGTAAGTTTTGCGCATGGTTCAAACGATGGGCAAAAAGGTATGGGGCTGATCATGTTGATTTTGATTGGTTTGGTGCCGTTGGCGTATTCTTTAAACAAGAATCTTGATGCAAAACACTTACAGTCATTTGAACAACTTTCAGTACAAACAGCGACTGTGCTTAATGTCAATCAAAATGAGCTGACAGATGCCAAAGCACGTGATGTGCTGACTAAATACATCCAGACCAAAGAACAGACACCTGAGGTTGTGCCTGCACTTGCCAGCATGACTGCACATTTGGGTGAGCGTGTTGCCAATTATGGTGACTTGAAAGCCATTCCAGAGGCAGCGGTAAGTGAAATCCGTAATGATATGTACCTAAGTACCACCACATTCAAGCGTCTGGACAAGGCTGAGGCTTTACCTGCAATGAATCAGGATCAGGCAAAAGTTGTCAAAGAATACCGTGGCAATCTGGATTCATTCCTGCAATACATCCCGAACTGGGTGAAAGTTGCAGTAGCTTTGGCACTGGGTCTGGGCACGATGGTCGGCTGGAAGCGTATCGTGGTGACTGTAGGTGAACGAATTGGCAAGAACCACATGACCTATGGGCAGGGGATGTCGGCTGAACTGGTTGCAATGAGCACAATTGCTGCCGCCGATGGCTTGGGTATGCCCGTATCGACAACCCACGTTTTAAACAGCGCGGTTGCAGGCACGATGGTTGCCAACAAGTCTGGGCTGAACTTTGCGACAGTGAAAACAATCCTTTCTGCATGGATATTTACCTTGCCAGCAACGATTGCAATCTCAGGTGGATTATATTGGTTGTTCCTCCAGTTCGTGTCCTGATTACAAAGAATTGAATCTAATATTTTAAATGCCTTGCTTCAGCAAGGCTTTTTTTTGATCAAAATATCTGTTTTGCATTGCTTTATCTGATAAAACATAAAAAGTCTATTCCTCAAATGAGGAATGTTTTTTTAACAAAAAATAACATACCATCTACCAGTTGAAATATTTGTTTTTTGAAACGGATTCATTCGGGGGAATGGTTAAATGAATATCAAGATTTGGACAACGGGTCTAGCAATTGCTGTGATGGGAACAGGTTCAGTATTTGCAAAAGATATCTTCACTGCTGAAGTGCAGGTGGATGGTGTGACCCAGATGATTGGCTATAACAAGATCCTGAATGTTGCCGATCAGTATGAATCTGAAAATATGCGTAAAATATTCCCAAATTATTCAGATATATCAGCAGTGAATGCAAAACTTGATTTGCGTAGTGTTCCTGTCAATATCAGTTATGCCCAGAACTCATCTACCTTGGTTTTCAAGATTCCATCTTTAGGTATTGAGCGTAGCTATACGGGTGCAACCCGCGAGGAAAGTAAGGAAAAATTTGTTGATGCGCTGGAAGGCATGGATAAAGACCTGTTAAAGGCATTAACCAAGGAATGGGTAAAGAACTCACCAATTGATCCTGTTGCAGGCAACCCAACCAGCCTGCTTTCAAACATGGCTGTTTCAATGACAGACAGTTTATCTGACATGGCAACCAATCAGGCATTCGGCTTAAAAGACCAGTCATCTTCCAGTTTTTCAATGATGCCTCGTTTTGGCCGCTATACCCAACAAGGCTATGGTCTCAATGTTTATAACCTGCCATTGGCTTATTCACATTGGTTTGACTCCAAAAAAATGGGTTTGGTGATTGATGCGCCAATTACCTTGGTGGATACAGAAGATGCACTTTCTGGTAGCTTGAATCTTGGGGTAGGCCTTAATTTTCAGGTAACTTCAAATGATGCAATGACCTGGTATCTTATGCCACAGGTTCGTGTTGGTGCAACAGGATCACAGGATTTTGGTACAGCGGCACTGATTTATGGTGGAGGGTTAAGCAGCAACGCCCAATTCCCCCTCAATGAGCATTCCAATATCTCCATCATCAACATGATTTCTTACTATAAAACGGATGCGCTGCAAGTGGGTGATTTTGACAGTGGTTATGACCTGCAAAACACCATTTTCCGTAATGGGGTGGAGTATAGCCATGTCCTGCATAAAACAGTTGCAGGCAGTCCATTGATTGCCAAGTTGCAGTATGCAAGAACAGATTTCTATGGCGATCAACTTTATTCCGATTTCCAGCATGATCTTTCTGGCTCGATTGGTTTTAAAAACCTAAAACCAAAAGCATGGATTGATGAATACCGTGTTGGATTTACCTACACCTACGCGGACAATAACCTAAAAGGCTTTATGGTAAACGCGGGTTATACATTCTAATGTGTCTGATCTAAAAATTATTCCCCAGATGAGGAATGGTTTTTAGACTAGTTTATCTATTAAGATAACAAGAATGATAATCTGGTGATGGATTTTCCATTTTAATGGAATCACATGACTGGGTAGCTTACCTTTACACTCCGCCATTCCCTGTATAGGGAATGGCTTTTTTTATCGTATTTTGTAGAGATGTATTTCAAATACTTGAAATAACAAATTAAATACAATATGGTGATACAGGAATGAAACTTGATACACAAATGTAATGGATTTACTTGAAAATTACTATAATGAATTATGTGAGCTGATTTATCAGATTCCCCTAAATAAAGATGGATGGTTTAACTTTTCCAAAGAATTACTTAAAATCTTGAATGTGTCTTATGTGCATATTCAGGCTATCGACTTTTCCTATAATGTATTGTCCTTTAGTAATGGTGTGGGATCACTGCCACTGGAGGCGTATGCCTCGGCTGAACTGGATTATCTGCGTTATCCAACTGAGGCAGACCCACGCTGGGGGAAATTTCTGGACCCTGAACGAAAGGGCTGGTATCAATGCCATACGCATGTACCTGAAGAATTTGTGGAAAATTCTGATTTATATCAGAAAATCCTTTTGCCTTATGGTCTAAGGTATGTGGCAACCCATGAACTGATTCTGGATGAAAAGCTATGCGTATTCTGGAGCGTGAGTACCTCACAGCAACGACAGCCACTGAATCCGCAGGAGTTGGAGTTTCTGGATCGCTTGTTGCCACATTTAAAGCGCATTGTCATGGCACAGCGGCATTTATATGAATTTTCCCTGGATAATATCGTTGGCTATAACCTGATTGATAAACTGAACCAGCCGATTATGCTGTTGAATTTGTCTGGGCAGGTTGTACACAACAATCCAGTGATGCTTGGTTTCTTGGAAGAAAATGAATGTGTGCAGGTCATTGATCAGCGATTGACTTTACCTGAAAAAGATCAGATTCAGTTTTTAGAAAAGCTTTATCAAATTGAGGAGGCATTTCGATACAAGCAAGCGCAATTGGAACAGTATAAGGACATAAAGTTTTCAATTACAGAAACAGAGCATAGCTTATTCTGCACAATCAATTTATTGGCTTCTGAAAAAGAAATGTCATTTTTTGGTATTCGCCCCTTGGTGATGCTGAGTTTTGATGATGTGCCAATGGTATTAAGGGATGAACAAGAGAATAAGAAAAAATATCATTTAAATCATCAATATTTGAAACAAACTTATAATCTGACTAAAAGGGAACTAGAGCTTTGTGACCTGTTTGTGAATGGCATGAATCTGGAACAGGTTGCAGAGCAAATGGGGCTGACCAGAAGCTCAATACGCACCTATCTTAGAAATATCTTTGCAAAAATGCCTTGCAGTTCTCAGGTAGAGTTGATGCAGTTACTCATGAGTATCCGTAGCTAATATTAAGCCAGAGTAGAATTTTATTTCAGCGAAAGCTTAAATTTTGCTTAAAACATCCTTAAATGAGGATATGTCTAGGTTGTGTGACTCAGTTAGCATGAATCTGTGTACGATTTAACTCGGGGGATACACGGATGTTGGCTGAACAAGAAAATAAAGTGATTGGCATGATCTATGAGGCTGCCTTAAACCCAGCTTTATGGCAGGATGTGTTGACGGAAATTGTTGATTTTACAGGAAGTACTACCGCGATTTTTACCGCAACAGACCAGTTAAGTCCGAATTATGATTTTGTCTTTACCTACAATATACCGCCTGAAAGTATGCAGGCCTATCAGGATGAACAGGTCAAAGTACTGGATATGCGTTTACATGCACCTTATTGGGCAGAAAAAGCATTGGGCGATACTGTACTGAATACATTTGCACATTATGCTGCTATGCCTGTGGAAACAGATGAGTTTCTGTTTTATGAAAAATGTGCAAAACCAACCAATGTCAGCCATGTGGCGGCAGTTTTGTTGGAGCGAAGTGCCTATAGTTGGGCGGTATTTGCGGTACATCGTTCGCCTCAACTAGATGAATATAGCGAACAGGAAGAAAAAATATTAAAGCGTTTAGGGGTACATTTACGCCGTGCATTACAGATTTATCGTCAGATCACGATATTACAGGAAGATAAGAAGAATATTTATCAAGTATTGGATCGTTTTAAAATAGGAGTAATCTTAATAAATCAGGATTATCGTTTATGCTATGCCAATGCAATTGTAAAGAAAGTATTTGAACATTCATCTATATTGGAACTTGATAAAAACAATAGTTTAAAGACCTTAAAAAATTTTCAGGAAAAATTAAATCAGCTTATTCGTAGTGCTTTGTTTGAGAATGATGATCTGAATAATGAGGCGGGTGGGGTGCTCGCACTTTATGATGATAATGATAGCTCATTGATGCTCAGTATTTTACCTTTTTCAGAAACTGAGGCGCAGTATTATCAAAAACAGGCGATTATTTTTGTGACCCAAACTAATCAAGCACAATATTTAGCTAAAGATTATCTTGTCCAAAAATATAAACTGGCTAAACGTGAACTGGAAGTATGTGATTTATTTGTCAATGGTTTGAGTCTTGAACAGATTGCTGAACACATGGATATTACTTATGGTTCCATTCGTGTCTATATTAAAAATATTTTTGCCAAAACGGGTTGTACTTCCCAAACTGAATTGATGCAGTTGTTGATGGGAGTAACGCTTGAGTTTGAGCATATTTAATTTCATCTGTTTTATTTAATTGTCTTAATTTTAAATCATTTGATAGACCTGTATTGGATAGCAGGGGGATCTGCTCATACTGAGTCTATCAAATGATTTATGCCTTGAGTTTATCTTAAATTTTTATGATGTGATATTCCCATTTGGGAATGTCTATAAAGTATGTGATTCAGTTAGCATATTTATTAATATCTATAGGGGAAAATTTATGAAACGTTCAATTTTATATACAGCAGTTTTTAGTGCTATGTTGATGGTGACAGGTTGTGGTGGAGGAGATGGTTCTTCAACAAGTGATGATAAGGGACAAAGTACACAGCTAGAAAAAACTCCAATCAAACAGAATCAGTTGTATGGTGCAAATATTGATGGAGTTTCATCTTATTATCTTGATGATGGTCAAAATCAGGTTTCCTATTTTCATGAGAATAATTTATGGCATGGTGTCGTAAAAAATAAGGAAGGAAAAACTAAATTCAGTTTTTCGGAGGATCTAACGGAATTTTTTGCATTTAATGACAGAGAAAACCAGACTTTAAGAATTAAGCAAATAGATAACCAAACAATTTACCAGACGGTTATAGATTCTTTGGGTGTTACTATAGAATCTGTGGCTTATTTTCAGGAGGGCAACAAGTTTTTTATTGCACCCCTTAATGGAACTGAAATAGATAAAACTCAAAAAATAGATATTACTCAAGCTTACCAGCAAGGGGGGCAACAGGCACAAAATACAACAAATTATTCTGCAAGTGCGAAAGTAGCAAATGTTTTAAGCATGATTTCTAGTCAGGTGACTATAGCAACAGATAGTATGATTGCATCACGTAGCTTTACTTTTGCAAAAAAAGTAACTCATCCATGTGCATTATGGGGAGATGTTATTAAGAATGTTGGTGGAGCTTTTTTAACAGCAGGAGTAATCATTGTAGCAGCACCTATTATTTTACCTGTAGCAGCACAGTTTGTTGCAACAGCTACGGTAAAAACAGGTTTATCTATTGCGGTGGGTGCAGTAATTGGTTGGAAAGCTGCCGAGATAGACAGTAAGAATCAAAAAGCACGTGATGAACTTGCAGCGATAAAGAATGAATTGGCTAAAGAGGAAGAAAAAGCCAAAAATGAACGAAAACAATGTTTAGCAGGGGAAACACTGGTTGGTGGTGTTTGTAAAAAAGTAGAGCCTATTTGTGATGTAGGCGAAACATTATTTTATGGTATTTGTACAAAAAAAGTAGAACCTCAATGCTCCGTAGGAGAAATATTTATTAATGGGGCATGTAAAAAAATAGAGCCGATCTGTGATGTTGGGGAAACACTAATCAATGGTGTTTGTAAAAAAGAAGAACAGAAATGTGCGACAGATGAAAATATTGTTAATGGTGTCTGTAAAAAAGTAGAACCGATCTGTGATGTAGATGAAAAACTTGTAGATGGAGTTTGCAAGAAAGAAGAACCAACTTGTTTAATAGGAGAAACATTGGTTAATGGTGTTTGTAAAGAAATTAACACGAAAGGTTGTGATTCTGCAACTTCCTACGAGGAAATGTTAGATAAAGAATGCTTCTCTGGTACGTATAAATATTACTTTACAAAAATTAGTGAGAAAGGACAAAAACTACCGCATAGTGCTAAGGATTGGAATTGTGCATTAGATACCCAAACGGGACTCATGTGGCAGCTCCGTACATCTGAGAGTTTTAGAAGCGACTATAAATATACATGGTTTGAGGATAGCTTTGGTTATGCAGATCTTAAAGATGCCTTAAGTGGTACTTATGTTGGTGAGGGCTTATCTTATGGTGATCAGTGTGGTCATACACTAGCCAAATGTAATACAAAAGCTTTTGTTGAAAAAGCAAATAAAGAGAAAATTTGTGGATATAGTGATTGGCGATTACCGCATAAAAATGAGTTAGAGGATTTGTCTGCAAAAGGATTACAGCCAATACACGCTGTTCCGTTTTATACAACTAACGTATGGTCAAGTTCATCAGTTGAGGATAATAACCGTGAAGCTTGGGCTTTAGATTTCTATTACTCTGGTAAATTAGTGAGGAAAGGTAAAGGAAATGCGCTTGGTGTCGTGGTTGTTCGTGATGCTTTTTAATTAAGGTCTTGTAGGATTGTTTTAGCTTTTATAATTAGAAAAAAATCCTGTTTTGAAAATAAATTTTTTACTAAATAAAGCAGATATACAAAAACGACAAATCAAAAAAATGGCTACCCTAAAGTAGCCATTTTATTTAGTAGGTTTTAAGCCTGTTGAATTCCAGCAACAACCCAATCCTGTTGTGAACCAGCAGGTTTAACAAAATGCCAGATTTC
This sequence comes from Acinetobacter corruptisaponis, assembly GCF_030053775.1. GTDB lineage: Bacteria > Pseudomonadota > Gammaproteobacteria > Pseudomonadales > Moraxellaceae > Acinetobacter > Acinetobacter corruptisaponis. The sequence continues at coordinate 3,471,378 of NZ_CP125669.1, forward strand.
AGTAAATGGTTGAGGCAGGCTGTTTAAATCTTCACTTACAGTTCCTGTAAAACGCACGCTGACAACATATTGACCATTTTCAGTTGCAGTGTCTGCCACCATTGCATTCAGGTTACTAAATTCAGCAACATCCTGATCCTGATTTGCCATGATGTCCTGATACATTGAATTAAAAAGCTCAGGTGTTAAATAACGACGAATTTCTTCAACATTACTTGCACTATTGACAGATTGAATGTGGTTGAAACGCTGACGTGCAACACGCAGGAATGCAGCAGGTTCAGTACCATCAGGAAGCTGATGGCCACTACTCATCGATGCCGCACCAAAAGGCGCTTGAGTGGCTGCACCACCACCAACAGACTGACCAAAAATATTGGTATTGTCACCTGTTTGACGGGCATTGGCCTGAGGTGGAGTTTGGCGGCCAAAATTATTCTGACCACCATTGTTTGGTGCGTAAGGGTTGTTAGCTGCTAATTTTTTTTTTGCGCCCAATTTACGGAACACAAAGAAAGCAATGGCAGCAGCGAGAAGTACCCATATCCAGCCTGGAATTCCACTTTTTTCTTCTTGCTGCTGAGCTTGGGTTGCCTGTGCATCTGTAGCCTGTTGCTCAGTTGCAGTTGGGTTGTGAGGTTTGTCATCTGCCAATGCATTAGCCGCCACAGCACCAACCGCTGCACCAGCAACACCCGCCGCAACCATTGAACCTACACCTGGACCTGATCGTTGAGGTGCGGTTTGCTGAGGTGCTGGCGCTGCTTGACGTGGTTGTTGGTAAGACTGGTTATAAGACTGACTAGATGAACTAGATCTGCTCATGCCGTGGCTTTTACCACCGCCTGCACGCTTTGCTTCCGCAAGCGGTGCAGCAACCAAGGTTGCCATTAAAAGAGCTGCCATCAAGCCACGCTGGTGTACTTGCATCGAAAATTCCTATTTAAATCCAATTTGTAAATGTATTTATGCAGGTATTTATGCGTAATTTCAACCAGAAAAGTATGTTTTTTTATGTCAAAGCCTGTTTTAGCCTAGCCTAATTCATCGCTCAGCTGCATGGCCTCGGTCAATGCCTCATGTAAACGTGCTACAGCAATGATCTGAACACCATCAACTGATTTCTGTGGTGCATTGGCCCTTGGTAAAATCACATATTTAAAACCATGCTTGGCAGCTTCCTTTAAACGTTCCTGACCATTTGGAACAGGACGGATTTCGCCAGACAAACCCACTTCACCAAACACAGCCAATTGTTGGGGCAAGGCCTTGCCTCGTAGACTGGAAGCACAGGCCAGTAAAACGGCAAGGTCTGAACCTGTTTCAGTGATTTTTAAACCACCGACCACATTGACATAGACATCCTGACCAGAAGTTTGTACGCCACCATGACGATGCATCACAGCCAGCAACATATTCAAACGGTTTTGTTCAAGACCCAGTGCCACACGTCGTGGTTGTCCGTGTGCATCATCCACCAGTGCCTGTACTTCAACCAGCAGGGGACGGGTGCCTTCGCGGCTAATCATCACAATTGAACCAGGAATGGCTTCATCATAACGACTGAGGAAGATAGCGGATGGATTGGCGACTTCACGCAGGCCTTTATCGGTCATGCCAAACACGCCCAACTCATTGACTGCACCAAAACGGTTCTTGACTGCTCGAATCATGCGGTAACGCGAGTCAGATTGTCCCTCAAAGTACAATACACAATCGACCATGTGTTCCAGAACACGTGGACCCGCAAGCGAACCTTCTTTAGTGACATGGCCCACAATAAACAATGCTGTGCCACTATTTTTGGCAAAACGGGTCAGTAGGGCGGCAGATTCACGAATCTGTGACACGCCACCAGGCGCGGACTGTAGAGTTTCGGTATAGAGTGTTTGAATTGAATCCAGAATTGCCACGACAGGCTTTTCCTGTGCCAAAACCTCACAAATACGTTCTACACAGGTTTCTGCCATAACTTTGAGCTGATCTGTGGGAAGATCAAGGCGTTGTGCGCGTAGTGCGACTTGAGAAAGGGATTCTTCACCAGTGACATATAAGGCAGTACTTTTCTTGCTTGCCATGTGTGTTGCGGTCTGGAGCAGAATGGTCGATTTTCCAATACCAGGATCACCGCCAATCAACACCACAGAACCCGTGACCAGTCCACCACCGAGCACACGGTCAAATTCACTGATTCCTGTCGGAAGACGGGTTTCACGTGAGACTGAAATTTGATTCAGTGTGGTGATATTGGCGACCTGACCTGCATACCCCCCCATTTTTGGGCGGGCACGATGGGAAATTGTTGATTCTAAACGTACCTCGGTCAAGCTGTTCCATTCACCACATTCTGAACATTGTCCTGCCCACTTGGGGTGATCAGCGCCACACTGTTCACAACGATAAACTGTTTTAACTTTGCTCATATTTAAGATACGTGATAGATCAATCAAAATTATTGAAAATGTAGCAATAGCGTATCCGAAATACAAATTTTATCTACAGACAGTCGCCAAACTTGAGCTTGGCACGTAAACTGCTACGCACAAGGAATGCCAGTTTAAATATGAAAGAGAGGAAAATTGAGTGAAAAAGCAACTAAAAAACCTGAAATTTTAAAAATCTGAAAAAAATCTGCAAAAACTTTTTCTATTGTTAAAGTTTTTAAGCTAATTTTGTGACATAAAAACTGAGAGTTGAATATAACAATGTCAAATGAGTTTCTTGAGCCATCCAGTGAAAATGGAGGGCTGCACCGTAGTTTGTCCAACCGACACTTGCAGTTGATTGCAATTGGTGGAGCAATTGGAACAGGATTGTTTATGGGATCGGGCAAAACCATTAGTTTGGCTGGTCCATCCATTCTGTTCATTTATGGCCTAATTGGTATCATGGTGTTTTTTGTCATGCGTGCGTTAGGCGAACTACTTTTATCCAATCTGAACTATAAATCTTTTATTGATTTATCCACTGATTTAATTGGTCCCTGGGCGGGTTATTTTGTCGGCTGGACCTATTGGTTGTGTTGGGTCACCATTGGTATCGCCGATCTCTCTGCCATTATCTACTATCTGGAATTTTTCAATGGCGGTGAATCCTTTACACCAATGGGTGGATTGCTGATCAGTACTGTTGCAATTCTATTTGTACTTGGGCTGAATCTGGTCACTGTGAAGCTGTTTGGTGAAATGGAATTCTGGTTTGCAATGGTCAAGATCACCGCGATCATTGTGTTGATCGCCGTCGGTCTATGGATGATCTTTACTGGATTCACCAGCACCAATGGCACGGTTGCAAGCATTTCCAACCTTTGGACACATGGAGGCATGTTCCCGAAAGGTCTGGATGGCTTTCTTGCTGGATTCCAGATCGCCATCTTCGCCTTTGTTGGGGTGGAACTGGTAGGTACAACCGCCGCTGAAACACAGGATCCAAAGCGCAACTTACCAAAAGCGATTAACTCAATTCCAATCCGTATCATTATTTTCTATGTATTGGCATTGTTTGTAGTGATGTGTGTGACACCTTGGGACCAGATTAATCCTAAAGTCAGTCCATTCGTGAATATCTTCTCACAGGCAGGTGTTGCCTCTGCCGCAATTATCATGAATCTGGTGGTGTTGTCCTCGGTGATGTCATCCATGAACAGTGGGGTATTCTCGACCAGTCGTATGCTATTTGGTTTATCAACGGATCAACAGGCACCAAAATTATTCGGTACATTGTCTAGATCGGCGGTTCCTGCAAAAGCACTGATCTTCTCATCAATCTGTATCTTTATTGGTGCATTTGTACAGTTCATCTATAAAGTACAAACTGGAACCAATGATGAAGTGACAGCGTTTACTCTGGCGACCACTTTGTCAACCATCCTGTTTATCTGTGTGTGGATCATCATTATGTGGAGTTATATCAACTACCGCAAAAATAGACCTGAACTGCATGCACAATCAACATTTAAACTGCCAGGTGGTGTGTTTACCTGTTGGGTGGTGATTTTATTCTTCCTTGCAACCATCTATTTCCTTGCGCTGGATGAAACCACGCTGGAATCGTTAAAGGTCAGTCCAATCTGGTTCGTTATTTTGGCAATTGGTTATTTCTTTTATAAAAAGAAAAACTAGCAAGTAGCAGAATCCTTTTCTAAAAACGTCAGCGAAACGCTGGCGTTTTTTTATGGTTTTAGGCTTTAGCCAATCTAATGATCACGCTATACTGCTCCGAATTGTAAAAGTTAGGTGCTCAGATGCTTAAAGTCATTTGTTCCATCGGTTTATTATTGAGCAGTATGCTACTCACTGCATGTGGTCAGTCAGGGGCGTTGCAATTGCCATCTGACCCAAACCATGACAAACGCGCAAAATACCTGCTGTATAAAAATGAAGCCGCTCAGGCCAAGGCTTCATCTGATGTAAATACTGAAAGTCAGGCAACACAATCACAGACCACCTCACCTTAAGTTTCTAAATAAGGACATCTTCATGAGTTTCACTCGCATTAATGGGGTATTGCACGCTGAGCAATGTTCATTGGACCAGCTCGCACAGCAATTCGGCACGCCTTTATATGTTTATTCAAAAACAACTTTTGAGAAGCATTATCTGGATATGCACCGTGCCTTTGATTTTATTGATCATCAAATCTGTTTTGCAGTGAAGTCAAACTCAAATATTGCGGTGTTGAATGTTTTGGCAAAATTAGGCGCTGGTTTTGATATTGTCACAGGTGGAGAATTAGCGCGTGTGCTTGCGGCTGGTGGAGATCCAGCAAAAATTGTATTTTCTGGTTTAGGTAAATCCGAAGTGGATATTGAAAAAGCACTCAATGTTGGTATTGCCTGTTTCAATGTGGAGTCGCATGCCGAGCTGGATCGTATCCAGAAAGTAGCGGCGAAACTCGGTAAAAAAGCCCCGATTTCCTTACGTGTTAATCCAGATGTGGATGCAAAAACCCATCCTTATATTTCAACAGGTTTGAAAGAAAACAAGTTTGGTATTCCAAGCGATACGGTCAATGAAACCTATCAATATGCAGCTTCACTACCGAATCTTGAGATTGTCGGGATTGACTGCCATATTGGTTCACAGTTGACAGAAACCAAACCATTTGTCGATGCGCTTGATCGGGTCATTTTAATGATTGAGCAGCTGAAAGGTCTGGGCATCAACCTCAAACATATTGATATCGGTGGTGGTTTGGGTGTTTGTTATAAAGATGAAACACCACCAAGTGTTGCCGAATATGCCAATGCGATGCGTCCAGCTTTGGAAAAACTAGGCTTAAAAGTATATATGGAACCAGGGCGTAGTATTTCTGCCAATGCAGGTGTATTACTCACCAAAGTGGATTTACTCAAACCAACTAATCACCGCAATTTTGCCATTATTGATGCGGCAATGAATGACCTGATTCGTCCTGCCTTGTATGAAGCATGGATGGATATTCAGTCGGTGAATCCAAATCCTGATGTTGAAGTAAAAACTTGGGATTTGGTTGGTGCAATCTGTGAAACTGGCGATTTTCTGGGTAAGGAACGTGAGCTGGCGCTTCAGGAAAATGATGTATTGGCGGTATTGGGCGCAGGTGCTTATGGTTTTGTCATGAGTTCAAACTACAATACCCGTGGTCGCGCTGCCGAAGTTATGGTTAGTGGTGACCAAGCCTATTTAATTCGTGAACGTGAAACCATAGAATCACTTTGGGAAAAAGAGCGTTTGTTGCCTGAGGAGTAAATTGAGATGTATTTAGAATTTACCAAAATGCATGGTCTGGGCAATGATTTTATGGTTGTTGACCTGATTACCCAGCGTGCTTATTTAGATACTATCACCATTCAGCGTTTGGCAGATCGTCATTTTGGCGTGGGTTTTGATCAACTGCTGATTGTTGAGCCACCTGATTTTCCAGATGTTGATTTTAAATACCGTATTTTCAATGCCGATGGTTCGGAAGTGGAGCAATGTGGCAATGGCGTGCGTTGCTTTGCCCGTTTTGTGCATGAGCGTCAACTTACCACCAAAACTAAAATCCGTGTGCAGACCAAGGCTGGGATTGTTGAACCTGAATTAGGTGCAAATGGTTGGGTTCGGGTCAATATGGGACCACCAAAATTTCTTCCTGAAGAAATCCCATTTATTACTCAGGAACATGAAGATGCTGAGGGTTTATATGCACTGGCATTGGCGGATGAAAAGAGTATCAATATTGATGTGGTGAATATGGGCAATCCACATGCGGTGACCATCGTGCCTGATGTATTGACGGCAGATGTTGAAAATATCGGTCCGCAAGTCGAATCACATACTCGTTTTCCTGCACGTGTAAACGCTGGTTTTATGCAAATCATTGATGAAAAGCATATCCGTTTGCGTGTATATGAACGTGGTGTGGGTGAGACCTTGGCCTGTGGTACAGGGGCTTGCGCGGCTGCGGTCAGTGGTATGCGCCGTGGCTTGCTTGCCAATGAGGTTGAGGTTCAGCTAGCAGGCGGTAAATTGCATATCGCTTGGCGTGAGGGTGATGTGGTCTGGATGACAGGTCCAACCACGCATGTTTATGATGCGCGTCTGGATTTAAGATATTTCCAAGGCTAAGGTTAGAATAAATAAACACCTTGAGTTGCAGGGTGTTTGTTTTTTAAAATAAAAATATAATTTCAAAGGATAAAAATGAATAACTTGGTTTTTCTTCCAGGCGCATCAGGCAATATCCAATTCTGGAATCCTTTGATCGCACAAATTCCTGAACCCTATACAAAACAGGTCATTGCATATCCAGGTTTTCATGGTGTGGCTGCACATCCAGATATAAATAGTTTTGATGATTTAACCGATTATGTGGTTGCACAGATTCAACAACCCTCGATTTTAATTGCTCAATCAATGGGTGGTATTTTTGCCATCGCAGCCACATTACAAAAGACTGATCTGGTCAAAGGGTTGGTTCTGATGGCAACTTCGGGAGGTATCAATTTAGACCCGTTTCAAGTTCAGGATTGGCGACAGGCTTATCAGCAAGAATATTTGCAATATCCTGATTGGTTTATCACAGCAAAGGTAGACTACGAAGCCCAATTGGCACATATTCAACAACAGGTTTTATTATTGTGGGGAGATCAAGACCTGATTAGCCCTGTTGCTGTGGGACAACATTTACATCATATTTTAAAGAATTCTGAACTTTATGTGATTCAAGGTGGAGAACATAATTTTGCTGAGCAGTATGCGTCCGAAGTTGCTATTTATGTCAACGATTTTATAAAGCAATTTTAGGGAGTTGAGGGTGCAGACAGCTTTGCAACTACTTTCCATGTGGTTAAAAGAACGGATGATTCAAAATCAGTCTGCACATACCATTACAGCCTATCAACGTGATCTCACTGACTTTTTTAAATTTTGTAAAAATAAACAATTGCAACTACAGGATGTTGAAGCTTCAGACTTACGTGAATATTTAGCCGAGCGTGTTGAACGCGACCGCCTGAGTTCCAGTAGCCTGCAACGTCACTTGACCTCCATCCGCCAATTTATGAAATGGGCTGAGCAAGGCCAGTATCTACAGCAGAATCCATCAGAAGATTTTAAGTTAAAACGTCAGCCCCGACCTTTACCAGGGATGATTGACATCGAAACCATCAATCAGATTCTGGATCAGCCCGCACCTGAAAAACCAATTGAGCAGCAATTATGGTTCAGGGATAGGGCGATGCTTGAGTTGTTGTATTCGAGTGGTTTGCGCTTGGCTGAGTTACAGGGCTTAACTGTCAAGGATATTGATTTTAATCGGCAATTATTACGCATTACAGGTAAGGGCAATAAAACTCGAATTGTACCTTTTGGAAAGAAAGCTAAAGAAAGTCTGGTTGAATGGCTGAAAATCTATCGAATATGGAAAGGTGGTTTTACCGCAGATTCAGCTGTATTTATTTCACAAAAAGGCAATGCACTGACCCCACGACAGATTGAAAATCGAGTCAAGTTACAGGCCCAGCGGGCAGGAATCAGTGTCGATTTGCATCCACATTTATTACGGCATTGTTTTGCCAGTCATTTGCTTTCCGCCAGTGGTGATCTACGTGCAATTCAGGAAATGCTGGGTCATAGCAACTTGTCCACCACTCAAATCTATACCCATGTGGATTTTGAACAATTGATGAATGTGTATGACCAAACCCATCCACGTGCACAAAAAGCTGGGTCCTGATATATTATGTTGCAAAATTGAGTGTTAAATAGACAACTCGTTTTCGGGTTTGCAATTGAACACTGCCTAAACAATGTTCTTACTTTATTGCCCATTTTTTGCAAAAACTGTTGGGTGTTTGGATTTGCCCGAAATGATCCGTTACAGAACATCTGCTTTTTGTCTGCAAGATCTATTTTAGATGGTTGAATTTTATAAAATATTAATAAAATCAAAATGTAATATTAATAAGAATGGACGGCTTAATTGAGGCAGTCCATCAGTGCCCTAAATTAGTGAACTGAGCATTTCATCTTTTTTACAGTCACATAGGAAATTGTGACTTGACCGAAATGCCAAATACATTGCAAGATAGGGCACCTAAAAAGTTTCAAACGAAGAGTTAGAATACTCTTCACTACATTTACTTGCTTAGAACAGCCGAGGATTACATGAAGGCTCTTGTCGCTGTAAAACGTGTGGTTGATGCCAACGTTAAAGTTCGTGTTAAGCCGGACAATAGTGGGGTTGACCTTACCAACGTTAAAATGTCAATCAACCCATTCTGTGAAATCGCAGTGGAAGAAGCGGTTCGCTTAAAAGAAAAAGGAACGGTTTCAGAAATCGTTGTTGTTTCAGTGGGTTCTAAAGACGCTCAGGAACAAATTCGTTCTGCAATGGCTTTAGGTGCTGACCGTGGTATTTTGGTTGAAACTGCTGATGAGATTGGTGCTCTAGAAGTTGCTAAAATCTTGAAAGGCGTTGTTGATGCTGAAAAACCAGAACTTATTCTTCTTGGTAAACAAGCAATTGATGACGACTCTAACCAGGTAGGTCAAATGCTTGGTGCCTTGCTTGGTGCTGGTCAAGGTACTTTCGCATCTGAAGTTAAAGTTGAAGGCGGTAAAGTTCAGGTTACGCGTGAAATCGACGGTGGTCTACAAACTGTTGAGCTTGCACTTCCTGCAATCATCACAACTGACCTACGTTTGAACGAGCCACGTTATGCTGCTCTTCCAAACATCATGAAAGCACGTAAGAAGCCGCTTGATGTTAAGTCACCTGCTGATTATGGCGTTGCAACTGGTACTAAACTTAAGACGATTAAAGTTGAAGCACCTGCTGAACGTAAAGCTGGCGTACAAGTGAAGTCTGTAGACGAACTTGTTGAAAAATTGAAAAACGAAGCGAAAGTGATCTAATACAGAAGGATAAAATCATGAGTATTTTAGTTATCGCTGATCACAACAACCAGACACTTAACGGTGCAACTTTAAACGTTGTTGCGGCAGCTCAAAAAATCGGTGGTGATATTACTGTATTGGTTGCTGGTTCTGGCGCTCAGGCAGTTGCAGACGCTGCTGCCAAAGTTGCTGGTGTGAGCAAGGTATTACTTGCTGACAATGCTGCTTATGCGAACCAATTGGCTGAAAACGTTGCTGGCTTGGTTGCCGACATCGCGAAAGGCGGTTACAAATACGTATTGGCTGCGTCTACAACCACTGGTAAGAACATTCTTCCACGTGTTGCTGCGCTTCTTGACGTAAGCATGATCACAGACATCATTGCTGTTGAATCTGCAAACACGTTCAAGCGCCCAATCTATGCAGGTAACGCGATTGCAACTGTTCAGTCTGATGAAGCAATCATCGTTGGTACAGTTCGTGGTACAGCATTCGATGCGGTTGCTGCTGAAGGCGGTTCTGCTGCGGTTGAAACTGTGGGCGAAGTGAATGATGCTGGTCTTTCTAGCTTTGTAAACGAAGAAATCGTTAAACTTGACCGTCCAGAATTGACTGCTGCGCGCATCGTTGTTTCTGGTGGCCGTGGTGTCGGTTCTGGTGAGAACTACCACAAGGTACTTGATCCATTGGCTGACAAGCTTGGTGCTGCTCAAGGTGCATCACGTGCTGCGGTAGATGCTGGTTTCGTACCAAACGACTTCCAGGTTGGTCAAACTGGTAAAATCGTTGCGCCAGACCTTTACATGGCAATCGGTATCTCTGGTGCGATCCAGCACTTGGCAGGTATGAAAGATTCTAAAGTTATTGTTGCTATCAACAAAGACGAAGAAGCGCCAATCAACAGCGTTGCTGACTACTGGTTAGTTGGTGATTTGAACACTGTTGTACCTGAATTGGTATCTAAACTTTAATTCTCTGAATTAAAGTCTAAAGCGCTCTTGCGCAGGCAGTTAAAGCGATGCTTTGCTGCTCTGCTCAGGAGCGTTTTTTTATGCTAAAAATAATAATAAATTAAAGGGATATCATTTATGAATTATCGTTTTAAAACCTATTTTTTGATGTTGGCACATTATAATCAATGGGCAAATAACAAGTTGTTTGCAGTTTTAGAGGCTTTGCCTGAAACACAGTTGAATCAGGACTGTGGCGCTTATTTTAACTCACTGATTCAGACTGCAAATCATGTGTTGGTTGGGGATTTCCTCTGGTTTGAACGTATCTGTGGACTACAACCCTCAAGTTATGCACTGGATGATGTTTTATATCCAGACATAAAGGAATTAACTCAAGTTCGTAAAAACCATGATCAATCTTTAATTGATTATGTCCAGGTTCATGATGAATCAGCTTTTCATCAAGCATTGACTTATATTCGCCGTAACCAGACCTATACAGAGCCATTGATTGAGGTGTTGGCTCATATGTTTAATCATCAAACCCATCATCGTGGGCAAATGCATAATATGGTTTTCCAGTTGACTGATATATCACTTGAGCTGGACTTGATTTATTTTCAAAGAGCCTTTGCTTCTTTGTATCATTGATTTGGGTAGCAAAAAGACATGATGACTAAACCATGTGTTAACTGCATAATTAATAAATGATTTTTGTAATAAGGCGAAGAAATTTCACATTTCCATGTAGGGAACTTAAAATTCCAGTCATTATTCATAAACATAATATTGTCAGCAAGTTTCCATGAAACACCTGTAATGCCATGTTGAAATATTTTTTCTAAATTCTCTGTTGATTGCAAGGTGCTTAAAGTATTGGTTAATTGTTTTGCTATATAATGCTCAATTTCTTTAGGCGGAAAAATTTCAAGATCCCAATGAATATCATCTTTATGTAAAGAAATAGCGTCCTCTGTAGATGGGGTGTAATGTATATTAGAGAAATAATCTAAATATTGTGGGATAAGACTTTGTTCTAAAAGCGCTATATCAATTTTTCTGTGTTTGTTTTTTATGGGAAAAATACGTTGATAAAATACATTTGAAAATGGTGCATTGCATATCATACGACCAATTCCAAAGAGCATATTACGATTTTCGTCATTATAGTATTTGAACATACGTTTTGAGACACGGTAACGATATTCTTGATTTGGTTTTGACATATTTTGCTAAATAAATTTTTGCTTAATGGTTTTATGTAAATTCTATATAAATAAAGAAAATACGACAATCTATTTGTATCAAATGCTCCCAGTTGGGGAGCTATTTATGCTATAATTTTTCGCTGTATTTTTTATTTTAGTTCAAGTTTTTGAACTGAATTTTTGCAAGATTGAAGACATAAAAACAGGTGGAACCATCGACCTGTAAACAAGGAGTATGCATGAGCGTATCGGAAATCAGACCGATTGCCATTGAGGACGAACTCAAGCATTCATATCTAGATTACGCAATGAGCGTAATTGTATCTCGTGCATTGCCTGATGTTAGAGACGGTCTAAAACCTGTTCATCGCCGCGTATTGTTTGCGATGCACGAATTGGGCAATGATTATAACAAAGCATATAAAAAGTCTGCCCGTGTGGTCGGGGACGTGATCGGTAAATACCATCCTCACGGTGACAGTGCGGTATATGAAACCATTGTCCGTATGGCGCAGGATTTTAGTCTGCGTTATATGCTGGTGGATGGTCAGGGTAACTTCGGTTCTGTCGATGGGGATAGTGCGGCTGCGATGCGTTATACCGAAGTGCGTATGCAGAAGCTCACCCATGAGATTTTGGCTGATCTGGAAAAAGATACAGTTGACTGGGAAGACAACTACGACGGTTCTGAGCGTATTCCCCAGGTGATGCCAACCCGTATTCCTAATCTTTTGATTAACGGTACAACGGGTATTGCGGTGGGTATGGCGACCAATATGGCACCACACAACATGACCGAAGTGGTGAATGCCTGTTTGGCTTATGCCAACAATCCCAATATTTCTGTAGAAGGATTGATGGAGCACATTACAGGCCCAGATTTCCCTACAGGCGGTATTATTTACGGTAAGTCGGGTATTGTGGATGCCTACCGTACAGGTAAAGGGCGTTTGCATATCCGTGGTAAGTACCACTTTGAGGAAGACCAGAAAACAGGCCGTACCACCATCGTCTTTACTGAGATTCCTTATCAGGTCAACAAGGCAAAAACCATTGAGCGTATTGCCGAGTTAGTCAAAGAAAAGAAGTTGGAAGGTATTTCTGAGCTTCGTGACGAGTCTGATAAAGAAGGTATGCGTATTGCCATCGACCTGAAGCGTGGCGAAAACGCTGAAGTGGTGGTGAATAACCTGTTCCTGCATACGCAACTGCAAAACTCGTTCAGTATCAATATGGTCTGTCTGGATAATGGTCAGCCTCGATTGATGAACCTGAAAGACATCATTGCGGCGTTTATCCGTCACCGTCAGGAAGTGGTGACCCGCCGTACCATGTTTGAATTGCGTAAGGCACGTGAACGTGGTCATATCTTGGAAGGCTTAACCGTTGCCTTAGCCAATATTGATGCCATCATTGAAACCATTAAAACCTCTGCAAACCCAGCCGAAGCGCGTGAACGTTTACAGGCGGGTGAGTGGGCTGGCGGTGGTGTGGTGGCATTGCTTGAAAAAGCGGGTGCGATCTCTGTTCGTCCTGATGAGATTGAAGGTGAAGATCCAGCGCGTCCATTTGGCTTGTCAGGTGATATTTACCGTTTATCACCAACACAGGTCGCTGCAATTCTTGAATTGCGTTTACACCGTCTGACTGGTTTGGAACAAGACAAACTGCATGCGGAATATACGGAAATTTTAGGCCAAATTGCTGAATTAACCGCAATCCTGAATGACTTCAATTTATTGATGAATGTGATTCGCGAAGAACTCGCCTTGATCCTGCAGCAATATGGTGATGGTCGTCGTACTGAAATTGTTGAGTCTGGTGTTGATTTCTGTCGTGAAGACCTGATCCCAGAAGAGCAAGTTGTATTGACTGTGTCTCAGACAGGTTATGCGAAAACTCAACCACTTTCTGATTATCAGGCGCAGCGCCGTGGTGGTCGTGGCAAGTCCGCAACCTCAATGAAAGATGATGACATCATCCAGCATTTAATCGTTGCATCGAACCACGCAACGGTGTTGTGTTTTACCAATGTCGGTAAGGTCTATCGTTTAAGAGTGTTTGAAGTTCCACAGGCTTCCCGCGGTGCCAAAGGTCGTCCAATCATTAATTTGCTTCCACTAGATGCGAATGAAACAGTGACAGCGATCTTGCCATTGACCGATTTCCCTGAAAATCACTATGTGTTCATGGCAACCGCGTCAGGCACAGTGAAACGTGTGGAACTAGCACAGTTTAGCAATGTGCGTTCAAATGGCTTGCGTGCGATTGAGCTCAATGAAGAAGATACCTTGATTGGTGTTGCGATTACTGATGGTAATCAGCAGATTATGTTGTTCTCGAATGAAGGTAAGGCAATCCGTTTTGCAGAAACCGATGTTCGTGCCATGGGACGTACCGCCAAAGGCGTGCGTGGTATGCGTGTCAGCTTTGCCAGCAATACCATTGAAGCCGAAGATGCTGATGTTGAAAATGATGACAGCGATGACAATGATGATTCAGTAGATTCGAATGTTGTCAGCCGCATCGTTTCATTGGTGGTTGTACCTGTCACAGGTGAAGTGCTGTGTGCATGCGCCAATGGTTATGGTAAGCGCACTCCAGTGGATGATTTCCCAACCAAGAAACGTGGTGGTAAGGGTGTGATTGCCATCAAGACCAGCGAGCGTAATGGTGAACTTGTTGGTGCGGTATCCATTGATGAAACCAAGGAACTGATGTTGATTTCTGATGGGGGCACACTGGTGCGTACCCGTGCGGCTGAGGTTGCAACTACAGGTCGTAATGCACAGGGTGTTCGCCTGATTCGTTTAAGCGATGCTGAAACACTGGTGGGTGTGGTTTCAATTGAAGCTGTTGAAGATGACGAAGTGTTGGAAGCGACAGAAGAAATGGAAGCTACTGAGGCTGAAGCGGTAACTTCTGAAGACGTTGTAGTAGAACCAAAAGATGATGCTACTGAAGAGTAATTAGTCTCGTGGTAAAAAACCCAAAGTCAGCTTTGGGTTTTTTATGCTTGTTGCTTTATTGACTGAGCTTCTTATATATTGGTCAATCTAATATTTTTGTTTTAAATGTATAAAATATATTGATATTAAAATAACCGAGAAAATAATCATGACAAAAAAATATGCACCTATCTATCCACATGATCCAATCATTGAAATATTTGAGAATATTTATTTGTTGAGGGGAAGTATAAGGCTTGGATTGGGTCTTTCAATGAATCGTAACATGATGATTTTGAAACAGGGGAATGAATTGACATTAATCAATGCTGTTCGAATCTCTGAGCCTGAATTAAAAAAATTGGAAAGCTTGGGACAAGTGCGGCATATCATTCGTTTAGGCGATTTTCACGGTTTGGATGATCAGTTTTATATTGACCGTTATCAGGCAACATTCTGGAGCCAATCTCATCATGTGAATTATCCCAAGCTTATTCCTCAACAGATTATTCATGCAGATGTACAGCCACCTATCAAAAATTCCGAATTCTTTATCTTTGAACAGGCGACCTGCCCAGAAGCAATCTTATTTATAAAAGATAAAAAACTGTTGATTAGCACAGACAGTATTCAATATTGGAATGACTGGAAATATTTTAGTTTTCTCAGCAAGGTGATTATCTATCTCATGGGATTTCGGTTGGGGCTATTTATTGGTGGACCTTGGCTAAAGCGGGTAACACCGAAGCAAGGTAGCTTAAAAAGTGATTTTGATCGATTGTTACAACTGGATTTTCAACACCTGATTTCTGCACATGGTGTATTGCTAAAGGATTCCGCTAAAGACAAGCTAACATCACTGATAAATAATTCTAATATTTAACAATGCTCTATATCGTAAAGGGAAGCTAATCAGCTTCCTTTTGTTGGTTTCATCATTACCAAGCGATAATAGGAAAGCGCCAATAAAATAGCGCCTACTGTCGCGAGATAAATCAGTTTTGGCACAACAATGGCAGTGGGTACACCCATCTGATTGAGCTGCACAAACATCTGTACCCCATAAGTGGAGGGCAATGTCCATGCAAACCACTGCATCCATTCAGGCATTGCTTCATGTGGCCATGCGGTTCCCGTCAGTAAAAACAGGGGAACGGAGGTCACCACAATCAAATGCCCAACTCGTTCAGGCATATCCACCAGTGAACCCACCAGCATCGCCAAACCTATAATACAACTCACATAAATTGGTACAGCAAGCAGCATGCCCCAGAAATTGCCGCCATGAGGATATTCATAAAACCAGAAAGTAAAACCAAATAGATACAGGCAACCCAGACAACTGATGGTGAGAATGGCTGCAAAGATCGCCCAGAATTCTAATCTTTCAGCAATCCAGCCTTTTTCACGGTAACTGGCAATCAGCATTGCCAAGCCAAGTAAAATGGTCTGATGAATAATCAGGCTGGCCACCGCAGGAAAGATATAACTCGCGTAACCTGATAGGGTATTAAACAATGGGATTTGGTGAATTGAAAGCTCAGGATGAAATTGTGAAGCCTCACCAAACTTTTCAAAATAGTCCTGTAAGGTCGATTCAATCGAACCCGCCAAACCTGTTCCCACTTCCTTGGTTCGGATGAAATAGGCAGTACTGAGATACAGCCCAATCCCGCCCATTTCACCACGTTTTAGGCTATTGGTCAGGTTTTCTGGCAATAACAGGATACCCTCGGCTTTCTGGTTTTTAACCAATTGCTCTGCTTCGAGAAAATTATCAGTCACTGTGATGATGTGAATGTGTGGGCTGTTGGAGGCCTGACTGATGATCTTTGAGGTCAGGATACTCTGTTCCTCATCCACAATCACAATGGGAATATCTTCTGCTGACTGGGCTTTATAGGCGGTTGGATAGAAAAAACTGTAGAGAATGATTGCTGCAATCAGGGTGGTAAATACTGAGGTATTGGCGGCAATATTTTTAAAGGTTTGAATGTAATAACAGAAAAATGACTTCATGAGCATTGCTCCTGGGTATTTTTCCTTAACAGGCGAATACTTAAAGCAAAATACAAGGCTGAGAAAATGATCAGGATACCAAAGGGAAGCAGTGATACCGATAGGTCACTGCCGATTACCCATTGCTCGGTCTGTAGTTTCGCATAGGGCGTATAGGGAATAATCATTGACCAGAACTGGGTAAATGCAGGTGCATTGTTCAAGGGTAGGGTAATGCCCGAAAAACTTGGGGATGAGCCGCCATACAGGGCGATAAAACCAAAGGTTTTGGGTAAATCCTTAGTTGTCAACACCACCGTGCTGCTAATCACTGCATAGGCAAAATACAGAAGAAACTGGGCAATTAAAATCAGGCTGAGTGAACCAGCAATAAAATAGCCACGAATATGTGCCAGCCAGAACATCCAGCACCATGTCCAGAAACAGAAAATGAAAACATAGGGTAGGATTTTTCCAAGAAAACTGGGAATAATCTGTTGGGGATCAACCCAGTCAGCAAAGGTATTTCTTTTAAATTCCTGTCCAATGGCAAAAGCCACACAACAGCAAAGCAGTAAATGTAGCACCGCAGGCACCATGAATGGTTCCAGAAACAGTTCATAGCTCATGCTGGGATTATACAGGGTGGAAATCTTGATATGCGGTGTGGGCATGTCCAGATAAGGTATGTTATTTGATAAATAACTTTCTCCCATGTAATCCGCCATGCCATTCAATGTGCTGATCAGCATGGCGGAGGAAATGGTGTTACCAATACTAAAAAAGGACTGGTTATAGGCAATGCTGATTTGGGCATCCTGTGCCTTGACCAAACGCTGTTCGGCACCATCTGGAATCAAGACAAATCCCCATACCTGCGTACTGTTGACCAGCCGCTCGGCTTCATCCTGACTGGCAGTAATGGTTTTTACCTTGAGGGTATGGTTGATGCTGAGCGCATGAATCACCTTGCGGCTCATTTCACTTTGGTCTTGGTCAATAATGGCAATAGGCAAATGATTAGCCTTACCTGATGAAAACATGCTTGCAAAAAGAACAATCACCAGCAAAGGGGCAATCACCGCCATAAAAAGATCGGCTTTATGGCGTTGTAAATAGCGTAATTCCCGAAGCATGACAGCAAACATCGGTTATTTGGCCTCTTCAATCTTGAACAGGACACTCATACCCACTTTAAGATCAGGAATAGATTGTTCAGGAACCAAGTGAAACTTGAAGCTGCGAATATCATATCCACCTGTCTGGCGGGTGGTTTTAATGGTGGCAAAGTCACCCTCAGCATCAATATTTTTCACTTTGAAGCTGGCCTTGCGATTCAGTGCAGGGATAAAACCATCCAGGGTTTTGCTTTTATAGATGGAGCTATACATATCTTCACGGACATTCAGGCTCACCCATAAATCATGGTCTTCAATGATGCTGACCACTGGAATTCCTGTCGCCACCAGTTCAGTGGGTTTGCCATAGGTTTTGGACACGGTTCCATCAGTCGGGGAATACAGCTTGGTTTCTTCATCCAGGGCATTGGCTTCTTTTACCGCAGCCTGAGCCATGGCAACCTGTGCATCGGCAGTTGACTTCTGTTGTTCAGTACTGCCACGTTTGGCGCGTGCATATTGCTGATAGGATGCTTCCGCTGTTTCACGGGCAGAGGTCTGGGTCGCCAGCATTTCATCACGGCGCTGACGGGAAATTACCCCTTGCTGGTAAAGATTTTCACCTCGTTTATAGGTGGTTGCCGCCAATTCGGCCTGAGTTTTCATGGCTTGCCAGTTGGCATAGAGGGTATCAATATTTTCCTGCTGGGCACCACGGTAGACGGTTGAATGGAATGCCATTGCACTTTGCAGGGCTGCCTGTGCCTGTTCCTTTTTAGCCTCCAGTTCAGGGCTGACAAAGCGCACCACAGCCTGACCCTTTTTAACGGTTTGCCCCTCAGTGACATAAAATTCCTCAATACGGCTAGGCACCTTGGTGCTGATATGTACCGTTTCCGACTCAACCCGACCTTGTAACTCAACAGTTTTCGGAAGATAGGCTTTCCACAAACCGTAGGCAATCAGACCAAGTAAAATGACAACCACAATAAACACAATCAGTTTCAGTTTATTGCCTTTGCCTGATCCAGTTGAGTCAGCTTTGCTGTTCGGAGTCGTTGTGTTGGCTGAAACATCCTCATGCTGTTTTTCTGGTTGAACAGGTTCAACAGAAGCTGCTTTCTGATTTTCAGTCGGAATCGTCTCTTGACCTATATCACGTTCTGAATTGGATGATGATTGATCTTGACTCATAAATTTCTCCAATTAACGGATATAGTCAGTACGTGGTTGATTGACATACAGCTTAAATTCATCAATCGAACCGTAGCTTTGCAGTAAGGTTGCCAGTGATAGGATGTATTTATAGGCATTGATCGCCATTTCAGTTTTTAAACCGTTTAGGGCATTCTGGGCATCAATGACCTGAGTGGCCGTCCCCATGCCTTCTTTAAAGGACAGTTGCTGGATACGCAGGTTTTCCTGAGCTGCCTTGATATTTTGGGTGAGAAGTTGATGGCTGGTTTGAGCAGAATTTAACTCACTGAAAGATTTATACAGCACATTTTCAACTTCCTGCTTAGTGCGCTCAGTCATCAACTCTGCGGCATATTTTTTTAACTCGGCCGCACGAATATTCTTGTTGTTATCAATTCCAGAGAATAGGTTATATTTTGCCATCACACCCACAATCCAGTTCTCTTTACTGTCCAATCCATATTCCCCAAAAGCAAAAACACTGGGTTTCTTGGCCGATTGCTGCAGCTTGACATTCTCGTTGGCAAGCTGGGTATCCATCTGCAATTTCTTGATCAGGCTTGAATTTTGATCATAGTTTGCAAGTAGTGTATCCAGGGAATGATTTTGGGTTAAATTCACAAAAAGCGGGGTGGAGAGCTGAATACTTTGCTTGGTTTGCAACAGGTTTTGCAGACTAAACTGGCTTGCCCCTAAGTTTGCCTGTGCATTTTGGTAGCTGCGTTCAGCATTGTTGCGGGCAACTTCAAACTGCATTCGCTGGCCTTTGTTAATAAAACCCTGCTGCTCAAGCTTGACTGCATTGCCGTAGTGTTCCTGCATTGCATTTAAATTAAAAAGGGCAGAATTGACCAATTGTTGCTGCAACTGCACATTAAAATAAGCCTGAATCATTTCAAAGCGCTGTGTGTCCTGTTGCTGTTTTTCGCTGATGTTGGAACGCTGTGCCTGAATATTGGCGATTTGCTTGGCGCTGTTGATTTTCCCGCCCATATACAAAGGCATCACCATGGAAACCGAGGTGCGGACATCGTGGTCCTGAATGGTGACATCCAAGTCGTTTGGAACCTTATTCAGACCGTCACTGACCACCTGATCAAAGCCCTGACTAACTTGGTCAATCACTTCTGGCGGAAGTACATTTTGCCATTGCGATAATTTGTCATCAAAACCACGGGTCAATGAGTTTTCCAGTCTACGTTTACTGGATTCCAGAGGAACACTGGTTTCACTGTGAAATGAATAGGCACGGGCATTTAAATCAATACGGGGTAGGCCGAGATTCTTTACCGCCTGCATTTCAAGTTGGGAAGCCTGCTGTAGTGCCTGTTGCGCTTGTGTGGCATAGGCATGCTCCACAACATATTGTTCAGCTTCACCATAGCTCAGGGTTTGGGCAAATACAGGCATGGAGAACAGGGCACAACTGATCAAGCTGATACTCAAACTCAACTGCCCTGGAAACCGTTTGACCTTAAAATTCGGTCGATGATGCCGTTTCAACATGATCTGATGTCGCAATTTAATAATATCCTGCGTTAGTCTAAATTATTTTTATAAAATTCAAATATTATGTTTTTAATTAAATAGTTATATGGACAAGAATGGTGTAGTGAATTTGTAAAAAATAGAGTTTTTAGTCTAGTGCGAATGTGGATTTATCCAGTTTTTTGATGATAAAAACATCAAACTGATGAATGAGCCGTTGCTTTAAATCAGCTACAAAAACACGATTGAAAAATTACCGATTATTTTCATTTAAATCGAAATATTTACGCGATAAGCTGCTGCAAGCTTTAGCAATCTGTGATTAAATGCCCATTTCAATTTGTTTCACTTTGACAAGGGAAAACTCATGCGTGCTTATAATTTCTGCGCTGGTCCTGCTGCACTACCTACTGCCGTTTTAGAAAAAGCTCAACAGGAAATGTTGGATTGGCAGGGTAAAGGCTTGTCGATCATGGAAATGAGTCATCGTAGCAATGACTATGTTGCTGTGGCAGAAAAGGCGGAAGCTGATCTACGCACGCTGATGAATATCCCTGAGAACTATAAAGTATTGTTCCTGCAAGGTGGTGCATCCTTACAATTCTCAGCGATTCCTTTAAATCTGCTTGGAAAAAATAACAAGGCAGATTATATCCATACAGGAATCTGGTCTGAAAAGGCACTAAAAGAAGCGAAACGTTATGGCGATATTAATATCGTTGAGGCGGGCACTTTAATCGATGGCAAACATGCGATCACTGAACAAAGCACCTGGAACCTTTCTGATAATGCGGCTTATGTGCATTATGCAGATAATGAGACCATTGGTGGTTTACAGTTCGCGGCTGTTCCAGAGGTAAATGCGCCGTTGGTGTGTGACTTTTCTTCAAGTATTTTGTCTGCGCCATTGGATGTGAGCAAATTTGGCCTCATCTACGCGGGTGCGCAAAAGAATATTGGTCCTGCTGGCTTAACCATTGTTATTATTCGTGATGATTTGCTGGATCAGGCAAAACCTGAAATTCCAAGCATCCTAAAATATGGTGACCAAGCCAAGAATGGTTCAATGGTCAATACGCCAGCGACCTATGCATGGTATTTGTCTGGTTTGGTGTTTGAGTGGTTGCTTGAGCAGGGTGGTGTGGATGCAATCTACAAAATCAACCAGGACAAGGCAAAACTCCTTTATGGTTATATTGATTCTAGCGATTTCTATAACAATCCAATCGCCATTGCAAACCGTTCAATGATGAATGTGCCATTTACCCTAGCTGATGAAGCACTTGAGAAAACATTCCTGAAAGAGGCTGAACAGAACCATTTACTTAACCTGGCAGGTCACCGTTCAGTAGGTGGTATGCGTGCAAGTATCTACAACGCAGTTCCTTTAGAGGGTGTTCAGGCACTTGTGAACTTTATGGATGATTTTGCGAAACGTCATGGTTAAGCAATAACTGATCCCAAACAAAAGCCCTCAACATCGAGGGCTTTTGTTTGGGATCAGTTGGAAATGGTCAAAATTAGAACAAGCCAATTTGATGAAAAATAAGTGCTGCTAAAAACATACCAAGTAAAAAAAAGCAAAAAGCACCAACATCAAGTTTAAGGCCTTGATCACTCGATGGAATAAGACTGGTGGTCGTTTGTTCTGGTATAATTTTCATTAGAACGCCTAAAAATGCCATTTATGTGATTTTTTGTCACTTTAGTGCAGTTTTAGCATAAATATTCGCCTGAATCCATAGGTTGCCGCGAATATATTCACCAATGTTAAAGTTTTTATACAAAACATTTTTAGTTGCAATACGTATTAAAATTGCGGGTAAATCATCTTCCAATACCAGCGTCACATCATACAGGGTATATTCATCCTGCATAAACTGTATGGTAGTTTTACCCACGATATTTCCCTGAAACCATGCTTCATCTTCCTGACCTAATGTCTCACCATATAAATAGGCGACCATTTTGGAAAAGTCGACAGTGACAGGTTCTTGATCTTCTGGGCTTTTTGGCTGCCACTCATTAATCAGTTCCTGTAGGTTATCGGGGGCAATCCCATTATGTTCCGCCAGAATTGCATTTAATGCGCGGTGGTGCTTAATTGAGGCTGGATCATCAACAATGATTTTCTCATCTTTAGAAACGGTTTCCAGTTCGTATGCCCAGGCATTAAATTGAACCTGATAACTCTGGTTTTTGTCATATTGACAGCGATTTACACTAAATAAACTATCAAAGGCATAAATAACCGTATTTTTATTTAGGCTTAATCTTAATACTGCCTGGGTTGCGGAATCACAGGTAATTACTCGTTCAATTTTTGCTTCGTATTTATATGGGCTTTCAAAACTTGGAAATGCGGTTTTTAACGCGCGTGGCTTTTGGTCCTCAACCGCAATAATTTGATTAATCGAGATCGCCTCACCGCTTGGCCCCTGAATCAGCCAGAATGACTGGTCCATCTCCTGTTCATCTTCACATAGACCCATGGGCATCACAGGTGCATCCAGCGCCAGTCCCAACCATTGTGGCACATCTGTTTCGGGTGTTTCTGTCAATAGGTTCCAATGCTCGACATGATGACCGAAATTTTGATCTTGAATTTTAATGGTTTCTGGACTGTTCTGATTTTTCATAAAAACATAATACAAAGAGATTGAACTTATTCTATTAAATCGAGGGTTACAGCGTTTTTTCAAGTCTGGATATGTAATTCTATGGAATTTAATTCATTTTTAGATGTAAAAAATACCTGTCTCAACATTGGCAGTATTGTTCACTCCACTGTCATGGCAATCTGCTACACTATATTTTTTCCTTGTTGAGCCTATCCAACGTGCTGCCATTTAAATTGTGGGTGGATGCCGATGCGCTGCCTAAAATTTTGCGTGAGGTGATTTTACGTGCCTCTGATCGTTACCAACTGGAAGTGACTTTTGTAGCCAACCAAAATGTGGGCATTACCCCATCGGTGCGGATTAAATCAATTCAGGTGATGAGTGGGGCAGACCGAGCCGATCAGGAAATTGTAGAGCGGATGCAGGAAAATGACATTGTCATTACGCAAGATATTCCACTTGCCGCCCAGGTAATTGAAAAGGGTGGTATTGCCATCCATCCTCGTGGTGAGATTTATACCACTGCGAATGTCAAGGCACGTCTGCATTTGCGCGATTTCATGGATACCCTGCGTGGCGCAGGTGTGCAAACAGGCGGTCCACCGCCAATCTCGGAACGGGATAAACGTGAGTTTTCAAGCTCATTGGACCAGACCATTTTAAAGCAAAAACGGAAAACAGCTTCTTCTTGAGCCTGCCATTATGCCATCACGTATGAATCTCATGCTTAGCTATGCATTGCTGGTGTTTATCTGGGCAACCACACCGTTGGCAATTGTCTGGAGTGTGGCTGATTTACATCCCATGTGGGCTTTGGTGTTACGCTTTTTCATTGCCTTGCCTCTGGCTGCAACCATTTTAATGCTGTTAAGGGTTCAGTTTCCCACGCATAAAATTGCATTACTCAGCTATATCGCAGGTTCATTGAGTCTGATTGGTTCACAGATCTTTACCTATGCCGCCACCGCGTATTTAAGCTCAGGTTTAATCGCACTGATGTTTGGATTGGCACCGATTATGGCGGGACTTATAGGACGCTTTGGCTTCCAGCAAAAACTAGCAGGATTGCAGTGGGTGGGCATGGGTACATCAATTGCTGGATTAGCCTTGATCTGTCTCAGCGGTAGTCAGAAGCATGTACAGCCGATAGGCATTGTCCTGATGCTGATCAGTGTATTTGCGTATTCACTCTCGATTTTTCTGGTGAAAAAGATTAATGCGGATGTGCAGCCTATGGCTCAGGCAACAGGTTCAATCCTCGTCTCAACCGTGTTGGCAACTTTGCTTTTGCCGTGGATTTGGCAGTATGCACCCACTCATTTTCCCTCAGCCAAATCGCTATTGGCACTTGCTTATACTGTGGTTATGGCCTCACTGATTGCCATGTTCTGCTATTTTAAACTGGTGCAGAACCTAAAGGCGACCACACTGTCATTAACAACGGTGATGACACCAATGCTGGCGATATTGATTGGGGCTTACCTGAACCATGAGCAATTGTCAGCTCAGGTATTTGTGGGTGCTGTGGTAATTTTGTTTGGCCTATTCCTTTATTTCTATAAAGATTTAGGCCTGTATCGCCGTTTAAAGATATAAGTTATCTCTCACATTCTGACTAATTCGGCTCATCCTGTTGCGCCTGTTGAATACTGGCAGCCAGCTTGGCACGGTCCTGCGGGTTTAATGTGATGAAATAGGCACCAATGCGGAACTTGCCCTGTTCTTCAGGGTTGCAATAAGCCACCTGGGCAATCGCCGCGATGTGAAAGAAATTTTCAGGATGGCTCAGGGTAATATGAATATAGGTTTCTCCAGCAATGGCCTGAGTGCTGGAAAAGCTTAATCCATGTTCAGAAACATTGACCTGCTCAGGTACAGGCAACAGTGACTGCACGATATTGTCATAAAAAGAGCCTGTAATCAGGTTCAGTTTCTGGTTAAAAAGGGATAAGATGCGGGCAATTTGTTGATCTTTTTCATTTAATTGTTCTAATTCGTAGCGAAACGCATGATCAAATTGATCTAATTCAGCAAGTAGTAGAAAATAGCGTGGCAATACAAAATGAGAGTCATACGGGTCATTCAGCGCAACGTCGTCAGGAATGACCTGATAGTTGATTCTCAACACGGCATCAATACGAGACATCACACGACGTTCAGTGTTGTCGTCAACAACATGATGCAGTGTATTTTCCATAATAAATCACCTCGGACTAGATGGTATGTTTAAGCCAATTTCGCTGTATATAGGGTTGAGATACACTCGTGCTCGGCGGAGTAATCATTTTATTTCTTTTATCGCCCTGGTTTCCATGATTGGTTTAACCCTGGGCGTTGCTGTCCTCATTACAGTGTTATCTGTCATGAATGGTTTTGACCGCGAATTAAAAAATCGTGTTCTGGGAATGGTTCCACAAGCCACTGTTTCTTCTACTCAAATTCTAACAGATTGGCCTGAGCTTGTAAAAAAGGTTGAGCACCATCCGCATGTCACTGGAGTTGCGCCATTTACCCAGTTACAGGGCATGTTGACTGCCCAGGGACAAGTGGCTGGCATTATGGTAACAGGGATTGAGCCTGAATATGAAAAAAAGGTTTCGATCATCCAAAACCACATGGTCTCTGGTGATTTAAATGCATTGAAAAAGGGTGAGTTCGGTATTGTCCTTGGTAAGGATATGACTGATGCACTGGGCTTGGGCCTAAATGACAACGTGACTTTGGTTCTGCCAGAGGCGACACCATCCCCAGCAGGCGTGGTGCCCCGTTTTAAACGTTTTAAGGTCGTGGGTATTTTTAGTGTGGGGGCAGAGGTGGACTCGATGGTCGGCTATATCGCCCTGAATGATGCCTCAACGTTGTTGCGTCTGCCAGATGGTGCGCAGGGCGTGCGCTTAAAACTGGATGATATTTTTGCTGCCCCTAAAGTGGCCAATGATATTGTGAGCCAGTTGCCAAGCAACTTCTATGCATCCAACTGGACCTATACGCATGGCAATTTGTTCAATGCGATCCAGATGGAAAAAACCTTGGTTGGTTTATTATTGGTGCTGATTATTGTGGTGGCCGCATTTAACATCGTTTCATCGTTAGTCATGGTCGTGACTGATAAAAAATCTGACATTGCAATTCTGCGTACCCTGGGTGCCTCACCTTCCATGATTACCAAAATCTTTATGGTGCAGGGGACAGTGATTGGGGTTATTGGAACGATTGCAGGGACAGTTTTAGGTGTGACTTTGGCCTTGACCATCAGTGATATTATTTCATGGTTCAATACTGCTTTAGGCTTGAACCTGTTTGATGCCTATTTTGTGCATTACCTACCATCTTATCTCAGATGGCAGGATGTGGTGGTGATTGTCACAGTTTCATTGTTGTTAAGCTTCCTTGCGACCATTTACCCTGCATTGCGTGCAGCCAAAGTTCAACCTGCCGAGGCGTTGCGTTATGAGTAAGATTGTTTTGGAAGCCAAAGACATCTATAAACATTTTGATGATGGCAAAACTAAGGTTGAAGTCATCAAAGGCTTGTCACTGCAAGTGAACGCGGGTGAGTTCGTCTCTATTGTCGGCTCTAGTGGTTCAGGTAAAAGTACACTGCTGCATGTGTTGGGTGGTTTGGAACAACCTTCACAGGGACAGGTATTTTTACAAGGGCAACGTTTTGACAATTTAGGCGAAGCGGAGCGTGGCTATAAGCGTAATCAATATCTGGGTTTCGTTTATCAGTTCCATCATTTACTGCCTGAGTTTTCAGCTCTGGAAAATGTGGCAATGCCATTAATGTTGCGTCGTGAAAGTAACTTTAAGGATGTGAA
Organism: Acinetobacter corruptisaponis; assembly: GCF_030053775.1. Classification (GTDB taxonomy): domain Bacteria; phylum Pseudomonadota; class Gammaproteobacteria; order Pseudomonadales; family Moraxellaceae; genus Acinetobacter; species Acinetobacter corruptisaponis. The sequence goes on from NZ_CP125669.1 coordinate 3,498,092, forward strand.
GAAACAGGCTGAATACTTGCTTGATCGTGTGGGCTTGTCACACCGCATGGATCATAAACCTGGTGAGCTTTCAGGCGGTGAACGCCAGCGTGTGGCTTTGGCCCGTGCCTTGGTGACCAAGCCTGCTGTAGTGCTTGCGGATGAACCAACAGGCAACCTTGACCGCAAAACAGCCTTGAGTATTTTTGAGTTACTGACTGACTTGAAAAAAGAGCTGAATATGGCGATGCTGATCGTGACCCATGATGAGCAGTTGGCACAGTCAGCCGATTCAATCCTGCATATGCAGGATGGTTTATGGATTGGACAATCATAAATATTTTACATAATTTCTTGTTAAAGCCCTGAAAATGGGCTTTAATTTTGCCCTCAGAAAAATCAAAAACTTTATTAAAAATAGATGTTAAAGCTTATTTTATTGGGATGGATTGCTGGTATTGCAGTCATGGGGAAAAGTCTACCGTTTGTTGATCGGACATGGTGGAGCTGGCTACTTTTGGCAATTGCAATATTTGGTTTTGGGTTATATGCAAAACGATTCTATCTGAATCAGCCTCTGTATAAATTTCTTATCCTGATCAGTGCCAGTTGGGCACTCTTTTGTGGAGGGTATCATTTTGCAGATTCTGCCTTACAACAGCGACTTCAGCTTAGGGAGCTTGAACCACAGCCATTTGAAGCCATTGTTTATATTAAGAACCTAGATGAACTGACAGAAGATGGACACAAACAAATTGCGGAGGTGCTCAATCGACATGCCCAACCCTTAAATTGGTTGCTTTATCTCAAGCAGGATAGAGATCAAACTGTTCAGTCTCAATCCTTACAGCTTGGTCATTATTACCGAGTCTATGGCAAGATTAAGCCAGCACATAGTTATGCGGTTGCAGGCGCATTTGATCAGGAAAAATGGTTTTTACAGCAAAATGTGATGTCGGCATTTTCCGTACAGCAGATTCAGCCTTTAAGCCCTGATGAGATTTATGCCTTGGGTTATCAGCAGCACTTAAAGCAGCAACAGGGCTTTCGGGCTAAGTTGCTGTTAAATGTTGAAACAAAACGTTTGGCATTTCGGCAGATGCTACAGAGTTCAAATCTACATTACAAAGGTCTGCTTTTGGCCTTGCTGACAGGTGATGAAAGCCTATTATCCAGTGCTTTAAAACAACAGTTTCAACAGCTTGGAATCTCTCACTTATTGGCGATTTCAGGGCCTCATGTATTGATTTTTGCCTTAATGTTGACTTGGATTTTGCAAAGATTGGTGCAACGTTATTATCCGAAGTTGTATTTGTGGCAACCACGACAGATTTTAGTGCTACTGCCATTTGGGTTAAGTGTTCTGTTATATGTCGCTTTTGTCGGTTTTGAAATTCCAGCAATTAGAACCTTGTTAACAGTCATCATTGCCAGCCTTTTTATTTTATTTCGGCAAGAGATTCAACCTTTTGCATTGCTGGTGTATAGCGCAAATTTGTTATTAATTTATGATCCATTTAGCATTTTATCGGCAGCTTTTTGGTTGTCTTATGGCGCATGTTTTATTCTGCTCAGGATTTATCAAACCATCAATGACCTACCCAAAGATCAGGTGGCAACAAAAACGCAAAAAGTCATTTTTGCGGTTAAAGTTTTAATTGAGTCCCAGTGGAAAATATTCGTTTCCTTATTGCCCTTGGTGTTGATTTTCTTTCAGCAGGTTTCATGGCTTGCACCAATCAGTAATCTGATTGCCATTCCGATATTAAGTGGTCTGGCTGTGCCTTTGGATATTATTGCTGCGTGTGTCTGGCTGATTATTCCAGCATTAGGGCAGTTGTTGTTTCAGCTCAATGATATTTTATTATCGTTGTTAATGTGGATTCTGGATGGATTACAGCAGATTTCTCCTCATTTATATGGTGTCAGTTGTACGCCATTCATGATGGTCAGTTTGATTCTAGGTTTAATCATTTTATTTATGCCCAAAGGGACGTTGCCAAAAGTTTGGGCTTTGGTTTGCTTTTTACCTATTGTATGGGGGGTAAAATCTCAACCCACGATTTTAAATATTCTGGACGTGGGGCAAGGACAATCGGTTCTTTTACAGCATCCTCAGCAGATATTAATGATTGATACAGGTGGGTCATATGATGAGAGCAAGTTTAGTTTAGGTGAACGGATGGTGATTCCATTCTTACGCCAACAGGGCGTTCGATATCTGGATCACGTGATCCTATCGCATCTCGATCAAGACCATAGTGGCGCATTTCCCGCGATTCAAAATGCCTTTGCAATCACCCATGTTCTATCCAATGAACGCAATGAAAAAATGCAGTTCAAGGATAACTTTTCATTTTGCCAGCAAGGTCAAAACTGGTCTTACGCAAATGTAAAAATTGAAATTCTATCCCCACGCCCTGAAGAATTGGTTTATGCAAAAGATCAGCAAAATGAACAATCCTGTGTGGTGTATCTACAGTTTTTAGATGCTCAGCCGTATCAAAACTTCCTCATTATGGGCGATGCAGGCTGGGAAACTGAATATAAATTGTTGCGACAATATCCTGATTTGAAAGTGGATGTCTTGGTACTTGGTCATCATGGCAGTAAACACAGTTCAGCTTATGATTTTCTGGCAACATTAAAACCGAAACTTGCGATTGCCTCGGCTGGTTTTAATAACCGTTATGGTCATCCCAGTCAGGAGCTACAAAACCGTTTGCAGGCGTTAAATATTCCTTTGCTTACGACAGTACAGGCAGGAACCATCAGTTTTGTATTTGAAAATGGCAAAGTGAAGCTAAGGCAACAACGTCAACAGGTGAAATGGCTGGAAAGAAAATAGCCTAAGCATTTTCCTGAGATTGGTATTGTTGACGAACCTCTGCAACCTTAGTCAAAGCGTCATTCTCATCAATATCATAAATTTTCTTAAGGGCAGGATTGGCGCTAAAACGTTTATAACTCCAGTGGTAATGCGCAGGGTAGCGTTGAATTAGCTGCTCCAGAGTCTGGTGAATGATCAGCGTGCCATCTTCGGCACTTCCCTCATAAATCTGGGGATTGATCGGTTCAATATGCATGTCAAAACCATCTTGTTCATTTCTCATGGTATAGAGTAGGAGTGCTTTGGCCTTGGTTTTTTGAATGAGTTTTGCACTCAGACTGCTTGAGGCAAGTGGAATACCAAAATAGTTGATCATTTCACCACCATGATCAGGGGTATGATCGGGCAGAATTGCGGTGGTTCCCCCTTGTTTCAGGGCTTTAAAAATCTGCCGTACACCGCTTTCATCAGTAGGGACAAGATGAGCCTGTTCACGACTGCGCGCGTCACGGACAAAACGGTCAGCATCAGGATTTTTGACAGGTTTATACAGGATGGTCATCTGTGTATATTTTGAGAGCCATGCATTCATCACTTCCCAAGTTCCAAAGTGGGGAATAATTAAAACCAGACCTTTTTGTTCTGTCAATGCTGCATGGAAATAATGTTCACCATGAATCTTTTGAATTTGTTGAATATTCTTTTGATTGGAAGCTCCCCAAATACTGACAAACTCAAAATAAGAGGTCAATTCATTGCGAATTGCCTGTTTGGTCAGTTGTTCTCTCTCTGGTTCAGCCAAGTCAGTAAACACAATCTGTATGTTGAGTCGAATGATTTTTGAAAGTTTGGAAAGCTGAAATGTGGTAAGTAAAGCTGCAACCAAACGTGCAAAAAAACGTCCTAACTGAATCGGCTGGCGACTAATGAGCTTGAGTAGGCGATAACTTGAACGGTTTGAATTTGGCTGAGTCATGTATTGAAATTCTGAGAATTACAGGAAACCAGTATAATGCAAAAAATAATTATAAGTTCAAACAAGTTATTTAAACAGTTTTGTACCAATCAACGTATATAATAAAGCCACTTTTAAAATACATTGGATTGGAATCTTATGTCCGATTGGCCACCAAAACCACAAAATGAATCAACAAATCCTAATAATGTGACAGGCAAAGAATGGCAGATTTTAGAAAAAGCTGTCTTGGCTTCTGTCGAAGAACAACGCCGTAGCCGCCGTTGGAGTATCTTTTTTAAATGTTTGGGTTTTGCATATTTACTGATTGTACTGATTGCAATGAGTAAGGGGTGTTCGACCAGCACAGAAAAATCAACTACCAGTATTGGCAGCAGTCATTTGGCAATTGTTGATATTGTTGGCACCATTGATTCCTCTGCGGGTCAGTCTACAGTGAACAGTGAAGATACCAACAAGGCTTTAAAACGGGCATTTGAAGCAAGTGGCAGCAAGGCGATTGTTCTCAATATTAACTCGCCTGGTGGTTCGCCTGTGCAGTCGGACGAAATCTGGCAAGAAATCCGCTATCAGAAAAAACAGCATCCAAATAAAAAGGTTTATGCTGTCATCGGTGATATGGGAGCTTCTGGTGCCTACTATATTGCTTCGGCTGCGGATGAAATCATCGTCAATCCATCAAGCTTGGTGGGTTCGATTGGTGTGATCATGCCGAACTATGGTTTAAGCGGTTTGGCACAGAAATTGGGTGTAGAAGACCGTACCTTAACATCGGGTAATAACAAAGATATCCTGAGTATGACCAAGCCGATTAACCCCGAACAACGTGCGCACGTTCAGGCATTGCTGGATAATGTTCATGGTCACTTTATCAATGCGGTTAAAGAGGGACGTGGCAAACGTTTAAAATCGAATGATCCAGCGGTTTTCTCTGGTTTATTCTGGACGGGTGAACAGGCAATTGCGCTTGGTGTTGCAGATCGTAGTGGTAGCATTACCACCCTGATGCGTGAGTTAAAGGTGGATCAAAAAGTGGATTATACCGTTCAACGTAATCCTTTAGAGTCTATTTTGGGGCGTATGGGTGCAAAGATTGGCGAGGGGATTAGTAGCTCTCTTACAGCACAATTGGAAGCTCAGCAAAACGCGAAAATACAATAATATATCTGATGCAGCGCTTTGATTAAGGCGCTGCGTTGATCTTAATCAGGCTGTGTATATCACAGCCTTTTTATTGTAAAAATAACTGCACAGTTCTCCCTTTTATTTGCAATACATGTGTAGAACGAGATAATTGACCAATCAGTGAAAATAAAAGACAAGCTTATGAAACCTTTGATTCATTTTGCCCATGCCAATGGTGTTCCATCAAAAGTCTATCAAAAACTGTTTGATCAGCTCAAAGATCAATATGACATTATTTATGTGGCAGAAATTGGAACAGATAAGCGTTATCCAATTACACATGGCTGGGCACATTTGGTTGACCAAATCATTGATAGCATTGTGCAGCAGGCGCAAGGGCGAAAAGTCATTGGTCTAGGGCATTCCCTCGGTTCAGTACTCACCTTGATGGCAGCCTATCGTCGTCCAGAATTGTTTTCACAAGTGATTATGCTCGATCCACCATTGATTATTGGCAAAGCCTCGTTTGTCTTTCATCTTGCCAAAATTTTTAAACCTAAATTGGTCGATAAAATCACGCCAGCAGGTTTGTCAGTACGTCGTCGTGATCATTGGGAATCTCGTGAGCAAGCGGCTGAGTTATTAGGTTCGAGAGGTTTTTACCAGCATTTTGATGCAGACTGTTTTCAAGCCTACATTGATCATGCTTTGACCAATGATCCACAGCGTGGTGGTGTGACTTTAACCATTCCAAAAGATGATGAAGTGGCGATGTTTAGAACAACACCGTCAATGTGGTGGTTGCCAATGCCAAAACCCCCTGTTCCTGTACATCTCGTGGTTGGAAGTGACAGTGTATTTTTAAAGGAAAAATTTCCGCAAGTGGCAAAAAGAAAACTAGATATTCCATTTTCAATTGCGCAGGGGGGGCATATGTTTCCTCTAGAACATCCTATGGAAACTGCCGAAAAAATTAAAAGTCTGGTTATTTAACTCAAATAAAAAACGCATCTGAAGATGCGTTTTATTTTTAAAACTGGGCAAACTGAATTGGTTTTTCTAATAGTTTCTGGTTGAAATAAGCCTGACCATTTTCCCAGGTGAGCTGACCATTACATAACCATTGTGCTACTTGAGGATAAATAAAATGCTCAAGTTCATGTACACGTTGTGCCAAACTTTCTACTGTATCCTGCAAGTTTACCTGAATGACAGACTGAGCAATACTTTGTCCTGCATCCAGTTCAGCCGTGACGAAATGAACTGTACAGCCATGCAAACGATCTCCTGTATTTAACACACGTTGATGTGTATTCATCCCTTTATAAAAAGGAAGCAGGGAAGGATGAATATTTAACATCTTGCCTTGCCATTTACTGACAAATTCTGGTGTTAAAATTCGCATAAAACCCGCAAGAATCACAAGATCAACTTGCCATGCCAACAGTTGCTGATGCATGGCTACGTCAAAAGCTTCCCGATTTGGAAAGTCTTTATGGGAAATCACAGCGGTGGCAATATTGGCGTCCTCGGCACGTCGTAATGCATAGGCATCAGCTTTGTTGGAGAGAACACCAACGATTTGTCCTGACAACTGTTTACCATGTTGGGCGTCGATCAGGGCCTGTAAGTTGCTACCGTTACCAGAAACAAGTACCGCAATTCTCATTATGCAAAGATCACACGAATTTTTTCGTCTGCACCCTCAACTGATTCAGCATTTTCCTGAATGTGACCAATTTTCCAGGCTTTTTCACCTTGAGCATTGAGTAGATCAATTGCTTTGTCAGCTTCGCTTGCGTCAACCGCAATCACCATGCCTACGCCACAGTTAAAAGTACGGTACATTTCAAAACGTTCTACATTACCTTCACGCTGTAACAACTGGAATAATTCAGACCATTCCCAGCTAGACTCATCAATCACAGCTTGTGCGCCATTTGGAAGTACACGTGGCAGGTTACCAGGTAAACCGCCACCTGTGATATGTGCCATTGCATGAACATCGACTTGCTTGCAAAGTTCTAACACTGGTTTTACATAAATACGGGTTGGTTCCATTGCAACATCTGCAAGAGGGCGGCCATCAATCACTTGAGTTAAGTCTACATTCTTAACATCTAAAATTTTACGTAGTAATGAATAACCATTTGAATGGGCACCACTTGAAGCAACACCAATCAACACATCACCAGATTTTACTTTGGAGCCATCAATAATTTTGCTCTGCTCAACCACACCTACAGCAAAACCAGCAAGATCGTAATCTTCGCCCTCATACATGCCTGGCATTTCGGCAGTTTCACCACCGACCAATGCACAGCCAGCAAGCTCACAACCTTTACCAATACCTGTCACTACATTTGCAGCCACATCAACATTCAAATGACCCGTTGCATAATAGTCCAGGAAGAACAATGGTTCAGCACCACAAACCAGCAGGTCATTGACACACATTGCCACCAAATCCTGACCAATCGTATCGTGACGATTGAGATTCAGTGCCAAACGTAGTTTAGTTCCTACGCCATCCGTTCCCGAAACCAATACAGGTTCTTCATAACCTTTTGGAATTTTGCATAGGGCACCAAAACCACCTAAACCGCCCATGACTTCAGGACGAGTGGTACGCTTAGCGACAGATTTGATACGATCGACCAGTGCGTCGCCCGCTTCAATGTCGACCCCCGCATCTTTATAGCTTAAACCAGTATTTGGGGTAGAAGTTGAGTTGCTCATAGTGAAGTCTCCGCATTGGCGGCAGATTATAACCCGAATATACGAAACTCTTCTGTTATTTATGCCCGAAAATGCTATCTTTATTAAAATTTTTTTCCATTTATAACGATTACACTAAGAAAGGCTAGATTTTATGCAAGATCAGGTATTGCGTCGTATCTTCATCCTCGCGGGACTCGCATTACTACTCTGGGTATTATATCTGTTAAAGCCAGTGGTATTGCCATTTGTAGGGGCATTCTTTATTGCCTACCTGTTTAGCCCGCTTGTCGATACCCTTGTAAAGTTTAGGCTGCCACGCTGGCTGGCAATTAGTATTGTATTCGTTGGGATTGGTATCACTTTAACTGTGGTGTTATGGTTTCTTGTGCCGTTGGTCTGGAAACAGCTCATGTATGCGCGAGACAGCATTCCAGCAGGGATTCATTGGGTTAACTCCACGTTTCTGCCTTGGGTATCCAAAACCTTTAATGTTATTCCAATGGAACTGGATACCGAACAAATTTCCAAAACGATCATGGAATATGTCCAGACCAATTATAGTGCAGACAGTATTCAAACCATGTTGCTACGTTTGGCACAGTCAGGTCTGAATTTTATTCAACTGGGCGGAGTGGTGATTTTAATTCCAATTATTTCATTCTATTTCCTTCTTGACTGGGAAAGAATGTTGCAAAGCTTTAGACGCCTGATTCCTCGGCCTTATGAAGCCTCGACCTTGAGAATTGTGGGTGAATGTCACAGTGTATTGGGTGCATTTGTGAAAGGGCAGTTTCTGGTGATGTTATTACTGGGAATTGTATATGCTGTTGGATTGCAGTTGATTGGGCTGGAGGTTGGCCTGATTATTGGGATGATCGCTGGTTTGGCGAGTATCATTCCTTATCTAGGTTTTGCGGTTGGTATTATTGCGGCGGTTGTTGCCACATTGTTCCAATTTGGACTGGACTGGACACAGCTTCTCTTGGTCGGTGTTGTGTTTATGATTGGACAAATGGTTGAAGGATATATTCTGCAACCTTTCCTGTTGGGCGATAAAATTGGCTTATCTCCAGTTGCGGTGGTGTTTGCAGTATTAGCTGGCGCACAACTTGGTGGTTTCCTTGGGATGTTGATTGCATTACCTGTCGCAGCAGTGATTGTGGTGTTGTTAAAGCATGCGCGTGACAATTACGAAAAAAGCCGTCTTTATGGGTTACCGATTGAGGTGAGTGTTCCCCATGGTGAAATTCAGCACATAAATGTTGATGCGGGTGATGTAGAACTTGATATTGAAATTAAAAACTCTCAAGATACAGGCACTTCAAATTCAAATGACTTTAAGTAATTGGGGAATATATTAACGATATGCGTCAACTGCAACTGGATATAGAACCACAACTGGATGCTCGAATCAGCGATTTTTCAGGTCCAGGTTGGGGAAATGTGGTTGATGCAGTCCGACAGTTACATGCAGGCTTGGTCAGCCGATTTTATGTCTATGGTGGAGCTGGAACAGGCAAGAGCCATTTGCTGTCTGCAATTTGTGATTCATATCTGGAGTTAGGCCGCCAAGCAATAAAAGTATCCTTGTTGGAATTATTGGATGCGCCTATAGAAGCAATTACCTCATTAGAGTTTTACGAATTGGTTGCTTTAGATGACATTGATGCAATCAGCGGTGTTCCTCATTGGCAGAAAGCAGTTTTTCACTTAATCAATAATCATGAGGGGCAACTGGTATTTTCTTCCCGTGTGGCACCTATTGAGTTAAAACTTGAACTACCTGATTTGCAGTCCAGATTAACGCAGGCGGTAAGCGTAAAAGTTCCAAATGGAAGTTCATATGCAGACCGACAAGCCTTGCTGCAGTCTGTTATGACGAGGCGGGGCATTCATTTTGATCAGCAAATCGTTGACTATTTATTAAATAATGGCCCTCATCAAGCGTCAGTATTGTTACAAACGCTAGCCCAACTTGAAAAAATGCTGAAAGGCGAAAAAACCAGGCTTTCCAATATGACACTCAAGCAAATCTATGCATTGATTGATGAATATCGTCAATAATATAAAATTTCTTGAGAAATTGTGAGAGCTATGACAAAGTACGCACAAAGGATGTGGTTGCAAATTTAAATTTTGCAATACCAAGAAAAATGAAAAATAGAAGGAGATCGGTATGCTCAAACGGACGCTTGCCTGCGCTTTATTTGCGGTTACTGGGCATGTTTATTCTGCGGATATTCAAGTCACAACGTTGGTTGATGAAGACAAGGATGATACCGTTTGTTCATTACGAGAAGCTGTAGAATTTCTAAATAAACGTAGCCAGACAGCGTTTGAGAATGGTTACCATGGTTGTGGTGATAAGGAAGCTAGCTCAAATATTGTTTTAAAGCGTGACCAAATATACCAGCTGAATTCAGCATTAAATATTAAGGCAGCAATGACCATTAATACCGCTGCTAGTGAAATCTTTAACGATGATAAAAAGGGATTAAACAATGCAACGATTAAAATGGCGGGAACAGACCGTATTTTTGTTATAGATGATGCCAGTATCGAAAATAGTTTAATTTCTGTAAATTTAATTGAGTTAAACCTACAAGGCTCTTCTACCAAAGTAAATGATGGTGGGTTAATTCTAAATCGTGAAGCCTTATCTATTCAATATTCCCGTTTAATTGGTGGTCATTCAAATAAGGGCGGGGCAATTTATAATGCTGGTATCTTATCTGACGCACAAAAAACAGCAGGTACACTAACAATTAGCAATAGTATTCTACAAAATAATAAAGCAGATCAAGGTGCTGTACTATATAGTGAAATGCCGCTCTATTTAATTAGCCAAACTGTTATTCGTGATAATGAAAGCTTAACAGGTACAAATGGTGTAGTGTTATATGTTCAAACGGGTTTTACTGATAATACTATTGGTAGTGCATTAAGTAATCGTAGTGCTGGCTTAAGAAATAGTACGATATTTCACAATATAGGGGATTATATTGCAAATATCCGTGAAGGCATGTTTTTAAACAATATTACATTGATTAAAAATAAGTCAGGTGGGTTATATTTGCAGGCATCAAAATGGAAATATACGACAACCAGTGACGGTGAAACGAAAACAACAGAAGCTCCTAGTTCATATATATCTAATAGTATTATTGCAGGAAATACTGGTAGTGATTTTGACTATATGGCTGACGATGCAACAGTGGTACAAAGTACTTTAACCACTGTAGAGGATTTTAGGCACAATACACCAAGTGAACGTCCAAATTTTGCACTTAATACAAATAAATTAGTGGCAGGTGGTGTGAATGATGAGGGTGTGTGTGATGCTCCACCAGCAGATGGTTTATTATGCCCATATGCGACCCCTAAAGATAAAATGTTGGGTTTCTTTAAACCACGTCTATTAATGTCCTATAAAAAGTTGTCAGATTCTCTTATTGTGAATAAGGGGCGAATTTATAGTGATGGGAGCAGTATTGGTCTTGCAAGCTGTGAAACAACTGATCAGAAAGGAAATAGTCGTAGTGGTTATGACGAGTTGTGTGATTTAGGTGCAATAGAGCTTGTTGTGAACCGTAGTGAAGTTCCAATAGCGGGACAAAGCATTTTATATGGCGAAACAGCAAAATTTAGTATTGCAGATAGCTTATTGGATGGAGAGTTATTAGATCCAACCTCTTGTGAACAGTTTCTAGGTAAGCGTTCTGATGGTCAAGCATGGCAACCAGGGTGTTTGGATATACAACAAACAGCAACTCCATCTAAAGGTAAGTTAACCATAGATCAAGAGGGTAATGTAGTTTATGCACCAGATGGTGACTGGCATGGCGCGGATAAATTTAATTTGCGGGTGATAACAACGACCACTCGCTTTAATGATGTATCTAATTATTATATTAATATTCCAACAACCATTATTCAGGATCCACCAAATAACTTTAAAAGTAAAACAGTGAATGTTTCAGGTGGAGGAATTGGTTTTAGTGCGATACTCATGCTGTTAGGTTTAGTTGGATTCCGTCGTTTTAAATCATAATCAGGGATATGATGAGATGAAAAATTATAAAAAAGCCATATTGGCGACTATGATTCTTGCAACAATGCCTTTACTTGCAGCAACAAGTGATGCGCCAATAAATGTAACAACTTTTGAAGATGAAGATGGCGAAAACTTAAATGCTTGTTCATTGCGAGAAGCATTAAAAGCTGCGGAGTTACGCAAACCTTATGGTGGATGTGAATCTACTGATATTTTATCAACAACTCAAAAAGTGATTCAGCTTCAAGCAGGGGAATATATACTTAAAAAAGAATTAACACCCAATGTTAATGTATTAATTTGGGGAGCAAGCCCAGTCGATTGGCAAGAAAAAAAGGTTTTGATTAATGATATTGTGAATCAATATCCTGCGGAAACACCATTAAAAACCACAATTAAAGCAGAGAACTCACGTATTTTTAATACAACATTTGGAGCCAAGGGCTTAACATTAAATAATCTTATTTTAACGGGTGGGAGAACAAGTGATAAAGGAGGGGCAATCTATGCTGGAGCAGATGTAGTTTTGCAAAACACTCAAATTTTGGATTCGAAAGCAGATCAAGAAGGTGGAGCGATCTTTTTAGCTGGACCAACAGCTTCATTAACTCTAACTGACAGTTTAATTCAAAAAAATATTGCACCTAAAGGTAGTGTGCTTTCAATGAGTTGTTTTAATGATATTGTTTATTCTAAAAGAAAAGTTAATCTCACAGGAAGTAGTTTTATTAAAAATGGGGCCACAGATTCTGACAGTATGTTTGAATTATGTGGAGAACCAGAAGTTATTTTAACTAATAATACAATTGCCCAAAATACAGTAAAGACATCGACAGGTAATTTAATTAAGTTTACGGGTGACGCTACAACTGAAAATACTTCAAATAATAAGTCTAGTATTTTAAGTAATGGAAGTAGTTTAACGTTAACAAGTAATACAATTGTTGAAAATCAGGGCTATACGACGCTTTTGTATGATAAACTTGGTTCTAAAAGTCTAAATTCTAATATTATAGCGTATAATGGTGGAAGTGATAGTTACGGTTGTCGCTATTTATTGGGAGATGTTTCGGAGCAGGAATCTGTTAGATTTACCGTTCAATATAATGCTTTATCATTAAAGAAAGATGATACAGCAGATCGGACAGCTAATCAGTGTGATTTACCAAAAGAAGCTTTAAAGGATAATAAAACCAATATTAATATAAGTGATATTGATATTCGAACATTATTAAGTCCATTGCAACCTGCTTCTAAATATACTTCTTTCTTTCCACTGTATTACCCTAAAAATAATGGAACAGAAACAGATTTAGTTGATATTGATGGAACGGGTTGTAGCTCAACAGATCAACGTGGTTTGGCACGTAATACCAATCAAACTCTATATTTTAATCCTGAAGCAGCTAATAGATGTGATATTGGTTCAGTTGAGCTAATGAAGCTAACAGCAGGTGATATTAGTGATTTAGCGAATAGTTCAATTAGTGAATTAATTAAAAGTTATCAAAGTCAATATGACTTTTTTAAAGATCTTGTTGAGAAACCAAATGATGAGATTTTTTTGACTTATTATAAATCTCGATTAGAGCAATATGAGAACTTATTAAAATATACAAAAGAAAATTTAAAATATCGTGCAATATTTGTAGACCTAAATAATTATAAACTTCCATTACCTCGAGAAGTTGAATTGACTGAAGGTGATGATAAAGGTAGTTATAAATTAGATTTCTTTAATCCAGATAGTTATGAGATAAAAGTAGAACGACTTGGGGTTGGTCAGCTTAATGGTAAAGTGCTAAACATTCAACAACCTCCCGATCCAAATTTGATGTGTGACTGGAATGAAAAGTTACAACAGATCGTGATTTACCGTAAAGATGATGTGATTACACAGGCGGGTGATAAAGCATTTTGTAAGTATACAATTACTACTAAGCCAGGTATTCAGCCTGAACAAACTTCATCAGGTTTAATTCAGGCAGCATTTGTTAACATTGCCCCTGTAGCAAAAGATACGTCTGTAACTTTAAAATATCGACAACATGAAAAAGCCACATTGAATTTATTAAGTTTTGCAAATGATGATGGCGATACAGGTGAGGGGGGGAAAGGACCTGAGAATAACCCAAATAAACCTGCTTTCTGGAAAAACGAAGAGGGTGTTGAATTACCAATTCGTTTAACCAATGTACCAACTAGAGATTTGACCATAACAGCAGATCGTCAAGGGGCTTGTCCTGAAACAGATGATAAAGAAATCTGTTATGGCGGTAATATTTATGTTCAGGAAGTAAATACATTTAATCCATTTAATTTCTCATTTAATTATCAAGTTTATGACGCAGATGGCACTGCTTCAAACGCTGCAACAGTGAGTGTCATTAGTACGGCTACAACAACCGATGATACTCGCCCTGCGGGTAGCGGCGGTGGCAGCACGGGGATTTTCTCAATATTGGGGTTGTTAAGTTTACTTGTTTATCGCCGATTCAGAAAATAGAAGCGGTGAATTAAAAAAATAGCGCTATTTATAGCGCTATTTTTTATATATTTTAAATAATGATTGATGTGTTGAATGAATTAGTGCTCAGAATATTTAGTTAGATATTCATCTCTAATTGTTACACGTTCTTCCAAACTCGCATTTTGCATGCGTTTACGTAAGTTATTTCGCTCCTGGGTGCTCATTTTCTGCCAGACATCACGCATTTTTTGTTTTTCATCATCTGGTAATTGTGTAAACCACTCCATTCTTTGCTGGAGTTGTGAGCCTTGGTCTGTTGGAATTTCTTTCAATGTTTGGTAGCGTTTAATTAAGATACGCTGTTCTTCAGGGGATAAATCATCCCATGCTTCTTCAGCTGTCGGTTTGCTGGGTTTAGAGAAAACCCAAAACCGTTCTGAACCAGCAAAACTGGTTTGTAATAAACCCAATGTACACACAACAAGTGCTAACTTTCTAGCTGCCATGTGGAACTTTATCCTCACCCAAGACCATTAACATTTCCATATCTTCAACCATTTGTGGCGAAAGCTTTGGATTTACGATGACCTGGTTTTGCGGTTTGTCTGCGAGTTGTAAAGAACTTGGGAGAACCACAATACCCATGATTGCAGCGGCAAATGCAAAACCAGTCATTTTCCAGATACTGTAAAAAGATGTAGGTCTTTTTTGAACAGAATCCAGAACATGATTCATCACTAGCATTTTATTGTGATGTTGTTCTCTTGCGAGTTGGTCAAGCTTGGAAGTCACTCGTTTGGTGAATTCATCTTTTTTCATTTGATGATCCTCCCGTATGTGGGTTTAAATGCTCTAAAGCGATTCTGAGTCCCTGAATTGCACGATGATAATGTGTTTTCACACTGCCTTCACTGCAATCCATGATTTGAGCTGTAGTCATGGTATCAAAACCCTCCCACGCTCTTAGCATAAATGCCTGCTGTTGACGTACTGGTAATTGGTTGATTGCAGCCTGAATTTCCTCCATTGTGACTTCCTGATCAAGAAAATCGAATGGATTAGGTGTGGATTCATCTACAATATCAATGATTTCATCATCATCATCCAAATTCACTTTTTTAAACAATGAAAATGGACTTGCTCGGCGTACTTCTTTGCGTCGCCAATCCTGTAGTTTGTTATTTAGAATGGTATAGAACAGGGGATACCATTCTTCGGTGCTTTTATCTGAATATGATTTATGCAATGAAATAAAGGCTTCCTGAACCAGATCCATTGCAATGCCTTGTTGTCCCTGTGTTGCACTTTCCATCATCACAAGCGCACGACCTGTAACGTCTTGCATAAAAAAACGCAGACGTTGTTCAACAGTACTGCGGTCAGTACCATTATCAGTTCGGGCCTGTTTCGGTGCTAAATCCATAGAGATGGAAAATCCTGTCATGGATACCCACCATTATTTCAATTCATTAGTTCTATAACGTTGAAAATGGTGGATGCGTTGACAACTTAAGCAATTATTTTTAGTAGTGTAATTGATTTTCTCGGCAGAGAAAGTGTATGTAAAATAATTTAACGTTTTACTGACGTTGGCGAACCATCTCAAACAGACAGATTGATCCCGCAATTGCAACGTTCAAGGACTCCTGACCACCAGGTTGAGGAATAGTGACAGCCTGGGCATGTTCAAGGGCATAGTCACTTGCACCTTGGCCTTCATTACCTAGAATCCAGACACAGGGCTGGGTTAAATCCTTGCCATATAAACTGGTGGAGCGATGGGAGCTGGTAACAAACACAGGAATATTAAACTTTGGTAAAATATCTGTAAGTTGATAATTCTCAAAACAGTTTAAACTAAAATGTGCACCCATGCCTGCACGTAGTACTCGGGGAGACCAAAGTAATGCTGAACCCTGGGTACAAATGACTTGTTGAACATTGGCCGCTGCTGCTGAGCGTAATAATGTACCCACATTACCTGGATCCTGAACATTTTCAAGAATCAGGGTGTCTTTGTTAAAATCAATAGTTTGAATATTTGAGGGCAAATCAATAATGGCCAAACAGGGTAGGGTTGTACCTAGTGTACTGAGATCTTTATATAAAACCTCACTGATCACAAAGATATGCCCCTTGTGCAATTCAATTATCTTTTGCAAATCTGGATGGGACAAGGCTTGTTCAGTGGTAAACAGGGAAAAGATTTTCTTTTGTTGTTGTAACCATGTTAGGCACAGATGTGTTCCTTCGAGTACCGTTTGTTGATGTTTTTTTCGAGCACTGTTGAGTTCGATGAGTCCACGCAAATGTTTGATTTTTGCATTGTCTTTTGATTCTAAAAAAATAACCGCCATAGGGTAAATATCCAAATGGGCATTACAATTTATAATGCCCTGATTATTAAAAAATAATTAATGATAACTTGTTACGCGTTCCACTTCATTTTTAGAACCGATAATCACAGGAACTCGTTGGTGTAACTCAGTTGGCTGGATGTCCATAATGCGAACACGCCCTGTTGTAGATGCACCACCAGCCTGTTCAATCAGCATGCTCATTGGGTTCGCTTCATACATCAGACGTAAACGCCCAGCTTTTTTCGGATCTTTTAAATCGTAAGGGTAAAGGAAGATACCACCACGGCACAGGATACGATGAATATCACCGACCATACACGCCACCCAACGCATGTTGAAATCTTTTTCACGGACTGAGGTTTTTCCAGCCAACAGTTCATCAATATAACGTTTTACAGGATTTTCCCAGTGGCGTTGATTGGATGAATTGATTGCAAATTCCTGAGTATCTACTGAAACCTGAACCTGTTCAGTCGTAAGCAGGAAAGTTTGTGTCGTTGGATCAAATGTGAAGAAAGCAACGCCTGCACCTACAGTAAGCGCCAGCATGGTGGATGGACCATACAGTACATAGCCAGCAGCGACCTGTGCTGTGCCTGCCTGCATAAAGTCAGCAGATTGAGTTACGGCATTTTTAGCAGGTAAGATTGAGAAAATCGTACCCACACACATATTGATGTCAATATTGCTTGAACCATCAAGTGGGTCAAACAAAACTAGATATTTACCATTTTCCTGTGCAGGCGTGAAGTCATCCAGCTCTTCTGAGGCCAAGCCACCCACCTGTGGATGAACTTTCAGGGCATCAATTAAGTAATCGTTTGAAATGACATCCAGCTTTTTTTGTGTTTCGCCCTGAACATTTTCATTGCCCGCACTGCCTAAAATACCTGCCAGGGCACCTTTTTGCAGAGCCTGGTCAATGGTTTTGCATGTGTTTGCAATTGTTTCAATGACCTGAGCCAACTCTGGTGTCAAATTCCCATTTTGTTGTTGTAAATATTGGGACAAAGTAAGGTTTGACGACATATTGAATAGCTCCGATTTTGCTGCATCAAAATTGATAAAAGAATGCCGCTATTCTAGATGAGAACGCCAAAAAATAAAAATTATCTTACTTTATTTATGTTGCTTTTATGATTACAAGTATTCATTTACATGCTATGTTGGGTGCATATTAGACAGGATGTTTGGAGAATAAAATGTCAACCAAGAATTTTGAAGCGACCCCCACCCCAAGTGAGCCGATTAGTTTGGATGAAATTTCC
The DNA here is from genome assembly GCF_030053775.1 of Acinetobacter corruptisaponis. Taxonomy (GTDB): domain Bacteria; phylum Pseudomonadota; class Gammaproteobacteria; order Pseudomonadales; family Moraxellaceae; genus Acinetobacter; species Acinetobacter corruptisaponis. The sequence goes on from NZ_CP125669.1 coordinate 3,515,875, forward strand.
AAGGAAAATGTGAAAGATGCCTGGAAAGATTATGAAGCCAAGCCTGAATATAAGGACTTTAATAAGCACGATATGATTGAGTCGATGCAGTCATCTAAACAGGATGATAATACCCAACATCAGCCATAAAAAATGCTCACATGATGTGAGCATTTTTTCTTAAAGCATTATCTTAACAACGGTGGGACAGCTTCATAGTTGATTTCAACACGGCGGTTTTCTTTCCATGCAGCTTCATTATGCCCCTGATTCACAGGAGCTTCTTTACCATAGCTTACAGCTTCAAGCTGCTGTGGATTTACACCATTGGTGATTAAAAAGCTTTCTACAGCTTTAGCGCGGCGTTCGCCAAGTGCCATGTTATATTCACGTGTACCACGCTCATCGGTATGGCCTGTTAAAGCAATTTTTGAATTGGCATTTGCAACAAGAAATTGGGCATGTGCTTGTAATGTTTGATAATCTTCCTGAGATAAGTCGCTGCTGTCATAGTCAAAATGTACAACACGTTTTGCTAAAAATGCTTTATTCGCTGCGGTTACGCCTTTTGAGGACGCACCTGCCAAGTTTTGTGCATTTAATGCAGCATCTTCACTTAGACCATCGGTACTTACCGTTGTTGCGCTGTTTGGCGTATTACCTGCGGTAATTTCAGCAGCAGGTTTACGGCTGGCACAGCCTGTAAAAACCAAGGTCGCTGCGAGTAAGGGAAGTGTAAGATATTTAATATTCATATGTTTCTCCAATTAATCAAATTTATTTGGGTGCCCAAGCTGGTTCCCGAACTTCACCTTGCTCACTTGGTAAGTTCATACGGAAGCGACCATCTGTTGACATGATAGAGAGTAAGCCGCGCTCTCCCTCACGTGTCGCATAAACCACCATTTGCCCATTGGGTGAGAAGCTTGGTGATTCGTCCAAACTGGTCGGTGTCAGGATATTGGTAATGCCTGTATTAATATCCTGAATGGCAACTTTATAGTTGCTTCCACTTGGACGATGAACTAATGCAATTTTTTTACCATCCGCACTTAATGTGCCACGGGCATTGAACGCACCTTTGAATGTTAAGCGTTTAACTGAACCATCATCAAAACGATAGCTATAAATTTGTGGAGAACCGCCACGGTCAGAAGTGAAGATAAATGACTTACCATCTGGTGCATAACGTGCTTCGGTATCAATCGCTGAATCGTTGGTCATCCGCTTGACTTGGCGGCTGGCTAAGTCCATTTGATAGATTTCAGGGTTACCATGCATTGAAGCGGTAAAGAGCATGGACTTACCATCTGGTGAAAAGCTTGGTGCACCATTCAAGCCCCTGAAGCTTGCTAAAACTTCACGCTGTCCTGAGGCCAAGTCTTGAAGATAGATTGCAGGGCGTTTGGTTTCAAAAGAAACGTAGGCAATTTTCTTTGCGTCTGGTGTCCAGGCTGGGGAGAGGATTGGATCGCGTGATGAAAGAACAGTTTTAGGTTGTTCGCCATCGGTATCGGCAACCTGAAGGGTATAACGTTGGGCTGGCGTTGCCTGATTGCGTAGTACATAGGCGATACGGCCACTAAAGTCACCCGCAATACCTGTCAATGCCTGATAAATCGCATCACTGATCATATGTCCAGCTTGGCGAATACGGGAGCTTGGTACAGTCAAAACTTCATTGAGTAGATATTGTTGTTTCTGTACATCATACAACTGGTATTGAATTTCAAATGTATTGGCATCAACCGTTTTCATCTGCCCGACAACAACATAGGGAACACCAGCATTCTGCCAGTCACCAGCCTGAATCTGATCAATACTTGCAGTGGCAGGTAAGTTTTGTGATGCACTGGTAAAACGACCTGAACGGTTTAGGTCGCTTTCAACAATTGGATAAACCGCCCTATCATTGGTAAATGGCACAATCGCAATTTTAGGAGCCTGTTCAGGTGCCTTGGCGATTTCAAGATGGAGTTGTGCGAAAGTTGCTGTTGGAACAACAGTGCTAATCGCAGTAAAAACTGCTAAGGAGATGAGGTGTTTACGAGTCTTGTCCATAATTACAATAATTTGTGTCGTATTGTTGTGGCTGTTGATTATTTAACATAGTTACATGCTTTGTGCTATGACAGGCATGTAACTATTCACGATAAATTACTATTTTGCTGTGAAACTTGAAGTAAAGCTTCTGGCCTCACGGCGTGCATCAGGATCTTCTGGCATTGGATAAGGTGCGGCGGCTCGAACCGCAGCGTCCACACTGGCTTTTACATCAGGATCACTTGCATTTACAACGACTGATAATACTGCACCACTATCACTTAAGGTGACACGAGCAGTTGCCTTTTGACCCGATGAACCTGATGGTATGTCCCAGGCACGTTTAATTTTGCTTTCAAAATCCCGTTTGGCTGTTGAAGCAACTTTCTTGGCATCAGCCTTTTTCTGCGCTGCTTCCTGTTCAGCTTTTTTAGCGGCAGCAGCTTTGGCTTCTTCTGCATCCGCTTTTGCTTTAGCGTCGGCATCGGCTTTACGTTTTGCATCGGCTTCAGCTTTAGCATCTGCATCTGCCTTACGCTTGGCTTCAGCATCCGCTTTTGCCTTAGCGTCGGCATCGGCTTTTTTCTTGGCATCAGCGTCTGCTTTACGTTTTTCTTCAGCAGCCTTGGCTTTGGCATCTGTTTCCGCTTTTTTCTTGGCGTCAGCATCTGCTTTACGCTTTTCCTCAGCAGCTTTGGCCTTGGCATCTTGCTCAGCTTTTTTCTTGGCATCAGCGTCTGCTTTACGTTTTTCTTCAGCAGCCTTGGCTTTGGCATCTGTTTCCGCTTTTTTCTTGGCGTCAGCATCTGCTTTACGCTTTTCCTCAGCAGCTTTGGCCTTGGCATCTTGCTCAGCTTTTTTCTTGGCGTCAGCGTCTGCTTTACGCTTTTCTTCCGCGGCTTTTGCCTTGGCATCTTGTTCAGCTTTCAACTTGGCTGCATTATCTGCCTTGGTTTTAGCGGCCAGATCAGCTTTACGTTTTGCTTCCTGTTCAGCCGCTTTTGTTTTTGCTATGGCATCTGCCTGACGTTTTTCTTCTGCCTGTTTGGCTTTTGCCTCATTTTCAGCTTGTCGTTTTTGCTCCGCAGCTTTTGCTTTCACCTCGGCATCGGCTTTACGTTTTTCTTCGGCAGCCTTGGCTTTGGCATCAGCTTCTGCACGTTGTTTTTGTGCGACAGCTTCCGCTTGCTTCTGTTGTTCTTCTGCCTGTGCTTTTGCTTTTGCGGCTTCCTCAGCCTTACGTTTTTGTTCAGCCAACTTTGCCTGTTGCGCCTGTTCAGCTTTCAGCTTTTCGGCAGCAAGTTGCTGAGCAGTAGGTGGTGGAGGGGCAACAGGAAGATTTTCAGGCTGAGTTTCATCTACAATTGGACTTAATATTTCTTCTGCCTGATTTTCAGCCGTCGTTTCCTGTTCTACAGGTTTTGCCAATGGTGGTGGCAAATCTTCTGGTTTAACTAAAATGGTAGTTAGCTTTTTAGGCTGCTCAGGTGGTTTACTCAAGCCTAAAAAAAGTAAGCCAACAATGGCGATGGCATGAACGCCGAGTGTAAAACCCAGTGCAATCGCATTTTGCTTAAAAGGTGGCTCTTGGAATCTTTTCATAACTTATTTTAATGGCTCTGTCAGTAAGCCGACTTGGGTTAAACCTGCTTCTTGTAAACTTGCCATTAGGGAGACAACTTCCCCATAAGGGCGAGATTTCTCGCCATTCACCAAGACCATAAGCTGTTTATTGTCTTGTTCAGCCTGTTTCTGGGCATCACTTAAAATGCTTTCAAGCTGCTCATGTGTTAGTGGTTCAGTGCCTTTATTATCTTGATATTGCAGATAAATATTACCATCCTTACCAATTGTGACCATTGCAGGTATATCTTTGGATTCAATTGGTGTGCTATTGGCTTGTGGCAAATCCACCTTGATCCCACTGGTGATCATTGGTGCAGTGACCATAAAAATGACCAAAAGCACCAGCATGACATCAATATATGGCACGACATTCATGTCACTTTTCAGTGGCTTCTTGATGCGTTCAAAACGTCCAGATCGTTGAATCGCCATTATGCATCTTCCTGTGTCGTTCCAATTGCTTGACGCTGTAACAGGGCAACCATTTCTTCGGCAAATAGGGCACGGTCTGAATAGATGGATTCACCTTTTGCGGTGAAATGGTTAAAGGCAAGTACCGCAGGAATTGCGGCAAACAAGCCAATCGCGGTTGCAATCAATGCTTCTGCAATACCAGGTGCCACAGTTGCCAAAGTCACCTGATCCACTGCGGCAAGACCTATAAAGGCATTCATAATGCCCCAGACTGTACCAAACAGGCCGATATAGGGAGCGACAGAACCAATACTTGCCAATGCGCCTAGACCTTGCTCCAATCCGCCCTGATCACGGCTTAAGCCAACACGGAGGATACGTTCAGTTCCCTCGATGGTCTGGTTGGTGTCGGCCTTGCGCTTTTGCAGCTTGAAAAATTCACCCAGCCCCTGATAGAAAATATCTTCCAGCCCATGGCGTTTGGAATTGAGCTGGGCGTTGTTGTATAAAGTGTTCAGTTCGGCACCTGACCAGAACATTTTTTGAAAATGCTCATCATCCTGCGCTGCCTTTTTAAAGCCCATATGTAGTTTGGCAATCAAATACCAGCTAAAAATAGAAGCAAGTAACAGGATCAACATGACCAATTGTACAACAGGGCTTGCCTGTAAAATCAGGTCAGAAATGTGCAGGGAAGATTCTAAATTTGTTGCCATAAGTTGAGTGCCGAAAGTTTATTTTTAGTCCTGTGCCAATTCTTTTTGAATCAGGTCACGAATTTCATCAGGAAGTCTGCGTGGCATCAAATCCTTGTTTAAACATGCCAACGTAACCTCACCTGAAGCCAGCAAGATTTCACCACGATATATATTTTGTTGCAACACAAATGACGCGGCTTTACACGAAATAACACGTGCTGTAACGGTAATTAAATCGTCCATTAATATAGGGCGTACATATTTGACCTGAATCTGGTGGACAACAAAGCTGTAATCCTTTTGATGCCAATAGTGTGCGATGCCTGTGGAGCGTAGCCATTCTGTACGGGCACGTTCCATAAAACGGATGTGATTGGCGTGGTAGACAATCCCACCTGCATCTGTATCTTCGATATATACACGAATATTAAATTCAAAATGATTGGCCATGATGACGTCCTTATACAAAACTCTCCTGAATATTCAAGAGAGTTGGAAGAAATTTAAACTTATGCTTCTGGCGGGGTTAATCCAAACTGTAAATACGCCATATTGGTGGCAATACGACCACGTGCAGTACGCATGACATAACCTTGCTGGATGAGATAAGGCTCAATCACATCTTCCAATGTGCCACTGTCCTCTGCCATCGCAGCAGCTAAAGCCTCTACACCAGCAGGCCCACCATCAAAACGCTCAAGCAACATGCTGAGATAACGGCGATCCAGCGTATCCAAACCTGCCTTATCCACATTCAGCATATCCAAGGCACGCTGGGCCATATCCTGAGTCACTTCACCTGTACCCTTGACTTGGGCATAGTCACGAACTCGACGTAACAGACGGTTGGCAATACGTGGTGTTCCTCGGGCACGGCGTGCAATTTCAGCAGAGCCTTCGTGTGTGATTGGTACATCCATCAAGTTTGCTGAACGTGTGACAATATGGGTTAAGTCCTCAACTGAATAGAACTCTAGACGTTGCACAATCCCGAAACGGTCACGTAAGGGTGAGGTGAGCAGGCCAGCACGGGTAGTGGCTGCAACCAGTGTAAATGGAGGCAAGTCCAGTTTAATTGAACGGGCAGCGGGGCCTTCGCCAATCATGATATCCAACTGATAATCTTCCATCGCTGGATAAAGAATTTCTTCAATCACTGGAGAAAGGCGGTGGATTTCATCAATAAAAAGAACATCCCCCTCTTCAAGATTGGTCAGCATTGCGGCCAAATCGCCTGCACGTTCCAACACAGGACCAGAGGTTGATTTTAAATTACCACCCATTTCCCGAGCGATAATGTTGGCAAGCGTGGTTTTACCTAAACCAGGTGGGCCAAAAATTAGAGTATGGTCAAGCGCTTCACCACGTCCACGTGCGGCACCAATGAAGATTTCCATTTGTTCACGGACGACAGGCTGTCCAATATAGTCTGCCAATGAAGTTGGACGAATTGCACGATCAAAATGATCTTCTGGTTTTTCTGTTCCGCTAATAAGACGATCTTGCATATAGGTATTACTTCATCATGGATTTAAGTGCCGCACGAATAATATCGGCAGATTCTGTATAGTCTGCCTTAACGGCTGCAACCGCTTTTTGTGCCTCAGCAGGTTTATAGCCGAGTGACTGCAATGCCGCTTCGGCTTCAGCAACAGGTGAGTTTGCCATAAACTGGATTTGAGCCGTGGTTGAGCTTGCATTGCTACTACTGGTTGACTGTGCTAAGGCCTTGAAACGGTCCCGTAATTCAATCATTAACCGTTCAGCCGTTTTTTTACCTACACCAGGAACCTTGATCAGGGTATTGATGTCATCGTGTTCAATGGTATGAATTAATAATTCAACACTTAAAGTGGATAATATCCCCAAAGCCACTTTAGGACCGACACCATTCACTTTCAGTAATGTGCGAAAAATGGTTTTTTCCTGCGCATCGTTAAAGCCATAGAGTTGCTGGGCATCTTCACGGACCACCAAGTGTGTCCATAATGTCACTTTCTGGCCCTTTTGTAATTGGCAAAATGTCGAAAGTGGTGTGTCGATTTCATAGCCAACGCCATTCACATTTAACAGTACTGTTGGGGCTTCCAAGGCAAACACTTCGCCAATTAAACATCCGATCATTGAGTTATTTTCACTTGTTTGTTAATGGTTGAATAGTAGAGGCCATTTGCTCTAAACGCAAAATGGCTTTTCATATTTATTTGTGATTTCGCGTGGATTTTATTCAAATCAATCAAAATAAAAATAGCCTGAGTAAATCTTATTTCTTAGAAGAACCCAACTTTATTGCCTTGTAACTCCTGTGCCAAACTATAGGCTTGATGGTCAGAAAACTTACTAATAATATCCAGAACTTGCATAATATTGTGGTAATGGTTGTTTTGGAAATGTGCGCCTGAATGTTGCAATATTGACATCAACCGTTGTTCCTTAAAGCTTAGGGTTTTATGTGGCATGGTTAAGGGCACAAAAGCATCTAAAATGGTCTGTAAACTTTGATGAGCAATGATTTCCAGACCTGATTTTTGTGGATGCTCAAAAATCCGATCTTTGGCAAGATTCTTGGCAGTTTGAATACCTGCCTCAATATCAGGTGAACAATATTGGAGTAAACTGCCCCGAAGCTGTCCTGTCAGGATTTCGTACTGATATTTGGCAAAAGCTGTGGTGACTTCATCGACCAGACGTTTCATCACACGGCCACGCAGGGCGGCGATTTTTTGTTGCCATGTGGTATGTGGTAAATGCAGCTCTTCTGGGTAGCCATAATCCGCAATCAGGTTCAGGAAAATAGGCTCAACTTCGGCATAATTCAGCATGTTGAGGATGATGCCATCTTCCAGATCGATCAGGGCATAACAAATATCATCGGCTGCTTCCAATAAATAAGTGAGAGGATGACGGCAATAATGATATTCGCCCAACTGAATCAGTCCGAGTTGCTCGGCAATCTGTTTTAAAATTTCTTTTTCAGATTGATAGCAACCAAACTTGGCCCGTTTATGAGAGGGAATGTCGCCTTGTTCCTCAATGGTTTTGGAGAGCCACGGATATTTTAAATAAGCACCGAGTGTTGCATAGGTTAGACGCATACCGCCATCATCAGGATGATAGTCAATACGGCTTAACAGACGAAGTCCTTGCGCATTACCCTCAAACTGGCGGACATCGGCTGCTTCTTCTGGCGTGAGTTTAGTTAAAAAGTCCCGATGGGAGGCATCATCAAACCATTCCCGAATCGCATATTCACCTGCATGGCCAAAAGGTGGATTGCCAATGTCATGGGCCAAACAGGCTGCCTGAATAATCGCACCGACATCCGCAGGGGAAATCCACATCGGTAGTTCATCTTTAATCTTCTCCGCAGCCAACATACCCAGCGAGCGACCAATACAGGAAACCTCAAGCGAATGAGTAAGGCGGGTATGGATACCATCATGTTGAGTGAGTGGGTGAACCTGTGTTTTTCTATTTAGTTGACGAAAGCTTTGGGAAAATATAATTCTGTCATAATCTTTGTGGAATGGGCTTCGGGCCAATTCTGTACTGCTTTTTTTACTGCCTAAACGAATTGCGGAAAGCAATTCCAACCAACGCATTTGTTCCATTGATTATTATTCACTATGAGTTCAGCTTCATCATGCCAAAAAAAAGATGAAAGCACTAGGGTAGGGCGACACAAGTTGTCTTTGATCATGAAGTGAATCAGAATTCTATATCTCATCTATATTGGTAATTAAAGTTGAACGGCGTAGAAAAAGAATCCCAGACTGGAAATGTGATGCACTCTACAAAGCAAATGAATTGTTACGAATATGGAAAAGCGATAAAGCGAGAAGCAATTAAACGACTTGGCATAGAAAACTCTGATTTTTAAGATGGATATGGCTAGCTGAAAGCAGGCTTTCACAGTAGAATATGCGCTCTCTCATAAGTCACATTGCGGTAGGTTCGTCAGACCTGCCCGTGGAGCCAAAGTCAGCATGTTTATCGTGGCCGGTGCAACAGCACATTCTTCTTTTAAGAAAACTCAACTCTTAAACCGTTTAGCGTCAATGAGTTCTGTTCAATCTTTTGACAGCCAGTGGGTTTATTTGTTTGATCAAGCGCTCAACGAGCAGCAACATCAATCGGCATTACAACTATTAAATGATGGTCAATCTTTCGAACTTCGCCAGGCTGCAAGTGATGAAATCCAGATTCTAGTGACACCACGTGTCGGCACAATCTCGCCGTGGTCATCGAAAGCAACCGATATTTTCCAGAACTGTAATACCCCAATTCACCGTTTGGAACGCGGTATCCTGTTTACACTGAAAGGTGTGACAGAAGTTTCTAATGAAGTGAAACTGGCTCTGCATGACCGTATGACAGAAACTGTTTTTGCTCAAATTGATGATGCAAAAGCTCTATTCTCAGAAACAGCACCGAAACCACTGAACTCAATTGATATTCTGGGGCAGGGTAAAGAAGCATTGGTTAAAGCCAACAATGAGTTTGGTTTTGCTTTATCTGAGCAGGAAATTGATTACTTAACTGAAGCATTTACCAAGCTGGGTCGTAATCCAAATGACATCGAATTGATGATGTTTGCACAGGCCAACTCTGAACACTGCCGTCATAAAATCTTTGGTTCTGAATGGACAATTGATGGTGAAAAACAACCATTGTCATTGTTCCAGATGATTAAAAATACTTATAAAGAATCGCCAACCGATGTATTGTCAGCATATAAAGATAACGCCTCTGTGATCGTGGGTTATGACACCATGCGCTTTTATCCAAAAGCGGATGAAAATGGTCACTTCGTTTATAAATATAAGAGTCAAGCCGCTCATATCTTAATGAAAGTGGAAACGCATAACCACCCAACCGCAATTTCTCCATTTGCGGGCGCTGCAACAGGTTCAGGCGGTGAAATCCGTGATGAAGGTGCAACAGGTCGTGGTGGTAAACCGAAAGCTGGTTTAACTGGCTTTACCGTTTCAAACTTGAATATTCCAGGTTTTGAACAACCGTGGGAAGAAAACTACGGTAAACCAAGCCGTATGGCATCACCACTTCAAATTATGATTGAAGGCCCTTTAGGTGGTGCGGCGTTTAACAACGAATTTGGCCGCCCTGCATTGAATGGTTATTTCCGTACTTTTGAACAGAATGTCAATGGTGAAGTGAAAGGCTTCCATAAGCCAATCATGATTGCTGGTGGTTACGGTAACATCCGTCCTGACCATGTAGAGAAAGATGCAATCCAGCCAGGTGATTTACTCATTGTGTTGGGTGGCCCAGCCATGCTCATTGGTTTGGGTGGTGGCGCAGCGTCTTCTGTGGACAGCGGTACCATGGGTGAGAGCTTAGACTTTGCTTCTGTTCAACGTGAAAACCCAGAAATGGAACGCCGTTGTCAGGAAGTCATCGATACCTGCTGGCGCTTAGAAGATTTTAACCCAATCGTGTCTGTACATGATGTGGGTGCAGGTGGTGTATCTAATGCGATGCCAGAACTTGTGAATGATCACGAGTTGGGTGCAGTGCTTAACCTACGTAAAATTCCATCATTAGAGCCAGGTATGAGCCCGATGGAAATCTGGTCAAATGAAGCGCAAGAACGTTATGTACTTGCCATTCGTCCAGAGTCTTTAGAACAGTTTGAAGAAATTTGTGCACGTGAGCGTTGCCCGTTTGCGGTATTGGGTGAGGCGACTGAAGCGCGTCACTTAACGGTTGAAGATCCGTTGTTTGAGAACAAGCCTGTTGATATCCCAATGCAGGTGATCTTAGGTGGTACACCGCGTATGCAACGTTCATATGAAACGATTGAGCGTACGGGTAACGACTTTGATGCTACGAAAGTTGATTTAAAAGATGCGATTTTCCGTGTATTGAAAAATCCAACAGTGGCATCTAAATCGTTCTTGATCACCATTGGTGACCGTTCGATTACGGGTATGGTTGCACGTGACCAGATGGTGGGGCGCTGGCAGGTGCCTGTTGCTGATGCAGCAGTAACAACGACAAGTTTGCAAGGTTTCACTGGTGAAGCAATGGCAATGGGTGAACGTCCACCTGTGGCGTTGTTGAATCCTGCTGCATCTGCGCGTTTAGCGGTTGCAGAAGCGATTACCAACATTGCTTGTGCCAACATCGAACAAATCAGCGATATCAAGCTTTCTGCAAACTGGATGGCAGCGGCAGGTCAAAAAGGTGAAGACCAGGCCTTGTTTGAAGGTGTGAAAGCGATTGGTATGGAAATGTGTCCTGCATTAGGCATCGCAATTCCAGTCGGTAAAGATTCACTTTCAATGCGTACCACGTGGAATGATGGTGAAGACAAAGCGGTGACTTCTCCAATGACAGGTGTGATTACTGCATTTGCTCCTGTATTAGATGTTCGCAAAACATTAACACCTGAATTGAAAAATCTTGAAGACTCTGTACTCGTTCGTATTGATTTGTCTAAAGGCCAGTTCCGTTTAGGTGGTTCAATCCTTGCGCAAGTATATAAAGCCATTGGTTCAGTGACACCTGATGTTGATAGTTTTGATGACTTCAAAGCATTCTTTGCTTTGATTCAAGATTGGAACAATCGTGGTGTGATTAAGGCTTACCATGATATCGGTGATGGCGGTTTATTGGCGACTGTTGCCGAGATGATGTTTGCTTCACGCTTAGGTGTGGCTTTAGAAAATCAAACGACTGAAAGCTTATTTGCAGAAGAAATTGGTGCTGTATTACAAATCACAGCAGCCGATTGGGCGCAATTAGAATCAGAAGTTGCAGCCTCTAGTCTGAAAGATGCCATTGCAGTGGTTGGTCGTGTAAATAGCACGGATCAATTGGCGGTTAATGGTTTAACTTTAGAACGTGCTGAATTACAACAAGCTTGGGCAGAAGTTTCACATCAAATCCAGCGTTTACGTGACAACGTTGAAACTGCTGATCAAGAGTTTGCTTTAATTGCAGACCAAAACCACAAAGGTTTAATTGCACAAGCAACGTATGATTTAAATGAGCCAGTTGAAGCACCGTTTATCAATACACGTCGTCCAAACATGGCCATCTTGCGTGAGCAGGGTGTTAACGGTCATGTTGAAATGGCAGCTGCGTTTGACAAAGTTGGTTTTAACACCATCGACGTACACATGAGTGACCTACTTGCTGGTCGTGTTAGCTTAAGCGACTTCGAGGGTTTAGTGGCATGTGGTGGCTTCTCATACGGTGACGTGATGGGTGCTGGTGGTGGCTGGGCGAAATCAGTATTGTTCAATGCCAAGTTACGTGACCAGTTCGAACAGTTCTTCCATCGTGAAAATACATTCAGCTTAGGCGTATGTAATGGCTGTCAAATGATGTCGCAACTTGCACCATTGATTCCAGGTGCAGAGCATTGGGGCCGTTTCCACCGTAACATTTCAGAAGTATTCGAAGCGCGTGCAGTCAACGTTCGTGTAGAAAAATCTGTTTCGGTATTGCTCGAAGATATGCAAGGTTCGATTCTGCCAATCGCGGTTGCCCATGGCGAAGGTCGTCTGGTTGCAACTGAACAGCAAATTGCTGCTTTAAATGCCGAGAACCAAGTGATCTTGCGTTATGTGGATAGTTTGGGTCATCCAACTCAACACTATCCATTGAACCCGAACGGTTCACCTGAGGCGATTACAGGCTTAACCTCTAAAGATGGTCGTGCAACAGTGATGATGCCGCATCCAGAGCGTAACTTCCGTGCCTTACAGCACTCTTGGAAGCCAGAAGACTGGGCGGAAGATGGTGCTTGGTTACGTATGTTCCGTAATGCACGTAAATTTATTGGTTAATTAAGCAACCAATTGTTGAAAATGCCACTTATTTAGTGGCATTTTTTTTCATAACAGACTGATTTTATAAATAGAATATAATTTACTATTCAATTAAAAATAAATATTTGATAAACATTGATTTATTGGTAATTAAAAACTTTGTCTACTATACTTTGGTCTAAGATGTGCTATTCTTTTTCATTGTATGGGGGAGAAAAATTATGAAAAAATTACTGATACTTACAATGTTGCTAACAGGATGTGCAAGCTCTTATCAACCGCATACTGCTTTTAATAAGAGTGGCTTTAACGAAACAGAACTGACACAAAATCATTTTAAAATCACATTTCAGGGCAATGAAAAAACTTCCGCAGAGCGAGCAAGTGACTTGGCTTTGTTACGTGCTTCTGAGTTGATGATTGCCAAAGGTTGCAGCAATTTTAAAGTATTGAGTGCTGCCAATGAAAATATCGGCAGTTTAGTGCTACCACAAACTCATAAGATCAATGCCTATTCAAGCACAATAGAAAACCGCATTCATGCTGATGCGAATGAATTTTCCAAAGTCTATGCACCTAAATCGACAGTTGAAGTTGGCTGTGCAACAGAAAATGTAGGTGATGAAAGTAAAGTCTATGCTTCAGCCCCCATCAATGAATCAATCAGGCATAAATATGGAATTGGCATAAAATAGGCAGTTTTAGAATTCTAGGCATATTGCTATAAGATTTAGTGGCTTTCGAAAGGCTAAAGTAGAAATAATGCATGATTTTAGAATCTTTCTCATATAAATTAAGCAGATTAGCCACCGTAAGGTGGCTTTATATTGGCTAAAAGATTGATCAATCGTAGAGAACAATAATGAAATCAAAAATCCATTTCCATGAATTTGCCCTGTTAATGGCATTGTTGATGTCGATTGTGTCTTTTTCCATAGATGCGGTCTTGCCCGCGCTAGGTGAAATTGGAAAGGTTTTTACACTGCAAAGTGGCAATCAGGCGCAGTGGGTGATTATTGGTATCTTTTCAGGAATGACGATAGGCCAATTGATTGCAGGGCCGTTATCCGATGCAATTGGACGTAAACGTATTTTATTCACGGGAATCGTCATTTACTTTTTGGGAAGCTTATTGTGCTTCTCCACACAAAGTTTTGAATGGTTTTTGGCTGGACGCTTTATTCAGGGAATTGGGGTTTCAGGGCCGTATGTCGCTTCCATTTCCATCGTGCGGGATAAATACAGCGGCGCACAAATGGCACGTATCATGTCCCTGATTATGATGGTGTTTATGGTTGCACCTGCAATTGCACCAAGTTTGGGGCAGTTGATTATCCATTTCTTTGGCTGGCGCGATATTTTTGTTTTGTATATGGTTTATGCCACGGTTGTAGGCGCATGGGTGGCTTTACGCTTGGAAGAAACCCTTGTTCCTGAAAATCGCCTACCTATGCGTTTAGAGGCGTTCCAGCATGGCTTTAAGGAAGTGATCAGTAATAAAACCACCATGAGCTATCTGTTATGTGCTGGCTTCTGTTTTGGTGGGTTTATTGGTTATCTGGGGACTTCACAGCAAATCTTTATGCAGCAATTCGGTAAAACAGGACAGGAGTTTAGTGCCTACTTTGCTTTATTAGCAGGTGTGATGGGGATTGCATCTTTTACCAATTCTCGAATTGTCATGAAGTTTGGCATGCGCCCCATCTGTATTTATGGCTTTCTTGGCCTATGTTTAATTTCATTGGTATTTCTGATTATTCAGCTAGTAGGTGTACCAGTTTCGTTCTGGATGTTTATGCTATATGCCTGCATCTTGTTTTTATTGTTTGGAACACTGTTTGGAAATCTTAATGCGATCGCAATGGAACCAATGGGGCATGTTGCTGGTATGGCATCTGCGATTATTGGGGCCGCATCTTCGGTGCTCTCCCTGATTCTGGCCTCTATTATCGGGCAGCTTTATAACGGAACACTCATTCCAATGACCTGCGGTTTCGTGGTTTTATGTGGTTTGGCCTTTGCCATGACCTTATATGAGAAAAGACATTTAAAGGTTTCAGAAAGTGTAGGTGCTTAAATGTGGGAAAGTAGAGAGTAGTTAGCTTTTTTAGCTCCTAAATATTAAAGCATCTGATAGATAAGAAATCATGAAAAAAGCTGTTCCAGTTGTGGTAAGAAATCATGGGCAAGGCTTGGAAATATTGGCCTTTCGCCATCCATTGGCTGGAACTCAATTGGTCAAGGGAACAATAGAACAGGATGAGCAATATGAACATGCCGCTATCCGCGAATTATTTGAAGAATCTGGATTAGTGGCTAAACTAAAACCAAAATTCATGGGAAATCTTTCGCTTCAATTTAACCAGCAGGATTGGTATTTCTATCTATGTGACATTAGCCATGTGCTTCCTGAGACCTGGGTTTATCATTGTCAGGATGATGGTGGTCTGGCATTTGAATTCTTTTGGTATCCATTAAACCAAAAACCGAATGCAGATTGGCACGAGACTTTTCAGGAAGCATTAGCTTTTATAAGAAAGTATTTTGATCTGGAAAAGTAAAAGCCATCATAAAATGGCTTTTACCTGTATAAGTTTATGGGATTTAGCAATCCTGAGATTTTAGGATCATTGGATGCTTATACATCACATCGGTACGCAGCACATATTTCTGACCTGAAAGCACAGGTGCTCCCTCATGCAACTGTTGATGCTCAAAGACTAGAATCTGTCCAAGTTTTGGTTGGATATTGGCGATTTGCGTTTCTTTACACGGTTTCAGCATGCCACTGTCACGGTAAAAAATGGTTTCTCCACCTGTAAAATCTTCACTCAGATAGATCAATAAAGTAAGTTGGCTACTGTGCCAATCGTTCACTTCATAAATACCATCATAGTGTGGTCTAAACGTTTCGCCATTTTCATAACGATAAAAACGAAAACGTTCATTTAAGCCACTTAATGTCCAGCCATTGAATTGTTCAGGCAGGAAATGTTTAAGTCTGGAAAATAGGGTTTTGGCAAGCTGAATATCATCATAAATCACCCGTTTGTTATTTCTGACATTGGTGAGCACTTGACGAGCTGAGTTTACAAATATATCTGCTGTTTCATAATGATATTTATTGCTGAGCGCGATAAAAGCACCACATTCTTCACTTGAGAACACTTTGTCTACGGTAAAAATCAAAGGTGAGTCTTGATATGTTTGCAGATTTTCTTGTTGTAGTGGGGGTGTTTGTTTGGACATTATCCCATTTTGTAACCTATTGATTTAAGGTTTGGAGTGGCTATTTTAGCATCATTATTTTTTAAATGTTTTACATGGTTCAAATTTTGCTTTTCTTATTGTAGTGATCAGAACTTAGATATTTTAGGTCTTGGAGAGCAGAATGATGAAACATGAAAATCATATCAGAACAATATACACAAAAGATAAGGGTTGGTTTTGGTTTGGATTAACGGTGGTAATCCAGATTTTATGTATTGTGGTGAGCTATCTTGTAATCAATATTTCACTTTGATTATTGGTGTTTTTTAACGCTATGATTCAATGACTGGTCATCCTATTTGAGTCATTCTATCCATGCTAAAACTTATTTATTACGTTCCTGAGTCACATCTGGAGTCGACCAAGCTCGCTATTTTTGAAGTAGGGGCTGGTGGTATCGGTAATTATGAACACTGTGCATGGCAGGTGAAAGGCGTAGGGCAGTTTAAGCCAGTTAAAGGTGCAAATCCTTTTTTAGGTCAATTGGATGAACTGGAACAACTTGAGGAATGGAGAGTAGAAACCATTGTTCCAGAAGAAAAGGCAAGTGCTGTTGCAAAAGCATTAAAGGCAAACCATCCTTACGAAGAGCCTGCCTTTGAGTTTATCCAGATTTTGGATATTCAATAAGGTTAAACTTTTTGAATAAAGAGGTCACGGTCAAAACGATATTGAGGAAAGAACACGCCATCTTTGGCGCGCTCACCTGCACCAATCACCATGACAGGATATTGCTCATCATTCAGTTTCAGAATTTTACGAACCAGTGGTTCATCAAAACCCTCCATCATACAACTATCAAAACCATAGGCGCGTAAAGCCAAGACCAAGTTTTCACAGGCCAGGGCAGTGGTTTTGGTTGCCCATAATTTTGCATCGGCAGGATTAAATGCAGTCACAGGAAGTTGTTTATCCAGTGTACGCACTACCTTAAATGCAACTTTCTTAAAGTTGCCCAATGCATTGAAGTAACCTGTTTTATAGTTGTATGGAATAAAACGGTAATACTTCTGAACGGCAGGTGGTGCTTCGGGAAAAGGGAACTCACTAATGTTACGCTTTGCCATTTCATCAAGACGGTCTGTACGGGCAACACATACAATCAGTTCAGAGGCGGTTTTTGCAGCCAGTTGGTTTAGACAGGCTTTGACCAATTGTTTTTTCTTACCTGAATTTTGCACCACATAAAAAGTCCACGGTTGTAAGTTGGACGAGTTGGGTGCAAGCAGCGCCAAATCCAGACAGGCATCTAAAACTTCGCTAGGAATCGGCTTGTCGGTAAATTTACGCACTGAACGGCGGCTTTCAATCACCTTGCGGAAATTGTCAACATCAATATCTTGTGGCGCGGCTTCATAATAACGTTTCTTTTCGGTTTGTGTTTGTTCTGACATGAGGAAAATATCATCCTAAAGTTACTTTATATTCATATTGGGACGTTCAATAAAAAAACCACCTCGATTTTGCAATTGAAGTGGTTTTGTTTTCATTAATGAGTTATTACCTCATTAATTGAACTGAGAAAAATCAGGTTTACGCTTTTGCATAAAGGCCTGTACCGCTTCCATCATTTCAGGTGAGCGGACACGTTGCATAAAGATTTCAGCTTCATCATCCACACAGGCGATGATTTCAGCTAGGTCTTTTTTCATGAGTGCCTTGCTTTGTTTCAGTGAAGCCAATGGCAGGGCAGCAAGATGTTGTGCTGTTTGTTGCGCCGTTGCATAAACATCTTCAACCACATCATTCACCAGATTTGCTTTTACTGCTGTTGCGGCATCAAACTTCTTCGCCGTGAATAACAGTTCGGCTGCTTTTTGATAGCCTGCCTGTTTCACCAATAAACGGCTTGCGGCACCTTCTGGAGAAAGGCCAAGACTCACAAATGGAATCTGGAACAGGGCTGTATTGTCAGCAAATACCATATCGGCATGTAACAAGATCGTTACACCAATACCAATCGCAACACCTTTCACTGCAATAATCAGTGGCTTGGAAAAACGAGCCGCAGCTTTTAATAATACAAATGGTGGTTGATCACCCGCTTTGCCTTCATATGGCTTTTGCATAAAGCCCATGAAGTCTTTCATATCATTACCCGCTGTAAAGTCCTGTTCTGCACCACGGAAAATCACCACGCGAACATCCTTGTTGGTATCCGCTTCATCTAAAGCTTTTGCGATCCACAGGTAAAGTTCACCATAAAGTGCATTTTTTGCTTCTGAACGGTTAATGGCTAAGGTGAGTACGCCATCTTCTAAATTTGCTTGCAAATGTTGATGAGGTTGTTGAATACAGCTAAGTGTCATCGTACTATCCTTGCTTTAATCCAGATTGATTTTTAAGTGTCCTCATTATGTCGCATATTTGCCTGAATGGTGCAACTGATGAGTTCACAAAAAGTGAAATGACGCCTATGTACACATTTGACTATCTTGTTTTTATTGGACGCTTTCAGCCATTTCATCTGGCTCATATGCAAACCATTGAAATTGCGTTACAGCAAAGTCAGCATGTGATCTTGGCTTTGGGGTCGGCACAATTGGAACGGAATATCAAGAATCCATTTTTGGCGACTGAACGTGAGCAGATGATTCTCTCCAATTTTTCAGAGCAAGACCAAAAACGGATTCACTTTGTGCATGTGATTGATGTTTATAATGATGAAAAATGGGTGAAGCAGGTTAAAGGGCTTGTTAACCAGATCATCCAGCCAAATGCGAAAGTTGGCCTGATTGGTCACTTTAAGGATGAGTCCTCCTATTACTTGGCCTTGTTTCCTGAGTGGGAAATGGTGGAATTGGACAGCCTGAAAGATGCGATTTCGGCAACACCAATGCGAGAAGCCTATTATCGCGGTGAGATACATACGGAATTTTTTCCAGAGGGGACAGTCCAGTTCCTTACGCAATTTCAGAAATCTCCAATCTACACTGAATTACAGAAAAAATATCTGGCCGATGACCGCAGTAATATTCAGTAAATCAGTTGGATGTTTTTAACTCATTGATGAGGAAATCAATAAAAACACGGATATGAAAAGATTCGTGTTTTTTAGATGGATAAATCAAAGAAAAAGGGCGTGATGCTCCAGAAAAGTCTTTTAGGACTTCAACAAGTTCATTATTTTCGAGTTCTGTTTCCACAATAAAGCGATAGGTCTGTAATAAACCTGCACCATGTTTGGCTAAGGTGACGGTTCCTAAAATATCATCCAGACAACGTAGTTTTGCGGTGGTGACATATTCAACAATTTGGCGATTTACATTAAACAGCCAGGGTACATTTTTTCCTGTGCTGGGGAGTACAAACTGGATACATTGGTGCTGTTGTAAGTCCTCAAGGTTTTGCGGTGTGCCAAAGTCTCTTAAATATTGCGGTGATGCAACCACAATCAGTTCCGCCTGTTCGAGTTGGCGTGCAATCAGGCTTGAATCGGCAAACTGTCGTCCACGAATCGCCAGATCATAACCCTCCGCTATAAAGTCCACATTTTTATTGGTGAGCTGTATATCAATCTCGATCTTTGGATATTGCTGCGAGAACTTTGCCAGTAAAGGCAATATTCGATAATGCCCATAAGGTGTGGGAACGCTGATTCTGATGAGACCAGTAGGTTGCTGGTTCTGGTTTTTTAATTGCTGCTCCGCTTCAAGAATCTGGTTCAATGCCTGTTTGCATTCATCGAAATACATTTTGCCTTGCTGGGTTAAACGGACCTGACGAGTGGTTCTGATAAAAAGGGGAATGGTCAAATGCTTTTCCAGACGGGCAATGGAACGGCTCACAGCTGCTGGGCTGACACCCGCATGCAGTGCCGCTTTGGAAAAACTTTGATATTCAGCAACCAGACAAAACAGTTCTACACTGCTAAACATCATGCGTTTGAGTTGTTGAGTCATTGATTACACCATGTAAAAAATGATTTGAGTTATATGCTATTTAAGCACATAAATGTAAATAATAAGATGGCTGCATACCTTGTGATGGAGCGATTATATGAAACTATTTTATTCACCAGATGCCTGTTCTTTAGCCCCCCATATTGTTTTAAGAGAACTTGGAATTTCCTTTGAGTTGATCAAGGTGGATTTACAGCAGCATCTGACTGCGTTGGGCGAGGATTTTTATCAATTTAATCCAAAAGCACAGGTGCCTTTGTTGCAGCTTGGTGATGGTTCATTTTTAACTGAGGGTGCTGTCATCAGCCAGTTTCTGGTTGATCAGGCTGGTCGAAGAGATTTGTTGGCTGAAATCAATATACCGCAACGTTATCAAGTGCTGGCATGGATGAACTTTATTGCTTCAGAAATTCATAAGGCATATTCGCCATTTTTCCATGAATCGTATGGTGAGCAGAGCAAAGCTGTATTTAGCGAAATCTTAAATAAGCACTATGAATGGGTCGATCAGCAATTGGCTGGGCAAGACTATTTAACTGGAAATGATTTCACCATTGCGGATATTTACCTGTTTGTCGTAACGCGATGGGCTGGTTTTATTGGCTTGGAGCTGGAACATTTTATTCATTTGACTAGATTTATGCAGCAAGTTGCCAACCGACACACTGTACAAGAAGCGCTTGCAGCCGAAGCTGCTTAGAAATATCTATCTTAATAAAATAATACCAGAGGAGAAGAAAATCATGCCTTATATCCTGATTCAAGTGACGAAAGAGAATGTTTCAGTACAGCAAAAGCAGCAACTGATTAAAGAGGCGACAGAGCTTGTGGTTCGGGTCCTGGACAAAGATCCTGCAACCACATTTGTGGTGATTGATGAAGTGGATACAGATAATTGGGGCGTAGCGGGCGAATCGGTATCCCTGCTAAGACAGAAACAGAGCATAAAAGTAGGCGATGGAATTGGGTGACAAAGATGGTTAAAGACACAATTTTAGATATCCATTCGCAACTCCAGAAATATTTTGATGGTTTATATTTTTGTGATGTGAATCAACTACGAGACGTGTTTCATCCTGATGCAGTTTATATCAATGCAAACGATGATCCTCTCCTGAAAATGGATATGGAATCATATTTTGCAATTGTGGAAAAACGTGTTTCACCCGCATCTAAAAATGAGTTAAGACAGGATACAATTGTCTCAATTAACCTGATTCATAATCAATTGGCAATAGTGCATGTTGAGTGCGCTATCCAACCGAAATACTTTTATGATGCGTTAACCCTCACATATGAACAACAGCAATGGAAAATTATCACCAAAGTTTTTCATTATGAAACTCTGTCATCTTGAATCTTTTCAAGGCTAAAAAGGAAGTTGTTTGGGTTTATGTGACTTAAGCATCTTCCCAAAAGGTGATTCGGTTTGAAAATGGATCGGTGATGCTCAGTTCCAGAGTTTCCCAGTCTGTTTTTTCAATTTGAGGCTTGGCAAACTTATAATCACTTTTAGTCAGTTCAGCATGCAGAGAGGCGAGGTCTTCCCAATAAATACGGATGGCACTATGCGGACTGGCATCACCAAAGTGCTCTGAAAGGTGAATGATACAGTCGCCTTTGGAAACCTGTAGGTATAAAGGAAAGTTGTCTCCAAACCTGTGCTGCCAGTCGATCTGGAAACCTAGATATTCCAGATAGAAACTGTTGGCCAACTCAAGATCGAATATCCGAAATATGGGGGTAATTGTACCAGACTGCATCATGCTTCCTCTTAACGAACACCAAATTGTTGCACCCAGTATGCCTTGGGTTTTTCTGACTGATCAAAGCTACAGGCAACTGCGTAATCGGTAAATTTTGACTGCATCAGGTTGCTGCAATGCACAGGGCTGCTGACCCAAGTTGCCATGACTTCATCCAGATTCTTTTGGCCCCGTGCCACATTCTCACCGCCACCGCGCGTTTTAACCTGATACAGTTGAAGACGTGACCTTAAATTCAAGCCTGTGCTACTGGTATGACCCAGAAAATTATGTTCCGCCATATCCTGTGCATGGGCAAGGGAACTCCTGTGCAGACTGCTATTCCATGTTAGTGGTGCCACAGCGGCAAAATATTGTTGCCCACATTGACGGGGATGTTGCCGAATTTCATTAATTGCATTCATGATGACTTGCTGATAGGCTGGATTCTGTAAATCCTGACAGCTTATTTCCAAGGCGGGTTTTTGAATTTGGGGAATGGACGCAGCAATGTCCTGAGGCATCGTGGTTGAACTTACCCCACATGCTGAGATAAAAAGATAAAAAGGCAACGAGATAAATACCTTGAACTGACTCATTTGGATGCCTTTGGTTGAATTATTTGAATATTTTCATCATACGCCAAGCTCAAAGATAGGAGCAATTTGCCGCAACAAAAAAGCAAGTGAAACTTGCCTTTTGTTACCTAGGTTTACGAAGCTGTTTGCAGTGTTTTTAAATCTTCAAGCACCTGTTCGGCATGTCCCGCCGCCTTTACTTTTCTATAGCTTTTAACCAGTTGTTTGTTATGGAAAATAAAGGTAGAGCGTTCAATCCCCATCACCTGTTTGCCATACATATTTTTTTCCTTAATCACATCAAAGTGTTTACAAAGTACTTCTTCCTTATCGCTAATCAGGTCAATGGTCAGTGCCTGTTTTTCGGTAAAGTTCTGGTGTGCCTTGACCGAATCGCGGGATACACCAATGATTTTACAGTTCAATCCATCAAACTGGTCTTTTAGGCAGGAAAAGCCAACCGCCTGGGTTGTACAGCCAGGAGTTGAGTCTTTTGGGTAAAAATATAATACCAGCCATTCATTTGTGAGTTCGGCTAGGTTGATTTCGCCCTGAGTGGCTGGAAAGGTTTGATTGGGTAACTGGATTTGTTCAGACATTTTGTATCCTTTGCCAAAGCTAAATTTGATCTAATTCAAGGGGTAAAAAAGCATATTCTTCATGATAAACAATATTTCCCTGACGTACAGGAATAGCTTTGTTAAAAATTGGCCCGTCAATCACAGTGGTATGGAATTCTCCACCCTCGCCGCAAGGATCAATGCCACGATGCTCAAGTTCCTGAATGTATTCCAGTGTCAGGACTTTGCCTAAATCCTCAACTTGCATGCCCAGTTTTATGTTTACGGTGACAATCACGCTAAGGAAGCCAAGATTGATAAACTCTTCAACCACCTCACAGTGAGGGCGTAGCCATAGCGGCATACCCAGTTTCAGCCCGACTTGTTGGGTAACGCGATCATGCCAGCGACCATGCTGGGGCATATCCAGGTCCCCTGTGACCAGTACCTCAGCCCCTTGTTGTTTGGCCTGACGGAGTAACTCTATGAACTTGCTTTCATAATCTACCCAACTTGAGGAGGCCATAAAAACAGGCAAACCAATTGAGTCAGCTTGTGCTCGGATAATATCAAGTGGCATGGCATGTGAACGGGAGCGCTGACCCTGTTCTTCCAGCATGACAATCAGTCCAATGACCTTGCCTGTTTGCAGGGCATGATACAAGGCAAGGGAACTGTCCTTGCCACCACTAAAGGAAACAATACATTGGCTGTGGTGGGCATTGGTTTTCCATTGGTCCTGCATGGTATTGTTCAACTTATTAGAGATAAAGGAAATTTTAACAGAACTTATAAAAAAGCCTGCATCAATGCAGGCCTTGTTTACAACAGCGCAGGATTATTTTTTAGGTGCCTGTTGCTGGGCAGCTTTCATTGCTTCCTCAGTCAACTTTTCTAGCTTGGTAACAAGCGGTGCACCTAGGCAAGCCTGTAAATCCTTATTCTGTTGCTGTACAAAGGCAAGGGAGCTTGGGCTTTTCTTGGTATTGATTGCACTTTGAATTTCCCATTTCTGTGCTTCAGTTACTTTGCCCTGTGCTTCAATATTACAAGAACAGAATTTGCTGACTTCTGCCGCAGTCAGTTTTCCACCCTTTGTGGTCTGGTCTTTACAGACGTTGATCAATGCAGATTTGACATTGGTACTTTTATACGCAGCTTGGAGTGGATTCTCATCCGCAGCATGGGTTGCCGTTGCAAGTAGGGCAGCCGCTGACATCATTGTGGAAAGAATAAGATTTGATTTAAAAAACTTCATATATTGTACCTAATTATAACCCTATATCGTCTATTCGGTATAACGTGTAGGATCCGCAATACCTGCTTCGATAAAACCTTGTTGACGTAAACGGCAACTGTCGCATTTGCCACACGCACGTCCTTGAGCATCTGCCTGATAGCAGGATACCGTTTGACTATAGTCTACGCCATGTTCGATACCTAAGCGTATAATATTCGCTTTGGATAAATGTAACAAAGGTGTTTCAATTTTAAGGGGTTTTCCTTCCACACCCGCTTTTGTTGCCAAACGCGCAAGATTGGCAAATGCATCAATAAACTCAGGACGACAGTCAGGATATCCTGAATAATCAACGGCATTGACTCCAATCACGATGGCTTCGGCATCAAAAACCTCAGCGGCGGCAAGTGCATAGGACAGGAAAATTGTGTTACGTGCAGGAACATAAGTTACAGGAATACCTTCCTGTAATTGTTCTGGCACATCAATGTTATGGTCTGTAAGTGCCGAGCCACCTAAATTTCCAAGATCAATATTAATGACACGGTGCTCAACACCCGCACGCTGGGTCAAGGCCTTGGCTGCATCAAGTTCTGTGGTGGAGCGCTGTCCATACATAAAACTAATGGCAATACATTCATAGCGTGCTTGTGCCCAGGCAAGGCAAGTTGTTGAGTCTAAGCCACCAGACAATAATACGATGGCGCGGGAACGCATATTATTTTCCATGATTCAACCTAAATATATTTAAGAAAAGCAAGTTCGAAAATGAACTGAGTTTGAACTGTTTAGCGACCAGATTCATCATTCCACAACAGTTTATGCAACTGTAGCTGGAAGCGAACAGGGAGATGGTCATCTAAAATCCACTGTGCCAGGTCACGCGCAAAAGCAGGCAGCACAGCAGCACCTTTTTCAACGGCAAAGGCAGGGGAGAACCAAACGGTACTGACCTTATCCTGCAATTGAAAATTGATCAATTGTTGCTTTGACCATTCATAATCCTCACGATTACAAATCACAAACTTAATTTGGTCATGCTGGGTTAAATAGTCAAGATTGGTTAATAAATTACGATGGTCTTCTTTTGATGTCGGTGTCTTTAAATCCAGCACTTTGGAAACACGTGGGTCTACCTTTGAAACATCTAACGCACCGCTGGTTTCAAGGGATACCTGACAACCCAGGTCACACAGGCGCTGTAATAGAATTAAGCAATTCGGTTGTGCCAGTGGCTCACCACCTGTGACACAGATATAAGGGGTTTTATGTTGGCTTGCTGTTTCAATGATGTGTTCAAGTGACAGACGTTCGCCACCCTCAAACGAATAGGTGGTATCACAATAACTGCAACGTAACGGGCAACCTGTCAGACGAATAAAAACGGTAGGTAAACCAAAAGTGTTCGCTTCGCCTTGCAAAGAATAAAAGATCTCGGTAATGCGTAAACCAGCCGCAGGATCGGAGACAGGAATTGCAGAAGAACGTAAGGAAGCCATAGATTCAGAACCACACCATATAAAAGAACAAAATCCCTACAACCATGACTGGTTGTAGAGACGAAAATAACGGGGTTAGAGTTGCTTAGTCAGCGCGTAACAAGTCATTCAAGCTGGTTTTTGCACGTGTTTTTGCATCCACTTTCTTCACGATAATCGCGGCATAAAGGCTGTAGCTACCACACTTAGATGGCAGACTGCCCGCAACAACCACAGAACCTGCTGGTACTCGACCATAATGGATCTCACCAGTTTCACGGTCATAAATCTTGGTGGACTGGCCAATGAAAACGCCCATTGAAATCACAGAACCTTCACCAACAATCACGCCTTCAACGATTTCAGAACGGGCACCGATGAAGCAGTTGTCTTCAATGATGGTTGGATTCGCCTGTAATGGTTCTAACACACCGCCAATACCCACACCACCTGACAGGTGAACATTCTTGCCGATTTGTGCACATGAACCTACAGTAGCCCATGTATCCACCATTGTACCCTCATCCACATAGGCACCAATGTTGACATAAGATGGCATCAACACCACATTTTTTGCCTGGAAGCTGCCACGACGAGCAACCGCAGGTGGTACAACACGCACGCCAGCCGCTTTAAACTGCTCTTCAGTCCAACCTGAGTATTTGGTTGCCACCTTGTCATAGAACTGTAGATCACATGCTTCGATTGGCTGGTTGTCATTCAGTTTGAATGAAAGTAAAACGGCTTTTTTTAACCATTGGTGAACAACCCACTCACCATCGATTTTTTCAGCAACACGAAGTGTGCCATTGTCCAAACCTGCCAATGCTTCTTCTACAGCCTGACGAATTTCAGTAGGGCAGTCCGCTGCGCTATAGTTGGCACGGTCTTCAAATGCTTGCTCAATGATCGTAGAAAGCTGAGACATGATCTTCCTTCTTCCAAAAAAATTTTGAAGATTTTACACTAATTTGCTACAAGAATCTTTGAAAAAAATAGTTACAATAATTTGTTTTTAAAATATGAAATAAAACGGTAATGAAAGCGGATTTAGTTGTTTTTTATTCATTATTTTGGAATACACAATTATCCTGAATTTGTATCAAAAAATAACAAAAAGTAATCAGTTTCTGTATAAAAAGATATGAATCATTATTTTAATATAAAACCACGGTAACAATTATATTTAAATAAAAGCGTTTTTTTGAGGAGACTTCAATGAAAGCTGTACGTATTCTTTTAAGTGCTGGTATTTTAACTGCAATCGCTGGAACAACTTTTGCGGCTGATGAGCGTATTGTGACAGATGAGGGTGTAGCAACTTTCTCTTTCTTGAAACCAGCATCTGTTCGTGCTGAAGTTGGTACAACAGGTTATGGTGGAGCAATTTCTTACAATGCCAATCCATATGTGGGTGTAACACTGGGTTATAACGGTGGTGATATCTCATGGTCAGATGATCTCAAGATTAATGGTTCAAAGTATGACCTTGATATGGATAATAACAACGTTTATTTAAACGCTGAGATTCGTCCTTGGGCAAATTGGTTCTATGTTGCAACTGGTGTATCTTACCTTGACAATGATTATGGTTTGGAGCGTCGTGCGGGACAAAATGCTTCATTTAAGGTTGATGGCGCACGTTTCGCAAACCCTCTAGGCACTACTCAAATTAACGGTACGATGAAATACAAAAATGATATTGTACCTTATGTAGGTGTCGGCTTCTCTCCTGCAATTACTAACCGTTGGGGTGTATTTGGAGAGTTGGGAGCTTATTATACAGGTAACCCAACTGTTAGTTTAAATGCTGACGCAGCCTCATTGGCATTAGTTGGTGATGATGGACGTACATTAGGTCAGGCAATTCGCGCTGAAGAACGCAAAATTGAGAACAAAGGTACTTATGAATGGTTGCCTGCTGCTAAACTTGGTGTGAGCTTCCGTTTCTAATACTTTAGTTGTTATAAAAAAACGAGCGTAATGCTCGTTTTTTTATGTCTGTTTTATTGCAATATTCAAGTATATTCAAGTATATCCAAGCTTTTCCATCTTTAAAAAAGCTACCGCTTATCTATTGTCGAGCTGTGATTATAAAAAAACCTTGATTGTATGTTTCACTTTGTTTAATGATCAAAACAACAGCATTATGAAATAAAGGAGAACAATTCTAGAAAGTTTATAAAATAAAAATGAATCAGGATGAAATTCAATATAATACGATAAGGATAAGATAATATGCAGCCATCCAACGGAACAGCCACAACTTCATTATGGTCAAAAGTTGCAGTCATCACCGATTTATTTGCTTTTCCACTGAGAACCTCTCATTACCTTGAGTTGGTCAATCCACTCTGGTCAACCCATAAATTACAGGCAAGGATTGAGCGTGTATGGGATGAGACCAAAGATGCCCGTACCATTACCTTAAAACCTGGTCTAAATTGGCGTGGTCACCGTGCTGGTCAGCATGTTCGGGTTGGGATTCCTGTTGAGGGAATGCACTATACCCGAACCTATACCATCTCTTCCTCAGCTGAACGGGAAGAGCAGGATGGATGTTTTACCATTACGGTGAAAGCCATTGCAGATGGACGGATCTCACGCCACATTGTGCGTAATTTAAAGGTTGGAGATTATTTACCCATTGGTTTGCCACAGGGAGATTTTTATCTGCCTGATGCGCAGCCCGTAAAACCTCTATTTATTACCGCAGGCAGTGGCATTACTCCAGCCAGAAGTATGATCACCAGTTTGATTGCACGGGAACGTTTGCCTGATAGTGTGCATATTCATTATGCACCACATGAGTTTGACATGATTTTTGGGCAGGAGTTACGGCAACTGGCGCAACAATATCCACGTTACACCTTACACGAAGTGCATACCCATGCATTGGGGGATGAACAGGAAAAACGCCGTCAATGCTATTTTAATGAAGAGCAACTGTCCCGACTTTGCCCTGACTGGCGTGAGCGGGAAGTTTATGCCTGTGGTCCTCCAGCCTTGCTGGATGCGGTTAAACAATTGTTTGAACAGGCTGGGCGTTTCCGCTATGTGCATACTGAACGCTTCCGTGCCGCATTTGCAGAAGTACCTAAAGATGCGGTGGGTGGTCTGGTGCGTTTTGCCCAAAGTGATATTGCAGTGCAAGCAGATCATCAAACGCCTTTATTGCGTGTTGCCGAAGATGCAGGGATGAATCCACCGCATGGCTGTCGAATGGGTATTTGTCATACTTGTAATACCACGCTGGTTTCAGGTTGTGTCCGTGATTTGCGTACAGGCAAGATTATTAATGAAGCAGGCAGCATTGTACAAACCTGTGTTTGTGCGGCGGCTGGTGATTGTGAACTGAATCAATAGGAGCGGATGATATGACACATAAACTTCCTGTAAATCTTACTGATGCCCAGATTGAAGAGTTCGGTCGTGAAATGGATGACATTTATAACGAAGTCATGGACAGTCGGGGAGAGAAAGACCGTGCCTATATTCTCAAGGTGATTCGTACCCAACGCAGTATGGCGGTAATTGGACGAATCATTATTTATGCAGGCCTGTTTTTTATTCCAGCGTGGGGGCATGCCCTGGCGTCATGGGGAATCGCATTAGGTATTATGGCAATTGGTACATTTATGTTGGGGTGTGCCAAAATTCTGGAAAATATGGAAATTGGCCATAATGTGATGCATGCCCAGTGGGACTGGATGAAAGACCCCGAAATTCAGTCCAATACTTGGGAATGGGATAACATGAGCCCGTCTGACCGTTGGATGAACTCGCATAATGTGGTGCATCATACTTGGACCAATGTATTGGAAAAAGATTTGGATGTGGGGTATGGCATTTTGCGGGTGACTCCGATGCAGCCGTGGAAACCCTCTTTTTTATTGCAACCCCTTTGGTTTATTTTGTTGATGCTGTTGTTTGAAGAGGGTGTAGCTGTGCATGAACAGGTGATTGATGATAAATTGCATGGCAAAAGGAAATGGAAAGAGACTTTTCCGATGTTACGGCATATCGGACGTAAAGTTCGAGGACAAGTCATTAAAGATTATCTGATGTGGCCTCTGGCAGCCATGCTGGTCAGTATTCCAATTTCTTTTTATGTGCCTGCCTCACCATTTTTAGTATTTGGATTGGTGGCTGGTGCAAATGCGATTGCCAATATCATTCGTAATGTCTGGGCCTTTGTGATTATTTTCTGTGGACATTTTCCAGCAGGGGTGCATACCTTTACCTTGGAACAGGTTGAGGGAGAAACACGAGCAAGATGGTATTTACGTCAAATGCTCGGTTCAGCCAATATTGAGGGCGGTAAACTGTTCCATATTATGTCGGGAAATTTAAGCCATCAGATTGAGCATCATATTTTCCCTGATATGTGTAGCAACCGTTATCCAGAAGTGTCGCCTCGTGTTGAAGCTTTGGCTGCACGTTATGGTATTCCCTATAACAGGGGTTCCCTGACACGGCAGTTTGGCACTACATGGTGGAATAACATTCGTTTGGCATTTCCTAATTCATAAATAAAACCATAATCTTGTAATTTAAAAGCCTATTCAGTGTAAGTTGAATAGGCTTTTGATTATTCATCAGGATAGGCAACTTTTTTAAGCGCCCTGATATCGGTTTCAGGTGAGCATAAGGAAATAAACTCATAACCATAACCACGGAGCAAATGTCCTTTGCGTACAGCAATCCATGTGGTATTGGCACCAAAAATATCGGTTTTGATCTGTTGTAGACGATAATCCCGCTCAGCATCATAGGCGACATCATTGACAATCCCTACACCCATATTCAATTCAACATAGGTCTTGATGACATCGGCATCAAGTGCAGACATCACAATGTCAGCATGCAGTTGCGCATCTTCAAAGGCCTTGTCAATTTTTGAACGACCTGTAAAACCACCATGATAGGTAATCAACGGATATTCCGCCAAGACTTCAAGGCTAATTTTGTCCAATTTGGCTAATGGGTGATCTTTAGGCGTAATGATGCTGTGATGCCATTCATAATAAGGCACGCTTGCCAGATTTTCCTCTGTGGTTAATGATTCCGTTGCGATGCCAATATCCGCCTCGCCCTGAAGTAGCATTTCTGCAATTTCTACTGGACTGGCCTGTTGTAAGACCAAGTGAACCTTTGGAAATAATTTCTTGAATTGATTCACAATCGGTGGAAGTACATAACGTGCCTGAGTATGGGTGGTGGCAATGGTCAGTGTTCCTTCATCCACCTTGTTAAAGTCATCGGCAAGACGCTTGATATTGTCTGCATCGACCAGCATCCGTTCAACAATACTCAACAATGACTGGCCTGGTTCAGTCAGCCCCAGTAAACGTTTGCCTTTACGGACAAAAAGTTGTACGCCCAACTCATCTTCCAGATCTTTAATGTGTTTACTGACACCTGACTGGGAGGTATAAAGTGCCGCAGACGCTTCGGTTAAATTAAAGTTTTGACGAACAGTTTCCCGAATAATTCTGAGTTGTTGAAAGTTCATAAATATTTTTCCACATAAGAGGTGGGGAACAACTAAAGTTCAGTAGGGAAGTTTAGTGTTCCTCCATATATTATTTTAAGCCACTTGCGTTGTTTGGTCTGCAAATAAATGAAGTTGAGCCGCACTAATCCAAACGGTTTGATTTGGCTTGAATTGATGTAAATTCGCTTCTTCTACACTTAATAAAATTTCGATGTTACGTCCACTGCGATCTTGTAATTCAGCAATGACTTTACCAGCAATCCAGACTTCACGTAGGAACGTTGCCTCAATAGTATTTGGCTGTGGTTGTGCATGAATATGCAGTTCATTTGGTCGTGCAAAGGCGATCACTTTTCCTTGCGGAGCATCAATAGCAGTCGGTAACTGAATACGGTCATCACCGAGGCGAATGATACCGCCTGTATGCTCACCCTCAAAGCGGTTTGCCTGACCCAGAAAATCGAATACAAATGGTGTGGCAGGTTTTTCATACACTTCACGTGGTGAACCGATTTGCTCAACATCACCTTTGTTCATCACAATGATTTGATCAGCAACTTCCAAAGCTTCTTCCTGATCATGGGTGACAAAGATTGAAGTGATATGTAGTTCGTCATGCAGGGTACGCAACCATCGACGTAATTCTTTACGCACTTTGGCATCCAGTGCGCCAAATGGCTCATCCAGTAGCAGGACGCGTGGTTCAACTGCCAAGGCACGAGCCAAAGCAATACGTTGACGTTGACCACCCGAAAGCTGGGCAGGGTAACGGTCTGCCAGAAATCCCAATTGCACCAAGTCCAATAAACGAGTCACACGTTTTTTTATTTCAGCTTCTGTTGGACGGGTGGCACGTGGGCGAACACGTAGGCCAAAGGCAATATTGTCAAATACCGTCATGTGGCGGAACAGGGCATAGTGCTGGAATACAAAGCCGACCTGACGCTCACGTACATGAATATTGGTGGCATCCTCACCCTCAAGCAGGACCTGACCGCCATCGGCAGATTCCAGTCCTGCAATGATGCGTAGCAGGGTGGTTTTACCGCAGCCAGATGGGCCAAGCAATGCAACCAGTTCACCCTCAGGAAAGTCCAGGGAGATGTTTTTTAGCGCATGGAATGCACCAAAGTGTTTTTCAATATTTTTAACTTGAATACTCATGTGTTCATTCCTTATGTATTTGGCTGATGTTCATTGGCTTGGTCTTGACGGATTTCTAACCATGTTTTCAAAATCAGGGTAATGATCGCTAAAAATGCCAGTAATGAAGACACAGCAAATGCAGCACTAAAGGTATATTCGTTATAAAGAATCTCAACGTGTAACGGTAAGGTATTGGTCTGACCACGAATATGTCCTGACACCACCGATACCGCACCAAACTCACCCATTGCACGGGCATTACACAGAATCACACCGTAAATCAGACCCCATTTAATATTTGGCAGGGTCACTTTCCAAAAGGTTTGCCAGCCTGAAGCGCCCAAAACAATTGCAGCTTCCTCTTCCTCTGTGCCCTGAGCTTCCATCAGTGGGATTAACTCGCGGGCAACAAAAGGAACGGTAATAAAAATGGTCGCCAATACAATCGCAGGAACGGCATACAGGATCTTGATGTCATGATCCATTAACCAGCCACCAATCCAGCCTTGCGTACCAAAAATCAGCACCAGCATTAAACCAGCAATGACAGGGGAAACCGAAAACGGCATATCAATAATGGTGGTGAGGATGGCCTTGCCACGAAACTGGAATTTAGCCACCGCCCATGCCGCTGCAACCCCGAATACCACATTGATTGGAACGGCAATTGCAGCAGTTAATAAAGTCAGCTTCACTGCAGACAGGGTATCTGAATCGGTCAGGGCATTGATATACACTTCAATCCCTTGTTTAAATGCTTCTACAAACACCAGAATCAGCGGCAAAATCAGGCAGCTCAGGAAAAAAATCATTGCCACTGTGATCAGCGTATAACGTACCCAGGTCGGTTCACGGGTTGCATCGCGGGCCTGTAACTTGAGTGCCAAGGCATTGCTATTGTTATTTAAGCTCATTGTGCAACTCTCCCTGTGCGACGGCTTGCCCATGCCTGTAATAAGTTAATTAAAAATAGGATGGCAAAGGAGAGAACCAGCATCACCACGGCAATGGTGGTTGCACCTGCATAATCATATTCTTCCAGACGGGAAATAATCATCAATGGTGCAATCTCGGTCTTATATGGCATATTTCCTGCGATGAAAATAACTGAACCATATTCACCAACACCGCGGGCAAATGCCAGCGCAAAACCTGTCAGTAATGCTGGGAATAAAATCGGCAGAATCACCTTGCTAATGGTCTGCCAGCGATTTGCGCCCAGTGCAGAAGCCGCTTCTTCAAGCTCCGTTTCAATGTCACTGAGTACGGGTTGTACGGTACGCACCACAAAAGGTAGGCCAATAAAGATCAGGGCAAGGGTAATACCCAGCGGGGTATAGGCCACATGAATGCCTAAAGGTTCAAGGTATTGTCCAATCCAGCCATTTTTTGCATACAGTGAGGTGAGGGCAATACCTGCAACCGCAGTTGGTAATGCAAAAGGAAGATCAACCAGTGCATCGACAATTCTTTTGCCTGGGAAGCTATAACGTACCAGACACCATGCCAGTAATAAGCCAAAAATCACATTGACTGTGGCGGCAATCAAGGCCGCACTAAAGCTCAGTTGTAAAGACTTTAAAATTCGTTCTGACGTTAAGATTTCCCATAATCCGTCCCATCCAATCCCAAAGGATTTGATAAACACAGCAGATAAAGGAATAAGCACAATGAAAGACACGTAAGCGAGGGTAAAGCCTAAAGAGAGACCAAACCCAGGCAGCACTCGGGAACGCTGCGACATGATATTTCCTCAAGATGAGAGATGCTTGCTAAAGACCAGTAAGCAAATAAATAACGCGAAAACCAAAAGTATGAAGAGCTGAGCTTAGGCAAATTTTAGGTTAAAATTTGCCTGACTCATTCGGTTTACAGGCCGCATCTTTTTTTCGGGCAGCATGTAATTGAGGATTTCAGGAAAAGGACCAAACCCAGATGCCACATTGATATGACCAACCTGACCTAAATTGATTGGGGCAAGTTTCCATGCCTGTGCAAGCTGTAACGCATCGACATAACCCAGCCACGGATCATTTTCACTAATCAATAATGTGGTCGGTACATCAATGCTGAGCTGATGAAAATATTGCTTGTAATCAGTCAAACTATGACGGGCAAAACCACTTTCACCAAAACGGGCAGGGTTGGCAGGTGCCACCAGAATCAGGTTTTTCACTTTTGCCCTGAGTTCAGGATGTTCAGCAAGTGCCGCAACACTGGTTAGGCAACCAAAACTGTGTGCAACGATTTGCACAGGTGATTTAATTGTTGCAACTGTTTTGACAAACTGGGCAACCCATTCATTTAATACTGGTCGGTCCCAGTGTTTTTGCTGCACACGAGAACTAGACACGAGTTGCTGTTGTAACCACGACTGCCAATGTTGTGCTTCACTGCCACCAACACCAGGAACAATGACTGTATGAACCATGTCTATTCTCCTTTAAATTTTCTTAACCTCTCCCTAGCCCTCTCCTAATAGGAGAGGGAATATCACGAATATGGGTAAGTTTTTGTATTCGTGGAAATTCTTCCTTATTTTAGGAGGGATGAGGAACGATTATAGTTCCGCAAGAGGGAGGGATTCTATTTGCCTGTACTATTGGTCTTAACGATCTGGTCAAAAATACCGCCGTTGTCAAAGTGGGTTTTTTGCACCTTGGTCCAGCCACCAAACTCTTTATCAATGGTGACAAGTTTGAGCGGCTTAAATACATTACTGTATTTCTTCAATGTATCTGCATTACGCGGACGGTAGAAGTTACGCGCTGCAATTTCCTGACCTGATGGTGAATAGAGATAGTTCAGGTAACCACGGGCAATTTGCAGGTTGCCTTTCTTCTCGGCATTTTTCTCAACCACTGCCACAGGTGGCTCAGCAAGAATTGAAAGTGATGGAGTCACAATCTCAAACTTGCCTGGCTGCTCACGTACGGCAAGGAACGCCTCATTTTCCCAAGCCAGCAACACGTCACCGATTCCACGTTCAGCAAAGGTCGTGGTTGAACCACGGGCGCCTGAGTCAAGCACCTTGGTTTGTTTATAAATCTGGCGTACGAATTCCTGTGCCTTGGCATCATTACCACCTTTCTGGTGTTTTGCCCAAGCCCACGCTGCTAAATAGTTCCAGCGCGCACCACCTGAAGTTTTAGGGTTCGGTGTAATGATTTCTACACCTGGCTTAATCAGGTCGCCCCAATCTTTAATCTGTTTAGGGTTGTCTTTACGCACAAGGAAAACGATGGTTGAGGTATAAGGTGTTGAGTTGTTTGGCAGTTTCTTCTGCCAGTCTGCTGGAAGCAATTTTGCATTTTCAGCAATTTCATCAATATCCGCTGCAAGGGCAAGTGTCACCACATCAGCACTTAAGCCATCAATCACGGCACGGGCCTGTTTGCCTGAACCCCCATGGGATTGTTTGAAATCAATGTCCTGACCTGTACGCTGTTTCCAGAAAGCACCAAACTGCTTATTGAAATCGGTATAAAGCTCGCGGGTTGGGTCATAAGAGACATTCAAAAACTCTTGTGCCGCGAAAGAAGACACTGAGAGTAATGCGGCAATGACACCAACTTTTAACTGAGATAAACGCATGAAAAACCCCTTTAATTGATCTGTTATAAACAGATCTTCAATCTTGATTTGGAATATGGATGCAGCATAACGCTAGTTTTTTTGCAAAAAAAATAATTAAAAACGAATTTGATATGAAAAAAATGCAATTGCATAAAATAGATAAACTATGCTGAATTATTGATAAATAATAAATTTTTATTCCAATTCTTAAATTGTTATAATTATTTAAAATCAAAGAGTTATTTATTATTAATCATGTGGGCTATTTGGATTGAAAGGTGTTTGAATCATGCAATGCTATAAAAATGGACAGTTAATTGATTCTATCCCTTTACTTGATCGGGCATTTCACTATGGAGATGGCTGCTTTACCACAGCACGTATTTTTCAGGGAATTTTTGAACTAAAAGAATTGCACTTTGCACGTTTAAAACGGGCTTGCCAGAGCCTGAGTCTGGATGCTGATCTATCTCAAATTGAAAAATCAATGGAGCAGTTGCAACAACAGCATTCAAGCTTAAACGGCACCTTAAAGATCGTGATTAGTCGTGGAGAGGGAAACCGTGGCTATAGCTTGCCTTTACATCCCGCCGATATTTACCTTTGGTATTATCCAGCCACATTGCAGGCTTTCCAGCCTGAATGGATTGCCAGTGGAATGCTAAATCGTGCTTTGGGCCTAACCATGCCGAATCTGGTGGGCTTAAAAACCCTGAACCGTTTAGAGCAAGTGCTATTGAAACAGGAAGCGGACCAACAAGGTTGGCTTGAGGCATTGGTCAGTGATGTACAGGGCTATATTGTTGAAGGCGTGAGCAGTAATTGTTTTATTCGTATAAATGGACGGTGGATTACGCCAGAACTTCGCTATAATGGCGTCCACGGTGTCATGCGGGCAACCATCCTGTCGCGGATGCAGCAATCACAGATTGAATGTGAGCAACGTTATATTGGAATAGATGAGCTTGGGCAGATTCAAAGCCTGTTTTTCTGTAATGCCTTGCACCCGATGAAAGCGGTTGTTCGATTTCATGATCGGGCTTTAGAGCAACAACCCTGCCTTGATTTATTTAAAACTTTAAAACTGAACCAGATTGATTAATATGCCAAAGCCGCCAAATTCAAGCAAAAGCAAGAAAAAACCGAAAGTCAAGCCGAAATCCAGATTTCCAGTGAAAGCATTTTTGGGTGCAATCATTGTTTTACTTGTCATCCTGTTGAGCATTGTGGGGACAAGCCTGTTTAAAAACTATCCTGTTGAGGGCAAGAAACAGCTTTTAGTCATTTCTTCGGGCGATACCTATTCCAGATTTATTGACCGTCTCGCAAAAGAAAATAAGGTGAATTTTCCGATAATATTAAAGCTGTACCAGAAGTTCATGATTCATGACAGTATGAAAGCGGGTGTGTATGAAGTCACTCATGGCATGAGTGTTCGTCAGGTGCTGGATATGTTGTCGAATGCTGAAAATGCACAGATGAACCGTATTCTGGTGATTGAGGGAACAACGTTTAAGCAACTGGTTCAGAATCTTAAAAAAGACCCTAATGTCAGCAAAACCATTCTGGATTTGCCACGGGATCAATTGCTCAAGGAACTGGATATTCCATATTCACATCCTGAAGGCTTGTTTGCGCCTGATACCTATTTCTTTGCCAAAGGTGAAACGGACAAGAAAATCCTGACCGATTTATACCGCCGTCAAATGAAATCACTGGATGAGGCATGGGCAAATAAAGCGGCGAATCTTCCTTACAAAGATAAGTATGAAGCATTGATTATGGCTTCGATTATTGAAAAGGAAACCAGTCTGGACAGTGAGTTGCAACAGGTTTCAGGTGTGTTTGTGCGTCGCCTGCAAATCGGAATGCGTCTGCAAACCGACCCAACCGTGATTTATGGCATGGGGGCTGATTATAAGGGCAATATCACACGTAATGACTTACGTACCCCAACAGCTTATAACACCTATACTATTAACGGGTTGCCGCCAACACCGATTGCCTTGCCAAGTAAAAAGGCGATTGAAGCCGCCATGCATCCAGATGACTCAAAAAATATTTATTTTGTTGCCACAGGTAATGGTGGGCATAAATTTACAGCATCGTTGGAAGAGCATAACCGTGCGGTGCAGGAATATTTAACTGTGTTACGTTCAAAGAAAAAGCAGGGTGAATGATGTTTATTAGTTTTGAAGGGACGGAAGGTGTAGGGAAAACCACACTGATTCGCAAAATTCATCAGTACTTTGAACAGCAGGGTAAACAGGTGGTACTCACCCGTGAACCAGGGGGAACACCATTGGCGGAACAGATTCGCTCGTTGCTGTTGGCGGTGAATCATGAAGAACAAATGAGCCATGATACTGAGTTGCTACTAATCTATGCGGCACGGGCGCAACATTTACAGCAGGTGATTATTCCAGCTTTGGAGGCTGGCAAGATTGTGTTAAGTGACCGTTTTACCGATGCCAGTTTTGCCTATCAATGTGCTGGGCGTGGCTTAAGTCAGGAAAAGTTGCAGCTACTTAACCAGACTTTCGTTTCGCATATGCCGAAGATTACTTTCTGGCTGGATGCACCGATTGAACTGGGTATGACCCGTGCCAGAGAGCGTGGGGCACTGGATCGTTTTGAACAGGAAAAGCTGAGCTTCTTTACCAAGGTGCGGGCAGGATATGAATCCTTGTGGCAGGCTGAACCTGAACGGATTAAGCGACTCGATGCCACACAGAACCCTGAACAGGTGTTTAAGGATGCGATGGATTATTTTAACTAAACTTTAAAATCGCAATGGTTCCTTTCTCTGGTTTGGATTTAAAGGTGAGTGACCAGCCAAAATGGTCACAGATTTTTAAAATCAATGGAATGCCAATTCCCGCACTTTGATTGTTGCCCATTCTGGCACGTGAGGTATAAAAGGTACTCAGTGCCTCAGCCGACATGCCATGTCCCGAATCTTCAATCATGATCTGCGCGTCATGTTGATATATTTTAATTGTGCCATCGTCACAGTTTTCTATGGCGTTCCTCAGTAGGTTGCTTACCACCACCCGAATCAATTGTGGGGGCACGTTAATTCTAAATGGCTGGTTGACCAGATTTAATATCTCCACATTTTTTCCTTTACACAGGGAAATATGATGTTCAATCATCACTGGAATTTCATGGTACAAATCCACTTCTTCAGCATAAAGGTTTAAACGTTGCTGATCACGTGCTAGAAATAACAGACAGGCAATCAGCTCCTCCATATCTTGTGTGATCCGTGCGATTCGGTCCAGATGTGGCAGCACAGTGGCAGGAGTGGACTGGTGATGTTGCAACACCTCAATTGCACCCAAGATTACGGAAACAGGGGTGCGAAGTTCATGACTCACTGTGGAAAAAAATACCTTTTCCTTTTCTAGATAATGCTGTGACCTTTCAACATAATTCTGAATGGCATCAGATAAAACATAGGACTCATAATATTTTATTTTTGAACGGTCAATTTGAATCTGGTCCTGAATCGGAGTTAGTCTGGACAGATCATTGGCCAAACTCAGTAATGGGTTAATCAATTTACCAAGCTGGTTATAGGCAATATAGGTAATCAGTATGATTGAGAAAACCATCAATACAAAGGCGAAGAATACGACATAGAATTCCTGCTTCTCAATCTCGGTAATGTCCAGCGCAAGAATCTGTTTTTTATCATTCTTTTCAGTCACACGAATCACATAAACTCGATCCTGATATTCCACCTCATCATGGATGCCAACCTCAAAATCGCTAAATTCCGCAGGAATACGGTCATTCTGGTTTTCGTCATACCATTTGAGGTTGTTGTTTGATGAATCCTGATTGTTCTCTGCACGAATCTTGTTCAGGTTAAAGTTTTCAAAATCAATGCCCAGAATATTTTGCCAAACCAGTTTTTCAATATGCTCATTAACAAGAAAACCATGCAGACCCACTGCAAAGCTAAGCAAGAGGGTATAACCCACTAAACCAATGACAATATTTTTTCTAAGGTTGGGTAATCTGATCATGCGATTTGATAACCCACTTTGGGAATGGTCCTTAACAGCTTGGTTTTATATTCCGCATCTATTCTTTTTCTTAATTCATAAATATGGGTGCGCAATAGGTCTTTTTCAGGTCGGTCATCGCCCCATAAAACATATTCAAGCTTATCCCTGGAGACAACTTTGGGGCTTTCCTGCATCAGGATAGCCAATAGCTTTTTATCACTTGCATGCAGATGAATGGCGGTATTGTTTCGTGAGACTTCATCGGTATATAGGTTATAGCTAAGGTCTGCCACCTGTAGGATTTTTTTCTGTCGGCTATAAAGTTTGTGTAGTGCCAGAATACGGGCTTCCAGTTCTTCAATTGAAAAAGGCTTGGTCAGATAATCATCTGCACCCAGGTTAAAACAGGAAAGTTTGTCTTCCAGTTCTGTTTTTGCCGTCAGCATGATAATCGGTGTTTCAATTGTGTCCTGACGCAGTTTTTCTAGCAACTCTATACCCTGCATTTTCGGCAGCATCCAGTCAATCACCAGCACATCATACTGGTGAATATGACACAGTTGGTAGGCTGTTTCTGCATCATAAGCCGCATCTAAAACATAGTCCTTGGGTTCCAGATAAGCAAAAATATTGCTGAGCAGGTCAATATGGTCTTCGACAATCAGGATTCTCATGTTGTGTTTATCATCCTTATATGCAGATTGGGTTATGCATTGCTATGAAAATTATTTAAAGCTCTGCCCATTTTCGCATCAGGTTGTGATAAAGGCTGGTGAGTTTAATGACTTCTTCATGATGGTCTCCCAACTGCATTCTCAGGTTTTGTATGGTCTGGTCCAGATTAAACAGGATATGGCGTTCGGCATCATCCCGAATCATGCTTTGCACCCAGAAAAATGAGGCGATTCGGCAGCCCTGTGTAACAGCTGTCACCTCATGCAGACTGGTGGATGGATAAAGAATCATATCCCCAGCGGGCAGCCTGATTTCATGGTAGCCATAGGTGTCTTCCACAACCAGTTCACCGCCCTCATATTCATCTGGTTCGCTGAGAAAAACAGTGCAGGACAGGTCAGTTCTCAGTCGGTCCTTGGTTCCGCGAATGCGTCTGATCGAGTTATCGACATGAAAACCAAAATGCTCATTATGCTCGTAACGGTTAAACAGGGGCGGGATGATATCCAGAGGAATGGCGGCAGATAAAAACAGTGGATGCTGGCCTAAAGACTCTAAAATAATATTGCCCAAATGATGGGTCAGTGGATGGTCTTCGGGAAGCTGCTGGTTTTGTTTTACGCTTGCAGATAAGGTGCCAGCGGTGACCTTGCCATTGACCCATTCAATTTTATTCATTTCATCTCGGAAGTACCGCACTTGTTCCTTGCTTAATACTTGAGGAATATGATGAATCACAACCACCACCTTATTTATGTGTAATGTCAATAAACAGAAAAGAGATAGCCTTAGTTTTAAAGCTATCTCAAAAGACTTTTATATAAGATTAATCAGCAATTAGTATTTAAAGCTAAGTGATAATACACCGCTACGACCTTCGGCTTCTGCTGCATAGTGCGAACCGTAGGCTTTGGTGAAATAACGCTCATTGCTTAAGTTATTTACATTTAACTGTAAATCAACATTCTTGTTGACATTATAACGAGCCATTGCGTCATAGCGGACATAGTCAGGTACCCATTTTTCAGCCGTTGCTGATTTTGCACCGTAGACTTTATCCATATAGGTTGCACCACCGCCAACAGTGATTTGTGGCAGGACTTGGTAAGTTGTCCAAAGAGTTGCACTGTTTTTAGGAACGTTTGCTAGAGGCAGACCTTCGTTTGCTTTGGCATTGTAGGCTGCTGTAACCAGTTCGCTATCTAGGAAGCTATAACCAAATGAAATCGCCCATGCGTCTGTGATATTACCACTCAAGCCAAGCTCAAAACCATCCATTTTACTTGAACCAGCATTCATTGTGGTATTTGCATCAACAGCAACACGAGTATTGGTTTTTTCAGTACGGAAAATTGCTGCGGTTGCATTCAACTTATTATTTAATAAGTTCCATTTCGTTCCGACTTCAATGGTGCGTGCTTTTTCAGGATCAAGATCTTTAATGGCTACAGATGGACTTGATTCAGCAGATTCACCAGAATCTACACCAACAGGTGTTGCCGAAGTTGCATAGCTTGCATAAACCGCACTATTTTCAGTTGGCTTAAAGGTTACACCAGCATTATAACTCCAGAAATCTGAATCGCTTTCAATTTTCACACCAGTTGCTAAAGTCTTAACTGCTGTTTCAAATTTATCCCAACGCACACCTACATCAAGCAACAACTGAGGCATAATTTCGATATTATCAAAGAAATAGATACCTGTAGTTTCGGTTGTGGTATTTGACGTTGGTGCATTCTTAGTGATTGTACCTAAGAATGGGTCATTTGCATTTGGATTAAAGGTCGATGTACACCAACCATTTGCATTAGCCAAACCAAGTGAACAAGCACCTGTTCCAAGCGTACCATCAACTTTAGAAGAAGCTGGGTCTTTTATGGTATAACTTGCGGTATCTTTATCTAACTTAGAATATTCTGCGCCTGCATTAAAGCTATGTTTTAAGATGCTGGTATCAAATTTACCACGCAAAGATAATTGGTCACCATAAGTTGTGGTATCGGTACTACGAGAGTTTGCACGTCTCCAAACACCTGTATCTTGCAATGCACCTGTTGTTAGATTAATAAAGTTACCTTTAGAATCATCAGGTTGTGTCCATAGATAATCATTGGTAGATTTACTATAAGTTACAATATTACTTACAGTAAGATTATCAAGTAAATCATGCTCTAGCTTTAATGTACCGATTTGATTTTCCTGTTTTTGGAAATCACGGTCTTTCCAGCCATAGTAAATACCTTGTTTTACATTGATTGGCGAACCATCACCATTAAATTTTGCATTGGCAGTTGTTACACCAAATGGGTTGCTATATGGCACACCTGAATCAGGTTCATCATTAGTTCTTAAATAATAATAGCTTGCCGTCGCACGGGTCGGTGTGCCTAGACCAATACTGATACTTGGTGCAATACCTGCACGTTTGTATTCTGCACCGTTATCCTGACCCGCCTTATTATTTTCATGCCCCATTGCCACAACACGTGCTGCAATACCATTGCCAAAGTCTTTGTTCCCATCAAGCACAATACGACGATAATCATCTGTACCTTGTGATACAGAACCTTCAATGCTGTCACCTTTTTTGGCAACTTTAGATACCATGTTGATATTACCACTGGCATTACCACCACCGCCCAAACTAGAAGAAGAGCCTTTGGTGACCTCGACTTGTTCTACCGCAAACATTTCACGGTTTTGTGAGCCCATACTACGGATGCCATCGACATACATTGAGCCTTCAGAATTATAACCACGAATAAACGGACGATCGCCGTTTGGGTTTCCACCTTCACCAGCCCCTAAGGTAATGCCTGGTACAGTACGAAGTGCATCCGCCAAAGTGACCACTTGAGTATCCTGAATCAGTTGTTGTGAAATCACTGAGACTGATTTAGGGGTATCCAGTAAAGGTGCAACATATTTTGTATTTGCTGAAGAATCTACTTTTAAACCTTGGGTTTGTTCTGCTTTTACATCAATGGTTGGTAATTGTGTCGCATTATTATCAGCATTTGCTACCGCTGACAGAGTAGAAAGAATTGCCGTACTGACAATTTTCTTACGGGATTTAATAAAAGACATGGTCAACCTTAATAAATGGTTACAAATGTGGAGAAATAATAGTAATTCTTATTTACATTCACAATATGAATCTAACAGTATTAATAAAGCATAAACATAATCTCCATGATGATGGAGATTATGTATTTTATTTGTTTATTTTTAAACAGCAATTATATTAATAAGAATTATTATTGTTTAATAATAATCTATTTTATAAAAAAATAAAAATAATTTTTTATGTTTTGAAATTTTCATATTATATTGATTTGTCTAAATAAAACTTGAGATAAATTTTATTTTGTGGATATTTCATTGGAAAAATCTGACATTTTTTTGACATTGAGTATGCCATAATTTTAAAGTTTTAGGCTAAAGTAAGCTCGGGATGTTAAGTTTTACTTTAGATAAAATCCTAGAAAAAGCGGAAGCTTATTTGATCATAAGCGTTTATTTTGAGTGTGGATTTCTGGTATTAAATGTGAATAAAGAAAGATGAATCATACTGTTAACATGGATGAACTCGTAAAGAAGTTACGTGCTGCCAAGGTTCGCGCCACGCTGCCCCGATTATTAATTTTAAGGATATTGAGTGAATCCAATCAGGCGATGACTGCCTATGAAATTGAAAAAGCTGTGGCGGAATTAAATAGTACGCTATTTTTAACCAGTATTTATACTGTGTTAAGGTCATTGGAACAGGCGAATATTATCCAGCGTTATCATAAACCAGGTGAGCGCCAGGCTGTTTTCTCTATAGGTACGCAATCGGGTTCTGTTATTTGTGAATGTATTAAGTGCAAAAAACGAATAGAAGTGGACCAACGTGAATTAGACCAAAATTTGCAGCAATTTTATCAGCAGCAACAGTTGAATGTTAAATCTTATAATTTGATTATCCAGGTTGAATGTAAGGAATGTACCTGATTCTGGATATAAATAAGCATTGAAAAGAATAGGGCCTGTTTATATTCATAAGCTGAAAAACAGACCCTAGTTTTTATTTATTAATTTTAGGATTGATTGACCAATGGCTGTTCCACTGCAAAATTTGGTGGTGTCAGAACAGTTTTACGAATTTCACTGGAAAGTTCAGGATAATCCAGCGTGTAATGCAGACCACGGGATTCCTTGCGTTGCATGGCACAGCGAACAATCATCTCAGAAACAAGCACCAGATTACGCAGTTCAATCAGGTTCTTGCTGACACGGTAATCCTGATAATACTCCGTGATTTCACGTTTTAACATTTCAATACGGTGCAGGGCACGTTGTAAACGTTTGGTCGTCCGTACAATTCCAACATAGTTCCACATGGTTGAACGTAACTCATCCCAGTTTTGCAGAATCACCACATCTTCATCCGCATCGGTGACCTGTGATTCATCCCATGCAGGAACCTCAGGGAATTTAAAGCCCGCATCAAATTTCTGTTCAATATCTTCCGCTGCGCTCATGCCATACACAAAGCACTCAAGCAAGGAGTTGCTCGCCATACGGTTTGCACCATGTAGACCTGTATATGAGGTTTCACCAATGGCATACAAACCCGTCAAATCGGTCTGGCTGCTGGAATCCACCACCACGCCGCCACAGGTATAGTGGGCAGCAGGTACAACAGGAATCATGTCCTTGGTAATATCAATGCCAAGCTCTAGCAG
Source organism: Acinetobacter corruptisaponis (assembly GCF_030053775.1). Classification (GTDB taxonomy): domain Bacteria; phylum Pseudomonadota; class Gammaproteobacteria; order Pseudomonadales; family Moraxellaceae; genus Acinetobacter; species Acinetobacter corruptisaponis. The sequence continues at coordinate 3,560,847 of NZ_CP125669.1, forward strand.
GCGTGCATAGAGTGTAGGGAAGTGTTCGGTAATAAACTCTGGTGATTTATGGGTAATGTCCAGCCATACATGACGGATACCTAAACGCTTGATTTCATAGTCAATGGCACGGGCCACAATATCGCGGGGTGCAAGTTCGGCACGTTCATCAAAACGTAGCATAAAACGCTCACCATCAGGTAAACGCAGATAGGCTCCTTCACCACGCATTGCTTCAGTAATCAGGAACGAACGTGCTTTGGGATGGTATAAACAGGTTGGGTGGAACTGGTTAAATTCCATATTGGCAACACGGCAACCCGCACGATAGGCCATTGCAATACCATCACCTGTCGCGATGTCAGGGTTCGAGGTATATAGATAGGCTTTCATTGCCCCACCACATGCCAGAGCGGTGAACGGTGCCAGAAACGTATGAACCTGTTCAGCACTTTCATCCAGGGCATATAAGCCAATGGCACGGTTAGGCTGGTTCTGGTGGCCAAGTTTATGCAAGGTGATTAGGTCAATTGCAATGTAATTTTCAAAAATGGTGATATTGTCGCGTTCTTTGGCGCGTTCAACCAATGTGGTTGAAATTGCTTTGCCTGTTGCATCCGCTGAATGGATGATACGGCGTTGTGAGTGACCCCCTTCACGGGTAAGGTGTAATTGCTCATCATCATCCAGTGTGAACTGCACACCTTGTTTTAGCAGGAAGTCAACAGAGGGTTTGCCACCCTCAACAGTATGTTTGACGGCATCCATTTCACATAAATGTGCGCCTGCAATCATAGTGTCACTAATGTGTTGTTGAATGGAATCAGTCTCGTCCAGTACCGCAGCAACACCGCCCTGAGCATAAAAGGTACTGGCTTCTGTGAGCGCTGCCTTTGCCAAAATTGCAATGTTGTAATGACTTGGTAAAGAGAGTGCGAGGCTTAGGCCTGCACCACCACTGCCTACAATAATCACATCAAAATGGTGAATTGTTTCTAAATCAGGCATGACGATCTGCTTCATTTTCAAACGTTCGCTAATGACAACGCTTTTTAATGAAAAAGGCAAGTGCCAATCTGCCTAGAATTGCTCAATTTTTTTGCGAATAAAATACTTTTAATGAAAGTTATTGGAATATAAAACCGACAAAAAGGGTCAGAATTAAAAATAAATTGGTAAAAAATGATGAGTTTTCTTTTTGAAAGTTTAAAGGTTTTTACCTTTTATTTCGACAATGGAGGACTGAGAACAGGAGAAACCAGAATATGAGATGGTTTTTTGATCAAATGGAGATTTTTAAAATATAAACCTTTCATTATAAATGGAAAATTTAAATAAAAATAAAACATAAAATACTGAAAATGAATTGTCAAAAAATAATCTATATCTATCAATGAGCTTTTCATGCTGTTCTGTTAATTTTTAAAAAGAATGCTAACAACTTCACATAATTGGTGGAGTGTGAGATGTATTCTTATGTGATCTCCAAGGACAAAATAATTTATTTTTTGCGTTTGAAAAGGAAGACTTTTTATGAAAATTAAACATTTAGCGTTGGCATTTGTTGCGATGGGTGCAGCAAATATGGCAATGGCAGATACAGGAACAATTAACTTTACTGGACAGGTTATTCAGGATTCTTGTGCAACCGCCTTAACGGGTGGGGCAAGCGCAACGGCAGTGACTTTGGCGACGGTAAACAGAACTGCTTTGGCTACAGCTGGAGATACGGCGAATGAAACTGCATTTTCACTGGATGTAACGGGTTGTGAAGGTGCTGATGCCCGTGGTGTACATTTTACCCTCACGCCAGCGAGCTTTGATACAACGAATAATAGCTTGATTGCCAATACAGGTACGGCCACCAATGTTGGGATTGAAATTGCAAGAGGAACAATAGGTTCATCTACACCATATGCATTTGCTGGTGCGGCAGCAAGTTCAGGTAATGTGGCTATTACAGGCGCTACAGCAGGTACTGGTTCGTTACCACTCACTGCCAAATATAAGGCAACAGGTAATGCAACAGCAGGTACTGTATTGGCAGCACTCGGCTGGACCTTGGTTTATGATTGATTTTTACACAAGCGCGTAACTTGCTGAACATCACTTGCCATACCCCTTGAACCGTTTCGATATGGCAAGTGATCCTATTACTTTATTGATGGTGTTAATCAGGATAAGACTCAAGGAATAGAGGAATGATCATGATTCGATATATGGTGCTTGCTTTTCTGCTGTTTTGCCAGATGTTCGGGATAACAATGGCGTATGCGGGAGTCACGATGGCAGGGACGCGTGTCGTTTTTCCTGCGGAAAGCAAAGACCAGTCACTTCAGTTTAGTAATAAAGACAATCTGCCCTTTTTAGTGCAGATCTGGGTTGATCAAGGGAATGATCAATCCACCCCTGAAACGGCAGATGCACCATTTATGGTGAATCCACAAGTGTTTCGGATTAATCCACAAGCAGGGCAAACCGCACGGTTATTCTATACAGGTGATGGTCAATTATCCAAAGACCGTGAATCGATTTATTACCTGAATTTCAAGCAAATTCCAGCCATGAGCAAGGATGCGGTTGACCAGAATAAGCTGGTCTTAATTGTCAAAAACCGTTTTAAAATTTTTTATCGCCCTAAAACGATTGTGGGCAAGGTTGAGGATGTACCTAAACAATTACGTTATCGCCTACAGCAGGATGCAAAAGGCATCTGGTTACAGATCAATAATCCAACAGGCTATTACGCAAATTTAACCCAGGCCTTTATCAAGGTGGGTGAACAAACCACCGAAATGCCAATTGGTATGGTTGCGCCAAAGTCCAGTGAAAAATGGCTGGTGCAGAAAAACATGACCCATACAGCCTCGGCAACCGTTACGGTGACTCTGGTGACAGATTACGGTGCATACACCAAGTATGACCTTATTGCACAACCATAATAATTTAAAAAAGGAAGTATTACATGGAACGGTATACGCCCCTTTTTCGTCTTTCATATCTGGCGGCTTTGGTCAGTGGTATTTTATTGCAGACAGTACAGGCACAGGTGATGGCATCTGTTTCTGAAGACACAACTGATAGGGAAGTGAAAACGGATCACAGTACGAAGCAACAGGAAGAGTATGCTTTTGATCCCAACCTGTTTAAGGGGAGTGGTTTAACACCCAGTATGATTGAACGTTTTAATCATGCTGATCAGGTTGAGGCAGGAATGTATAAAGTTGATATCTATATCAACGGATGTTTTTTTGAACGCGGCAATATCAGGTTTGAAAAAGATGAACAGAACAAACAAGGTGCTGTTGCTTGCCTAAATGCTGATTTAATTGAGCGAGCAGGTATTTTAGGGGATATGGATTATCGGCAGCAGCATAAGGAAAATGCCCAGGTTCAGTTAGCACAATGTTTAACACTGGCACAAGTCGCAACTGGAAGTGTCAGCTCTTTTGATTTTTCAAACTTGCGCCTGGATTTAACCGTACCACAAAGTTTAATGAAAAATTTACCCCGTGGTTATGTCAATCCCTCGGAACTGGACGTAGGTACCAGCATTGGTTTTATTAACTATATGGGGAACTATTACTACACAGAGAGCCGTTTAGGTAATCATCTCAATAATGAATCCGCATTTCTGAGTTTAAATGGTGGGATCAATATTGGAAAATGGCAGTATCGCCAGCAGTCCAATCTATCGATGAATGATGACCATGAAACCACATGGCAGAATATCCGTAGTTATGTCCAGCGCCCGATTGAGCAGCTACAGTCACAACTCACCCTGGGGCAGTTATATACCTCAGGCAGATTTTTTTCAGGGTTGGCATTTAAAGGATTAAATTTGGCAACAGATGAGCGTATGCGTCCAGAATCATTGCGTGGTTATGCGCCTGTGATTCGGGGAACAGCACAAAGTAATGCTAAAGTTTCAGTTCAGCAAAATGGTCGGGATATTTATCAGATCACTGTTGCGCCAGGACCGTTTGAAATTACTGATCTTTATCCGACCAACTACAATGGCAACTTGACGGTTGTGGTGACTGAGGCGGATGGTTCAACCCATTCCACTGAAATTCCCTATGCTGCCGTTCCAACATCATTACGTGAGGGGATTTCCAACTACAGTTTTTCGGCTGGAAAAACTGACCAGAACATGGGTTTGAATAGTTATTTTGCCGACCTAAATTATGAATATGGTGTGAATAACCTGATTACCCTCAATAGTGGATTGCGAATTGCGGATGATTATCAGGCAATGGCTTTGGGCAATGTATTGGGTGGACGTTATGGTGCAATTGGTTCAAATATTACCTATTCCAGAGCGAAACTCCCCACAGACAATAATGACTATGTTGATGGCTGGATGGCTGACTTAACCTATAGCAAGACTTTGACACCCACTCAGACCACCTTTTCATTGGCAAGTTACCGTTACTCAACCAGTGGCTATCGGGACTTAAATGATGTTTTGGGAATCAGGCAGGCTTGGCAGGATGGTGTGGTTTATACATCCTCTACCTATTTGCAGCGTTCGCGTTTTCAGGTCAGCATGAGCCAACCATTGGGGCGCTTTGGTTCCTTTTATGTGACAGGCTCAACCCAGGACTATCGGGATGGACGTGATCGGGATACCTCTTTACAGTTGGGCTATAACAAGAACTTTGGCATTTTGAGTATGAACCTGACCTATACCCGTCAGAAAATCCATACCCTTAATAATGGCGTACTTAAGGAAGAACGTTTTGACAACTTTGGTGGCTTATCTATCAATATGCCTTTAGGCCGTTCCCGCAATGTCATGACACCAAATCTCAATGCCAATTATAACCGTAGCAATGATATGGATAATTATCAGGTGGGTGTCAGTGGGGCGTTGGATCAGGACTATAGTTTAAGCTACAACGTGGGCATGAATGGCATGGGGAATGATCAGCAAACCTACAATGCGGGCTTATACAAACGTTTCTCTAATATTCAGCTTGGACTAAATACAGCCTATAGTGATCAATACTGGCAAGGCTCAGTCAATGCCAGCGGTGCGATGGCAGTTCACTCGGGCGGCATCACACTCGGGCAATATGTGGGAGACACCTTTGCCCTGATTGAGGCAAAGGATGCCACAGGTGCAAAAATTGTCAGTGCGCCAACCAGCAAAATTGACCGTTTTGGCTATGCGCTTTTACCAAGTGTCAGTCCATATCGTTACAACACGATTGCACTTGACCCGCAGGGCATGTCTGGTGATGTAGAGTTGGAAGGGGGTGAACAACGGATCGCCCCTTATGCAGGTGCAGCGGTTAAGGTTAAATTTAAAACCCGTCGTGGTTATAGTGTACTCATTCAAAGTAGACTTGCAGATGGAAAAATCATTCCAATGGGAGCCGATGTCCTGAAAGATACAGGCGAGGTGATTGGAATGGTGGGTCAAAACGGACAGGTGTATGTACGTGTAGAACAGCAGCAGGGTCAACTGACTTTACGTTGGGGGAATGATGCTGGACAAAGCTGTAAGCTTCCATACCAGCTTGACTCCCAGCAACTGGGCCAGGCACTGATTAAGTTACAGGCAACGTGTACAGTTGGAGAATAACAATGAAAAAAATAGACATTTTAAAACTGATCACGTTGGCAATATGCTGCTGTAGTGGGAAACAGGTATGGGCAGCTTGCCAACAGGTAGATTGGCAAACTGGCGTTTATTACACAGGTTTTTCAAACTCAAGGCCCATTACCCAAACAGAAGATGGCCATGCCGCCAAGATTCGGGTGGGTAATATTCATCTTATGGATATTGCCATCCAGCCTATAGGCAGTGTTCTGGCTCAGGCCTCTGTACCACCTACAGAATATAAAATCCGTAATGCCAATGAAAATAGCCTGCTCTGGGCATGTACTCCTGGAACGGATATGGCAAAAATTCGTTTTTTGACTTCAGTGAATGGGGATGATCGGGTCGGTGGTTTTTTTCCTGTCAATCCCAGTGATGCTGGTGGGCAGACTAACGTATTTTATACATGGTTTGCTGGTGTAGGGATTCGCCAGGTGATGAATGGGGTGACTTTAGCACCGCAATGGACTGAGCTGCCTATACAGTATGAAACGGGAACGGGTGGAACGAGCGCTGGAAAAGACGTTTGTCAAAATGGTTGGCATTGTATCCGTTTAAAACATCTACCCATTTTACAGTTTGAATTGGTTCGGGTGGCTGGTTTGCCGCCTTATAGCACCAGCACAGGTGGAACACATAACAAGTGGTGTACAGACCAGACGCCAACTTCTGGTGTAACGGGGGATTTAAGGGATTTAGGCCAGTCAGGTAATTATAACTGTGCGCAACCCTCATCCTACATTACCTTGGGCCATACAGGCTCGGCACATACGGGAGGCTCTGACAGTGGTGACGATCTGGTGAGTTTTCCACATGATACTGTGGGTGTGACCCATGGTTATGATGGTTCAACATATCGTTTCTGGGGCGCGGATAATGGTTTTGGCTATACCTTATATAATGCGGCCTACCTGATTAATGACAGTGTCGCCTGCAAATTAAAGACAGTAACACCAACCATTGACTTTAATGCCACCACTACCGCTGCTTTAAATAGTGGAAATATTGTCAGTCGAAGTTTTGCTGTGGATGTCGACTGTCATGATGGCGTGCTTTCAGGCAGTAAATCAGGAACAGCTTCAGGAAAAATTGCGATAGGTATACAACCCTCACAACAGGCTTATAATGCAGCGAAGAATTATTCGGCTGTCTCGTTGGTAAATGGTAATAATGGAGTGGTGGCATTACTGGACAATAGTTATGGTGCCACAGGTGTTGCTCAAAATGTGGGTATCTATATTAAATATCAGGGTGCAGGCAGTTACCTGACATTGCTTGGGCAACCAGGCGCAACTGGAACATTGCTTCAAACTACACGAGATGTCTATAACTCGACTTGTGGGCCGTCAAATAATCAAGTGTGTTACCCAGCTGTCACCTATCCACAGGGGAATACAGCAGGTTGGTATCCAGTCTTGAATCCTGGTTACTTTAGCAATATTGGTACGCCTTTGACTGGATATACAACTTACCGCACAAATTATATGGCTGACCTTAAACGTATTACAGGCGCGCCTCCAGTCACTGCTGGAACGATCAACTCAACAGCATATGTGGTTGTTAAAATCCAATGAAATGGTTGAATCTTATTATTCCGCCACTACTTGTGCTATTTCAAAGTGGTATGTGCCATGCAGGATTTGCAACCTCATCAAGTCGTATCATCTACATTGAGGGAGAACGGGAACGTTCCCTCATTCTGTCGAATATCAATGATTATCCAATTATTGCCCAAACCTGGGTGGATGATGGGCAGGGTAATCCTGATCAGGCAAATGCTCCGTTTGTTGTGCTTCCAGCAGTATTTAAAATGCAGACCAAAGCCATTCAAGCCTTACGTATTGTACAAAATGGCAGCACCATGCCACAGGACCGAGAAACTGTTTTCTGGTTAAATCTATATGAAATTCCAGGCAAAACCAAAGAGCAGATAAAGCCTCTAGAACCCAACCAGGCTCGTCTGGACTTGGCAATGAATACTCAGCTCAAGGTATTTTATCGACCTAAAAGCCTCCCTAAGATGGAATTAAGGCAAATTGCTGAACAACTGCGTTTTTCCTTGCAGCAGCAACAAGGGCAATGGCTTTTAACCTGCCAGAATCCAACACCCTACAATGTCTCATTTGCAGGTCTTACAGTTGTACAGGCAGAGCAGGGTGTTCAGGTTCCGCAGGATATGGATATGATGACGAAAGCATTAAGCCAACGGGCTTATTTATTACCCAGTGATTTTAATATTATTCAACCTGATAGAATAATATTTTCCTTAATAGCTGACGATGGCAAAACTTACCAAGGTGAATTTGATTATAAACTAGGTGAAATAAAACTGGAGTTTTAGCTACATTTTATAAAGGAAAATATCTATTATTGTCGTTTCTCCATTTTAAAGGTGTTTCTCCTGACCAAGTTTTAAATGCCCGCTGAAAAACACTTTGTTCTGAATAACCGAGTAAATCAGAAATTTCATTAATACTTAGTTTAATATTGCTTAGATATTTCTTGGCCAGATCATATCTAACATCATTAAGAATATCATTAAATGTATAACCATATTCGTGAAGTGATTCTCTTAAGTTCTTAATACTTAAACCCATCTGTTCAGCAATAATATCAATGTTTATTTTCTTGTTTTTTAAACTGCTAATAATACAGATTCTTATTTTTTGTTCGAACTGGTTGTAGGATGAAAGTTTATTTAATAGAGAATCTGCCTGTTTTTGTAATAATTTATGTAAAAATGGATCAGTTTTAGGGAGTGAAATATTTTTAACCTCAGTAACGGAAAAACATACGGAGGTGACGGCTGCGTTAAAATAAACAGGGCACTTAAAAAAATCATTATATTTTGATATGTTATCTGGTTTTTCGTAAATAAAGTGTACACTTTTGAGCGGAAGTTCTTGTGGGGTGATGGCATGCCGAACAATATTGATGAGCAGGGAGATTGCATTTTCATCAACTAACAATCCTGGTCTTGCAATATAATCACCCCAGCTAAACTCGATCTCATTGTCTTCTATTTGAAAGTGCATAAAGTTAAAATCATAAGCTAAACGTCCATAATGAATAAACTCTGGTACAGCTTCAAATAATGTTGGTTTGGTAAAGGATAGATAAGAAACAATCCCTGCATAAGGAGGTTGAATAAAGTTGGCAATCTCTAAACCCAGGGCAGGAATATTGGTTTGTAACTTAATTTTCTCTAGAATATAACACCAAACATTAAATGGAATCCGTTCATCCATTTCATATAAAAAACATTCATTTGGTACTTGAAGATTATGGGCTTTACAGAAGTCAATTATCATTAGTGCTAAGGAGGCACATACAGAGCCCTGATTTAATTTGTTTTCAAACATTTATTGCCTCCTTGCAATCTTATAATTGTTATTTTATACGAAAAACATGAATTAATTAACACTAATAAAACATATCTCTACTGAACTTGAAATATTTTTTTAATTATTTTTTAAGATATCTTTTATAAAAAGTAATGTAGTGTAAATGTGAGCAGACTTGTCTCCATAATTTATCCATATTTTGTCATTCTATTTCGTTGTATGCCTTGAAAATATAAACATATTTTTACGAAAAGAATGCTGGGGTTATGATAAAAACATAATCTTGAATTTTATTTGATCATCAGTGTGTAGGTTCTTGCTTCATGAAAAGTCGCTATTTACAACAAGGAATGTATGCTGCGGTATTTACGGTGGCAGCTGCTCAAGTCAATGCTGCATCGCCAGTAGATTTTTCTAGTCTCGTTGAGCAGGTTAGCCCTGCTGTGGTGAGTGTCAATGTTGTGAAGAAAATGACTCAGGAAGAGTTGTTGCAGCAACAGGTTCCCGAAATTCTACGTCGTTTTTTTGGTAATCAGGTGATTGTTCCCCAACAGCAGGGACCACAGGAAAAAACAGCTTATGGTAGCGCATTCTTTATCAGTAAGGATGGCTATCTATTAACCAACCGTCATGTGATTGACGATGCGTCACGTATTACCATTACCTTAAATGACCGCCGCGAGCTTGATGCAACCCTGGTTGGAAGTGATGAGCGCACTGATATTGCCTTGTTAAAAGTGAATGGCGCGAGTTTCCCTGAATTGAGAATTGGTGATTCAAATCAGCTAAAAGTGGGTGAACCTGTGTTGGCAATAGGTTCTCCTTTTGGCTTTGATTATTCAGCATCGGCAGGTATTGTTAGTGCCAAATCACGTAATATGAGTGGTGAAACATCAGTTCCATTTATTCAGACTGATGCAGCCTTAAACCCAGGTAACTCTGGTGGACCATTGTTTAACCAGCGTGGTGAGGTAGTGGGTGTAAACTCGCGTATCTTTAGTGGTACGGGTGGTTATATGGGCTTGTCATTCTCTATCCCAATTGATGTAGCGATGGATGTTGTGCAGCAGTTGAAAACCAATGGCAAGGTAACGCGTTCTTATTTGGGGGTGATGTTGCAGGATATTGACCGCAACTTGGCCGATGCCTATAAACTGCCAAAACCAGAAGGTTCATTAATTAATCAGGTTTCACCAAAATCTCCTGCCGAAAAAGCAGGCCTAAAACCAGGTGATGTCATTTTAAAACTAGATGGCAACAGCATTAGCCGTACCAGCGACCTGATTTATCGCTTAAACCGTATTGCGCCAAATCAAACTATCCAGCTAGAAGTTCTGAGAGATGACAAGCTCCGTACCATTGCTGCGACTTTAAGTGTGGCGCCAGATGATACACCTGCGGCTGAGGATAAAGACAATCCAACCAATGGCTTGGGTATGAATATCCGAGACCTAACGGAAGCTGAACAAAGCCGTTTAAATGTTAATGGTGGTACTCTGGTCCGAGAAGTGAAGCGCGGTGGTTTAGCCTCATTGTCGAATCTGGTTGCGGGGGATGTGATTGTACAAGTCAACAGCACACCTGTTGCGAATAGTCAGGCATTTGCCAAGGCAATTGCAGCATTGCCCAAAAATAGTGTGGCCCGTATTGTGATTCTCCGTCAGGGGCAACGTGCAATTGTTGGTTTACGTCTTCAGTAATTCATCTTGATTTTTAAAACCACTCCTCATTGGAGTGGTTTTTATTTTGTAATGACGATGTGTTTAGACTAGTGTATGCAACGAAACTTTGACTAATGAAATATCAGGACAATGAGTACCATTTTTGATTTAAAAATACAGGTTCAGCCCGCACATATTGATGTACTTGGGCATGTCAACAATGTGATTTATATCCAGTGGATGCAAGATGTTGCTGAGGCGCATATCGAAACATTGGGTTTAGGGCTGGCACAATATCTGCAACTCAAGCATGCGATGGTCGCGGTTGAACACCATGTGCAATATCGTAGGGCTGCACTTGAGGGGGAGGAAGTCATCTTAAGGACGTGGCTTGATGATATTAATGCATTATATTCTTTTCGCCAGTATGCATTTTACCGTCCCAAGGACCAAAGTATCCTGTTTGTTGGCAACACTAAATGGGCCTGTATTGAAATTGCCACAGGCCGTCCCAAACGCATGTCACCAAGTTTTACCCATGCCTACCAGCCCATTTCAGCCGATATAGATCCGATGGATTTTTCAATTTCCTATGCTGTTATAGAGTGAATCCAGGTGTTGCGTGAATCATGAAGCCTTTAAATGAAACTCATTATTTTGGATACTTTGAAAAGCTGTTCTGTTATAATCGGCAACAATTTTGTTAAACCGCTTTGGCCTATTGCTTTTTAAAAGTATCAGGCGTTCTATTTTCTCAAGGTAACCCATGGCGCAAGCTAAAAAATCCGTAGATATCAAAAATATACGAAATTTCTCGATTATTGCTCACATTGACCACGGTAAGTCAACACTGGCTGACCGTTTCATTCAAATGTGTGGCGGCTTACAGGATCGTGAGATGCAGGCTCAGGTGCTGGACTCCATGGAGCTTGAGCGTGAACGTGGGATTACCATTAAGGCTGCATCGGTCACATTGTACTATACGCATCCGAATGGTCAGGAATATCAACTCAACTTTATTGACACCCCAGGACACGTTGACTTTTCTTATGAAGTGTCTCGTTCCTTGGCTGCATGTGAAGGTGCGTTGCTGGTCGTGGATGCGGCACAGGGGGTTGAGGCTCAATCTGTTGCAAACTGTTATACCGCAATTGAGCAAGGCTTGGAAGTATTGCCTATACTGAACAAGATTGACTTGCCTCAGGCTGAACCTGAACGTGTCATCCATGAGATTGAGGAAATTATCGGGATTGAGGCAACAGATGCACCAACCTGTTCTGCAAAAACAGGTTTAGGGGTTGAGGGCGTTTTAGAGCGTCTGGTTGATGTGATTCCAGCACCAGAAGGTGACCGTGATGCGCCGTTGCAGGCGTTGATCATTGACTCATGGTTTGACAACTATTTGGGTGTTGTCTCGCTTGTCCGCATTAAACAGGGTCGTATCCGTAAGGGCGACAAGATGCTGGTCAAATCAACTGGCCAAACGCATCCAGTAACATCGGTAGGTGTGTTTAATCCAAAACATACTGAGACTGACTTGCTTGAGGCAGGTGAGGTTGGTTTTGTCATTGCGGGTATCAAGGATATTTTTGGTGCACCAGTGGGCGATACCATCACGCTCGCCTCTACGCCAGATGTTGCAATACTTCCAGGCTTTAAGAAAGTGAAGCCACAGGTGTATGCTGGGCTTTTCCCAATTGATGCCAGTGATTTCGAGCCATTCCGTGAGGCTCTGCAAAAACTCCAGATTAATGATTCAGCTTTATTCTTTGAACCAGAAAGCTCTGATGCTTTAGGTTTTGGTTTCCGTTGTGGCTTCCTGGGGATGCTGCATATGGAAATTGTGCAGGAACGTTTGGAACGTGAATATGATCTTGACCTGATTAGTTCTGCGCCAACAGTGATTTATGAGGCGCTCACCAAAAAAGGTGAAATTATCTATATCGACAGTCCATCGAAAATGCCAGATGGTTCGACAGTTGAAGATTTACGTGAGCCGATTGCAGAATGTCATATCCTTGTTCCACAGGAATATCTGGGTAATGTCATGACCTTGTGTATTGAGCGTCGTGGTGTGCAGAAAGACATGAAATTCCTGGGCAATCAGGTGTCCATCACCTTTGAGATTCCAATGGCTGAAGTGGTGATGGATTTCTTTGACAAATTGAAATCATGTTCTCGTGGTTTTGCCTCACTGGATTATAACTTTGTCCGTTTTGAGAGTTCATCTCTGGTTAAGGTTGACGTGTTAATTAATAGCGAAAAGGTGGATGCCCTAGCGATGATTTGTCACCGTCAGGATGCCCGCCATCGTGGTATTGCACTGGTTGAGAAGATGAAAGACCTGATTCCCCGCCAAATGTATGATGTCGCGATTCAGGCAGCCATTGGTGCGCAAATCATTGCACGTTCTACCGTTAAAGCCATGCGTAAGAACGTCTTGGCAAAATGTTATGGCGGTGACGTGTCTCGTAAGAAGAAACTGCTTGCGAAACAGAAAGAAGGTAAGAAACGCATGAAACAGGTGGGAAGTGTCGAAATTCCACAGGAAGCGTTCTTGGCTGTATTAAAAGTTGATCGATAGAAAAAGTCTTAGGAATCGCTTATGGATTTTGATTTTAATTTGATTCTCGTTCCAGTCACACTGATTTTCTTTGTAGTGTGGTTGCTTGACAAGTTGGTACTGAAACAACGTGCAAACAAGGGGCGTGATCAGGAAAACTTTATGATCACATGGGCATATGATTTCTGGCCAGTATTGGCAGTTGTGTTGGTGCTACGTTCTTTTCTTTATGAGCCGTTTAATATCCCATCTGACTCTATGGTACCTACCCTGGAAACAGGTGACTTTATTTTGGTGAATAAGTTTGATTATGGTGTGCGTTTACCAATTGTGAATAGTAAGGTTATCAATGTTGGTGAACCAAAGCGTGGTGAAGTCATCGTGTTCCGTTATCCACCACAACCAACGATTAGCTATATCAAGCGTGTAGTGGGTTTGCCTGGTGACCACATTCAGTTTAAAGATGGGCAGCTAATCATTAATGGTCAGCAAATTGCAAAAGTTGCCACTGAAGTTAAACGTGAAAAGGATCAACTTGAAACTCCAACCGTATATTACTTTAAAGAAACTTTGGGTGAGCATCAGCATCTGATCCGTTATCTGGATGGGCGTAATCCTTTGGCTGAACAGTTCCAGTTCGCACAGTTAAAGGGTGCTGAAGCTTTGGTGCCATTTGTGGCAAAAGCCAATGATGTCTTTATTAAAAGTAATGGACAGGATTGGGAAGTGACTGTACCACAAGGCCAGTATTTTGCAATGGGAGATAATCGTGACCAAAGCGCAGATAGCCGTTTTTGGGGGTTTGTACCAGAAGCAAACCTAACAGGCCGTGCTTTTTATGTATGGATGCATAAAGAACCTGGTTTCAATCTTCCAAGTTTCGGCCGAAATGGTAAAATTGATTAATAAATAAAAACATATAAGGAATACAAAGATGCGTAAATCTCAACAAGGCGCTTCGTATATTGCAATTTTATTTGGGGTGGTTTTATTTGCGATTGCTGTAAAAGCGACCATCGCAATCTGGCCAGCATATTGGGATGATCGAATTATTGACTCTCAAATTGAGGGGTTGTTAAAAGATAGCCCTGAGAATATTGTGCCATCCAAGTTTATTCAACAGATGGATCAACGTCTGGATATGAATAATGTGCGGGATATTCATTTTAAAGATATTGCACAAGTCACCTATAAAGATGATCTAATCGTAAAGAAAAAGTATGAAGTGCGTAAGCCTTTTATGCTGAATATTAGTTTAGTAATGAATTTTGAGAAGACTTTTGACCAAAAATCTGCCAAACAAGCTCAATGATGCACGTCTGCAAGGGCGAATTGGTCACCAGTTTAAACAGCTTGATTTGTTAAAACTGGCATTGACCCATCGTTCTGTGAGCCATAAGCACAATTATGAACGCCTAGAATTTCTAGGCGATTCATTATTAGGGATGATTGTTGCCAATTATCTTTACCATACCTACCCACTTGAAAATGAAGGCCGTTTAACACGTATGCGTGCGACCCTGGTTCGTCAGGAGGCTTTAGGGAAAATTGCCAATGACTTGCAACTCAGTCGGTCACTTATTTTAAGCACGGGTGAGTTAAAATCGGGTGGACATCACCGAGAGTCCATTCTTGCTGATACCGTAGAGGCAATTATTGGTGCCATTTATTTGGACAGCAATGATCTCAACCTGTTGGAACGCATTGTGCTAAAATGGTATGAACCCTATCTGGATTATATCGAACCGACTGATCAACTCAAAGATCCAAAATCACGTTTGCAAGAGTATTTACAAGCACGTAAAAAACCTCTCCCAGTTTACGAGGTTGTAGATATTCAGGGCGATGCGCCGAATCAGCATTTCAAGGTGGAATGTCTGGTGGATGGATTGCCAAAAATTCAGGGCGAGGGCTCAAGTCGCCGTTTTGCTGAACAAACGGCAGCGGCCGAGATTTTAAAATTATTGGAGCAATAACCTGATGTCTCATTCAAATGAAAACCTTTCAGAAGCGGCTGTACAGCAAGATGGTAATAACCTGATTGATCAATTTTTTAGTGTTCAGGGAACCACGATTCCATCAGATTTTAAAAGCGGTTTTGTTGCGATTGTGGGCCGTCCTAACGTAGGTAAATCGACCCTGATGAACCATTTGTTAGGTCAAAAGCTATCGATTACTTCACGTAAGCCACAAACCACACGCCACAAGATTGTGGGCATTGACTCGCGTGAGAAATCACAGGCGGTATTTGTGGATACCCCAGGAATGCATAAAAAAGAAGTCCGTGCCATCAATAAAATGATGAATCGTGCTGCACATTCAGCATTGCGTGATGTGAACTTGGTTTTATTCGTGGTGGATGCGCAGAAGTGGACCCAAAACGATGAACTGGTTTTGGAAAAGCTTAAAAATGCTGATATGCCTGTGATTCTGGTGATTAATAAACTGGATACTTTTGAAAACAAGAATGAGGCATTGCCCCTCATTCAACAGCGCTCAAAACTGATGAATTTCGCTGAGATTGTACCTGTGTCAGCATTGCGTGGTGCGAATCTTGAGCATCTGCGTGACACGATTGAAAAGTATCTACCTTATCAGCCGCCATTGTATTCATTGGATCAAATTACCGACCGTTCTGAACGTTTCCTTGCGAGTGAAATCATTCGTGAGAAAATTATGCGTCAGCTGGGTGAAGAACTTCCGTATGATTTAACTGTACAGATTGAATCTTTTAAAACCGAAGAAGCGACTGTGAATGAAAAAACAGGCCGCTTAAAACCACCTTGCACCTATATTGATGCAACGATCTTTGTGGAACGTCAGGGGCAAAAAGCCATTGTGATTGGTGATAAAGGTGCCAAGCTGAAAAGCATCGGGATGGATGCACGTGCAGACATGGAAAAAATGTTTGAGCAAAAAATCATGCTGACGCTTTGGGTGAAAGTCAAAGGTGGCTGGTCTGATGATGAACGTGCCTTAAAAAGCCTGGGTTATAGCGATATTTAACTGGTTTGAAGACAATGGAAACAGGTATGAAAACAACAATTCGTGTATTCGCAATCGTGACATGTATTTTCATGCTGCAAGGGTGTATCCATAAGCTTGTGACTGTACCTGTTAAGGTTGCCTATAAGACCACCAAAGGTGTTGTTAAGGGAACGGCTGCGGTTGTAGGCGCTGTGATCCCTGATGGGGATGATGAAGATAAAAAGGATGAAAAAGCAAAGGACTAGTATCGTTCCATGATGCGTAATGAAGTCCTGCACGGCTATTTGATTCACCATCGTAAATATCGTGAAAAAAGCCATATTGTGCATTTGTTTACACAGGAATATGGTCGGGTGGATGGAATCTTAAGACAGATTCCACCACCGCAATATCAGCCGATAGGTCTACAGGCGACTGGCAAATCCGAGCTTAAAAATTTCACTAAACTTGAAATCTTGAATCAACCTGTGTTTTTTCATGGTGATGCATTTTTTGCTGGTTTCTATTTAAATGAAATCGTGTTGCGTTTATGCCCACTTGAAGAGGCAATGCCACAGACATTTGAACAATACCAACTGACCCTGTTGCAATTACAGCAATTGGCATCGCATAAACAAGCCTCTTTATTTCTGCGGCAGATTTTACGCCAGTTTGAACATGTATTATTGCAGGAGTTGGGCTATGCGATTGATTTTTCGGTAGATGCAAACCAGCAGGAAATTTTGCCATTTCAACAGTATCAATTTCAGCTCAATGATGGTTTTTTGCCTGTTGCCCAAGCCTCACGTTCTACACTTGCAGGCGCTTTGATTGTCACCATGAAAAGTTATGAAGATGGGCAGGATTTTTCTCACGAACAACTACAATTATTGGGTAAACTATACCGTCAAATGATTAGCGCTTTGTTGGGGGATCGACCCCTGAAAAGCCGTCAACTGTGGATTCAAAATACACAAACTTGATTTTCCTGATGTATTTAAAATAACGATTCAGGGCAAAACGATAGGATATTTTTATGGCTGTAATCTTGGGTGTAAACATTGATCATGTTGCAACATTAAGACAGGCACGTGGTACAACTTACCCTGATCCTGTTCAGGCCGCTTTGGTTTGTGAGCAAGCGGGTGCAGAGGGGATTACTCTGCATTTGCGCGAAGATCGCCGCCATATACAGGATGATGATGTTCGTCGTATGCGTCCGTTGTTAAAAACACGCATGAATCTTGAATTGGCAGTGACGGATGAAATGGTTGCGTTTGCCAAGGAAATCCAGCCTCAGCATGTCTGTTTTGTTCCTGAACGTCGTCAGGAAGTGACTACAGAGGGTGGTCTGGATGTTGTAGGTAACTTTGAAAAAGTGAAAGCTGCAACAGAAGCCCTGACAGCCATTGGTAGTGATGTATCTTTATTTATTGATGCTGATCTTGCACAGATTGATGCGGCGGTTGCCTGTGGCGCGCCAACCATCGAGATTCATACGGGTGCCTACGCAGATGCGGAAACCGATGAGCAACAGCAAGCAGAGCTGGCACGTATTATCAAGGGTACAGAATATGCTGCTGCCAAAGGTTTGGTGGTGAATGCAGGACATGGTTTAAACTTAAATAATGTTGCTGCTATTGCTGCAATTCCACAAATGAATGAGCTTAATATTGGTCATTCAATTATTGCCGATAGTGTATTCGTTGGTCTGGCTCAGGCAGTGAAAGATATGAAAGCAGCGATTCAGGCGGCTGCGAGATAAATTGATGAGTAGTGTGAATTATAATGAGTTAATGCAACCTGTCATTGCATTTTTAGGTTGTACCACTCCTCAGGCATGGCTGGATGAAGCGGTGAATAACCTCGACGTCCTGATGCAAGACCATGCCAATTGTGAAAAGAAAGCGGCGGGTACAGCGATGAACCTGATGTTCCGCTATAGCTTTTTTACCGATTTACAGGTGAAGCTGGCACAATTGGTTCGTGAAGAAATGCTGCATTATGAGCAGGTTTTGGAATTCATGACCAAACGTGGTCAGGAATGGAAAGGTCTGAGTGCAGGGCGTTATGCTGGTGGCTTACGTAAAGAAATCCGCACTTACGAACCTGAGGCATTGATTGATGTCATGATTATTGGTGCATTTGTCGAAGCACGCTCGTGTGAGCGTTTCTATGCGCTTGCGCCAATTGTTGATGATGAACTTGGGCGTTACTATCGTTACTTGCTTAAATCGGAATCGCGTCATTTTGAGGATTATCTGGCACTGGCCTTGGATGTTGCAAAAACTGCCAAATTTAAAGATCCAGAAGAAAATATTCAGCAGCGGATTAAACATATCCGTGAAGTGGAAAAGAACCTGATTTTAACTCCAGATGATACTTTCCGTTTCCATAGTGGTGTGCCTGCAAAGGTTGAGGCTTAATCTGATGAAATGATACCCATGTGAGAGAAGCTCTCACCCACATGAAATTGATTAGGGGGGAAATAAAGGTAGAAAGAGCGATGAAAATTATAGGTGAAAATCGTTATAAAGACTTTTTCGATCAAATGATTTATAGCTATGGGGTAGATGAGGGAATTGTCCTTGATCGTACCATTTACCATGGGAGAACATTTGCCTAGCTTGATTTAAAAGGGATTGGTTTTAAATTTCCGCATGATTATGGTTTTTGGCGTTTGCAGGACAAAAAGAATTTATCAGCTCATGAGCAGTATAGAAAATTAGTGAATCAAATTCGTCGTGCTGGCTATGGGTATAATGAGGACTTTGATTTTATCATATTGTATTATAATGAAAAATTGTATTGCTTATACTATAAAAAACAGTTTGATCAGCATAATCAACCTATTCCGATTAATGAAAAGACGATTCAAAGTGTTTATCACCATAAAATTTATATGTTATGCGAATTTGAACGTGATCAACCGATCACCAATATCGCACCGCAAAAATTGATTCAGTTTTCCCGAACCCATAAAATGCCTTATTTTGTGATGTTAAATGATCAGGGAATAACGGTTCCAAATCCTATGTTTTTTCCATTTTTGGCAATTCAGCAACATCAAATTTTCTTTGATATGGTTGAGGTCTATCAAAATATTGAAAACTTTATTCTTGAGATTGTGATTGAGGAAGAATCGCTTCAAAGTAATAATAATAAAATTACCGCACATGGTTTTGATTTAAAAACTTCATTTCGCCATCCTAAAAAATCCCAGGAATTTTAAGAATCAATTCATAAAAAAAGCCCATATCAATGATATGGGCTTTTTGAATTCTGGCTCTCCCACCTGGGCTCGAACCAGGGACCTGCGGATTAACAGTCCGTCGCTCTACCGACTGAGCTATGGGAGAATCTGGAACGAATTTTAGGTGGCAAGACGTTTATAGTCAAGTAAAATCAGTATAAATAATAAACTGTTAAGTACCTAAAATATTTATATTAACGTGCAACCTGGTTGCATTGGGCTAATTGGGAAGAACTTGCTTGCCAGGTTGCTCCCGCTGAATTTTTATAATAGCTAATCTTGCCAATACGTAGAACCAGGCTTTGGCAGGAGTCCAGAGACAAGTCGTTGCCCCAAGGCCCAGACATGCTGCAAACTTTGCCATTACATTTCCAGACCACATTTGGCCCATTTTCGATAGGGACGGTCACAGTACCTTTATAAGTCGAGCCTGCATACCAGGTTGTTTGTGCGGCCATGACTGGACTGCATAAGAATAATAAACTGAGAAGTAGTTTTTTCATTATGGTTTTCCTTAACATGACAATCGTTTTTTATTATAGGGTCGAAAAGGGCAAAGGATTTAAAATATAAACGTGATGCAACATAAAAAATAAATAGTGTTACACCACGGATGATAATTAATTAAAACTTTGATCATAAAAAAAGCCCATATCAATGATATGGGCTTTTTAGAATCTTGGCTCTCCCACCTGGGCTCGAACCAGGGACCTGCGGATTAACAGTCCGTCGCTCTACCGACTGAGCTATGGGAGATTAGTAGATTGGCTCTCCAACCTGGGCTCGAACCAGGGACCTGCGGATTAACAGTCCGTCGCTCTACCGACTGAGCTATTGGAGAATCTGATGCGCATTTTAGGCATGAAAAACGTATGCGTCAACAAGAATAGTAAATAAAATGAATTGTTTGCTTGATAAATATTCTTTTCAGATTTTAGGCATAAAAAAACTGCCTAAAGTAGGCAGTTTTTAGGGGTGAAATAAAAATTATTTCTCAACACCTGCTGGTTGACCTGCAAGTTTTGCATTTGCATAATCCCAGTTCACTAGGCTTTCCAAGAAAGTTGCAATGTATTTTGGACGTAGGTTACGGAAGTCGATGTAGTAGGCATGTTCCCAAACGTCAATGGTCAATACCGCAATTTGACCGTGAGCAAGCGGAGTATCTGCATTCGAAGTTTTGGTAATGGATAATTTACCGTTGATTTCATCAGCAACCAACCAAGCCCAACCTGAACCGAACTGAGTAGTTGCAGCAGCAGTAAATTCTTCTGCAAATTTTTCATAGCTACCAAAAGCTTCTTCGATTTTAGCTGCGATTGCGCCAGTAGGCTTGCCACCACCATTTGGTTTCATGCTGTTCCAGTAGAATGTGTGGTTCCATACTTGGGCAGCATTGTTAAAGATACCTGCTTTAGAAGCATCACCAGCAGAAGCCTGAATGATTTCCTCTAAAGTTTTGCCTTCAAGGTCAGTACCTTTAATGAGGTTGTTAAGGTTAACAACATAAGTATTGTGGTGTTTGTCGTGATGGTATTCTAAAGTTTCGCGGGTAATGTGCGGCGCTAAATCATCATAGCCATATGGAAGTGCAGGTAAAGTAATGGTTGTCATGTTTCATTCCTTGCAAATTGCTGGGTTTTACTAAGTGCCTTTATTGTAAATGATTCTATAGACAATAGGGCAGTCTTTTAATACACAAAATATGCAAAAAATTTCTATATGAGACATATGCGATACAACATGGGGCTAGAGTCTTTAGCGAATGATAGCAACGTTGCAAAAGACCCTAGCCAGCCTGCTAATGGGAATGATGATCCATTTCAATCTATCTCAGAATCACTGTGCTTTTGTTTGCAGCGCAGCATCATAACGACGGTTCACTTCATCCCAGTCCACCACATTATAAAATGCAGCAATATATTCAGGACGGCGGTTTTGATATTTCAGGTAATAGGCATGTTCCCATACATCCAGGCCTAGAATAGGTGTATTGCCATGCATCAGGGGAGAATCCTGATTTGCGCTACTTTCCACAACCAGTTTATGTTCAGGTGTCACACTGAGCCATGCCCAACCACTGCCAAAACGGCTGATGGCTGCCTTGGTAAACGCATCTTTAAAGGCATCAAAACCATCTAGTTGTTGATCAATGGCTTCTGCAACAGCTCCAGTTGGCTGTCCTCCACCTTGTGGACTCATGACTGTCCAAAACAGGGAATGATTGGCGTGTCCTCCACCATTGTTCATCACCATGTTTTTAAGCTCAGCAGGGACTTCATTGACTTTGGCAACCAACTCTTCCACTGAAAGGTTTTCCCATTCCGTGCCTTCAATTGCGCCATTAATGTTGTTGATATAGGTTTGATGGTGCTTACTATGGTGAATTTCCATGGTTTTAGCATCAATATTGGGTTCAAGTGCATCGTAAGCATAAGGAAGTGCTGGTAAAGAATAAGCCATGTATTTGATTCCTTTTTTAATCAAACGGGTTTTATTGAAATGAAATTAAGCACGCTTATTATTTACTTAAATGCAAATGAGAATCAATATGTTTTTAATTTGCTTTTAAGATTAAAATGAGTTAGAAATTTTATATTTATCGTATGTGATAGGGAATTGAACAGGTTGTTTAAACTGCTCACAGCTAGAGATAAGTCAATTTTTGCTGACAGTATTATGTGACTTATTTCTGCTGTGAATTAAACATTACGCAACGTGTATGAAGTTGTGATATGTAAGAGGATTTTTTAATTTAATCAAAGTTTTAATCGGCTTAGATTGGGTTGTTTAATTCAAAATATTCGGCATCTATGGAAAACTGCTTGGCAATTGCCTGAGCCAAACGCTGTACACCATAGCGTTCTGTTGCATGATGCCCACAGGCAAAATAATGAACGCCAAGCTCTTTTGCCTCATAAAAGGTTCGTTCGCTGACCTCACCCGAAATATAGGCATCACAGTTTTGCTCAGCAGCCTTGCCAATAAAGTCCTGTGCTCCGCCAGTACAAAAGCCAACTCTTTGGATAAATGTTTTTTCACTTGGTAAATGAATGACATTAAAGTCAAAGATAGCCTGCAATTTTTCCTTAAATTGTTCAGGACTCAGTGCTTGATCCAGATAGCCAATATTGCCAATGGGATATTTTTCGGTTGGGTCCAGCGCTTCCAAATCTTGTAGGGCAATTAACTCCGCAATGGCTGCATTATTTCCCAGCACAGGATGGGCATCCAAGGGTAGGTGATAGGCGATCAGTGAAATGTTGTTTTGAATGAGTTTTTTAATGCGATTGCCACGCATCCCTGTGATTGGGTAGGGTTCACCTTTCCAGAAATAGCCATGATGAACTAGCAAGGCATCCGCCTGTTGAGCAATTGCTGCATCAATGGCATCTTCAGAGGCTGTGACAGCACAGACAATCTTGTTGACTTCAGGCTTGCCCTCAATTTGTAGCCCGTTTGGTGCATAGTCCTTAAACTCATTTGCCTTTAATGTCTGATTACACCACTGCACAATGTCATGCAAATTTGCCATGCGATTCCTCAAATGCTTTACATCTATATATAAGTATCCATAAAACCATATTTTTGAATGTAACTAAAGCTAGACAAAACTTTTTTAACTTTTGCATTGATTTTAGGCAATTTACTTTACAATAGTGGAAAATTCCTGTTCTTCAATATATTAACTCCATTGTTCGCCTAGAGGATAATAAACGTGCGCCGTGCATTTACATGGTTACCTTGGGTATTACTCATTCTTGTTATCATTAGTTTCCTAAGCTGGCAAAAATTGCATCAGCCGAAGCCAACAGTCGCTGCCGATGGCGTTAAAATGCCTGCCGAAAAAGTGGAGCCACTGATTGATACAACCCGAACGGGTGGCGTGGTTTCCTATAGTGCTGCGGTAAAGGTTGCAGCTCCAGCAGTGGTAAATATTTTTACCACGCAGAAAGTGAAGCAGATGAATCATCCATTGTTGAATGATCCTGTGTTTCGTGAGTTTTTTGGCAACCAGATTCCTCAGCAACCTCAAAATGAAAATAGTCTAGGTTCGGGCGTTATTGTTCGTGCAGATGGTTATATTCTAACCAATAACCATGTGATTGCTCAGGCTGAACATATTGTAGTGGCGTTGCATGATGGTCGCCGTGCTGAAGCTAAGGTGATCGGAACTGACCCTGATACCGATTTGGCTGTCATTAAGATTGAACTGGACAAGCTTCCAGTTCTACCATTTAAACTGAGTGGTAATGAAGTTGGGGATGTTGTGCTTGCGATTGGTAATCCATTTGGTGTGGGCCAGACCGTCACGCAGGGGATTATTTCCGCCACAGGCCGTTCAGATTTAGGCATTAACACCTATGAAGACTTTATTCAGACCGATGCTGCAATCAACCCAGGTAACTCTGGTGGTGCATTGATTGATGTTGCGGGTAACCTGATTGGTGTGAATACTGCAATCTTCTCGCAGTCTGGCGGTTCACTGGGAATTGGTTTTGCGATTCCTGCACAGGTTTGCCAGCAAGTCCTCAACTCGATTTTAAAAGATGGCCGTGTTGTACGTGGCTGGTTGGGCATTAGCCTGATTCCAAATACGCTGGATGAAGATGTACTGGCCTCAAAACCAGTTGGTGTCATTGTTGCAGATGTATTGCGTGACGGTCCAGCCGATGCTGCGGGAGTGAAGCGTGGCGATAAAATCATTCAGGTCAATAATGAGCAAATTGGCTCAGCGTCACACCTGATCAATTATGTGGCGTTGCAAGCCCCTGCAAGTGTGATTGATGTGGTGGTTGAACGTGATGGCAAGCAGCAAACCTTGCAGGTCAAAGTAGGCGAGCGTAAAGTGCAGCAAAATGCCCAGTCGCAATATATTCCATTGCCTAAACGACAATAAATAATTGATTGTTTTTAATGAAAAAGGGTTGCTTAAGGGCAGCCCTTTTTTGGGCAATAAAAAAAAGCTTGCTGATCAAGGTCACTCAGCAAGCTTTTTGATTGTTTATAGGCTTTTTATTTTTTATTAAAACAGTAAAATTTGATGGTTTGATGACAGTTTCTTGATGATTAAATGACAAATATGAATCACTGAAACACTTTTAAAAATTTTTAATGAGCGCAAAATGCCTGATTAAAGTACTCAAATAAATCAGGTGTTTGAAACCAGATGAGGATTGAGGCACCCATTAAGCCAATCATGCAGAGGATAAGTGTGATTTTAAGGTTCCGTGCAACACTAGTCATGAATAACAGCCTCTTCATTGACGAAAAGATGAATAAGCACTCCAAAGACACTCAAGAGCAGGCAAGCCAGCCAAATCATGTTGTAGTTACCCGCCAAGTCATGGTTTACACCACCCAGCCATCCACCGAAGAATGAACCAATTTGATGGGTAAAAAACACAATCCCACTGAGCATGGATAGATATTTTACCCCAAACATATTGGCAACAATACCATTGGTTAGTGGTACGGTTGAGAGCCAGAGCAGTCCCATGATAATGCCAAAACTGTAAACCGTGAAAATGCTGAGCGGTAATAGCAGAAAGGCAATAATGGCGATACCACGTAAGCCATAAAGCAGCATCAGCAGTCTTGGTTTGGAAAAACGATCACCCAGCCACCCCGCGCCATAGGTTCCGACAATATTGAATAAGCCCACAAGTGCTAAAAAGATGGTTCCTGCGGTGGCATCAAAGCCATGATCAATCAAGTAGCCTGGAAGATGCACGCCTAAAAATACCACCTGAAATCCGCAGACTAAAAAACCGAGGGACAGCCACCAAAAAGGTTTGTGGTTTTTCGCAATTGTCAAAACCTGCTTGAATGTCAGGTTTTGCTGATCAAGTGCTTTGGGTATTGTGCAACTTGGTGTCTTGAGCAACCAGGCAAGTGGAATGATAAATGCAACCGCAAAGGCGCTGACCAGCAATGCAGATGACCACCCAATATTTTTGAGTAGCAGCAAGGTTGAGGGCAGCATAATGAACTGCCCAAATGAACCAGCGGCACTGGCGATCCCCATGACCATGCTGCGTTTTTCTGGTGGGGCGGCACGGCCAACAGCGGACAGTAAAACGGTAAATGAGGTCGCGGAGAGTGCTAAACCAATAATCAATCCCATACTTAGGTTCAGCAACAGACTTGTAGAGCTGAATGCCATTAGGACCAAGCCAATGCTATAAAGCATGCCGCCAGCAATTACCACTTTTTTGGTGCCGTATTTATCCGCAATTGCACCTGTAAATGGTTGGGCTGCGCCCCAGATCAGGTTTTGCATAGCAATCGCTAAGCTAAAAATATGATGACCCCAGCCAAAAGATTCACTCATCGGAACCAGATAAAGCCCAAAGCCATGACGAACACCAAGGGAAAGCGCAAGTATAATGGCACTCCCAATAAGCATATAAATGAGTTGCTTGGAAAATTGCTGATTTGGCATTGTTGTTTTTAATCTGGGAAATAAGTGAAAATTATTCTAAATGACTTGGGCTATTATTTCGATTCTTTAGGGACATAATTGTTAGGATGGTTATTATATGGCAACAGGGCAACCTAAATTGCCCTGTTGAATCTAAAGGTCTCGTTTATTACTTTAGAACTTAAATTCCAGACCTAAACCAGCAACAGGCTGTTTATCCTTTTTACTGGCTTGCTCAAGCGTTAAATAGCCTGCATAACCATAAGTTTTCACCTGCTTGTTAAATGCATAGTCCACGCCACCAATGATCTGTTTGGCCTCAAAATCAACTGTGGTGTCCTTAAAGCTAGTGGTGTTTTGGCTGTACTGACCTTTCATTGTCCAGTTCTTTGCCTGTGGAATGGTGTATTCCGCACCAAGCAACCAGCCCTTGGCATCATCAATCTTGTCTGCGCCTGCGGTATTGCCAGCCACATTCTCAACCTCGGAGCTTTGGAACAGTGCTTTCAAAGCCAAACCATTCACTGGGTTGATACGGCCAATGGCACGGATGGTATTTGCCGCGGCAAATATCGCTGGAGCAGCCGTTGATGAAATCGCCTTGTCAGAGGCATTTAAAAAGCCACGGCCAAGGAATGTGCTAGGAATCGCGCTGTCATAGCCAATACCCGCAACTAACAATGGGCTTTCAAAGCTTGCCGAAGCTGACCATGCATCGCCCAGACCACGCCCCTCAACCTTGGCATTGCCAGCAGTTCCAGAAACGCCCGTTGCCTCACCTGTTGCCAGCAATGCGTTTACCTTGACTGCACCATTCAGAACAGGCACCTTGACCGCTGGAGACTCATAAACCACCGCGTTGCTGACACGGGTTTCGCCCGCAAAGATTCCACCAATGTCGGCCTTGTTGGCAACATAGTTGTTAAAGGTATCGACAACACTTGACAACTGTTTAACTGGGGTGTCATGCACACCAATTTTTACTGTACCCAACTGGGCATCCTTCAAACCGACAAAACGGTTACGCTGTGACCAGTCTGAGCTGTCGCCATCCGCGCTGAAGCCCCATTCGATGGCATAAACGGCACTTAAACGGTCTGTAAGTTTTTCATCGCCCTTAACACCAATAAATGAGCTGTTTGAGCTAATTTCCCAAACATCCTTGTTGGCCTTGGTCGCATTTTTTTCTGGTAAATAGTCAACACTGGCATCAATCTCACCGTAAATGGTTGGTGCTGCTGCGAAAGTTGTACTGCTAAAAATGCTGAGCATGGCAAAGCCAAGAAGATTCAATTTCATATTGAGACCCCTAAGAAAGATAAATTTGATTTTTAAATGTGTGAGGGGGAGACCTCACACAGAGGATGTTTAGGCAATAGAGTTGCGTTCAAGAACTGCTTGTTCAAACAATTGTTTTTCTTTAGTTTTGTGTTCCGCTGAGAAGCGAATGAGGATGACACCAAAGGCAGATACCATGACCAGTGTGCCTAACACCATCAGGCAGGTTTGGATATCCAGTAAACCTTTAAGTAAGAAACCTGCCGCAACCGCGCCAACGTTACCACCTGCACCGATAATGCCTGCAACACCTCCCAGTGCATCACGGTCGATAAATGGAACCAGCGCATAGGTTGCGCCACATGCCATGTGGGTAAACAGGGCAAAGATGGTCATGCTAAGAATGGCAAGGCCAACTGTATTCATTTGTGAGAACAGGATCAGGAACAGGCCTTCACATAGAATCAGGATAAACAGGATTTTGGTACGACCATCCAGACCTTTAGCCAATGCAACCTTGTCAGAGATGATGCCGCCTAAAGCACGGGCGAACAGGGCAAGCAAACCAAAGATACCCGCAGTTAAACCTGCTTCCTTGAGTCCCATATTGAAATGGTCAACATAGTACATTGCGGCAACATTATGGATGAAGATTTCAATACCGAAGCATGCAGCATAGGAGATGAATAAAATCCAGACACGGTAGTTGCTTGCAGCTTGTAGCAGGATGGCTGTGCCACCTTTTTTGCCGCTACCAACATTTACACCATTTTCACGTAGTTCCTTGAAATCACCTTGTGGGCAGTCCTGAGTCAGTTTCCAGTAGAGTACACCAACAATCACCATCATGATGCCAGGTACAAGCAGGGCAATTCTCCAGCCCATAGCCTGTTCAACACCAAACATCACCAGCGCACCCAGAAGAAGTGGCATGATGGCTTGAGTGGCACCACCACCTGCATTGCCCCAGCCAGCCGAAGCAGCATTGGCGGTTCCCACCACATTTGGTGCAAACATCACACTGGTATGATATTGCGTAATGACGAAACTTGCACCAATCGCACCAATTAACAGGCGGAAGAACAGGAAAGACTCATAGGTGTTGGCCGCAGCCACACCAAATACAGGAATACTGCCGATCAGTAAAAGTGCGGTATAGGTTTTACGTGGTCCAAACTTGTCGCACAATGGTCCAACAATTAGGCGGACAATAATGGTAATGGCCACTGCCGCAATATTGATATTTGCAATTTGTTCCTTGGTTAAGTGAAATTCCCCAGAGATGACTGGCATCAACGGTGCGCATGCAAACCATGCAAAGAAACAAACGAAGAATGCAAGCCATGTCATATGAAAGGCACGCATGGCAGGAGTGGAAAAGCTGAATAGTTTTATTTCAGTCGCTTTTTTCGCATCTAAATTCATTTTTGAAGACATGGCCTTCTCCTGAACTGAACGTCATTTATTTTTGCGATGTCTTTGACATCAGCAATCCGAACAGAACGGGCTTCATTGACCGTCAACAAATTCTTTGTGAATCATCTTTGATTCAGCATGCTGGATATAAAGCAAGTGTCGTGCCAAAACATATATTTAACCAAGTGAAAAATATAAGCTGTTATTTATAAATATTTAATTGATGAATTATTTTTATTGATTGAGTTTTAATCATGATCCATCAATGAAATGTATATGCATTATTTAAAATCATGCTAGATAGTAATGGGCAAATTGATTGCAATTGGTGCATGGTTTTCATGCATTTTGAGTTAAAAGATGGCGCTAAGCAGAACAGTGAAAAAAAGCAGCCGAAGCTGCTTTTAAACATCATGCTGGGTTTAGAAACGATAGCCCACACCCACATAGGTAATGAGTGGGTCAATATCAATTTTTGTATTGGCGCGGATCAACTCTTTACCTGTATTGCGGTCAGTCACATAAATTTGAGCCTCATTATTCATTTTTGAATAGGAGACTGAACCCACTGCAAACCAGTTTGGTTTAAAGTCATAGGTTGCGCCAACCGTGACAATCGGTGCAAAAGTGTCGGTTGCCTTGAGCTTAACCGCTGGATCGGCAGAGGAGGTTTTGCCGTCCAAAGCGGCACCTGCCTGACCATCATGGATATTCTGGATCATGTGGCCTGCCGCAATAAGGTCTGCCTCAATGCCAGAATTCATTTTTAAGTCATTAAAGTAGGCGTACATCACACCAGCGCCTACATAGGGGCGGAATTTATTTACCCCAGATTTGCCAAACTGATAATGCAGTTCGACTGCGGGCAACCAGGCACGGGCAGAGGCGGCCTTATCTCCCTGAGTCAGGTCAGTAATATGAATGTCCTGCTTTAGATCAATTCCACCTAAAGAAGTATCTGCTTTACCTCTCAATGGTGCATAAATGTCGCCTTTACCTTTAATGTCTACTTTAGGGGGAATACCTGCTTTTACTTCTAAAGAAAGGTTATCGGTAAAATGATAATTCGCCATAATTCCGACAGTATCGACATCATCCGCTTCTAGTCCTGTTCCCTGACTTTGCCAGTTGGACAGTCCATTGACCGTTGCTGTTCCTGTTAGGAGTGCAGGCAAGGTGTCGGTTGGAAGTATCTTGATGGCTTCATACAAGAGTACATTGGAATCACGATCCGCTGCATTCAATACGGCCTGTTTGGAGACTGAACCCACTTTAGATGAGGTTCCCTCAGCCACACTGGTATTGATATTGACTGGGTTTGCCGATCCCTGCGGCATGGCATGCAGCCAACCTGCTGAAACGGAAAA
The DNA here is from genome assembly GCF_030053775.1 of Acinetobacter corruptisaponis. Lineage (GTDB taxonomy): Bacteria > Pseudomonadota > Gammaproteobacteria > Pseudomonadales > Moraxellaceae > Acinetobacter > Acinetobacter corruptisaponis. The sequence goes on from NZ_CP125669.1 coordinate 3,590,707, forward strand.
ACGTTTGAATCCATCTCCATCTTTTAAACTGAAATACGGTGAATCCGCAAAACTGAGGGTAGGTAAGGTGGTGGTAGCTAAACCCATAGCAATGTAAAGCACATGCTTTTTCATGGTGAGGACTCCATGTCCGATTTATAGAAACTTTTTATCCAGACAAAAATAACGTTTTTTACTAAAAGGTTTGTTTAGTTAAAATTTATAATTGTTATGCTTATGAAAATTTTTGTTGAGTTTGGATAAATTGATAAATAAAAATAGTGAGTCTGAGTCTGAGTCTGAGTCTGAGTCTGAGTCTGAGTCTGAGTCTGAGTCTGAGTCTGAGTCTGAGTCTGAGTCTGAGTCTGAGTCTGAGTCTGAGTCTGACTAAAATATTGCTCTAACTTATTGATAAAATAATCTTGGCGGAGTCTTGCCGAGTTCTCATCCAATTTCAGGATCAGCCTGCGGCTCGCCTTACTTTGGTTTCGCCCAAAGTAAGCAAAGGCATTGTCATCCGCAAAACTCGTTGACTACCGTCAGCCAGTTTAATAAATCGCAGAAACAGTGCTTGATTAATGAAGTCCTGTCTCGAACAATTGCGGATGACGTTTCCGAGTATCATATTTTATGAGGATTTTATATCGAACATAGATTGGCTATTACAAAGACTTTCAATCACCAACAGTGCTTTAACACTGTTTGATCACATACCCCTATAGAATATTGACACGCCAAACCTTGCGCACTATTCTTTCCCTGCTGGCTCATTGCCAGTCGGTTTTAGCAGACCGTTTTTGTCATCTAGAACATCAAAAAAGTAATTTTTTGGTGATGAACTCGTTCGTCCCCTTTCGTAGCGGTAGGACGGAAGAGGGACGCCTTGTGCGTGCCAGTTCCTAGATGACTGGTCTGCTAACCCTTTTTCGTTCTGCCACCATCATTTAGCAGTGATTTGGTAGGACTTCTATTTCATCTAGGAGTTTACTATGCGCGACATTTCTGTTTTTTCATCGGCAATCATTGCCAAAGCCTTTATTCCCATACATTCCAGCAGACCTTTAATACTGTTTGATCGCCTATAGGTTTTACAAACTTTAGATCAAACCGACTAAAAAATCATATCGACAATAAAGCATCTGAGATGAGCCAAGGCACAGTCGTGTGTGGCCGTGTCATGCCTATTTTTTGCTATTCCTAAAGAGGCAGTGGCATTCTGATCTCATGCATATACAACAAAAAAACTTATGTTCAGTGGTGTGTTTATGCCAAATTTACAAATTTCCTCGCGAGCCTTGTCCGTGCTTGATTACTCAAGAAATCTTTTTAACTTATATGGATTTCAGCAGGTAGGTGTGGATCGGATTATTCGTGAAACAAATGTAGCGAAAGCAACATTTTATCGTTATTTTCAGTCTAAAGAAAAACTTATAGAGCTGTGCCTTGTTTTTCAAAAAGATACGCTAAAAGAAAAAATCAGGAGAATCAGGACCTGTTGCCGTCATTCAAATGTGGTTGATAAGTTGAGGAAAATTTATCTGCTCCATGTCGATTTAAATGGCCCGTATCATTTGCTGTTTAAGGCTATTTTTGAGCTTGAAAAGTTATATCCCAAGGCTTATCGAATCGCTGTGGAATACAGAAAATGGCTAATCAGGCAAATTCGGTCTTTACTTTTAAGAATGAAAAGCACCGCGACAATAGAGGATGCCGCGATATTTTTATTTATTGTTGATGGTTCTGTTCTTGAGCTTTTAAGAATGAATTGGGGGGAGAGGCAAGATAGCCTGCTGGATTACTTTCTAATGATGATTTGATTCTGGGAAATAAAAAGAATGTACTAAGCTTAGTTCGGCAATAATATTTGTCTAACTGTTTGAAAAATATCTTGGCGGAGTCTTGCCGAGTCCTCATCCAATTTCAGGATCAGCCTGCGGCTCGCCTTACTTTGGTTTTGCCCAAAGTAAGCAAAAGCATTGTCATCCGCAAAACTCGTTGACTACCGTCAGCCAGTTTAATAAATCGCAGAAACAGCACTTTATTAATGAAGTCCTGTCTCGAACAATTGCGGATGACGTTCCCGAGTATCATATTTCTTGTCGAACTCAGCTAAATTACATAAAACGTGATAAATCTTCTTCAGGACGTGCCGTTAACACGTCAATTCCTGTTTTAGTCACAAGAATCGTATGTTCGTATTGGGCAGACAACTTATGGTCTTTAGTCACCACCGTCCATTTATCACCTAAAAGCTTGGTTTGCCAAACACCAGCGTTGACCATTGGCTCAATGGTAAAGGTCATTCCAGCTTCAAGAATCATGCCTGTGCCTTTCTGGCCATAATGCAGAACCTGTGGCTCATCATGGAACACCTTGCCAATACCATGACCACAATATTCACGCACCACACTAAAACGTTGCGATTCCACATACTGCTGGATGGCATATCCAACATCACCCAGATAGGAACCATCTTTAACCGTTGCCATACCACGATACATGGCTTCCTGAGCCACCTGACACAAACGGTTTGCAAGAATGGAGGTTTCACCACCCACGATGTACATCATGTTGGTGTCGCCGTGATAACCATCTTTAATCACCGTGACATCAATATTCAGGATATCGCCATTTTTTAGGATTTTATTTTCAGATGGGATACCGTGACAAACCACATGGTTGACAGAAGTACAGATAGAATGCTGGAAAGCAGGGCGGCCTGGCGCGGCACCATAGCCCACACAGGCAGGAATGGCCTGCTGTACATTTTCAATATGATTGCGGCAGATGGTGTCGAGTTCTAAAGTGCTTACACCCGCTTTAATGTGCGGCTTAATCATGTCTAGAACTTCAGCCGCCAATTTGCCTGCAACACGCATCTTTTCAATTTCTTGAGGTGTTTTGATTAATCGACGAGGGGCTGTATAAGTTGTATTCATGATCTCTAAAAACTTTTGGTAATTTGCAAGCGTATATGGTATAAATAGCCGCCTATTTTATCAAATGCTTTTCGTGAATATATTTACGAAAGTAGCCGATAACAATAGTCGTAAAAAAATCCGCACATATATCGTCACATTACTCTGGGTGCCTAGCAATAGGTGGAGAATGCGGATATATGGAGGCCTAACCCAAACTTTAAGGTAAAGAAAATGGCAGATTACAACGTAAGCATGCGCGACCTTCTTCAAGCAGGCGCACACTTTGGTCACCAAACTCGTTTCTGGAACCCAAAAATGCGTCAATACATTTTTGGTGCGCGTAACAAAATTCACATCATCAACCTTGAGCACACTGTTCCTGCGTTAAATGATGCCTTGAACTTTGTAAACAACCTTGCGAGCAAAAAGAACAAAGTATTATTCGTTGGTACAAAACGAGCTGCTTCTAACATCATCCGTGAACAAGCTCAACGTGCTGGTCAACCATATGTGGATCACCGTTGGTTAGGTGGTATGTTGACGAACTGGAAAACACTTCGCCAATCTATCAACCGTTTAAAAGATCTTCAAACTCAATCTCAAGACGGTACTTTTGCCAAGCTTACTAAACGTGAAGCTTTAGAGCGTACTCGTGAGATGGACAAGCTTGAACGTGCTTTAGGCGGCGTTAAGAACATGGGTGGTTTACCTGACGCATTATTTGTAATCGACGTTGATCACGAAGCGATTGCAATCAAAGAAGCGAAAAACCTAGGTATTCCTGTAATCGGTATCGTTGATACAAACTCTAACCCAGACAACGTAGACTACGTTATTCCTGGTAACGACGATGCGATCCGTGCAGTAACTTTATATGCTTCTGCTATGGCTGATGCGATTCTTGCTGGTAAAGAATATGCTCAATCACAAGCAAATGCACAAGCGAAAGGCGATGACGCTGCTAAAGACGCTTCTGAGGCTTAATGCGTTTTGACGCAAGCTTGTCATTTTTGCGACATGTAATGGTGGCAGATTAAAGCGTCGAGATTGCAAACGGCCCAGAGATTCTTTGGGCCGTTTTTGTTGAACAGATTTATTTTCTACCGATTTTAGGAGAACAACATGACTGCAGTTACTGCGAGCATGGTAAAAGAATTACGTGACCGTACTGGTCTTGCAATGATGGAATGCAAAAAAGCATTAACAGAAGCAGGCGGTGACATCGAACTTGCAATTGATAACCTTCGTAAATCAGGTCAGGCAAAAGCTGCTAAAAAAGCAGGTAACATTGCTGCTGATGGTGCGATCACAATTATTCAAGACGGTAACAAAGCAATTCTTGTTGAAGTTAACTGTCAGACTGACTTCGTTGCAAAAGACGAAAACTTCAAAAACTTCTCTGATAAGGTTGCTGCTGCTGCGCTTGCTGCAAATGAAACTGATGCTGCAAAAATTGCTGAACTTAAGCTTGAAGACGGTGCGACTGTAGAAGAAGCTCGTGTTGCGCTTGTTCAAAAAATCGGTGAAAACATCCAGGTTCGTCGTGCTCAAATCGTTGAAGGCGAAAACTTGGCTGTTTACAAGCACGGTTTAAAAATCGGTGTGGTTGTATCTTACACAGGTGATGCTGACACTGGTAAAGGTATTGCAATGCACGTTGCTGCGTTCAACCCAGTTGCTGTAAATGCAGAAGCTGTTCCAGCTGACTTGATCGCGAAAGAGAAAGAAATTGCTGAAGCGAAAGCGTTGGAATCTGGTAAGCCAGCGAACATCGTTGAGAAAATGGTAAGTGGTTCAGTTGACAAATACTTGAACGAAGTTGCACTTGACCGTCAAATGTATGTAATCGACAACGACAAGAAAGTTGCTGATGTATTGAAAGCAACTGGTACCAATGTAGCTCAATTCGTTCGTTTCGAAGTGGGTGAAGGTATTGAGAAGAAAGCTGAAATGAGCTTTGCAGAAGAAGTTGCTGCTGCTCAGGCTGAAGCTGCGAAGTAATTCGTATCTTTTCAAAAAGCCCAGTCTTGTGACTGGGTTTTTTTATTGGTTCTGTTTTTACATACCCAAATTATGACTCATCGTGTTGCTGTTTGAACTGTGCCAATGCCTCAATTCGGTATTGAATCAGCATTTCACCAATCTCAGGCCCTGTGATGTGTTCAGGTAAATCCTGTGCCCGAATATTCCGTACAATTTGCATTGCATCCAGAATATATTGAGCCTGTGGGTAAGGACGGTCTTCCAGACCCAGACGGCCTTTTGCGTCACATTCACATGCCTGTACAAATGCCTCAACCTTTTCTGGTTTCCGTAGAACGTCCAAACGTTGTAGTAAACGCCATAAAGTACCTGGTTTTAAACTCTTGGCCTGATGGCACTTTAAATGCTCTTTACAGACGGTCAGGGCCAGACTCTTGAGCTGAGAGGGAACCTTTAAGCGGTCACACACATCTGTTACGGGCTGTAAACCACGTTCCTCATGCATGATGTGGCGTGGCAGCTCTTCAACAGGGGTCAATGCCTTGCCTAAATCATGGACCAGAACAGCGAAGCGTACATCCAGTGCATAATTGGATTGACACGCCTGTTTTAGGGCCATGAGGGTATGAACCCCACAATCCACTTCTGGATGGTATTCAGGGCGCTGTGGTACACCAAATAAGGCATCAATTTCTGGGAACAGAACTTTTAACGCCCCACAATCCTGTAGTGTCTGGAAATAGATATATGCATGATCCTCCATTAAGGCCCGTGATGTTTCTTTCCAGACACGTTCAGGAGTCAATGCATCAAGCTCACCTGATTTCGCAATTTCACTCATGAGTTGCAGCGTTTCATCTGCGATTTTAAAACCGTAGTTGGCATAACGTGCGGCAAATCGGGCAACCCGAAGCACACGCAAAGGGTCCTCGGTAAAAGCATTTGAAACATGGCGAAGGACTTTCTGGTTTAAGTCCTTTTGTCCGCCATAAGGGTCGTAGACTGTACCATCCTCATCCATTGCCATGGCATTGATGGTTAAATCACGGCGAATCAGGTCTTCTTCTAACTTGACGGTTGTATCGGTAAAAAACTGGAAACCATGATAACCCACACCAGACTTGCGCTCTGTGCGGGCAAGTGCATATTCTTCTTTTGTTTTTGGATGTAGGAATACAGGAAAATCTTTACCAACAGGTTGATAACCTTCAGCGAGGAGTTGTTCTGGTGTTGCTCCGACCACCACATAATCTTTTTCGTGATAGGGATGCCCGAGTAAGTGATCTCGAACTGCACCGCCTACTAAATAAACTTGCATGAAAAAACCTCTATTCTTCACACAATCATGCAACAGAATAGAGGTTTTCTCAAGCGTTAAGCAAAGCTTTTCTCGAAAAGCCTGGCTTAGCGATTAGTTTTGACTTTGCTGGATTTCAGCAACAGTTAACGCAGTCATGTTGACCAAACGGCGAGTGGTCGTCGTTGGAGTCAGGATATGAACTGGTTTTGCTGCACCTAGTAAAATAGGACCAATGGTTACATTGTTGCCAGAAGTTGCCTTCAATAAGTTGAATGAAATATTCGCAGCATCGAGGTTAGGCATAATCAACAGGTTTGCCGAACCTTTGAAGCGGGAATTTGGGAAAGCAAAGTGACGAATTGTTTCGTCCAAAGCTGCATCACCATGCATTTCACCTTCAACCTCAAGTTCTGGCGCCTGCTTTGTCAACAAACGGTAAACTTCACGCATTTTTTGTGCGCTCGGATCAAATTGATCGCTACCGAAACTTGAATGTGAAAGTAGGGCAACACGTGGTGTAATACCAAAACGACGAACTTCTTCCGCTGCCAAAATGGTCATTTCAGCAAGCTGTTCAGCAGTTGGGTTGGTGTTGACGTAGGTATCGGCAATAAACAGGTTACGGTCTTCAAGCATCAATGCATTCAATGTAAAGAATGTGCTGCGACCCTCTTTCAGGCCAATCACATTTTTAACAAAGTCTAAATGGATGTCGTAACTTGAATAAGTACCACAAAGCATACCATCAGCCTTGCCGAACTTAACCAATAATGCTGCAATCAAGGTTGAACGGCGGCGTGCTTCGCGCTGCGCGTATTCAACAGTCACGCCTTTACGCTGCATGGTCTGGTAATAATCTTTCCAGAAATCGTCATACAGGGAATTCTTTTCCTGATCAACGATTTCGATGTTTACACCATTTTGCAGACGCAAACCAAGTTTCTTGATATTTTCTTCAATGACAGCGGTACGACCTATAAGGATTGGTTTAGCCAAGCCCTCATCAACCACAATCTGGATTGCACGTAATACGCGCTGGTCTTCGCCTTCAGCATACGCAATACGTTTAGGATCGGTTTTTGCCTGAGAGAAAATCGGCTTCATCAGGAATGCAGAGTTGTATACGAACTCAGACAGTCTTTGACGGTAAGCAGAGAAATCCTCGATTGGACGTGTTGCCACTCCTGAGTCCATTGCCGCTTTTGCCACTGCTGGAGCAATTTCCAGAATCAGGCGCTGGTCCAATGGGCGAGGGATAAGGTAGTCACGACCAAATGATGCAGATTTTTCACCATAGGTTGCTGCATCCGCCTCAACGTGTGCCATACGCGCAATCGCATGGACACAGGCAATCTTCATGTCTTCATTAATGGTGGTTGCACCTACATCCAGCGCACCACGGAAGATATAAGGGAAGCACAGTGCGTTGTTTACCTGGTTCGGGTAGTCTGAACGACCTGTCGCCATAATTGCATCAGGACGAACTTCATGCGCATGTTCAGGCAAAATCTCTGGGTCTGGGTTTGCCAATGCAAAGATAATTGGGTTTTCAGCCATTTCCTTAACCATTTCCTTGGTTAAGATTCCCGCTGCTGAAAGACCAAGGAACATATCTGCGCCAGCCATGACTTCATGCAACTGGGTTGCTGCAATGTCCTGAACATAGCGTTTTTTAGACTCGTCCAGCCCCTCACGTGATGTTGTGAGAAGACCACGGGAATCCGCAACAACGATGTTTGCCTTGTTCACGCCCAAAGCGCAAAGCAAGTCGAGGCAGGAAAGGGCGGCAGCACCAGCACCAGAAGCCACGATCTTGATTTCATCAATTTTCTTGTTCACGATCTGCAAGGCATTCAACAATGCTGAACCTACAATGATACTGGTACCATGTTGATCATCATGGAACACAGGAATCTTCATGCGTTCACGAAGTTTCTTCTCAATATAGAAACATTCAGGTGCCTTGATGTCTTCCAGGTTGATACCACCAAACGTTGGTTCCAATGCGGCAACGATATCCACGATCTTGTCTGGATCGTTTTCAGCAATTTCAATATCGAATACGTCAACACCAGCGAACTTCTTGAACAGCACACCTTTACCTTCCATTACAGGTTTGGAGGCAAGGGGACCAATGTTCCCTAAACCAAGCACGGCTGTACCATTACTCACGACGGCGACCAGATTGCCACGGGCTGTATATTTAGCGGCGGCAGAAGGGTCACGTTCAATTTCCAGACATGGAGCTGCGACACCAGGAGAATATGCAAGCGCTAAATCTCGTTGGTTAACGAGCTGCTTGCTAGGTGTCACACTGATTTTTCCAGGTGTAGGAAATTCATGGTAATACAAAGCGGCTTGTTTTAAAGATTGATCGTCCATCTGAGTCTCGATTGTTTCGATAGTTGTTTCAATACAACAACCAGTCATAGCTAGGACTGATTATGATATTAAGATAAGTGCACAAGAATATAGCACTAGTTCATGGTTTAGCCCAGTCAAAAAAGCTTATTTTCATGAACGATGAGGCTTATTGACAATTGATAATGATGATAAAATCAACGCTCAAAAAGCCCAAAATTCATTTTAAATGGAATATCTTGCGGTTGACAGCTGGGTGTGCTGTTGTAGATATTCGGTTGCATGGGCTGCCGTTAATGGTTTGGCAAACAGGTAACCCTGCAATATGTCACAGTTTTGGCGTTTCAAATAGTCGCGCTGTTGTTCGGTCTCAACCCCTTCCGCCACGACTTTTAGGCCAATGGTTTTGCCCATGGCAATCATGGCATTAACAATCGCATCCTGTTTGGCATCACCAATTTTTGAAATAAATGCCCGATCAATTTTTAAGATGTCAATTGGATATTCGGTGAGGTAGGCGAGGGAGGAGTAGCCAGTTCCAAAATCATCCAGTGCAATGGAAATATTGCGTTCTTTAAGTGCACATAAAACTGTCTTGACACTTTCCGTATTTTCCAGGAAAGCGGATTCGGTAATTTCCAGCTCAAGATCTTTGCCTGAAATTGCATAGGTGTCCAGAACCGCATCAATATCATGCAACAACTGACCACGCAGGATTTGCTGTGCCACAATGTTTACAGCGATATGAATGTTGGAGAACCCCAGTTTTTGCCAAATCTGGATTTGTTTTGCCGCCTCATACAGGACGAAGCGCCCGATATCTGAAATAAGGCTGGTGCTTTCCGCCAAAGGAATAAAGATATTTGGCATGATCAGGCCTTTGGTTGGGTGTTTCCAACGAATCAGGGCTTCAAAGCCATTAATCTGGTAATTAGTGGCAGTAATCTTGGGTTGATAATAAACAACCAGTTCATTGTTCTGAATCGCTTTTCTTAGATCGAGTTCCAAGTCAGTGTGTCTCGCCACAAAGTTGGTGCGTTCACTCGAATAATAACGAATGGTATTGCCACCCAAGCGTTTGGCTTCCGTAAGTGCCTGTTCAGCATGGGTATTGAGGTTGTCAACCTGACGGCCGTGCTCTGGGTAAATGGCGACACCGATGGAGATGCTGACCACATATTCCTGTTCCGCAATATAGAATGGCTTACTAAATGCCTCGACAATATTGTTGCACAGTTGATGTATTTGTGGATGGAGTGGTGACATCTCGTAAATAATGGCGAAATCATCCGCGCTTAAATGGGCCACCAAAAGCGCATCAATATTGCTAATCCTTAAACGTTGTGCAGCCTGTTTAAGCAGCTCATTACCTGCCTGATTACTCAGTAATTCATTCAAGGCGCGGAATCTATCGATATTCAATCGAATTACCGCAAGATGCTGGATAGATGCCTCATTGACCAGATATTGATGCAATTGCTGGTGGTAATAGAAACGATTTGGTAAATCCGTCAGGGTGTCGTAGTTGGTGAGATAGGAAAGACGCTGTTCCTGATGTTTTCGTTCAGTCTGGTCAGACACAATGCCAATATAGTTAATGACCCGATCCGCTTCATCTTTTACCGCATTAATATGCATCCATAAAAAACAGGACTTCTCAGAAAGATAGGTTTCCTGAAATTCACCCTCATATTCCTGTTCTTCATATAAGGTGTCCAGAATCGAGAGGTGGAAATTATGGTGATGCTGTTTATTCTGTTTGGTAATTTCAAAAAGTTCTTTGTTTAGAATAATTTGCTTATCAAGTCCAGTCAGTTGTTCGTATTTTGGATTGACCTCGATATAGCAGAAATTTTCATCCAGAATAAAAATGCCTTCAGAGGCCTGTTCAAAAACGCTGGCAGCCAGTTTTAAACGTTCCTGATGCTTTTTCTCCTGGTTAATATCACGGTGTATGCCCACCATACGCAACGGCGTTCCATCTTTGGGATTTCTTAGAATGACCTGTCCAACATCATGAATCCATGCCCATTCACCATTATGGCGTTTGATGCGGAAAGTTTCTTCATAGCGTTGTGTTTGTCCGCACAAGTGGCTATAGAGGGTATTTTTAACCCGATCCACATCATCTGGGTGTACGATTTTATGCAGCAGGGTGTAGTGGTTTTCAGACTTGCGTGTAACCGCCTGACTATGGGCATTGGTGACACCAACCGTATGGGTTTCCAGATTCCATTCCCAGGGACGAATACCCGCAGTTTCATGGGCAAAAGCCAAATTCTGGCGGTGTTCCTCCAGACTCTCATTCATCTGGGTAAGATCGAAAGTACGCTCACGGACCTTTTGTTCGAGTAAATGATTATTGAACTGTAGTTGTGCTTCTATGTCCTTGGATTTGTTGACTTCACGCTGCAATTGTTGGCAGAGTTCCTCTGTCCACTGATTGTGTTGTTCCGCCACATCAATCAGTTGCTTGTTCTTGTCCAGAACCTGTGACAGGCGCTGGTGAATTTTAAAGGTGGCCTGTGCACACAGTAGGGTTGCAAAAAAAGACAGGTAATAGGCAATGTAAAATAGGGTATGTTCTTGATCTCTATTTATAATCTGAGAAATCACCAAGGGGCTGATGCTTGGAATGAAGAACAGGAAGAAGTAACGGATATGCTGGGTTAAAAAAGTCAGCGCAATAATGTGTGAAGAGGTGAGCAGCAAGGCCGTCAAGGTCAGGATGTGTGATGCGGAAAGATTCGGGACATCCTTAATCAATAGGTAATTGATCACAATGGTGCTGATCCCCAGCAATAATCCCGTGAAAAAGCAGATCACCTGAAAGGTAATGTTGGTTTTTCCAGCAAAGCGACTTGATGAGTAATATCTTAATGAAAAGTGGCAGATTGCGTAAAAACTGAGTAATAGCGTAAGGGTAAGGGTCATCCATGTGGTAAAAATATTCGCACTAAAGGAATAGAAAGAAGCAAATAAAAGATAATCCAGAAGCGCAATAAAAAATACACTTAAAACGAATAGGCGTACGTGGTTAGGATAGTTGATCTGATCCGTATAAATAAACTGCGGAAATTTTTTTTCTTGAACCCCTGACATATAAAGAATAATCCTTTTCATTTTTATCTGTGTTGGGCCTACAGACGTTGCTGTATATCAACATCATCGTGTTTTATTTTAAATTACCGCTAAAGCCATTGGAAAGCAATCCAAAACCATTATTTGGCTGAAAAGTGATAATTTAAAATGGATAAGGCGACAACTGGAGCGGTTTCAGTCCTTAAAACACGGTCTCCAATGCACCAGCTTTGAAAATGGTTCTGGTTTGCAGTTTCAATTTCTGCCTCACTCAAACCACCTTCTGGACCAATCAGTAGCGCTAAATCAGGTTCACTATTTTGCAATACATTGTTCTGGTCTTTATTCGGTGCCAAAACGAAACGGGCCTGTGGCAGTTCCGAGCTGACCCAGTCTGTCAAGGCAATGGGAGCAAGGATTTCTGGAACAATGTTCATGCCACATTGTTCACATGCTGCAATCGCCACAGACTGCCAATGATCAATCTTCTTTTGATCACGGTCATATTTCAGGCGCATTTCGCAACGTTCGCTGGTCAACAGTTGAATAGTGGTCACACCAAGTTCAGTGGCTTTCTGAATCGCATAATCCATGCGATCCCCCTTGCTCATCACCTGGCCTAAAACCACTTTAAAGGGTGGTGTCCGATCAGCTGGCTCAAAATGATCAACTGACACAAACGCATTTTTCTTGTTGATTTCAGTGAGCGTCACGTTATATTCACCACCTTTTCCATTGAAGAAGATGGCCTGTTCCTGCTCTTTTGCACGGAGCACACGCACCCAATGATGAAACACCGATTCTGTCAATTCAATGGTATTGCCAGTGTTTAATTCGGCTTCGATGTAAAAACGGTTCATGTCTGGGGAATGCTCATGCAAATTTAGTTTAAGCCAAGGTCAACAACGAGTTGTCGAGTTGGTTCGGTTTGGTTCATCGAATAGAAATGCAGTGTTGGCGCACCACCCGCAATTAAACGTTCACAAAGTTTCACAATCACTTCATGACCAAATGCCTTGATACTTTCACTGTCATCACCATAGGCGGCAAGTTGCTTGCGAATCCAGCGTGGGATTTCCGCACCTGTGCCATCGGCAAAGCGGATCAGGTTGCTTGCGTTGATAATTGGCATGATGCCTGGCGCAACGGGTACATCCACACCTGCCTTGGCAATTCGTTCAATGAAGTAGAAATATGCATCTGGATTAAAGAAGAATTGGGTGATACCCGCATTGGCACCAGCATTCACTTTCTCGACAAAGCGCTGGATGTCCGCGTCAAAACTTTCTGCCTGCGGATGCATTTCAGGATAGGCCGCCACTTCAATGTGAAAATGCTCACCTGAATGTTCACGGATAAAGCGAACCAGGTCCTGTGCATAAGGCAATTCACCCAGGCCCACTTGACCTGAGGGCAAGTCACCACGTAAAGCAACGATACGATCAATACCTTGGGATTTGTATAAATCCAAAAGTTCAGCAATACGTGCTTTGTCATCACCAATACAGGAAAGGTGCGGTGCAACAGGCGTACCTTTGCCATTAAAGTCATTAATCGCCGCTAAGGTACGTTCACGGGTGGAACCACCAGCACCATAAGTAATTGAAAAAAACTCTGGATTTAACAGTTGTAGTTCTTGGTGAACAACCCGTAATTTTTCTGCACCCGCATCGGTTTTTGGTGGGAAAAACTCAAAAGAAATAGGAACACGTTTGGTCATTTCAAATCCTTTTTATTTCTTTTCACCTCTCCTAAATCCTCTCCTGAGAGGAGAGGACTTTTTGATATTCATTCGGGTAATGAATATTCCCTCTCCCTAAGGGAGAGGGTTAGGGAGAGGGAATTAAAACTTAATATTTATAAGCGTCAGACTTGAACGGGCCTTCAACAGCAACGCCGAGATAATCTGCCTGTACTTGCGTCAGTTGTGTCAAGACACCACCAAAACCAGCAACCATTGCTGCGGCAACTTCCTCATCCAGTTTCTTAGGAAGCACTTCCACACGGATCGCAGCCTGTTTTTGGTCAGCAGGTAAATCAGCAAATTTTTCATTGTATAAGTGGATTTGACCGAGTACCTGATTGGCAAATGAACCATCCATAACACGTGATGGGTGGCCTGTTGCATTGCCAAGGTTCACTAAACGGCCTTCAGAAAGAAGAATTAAATAGTTGCTTTCATCTTCTGAACGATAAACCTGATGTACCTGTGGCTTAACTTCAACCCACTTGTAACCACGTAGGTAAGCTGTATCAATTTCAGTGTCAAAGTGACCGATGTTACATACCACAGCACCTGCCTTTAAGCTATCCAGCATTGCTGAATCACATACGTGGTAATTACCCGTTGTGGTGACAACAAGGTCAGTGTTGCCTAATAAATCCTGGTTGATGTCTTCTTTTTTACCAGTCTGTACACCATTTTTGTATGGAGACACAACTTCGTAACCGTCCATGCAGGCCTGCATTGCACAGATTGGGTCAACTTCAGTTACACGAACGATCATGCCTTCCTGACGTAAAGACTGCGCAGAACCTTTACCTACGTCACCATAGCCAATTACCAGCGCACGACGGCCAGAAAGTAGCATGTCTGTTGCACGTTTGATGGCATCATTGAGTGAGTGACGGCAACCGTATTTATTGTCATTTTTTGACTTGGTAATCGAGTCATTCACGTTGATTGCAGGAACTTTAAGAGAACCATCTTTCCACATTTCCAACAGGCGTTGCACACCTGTGGTGGTTTCTTCAGTAATGCCGTGGATGCGTTCTAAAAGCGCAGGATATTTGTCATGAACAAGTGCGGTTAAGTCGCCGCCATCATCCAGAATCATGTTGGCATCCCAAGGCTGACCATTGACATTGATCTGTTGTTCCAGACACCACACATATTCTTCTTCAGTTTCACCTTTCCAGGCAAAAACTGGGATACCACGGGCAGCAATCGCAGCGGCAGCATGGTCCTGGGTAGAGAAGATGTTGCAAGATGTCCAGCGGACTTCAGCACCTAACTCAACTAGGGTTTCAATTAGAACCGCAGTCTGGATGGTCATGTGGATACAACCGAGAATTTTTGCACCAGCCAGTGGTTTTGACGCTGAATAACGTTTGCGTAAACCAATCAGGGCTGGCATTTCTGCTTCAGCAAGCTTGATTTCTTTACGACCGTAGTCAGCAAGGGAAATATCGGCAACTTTATAATCTGTAAATGAAGCATTCACCGCGTTCATCAGGATCTCCTAGAAAAAATAGTATGGATCATTCTGTTCGCGGATGCCGTTGTTGGTTAAAGCGAGTGTTCAACCGATCGTCGAGCCTGGCAAATTGATCTTTAGTACCCATCAATTGTCGCAGCATCCCTCGACTAGGGCATTATGATACTTGGAAATTACAATTGTTCCAACGTTATTTTAATGACAGTTGGTTAGAAAGTGAGAAATTAGTGAGGTGGGGAAAATTAAAAAACAGGTCAGTTTTTCATATCATAGGATTTCATGTCCATATGAAATCCTTGTTTATGTAAAGATAAGATCATGATTATGCTTTTAAGTGGTCTTCGAATTCTTCGCCCAGTTGCATTGCTAAAGCGTTACCAGATAGGTCACCTGTGACCAATCCATATTCTTTTTTAAAGCTAAAGGTAAATCCACGGTTATCTGCCAGATTCTTAACGGAATATCCTAATTTTTCTAACCAAATACGAAAGGCCAATAAATTTTTTGCTTTAACAACTCTATTTTTCATACCAGAACTCCTTGTGAACCTGTGTTTATTAATAAGGGTCAGTGAAAATTTTTTAAAGGGCAAATGAAAACTTTTATTTTTCTGCATGTAAATTATGTAAAAATAGCGTAATTTTTATAAAGTAAAGTTTATCTGTGTGTTTTTTAATTGATTGTATTTATTATCAAAAATATTTTTTATTGGCTATGCTTAAAAAAATGTGTAAAAATCCATTTAATCCTAAATGTAAAAAATAATTTCATTTTCCACTTTAATGCAAAAGCGGAAAATGCATGGATTTATATCGGATTGCCAGACTAAAATTGGTCTTTTAGGCTGCGGATATGGGCAAATTCCTCCGCACTTTCGGTACGCAAAAATGGATTGGTTGCAAGTTCCAGTTCAATGGTGCTTGGCAGGGTAATCTGATCAGCCTCCCTTAATGCCTTGACCTGTTGCATACGCTCGTGCAGTGCAACATTATGAGGTTCAATGGTTAGTGCAAACTCACCATTGGCAAGCGTATATTCATGGGTGCAGTAAACCTTGGTTTGGATTGGCAAGGCGGCAAGCCGATTCAGTGAATGATACATCTGCTCAGCCGTACCCTCAAACAGGCGACCGCAACCCATTGCAAACAGGGTATCACCACAGAACAGGGTATCAATTTCCTCAATAAAGTAGACGATATGACCGAGGGTATGACCAGGTGTGGCAATAATCTCAACTTTTAGGTTATGAAAAAGGAAATGATCATTATGTTGCAGCGGGTTTGAAATAAAAGCGATTTTCGTTAATTCATCACGTGGACCATACACCAGAATATTTTGCTTTGCCAATAATCCCTGCACCCCGTCGGTATGATCACGATGCCAGTGGGTCAGCCAAATCTGTTTCAGGTGCAGTTGATGCTGTTCGCAAAATGCAGTCACCAAATCTGCTTCAGTGGGATCAATCGCAACAACTTCTTTTGTGATGGTATCTTCCAATAACCAAATATAGTTTTTTAAGGCATTTTTTACGTCAATTGCATGAATCTTATAATGCATAGCCGAGTCCTAAATCTTTGTTTCATGTGGTTATTGCTGGGTTGATGATAAAGACCATCACCTGTGTCTAGTGTAAGTGGAAATAGTAAAGAGTGCAAAATAGTGTGCCATGCGGATGACGTTTTAGGGCAGATTGTGACAGGCTTAAGAGCAGAAAATCTTTATAGTTGACAAGTGTAGTATTTTAAATAAATATGGTATAAAAGTTTTATAAGTTAATGATTTATATTCATCTTTAAATATATGGAATAAATGTGAAAATAATTTAAAAAGATTGCTTAACAACATAAGTACAGGGCAATTTTTCAGGATGAAATGCAAATAAATCATAACAATAAGAGAGGAAGTTATGTCTGATTTGGTTGATCACGAAGTGGTGGTGATTTTTAAAAAATATTTGCATCCCTTGTCTGCCAAACTTACTGAAATGCTGAATGAGCACTTTAGTCATCAAACCGAACGCCGTGGTTGTGGTTATACTCAGGCAACACGTGTGATTGCTGAATTTGTTTCACAACCCCGTGATGCGCTTGGTTTTCAGGATTTACGAATCTTTGATGATTATGAGACCAAGGGGCTGAGAAATATTTTAAACCAGAGCTCTTCCTATGGCCTAGAACTTGTCACTTGGCGCAATCTGGATATTCATGCCGATGTGCAGCAGTGTCTACAACGTTTGAATTCAGAAGAAACGTTTGCCCAGAATTTAAGGCAGGAAGTGGATTTTCAGGCCAAATTAAGAAATATCCATCAATATGCTGAACTTGAGGAAAGTATCCTGATTTGCCAGTTGCTTGCCGATATAATTCTGCCACAGGATGCACGGACGATTGAGATGATTGAATGCCATGCGTTGGAAGAAAAACCCAAAGTTGGGTCTTGTCCAATGGCAGAGAAATTCTTTCTACGCATCGCACACCATCGTTTATTGAGACAGGGTGAAATTAATATTTTTGTAGATGAAAATGATCAGCCGATTATGATGGAAAAGTTGAATATGGGGGACAATCATTCCTGTATTAGTCTGGTGCCATTGATGATGAATGGGGTGCGTTTACCCGCAGGTAGCCTGTTTTCTGCAAACTATGACATTGCGCAACTGGAAAAACATAAAAATAAACAATATAAAGGCTATGTGATTCCCATCTCTGAAATGAATGGTTTTTGGTTTTTGCGTTTGACCACTTTGGCAGTGTCGCCTAAAAACCGTGCCCGCGCATTTAACTATCACTTTAAACAACAGGTAGATAATGGACTATTTCGACCTGATACGACTGAATTGAGCCAACTTATGGAAATTGCTCAAGATCAAATTTACGTAGGACATCCATGCTAAAAGCCTGTTACTCTCCACGCTATTATGCCCGAACGCATACCAATAGCATGGAAAAGCTCACCGCGGTGGCGGATGTGTTGTGTAAGCATAAAATGGTTGAACTGATTGATCCTGGTTTGATTGATGTTGAAATTCTAAAGAAACTCCATAATCCGCAATATGTTGAGGCCTTTCTGGCAGGCGAGTCCGCATTTGCAACCATACAAGGCTTTAAACCTTGGAATGAACAATTGCGGGATGCGATTTTATCAGTACAGGCAGGGCAGTTGGTTGGTGCTGATATTGCGTTTAAAGAGGGTATTGCCGCGAATATCGCACAGGGCTTTCATCATGCCAGTTATGAGTCTGGTGCGGCGTATTGTACCTTTAATGGTTTGGCCTTGGTCGCAAAGCAATATCCTGAAAAACGAATCTTTGTGCTGGATTGTGATCAGCATGGTGGAGATGGCACTGCGATATTTACCAACCGACTCACCAATCTGGTTAATTTTGGAATTTTTGGGATTCGTTTTGGTTGTAAGGCAGGTGAGCGCAGCCTGACCCGTTATATCCACCCCAAGCAAGGCAATTTTGATTTATATCGGGAATCCATTTTTGAGGCATTTCAATATGCTTCACGTTGGGAGGCCGATCTGGTTATTTATCAGGCAGGGATGGATTGTCATCAACATGATAAATATGGCTCGAAGTGGTTGACCACAGAGCTGTTGTTTGAACGTGACCGTTTGGTGTTTGATATGGCAAGAAAAATGAAAATTCCCATACTGTTCGTGTTGGCGGGTGGCTATCAGGCACTTGAAGATCTAGCGCCTTTGCATGTAAATACATTTAAGGCTGCAAATGAGGTTTATTTTCCTCATATAAATTTATAAGGATTCGTCATTATGCAGGTAAAGAATACTGGTTATACGGTTATTGATAGCTTGTAATAGGGAGGAAATATGTGATAGTTTTTAGTGTAAATAATATACATTAAATTTAACTATTGTGATTAATTTTGCGTTTTCAATGAAAATTAAATGACTCAGTAGTTAAATGATTAAAGTGACTCTGTCATAAAAATGAAAAAAAATACTCTTAAACTTTAATTATCTTCTTTAGAAAAGGATAGACGGTATGTTCCATTTAGGTGATCTTGTGGTCTTAAAAAAAGGCTATGATTTGGTACTTGAAGTAGCTAACTTTAATGTACAAGAATGTTGTGATGTCTGGAATGAGGATGACTATTTTCTAGGCATTGGTTTTTCAGAGCTTCGTTATGCAACAGCGGAGGAATGTGATGCTGGACATCGGATTACTTCAGGAAATGATTTGGTCATGCAATGAAACAGCCCTCAAAATGAGGGCTGTCTTTTTATTAATTATATCGTTTAACGCAATTTTGCCAACCAATCGCCCAACATTTGCACCAACTGGACAAGCAGCAGAAGCACGATGACAGTGAGGATAACCACACTGGTATCAAAACGCTGATAACCATAAGAAATGGCTAAATCACCGATACCACCTGCGCCAACAGCGCCCGCCATTGCTGTGGCACCAATTAGAGTAATCGTTCCTGTGGTTAGGTTCAGGATCAGTGAGCTACGCGCTTCAGGGATAATAAACTTAAAGATAATTTGCCAAGGGGTTGCACCCATTGCCTGAGCTGATTCAATAATTCCCTCATTCACTTCAAGCAGAGAAGTTTCAATTAGACGGCCTAGGTATGGACCCACATAGATGGTTAAAGGCACAATTGCAGCCCATGTCCCAATGGATGTTCCCACCAGCAGTTTGGTTAGTGGAATCACCGCAATCAATAAAATGATAAATGGGAGTGAACGTAGGGCATTGACAATAGGATTGAGGAAATAGTAAATCACCCGATTTTGTAGGATGCCACCTGTACGGGTAACCACCAGAGTAATACCCTGAACCAATCCCCAGATACAGCCAAATAGTAATGAGAAGAAAACCATTTGAAAGGTTTCCTGCAAGGCTGTCACAAACTGGTCAATGCTGAGGGCACTATGCCAAAAAGGTGCCGTGACTTCAGTCAGCCATTGTACAATTAAATCTCTCATTGGCTGACTCCAGACTGTTCAACTTTAACGCCATGCTGCTCCAGAAATTGGATTGCTTCCTGAATAATGCTTTCATCACCGAGCAGTTGAATAAACATTTGCCCAATCACGGTACCATTGATTTCAGTCATATTGGCAAACAGAATATTTAAACTGATGTCAAACTGCTGGATGACTGCCTGAATTAGCGTTTCCTGTGCAGATGTACCCAGAAACTGCAAACTATAAATACTATTGTGATGTCTGTGTTCAAGGTTGTTTAAGATATTTACTGGCAACTGTTGCTGTAATACCGTTTGAATAAAGGTTTTTGTGGTGGGGTGTTGTGGTTGACTAAAAATATTCAGCGTAGGCCCTGTTTCAATCACCTTGCCAGCTTCCATTACTGCCACATAATCGCAAACAGTCTCAATCACATCCATTTCATGGGTGACCATCACAATGGTGATGTTTTGTTCCTGATTGATCTTCTTTAACAGTGCCAGCACGGATTGGGTGGTTTGTGGATCAAGTGCGGAAGTCGCCTCATCACACAGCAGAATCTTGGGGTGATTGGCAAGCGCACGTGCAATCCCTACACGCTGTTTTTGTCCACCTGAAAGTTCGTCAGGGTAGGCATCTTTTTTATGTTTGAGATCAATAAAATCTAGTAGTTCAGCTAAACGCTTTTCTCGTTCCGCCTTACTATGGCCAAGTAACCTAAGTGGCATTTCAATGTTTTCAGACACCGTTTTGGTTTGTAATAAATTAAAGTGCTGAAAAATCATGCCAATATTTGCACGTTCTTGACGAAGAGTGCGTGCATCCATTGCAGTAAAATCTTTTTGATTAATGATGACTTGCCCTTCGGATGGGTGTTCAAGCAAGTTAATCAGTCGGATTAAGGTACTTTTACCTGCGCCACTATAGCCAATAACGCCAAAGATACTCCCCGCTGGAATCTCTAAATTGATTTGATCCAGCGCGTTGATCATTTGACCTTTTAGTTGATAGCGTTTTGAAATATTTTTAAATTGGATCATGTTCGTCAATACTAGGCAAAAAAGCAAAACAGGCAAAATTATTTTGCCTGTTTTATTTAGGGTTTGTTGATATTTCAGCCATGCATTGCGTTATCGGCTAAAACCACACAAACGAGGCATGAAACGCAGGTAATGGAGAGACCCTTACCAAGTTTCATAACGAAGTTTGGGGCAGTTTTAGCCATAACCCTTTGGGACAGGGATATTTTTTGCCGTTACTGCGTTATGCCTTACTCATTTAGAATGACTAAATTTCGTAAGTCACGTCTTGTACCGTCTAAAAAATATCCTCTGTCGCAAGCATCTGTGAAATGTCAACAGACCCTACGATTATATTACGGATTTGCTTCTGTGAGATAGCTTGTTGGCTTGTTTACGTCAACTTTAGTGCCAGCAAAGTGTTCCTGCACATATTGCTTGACTGCTTCGGTATGATAAAGCGCGCCGACCTTTTGCAATACTGGATCATCTTTACGTGATTCGGCAGTTGCCAAAATATTGACGTTTAACTTGGTGCTCTGGTCAATTGGTTCATAGAAGATTGCATCTTTAAGAACGTTCAAACCACCTTCCATCGCAAGGGTATTACCCAACAGGATTGCATCAACCTCGTCTTTTACACGTACAGCAGTTGCCATCTGAATCGGCTTGATTACAATTTTCTTGCTGTTTTCAATGATGTCGGCAGGCGTACCTTTCACTGGGTCAAAGTCAGGTTTTAACTTGATCAAGCCAGCGCTTTGTAAAAGTAATAGTGCACGGGATTCATTGGCACCATCATTTGGAATGGCAATGGTTGCACCCTGGGCAAACTCTTCAACTTTCTTTACCTTATTTGAATAAATCCCCATAGGTTCTAAATAAGTGGTTGAAACAGGCGCGATCTTGTCTTTGTTGGCTGCGTTGAAAGCAACCAGATAAGCATAAGACTGGAATGCATTGAGATCAACTTCCTTATTGGCGACCGCCGTGTTCATTGCCACATAATCCGTGAAGTTTTTCACTTCCAGTTTAATACCAGCAGCCTTGGTTTCTGGCAGGCTGGCAATATGGCGCCAAATATCAGCGTCTGAACCTGTAGATGCGATGACAACAGTCTGGAGGCCCGCAGCATCATTTTTTTGTTCACTCGATGCGGTATCTGGCTGTTTACTGCATGCCGCAAGTAATAGCACCGATACACTTAAAAAAAGGCTAATCAGCTTTTTCATGTATAAATCCTAATCGGAAGAATGCCGAGAACATTATGATTTCTCAAGCATCAATCATTGCAATGGGTTTGTATGTTGCAAATTGGCATCCTCATTCAACAATCACGTGAATTGTTTTTAAGTTTTAATCCAGAAGACTATTTGCAACAACAGAAGAAATAGATGAATATTCAAATTCCAGTTGGTCTATCCCGTGTCTGGAAAATCTCTATTCAATTATTCCTTAAGTTAAATTGGGAGCTGAATACGATTGAATATTGATGTTTTATTTTATTAAATGATTGAAAATAATCATGAATAATCTAAAACAACAATTGAGCTGTATTCAAAATTTTAGCAATCATAGCAATAATTTACCAACTGATACAGGGGAAGTATTTGTATTTGGATATATAAGCATATGATTATCTGAGGGAAATTGTGTTCAAAGTAAATATAAATTGATGATAGTTTTATAAATTTTTTTTAAATCTGGGGTTGAGTGATTTACGGGAAAATAAATATATGTTTTTCTGAATTTTATATTTAAGTAATGAATATAGAAGTTTGATTTATTGCCTATTAAAGAATAAAAAAGCTTTCCAAGGAAAGCTTTTTTATCAATTAGACTGGCTTATTCTGCCTTTTCACGCGCAATGGCACGGTAACCAATATCGCTACGGTATTGCATACCTGTAAATGTGACCTGACCACATACTTCCAGTGCATTAATTTGCGCTTCCAGTACTGTGTCACCGAGTGCGGTTACACATAGCACACGGCCGCCTGCGGTAATGATATGGCCATCTTCAGTGGTGGCTGTACCTGCATGGAAAATCTTGGTGTCTTCAGGCGATTGCCCAAGACCAGAAATCACATCACCTTTACGCACGGTTTCAGGATAACCCTCAGCAGCAAGGACGATACCAATTGACTTGCGTTCATCCCACTCAGCTTCTTTTGGTAGGTTGCCTGCAATACCTGTCTCAACCAGATCAACCAATGAGGATTTCAGACGCATCATGATTGGCTGGGTTTCTGGGTCGCCAAAACGGCAGTTGAACTCGATCACACGAGGTTGACCCTGTTCATCAATCATTAAGCCAGCATATAGGAAGCCAGTATAGGTATGTCCATCATTCGCCATACCTTCTACGGTTGGACGCATGATTTCCGTCATCACACGTTCAAATACATCAGCAGTTACAACTGGAGCAGGAGAGTAGGCGCCCATACCACCCGTGTTCGGGCCTTGGTCACCCTCGAAAATACGCTTGTGATCCTGTGAGGTTGCCATTGGTAAAATGTTGGTACCATCAATCATGCAAATGAAGCTTGCTTCTTCACCATCAAGGAATTGCTCAATGACAACACGTGAACCTGCATCACCAAACTTGTTGCCTGCCAGCATGTCATCAATTGCGGCAAATGCTTCTTCGTTGCTCATGGCAACGATTACGCCTTTGCCCGCAGCTAGACCATCCGCTTTGATTACGATTGGCGCGCCATGTTGTTCAATATATGCTTTTGCAGCGCCCACTTCGGTAAAGACATCATAAAATGCGGTTGGGATGTCATGACGCTTCAGGAAATGTTTGGCAAATGCTTTTGAACCTTCAAGCTGGGCAGCATACTGGGTAGGTCCCCAGATTTTCAAGTCTGCGGCACGGCAGGCATCAACCACACCGTTGACCAAAGGGGCTTCTGGTCCAACAATAATCAGTTCAACCTGATTTTCCTGTGCAAAACGAATAATGGCTGGGTTGTCCAAGATGTCCAGCTCAACGTTTTTACATTTATCTTCTGTTGCTGTGCCCGCATTACCTGGTGCAACAAAAACCTGAGTGACTTTTGCATCTTGTGCGATTTTCCATGCAAGTGCATGTTCACGGCCACCGCTACCCAAAACTAAAATATTCATTTTAAAGTTATTCCCTTTTTCAGTATTTAAGAATATACCTGTTAAAAATAAAAAAGTCCCTCTCAACCTCTCCCTAACCCTCTCCTAAGAGGAGAGGGAACCTATATTATTGATATTGGTGTAGTCTCCCTCCTTTTAGGAGGGAGATTTAGAGGGAGGTAAATAAGATGGAAATTTTAAAGTAGCATTTAGTGACGGAAGTGACGCATACCCGTAAAGACCATTGCAATACCTGCTTCGTCGGCAGCGGCGATGGTTTCTTCGTCACGCATTGAACCACCTGGCTGGATAATACATTTAATGCCAGCTTTAGCCGCATTATCAATACCATCACGGAATGGGAAGAATGCGTCAGAGGCCATCACAGCACCCTCAACTACCAAACCCGCATGTTCCGCTTTAATGGCTGCAATACGTGCTGAGTTGACACGGCTCATCTGACCTGCACCCACACCAATGGTTTGACGGTTTTTCGCATACACAATCGCATTCGATTTCACGTATTTCGCTACTTTCCAGGCAAAGATGAGATCATCAATTTCTTGTTCAGTTGGTGCACGTTTGGTCACAACCTTAAGGTCATCCTTGGTGATCATACCTAAATCTTGGTCTTGAACCAGCAAACCACCGTTTACACGTTTATAGTCAAGCTGTGCTGCGCGCGCATCAATGGCTGGAAGCTCACCACACACTAGGACACGAACATTCTTTTTCGCACCAGTAACTTTAAGTACACCGTCAGCAATGCTTGGTGCAATAATCACTTCAACGAATTGACGATCTACAATTGCCTGAGCAGTTTCTACATCCAACTCACGGTTGAATGCAATGATGCCACCAAAAGCAGATTCAGGATCAGTTGCATAAGCAAGGTCATAAGCCGCTTTGATGCCATCTAGTGACACAGCTACACCACAAGGATTCGCATGTTTAACAATGACACACGCTGGTTTGACAAATGATTTCACACATTCAAGTGCTGCATCCGTATCTGCAATATTATTATAAGAAAGCTCTTTACCCTGTAATTGTTTTGCTGTTGAAACAGATGCTTCCTTGGCATTTGCTTCTACATAGAAAGCCGCGTTTTGATGAGGATTTTCACCATAACGTAAATCTTGCGCTTTGTTCAGTTGCGTATTGAAAGTGCGGGGGAACAAATCTGCTTCACCCTCAGCCTTACCTACACGCGCACCCAGATAAGAAGCAATCATGCCATCATATTGTGCGGTATGCTCAAATGCTTTTACCGCCAGGTCGAAACGAGTTTCGTGGGAAAGTCCACCATTCGCTTTTAACTCAGCAACAACTGCATCGTAGTCAGCAGCATTGACGATGATACCGACTGAAGCATGGTTTTTTGCCGCTGCACGAACCATGGTTGGACCACCGATGTCGATGTTTTCAATCGCATCAGCAAGTGAACAATCTGGTTTAGCCACAGTCGCAGCAAATGGATAAAGGTTGACCACAACTAGATCAATCGGATCAATGTTGTGTTCCTGCATCACTACTTCGTCCAGACCACGACGAGCCAGAATGCCCCCATGAATTTTTGGATGC
Organism: Acinetobacter corruptisaponis; assembly: GCF_030053775.1. GTDB lineage: Bacteria > Pseudomonadota > Gammaproteobacteria > Pseudomonadales > Moraxellaceae > Acinetobacter > Acinetobacter corruptisaponis. Next base: position 3,616,205 of record NZ_CP125669.1, read on the forward strand.
AGTGTCTTAACACGGCCATCCATCATTTCAGGAAAGCCTGTATGTTCAGAAACTTCCACAACGGCAATGCTGTTGTCTTTAAGCAACTTGTATGTACCGCCCGTAGATAGAATTTCCACCCCTAGCGCTGCAAGGTTTTGAGCAAATTCAACGATTCCAGTTTTGTCGGAAACAGAGATTAAAGCACGTTTGATAGTCATGATTTTGGTCAACAGTTTTGAAGTCTACAGATTAAAACAATTAAGCATAAAAAAATGCCCACGAGAACGTGAGCATTTTATCAATTATTCACTCATTAAACCGTGAGCTTTTAACTTTTTACGCAAAGTTCCACGGTTAAGGCCTAAAATTTCAGCGGCACGCGTCTGGTTGCCACGGGTATATTCCAAGACCACAGATAAAAGAGGTTTCTCCATTTCTGCTAAAACCATGTCATACACTTGAGATGGTTGCTCACCTTGCAACTGTGCAAAATAATGACGAACTGCGCGATCTACATGGATGCGGAGAGCGACATCAGATTGAGCCGTAAAAATAGGAGATTTGCTATTCATGCGTGTTAATCCGAAAAATCAAATATCACTTGGGTAAAGTAATATATAAATGTGGTCTAAATTACTGAATCCTATTTTAGATCTCAGCAACTCTAAAACAAAAGAACTATTAGCTTGCCACAAATCCTCGAATTGTGTAAAAAATAAGCGTAACAATGGTTAAATATTTGTTACAACCCACTTTTAAAAACAAAAAAACCAACAGTGCGCTTAGGAGATAAAAGCACAGTTCGTTTAACGATTTTATTGTCTGTAAATAACGAGGAGTATGTAGGTCAAAGCATTCGTGGCGCGTATCATACCACTGTCAGCGAAAAAGTGAGCAAATTAACTGCACTTTTTTTTATTTTTTTGTCATTTTTTTATGCTTTTAGGGCTGTACAATTTCTAAACTATAGTCATCGAAGCTATTTTTACTTTTTGGAATGCTAAATTCAAATCTAAAAGGACTATTTGATGGAATGCGTTGAATGGTTTTTAAACTTTCAACCAGATAATCCTGTGGCTTGAGTGTGATGTCTGTCGTCACTTCTCCCTGATCTTTCAGAACCACCTTGATTGAAGGGAGCAATATGCTGTTTTCGTGGCGGTTGATCAGCACCCCTGCAAACTGGGTTTCATTCTTGCTGGTTTGTTTGAGTTTAACCTTTTCAAAACTGAGATATTTATATTGGTCATTCTGGGTTTTGCAGGTCAGCATGCCGCAGGCATAGTTAAACATTTTGTTTAAGGCAGGGCTATCGTGCATCAGTTTTGGATTGAACCATAAAATCTGGAACGCAAACACCAGAATCAGCGCGATATTGCCAATTCCCCAAAGCGTGTAATAAAGCCACCCATGCTGTTTGGTGCTGTGATCATCATTATTATTAAGTAAAACATCTTCAGACAAATTCAAGTTAGGCAAGGCGGTCACTGGCTCTGTATTGAAATAATTTAGGTTGTTGAGATAGGTGAGCAGATCAATATTGGAGTTTTCAATTTTCTGGTCAAAAATACTTAAAATCTGCATTTGCTTTTCTGCAAATGAACTGTCTGGCTGAATCGACGAAAACAGTGAGCGGCTACTGGGTGTTGGCACAACTTCGCTTGTCTCGGATTCCAGTAAATTCGTCAGTGCGTTAAAGTTAATCACGCATTTTGGACAACAAACCATACCCTGTGCAACACTGAGCTGTGAAAGGGTCACTTTGTACACGGTCGAACATTTAGGGCAGCGGGTTTGTTTTTCACTCATAAGTAACAATATTCTCAAATTGTTGTTTTACGTTTTCCAGAAATGCGGCACCAGTTCTCTTCACGCTTTTCGATCTCTAATATATCAAAAAACTCAGAGTAAACACTAGAAACATCAGCAACTTGCTCTTCGATTACACCAGCAAGTGCGAACTCACCCTCATTTTTAAGCAAAGTTGCGAATTCAGGCGCGAGTGCCATGAGCGGTGCAGCCAGAATATTCGCAACCAGGACGTCTGCCTGTTGTGGTTTGAATTCCTGATCAAACTCTTCTGGCAAGCCCACATAAAGACGTTCCAGTACACCATTCAGTTCAGCGTTTTGTTTGGTTGCCAAAACAGCCTGAGGGTCAATATCTGTTGCATAAACCTTTTTTGCACCCAGTAACAATGCCGCAACCCCTAAAATGCCTGAACCACAGCCATAGTCGATTACAACTTTATCTTTTACATCGGTTTTGCCCAACCACTGTAAGCATAAAAAGGTACTGGCGTGGTTGCCTGTACCAAACGCTAAACCTGGGTCCAGCTTAATGTTAGTGGCATCCGCTTCAGGTGGTTCCAGCCATTCAGGCACAATCCAATATTTCTCACCAATCTGAATTGGTTCATAGTAATCCATCCAGGCACGTTCCCAGACCTGATTTTCCAGATATTCATGGCGCATTGGCACATCTGGAAGTTGGGCCCTGAGAAAAGCCTCCAGGGTATCAACATCAATTGGATCATCTTCTTCCTGTTGATAAATACCCGTTACAATAACTTTATTCCAGAGAGGGGTTTCTCCTGGTAAAGGCTCAAGCAATGCCTGATCTTCTGCATCATCCAGCGTTACGCTGACCGCTCCCAAAGAGAGTAACAGGGTTTCGGTAAGTTCAACTTGATGTTGATCAACAGTAATATGAATTTGTAGCCAGTTCACAGGAAAACCTAAATTAATGTATTTGCAGTTATTGTAATGGATTCAAACCCGTTAAAGGGATTATAAAATAAACAGATTACAATTTTAAGATGAAATATGTCGTGGCCAATTCTACCTATTTTATTGTGTTTTTTATATTTTTAGCTAATTAAAGGATACCCGAAATGGGTATCCTTTAGTCTAGTGCTTTAAATTAAGGGGCAGTCTGTTCAACATCTGAATCTGAAACAGGCGGCGCTGGTTGCATTGGAGGAACATCTACAGGCATAGGGGCACTGACAGGACGTGGCTCAGACTGGGTTTGCGACATGCGGCTCTGGGTTTCAGGCGTTGTACCCGCTGGTGGAGCAGGTGGCTGGAAAGCTAGTTTGCCAGCATCATCATTTTCACAAACACCGTTGAAAACAACACCCTTATAGGCAAATGAAACGGCATCGCCCTGTTTTTTACCTTTACATACCTGTTGATACTTCTGTGTTTGTGGGTCTTGAGTGGTTTTGGCATTCGCCTGAGCTGCAACGGTAAAACACAGACCACAAATCAGTGATGAAAGTATAAGCTTCGTGTTCATATCATTGTCCTAAGTATTTGTTATGCATGTTTTAGAATAAGAAATTCATCAAATAAAACAGTGGTGATCAAGTTAATAATTATGGGGCGATGTGTTAAAAGTGCGATGAAAATGCAACATAACGTTTCTTTTTGTGTATTTAACAGCGATATCAAATTCTTGCGAGCGGCAAGAATATCGACAGTTTTTGTCAACTTACTAGAAAAGTCCTGTATAATACTCTGTCATTTTTTGAATACACATTTACCACTATGCACTATCCTAAAGTTTACGACGTTATCGTGATTGGTGGCGGTCACGCTGGTACGGAAGCGGCACTGGCTGCTGCGCGTATGGGACGACAAACCTTATTGTTGACGCATAATATTGAAACTTTGGGGCAGATGAGCTGTAACCCAGCGATTGGTGGTATTGGTAAATCACATCTTGTTCGTGAGATTGATGCGCTTGGTGGTGCAATGGCGCTTGCGGCGGATAAAGGTGGTATTCAGTTCCGTATTCTGAATTCGCGCAAGGGTGCGGCTGTACGTGCAACACGTGCACAGGCTGACCGTGTCCGTTATAAGGCTGCAATTCGTTATACGCTGGAAAATCAGGCAAACCTTGATATTTTCCAGCAAGCGGCGGATGACCTGATTGTTGAGGGAGATACCGTAAAAGGTGTCGTGACACAGATGGGTATCCGTTTTGACACCAAAACGGTGGTGCTTACAACAGGAACATTCCTTGGTGGCGTAATCCATATTGGTTTGCAAAACTCAAGTGGTGGCCGTGCGGGCGATCCTCCATCGATTGCCTTAGCACATCGCCTACGTGAACTTAAACTTCCAGTGGGTCGCCTAAAAACAGGGACACCGCCCCGTATTGATGCTCGTAGCGTTGATTTCTCAGTAATGACGCCTCAACCAGGTGATTTCCCATCGCCAGTGATGTCATTTATGGGGGATGTGTCGATGCACCCTGAACAGGTGAATTGCTATATCACGCATACCAGTGAAAAAACCCATGATATTATTCGTGGTGGTCTGGATCGTTCACCGATGTATACAGGTGTAATTGAGGGTGTTGGCCCACGTTATTGCCCATCAATTGAAGATAAAATTCATCGTTTTGCTGATAAAGACTCACATCAGGTATTTCTTGAGCCTGAGGGGCTGGATACCCATGAGCTTTATCCAAATGGTATTTCGACTTCATTGCCGTTTGATGTTCAGTTCAACTTGGTTCGTTCAATTCGTGGTATGGAAAATGCGCACATTTTGCGTCCTGGCTATGCGATTGAATATGACTATTTCAATCCACAGGCATTGAAGTTCACGCTTGAAACTAAAGCTATTCAAAACCTGTATTTTGCGGGTCAGATTAATGGTACGACAGGATATGAGGAAGCGGGTGCCCAAGGTTTGCTTGCTGGACTGAACGCTGCCCGCCGTGCATGGGAGCAGGAAGAATGGACACCAAAACGTGATCAAGCCTATATGGGCGTGTTGGTGGATGACCTGATTACGTTGGGAACCAAAGAACCGTATCGTATGTTTACCTCTCGTGCAGAATATCGTTTGATGTTGCGTGAAGATAATGCCGATCAGCGTTTAACCCCAATTGGCCGTGAACTTGGCTTGGTGGATGATGAGCGTTGGGCTGCCTATAGCGAGAAAATGGAAGCGGTTGAGCGTGAAACTTCCCGTTTGCAGCATTTATGGGCTGCACCAAACAATCCAATGGGCAAAAAATTTGTTGAAATGACGGGTGCTGACCTGAGCAAGGAATGTAGTGCGATTGATTTGCTGAAACGTCCAAATATCAATTTCAGTCAAATTGCTGAATTGACGGGTTCGGAAGTGTCTGAGCAGGTGGGTGAGCAAATCGAGATTGCGGTGAAGTATGAGGGTTATATTAACCGTCAGCATGATGATGTTGCACAAATGAAGCGTCTTGAGGAAACCAGGATTCCTGATGATTTTGAATATGATGGTGTTTCAGGTCTGTCCCGTGAAATTACACAGAAGTTGAAAACCGTACGTCCAGAAACGTTGGCACAGGCCAGTCGTATTCCTGGCGTAACACCTGCCGCGGTTCAGTTGGTGATGATTACAATCCGTAAAAACAATATGGCGAAAAAGTCAGCATAATTTCTGACTATAAGCGATATAAGATCAATATTGAAAACACCCTTTAATGAAAAGGGTGTTTTTTTATTGGCTTATTTAAATCTTTAGTATGTGGCTTAGGTATATTTAGATGAAAAACTTGATATTTTTATTTGTTGCAATTATAGCGGAAGTCATTGCAACCTCAGCTTTAAAAAGTAGTGAGGGTTTTACCAAACCAATTGCCTCAATCATTGTGGTGCTGGGCTATATCATTGCATTTTATTGTTTGTCACTTACGCTGAAAACTATTCCTGTTGGGATTGCCTATGCCATTTGGTCAGGGGTAGGTATTGTTCTGGTGACGACAATAGCGTGGATTGTATTTGGCCAGAAGCTGGATATCTGGGGAATTGTTGGCATTGCATTGATTATGAGCGGTGTTCTTGTCCTGAATTTGTTGTCGAAAACAAGTTCCCACTAATCTTCTAAAACCGAGTCCAAGTGCCAGCCTAGTTTTAGAAGATATGATACAAGCGAATACATCTTAATTTATAACGCCACCTCAATTCCCTGACGTAGATTCAACTGATCAAGCTGGGTGTTTGCATCAATCTTCGCATAGGCTTTGGGTAATAAACGGCGTGCAGCTCGATTAACTCTTTTTTCTAACCATTTTGGTATTTTTATTGCCAAAGGATTGGTTTCTGTCACGGATACATCGGTCATTACCCGTGTTCCCATAATGTAGTCAAACCAGGGTTTCGTTACACACCAATTAGCATTCTGGTTGCTGGTCATGTGATGGTCATAATGCCAGGGGATACGTTTCTTTGCGTATTCGGGATCCAGGTGTGACTTTGCATGAACTTTCCAGTAGTTCCAGATGCCGTAATACAAACCCGCAGTAAAGAAAGGCGCAACTGGAAGAAAAATGGTGGCTGCTGCCGTTAAGCCAATCAAAGCCGTTTTCTCATTATAAATCTCAGCGTTTTTAAACATGGATTCAGCATAACCCTCATCATGAAAGCCATTTAAACGGGCACGTTTATGATGGGCGATATGGGTAAAGAATGGGCTGTTTCTATTCTTGCTTGGAAATTCATGTAGCCAAACCTTGTGAAAATACCACTCCATGCCATTTGCAACAAAAATACCTGCTGGAAAACCGATCATGCTAGATTACCTCTTAAAACATGAATTAGAGTCTAAAAACAATAGGCTGAAATTGTTTGACTGAATTGCAGGTTTTTTCCTGCCTATAAAATCAAGTCAAGCCTGTTTTCTTTGTCGATAGGCGCTTGGTGTTTCTCCAGTCCAGCGTTTGAATGCCCTGGAAAATGCGGAGGGTTCTGAAAAGCCTGTTAAATAGACAATCTGGTCAATCGATTCCTGTGTATGTGAAAGTAATCGTCGGGCAAGGCGTTCCCGATAATGTGCAATCACTTTTTCATAGGTTGTGTTCAGTAGTTGTAAATCGGCCCTTAAACTGCGTGCGCTACGGTTTAAACGTTTAGCCACAATATTCTGGTCGAACTCACCTGACTCAAGTATTCCACTGGCCAGAATCTTTTCAATGTCATGGATGAGCTGGTGTTTATTAAGCAGCTCAAGTTGTGTTTCGGCAAGCGATTCATGGATTTTGAGCAATTCAGGCTCATGGGCAGGAGATGGGTAAGATAGCAGTGTTGAATGAAAACAAATACAACCATCCGTTTGTCCCAGCCTGACATCACATCCCCATATCTTTTTATATTCTTCCAGCTCTGCACCATGCTGATACGGCAGCCAGATTTCTGTGGGAGCAAAATTGTTTTCACTGATATATTTAAAAAAATTTAGCAAGATGCCAATCGCACATTCCAGATAATGCCGAACAGAATGATTTAGTCCAGAAATTGAAACAGTGTTCCCATCAAGTTTCAGTGTAAAAGACATGGCGTTGGTGAGTAGGGCTTGATAGCGCATTGTCCTTTGCAGGCCCTCACCAAAGGTTGGGCTACTGAGAAATAGATATTCAATCACCTGACCACGAAATGGGGGTACATTTGCACCGACATGCAGGCCAATATCCTGATCCCGACTAATTTCTTCAGCAGCCAACCAAAAACGTTGCTGGGTTGAATTATCACGGCGAACAAATTTGTCTGGTGGCTGGTCGGGTAAGTGCACACTGGCAAAGATTGCGGCAGCATCAAGATTCATTTTTTGCATGGTCTGGTACACCATCCATAAAAAGACGCCTGCATCACTGGTGTTTTCTGAGCTCATAAAACGGGATAAATATGGATTTTAAAACAATATACTATGTTATTTTTATGATAGGAACTGATTGTAATTGGAATAAAGGAATCAAAGGCACTTACAAAAAATGTAAATGTAAGTGCCTGAATGGCTTACTCCGTCACTTCAACGGTAACGCTGTAGGTATAGCTTTGAGCAACAGGTGGCTTGGTATTGTCATTGCCAGCTTCTGGATAAGCTGTTGTGATTAAATAGATACCTGCTTCATTGAATTTAACTTCAACTTCACCTTTGGCATTGGTTTTTACATGCGGCTGTTCACGTTTTACATTTGGCTGGTAGCTGCTTGCACCTTTAAATACATCAACTTCCAGGTTTGGAACTGGTTTGCCATCGAGCAGAACCTGGGCTTTTAATGATTCACCAGAATAAAGCTCATTTGGATGGGTCAGGAACTTGAACTCAAAACCTTTATTGGTCACTGCTGGAACAGGGCTTGGCTTGCCTTTGGTCACAAAACTTTCAGCAATATAGGTATTGATAGTCTGTGCCGTTTTCGCATTGGCTGGAATCTGGTCTTCAGCAATGAAGCGTGGTGGCTGATTTGCTGGCGCCTGCTGAGGTGCCTTTTGTTCTGGATTGTCCCGTTTCTCTGCGTTGGCAGCTTGTGGCGGCATTGGATTTGCATTTGCAGGACGAGGTGCACGGACACGTAACCAGCGACCATCAATCAACGCATATTTGCTTGGCATACCAGCCGCATCCTGAGTACGAATACGGTAAGTCCCTTCATTCGCCAAATTAAACTCACCAATGTTGAATTTTTTTAACTCTGCCGCTGGGTTGACTGTTTCAGTCTTGCCATCAGGGGCTGTGATTTGATAAGTCGTTTTAAAGTTACGGCTTGCAACGAAAAATTTTTCTACGGTAATGCCACTTTGGAAACTTACATTGTCAGATTTGCTGTCAAATACTTCTGGTAATACAAAAGGGCTGGCGGTATGGGCAAAGCCAAGGGTCGGCAGGGCAGAAAGCAAGGCGAGGCTAAGCAAATGGCGCATATAAAGATTTCCTAAATAATTAAACAAAATGCAAAAGAATTGCTACAATTTACTTGATAACGAGTATCAGTTGCAATATTATTTCGATAAATTTTTAGTCATTGTGCCGCCTGCTCAGGCATTCTGACTTAAAAATATTTCGCCTGTTTATTATTATTTAAAACTATGAAGAAATTATTGATTTTACTTAAAAATCACCATTATTTCTTTGCATAGCCTTAAATAGTGAACCTGAACAGGAATTCAGATAAAGTTAGTCATTTGCCATAAATCTTTCCAGTACGTTGATTTAGGCAAATCCTAGAGAATGGAACCCTGCGTATGTCATCAACTCAACTTTTTCGCCCAGTTCAGATAATCTTCCGTTTATCACCGTTGATGGCAGCCTTGGCTGTATTTATCTCGCCAATCACGGCAGTTCAAGCAAATGAAACAACCTCAACTATAAATAAGCTGGAAGCACCTGTTCAGTTACCAAGCTATCGTTTTCATCAGGACCATGTTTTAGGAACCTCTTTAGATGTTGTGGTGACCACAGCAAACCAGAAAGATGCAGAAAAGGCCTTACAGGCAATCCAGACCGAAATTGCCCGACTTGACCAGATTTTATCGGTTTGGCGTGATGACAGTGAAATTAGCCAACTGAACCGTGAACAAAAAATTTCGGCTTCATCAGAGCTGTATGATGTGATTGCAGCCTGTGAGCAATGGCGCAGTGCAACCTGTGGTGGCTTTGACGCGCGTTTAGGTCAACTGATCAGCCTGTGGGAAAACAGCAATCATGTTCAAAAGCTGGATGATCAGACTCAGGAAGCATTGCTACAACAGCTAAAAACACAAAGTATTGAGTTAAATCCACAGACCAAACAAATTACGCTGGCTCCAGCCATTAAGGTTGCTCCAGATGCCTATGCAAAAGGCTATGTGATTGACCGTGCCTTGGTTGCGGCACAGCAGGCTGTTCCGCATTTGCAGGGTGTCCTGATTGATATTGGTGGTGATATGCGTGTTTGGGGACAGTCTCCACAACAGGCAGGCTGGAAAATTGGTATCCAGAACCCAAATGAACGTTTTGATAATGCGGCACCAGCACAGGTCCTCAATGTTAAGGATCAGGCTGTGGCGTTCAGTGGTCAGGGTTATCGTGATCTTGCGGGACAATCTCATCTACTTAACCCACATACAGGTAAGCCTGTGCAAACAGTGGAACAGTGTGTGGTTGTGGGGCAATGCGCCGCCGATGCCGATGCCTTGGCAACCGCTTTAACTGCAATGCCTGCGCATGAGGGGATTCAGTTGATTGAACAACTGGTGGGATATGAGGCGCAACTGGTCAGCACTGATGGAACACAGTATCAAAGCTCTGGCTGGTCAACACTGTTAGATGCCAATCAGCCAGCCATCATGCGCCATGTTGCGGCAGGTGGAGCGGCAACCGCATGGCCAAAAGGCTATCAGGCACAGATTGAAGTCAATATTCCAAAAATTGCGGTAGACAACTATCGTGCGCCGTATGTATCGGTATGGGTGACAGATGCCAATAAGAAACTGGTCCGTACCATTGCGGTTTGGGGTAAGGATGAAAAATGGATCAACTCCAACTATGTCTGGTGGCGCCGTTATGGCCGTCAAATGCCAAATCTGGATGCAGTGGCGAAGCCATCACGTCAACCTGGTCAATATAAATTGGCCTGGGATGGCAAGGATGAAGAGGGCAAGGCAGTGAATGCGGGTAAATATCTGATCCATATCGAAACCTCACGTGAGCATGGTGATCACTCTTATCAAACCATTGAATTGGATGTTGCACCAAAAGCCGCCACCCAAACGCTTCCTGCACAGGCAGAAATTGGTATTGTTAAATTGAACTTCCAACGTGGTGCTTAATTTAATTTCTTCCTGAATCCATGAGAGGCTTGTCTCTTGTATCAACGCCGTGATTTTTACCGCCATGCACGTTATGTGCATGGCTGGCTTTCTGCCTTTGCCTTTATTGTCCTGCTTTTTTTTGCCGCCACGGGGTTGCTGCTGAACCATCCTGAGTGGTTTAGTGCCTCCAATCAGGAACAGACAGTCAAGCTTAGCTTGCCTGAAAGTTTTGTTGAGACAGTTCAACAGCAGGAAAACCCAAGTCAAAGTATCCTTGACTATGTTCGTGAAAAACATTCACTGGTTGGTCGCTATAAGAGTAGTGAGGTACTGGATGGCGAGGTGATGATTCGTCTGGAAAGTCCAGCAGGCTCAACCGATGTGTGGGCGTTGCTCGATACAGGTGAGGTTGAGATCACCCAAAAACCTGCAACCACAGTATCCCTGCTCAATGACCTGCACCGTGGCAAAAATGTGGGTAGAGCCTGGAGCTGGTTGATTGATGTCAGTGCCATCATCATCATCCTGTTGTCGTTGGCAGGTTATATCCTTTTCCTGACCATCAAAACGCGTTTGGTCACACATTTACTGTTAACCGCATGCAGTTTATTCGCAATCATTCTGCTCATTTGGTCTGCCATCTAAGGTGAAACAATGACTCAAGCTGTCATGACAATTATTGTGATACTCGCAATATTATTGAGTCTGCATATTTTTATCATCGTGTGGTTGCTATGGCAGCAGCATGGTAAGAAATCGTTGGTTCAGACTGATCATGCTTATTTAGTGGTTTATGCCAGCCAGTCAGGTCATGCTGAATCGTGGGCAAAGCATACCACTGAGCAATTACAGCTTATTCATCAGCACGTCACGCTCAAGAACATTCAAAAATTGACAGCCACTGACTTGACCCAGTATCAACGGATTTTGTGGGTGGTCAGTACCTATGGCGAGGGTGATGCACCTGATGATGCCCAGCATTTTGTGCATAAAATATTGTCACAGCCTGTAGATTTATCACATTTGTCTTTTGCGATCTTGGCATTGGGTGATAAACGCTATACAAACTTCTGCCAGTTTGGGCAAACTATTGAAAAGTGGTTGTTACAGCAACAAGCCCAGCCTTTATTTTCCACAGTTCTGGTGGATCAACTCAATAGCCGTGATCTGGAACAATGGCTAACAGGGTTAGAACAGTTGACGGCAACCAAGCTGAGAGCACTGGACAATGAGCGGGAAAATATTGAACTCAAGTTTGCCCATCGTCAATGTTTAAATGTGGGCAGTGCTGGCGAATTGATTTACAAGATTCAGTTGGTTGCTGAGCAGGAACTGGTTTGGTCATCAGGTGATATTCTGGAAATTCAGTGTGAAAACAACATCACTGAGATTCAACAGTTTCTGGTTACGCATCAGCAGGATGATTTTAATGATATAGATGCATTAAAAACGCTGAATTTAAGAATATTGCCAAATCGTGAGCACTATTCATTTGCCGCATGGCTGGAACATTTTGATCGATTACCCAAGCGTGAGTATTCAATTGCCAGCTTGCCTGAAAATGGCTTGATTGAACTGGTGGTGAGACAGCAACAGACGGAAACAGGTCTTGGACTGGGTTCTGGCTGGTTGACGATAGGTTTGCAGCACAACCAGCCTATTCAGGCTTATATGCGCAATAACCCAAGTTTCCATCTACAACATTGTCCACAGCCTTTAATTTTAATTGGTAATGGGACAGGGATTGCAGGTCTGGTTGCGCATTTAAAGCAACGGGAACAGTGGGGCTATGGGCAAAACTGGCTGATTTTTGGGGAAAGACAGCAGCAGTTTGACCATTTATATCATGCGGAAATTCAGTATTGGCAACAGCATGGCTTTTTACAGCATGTTGACTATGCATTCTCACGTGATCAAGCTGAAAAAATCTATGTGCAGGATATTCTAAAACAGCAGTCTACACGTTTAAAACAATGGATCGAACAAGGTGCGGCAGTTTATGTTTGCGGTAGCTTGAATGGTATGGCTGGTGGCGTGGATCGGGTTCTAAAAGAAATTCTAGGTGATGAGCTGGTTGAACAGTTGAAGCATGAGCAGCGTTATCAACGGGATGTTTATTAAAAAATTGACCAAGAAAGAAGCGGGTAGGGTTGAGCTTAATGGTCTTTTACTTAGGTGTTTGAATTATAGAATTCTTTTAACTAAGTTAAAAACTATATATAGATCAATCAATATGGCACAGCCTCATAAGTTTAAAGTCAGCCAAGGCTTTTTGTATAGGCGATTTCCTACTTTGTTTTCGGACAAAGTAGGCAAAACCATTTGTTGGACTGACGGTACGTCCTTGCTACCGCAGTCCAACAGGCGGCATCCATGCCGCCTACCACGATAGCCACTGTTGATTTTAATTAAATGTCTAAAATTAGAGATTAGTATTAAAATTTCTTTTCAAGCGTAAACTGGAAACTCGGAATAGCTTCGTTATTACGGGCCTGATAAAGGCTGCCATCAGACTGGTTGGTTAAACGCTCTTTATAGTCAGTGCTTAAAATGTTGTTCAGGTTTAGGCTTGCTGACCAGTTTTTGGGAAAGCGTTTGGTTGCTGCAATGTCAACATTGAAACGCTGGTTGGTGGTACGGTTATAAGGCTGACCATCCAGGGCACGGGTAAATTCAGGTGTGTAATTGACATTGATACTGGTGGAGAGCTGCCAAGGCTTGTAGCTGTATGAAATGCCTGAACTCGCGGTATAAGGTGCAACATCACTAACCAGACGGTCATTGTGTTGGGCATCTTCAATGGTTGCCCGTACAGTTGAGACCTGCCCATTGAGCATAAAGGCATGTCCAGCTTCAGTCTGTTTCAGTGCATAACGGCCAGAGAATTCCACACCGTAGGTGGTGGCTTCATTCTGGTTTTGTGGACGTTCAACATAACGGCTACCCTCAAGCGCAATCACCCGTTCAATATAGTTCTTGATTTCACGGTGATAGGCGGTTAAGTTCACGCCACCACTGGCAGAATCAAATGCCAAGGTTGACTCAAATGCCTTGATCTTTTCAGGTTTTAGGTTTGGATTACCCCCACGGTCAGGATTGTTGAGCGAACCCGCATCGCTGTCTGTGGAAACCGTTACGTTTGGAATCAGTCGATCAGTGTTTGGACTGCGGAATGCCTGACTTAAATTGGTTTGAATCGACCATTGGTTGGTGAGGTCAAAACGGTAGGCAAGTACAGGGCTTAAATGATGGTCCTGATAATCCACCAGACCTGAACGGTCCAGCCATTCCTGACGTGCCCCCAAGGTGACAGTCTGGCGGTCAGTAAAGCGCCAGCTTCCCTCACTGTAGAGGGCATAGCGTTGTTCATCCAGACTTTGGCTGACATTGCTGTCCAACTGACTTTTGTTTGCACTGACCCCAAACTTAATCTGGCGGGTTTGATCAAACTTACGCACACCATCATAGGCCAAACCATATTCGTCCACGGTTTCATCAGTATAAATGCTGTTGAGTGGAGAGCGGGTCAATTGCGTTTCAGTCTGATGTTCAACTGTTAAGCGAACCTTGTCACTGAGGTCTTTATCCTTACGTTCATAACGTGTATTCAGGCGAATACTGTCATTTTTATCATCCTGAATCTGGTCGCCACGTACCCCTGTGCTTTTATTATTGCGATAAAACAGTTCAGCGATGAGTTTTTGCTGGTCATCCAGTTCATATTGCAGACGAGGGGAGAACATTTGGCTGGTACGGTTGGTGGTGCGTAGCTGTTCACGTGTGTCTGTGGCTGTTTCTGTCTTGGTAATGGAGGTGGTGTAATTCCACATCTGGTTGGCAGACAGGCTGTAAACCCACTGATTGTCACGACCATCGGCCTGTACGCTGACCTGTTTGCGTTCGGCTTCCTGCTTGCCACTGTCGCGTAAACCATAGCCGAGCTTTACTGAACCATTTAAACGGGTATCCAGCGGTTCCTTTAAAATAATATTGATGACTGCGGAAGATGCGACAGATGCCTGAGCGACACTTGGCTGCTTGACCACCTCAATCCGTTCGATCATGTCTGGGGTAATGGTATCAACAATGGACATACCGCCACGTGGGCCACCTTGCACAGGTTCACCATTGATCAGGAATGTCGGTGCGCCACCACCACGGAAACGCATGCCAGAAGCACCATTTCCACCACGTGGGCCTGGGCCACCTGGTAACTGGAAACCAGCGGCGCGACGCAAGGCATCCATAACAGTCTGGTCGCCATACTGGAGCATTTCATCACGGGTAATGATGGTTTTAGGCACTGCACTAATATCATCATCTTTTGGTTTTTGTGGTTCTGCTGATGCCTTGAATGACAGTGTAGGGAGCACTTGTGCTGTCTGTTCAGCAGGAGATGAGGCTGGCGCTGTGGTGGATTCAACATCATTTGCTAAAACTGAAGAACTTAGGCTGAGTAAAGCCGAGCTGAGTACGGTCAGCTTTCCATAGCGGAATGGATGCTTCATTGAAATTACCCCAAAACATTGATGATCAAATTATTTTGAATATAGACTAATGTAAAATTGTGTAGAAAAATCGAATATTAAGCAGGGAAAGACCTGAATTTTTACATTTAAATTATTTTTATTTATTTGATCAGAAAATCAGAATAAATATGTAAAAAAAGATGCAAATGAGAATTATTTTTATTAAAATTTATATTGATTTGTTGTTTTTAAGCTTTGTTAAATTTTTATCTGAGTTATTTTTGGAAATTCCATGAAATCTTTAAACCTTGGTGCAAGCCATACACCTATTTTTAAGTTTAGCTTGCTCAGCATGATGCTGCTTCAGGCCCAGTATGCTGTTGCAAATGACGAAAATAATAGTCAAACCGCTGTTATGCCAACCATCAAAATTGAAGCCATGAGTGAGCTTGACCCAGTTAAAAGCTATATTGACTATGATCAGGCCAGTGTCACACGGAATGGTTTAAAGAAAAAGGACATTCCACAGACCATTGACACGATTGATGTTCAAAAATACAAAATCTATGGTTCAAATGATTTAAGCGTAATGTTGCAGGGTACACCAGGTGTATCCACCAACTATGACATGCGTGGGGATGGAATTAGCCTGCGTGGTTTTAATGCCGATACGGGTGATGTCTATCGCGATGGTATTCGTGAAAGTGGGCAGGTGCGCCGTAGCACGGCCAATGTTGAACGCATTGAGATATTGAAAGGGCCAGCTTCTGTGCTGTATGGACGTAGTGCGGGTGGTGGTGTGATCAATATGGTGAGCAAGTTTGCCAACTTTGATTCAAAAAGCTCAGTAGGTGTGTATGGTGGTTCTTATAATAATTATGGAACAACCGTTGATTTTAATCAGGTGTTAAATGACAACCTTGCTGTACGTTTAACAGGTGAATATGGTCAGTCGGATAGTTTCCGTTCAAGTATTGAAAATGAAATTGAAATGCTTTCACCAAGTTTTACCTATAAGAATGATGATGACCTAAGCTGGACCATGCAATATACCTACGACAAGCTGCATCGTGTTCCCGACCGTGGCCCATCATTTACCACACTTCCAAAGGGTACCTCAATTAAAACTGGATTTGCCCAGGATGGCGACTTTGTCAATGATGTACTACAGGTGGTTCGTTCTGACCTCAACTATCAATTTTTACCCAACTGGAATTTCCATTGGGCGGTGAGCCACCGTCAGGCTGAGCAGAATTTTGACCATTTTTACTTGGGTGGCCTTTGCTTGACAGATGACACCAAAATTTCAAATGCGGGTAGCTGTAGCGGCCATGTTGGTGAAATTTCGCAGGTGTATTACTGGCAAGAAACCAGCAATAAAACCACCAGCAATACCTTTGATATTAAGGGTGAGTTTGATACAGGCCGTTTAAAGCACAATGTCGTTGTTGGGGCGGACTGGACTTATGAGCAGCGGGAACCCTTGCTTGCCAATAAAAATCAGAATGGTTCAGCAATTTATGGTTATGTAAATCCACTTACAGGGCAGCGTACAAGTTCTCGTGGAACAGGTGACTTGATTATTAATACCCACAACTACAATCAGGGCACAAATTATGGCTTGTTTGTACAAGACCTGATTGGCTTAAGTGATCAGCTAAAGCTGATGTTGGGCATGCGTTATGATCATTATGATTTTTCCACAACCAACAAGTTGCCGAATGTTGATCCATTAAAACGTAAAAGAACCGTTAATGACGAATCCTTTAGTCCGAATGTGGGTATTGTTTGGCAACCGACAGATCAGCATAGTTTCTATGCCTCTTATAGTAAAAGTTTTGCACCATTTGGCGGGCAGGTGGGTGTCAGTGTTGTATCCGCTAGCGCTGACCTCAAGGTATTTGATGCAGAGCCACAATATAATGAGCAGTATGAAGTGGGTGTAAAAAGTGACTGGTTGGATGACCGTCTAAATACCCAGCTTTCAGTATATGACATTCGTAAAAACAATATTCGCTATCTGCCAAATCCAGAAAAGACCGATGAATGGGCTGTCGCTGGACAGCATCAGTCTAAAGGGGTGGAAGTCAGCTTTATTGGACGTGTGCTAGATAATCTGTTTATTCGTGGTGGTTATGGCTATACCGACGCAACGGTAAGAAAAGATGTGAAGACACCTGCCAATGTGGGTCATGAATTAGCCTACAACTCAAAAAATACAGGCAACTTATTCATTCGTTATTTACCGATTGAAAAGCTCTATGGTGAAGTGGGTGTGACCTATGTCGGTGCCTACTATACCAATCTGAACAACCTGACGCAGGTGGATGGCTTTAACCGTGTAGATGCTGCGATTGGTTATAAGGATGAGCGTTGGGGCGCGACAGTTGCTGTAAACAACCTGGGCAATAAGGAATATTGGCGTTCTGAGTCCATGCCTGGGACACCACGTAGTTTCCTAGTTCGATTAAACTATCAATTCTAAAAAAACGGTAGGTTTTGCCAATAAAAGTTCAGCATCTTTACCTGTGCAAAGATGCTTTTTTTATCAATTAAAGCCCTGATAAAGTGTTTAAAAATAAACCTTTTGGTAAATTTTTTAAAATATTTGATATCTATCTTATTGAATAATATAAAAAGTCATTGATTTAAAAAATGGAATATTCTAGTATCTAAGTGGGTGAAAAATGTACAAAATTAATATTTAAATGATCATATAATTGTGACTTGTTTTTGGTTTGTGATTATTAAATGTTAAATAGTTCTCATTTTTGTTCCTTTTTGTTAGTATTAAAGAAAACCATACAATAGAGATAATAATAATGAAGATATTGCTTGCACTGGTTATGGTCTGTTCAGTCCTTGTTTTAGGGTATGCCGCCTATATGGATTCCCAAAACAAGAAACGCCAGGAAATTACTAAAATTGTGAATGATGCTGAACATAGCTTGAATACAATCCAGCATCATACTAATTATGTAAATTCCACCCATATCTCCTCCTCAAAACACCATAACTAAGGATGGAGTTCTATGATGATGCGGCAGGTAAGGTGCCTGATATTTTTTGAACTCAGGAATCCATGTGCTTTTTTATCTGGCCATGCGCCAGTTTTGTATGGAATCTGCTAAAATATTTACCATTAAATAAAAAGCTGCATCTTGTTATGCGGCTTTTTACGTTCTGATAGCGGAATTGAATTTTATATGGATTGTTTGTGTAACACGTATGAAACTGGCATATAGATTGCTTTGTCGCATGATATGCCGTTTTGTGTCCATTGAAAAAATGTTTGAACACAAGCGTATAGATTTCAATTCTACGATCTTGGATTTTACAGGTGCCATGTTATGACAACGCCTCATGCTTCGGCTGGTTTGTTGGAACGCTTATTTAAACTGAGCGAAAATAAAACCAGCTTTAGAACCGAAGTTCTAGCAGGTGTAACCACATTTTTGACCATGTGTTACATCATTATTGTAAACCCGCTTATCCTGTCTGAAACGGGTATGGATCATGGTGCCGTGTTTGTTGCGACCTGTCTGGCTGCCGCAATCGGCTGTTTGGTTATGGGGCTTGTTGCGAATTATCCAATTGCACTTGCACCTGGGATGGGTCTGAATGCCTATTTTACCTATTCTGTCTGTCTGGGAATGGGGGTGCCGTGGCAAACCGCACTTGCGGCGGTCTTTGTTTCAGGAATTGTGTTTTTAGCGATTAGCTTCTTTAAAATCCGTGAAGCGATTGTCAATGCCATTCCCATGTCGCTGAAGTTTGCCATCGGGGGCGGTATCGGTTTATTCCTTGCCTTGATTGCGCTTAAAAATGCAGGAATTATTGTGGATAACCCTGCGACTCTTGTTGGGCTGGGTGACATCAAGCAGCCAACGGTATTGCTTGCGCTGTTTGGCTTCCTGATGATTGTGGTTTTGCATCAGTTTAAGGTGCGTGGTGCCATCATCATCAGTATTCTGGTGATTACTGGAATTGCGACAGCCTTGGGCCTAAACGAGTTCAAGGGTGTTGTTGGACAGGTTCCATCCATCGCACCGACATTTATGCAAATGGATTTTGAGGGCCTGTTCACCGCAAGTATGGTGGGCGTGATTTTTGTCTTCTTTATTGTTGACCTGTTTGACAGTACGGGGACACTGGTGGGCGTGTCACATCGTGCTGGTTTGTTGCAGGATGGAAAATTGCCACGTTTGAAAAAGGCCTTGTTCGCAGACTCAACCGCAATTGTTGCGGGTGCGGCCTTGGGTACATCATCCACCACACCTTATATTGAATCTGCCTCTGGAGTTGCGGCAGGTGGGCGTACAGGTTTAACCGCAGTTGTGGTTGCCTTGTTGTTCATTGGCTGTTTATTTCTGGCACCCTTGGCGCAGTCAGTACCTGGCTTTGCGACGGCACCTGCATTGCTGTTCATTGGCGTGTTGATGATTCAGGGCATCACCCATATTGACTGGGAAGATATTACCGAAGCGGTTCCTGCCTTTTTAACCATCGTATTTATGCCATTTACCTACTCAATTGCAGATGGTATCGCGATGGGCTTTATCAGCTATGCGCTGGTTAAATTATTCACGGGCAAGGCAAAGACCGTTCCCTATATGGTTTGGATTATTGCGGCACTTTGGGTATTTAAGTTTATTGCCTTTGGCGGTTAACATATCAATCAATAAAAGGATGTCGTTATGGCTGGCGACATCCTTTTTTCTTTGGAGAAAAATGATGAATGCAATTGAACTGATACAGGCTTTACCAAAAGCTGAATTGCATGTGCATATTGAAGGGACATTTGAACCAGAGTTGATGTTTGCCATCGCACAACGCAACCAGATTCAGATTCCATATCAATCTGTTGAAGAAGTGAAGCAGGCCTATAACTTCCATAATCTTCAGTCTTTTTTGGATATCTACTACGCAGGCGCCAATGTGCTGGTATATGAGCAGGATTTTTATGATCTTGCCTGGGCATATTTTGAGAAATGTGCAGAAGATCGTGTAGTGCATACAGAGATGTTCTTCGACCCTCAAACGCATACTGAGCGTGGGGTGGAATTTGCAACGGTGATTGCGGGCTTAAAACGTGCCTGTCAGGATGCACAGCAAAAGCTGGGGATTAGTTCTCAACTGATCATGTGTTTCCTGCGTCATTTAAGTGAAGAAAAAGCGTTTGAAACTCTTGAGCAGGCATTGCCATTTAAGGATGAGATTATTGCGGTTGGTCTGGACTCAAGTGAAGTCGGACATCCACCTGCGAAGTTTGAACGTGTCTTTGCCAAAGCCCGTGAGGCAGGGTTCCTGATTGTGGCACATGCAGGTGAAGAAGGGCCACCCGAATATGTCTGGGAAGCGCTGGATTTATTGAAAGTGAATCGTATTGATCATGGCGTGCGCTCAGAGGAAGATAAGCAACTCATGGCCCGCCTGATTGCAGAGAAAATGCCTTTAACGGTTTGTCCACTCAGCAACTTAAAGCTGTGTGTTGTGAATGACATGAAAGAGCATAATATTCGCCGTTTGTTGCAGCAAGGTGTGCATGTCACGGTCAATTCAGATGATCCATCTTATTTTGGTGGTTATATGAATGACAATTTTATTGCGATTCAGCAAGCTTTAGACTTGAGCAATGATGAATTAAAGCAACTTGCGATCAACTCTTTTGAGGCATCATTTATTCCTGATCAGGAAAAGCAGAAGTGGATTGCAGAGATTAAAAAGCTTTAAGTTTAAAAAAAACCGCGTGAAGCGGTTTTTTTATAGCTGTTATTTTATTTAGGTTGTCTCAACATGCTGAGCAAGACATTATCCTTATCAATCACATGATGTTTAATGGCTGCCAGAATATGTCCAGCAATCAATAAACCAGCAAACCATGACAGGTAAATATGCAAGGGTTTGACGATGGCAAGCAGTTCGGGATTGTCCTGTACCAGACGTGGAATTTCAAATAAGTACAGCACAGGTGCAGGGTGGCCAGCACTCCAGCTAAATAAACAGCCTGTGATGGGCAAGGCCAGCAACATTAAATAAAGTAGAAAATGTCCAATGTGTGCCAGTGTTTTCATCATGGGTGACATGCTATCTGGCAGTTTGGGTGCAGGGTGGGTGTAACGCCAAAAAATACGAATTACTACCAGAAAAATGATTGTGGTGGCAATATTCTTGTGCAGGGTAATCACATTGCCTTTGAAACTACCATCCACATCATAACTGAGAAAATTACCGCTATAGAAACCAATCAGCCAGGCAATAATGAAAATAGCGGCCATGAGCCAATGCAACACTTGTGCTGTGCGGGTGTAATACTGTGCTGAGGTTGACATTGCAACATCCTGGCTGTTAGAAATGAACTGATTTTAAATAGGGCTTTTTCTGACTGATACAGCATCGCTGTAACGGAGCGTTTTATGTGTGCAACAGTCCCGATAAAGCCTCAATTTGTAATTGTTATATTATGTAAAGATGACTGTGGGTTATTTCATAAAATAAGCCATTTAGGCACAATACGCCTGACAAAATTGAGATACAGGTAAGAATCGTGAAAAAGTTATTATTGATTGCTGCTCCCCTTGTTTTAGCGCTATCTGGATGTGTTGCCCCGAATGGAACGAGTCCAGCAACCACAACTTCACAGCAGTTAGGTATGGCTGCGCTTAAAATCGCTGTAAATGCGAAATGCCTGAATGAGATCAATACATTGCCTGCATGGAAAACAGCGACACGTTATATGACGGCTGACCAGCGTGACAACATCCAAACCAATGTCTGTGGCTGTGTCAGTGACAAGGCACCGAACAGTGTAACTGCTGTTGAACTTGCAACCGCTGCCATTGACCCATCCGCACGCGCAACAATTGTCAATCAGGTGGTTTCACAAACGGTGAATGCCTGTGTTGCTGAAACCTTGAAACAAGTGCAATAACAAAGAGCAGGCTGAGAGATCAGCCTTTTGTGAGATGAAGATGAGAATAGCAGGTGTAGATGAAGCTGGAAGAGGACCACTGGTTGGTTCTGTTGTGGCGGCCGCGGTCATTTTAGATCCAGACAATCCGATTGTGGGCCTGAATGATTCCAAGAAACTGACTGAAAAGAAGCGTGAAAAACTCTTTATCGAGATTCAGGAAAAAGCGTTGGCCTGGTCAATTGCTGAGGCAACACATGCTGAAATTGATGAGTTGAATATCTTACAGGCAACGTTTCTTGCCATGCGCCGTGCGGTCGAAAGCTTGAACGTTCAGCCAGAAAAAGTCATTGTGGATGGTAATCAAATTCCAAAGGGTATTAGCATTGCATGTGAGGCTATTGTTGGGGGAGATGCCAGTCATGCTGAAATCAGTGCTGCCAGTATTTTAGCGAAAGTGACACGTGACCGACAAATGCAGGCTCTGGATTTAATCTACCCTGATTTTGGGTTTGCCAAACATAAAGGCTATCCAACCAAGGCTCACTTTGAGGCAATTGCTGCACATGGTGTTATTAACGAGCATCGGCGTAGTTATGCACCCGTGAAAAAAGCACTGGGTTTATAATAGGTATAAAATACGCATTCCAAACATAATTAAAGCGACTAATATGAGTCGCTTTAATTATTGGAGAAGAATTCTGCGTATTAACGATTAAAGTTATTATGTCGAGGAAAATCGTTATTATCTTCTTCATAGGAAACTTGATAATCTTGATCAAGATGTTGTAAATGCTCATGCATGGCACGTTCATGTTGGATACGTTGGTAAATTTCCTCACGATGCACAGAAACCTCTTTAGGAGCATTTACACCAATACGCACCTGATTGCCTTTTACGCCAAGCACAGTGACACTGACTTGATCCCCAATCATTAATGTTTCTCCGACACGACGGGTCAGAATCAGCATGTTTATCTCCTTGCTAAACGCTTAAACTTGCAACAGGGAATTGTTTGAAAGCACAGCCTTAATATACAGAAAAATCTAAACAGAAATAAGTAAAAACAATATTTTTTTTCGTAAGTTCTGTTGAGATGCTCTGAAAAACCTCATGGGTTAATATAACAGAGCCACTGTAGTAAAAACTATAGTGGCTCTTATTTTTTTACTATTTACTTGAAAGTAAATATGTTTAAGCAGCAAGGGTTTGTTGATATTTCAACCATGTATTGCGTTATAGGCTAAAACGACATAAACAAGGCATGAAACGCAGGCAATGGCGATCCCCTTGGCAAGTTTTATAACGCAGTTTAGGAATGTTTTAGCCATAACCCTACGGGACAGGGACATTTTTTGCCGCTACTGCGTTATGTCTTGCTCATTTAGAGTCACTAAATTTCGCAAAACATGCCTTGTACCGTCTAAAAAATGTCCTCTGTCGCAATGAGAGCTGAAAGCTCGCAAGGTGAAATGTCAACAGACCCTATATTAAGCACGTGCACTACTTTCGCCATGTTCAAGGTCTAAACCAAAAGCAGTATGTAAACAACGTACCGCAAGCTCTAAATAGTTTTCTTCAATAATCACTGAAATCTTGATTTCAGAAGTGGAGATCATCAGGATATTGATGCCTTCTTCAGCCAGTGCAGTAAACATTTTGCTTGCCACACCTGCATGCGAGCGCATGCCTACACCCACAATGGACACTTTTACGATATCGTCGCGTGTAGCAACTTCACGTGCGCCAATGGCTGTGGCCGTTTCTTCCAGAATCTTTTTCGCTTTCGCAAGCTCGCCACGGTTCACTGTGAAAGTAAAATCAGTTGTGCCATCTTCTTCCACATTCTGGATAATCATATCCACTTCAATGTTTGCGGCACCGATTGGCGACAAAATTTTGGATGCAACACCTGGAACGTCAGGAACACCCAAAATTGTTAATTTTGCTTCGTCACGGTTAAATGCGATACCTGAGATAATTGGTTGTTCCATGTCGTCTTCTGCCTCAGTGGTAATAAGTGTGCCTACGTTTTGTTTAAATTCTTCATCGAATGCGCCATCGTCATCATTATCAAAGCTTGATAATACGCGTAATGGAACCTGATATTTACCTGCGAATTCAACAGAGCGAATTTGTAAAACCTTTGAACCCAAAGATGCCATTTCCAGCATTTCTTCAAATGAAATACGATCCACTTTTTTAGCTTTAGGTGCAACACGAGGGTCAGTGGTATAAACACCATCCACATCGGTATAGATCTGGCATTCATCTGCCTTTAATGCCGCAGCGAGCGCAACACCAGAGGTATCAGAACCCCCACGCCCTAAAGTTGTGATATTGCCATCGGCATCAAAACCTTGAAAGCCTGCAACAACCAGAACACGGCCTGCATCAAGATCAGCAGACATAACGTCAGTATCAATGGATTCAATACGGGCTTTGGTAAATGCGCTGTCAGTCTTGATACCAACCTGACGACCTGTATAGGATTTAGCTTCCACACCAATCGAGTTCAGTGCCATTGCTAACATGGAAATCGTAACCTGTTCACCCGTTGATACCATTTGATCAAGTTCACGTGGATCAGGTGTGCTGGTAATGGCTTTTGCAAGCGCAAGCAGGCGGTTGGTTTCACCACTCATTGCAGACACAACCACGACCACCTTGTGACCGTGATCATGCCAGCGCTTGACACGACGAGCAACATTTAAAATGCGCTCAGGAGTACCCATAGAGGTGCCGCCATATTTTTGAACGATTAATGCCATAGTTGTTCCATATAAGCCATGACCCTGAGAGGCATCAGGGTCAGTTACACAAAAAGTGAAGTGTTTATTATTGTTCAAGCCAAGCAGGCAGGGCTGCAATCACTTGATCAAACTTCTCGTTGAGTGGCGCGCCACCTTGTGCCAAGTCAGGTTTACCACCACCTTTGCCACCCAGCTCCTGAGCCAGATGTTTGATGATGTCACCCGCTTTTAGATGTGCAGTATATTGTTTAGCAACGGAGGCGATTAAACTCACTTTATCGCCCTCAACGCCAGCTAAAATAATGACTGCATCATCTAATTTTGATTTTACGCTGTCATGTAGGTTGCGTAATGATTTTGCATCTAAACCTTGTACAGTGGTAATCAGGGTTTGACGACCTGCAATTTCTTTCACCTGATCAAGCAGGTCAGCCGCCTGAAAGCTCGCCAGTTTCTGGTTTAGTTGTTCAATTTGCTTCTGTAGGCTTGAAGTTGTTTCAACAATCGCTTCCACTTTCTCTACAGTTTGATCTTTCTGCGCCTTTAACAAGGCGTTGATGCTGTGAATGTCAGTATCAACCTTTTGGACCACTTCAAGTGCCTTAGTTCCAGTAACTGCTTCAATACGACGGATACCCGCAGCCACACCGCTTTCGGAAGTGATCTTGAATAGGCCAATATCACCTGTACGCTTAACGTGAATACCACCACACAGCTCGATGGAGAAGTTTTTCTCTTCAATTACAGAACCCATAGACAGTACACGAACTTCTTCGCCATACTTTTCACCAAACAGCATCATTGCGCCTTTGGCTTTTGCTGACTCAATATCAAGCAATTCAGTGCTAACGGGTGTGTTGGCAATCACTTCGGCATTCACCAAACGTTCGATCTGCTGCAATTGTTCAAATGAAACAGGTTGGTCATTGGCAAAGTCAAAACGTAGAATGTCGCTGGCAACCAGTGAACCTTTTTGCTGAACGTGTGAACCTAGAATCTGACGTAAAGCGGCATGTAAAAGATGCGTTGCAGAGTGGTTGCGAGCTGTTGCCGCACGAATGTCTGCTTTTACAGTTGCTTCAACGTGCTGTGTCGCTTTTAAGCTACCCATGGTCACGATACCCTGATGGACAAATGCACCACCAGATTTTTTGGTATCCTGAACTTCGAAAATACCTGTATCGTTCTTGAAAAGTCCTGTATCACCGATTTGACCACCGCTTTCAGCATAGAAAGGGGTTTGGTTTAATACGATCAGTGCTTCATCACCTTCGTTGATTTCATCAACCTGTACGCCATCTTTATAGATCGCAACAATTTGACCCTGGCCTTGAGTTGCGTCATAGCCATCAAACTGGGTTTCGCCCTCAACCTTGACAATGCTGTTATAGTCAACTGCAAACTTGCCTGCATCACGGGCACGTTGACGTTGTGCCGCCATTTCCACTTCAAAACCAGCTTCATCAATGGTCAGGTCACGCTCACGGGCAATATCCGCAGTCAAGTCAGTTGGGAAGCCATAGGTATCATACAGTTTAAATACTGTTTCACCTGCAATGACGTTACCTTTGAGCTGAGCGAGTTCACCCTCAAGCAATTTCAAACCTTGCTCAAGTGTTTTGGCAAACTGTTCTTCTTCACGAATTAAGGTTGCTTCAATTACATCTTTACGCGCAGCAAGTTCAGGGTAAGCTTCACCCATCACTTCAATCAGCGGTTGTAACATCTTGTAGAAGAATGTGCCTGTTGCACCTAACTTGTTACCGTGACGGACTGCACGACGAATAATACGGCGCAATACATAACCACGACCTTCATTGGATGGATTGACACCATCAGCAATCAGGAAGCAGCAAGAACGGGCATGGTCGGCAACTACACGTAAAGATGGCTGGCCTTGATCTTCAATACCAATGATGTCAGCCGCAGCTTTTAACAGGTGTTGGAACAGGTCAATTTCGTAGTTTGAATTGACGTGTTGCAATACCGCAGAAATACGTTCCAAGCCCATACCTGTATCAACAGAAGGTGCTGGAAGAGGGTGCATCACACCATCCGCAGTACGGTTGAACTGCATGAAAACGTTGTTCCAGATTTCAATGAAACGGTCGCCATCTTCTTCAGGTGTCCCTGGTAAGCCACCCCAGATGTGGTCGCCGTGATCATAGAAAATTTCAGAACAAGGACCGCATGGACCTGTATCGCCCATCGCCCAGAAGTTGTCGGAAGCGTATTGACCGCCTTTATTGTCACCAATACGGATAATGCGTTCAGCATCGATACCAATTTCTTTGTTCCAGATATCAAATGCTTCATCATCGGTATGGTAAACCGTGACATACAGACGCTCTTTAGGCAGCGCCAGCCATTGTTTGCTAGTGAGGAAATCCCATGCAAACTTGAGCGCATCACGCTTGAAATAATCACCAAAAGAGAAGTTGCCCAACATTTCAAAGAATGTGTGGTGACGTGCGGTATAACCGACATTATCTAGGTCATTGTGCTTACCGCCAGCACGCACACATTTCTGTGATGAAACGGCACGCACGTAATCGCGCTTTTCTAAACCCAGGAAACAATCTTTAAACTGGTTCATACCAGCATTGGTAAACAGTAAGGTTGGATCGTTGGCAGGGACAAGAGAACTCGAAGCGACACGTGTATGCCCTTGCGATTCAAAGTAACGCAAAAATGCTTCACGGATTTCAGCGGATGTCATAAAACGAGTACTCACAACCAAGCGTCCATAATTTTGAAAGTGCTAAATTATAGCGGAAAATGTGTGCCCGACCAACGATTTTACAAGCAATCTTAGATAAAACTGTGTTTAGGCTAAAAATCTATATTCAATGCTGGCTTGCATGTTTTACCATATAGCATAGAAAAGATGATGTTTTGATGAATTAAGGGCGCCACATGCAACGTATCGCGATTAATGGATTTGGCCGAATTGGCCGCAATGTGCTACGGGCATGGTTTGAAAATCCCAAACAATTCCAGTTTGAAATTGTCGCAATTAACGATATTGCTGATGTTCAGACACTGGCACATTTATTTAAGTATGACACCACACATGGGCGTTTTGCAGGTCAGGTTGAAATCCAGATAGAAGATGAACAGATTTTCTTGAATATTCAGTCCAATCAGCGTCATTTACATTTACAGGTACTGAAACAGGCCCAGCCAGAACAACTTCCCTGGAAAGATCTGAATATTGATGTGGTACTGGAATGTACAGGATTGTTTCGTTCCAGAGCCGATGCAACCCGTCATATACAGGCAGGGGCAAAGCGGGTGATTATTGGGGCAGCGCCTTTTGACTCTGTTGATGCCGCAATTGTGTATGGTGTTAATCATGCCGAAGTCAAAGCTACAGACCAGATTATTTCCAGTGTGTCCTGTACCACACAGGCTTTGGTGCCATTGGTGAAAATTATTGATGATGCCTTTGGTATTGAAACAGCATTGATGACTGAAATCCATGCGGTCACTGCGGATCAATCTGTGCTTGATCATGCCCATCGTGATTTGCGTCGTGCGCGTGCGTCGGGACAAAATATTATTCCAACCACATCCAGTGCATTAGGTGCATTAAAACAGGTGATGCCGAAAATGGAAAACCGTATTGATGGTTATTCCATTCGTGTTCCTACAATTAATGTTGCAGCGATTGACCTGACTTTTATTTCCCAGTCACCTATTACCGTACATAAAGTCAATGAAGTCCTGACTAAGGCTGCACAATTGGATTATGCCCAGATTATGCAGGTCACAGATGAAGACCTTGTTTCAAGCGACTTTAACCACTCGCCATATTCCTTAATTGTAGATTTAACCCAGACCATGGTGGTTGGACATCAGGCCAAGGTCTTTGCGTGGTATGATAATGAATGGGGTTATGCGAATCGCTTACTTGATTTATGTGAATCATTTGATTCAAAAAATATTAAATAAATAACAACGGATTTGGAGAGCGGAATGATATTGATGTTGATTTGGGGTTTTATTGGTCTGTTATTGATTGCAGTTACTTTCTTGTTTTGGTTTCAGTTTAAAAATAAACAGCAACCTGCTACTGATCCGCAAGTATTGTATCTGGAAGAAAAAGTCCTGCATCTGGAATCCCACCTTAAAAAGAGTCTGGAGATTATGCAGGATTTGGCAAAGAAAATGCACGTCCAGCAAGAAGTGTTGGATCGGACCGTTGCAAACATTGCCGCGTTGGAAAAGCAAAATGTTGAGTTGGTCAATGTTTTGGAAGTGGTTGTTAAAAATGGGAAAAATATGCCCTAAATTTGTCCCCCTTAAATAGGGGATTGACAAATTAATATGTATAACTATTTGTTTTTATTAAATATTTTGATACAAATTTAAAAAAAATAAGCAATATATTCCAATACATAAAATCTATAAAAAACAATTATTAATTTTTGTTGGATGGTTAAATATTTTTTAACTATCCGTTTTGATTACAATCCCACTTGATGTGTATTTAGAACGCTCATTATGATGAATTTGTGCTTCATAAAGCATTGATCGAAAAACACATAGGGATGTCTGATAATGAATAAAACAACTTTAAAACGTACTGCAATATGCTCAGCTTTATTGAGTGCTGTTGTCATGGTTGCGGGGTGTAATGATGATGACAACTCATCCAGTAATAATTCTGGACAGCAACAAACGACAACCGAAAAGCTTACAGGTACTGCTGCAACTGGAGCTGCTCTGGCTGGTGCGAATATTGAAGTGGTCAATAAAAATGGCACAACTAAATCAGTTGTTGCAGGGACAGATGGTAAATTCAGCATTGATGTTGAAAAGGGAGCACCTTATTTATTAAAGGCAACTAAAGGTACAGGTGAATCCCAGATTACCTTATATTCCTATGCTTCGGCTGCTGGTAATGTCAATGTAACTCAATTAACCACACAGGCAATTTTGGCTGCCAACAAAGCGGATGAAACACGTGATTACAACTCATTGGCAGAAATTTATACCAATTGGGCAAAACTGGCTAAAGACAGTACTACTAATGAAATGAATGCTGCGATTAATCAGGCAGCTAAAGAAGTTGTTGCAAACTTAAAAACTGTATTTGATGCAAATGTAGATACAACAAAAGGCTATCCAGACATCTTTAAAACAGCGTTTACTGCAAACTCTATGGGTTTAGATAAAGTTTTGGATCAAGTGAAGATCAATGGC
This sequence comes from Acinetobacter corruptisaponis, assembly GCF_030053775.1. GTDB lineage: Bacteria > Pseudomonadota > Gammaproteobacteria > Pseudomonadales > Moraxellaceae > Acinetobacter > Acinetobacter corruptisaponis. Next base: position 3,646,092 of record NZ_CP125669.1, read on the forward strand.
TTAAATACTAAATGTACAGGGATTGGTAGCACTTATAACTGTAATGTCCAGTATGTTGTAAATGGTCAGCCTTTTGCATGGAATTATAGTGTTGATACAACAGGTCTAAAACTTGTTGTTGATTTAAATAGTAATAATAATCCAAACATTCCATCAGGAAACTATAATTTGAAAACAACAACCACTGTTATGGGAGTGGCGACAGTCGTTAATATTCAAAATATTCCAAAACCAGACAATAATGATCAATTCTGTGCTTCTGATGATGTAATGAAAGCATTAAAAGAACAGGGGCAATTTACCATCAACTCTTGCAGTTTTAATGGGACAGTAGGCAATATTAATGCAACGATTGCTTCTCCAGTTGGTAGTATTTCATATAGCATTAAGTACGAGTATAGCCCAGCATAATCAAATTTAAAAAACTTGGAATTGATTTTAGGCAATCATTTGGGTTGCCTATTTTTATGCGGGATTTACTAAAATTCTCAGGTGCATCATAGAAATCTTCATGTTACACTATGCTGAATCGGGCATTCACCCGATTTTTTTATGTGGTTGCTTTTATGTGGATGCCTCCACATTAAACAGATTTTAGGTTTGAAACATGACCATTTCAGAGACATGGTTGCTCCCTGACGGGGTAGCAGATGTATTACCCGAACAAGCGCAAATGGTTGAAACCCTGCGTCGGGAAGCTTTAGATTTCCTCGCTGTTCGAGGGTATCAACTGGTATATACTCCATTTATTGAATACATCGAATCGTTGTCTTCACTTTCAGAATCCAATCAAGATTTAGACTTGGTCACATTCAAGGTGATTGACCAGCTTTCAGGCCGCTTGCTTGGTGTACGCGCGGATATGACTCCACAGGTCGCCCGTATCGATGCGCATGTTCGCCCAATTGAAGGCGTTGCCCGTTACTGCTATGCAGGTACAGTGCTGCATACCAAACCACAGAATTTTAATGCAACACGCGCACCTTTGCAGTTGGGTGCTGAGCTTTATGGCCATGACAGCATCGAAGCCGATGTGGAAATGATTGATGTCATGCTGGGGCTGTTGGAGAAAACTGGCAGTTTGCAAGGTGTTCATCTGGATTTAGGTCATGTCGGTTTATTCCGTAGTTTGGTGAAACGTGCTGGTTTAAATAAAAACACTGAAAGCCAGCTTTCTGATTTATATCAACGTAAGGCATTGCCAGAGCTGGAAGCATTTACCAAAGACCTGACAATGGGTGCGGATTTCTATGCACTTGGTCGTTATGCAAGTGACCTTGATGCATTACAGGCCCACTTGAGTCAGGACATTTTAAATGATACTGATTTTAAAAATGCGTTTGATGCACTGAAAACAACTTTTGCAGAAATACGATCTCGTTGGTCTAACCTGAATATTGGTATAGATGTCATTGAACTGCGTAGTTATCACTATCATACGGGTCTGATGTATGCCATTTATGCGCCAAATCGCGCTGCGCCGCTTGCACAGGGTGGACGTTATGATGGTATTGGTGAACACTTTGGCCGTGCGCGTCCAGCCACAGGCTTTAGTTGTGACTTATATGCGCTGGGTGCTACACAGTTCGCTGAAATTGAGACTGTAGTCGCTCCCAAAGGTAATCAACAAGACCTATTAAATGCAATTGCTGATGCTCGCGCGAATGGTTCGCGTGTGGTGCAGTTGTTGGGTAATGATGAGTTAAGTTCAGTGCCTTATGCGACCCATCAAATGGTGTTGCAAAATGGGCAATGGATCATTGAAAAAATTTAATTGCCGAGTTGAAAAAACAACTTGGTTTCCAATTCTAACAGCATGATGTAATGAGGCTATTATGGGCAAAAATGTTGTGGTACTTGGTACCCAATGGGGCGATGAAGGTAAAGGCAAGATCGTCGACCTGCTCACAGATCAAGCGGCTGCGGTCGTACGTTATCAAGGCGGACACAATGCGGGACATACGCTTGTGGTCGGTGGTAAGAAGACTGTATTACACCTCATTCCATCAGGTATTTTACGTGACAACGTATTGTGCTTAATTGGCAATGGTGTTGTTCTTTCTCCTGAAGCACTGATCAAGGAAATGGCGATTCTGGAAGAGGAAGGTGTACCTGTAAAAGAGCGCCTGCGTATTTCTCCAAACTGTCCGTTGATTCTGCCAAACCATATTGCGCTTGATCAGGCCCGTGAGAAAAAACGTGGTAATGCCAAGATTGGTACAACAGGTCGTGGCATTGGCCCAGCATACGAAGATAAAGTTGCCCGTCGTGCGGTACGCGTTGCAGACTTGGTTCGTGGTGGCGCTAATTTGGAAGAAAAACTCAAGGAAATGCTTGAGCTGCATAACTTCCAACTTTCTCAATTCTATGGCGTTGAAGAAGTTAAGTTTGAAGATGTGTTGGCACTTTGCAACGAATGGCGTGAAGTTCTTGCCCCGTTGGTGATTGATGTGACCAAAGTGTTGCATGATTACCGTAAAGAGGGTAAGGCAATTATGTTTGAAGGCGCACAAGGTTCATTGCTCGACATCGATCATGGTACCTATCCATATGTAACCAGTTCGAATACAACTGCGGGTGGCGTAAGCTCTGGTTCAGGTATGGGTCCTTTACATTTAGACTATGTATTGGGTATTACGAAAGCCTACACAACACGTGTAGGTGCTGGCCCATTCCCAACTGAATTGCATTATGATGCTGCGACAGATACAGGTGATGCGATTGGTCGTCATTTGGGTACAGTAGGTCATGAATTTGGTGCGTCTACTGGTCGTCAACGTCGTTGCGGTTGGTTCGATGCGGAAATTCTACGCCGTTCAGTTGAAGTGAATTCGTTGTCTGGTATCTGCCTAACCAAGCTTGATGTTCTGGATGGTTTGGAAGAGATCAAGATCTGTGTAGGTTATGAAGATGTGGATTCAGGATGTGCAGGTTCTTCTGATGCAGTTTCATTTGAAAGCTTAAAGCCGATTTATGAAACTATGCCTGGCTGGAGTGAATCGACTGTTGGCCTGACTCAGGTTGACCAGCTTCCTGCAAATGCCTTGGCTTATGTGAAACGTCTTGAGCAGCTCATTGAGTGTCCAATTGACATTATCTCAACGGGCCCAGACCGTGCAGAAACCATTATTTTACGTCATCCATTTTCAGCTTAAACTGAATAGATAACGTCAAAAGCCTCTTTTTAAAAGGGGCTTTTTTATTTTTATGGATTTATATAGCAAAAAGCTCTAGCAAAAAATCAGCTTTTTATTCCAGTCATTGTTATTTCACAGCATGGAAAATCCCCGTTATATTAACTCTACGTTCAAACAAAGAGGGTTTTAACCATGACGAAAAAAACGATTCGCTATAATGGATATGAACTGGCATGCCAATGTTAGATTGTATCAAGGCGATTAAAAGGGTACAAACCAGTTCTGATCAGGCGGGGAAAGGAATTGGTTTGAACATTTTAATACAATAAGAATAATCCTAAATGTTAAATAAAAAACGAATAAGAAATCTAGGGGAATCTATTGATTCCCTTATTTTTTCTAAAAATAAAAACTCCTGTGCTTTGGAGTGGATAGCACAGCAGTTGTGATCAGTATAAATAATCGTATTGTGAGCTAAATAAAATGGTCTTAGAATTTTAAATTGACAAGATATAAAAATGAAACGGGATCAGCAATGGCAGGTGGTTGGGCGCGTGACGGTGCAGAGCAGGAGCAGATTGATGCAACAATTCATGATGCGATTGCAAAAGCAAGACAAGGTCTTTCTCATAATGAAGATGGAGAAGCCGCATTATATTGTGAAGAATGTGGCGAGCCCATTCCTCAAGCCCGCCGTGAAGTGATGAAAGGCGTGAAATATTGTATTCGTTGCCAGCAACAACTTGAGGAAAAGAGTAAGGCACTGGAACTATTTAATCGGCGGGGAAGTAAGGATAGCCAATTACGTTAAATCTTTTGCCTTGTTAATCTTCTATCTCTTTCACAGCATTATATACAACGCTTGGTTCAATATTGAGCAGCTTTTTACCAAAGCTGCGTAACCACCACACCAGTTGAGACGTAAAGGGAACAGTTGCGCTCACTTCAACAATATTTTCCTCTAGTGCCGTAATGGTCTGGTCTTTACTGAGCTGACTTTCATAAAAGCTTTTGGCTGTATTTTCCGTCATGGTCAGCTTTAATTGAATTTGTTCAGTTGGTTTGCTGTAATCCACACGGAAACCCAGTGCGCCTGAGTCAATGTAATGATCAATATCAAAATTGACAGGATGCAGTGCCCGACTATCCAGAACCGTGGCTGCCTTAAAACGGTGCAGGGCAAAAGTTTGCACTTCAGTTTTATCATTTCTGGTACAGATTAAATAAATCACTGCACCTTTTTGTACCAGTGCCAGAGGATTGAGGATATAGGTTTTATCTTCTCCCTGATGGGTTCTGGCACGATAGATACACTCAATTTGCTTGTCCTGTAACAGTCCCTCATAAATTGCCTGTTGTGCATGTTTATCCACAATTGGTGGAATGAGCGGCTGTGTCGCTGGAACAATACGCACACGGTTGATCCATTGTCTGACATTGTTTTGTGTGGAAAGACTACGTTTTGCCAAGTCGAACCACGGCATCATTTCTTCAAGCAAGCTGGGTGGAAGCAAATGGCGTAAATGTTCTTCCACCATCATAAAGGTGACCGCCTGTGAGCTCGTCATGTGCGGCAAACTCTGGATGGGCGCGTCTGAACGCCAGCGCCAGCCTTGCGGAACCGTTTTATTGCTTTCAATGGGAAAGCGTTGTGCAATCTGGTTTAAATCACGCTGAATGGTACGCAGACTAATCTCAATACCCTCACGCTCCAGAATTTCCTGCAATTCACGTGTACCCATCCATTTACCCGTAGAAAGGCGGGACAAGATTTGCCATTGACGATAAAGGCTATTTGACGTTTCTTTTTCTTGTATGGATGACATAGGCGTAATATGCAATTCAATGAGCTAGAGCTGACACAATAAAAAAACTCCCGTTATTTAGCAAGTACATCACATTTAGATTACGTATTTACGACTGAAACCAATGCAGATTTGCTTAAAACTTTTAAAACTGCTTCAAAAATGATCATTTTATATAAGTGGCATTGAAATTGCTTATTCATAGGGTCTGGTGACATTTCATGGGTGCTTGCGACAGAGGACATTTTTTAGCTGATACAAGGCATGTTTTGCGAAATTTAGCCATTCTAAATGAGCAAGACATAACGCAGTAGCAGCAAAAAATGTCCCTGTCCCAAAGGGTTATGGCTAAAACTGCCCCAAACTTCGTTATGAAACTTGACAAGGGAGTCGCCATTGCCTGCGTTTCATGCCTTGTTTGCGTTATTTTAGCCGATAACGCAATGCATCGCTGAAACGTCAACAGACCCTAATAGATAAATGATGAGATGAGGTTTCTATGTCAGAACAAGAACACAATCTAAATATCAGTACAGATTATTATTCTCCAGATCAAACGGCAGCGGTTTCGGTACATTCGTCCACATTTATTCCAGATATTCCAGAGCTGAGCAGTATTACCACCAATCTGTTTGAACAACTCAAATCACAGTTTTTTAATGAAATGCTGGATGATAAAAGCTTTAACGGAGAGGCATCAAAAAAGATTGAACAATGGTTAAGTATCCGTAGCCTTGATGAGTTAAAAGTTCTGGGTGCTCAGGCAAAGCAGCATTTTTTGTATCAGGGCATCACCTTTAATGTGTATGGGGATCAGGAAGGAACAGAGCGGACCATTCCTTATGACTTAATCCCGCGTGTCATTGAGAAAAAACAATGGGAGAAAATATCATCAGGCTGTGCACAACGTGTTAAGGCGCTGAATCTATTTCTGGATGACATTTACCATGAACAAAACATTCTTAAGGATGGGTTGATTCCCGCACATCAGGTGATGGCACATGAAGCCTTTCAGCCGCATATGCTCAGGCATCATCTTAAAGGCAAGGTTTATTCACAAATCAGTGGCATCGACATTATTCGGGATGGGCGGGGTGATTTCTTTGTGCTTGAGGACAATTTAAGAACGCCATCAGGGGTATCTTATATGCTGGAAAGCCGAAAAATCAGCCAAAAACTGATGCCTGATTTGTGCAGCAGCAATAATTTACAGGGGATTGAACAATACCCAACTTTATTAAGGGCAATTCTGGAAGAGAATGCCTATGTTGACCAGCCCTTTATTGTGGTGCTGACCCCAGGCCGTTTTAACAGTGCCTACTATGAACACGCCTTTTTGGCGCGTGAAATGGATGTGCCGCTGGTGACAAGCCGTGATCTTTTTGTTGAGAATGACCAGGTCTTTGCAAAAACCATTCGCGGCCGCCAGCAGGTGGATGTGATCTATCGCCGTGTGGATGATGACTTTCTAGACCCACTGGTATTCCGTGCTGACAGTACGCTTGGTGTGGCGGGTTTGATGTCAGCCTATCTACAGAACAATGTGGTGATTGCCAATGCACCAGGAACAGGGGTTGCCGATGACAAGTCGATCTACCCTTATGTTGACCAAATGATTCAGTATTATCTGGGTGAAAACCCTATCTTGAGCAATGTGCCAACCTATCAATGCCGAGACAGTGAACAACTGGATTATGTGCTCAACAATCTGGAAAAACTGGTGGTTAAGGAGGCGCAGGGTTCTGGTGGATATGGCATGTTGATTGGCCCTCAGGCAGATCAACAGCAAATTGAGCAATTCAGGCAGAAAATCATGCAGACCCCACATTTATATATTGCACAGCCAACCTTGGCACTGTCAGTTGCACCGACATTGACCATAGAGGGCGTTGCTGAGCGACATATTGATTTACGCCCATTTGTATTGAGTTCACCTTACCGTACTGAAATTGTGCCAGGGGGATTAACACGTGTGGCCATGCAGGCAGGTTCGCTGGTGGTCAACTCTTCTCAGGGTGGTGGCATTAAGGATACCTGGGTGGTGGAATCGCTGCACTCCTAACATCTTTCCTAAGCAGCGATAACACTGCACATATCCTTTGTGTGTAGTGGGGTATTTCACAGGAATTTATGATTAATAAGGGAGGATATTTATGCTTTTACTTAGCTCAAGTGCTCAACATATATATTGGTTAGGTCGTTATTTATTTCGTATTGAGTATATGGTGAGTCATTTACCCTTTACAGATGACCAACAGGCGGCAGGATTTGCACAGGCATTGTGTCTGCATATTGATGATGCCGAAAGTTTGAACCAATTTATGCTGGATCGGCAGCAGCCATATTCCTTGATGAGCCAGCTTGAGATTGCTCGGGATAATATTCAGGAACTGAGGGGACTATTGAGTTCTGAAACTTATGCCGAACTGAACCATCTAATAAAAAATGTTATACCTGATGTGGCAACTATCCAGAACATCGTAAAGGAAAGTTGTTCAACCCTGAAAACAGAGCAAGAGGATATTTCCTTATTTTTCCATATTGGACAGGGTATGGAGCAAATCGATACCTATTTTCGGTTTCAGCATAATATTCATGATGTGCTGGATACGATTGATCCAGTGATTGAACGGTTATTTCATTTAGGTTGGGAGGACTTGCAACCAAGTTGGAAAATATTGAAAACTCAACCTGACTTGAACCAGTTTTATGCATTTACCTATAAACTGGAAAATCAATTTGAGGCGTTCGCATGAAACTGATGGTGAATCACCAAACGCATTATCATTATACGCAGGCTGCACGAAATAGTGTGCAGTCGATTAAAATGATACCGCAAAGTTCACGGCACCAGTTGGTTGAGTCCTGGCATATTAGCGTTCCAGGACAACATGCCAGCAAACGTGATGCCTTTAATAACCTATGGATCACGGCAACCCAGCGACATGATTACCATTACCTCACCATTATGGCGCAGGGTGTTGTTGATTTGTATGATACTGAGCTAGGTTATGTGGACACTGGTGTTTCACCAATATTGTTTTTACAGGGCACAAAAATGACCTGTTGTGATTTGATGATGCGGGATTTTGCCCAGACGATTGTAAAAGTGAAAGACCGCCACCACCTTATTTTATTAGCAGAGCAGATTTTACAGCACATCCCTTACCAGCCTGAAAGTACATCTGTAACGACTTCTGCAATAGATTCATTTTATGCTGGGCAGGGGGTGTGTCAGGACCATGCGCATGTGTTCATCGCCATGTGTCGTGCGTTACAATTACCAGCCCGTTATGTGTCTGGTTATTTATATGACCAAAACCAGCCACACCTTGCCAGTCATGCATGGGCAGAAGTTTTTGTGGAAAATGAATGGTATTGTTTTGATATCAGTAACCAGATATTTACGCCCAAAAGTCATATCTATGTCGCAATCGGTCGTGATTATCTGGATGTTGCACCCGTACGGGGGGTGCGTGAACAGGGTGGTGTTGAAAGTATGACATCCAGTGTTCAGGTTTTGGCTTGTTGAGTGTGAAGAGAGAAAGATGACCTATTGTTGTGCATTAAGATTGGAGCAGGGTTTGGTATTGATTAGTGATACACGAACCAATGCTGGGGTCGATCATATTTCTGTATTCCGTAAACTGCATACATTTGGTGTTGAAAACGAGCGTTTTATCGCCTTGCAGACTGCGGGCAATTTAGCCACCACACAGGCGGTGATTGGACATTTGCAAAATGCGTTGGCTCTGCATCAAGAACCGAATTTGTATAGTGCGAATACCATGTTTGAAGTTGCTGAACTGGTGGGTAAAACCTTGCGTAAGGTATTGGAAGACATCACGACGGATACGCAGGAACAGATGAACTACTCGTGTAGTATTCTGGTGTGTGGGCAGATTCAGGGTGAGGAAATGCAGCTTTATAATGTCTATCCACAAGGCAATTTTATCTGTGCGACAACAGATACCCCATATTTCCAGATTGGTGAAAGTAAATATGGCAAGCCAATTTTAGACCGTGCTCTGCATTACACCATGCCGCTTGATGATGCCTTGCGTTGCACGCTCATTTCCTTTGATTCCACCTTACGTTCAAATGTTTCAGTTGGGTTGCCTCTGGATGTGGTGGTCTACCATAAAGACAGTTTTGTGATTCCAGGGGGCAAGCGTATCAGTGAGGAAGATCCTTACTTTACCCAAATTAGTAAACAGTGGTCTGATACCTTGCGCCGTGGTTTGCAGGAATTACCAAAACCAACAGAAGATTATTGGGTCTAGTCAGCAAAGACAGGCATAATGAATTGATATACTTTATAAGTGTAAGAAAAAATGATATTTCAACTTTGTTATGCCAGCACCAGTACTTCTGAAAAATCACATTTGCCACTTGATTTAAGAGAAGTTTTAAATGAGGCACACCATTTTAATTATGTGAATAATATACATGGTGTGCTGTACTTTGCAGATGGTTATTTTTTCCAGTGTCTGGAGGGGGAGCAGGAGGCTATTTTGGAACTGCTTGATAAAATCAAGCAAGATCCTCGCCATCAGCAGATTTATGTTTTTAATCCTCAACACATCTCACAAGGTCATTTTAAAGATTGGTCAATGAAATTTGTACGTAAAAATAGTCAGGTTTCAGAATTTTTCCAGCAGCATCTACAACAGGCCGAGTTTAATCCCTACTTGTTAAATGAGGGTTCGATTGCAGCATTGATTCCATTGCTTGCGGATATACAAATGGATGAGGTTGCCTAGAAGTTATTTTTGCTATTTTTATCTACTTGCATCGTCTTGATCGGTAGTATTAATATTGATACTATAAATTTATTGGTATAATTGAGTATCCGAATGGCAAACCTTGATCAACTCATCGAGCAAATGCGGAATAATCCTAAAAATGTTCGTTATGCTGATTTAGTCAGGGTTTGTAAGCAATATTTTGGTGAACCAAGGCAAACAGGTGGTAGTCACACTGTATTTAAAACACCGTGGCAAGGCGACCCTCGTATTAATATTCAAGATGATAGTGGAAAAGCCAAACCATATCAGGTGAAGCAAGTATTGGCTGCACTGGATAAACTTAAAGCATTGTGAGGTGTCAAATGGATAGTAAACAATATACTTACCGTGTTATATGGTCGGTTGAAGATAATGAATATGTTGGTTTATGTGCAGAATTCCCATCATTATCTTGGCTTGATGCCGATCAACTGAAAGCGTTTTCAGGAATTGTTGATCTTGTTGCCGAGGTTGTAGCAGAGATGAGCAGCAATAGTGAGAAAGTGCCTACACCACTCTCTGAAAGAAAGTATAGCGGACGGTTTGCTGTTCGTGTTCCATCAATGGTTCATCAAAAACTGGCATTGGAAGCAGCAGAGCGAGGCGTAAGCATGAATCGTTTAGTATCGGCAAAACTGGCTATGTAGTAACGTCATCTTATTAGGTGACTTGCCGTTTTGGTCTCTGACTCAAGCGACATAGCAGTTCATAGCCAATGGTGCCATTTGCGGCAGCGACATCATCGACCAAACGAGATTTGCCCCAAAGCTCGACTTTAGTGCCGATCTCTGCCTGAATATGAGTGACATCAATTGCAATCATATCCATGCTGACACGTCCGATCATAGGAACTAACTGTTGATTAATCGCCACAAAATTTGGTTTGATATAAGCTCTTGGATAACCATCACCATAGCCAATTGAGACAATGGCAATATTCATAGGCTGTGTGGCAGTAAAGGTCGATCCATAGCCTACACATTCATTTGCCTGAATCTTGTTTAAGGCAATAATCTCTGCCTCAAAGCTCATGACGGGTTTGAGGTCAAGTGCGTGAACGTTTTGATCTGCAAAAGGTGTCGCGCCATAAAGCATGATACCTGGACGGACAAAGTCGAAATGTAGTTCAGGATATTTATAAATCGCGGCAGAATTACAGCAAGATGCCAGAATCGGTTCACAGGCTTGTTTTACTTGTAGAAACTGGTTTTTTTGTTGTTCATTTAATGGATGATCTGAATCTGCATTGGCAAAGTGCATGGTGAGTACACAGGTAAAATCATGTGATTTTAAGCGTTGAATCACTTCAATAATTTCTGTCGCTTTAAAACCCAAGCGATTCATACCGCTATTTAGTTTGACCCACACTTTTAGACCTAAAGCGTTATAGCGTTCTTTATGGGTAATTAACCATTCAATCTGTTGGTTTTGATGAACGACACATTCAAGTTTTTGTTCAATCACCTGAGTCATTTCATCTTCAGAAAAAACACCCTCAATTAATGTGATGGGTTGGGTATACCCCAATTGCCGAATTTCCAGCGCTTCTTCCAGACAGGCGACTCCAAAGGCATCCGTGGCACTTAAGGCCGCTAAACAGTCCTTGACTCCATGTCCGTAGGCATTGGCTTTAACCATGCTTACAATTTTTGAATGTGGTGCAAGTTGTTTGACACGATTTAAATTATATTGCAGCGCTTCACTGTCAATATAAACTGTTGCTTGGCGCACCAGAAGATCTCCTTTGAAAAAACCTCCATCCTCTTATAGGGCGAACACAGTTCGCCCCTACATGAAAGATGATATCAACGTAGGGGCGAACTATGTTCGCCTTTATTCAAAATGTAGTTAAGGATCAGCCTTGGCAAGGAATGACCTGTTGTCGTCTTGCAATGGTAGATTTGAATCTTATTCCTCATCATCATACTGTGCATAGAACTCAGGTGAGAGATTACTAAAACGGGTATATTGCCCTTCAAATGCAAGTCGCACAGTACCAATTGGGCCGTTACGCTGTTTACCGATAATAATTTCAGCCGTCCCTGCTTCTTTAGACTCTTTGTTATAAACCTCATCACGGTAAATAAACATGATCAAGTCAGCATCCTGCTCAATCGCACCCGATTCACGTAAGTCAGACATAACAGGGCGTTTATTGGGACGGTTTTCCAGACTACGGTTAAGCTGTGACAGGGCAATCACTGGACATTGCATTTCTTTTGCCAATGCTTTCAGGCTTCGGGAAATTTCCGAGATCTCGCCAACACGGTTATCACCCATACCTGGCACTTTCATCAACTGTAAGTAATCGACCATGATGCAGCCAATTTTGCCATCATGCATTTTAGCAATACGTCTGGCACGTGCCCGAACCTCCGTTGGTGGCAGGGCAGAGGAATCATCAATATAAAGATGTTTTTCCTGTAACTGCAAAATCGTGCCTGTAACCTTTGACCATTCATCACCATCCAGCTTACCTGAACGCAGATGGCCCTGATGCACTTTGCCATAAGAGGAAATCAAACGCATGGCGATGGAATCTGCTGGCATCTCCATTGAGTAAACAAGGGCAGGGAGATTGCTGTTAAATAAAACGCTCTCAACCAGATTCATGGCGAATGTGGTTTTACCCATAGAGGGACGGGCCGCCACAATAATTAAATCACCAGCCTGCATTCCATAGGTTTTATTGTCCAGCTCAAGGAAACCTGTGGAAAGACCTGTGATATTGCCATCCATTTTAGACAGCTCATCCAGTTTGCTAATTACATCTGCGGTGACTGAACTGATTGATTTCGGGCCTGAATCTTTTTTATTGTTGTTATGCTGTTCTGCCAAAGAGAAAATATTGGTTTCAGCCAGATCCAGAATTTCACTGACAGGGCGACCTTTGGTGTCATAGGCATTTTGTAAGATGTCGCTGCTGACCTTGATCATACTGCGTAAGGTTGAAAATTCCTTAATTTTACTGGCATAGATTTCGAGGTTATAGAAGCTTGATGGAGAATCCGCCATTAATTGCATTAAATATTCTTCACCACCAATCGCATCCAGCAGGTTCTGTTTGAGTAGCCAGTCATTGACCAAGACGGCATCATAAGGGGAGTTTTCCTGTGCCAGTTTTTCAATGGCACGGTAAATATATTTATGGCGTGTGGCGTAAAAATCATTTTCCTTAAGCAGGTCACCGACCTGTTCAAATGACTCGGCAACCGTCATTAATGCCGCCAACACCGCCTGTTCAATCGCAAGATTATGCGGTGGCGTTCTAAATTCTTTCAATTGACCTGAGTCATTCACGTTACTCTCTGTTTTTGGAGTATTTTTCGCAAAACTGGCATTTGCCTGTGACATAACAAGACCCAATAAAAAGATGAAACCGTAAAAGAGTGACTATCTTAATCCAAATGGATGCAGACAGGAGGGTTTAATTGGAAGAAAATTGTGTAAGTGGTGAAAATACAGCTTGATGGTTTTGGCAAACTCTAGACGTAAAAAAGGGCATGTAAAAACATGCCCTTTTCTTTGCAAAAATTACTCAGATACGATAGTAACGAGAACTTCAGCAACAACATCATGGTGCAATTGGATTGCGATGTTGAATTCACCAGTGTGACGAAGCGCACCGTTCGGTAAACGAACTTCTGCGCGGTCTACAGCAAGACCAGCATTGGTCAAGGCATCAGCGATATCACGAGTACCGATCGAACCGAATAGTTTACCTTCATCACCAGCTTTAGCTGTGATCACGATATTCACTTCGTTCAATTGGTCAGCACGTGCATTTGCAGCAGCCAAAATAGCAGCTTCCTGTTTTTCAAGTTCAGCACGACGAGCTTCAAAAGCAGCAGTGTTTGCTTCAGTTGCAGCTACAGCTTTACCTTGAGGGATCAGGAAGTTACGACCGTAACCAGCTTTAACTGATACTTTGTCGCCTAATTTACCAAGGTTCTTAATGCGTTGTAATAAGATAATATCCACGGCTCAACCTCACTTATGATTGTCAGTGTAAGGAATCAACGCTAAATAGCGCGCTTGTTTAATCGCTAACGCTAATTGACGTTGATAACGAGCTTTAGTACCTGTAATACGGCTAGGAACAATCTTGCCGTTTTCAGTGATGTACTGTTTTAAAGTGTCGATATCTTTGTAGTCGATGTACGCAACTTTCTCAGCTGTAAAGCGGCAGAACTTGCGACGACGGTAAAAACGTGCCATTGATGTTCTCCTTATTCAGCTTCTTGAACTGCGTGTTGTGCTTCTTCACGTTGCGCCTTACGGGCACGTTTTTCTTCAGCACTTTTCGCAAGTAGAGATTCTTCAGTGATTGCGTGTTCACGACGGATGATGATGTTGCGAATGATCGCGTCGTTATAACGGAACAATTCTTCGAGTTCATCAAGAGTCGTTTGACCACATTCAACATTCATAAGAATGTAGTGTGCTTTATGAATCTTGTTAATTGGGTAAGCCAATTGGCGACGGCCCCAATCTTCTAAACGGTGAATTTGACCTTCAGCTTCTTTGATCTGAGAGATATAGCGTTCAACCATACCTACAACTTGATCGCTTTGGTCTGGGTGTACCAATAGTACGATTTCGTAGTGACGCATTGTCAGCTCCTTACGGTTTAAGCAGCCCCTAACTTGTATAAAGCCAGAAGCAAGGAGTCATAACTAATTTAGTTATGTCGCAAATTGCGAAGCGACAATTCTAGTCATGTTTGGCTTAAATCGCAAGCAAATTCACGCTTTTGATCGAAGTAAAAACACCACATAGCCTTTAAAATAGGGATCTTTTTGTTTTGTACTATTCCCGAACCATGTTCCATGTTGTACCAGCCCAACTTTATAGGGCAAGCGCAGGGCAGAGATACGTTTTAAATATTCAGGATAATTCGGGATTGTGGCCGTGCCCTGATAAGTCTGGATCACCAGTTCATCAATATTTTGCCTAAAAAGGGTTAAGGTGTTCTGGTCTTTAAAATTGGTCCAGTCCAGTAAGCCTGTAATACTGAGCCGATATTGTTGGGGTAATTTCTGCCTGAGTTTTTGCAGAAAAATGGCATAGTCTTTCAAACTGTTGGTTTTACTATCAAAATCAATTTGAATGCCTTGAACCTGATTGCCCTGATTTCTCCAATGTTCCAATCGATTGAGAATGGTTTGGTAATTTTGTTCATTCCACGCCAAATGATGGGTTCGGAAAACCAGCCATATTTTTTGATGGGGTAACTTCAGTATGGATACACCTTGCGGTGTGAAAGTTAAAGTCTGTTTTGTTTTGGAATAATGGATTTCACCCTGTAAAATATACAATTCCTGTGCATGAACCAGATAAGGGGCTGTCTGAATATCACCCCAAATCCAGAAAGAAGCAAAATCATTGGCATCAACTTTTGAAGTTGCTGATTGTGTCGGTTGGCAGGCATTCAGGCTAAAAACCAGAAAAATACAGAAAACCGTTTTAAGCAACTTCATGGCTAAAAGTTACCAATAATATTTAAGTGATTTTGCCCAAGTACTATTTGGATAGTCTCTTTTGATCTGGTCATACCATTGTTTACGAACTGGCTTACCCACTTCTGCATCACCACAATCATTGATTCCACTGGGTGCATAACACTGAATTGAACGATATAAGGCATAGGCGTGTAAATCATCTTTACTGGATGATTTTAGAATGTCTTTATACACCTGACCACGGGCAAATATTTTTCCCGAAAAACTGGATTTTTGCTGTTCAGCATAAGCCAACTGTTGTAGTGAATAACCTTGTTCACTACGGAAATATTCACCTAAACAGACATTCAATAAAGGGTCTTGAGGAGCTTGTGACAATTGGCTGACTAAAGTTTGTAAATTTGCACATTTAAACTGCGAGGTAATAGTTGCGCCATTCCAGATAAAATTGGAGAAATCAGGCTTATTTTTTAATTGTTCATCTTTACTACTATAACCTTGATATTGATCTGCATTTTTAGGTAAAAAAGCAAAGCTTTGTTTAAATAAGTCAAAATTTTGATGAACTAAACTTTTGCTTAACAGGGTATAGGTGGCTGCCTGTTTTTGATCAAGGGTACTGTCATTCGACTGGATGATTTTTTGTAAACTGTCTGCATTTGCCACTTGGGTAATAAAATTTCGTTGCAAATTTAACTGGCTGATTTTGGCTTTTTTACCGATAAAAGCTGAATAGTCCTGTTTGGCAGCGAGATGATTGGATAAAGCCGTTTCAAACAGGCCTTTTTGAAAACTATCTCTTGCTTGGGCACACTGTTGGTTCCAATATTGTTCGGCCGCCTGTTTCTGTCCAGTTTTCTCTAAAATTTGTCCTTTTAAAAAGCTTTGGCTTAGCTGCAAATAATTGCTGGTTTTGATATTGTCCTTAGGTAAATAGCTCAAGGCTTCCTGTGGCTTATTTTGGACAAACACCAAATGAGCTGCCTGTAAATATTGGAATAACTCAGGCTGGGCCTTAAAAAATTCTTTTTGAGCTGTCAGTTGTGCCCATGTTATGGGACGATAAGGGTCAGATGCAGGCATTCGCATATACATCAAGTCATAAGTCGTCAGAAAAAATGGATCTGTTAAATTTTTAACATTGAAATATTGGCTGTTAAATACCCGACGGTCAATTTCGGCAGGTAATTGACTCATCTCCAGATTATAAAATTTTGATTTAGGATTCTGGATTTGCCAAATGATTTCATTGACCAGTAAATCCTGACGTTTTGAAAGCCATAGTCCCCGACGCATAAGGCCGCGTGCGCTCGCGATATATTGCCCATTTGGATAGGCTTTTAAATAAACCGTGATATGATCTAAAAATTGTTTTAGTAGATTTTGGTTGATATTGTCCAGATACACATCACCATACTGATCCACACCTGTTGCATAAGCTGAATTGAGGCTGGTGCGAATCAACATATACAATGCAGTTTCTTTTAGCCATGTGTCCTCAACAGTGCTTAACACCGTATAAATTTTGGTCGCGGCAGTATAGTTTGCATTATAAAACAGGATACTGGCGTTTAAGTAAGAGGCGTATTGACGTGTTGTGGCTGACCAATTGGGATCAACAGCAATCAATGCAATTTTATCACCACATTGATTCATTTTTTGACGTTCATTGATCAGCAATTGTTTTTCATTTGCTGGAATATTCTTATTGATTTTAACCTGACTAATAAAAGCAGCATTGCCAGAATTAAAACTGTAGCAACGTTCATCAAAAATGATTTCATCTTTTTGCGATAATTTTTCTCGCTGATTTAAAATCCTGTTTTCAGTCAAAGCGGAAATATTTGCGGCATCAAAAGGCACCGTACCGTAGCTTGCGTCCCATAAATTGTTATCTGCTGTCATAGGCTTGAGTGTGGCAAGTCCCAGATCACTGAGCAGCAACAGCATATTGGTTTGACTATCATTGAGTGGAACCAGGACAGGCAGATTGCTACAACTACTCAGGCTGCGATCATCCATTGCAAGGTTGGGTTCGCAGATATTCTCAACACCTGCATATATGTTTGAACCATAACCACAGATGATGAGTAAACTGGAATAAAAAATTGGCTTAATGGATAAAATATTGTGCAGTTTCATTTGAATGACAAGGGATTAAATATTTTTATGGTGGGAAATGATAACAAGCAGGGAAGAGAATAAAAAGATAGAGCGTTCTCTATCTTTTTAAAAAATAGGGAGGAATGGTGCAGGGCTTTTAAAGGTAAAGCTAAAGCTCAGACTAATGACAGTGATGAGAATCACGGAGAATAAGAAAAAGCGTTTTGCCCAAAGCTGATCATCCTCAGCCTTGAATCCTAAAATACCAATGTAGAACCAGTAGGCACAAAGCAGGTTACAGATCACCAGAAAAACAACATTGGTGTATCCATAAACATATAGCGCATTCATGGCAAAGGTAAATAAAACCACATAGATCAGTGATTCTATTTTCGTTCTATGGATAGAGCGAGCTACAGGTAAGATCGGCACTCCTGCATTTTTATAATCATCAAAACGATAGATTGCAATTCCCCATGAATGTGGCATTTGCCATAAGGCATAGGCTACAAAAATCAGTAGGGCCGCCATATCGAAATGGTGGCTTACAGCCGTATAACCAATGACAGGTGGACTCGCTCCAGAAATACTACCAATGACGGTTTGATGGATTGTGGTACGTTTGGTCCACAAGCTATAGAAACCGACATAGACGACAAAACCAATCACAGCGAATAAAAACGCATACGCATTGACATAGAACCAAAGCATGCCAAAGCCAATCATACCCAACACAAATGCATAAAGCAGTGCAATGGTCGGGGAGATGGTTCTCTTAACAAGGGCACGGTTCATGGTGCGTTGCATTTTTTGATCGATGTCTTGATCAATTACATTATTTACGACACAACCAGACGCAACCACAAAAGTCGTTCCAATCAGTGTAAGTAATAATAAGAGGCAGTCTATGGAGCCTTGGGCGGCTAGGAAAAAGCCGCCCAAGGTGGTAATAAAATTACCGAAGAGAATTCCTGGCTTAGTCAGGAATAAATACTTTTTAAACATGACGACCAGTTTAGATCATCATGTTGTAGTGTAAGTAGTTCATTACCCACACAGAACCGACTAAAAGTACCGCAATACAAAGAATCGTATAGATAAATGCAATCAGGTTCCAGCGTTGTTCAGATGAGGTATTCATGTGTAGGAAATACACAAGCTGTACAATAACCTGAGCAACAGCAGTGATTGCAATCACAGTAACTAAAATGCCACGACCGAAACCACCTGCCATCACCATCCCGAATGGGATGATGGTAAGGATGACAGATAGGATAAATCCAACCGTGTATTGCTTAAAGTTACCGTGTGATGCACCAGCAGCATTATGGTCATGACTACTCATTAGAGAACTCCCAGTAAGTAAACGACGCTGAATACACAGATCCAAACGATGTCAAGGAAGTGCCAGAACAAGCTTAGACAAGCCAGACGACGTGTATTCGGTAGAGTCAAACCATTCTTCTTGATCTGGTACATCAATACCAGCATCCACACTAAACCAGAGGTTACGTGGATACCGTGTGTACCAACCAAAGTGAAGAACGACGATAGGAATGCACTGTGCGTTGGACCATGACCTTCATGTACAAGGTGATGGAATTCGTTGATTTCCATACCGATGAACGTTGCACCAAAAAGGAAAGTAATGAATAACCAGGTAATCACCTGATTGACATTCTTTTTATATGATGCAAGCACTGCAAAACCAAAAGTCACAGAAGAAATCAAGAGTGCAAAGGTTTCACCTAATACATAACCCAATGATTCACTGAATAGGTCTTTTGCACTTGGTGTGCCAGGCGGAACATGACTGCTTAGTACGGCAAACGCGATGAAGAGTGATCCGAAAAGAATCAAGTCACTCATCAGGTATGTCCAGAAACCGAAGACCGTTAAGTCGGTATCATCATGTTCATGATGATCGTCATGACCGTGGTTGTCGTGATGAAGTACTTCAGCCATTTCCTTAGTCCTTCTTCAAGTGTTTTTCAAGTAACGCATAGCGTTCATTCTCAATACGCTCCACTTCAGCGGCAGGAACGTAGTAGTCAACATTCTTGGTGAATGAGCTTACGATCAGGCTGATGACAGCAGCAAGGAATGAAACAACGACCAGCCACCAAATATGCCAGATCAGTGCAAAGCCCATAACAGTAATGAACATTGCAATGATGACACCAGCAGCACGGTTTGTCGGCATATGGATGTCTTCATATTTCGTGTTGCGAGCGTATGCTACACCATTTTCTTTGTCAGTCCAGAAACGGTCAACACCGTCACCTGCTGGAAGATGCGCAAAGTTATAGAACGGAGCAGGGGAAGACGTTGCCCATTCAACTGTACGGCTATCCCAAGGATCGCCTGTATAGTCCATGTTGTCCTTGCGTTGTAGGAAACCAACGATGATTTGCATAAGGAAACATGCAATACCGATTGCAACAAGAACTGCACCGAACAATGCGATTGCCAAATATGGGTCCCATTCTGGGTTGTCATATGTATTCAAACGACGAGTCATACCCATGAAACCAAGGATATAAAGTGGCATGAATGCAAAATAGAAACCGAAGAACCAGAACCAGAACGCAGCTTTACCCCATGCTTCATTGAGCTTCCAGCCAAACATTTTTGGCCAGTAGAAGATGATGCCAGCAAACATACCGAACACCACACCACCGATAATCACGTTATGGAAGTGAGCGATCAAGAAGAGTGAGTTGTGTACAAGGAAGTCCGCAGGTGGAACAGCCATAAGTACACCAGTTAAACCACCGATACCGAATGTTACAAGGAAGCCAATTGTCCATAACATTGGTGTGGTGAAACTAATGCGACCTTTATACATGGTGAATAACCAGGAGAAGATTTTCACACCTGTAGGAATCGCAATAATCATGGTCATGATACCGAAGAACGCATTCACGTTCGCACCAGCACCCATGGTGAAGAAGTGGTGAAGCCATACAACAAACGCAAGTACAGTAATCGCAATTGTTGCATACACCATAGACTTGTAACCGAACAACGCTTTACGAGAGAACGTCGCCACGATTTCAGAGTATAGACCAAATGCTGGTAATACCAGGATGTATACTTCTGGGTGACCCCATGTCCAGATCAGGTTCACGTAAAGCATTGGGCTACCGCCAAGCTCATTGGTGAAGAAATGGAAGCCGAAGTAGCGGTCTAGCGTCAACATTGCAAGCGTACCTGTTAATACAGGGAATGATGCAATGATCAGTACTGCCGTACAAAGTGAAGTCCAGGTAAAGATTGGCATGTCCATCAGTTTCATGCCAGGAGTACGCATCTTGATGATGGTAACAAAGAAGTTAACACCCGTTAATAGCGTACCAAGGCCAGAAATCTGAAGTGCCCAGATGTAGTAGTCAACACCAACACCAGGAGAGTACTGAATACCAGACAGAGGAGGATAAGCCATCCAGCCTGTCGCAGCAAACTCACCTAATACCAGTGATGCCATCATCAAACCAGCAGCGCCAGCGAATAACCAGAAGCTTAAAGAGTTCAACAATGGGAATGCAACGTCACGTGCACCAATCTGCAAAGGTACAGAGATGTTCATCATACCTACAACAAGACCCATCCCCACGAAGAAGATCATGATCACACCGTGCGCGGTGAAGATCTGGTCGTAGTGGTCTGGATGCAGGTAACCTTCACCGCCGCCTTTGGCGAGGAAAAGCTGTAGACGCATCATGATCGCATCGGCGAAACCACGCAAAAGCATGACCACAGATACGAGGATATACATGATACCAATTTTTTTATGGTCTACAGAGGTAAACCATTCATTCCACAAATATCCCCATTTTTTGAAATAGGTGATACCGCCAAGCACTGCAATTCCACCAAGTGCCATAAAGACCATGGTGACAAGTACGATTGGCTCTGTTGGGATAGAGTCCCAACCAAGTTTACCAAAAATCATATCCATGTCTTATTCCCCTTGAGCAGCATGTTCTGCCGCGCCATGAGTTTCTGCTGTCGCATGTCCAGCAGAGTGGTCAGCACCGTGATAGTTACTCATATAGTGGTTGATGATTGTTTCAAACAATTTTGGCTCAACTGAAGAGTAATACGTCACAGGGTGAGGCTTGGTTGGGAACGGTTTCATCGCTTCAGCCTTGGCAAGTGCTTCTTCATCACCAGCAGCCTTGGCACGGTTAACCAAGTGTTCGATCTGGTGTTTAGAACGATCACCATCTTTAAGCGTTGCTAGCTCAGCCTGGTCAAGCGTACCTTTCTGCACAGCTTCAGGGTTAATGCTTGTACCATTGCCAGCTTTAACTGCTTCCACCCATTGTGCAAATTCTGGCTCAGTCACGCTATGTGCCTTGAAGCGCATTTGAGAGAAACCGTAACCTGAATAGTTTGCTGAGAAACCACGGAATACACCAGGTTCATCTGCCAATAAGTGAAGGTGAGTCTGCATACCCGCCATAGCATAGATTTGACCGCCTAACTGTGGAATGAAGAATGAGTTCATTGTGAAGTTAGAGGTGATCTTGAAGCTAATAGGTGTTTTTTCTGGGAAGCGTACTTCGTTTACCGTTGCAATTTCTTGCTCAGGATAGATAAAGATCCATTTAAACTGTTCAGCGATGGCTTGAATAGTTAATGGGGCTTTGTCTGAATCTAACGGACGGTAAGGGTCGTACTTGTGGGAACCCCACCAAGTTAACCAAGCTAAAATACCAATAATAATGACAGGTACACCCCAAACAACGATCTCAATTGTCGTAGAGTGTGCCCAAGTAGGTTTATAGTCTGCATCTTTATTCGATGCGCGATATTTCCAACTAAACCATAATGCCATCACGATTGACGGAATCACCACCAACAGCATTAAATAGATCGCAGTCATCATCAGGCTACTTTGACCTTGACCTACTGGACCTTTATTGTTTAGAAGTACCATATCACCGCCACACCCTGTCAAGAGCGCAGCCATCGTTGATAAAGACAATACAGCTAAAATCGTTTGTCTCATTTTACAACCTCGGTGAAGAGTCCCATTCCCTAAATAAATTATGGGATAGCGATTAAAGTGTCGCATGATTGATAAGAAATAATTGTGAATTGCTTAGCAATCATGCGACACCGCTACGTTGTAGGGCATTATGCCTCATATTGAAAAACTAAGCTACTGATAAAGTAGCCTGAAATACTTGTTTTAAAACCCGATTTATTTTGTAGGGATTGGATTAAAGCCCTATCTTTTTTTTATATATCAACACGCTATATTAAAAGGCTGTATAAAATGTATTTTATATACAGCTTTATTCAAATAATTGATGAGGCTTATTTCTGAACCACCTTGGTCTTTGCCAATTTGTCATGTAATGCCTGACGATTTTTCCCCAAGGCAAACAGCGATTCAATCACGGAAATCAGCGGCACAATGATCATGTTTAAAATAACAAAAACCATACTTCTGAGCCAGAATGCCCTTACTGAGCTGACAGGAGCAGAGGTTTCAGCATCCACAATCTTGATTTTTAGAAATTTCTTACCAATGCTTTGACCTGATTTTCCAATCAGGAAAGCCTGTACCATGAGCATTGCAATAATATAGACACACATGGCCATCCAGGCTTGGGTGGGAATAATCGCAAGAATTTCAGTCTGGACTTTCTGGGCTAGGGCAATGTCTGATGAGCGGTCTGCCATTAGTCGAAATAGTTGTTCATTCAACTGGGTAAACTTTTGTGCCTGTTCGGGTGTAAAAAAAGCGGTGAGTAGGAATGTTGCGGGAAACCACAAAAATACATCAATCAGTTTTGCAAAAAAACGTGAATGGATCGGGGCCAACTGAGATGTCTTTTGTTCGACTTTGATATTAAATGCTGAGTTAGGATGAGTCTCAGTTTTAATCTGGGCATTAAAGGGAGCGTAACCTACAGGTTCGTATACCAGTTTACCTTGTGTGAGTTCACCAAGCGTTTTCCATTCTGCCATACCCTTATGCCAGGCCAAATCTGTGAGTAGAACTTGTTGACTGGCAAGCATTTGGTTCACTTGTTCTAAACTATAAGGTCCAGCTTGTTGGTTGTTACGAGCCAAGTAAATTTGCATAATTTTAAAATCTCAATGACTAAAGATAAAAAAGACCCTGCGAAAGAGGGCCTTTTTCTAAAAAAAGACTAGGCTTTCTTGATTTGTTCTTCAGCAAGGAAGAACCAGGTATCAAGCACTGAGTCAGGATTCAGTGACACAGATTCAATACCCTGTTCCATGAGCCATTTAGCCAGGTCAGGGTGGTCAGATGGGCCCTGACCACAGATACCCACGTATTTGCCCGCTTTACGGCAGGCATGAATTGCCATGGAAAGAAGTGCCTTAACCGCTGGATCACGCTCATCAAACAAGTGAGATACGATACCAGAGTCACGGTCCAGACCCAGTGTAAGTTGTGTTAAGTCATTTGAACCGATAGAGAAGCCATCAAAGTGCTCAAGGAATTGCTCAGCCAATAATGCATTGGTTGGCAATTCACACATCATGATGATTTTCAAGCCGTTCTCACCACGTTTCAAGCCATTTTGGGCAAGCAGTTCAATCACACGCTTTGCTTCGGAAACCGTACGAACGAAAGGGATCATAATTTGAATATTGGTGAGACCCATTTCATCACGGACTTTTTTCAGCGCACGGCATTCAAGTTCGAAACAGTCACGGAAGTTGTCAGAAACGTAACGGCTGGCACCACGGAAGCCCAACATTGGGTTTTCTTCTTCTGGTTCGTATAACTTACCACCAATCAGGTTTGCGTATTCATTTGACTTGAAGTCAGACATACGCACAATCACGGGTTTTTCAGCAAATGCGGCTGCCAGCGTTGAAATGCCTTCAACCAGTTTTTCAACATAGAATTCGATTGGGGAAGAGTAACCTGTAGTACGTGTCATTACCGCAGCGCGAGTTTCACGCGGCAGGCTCTCAATGTTCAATAAGGCTTTTGGATGCACACCGATCATACGGTTGATAATGAACTCAAGACGGGCAAGACCAATTCCTTCATTTGGAATCTGGGCAAAATCAAATGCACGGTCAGGGTTACCCACGTTCATCATGATCTTGAACGGAAGCTTCGGCATCGAGTTGATCGAGTTACGTTGAACCTCAAAGTCTAGTGCACCCTCATAGATGAAGCCCGTATCACCTTCGGCACAGGAAACAGTCACTTCCTGACCATCCGTTAACAGTTCAGTGGCATTACCACAGCCCACAATTGCAGGAACACCCAGCTCACGCGCAATGATTGCCGCGTGACAGGTACGACCACCACGATTGGTGACAATCGCAGCGGCACGTTTCATCACTGGTTCCCAGTCTGGATCGGTCATGTCGGATACAAGTACGTCACCGTCCTGAACCTTGTCCATTTCTTTAATTGAGGTCACCACACGAACCTTACCAGAACCAATGCGCTGACCAATTGAGCGGCCTTCACAAAGCACAGTACCTTTTTGCTTAAGCAGGTAACGTTCCATCGTGCCGACATTCTGACGGCTTTTCACTGTTTCTGGGCGTGCCTGAACGATATAGATTTGACCATCATCGCCATCTTTCGCCCATTCGATGTCCATTGGGGAGCCATAATGTTCTTCAATGATCATTGCCTGTTTTGCAAGTTCGTGCAGTTCATGGTCGTTCAATGCAAACTGCTGACGTTCTGGCTTTTCAACATCAACCACAACAACAGATTTACCCGCGGCACCTTCTTCACCATAAATCATTTTCTGGTGCTTGGAACCCAGGTTACGGCGTAGTACAGCGTGTTTACCACCCTTTAAAAGTGGTTTTGACAGATAGAATTCGTCAGGGTTGACGGCACCTTGCACCACCATTTCACCCAAGCCATAAGATGCGGTAATAAACACCACATCACGGAAACCCGATTCTGTGTCAAGGGTAAACATCACACCCGCAGCGCCAGTTTCAGAGCGAACCATGCGTTGCACACCCGCAGAAAGGGCAACCACACTGTGTTCGAAACCTTGGTGGACACGGTAAGCAATGGCACGGTCATTATAAAGGGAGGCAAAAACTTCCTTAATTGCAATCAGGATGTTGTCAATACCACGAATATTGAGGAATGTTTCCTGTTGGCCTGCAAATGAGGCATCTGGTAAATCTTCAGCGGTTGCAGAAGAGCGTACCGCCACGGCAATGTCTGGATTACCGTTTGAAAGTGCTGCAAATGCTTCACGAATTTCTTGTTCTAATGCGGCAGTCAGTGGAGTATCAACAATCCATTTACGGATTTTTGCACCTGTTTCAGCAAGTGCAAGCACATCCTCAACATTCAGTTGAGCCAGTTCAGCCTGAATTCGAGCATTTAAGCCGCTTTGATCCAGGAACTCACGATAGGCAGCCGCAGTTGTTGCAAAACCACCTGGTACCGATACACCAGCATTGGATAAATGACTGATCATTTCACCCAGAGATGAGTTTTTCCCACCTACGAGTTCGACATCGTGTTTCCCTAATTTTTCCAGACCGATTACGCGCGCTTCCAAAGTATTTACTCCACTTTTTTTGCAGTATGAATGACTATCATTGGTATGAAATTATACGAAAGTGCCTAGATATAGTGTTTACTAAGCGACAGTCATGTTAGATGAGTTTACTATAAAGATTATAGTGCACTAAGACAAATGTTTAAGGAGAATTTTGATGCCCGAAAGTAAACAAATTAAACGGAGCGTATTTTTTATATCAGATGGTACGGCAATTACCGCAGAAACCCTTGGACATTCACTACTTGCGCAATTTCCAAACGTGGATTTTGACATTCATATCATGCCTTATATTGCCACTGAAGAAGCTGCTATGGTCGCGGTTGCAGAGATCAACGCATGCCAGTCCCGTGATGGTTCTTTGCCACTGGTTTTTGATACTTTGGTCGATCCATTAGTACGCGACATTATCAATACCGCCAAAGCCGTTAATTTGGATGTATTTGAGGGCTTAATTAGTAAACTTGCAGAAGAGTTGGGAACACCGCCAACTACATTGGTTGGGCAGACCCATGCGGTGACTGACTCTGAATATTATAAGGCACGTATTGATGCGGTGCATTTTGCGCTGGACAATGACGATGGTGCCCGAACACGTCACTACGATAAAGCCGATATTATCCTGATTGGTGTGTCACGTTCGGGTAAAACGCCAACCTCGATCTACCTGTCATTACAGTTTGGTATCCGCGTGGCAAACTACCCGCTTACCGAAGAAGACCTGGACGACAACCGTTTACCAAAAGTTCTAAAAGAGCATAAAAACAAGTTGTTTGGTCTGATGATCGATGCGGAGCGTCTGGTTGCGATTCGTAATGAACGTAAAGCCAATAGCCGCTATGCAAGTTTTAGCCAGTGTCAGATGGAACTGCGGGCGATTGAGGGGATTTATATTTCAGAAGGCATTAAATATTTAAATGTCACTGAAATGTCGATTGAGGAAATCTCAACCCGTATTTTACAAATGACAGGTTTAAAACGTCGTATTGGCTAAATATGATATTCAAATGAGAAGCGTGGGTGATGGGCTACGCTTTTTTATTTTGAAGAAATAAAACTGGGAACATCATAATGAAAAAACTTGTTTTGTTATTGCCATTTATTTTCATGTCACAAGCTTATGCCGAGACACTGGCCCAATTTGAGAAGCAACTGGTAAAACAATACGACCAGAAAGCTTTTTATGAAGTCAATCAGGAGATTGAATCGGCTGTGGTGAACAAGATTAAGCAAGATCCATCCAGTTTTAATTATTCCTTTCCTGCTTTTCAGGACCATTATAATTTACGCATTCATTTTTCCCCTGACAAAAGTCTAAAGTTTTATACATTCGATATTGGCAGTGGCGGCACAATGGGAGAATTTTCTTCCTATGTACAGACTCAAAAGGCAGGCAAAACGGTTTTAACCCCAATTGACACAGGTTTCATTCTGGATGTCAAACAAATCCAGTTATCTCAACAACCTGTTTATCTTGTGGAAAATTATTATAAAGCCAGCAGTTGTATGGGAGCCTATGCAATGAATGCCTTTAAGCCAACACCAACAGGTGCAGTTCAGACGTTCAAGGTTTTCCAAACCAAAAAGGTGCAGCTTGATGCCATTCAGGTCGATTTTGACTGTAAAAACAATGAAAGCTCGGATGAGGCACCTGATTACATCCGTACAGATAAAAACTTGAATAATATTGATATTATGTTGCTGGATAAAAACTATAAACCGCAAGGCAAGTATTTACGTTACAGCAAGAAGAATACCTACTATCAATACATGGGCGTGGTGAAATAAGCATTGTGGAACAAGGCAATACTTATTTCAAAATAGGATTGCCTACTGGTTTTTTAGCTCCATGAGCAGGCTAAAGTTTTCCAGACGTTTAGGTGTGTCGTAAATATCACAGGTAAAGATAAACTCATCCACATCATATTGCGTGGCAATTTTTTCCAGTCCTGCTTTGACGGTTTCTCGCGAGCCAATTTGAGCCATTGCATAGAAATTCTGAATGGCAAGTTGCTCAGCACTGCTTGCCAGCCCTTGTGTTGATTCAATTGGCGGTTTGAGTTTTAGACTGTGCCCCCGAATCAGGTTTAAAATACGCTGATAAGAACTGGTGGCTAAATATTGTGCCTCTTCATCTGTAGCGGCAACAACGGTGGGTACACCCATTGAAACATAAGGTTGATCCAAATATTCAGATGGCTGGAAATTATCCCGATAAATCTGGATGGCCTGTCCCAGCATTCTTGGCGCAAAATGTGAGGCAAAGGAATAGGGAAGTCCCAATTTTGCGGCAAGCTGCGCACTAAACAGGCTTGAACCTAGTAACCAGACGGGTACATGGGTGCCCTGGCCTGGAGTGGCAATGATTTTCTGGTTGGGTTGCGGGTCTTTAAAATATTGCAGAATTTCCAGCACATCCTGCGGGAACTGATCTTCAGTTTCCTGACGGCCACGGCGTAAGGCCCGCATGGTCAGTGGATCAGTTCCAGGGGCGCGGCCTAAGCCAAGCTCAAAACGGTTTTGGTAAAGTGTCGCCAGTGTACCAAATTGCTCAGCCACCACCAAAGGTGCATGGTTTGGAAGCATGACACCACCTGAACCCAGGCGAATCTTCTGGGTGTGGGCGGCAATGAAGCCCAAGAGAACGGCAGTTGCCGAACTGGCGATGCCATCCATGTTGTGATGCTCAGCTAGCCAAAAACGTTCATATCCCAGCTTTTCAGCATGTTGAGCCAATTCAAGTGCGTGGCGTAGAGAAAACTCAATATTTTTATCCTCTCTAACAGGCGCCAACTCTAGAATGGAGAACTTTATATCTTTTAATACTTTCATTGCTGATTCTCAAAACTATATATCGAAATAATACGATATAAGTTTGGTTTTGTATATCGTTTTTATTCGATTTAATGTTTCTATATTTGTAGATGAAAATGTATAAATAAAAAAAGGCACTCGAAAGTGCCTTTTTATTGTCAAATTATAGTTTTTTTCATATAATGAATTTTACTAAGTTGTTAATTATTAACAATATTTTAAAAGTATTGCAACTGTTTTTAAAAGGATTTAAAAAGCTGGTGTAACAAGAGTGCAACGGGTTTTTAATATGGCTACTTATCAAAAAAGAAACGGCAGAATAACTGCAATGGTGCGAATTAAGCCGCATCCAGTTAAATCAAAAACATTTGACACTATGCGTGATGCTAAGGCTTGGGCGCAAAAGTTAGAAGTCAAATTAAGAAATGAAAAAATACAAGTTTTTGATCATATCATCTTTAAAGATGCTCTAATCGAGTATAGAGATACAGTTACGATCAAGAAAAAAGGAGCTAAGTATGAAACATATAAAATCAATAATCTCTTAAGGATTATGAAATGCGATATTCCTTTAAAGGATGTGACTAAGGATTTTTTAATAAAGTGGCGTGAAGTCAGGCTAGAAAAAGTTCAGGGTGCGACAGCCCGCCGTGAACTTAAGTTATTGCAGGGCTTTTTTACATGGTGCATAGATGTGAAATCGTGGTTGGGTGAAAACCCAGTAAAGGGTATGCAGCTACCAAAGGCATCAAACCATCGTGAACGTGTGATTTCAGATGAGGAGGTGAGCGAGGTAACTAAGTACATGAGCAATGAGTTAAAAGATATATTTTTGCTTGCACTCGAAACAGGTATGAGACAGTCGGAAATATGTAGACTTACATGGGACCGTGTATTTATTGAGAGAAGTTTTTTAAGGCTGGAAGTCACTAAAAATGGCAAGGCTAGGGAAGTACCCTTAAGTAATGCGGCTAAAGAAATCCTTAAACGGTATAAGGTGGCTAAAAAAACAGGGCGTGTATTTAGTTATGATGATCCTGCTGAAATTTGTAATGATTTCATTGAGGCAAAGGAAAAGGGGAAAATGTCTGGATTTACATTCCACGATGCGCGTCACACTGCCGCTACGCGCATTGCTCAGAAGATTCAGGTGCTAGATTTATGTAGAATGTTTGGATGGTCTAATCCTAAACAGGCGATGGTCTATTACAATGCAACCGCTACTGAGATTGCATCGCGGCTTTGACTGTCTTTAATGAATACTTACCGCGCACATTTTTTAAATGCGCGGTTTTTTGCAACTTCGAAAAAACATAACGTGTCATACCTGGTATCTTTTCGCAAAGCTGGCCGATTGTTAGCAACTCATCTTGTTGTTCTGCAAGCACTTCACGATAAGCATTTGCAGCTTCTTCACGCATAATTGCTCGTAGCTCAAACTCATCAATCATAGCTACTCTTGCTACTTGTGACATATCAGTTCTCCACATTATCTGTTTTTGCTTCTTTAGCCCACCACAAAACTGGACCATCTTCAGTGTCATAGGCGCCAATTAGAAAATGGGCGGGTGTTGGAGGTTGGGGTTTCCACTTTGACCAGTCGGAATAATCAATTTTTGATATTTCTGAAATCTCATCGAATGGGTCAAATGTTTCAATTTGAATATTTACACCTGCATTGGCTTGTAATAACTCAAATTCCTCATCTGAATATGGGCGTTCGTCACCATCATTCCAGCGCGGATCAACAAGATGCATGTCAGGATGTGACCAGCAATAAAAATTATCTGGCACTGATACAGGTTTTAATTGCTTGATCATTGATCTTTCTCCCGTATTGATTTAATCATTGCATTTATTTCATCCTCAAACACATCAAAGCATTTTTCGCCGTGTACCAGTGCTAAATGCAAAAGCTTAAACATAAAGAAAGCCTGCTCTTTTTCAGCCTTAGGTGGTATGTCGATACCAATGTGACGGTAAATCTGGGCAGGGCGAATAAACACAAAACACTGCATCCCTAAGATTTCGTCTAGCTCTGGTGTGATTTCGGTTGGAAATAAAACAGCTTTGCCGCTATGCAGCTTCCCAAAAGTTTCATGATGAACAATTGCGTTAAGCTCATCTAATGCATTGCGATAAGGGCAGTTAGCATTGCTATGCTCACCAAAATCTTTTTGGAATAAATCGGCTGTATATTGAACAAATTTATCGCATAGACCTTGGTAGTATTCTTTCTCATCATACTCATTGCTTATGCCACGTTCGCTTTCTGCCAGTTTTGCTTTTAACTGGGTAATTTGGGTTTCAAGCACATCAGATTTTGTTTGCCATGCCTTAAGCATCTCATGTCTTAAATATGATTTATTCGCAAATTCTTCTGATGTAGTATCAAGTGGCATTTCGCCGTGCCGTTCTGTGAAAAATATATTAAAGGCTTCATGTTCTTTAGACATTTTGATCACCTGCTAAAATAGTTTGGGCTTTAAGTGAGCTTTCAGCTTCTAACTTTCTTTTGGGGTCCAAAAACCAGATACCATCCGAACATTCAGCCCTGATAACACCCAAAACAATTTTTGTTGTTTTGTTGCTTAGTCTGCACACTGTCATCAGTTGTGAGATTTCCAAGCCTAGTGGTTCTTTTTCTAAAGCTGCCATGACATTTGTTATCGCTTTTTCTAAAGCCTGGTTGTCATTGAATCTGCGTAAATCTGCTGCTGTATTCATGCTTACCGCCTCCAATGTGCTTCCTTAAACTTTGCATTTAGGATGAGTGCATCTATCTCACCAATCCCAACATTTTCAAAAATATGAGTCATTTTGGACCCAAACACGGTCAGTGTTCGGGTCAGGGTGGAGTACCTAAATCCCATAGGGCAGTTGCCTCAAAATGGATAACCGTCATCGTAACTAGGACCCTGATTCATATAGGCTGGTTCAGCAAACCCATTGTTTTGTGAATGGTGGTTATTTTGACCATAACCATTGCTTTGTTGCTGGTAGCCGCCCTGACCATTTGAATTATTGGAGTTGGACGTATTATCAGTAACTGGGTTCTGCATCAGTCGTTCTAATGCTTTTGGTAGGGCTTCTGGCACGGTTTTCTTGTCAATTAATTCTTTCGCCATTAGCTCTGAACCCGCATGAAAGGCCGCAAAAAAATTCATTCTATGACGGGATTGACCATTACCATTTTTATAGTTTTCACGTTGTAGCAATAGACCAATGCGCTTGCCAGTCATTTCGGGTGCGACCACACAACGCTGGTTGATCCGTTGCTTGGTATCGTAATCATATTTCTCTAACGGTTGATCGGTTGGGGTCAAGGCACGTACACCAGCACAGGCTAGTAATGCATTAATTTTGTGTGAGCCTGATAAGGGTGTACCATCATTTTTTTGGGTCCATATTGATATTGTCGCTGACTCTTTGCTGTCAGTTTCAAAATTGATTTCGAAACCTGTTGTCCCAGTATTTCTGGATGTGACAAATTCCATTGATTTGATAACCCCAATGTATTTGCCAGCCTGTTCAATACGGCCACCATTGTCTGCCTGTTTAGCTGAATCCTGATTGAAATTAAAAGTTTGATAATTCATGATTGTTTACCTCAAAAGTTAAGCTTGTGTACGGTGTGATGGGATGTTGTAGTATTCGCAAATATCCTGGTCTACTACGTTCAGGTCATTTTCAATGTGATCGGTTTTGAAAAGGTCCATTGGGGATTTAACTGTTGTGTTACCGTTGTTTTTGGTCACAAAAACGTATTGCTCGTTAATGACTGCGGTTTGCAGGCAGATTGTTACCATGCCCTCCAAGGTGATTTTTTCATCCAGCATTTTTCCAATGGTTTTAATTTTTGTTCGCCCGTCATTTTCCTCAGTGTGACTGAGTATGTAGATGCGCTTATGTGGCTGCGCTGTGATAGCGGCATTTAAAACATCCCAGGCATGGCGGCCAATCTCTGTGAACTTGTCAAAACCGCGTTCAATACTGCGGCGCATAAATTCATTTGCCATGACATACTGGAAGTCATCAACGATAACGATAGGGCGTTTTGTTGCCCGAATTGCATTAATAATGTCCTGAGGCTGATCCGTCACCAGAATTGAACCAATACGGTTATCTGGTGAAATGTAAGACCAGTCAGCAGAGCGAAAAGGCAGGGGTTTCTTGATTGCTTGAATCAACAAAACGTGTCTTGGGTCCAAGTTTCTTAAACTTGATGATTTGCCAGTACCAGACTGGCCTAAAATAAAAGTGGCAATACTCATTTCTCAGTCCTCATTTCTCAGTTAGCAGTAATCAATATTGGCTGTTGGTTATATGTATAGTTAACGTGGCGCATAGCCCTGGCGAGCCAATGCGTCTTGAAGTTTTGAAATTGCATCACGCATGAGATACGCCTCATCATCGTTTACAGCATTTACACGGATTTCGTTCCATCCAACACGTTTAACGAATTGAGCCAAAGCCATTGCCTGCGCTTCTGAAAGATTTTGTAGTTCTAATTCCATAACATCACCACTTAACCATATGGTTACGTTCGATGTGGGCTGTGATGACTGAGATCATGTTGCGAATGTCATCAGCATTGGTGAAATCGTTATAAAAGCCGCCGTTTGATTTCAGGACACGGTCTACAGCCAAGTTTGTAATGAATACGGCCTTTGTATCGCTACCCAACGCGCTGTTATAATCAGGAACCAACTCAAAATCGAAGCTGGTAAAAACGTGGTAACCATTAAGATTAATAACAGCTTCACCAGTAGAATCAGAAGTGATTTGAACTGATAAAACGCCGTACAAAGAATTTGTATTGGCATACGTGTAAACAGGGTTGATTTGAATAGGCTTGGTTACAAGTGCATAAGCGCCAGATAAGCCAGCTAAGGTCGCTACTGAAAATACGCTACCGACAAATAAAGATTTGCCTAGCGTATAACTGCGGTTGTGATTTAAGGTGTTTTGTTCCATAATGGACCTCATGTTGTGAAAAGCCCTGTTTGATGTGAGAGTCGGCGGGGCTTTTTGCTGTGTATGAGAAAATAGTAAGCTAACTTACTTTTTTGGTCAATAGTTATGGTAATAAAAATTACTTATTTTTATATATAACCTACTTTTTATGTTTTAATAGGCAAAAGAAAACCCACCGTAGGGGTGGGTTGATGTGAAAGATAGAGCTATTTTTTAGGCAAAGATATATGTTTGGATGCAAAAAAATCTACATCTTTAAATTTATTTCGAATTTCATCCTCTGAGAGAAACACAACACTTGATTGTCTTGTGGGGGGTAACAATTTCTCTCTAGACAACATATCTTTATCTTTTCTCACCTTACGCATTTAATAGTTTTCCAAAAAGTTAAGGATATCCTCAACACTTATTCGGTCTTTACAGTATGCGTTAATACGTGTTGTCTTGTCATTGGTAGTTTTTGTTGCCTTTGATGAATGGTCAGTCATAACACGTAACTGCAAGAGCTTATTATCTACTTGTTTCTGCCATACTTTAGAGCCATCAGTAATATCAATAAAGTATTCCCAATCAAGTATATTCCCGTCTATATCAGCCAATACATTAATAATCTCTAATGCTGATTTAGGTCTACTTTGCGGTTGTATGTTTAGACATTTGTTAATGATTCTAATCAACTTTTTAGGGATATGAGGAGGGTGTGAGTCTCTAACTGGAAATCTACCAGAGGTTATTGCTCTGGCTAAAATGCTTTTATCTTCATGCCAGTGTGAAAAAAATTGTTCATTGAAGCTTTGCAAACCCACACACATCACATACAAGACTAAACCAGCCTGATAAATATCATAGGCTCTGTCCGCAATTCGATCAGCAGAAAAATATTCGGGAGGTAAAATTTTAGGATAAGCACTCTCGATTTCAGTCAAGCCATCTGGATTTAAGTGTTGGGATAAGCCAAAGTCAGACAATAGAGCCTCCCATCTATCTGACAAAAGAATATTATCTGGCTTGATATCCATATGAATTAAATTTTTTGAATGAATATTATGTAATCCACTTAAAAACTCTGTTGCATATTTAATAATTTCCCGAACAGTTAAGTTTCTGGATTCTAGCAATTTTTTTAAAGAGCCATTTTTATAATGTGGCATTGCAATGTATATGTTTTCATCATCCTCACAAGCATAAGAAACCTGAACAACATTAGGGTGAGTACTTTTATAAAGTTTGCGTGCTTCATCGAAATATGATTCTGGTTGATCAAAACTGGCTTTTGTAATTTCTTTTATAACAATTTCACCATCAAGATTACTGTCTTTAGCGAGATAGACCTTAGAATTTCGCCCCTCTTGACCAATTTCATTGCGATACTCAAATGATACTTGAGCTTTTTGACAAGGATAAATCATAGTAATGCTCCATATCCCACCAATGCAGCCTCTTTACTTTCCTTGTTAGTGCAAAGTTCCCAATTGCCCACATTTTCGTATACAGAGTTAGGTTTTAAAAAATCTTTATATTGGCTGTTTGTTATGGATAATTTTTTTGAGATAGTTTGCAGCCTACCAGTAAAATAATTACTTACCGTACTGCTTGAAAATGCCTCTTGAATCACACCTTCAATGTGTAATCTATCAGTATCAATATTCTGAGAACTGCTTTCAGCAATCCTAATTCCTGCAACACACACATTGTATTCTCGAATAATATCAAGAACGGTATTTCTGACATATTTTAGTTTCGATGGAAAATCCAAAGATACAGGTATCTTTATATTTTCAACATTCAGAATGTCTACTTTATTATCATTATAATTAATCACAACAAAGGTAACTTTTTTGGGTTCAACTCTAATACCTAAAGATCTCACTATATGCTCCATATAATACAGTGGTGTGGGTTTGCAATTTTAATTTTCATGGCTTAACTAATGCAGATTCTAATCGACCAACGAAGCTCAATTCATTTAACTGTTCTTTGGTTATTACTTCATCTGGATACTTTTTCTTATCAGGATTGTCGCTTTGTAAGCGTACAGTTTTTTCATCACCATAACTGACGAAAACTCGTTTCATGCGTAGAAAGTTACTGTGAAGAAAAATATAAACATCCCCACTAATCATCGCTGTTGTATCAACTGGAGTGGTATCAACAAATAACGGGCTATCGGGCGCGACAGTAGGCCACATACTATAATCTGTTGAGTAAATTATTCTCAACTTTTCAGGTTTGGTTTTTACTCCCAGCATTTTTAATAAATCTGGATCAATCTCTGCATAACCAGTAATTTCTTCCAGAAAATTAACCGCACCATCACCACAGGATGCTTTTACATCTTTATGTATAGGAATTCTTACTGTGTTTTTGTTTTCATAAGATGATTTGAATCTTAAGGGCGACATATAGACCTCATCTTTAGAGGGCGGTGAAACTAATGAAGCCTCGTTTTTACCAGACAGGAGCCAATCTGGTGTTGTCTCTAATGCATTGGAAAGAGCCATAAGACTTTCATGCTTAGGTACATTTTCATCTTTTTCCCAATAAATAATAGAAGTCTTTGAAACACCAACCTTATCTGCTAACTGTTGTTGAGTTAGCTTTAAATTCTTTCGCAATTGTTTAAGGCGAATTCCTAGAGTTTCCATTACAAACACTCAATCTGACACGTAAGTTATCTTACCAATTGACAAGGTAAGTTTTATGCTATTTAATTAAGTAAGTTAAATTACTTAATGGTAAGTTAAATGACAAAGTCTGAAGCTTTAGCAATGCTTAATTGCTCAGTCACACAATTAGCCGAAAAGCTTGGAATTTCACATAACGCTGTTAGTCAATGGGATGAGAAACGAATCCCTATAGCCCGCGAGTATCAAATTCTTGATTTGGCAAATGGCAAACAGCCCATTCAACGAAACTCGGCAATTTCATAGTAGGAATGGAGACAGATGCACAGTGCAGTTAAACCTAAGCTTTTGGAGTCAGTAAGCGCAAGGGTGCCAATGGAAATCAAAGATTTGATTGATGAGTTGGCCAAGTCAAATGGAAGCACCAGAGGCAAGTGGATACGTGAGGCCATAGAGCTAAAGCTAGAAGTGGAATTGGGCCAATCATCAACTCAATTGATCAAAAACTCAATGAATACAGCGTATTCAAGCGAATACATGAATGTATTCAAAAGTATTTTTTCTGTATTCCAGATAAGCAAAAAGCCCGAAGTAGTGATTCGAGCTTTTGGCAATGTTCATTAATTTTAGGGATCAAGAACATGATAAATATATCAAAACCAGTGGCAGCCAACAACAGTGATTTTGTTGTGGGTGACGTGGTGGTGTGTGTATCAGAGCGTCACAGCGATAAATTGTTCACTATCAAGGCATACCAACCAACAGATCATTATTGGCTGGATTGTGAATCTCTTGCCTATAAAAATGATATTCGCCCCGCCACGACCATTGAGCTTTATGCGGGCAAACGTCTAACCAGTGATGAGGCTGCACATCTTGCCAATGCGTTAAAAGCTCAACAGGAGGTTTCATGAGTAATCAAAATATTCCTGTGGGTGCGACCCATACTGAATCAGATGGCACATTCTGGAAAACCGAAAAGAACCAATGGTTTTTTTACGATCATCATTTTGAAAGGTGGCGTACCTATGTCGGTTTAGTCAACCAGAATTTTTTAGATACACGTAGACCGATAATGGTGGGTGAAGTATGAGATACGGTTCTCAGAAGCTATTTATTGGAGGTGGGCTATGCATAGCACAGGACATCCAGCAGTAGACCAAATGGCTGATATTAATATTGAGGGTAATGTTATTCCTGTCAATTGGTATCAGGCATTCAAAATGGAAAATGGCAAGCCTGATCTCAATGCGATAATCATATTGTCTGAAATTGTGTACTGGTATCGTCCAGCAGTTATACGCTGTGAAAATACTGGCAGACAGTTGGGCATAAAAAAACGTTTTAAATACGATATGTTGCAGCGCTCATATGAGAGTTTTTCAGATCAGTTTGGACTATCTAAGTTGCAGGTAAAAGAGGCGACTGATCGTTTGGAGAAGTGCCAAGTCATTAAGAAACATTTCAGGACAGTGGGCAATTTATCCAACGTTCTATTTATAGAACTTATACCGATTAAATTACTTGAATTTTCAAGCATTAAATCAGTGGACTCAGGGGACACCCTCCCACGTTCAAACGTAACACCCTCCCACGATGAAACGGGGGACCTCCCTAGTTCAAACGTGCCACCCTCCCATGTTCAAACTGATGACCTCCCATGTTCAAACGAGGGACATATACAGAGAATACATACAGAGATTACTACAGAGAAAAAACAACCTGTGTATTCGGAAGAATTTGATATTTTCTGGAAAGCCTATCCGACCACCAAGCGCAAAGGATCAAAAGCCGATGCATTTAAAATTTTTCAAAAATATAAATCCCATGCTGATCTGATCAACAAAATTCTTGAATTGTTCAAGTTGGATCAAGACTGGATAAAACAGGACGGCGATTTTATCCCAGCCCCAAGTTCATGGTTGAACAAGAAACATTGGGAAAATGAATTTTGGATTAATCGCATCAACCAGACTCAAAACAATTCAACCCCTGAACAACAACAAGACCAGCAACAACCACAACGTTTTACGCCTGAACCTATGCGGTTTGGGCAAGGGTTGGTGTAATCATGGGTGCAGTAGAGAACTTATTTGATGACCGCCTGAAAAACATCCAGTGTGAAGTCGGGGTGTTGGCTGCAATCATTACATACGTTGCGGCGCGTGAGGATATTGACCAGCTTAATGAAAGCCTGTTTACGATGCATACCCATAGAATTATGTTTCGTGCGATTAAAAAATTACATGATGCTGGTTCTGCCGTTGATGGTGTGATGCTTCTTGACAGTATTAAATCGCTTGGCGGTGATGCCTTTGGTGTGAATGAGCAATACGTCATAGATTTATTGGCAGAGGCCCCAGCATGGTTGCATCACTTTCCTGACTATGTAAGAAAATTGCAGGAATTGGCGGCACGTAGGGCATTACGCGATGCTGCGGAGAAAACCAAAGTATTAGCAAATGATCTTAGCAATGGCAATGCTGACGAGGCGATTGCGAAAGCTACAAGCCTTTTGGGAGATATTGGCACAGGCAATGAGTCAGACAGTATTGAACATATTGTTCATGCCACGATTGATGTTTTTAGTGAAGTTGCCAAGATTCAGGAAGAAAAAGAAAAGGGCATTTATAAGGTACGTGGTGTAACCACTGGTTTCTTTGGTCTGGACACAAAACTTATTGAGGCGGCGCCAGGTGATCTTATTTTGATTGCTGCACGGCCCTCAATGGGGAAAACAGCTTTTGCCCAAAATATTGCTGCGCATATATCGACCAATTTGGCAAAGCCAATACTGTTTGAATCATGCGAAATGAAGAAAGCTAAGATTGCACGCCGTTTCATGGCTGCGATGGGCAATGTTGAATTGAAGCGCTTACATACGGCGGAACTGCGTTCAGAGGACTGGCAGGGCATCCAGACCGCCACAATGATTTTAGAAAAGGCACCCATTGAATTACACGATGGGGATGTAACCCTTTCAGACATTCGCCGTCATGCACGTCAGGCAAAAAAGAAATATGGATCACTTGGGGCAATCTTTGTTGATTACCTGCAATTAATCAATACACCAAATTTACCTGAGAACACATCCGAACATGCCCGTTTAACCTATGTGTCAAAAGGCTTGAAAAATATTGCAATGGAGTTTGATTGCCCACTATTCGCTTTGTCGCAGTTAAGCCGTGATGTGGAGAAGCGCCCTAATAAACGTCCTGTCATGTCCGATCTACGCGGTTCTGGTGCATTGGAGCAGGATGCCGATGTGATTTTATTCCTATATCGGGATGAATATTACAACAAGGATAAATCTAAATTCATTGGTCTTTTAGAAGTTGACACAGCCAAGTGTCGTGACGGTGTGACTGGTAAAACATTCCTTTGCGCTGAACTTGAATATAGCCGCTTCTCTAATGTCGCTAGTCATCAACTGGCAAGTCTTGAAAAAATGGATGGTGCAGCATGATTGAACATGATGTTTCAAAGTCGATTAATAAAGTTTTGTTGTTTGTCTTATTGGTGCTGTTTTGCGTGGCTGTAAGAGGGTGTGGCGCATGATCAAAAAAGGCGACCAGGTGAAAGTTGATTTTATTCACCAGTTAGAGAAAAACGGACCTGAAATACATTTTTATGGAGAGGGTATTTTAGATCGTGTTGAAGATGGCCGTGTGTATGGACGTTTAGACGATGGTCAGCCATTCACCTGTATGGTTGGTGATGTTGTGAAGTCAGTATCTAAATACAACTGGTCATTAATTCCAGAGCATGTGCAATTCATGGCGACTGATGAGGATGGTATAGCTTGCGGTTGGTTGGTTGAGCCAAAAATCTTGGGTGATGCATGGAGACATCAGGCACATTTTTCTGCATATTTTTACATCAACCGTAGGAATAATTATTTAAACCATTTCCGTGGTGATTGGCGCGAGTCACTTGAACAACGTCCTAAGGAGCAAAACCAATGATTCGTATCGGTATAGACTGCGGTGTTAATACAGGTTTTGCTGTGGCCGAAAATGGGGCTTTGCTGCGCGTTGAGTCACTGACCATCACGAAAGCAATGGAGGCTGTTAAGGACCTGCACAGTAAATATAAAAATATTGTTGTACGCATTGAGGATGCACGCAAGCGCACATGGTTTGGTAATGCTGATACACGTCAGGCTAGGTCGGGTGCTGGAATACGTGAGGGTGTGGGGTCAGTCAAAAGGGATTGTTCTATTTGGGAGCAGTTCTGTATTGAGCAGGGCATTAAGTATGATCTTGTTCACCCAGCAGCCAACGCCACCAAAACCAAAAGCGATTATTTTAAAAAAATAACAGGATGGTCTGGTAGAACCAATGAACACAGCCGCGATGCAGCAATGTTGGTTTATGGACGGACAAAATGAGAAAAAATAGTGATGGAGGTTTGAATGTCACATAGTCATGTATTTCAAAAAGTGATTGATTTAATCGGTGTCCATGCGGCAATCAGGCTTGTTCGTTTAAAGGGTGGGCAGGATATTACCTTTCCACTGGTGGGGAATCTGCATTACCTGCACTGGCTTGTTGTAGAGGTCGGTATGGACAATGCCATTACAATGTGTAAGGAGTTTAGGGGCGAATCGCTAAAACTGCCAATTGAGGTAAATGCTCTGCTTCAATTGCGCAATCAGGCGATAGCGGATGAGTTCACGGCGGGCGAGTCGATCTCAAGCATTGCCAAGCGTTACGGCGTGGACCGTAAGCTTGTACAAACGATTCTGGACAAGTCAGGATTACGAGAGGCAACGCCAGCCGATGCCAATAATAACCAGATTGACTGGGTGAACGGCCCATGAAAATAAAGCGACCAATGCCACCAGATGATATGCCAGCATTTGCGCCCGCAAAGGAGGTTTGGGACTGGCTGAAACTAACAATACTCAATCCTGACCATAAAATATTTAACCCTGATCATAAGCACCTATTACCCCAGCACTGGGGTGATATTGCAATTGTATGGGCTGAGTGTGGCTATAAAAGAGGTGGTAAAACGGTAATAGGAACGACTGAAAAGGTAATGTTTAATGCGGGTGGCTGGAAAAAGGAACGGCAGGAAGCACAGATGGTGGAATGGTTTGGCTTTGTTCCTAATTTTCTCATCACATTGAGCGCAAGTTTTTGTCGGGATCATTCTGACGTGGAGTTTTGTGCCCTGGTTGAGCATGAGCTTTACCATATCGCACACGCCAAGAACGAGTTTGGTATGCCGAAATACAGCAGGGACACAGGTAAACCCATATTGGCGATTCAGTCCCATGACGTTGAGGAGTTTGTTGGTGTGGTGCGCCGTTACGGTGCCAGTCAGGATGATATACAGCGTCTTATTGACGCGGCAATGCAGAAACCAGAAGTATCGCGGGTTGCCCTGCGACATGCATGCGGCACATGCTCATCACTACGAATTGCATAGTCAGAATATAGACAGAATATAGACGGATGGAGTAGATGGCAGTATTAACCGATGAGCATAAACTCTTTATTGTGCAAGCATTGGCGTGCCATGACACCCCATCGCAGGTGGTTGCCGCCGTCAAAGATGAATTTAAGATCACTGTGACCCGCCAGCAGGTTGAAAGCTATAACTGCACACGGGCAGCGGGAAAGAATACGGCGCAAAAATGGGCGGCGATATTCAATAAGACACGAGAGGATTTTGAGGCGGAAATCTCTAAAATCCCTGTGGCTTTACGTGCGGTTCGCTTACGGCGTTTGCAGCGGTATGTGGATATGGCCGAGCAAAGCGGCAACCTGGTACTTGCTGCCCAGCTTTTGGAACAGATTGCCAAGGAACAGGGCGGAATGTATGACAATCGCCGTATTCATGTACATTCAGGACCCAACGGCGGAGCAATCCAGACTGAAAACCTCAATGTCAATCTGAACATGACAGAGGAGGAGGCAGACAGGCGCATTGCCGAGTTACAGTCCAAACTGGACGCTAAACATGGTCAGTAATGCAAAGGCGGAATATATCGCACTACTTGAGCAAAAGTTATTGCGGCAGTGCCGTGATGACCTGCATAAGTTTTGCCGTGCAATCGAAATACCAGGCGCACCACTCAACGACAATGACGATTGTGACGAGTTTTACCCTGACAATATCACGCCAGCCAAGCAC
Organism: Acinetobacter corruptisaponis; assembly: GCF_030053775.1. GTDB lineage: Bacteria > Pseudomonadota > Gammaproteobacteria > Pseudomonadales > Moraxellaceae > Acinetobacter > Acinetobacter corruptisaponis. The sequence continues at coordinate 3,688,494 of NZ_CP125669.1, forward strand.
CATGACCTGATCAATCAAACACTTATGGAAATGGCGTATAAAACGCCAGATGAGCAGGGACGGATTAAAAAGCGTGTCATGTTCTTTATGCCACCAGGTAGTGCAAAGTCCACCTATGCCACTGTGGTTTTCCCTACGTGGTTCATGGGCCAGTTTAAAAGAAAGAATATTATCAGTGTAAGCTATAACGATGAATTGGCTACAAAATTCGGGCGTAAGTGTCGATCCATCACCAGAAGTGCAAAATACAAACAGATATTTGACGCTGATCTTGTGGCAGACAACCGCGCAGCCCATGACTGGGCCATTACCAACGGCAGTACATACATGGCTGGTGGTATTTTGTCTGGTATCACAGGGAACCGCGCAGACGGCCTAATCATTGATGACCCGATTAAGGGACGGGCAGATGCAGACTCACCAACAATCAGGGAAAGAACTTGGGATGAATATAAGAGTTCATTGCGTACCCGTTTAAAACCGAACGGCTTTATTGCAATTATCCAGACCCGCTGGCATGAGGACGATTTATCTGGCCGTATTTTACCCGCCAATTATGATGGCGAATCAGGCTGGATACAGGCAAAGGATGGCGAGTGGTGGTATGTAGTTTGCCTACAGGCACAGTGCGAACACGAAAATGATCCATTAGGGCGGCAGATCGGTGAATGGCTTTGGACAGAATGGTTTAGCCCTGAACATTGGAAACAGGAAAAGATTACCCAAGGTAGCCGTAACTGGGACGCGCTCTACCAGCAAAAACCCAAGCCTAGTGAGGGTGGGATATTTAAGAAAAACTGGTTTTCTGAGCGCCGTTATAAAGTGCCACCAGCAGAAAAAATAATGATTGTTCAGTCATGGGACACGGCGAGTAAGGACAAGGAGTTTAATGACCCGTCAGCCTGTACCACTTGGCTTGTTACCCGTACCCGATGGTATTTACTGAATGTGTTTAAGGACAAGCTGATCTATCCAGACCTCAAGAACAAGATTAAAACGCTGTATGTACGCGATAAACCAGACGTGGTGCTGATTGAGGACAAGTCCAGCGGGCAGGAATTGATTCCAGATTTACGTGCAGACAAGGATGTTAGTATACCAGTTGTTCCTATTGAGCCAGAACAGAGCAAGGAACTGCGGGCACATGCAGTATCGCCGTTGTGCGAAGCTGGACTGGTATGGCTGCCTGAGTTTGCAGAATGGTTGCATGAGTTTGAATCTGAGTTTTTCGCATTTCCGCTATCGACCAAAAAAGACCAGGTGGACAGTGTGACCCAGTTTTTACGCTGGATTCATGTCAGGTCCATCGAATTGCAGGTATGGGGCACAGGGCAGCAGCGTGTGGGCTTTACTATGGATGTACAGCAGAACGAGTATGATGTAGATGAGGATGTGGGATACGGTATCGTGGGCGGTAACAATGATTTTAATGGGTGGTAGTGAGTAGTCGCACCCTGACACATCATTAAATCCCGTAGATAGTCTGTCATTATCGGCAAACTATCTACAGTCATGCTTAATCCGCTAAAAATAGTCAAAAAAGTCTTACAGCGCCCCAGCCTTGGGCAGGAAATGGCACCCGCATCCGAGACGGCGAGTATTGCGCCGTATATTGATGCCTTTACCAAGCTTATCCAGAATCAGGATACCGTACTCATGGCAAGGGGGTATGGTGATCTTAAGATTTATCATGAAGTTTTACGGGATGACCAGGTTAAGTCAACATTCCAGCAGCGCCGTTTAGCTGTCATTTCAAAAGACTGGATTGTTGAGGCTGGGGCAAAGGATAAAGCCAGTCAACAGGCAGCAGACGCCCTAAGCGCCAATCTAAAAGCCATTAACTTTGATGAAGCATCGGACATGATGCTTTACGGCATCTTTTATGGTTATGCGGTTGGGGAAATTATCTGGGGGCAAACTGACAACTTAGTCAGCATTGACAGAATCAAGGTCAGGGACCGTGCCCGCTTTGCCTTTAATATTGATGGCTTGCTCTATCTGTTGAAGCAGACTTTCCAGTATGAACGGATGCCAGACCGCAAGTTTTGGGTGTTGTCTACTGGCGCGGATCATAGCGACAATCCATACGGCTTGGGTTTGGCCCATTACCTTTACTGGTTGACATTCTTTAAGCGCAACGACATTAAGTTTTGGCTTATTTTTTTGGAGAAGTTCGGACAGCCAACGGCAAAAGGCGTATTGCCCACAGGTAAGGAGAACGATCCACAAACCCGCAAGCTTTTGCTGGCAGCTTTAAGGGCAATTGCGACAGAAACCGCCGTTCTAATACCAGAGGGGGCGGAAATATCGCTACTGGAAGCCGCACGTTCAGGCGCAGCCGATTATGAGGCGATGAAAGACGCGATGGACGCGGCCATTGCCAAGGTTGTTTTGTCTCAAACGATGACCACAGACAACGGCAGCAGTCGCAGCCAGAGCGAAACCCATGCAGATGTGCGCGACATGGTTGTTGCTGCCGATGCCGACCTGCTTTGTGAATCATTCAACAGGTCAGTGGTGAAATGGTGGTTTGAATACAACCTTGCCGCGTTCCCAGGTGCAACCGCGCCGCGAGTTTACCGCAAGACTAAAAAGGATGAGGACCTAAACAAGCGTGCAGAGCGTGACACCAAGATTTCCGCACTGGGTTATGAACCTACTGAAGAATATGTACGTGAGACCTACGGCGAGGGCTGGGTTAAGAAAGCGGTAGTGGCACCTGCGCCAATGGTTGAACCGCAAAACTTTGCTGAGCCTGACATGAACTACATTCAGAATCGTGCAGACCAGATGAGCATTGTTAATGCAGCGGATCAGGTTGCATCAAATTATGAGGATGTGATCGGTGATCGGGTCAACCAGCTACTTAGTTTTGCCGAGTCCGAAGATGCCAATTATGAGGGCGTACAGCGGTTTCTAGTCGAGTTAATGAAAGAACCACCACCCGCCAAGGCGGTTGACACCATCCAGAAAGCCAGCTTTGCCAGTCGATTACTGGGCCTGCTTAGAGGTCAATAATCATGGCAAGTTTTAAAGGCATCCTGAATTTTATCGCAACCAATATTCAGTTTGGTTTCAATGTCGCCAATCGTGAGGCAATCAAATATTTTGAGTCCAAAGGCCTAAAACCTGTTTTTAGTTACGATGACATTAAGGACGCCGAATATCGTAACGCGCTAATCGTTGCAAAGATGATGGACATGGACATGCTGCAAGATGTTCATGACAGTTTGACTCAGGCATTGAAGAAAGGCTGGACCTATGAGCAATGGGCGGACCACATTATCCCCGTGTTACAGGCTAATGGCTGGTGGGGACGCAATGAGGTTGTTGATCCAGTCACAGGCAAAACGATTATTGCCAGCTTGGGTACACCTTACCGCCTGAAAACCATTTTCAGGACCAACATGCAGCAGGCTTACATGGTTGGCCGTTGGCAGCAGATCATGCAGACCGCCAAGTTTCGCCCTTACCTGCGATATGACGCGATTGATGACAGTCGCACCCGTCCACAGCACCGCCGTTGGAATGGGACCATCCTGCCTTATAACCATCCGTTTTGGCGTACCCATAGCCCACTCAATGGCTATAACTGCCGTTGTAGTTTGACCCAGTTCAGCAAGGATGATTTAGAGGCATACGGGCTTGAAGTAACCGAAAATCCTGACCTGTCCACCAATGGGATTGATGCAGGTTTTGACTATAACGCTGGGTTGGATCACTGGAACCATTTGCAGGACATTGCCAGCCAAAAAGCCTCCAATATCAAGGATGAGGCTTTAAGAAAGGCTGCACAGGAATCATTATCTGCTATTCAGTCGCAGGCTAAAGACGTAAAATCGAGTTTGCCATATTCCAACAGTAATAAAATGGAAAGTAATGTAGATTTTAGATCGGACTGGGGAAAATTCCCTGATACTGTAATAATCCATGATTCAGGCACAATAGCTGAACATATTGATTACAAGGCGGCTAAATCAGGTGATCTGGATGCCGCAATTAGGGTGGTTGATGATTATGTAACTGAGGATAAGCTAAGAACTATTAAGAATATACTGGATAAATATCAAAATGTTCAGTTATTGCCAGTACATGCGGAGGAGCAGGCAGGGCGTAATCAGTTACCTGTAGCTTTCTCTTTGCTGTTGGAGTGGTATCTTGGTACGCCAATTAACTCAGACATTGTGCAAAGTGCGCGAGTACACCGTACTGGTGCTGATGGTTTTGCCCGATTGGTTAAGTCCGTGCCCTTTCAAGGTCATGTAACCAAAAATGTTAATTATCTGATCTTGGATGATGCAATCACACAAGGTGGCACCATTGCTGATCTTAAAGGGTATATAGAAAGCAATGGGGGTACGGTTATTGGCGCAGCGGTATTGATGGGCAAACCACATTCAGCTAAACTGGCTATAACAAAACCAACTTTAGGCCAGTTGCGCAAATTGGTTGGTAAAGATTTGGAGACATGGTGGTATGAACAGTTCGGTTACGATTTTTCCAAACTCACAGAGTCAGAAGCCCGCTACATCGCAAAACAAGTCCACCGATACGGAGTTGACACAGTTAGAGATAGACTCCTTGCGTCAAGACTTGAAGAACTCAGTCGCAAAGGGGCGGCAGATTCTACAGAGTAGACAGAAGAAATTTAATATCTAAATTACCCGCTACGGCGGGTTTTTTATTGCCTGTGAATCAGTCGCAGGGTGATCGAATAAAAAAATAATCTCATATTGTCCTCATTAAATTGGTGATGACGATATGAAACCTATCGAAATTTTCAAAATTGGTACACATACAGCCACAAATGGTCAGACATTACCGTTTGATAAAACCATGCTTGCCGATGCGGTATCAGCTTACCAGCCCGATCTACATGAGGCCCCCATTGTTGTTGGGCATCCTAAAGACAACCATCCCGCATTTGGCTGGATTGACCATTTAGAGCTTACCGATGACGGCGTGGTATTGGCGCACCCCAAACAGGTTGATGCTGATTTTGCTGAATTGGTCAAAGAGGGCAAGTATAAGAAGCGTTCAGCGTCATGGTACTTGCCAGACAGCCCCGCAAATCCCACACCAGGTAAATTGTATTTACGTCATGTCGGTTTCTTGGGTGCGGTGCCACCAGCCTTAAAGGGATTGGGTGATGTGCAGTTCAGTGAGGATGAGCAGGGCGTTGTAGAGTTTGCCGATGTTTCACCCTACACCTTTACAACCGTTAGCCGTATTTTCCGCCGTTTACGTGAGTGGCTTATTTCTGAAAAAGACATAAGTACAGCCGATCAGCTTATCCCTGATTATGAGATTCGGGATATTGAGGATCAGGCCAGTCGGATGATTCAGGACAATATTCAATCAACAAAATCAACTATTCAGCCATTTTCGTTTAGCGAGGACGATATGACACAGCAGGAAACCAAAGACCAGACCATTGCACGTTTGAAGCAAGAACTTGCCGATGCAAAGCAAACTGGCAACGCCGATTTTAGCGAGCAGCAGACGGCGCTAAAACAGCGTGAGCAACAAATTGCAAAGCGTGAAATCGGCTTGCAGATTGATGCGTTGATTAAGGACGGCAAGGTTTTGCCTGCCAATAAAGCGGGGCTGGTTGAGTTCATGGCAAGCCTTGATGATGGCGACCATGTTATTGAGTTTGGTGAGGGTGACAAGGCGGTTAAGCAGTCACCACGCCAGTTCATGACGGATTTTCTGGCAAACCAGCCGAAAGTTATCGAGTTTGGCGAGGTTTCAGGATCAGACGGCGGTGGCAGCAATACCAGCCTGAATCCGCAGGAACTGGGCAAAAAAGCACAGGCATATCACCAAAAAGAAGCGGCAGCAGGCAACCATATTTCATTCAGTGAAGCGGTGGCAGCAGTTCAGGCAGGTAAGGAGTAAACAAATGTTTGCAAATGAGGGTTTAGTAAAAACGTTTATTGCTGGCGGTTCAATTTCAGAATATCGGATTGTCAAATTCGGTACAGATGACCGCATTGCATTGCAGGCAACGGCGGCGCTGGAAAAGTTTGCAGGGGTAGCGGGGTTGCCTAAAGGCACATCAGCAGTTACAGGCGATTCAATTGACGTTATCAAGTCTGGTGTCGCCAACATTCTTTATGGCGGCGCTGTCACGGTAGGGGATTTTCTCACCTCAGATGATGAGGGTCGTGCTGTGGTTGCCGCAGATGGTGACAGCCTGATTGGTGTCGCACAGATTACGGGTATTGAGGGTGATCTTGGCGCCGTACAAATTCAATTCGGCACACATTACATTGCCGCCGTTGGTCCATAATTTAGGGGAATAAAATGACAGCTAATACTGCAAAAACAGCGCCGTTTCCATTTGACGCGGTTCAAACAGGGATCACCCTTGCATACCGCAATAATAACTTTATTAGCGATAATGTGATGCCGCGTGTACCTGTTGGAACTAAAGAGTTTACATGGAATGAATACAGCACTGGTGAGCGTTTCACTGTGCCTGAAACCCTTGTTGGACGTAAGGGGCAACCAAACGAGCTTGAGTTTGGTTATGAGCAAAAGGAATCTTCAGTCAAGGATTATGGTCTTGATGATGTTATTCCGAATGATGACATTACCCAGGCAGCAAATAGTGGCATTAATTACAGTCCAGTGGGACATGCCACTGAAGCATTGACCGACCTGATCCTGCTGGACAGAGAAAGACGCGTGTCAAACATTGTATTCAATGAAGATACCTATGCTACTGGCTTTAAAGAGACTTTATCGGGTACAGATCAGTGGTCAGACTATGACAACAGTAAGCCGCGTGAGCAGCTACTTGAGGCACTGGACAAGCCAATATTGCGCCCAAACATTTTAGTTTTGGGTCAAACCACATGGACCAAGATGCGCCAAAACCCAACATTGGTGTCATCTATTTTAGGGAATAGTGGGCAACAGGGCACAATTACTAAAGAGCAACTTGCTGAACTTCTTGAAATTGAGGAGGTGATTGTAGGTCAGGGCTGGGTCAATGTTGCCAAGCCAAATGCCAACCCAACATTGGTGCGTATATGGGGCAACCATGCAGCGCTACTGCACCGCAACCGCTTGGCAAACACACAGCGCGGCGCAACTTTTGGCTTTACTGCGCAATTCCAGAACCGTGTAGCAGGGCAAATACCTGAGCCTAAAGTCGGTTTACGCGGTGGCATGCGTGTACGTGTCGGTGAGTCTGTGCGCGAGTTGGTTGTTGCCAATGAGCTTGGCTATTTCTTCAAAAATGCAGTAGCAGGCTAAACGGGCCATTCCCTTGTCACGGTTATTTTGTGGCAAGGACTTTTTATATTCCCATGTGAGAGACAAGATGACTAAAGCAATTGCACTAGGCCTAATGACCGCCTTTATTGGCACTAAAACTGTATTGGCAACACCAATGAACCGAGAGGATTACGATAACTATCGTGGACTGCCTGTAACACCATTGGTGGAATCTGATGGCTATCTGGTTGAGTATACTGATGGTGGTAAATCCAATCACCCTAACCATAAAGGCTTTATTTCATGGTCGCCAAAAAGTGTATTTGAAAATGCCTATCGACAAAATGGGGCGCTTACTTTTGGTGATGCAATTTATGCCTTAAAGCAGGGTAAAAAAGTCACTCGTTCTGGTTGGGATGGTGGAAATCAGTACGTTGTTGCTCAGGCACAAACTACAAGCACCGATGCCTCTAAAATTTGGAATCCACACAATAAAGCACACGCTGAAAAACTTGGTGGCAGTATTGACGTTGCACCTTATTGCACCCTTAAAACAGCACAAGATACTTTAGCGATGGGCTGGACACCAGATACGAGTGATTTATTTGCTGAGGATTGGGTAATTTTAGAATAAAAGGTCTTTTATTGCTAAACAGAGTCGCAGGGTGCGGCTCTTTTTATTTATGCCTATGCTGATTTGGTCTTTTATGGAGATTGAATCAATGACTAAGGCAGTAACAGAGCAAGAATTGGTAGAAAAGGCAGTCGCACCGCGTGTAACAAAAGCCAATATTGAGGCTTTAATGCAACGTGTGACATATACCATTGAGCAGCAACCAGGTGGAACCACCTCAACATTTGTGCATGCTTTTCTGGATGGCAAGTTTTTCTTGGCTACAGGCTTTAGCGCATGTGTTAATGCCGAAAACTTCAATGCTGATATTGGTGAGCGTTTAGCCCGTAGTAATGCGGAAAAACATGCCGAAAATAAATTGTGGGAGCTTGAGGGCTACCGTTTATTTGCATCAGCAGCCCTTGAGCAAGCCAACAAGGGGTAAATAGTATGCCTTACTGCACCCTTAATGACCTTATCAAGCGATTTAGTGAGTCTGAAATTAATGATTTGCTGGATCGTGACTCAGACGGCCTGCATGAATCAGAAACACTGGATATGACCATTGCCGATGCGGATGGGTTGATTGATGGATTTTTAGGGGTGCGGTACAAGGTGCCAATTAGTCCAGTTAATTCGCCTAAATCATACGGCGTGATGCGCCTGTTTAGTTGCGATATTACCCGCTATCTGTTGTGGGATGACAATGCACCGCAAGAAATTAAAGACCGTTATGACGCGGCAATAGCCAGATTAAAAGACTATGCCAAAGGCCTGATGGTATTACCAGATGCAAACCCTGCACCACAAAACCCGTCAGGCGGTGTTGACTTCATTGCCAATGAGCGCGTGTTTACCCAAGACACTTTAAAGGGTTTTTAGGATGAAAACCTATTTTGACCTGTCCGATGAGGCTGAGAAAAAACTCAATAAGATAATGCAGTTTGTTGAGGGCAGTCAGCGGCAGCTACTCAACATTATTGGCAGCGTTTTAACTCAGGAAATCAATGTTTGTTTCGTCAGTGCGCGTGATCCTTGGGGCACGGCGTGGAAACCTTTAAAAGTCAGGAAAGGGCAGCCGCTAAGGGATAAAGGACACTTAAAAGCCTCAATTAATTATCAGGTCTATCCTGATTATGTTGAAATTGGATCGGGTGTTGGGGCTGGAACTAACCTTAAATACGCGCCGTATCACCAGTTTGGCTTTAGCCGCAATGTTGAAGCCCACACCAAGGATATTTATTTCAAGCTGAACCGTGACGGCACTGTAGGCCACAGGTTTGTAAAAAAATCCAAGTCAGATTTTGCCCAGAGCGTAAATGTTAAGGCCCATACCATTGTTGTTTCTGCACGGCCATTCCTGCCAATCAATCAGGAAAAGCAGGTTGTTATGCCGCAGTCATGGAACCAGGCAATTATTCACAATATCAGGAATTTTATTGAGGGTGGCTTATGAGCTTTTTTATCCATATAGAAAATGCCATTACTAAACGTTTGCGTGACAACGTGGCGGACATGCAGCCGATCCCGAAAGTCTATCAAAGCCGCGATTTAGCCAACATTCAGGATAAGTCGCAGGGTGAACTTAGTATTTTCGTTGCGTATAACGGAATCATCAGTATCGAGCATGCTGCGCCAACAATTCACCATATTGGTGTGATTACACATGAGTTTCTGGTCTGGGTTGTGGCAAAGAGCGCTAAAAATCACGGTACGCAGGCAGGAACGAGAGAGCTTGCAGACCCAGTGCTGGAAAAAGTGGTTTGTTTGTTGATGGGGTGCAAGTTGGCTAGAGACTTGGAACCCCTGAGACTGGTAGCCAACAGCATGAGTCCAGCGTATAGCGATAACAGTTACGGATATTTTCCATTGACTTTCCACCAGCGTAAACAAGTACGCGGCGGTGTATGAGGATTTAAATTATGTCTATGCAAGCAGGCGATTTTGCGTACATTGGTGTTGGTAAGGTTCATTTAAAGCGCAAATGTGCCAATGAACCAATGCTACACATCGGCAACGTTTCGGCGCTGTCTTTTGGTGTGTCTGAGGACGTGAAAGAGCAAAAGGACTACACCGCCCCAGGTGGAGGAACCACAGCAGAGTCACGCCGTATCACGGCGGTTGAAGTCAGCATGACCTTACTTGATCTGGACAAGGACAATATTGCCCGTGCTTTCCTTGGCAGCGCGTCCAATGTTCCAGTTTTAACAGTAACAAACGAGCCACACCTTGCATTTTTAGGCGGTCTTATTCCTACCGATCATCCAATTGATGAAACCGAAACAGTAACGGTTAAAATCGGGGCAACCACGATTGCGGCAGAGGGCAATTACACTGTTAGTTCTGGGGGTATCACCATTGATCCAGATGCAGAGGATATTACTGATGAGGATAATATAACGATCAGTTATACAAACCTTGAGTATGGCAATGTCGAGGGTATCACCCAAACGGCGCAGGAATATGAGCTATTTTTTGAGGGTCTGAACGAGGCGAAATCTGGTAGTCCTGTAAATGTCCGTGCCTACAAAGTCAAGTTTGGTCCAACTACGGCCTTGAACCTGATCAATGATGACTTTGCATCATTTGAGGTTAAGGGCAAGTTATTGCGCGATAACTGTAAGAAAGGCAAGGACATTTCCAAATACTTCAAGGTACAGATCGTTAAGCCTAGTACCGTTGACTGCTGCGATGAGGATAACCAATCGGGGGAGTAATTCCCCCTCATGGCATTAGCTGTGATGGGGCGACCAATATTTGTGAACTTCCAAATGATCCAGACGGCACAGCATCAAATACTATTAGTGCGGTAATTTTAAATGGTGTGAGATACCCACTTGATGAAGATACTGGAGATTTTAACTTACCAGAAAATACTATTTTGATTAATTATGATAGGAGGGAAAAGCCTAATGAGGGTGGGGGAAATCATTGGGGGTATTATATAGAGGTATTAAACATTTCAGCTATTGATATGCGTGTTGAATTTGATGGATACCAGGATTTAGCGGATGAATATTGGGATGGTTCACAGAATGAAAACCCTACATTACTGATTGATGATGCGAAAGCAACTTTCTGTTTAACCCCCTCAACTCCATAAGGTCGCAGGGTGATGCGCCTAAACAGGGGCACTAATATCTAACCGTTATCAACTCATAAAGGTTATACCCATGCAAGGCAATACTACAGGTTTGGAAATTCTGGAAGAAATTGAAAAGGCGGTTGAGACCCGCATCGGCAATTTTACAATTATGCCAGTGCCGATGAGGAACTTTAAACGTTTTACCACGCTTGTTGCGCCGTTATATGAGGATTTAATGGCTGTGTTTGATGGTCAGGGCGATATTGTAAAAATCATTGAGCAGCATGAACCTGCGTTGGTTGAATTGCTTTCGTTATGTAGTGAGTTCAACCAGGATCATTATAATGATGATAAGTTCTATCCTGATGATTTTAGCGCATTGATTTTGGGTTTGGTTGAGGTAAACATGGATTTTTTCGTCCAGAACCTGTTGCCAAAAATCACTCAGCAGGGCAACGGCTTAGTGGGCAAACTGAAACAGATGATGGGCAAGATTGGTCAGACTCAATCCAGTGCCTTGTTAGCAACGGACACCACATCGAAAGTATCTTAAATTACACTCTCAAACAGTTTTACTGTGCTGTTTCGGCTTGTGTGAGACGTGAGAAGATCAGGTATAAACAAGATATTGTTGCTTTTAGGATCGCACAGTATGAGTCAGATGCTTTTAAAAAGGCCATGCGAGAACTAGATTAGTCGCACCCTGACCACAAGCCATATTCCCAATAAATTAGACCTCATTGATTGAGGTCTTTTTTATGCTTTGGACTTATGGATGTGACTGGCAAACGCCAATTGTTGAACGGCTGGAGTGGAAAACTGACGTGATTACCGCATACAACGGCAGCGAACAACGGATTGCGGTGCGACAGTATCCGCGCCGTAGTGTTGAATTTGCTTTTTTAGTCGATGGTGATCAACAGCGCCGATTGCTTGAGGCAAGGTTATGGTCCAACGGAGCAAAGTCTTGGGATGTACCTGTGTTTCCCGATACAGTCTACTCCACGCAGGCATCACTGGCAGGGTCAAACACAATCCATGTTGATACGGCGTATTGTGATTTTGCTGTGGGCAACAAGGTTATGCTTAAGTCAGCGTGTACGGATCATTATTTGCTTGCTGAGATTGCCAATGTATACAGCAATGCCATTGTATTAACCACAGCCCTTGCCGATGACTGGGACGTGGAAACCGCAGTTATTCCTGTGCGCCCTGGTTATTTAAATCCTAACCAGCAGATCACAAGATTTACGGGTGATGACATTTATGACGTTATCCAGTTTGAATTTGATGACGTAACCACAATACCGCCAGAAGTCCCTGCACTTTACCGCAATTTCCCAGTCGTGGGAATTGGATCGGATTGGCAGCAGGACTTAACCCTACAGTACCAGCGTAAAATGCAGGTGGTGGATTTTGGCGGCAATATTTACCGTGATGATGAGACAGGGCAGCCTGCATTAGTTCATAGCCATTACTGGGTACTGGATAGCAGGGAAAAGATTCATCAGTTTAAGCAGTTTCTCTTTGCACGGCGTGGCCGTTTAACTGTTTGCTGGTTGCCAAGCTTCCTAAATGACTTTCAGATCGTTGGCCCAGTTTCAGCAGGATCATATCAGGTCAATGTTGAATACTCAGGCTACCTGCAACTTTACCAATTTAAGAAGAACCGCAGGGACATTCGCATAGAGCTACAGGACGGCACGGTTTTATATCGCCGTATTGTGAACTGTGTTGAAGCCAGCAGTGAAGTGGAGCAACTCACACTGGATCAGCCAATACCTCAAAATATTGCCGTTGATGACGTGCTAAGGATCAGTTTCATGTCATTGAGCAGGCTTGACGCTGATAATGTCGAGCTTGCCTATCATTTTCCTGATTATGTAAATGTAAACGCAATATGGCGGAGTACCAATGATGACCTATGACACAAGAGAAAACAGCTTGCAATCTGGTGAACCAATAGAGCTTTACCAGTTCACCTATGGGAATAACATTTATCGCTTTACCAGCGCACAGACAGCGGTGTCAGCAGTGGGCCATACGTGGCAACCAGCCTATCTTAAGCGCAGCAGCCTAGACTACAGTGCGGAGAAAAGCCGCAGTAACCTAAAGATTGACACCAACAGGCAGTTTGAGATTGCTGACCTGTACATGATCATGCCACCGTCAGATGTGGTTTTATTGACTGTATTCCGCCTGCACGCTGGCGATGGTGATTATGCAATTATCTGGTCTGGCCGTGTGATGGGTGTCGATTTTGCTGGATCAACAGCCACCATGACCTGTGAACCGATCACCACCAGTTTAAAGCGCACTGGTTTACGGCGTTTATACCAGCGCACCTGTCCGCATGTGTTGTATGGTAATGCCTGTAAGGTCAACAAGGCCAGCTTTATGCTGACGGCCGCACTGACCACTGTATATGGAACTGCACTGGGCTGTAGTGCGTTTGGTCTATACCCTAACGGATTCTTTGCTGGCGGTTATATCGAGTTTGAGTATAACGGTGTGGTTGAGCGCCGTTTTATTACAGGGCATACAGGCACACAGATCACCATCAATGTGCCGCTCATGGGGCTTGAATCTGGCAGTTCTGTCAGGGTTTATGCTGGGTGCGACCATACTAAACAAACTTGTAGTGACAAGTTTAATAACCTGCTGAACTATGGCGGCTTCCCATATATTCCACAGAAAAATCCATTTGGGAATAATGGAATCTATTAACCCTGCATGGGTCGCACCCTGACGAAACACTATTTTTAAACCAATGTAGACATTATTTTCATTGAGCAAGATCATGTCTACAACTGGCGTTTCTTTTAAAATTGGTACTGATAACACTGAAGCCAAGCAAGCGATAAAAGAGTTTCGTGACGAGTTCAAGGCTTTGCGGAATGAACTTAAAACGGCTGTAACTGATATTAAAATTAAGTTTTTGGCTGATGCAGCAGGTTTGCACAGTGAAATCTCTACAATTAAAAATCAGATTAAAAGTCAGATCGGGCTAGTCGAAGTTGATGTAAAAGTTAAAGCCGACAATGCATCTATTGCCGCAAGCGCCGCACATATTAAAAGCCAGTTACGAACAGCGCTGGGGTCCGTTGATATTGCGCTGAATGTTTCAGCGAATCAAACTGCACTCAATGCCGACCTGTTGCTGATCAGAAACCGTGTTAATGCCTATTTTGCAACTGGTGTTGCTGTTCGTATTGTACCTACGTTGACAGCAGCAGATTCAGCCGCCACTAGGGTGCGACTGCAAGGTTTGGTAAATCATTCATACCAGGCGAAAGTCGGTATTAACTTAGCTTATTTAAATAGTCAGATTGCTTTGGCGCGTACGATGCTTGCAAGTCTTGGTTCAGGTTTAAATATCAATATTGATGCGACAGCTAGCAATTTGATTCATGCTCTGAATGAGTTAAAAGCTGAGGTTATCCGTTTAAGAACGGCCATGTCATCAGGAGGCGGTGGCGGACTTGGCGGTGGTGCAGGGGCTAATGCTGGAGTATTGGCGGGGTTAAGCAAGCAATTGGCGGGATTATTTGCAGGATACATTGGTCTGACTGGTGCTGTAGCCGCATTCAACAAAACGATAAGCGCACAGCGTGAATTTGATATTCTCAATGCACAATTGGAAACTGCCACTAAATCTACTGAAAATGCCAAGATAGCCTTTGCAGCACTACAGGATTTTGCCAAAAAAACGCCCTATGACTTAAAACAGGCGGTTGATGGCTTTACTAAACTTGTCAATTTAGGTTTAACCCCATCGGAACGTGCCTTGATGAGCTATGGGAATACCGCAGCATCAATGGGTAAAGACCTTATGCAGTTTATTGAAGCTGTTGCTGATGCCTCAACAAGTGAATTTGAGCGCCTAAAAGAGTTCGGCATAAAAGCAAAGCAAGAGGGCGATAAGGTCTCACTGACGTTTCAGGGTGTGACCAAGACCATTGGCAATAATGCTAAAGAGATTGAAGAATATTTAATAAAAATTGGTGAGAACGAGTTTGCTGGAGCGATGGCAAAGCGTGTCGATACGCTTGATGGTGCAATTGCAGGGCTAAAAGACAACTGGAATATGTTGTTTTTAGAAATTAGTAAATCAGGTGTGGGCGATTTAGTAAAAGAAAGTGTAAAAGAGGCAAGCGATGAGGTAGAGGACTTTACTGATTTATTAAGATCAGGTGCAATACAATCGGCATTAAAAGGAATATCTTCAACATTTTCTATTTTTAGTGATGGCGCGATTTCGGATTTAAGTGATATTGGCACTTCTTTCTCTGATCTTAGTAAGCACATGATCGAGACATGGAAAAGCACAATTTCCGAACTAAACACGATAGGAAACACATGGACTACTGTAAAAGCACTTGCTCAAAAGGCAGGTGTCAATGTTGCAGCAGGGGTTGATATAGTTTCAGACCCTTTTAATAGACGTACCACCAATCAACAAAAAGAAGACAACAGAAAAGGGTTATTGTCTGCAATTGATGAGGAGGCCTTAAATAATTGGGATGGTGTAAGCAAAGGTTTTGATGAGGCAGAAAAAAAACGTAAAGCATATCAAGCAAAGTTGGAGGCTGATCGGAAAAAAGAGCAAGAGGATAGATTGGCCCAGTTCAAGCTTAAACAAGATGAATCCACACCAAAATTTGACGATAAAGAGGCCAAGAAAAAAGCGGATAAGGAAAAGAGCCAGTTCGAACAATTATCAAGTGCTAAATACGAGTATGAGAAAAAATTAATTGATCAGCAACTTAAAGATAATGAGCAGCTATATAAAGATCAGCAGATTAACTTTGTTGATTATACTGATACAAAATCTGATTTAAACCAAAAACTTTATAACCTTGAAACAAATTACCTTTCGCAATTGGCTGCAAAGTCAGATCAGCATGAGCGAAGCTTAATTGCGTATAAATTAAAAAATGTAAACATTGAAGCAGCAGCAAGACAAAATGCAATGCTGCAAGAATTTAATGAATATATGAAAGATTTAGAGAAACGCAAACAAGCTATATTAGATATTATTGATGATAATAATATTGATATTAATGCTGATGATTTGGAAAAATCATTATGGCAGGTAACCAAAACATTTAAGAAAACAAAAGATCAAATTGATGAATTAAGAAAAGCACTAGGTGAAAAGCTGGCAGTTGATTTTACTCTGCCAAGCGGTGTTGTAGTTAAATTAAGCCATGACTTAATTAATGACTTACAAAAACAAGTTGATCAGCAAGAAATTAATGTTAAAGCTAAAATTAAATTAGATAATAAAGCAAATAAAATTCAAAAAGAAGTTGATCAGACTATAGGTGAAAACGATTATTTCCAAAGATACGGTGATATTCAAGCGAATATGAACCCAATGCGGCGACCACAGATTGAGGAAGAACAGCGAAAAATTAAACTAGCAACGATTGAGCAATTAAAACAGAAACTCATTGAACTGCAATCACTAGAAAATTCGGGTGTAGAGGGCATTACTGAAAAAGTCCAGAATTTGAATATAGCAATTAAAGATTTAGAAGCGACAAGTTTGACATCGTTTGAATCTTTCAGAAATGATTTGGCAACAACAGCTATTGAGGCGGCCAAAAGTGGTCTTTCGAACTTCTTTATGGATATGGTGAGCGGTACAAAATCTGTAAAAGATGGTCTGAAAGATATGGCTCGTTCATTTATTACCGCAATCACTCAAATGGTTACTCAAGCTTTAGCTTCTTACGCCGTGATTTCTTTCTTAAATTTTGTGCCTGGTGGAACGGCAGTTTTGGCTGCGATGGATGCATCGGCTAGACTGCAAAAGGGAGTAGCGGTAATACAAACAGGCACGGCTGTAGCAGAGGGTGTTAAGGCAAAAGAGAATCATGGTGGTGGTGTTTCAGGCATTGATGGTAAAGATAGGGTTTTAAACAGTCTTGCAGACATTAAACCCAATGAGGTTTTAACTGTTTTAGAGAAAGGCGAGGAAGTTTTAAGAGAAGATGATCCGCGTCATATCAACAATTTTAATATGAACGATCATCTTGCAAAGCTCATGCCCCGTTCAGCAAATACGTTTTATGCACTGACGAATCCCGACAGCGACTTTATGCAAACAGTGAATAATATTGATATGAGACCGCAAGCTACAGCTAATAATAATGGTGGTCAGAGCGTAGTTACAAAAGTGATTAATGTATTCACAGAAGAACAAGCGATGGAGCATTTGGCATCGTCAGCAGGTGAGCGTGTTCAATTAAATACAATTCAGCGTAATATCGGAGCGATTAAGCAAATGCTGGCAGATGATTAAAGTAGATTTTTTAAGCGCCCCGATGTATTTTTATGTTGGGGCGTTTTATTTACTGGGGATGTAATGGCGTTGATAAACTGTAAAGAATGTGGGGCGCAAGTTAGTACGCAGGCAAAAGCTTGCCCTAGTTGTGGTATTAAAATTAAGAAAAACATTTCTTTGGGCGCTTTCTTGGTTATTATAATACTCTCAATTCTTGTTTTTCGAGCTTGTTCAGATGACACTCCTGTTAAAAAAGCTGGAGATGTTATGTCATCACAAGAAGAACCACGTAATAATGAAGAAAAACTAGACGTACAGATATTGGCTAAGCGTTTGATAAAAAATTCTGCCAAAGACCCTGAATCAGTTGAATTTAGAAATATTACATCAAACTTTACTGAGAAATTTGGTAATGTAGCTTGTGGTGAGTTTAATGCTAAAAATGGATTTGGCGGCTACAATGGGTTTAAAAGATTCATTGCGAATGATAAAACTCTATTTGTTGATGGTGAAAATAATACGAATATTCCATTTGATAAAATGTGGATAGATGCTTGCTAACTAATAAAAAATTATTAAGCTAATAAACCAATTTGTACGCTATCTACTTTTTTAAATAGCTTACAAATAGGCGCTGGGATTTTTGAAAA
Source organism: Acinetobacter corruptisaponis (assembly GCF_030053775.1). Lineage (GTDB taxonomy): Bacteria > Pseudomonadota > Gammaproteobacteria > Pseudomonadales > Moraxellaceae > Acinetobacter > Acinetobacter corruptisaponis. Next base: position 3,706,361 of record NZ_CP125669.1, read on the forward strand.
ACACTCATTAACACACCCTTTAAAATAAAGTTTTGGTGTGTAATGAAATTCTTTTAAAAGTTTATGAATTTGTTTCTCTAAATCCCATATATAACCAGCTTCACCTTTAATTTCGTATAAAATTTCATAATCATAAGGGAATTTATTTTTATCTTTATATCTATCAGCAACTCCCGATCTTGCTATGCCAACCTTAAAAAATTCCTCTTCATCTTTAAGGCAGCGAATAAGATAAATATGACTCATTCCATCATATTTATTACATATTTTTAGATAATCTTTTCTAATTAATGGTGATAATAGGCCACATTTAGGGCAGCCATGACCAGCTAAAAGGTTGCCAATCTTTTGTTTATATTTTCCATGTTCATAACATATAACTTCAATAAAACTATTTTGATTGCGATATTGATTTATATCAAAAAATAGCCTATCTCCATGTAAAATATTAAGCCTGTTAAGTAGTTCTACTTTTGGTATTCTGTGGCTTTTAGCTTTATTCTGGTTGCCACAACTAGGGCATCCAGCCCCTTGTTGATGATTGTTTGCATTTTGATAAAAATAGCCATGTATTTTACAACCTATAATAACTTCTTTATTTTTTCCTTTATAATCCACTTGATCATATAAGTATTTATCACCATGTACAGAAATAAAACACTCTATTGCATCGGTGTTTTTTTTCTTTTGTGAAAACGCCCTCTTTAATAATCCACATTTTGGACAACCAATACCACTTAAATGTGTATTAGTTGATTGTTTAAAAACCCCATGTGTTTTACACAATATGTTAAGTTTTTGTTTATTGTTTTTATATTCTTTAATGTTTGAATATTCATATTTATTATTGTGAATTTTATTAAATTCGATTATTAAATTTTCAAGCTCCCATTTTTGTTTTTCACTACACTTTGCACAACCTTGTCCACCTAGATGACTATTAGGTGTTTGTTCAAATAACCCATGAGTTTTACAAATAATTTTAATTTTTTGTTTTGATGAGATATAAAGAGTATCGGAATAATCATATTTATCTCCATGTATTTTTATAGCTTTTTCTACAAAGTCATTTTGAGTTAATGGCTTCATTTTCTTTCACCATCATAGCAAGGTAGTATAAAATTATACTACCTTTTGAATTTAATTTTGGGTTATTTACTTTTTAGACAAACGATTTGATTTTCTCTGTCTCTTAATTTTAAAGAGTCACAGCTACTCTGTAGATAAAAGAGGGTGTCAGCCTGTTTAGCTAAAGATTCCAGCAACCAGCCGATATTGCATATCGCATCTTCCGATACCTCCTCATGGCTATGGGCAAGTAACTCACCGATTGCGCTAATACCATACATTAAAGGAGCACTGGCGTTTTCAGCAGCTCGATTGATTTTTTCCAGCAGCGCTGTTTCATCTTGATCTAGACATTTACCCTCTGATGCTTTAATGTAAATGCTTACAGGGATTTCGGGTAACAGGTCTTTTAGGTCTAATATTTTGTTGCTTTGATTTTTAGGTGGTATATTACTCATGTCAATTTTCCTTTCCTTTGGAAGTTGATATAAACCCGCTTCTGATTAGCCGTCTAAGCGGGTTTGCTTTTTCAAGTATTATTGTCTTGATGTGACAATTATATATGGCATACTTAAATAATGCAATATATAAGTATGTTAATGTATAAAAATATTACAACATTTTTATGTTATTATTCTTAAAGATTGATTTTTAGAGAATCCATAATGGTTAAAAACAATATTGAAAATTTGCGAGAAAAGGCAGGGGTGACAGTTTATGAGCTTGCAAAAAGATGTGGTTTTATTAGTGTTGGTAGGGTATTGGGTAAAAAAATAAGTGATGCGGAAGATGGGAAAAACATTACTATTGAATCAGCGCTAATTATCTACAATGAGTTAAAAAAAGCTGGCGTATGCGAAAATTTTGAAGAAGTTTTCTGGCTTGATGATAAAAATAATAACCAATAGTTCAGTCACTAATGACTTCCGCACAGGTCGCTTTTCCAGTCGCAGGGTGAAAAAGACAATAAAAATATTAAGATGAATCTATCTTGATATTGGGATTTAGAAAATGAAAAGCCTGTATGACGACAAGTTGCTATGTGTTCAGCAAATGGCTGAGCGAGTCACACCAGATGAGTTCAAAGCATTTCATGCTTTGGTTGTCCAGTCTATTCAAGATGGCCTAAGTTATGAGCAGTTTGCTGTGAATTTAATGGATAAAGGTGTACATGGATTGCTTTCGCATGTGGACCGTGCACACCCTTAACGTTATCTGAGTTTTTTAAGCAACTCGTTTACAATGTCGTTTTTTACACGTAAGGGATCAAGTCCTGTTGAGAGAATGACACTACAGTAAGGGCAAAGATAAGATATACCGTAAAAGTTTCCTGCTGGCGCATTAACGTTAATTTCCTGGGCATTAACATGAGTTACCAAGCGATCACATGATGGGCATTTTCCTGTACTCATAAAGCTTTCCTTTTTATATTGATTTGAAAGTCTTTTTTATCATTAAAAAATAATAAATTCTAGTCGCACCCTGACGCCAATCTTATAACAACCTAAATTCATACCAATACTCATAATGGGGCTTGGTATGAATCTATTTAAGGAAATTGTCTTTTTTCCGCTTACTGTTACGGCGGCATTTCTCAATATTGTTTCTGCTTTATCACCAAAGCCACCTACGCCTAAACCCGCTGATATTACTGACTTTGACGCTCCAACAGCAGACGAGGGGCGGCCTATACCTGTTGTTTTTGGAACGGTAAAAATTAAAGGCCCTAACGTTCTTTGGTATGGCGGCCTGACCATTGAGTCAATCACCAAGAAAGGGGGCAAAAAATGATAGTCACATACGCAGATATTAAGCACAAAGATGTAGATTTTTGCAGTAAAGGCGCAAGGGCTTGGTTTAGGCGCTACAACCTGAATTACCTGCATTTTGTTGGGAATGGCATTGATGCCGAGGTGTTGCTTGCGACCAATGACCCTTTTGCAATCCGTGCCGTTGAACAGGCAAAAAAACGTTTGGCAGGGGAAGTAAATGGGGAGTCGTAAAAAGACACAGACGGTTGGCTACCGTTACGGCCTGACCGTCCACATGGGTGTCTGTTATGGTCCCGTTGACCAGGTGCAAAAGATTCTTGCCGATGATCGGGACGCCTACACCTCAACTGTCACCAGTACCCAAACAGTGAATATCAATAAGGGTGATCTTTTTGGCGGTGACGAGAAAGAGGGCGGTTTACGCGGCCAGATGCACATTCAGATGGGTGATTCCATACAGACACCAAGCCCATTACTCACGGCGCAGCTTGGCACGAATATTCCCGCATTTCGTGGGGTTTTGGGTTTTGTGTACAAGGGCATTATGTCTGCCAATAACCCTTATTTAAAGCCGTTCAGCTTTATTGTGCGCCGTGTTCTGAGTGGCTGGCAAAATGGCCTGTGGTATTCATCAAAGGCCCTGATTAATGGCCGTGATGCAAACCCCGCCCATATTGTGTATGAGTGCCTGACTAATAGTGATTGGGGGATGTGTTATCCCACTGCATCCATTGATGACGCCAATTTTAGGCAGGTTGCCGATGTGCTGTATAACGAGGGTTTTGGGCTTTCGTTGATCTGGGCACAGCAAAGCACGCTTGAGTCATTCCTAGCGATCATTTTTAACCATATTGCAGGTTCATTAAATATCGACCCGCGCACGGGACTGTATCAGATCAAGCTGGTTCGCCAAGACTATGATCCTAATTCACTCCCAGTATTCGACCAGGACAGCATTGTAGAACTGGTCAGCTATCAACGTGCGGGCTGGGGTGAACTGGTTGGCGAGGTGACGGTTAAATTTACCGATCCAGTGACATTCGAGGAAACCGCAACCACTGTGCAGAATTTGGCAACAATTCAGGCGCAGGAGGGCGTTATCCCGCAGGTGATCAGCTTTACGGGTATTACCAGCGCAGAACTGGCGTCACGGGTCGCACAGCGGGAACTGATTGCCCGTAGCTCACCACTGGCAAAGGTAAAAATCAAGGTAAAGCGCAAGGCGTGGAACCAACTGCCAAACGATGTGTTTAAGTTTTCATGGCCCAAGCTGGGTATTACGGCAATGGTGATGCGGGTCGCAAGTGTTGATACGGGTTCGCTGGATTCTGGTGTGATCACCATTGAGGCGTTGGAGGATGTCTTTGGCATGCCAGCCAATAGTTATGTCGGACAGCAGGGCAATGAATGGGAGAATCCGCTACAGCCACCAGCCGCAGCGCCGTACCGTTTATTCAGGGAAGTAACTTTTCTTGAGATGGTCAGGACCCTAAGCCCTGCCGACCTTTCCTATATTGATCCTGATGACGGTTTTCCGATCATGTACGCCAGCCGCCCAGGTGCGGGCTATTACGATTACACCCTGCGCATTGACGGCGCTGATGTAGATCAGGGCGACCATTGCGCCGTTGCGGTTGTATCTGATGGACTAGACAAGGAGGAATTTACCACACTGATACTTAGCGTAAATGATTCAAGCCAAGTCACGGTAGGTGAATATGCGGCCATTAATGATGAATACGTCCGCATTGATAGTTTTAATGATCTGACGGGTGAGATCACCCTTGCACGGGGCGTTATTGACACAGTACCCCATGAACATCCAGCCAATAGCGTCCTGTTCTTTGGTGATGGTGCAAATACGGTAGATCAAACAGCATCACCAATAGGTGCTTTCCTGCAAGCCAAGGTTATTACACGTACGGGCATGGGTACACTTGACCCTGTGATGGCACCTACTGACACACTGATGATTCAGGCACGCCATAACAAGCCATATCCGCCTGCAAAATTCCGTATCAATGGGGAGTATCTACCCGAAAACACAACAGGGCCAATAACGATAATCTGGAATGGGCGCAACAGGATAATTCAGGACCGAAACATTCTGGATCAGACGGAGGCATCACTCATGCCAGAGGACGGGACCACATATACCATCAGGATTTTTGACCAAGCCAACGTGCTATGTCGCACCCTGACAGGCCTCACTGGAACCAGCTATACATACCCACTAGATGATGAAGTGTCAGACTGTGGTGGTATGCAGACCCATATCACTGTTCAACTGTTTAGTGTGCGGGATGGAATTGAGTCATACCAATACCATGAGCATCGTTTTGGGCGCGAATATGAATATGATCTTGGGTATGGGTTCAATTTCGGTGGAAGTTGGGGAAATTAAATGAGTGAGTCATTAAACAACATTGGTTTAACTGGCAGTTTTAGCGTTGGCAGTGTGGGTTGGGGTGGGCCAATGAATAATAACATTGCCTTGATTGACGCTCTATTACAACCAAGAGCGATAAACATTACCAATTCTGTACCAGGTAGCCCTGCCAATGGCAATCTATACATTGTTGGCGGTTCGCCGTCAGGTGACTTTGCAGGCAAGGCGAAAAACCTAGCCGTATTCGTTGGTGAATGGGTTTTTATCAGCCCTAAAGCGGGTTTTCAGGTGTACCTGATCAGTGAGAACGTAAACTATATTTTTGATGGCACAAACTGGAATGTTTTGCCAAGTCAGGGGGAAACAGGCCCCAAGGGTGATCAAGGCGATCAAGGACCGCAAGGAGACAGGGGCGAAAAAGGGGAACCTGGTCAGGATGCGACACCCACAGATGTACTATCAACAACCCTTACTGGGCTTGAGTCCTTGTCTGTCACTGGCAGTGTAATTGAGTCAGATACGATTTTAAGGGCAATCGCAAAACTAAGGGCGCAAATTTCAATGATAACCGCGCCGCCTGATTATGGGGATGTTCACGACATAGGTGGCGAGGGTTATTACCCATTTTCTCAGTCTGATGGGACGCTATATACAGATACTCAAAACATAGTCATTCCTGCTGGTTTTTACCGCATTGCAGCAAGTGGCATTTTGAATATTGTCTCTTCAAATACGGGGGATACCTCTGTAACAAGGACTCTGACAGGTGAATTGCTTATTGAGGGCAAAGGAAATGGTGATCTTTTTGGTGGGACACAGGTAGATAGCAGATCATTCGGGATAGCACCCACTAGTTCCACAGGTGCCCAAGGGTGGACTGATGTAGACACTATTCAGCAAAGGGCGCTTAAGTATTTATTCTCAACAGCGCCGCAGATTGCAAAGGGGGCAAATGGACTCCCTGGGCACACTGGCGGAAAATCTGGCACTGTCGTTATAAGTAACATTATTCATTTTGTTGAACCAACAGAATTAACCCTAAAAATCGGCAAACACTATGACAACGGCTATTTTGATATGGCAACCGCAGGGACTGGCTTTGTCTGGATCAGGGAGGTTATACCAGAATGAATCCCATAATTCGTGGTGATACATGGAACCTCACGCTTGAGTATCGGGACAGGTGCAATCGGCTGATTGACCTGACAGATACGGAAGTCACAGCCAGTGTTGAGCTACCTGACCAAACATGGTCCCAAAACATCAATGTCGTGGTGCTGGATCAGGCGATAAACAAGGGTAAGGCCCTCATCAGTGCCGACACGGAAAGCTGGCGCGTGGGTGAAATGCGCCTAAAGGTTACACGTACTAAATTTGGCGTTAAAAAAAGCAGTATTGCAAAAATTAAAGTGATCGAGGGCTAAATGGATAAACTGATTATAAGTGAAACCCCTATTCATATTGCAAAAGAAACCATTGTGCATGAGATTGCATGGGGCGGCGTCACTGGCAATATTGTTGATCAAGATGATTTAAACACTGTTTTAGACTCATTTGTAGATGACTTGAATAATCTGACTGAAGAAGTTGAAACCAAGGCAAGTGCGGCCGCAGTGGTTCAAGCCCTCACAACTAAAGCTGATCTCATAGACGGTGTTATCCCAGCGTCACAGTTGCCAAGCTATGTTGATGATGTGCTTGTCTATCCAACTTGGGCTGATTTTCCTGTGGTTGGTGAAGCAGGCAAGATTTACGTCACTGAAGATACAAATAAAACGTATCGTTGGTCAGGATCGGGCTATGTGGTGATTGCGGATGGTGTGGCGTTGGGTGAAACAGCTACAACAGCTTATCGTGGAGATCGCGGTAAAGCTGCTTATGATCATTCTTTATCGCAAGGCAATCCGCACAATGCAACAACCAGCGATATTCCAGAGGGCAATAAACTTTATTTTACTGAGAATCGGGTACGTCAAAGTACACTAACTGGATTGCCATCAGTTGTAGCCTCCCCAATTGTTGAAACTGATATATTTCTAAATGGATTTGCAAAATTACAAGCCCAGATAGATAAACTTTCAGTTAAGTGGGTTTCGATAGAAGCAATTAGCGAGTGGGTCAATCCAAACTTATCTATAGCATCAACAGATCACGGTTTAAGATTTGCAGTTATTGGTGGTGTGTTATTTGTTGCAGGGCTTTTTTATCTTGGGGGTTCAGATTATAATCTTTGTCGATTAAAGCCTGAATATAAAATGTACAATGCAGCAGGGGTAAATGGTCAAAATGCAGTAGAGTCTGTTAAATGTGTAACAAATACAGGATTAGCAGCAAATAGTTTTTTTACACAATGTCCTAGCGGCAATAGTATAACGACCATTGCTTCGACATATACAAATATACAATACCTACGCACATCTCGTTTAAGCGATACGATGCTTGTAAATGGATTTCTAGGGAAACTAATCCATTACAATTAAGTTAATGAAGTCCATTCGCAGGGTGACGGAAACGTTGCCCTTTTTTATTGTCTCATAAACGATTGGGGCTTTAAAAATGCAAGAGAACGCTATTCCTTGGGTACTAAAAATATTTCCAGCCATTATTGGGGCGATCCTTGCTCTTGTATTAAGCGGTGATATTGATAAGGACGGGAAAATCCAAGTTACACCTGGTGTTATCACCAAGTTTGTTTGTAGTGTCACAGTCAGCCTGTACGGCGGATCAGCATTTATTGAACACTATGGATTTTTAACCACATCAACCATGTTTCAAGGCTTCATCATGCTGGTGTTTGCTGTGTTTGGACTATTGGTTATTGGTATTGCATATCAGTCTATAGCTCTAATGAAAGGCAAAAAACCATCAGAAATTATTGCAGAGGTTAAATCTGCATTTGTGGCAATTATCAGTGGTAAAGGCGGTGAACAATGAGCTTTAAGAATCTACAGAAAGCGCTGGGTCTTGATGATGATGGTGTTGTTGGCCGTGCCACTTTAACAGCCCTATTTAAAAGACTTGGTGCATCACAAACCCGTGCTGATGAATTGGCACTTGCGGCAAATGTACACATGCGTACATATCGAATTTTAGATAATGAGTTGCGTTTTGCGCATTTTATTGCTCAATTGGCGCATGAGTCAGGCGGCTTTAAGTATATGGAGGAAATCGCAAGCGGATCAGCTTACGAGTATCGTTCAGATTTAGGTAATACGCAAAAAGGAGATGGTACACGTTACAAGGGACGTGGACCAATTCAACTTACTGGGCGTGCGAATTATCGAAAGTACGGTCAATCACTTGGACTGGACTTTGAAAACAATCCTCAGATTGTTGCCTTACCGAGTATTGGCATGCTGGTCGCATGCAAATATTGGGCTGATAATGGATTAAATGAGCTTGCTGATAAAGATGACGTGCTTGCCATTACACGTAAAATCAATGGAGGGGTAAATGGGCTGGGTGATCGTAAAGCCAAGCTTGAGATAATTAAAAACCTATTGGGAAAGAATTAATTTATTATTGCGAGCGCTCACTTTTAAATCAGGTCGTGAGCGCATTAGCTTTGTGTCTATTCTTTGTTTAGTTGACAAATAGAGAAATTAGCCATAAATCTTGGTTGACAAACATTAAATTTAGCCTGAAAAGCTCACTATTAAGATTCAATAGTGAGCTTTTAAATTTTGCATTAAGAACATCATCAGCTTACTGTACCGATTACAGGGATTAAGCGCGGACCTGCTGATCTTGCTTTGCTAATAATTTCTAGCAACTCATCATAAGTCAGTTCAAATTTATCTGAGCTATCAAATACATATTCTAAATTTTTACCCTCAAGCTCAGGCGGAATAGGTGGTACAAAACGTTTTGGAATCAGTAGCTGAGTTAATTGCTCATTCGATAATTTAAATAAATGCATATCTTTATCCTTTAACGTTTTTTCTTGGGATGTTTTACAATCTCAGCATGCTCATATTGTGCAAATTCATCATAGCCAGTGTCTTGGTTAAAGTCATTTCCTGAGTCTTGGAAATCCTCTATATAGTGATCCTGTGCAAAATTGTCATTAGGTAAATCATGATTCTCAATCGGTATTGATTTAGTGCCCATAGTTATGCGCTCTTGATTAAGTTACGAAATCAAGTTAAGCATAATTAACAATCAAATTTAATCTGAATTTACATAAAATAGATCAAATAATAAACAAACAGTGTAAATAATCATTAAATTCGAAAATATATTTAAAATTAATTCAAAAAAATAAAGTTTAAAATTTAGTGCAACAATGGAGTAAATTAAAATATTAACTTGTTGAATTTTAAAATAAAAAAAGGCACTCGAAAGTGCCAAAGGGGTAAGGATAAAATCTATTAACGATGTTTGTACCAGCCACGGTGCTTGCCATTGTCATGACGATAGTTATAGCGTGAGTTGTAGTAGCGGCGGTCATTGTACGAACGGCGGTTGTCATAACGACGGTCATAGCGTTCCTCTTCGGCACGATCCTGCCCCACTTTTTGACCTAATGCCGCACCACCAGCTGCACCTAGTGCAGCACCGATATAACCGCCATTGGTTCCACCCATGTTACGGCCTACGGTATAACCACCAGCACCACCTAGACCACCACCAATTGCGGCTTCAGTACGGTCACGCTTATTGCTGGATGCTGCGGCCCCACCTGCGCCACCAAGCGCAGAACCAATCATGGCACCTGTTTGTCCGCCAAGCTGTTGACCAATCGCGGTGCCCACCACACTGCCAAGTGCAGAGGTTGCCGCAACCCGTGTTGTATTGTCAGCATGGGCAACAGACACCATTGAAGTGGTTGCAAGGATAACGCTACATAACCAGATATTCGATTTCATGGGAAAACTCCTTGTCCTTTGTTTTGGGACAGCATTTTTTTACTTGAGACCAATTTAGCAGGACATTTGAGTGAAAATGTGGAGCAGCTCCCCATGTGTACGATGTTTTAATGAGGGTTTTGTATATGTTGTATTGCAGATGGAGGGAATATGAATAAATTATAAAAATAAAGAATGAATGTTCAGCGAACAGCGGTGAACAGCTTAATCGAGTACAATAAAGTGATTTCGCTTAGGATGCTTTTATGCTGCTGGAAAAAATTTTGCAATCTCAAGGCTTTGGTTCACGTAAATATTGCCAGCAGTTGATTAGGAATGGTTCTGTCCTTATTGAAAATCAGGTTTGTGACAATCCCAAACAGAACTTTAATACGGATGATCTTAATTTCATTGTTTTTGGTGAACCATACCAATATAGGGAAAATGTCTATATTGCCTTAAATAAACCACAGGATTATGAATGTTCGCATCAGGCGACACATCACCAAAGCGTATTTAGCCTATTGCCTGAAATCCTGATTCATCGTGGTGTGCAATGTGTGGGGCGCTTGGATCAGGATACGACAGGATTGCTATTATTAACGGATGATGGTCAGTATCTACAGTCACTGACGCATCCCAGAAAGCATGTACCCAAGATTTATCATGTCACCACAGCCGATCCAGTGACTCCTGAACAAATTCAGGCTCTGGAGCAGGGTGTTGAGCTTCGTAATGAAAAAGGGATTTTCGCTGCAACAGATGTGCAGTTAATTTCCGCGAACCAGCTTTCCATGACGGTTCATCAGGGTGTATATCATCAGGTTAAGCGTATGCTTGCCGCTGTAGGCAACAAGGTTGACGCATTGCATCGTCATCAAATTGGGCAGCTTGAACTACCTGATTTAGCGGAGGGTGGGTGGATGTACTTAACTTCTTCGCAAAAACAGTTAAGTCAAAATATTGTGCTAGATGAATAATTATTTTAAAAAACAGTGGAAAGTCTTGAACTCATCGTCCCGAATAAAGCCCATCTGCTCATAAAGACGGTGGGACTGGTAATTGTTCTTTTGTGTTTCGAGGCTGATACGCTGGGCATTTTCATGACGGGCGAAGAGAATGGCGGTATCAATCAATTGTTTCGCTGAACCTTGTTTGCGGAAAGATGGCGTCACATAAACATCGTCTAAAATGTAGTAAGTTTCACAGGCAACAGAGGAAAAGGCGAGATAAAGCATAACAAAGCCTGTAAACACATCATCCTTAACATGGATAAAAATGACACTGTCTTTATTGTCGAAACGATGTTTGAGAAATTGATAGGATTGTTCAATATTTGATGATGCGCCATAGAACTGACGGTATTCGTCAAACAGGACAGCAAGTTGATGAAGATCTTCTTTTGTGGCTCGCTTAACAATCATCCTGACCTATCCTTAAGCTTATCGTTCTATTTGGAATCACAGGATAGCGAAAAAAATTCAGCTTAAAAAATAAAAACTTGTGTATAAATGCAACATTGTTAAGTTTTGTCACTTTCGCCTAAAAGTGCGTTGAGTTCTTCAAACAGGTCTTCGTGGTCATCTTCAATAGGATTGGAAGCAGAATTTTCGGTGGAGTGATTTGCTTTTGACTTACGCAGTTTAAGCAACTGTTCCATATTGATATTCTGGTTTTCAATCGCAAAGGGAATGGATTTGGTCAGTACCACCTGTTTAAAGAAAAGTCGCACAGCCTGAGCAGGGGAGATACCGAGCTGCTTAAAAACGGCAAACGCCTGTTTCTTTTCCTGGGAATCAAGTCGAACCTGATAAACTTCTGTTTTTCGCATGAAAGATATGACCAAATATTTTTAGTTATCGTCATGTATTTTAAACGATCACAGGCTAATTTCAATATTTTTGAAGTGAAAATAGTGATTTTTTGTCATTACGTTGTGTTTACAGTGTGAGTTCAAAATTAGAAATAAAATGCATTTCCTGCTGGGAAATGGGATCAACAAACTGAATCTGCTTGGCCAGTAATTGCAATGGGCAGCTAAAATCATCATCCGCCTTATGTTGAACAGTTGGATAAAAAGGGTCGTGTAGGATTGGGATACCCAGATAATTGAGGTGTACACGGAGTTGGTGTTGTTTGCCTGTTTTGGGTCTAAGCAGATATTTGGCTTTCTGCTGTGTATGTTCCAGCAGTTCTATGTGTGTTTCCGTATTGCTCGGTTTTTCTGGATTAATTTGCATGGTGTAAAAAGGATTACCCTTTTCTAGATGCAGTTGAACAGTCTGTGGAAATTTGAGTTCGGGATGATAAGCGGCAATAGCATGATAGACTTTCCGGACTTTGCGTTCGGCAAAAAGTTGTTGGTAGATTCCGCGCGATTCAGGTTTTTTGCTGAATAAAACCACGCCAGCCGTTTCCCGATCCAATCGATGAATCGGGGTTAGGTCTTGCTTGCCTGTTTGTCTTTTCAGGCGAACCAGTAAGGTTTCCTGAACGTATTGTCCAGTTGGTGTCATGGTCAGGAAGTGAGGTTTATCCACCACCAGTAAATTTTCATTTTCAAATAAAATTTCATGCTGAAAAGGCACATGAATTTCATGCGCCAGAAAACGATAATAAAAAATATGGGTATTTGCTGTATAGGGACTTTCCAGCGTCAGGATTGAACCATCAGCAGCGTAAATCAGTTGGTCTGCAAAACGCTGTTGCCATTCTTGCGGCTGAATATGGGGGAAATGCTGGCAAAGATATTCAAAAACTGTGTTTACAGTGAGGTCATTGGGTAAAAAGACTTTACTGGCACTGACACCATTGATGAGAGGTGGAGTAAAACTTTCAATAATATTCATATTATTTGAGTGAGGCTGAATGGTGGAAACGAGGTATAAATCCCTCATCAAATGCTTTGACAAAAGATTCTGGCGTGAGGACGTTCACAATCAGGTCATTTGGTAATTCAACTTCCTGTTGATAGCCATCAAAAGACCAAACCAAATAATGATTGTCTTTAAAGATCACGATTGCTTTTGAGTCATGCTCAAAGAAAGTGCCAATTGGTAAATCAGAAATTTTGGCTTGAAATGTTTTCTTGTTTTTATCTGCTGTTAGGCGGTCTTGATGAATTTTTTTATCCATCTCTTTTACAGGTAGTGAAATACCAGTGTTGTTTGCATGAATCCATGCATTTTTAAACTGTTTATAGCGCTGGTTTTGACATTCTCCACAAGGACGGTGACCTGCCGCCAAGGCGGTTGCTTCATCTAGAAAGAACAGTTCAGAATAAGACTGTCCAAAAACCTCTCTTTTGATATTACCGAATCTGGTTACGCAGTTGATCCATGATTGAGTGGAAAATTGCTTAATGATTTGCTTGTCTGCATTATGCAGCTTACCACCTCGATTCCCCATTAAAGTCGCACTTTTTGAGGGATGCGTATTCAATTTTCCCCAAGGATCAACCCGATTTTGTAGAGTCATGTCTTCTCTTCAATGTTGTAAAAAAGAACCAACGTATTGCTATGGATTAGGCTTTGAAGCTGTGCAATGTTATCATAGCCACCATTCCAGTTTTGTTTTATTTGCCATGTCGTATTCAGTGAAATTTACCCTAAATCATGAACAGGATACCCAAGATTTTGCACAAGTGCTTTCCCAGTATGTGCATTCAGGCATTATTTATTTAATTGGTGATCTGGGGGCAGGGAAAACAACATTCACCCGTTATTTCCTACAAAGTTTAGGGCATCAGGGTTCTGTTAAAAGTCCGACCTATACTTTGGTTGAACCGTATAGCATTCAAGGAAAAGAAATTTTTCACTTCGATTTATACCGTTTAGATGATCCCTATGAACTGGAACTGATGGGAATCCGTGATTATTTGGAAACACCTGATGCCTTATTCCTGTTTGAATGGCCATCTAAAGGTGGTGATGAGATTCCTCAAGCGGATGTGGTGATTGATATTCAGAAATCTGATGATGAACTGACGCGTTTTGTGACGTTAAGCGTAAATTCACAAGAGCTAGCGAATACTTTGCAGGAACAATTGAATGGCGCATGATTCAACACATCGTTCAACCCGTCGTATTCATACCCTTGATGCTGCCTTAGCCAACCAGATTGCAGCGGGCGAGGTAATTGAACGTCCATCGTCAGTGATCAAGGAACTCTTGGAAAACTCGATTGATGCGGGCGCGACTGAATTGATCATTCGGGTTGCCCAAGGTGGTTCAACGCTAATTGAAATCATTGACAATGGTCATGGTATTCATCCAGATGATTTGTCATTGGCAGTTATGCGTCATGCCACCAGTAAAATTAGAACCTCAGAAGACTTGCATGCGATAGTGAGTCTGGGATTTCGGGGCGAGGCATTGGCCTCAATCGCAGCGGTATCCCGTTTAACCTTAACCAGCTGTCAGGATGAACAGGGTGTGGGTTATCAGGTTGAGGTCAATGGTACGGCTTTTGACCATCAACAGGTTCAGGCGGTGGCGGCACAAAAAGGCACCCATATCCGCGTTCAGGATTTATTCTTTAATGTGCCTGCGCGCCGTAAATTCCTGAAAAAACCAAGTACAGAATTTGGACATATTGAAGAAATTGTTCGTCGTCTGGCGTTAACGCATTTTGATATTCGTTTTATGCTTGAGCACAACGATAATATTCGCTTGAACCTGCCGATTGCTGATAGTGGTGAATTGCGTTATCAACGTGTTCAGCAATTGTTAGGCCAACAGTTTATTCAAAATGCCTACTGGATGGATGCTGAAAGTATCAATATGCGTTTGTCTGGCTGGCTGGGGCATCCGTCTGATGCACGGGCACAGGCTGATTTGCAGTATGTCTATGTGAATGGTCGTATTGTCAAGGACAAGACCATTTCTCATGCGCTGCGTATGGCGTATGAGGGGATTTTGCATGGTCACCAACATTCCTCTTATTTGCTGTTTTTAGAGGTTGATCCTGAAAATATTGATGTCAATGTGCATCCAACCAAACATGAAATCCGTTTCCTGAATCAACGGGAAGTACATGAATTTGTACGTCATTATGCTAAAGAAACTTTGGCTCAATTTCAGACAGCAACTGCTGATTTAGCCCAAGCCATGAAAGTGGATGCGGCGGCTGCAACAAATAGTTCAGTTTATCAACCCCAGCCAAAATATCAGGAACAGTTTCATTTACATCGCGCAGAAGTTGAACCTGAACCACAGCGAAACCAGCAAGTAGAAGTATCAACAGATTTGCTGACTGAGTTTAATCAAAGTCGTCCACAAGCGGTTCAATACAATGTGTCACAGCCACAACAGCCGCGTTACAGTGGTTCCACGCAAATCAACAATGCCTTAAAAAGTTATCTGGCACCTTTGCGTGAAGAGGTTGATTCGGAGCAGGATCAAACAGTAGCAAAGGTAGATGAATTCCCACTGGGTATTGCGATTGCACAACTTCATGGCATTTATATTCTGGCGCAAAATACCGAGGGTTTAATCATTGTTGATATGCATGCTGCGCATGAGCGGATTTTGCTACAGCAGATGAAAGCGGCGTGGGATAAGCCTGAATTCTGGATGTCACAGCAACTACTGATTCCAAAGGTGGTTTCGATTAACCGTATGCAGGCCACACGTATTGAGGACCTGCAACCTCAACTGCAACGGCTGGGGCTGGAAATTGACCAATATGGTGATGAACAAGTGATCGTGCGTGGTGTACCAGCCATTTTGCATAAGGCAGATTTTGGCAATTTAATTCCAGAATTATTGAATGACCTTGACCCGAATGATGAGGCGAGAGGTTTATTGCAAAAACGTGATGAACTGTTGGCTGGAATGGCCTGTCATGGTGCGGTTCGTGCCCATCGTCAACTCAGTCTGTCTGAAATGAATGCATTGTTGCGCCAAATGGAGCAAACCGAGTTTGCCAGCCAGTGTAACCACGGTCGCCCCACCTGGCGGGCATTTCCACTACATCAACTAGATAAATTATTTGCTCGAGGAGAGTAGGGTTTCATGTCAAATCAATTGCCCGTGATTAATTTAATGGGGCCTACCGCAAGTGGTAAAACTGCTTTGGCATGTGAACTGTATGAGCGTGGAAATTTTGAACTGATTTCTGTCGATTCAGCCCTGGTCTATAAGGATATGGATATTGGAACGGCAAAACCGACTAAAGAAGAGCAGCAACAATATCCACATCATTTGATTGATATTATTACACCTTTGGAAGTGTACTCGGCAGCCCAGTTTGTTGAGGATGTTTGCCCGTTGATCGATGATATGCATGCACGGGGCAAGACACCGATTTTGGTGGGTGGAACCATGCTGTATTTCAAGTCCCTGCTTGAGGGGCTTGCCGATAACCTGCCCAATGCGGATCAGGCAATCCGTGATGCCATTATTGCCAAGGCTGAACAGGAAAGCTGGCAGGCGGTTTATGATGAACTGGTTGCTGTTGATCCCATCGCAGGTCAAAAGTTTAGGGTTTCAGATCGGCAACGTATTATTCGGGCATTGGAAGTATACCGAATTACGGGTGAACCAATAACAAAACTACAGGCAGAACAACCTAAAAATCAACCATATCGTTACACTTTTTATAACTATGCCCTCATGCCAGATCGGTTAGAATTACATCAACGCATTGAGCAAAGATTGAGCAAGATGTGGAATATTGGTTTTTTAAATGAAGTAGAGGAATTAATTAAAAAATACGATTTAAATGATAATTTACCATCTATGCGGTCTGTAGGTTATCGTCAAGCTTTAGATTTTTTATTGAAAAGTGACTTGAGTCTCAAAAATAGGGTTGAAATGGAGAACAAAGCGCTATTTGCGACACGGCAACTTGCCAAACGTCAATACACTTGGTTACGTTCTTTGCAAGAATTACACGATTTTAAAACTTACGTGACGATAAAGCAGGCGAAAGAAGACTTGCGAAACTTCTTTGGATAAAGCAAAATTCGCAGGCTGTCTTTTTATAATTTTTAGTTAAAAAATAAAGATAGTTTTTTTGCGCTGATTTAAAATTTTTTGGAGTTAAAAATGTCTAAAGGTCAAACTTTACAAGATCCGTTCTTAAATTCTCTCCGTAAAGAACGTATTCCAGTTTCTATTTTCCTTGTGAACGGTATTAAATTGCAGGGGCATATTGAATCTTTTGACCAATATGTGGTTTTACTTAAAAACACAGTAAGCCAAATGGTTTATAAGCATGCGATTTCTACTGTCGTTCCTGCACGTAACCCACGTCCAGCTGGTGCTCAAGGCACTGGTGGTTTCCCTGCACAAGGCGCTGCTGGCGGCTTTGGTGGTGGTCAGGCTACAGGTGGTGGCTTCGGTGGTCAAGGTGGTGGCTTCGGTGGTCAAGGTGGTGGCTTCGGTGGTCAAGGTGGCTTCGGTGGTCAGGGCGGCTTCGGTGGTCAGGGCGGCTTCGGTGGTCAGGGCGGCTTCGGTGGTCAGGGTGGCTTCGGTCATCAGGGTGGCTTTGGTGGTCAAGGCGGCTTCGACGGCGAAACTAAATTTGAAGATGGTCAAGAAGACGAAAATAATCGTTAATTGATTGATGTTCTTTAAAAAATGCCAGTCTTATTTCAGACTGGCATTTTTTTGTGTCTAAAAAGCTAGAATACATCTCATGGAAATTATTGTTGCGGCTGCCTGTTGCAGCGTCATTGTGTCAATCTTGCTGAAATATCTGAAAGAAAAAGGTTTTGATGTTTGGCAAATGATTGCGTGGAACTATTTAAGTGCCAGTGTGTTATGCGCCTATTGGTTTAAAACAGATATCACCCATGTTTCATGGCAGCATACGCCGTGGTGGCTGATTTTAATTTTGGCGGTGTTGTTACCTAGCATCTTTCTATGTTTAGCCAAGTCATTGCAGTTTGCGGGTATTGTGAAAACAGAAATTGCCCAGCGTTTGGCAGTGATCCTTTCTTTATTGGCTGCCTATTTTATATTTGGTGAGCAGTTTAGCCAGTTAAAGCTGATTGGTGTTGCTTTGGGTGTGGTGGCAATTTTGGCGATTATCCTTGGGCAGGCGGCGGAGAAAGCCACACAAGGCCTAAATCTAAAATCTGCCCTGTTTCTGTTTTGTGTCTGGGCAGGCTATGCTGCGGTTGATATCTTACTTAAATATAGCAGTAGTCTGGGCCTACAGTTTGCAGTCACATTGAATCTCACCTTTATTATGGCGTTTGTTTTATCAATTGCCTATCTCTCCATCACCCAGCCGAATTGGCAGCCCAAGAATATTTTTGCAGGTCTAGTCCTTGGTGCAATCAATTTTGCCAATATTGCCCTGTATGTTAAGGCACACATAATGCTGAAAGACACACCAGCAATTGTGTTTGCGGGTATGAACATTCTTGTGGTGATTCTGGGGGTAGTCAGTGGGGTAATGCTGTTTAGGGAAAAGCTTAAAGCCTATACATGGATTGGCTTGGTCTGTGGAGTACTGGCTGTATTGTGTTTGGCAAAAGCGATGATGTTGTAGGGGCTAATGGTTTCATTCCATCAGAACACACTTTAATTCGGGCAGATAGTTAATCTGCCCTTACAAACAAATCACACGTATTATGATAATTATAAACGGGTAAAAATCACATCATCCGCAAGGCGTGATTTGGGTAGCTTTGCATTGAAATCATTTTCACTACGATAGCCCAAAGCCACAATCACGGAGGCTTTCAAGCCTTTTTCAGCCAAACCAAATTCCTGATTAATAATATTTCTGTCAAAGCCTTCCATTGGTGTGGCATCAATGTGTTCCAGGCCTGCGGCGAATAACAGTTGTCCAAGGGCGATATAGGTCTGGTTTTCCATCCATGCTGCAAGATTCTTGAGTTCATTACGGTAAAACTCAACATAACCCGAACGGGTATCTCTTTGTCCTTGTTTTGCTGCCTCATCCTTAAAGCGGCCACTGTTATGGTCCTGTTCAAGTAACTGCTCAAGATATTCATTGGAAATATCGGTGCGTGTACAGAAAACTAGGGTATGTGAAGAATTGAGCACTTTTGCGGCATTATAAGCATAGCCACCTGTTAAACCTGCTGCAATGCGTTGTTTTGCCTCATCTGTTTCTGCGATCAGAAAATGCCAGGGCTGAATATTTACGGAAGAGGGGCTGAAACGTAAAATTTCTAATAATTTTTCAAACTGTTCTTTTGGAATTTTTTTACTCGCATCGTATGCCTTGGTGGTGTAACGTGTTTTTGCGGTGTGTAGGGAATCCATCTATTATCAACCAAATAAAAAAATCAGTTTATTTTACTGGATCTATCAGGTAGGAAAAGTGTCTAAATGTGATTTGGATATAGATAAAAGTCGAATGGAATAAAGATCAATAGGTCCACTTTTTAAAATCTAGGCTGCTATTTTCTTGTTCGTTAATTTCTAGAATCCATGCAGAATCTGCTCGCCAATCTCCCAAAACAATACGTTGTTTATTGCCCAACAAATGAATTTCTGGGCGGTGGGTGTGACCGTGAATTAAAAAATCCACCTTTTCTATCACTGAATCTACAGCCTGGGCATTCACATCCATGATGTCATAGTTTTTGAGCTGTTTGGTTTCACTGCTCTTTTTACGGAAACCATTGGCAAGTTTCTGTCTAAAGCTTAATGGGGTCCGTTTCAATAAACCCAGCAGAACTGGATTGCGGATTACGCTTCTAAAGCGTTGATAGGCAACGTCATCAGTACATAGGGCATCGCCATGCTCCAGACGGAATTTTTGATGGTTAATTTCCAGCGTATAGACATCAGGGAGCAGGATTCCATTAAATTGCTTGAGGAAATTTTTCCCTAGAACAAAATCACGATTACCGACCTGAAAATAAACCTGATTGCCTGCATGATTGAACTCTTTTAAAGCCTGAACGATTTCATCCAGCCAAGGGGCGGTGTAGTCATCCCCAATCCATGCGTTAAACCAGTCACCTAAAATATAGAGCTGGGTGTTTTTATGTTGATATTGTGTTAGTAAGTCTAAAAACCCCCGAACCAGTCGAGGGTGATCAGGTGACAAATGCAAATCTGATATAAACAGATGGGTCACAAAGAATCCTGTTGGATCAAATTATTCAGAGATAATTTTAGCAGATTCAATCACAACGTTCTCTAAAGGAACATCTGCGTGATAACCACGGTTACCTGTACGTACGCCTTTAATTGCGCTTACAACATCCATACCTTCAACAACCTTACCAAATACTGCATAACCCCAGCCTTGTGCAGTTGGCGCTGTGTGATTCAGGAAAGAGTTGTTTTTAACGTTGATGAAGAATTGGGCAGATGCAGAGTGAGGCGCCTGGGTACGTGCCATCGCGATAGTACCTTCATCGTTGCTTAAGCCGTTGTCCGCTTCATTTTCGATTGAGTCACGGGTTGCCTTTTCTTTGAAGTTTTCGTCCATGCCACCGCCCTGGATCATAAAACCATCAATCACGCGGTGGAAAATCACACCGTCATAGAAACCGTCACGTACATATTCTAAGAAATTTTCAACCGTTTTTGGCGCTTTTTCAGCGTTAAGCTCAAGAACAATACGACCTTTATTGGTATTTAATTCGACTTGAGGAAAACTCATTACATTAATCTCCTAAACATGGGCTTGTGACCATGGGTTTTTGGTTGAGAGAAGCATAAGCAAACTGTAAACTACAAGGCAAGTAAAAAACGTTAAAATCTTTGATAAAAAGCAAAGATTGCGTTTTTATGTTCTATTTTTTTAACCGTAAGAAGTGATTTACACCCTATGAAGCCAAATGATGTTGTTTCAGAACTGCCAAAGACCCCGACACCGAATACTCATGCCTCTGTCGATGCTGCGCAGCAAGAACAACAGGCAGGCTTGGACTTTGTACGTCAGGTGATTACCGATGATTTAAAAGATGGCCGCACCCAGAAAGTGGTGACACGTTTTCCACCTGAGCCAAATGGTTATCTGCATATCGGCCATGTAAAGGCAATTTGCCTGAACTTTGGAATTGCCGAAGAGTTTGACGGCGTATGTAACCTGCGTTTTGACGATACCAACCCAGATGCTGAAGAGCAGGAATATGTGGATGGCATTGCCAACGATGTGAAATGGCTGGGCTTTCACTGGAATGGTGAACCTCGCTATGCTTCAAGCTACTTTGATCAGCTTTATACATGGGCAGTTCAATTGATTAATCAGGGTGATGCCTATGTGGATTTGCAGACACCTGAAGAAATCAAGTTGAACCGTGGTAGCTTTGTGGAGCCAGGTAAAAACTCACCATACCGTGATGCGACTGTGGAAGAAAATCTGTCTCGTTTTGAACAGATGCGTAATGGTGAGTTGGGCGAGGGTAAAGCGGTTTTACGTGCCAAAATTGATATGGCAAGCCCAAATGTGCATATGCGTGATCCAATCCTTTATCGCGTGTTGCACTCAGAACATCACCAGACAGGTGACAAGTGGAAAATGTATCCAATGTATGACTATGCTCATCCATTGTCTGATGCAATTGAGGGGATTACCCATTCACTCTGTACCCTGGAGTTTCAGGACCATCGTCCGTTCTATGACTGGGTGGTTGAGAAAGTCCACTCTCAGGCTGTGCCACGCCAATACGAATCATCGCGTTTAAACATTGACTATACCATCACCTCTAAACGCAAGCTGCGTAAGCTGGTTGAGGGTAATCATGTTCATGGTTGGGATGATCCGCGTATGCCAACCGTGGTGGGGATGCGTCGTCGTGGTTTTACCCCAGAGGGCTTGCGTGATTTCTGTAAGCGTGTTGGTGTGTCAAAAACCGATGGTATTGTGGATGTGGCAATGCTGGAGTTCTGTATTCGCCAGTCTCTGGAAAACACCGCAGCGCGTGGTATGGCAGTGTTGAATCCTTTAAAAGTGACGCTCACCAATTTGCCAGAAGAACTCGATTTAACCCATGCACGTCATCCGAATGTGGATATGGGCGAGCGTGTGATTCCATTAACGCGTGAAATCTATATTGACCGTAAAGACTTTGAAGAAGTACCACCTAAAGGCTTTAAGCGTCTGATTCCCGATGGTGAAGTACGTTTACGCCATGCCTATGTGATCAAGTGTGATGAAATCATTAAGGATGCCAATGGTGAAGTGGTTGAATTGAAGTGCTCAATTGACCCTGAAACTTTAGGCAAGAATCCTGAGGGACGTAAGGTTAAGGGCGTGATTCACTGGGTATCGGCAACAAAAGGTATTCCAGCCGAAGTACGTGTCTATGAGCGTTTATTTACAGAAGCTGCACCTGATGCCGATGATGATTTCTTGGCACATTTAAATCCTGAATCTTTAAAGGTGGTTCAGGCGGTGATTGAACCTGCCTTGGCACAGGCAAGACCAGAAGACCGTTTCCAGTTTGAACGTGAAGGTTATTTTGTGGCGGACCAGTATGATCATGTTCCTGCAAAACCTGTGTTTAACCGTATTCTTGACTTAAAGGATAGTTTCAAGGTCGAGAAGAAATAACACTTATTCAAGAATGGATAATCAACCGAGTTAGGCGATTAACTCGGTTTTTTATTTTGTAATTGATTGGATATAAACATATTCAAATAACATAAAAGGGTTTATTCAAAAAAATACAGGTTGTTACCGTATTTTTGCGCTTGATGAACTTCAATTTATCCATAATTTGTAAAACTGCTGATTTTGCAGCATAGACTCAGCAAGATTCTGTTGAGTGAAAAGCATAGAGAATTTTTAATTTATTTAAATTATTGATTTAAAATATAAAAACATATGGCATCTAATTTGTAATGTTAGAGGTGAATCTTTGATTGCATTTTTAACAACAAATTTGGAGCAAGACATGAGTAGAAAAATTCGATTAGGTGCTTTTATTCCCGCAACTGGACAGCATGTTGCGGCATGGCGACATCCAGAATCCCAACCCTCAAAAGCGGTAGATTTTGATTTTATCAAGGAACAAGTTCAGCTTGCTGAAAAAGGTCTATTTGATGCCTATTTTCTGGCGGATGGTTTGGCAGTGAATTTTGGACAGGCTGAAAAAACTGGGTTGAGCGACAAGGTTGCTGGCTTTGAACCTGTGACTTTATTTGCCGCATTATCCACCGTGACAAAGCATATTGGGTTTATTGCAACAGCTTCCACCACCTACGAAGAGCCTTATTTGCTGGCACGCAAGTTTGCCTCACTGGATCATTTGAGTCATGGTCGGGCGGGCTGGAATGTGGTGACTTCTGCCTCGGAAGCAGCCGCTGCCAATTTTGGCTACGAGCAACAGATTCCACATGCAGAACGTTATGAACGTGCGCAGGAATATGTCGAGCTGATTAAAAAGCTGTGGGATAGCTGGGAGGATGATGCGTTCATTCACGATAAAGCATCAGGTGTGTTCTATGATGCTGAGAAAGTTCATAACCCGAACCATAAAGGTAAATATTATTCAGTCAAGGGTGCGCTGAATGTACCTCGTACACCACAGGGCTATCCTGTGATTGTTCAGGCAGGACAATCTGGACCAGGTCGTGATCTGGCAGCCCGTTATGCCGAGGTGATTTTTACCGCCAATCAAAAACTGGAAGATGCACAGGAATTTTATCGTGATGTGAAAAGCCGTTTGGCGAAATATGGACGATCACCTGATGAGCTTCTGATTTTACCTGGGGTTTCCGCATTTGTTGGACGGACTGAGGAAGAGGCACGGGAAAAATATCAACAATTGACTGATTTAATCCATCCAGAAGCAGGCTTGGCATTATTGAGTGGTTTAAGTGGTGGCTTTGATTTCTCGGGATATGATCTGGATGGTCCATTTCCTGAATTAAGTGAGGGACAGGGCATGGTGAGCCGACCAGCCCTCATTGCCGATATTGCCAAGAAAAATAACTTTAGTATCCGTCAACTGTATGAGTGGGTGGCAGGCGCTCGCGGACACTGGCAGTTGATTGGTACACCTGAGCAAATTGTCGACCAGTTGCAGGAATGGTTTGAAAATGAGGCGGCGGATGGCTTTAACATTTTGCCACCAAGTACGCCAGCAGGTTTGAATGATTTTGTGGAATTGGTTATACCTGAATTACAACGTCGTGGTTTGTTCCGTACCCAATATGAGGGTACAACTTTGCGTGAAAATTTAGGTCTGGCACGTCCAGAAAATCAATATGTGTTGGCTCGACAAGCTGCTGAACAACATAAGGCAAGTTAGGATTACGCTAAACATTTCTAGCCTTGAAAAATGGTGGCAACTTGTCACCATTGAACTGAAAACAATGATTTGAGTGAAATATGCAATATAGAAAATTAGGTCAAACTGATATAGATGTCAGTGTGATTGCGCTGGGAACAATGACATGGGGCGAGCAAAACTCGGAAGATGAAGCACATGCCCAACTCGACTATGCTGTAGAGCGTGGTGTGAATCTGATTGATACCGCAGAAATGTATCCAGTACCACCTAAACCAGACACTCAGGGCTTAACGGAAAAATACATAGGATATTGGTTAAAGCAGTCGAAAAAACGTGATCAGGTGTTGATTGCAACCAAAGTGGTTGGTCCATCACGAAAATTAATTCAGGCGAGCCATTTCCGTTCGGGACAAACCAAGCTGGACCGTGCCAATATTGAGGTGGCATTGCATGAGAGTCTGCAAAGACTCCAGACCGATTATGTTGATGTGTATCAACTGCATTGGCCAGACCGTAGCACCAACCATTTTGGTGAGTTAGGGTATAGCCATGTTGAAGATGAAGACACGGTTCCCATTCAGGAAACCTTAACGGTTTTGGCTGATCTGGTAAAAGCGGGGAAAATTCGCCATATTGGCCTCTCTAATGAAACACCTTGGGGAATTAGCCAGTTTTTAAAGTATTCTGAAAATTTGGGTCTACCGCGTGTGGTTTCGGTTCAAAATCCCTATAACCTGTTAAACCGTAGTTTTGAAATTGGCAATGCAGAAATTGCAATTCGGGAACAGGTTGGTTTGCTGGCCTATTCTCCTTTGGCGTTTGGTGCCCTGACAGGGAAGTATTTAAATGGTGTACAGCCTGCTGGTGCACGTTTAACAGTATGGGAACGTTTTGCCCGTTATAAAGGTCAGGCGGCTGAAAATGCCATCCAGCGTTATGTAGAACTGGCAAGGCAGCACGGAATAGACCCTGCACAACTGGCGTTGGCTTATGTGAATAGCCGACGTTTTGTAACCAGTAATATTATCGGTGCAACCAATCTGGAGCAGCTCAAAACCAATATTGGCAGTATTGATCTGCAACTGGATGATGAAATTATTCAGGCAATTGAGCAGATTCATTTATCCCATCCGAATCCAGCACCTTAGCGTTTTATCCCCATTAAATAGCCTAAGCAATGAGAAACTTTTTAAGGGTTTCTTGTAGTGTCCTATAAAGTATGCTGATTCGTATTCACTCATAAGGTCTCTTTCCTAAAGGGGAGGACCTTACTATATTTATGATATGCCCTCTCCTATTAGGAGAGGGCTAGGGAGAGGTAAAATAGAGGGATTAATGTGATTGCACAAAAGCAAGCCATTTAGGGTGGGGTGGTTTATGCTAGACTATGAGGAATTGAACGTTATGTTATAAATATTTTTAACATTGTACATACTGATAGATGAAAGGAATAAATAGCGAAGATGATCGGGCGGCAGCGAAACATATTGGCAACTTTGGGAATAGATGTTTGGATTCCTAGAGAAGTCGTATGCGAAAAAAATACCGTGCCGAGCTTATGGCGAGATCAAGAGGCTGAACAGATTCAGTCCTTGCCAATACAATTCGAAACGCCATCACAAAATAAGCCTGAGCTACAAATAAAGCATGAACCAGTTCAGCCGATCACGATGGTTGAACCATTGGATCAGACTGAAATCATTGTAAAACCCAACGTTGTTGAGATGATGCCTGACAAAGAGCAGGTTATTGTCAAAACACAGGTTCAAAGCTTTGAGTTACAAATGTATATTCTGGAAAGCTGTGCAATTTTAGTGGAAAGTAGTCGATTCAATGAAGCACAGCAACAACTCTGGCAAAATATCCAGAAAGCGAAACTGGGGCAGTATGCCGAGTTAAAATGGCCTTTTCCATTGGCTGATTTTCAGGAAAGCCGTGGCTTGCCCTCCTATATTCAGGGTTTCCTGGATGCGACAGCCATGAATAAAAAGATTCTATGTCTAGGTCATCTCGATTTTATCCAGCACTCTAATATCCTACATTTAGCAAGTTTAGAAGAAATGATTGCCCAGCCTTTGTTAAAAAGACGACTGTGGCAACTGATGCAATAAAAGATCGGAATTCCAACAATGAAGAAAGTTGTCGTATTTAGTCAAATAGATCAAGATGTTTTAGTGCGGTTACAGCAAAATTATCAGGTGGTGGTGCTCAACCCAAAACTGGGTGAGATCAATGAGCAAATCCGTACTGAAATGGTTGATGCTGATGCCATGATTGGTGCAGGACGTTTACTCAATGAAAGCAATTTAGCTCCTGCACAAAAGCTCAAGATTATTTCGACCATCTCCGTTGGCTATGACAATTATGATGTGGATTATCTAAATCAGCGAAAAATCTGGCTGGCAAATACCCCGCATGTGCTTACCGAAACCACCGCCGATTTAGCTTTTAGTTTACTTTTGAGTGCAGCACGTAAGATTCCACAACTGGATACATGGACCAAACAGGGGCAATGGAAACGCACCGTTTCGACTGAACAATTTGGTGTGGATGTGTTCGGTAAAACACTGGGGATTATTGGTCTGGGCCATATTGGCGCAGCCATTGCCCGACGTGGCTTTTATGGCTTTAACATGAATATCCTGTACCATAACCGCCGTGAAAAAATTGAGGTGGCTCAGGCATTCAATGCGCAATATCGTAATTTAGACCAGCTTCTACAGCAATCTGACTTTATTGTGGTTGCGGTTGACTTAAATCATGAATCACAGGCACTGATTGGAGAGGCGCAGTTTGACCTGATGCAGAAACATGCTGTATTCATCAATATTGCGCGTGGTTCGGTGGTTGATGAAAGTGCGCTTATTGATGCATTGCAGCAAAATAAAATCTTTGCTGCGGGTTTGGATGTATATGCCAAGGAACCATTACAAAGCTCTCCATTATTCGAACTTCCAAATGTGGTAACTGCACCGCATATTGGTTCTGCTACAATTGAAACCCGAAAGAAAATGGTCAATCTGGCCTACCAGAATCTGGTGGATGCCTTGGAAGACCGTGTCCCACGTTATTTGGTTAATCCAAAATTCGAATAAATGCTTACAACTTGATTGCTGAATTATTCATCTACGCCATCTTTTTAAACTGGTGAATATTGCTACACTTGCGCCCTTTGTAATTTGTCTTTGTGGTGTTTGCTTGTGTTTGAGAAATTGGCTGAGAAAAGTTTAAATTTAATGGGATGGGAACTGGATAATCACTGGGACCTGAATGTGGACCAGTGTGTCATGATTGCTGCCCCGCATACCAGTAACTGGGATGCCTTATATGCACGTTTGGCATTGAAAGCATTGGGTGTCAATGTACGTCTAACCATTAAAGACAGCTACATGAAACTGCCATTTGGGCCTTTTGTCCGTGCAATGGGCGGTATTGGGATCGACCGTAGTGTGAAGCAAGCGGGACAGGAACGTCCAAGCATGGTCCAACTGATGAGTGACCTGTTTAAAACGCATCCTAAATTGGTAATGCTGGTGACGCCAGAGGGGACACGTGCAAAACAGGAGCAGTGGAAAACTGGTTTTTACCATGTCGCTATGACGGCAGGCGTACCGATTGCTTTAGCCTATATGGACTATACCAAGAAAAAAACAGGGGTTGGAAAAATGATCTACCCAACAGGAAACTATGAACAGGATATGGCTGAAATCATGGCATTTTATGCTGAAATCAATGCAAAGCATCCTGAAAAATTTAGCGTTGACCAACGCTATGCGAATAATAAATAATTTGGTTGATTTCAAAAATATAAACTAAGGCGGGATTTTCCTGCCTTTTATAACACTTCGTTGCAAATTTCTCCTATTTTCAATGCTATAGTCATTTTTTATTTATACCTTAGAGAAACCACTTGAGATCTTTATTGCTCGCATGTGGCCTTTTTGCCACCACCCAACTCAGCCATACCCAGATTTTTTTGCCTACGCAAAATACGGGTCAAACGGAAGTGCCTGACATTGGAAGCGGTATTGGTTTACTTGATCAACAAAAAGAAAAGCTCATTGGTGAAAAGGTATATCGTGAAGTGCATCGCCAGATGCCCACCATTCAGGATGCATGGCTGGAAGATCAGTTTCTACAGGTATTCTCAGGTATCTTAAGCCAAACCCAACTAGGGCAACCGATTGGATTGGTCATTATCAAAGACCCCCAGATCAATGCGTTTGCTGTACCAGGCGGCTTGTTTGCACTCAATACGGGACTCATTACCTCAGCAAAAAATCTTGATGAGATTGCAGGGGTGATGGCGCACGAAATAGCACACGTTGCACAACGACATTATAGCCGTTCGCAAGAGGCATTTAAGGGACAGGGGCTATTGGCTTTGGCTGGTATTATTGTCGGGGCTGCGATTGCCTCACAGTCAGATAGTGATGTAGGCTCTGCTGTTATGCTCGGAACGCAGGCTGCCTTAATGGACAAGCAACTCAGCTATAGTCGAAATCAGGAACGTGAGGCTGACCGTATCGGCATGCAGTTTATGTACGCGGCAGGCTACAATCCGCAAAGCATGGCTGATTATTTTGAAACCATGCATCGGGCAACCAGTCGAGTCAGTTTTTTGCCTGATTTCTGGCTTACGCATCCACTCACCACAGAACGTATGAGTGAGGCGCGGTTACGTGCCAATCAGTTGCCTCAAGTCAAGTCTAAAATCTATGACCTCGATTTTGACATATTAAAATGGTACACACAGGTTGTCTCAAATCAGGCGACAGAAATCCAGTTACAGGCGCTTGCCAATCAGAAGAATATCGCGGGCTTATTGGCGCTTAGCAAGTTTTATCTGATGCAGGGAGACTATGCTCAGGCACAGTCCAACCTTGATCTAGTTAAGGTAAAATTAAAGTCGCATATTCTGGTTCCCCTGATTCAAACCGATATTTATCTGGGACAAAACCAGTTCGGTCAGGCGTATGACAGCATCAGTTCACTACAAAAAACCATGCCTGAAAATCGGGCTTTATCCTATAAATTGGCTGAGGTCTTAATCCGCCAAGGCAAGATTGATCAGGCACAAACTCTGGTACAGCGCTTTATAAGAAAAAATCAGCGTGATATAGAGGGATGGCAGCTTTTACAGCAGGCGACCAATCTTGATAAAAGTTCACCACTGCAAGCGGTAAATGTGCTGTGCTATCGTGCGGAAGCTGAATATTGGTCTGGCTATGAAGAAAATGCGATTAAATCCATGCTACATGCCCAACGCTTGGCAAAAGGTAACTTGGCAATGTCAGCAAAAATTGACTCGCGCTTGAAACAGATGCAAGATGATCGCCGTATGAAAATTTAAAAATTAGGAAAAATAGAAATGATTAAAGGGCAGTGTCTATGTGGGGAAGTGCAGTATCAATATCATGGGGAAATCGAAAATAGTATTTTGTGTTATTGCCAACATTGTCAGCAGGCACAGGGCAGCATTGCAGGATGGAATAGCCCTATAGATCAACAAAAATTTGAATTTTTATCAGGGCAGGAACAACTCAGGGAATATTTTCATACTCCAAATAAGGCCCGCGTATTTTGCCAACATTGTGCCAGTCCAATTTATTCTTATCGTACCGATTTACCTAATATCATCCGTTTGCGTTTGGGAACGGTAACTGAGGGGAATCTTCCAGCACCGCAAGAAGAATTTTTTACTGAACATAAACCAAGTTTTATTGAATTACGATAAGATGATGGTGGTAAGTCATATTCATTGATGAAGTTAAAAGATTTATGAAGAAGTTTATTTTTTTTATTTTTATGACTGGTTGTATGGGGAACAGTTTTGCTGCATCCATTGAGCAATATGTCAATGCTGTAGATAAAATCAGGGAAACCTATGCGCAGGATTTGCGCGGATTCTTACGTAGCCTAGACCCTCAGCTCTCTCAATTTAGTCCTGAGCAACAAGCTAAATATTGTGGCATTAACCAGCGTTACATTCAGGATATGTCAGGTGCGATTGAACAAAACCGTTCATCATTACCACCGCAATATGCAAGTATGACCAAGCAGGATTTAATTAAACAAGTGGCTGAGTCTAAAGAGATGCAGATGCTGGCCAAATATAATGTTCAGTGTGATTTTAAATAATAGAAAGACTTTGGGTTCATTGTTAAAAATGAATCCAGTTTTAAAATAAATAGGGAATCTAAAGAGACGTTAAGCAGATTAGCTTAATTTTGCTTTAATTTTGGCAGAAACTTGTGCAGGATCGGCACGCCCGGCTATGATCGGACGTAGAGAATTCATCACCTTACCCATATCTTTCATGCTAGTAGCTTCTTGAGCAGCAATCGTTTGCTCAATGATAGAATCAAGTTCTTCCTCAGTCATAGCTGCTGGTAGAAATTGAGAAATAACCTCAACTTCGGCTTGTTCTTTACTAGCTAAATCATCTCGACCAGCGCCAGAAAAGGCTTTGATCGATTCTTTACGTTGTTTAATTTGTTTTTCAATGACCGCAAGAACCTGAGCATCATCAAGCTCAATGCGTTCATCGACTTCGATTTGCTTAATTGCTGCCTGTACACCACGAATAACCGTTACCGTTGCCATATCTTTGGCACGCATAGATGATTTTAATACGTCGGTAATCTGGTCTTTTAAAGTGGTCATATCAGCAGTCAATCACAAATTAATTAGTAAAGGCGAGTAGTACGTACAGATTCGCGAGTCAATTTCTTTTGATAACGCTTAACTGCAGCAGCTTTTTTGCGCTTACGTTCCTGAGTTGGTTTTTCATAGAACTCACGCTTACGAACGTCAGCTAAAACACCCGCTTTTTCGCATGAACGCTTGAAACGACGGATAGCTACGTCTACTGGTTCGCCTTCTTTCAATTTAACTTGTGGCATGTAAAATCCTCTAAGATGATGGGATAGACCTAACGTACCATTACGCCAGATCACAAGTGAAGTGCACTATTTTACTCATTTACAACTCAGATCACAAGTCTATAATAGCCCCGACATTATTTTTAAACGATGTAAAGGCAGTTAAATGATTGTTTTGGGCTTGGAAACTTCGTGTGATGAAACTGGGTTGGCACTCTATGACAGTGAACTCGGCTTGCTTGGACAGGTTCTATATAGCCAGATCAAACTGCATGCCGAATATGGCGGGGTTGTACCAGAACTTGCTTCGCGTGACCATGTCCGTAAAATGATTCCCCTGATCAATCAACTACTTGAACAAAGTGGTGTTCAGAAAAGCCAGATTGATGCAGTTGCCTATACGCGTGGACCTGGGCTAATGGGTGCCTTGATGACAGGCGCATTGTTTGGTCGTACTTTAGCATTTGCCTTTAATAAGCCTGCAATTGGTGTGCATCACATGGAAGGGCATATGCTCGCACCATTACTTTCAGAGAATCCACCAGAATTTCCATTTGTTGCATTATTGGTGTCAGGTGGACATACACAGTTGATGGCAGCCTATGGCATTGGTCAATATGAATTACTGGGGGAGTCGATTGACGATGCGGCAGGTGAGGCCTTTGATAAAGTCGCTAAAATGATGAAGCTGCCTTATCCAGGTGGGCCAAACATCGCAAAACTTGCATTGCAAGGGGATGCCCTAGCATTTGAGTTTCCTCGTCCAATGTTACATCAAGGTTTGGATTTTTCATTTAGTGGTTTAAAGACAGCGGTTTCTGTGCAGTTAAAAAAACTGGGTGAAGAAAACCGTGATGCTGATATTGCTGCCTCTTTTCAGGAAGCAATTGTCGATACATTGGTTAAAAAATCGGTTAAAGCCTTAAAGCAAACAGGTTTAAAACGTTTGGTGATTGCAGGCGGGGTCAGTGCAAATTTGCGTTTACGTGAGCAATTGGAAACCTCACTGAAAAAAATTAAGGCGCAGGTTTATTATGCTGAACCTGCCTTATGTACCGATAATGGCGCAATGATTGCGTTCGCAGGTTATCAACGTTTAAAGGCTGGGCAGCATGATGGTTTGGCTGTCACCACAACACCAAGATGGCCGATGACTGAGTTGCAACCAACCTAAAAATAGAATTGATGATTCTTGTTGGTTGATAGGCTTTAGATCGGTTTACGTTCTTATTTTATTTAAAAATCAAACCATTATTTATATGTATGGCAATGGCTTGGAGTCAACGCTATTGTGTTAAAGTATTGGATAAATTATTTATTTTGATGAGCTAAAACTCATTAGCGGAGTTCAGAAGTTGAAAATTTCTTATGTTTTTACCTGTGGTCGATTAGAGTCTTTGTTTAAGATTCTAAATCTTATTCAATCTAATGAAAATAAAGAAAAAAATGATAAAGTGATTGAACAGTTTAGAAAGGATATTTCCTTAGGGCGAACTTTTGAGGAAACTGAACTTTATCAATTGATAGAAGACAGTGAAGAAAAAATTGTGGTCAATCGCTTGAACAATATTCTTCGCGACAAACCCGCCCATCAGAATAAATTTGATTTTCAGGAATATAAAACGGGTGCCTGGTCTGAGTTTAACGATTATAAGCTGGCAGTTCGTTTCTCTAATGCCAAAACAGAGTTAAGTGAAAAGCACTTTGAAAAAACGGGTGAATACATGACCAGTCGAGGTATTGCAAAACTAACAGGTTTCAATCCAGCTAATATCAAGAATATGTTGCAACATAAAAGAGCTGTCGTGAAAAAAATGCTCATCACATTGGAAAAGTTGGCAAAAGAATATTGATAATCTATAAAATAAAAAATTGATGCAGGGAAAATTTATTTTTCTGCATCGAGATTTAAATTAATATCTGAATAATAAGAAGAATGATAGCAATTTATTCAAGATTGTTTTTACTATGGATAAAAACCAATCCATACACAGACCATTTCTTCTCTGATTTAAGATTATTGACTAAGTAAGCAATACACACCAATGCAATTGAACCTGATAAGGCTCACTAAAAGAGCGAGATAACAAGGTACATGTTTTAAATGTCAACAGACCCTAATTAAAAGCTTGCTTGGTTATCACATGATTTTAAGAACTGTCATTCAATGGTCATGGTTTTGTCATTTCGGAAGATTAGGCTACAGCAGTAATTTTATGGGGTAGCTATTATGATGAAGCAAAAAGTATTATTGATTTCAATTCTTACCAGTTTGGCATTAATGGGCTGTGGCAGTGACCATGATGACAATCAAAATACAGCAAAAATGTTAAGTACCGAGCAGACCTTAAACTTTGGTGATCGGGATTGCTGGTTGGGTGGAACAGTTAAATTGACAGGGCAAGATAAAAATAATAATGGAATTTTAGAGACTGATGAAATTCAGCAAACCACGCCGAGTTGTATCACAGAAAATGCTTTCGCTCGGGGGGTGCAGCTCACTTATCAGGTGATGGATCATCTGAAAGGTATTGCAGATGGGGCAAAGGCGGGCAATACCATTGAGTTTAGACAAGGTGGTTTCGGTTCTGATCTGGTGGCACATCCAACCAATAAAAACCAATTTTATGCCATTACAGATCGAGGCCCCAATGCCGATTACAACTTAAATAAAGACAATGGCAAGATGTTTCCTGATCCAGCATATGTGCCGCGTATTGGTCTATTTGAAGTACAAACCAATGGCACAGTGAAAAAGATTAAGGAAATTTTACTTAAGGATCGTAATGGGCAAAATATTTCGGGTCTACCTAATGCCAATTTTGGTGCAACCAAAGAAGCAGCTTACGACATTTATGGCAAATTATTAAGCCGTCAAACGGATGAATATGGTCTAGATGCAGAAGGTTTGGTTGCCATGAAAGATGGTAGCTTTTGGGTGAGTGATGAATATGGCCCACATATTGTTCATTATGATGCCAATGGTGTAGAAATAGACCGTATTAATGCTTTTGAAAAAGATACCCGCCGTGTTGGTGGCTATTTACTGCCTGCGGAATTTGCCAACCGTCGCCCGAATCGTGGCATGGAAGGTTTAACCATTACGCCAGATGAGAAAACCTTGGTGGGGATTATACAATCCACGATGGATAATCCAACAACAGCAGTCAATAAATCAGATTTAACCCGTATTGTAACTATTGATCTAGAAACTAAAAAGGTGAAGCAATATTTATATAAACAGGAGGGTGGAGCAAAAGCTTATTCCAACTCTGCAATTACAGCTTTAAGTAATACCAGCTTTTTAGTTTTAGAGCGAGATGGGGATTTTTATCGAGATAATCCAAATGCTTTTAAACGTGTTTATAAAATTGATTTGCGTAATGCAACCAATTTAGAAGATATTGCTGAAACAGCTCAGATTAAACAGGATGCTAAACTGGGTTTAACCATTGATGGACAAACTTTAGAACAATATGTTTTAGCAAAAGGTTGGGATGGGTTAAAAACACAGGGTATTTTACCCCCAACAAAAACGCTGGTTTTAGATATGATTGAGAAAGTCAAATTCCCTCATGATAAAATGGAAGGGTTGTGGCTGATTGATCATAAGCGTTTAGGTTTAATCAATGATGATGACTTTGCACTATGGGTAACCAATGGTGTTCTGGAGCAGAAATATTTAGATCAGGATAAGAAAAAAATTGACAGTAATACTTTATATATTATTGATGGATTGGATTTAAAAGCAATACCGTAAATTTTTGAGATGAAAAAGCCATCAATTGATGGCTTTTTATTTGAGCGAATTATACCATTTTTAATTGCTGCGAACCGATCCAGTGTTTTGAGAACTGGTATGCCGCACGGCCTGAACGCTGCCCGCGTGCCTGACACCATCTCAGTGCCTCAGCCCGTACTGTGTCATTATATTCCAGATCAGCCTTGCGAATATAATGTTCCACAATCTCCAGATAGAGCTGTTGATCCATTGGATAGAATGAAAGCCACAGTCCAAAACGATCAGAAAGTGAGATTTTTTCTTCAATCGCTTCCTGTGGATGCAACTCGGTATATTGCGGAACATCAACCTTACGCACAGGCGTATTTTCGTGCATAAATTCAGGCAATAAGTGACGGCGGTTACTGGTTGCATAAATAATGAAGTTGGTTGAACCAGATTGAAGCGAACCGTCCAGAACACTCTTTAAACTGCGGTAATTTTCGTCTTCCGCATTAAAAGCCAGGTCATCACAATAGACAATAAACTTTTCTGGGCGCTCGGCGATCAGTTTTTGAATTTTTGGTAAATCTGATAAATCGTCACGCTCAATTTCAATCAGGCGTAGACCCTGTACTGAGTATGCCGTGAGCAGGGCACGTACAATGGAGGATTTGCCTGTACCACGGGAACCTGTCAGCAAAATGTCATTGGCGGGGAAACCATTTAAAAACTGCAAGGTATTTTGGATAATCTTGTCTTTTTGGCGTTCAATCCCTTTTAAGTCTTCCAGATACATTTTTTTAGGTTGTTGAATTGCGACCAGTTGCTGATTTTCCCAGCGAAAAGCAATTGCTGAAAAATCAGTGGGTTGTCTTGGAGCAGGGAGAACTTGCTGGAGCTGTGTTAAAACACTGGATAATGACTGGAGAATAGATTCGGGTAAATCAAGGATAGCCATAAATACAAACCAAACTCAGTGATCAATAAATAGGGATACTATCACTGCTATAGCTAAAATAAAGGAAATATCATCAAAAATATGGAAATAAGTTGATTTTATCCTTGATTGTTGCAGCTGGTTTTTGCATTGTATAAGTGCAGGATTAGAAAAATATGATGCGCATCAGGATAACGAATGTTAAATAGAGTTCAAGAAAAAAAGAATACATATCAAACATATAGAATAGATGTGTTACAGGAACAATTACAACATGCCAGTTCTTATGAGGAGTGGAGAGAAATTGCACTCAAATTGGACGAGGAATCAGGCACAGAAGCATGGAAATATGACAATGAATCGCCCTATTTTGATGCTGAAATTTTGTCCAAACGCTATAATCTGCTAAAAAGATATCGGCTGCACCATCGTACCCTTGACCTGATTTATGTGTTAAGGGAGGGGCTGACCTATGATTTTGCCAATATTGGGCATCCCATGTTGTTTGCTGAAACGTATATCGGCACCAAAAAAATTATAGAAAATTATGTGGATGAGGTGAGTGACTGTTTAAGGTATTTGGCATCCAGTGAATGTATAACGTTTCAGCTCAAGGAGAAAATCCAGTTTTTTGAGGAATGTCAAAAAGCCTATGGTCAGCCTGCCTTAATGCTTTCTGGTGGTGCAACTCTGGGATTGTTTCATACTGGCGTGTCTAAGGCATTGCTGGAACAGGACCTATTGCCGAAAGTGCTGTCGGGTTCAAGTGCGGGCGCAATCATGACAGGGATGTTGGGTACTTCATCCGCCGATCAAATTCCAGAGCTACTGACAGGGAAGCATTTCTTTCATGAAGCATTTCGTTTTAGAAAGGTGATGGAACTCATTAAGGGCCATGGTGGAATTGCCGATGTGATGTACCTTAAAAAATTCCTGATTCACAATATGGGAGACCTGACTTTTGCGGAAGCGTATCAGCGTTCTGGTCTGCATATCAATATTGCAGTTGCACCTTACAATGCGTCACAAAACCCGCGTATCCTCAATGCCTTGACTACTCCGAATGCATTGGTCTGGAGTGCGGTGATGGCTTCCTGCGCGGTTCCTGTTTTGTTTCCACCCGTCCATCTGACCAGCAAACGCTACGATGGACAGCATACGCCCTATATGTCAAACACCAAATGGGTGGATGGAAGCATGCGTAGTGATTTTCCACAGGAAAAAATGGGGCGGTTGTATAATATCAACTACACCATTGCCAGTCAGGTGAATCCGCATATTGTTCCATTTATGCAGAGTGACTTGCAGCGTTATCGTAATGATGTGTTGAGCTGGCCTGAGCGGATTATCCGTCATCAGGGTAAAACTATTGCACTGGATGTGATGGATTTGACCCGTCATTATGTGGGAAGATTTTTCCCGATTCGCCGTGCCCTGGATCATGGTTATGGTATTTTAGGACAGCGCTATTATGGGGATGTCAACATTATTGCCAAATATGGACTGCGCCACTATGGCTATATGCTCAAAAACCCTCGCCCCAAGTTGTTTAAGATTTTGCAGCAGGAGGGTGAGCGGGCGACCTGGCCTAAAATCGCCTCTATTGAAACCCATGCACGTATTGGTAAAACCATTGAACATTGTTTAGCGTCATTACGCAAACAGGCAGAAAAGCAGCAGAATGAGTTTTATTACGTGGACCTTTGATTCGCAACTTCGGTTGGATGATCTTGCATTAAAAACCAAACCCCAAAGTTATGCCTTTGGACGGCGTTTATATACATTTCAGATCGAACAGCAAAAATATTGGCTTAAATTTCATCAAGCCCATATTCATCAGGTCTTAGAACATGCTTTTCTAAATGAGCTGGATTTTTATCGGCAGAATTCAATATCCAGAAAGCAATTTATTGTTCCTCATCAAATCATTCAGTTTGAAGAAAACACGCCGTTTCACAAACTTGCTTCCAGTGGGCAAGGACTGATCCTAGTGGATACAGAAGATTTCTTTACCAGTGTCCCCAGCGATGTGAGAATAATTCAACAGCAGATATTAAAGGCATTGGAAACACTGGAAAATATGCACCAACTAGGGTGGGTGCATGGTGACCTTAAAATTGAACATTTCCGTTGCCATGAAAATAGCTGCAAGCTGATTGATTTTGAGCAGAGCTTTAAATCACCCTATGCAACCCAGAATTTAACTGCCACACCGCACTATATGGCGCCAGAGCTTTTTCATGTAGAAAGGAAAACAGTTCAGAGTGATTTATATGCTTTTGGTATTATTGTCTATGAATGGCTCACTGAAACAAGGCTACAGGCCAAGACCTACCATGATTGGGCGGTATTGCATTGCCAGCAACTACAAATCCAGCTTCCTAAAGAGTTTGAATGCTTTTTTCCATTGCTGAATGGGTTGATGCAGAAGCATGTTGAACAGCGTTTTAAGTCGGTTTCAGATGCAAAAGACTGTCTAAACTCGACTATTTTGCTGTAAAAATAAACATAAATACTTGATTTGAATATTATATGTTCATTTGATTGGTTTTTTTAACAGAAACACTTGTCATCAAGGGCATTTCTCACTAATATGCATACCCATCGGGGGCGTGGCGAAATTGGTAGACGCACTGGATTTAGGTTCCAGCGCCGCAAGGTGTAAGAGTTCGAGTCTCTTCGCCCCCACCAAATTTAAAAAGCAAGGGTAACTTGCTTTTTTTATGGTTAAGTCGTTATGATTTGATCATGCTGTTATAGAGGATTGGTGTAATGGTAGCATGACGGTCTCCAAAACCGTTCGTCAAGGTTCGAGTCCTTGATCCTCTGCCAAATTTAAAAGGGACTTTTTAGAAGTCCTTTTTTTATTGCCATAATTTTTTATCTGTATATTAAAAAAGCATTAAGTTTCAGATGCATGGTTTTTTTATAAAAAGGGCTTGTCATCAGAAACGTTTATCTCTAATATACACATCCATCGGGGGCGTGGCGAAATTGGTAGACGCACTGGATTTAGGTTCCAGCGCCGCAAGGTGTAAGAGTTCGAGTCTCTTCGCCCCCACCAAATTTAAAAAGCAAGGATAACTTGCTTTTTTTATGGTTAAGTCGTTATGATTTGATCATGCTGTTATAGAGGATTGGTGTAATGGTAGCATGACGGTCTCCAAAACCGTTCGTCAAGGTTCGAGTCCTTGATCCTCTGCCAAATATTTAAAAAAGCCCTTGTTTTTTTACAAGGGCTTTTTTATGTTCATCTTTTCAGATGATGCTTTTTTTGAAATGGTCTATGTGTATCCAGCTAATATTGGCCCTCTATTGATGGTTTAATTACTACACAATCTAATCTGTTATATGTGTTAAATAAAATAGGTAAAGTACCACTTTTGGTACAGTTGTCTGTGTAGTATGTTCATGACAATAACGACATATGGGTCTTTTGACCATGATGAAAAATATAAACGGGATCATTTTATGACATCTTTACTCAGGCGTTTGGCCTTGCTCAATCAGGGCTTGGGAAAGCCTGATACATTTGGTGGAGGTTTAGCTGGGACTCGAAAAGCGATTGAGCATTTGGGCTATGTGCAGATTGACACAATATCGGTTGTAGAGCGCGCGCACCACCATGTGTTGTGGAATCGTGTTCCTGATTATGATTTAGAGCATTTGAACTATCTTGTTCGGGAGAAGTATATTTTTGAGCACTGGGCACATGCGGCTTCCTATCTTCCAATGCGTGACTATCGCTATGCAATTCCATTTATGACAGCCGTAAGAAATGGGGAGAATCGCTATTTTTCTAGGGGTGATGCTCATCTGATGAATGAAATTTTGGCTCGGGTTAAAGCTGAGGGTAAGATTAAACTAAGAGATGTGGGAAGCGGAAATAAGAAAAATACAGCAGGTTGGTGGAATGCTGGTCCAAGCCGTCGAGCCATTGAGCAACTGTTTATGCAGGGCGACTTAATGGTGTGTGAACGGAATGGCATGGAGAAAGTCTATGATCTTGCAGAGCGTTGTCTGCCATCCAATATTGACTTAACGCCACCCAGTACGCGTGAATTTGCGCAGTATTTATTTGATACGACATTGAGAACTCATGGTGTATTCACATGGAAGCAATTGGTGCATTTGCGAGCTGGAAAAGAATTGCGAGAGGTGATGCGTCGAATATTGAACGATCAAATTGATTTGAATGTTGTACAAAGCTTAAAAATGCCCGATGGACAAACAGTATATGCTACAACGGATGTACTAGAGCAAGCTTCATGTGTAGAACCAATCGTTAGAATTCTTTCTCCTTTTGATAACCTTGTTATTCATCGTGACCGCTTGAGCTGTTTATTTAGTTTTGAATATCGAATTGAGTGTTATGTGTCTGCAACCAAGCGTGTATATGGCTATTTTTGTTTGCCTTTACTCTATATGGATCATTTTGTTGGTCGAATTGACTGTAAGGTACATCGTGCTGAGCAACGGCTGGAGATTCTGAGTTTGCACTTAGAGAATGAAGCCATGCAAAACAATGATGCATTCATTGAGGCTTTAAATACAGCAATACAGGAATTTACGGTATTTAATAAATGTTCTATCATTGAAACTAAAAAGCGTGATTTGCAATTTTTGAGTATGTTAAATTAACAGATTGATGATTTATTTTTTTCAAAATTATCAATTAAAAATATAAAAATTAAAATGTTGGCGCATAAAAAAGCAAAGCCGAAGCCTTGCTTTTTTGGAGCTGAATAAAACTTAGATTTTGCTGATCAAGTCATTGATTTGTTTTGCTTGCTCAGCCGCATTTCCTGTATATGTTGCAGGGCTAAGCTCAGCTAGGCGCGCACGCTCATCTGCTGGAACCTGTGCGAGTTCATCACCATTCACAAAGTTCACCATCATGTCACGGGTCATGGCTTGACCACGAGTCAATGCTTTTAGTTTTTCGTAAGGCTTTTCAACGTTATAACGGCGCATCACGGTTTGGATTGGTTCTGCAAGAACTTCCTGTGCCTGATCTAAATCTTCATTTAAACGTGCAGCATTCAATTCAAGTTTACCAATACCTTTTAAGCAGGCATCAAAAGCAATCAGGCTTTGTGCAAAACCAACACCCATATTACGTAATACAGTTGAGTCAGTTAAGTCACGCTGCCAGCGAGAAATTGGAAGTTTTTCACCGAGGTGGCCCAATACCGCATTGGCAATACCCAAGTTACCTTCAGAGTTTTCAAAATCAATTGGGTTGACTTTGTGCGGCATGGTTGAAGAACCCACTTCACCATCTTTCAATTTTTGTTTGAAGTAACCCAGTGAGATATAACCCCAAACATCACGGTTAAAGTCGATCAAGATGGTGTTGTAACGGCGTAAGGCATCAAACAATTCCGCCATATAGTCATGTGGCTCGATTTGTGTGGTGTACGGGTTAAATGCCAAACCTAAAGACTCAACAAAAGCCTGCGCATGTGCGGCCCAATCAATTTCAGGATAGGCAGAAAGGTGAGCATTGTAGTTGCCGACAGCACCATTGATTTTGCCCAATAACTCAACATTTTCAAATTGCTTGATTTGACGTGCTAAGCGATAGGCAACGTTAGCCATCTCTTTGCCCAAAGTGGTTGGGCTCGCTGTTTGACCATGCGTACGAGACAACATTGGTTGTTCAGCATGTGTGATTGCCAAAGCTGAAATTGCATTCAGAATTTGTTTCATGCTTGCAATGAGAACTTCACGACCATTTTTAAGCATCAATGCATGAGACAAGTTATTGATGTCTTCAGAGGTACATGCAAAGTGAATAAATTCGCCTGCATTTTGTAATTCATCAATGTTGGCAATTTTCTCTTTAAGGAAATATTCAACTGCTTTTACATCGTGGTTGGTGGTGCGTTCGATCTCTTTGATACGGTTTGCATCTTCTTCAGAGAAATTAGCAACAATTGCATCTAGAGCAGCATTGGTTTCATTTGAAAATGCTGGGACTTCGATGATTTCTGCACGATTGGCAAGTGCTTGTAACCAACGCACTTCAACAGTGACACGAGCGTGGATTAAACCAAACTCAGACAAAAAAGGGCGTAGCGCATCACATTTGCTCGCATAACGTCCATCAAGTGGTGAGAGTGCGGTTAAAGCATTCATACAGATTCCTTAAAGTTTGGCTCTCCCTTGCGGAACTTTAGTCGTTCCTCAGGAGAGATTTAGAGAGGTTGTAAAACGACATAAAAATAAATTCGTTGCAGCATCGGTCTATACCACCTGATACTGTAAACGAGCGAGAGCTTGAATATCTTGCAATAATTTGCGTTTACTAAAGATCATACTCCACGAGCTGCCACCAAGTTGCCGCCATAAATGGGCAAGCTGTAAACCTGTAAACAGGCAGGCTCGGATTCGATTGGTATGATTGATGTCTTTAAATGCTTCGGCATTGCCACGCACCAGAATCCGTGGATTGATCTGGCCCGCCGTTTCAACATAGGTTTGTGCCAGATTGGCGATGATACTCGGGTGCAAATAGTTGTTATCGAAAAAGGATAACTGTTTTAGGATTTTTTGTTGGGCTGTTTCGATAATCTTGACATATTCAGGATTGCCATAGACTTTCTTTTCCAGTTGCAACAGGGCCATGGCATAAGACATGGGCAGTTTTGCAGTGGCAATTTTAGGAACGCGTGATTTAGGTGCGGTATTAAAAGGCTGGGTAATGCAACCCTCTAATGTTTTTAAACCCAGTGAAATGTCCGCAAGCTGGTTAAAAAAATCCAGGGTTTGGGTCGCATTATTGGTGGCAGGACGGATGTTTAGGCTGGCCTTGATCAATAACTCGAAATAAAAATTACCACTTTCACCAATACTTTGCTGACCTGCCATCGCCGTCATATGCGTTAGCTGGGTTGCCTGAAACACCGCAGCCAATGCCAAAGCACGGTTTTGTCGAACATTCAACGCCTGAGTGTGCTGAAAGGGTAACTCCACCATGCTTTGCTTCCAATCGGTTTGAATAAAATCAGCTTAAATAAAATCTGGTTGAGGTGCATTGGTGTGGTGAATCACACCACCACCTAAACAGACCTCACCCGAATAGAACACCACGCTTTGTCCAGGAGTCACGGCACGTTGTGGTTGGTCAAACTCAACCCGAATGCCATTTTCTGTGTGTTCATCACGATAAATTGTACACGCTTGATCAGGCTGGCGATAACGGGTTTTTGCCGTGCATCGGAAACCAGTGGCTGGGATGTCCTGTTCACCAGCAACCCAGTCAATTGACTCACTCCAGAGCTGTGTGCTTTGCATGAGTGGATGATCATGTCCCTGGCCAATCACCAGTCGGTTATTGGCAACATCCTTATGCAATACGAACCATGCCCCTTCTTGCACACCTTTCATACCACCAATACCAATGCCACCACGTTGACCGAGCGTATAGTACATTAAGCCGTGATGTTCACCAACTTGTTTGCCATTGTCCAGAACAATTTTTCCAGCCTGAGCAGGAAGATACTGTTTTAAGAAATCACTAAAACGGCGTTCACCGATAAAACAGATACCTGTGGAATCCTTTTTCTTCGCCGTCGCTAAATCAAGCTCTTCTGCGATTTTACGCACCTGCGGTTTTTCAATTTCACCGACAGGGAACAAAGTCTTGTTAATTTCACGACCATGAACTGCATGTAAGAAATAAGTTTGATCTTTATTGTTGTCAACACCACGTAATAACGGTGCATAGGTTTCACCACGTGAGTTTTGTGTACTCGCACCACGACGTGCATAGTGACCTGTTGCAATAAAGTCTGCACCCAAAGTCATGGCATGATCGAGGAAAGCGCGGAACTTGATTTCTTTGTTGCAGAGAATATCTGGGTTCGGGGTACGTCCAGCGGCATATTCAGCCAAGAAATGCTCAAATACACGATCCCAATACTCCATTGCAAAGTTTGCTGTGTGTAGCTTGATGCCAATTTTATCTGCAACGGCTTGTGCATCTGCCAAGTCTTCAAGTG
The DNA here is from genome assembly GCF_030053775.1 of Acinetobacter corruptisaponis. Classification (GTDB taxonomy): domain Bacteria; phylum Pseudomonadota; class Gammaproteobacteria; order Pseudomonadales; family Moraxellaceae; genus Acinetobacter; species Acinetobacter corruptisaponis. The sequence goes on from NZ_CP125669.1 coordinate 3,750,167, forward strand.
CTGTGCAGTATTCCGTACCATCATCTTCTTCCCAGTTTTTCATGAAAAGACCTTCAACCTGATATCCTTGTTGAAGTAATAATGCGGCAGAAACAGAGGAGTCTACACCACCAGACATACCGACGATGACACGTTGTTGCATCTAATTAAGCGTCCAAATGAGAAGTGAATGAGGGAGAGAAAGGGTGCTCATAAATAAGCGATAAAGGATATTTTTTGCCAGCAAGGGCATCTTCAACTGCTTTTAAAACCAATGGACTACGCGCACGCGCTGATTCTTGTAACTCGTCCAGATTCATCCAGACCGCAGCGACTATACCTGTATCCAGTTGCGCATTTTCTTCTACAACAGTGACGTGCGCCAAGAAACAAAAACGGTAGTAAGTACGGTCAGGAAACATCGGTGGGGTATACGTATAGATACCGAGCAAGTGATCAACTTCGACGTGATGACCTGTTTCTTCTAAGGTCTCACGTATTGCTGCTTCGATAATGGTTTCACCACATTCGATATGACCAGCAGGCTGGTTAAACACGGTATGTACAAAGCCTTCGCTGTGTTCTTCGACAAACAGGAAACGTCCATCTTTTTCCACAACAGTGGCAACTGTGACATGAGGTGTCCAAGCGGTCATAGAAAGCACCATGGTTTTAAAAAACGTATTCTACAAAATTTGAGGGTTTTTGGCTATGATTCAAAATGTATTCAATTTTTTAATGTAATTTTGACGATCAAAATTTATGCTATATTATTTTAATATTATGAGAGGAGTTTGATATGACAACAATTATACTTGATTTACCTGACGATATTGTAGAGCAAGCACGACATGCAGGGTTATTATCATCATCTGCGATCGCAACATTATTAAGACAAGTGATAGCACAACGTCAGGAAAAAACGGTATCGCTGATTGAGGTTATGCAAAACTCACCTTATAAAGAAATTGAGCTAACACAAGTAGAGCCTGAATATTCATCTATTCGGGAAATTAACTTGTGAAAGGTTGGTTGTTAGATACGAATATCCTCTCTGAATTACGTCGTTCCAAACCTCACCCACAAGTTTTAAAATTTATTGCTGAACAACGTAACGAATCTTTATTTGTGAGTGTGATTACATTTGCTGAGATTCGTTTTGGAATAGAAAGAATTGCTGATATACAAAAACAACAAGCTTTAAGTATTTGGTTGGATAAAGAGTTACGTCCATTTTTTATGAATCGTGTACTTGCTCTTGATGAAGAAATTATATTGAAATGGCGTATTTTATTGGAACAAGGTCGCAAACAAGGGTATACCTACTCACAACCTGACTTATTTATTGCCACAAGAGCATTACATCATAATTTAGGTTTGGTCACTCGAAATACTAAAGATTTTGAGAAAGTTGATATTCCTTTATATAATCCTTGGGATAACTAAAATTTTGGTTTAACTATTTTTATAATTATCTTTCACTTTCACATAATGACGTGCTGAATAAGATAAAAACTCCAGTTCTTTTTCAGTCAGTGGACGCACTTGTTGTACTGGACTACCAACATAAAGATAACCACTTTTTAATACCTTACGGGGTGGCACTAGACTGCCAGCACCGATCATGACGTCATCTTCAATAATCACATCATCCAGCACGACTGTTTTAATACCAATCAATACCCGATTGCCTATCGTACAGCCATGCAAAGTCACATGATGTCCAACGGTAACATCCTCACCAATCACCAGCGGTGAGCCATTTGGTTTGGATTGATTTTTATGGCTGACGTGTAACATACAATGATCTTGTACATTACTGTTTTTACCAATCTGAATCGAATTGACATCACCACGAATCACGGCAAACGGCCATACCGAAACGTTCTCTGCCAGTTTTACGTCACCAATGACCACAGACATTTCATCAATATAACAACTTTGATCAATTTCAGGATGATGGTCGAGATAAGTGCGGATATTCTTGGTCATGGTCAGTATCAAAATAAAATATGGATGAATTATAAAATAAAAAGGCACCCAGACTAAAGTGTGTGGGTGCCTGATTTGGCAATTCTAAAATTAGAACAAGTTGCTAAAGAACATCTTGATATGGTCAATCATACGGGCAAAGAAGCCAGCTTCTTCCACAGGTTTGAGTGCAACCAGTGGTTTTTCAGCAATCACTTTACCGTCAAGGCTGGCCACCAATTTACCAACGACCTGACCTTTTGCCAAAGGTGCATTCAATTTAGGCTGTACCACAAGCTGGGTCTTGATTTTGTCAGCCTGACCTTTCGGCATGGTCACGTTGAAGTTTTCAGCTAAACCAATCTGAACATCATCTTCCTTACCAAACCAGACCTTGGCTTTTGCAAGCACCTGATTGGCTGGTTGTACATTAGCCGTTTCAAAGTTTGCAAAACCCCAAGCTAAAAGGGTACGTGTCTGATTGGCACGCTCATTCATGCTTGGAGTACCAAAGATCACGGAAATCAGGCGCATTGGACCACGTTTGCTTGATGTGGTGAGACAGTAACCCGCTTCTTCGGTATGACCTGTTTTGAGGCCATCAACACTTGGGTCAGTGTAAAGCAGAGCATTACGGTTGCCTTGCTTGATGCCGTTAAAGGTAAATTCTTTTTCAGAATAGATTGGATAGTATTTGGAACTGTCCTTGATGATGTGCTGGGCAAGGACTGCCATATCTTTTGCAGTTGAATAATGTCCTTCTGCTGGCATCCCTGTTGAGTTGATGAAATGGGTGTTCACCATGCCAATACGTTTGGCTTCCTGGTTCATCATGTGGGCAAATGTGCCTTCATTGCCTGCAACGTGTTCAGCAACCGCCTTGGAGGCATCATTTCCAGACTGGATGATAATACCACGCAGCATTTCCAGAACAGTCGCGGTCCCATTGAGTGGTACATACATACAGGATTCAGTGCTGCTACCACGGCACCATGCAGATTCATTCATCCGCACCTGTTCATCTTCAGTCAATTCACCCTTTAAAAGTTTCTGCTCTATGATGTAGCTTGTCATCATTTTTGTCATAGATGCAGGCGCAAGTTTTTCATTTTCGTTTTTGGCAGCGAGAATCTGTCCTGTCTCATAATCCATGAGCACATAGGATTTATTATTTAATTCTGGTGGAGCAGATAGGACAGTTGCTGCATATGAAAAGCTTGGCAAAAGTAGTAATGCAGCAAGAGCGCTTTTTTGAGTCATTCTAGGTGGTTCCAATATCTTGTATGAAGCAGAAGAGCCTAGCATTTTAGGACAAAGCAAAGCCGACTGCTATGGGCGAAGTCGGCTTTTTATCATGCTATTGTAGCAAATCGGTTACTTGGAATAATAATTACGGACATCATCACAGATTTGACGGTTATCTTCGTCCGAGGCTGCCTTGGCAATGTCACGGGCTTCTTTCAAGGGTTCCTTATATTCCTTGGTTTGCATGCGTTTGCTGAGAATCTCAACCGCATTTTTTTCATTGGATAAATAGGACTTGACCAGGGTGTCGTAGGCCTTGTTGAACTTTAAATCTTTGCCAATCAAGGTTGGGCAAGTTTCAGACAATACATAAATGACCGCAAGTTCCTGTGGGGAAACTTCATCAGACATTGGGGTGACTTCAATCTTTTCAGTTTCAGGCTGTTTGTCTGCTGCAAATGTGGTAGGAACAAAAGTGCTGGCAGCGATGAGGAATGATAAACCTAGTGTTTTTACAACATTTTTCTTCATAAGAAATCAAACTCAAAACAAGACTTAAAGAATTTGAACAACTTATAGCATAAAAACAGATAAAAATTTGTATGTTTGCTGTAGGGAATATGGAGAAACTGTGGTTTTAAATATCAATATCTAAAACCACTTTAATGTCTGGATGGCCTGTTTAGCCCTCAAAATTCAATACTTCTTCACATACCGCTTTCTGTTCAGCCTTATCAACCTCTGTGGCAGCTTGACGGGCATCTTTTAGTAAAGTGTTGAATTCACCATCTTTTTGCAGGCTTTCAAGCGAAGCAGATTTGTCCGAGTAGCTCCCCAAATAAGAACCCACCATTTTTTTGATATTCTGGTCAAATTTTGCATTCTTACCGATCAGGTTAGGACACATCTCAATCAGCACTTGTGCATTGGCAATATCATCCTTAATCAATGCATCCGCTTCTTTTACTGAAGCTGCGTCAGCAAAAACTGCTGGTGCCGCAAGAAATGTGAAACTAACCGCTAAAACTCGAACAAAACTGGATAAATGTCTCATGGCTGCATAAATTTCTAATACTATGAAGATATAAATATATATAATTCAATGAATATTTCAATTGAAAAAACTGCACAGTAATTTTTGAAGAGACAGAATCTTAGTGAATATCTTGATTGCAAATGATGATGGTGTGTTTGCACCTGGACTGCAAGCCTTGGCGCAGGCGTTAAAACCTTTGGGGCGGGTTGTGGTGGTTGCCCCTGAGAGTGAGCGTAGTGGTTATTCAAGCGCCTTAACGCTAGATCGGCCCTTACGTCCCATCCCCATTTCCGAAGATGTCTGGGCTGTCAATGGCACACCTGCGGACTGTGTCTACTTATCCATGAATGGTCTGTTTGATTTCGAATTTGACCTTGTGGTCAGTGGAATCAACAGTGGCGCCAACCTGGGCGATGATGTTCTATATTCAGGTACGGTTGGGGCCGCATTTGAGGGAAGATTGATGAAACATCCAGCAATTGCCGTGTCTTTGGCGGGTGCAAATGTACGTTCCTATGAACATCCGCAGCATTATGCGCAAGCGGCACAATGGGTGCATGACTTCATTGCTAAAGGACTGCCTGTGTTGCCACCGCGTCATATCTTTAACATTAATATTCCCGATGTTGAGCAGATCAAGGGGGCACAGGTGACTTATCAGGGTCGCCGTGCGCAGTCCAAGCCAATCAGCAGCCATGTTGATCCGCGTGGTCGGCAAGTGTACTGGATTGGGCTTGCTGGAGAGGCGGTGACTGATCCTCAGTCGGCTTCCAGTCATATCCAGTCTGATTTTTTTGCGGTGTCGAATGGCTATGTCAGCATCACCCCAATCCAGATGGATGCGACAAATTATGCGGTACTAGACAATCTACATACCTATGTGAATGGACCTGAATAAGCACCTAAATGTTATAACTTTGTGAATATGGAAAGTGAGAACTCGTTTTTTCTCACTTTTTTGGTACTCTTAGGCGCAAATAAGTTAAGGTTTTTTCGATGAGGGCGAAGATGCACTTAAATCATGTTTCGATTTTTCTATCACAAAAAATGATGAAAACAATCGTACTGTCTACGGTGGTAACACTCACAGCGGTGGTTACTGGTTGTGCATCTAAACCGCAGGTGAATGGTGGCGTTCGCAATGTACAGGCACCAAATTACTATACAGTGCGTTCAGGCGACACCTTGAGTGGAATCGCAAATCGCTATGGCCTGAATTATCTGGATATTGCCGCATTGAATGACATTGCGGCGCCGTACCGCATCTATGTCAACCAGTCTCTACGCTTAAAGGGTTCTGTGGCGCAGCGTACCACCTCAACCCAGGCGATTACCCAGGCGGCTCCAATCCAGCGCCAGAGCATTAATTTGCCAGCACAACAGCCAGTGGTTCCAAAACCGCAACCTGTGGCTCCTAGAACTCAGCCTGTTGTTCCAGTGGCCCCCGTAAATCCATCCTCTTCAACTCTGGCATCCAGCCTGCGTTGGGTAAAACCATCAAATGGTGCGGTTATTCAGGGCTTTAATCTTGCGAGTAACGTGAAAGGTATTCGCTATGGTGGAAATGAGGGCGATCCAGTATTTGCCGCTGCAAATGGTCAGGTGGTTTATGCTGCGGATGGCCTGAAAGAATATGGAAACTTGGTGTTGATCAAGCATATTGACGGTTACATCACGGCATACGCCCATAACAGCAAGATGCTGGTGAAGAGTGGGGACAATGTCACCGCAGGACAAAAAATCGCGGAGATGGGTTCTTCTGGCGCTACCCGTGTGATGCTGGAATTTCAGGTTCGTCTAGATGGTAAACCTGTGAATCCAACAACAGTTTTACCTAATTAGGGTCTGTTGACATTTCAGCCATGCCTTGCGTTATAGGCTAAAACGACATAAACAAGGCATGAAACGTAGACAATGGCGATACCCTTGTCAAGTTTCATAACGCGGTTTAGGGAAGTTTTAGCCATAACCCTACGGGACAGGGACATTTTTTGCCGCTCCTGCGTTATGTCTTGCTTACTTAGAGTTACTAAGTTTCGCAATCCATGCCTTGTACCGTCTAAAAAATGTCCTCTGTCGCAAGCATCTGTGAAATGTTAACAGACCCTACAATGTTATTTAACAAACTTTCAACAATTTGTTAATAATAGCTATTCCACAAATAGACTTTTCTGTATACTAGGCTTGTTTGCTTTTATTAGAACAATAAGCATATTAATAAATTACGAGGGAAGTCTATGTTAGATCAATTGCGTGCAATGGGGGTCTTTGCTTGCGTTGTAGAAAAAAGTTCTTTTAGCGGTGCAGCAAGAGAACTGGGCATTACAACCAGTGCGGTCAGTCAACAAATCCGATCTTTAGAACAAGAAATGGATGTCACCTTACTTCATCGTTCGACCCGAAAACTGAGTCTAACCGAGGCGGGTCAAGCATTCTTTTTGAGCTGTCAGGAAATGCTGGCTGCGGCAGAGCGTGGCAAAATCCGTATTAACGAATTGCGTGATGATCTGGTGGGAGATTTACGTATCGCAACCACGCCTGAGCTGGGTGCGCTGCATGTCATTCCAGCCTTGTCACACTGGATGTCGGCCCATAAGGGATTGGCCATTCATTTTGAAGCAGACCATCGCTATATTGACCTGATTGAAGAGCGTATTGATATTGCGATTCGCATGAGCCTACGGGTGGATGACCACCATGTGACCGCCGTACCTTTGGCTCGGGTGGATCAGGTATTGGTTGCTTCACCAAGTTACCTGAATCAGGCGCCACCGATTACCCGTCCAGAAGACTTGCGTCATCATGAGCTGCTTCCAGTCACCTTAATGCAGAACTATCAGCATTTTGCATTCCGTCACGGTTTAAGTGGGGAAATTGTCAATGTTGACATGAAGACACGTTTGGGCACCAATAATGTTTTTGTGGCAAAATCACTTTGCCAACAGGGACTTGGGCTGGCACGTATTTTATACATGGACATCCAGAAAGAGCTGATTAATGGCACGCTGGTTGAGGTGTTGCCTGACTGGCACATGCCTGCCTATACCTTGCATGCCTTAACCTCCAAGCGTGAACAGTATCCAATGAAAGTACACCGCTGTATTGATGCGTTGAAACAATATTTTGTGCAGTTACCAGGTGGGCGTTCTTTGCAGGGCGTTGCTTGAACTGATCAATAAAACCAAAAAGCCATGCTTAAGAGAGCATGGCTTTTTTATGGATTATTTACGTTTTTTAGCTAAGGCCTTAAGGGTTTTAACCTCGACTACCGTTTCCTCGGGGGCTTTGGTCTCTGTTTCAGCCTTTTTGCTTTTCTTGCGTTTTTTCTTTTTCTTGTGCTGTTCCTCTTCAACGGCTTCACCATCCTCAATGGCCTGCCAATATTCCAATTGTTCCATCACGGCGGCATAAATGGAGTTTTTGCTGTATCGGCCTTTCTTGTCGAGGGTGCCAACTGGACGAGCCATCAGGATTTCCAGCGCCTGATCAATGGTATCAATCGCATGGACATGGAATTGTCCAGTTTGTACCGCCTCAATCACGTCCTGACGTAGCATCAGGTGTTGCATGTTCTGGCGTGGAATAATCACCCCTTGTTTGCCTGTAAAGCCTTGCAACTTACAGGCATCAAAGAAGCCCTCAATTTTGGCATTCACTCCACCAATCGGCTGTACTTGACCCAACTGGTTCATCGAGCCTGTAATTGCCCAGGACTGATCAATCGGGATTTGGCAAATTGCGGAAATTAACGCAGAAAGTTCGGCAACGGTGGCACTGTCACCATCGACCTGACCATAGCTTTGCTCAAATGCCAAGGCAGCAGAGAAGTGCAGGATTTGTTCACGGCCAAAGTGGGCTTTTAGGAAGCTCGACATGAGCAATACGCCTTTGGCATGCAATGAGCCACCCAGCTCCACACTGCGTTCAATATCCAGAATATCGCCACCACCTTGATAAACAGAGGCGGTCAGGCGAGAAGGTAAGCCAAACTCGACATCGGCATAGTGAATCACGGAAAGGGCATTGATTTGACCGAGACGATGCCCAGAAGTTTCAATCAACTGTGTACCACGAGACAGGTCTTGCCAGTAGAGCTCACGTAAATAGCCTAAACGATATTGACGATGGTGCAGGGCCTGGTTGACATGCTGGTCGGTGACAATCTTGTCACCCGCTTTAAAGGCATGGTGATGCGCTTCGCGGATCAGGTCACCAAGGGTTGAGGCATGTAATGACAAAGAGCTTTGATCCTCAGCCTGACGGCTGGAATCAGTAAGCAATGCGGCTAGTGCAGAACGGTCAAAGGGAAGTAATTTATCTGCCTGAACATAGTCGGCAATCAACTGCATATAAGCCTGTTCGTTACTGTCATTACGTTGTAATGTATCGGTAAAGTCGGCACGGATTTTAAATACGCTGCCAAGTTCAGGTTCTACTTCCAGAATTTCATAGTAAATTTCAGGTTCGGCTAATAAAACCACTTTAATATCAAGTGGAACAGATGCAGGTTCAATGGAGATGCTGCCTGTGAGGGTGAGCATATGTTCCAGTGAAGAAAGCTTGAGCTGTCCAGATTTTAAGGCACGTTTCAGACCTTGCCACGCATAAGGCTGCTCCAGCAATTGTTCCGCTTCCAGCATCAAAAAGCCACCATTGGCCCGATGCAGTGAACCAGGACGAATTAGGGTGAAATCAGTGGTGATCGTACCATTGTGAGTCAGTTGCTCCACATGACCCAATAAATTGTAGTGTGTTGGAAAATCTTCAAAAATAACGGGCGCGCCACTGTTCGGTTTATTGGCAACAATCACATTGGCCTGATAGCGTGAGGGTACGCGGTTGAACAGTGCAGGGGTAAAGTCATCTTCCTCTTGCTCTAAAATCAACTCAACATTGTCAATGATGTCTTCAGCATATTGTTTTAAATAAATATCGAGACCCTTAACTTCCTTATTTTTGTTTAAAATCAGTTCAATACGGGGCATCACCACCTGGGTGGCAATATCACGGTTTAAGCTGGACACCTGATCCCGTGCATCATCTTCCAGATCGCCCAGATGTAAACCCAGACGTTCCAGTTTTTTCTCCATATAACGCATATTGGAGTTGATTTCAGCACGTTCCTTGCTCGTTAATGCGTTCAGGTCATTTTGGGTGAGTTCATGATATTCATTGTCTTTCAACTGCATCGGAATAAAGACATGCTTGTCATTGCGGGAAATCAATTTTAAATCGAGTTCCTCGCCCTCTTTGGTCAGTTCAACCAGTGCCTGTTGCTGTACATCACCCGTATCCTGACGGATACGTTCAATACGGTTGTGATAGGTTTCCGCACTAAAACGGCGTTCTAGCTGCTTTAAGATAATTTGCCATGCCTGCTGCAAGGCATTTTGAAATTTGCTGCCTTGTCCCGCTGGGAAGCGCAAGGCAATCGGTTGTCTTGGATTCTTGAAATTATTGACGTAGACCCAGTCATCAGGGGTAGGCATGGTTTTGGCGTGCTGTTGGAGCAAACGTTTGATCATGGTTCGTTTACCAAGACCAGCCGTACCCACGGCAAAAATATTATAGCCCGAATAGGGTAAAGAAATCCCTGCTTCGACTGAGGCGCGGGCGCGATCCTGTCCTAAAAAATTATTCAGGGGCTTAATTCGTTTGGTTGAACTTGGAATTTCAGCCAAATCTGGCGTATGCGTCAGTTGGTGTGCATGTAATGCCGTTTTAAGTAGGGTTGCCTGGATGTCCGTCTGTTCAAAAGCACTTGGAAATGAATTGATTTTTGCTGTAATCGTGTTTGTTGGTGTTGAGGATAAAGTTGTTGCAGTCATTTGATCGAGTTTTTGGGTCACTATTACTATCCAACAAATAAAACGAAATGTGGTGAATTAAAGGTATACAGTTTTAGGTCTAAAGATCAAGCGAACTTGTGTTTTTTATCGACAAAACAAAACAATGACTTTATTTGATTGCATAAAGCAACTTGCAAGCAGGCGCAAGACACGATTGAATAGGCACATTCACGCATGTTCATGGAAAATAATAACCAATGACAACTCAAGCCACTGGGTGGGCATCTGCATTTAAGGCATTTTGGGATCGCCGTGCCCTGATTATGTTATTTCTGGGTTTCTCGGCAGGGATACCGATTTTACTGATTTTTTCCAGTTTATCGCTGTGGCTGGGTGAGGCTGGCATTGATAAGAGTGCAGTGACCTTTTTTAGTTGGGCTGCCTTGGGTTATTCCTTTAAGTTCGTGTGGGCACCCTTAATTGACGAATTGCCTGTGCCATTCTTGACTAAAACTTTGGGTCGTCGTCGGGCCTGGCTGCTGATTGCCCAGTGTTTAATTATCTGTGCAATTTGTATTATGGCATTTTCTGACCCAGCACTTGGGCAAGGCTATTTGGTTCAAATGGCAGTGGGTGCGGTTCTATTGGGTTTTTCAGCGGCAACACAGGACATTGTGATTGATGCCTACCGTATTGAGCTTGCTGAAACTGAAATGCAAACGGTTTTGGCTTCGACCTATAACGCTGGTTACCGCATCGGGATGATCGTTGCAGGTGCAGGTGCATTATTTTTAGCGGCTTATCTGGGAACCGCAAAAGGCAATTACATCTATGAAGCGTGGAAATATACCTATTTAACCATGGCTGCCGTCATGGTGGTTGGAATTGTGACCACCCTCATTATTCGTGAACCACAAGTCAACCGTGTCTATAAACATTATAAAACCACAGACTACTATCGTCTGGTATTTGTGTTCTTTATTGCCGTGGCAACCTTTGTGGTGAGCTATATCTATTCAGGCAATGTCACGGAAGCAATCACTAAATCTGCGGCGATTAAAGACACCGCCGCATTGTTTGGCTTGGAGGCATTGCGCTTTTTAACCGCCACAGCAGCAGCGCTATTTGTAGGCACTACATTGGTGAAAATGGGTGTCGTCAATCAGCAGATGGCAAAAGAAACATGGGTTGCGCCCATTCTGGATTTCTTTAAACGCTATGGGGTAAAACTGGCTCTGGTTTTATTACTGCTGATTGGTTTCTTCCGTATCTCTGACATTATTGCAGGGGTGATTTCCAATGTGTTCTATCAGGACCTGAACTTTAGTAAAGAGCAGATTGCCGAAGCGGTCAAGATTTATGGTGTTCTGTTTAGTTTGGTGGGGGGCTTTCTGGGAGGGCTACTCGCGCAGCGCATGAACATTATGAAGCTGATGTTTGTCGGTGCGGTGTTGGCAAGCTCAACCAACCTGATTTTTATCGGTCTGGTTAAATCTGGAAAACCACTGGATCAGGTTGAAGTGCAGGTCGGTAGTCAGCATTATCAGGTACAGGCGGATGAGGTGGGTTACTGGAAATTAGATGTTCCAACTCAGGTTCTGAGCAAGGCGAAACAAATTGAGGTGACAGCATCCTATTTAAACAAAGACAACGAGCCACCTGTGGTTATTGCCCAGCCTTATTTGGTAGGTGATGGCAAGAGTGCAGCTATGCAATTGTTGCCTGTAACCAGTAATAATCAAATTACCTTGCATGAGCATAACAGTAGCATCGTCGTCAAAGGTCAATATTTCGGTGAGCCTTTAACAGCCACCCAGAAGATTGTGATTGATTTGGACGGGGAAAGTTTTGATGCAAAACTGGATAAAAATGGGGTTTTTAGCGCAGTTGTTGGTGCAGATAAACTGCTGGCTTCACCCTCCAAACAGCTTAAAGCACAGTTGCTGGATGGAGAGCGTAGCCTGTTATCTACCGCACATCACTATCAGGCAAATAGTCATCTGACACTGAACAATGAACTTGATGTTGATATGCAGGCTATACCCTTGATTGACCCGAAATCAACCCAGAATGTTGAGATCAAGGGTAAGGTGATTAAAAGCTACAGCTCTTTATGGCTGTATATGGCGATTATTATTGATAATTTGGCATCAGGTTTGGCGGGTGCGGCTTTTATTGCATTCCTATCCAGTCTGACCAGTGTGTCATTTACAGCGGTTCAATATGCAATTTTTAGTTCCCTGATGACACTTACCCCTAAATTATTAGGGGGATATTCAGGAACAATCGTCAGCAATATCGGTTATCCAAATTTCTTTTTGATGACCACATTGATTGGTATTCCGATTTTAATTTTAGTGGTTTGGGTTGCGAACCTGTTGCGTGACCATGAAAACCAGATAACACAGCAGAAAGGTGAATAACGATGCGCATGTTACATACGATGCTACGAGTAGGCAATTTAGAACGGTCGTTAAAGTTCTATACTGAAGTGCTTGGTATGAAATTGCTACGCCAGCGTGACTATGAAGAGGGCCGCTTTACATTGGCCTTTGTCGGTTATGGCGATGAAGAACATAATACTGTTCTTGAGTTAACCCATAACTGGGATACATCAAGCTATGATATTGGCAATGCCTATGGTCATATTGCGATTGGTGTTGATGATGCCTATAAGGCATGTGAGGAGATCAAGGCCCGTGGTGGTAAGGTGGTGCGTGAGGCTGGCCCGATGAAAGGTGGCGTAACAGTCATCGCCTTTGTTGAAGATCCAGATGGCTATAAGGTCGAGTTGATCCAGCAGGATCAGGATGCCCGTAACAACTAAAATCTGTTCGATTCAGGCTAAGATTTCTTATTGAAAGCACTGGCTTTATTTCAATAGCCCAGTATGATGATTTGATCAAACGGTCAATCATTATATTGGGCTTTATATTTATTGGTATAGGTAGGGATGGGGTATGTTGAAGTTATTGGCACTGGATCGCTTTACAATATTATTGGTTGTCATGGTGATATTGGCGACCTTTATTCCAGTATCAGGTCAGCTTGCACATTATTTTAATATTCTCACAACTGTCGCAATTGCTATCCTGTTCTTTTTACATGGTGCAAAACTCTCACGTGAAGCAGTGGTTGAGGGGATGTTGCACTGGAAAATGCATGCCTTGGTATTTGCCTTTACTTTTGTGATTTTCCCAGCCATTGGGTTACTGGCAAAACCCATTTTGGAACCTCTTTTAGGCCAGGAGCTGTATTGGGGTTTCCTGTTTATGTGCTTCCTGCCATCAACAGTACAGTCCTCCATTGCATTTACCTCAATGGCAAAGGGTAATGTTGCTGGGGCAGTGTGTAGCGCATCTTTTTCCAATATTATTGGCATGTTTATTACGCCAATACTGGTCAGCTATTTTATTCTTGGGCAAAGCCAGCATGGTTTTGATCCAACCAAATCGATTATTCAAATCACCTTATTGTTACTGGTTCCTTTCATTTTGGGGCAGTTATTACGTCCTTATGTTTTTCCTTATATGCTCAAGCTGCCGAGTCTGGTAAAGGCTTTTGATCAGGGTTCCATCTTGATGGTGGTGTACGGTGCTTTTAGTAGTGCCGTGGTTGCTGGTTTATGGCATCAGGTGAGTGGCTTGACGTTGTTTTATTTAACAGTTGCATGTTCTGTTTTGCTGACTGTGGTGATGTTGCTTGCTTTATATCTGCCAAAATGGCTGGGCTTTAACCGTGCTGATCAAATCACCATTTTCTTTTGTAGTTCCAAGAAAACACTGGCCAGTGGTGTTCCGATGGCACAAATCCTGTTTATTGGACAGCCATTGGGTATGATTGTGTTGCCAATTATGATTTTCCACCAAATTCAATTGATGGTGTGTGGGGTAATCGCCAATCACTGGTCAAAATCAGGGCAGGAATAGTTCGCAAAATTGAATTTATTGGCGTATAATAGTCGCCACTTGTTGGCTTTGCTCTGACCTGGAGTCTCGGTGAGTCAAAAGAAATGGTCTGTTGTGGTGTTGATCTGCAAGTGTGAAAACACTTTGCTTTCCTCATGTTGAGAGTGATCAATTGCGATAACAGCTTAAGCCTTTCTTACTAAATAGGAGCATCGACCATGCGCGCCGATATTCACCCTAAATACCAAACATTAGTTGCTACCTGTTCATGTGGTAACGTGATCGAAACTCGTTCTGCGCTTGGTAAAGAAACAATTTACCTTGACGTATGTTCAGCTTGCCACCCATTCTATACTGGTAAACAAAAGAATGTTGACACTGGCGGCCGTATCGACAAATTCAAGCAACGTTTCTCTGGTATGTCACGTTCTATCAAACGTTAATATCGAGAAAACAAAAAACGGGCATATTGCCCGTTTTTTTACGATTATAATTCCTAGACATGGGGCGTATTGAATACGCCCCGATCTGATTTATTGGTCTTGCACGTCCGTTAAGCGGTCCAGTTTCTTCTGGAAATAGTTACCCTGTAGGAAACGGGCTTCCACATTCCATGCATTGGCAAACTGGTTCATGTCATTGAGTTCAGTCAGGAAAATCTCAACAGGTTTTTGGGCAATAAAATGCAGAATCTTTTCCTGTAATACTGCCATCTCTTTTTCAGACCCCAGCATTTTTGCCAGCTTGCTATGGAAGCTGAGATATTGGGTATCAATCTGTTGAAGTATGCTGTCACTATACAATGAGTCGCCAAAACCACGGATGGAAATCTCTGCACCATGTTGTCGCAGTAAGGCAATTTGTGGCTGTGCCTGAGACAGGTTCTGCTGTAAGGCCTGTTCTGAGAATTGCAGAATCAGTGGATGAGCCTGTTTACTGCCAATAATGGTGAGTAACTTCGCAACCAACTCAGGCAGTTTCTTGTCATTTAATAAGATATGGTGATTGAGGTTTACAATCAATTTCGCTTTAGGGTACTGGGTAATGAAGTTGTGCAACTGCTTGCATGCCTCAACCAGTATCCAGCGGTCCAGTTGAACCGATAATTCAGGGTCATCCTTTAAATCACCCAAGTCAGTGATATCCTGCGATTGATTGTTATGGATAAAACCACCCGATACTTCATAGGTATGGGTATGTTGATCCTGCTTGTCATAAAGTTGCTGGTATTTTAGGTGAATATCACCTGCATCCAGTTTTTGCCTGAGTTCCTGTAACAGGCTTAGCTCTACATTGGTTGGAATATGTTCGGTTGTTAAACCAATATCTGCATCAATTTTCGGGCTATCAATGGTTGGCAAACCAAGTGAGAATGCCTTGGTCAGGATCTGTTCAAAGCTGGCCTCATCCGCAACTGGCTGGGCAAGCTCACTGTAGCCCAGTTTTAGGTGAAGAGGGAATGTATAATTCTCAGTTACCAGTAATTGCGGTTTTTGCAGGCTATTCAACCCAATCAGAAGTGAGTTGAGTACATGGGTTGATTCTGCCTGAAATAGGGCGACATAAAGCGCATGGTCCACCTGACAGACAGGGACATTAACCTGTTCTTTAATAAAGCCTGCAATGTTGGCGAAATAGGCCTTGGTGGCACGCCAGTCAGTCTGGAATACTTCGTTTGGACAGCTATTAAGGCTAAATAAAACCAGTGCATTGGCATTGGCTGGGTGGTTTGCAAGCTGTCGGTTGATTTGTTGCAGGGCGGTATTCAGGCCTGAGATTTTTTCAGAGGAAGTGACGGCTGGTATTGTCGCTGAAGACTGACTGGTGGACTCACATTCGATGTTCAGCTGGATTTCATCTTCATTTCCCGAAGGAATGAACTCAACCTGTAACGCACTGTTTTTTACACTTGGGTTTTGGGTGCGAAGTTCAAAACGCCCTTGTTCGAACTGTCCCTGTGAAATTTTCTTAAAACGCAGTTTAAACTGACTCAGGTCTTGAGGCTGCAAAACGTCCAAAATGGGCAGGCCAATTAAATCATCTGCATTGCTGAATCCAAAAAGCTGTGCATATTCGGTGTTGGCCGTAATATGAATGCCTTCCTGCAAAATTGCGACCGCTTTATGGGTTTCTGCAACCAGTGACTGCGCCTGGGTTTGTGCCGCTTCCAGTTCACTGAGTAGGCGATGTTCCGCCTGAACCAAACGGCTATAGGACAGGGCCCGAATAATACTGATATAAAAATTTTCAGGTGATTTAAGATTTAGGACATCATAGATCCCTTTATGGATATATGTCTGATATTGATCAGCTTTGTAGTCATCTGGTTCAAGCAACAGTACAGGCAGGCTAGGCTGTGACGATGCCTGAATCAGTGAAAGGGTCTGTTCGATCTTTAGGTCATACGCACGTCCAAAAATGACCATATCCCAGGGAAGATTCAGTTGTTTTTCAAATGCCTTGAGGTCGTCAAGCAAGGTCGCCTTAACCTGATGTTCCTGATTGGAGAATAACTCCAGAATCTGGTTGTAACGTAACTGGTTGTCATCAATAATGAGTAAGCGGGTTTCAGTTCGTTTTAACTTTTTAGAGAGTAAAGAATTTCTCACTTCAATGCTTCCCATAAATCTTGATCATTGGTATCCATATTATTTTGTGCCATGAATTTATGAAGAATGGACTGTTCATCTTCATTTAGCAGTTCAAAATCAAATTGAACAAAACTCTGGGTAATTAATTGTGCGTTTAATAAATACACTTTTACTTCCTCTTTCCCCAATCTTAAATGAATCGCCTGTTGTTCCCGAAAAATTTGTGAACCAGGTAAAATTAAAGTTGTTTTGGTTTCATCCAGATTCTGGTTTTTTAATAAAAGTGCTGGATGATAGTTACTGACATGCCGATCAGCCTGAATGCGTACAGCACATGGGAAGATTTCCTGTGCAAGAACTTCCAGACCAAGTTCCAGGCTTTTCTCGGTTGACTGCTTAAGCCAGCGAATCACCCCACCACGCCAGTGTCCATGTGAGGTTTCCTTGACCAGAATGTATTCACCTGTTCTTAAATTCTTGGGAGCTTCCCCCGACCATTTAATGCGGTAACCATTAACACTGATATCCAGTATGTCGGATTGGTAAACTGCCTTGCTTTCACGACTTAGGCGTTGAATGCTTGATTCTTCATTATTTCCAGAAAGCTTTTTATCCCAGGCAGACATAAACTTTGATTCGTTTTGTAAATTAAAGTGATGCTCTAGTAATAAGGTTTCTGAAAAGTTCTTTGCCTTGGAAAGATAAAAGTGCGCTGTCAGCAAACCAAAACAGATATGCAACTGGGCTGAATATTCATAACGTTCATGACGACGCTCTGCTGTGGTTCCAAGAATGGTCTGAACATGAAACTTGAGTGCAGGGGTCAGGTAGATTTTTTCATTCTTGGAAATATATTCAGCATTTTTATGCAATGTTGCTGTGACATGGTCAAGCAAGGTATTGGTGCTGATAAAAACATTGGGATTAAAACCTGAGCTTTGCTTTTTATTATAGATTGGTGGGTGGTCCTTGGTGGTGTCCACCACATACTTGGTTAGGTCAGTCTCTTTAGACAGGATTTGAACCATTTTTGCCCAGTCAAAACTACACTGGAACAATGCCTGAATTTCAGACTGGCGAATTTGATTGGTATTAAAAATATCCATCAAAATCAGCTGGGCATAGGCCTGGGAAATATTGCTGAGAGAGGTGGGTTTGCCACCCTGAATCTGTTCCAGATTGGTCTGATGATATTTATGGGTAAGTGCAGCCTCATAAAGTTGATGGGAAATCAGCCATTGTCCTGCAACAGGTTCACTATAGAGCATATGTTGTTGATAGAGCAGTTGGGTCAGTTGCTGCAAGGCCTGAAAGGTTGCCAGGGTTCTGGCGGTTTGTAAGTTCTTTTTCTGGTTTAGCGCAAAGATTGAAAATTTTTGGTTGTCGAGCTGGTCACTACTACGGCGCACAATATTAATATAGATTGCCGCAAAATAGCAGCGTAACAACATGGCCAGTTCAATGATGTGTTCATTACGGTCTGAACTGATGACACCCTGGTTAAAAAAATTCTTTTCCAGGCTACCCAATACATTTTCAATTGTCGGATGTAAAATTTGTACCAGATCGAAACGCAGTGTCTCAGAACATTCAAGTTCGCTGAGTTCTAACAGGGCTGCAAATAGTGCTTTGGAGGTATCTCCCAACTGCATGATGGACAGGTTGGAAATCCATTCATTTAAGCTTTTTGAATTGGTGTCGCAAAAGCTTAGTTTATCCCGTCTCAAGACAGTTGGAATTTGAAATATATCCGAAAAAGCATTATTCATCATTGTGTTATCAATCTCAGAACGTTTGAACCCCAAAAAGCGGTGTTTTATTTTTTTCGCCCGCAATTTCCCTCACAAGTTTTGGAACCAGATAACCTGGTAAACTTGCCAATACATCACTGTATATTTGATCTATCTCTGAAGATCTTAAATCAAAATGCTGAGCCCCTTTGACTTTATCCAAAACATGCAGGTAATAGGGCATTACCCGTGCTTCAAATAAACGAAAACTCAACTCATGCAAAGTTTTTGCAGAATCATTCACACCTTTTAATAAAACCGCCTGATTCAGCACGGTTATGTGATGGAGTGATAACTGTAATAACCTTGAGCAGGTGAAACCATCCAGTTCAGCTGCATGGTTTGAGTGTACCACTACTACAATGCGTAGCCTACTGTTTTTTAATATAGAAATCAGTTCTTCATCAATACGGTTTGGAATAACGATGGGAACACGTGAATGAATTCTCAGTATTTTAATCTGTGGGAGGGAGGCAAGACGCTCCAGCCAAAGTGAAATTTTTCGATTTGAAAGCGTCAGTGGATCGCCACCACTTAAAATCACTTCATTGATCAGGGGATTTTGCTCAATATATTGCCTGATATGTGGCCAGTCATCATTTTTAGGTAGATTTTCCTGATAGGGAAAGTGACGGCGAAAGCAGTAACGGCAGTGAATTGCACATGCACCTGTTAAGGTCAGTAAAAAACGAGACTGATATTTATGTAGAACGCCAGCCATCTGGTTGGCTGCCTCTTCACCCAGTGGGTCGGTGACAAACTCAGGATGTTCCTCAAGTTCCAGATGATGGGGGAGGACTTGTAGCAACAGGGGATCAAGGGGATCGCCAATGCTCATTTTTCCGACGAATGCACGCGGGACACGCAATTTAAACTTTTCAGAGGCGAGGATTGCCCCTGATAATAGCTGATCGGTAGATAACTCAAGCAGATTTAACAGCTCCAGAGGATCAGTAATGAGGTCACTGAGTTGTGATTGCCAGTTTTGCTCTTGATGTAAATAGTTTATCATGCCATACGTTAAAAATAGTGTGAGGACTATGCCTGTACGTGTAGTCTAGCATTAATAGAGTTGAGTTTTAAGTTTGGAGTGCGCCTTTCATGGCCTATTATTCTACAAATGATTTTAAAGCAGGCCTCAAGGTTATGCTTGATGGCAACCCATGTTCAATCATGGAAAACGAATATGTAAAACCAGGTAAAGGTCAGGCGTTCAACCGTGTGAAACTGCGTAACCTGCGTTCTGGTAAGGTATTGGAAAAAACTTTCAAGTCAGGTGACTCTTTGGAAGCCGCTGATATTGTTGAAGTTGAAATGGATTACCTCTACAACGATGGCGAAATGTGGAACTTCATGGACCCTGTATCTTTCGAGCAAATCGCTGCTGACAAAACCGCAATGGGTGATGCTGCGAAATGGTTAAAAGACGATTCAAATGAAAAATGTACCATCATGTTGTTCAATGGCGTACCTTTAACTGTGAGTCCACCGAACTTTGTTGTGCTTAAAATCGTTGAGACTGATCCAGGTGTACGTGGTGATACTTCAGGCGGTGGTGGAAAGCCAGCGAAACTTGAAACAGGTGCTGTGGTGCGTGTGCCATTGTTCGTACAGCAAGAGGAAAGTGTTCGTGTAGACACGCGTACAGGTGACTATCTAGAGCGTGCATAATCGTTAAACACAAAACATACGATTATCGAAGGGATGATGAAGAATCATCCCTTTTTTTATGCCAAAGTATTAGATAAATAATTTTTGATAAAAGATAAACTGACAAAGATATTTTTCTACAGAAAATAGAGAAAGGGAAATCAAAATAACCACAAGTTATGTATTGGAGAGGTTTTGAATGGAGACAACACAAGCAAAATCAACACTTCCCTCAAAACTCCTATGGAGTTTGGTTGCCATAGTCGGGGCAATTTCATTTGGGATATTGGCGGTGAGTCGCGGTGAGCATGTCAATGCAGTCTGGCTGGTTCTCGCTGCGGTCTGTGTCTATAGCATTGCATATCGGTTCTATAGTTTATTTATTGCAAACAAGGTATTTGAGTTAAATGCCAGACGCTTAACACCAGCGCATCGCTTAAATGATGGTCTGGATTATGTCCCGACCAATAAATATGTTTTATTTGGACATCACTTTGCAGCGATTGCGGGTGCAGGGCCGTTGGTGGGACCAATTCTAGCAGCGCAGATGGGTTATTTGCCTGGAACAATCTGGCTTCTGGTGGGTGTGGTGATTGCTGGGGCAGTGCAGGATTTTCTGGTTCTATTTATTTCAACACGGCGTGATGGCCGTTCCTTGGGAGAAATGGCAAAGCAGGAACTTGGGACTTTTGCAGGTGTCATTGTCATGCTCGGCACATTGGGCGTGATGATCATTATCCTTGCGGTATTGGCTTTAGTTGTTGTAAAAGCCTTGGCACATAGTCCGTGGGGTGTGTTTAGTATTGCCGCCACCATTCCAATTGCCCTGTTTATGGGCATTTATATGCGTTACCTACGTCCAGGAAAAATTGCAGAGGTATCCATCATCGGTTTTGTGCTGATGATGGCTGCAATTGTCTTTGGTGGTGATGTGGCGAAAGACCCATATTGGGGGCAATTGTTTACCCTCAGTGGAACACAGTTGACTTGGGCACTGATCATTTATGGCTTTATTGCCTCTGTCTTGCCAGTCTGGTTGCTGTTGGCACCGCGTGACTATCTATCTACTTTCCTTAAAATCGGTGTGATTGCAGGTCTGGCTGTTGGGATTATCTTTGCCATGCCTGACCTGAAAATGCCTGCGGTGACCCATTTTATTGATGGTACGGGTCCTGTATTTGCAGGCAGTTTATTTCCATTCCTATTTATTACAATTGCTTGCGGTGCAATTTCAGGGTTCCATGCATTGGTTTCTTCTGGAACAACCCCAAAACTGGTTGATAATGAAGTCAATATTCGCATGATCGGCTATGGTGGGATGTTGATGGAATCTGGCGTTGGGATAATGGCAATGATCTGTGCGACAGTGCTTGATCCTGGTGTTTATTTTGCGATTAATGCACCAGCGGCAGTTCTGGGTACAACGGTGGATACGGCTGCGGAAGCGGTGCGTAATCTAGGTTTTATCGTTACACCTGAGATGCTGACTGTGCTTGCTCAGGAAGTTGGTGAAAGTTCAATCCTTTCCCGTACGGGTGGTGCACCAACCTTTGCGATTGGTATGGCACATATCATCTCTGAAATTTTCAATAGCCGTTCCATGATGGCATTCTGGTATCACTTTGCCATTCTGTTTGAAGCCTTATTCATCCTCACTGCGGTAGATGCAGGAACACGTGCCTGTCGTTTCATGGTGCAAGATACGGTCGGTATCGTGGTGCCAGCGGTGAAACAATCCAGTTCATTCTTTGGAAATCTGGTTGGAACCTTTGTTGCGGTTGCAGGCTGGGGCTTCTTTGTTTATCAGGGCGTGGTTGATCCACTGGGTGGGATTAACTCATTGTGGCCGCTATTCGGTATCGGTAACCAGATTCTTGCCTCAATGGCATTGATTTTGGGTACAGTCATTTTGTTCAAGATGAAAAAAGAGAAATATGTTTGGGTCACCATTGTCCCAACAATTTTCCTGTTCATTACCTCAATGACAGCGGGTTGGCAAAAGATTTTCCATGAAAATCCAAAGATTGGTTTCCTTGCGCAAGCCAACCGTTTTTCTGATGCGATTGCGCGTGGTGAGGTGCTTGCTCCAGCCAAAACTGTTGCTGAAATGCAGACAATTGTCATGTCCAATCAGATCAATGCCGCATTGTGTGGCTTCTTTATGATTGTGGCGATTGTGATGGTAATTGCCTCAATTGGAATTGTACGCCGTGCATTGCAAAGTTCTGTGCCTACTGTCAATGAAGCACCCGCAGTTTATTCAGAAACACCGATGACTGCGAATAGCATCAAGGGAGAGTAGGCATGGATTTTAAGATCGCTCGGCAGGGTGGTTCTGTGATTGTAAAGATCATTAAGTTCACGATCCTGTCACAAAAACACCTGATTTTTTCGCCCAAAAATTGGTCGAGGATTGCGGTTTTATGGCAGAACCTGCAAAAAAGTTTTCGTTTGATGGTCGGTGTCCCTGACTATGAAAATTATGTACAGCACATGCAAAAGCATCATCCTGATTTGACACCGATGGATGCCAAGACATTTTATCGTCATTGTATTGATTCACGCTACCCGTCAGCAGGCGGTAATATGAAGAAATGTCCTTGCTAGAAATCTTTTGATTTCTTTGAAAAAAACCTAAAACAGTGTATGTTGAGACATACACTGTTTTATTTTTGGGAGAATATAATGTGGGGCACGGAAAAAGCTTCGGTTCAAGACAAAAAACAACAAAACCAAGAATTAGAACAAGATATTAAAAGCTTTAGCCAAAAGATCGATAAATTTTTAGTAGAAGTGAACCAGCTTATTCTGGATAAACCACAACAAACTAAACTTGCCCTGACCTGTTTACTGGCAGGCGGTCATGTGTTGTTTGAAGACTTACCTGGTTTAGGCAAAACCACGTTGGCCAGTGCACTGGCGCGTTTGGCTGGACTGCATTTCCAGCGTATTCAGTTCACCAATGACATGCTGGCAAGTGATGTGATTGGAATCAATATCTTTAATCAAAAAGAACATTTATTTGAGTTTAAGAAAGGTCCGATTTTTACCCAGATTTTGCTGGCCGATGAAATTAACCGTTGTAGCCCCAAAACACAGAGTGCCTTGCTTGAGGCAATGGAAGAGGGGGCAGTCACGGTGGATGGGATTCATTATGAATTGCCACAGCCATTCTGGGTGTTGGCTACTCAAAATCCGCTGTTTCAAAGTGGAACGTATGCCTTGCCTGAGTCGCAGCTTGACCGTTTCCTCATGCGTTTATCTTTGGGTTATCCATCACGGCAGGCAGAAAAATTGCTGCTACAGCAAAGCTCACGTCAGGTTTTGATTCATCAGTTGGATGCTGTATTTAATCAGGCTGATATTCTGCATTTACGTGAATTGGCAAAACAGGTTTTTCTCAGTGATGCAGTGTTAAATTATATTCTTGATTTAGCAGCTGAAACCCGTAAGCAACGACATGGACTTTCTACCCGCGGCGTATTGGCGCTCAAGGCGGCAGCACAGGCCTATGCACTGGTTGAGGGACGAAGCTTCGTCACAACCGATGATGTGCAAACGGTTTTTGTGGCAGTGGTTGCCCATCGTTTAAGTCTGGGAGAGGTTGAGGTGAAACAGCTTTTGCAGTCAGTTGATACCTTATAGTTGAGAGTGGCTTATGCAGAATGGACTTAGGCAGCGAGTACAGCATTGGATTGCAAAACGCTTTCAGGTGGATGGTACTAAAATACTGTTGCAGAAAGATGTTTTGGTTTTCATTTATAAGCAGGGTTTTTTATACCTCATTTTGATCCTGATTACCTTTATTGCTGGGATTAACTATGCCAATAACCTGATTTTAGGATTCTGCTTTTTAATCAGTGCTATTTTATGTATTAGTTTTTACCTGACTTTCAAACAGTTGCACGGCTTACACATTGAGGTTGTGACTCCAGAAATTGGACAGGTTGAACAGGCTTTAATGCTCAAGCTGCTGTTTAAACAGCCAGCAAATAACAGTCGATATCTGCGGGTGCAATGGCAGCAACAGGAACAGATTTTTTATTTGGATCAAACACAACAAATTTTAGAATTGCCTATTCTTCCTCAAAAGCGGGGGATCTATGAGGTAGGCTCAGTGAAAATTTATTCCACCTATCCTTTAGGACTGGTACGGGCTTGGACTTATCTATATCCCAAACAGAAAGTCTGGATTGCACCCAAAGCCCATGACTGGCAGAAAGAGCATAAACATCAGAGCACAAATGCGAATGACAGTCTGGATGAGTTTAAAGAGTTGAGGGCATTTCAGCAGGGCGATTCCTATCAAAATGTCGCATGGAAGCAGGTTGCACGTGGGCAGGGATTTTTTATCAAGATGTTTGAAGCCCAGGCCAACCATCAACATCTGGAAATTGATTATCAACAGATTCCAACACAGGGACATGAAGAAAAGCTCAGTTTCATGATGAGCTTGATTGAGCAATGTGAACAGTTGGGGGATGACTATGCCGTGATTTTGCCACATGCGAGACTGGAAAGTGGGCAGGGGCAATCACAGCTCATCAAGGCTAAACTTTTACTGGCGCAGGCTTGACGATGACCAAACAAATCTATTTCTGTATTTTGGCCGCGCTGGCATGTATCTTGATTGGGCAAGTCGCCTTTATTCCAGTTACCCTAAGTGGGTTATGGGGTGTTGTTTGGTTAACATTGGTCTGGCGATATAGTAAACACAGGATTAATCCATTTTCTAAACTGGTTTTGATATTGTTTACCTTGCTATCATTAGGGCTGATTTACATCAACTATCAGACCTTGTTGGGTGTGGAGGCAGGTGTCGCTTTTTTAAGCACCTGTTTATTTGCCAAAAGTCTGGAGGCTAAAAATACCCGTGATCTGCTGATCGTGTTCAACTTTGCTTTATTCGTTAGTGCGAGCTTGCTGTTGCACAGTCAGGCATTCTGGATGGCGGTACTTGTATTCTCATCATTTGTGATGTGCCTGATGGGATTGTATCGGATTCAGACCAGTTTATTTAACAACAACACAATCTCCTCAAACCAGTTGAAACAGGACATTAAGCAGATTTTTAAGTTTGTGGGTATTGCAACGCCGTTCTTTATTCTACTGTTTATCTTCTTCCCACGTTTGCCTCCTCTGTGGTCAATTCCAATCCAAAAGGATCGGGCAACCACTGGCATCAGTGACCGCATGTCACCTGGGGATATTGCCGAGCTTTCGCAGTCCTCGGCTTTGGCTTTTCGTGTGGTCGCGAATATGTATCAGTTGCCAAGTCGGCCAGAACTGTATTGGCGTGCTTTGGTGCTGGATGAATATGATGGCACCACCTGGACCAGTAGTTTTTTTAATCAGCAGATCAAAAATATACAAGCTACTTCCCATAGTGTGCCGTACCAATATCTGCCTGCCGATGAACAGGCAAACTGGATTATGGGTTTGGAATATTCAGTTCCTCAGGGACGTTATTTACAGCTTTATCAGGATAACAGTATTCGACCAACCCGATTGATTAAACGTAATCAACCCATTCAAATGCAATGGTTGGGAAGAACATCAACGGAAGTGGTTTCTTTGTCACCACGCCAACTTGAATTTAATATCAGGTTTAAAGAGGGTAGTGATAAAAAAGCCCAGCAATTGGCGCATGAACTGTTTGAGCAGAGCCAGCAGCAATCTGAAAAATACATTCAATCAGTGCTGTCCTGGTATCGTAAAAATGGCTTTGTCTATACCCTGACACCTGGTACTTTAGGTGGGGATCGTATAGATCAATTCCTGTTTTCAAGTCGTAAAGGTTTTTGTGAACATTATGCCTCCAGTTTTGTCATGCTGATGCGTTATGTTGGGATACCTGCACGCGTGGTGACAGGCTATCAGGGTGGACAACTTGCGCCTGATGGTCAAAGTTGGGAGGTTCGCCAACTGGATGCACATGCCTGGAGTGAGGTTTATCTCAATGGCAAGTGGAAAAGAATTGACCCGACTGCAATGATTGCCCCACAACGGATTGATGCGGGGATGCAGGATTATCTGGCAGAAGATCAAACAGTTTGGGGCGATAGCCAAGCACAGGCTTGGCGTGTGCAACAGTTTAAATTATTAAAAAATATGCGTATCTGGAGCGATTACTTAAGTTATCAATGGCAAAGCAAAGTCGTGGGTTATGATGCCGAAAAACAAAAAAACTGGTTGGCTCGACTGGGGCTGGATTCAAGCTATGGCTCTGCTGTGGTTCTCATTTTAGGAATCGGTGGTGTTTTAATGCTCTACATTGGTTTTTATTGGTGGAGACAAAGCAGATGCCAAGAGCAATATCAACGTATCATTTTTAAATTTCAAAAACAGTTACCGAAACATTTGCAAAAATATCCTGCTGAAACTTTCCATAGCTGGATCAAACGTTTGTCGTTACTTGTTGAGGATCAACAATCATTTGAACAAGTGATTGTGTTATATCAAAAAATCGTGTTTTTAGAACAAAAGGATGGTTCCGATATTCATCAATTCAGGAAGTTGCTTAAAGACTGCGCGATTGCACTCAAACAGTCCCAAAAAAACTTGTGAATACGCTGAAAAATGAATATTATGCTTGTCATTCTAGGTGTATAGCTCAGTTGGTTAGAGCGCTACGTTGACATCGTAGAGGTCTCCAGTTCGAGTCTGGATATACCTACCAAATTTTAATGCTTAAATATCAAATGTTTAAGTCGCTAAAGTTGGAATATAACCCAAGTTTTTAATGCTAAATTGGTCAGCTTGATGGTTTAAAATCGTCAAAATTTGCGTCAAAAACACCTTATTATTTCCGTTTTAGCACCAAATGGACACCAAGTTTTTGCTTGGTTTTCTGTGTTGGTGCTGCAACGACACCAAAGGTGATTTTATGCAAAAACCAGTGAAGCGTGGCAATGCTTGGCGTCCAAGTCCGTTATAAAAATCTTCGTGATACCGCAACTAGAGATACTGCTCGTGAATGTGAGCAATGGGCTGCTATACGT
Source organism: Acinetobacter corruptisaponis (assembly GCF_030053775.1). GTDB lineage: Bacteria > Pseudomonadota > Gammaproteobacteria > Pseudomonadales > Moraxellaceae > Acinetobacter > Acinetobacter corruptisaponis. The sequence continues at coordinate 3,777,127 of NZ_CP125669.1, forward strand.
CTGCTTGAGATGAAAGCAGAGTATGATCCTAAAAAAACTCAAGAACAAAAACCTTATTTTTCATTCTATGCACTTTGTCAAAAATACTATGATGAAGAAGGTTGTAAGAAAAGAGGCAAATCTTTCATTGAGCAATAAATAAAAAAAGAAACATTTAAAAAGTATTTTGGTGATCTTGCAGAAAAATCAATATATGAAATTGAACCAATTGACATAAAGAATTGGCGAGATAAACGTTTAAAGGATGTCACATCTGGAACGGTACATAGACAAATGTGCCTGTACACTTCTGTGTTTAATTATGCTAAAAATGAACTTTTCATGATTAAAGAAAATCCATTTGCTCAAGTAGTAAAACCTGAAAAGCCCCCATCTCGCAACCGATTAATAAGTCCAAGTGAAATAGAAATCATACTTCAGGCACTTAATTATAAAATTGGTACTACACCTAAAACGCCACGGCAGTATGTTGCTTGGGCTTTTCTTTTTGCGATAGAAACAGCGATGCGAAAATGGGAGATTGTAGGAATTACTTGCAATAATATTCACGCTGATTATGTACACTTACCGATCACTAAAAATGGTGATGCTCGTGATGTGCCATTATCAAAAGAAGCCTGTGAACTTCTTGACTTGGTTCCTTACACTGACCGAGTAAAATTAATTCCTCACAACTCAAATTCATTTCGCTTAGTTTGGCAAAGGGCAATTGGAAAAACTGAACTACATAATATTGTTCATTTCCATGATACACGGCATGAAGCTATTACTTGACTTGTGAACAAGCGTAAATTGCCAGTTGAGATACTTGCCCGATCAGAACAGAAGCAAAACCCAAAAAGTTTTTCAGCAATATCCATATTTAAAAGTCTTTAATGGAGAGATCTTCCAAAATCAAAAGGTCTATACACCCAAACAGATTTATATCTATAGCCAACCCTATAAACGTGACACTTCTTATCTGAATGACATGATTGCTTTTTTTTAAGTATGAAAATATGGAGTTTGACTTTGTTATTTTAGTTTTAACTAGTAAGTTACTTAAAATTTCTAGAGTTGTTGTAAGATTCAGCTAATCTAAACTCCTACCATGGTATAAGATCGAATAGCATTGCTATTTCTAGATAGATAGTCTATTTTATAAATATGAACTATTCAAATTTACCTAAAAGACCACGTGGTCGGCCCACTAAACATGGAAGCAACTATGCAGATACGAAAGACGTATTAATACGTCGTGGTATTGAATTGCTTACAGAACGGGGAATGAATGCCATGAGCCTAGATGATCTCATGAAGCCTATTCAGATTCCTAAAGGTTCGTTCTACCATTATTTTGAGAACAAAGAAGCATTTATTTTAGAAGTATTAAAGGCCTATGAAATTTATTTTGTGAGACGATTGAATAAATTTTTAAGCCAACCAGATCTTCCCCCAGTAGAAAAACTACAAAACTTTGTTAAAGATGCTGGAGAAAAGTTACAAAAATATGATTATAAGCGAGGCTGTATTCTCGGTAATTTAGGGCAAGAGGTTTCTTATTTAGCGCCTGAAATTATTGATCGAATAGAAAGTATTTTTCAGGTGTGGCAGAAAATGGTTTCTGACTGTTTACATGAATTTTACTCTCAATATAGCTTAACAGATTGTAAGGAAATGGCTTACCAATTTTGGATTGGATGGGAAGGTGCCGTTCTTAGAGCACGTTTAATCAAATCTACGAGTCCTTTAGAAGCATTTTTTCGCTTGTTTACATTGGGCGTAGAACAGTTCAATAGCGTAAGAAATTGATTAAAAAATAAATGCATTTTCTGCATTTTTTTAATCAATTCTAGTCGATAGGTCTAATTAAATAAAGAGGATGTTTTATGTACACAGGTATCTTAATCACTAAAGATGACGCTGGTTATGTCTCAAAAGTTGCTGAGATTACTCCAAATCCTTTGCAGGAAGGAGAGGTTAGAGTTGAAGTAAAATATTCAACATTAAATTATAAAGATGCTTTAGCCATTACTGGGCGTTCTCCAGTAGTGCGCAGTTTTCCATTAACACCAGGTATAGATTTCTCAGGTGTTGTAATTGAATCAAAACATCCAGCATGGAAACAAGGAGATGAAGTTCTATTAAATGGTTGGGGTGTTGGGGAAAAATACTCTGGCGGATTAGCTGAACAAGTGACTGTTTCAGGTGATTGGCTCATACAAAAACCTTCTGCTTTTTCTTTTAAAGATACGATGATTATTGGGACAGCAGGTTATACAGCTATGCTGTGTGTCATGGCTTTGCAAAAGCATGGAATCAAACCAAGTGATGGAAAAATTTTAGTAACGGGTGCAAATGGCGGAGTGGGTAGTATTGCCATTATTATTTTGAGTCATCTTGGCTATGAGATTACAGCATCAACTGGTAGACCCCAAGAATCAGAATATTTAACCTATTTAGGTGCGAGTGAAATTATTGATCGCGCTGAATTATCTTCACAAGGAAAGCCGCTAAATAAGGAAATTTGGGCAGGTGTAATTGATACTGTGGGTAGTCATACTTTAGCCAATGCATGTGCTAGTACAAAATATCGTGGTGCTGTCGCTGCGTGTGGTTTAGCTGGTGGAATGGATTTTCCTGCAACAGTTGCTCCATTTATCCTGAGAGGGATTACCTTATATGGAATTGATAGTGTTATGGCACCAATCGAGCTAAGAAAAGAAGCTTGGGAGCGTTTAGCTAAAGAACTAGATAAAATAAAATTGGAAACAGTAACGACTGAAATTCAGTTAACAGATGCTGTAAATATTTCAAATGAAATTTTAGATGGAAAAATAAGAGGTAGGATTGTTGTAAAAGTATAATTTTTAAAGTGGATTTTCAAAATGAGATTTGGCATAGATCTCATTTTTTAGATGAGGATATTACCATTAGTCAATTCATTCCCTTTATTTAATTTTTAGTCAATAGAGTTATTTAAATTATGACCAGTACTTATATAAATGTACAAGACACAGCATTTATCAAGTACTGGTGGAGTTAACTGGTGATCTTTGATGAAAAAGACACTTAAGTTTCAGTATTATTTTAAGGATTTTTGCCATAGTGACTTTACAGATATAGTAGTTATTCCCTCAAAATTTTTATCATAATTAATTAGATTATGTTATGCCTGTCTCATTTTTTCGGGTTTTTCAATGAGTGGGTTCCAAAATGAAAGAAACCCAAAATAAATCTTTGCTTCGAGCCCATATCAGCCTTTGTATGACTTTTGAATTTCTTGTAAAATACTACTTGTGAAGATGTAGACATAAATATAATAAATGATATGTTATAATGTGTCATATGCTGATTTTTAGGTGGTGTTTACCAATAATAAAATCCATAGCCAGTTTGCTAGTTATTTAGCTGAAAAGATATCTATTAAAAATTTTAATTACAGCACTTCATTAATGGTGCTAAATTTAAGTAAAACAATTAAATGATTTAATTTTACAAGTCATACTTTAGACTTGATTTATGGTATCAATAATTTTGATAATATTTATATATTTTGTTTATAACCGATCGAGAAATTAATAAAATCAACTAAATCATCTTCAATATTTAACAGTTCATCAAATTTATTTTGACAGATATAACGAAAAATAATTTCATAAGCTCCGCCAATCGCAGCATCATAAAATAAATCAGGAACAGCTACCCACAATTCAGGTTGTTTGATCTTAATAGCACTATGAATTAATTTAAGTCTTTTTCCTAATTCTGAAAAAAATAAATTGCGTTGCTCTAAACATCGACTCCCAGCTTTTGGGAATTCAATTGCCCATGCCTTAGTGAAGTCCTGTTCACTTACACACAGTTGTAAATAGGCACGTAGAGAAGACCTGATCCATTGATCGCCGTTGCTCCCCTGAGCTTTGATATCCGTAAGTACTTGTTCATACAATGCTTTTCGACCTAAATCATCAGCAGCAAGAAAACAATCTTCTTTATTTTCAAATATTTCATAAAATGCCTGTTTAGATACTCGTGCTGTTTTAACAATGTCAGCAATCGTTGTGGCAGCAAACCCCTTTTCAGCGAATACACTAATTGCTGCTTTAACTAAACGTCGACGTTGCTTTTCACGTGTTTCTTCGGTTAACAGGCTGGTACGGCCTCTGGGTAACCCAGCAGCTTGAGTATCGTAAGCACCAGAAAGTTTTTCCACACTAAATCTTCTACAAATTTTTAATCTTAGCAAAGCTATCATTAACCCGTTTATTGCTCAAGATTGTTTTGTTTAAACAATCTTCAATTGAAAAATAAATATATAAGTTTCAATTGGATGAAAAATATTGATTGACTAAGAATGCAAAGCAATCTACAAAAGAACTAATAAGTACTTTTGTGAATTGGAAATAATATGTCGACCTTAGAAGCTATTAAAATTAGTCAATCTTCCACAGCACATCGTTTGAAAGCTTCTTTCCCTGTCAGACGCTTAAGTTTTGATTTCACCAGTTCAAAGCGTTATTGGTTTAATAATGATGCTTATTTCACCCATTTGATGAATGCAATGTCCGCTATTTTTCCTCAGGGGGAATTGATGCTAATAGAAGCTTTGAGAAATATTCGGGACAAAATTGATGATCCTCTTCTTCAAGCAGAAATCAGTGCTTTTATCGGACAAGAAGCCATGCATGCTAAAGAGCATTTGGCATTCAATCGTTATGCTGATGAACAGCAGATTAATATCGATAAATTACAGAATGAAGTTAAAGCCTTGTACGCCATAATGCAAAAAATATTGCCGAGTATGCATATCATGTCAATTGGGTGTGCGATTGAACATATTACCGCAACCTTAGGGGCTGAACTTTTACGCAATGATCAATGGAATAATCGTTTAGTTGGTCCAGTTGCTGAACTATGGCTTTGGCATGCAGTTGAAGAAAATGAACATAAAGCAGTATTCTTTGATGCTTATGTCGCCTCAGGCGGGGGATATGTATCACGTATTTTTTATATGACCTTCGCAGGCAGTATCTTAACTTTCTTAATTGCAAATAACACACGACGATTGCTTAAAGCAGATCGAATGCTTTCTCTGAAAGGTATAGCGCAGTTCCTCAAAGAGGGAGTCGGTCATCGAGGATTATTAACCTTACAAACCGTTAAAGATTTTCTAGATTATTATCGACCTGATTTTCATCCTTTTGATCATGATACCAAGGCTTTAGAAAAACTCTGGCAGCAACGTTTGGATCTAAAAATTTAAATCTTAGGGAAATACATAAATGAAAACCACATCAAATATTGATGCAACTTATATTCAAGCACAATCAGAAGAAGTGGTAGAACGATTTCTGACTGCTTTGGTTGAACAAGATCATAATGTGATTAGTGAACTCCTTCATTCAGATGTGCTTTATACAAATGTTTCTTTACCGACTTTTAGAGGTGGAAAACGGGTTGCTGGTTTAATCAAACTTGCGCTCAGTAGCTCAAGAAAGTTACAAGTTAAAAATCATCAAATCGTAGCAAAAGGAAATATTGTACTCACCGAGCGTACAGATATTGTAGAAATTGGACCATTGCATATTGGATTTTGGGTATGTGGCACATTTAAAGTGGAGAATGGAAAAATAATTTTATGGCGTGATTATTTTGATTGGTTAAATGTGAGCCAGGGGTTGCTCAGAGGAGTTTTCGGGATAGGAATAACTGGTTTACGTCCCAAGATATAGATTTTTAAGATATTTTTTGAAATTTTCGACTTTGGGGAATTGTGTATCTTTAAGGTTAAAAATAAGTAGTGTATTTGGCTGATAGTGTTTTTTGCGAACAAAGTCCCAAAATGATATTTTATCTTATTTAATAAGTTCTAAAATGGAACTTTAGAAAGAAAAGAGTTGAGTTGTTCTATGAAAGTTCTCGTATCAAGTAAAATGTCATCAGGAAAAATCAAAGATAAGATTAATCAAAAGATTGCTCAAGTGGCAGGGGCTTTAATCGGAGTTGTAAAACCTGAAAAACAGGTTTTATTACCAAGGGAATTTGAACTTAGTCCGCATGTGTATTACAAACGTTTTGGTAGTACGCATTATGGAATTATGATACCTGACTTGCCTGAACCATTCAGGTATTTATCGTGGGCATCCGTAATCGGTTACATTGGTTTTGCCATAACAGATTCAGAATACAAAATATCTCTGGATGGAAAAGGGGATACGGCATCGTTGGTACATGGAACCGCATTATCAACTTCTGATGATGCTTATCAAACGTATTCGATTAAACGTGATTTAACATTTCAAAGAGAACCCTTTGCAGTTCAATTTAAAAATCACACATCTTTGACTCAGCATGGGAACAATTATTTATTAGAAACAGATCGTGATGATTTAAAAGTTGAATTAACACTTGAACCAACTCAAGCAATTACTTGGTTTGCATATAGTGAACTTTATAAGCATTTCAGTACACTTATGCGTTACAAGGGATGTATTACACAACAAGGCATTAAAAAAAATGTTGACGGAATATGTACGTTAGAGTCATGGAAAGCAGTTTCTACATCCTTATTAAGGAATACTTGGTTAGTTGATAATATTCAGCTACCAGTGAAGATTTTTAGTTACCAAGTAATTAATATTGATGAAAAACAACAGCTTTTATTAGTTTTTGTTTGTTATCAAGATCAGCCTATCATAACATCTGTTTATTACCGTCATGTTGATGGTACATCAATACAATATAATGGCGAAGCTCATTTTGAGGTAATGGAATTACAGCATAATCCTGAAAGTACGCCTGATGGTTTCTTGATGGATGTTCCAAAAATTTTTGCATGGACTGCATATCATAACGATAAGAAAATTTTAGATATTAAAGCAAATGTTGATACCGAATATTGTTATGGTTTAGCGGCTGGATTTGTTTCTGCTTATCAGTGGCAAGGCGAGTTTTGCGACCAAAAAGTTAGTGGTAGGGGGTATTTAGAATATATTGATAGACGATAATCTTTATGTGACTGATTTAAAATTAATAATTTTGGATAAATTGAAAGTGATTCAAATTAATTCACTATTTAGCTGTTTTTCTATAATCCCTTTTACAGACTCTCTGTAAGTGTATGAGTTAAACTTTCTGCAGGATTTTATAAAGAAGCTTTGGATTTTATGATAAGACAAAGTTATGGCAATTCCATCTTTAAGGTGAGATTGAAATTGTTGAGGAGCTCTAAATGGATGAGCGAAGATCAGAGCAAAATTAGGATACTCTCTTTGATCCATACTAAGGATATTCTGAAAGGCAAAGGGGCAGAATTGAAAATTTTGACTTTTAGTATGCATATCTTGATTAAGATATAAACTCAAATCCTTTAGAATTTGAGTTTATTGATAACACCATCTGATCAATCTGAAGACAGAATGATAATCTAAAGATCATTAAAACAGACTAGAATGAATCAATCGTAATGAGGTTGTCATAAGGCAATTTTCCAACTCTTGGGTAAGGTTGCGATGCTGATTTACCAACAGCAATCATTAAACACACTACATGATCTTCAGGTAAGTTAATGAGCTTTGCCATCGCATCAAAGTCAAAACCATCCATAGGGCAACTGTCTAAACCATGTTCTTGAGCAAGTAACATCAATGTTTGAGCAAAGATACCCGCGCTACGCATGACTTCGTCACGTTGGGTTTGTGGACGGTCACGGTAATATTGGTCAATTGCGCCAACCATAATATTTTGAACTTCTGGTGAAGCCCCATCCCATACATGCTTCGCATCAACTTCCCATGTACTGACTTTTGCACATAAAACAATCAATAATGATGATTCTGTAACTTGTGGCTGATCCCAGGCAATTGCTCTTATCTGCTTTCTTAATTCAACATTCTCAACCAGCACGGGTCGCCAGTGCTGAAGGTTAAAGGCACTCGGTGCATTTTCCATGACACTGCTTAATAAGTTCTTTTTATCTGTATCCGAGATTTTGAAGTCTGGGTCAAAGCGTTTAATGGCACGGCGTTGTTGAATTGCATCGATTACATTCATACATGATATCCTTGAATCTTTTTTGGAAAAATTATTGGCATTGATAGCGAAGTGCGACTTCGCTTGAGGAAAAATTAGGTAAAAGTTTTAAACGTGAATCTTGATAAGTTTTCCACAATTTTTCATCTTTTAAAACTGGTATTGTTATTGTTTCTCGTTTATCAAAGCCAATCAACGCTGCATCCACAAGTTGATCCACATCCATCATTGGAGGCATTTGACTGATATCAGCACCTGAACGTTCCCATATTGCGGTTTTTGTCGCAGAGGGGAGCACAGCCTGAATATAAACATTGGTTTCTTTGAGTTCTAAGCTCAGGCTTTGACTAAAAAATTCGACAAATGATTTACTTGCACCGTACACGGTCAGACCAAACTCTGGGGCAAGGCCAACTACTGATCCAAGATTGATAATAGCACCAGTGTTTTGAGGGATTAATCTTTGTAGAATTGCGTGAGATAAGCGGACTAACGCTGAGATATTTAAAGAAATCAGTTTCTCAATTTGTTCTAAATCCTGTTCTAAAAACTGACCACTAACGCTAATTCCTGCGTTATTGACCAGTAGATTAATTTGAGGATCGGATTTGAGTCGGTTTTCAATTGATATTACATCTTCATTTTTAGATAAATCGACGGCCATCACTTCAACTTGGACGCCATATTGTTGCTGGATTTTTTGCGCGATTTGGTTTAATCGTTTTTGGTCTCTTGCAACCAGAACTAAATCATACCCTCGTTTTGCCAAACGATCTGCATAGACTGCGCCAATACCTGAGGATGCGCCCGTCACCAGTGCTTTAGAATGCGTATTCATAATTGTATCTCTTTAGATTATGATTGTAATCTAAACTTATATTTTTTTGATGTCAATCATAATCAATGTATAATTAAATTATTACTATCCATGTTGAGCATTGCTAATGAAAGTGACCAAGACTCAGGTTAAAGAAAATCGTGAGAAGATTGTGACTAAGGCGACTGAGCTATTTAGAAGCAAAGGTTATGATGGCATTGGAATTGCTGAATTGATGTCCAGTGCAGGTTTCACACATGGTGGTTTTTATAAGCATTTCAGTTCTAAACTAGACCTGATTCAAATTAGTGTAAAAAATGGTGTTGAACAAGTTTTAAAACAAATTGATGGGTTAAGCTTGAAACAATTTATCCAATTATATGTTTCCAGGCAGCATCGAGATCATGCTGATCAGGGCTGTACTTTGGCTGCTTTATCCTGTGATGCGGCAAGGCAACCTGAGCAAGTCAAACAAGAGTTTGAAAATGGTATCGAACATTTACTGCAATTTATTATGGATGAACTTGCTACACATTCTACTGACGAAGATGCTGAGCTTCGAAAAAAAGCGATTTGTATCTTATCTCAGTCGGTTGGGGCCGTAGTATTGTCTCGGGCATGCCCTGATAATACGCGTTTATCAGATGAAATATTGTTCAATTGTAAAGAGGATTTAATAAAATTTATAGCTGAATAATCTGTGGATGCTTTCTTAATCAAGTGTTTTATCTCAGAATCATTATCATCAGAATTAGCCTAAATAGTTTGATTCGATTCAGGCTAAAACACTGAGCTCATGCACCTATATATAAAATCAAGCCACAGAATGCAGAAGCAAAAATCACATACATGACTTTGACTTCAAAATGGAATAAGGCAACAAATGCTCCAATTGCAATGAATGCAGCTTCAAAGTTGAAAGGATGATTGAATCCATTCGGCCATAAAACGTGATAGCTAAAGAAAAGTGCCAGATTTAAAATTACACCCACTACAGCAGCAGTGATTGCTATTAATGGTGCAGTAAATTTTAACTGATTGTGAGTTGATTCAATCACTGGGGCGCCAGCAAGAATAAAAATGAAAGAAAACAGGAATGTAAACCAGGTAACAATGACGGCACCTAAAGCACCAGCTAAAAATAAATGGTCACTTCCTAATAATGCATGATTGAAGCCACCTAGAAATCCTACAAAGGCAACCACCATAATTAGGGGGCCAGGGATACTTTCTCCGAGCGCTAAGCTATCAATCAGTTGGCATATAAGCCATCGAAAATGTGATTCGATAATGCAAATAGTTGATCATCATCATTTATCTGACTTCGAATACCTTGAATAACTTTTTCAATACCGATTGCTTCGGGAGGCTCAATCCCTCCTACATCAAGGTAATGAACAATTTCAGTGATTCTCTTTAATGCAGGTGTTTCTAAATTAAAACTATGTAAAAGAACTTCGAAAGTCACCCAGTGATTAATGTGGCTGAACGTTGCTCCATCAAAATCGAATCCAAATGCATCTTTGGGGCAGTTACTTGGCGTTTCTAACCAAATGAATGTTGGTGAGGTATCTATAAAGTCTTGATTACCGTTGAATCCAGATCGTAATCGTATTCCAAATATGAATTTGGATTTAGCAATACACACGACGATTTCATTTCTAACTAATACCCATCAGCAGCATTATAGTTAGGCATTGGAAATGCAAAGGCATCTAGAATAAATTATATTCAAGATGCCTAGATTTGGATGATTTATTTAAGATGTGCAATCAGTTTATCAGCTTCTATTTCCCCTTGAACGCGTAAACTTTTTAATTCATTGCCATTATTGTCGATAAAAATGAGTGCAGGTGGGCCATACAAATGCATGGCTTGTAGCCATTCTTTTTGTACTTGGCTACTTTCACTCATATCAAAACGTATCCTTTTGTATTTCGAAAATGCTTCAATCACACGGCTATCACGAAACGTTGAACGTTCCATAACTTGGCAAGCAGCACACCAATCGGCAGATACATCGATCACAACGGTCTGTCTATTTTGTTTGGCTTGATCTAGTAAGGCTTGTAAAGCTTTTGGTTGGCTCACTGTTTCAAAGACTACATTCGCAGGTTTAGTGGTATCAGGTGATACTGCCGTATGGCTTAAAGCTGCAAGTGGGTGTAATGGATCATCTTGGCCTGTTGCAGCTCCGATCCATAAAAATAGCGCCAATACGCTAAGTCCAAGCCCAAATGCTTTGACTAGACGATCTTTATGGTTTTTTGCTTGTTCAAAAGCGCCTAACCAAACCCCATAACCTCCAAGTAAGCCACCCCACATCCATAGCGTTACACTTCCTGTCCAAACGCGAGATAGTAACCAAATTGCGACAGCGATTAATCCAACACCAAAAATACTCTTGATTTGCTCCATCCAGCTTCCAGAGCGTGGCAATAATTTAGCACTTGTGGTACCTAGGATAATCAATGGAATTCCCATACCTAGTCCTAGACTAAATAATGCCATTCCACCAAGTAAGGCATCACCTGTGGCACTGATATAGACCAATACACCCGCTAAAGGTGCAGAAACACAGGGTGAAACAACAAGTGCTGAAAGTGCGCCCATCAGTGCAACCGAACCAATGCGCCCGCCTTTTTGTCGTTGAGAGAATCGATCTAATTTGTTTTGAACAAAATGCGGGAGTTGTAGGGTGTACACACCAAACATGCCGAAAGCTAAAACAATAAACAAAATAGCAAAGCTGATAAGTACCGCTGGTGATTGTAGCCATAGTTGAAGATTTGCTTTCGCACCGAAATACCCCATGAGCGTTCCCATGATGGCATAACACACCGCCATGCCCAGTACATAAGCAAGGGACAGTTTAAAACCTCTCCATCCTGTCAATCGCTCACTTTTTTCACCCGCAATCAAACCTGAAAGAATCGGCATCATGGGAAATACACAAGGTGTAAATGCAAGACCTGCACCTAAGACTAAAAGTGTTAATAAAATGAGTGGCACACTCGCATGATTTAAAAATGCAGCAAGACTAGAGGCGTTATTCAGATCGTAATTTTCATCTTTATTTTTTACGGGACTTGTGGTTTCGAGTGCGGTGTTGGGCTTTTTAATACTAGTTGCAGAAACCAATTTTAATCCTTTGGGATAAATGGTTAGCACTTCATCTACAGGTGGAAAGCATAAGCCACTATCAGCACAACCTTGGTAACGCAATTTGATTTGAACTGTTTCTGGTTGGCTATTACCTAAATGGGTGATGCCAACTTTCATTGTTGCAGCATCATGAAATACAGCAACACGTCCAAAATTAGGATCTTGTTTCCACGCCATATGACCAGCAAACTCGCTTGTACCTATCGTCACATCTTTTGGTGTGAAGACTTCTACATGAATTCGATCTCGATACAAACTGTAATTGGGCGCAATTGTCCATTTCAAATTTAATGCAGCTTGATTTTGATCTGGTTGTACTTTTAATGAAAATGCCTGTTCGACAGGCAAGAAGCTATCTTGAGTTGTATCCACAACTTTCGAGAAATCAGGTGCAGCAGCATTCACGATTTGCAGTGATAAAAAACCTAAAATTAAAACAATAAAAATATGCAGTGTAGATTTATAAACATCTTGTATCGGATTGAAGAACGGTCTCATCCAGACATCCCCTAATTTCATTTATACGGACGTACATTTTTTGATGGATGAAGCGTACTGAACTTAATCACAACTTGCCTTAACACTTGCTTAAGCCATTGCTGGATTGTCTTAAGCAAGTGTTAATGTTTGACCGATTGCATTTCATTAGTCTATGAGCTGAGGAAAATGTGGAGTCAGTCGATGGCTTGGGAAAAACAAACGTTAGCAAAAATAAAATGGCGAATTGCAGTTTTAGCATTACTGAGTTGTGGTGGTGCTTTGAGCGTCAGCACAATTCAGGCAGCAGAACCGTCAGCAGTTTCTGCGAACAATAAAATGTTGCCAGCGAGCGATATTAATTGGTCGAAATATGCAGGGAAAGTGGTTGTGATTGACTTCTGGGCCAGTTGGTGTGGCCCTTGTCGAGAATCTTTTCCTTGGATGAAACAAATGCAAGCCAAGTACGGAAAGGATGGATTGATTTTCGTAGGAATCAATGTAGACAAAGATCCTGCATTAGCGCTCAAGTTTATTCAGCAATATCAGCCTAATTTTGAAATTAGATCAGATCAACAAGGAAAGTTAGCCAGCCAATTTAAGGTACCAGGAATGCCTTCCACATTCATTCTTGGGCGCGATGGTCAGCCAGCAGCAAAACATCAAGGTTTCTTCAAGGCTAAAGAAGCCGAGTATGAGGCTGAGATTGTGCGCTTACTCTCCAATAAAAATACTTAGAGCAGAGGTGAAATTTGAAACTTAGTTTAAAGATATTAAGCAGTCTAGGCATCTTATTGCCGAGTCTGTTGTTATCAGCATGTAGTCATATGCCAACGAAGATGCAAGCTTTAGGGGTTAAGCCTTGGGAGCGTGATATTTTGGCTCGTCCAGCGATGCAATTAGATGCTGCACCATTAGATGCAGCTTATGATGAACATATTTATTTTAGTAAAGAAGCAGCCAGTGGCGGTCGTGGTTTTGGTGGTGGAGGTTGCGGATGCAATTAACAAAAAAATCAGCACGCCATATTGCGCTTGCTTTGACTCAGGCTTCAACAGTTTTATTAAGTAGTCACGTTGCACATGCTGAAACGACAACGACATCTAGCAAAGAAAGCACAACTTCACCTTTTAGTTTATCTAAAATCGTAGAGCCAGGCTGGAAAGTCGATACTGCGGTGTTGATGTATAAAGAGGCGGACAGTCGTGTTCAAGCCATTGAACCGAGTCTGCGCTTTGAAAAAGACTTTGGTGATCAACATATCTTATCTGGAAAGGTCGTTGTTGATTCACTCACAGGTGCTTCACCGAACGGTGCGACATCAGCCAATGTGCCACAAACCTTTACAGGCCCATCAGGTAATGCTGCGAAACCAACGCCAGCAAACCAGTTACCATTAGATGATGAATTTCACGATACCCGTGTTGCAGCATCCGCAAATTGGCAACAACCGATTGCACCAGATATGAAGCTCAATGTGGGTGGAAATGTCTCAAATGAATACGATTTCAGATCAATCGGAGCAAATGCGAGCATTGCGAAAGACTTTAATGACAAGAATACCACTGTGTCATTGGGTGGGGCATTTGAGTATGACAGTATTGATGCGGTTGGTGGTGCGCCTGTACCTCTAACTCCACAATTGGATGGACAGAAACAACAAGGCACAAAGAGCAAGAATGTTTCTGATGTTTTACTTGGTTTAACGCAAGTCATTGATCGTCATTCATTGGTACAACTCAACTATTCATTATCGATGAGTAATGGGTACCAAAACGACCCATATAAAGTTTTGACGCTAGTCGATGCCAATGGCAATTTAATTGCTGATCAGGACTTTGCAGCGGGCAGTAATTTTTACCTATTTGAGAATCGTCCAGACAAAAGAACGCGTCATAGCTTTTTTGGTGAATACAAATATGGATTTGACCGTGGTGATGTTGCCGATGTCTCCTATCGTTTTACCACAGATGACTGGGGCGTTAAATCACACACATTTGATGCAAAATATCGTTATGCGGTTAACGAGAAATATTTTGTAGAACCCCATGTTCGTTACTATACTCAAACAGCTGCTGATTTCTATCATAGCTACTTAAAAGTGGGTGATGGTATTGAACTTGATGCTCAAGGTGAACCTGTTCCGACCGTACAGTATGCATCGGCGGATAGCCGCTTGGGTGCGTTTGATGCAACGACCTACGGTGTTAAGTTTGGGATGAATCTTGCAAATGACCGTGAGCTGAGTTTCCGCGTCGAACAATATGATCAGAAAGCCAAAGATCTAAAACCGATTGGTGGGAATTTAGCAGGACAAATTTTGCAACCAGATTTATCGGCAACCTTTGTTCAACTTGGTTATAGTTTTAAATGGTAATAATTTAATCTAAGCTATTAAAACCTATTACTTTCGAGTAGTAGGTTTCATAATTTATACTGATTTAAACTAAGCCTGAGTATGATGTCTCATAGATTAGAATTAATACAAGAAAATGATGCGCTTCATCAAATTCGCTTTACTGCGATGGCAAGCCCTTGCCAAGTGTTATTAGATCATACTGATTGGACGAGTGCAGCACATATTGCACAAGCTGTTTATGCAGAATGTTTACGCATTGAACAAAAATATAGCCGTTATCGGGATGATAGTTTTTTATCTGCTCTGCATCGCAATACAGACTGTTGGTTTGATGTGGATGAAGAAACAGCAAAATTATTTGATTTTTCTGAAATTTTACATCAATTGTCCGAAAAAAAATTTGATATTACCTCTGGTGTACTTGGAAAAATTTGGCATTTTGATGGTTCAGAGCAAGTTCCAACTATTGAGCAAATCAATCAGCTTTTGCCTCATATTGGTTGGGACAAAGTAAAATGGAATCAATCTCAGAAAAAAATTTACTTACCTCAAGGAATGTCGCTCGATTTTGGTGGAATTGGTAAAGAATACGCAGTTGATCGTTGTGCCGAAATCATTGAGCAATTAAGTCAGCAAGCTTATTTGGTCAATTTTGGTGGAGATCTCAGAGCTAAAGGACCAAGAAAATCAGGTTTGGCATGGCGAATCGGTTTAGAAACACCTGAGCAAAACAATCAAGCGCAAGCCTATTTTGATTTAAATACAGGGGCTATGGCGACCAGTGGTGATAGTAAAAGATATCTGTTCAAAGATGGTGTTCGTTATAGTCATATTTTAAATCCATTAACAGGGGCTTCTGTTAAAGATGCACCGCGTTCGATTACCGTTTATGCTCAAACCTGTATTCAAGCTGGCATGTTAGCGACCTTAGCAATGTTAGAAGGTGCAGGTGCAAAACAGTTCTTAGCAGAACAATCAGAGGGACAAGCATGGATTATCGACTAAGTGGACAACGTATTTTTTTAGTTGAAGATGATCTTATGTTGGGTGAGTCTTTGTCCGAAATTTTGCAAGCTCAAGGTGCAGAGGTAAATTGGCATAAGAATGCTGAACGCGTTATGAGTTGCTTGCAAACTTCAAGCTATGACTTGATGATTTTGGATATTGGTTTACCTAAAATTTCTGGTTTTGAGTTACTTGCCCAATTACGGGAAATGCAACAGGACTTGCCTGTACTCATTTTATCGGCACGGGACATGATTCAAGACCGAGTTTTTGGGCTTGATCTTGGCGCAGATGACTATGTTTTAAAACCTTTTGATTTGTCTGAATTACTGGCAAGAGTTCGCGTACTGATTAGAAGACGTAGTGGGAGAGCACAATCTAAAATTAAAGTGGGTGAAGTATGTCTTGATCCTAACTCACATCAGGTCTCTTATTTAAATCAGGTGGTGAATTTATCACGTCAGGAATATCGCCTGCTAAAACTGCTTATGGAAAATATTGGACAAGTGATTACACGGGATCGACTTGAAAGCACTTTATTGGATAAAGATGAATTGGAAAGTAATGCGCTTGAAGTGCATATTCATCATTTACGCAAAAAAATATTTCCTCAGTTCATTAGAACCATACGTGGCGTTGGTTATTTAGTTCAAGTAGAAGCCTAATGTCAGCAGTTTTGTCTATAAAAAAGCAGGTTGTCAAGACCAGTTTAACCGCCCTTATAATTGCGTTGATTGTGAGTAGCATTCTCGGCTATCTGGCTATTAAGCATGAAGTGGGTGAGCTGTTTGACGCAACTTTAATTGATAATACACGAATTATAAAAGGCTTAATTGATTCAGAACATACCAAACAAAATTGGGCTGATTTGCAAAATAGCCTTGATGAAACCTTGCTTGAACATATTGATCGGACAGATCAGCGCTTTAATGGACATGCCTACGAGAAAAAAATCGCAATTCAGGTATGGACTCGTGAAGGCGATTTGATCTTGCGTTCTGCCAGTGCCCCTAATCATGCATTGGCACCGTTAAAGGAGGGTTTGGTAAGGTTCGATGGGGATGATTACAACTGGATGGTTTATACCGTCTGGTTGCCAAACAAGAAAAAATGGTTAACTGTTGCAGAACGGTCGGACATTCGTCAGGAACTCTCTAGAAATGTTGAGGCCAGTTTATTGCTTGCGCTGATCATTGCATTGTTTTGTGCGATTGGATTGTTAAAAATTCAGCTTAAAAAAGCATTTGCGCCGTTAGTGGAACTGGGAGAAAAAATTTCTCAACGTGATTTTAATGATTTAAGTGCTTTGGAATTACCCAACTCGCCAGATGAATTAAAACCTGTCATTACTGAGTTAAATGATCTATTTCAGCGAGTCGATTCCTCATTGGAACGTGAGAAACGCTTTCTTGCCGATGCTGCCCATGAATTAAGAACACCGCTCACAGTGATTAAGCTACAGGTTGAACAGGCACTACTTCAACCAGAATCACGCCAAATGATTTTGGAGCGACTATTGGCCAGTGTGGATCGCAATCAGCAGGTGGTTGAGCAAATGCTATTACTTGCCCGCTTAGAAGCGGGACAAATGCTCATAAAATCATCAGTAGTCCTTTTTTCTGCCTTAATCAGGGAAACCATTGCACAGCTTATGCCATTGGCATTTAAACGGAATATTGAATTTGACTTAGAGGTTGCCGAAATTGGTGTGAACGGTGATTCAGCATTGTTACTTTCACTGCTGCGAAATCTTTTTGACAACGCGCTAAGACATTCTCCAGATGATAGCCATATCAATATTAGGCTGTTTAAAGAAAATCAGCAGGTTGTTTTTGAGGTTGTCGACTCTGGAGTTGGGATTAATCCTCAATTTTTAGGTGAGGTGACGGGGCGTTTTAGTCAGGGGGGCGGCAGTGATGTCGGTGCTTCAGGACTGGGTTTGGCAATAGTATCTGAGATTGCACATTTGCATGGTATGAAACTGACCCTTGAAAATCATGAAGAACGGGGTTTGATGGTACGTTTGGTTTGGCAAAGCCAATGATTTATAAGCATCTGCATTTAATCTAAGGCGTATTGATACTGGATCAGGACTGTTGGGTTTGTTGGATTGAATGTCGTCCTGAGCTGCTTTTAATCTTTAATATTTGGCTCTATTCTTGGAGTGTCATTCATTTCATGTCTGACCTTGCTAATGCGCTCGTAGATGAATTTTCGCATTCTATTTACTGCACCAAGTGGCTTATGTTCAGGAATTGAATGCCACGGTGAAAAAGAAAGATTTTCACAAAACCTGTTCTGGTCTGGGGTATCAAAAAACTGTTGAGGAATCCGAATGGTGGCAACCTTGTAAAAAGGAGCCTTGTTTTCTTTCCATTCGGTCATGGAGTCTTCAACCGACATGGTATTTGATGTTCGGGGCTGAATTAAAAATTCCATGCAGGCATCATTCTTTTGTAAACTATTTCGAAGTGACTCCCTTAGAAAGTCATGCGCGGGAGAAACTGGAACAGCTTCTTTTTTATAAGTGGAACATGGCTGAACAGAATATTTAACTGCCTGTCGGTCTGGGCCTAATCCTAATTGGTAGGGAACCATAGACCAATATCTGGCATGCAAGGGGTTTGCAATCCTGCTTCTGGAGTTTAAGGCAATCCATGTTCCTTTCGCTCCTAATGAAAAAGGAATATGAAGTTTTTTAACAAAGCCATCACTGTTCATGTCTTTTATGAATGACATATACCGAACAGGGCTATTCACAAAAAAAACTGGATGATTAATTAAAATAAAGTCTTGAGTGGAATGTTCATTATCTAGAAGTTTTGGTCCTGATATCCCCAGAACTTTGATTGCCATGCCTCTGGCATCTTTTTTACTATCTGCCTGAGTTGCATCACTGGATGCATTTGAAAAGCGAATCCATGCGGGATAGGTTTTCCCTTGAACAAAAATGCCCTGAGCAAGTTTTTGAGGAAGCTCATCATTTATTTTGAATTCTGCCTTGACGCAACCATGCGCTTTGGGATGGGCATCGCGCAGGGCCATGCCAGATTGATATTGCTTTCGAATGGATGTTTCAATGAGGTCGGCAATTTTTACAGTCATGGCTTCCTCATCAGGATAAAGAGCTTCTCCCAGATGTGTATCTACAGTGGAATAAGCCATGTCTCTGGATGAATTGGATGTGGGGTTTGCTGGGGCGGCATGTGCAACTGTACATATATTGATCATTAGCATCGGTTGAAGTATTTTTTTCATTCCATTATCCTTGCCTGAAATTAGTATCATGTCGTAATTTATTTAGTGGAAATGGCGTTTTTTGAGAAGTAACAGGCGGTACGACAGTTCTGGAAAACACAGAACTGATGATGGTGCTAACAACACAAGTTGTTTATTACCGAGGCAGCAAATAAATTATAGCTGTATTATACAGGTATTAAAGTTGCAAAAGGTAGCGAGCGTACTATATTTCAAATTCTATAAACTCTTTTCAAATATTTCATAAACTCAAACACTATGGTTTAAAAACGATATTTAACACTTGCACCAATAGTGCGTGGTTGTGCGGCAGAAGCAGTGTATCCACCGTTACCTGAATTGACCAATCCTAAAAAGTAGTGTTTATCTAACACATTCTTTGCCCAGATAGAGAAATCAATTTCATTCTGACCGTAGGGTAGACGTACGCCAGTGATCAGGTTCAATACACCATAGCTCGGTATTTTTGAATACATTGAGTTATTGGCATCGGCATAAGTCTCTGAACGCCAACCATAATTAATCAAACTATAGTGCTCTGCATGTGCAAATACATCATGTTGGTATTGCAGTGAAAGATTGGTGGTCCAGCGTGGTGCACCATTCACCTGATTGCCTGAAATATCACGATAACCTTTGCCATAACCACTGTCGGCAGTTCCACCCCTGCCATTAAAGGTTTCAAATGATGTGGGTGCTGTACCAGAATCAAAAGTTGCATCAGTGTAGGCAGCATAAAATTCACTGAAAACTGACGATTTAACTGCGCCTTTACATCTAGCTCAATGCCTTTGCTGGTCAAATCACCGACATTGGTCAATAGGTTGAGATATTGATTGTCAATTGCAATGGTGGTGACTGCCTGATAATCCTTAATTTTGGTTAAAAAGCCATTGATATTGAAAAACAAGCGTTGATCCAGCCATGTGCTTTTTAGGCCAATTTCTAGATTTCTGGCTTTTTCAGGATCAATATTGAGTACAGTATTGCCCAAAGCTGCTGCTGGCGTTGCCACACTGTTAAGATTATATCCTCCTGACTTTTCACCTGTGGATAGGGTGATAAACCCTAAAATATCAGGCTTGAACTGATAACTTGCGGTGAGTAAACCTGCCACACTCTGGTCTGTTCTAGAAAGATGCCCTGAATCATAAGCCCTAAATAAAGGGCTGAATGCGGTATAAACCGTAGGCTGAATATCAGTCTGTTGAATTTGTCCTGATTTTCTTTCCGAGGTTAAACGAATCCCTGTGGTTACATCAAATTTGGGGAGTACATGCCATGTCGATTGTCCAAAGAGGGCATAACTGTCTGTTGTGGAGTGACCGAGACCTGAAAGATAAGCATTATTGGGAAAAACTGTCGTGGCAGCAAGCGCATTTATGCCTGTTTGATACGAGTTATGACTGTCAATATTTTGATAATAGTAAAAAGCGCCGAGTACATAATCGAATGTTTGGTTCAGTGGAGAGGCAAGACGGACTTCCTGTGAAAACTGGTTCTGATCGACATTAAAGCCACCTGTAATCCCATCCAGACGTGTGAAATCCAGATCATTTTTGGGTTTAAATTTCCAGTCACGCCATGCTGTGATGGAGGTGAGCTTAAAGCCATTATCAAATAACCAGTTTAATTCAGTAGATACCGAATTTTGTTTAATTTTTGATTGCTGCTCTGCATCTAAATCTACTGCATAATCATAAGGGCTGCGTTTGATATTTTTCGCTCCCAATAGTGTAACTCTGTCTGCATAAGTTGTTGCATTTGATCCTGCTACACCTAAAGGTAAATAACTGGCAACATTCCCAGACGGATTCCACGGCCCGAAACTGTAGGGAATAAGAGAACCCGTGCTTGAATCTTCCTGATTATGCTCGGCAATCACACGTAAACTCAGTTGATCATCTGGTTGATACAATACTTGTCCACGTACCCCATAGCGGTTGATTTCATTTAAATCTTCACCTGTGTAGGTATTTTTGACCCAGCCATCATCATGCGTACCATATGCTGAAACACGTACGGCAACATCGTCCGACAAAGGCTGATTAAACATTCCTTTTATCTGATGGTAGCCACGTTCACCCATTGAAACTTCCACACTTCTTTCCTGATGAAATACAGGTGGTCTGGAGCTAATATTTAACACGCCAGCAGTGGTGTTTTTACCAAATAATGTTCCTTGTGGGCCACGCAACAAATCAATTTGTTCAATATCCAGTAGATCAAAGACAGCTTGTCCTGGTAGCCCTAGATAAACATTGTCCAGATAGATGCCAACACTGCTTTCCAAGCCATCGTTAGCGGTATTATTTCCGATCCCCCGAATCGCCACACTGGATTGTCGGGCGTGGATAAACTGTGAGGTAAAATTAGGTAATTGCTGCTGTAAGTCCTGTATTTGATACAGTTTAGCTTCTTCAAGCTGTTTGCCTTGAATCACGGTAATGGGAGAGGGTACTTTTTGTGCTTCTTCGGCACGGCGGCGTGCTGTGACTACAATACTATCAAGCTGTAGAATAGCTTTATCATCAGTGGATTAAGCTGATTTTGATGCGATCTGTGCTGATAGCCCTGAATCTGTTTCCTGTGCCTGATTCCCTGCATAGCTACCTTGTGAAATCGCTGCTAGGTGCAACTGGAGCCAAGGGTGACACAGGTGCCAAGGGCGATACAGGCGCAGCAGGTATAGATGGAGCGAAAGGTGACACAGGAGCGGTAGGTGCAACTGGAGCCAAGGGTGACACAGGCGCAGCAGGTGCAGATGGAGCCAAAGGCGACACGGGTGCCAAGGGCGATACAGGCGCAGCAGGTATAGATGGAGCAAAAGGCGACACAGGAGCCAAAGGCGATACAGGTGCCAAGGGTGATACAGGAGCAGCAGGTGCAGACGGAGCTAAAGGTGACACAGGTGCCAAAGGTGATACTGGTTCAGTTGGTGCAACAGGCGCGAAAGGTGACACAGGTTCAGTAGGTGCAACGGGTGCGAAAGGTGACACAGGAGCGGTAGGTGCAACTGGTGCCAAGGGTGACACAGGTGCTAAGGGCGATACAGGCGCAGCAGGCGTAGATGGAGCCAAGGGTGACACAGGTGCCAAGGGTGATACAGGAGCAGCAGGTGCAGACGGAGCTAAAGGTGACACAGGTGCCAAAGGTGATACTGGTTCAGTTGGTGCAACAGGCGCGAAAGGTGACACAGGTTCAGTAGGTGCAACGGGTGCGAAAGGCGACACCGGTGCAGATGGAGCGAAAGGCGACACAGGTGCCAAGGGCGATACAGGCGCAGCAGGTATAGATGGAGCAAAAGGCGACACGGGTGCGAAAGGTGATACTGGCGCAGCAGGTGTAGACGGCGCTAAAGGCGATACGGGTGCCAAGGGCGATACAGGCGCAGCAGGTGTAGATGGTGCCAAGGGTGATACTGGCGCAGCAGGTATAGATGGAGCGAAAGGCGATACGGGTGCCAAGGGTGACACTGGTGCGGCAGGTGCAGACGGCGCTAAAGGTGATACAGGCGCTAAAGGTGACACAGGAGCAAAAGGCGACACAGGAGCCAAAGGCGATACGGGTGCCAAGGGTGATACTGGCGCAGCAGGTGTAGACGGAGCCAAAGGTGATACAGGTGCCAAAGGTGATACTGGAGCGAAAGGTGATGGATTATTAGACAGCAAAACGGCTTATAGCATTGCAGTCAGCAATGGCTACAAGGGTACAGAAACAGAATGGTTGGAACAGGTTGGACTTGGAGAAAATGGTACAGGTAACCCATATTTCCAGGTACAGTCGAATACACCAAAAGTTGAACCAAAAGCACAAGCTACTGGAAAAGATGCAATTGCAATTGGAGCAGATGCTTCTGCGCAAGGTGACCAATCCATTAGTATTGGTGTTGGTAACCAGGTGACGGGAAACAATTCAGGAGCGATTGGCGATCCAAGTTATATCAATGCAGATGATAGTTATGCGATTGGTAATAACAACACCATTAATGGTGATGGTAAAACATTTGTTCTGGGTAATAACGTTAATACCTCTGCAAAAAATGCAGTTGTATTGGGTAATGATTCGGCGTCAGATCGAGATAATACAATTTCAGTTGGAGCAACAGGTAAAGAACGTCAAATTATTCATGTAGCAGCAGGAACAGCAGATACAGATGCTGTGAATGTGAAACAGATGAAAGATGCTGATATTAAAGTGTTGAATGATGCCAAAACTCATGCAGATGCGGGAGATCGAGCAACTTTAAATAGTGCGAAAACCTATACTAATGAGCGTGAAGTGGTGATTCGTCAGGACTTTGCGACAGCAGATGCTCAAGTATTGTCAGATGCCAAAACTCATGCAGATGCGGGAGATAAGGTGACATTGAATAGTGCGAAAACCTATACTAATGAGCGTGAAGTGGTGATTCGTCAGGACTTTACAACTGCCGATGCAACAACCCTCCGCGATGCCAAAGCCCATGCCGATGCAGGAGATCAAACTACATTGTCAAGCGCGAAAACCTATACTGATACCAAGTTTGCCGATCTGGAAAATGCATTTACGGATACGTCAAATCGTATGGCGCAGGATATTAACAAAAACCGTGAACTTGCAGCACAAGGTATTGCAGGAATTGCGGCAATGACCAATATTCCAACACCTGCGGTACAAGGTACAAGCACTGTCGGAATGGGAGTAGGTAACTATGATAGCAAGTCAGCAATTGCAGTGGGTGCAAGCCACTACTTTGATAATGGAGTTGCAATTAAAGGCTCATTCTCAAGTGGATTAAGTAGTAGTAAGACAACCGCTGTTGGTGCAGGCGTGTCTTATTCATGGAAGTAATATCATTGATATTAATTATGAAAGCTTAATTTTGATTGATAAGAAACACTGATTAATTTAATCAGTGTTTCTACTGAAAGTATTTAAAATTCCGTTTCTTATGATTTTAAAACCCTCATATTAAAACAATTGCTTACATTATATGCACTGTGCTAAATTGCAGCCGTCTCAATATTGAAAAAGCCTATCTTGAGAGTTGCTCTAGTCCTTGCCCTCTCGGCAATGTTCCTGCAAACCGTTGTATTTATACAACCACTGTTACCAGCACAATATCGTATTGCGCTGGTCTGTGTCACTATTTCCGATGCTTTTTCCAATACCCTCAGTGCTGCCCAACAGCAGAATGTTGATCATTTATCTGAACATCATCACCAGCATCACATGATGGATGACGATCAAAAAGCCCATACCACTCAAAGTCCTCATCAACATGATGTTGGACATGAATGTCCATACTGTACGGTATTTGCCAATTTAACCACAGGTCTGGACTTTAGCCTTGAGGAGGTCTTTGATCGCCTTTATGTTCGGATGTTGGCATTTAATCGTAATTTCCAGCATATTTATTTTGCCTTACAGCGGTTATACCTGTTACCACAAGGGCGAGCACCGCCTTTATTCGCATAAATACTGATTAGGAAATACAAAGCTTTTTTGCTTTGTTCTTCATTTATATTTTTGCGAGATTAATTATGGCTCAGCCTAAATTTGATTTACAACCGCTTGTGGTTGCGATGAGTATTGCCTGTTATTCAACAACAGTTTTTGCAGAACAACGTCAAGAAAATATCTTTCAATTAGCTCCGATAGTGGTCACTGCACAAGTGGCAAATGATGCCAATGGATTGATCGTTCACGCTGACCCAAAACAACCGATTCAGCCAGTTCCTGCGACTGATGGTGCTGCTTATTTAAAAACTATTCCAGGATTCAGTAGTATTGGAAGTGGTGGAACCAATGGTGATATTAGTTTTAGGGGCATGTTTGGTTCACGAATTAAAGTGCTGAATGATGGCTCTGAAGAGTTGGGTGCATGTCCTGCTCGAATGGATAATCCGACATCTTATATTTCACCTGAGAGTTTTGACCATATTACAGTCATTAAAGGTCCACAAACTGTACGTTATCCAACCCCAGGTTCAGCGGCAACAGTATTATTTGAACGCGATCCAATCAAATTTGAACAGGATCAACATTATAAAGGTCAGGCAAGTGTGGTCGCTGGTTCATATGGACGTGTAGACCATAATGTTGATGCAGCGGTGGGGAATGAGACTGGCTATGCTCGTATCAATGCTAATCGTTCGGTATCCGATGATTATCAGGATGGTGATGGTAAAAACGTTCATTCAAGTTGGGAGCGTTGGGGCGCTGACCTTGCCCTAGGCTGGACACCAACTGAAAATACGTGGATTGAATTGCAAGGTGGTAAGGGAGACGGAGAGTCTGCTTATGCAGGTCGTTCAATGGATGGCTCACAATTTAAGCGTGAAAGTCTTGGACTACATGCTGAACAACGTAATATCAATGATGTGATTAAAAAGGTCGAAGCACAGGTCGACTACAGTTTTAATGATCACATTATGGATAATTTTAGCCTGAGAGCCGTGCCCACAACAGGACCTATGGCGATGCCGATGGCAATGGATGTTACTCGTAGGACTTTAAATGCCAGAGCTGCCATCACCACTGACTGGAATAACATCAGTGTGGTTTCTGGTGTCGATTCCCAGTACAACAAACAGGCTGGCAATATGTATATGCGTGGTGATGTGCCACCGCCAATGGATGAAACTTTGAGTTTCCAAAGTTATGGCGCATTTACTGAAGCCGCTATTGCTGTGAATGACAATAATAAAGTCATTACTGGCGTACGTGCTGACCATGTTGAAATTGAAAACTTGGCAAGCAACAAAACCCGTAAAGATACCGTACCCAGTGGTTTTATTCGGCTGGAAAACCTGATGCCTGAGCATAATCTCAAAAGCTATATTGGCTTGGGATATGTTGAACGTACCCCTGATTTCTGGGAGATATATAGTACCGCATTACCATCAACAGGCACTGGCATGGATAGTATGACAGGTATGGATGGTATGACAGATATGGATGATATGGGGGGAGGAATGGTTATGCCAACTGTTGCCCGAACGTCGGATCATTTGGACTATCTCAAGAATGAAAAAACTCTACAACTGGATTTAGGCTATCAACTGGAACACGGCAAATACAATAGTTGGGCCTCTGCCTATACAGGTGTAATCAAAGATTTTATGCTGGTGAGCTACGCTGATCCTGAGAATGAGATGATTAGTTCAACTATTCGTAATGTCGATGCGACCATTGCAGGTGCAGAGTTAGGCGTGGGCTATAAGTTTACAGATAACATCCAAACCGATGCCAGTGCCATGTATGCATGGGGTAAAAACACCACTGACAATCGACCATTGCCTCAAATTGCACCTTTAGAGGGACGTTTTAATTTACGTTATGTTGCAGATAATTATTCTCTAGGTCTACTGTGGCGTGTAGTGGCAAAACAAGACCGCATTAGTAAAAATGAGGGTAATATTGTTGGCTACGATATGGGAGAGAGTAAGGCATTTAATACGTTGTCTTTAAATGGTGCGTATAAGCTGACTAAAAATGTTGAATGGTCAATCGGCGTTGATAATCTTCTGGATGAAACCTATGCCGAACATTTAAACAAGGGTGGGGCAGCGACTGGCTTTTATCCAACGAATACTCAATACAATAATATTGGGCGTAACTATTGGACTCGAATTAGTATGAAGTTCTAAGTTTAATGCTGTGGAAAGACCATGCAAGAGCATGGTCTTTTTTTAGCTTAATTTAGATTTTTTAAAACGAATTCAGGTGACTTTATAAATAACCGAATAAGTGCCTGAGATGGTTTAGATGGATGTCTTATGCCTCTTTCCCAACTTTCTACAGTTCTTGCAGAGATACCCAATTTAGTTGCGAGTTCTGCTTGAGAAATTTTCATTTGCCGACGTGCTCTGATCATTTCATCAGCCAGTTCCTCATCCTGAACAGTAGTTGAAGTGTGAGAGTCAAATTGCTGTTTCATCATCTCACCCTAATATGCCAGTTGCAGCAACAGTCTGAATAACAAGGCGATCAGCAATAAACCAAAAAAACCTGCAAGCCAAAGCAGGATAAACCACTGTGATTGAGATAACTTCATCATTTTCTCCTAGTGATAACCCTCATCGCCAACACGGACTTTATCCCTAAATACCCAGTACGCCATGATGGTGTAGATGATGATAATTGGGATCAAAATTAGTGCTCCGATCAGCGCAAACAACTGACTATTGGCTGGTGCAGCCGCATCCCAGATCGTCACTGATGGCGGAATAACATAAGGGAATATACTGATGAGAAAGCCTGTATAGGCCAAAAATACCAATGCCAAGGTATATAAAAAGGGCATCGATTCCTGACGTTTTTGGCAGGCACGAATGGTTAAAAAAGTGAAAACCACCACCAAAATTGGAACTGGACTGAAATACAAAATTTGAGGTTGCGTAAACCAGCGTTCAGCAATCATTGGATGTGCCAGTGGCGTATATATACTGACAGCAGCAAATATCAGTAGCAATACCATGATCAGTCTTGGCATTAAACGATACATACTGTTTTGTAATTGATCATCGGTTTTCATGATCAGCCAGCCACAGCCAAGTGCAGCATAAACCACCACGACACCTACACCTGTAAACAGTGCAAATGGCGTAAGCCAATCCAAGCCACCCCCTGCATAACGCCCATCGACAATATGTATGCCCTGAATATATGCACCAAGAATTACACCTTGTAGGAAACTGGATAAGACTGATCCGCCAATAAAAGCCGCATCCCATAGATGCTTGGTACGGTTTGCCTTAAAGCGAAATTCAAAGGCAACACCACGAAAAATCAGCGCAATGACCATCAAGATAATCGGTAGATAAAGGGCTGATAAGACTGCGGAATAGACCATTGGAAATGCTGCAAATAAGCCAGCACCACCCAGTACCATCCATGTTTCATTACCATCCCAGACAGGCGCGACAGTATTCATCATCACATCACGTTCCTGCTGATTTTTGATGAATGGAAACAAAATACCGATGCCGAGATCAAAGCCGTCCAGCACCACATAAATGAAAACACCAATCGCAATAATGACAATCCAGATTAAAGACAAATCAATCATGAAGATGCTCCTTGATCTTGATCATCAAGACGTTCATCTGCGGCACTCAGTGGACGCATAGGTGTTTTAAAATGACCGACACCGCCAACTTCTTGTTGCTGGCTATAAATAAATTCAGGACCTTTGTGCATCAGTTTCAGCATGTAATAGATGCCGATACCAAAGACGATGCAATACACCACCACAAAGATAATCAGGGTTAGGCCAACCTGCTCGGCTGAAACAGGGGAAAGTGCATCTTTGGTACGCATCACGCCATAGACCACCCACGGTTGACGGCCAACCTCTGTAGTAAACCAGCCAGCCAATAGTGCAATAAAGCCTGATGGTCCCATGAATAAAGCAAAACGGTGAAACCATTTACTTTCAAAAAGTTTGCCTGTTTTTCTCAACCAAACACCGGTAAGGGCTAACAACAGCATCAACATGCCTAAACTTACCATGATCCTAAAGCTCCAAAAAACCACAGTCGAATTCGGACGATCTTCAGGTGCAAAGTCTTTTAAACCTTTCACTGTCCCATTCATTGAATGGGTGAGAATGAGACTACCTAGATTTGGAATCGCAATCGCATATTTGGTACGTTCTTCCTGCATGTCAGGAATGCCAAATAAATACAATGGCATACCCTCGTCATAGTTGGTTTCCCAGTGTCCCTCCATCGCTGCCAGCTTTGCAGGTTGATGTTCGAGCGTATTTAAACCATGTGCATCACCCACGAAGACCTGTAAGGGAGCTAAAATCAGAATCAGCCACAGTGCCATCGAAAAAGACTTTTTCACCAAGTCATCCCGACGACCTTTCAGCAAATGCCATGCCGCAGTCGCTGCAACCAGTAAGGCCGCCACCATAAAGGCAGCAATGGCCATGTGAGCAAGGCGATAAGGAAAGGAGGGGTTAAATACAATTGCAAACCAATCCTGTGGCACAACAATGCCATTTTCTATAGTGAAGCCTTGCGGTGTTTGCATCCAACTGTTTGAGGATAAAATCCAGAACATTGAAATACAGGTTCCCACTGCGACCATAAGTGTGGCAAAGAAATGCGCCTTTTTACTGACTCGTCCCCAACCAAATAACATGATCCCGAGAAAGCCCGCCTCCAAGAAAAATGCGCTTAGGACTTCATAGGTGAGCAATGGACCTGTGACACCGCCAGCAAAGCGTGAAAACTCGCTCCAGTTTGTACCAAACTGATAGCTCATCACCACACCTGAGACCACACCCATCCCAAATGCAACAGCAAAGATTTTGACCCAATACTTAAACAGGTCTTGATAAATCGGATTGTTGGTACGTAACCAACGCCATTCCAATACTGCTAAAAAGCTTGCAAGTCCAATCGAAATTGCAGGAAAAATGATGTGAAACGATACGGTAAAGGCAAACTGTATTCTCGCCAGTTCAAGTGCTGTTAAACCCAGAGTCATGACTGCACCTCATCTTTTTGCTGATGAACTAAACCTATAGTTGTAGCAATCTCTACCCATGTAAGAGCATGAAAATAAAACATGATGATAATCTCTTGAAAATATTAATTTTTCAAAACAAATATTTTGAGCTTCAAGTGAACGATCATCAAAGTGGCGGGGCACGCCCTTGAGGGATAAGGAAGAGTTGCTGGAGTTGAAAGAAAACATGGAAATAGTTTTCAATAAACGCTAGAAAACGTACCTGAATACGGATCAGAATCTGTTTTAGATCAAGGTCAGGTAAGGGTACAACATGGCTATATACCACACAGTACTGACATTGATGTCCTGCATCATGGTGATGGTGGCTTGCTACTGTAATGTCAGATGAGGTAGTGTGTGCTGCTGCATGTCCCATCTCATGCATGTGATGAGACATGCTGTGATGCTGTTCTGGTGCGTTGTGATGGTTGTGACTAGAAGATGTCACAGAATGTTGAAGTTGCAGTGCTTGGGCAATAGTTTCACATACTGGAGAGATTTGATATTTCTCTGGCAGCAAGGGCTGTAAGAACACAGCGATTTGTAACAAGACTGCATAGAAGCCTAGCAATCTTCCAAAAACCATCAACACCCAATTGATCTCTTTCTGGAAATCGGTTGTGCCACACTATAGCAAAAAAATAGCTTTCTTAAAGTCTTAATTATTTATTTTCTAATAAAAAATTGTGGTAATTTGATAATCACAGATTTTTAGTATGATTTGTTTTGAAACTAATTGTCGATTTATAATAAATTATTTAAGAGAAAAATATTAAACCTCTGAGCGCCAATTCTCAGATAATCGATTGAGAATTGGCGCTAGGTAGATTAATGCTTTTTGGTCTGTATCCAGAAACCTAACATCACCATCACGGCAATCAAGCCCGCAAGTGTAGCCAGCAGAATATCCCGAAGTGTCTTATCTATTGGCAACCACGTCCATTTGTGTAAATAGGCAAAGCTAAAACCCTCTAAAGCATCCTGTTGTGTCACTTGAGCGGCAATTATACCACTGCTCGGTTCAATATAGAGTCGTAGTTGATTGGCTAAAGTCGTTTCAATTTTGATAACAGGCAAACGCTTATTAATAAAACCATACTCACCACCAAAGCTTGTGATCCATGTACTTTGACCGAGTTGATTCAATGGTAGATTGAGATAACTTGCAGCAAGTTGTCTGCTTTGTTGCAAGGCATCCAGTATATTCACCGTATGGGCATCTATTAACTTTATTTCAGGTGCTTGGCTTTTACCATGTGTATGGTGGTCATGTTCTTTGACTGCGGTCATACTGCCTTGCATTGGATTTTGTCCGATAGGCTGAAATAACCATCCTGCCTGAGCCTGATGTTGATTGAATGCAATTGGTACAAGACTTAAACGCTGTAAAGGCTGTGATACGACAGCTTGCCATGCTTCCAGACTTAAATCTTCCGTATTAAAAACGGGCTGAATATTTTGAATATCAGGTTTTTTCTGCCATACATGATAAAAACCACTGATGACCCAAAGCAGCATAAACACACTTAAACTGATACTTAAATAACGATGTAAAAAACGCATTGGTTTATGACCTAACCGATGATTTTTGCGATTATGGATTTTAAAAAATAATCCAATCCCCATAAATATCAGCACCAATATACCAATTAAGGCGATTTGCATCAGCAGCGTTTGACCTGTCCAGGCTTGATTACCCCACGTCCATGTATGACCTAAACGGAAAATTCTTGCCATCCACATTTTTTGGTCATTGGACAAGGTCGATAGTCGAGATTGAGAGGTATCAACATAAGCCCTTAGACCATTGCTAAAATCGACACGCCAAATCGGTAATAAACGATTAACACTTGGATAATCATCACTAAACTCGGCAATGAGGGTGGTTGAAACAATCTCTTGCTCTCTTAATCCCGTGTACCAGAGAGCAAGGCGTTTAGCATCTTGCTGTTCTGCACCCTGAATTAACTGACCTGTTTGGCTGTCATAATATTCAGCCATATCTTGATAGGGTTTTAAGACACGATAGGCAACTTGTTGAGATTGCAACTGAATCGCTTGCAAAGCAGAAAAATGTTCAATTTGCTGCTGCTTTAAAAGCTGTGGAACAGCCAAAGCAGACCGCAAATCAAGCTCTTGAGATGGTGGCATACGTTTTACAGGCTGTGGCTGTGTTGCACTCATAATTGGGTGCAACACGCCAGTTAAAGCCCAGAATAAAACTAAAATGCCTAAAACCATCCCAAAATAACGATGCAAACGTATCAGTTTCTTAAGTTGGTTGGCATTCATGGCTTATTTCCCAAAGTGGTAACGTAAGCCTAATAAATAGGTACGAGGTGCAGCAGGGGTATAACTCGCCTGATTGTTGCTGTAAGAGGTGCTTTCAGAATAGTGCTCATCTGTTACATTGAGAACTTGCCCATAAATTTCATAAGCATTTTTACGATAATTGGCACGTAAATTTAAAACAGTATGTCCATTATACTTCTCAGTATTGGCATCATTCATCCAGTAGGAACCCACGTAGACACCCTCAGCAGAGAGCAGCAATTCAGGAATAGGTCTGATCTGGTATTCAAGCGTACCAAAGGTTTTCGGTGCGCTTGGCATGGTATTACCACTGTAATCTAAAACACTGGAGGGCTGGAACTCCTTATATTCGTGTTCTGCCCAGCTACCAGATAACTTTAAACGCTGGTCATAGAGATCACTAATTTTCCATGTTCCCCCAATCTCAATACCTTGATGTAGCGTTTTGCCTGTATTACGTGGTTCACGAGTATTGTCTGGTTTGGTATAGCTCATCACTTCATCCTTACCCTGTAAGCGGTATAAGGTGATTTCACCATCTAAGTGATCATCAAGTAGTTTAAAACGTACACCAGCATCTATGTTATTAAAGGTGGCTTCTTTGAGATTGGGTGTCACTAGATTCGCACCATATAGACTGCTGACCTCTGGCGGAACAAACCCCTGTGACCAATTGCTATATATATCCATTGCAGGGGTGATATTCCAGACAAAACCGAGTTGAGGGCTGGCTTTATGAAAATTTCGTTTTTCATCAGGTGCGCCTGTCACAGTAGATGGCGTTAATTTATTGTCATAATCATAGCTAATCCAGTCATAACGTGCGCCACCGACCAGATTTAATGTTGGTAAAATCTGCCAGTTGGCTTGAGCATAAATTGCCTGGTTATTGACATCAACATTAAAGTCTCGTAATAACTGGCGTTGTTTAAAGCCTGTATAAACTAAGGTATTTGGATCACGGAAGATTTCAATATCATTAGTTTTTGCTTGAGTTGGAGAATGATCAGCCATAAGGCCAACAATCAACTTAACCTGATCTAATGTTGCAGAATGCTGTAGATTTAAACCATAGGATTGAAACGCATTATAGGTGGTTTGACCACTATATGTTCCAGTCGGTTTACCGTTTTTAATATCAGTACGAATGGTATAACTTGGATTTTGTTCTGTGCTGTTGTCACGATAATAGATTGTTGCCTGACTTTGCTGCTCATCACTCCATTGATGACTCATTTGGGAAGAAAGGCGAGTTGCATCTACATCACGATAAGTGAATGTTTGATAGCTATAACCTGCACGTTTATTGAAATCATCTTTATTCAAACTGCCTGTCATATCCGCTTTGAGATGATTATAGCTGACAATATTTTTGATTTGTGTTGCATCAGAAATACGCCAGTCATGTCTCAATGTCACACTTTGCTTATTACTTTCAGCATGATCCTGCCAACTATCTCCACGATCGCTGGCATAGCCTGAAATTCTTAAACCATGTTCACCAAAATTTGTATTAAAGGTATTGGAAGCCCCCAAGT
This sequence comes from Acinetobacter corruptisaponis, assembly GCF_030053775.1. GTDB lineage: Bacteria > Pseudomonadota > Gammaproteobacteria > Pseudomonadales > Moraxellaceae > Acinetobacter > Acinetobacter corruptisaponis. The sequence continues at coordinate 3,810,581 of NZ_CP125669.1, forward strand.
CCACACGACGATAGCCCTCACTGCTTGCACTGATTCCTAAATCAGCGGTTGGTGTTAAACTTGGGGCTTTGGTTAGAAAGTTAATTGTTCCACCAATGGCATTACTGCCATATAAGCTACTGGCTGGACCACGTAGGATTTCAATACTCTCAATCCCTGCCAAATTTACCTCATAAAGTGCGTTGTGGTTAAACACACCAACAGGGCGCACTGAAACGCCATCTTCTAAATATTGATAAACCGCAGCAGTGGTGATCGGTTGGCGAATCGACATCATGTGTTGTTCGTTGCCCAAATCATTCATTAAGACACCTGGTGTTTGATTGACAAGCTGACCAATAAAGGTCGCATGTTTTTCTTCAATGTCAGTGTTACTAATTTTACTGATTGCAGCAGGCGTATTATTGATGGATTCACCCTCACGACTTGCAGTGACTACAATGGTGGAGAGTGTTTTAGTTTCATTATTTGCTGTGTTTTCGGCAAATGCCAAAGAACTATAGCTAATAGACAAGCACGCAGCCGTTAATACTGACAAACGAAATTGAGTATTCATTTTTAAACTCTATAAAAAAGCAATAAACGAGGTTATACACAGTGACGATGCACCGAGTACGATGTAAAAAATTGCAATTTATAGAGCGAGTGGTGGAGCTTGTTTTATGGGAAGAATATAGAAGATTCGAGGGATGTGCAGATCTTCTGTCCATGTATAACACAGGCATCGTACACGACTAAACCAAGCCACTAAAAATACTAAAATAAATGCAATCAATGGAATGATTGCAGCAGCATCTAAACCATGTGTACATAAAGGACAGTGCTTCATGATTTGGCTTGCAAGTGCAAAAACCTCCTGAGCATATTCACTGAGTTGAGAATGCTGAGTATGTTGCAAATGCTGCTGGTGGGACATCTTGTGCATTTAATGATGATGTGTATGTTCCTGAGTCAGCATCATCGTATTTTGAATTTCTGTGACTTGGCAATGAGATGGCATTGCATAAAGTGCGGGCATGATGCCTGTGTGTACCATCGTTGGTAAGAAGATATGCCAGAGTAAACACAGCAAAGTGATCGCACCAAGCACGGTACGCCACTTTAGCAAGTGTTGACGAAAACTGGACTTCATATCAGCGATACGTCGTAGTAGAAATGTGGCAGCAGTATAATTAAAAAAAGATTACAATTCAAAAACAATCTTTTTGCAATTAAATGTTGTATTGGTCAAATAAGATCAAACTCTTTGATAGAGAATTTGAAGTTTTTCTGCTCGGGGCTATTCAATTCAATGCAGCCAACTGATTGCTCTCAAAATGCATGTAATTTGAGCTACATAAGTATTAATTATAATTCGACGTAACTTGTATCTCCTTGTGGTAATCTTCTCAGTCTATAAAGTAAGTTTAATTCTACGATTAGCATGGTTTTAGCCAATCATTTTTAAATGGCACACATCCGATAAATAACTTATTACTCACGTTATGATATTTGTTTAGATGTGACTTATGTCCTAAGCAGTTATCTATGCAAACTTGTGTAATGTTAAGTCTTGGTTTACATATTATTCGACAAATATGCACTGTACAGTTTGCAGCAAATGTTCGTTTGGTTTTGCTCATCTTGAAACTTGCGACTCGGAGAGTTTATCTCTAGATCATTACAGTAATAGAAGTGGCACTTCAAATGTTAATTATAAAAATAAAAGAATTTTTTCCATTTTAAAGAGCAAAAATTTATACGAAATTTACGCCCATAAATTTTCAGATTATTAAAATATATTTCTAGGAAAGCGTTCTATACATAGGAAAATTCATGGGTTTCTTTAGGTCTGCTGCTGAAAGTAATCGTTTGCAGAACACATTGCTTAATCAGAAAGGTCTCTTGGATGGTCTTCATACAGAGAGATTGGTTGATCAGTATGCTGATGTATCGCCAGAAGTACAAAAAGTGATTGTTCAGATTTTCAAGGAGCGAGGTTATTCCAAACGTGAAATAGAACAATTATTGAAGCAGTGATTTTATGCAAAATTTACGTCTGCCGTTTTTTTCAATATAGATAATTTACGCTGTCAATTTCCATACTCATGCTGATCTATTTTTAAATGGCATTTGCAATGTGGGAATTTATTTTCGTATTTTTATTTTCCTTAGTGTTGGCATATCCACTTGGTGGATACCTTGCAAAAGTAATGCAGGCAACACCAATGAAATCAGACATCCTGCTTAACTGGATAGAGAAACCGCTTTATGCAGTGATGGGTGTTAAAAATGCTGGTATGAATTGGCGACAGTATATGCTCGCTTTTTTAATCAGCAATATTGCTTTGCTTGTGATCAGTGTGGTGATTTTAATGACACAGGCTTGGCTACCACTCAATCCCGACCATATCCCCAACATGAAATGGGATTTGGCTTTACATACCGCCATTTCATTTTTAACCAATACCAACCAACAGCATTATTCTGGTCAAGCCCAGTTGTCTTATTTTGCCCAGATGACTGTGATTACAGGTATGCAGTTTATTTCGCCCCTGATTGGTCTCGCCCTTGTGGTGGCAATGTTAAGAGCATTGTTCTTACAGGAAAAGTTAACCAATGGCATTAAACGCAACTGGAATGAGGTTAATTTAGGCAACTATTGGCAGGACATCATTCGTCCGTTATTCCGTTTTATGATTCCATTGGCAATGGTTTGGTCACTATTGCTGACCAGTCAGGGTGTGCCATCCACTTTATCCAGTGGACCAAGCGTACAAACCGTAGAACAACATGCAGAATTTAGCTCGCAACAGATTCCACTTGGTCCAGTTGCGCCAATGATTGCCATCAAGCAACTGGGCAGTAATGGTGGTGGTTGGTATGGTCCAAATAGTACTGTGCCTTTAGAAAATCCAACACCACTTTCCAATGTTCTTGAAATGATTGCCATTTTACTGATTCCAATGGCTGTGATTTTTATGATTGGAACATTGGTCAATCGTAAAAAACTGATGTGGATGATATTCGGTACGATGATGCTGATGTCATTGATTTCCACATCACTGGCATTTTGGACAGAAAAATCTTCATTAAGTGTTAATCCTGCCTTGATGGAGGGTAAGGAATTGCGTTTTGGTGCAGAGGCATCGGCATTGTGGGGGACTTTAACCACACAGGTAAATAACGGTTCAGTCAATATGATGCACGACTCAGCCTCGCCACTCACAGGTTTGGTTGAGCTATGTAATATGTTGATTAATGCCATCTGGGGTGGGATTGGCTGTGGTTTAGCTCAATTCTTTATCTACTTATTTATTGCAGTCTTTATTGCTGGTCTGATGACAGGACGAACGCCTGAAGTCTTTGGACGCAAAATTGAAGTCACCGAAATCAAATTATTGGCGATTGTGATTGTATTACAGCCTGTGATGTTACTGACTCTAACTGCAATTACATTGGCAATTCCCAGTTTAACAGGCAATTCAAATCCATCCTTTCATGCAATTAGCCAAGTCTTTTATGAATATGTGTCTGCCTTTGCCAATAATGGCTCAGGTTTTGAGGGGCTGGCGGATAACACTGTTTGGTGGAATTTAAGCACAAGCATTGCCTTGCTTGCAGGTCGTTACAGCACCCTGATTATTCCTGTAATGATTGCAGTTAGTTTAGCCAGCAAAGTACAAGGTTCTGAAAATAAAGGTTCTTTACAGATTGAATCACCGACATTTGCCTTAACTTTGGTGGGTATCGTACTGATTCTGACCTTGTTGCAATTTATGCCTGTGTTGGTTCTTGGACCAATTGCTGATTATGTATCAGTACAGTTTTAACAGTGGAGCAGTCAAATGAAAACATTAAATGCAAGTAAGATGGACATTGTTAATCAGGAAATTGTTCAACAGACTTTTTATAAACTGCTACCACAACATGCGTTTAAAAATCCTGTCATGGCCTGTGTCTGGGTGGGTACAGTCTTAACCTTTGTGGCAACCTTAATGGGACAAGCCAGTTTGGGATTAGGACTGACATTAAGCCTGATTTTGTTGATTACCGTGTTATTTGCCAATTATGCCGAAGCGGTGGCAGAAGCCAAAGGTAGAGGGCAAGCCTCATCCTTACGTCAGGCAAGAGAGAATCTGTTTGCCAGTCGGCTTGCGGATTTAAATGCCCAAGCGGTGCGTATTTCAGCCAATGAACTTAAAAAAGGTGATTTCGTCATCGTCAATGCAGGAGAACTGATTCCTGCGGATGGTGAGATTATTCAGGGTTTTGCCACCATCAATGAATCGGCAGTGACAGGTGAATCTGCTCCTGTGTTACGTGAAGCCAATACTGATCGCTCAGGTGTGATTGGGGGAACAAAAGTCTTATCAGACAGCATCATTATAGAAGTCAGTAATGAAGCAGGTCATAGCTTTTTAGACCGTATGATTGCGTTGGTTGAGGGTGCGAACCGTCAAAAAACACCAAATGAAATCGCTTTGGGAATTTTACTCAATGTGATGACAGTGACTTTTATTGTCGTGGTGATGACGCTGCCATTCATTGGGGGAATTGTCGGTGTCAAAATCAGTATCGTGTTACTGATTGCTTTATTGGTGTGCCTGATTCCAACCACGATTGGCGGTCTATTGCCTGCGATTGGGATTGCAGGAATGAACCGTGCATTAAAAGCCAATGTCCTGGCAAAATCAGGTAAAGCCGTTGAAGTTGCAGGCGATATAGATGTGTTGCTACTGGATAAAACAGGCACAATTACCTATGGTGACCGTCAGGCAACGGCATTTTATCCGTTGGCAGGTGTGACCCCAAGCGAATTACGCCAAGCTGCCATGCTCACTTCTTTTGCTGATCCAACCCCCGAAGGTAAATCGGTGGTGAGTCTAGGCAAGGAACTTGGGGAAAGTATCAGTGAGCCAAAAGATGCAGAATTTATCCAGTTTAGTGCAGCCACACGTTTATCTGGTGTCGATTTGGCAACAGGACAAACGATTCGTAAAGGGGCAGTGGATGCTATCCTTAAATTCACCCAGCAGGATATTCAGGACAATATTGAACTGAAAACCCGAGTGGAACAGGTTGCATCTAAAGGAGCGACACCTTTGGTGGTGGCATCCAATCACAATATTCTCGGTGTGATTGAACTTTCAGATGTGATTAAACAAGGCATTAAAGAACGTTTTGCTTTATTGCGGCAAATGGGTATTAAAACCATTATGGTCACGGGGGATAATCCTTTGACGGCTGCTGCAATTGCTGCTGAAGCAGGCGTGGATGATTATATTGCGGAAGCAAGACCAGAAGATAAACTCGCCTGTATTCGCAATGAGCAGGCAATGGGACGACTGGTGGCAATGGTTGGCGATGGAACCAATGATGCTCCTGCATTGGCTCAGGCAGATATTGGCTTGGCAATGAATTCTGGCACACAGGCGGCTAAAGAAGCAGGCAATATGGTGGACTTGGATTCTGACCCGACCAAACTGCTGGATGTGGTTGAAATTGGCAAACAGCAATTGATTACACGAGGTGCATTAACCACCTTTTCACTGGCAAATGATGTCTCAAAATATTTTGTGATTTTACCTGCCTTATTCGCAGTCGCCATTCCTCAACTCAATATATTAAACATTCTACATCTGGATAATCCAAGCAGTGCCATTGTTTCAGCCTTAATCTTTAATGCCTTGATTATTCCGATGTTAATTCCATTGGCATTACGTGGTGTTCAGTTTAAGCCTGCCAGTGCATTACAACTGCTGAGACGCAATATGCTGGTTTATGGTGTCGGTGGCGTGGTGTTTCCATTCATTGTCATCAAGTTGATTGATGTCTTGATATCCCGTTTTTTCTAAAATAAGAGGTAAATGCCATGAATATGCAACAACAACTCGCAGCCATATCCAATGAAAAACAGCCTGTTTTACGTCAAAGCATCGGGTTGGTGACCGTTGGATTTATACTGTGTGGTGTTTTATATTGTGCAGTGAATGTGTCGATTGCTCAAATCATTTTTCCAGCGCAAGCCAATGGTAGCTTGATTGAACATCAAGGCAAAATGATGGGTTCAGCTTTGGTGGCTCAACCATTTACAGGTCAGCAATATTTCCATCCTAGACCCAGTGCGGTGGATTACAATCCACCAAGTGTAGGTGGTAGTAACTTGGCAGTGAGCAATCCCGATTTACAACAACAAATCGCTGAACGTCGGGCAAAGTTCGCTCATGAAAATGCGATCAATCCACAGGATGTATCCAATGAAATGCTGACGGCTTCTGGCAGTGGAATTGACCCCGACATTTCCCCACAAAGTGCATTATTACAGCTAAAACGGGTAGCACAACACCGTCAGCTTACTGAACAGCAGGTCGAGAATGTAATCAAACAACATATTCAACCCAAACAATTTGGCTTGTTTGGACAAGAGCGAGTCAATGTACTGCAATTGAATCTGGCTTTAGACCAATTACAACGTCCGCTTTAATGCTGAACATGAGAGAACCCGATTGATGACCATCGACCGTAATAGTAAAGCTGATGCGTGGCTGGCTCATAGTCAGCGAGAACAGTCAGGGCGTTTAACCCTGTTTTTAGGTGCAGCACCTGGTGTAGGTAAAACCTATGCCATGTTAAGCCGAGCGCATGAATTGGTCAGGCAAGGTCATCATGTCGTGGTTGGCATTGTGGAAACGCATGGGCGTATCGAAACAGAGCAACTGGTTGACGGTTTACAGGTACTGCCCCGTAAACACATCCAGTATCAAAACCGCACACTTGAGGAAATGGATTTAGACCAGATTCTTGCCATTAAACCTAAAATTGTACTGGTTGATGAACTTGCTCATCGTAATGTGCCCAACAGTCGGCATGAATATCGCTGGCAGGATGTAAACGAAATTTTGGATGCAGGAATTGATGTCTATAGCACCCTGAACATTCAACATCTGGAAAGTCTAAATGATGTGGTGTACCAGATTACAGGGGTTCGGGTCAGTGAAACCGTCCCTGACCTGATTTTTAAACGTCTAAAAGATGTACGTCTGGTTGATTTACCAGTACCTGAATTACTGGAACGGATGAAACAGGGCAAAATCTATATGCCTGAACAAACCGTTCATGCACTGGATGGATTTTTTAAACCTGTCAATTTGATTGCTTTGCGTGACCTTGCCATTCAAACCGTTGCAGGACAAGTCGATTTAAATTATCGGGAAAAGTTTACCGCACAGGGACAGGTCATTCCTGTACAAAACCATTTAATGCTGGTGATTGATGGTTCGGAATTTTCAGAGGATTTGGTACGTCGAGCCAATCGTATTGCAGAACGGCGTAACGCATTGTGGAGCGTGATTTCGGTTCAAAAAAGTCGCCAAAAACAGCAACGCATTTTAATGGTGAATAAAGCCTTTCAACTTGCCCGTAAACTGGGTGCAGAAACTTATCTATTCTACAATGACCATGTGGCAGAAAGCATTATTCAGGCGGCTTATGATTATGGTGCATCCAATATCCTGATTTGCTATCAGCCCAAAAAAACAAGGTGGAAAAATTTATTCAATCAATCCATTACTGATAAATTGCTGGCAGAACCTCATCCCTTTGAAATTACACTGGTACAACCCTCAAGCCTAAAAAATAAGGGCATGGCATCGCCATCCCATCAAAATAAACGTGAGTTTAATTCCCAGATACGGCAATGGCTAGAAAGTAGCATCATTGTCTGTTTAGGATTGATCATTGCCACAGTAAGCGACCAGTTCATTGGCTATAATGATTTGGCACTTATTTTTATTATTACTGTGATGTTGGTTGCGATTAGAACACAAATGCTGATGACATTTATCAGTGTATTGGTGTGTTTTGCTCTGTATAACTACTTTTTTATTAGCCCACGTTTTAGTTTTGAAATTAATGCAAAAAATGGTGTGATTACCATTGTGATATTTTTGGTATCTGCATTATTGGTTGGGCGTTTGGCAAGCCTGTTAAAAGCTCAGGTGGTCAGTCTAAAATCTGCAAACTCCGTATCGATTCAACTTCTGGAACTGGAACGTAAATTATCGCCCTGTGTTGATTTATCCCAAGTGGTACATGTGGCAAAACAACATTTGGAAACGGTACTTAATGCACAAGTCTGGTTGAAGATAGGGGAAAAATATACAACATTAAATGTTGCATTGAATGAAAAAGAGCAGATTGCGGCAGACTGGACACAGAAAAATTTACAGCCTTGTGGACGTTTTACCAATACCTTAACTCAGTCAGACTGGTGGTTTAATCCGTTAATTTTAGAAAAGCAGCATGGCGTGATTGGCATCAAATTTCCAGCCAGCCAAAACATGATTTCATTTGAACAACAACGTTTAATTGAATTGATGATTGAAGATATTGCCCAGACGGCTTCCCGTATCCAATTGGCAACGGAACTGGAAGATGCCAGAGTTGTTGGAGAAACTGAAAAATTACGCTCTGCCTTATTGTCATCAGTTTCACATGATTTACGTTCGCCTTTAGCTGCCATTATTGGTTCGGCAGATAGCTTAAAATACTATGCTGAACATATGTCTAAACATGACCAGAATGAATTATTGGACACCATTCATATTGAAAGTGAACGCCTTGATCGCTATATCCAGAACTTATTGGATATGACCCGATTAGGGCATCAGGGACTCACTTTGGCACGAGACTGGATTGATGTAGATACCTTGATTCAATCGGCAACAGAGCGTTTGATTCGCTATCAACCCCATATCAAAATTCAAAAAAATATTGCTCCGAACTTGCCACAACTTTATGTTCATCCTGCATTGGTTGAACAGGCAATTTTTAATGTGCTAGAAAATGCCGCTAAATTTTCACCTGACAATACGCCTGTGCAGATCACGGCTGTTCAGGATGGAAACTATATCCAGATTGATATTATTGATGAGGGCATCGGGATTCCAGAACAGGAACGAGAGCAGATTTTTAATATGTTCTATACCATGCAGCGTGGTGATCGGGGCAAAACAGGCACAGGTTTGGGGCTATCAATTGTGAAAGCAATTATTGGAGCACATATGGGGGAGATACAGGCCTTACCTGCATTTCAAAATTACGGTACTTTAATTAGAATAGGTTTACCACTGAATTTATCGGAATAGTTCATGTTGCATCATGCTGTACAAGGTTCGATTCTGATTATTGATGATGAACCCCAGATTCGTAAATTTCTGGATATTGCCTTACGCACACAGGGTTATCAGATTCTGGTTGCTGAAAATGGTCTCAAAGGACTGGAAGTTCTGGCAACACAAGGGGCAGATTTGGTGATTTTGGATTTAGGTTTACCTGATATGGATGGCAAAGAGGTGTTGCTTGAATTGCGACAATGGTCGGATGCACCTGTCATTGTATTATCTGCCCGACCTGATGAGCAGCAGAAAGTGATGCTACTTGATGCAGGGGCAAATGATTATGTCACCAAACCTTTTAGTATTCAGGAGTTGGCTGCACGGATTCGGGTCTTGTTTCGGGATAAGCCTGTTAAGGTTGAACAGCATATTATTTTTGATGATGGTTATTTATACATTGATGTGGCTGAACATGTTGTCAAATTAAATGGTATAGAGCTATCTTTAAGCAAAAAAGAATTTCAGCTTCTGGCTTTATTGATACGTTATCAAGGGAAAATCATCACACAAAAACAGCTTATTGTAGAGCTGTGGGGCAATACCCACGTTGAAGATACCCATTACTTGCGGATTTTAGTCAAAAAATTAAGAGATAAAATTGGTGATGTTGCAACTGAACCTAAATATATTCAAACGATTACAGGTGTTGGGTTAAGATTTACTTGTTCTATTCATTTTAATCATTAAAAGATTACATCATTTTTTTAATGTAATCTTATCTGAAGATATAGTTTAAAAACTATTCGATAAAGCTCAAATAAAAATATTTTTCCCTCTATTCTCAACCAACTACCCTTATTTCATCGCCTTGATTAAAATTTGTAATATAATAAATGTCTATATTTTATTCTTTCTGTATTGAAGATATTAATTTCACAGTTTATTCACATCAGTATCTATTAACTTAAAATATTATAAAAGTTAAAGGTGGTATGTATGCAACTTATTAAACGAACAATGATTTTTTCAGGTTTGATTGCTTCTTTAGGTTTTTTATGCTCTTTTGCAACGCATGCAGAAATCCAAACTCCTAAAGTAGTGGATAAGATTGAGGTCGATAAGTATGTCGGCAAGTGGTATGAAATAGCACACTTTCCGATGTATTTTCAGCGAAAATGTGTGAGTGATACTACAGCCAATTATTCGATCAACTCTGATAAAACTATTGCTGTAATTAATAGTTGTCGTACAAAAAAAGGAGAAACCATTAGTTCTGAAGGTGTCGGTTATCCCCAAAATGAAGGCAGTAGTAAGTTAAAGGTTAGCTTCTTACCTTCTGGATTACGATGGATTCCGTTCACCAAAGGAGATTATTGGATTCTAAGAATTGATTCTAACTACCGTGTTGCATTGGTAGGGGGGCCATCTCATAAGTACCTATGGATCTTATCAAGAGATTCGAATCTGGATGCAGCAACGTACCAATCGTATGTGCAAACTGCCCGCGATTATGGATATGATGTTTCTAAGCTGGTTCGCACTCCACAGATATAGGATTGTATGTCTATCTCACAAATATTAATCATTCGAGCGATTACCAAAAACTATTCAGGTGAAAGCTTTAGCGTAGTTGAGAACATCTTAAGAATAGTGTGCATTAATCAAATATAAATTTATGTTTTTTAATGATTTCGTATTAAAATTGGGGTGGTCAGTAAAGCTTCACATAAAATTCATATCGAATTTTCTAAAATGATAATTATAAAAATGAGGTAGTCAGGAAGAATCAATGTTTAAATTTTTTCTGGGATGGATAGATAGTTGGTCAAATAGAAATTCGCTTGGATCAAATCCAGTTGATGACCCTAAAAGCATTAAAGATACTCAAGTCCAATGGTTGAGAATTGTTCCATTTATTTTACTGCACATTGCTTGTTTAGCTGTGTTCTGGGTAGGCATTTCATGGTTTGCAATTATTTTTATGATCATATTTTATGTGATCAGAATGTTTGCAATTACCGCCTTTTTCCATCGTTATTTATCTCATAAAACATTTCAAACTTCACGGCCAGTACAATTTATTTTTCTGCTTATAGGAACAATGAGTGCACAACGTGGCCCGCTCTGGTGGGCTGCACATCATCGGTATCACCATCATTTTACTGATACAGAACAAGACCCTCATTCATCTACCCATGGTTTTTGGTACAGCCATATTGGGTGGTTTTTGAATGAACAGAACTTCTCGACGCGCAAACATATCATCAAAGATTGGTTAAAGTTTCCTGAGATTATCTGGTTAGATCGATTTAGTTTACTCATTGTTTTAATGACCGCTTTTGCTGTCTATGTGTTGGGCGAGTGGCTCGCTGCTACTCATCCGAATTTAGGTACTTCGGGGCTGCAACTATTAGTGTGGGGCTTTGTTGTTTCAACCGTGCTATTGATTCATGCAACTTTATGTATTAACTCACTGGCTCATTTATACGGAAGCAGAGATTTCGATACTACGGATAATAGTCGTAATAATCTTCTTCTTTCAATTATAACGTTAGGTGAGGGATGGCATAACAATCATCATTATTATGCAGGTAGTACGCGTCAAGGGTTTTTCTGGTGGCAAATTGATATCACCTATTATGTTTTAAAAGCAATGTCTTGGCTGGGTTTAATCTGGGGAATAAAACCTGTGCCACAGCGTATTTATGCTGCTTATAACAGCCAAAAACAAAATCTTAAAATGAACCTAACCAAAACTCAAACCAAGGAGTCTTCATGAAAATTGCAATTGTTGGCTCTGGTATCTCTGGAATGTATGCTGCTTGGAAACTCTCAAAAATGCATCATGTGACCATTTTTGAAAAGCAGGACTATTTTGGTGGGCATACCGATACCCATGAACTTAGTATTGATCAGAAAAATGTAAGTGTAGACAGTGGTTTTATTGTCTTCAATGCGTATAACTATCCACTTTTTAGTGCAATGCTTGCTGAGCTTGGAGTCAAAGCACAGAACAGCGACATGAGTTTTTCCGTCAATAATCTGGTGACAGGGTTACAATACAATCCTTCAAAAAAATGGTCATTATTGGTTAGACCACAAAACTTTTTAAATAAAAACTTTCGGGGGATGCTGTCGGATTTACTTCGCTTTTATAAAGAAAATAAAGATGTTTCTGTTGAGGAAAGTCATCCTGAATTAACCATTGACGAGTATTTAAATCATCATGGATATTCTCAGGCGTTTAGAGATGAACACCTATATCCAATGTGCGGGGCGCTTTGGTCAAGCCCTATCGATCAAGTAGGCAATATTCCCTACAAGTTCGTGGTAAGTTTTTTTCAGCATCACCGTATGCTGCAATTAAAAGATCGACCGCAGTGGCAAACTGTTAAAGGTGGCTCAATATCCTACATCTATGCAATTCAACATCATTGCCCAACGATTATCTGGAAAAAAAATCAAGTAAAGCAAGTGATCAGAAGCAAAGATCATATTTCCATTGTGACAGCACATGGGCAAGAGCAATTTGATTGGGTCATTTTTGCAAGTCATGCTGACGACACTTTAAAATTATTAGATGAGCCTTCAAACATAGAGCGTGAAGTCTTAGGCAGTTTTGATTACCAAGATAATCGTATGGTAGTACACCATGATACATCTATTATGCCGAAATCTAGATCACAGTGGGCAAGCTGGCATGTTCATGTGACTCCGCAAGCTCAAAATGAACAATCTACCTTGACCGACAATGTTCACTTTGGTTTTACCTACTGGATGAATAGTTTGCAAAATTTGAACTGTAAAACACAGGTTTTTTCTACACTTAATCCCAATACACCGATTGCCAAAGATAAGATTTATATTGAAAGGCATTATCGGCATCCCGTATTTAATAAAACTGCACTTGAGGCCCAATCCCGTTGGCATGAATTAGATGGCAAAAACCGTAGTTCATTTTGTGGTGCGTATTGGGGTTGGGGATTTCATGAAGATGGGGCAAGAAGTGCTGAACGTGTTGTAGAACATTTAATGACTATAGCTGATGAATAGGGGGCTGAGTATGTTAGAAACTCCACTTGCTATCGCGAAAGCTAAAATCAGACATCGCCGATTTACCCCTAAGGCACATGAATTTAAAGCAACATTAAGCTATTTATATTTTGATCCTGATCAGATAACAACCAAACTCAGTGATTCATGGTTATGTTCAACAGCACACTGGAATCTTCTAAAGATAGATGAAAATGATTTTTTGCAAGGTTATACAGGGAATTTAAGGCAAAGGATAAAAAACATCTTATTGCAGCAAGTAGATGCGGTCTTGCCCATACAATCAGAAATTCGTGTATTGGCTTTACCACGAATGCTTGGTTTCAGTTTTAATTCGGTTGTGTTTTATTTTATTTTTAATAGTCAAAAACAGCTTCTTTTTATCTTAACTGAGATCACCAATACGCCTTGGAAAGAACGCAAAGTATATGTGCATGATTGTCGTGATAAGTTAAAACACCATTCTGAGTATCATGGTGCAGAGTTCGAATTTCAAAAAAGTTTTCATGTTTCTCCATTTATGCCGATGAATATTCAGTACAAATGGCACTTTAACTTTTCTGATGCTCAAAATGTCATTCATATGCAGCTTTATCAAACACAAAAATTAATTTTTGATGCAACGATGCTGTTCGAATTAGAAAATATCACAGTTCCTTCACAGCTCAATCGTTATGCTGTTCATTATGCTTTTGAACCTTTCAAAATGCTCGCTTCGATTTATTTACAAGCATTTTATTTATGGCGAAAGAAAGTTCCATTTTATCGGCACCCTAAAAAAGATAAGGATTTAAAACAAGATGATCAAAACGCTTATTTTCGGTGAAAACGATTCACTGCCATTTGTTTTACGCAGCTTGCTTAAACTTCGTCATGGTCAAATTCATTTCCGTGGTGAATGGAATGGCACGGTAGGTGAAATTTCTGATTTAGAAGCAACGGTGGATGTGCATAATAAAGCCCTCATTGATCTAATTTTTAAAAATGGCGTGCTTGGGGCGGCTGAGGGTTATATTCAGGGATATTGGAGCAGTGAAAACTTAGTTGAACTGATCCAAATTTTAGCGAGAAACCGTCATGTTCTCGATAAAATTAATCAAAATATGCTTTCGCAAGCAAGCCAACTGATTTTAAAAGCGTGGTACAAAACACGTAAAAATTCATTATCAGGCAGCCGTAAAAATATTGCAGAGCACTATGATCTCAGCAATGATTTTTTTAAGCTCTTTCTAGACTCTTCCATGATGTACTCCAGTGCAATCTATAAGCAAACGCACATGACATTAGAGCAAGCATCTGATTATAAAAAAGAATTGATCTGCCAAAAATTGCAATTGAAACCGATGGATCATCTCGTTGAAATCGGAAGCGGTTGGGGCGGTTTTGCGATCTATGCAGCCCAGCATTACGGCTGTAAAGTGACCACAATTACGATTTCACAGGCTCAGTACGATGAAGCAAATAAACGTATTGCAGCAGCAGGTTTAAGTCATCGTGTGAATGTTGAACTCAAGGATTATCGTTTATTGGAAGGCAAGTTCGACAAATTGGTTTCCATCGAAATGATCGAAGCTGTGGGTGAGCAATATTTATCAACTTACTTTAATAAATGTAGATCCCTGCTTAAGCCATATGGTTTGGGATTGATCCAAGCCATTACCATTGAAGATGCACGTTATAAAAAAGCATTAAGTACAGTGGATTATATTAAACGCTATATTTTCCCAGGTAGTTTTATTCCATGTATTAGTGTGCTGACCCAAGCTGCATCTGAACAGAAACTGCGTTTAAAACATCTTGAAGATATTGGCCTTAGTTATGCTGAAACGATTCATCAATGGCGTGAACGTTTTTTAAATGCCAAACCACAGGTATTGGCACTGGGGTTTGATGAAAACTTCATTCGAATGTGGGATTTCTACCTTTGTTACTGCGAAGGTGGCTTTAAAGAAGGTGTAATTAGCAATGTACAACTCTTATTCGAAGCAAGCCCTTATTAATAATCAACTTATGTGATGCATCAAGGAGGCAAGTATGTTGTGGCAATTGTTTGTACTTGATACTGTCGTGATGATAATTTGTTGGCTATGGGCGACATACAACTTTCGTGCAGGCATTGTTGATGTGGCATGGAGTTTTTGCATTTTCCTAAATATTGTCATTACTGCTTGGTGTGTAGATGTCGCTCCAGAGAACGTCAGATGGTTTATAGGCATTCTGAGTTCTGTTTGGTTTTTACGATTGAGTGTGCATTTATTTCGCCGTTATATGGCAGAGCACGAAGAAGATCGCCGATATGCCAATATGCGGTTAGCGATGGGAAAATATCAACACCTTGGCTTTTTTGCCTTTTTTATGTTTCAAGCGGGTTTAGCAATTTTATTCAGTATTCCAATGTGGAGTTTACTGAATGTGCCAATTACAGTTTGGAATAACCAAAGCAATGATTTTATTATTATTGCAGGCGTGATTATGGTGATTGCATTTATGGGTGAAGTAATTGCAGATCAGCAATTATACCGTTTCAAGCAAAATCCACAGAATCATGGAAAGACGATGGATCAGGGGCTATGGAAATATTCGCGTCATCCAAACTACTTTTTTGAATGGATACATTGGTTTGCTTATCCAGTAATTGGGTTGGCGGCAGGGTTATATAGCCTCTGGATTTATCCTGTTTTGATGTGGTTCTTTTTGTATTACATCACGGGGATTCCATTTAGTGAACAGCAGGCATTAAAAAATCGAGGTCAAAATTATCTCGATTATCAAAAACGAACTTCTATGTTTATTCCATGGAAACCCAAAAATAGGTGAGCGTATGGACTTTATTATTCAGCAATCATTGAAACTCGTTGAGAGTGGCCTAGTGCCTGATCAAGCGATTCGTGCAGCAATTCGTACATTAAGCAAAAAGCGTTTGATTCAAGAGGGTCGCTATGATCCAGAACAGGGTGCTCAACGCTATATGGATGTGTTGAATATGTTGAAGCAGAGTGAAATTGCGATTGAAACAGACAAAGCCAATGAACAACATTATGAGTTGCCGACCGCTTTTTTTCAGGCAGTTTTAGGCAAAAGATTAAAATACAGTGCCTGTTTTTTTGCAGATGATACAACCCAATTAGATGAAGCAGAAGAGTTCGCACTGCAAGTTTACAGTGAACGAGCACAATTGCATGATGGTCAAAATATTTTGGAACTCGGCTGTGGTTGGGGTTCATTTACCTTATGGATGGCGGAGCATTATCCGAACGCTAAAATTACTGCAGTATCCAATTCCGTAACGCAACGTCAACATATTTTAGCTGAAGCGGAAAAACGTGGTCTACAAAATATTAAAATCATCACCTGTGATGTCAACATACTCGAATTAAAAGAAAATTCGTTTGATCGTATTGTGTCTGTAGAAATGTTTGAGCACGTTAGAAATTATCAAAAATTATTTCAGAAAATTCAATTATGGCTCAAACCCAAAGGATTGTTATGGTGTCATATTTTTTGCCATCGCTTCTTACATTATCCATTCGAAATAAAAAGTGAATATGATTGGATGTCACGCTACTTCTTTACAGGGGGATTAATGCCAGCAACGTCTACGTTTTTGCATTTCCAAAAAGATTTAGAGTTATCACAGCATTGGCAATGGTCAGGTACGCACTACGAAAAAACAGCAAATGCCTGGCTCGAAAACATGGATCGTAACGCTGGACAATTAAAACCACTATTCGAGCAGGTATATGCACAGAATGCTGATGCTTGGTGGCAACGTTGGCGTATCTTTTTTATGGCTTGCGCGGAATTGTTTGGATTTGAACAAGGACAAGAATGGGTCATCGGTCACTTCCTGTTCAAAAAGAAAACCGTATAATTAAAATCAGAATCTACCAGTAGATATGCTT